>NZ_HG764815.1:2103927-2117057 GCF_001050535.1 Nostocoides australiense Ben110 | reverse complement strand
CGCGGTGGCGCCGTCGCCGGCGACCGGGCGGGCTTGGGCCGGTGTGGCGACGAGACCGGCCGCGGCGAGCGCTGCGACGCTGGGGATGGTCAATGCGATCTTGCGATTCATTACTTCCCTCTCCTGATCTTCCCCGAAGAGCCGGATGAACGCCCCCCGGACGGTGCTCCTCCCTGAAACACCTGCCTGCGAATCTAGCGGTGTCTCACATCGTTTGGGGGGCTGGGAGGTTGATACATCGGCCCGGACCTGCGCAAATACGCTGCGCGTCCTAGTCCTCGCCGTCCTGGGGGTCGCGCAGCCCGTCGTAGATCTCCTTGCACAGCGGACAGACGGGAAACTTCTTCGGGTCCCGGCCGGGGACCCAGATCTTGCCGCACAGGGCCACGACCGGTTCGCCGGACAGCGCCGACTCGAGGATCTTTTCCTTGCGCACGTAGTGACTGAAGCGCTCGTGGTCGCCCGGCTCCTGAAGTTCGGGGACGACCTCGGTCCGCTCGAGGGTGGCGGTGCTCGTGCTCGGCCGGCTCGGGGCCGCCGGCGCGTCCAGTCCTGGAGTCTCGCTCATGGAGAAAGCGTAGGCGACCGGTCTCAGTTGAGCCCGGGATCGGCAGGGTATGCCGCGACGAACGCCAGCGGGCCGGGCTGGCGCGCCAGGACCGCACGCCACAAGTCGGTGCCGGCGGCGAAGGCGTCGGCGGGTTCGCGCTCGACGACATACCAGCTGCCCGCCACGATCTCCCCCTCGAGCTGGTTGGCGCTCCAGCCGGCGTAACCGGCGAAGATGCGCACGGCGCAGACCTGCCCCGAGATCACCTGCGGGTCGCTGTCGAGATCGACCAGGCCGATGCTGCCGAAGAGCCGGCGCAGCCGGGAATCGGCCGGCGGCAGGTCGCCGAGCGACACCAAACCGAGCGCCGAGTCCATCTGGACCGGTCCGCCCTGGAAGACCATCGCCGGCAATGTCGCGACCGCACCCCATCCGGGCAGGATCGCCTCCACCTCAGCCTCCAGGGGCTTGTTGAGCACGACCCCCTGCGCGCCGTCCGTGCCGTGATGGAGCACGAGCACGACGCTGCGACAGAAGATCCCGTCCTCGATCTCCGGCGTGGCAACCAGCAGCCGGCCCGTCAGATCCTCCGGGATGGTCATGAGTCCTATTGTTGCGCGCCGCGGCCGTTCGCGGGGCTCGGCGCCGGTGCCGGACCGGCCGGTCAGCGGGCTCGGAATCCGGCCCCCAGCAGGACGGCGATGCCGATGCCCACGAGATCGGCACAACAGTCCCAGACCGAGCCCGAGCGGGTCGCGGTCAAGTGCGCCTGAAGGATCTCGCTCAGGACGGCCCACCCGGCCATGGCGGGCAGCCACACGGCCGGTTTCAGCCCCGCGCGCAACCCGAGGTAGGCCGGCACGCCGAAGAGGACACAGTGAATCACCTTGTCGTCGTAGGGAAACAGCGGCTCCCCGCCCCGACTGGGCATGAAGAGCAAGACGACGTTCACCACCAGGCTCGCGATCAGGGCCACCCACACGAGGAGGCGCGGCAGCGGCATACGACTCGCTGCGCTTGCGCCGATGCGTGCCGTCCCCCTGTTGTCCATGACGGGCACTACTGTGCACCACATGGATGCCTTCGTGGAAATGACCGGTACCGGGGTCGCCAGCGCCCCGCCGGATGTGGTCGTCCTCGACACCGCCGTCCGGACCCCGGGCGGGTCCGTTGCCGAAGCCCTCTCGCGGGCCGATACCGCGATGACCGCCATCGTGGGCATCGCCCGCGAACGCGGCCTCGCCCCGGCCGACCTGCAGACCACCTCTGCATCGGTGTATCCGCAATACGACCGCGAGGGCGTCTCCGTCAGCGGGTACATCGCCCAGCAGTCGATACGGCTGCGCATCCGGGAGCGCGACCTCGTCGGGCCGCTCATCACGGCCTTCTCCGAGTCCGTCGGCAACGCCCTCGCCATCGACAACATCAGCCTGCAGATCGACGATGTGTCCCCGCTGCTCACCCAGGCCCGCCGGCTGGCGTTCGAGGACGCGAACGCCAAGGCGCGCCAGTTCGCCGAGTTGGCCAGTCGGGAGCTGGGCCCCGTCCTGTATGTCGTCGACTCGCCGAGTCCGGGAGGCGGGCTCCACGCGGGCGGGGCCCCGAAACGGGAGATGATGATGGCCTCCGCCAGTGCCGACATGCCGGTCGAGATGGGCGAGAACTCCATCCGGTGCCAGGTCACCGTCCGCTGGGCCTGGGCATAGCCGTTGTCCTGGCTCGACATCCTCGGATGGGCCGGGTCGGCGCTCCTCGTCGTCTCGGTGATGCAGACACGCATCCTGCGGCTGCGCCTGCTCAACCTGGCCGCGACGATCACGTTGCTCGTCTTCAACTGGGGCCTGGGGATCTGGTCGATGGTGGCGATGAACGGCGTCCTTGCGGCCTTGAACGTCTATTACATCGCCAAGCTGCAGCGCGAGAACACCAGTGCCAGCACGGCATACGAGGTGATCCCCGTTGATCACGACGACGCGAGTCTGACCCATTTCCTCGCGCGCAACGGCCGTGACATCGCCCGGTTCAACCCGGGGTTCGCGGGGCCGCAGTCCGGTGCGGCATACCTGATCCAGAAGCGCGACACGACCTGCGGAGTGGTGCTGGTGCGCGACATCGGGGACGGGGTAGCCCAGGTCGACCTGGACTATGTCACCGCGCCGTATCGCGACTTCTCCCCCGGCAAGTTCGTCTTCCGCGACTCGGGATTGTTCCAGCGCAAGGGTTTTCGCCGCGTGCTAACCCGGCCGGGCATGGTGGCGCCACATTACGGGAAGCTGGGGTTCGTGCCCGACGGCGACCGGTGGGCGCTCGAGTTGGACACGTCCACAACGTGATGGGTCGACCAGCGGCTCGGCGAGCCGAGCGCTGGTGGAGGTGGCGGGAATCGAACCCGCGTCCACTGACGGCGAACCAGGACTTCTCCGGGTGCAGTGCGCTGAGGGAGTTTCTCGGCCCCAGGGCTCGCGCGCACACGTTCCCTGACAGGCCCAGTCGAGTAGGAGTCCCGCGCCGCCCCTCGACATGACGACGCAGCAAGATCTCTAGCTGACGCTGGTGACTATGCCGAGATCAGGCATAGGCCAACGGACTTCGGGCTCGCTCAGGCGGCGAGGGCGAAGTCGGTGCGCTTGGAGTTGGCACCTATTGGTTTGCACGGGGCGTTCACGAGATAACCGTGCGTCCTCGACCCGCTTCCCCTGGAAGACCGACCAATGTCGAAACCGATCACCCCCGAAGGGTGATCGACCCATCACGCTGTGGACTTGTCAAGATCCCCACCATTGTCGGTGGAGTAGTTCAGTATGACGCGTAACGCTCCGCAGCCCAAGTCGATTCCCGGGAGTTCTCCGTATGCCGCGTGCTCGCCTCCCCAGGGCTGTGCTCGCCGCCGTTCTGGTCGCCGCAGCCGCGGTGGGCTGCTCGACCGGGGGTGACCGGTCCGCCGACGGAGACCGGGGGCACCGCGACGGCGCCGGCGGGCTGTCGTGACAACACTGCCATACCCCGCGAACGGATCCCCGCGACCCTGGCCCCGCTGCCGGGCCCGAAGACCGCCCGGTCGCTGCTCCAGAAGCTGACCGTCGCCGATCGCTCACGCGGGGATGACTTCTGCCGCAACGCTTTCGGGCCTGGGACGTGGCCGGACCTCGACGGCAACGGGTGCAGTGCCCGCCAGGACATCCTGCGCCAGCAAGGCACTCAGCTGCGCCTGCAGGTGATCCGCAGCCATGGGACCGGTTGCCCCTGTGCAGGTGAAGTACGGCTACGAGCTCACGGTCACCGAGGACGAGCGGGACGCCCTCGCGGACATGCTCGGGACCTGCTGAGACTCACAGGCAGTACTGGTTGGGCATCGAGGGGTTGCTCGCCCGGCCCCAGTTCCGGCACAGCATGAGACCCCGGGCGCGCAACCCCTCGTCGATCCGGGCGAGCTGTCTCGCGTCGGTGCCGAGATGGTTCATGTGCACGACGACGGTCGACCCGCCCCAGGCGTGGCCGACGATGTAGTCGGCCACCTGTGACGGGGTGATGCGATGGTCGGGCACTTCGAGCGGCAGGGGCCGGCCCACGCGCTTCCAGTCCTGCGGGTCGACATTCCACAGGCAGTCGTTCTTGCCGTATTGCGCGAGGATCGCCCGGATCCGGCTGTTCTCGTCGCCATACGGGGGGCGCACGTAGTTGCTGCCGACATAGGAGCGCGTGATCTCCCAGACCACCTGCTCCGAGCTCAGCGTCGTGAGCGGGTAGTGGTGATAGGTGTGGTCGACGACGAGCAGCCCGCGATCCCGCGCGGCCTTGACGTCGACGAGGCCGGACTTGACGTGCTCACCGTTGGGGGCGATGCCAATGCCGTAACGCCCGGCCCGGGCGGCATCGATCAGGGCCCGATAACTCGTGGTGGAGACGGGCTGGTCGTCGAAGACGAGCAGCACCTTGTTGCTCGAGCCGTTGCCGCAGGTGTACTTGTCGAAGGGCTTGTTGATCTTCTCCAAGACGGCCCACGTGGCGGTCGTCGTGGTGCCATCGCGGCGCAGCACCCGATAGGCCTCGGACACCGCCTGCACCGCACCGGCGGCGGTGACGGGCCCGTAGCTGCCATCGGGGCTGGCCGTGATGAATTTGGCGTTTCGGAGGAGGGTTTGCAGATAGGTCACGCAGCTGCCCGTGTCGCCGACCTTCAAAGAGGGCCGTGACGACACCGGTGTGGAAGAGCTGCACGAAACGGCCGACGCATGGGCGCCGCCCACCGATGTCGTGAGCAGGGGGGCCGCGACGACTGTCGCTGCCAGCGTGAACCGTGCGAATGTCCGCCCCATGCGCGGGAACTTAGCAGCCATACCTCGTTGACGCCCCAGGAGGGGGTGCGGTTGTCACCGAGACGTCACTGTTACCAGGAGCCGCCGGAGGATCCGGAGCCACCGCCACCGGAGAAGCCCCCGCCGCCGCCGAAACCGCCGCCGAAGCCACCGCCGCCATCGAAGACGGAGGTGCCTGAGGAGCCCGGCGTGGAGATGAAGGTGCCTGCCGCCTGGGTGGCGAAGTCGTCGACGCCCGAGGTCAGCGAGTCGAAGAAGCCGCCCGTGCCCCAGCTCGGGCCGACGTACCAGATGGGCGGGGAGATCACGATCCCCTGCGCGGCCGCGGCGGCCGCCACCTGCTCGAAGGTGTGGGCCCACTTTTCGGCGACCCCGAAAACGATCGCATAGGGCAGATAGGCCGAGAAGATCTGCTGGGCCTCTTCGAACTTGATCTGATTCGCCTCGGCCGTCACGAGGTATTGGCGGAACCCGAGCGACTGCGCGAGCACGGCACTGCCGTCGGCGGTGCGCGAAGCCATGCGACGGCCGAGGGCCTTGACGACCAGGCCGCTGATGACGAGGCCGATGGCCAGGATGGTCGTGCCCGCCAGCGGAACGCCCGAGAACGGCCGGCCGGCCGGCAGGGCACCGCCGAGGAAGAACGCAGAGGCGATGCCGCCGAAGATGAGGAGGGTGCCCAGGCCCGACCAGGAGTTGCGCTGGCTCTGCGGCGACCGGCGGAACCAGCCCCGGCGCACGACCTCGTTGTACATCGAGCCCTTCACCGCCGTCAGGGTCGAGGAGAAGGTGTTCTTCAGATCCGCCCCCAGCCGCACCGGCGAGCCGCTCGAGAACAGACCGTCGAGGAGCATCTCTTCGTATTCGCTGAGCGCATGTGCCGTCTGCGGGGGCGTGGTCAAGGTCAGCAGCCAGTCGGCGCGGCCGAAGGACTTCTCGGTCTCGGTGATCGTCAGGTAGCCGCGAACCGCGAGGTCGAGAATGGTGGCGGTGACGTCGACGGTGTCGGCGCTCTCGTCGACCACGGTGCCGACCATGCCCGGCTGCACTCCAGGCGGCGGATTGAACTGCACCGCAACGGTTCCGGGACGCGCGCGCCGCTCGGTCCGGCCCTCCTCGCCGACCCCGGGAGACAGACCCGGGGTCAGGCCGGCATACTGCTCGTCGCGCCCCCGCGTCCACACCAGTGCACTCATGCCCGCCGTGGCGAGCAGGGGCAGCAGGACGCCGAGCCCGGCGGTGAGCTGGCCCAACAGGCGCGACGTGGCCGGCGGCACGGTGGAGGCGCCCGTGTCCTCCCCGGACGTCGAGCCCTCGATGAGTTCGGGCTCGAGGTCGCCGAAGTCCGAGCGCGGGAGCGAGACGGCGACGGTCATCGCCTCCCCCGGCTTCAGGTCGGTGTGGGCGAAGGTCGAGGGGCTGCCGGATGTTGCCTCACACATGGAGTTCGAGCCCTGCGCGCCGTAGTTGCAACCCACTTGGAGCGGCGCGCCCGGCGCCTCCACGGTGGCGTTGATCTGGTCATACCACTGCTCGTTGGCGATGCCGACGACGTCGTGGACGAACTCGGCCCGCTGGTCGTCGATCGCGTTGACGACGTGAGCGAGCGTGTAGGAGATGACGTAGGTCTGTGTGCCCGACACGGTCTCGTCGGGGCTGCCGATCCGCACGTGGATGTAGGCGCCGAAGTCGCTTTCGCTGACGTCAGCGGGAGCGCCGGTCGGGGAGGAGACGGTCAGGTCGCTCATCCGGTAGTAGCGGTAGACGTCCTCGCGGTTCTGGTACCCCGCACGCACCCGGATGTCACGGGTGATGCCGTGCCGCTCCGGGCCGCTGCTGGGGAACTGGTGGGTGATCGTCTCGGTCACCCGCACCGAACCGTCCTCGGCGAGTTGCATCGTGTTGTCGTATGCGGTGATCCGCTCCCCGGTGCCGACGGCGACGAAGCCGCGCTCCAGCCCGGAGGCCGTCGCGTATGCCGGGGCCACGCCCGCGAGGACGGCGAACGCCAGCACGAGCGCGGCGAGCGCGCGGCGAGCCCACGGCATACTCACTCTCCCCGCCCGCGGGAGTTGAGCGCGCGGTCCATGTCGCGCTGGTCCTGCCGCTCGCGCAACGCGTGCCTCTTGTCGTAGGCCTTCTTGCCCTTGGCCAGCCCGATCTCCACCTTGGCGCGCCCGTCCTTGAAATAGAGGGATAGGGGGACGATGGTGCGGCCGCTCTCGCGCGTGGCCGCCATCAGCTTGTCGAGTTCGGTGCGGTGCAGCAGCAGCTTGCGGCGCCGGCGGGGGGTGTGGTTGGTCCAGGTGCCCTGGACGTATTCGGGGATGTGCACACCCTCGAGCCACAGTTCGTCGCCGTAGAAGATGGCAAAGCCGTCGAGCAGGGAGGCCCGGCCCATGCGCAGCGACTTCACCTCGGTGCCCATGAGGGTGATGCCCGCCTCGTAGGTGTCCTCGATGAGGTAATCGTGGCGCGCCTTGCGATTGCTCGCGATCACCTTGCGCCCCGTCTCCTTGGCCACCGTCACCCGTCCTTCGCCTCGCGGCGGTGCCCGGCGCACCGCCCGCTCAGGTTACCCGCCAGGTTCGGGCGAAGCCCGCCAATCGGCCCGCAGGCGTCCGCGACGGTGTCTTGGTGACATTCACAATACGAAGTGGGCGATTCGACCGGTCAACCACGCCTGCCGGGGCTCTCCTCGTATTTCGACTGTCCGCCTGCCTTGCACTTTGGGCGGCTACAGCCAGTTGCGGGGGTCCTTGGGGACGCCGCTCACGCGGGCCTCGAAGTGCAGGTGGCAGCCGGTGGACAGGCCCGTCGTGCCGACATAGCCGACCAGTTGGCCGCGGGCGACCGAGCCGCCGGTGGCGACGATGCGCTCGAGGTGGTTGTACGTGGTCGCCAGCGAGTCGCCGTCCACCAGGCCGTGGGCGATGACGACCTGGTTGCCGTAACCGCCGCCCCAGCCCGCGGAGACGATGCTGCCGGGGGCGGCGGCATACACGGGGGTGCCACAGGAGGCGGCGTAGTCGCGGCCGGAGTGCAGGCGCCAGTAATTGAGGATCGGGTGGTAGCGCATCCCGAACTCGGAGGAAACCCAGGCGCCGGGGACCGGTGTGGACAGGAAGCCGCCGGATGGCGGCGGGTTGGTGGACCCACCGGAACCACCGGAGCTTCCGGTCCCGCCGGAACTTGACGTACCTCCGGAGCCGCCGGAGTTCGTGCCACCGGAATTGTTCTGGGCGGCGGCAGCGGCGGCCGCGGCCCGCTTGCGCTCCTCTTCCTCCCGCTTCCTGCGTTCGGCCGCCTCGCGTCGCTGGCGTGCCTCGATCTCCTTCAGCTTGGTGGTGATCTCATCCGACTGGTCCTCATATTCCGCGAGCCGCTGCTTTTCGGCCTCCCGCTCGGAGTCCAAGGCGGCAGCCGCCTTCTCGCGGGTGTCGAGCAGGGACTCCAGATCGGCCTCGGCCTGAGCGGCGGTCGCGGTGGCGGCTCTCGCCTCGGCGAGCGTGGCCTCGGTGGCGCGTTGCGCGTCGGCGACCTTCTCGCGCGTGGCGGTCAGGAAATCCTGGGTGGCCCGCAGCGAGGCATTCGAGGTCGACAGCTGGGCCAGGGCGTCGCTCTGGATGTCGCCGAGCGTGTCGGCCATGACCATGCGGTCGGTCAGTTGCTGCAGGTCCGAGGTTTCGAGCGCGAGTTCGAGAGTGCCGGTGCCCTGCTCCTGGTAGAGCTGAGCGGCATAGTTCGCGATCCGCGACTGGGTGTCCCTCATCTCGGCAGCGGTCGCCTCGAGGTCCGCGCTCGCCTTCTGTTCGTCGGCTTGCGCGCGGGCGAGGTCGGCCTTGGCCTGCTCGTTGCGGGCCTGAGCGTCGGCCTGGGCCTGCTGGGCCGCCGCCAGCGCGTTGCGGGCGGCGGGCAGCTTGGCCTGGGTCTCCTCGAGGAGGGCGTTGGCCTCGATCAGCTTCGTGGACGTGTCGTCGAGATCGTCGTGGAGCTTCTCGATCTTGGCTTCGACCTTGCGCTTGTCATCGCGCAGATCGGCGGTGGCCGGACCACCGGCAACGGCGGCAGCCACGAGGGCACTGCCCGCAATGGCGGCAGTGATGGCCTGGCGCGAACACACGCGCCCATTCGGTCCCAATCGCATCATCGGCCCCAAGGTTAGCCAGCCGGGCTGTGGAAATCCGGACCACCAGCGGCCGGGCGTGTCGCACGATACCGGCGGCGCGCGCTCCGGGGAAGGGCTGGGGTCAAACGCGCAGGTAGCGCCAGAGCGTGATGGTCGCGGTGACGATCGCCAGGGCGGCGGCGGTGCCGCCGAGGATGGGAGCCAGCCGCCACACGTCGGACAGGCCGATCGTGGCCTGGTTCAGCGCCTGGGCGAGTTGGCTGCCGCTGTCGCCGACCAGGGCCCGCACGCCGATCGTGAGCAGTCCCAGGGCGAGCCCGGCGCCGACGAGGGCCGCGATGACGGTCTCGAGGATGAACGGCAACCGGATCGCCATATTGGAGGCGCCGACGAGGCGCATGATGCCGATCTCGCGCCGGCGGCTGAACGCCGCCTGCCGGATCGTCGTGGCCATCAGCAGCACGGCGCAGATGACCATGATCACGGCCAGGCCCACGGCATACTGAGTGAACTTGTTGAGGATGGCGAAGAGTTTGTCCAGCACCTTCTTCTGGTCCTGGACCATCGAGACACCGGGGGCGTTCTCGAAGGTGCTGGCGACGACTTCGTATTTCGCCGGGTCGGACAGCTGCACCCGATAGCTCTGCGGGATGTCACCGACCTTGATATTGCCGGCGAGCGGAGTGTCCTTGAACTGCTCGCGGAAGCGGTCGTAAGCCTCCTGCGGCGACTCGTAGAAGACCTCCTTCACCAGCGGTCGCAGGTCGCCCAGCTGGCTGCGGATGTTGGCCTTCTGATCCTCGGTCACGGCGTGTCCGAGACAGTTGCCCTGGGTCGACTTGTTGGAGCACAAGAAGATCGAGACCTGGACCCGGTCATACCAATACCCCTTCATCACATCGGCCTGGCGCTGCGCGAGCAGGCCGAGGCCGAGCAGGAAGAGGGAGATCATCGTGACGAGGATGACCGAGATCGCCATCGACATATTGCGGCGCAGGCCGACCCAGACATCGCCGAACAGGTAGCGCAGCCGCATCAGTCGTCTCCTCGCACGACGTCCTCGGTCCAATCCGGGTCGGGATTGGCCCACAGGTCGTCCTCATCGGGCGACGGCGCCGGATCGGTCGAGACCTCCGTGGGCCGGGGGACATAGCTGCCTTGCTCTTCGTCGCGCACGACGAGGCCGTTATCGAGTTCGATGACGCGGCGCTGCAGTTCGTCGACGATGACGTTGTCGTGCGTCGCCATGATCACCGTGGTGCCGTGCTGGGTGTTGATGGAGGCCAGCAGCTTGACGATGTCCAGACTCGTCGCGGGGTCGAGGTTGCCGGTCGGCTCGTCGGCGAGCAGGATCGGCGGCTTGTTGACCACGGCCCGGGCGATGGCGACGCGCTGCTGCTCGCCACCGGAGAGTTCGTGCGGCATCCGGCGGCCCTTGCCCTCCAGCCCGACGAGTTCGAGGGTCTCGGGGACGAGCATCCGGATCGCGCGGTTGGGTTTGCCGAGCACCTGCAACGCGAAGGCGACGTTCTGCGCGACCGTCTTGTTGGGCAGCAGGCGGAAGTCCTGGAAGACGGTGCCGATCTGGCGCCGCAGCCGCGGCACCTTACGCGGGGGCAGGTTTCCGAGGTCGTGCCCCGCCACGAGCACCGACCCCGATGTCGTCGGTTCCTCGCGGATGACCAGCCGCAAGAGCGTCGACTTGCCCGAGCCGGACGGCCCGACGACGAACACGAACTGGCCGCGCTCGATCTCCAGGGAAACGTCATCGAGGGCCGGGCGGTTCGAGCGCGGATAGCTTTTCGTGACGTTTTCGAAGCGGATCATGAAGGGCGGGTCGGCCTAACAGTTGGCGTTACGGGGAGCGCTGAGACGGAAGGCATAGGTGCTTCAGTCTAAGCAGGGCGCCTGTGCTGTCACCCACTTCCTCGGCCCAGATGCGTGTCGGCGTGGTGCTCGCTGCAAAGCGATACCCACCAATCACTACTGTCCCACCGCTATCTTCATCGGCTACGTTGTCCCCCGGCACCCATCCGCCGAAGGTCTCCCCCGGGCTTTCGGCGCCGCCCAAGGAGTCGCTCGCATGCCCCCCACCACGCCGTTGCGTCCCGCCCTCGTCATCGCCGGTGTCACCCTCGCGGTGACCGGAGCCACTGCCATACCGTCGGCCGCCGACGCGGGTGCGCCGGGAGCCGACCGTGACCGGCTCGTCGCGACGGCCACGGCCAGGCAGGCGTTCACGCCGAGCGCAGACGCCCTGACGATCACGACCTCGGCGGGCGCGAGCACCTACTCCTACGACGCGGCCTCCGGCGAACTCGGCGACCTGATCGCCACCACCCCCGGCTCCGCGGGTCAACGCTGGTCGCCCGGCGGGGACGTGGTGCTCGACGGCGGGGCGACCTGGACCACGCGCGGACGCGACGACGCCCAACTCGGCAGCTACGCCCGCAACGCCAAGGCGCTCATGCCGGGGTGGCTCACCACCGGCGACGGCTTCGTCGAGCAAAGCCCCGGCGCCACCACCCCCTCGACGGCGATCTCGCTGACGCCCGGGGAGCGCTGGCGGCAGCCGGTCGCGGCCGGCGCCGTCAGCTACGGGCCGTTCGCCGTCAGCCCCTACGGCACCGAGGCCGTGGTCCGCGGCATCAAGACCGGCTCCTCCAACCTTTATCTGGTGCCGGTGCGCGGCCCGATGACGCTGGCCGGGCAGCCGTGGACCTTCCCGACCCGCGACTACCTGGTTTCGAGCTACCGGCCCGGGGACGCGGACGTCGCGCAGGAACCCGGCAAGGGCATCCGCGACTCCAGCGCCCGCACCTATATCGCCTTCCTCGGCACCGAGCCGGGCTCGAGCGAGGCGTCCCTTTTCGTCGACTATCAGGACGGCGGGCGACACCTCGGCGAACCGCTGCAGCCCACCCGCGTCATCGGCGCCGGGTCGCGGTGCACGACGACGGCTCCTGCGTTCAGTCCCGACCGGCGCAGCATCGCCTACGTCGTCGGCGTCGGGTCCAGCGCCAACCCGTGCTCGCAGATGGCCGTGCGCGTCGTCAGCCTCGGGTCCGGAGGATCGTATGACGCAGCGACGGTTCGCACGCTGCACACCGCCCCCGTGGGAGCGCCGATCAGGGCTGTCTCGTGGCGCGCCGTCACCGCCCCGGTCCAGCAGGTGCGGATCGGGGGCGAGGATCGCTACGAGGTCGGTGTCAACGTCTCGCGCAGTGTGTATGGCGACGCGGGCGCCGGTGGCGCGGTGATCGCGGGCGGCGAGGCGTATGCCGATGCGCTGGCCGGCTCCCCGCTCTCGGCGGCGTTGAAGGGTCCGCTCATGCTGACCCGCAAGGACCGCGTCGATGCGCGCGTCGTCGCCGAGTTGAACCGCGTGCTCAAGGCCGGCGCCGCGATCTACGTCCTCGGCGGTCCGGCGACCGTCGGCGAGGGGGTGCTGACCGAGCTGCGCGCCCAGACCGGTCACCCGGTCGTGCGCATCGGCGGGGCGAGCCGGTATGACGTCGCCGTCGCCGTCGCGAAAGTCCTCGCCACCGTGCGGGGCGAGCAGGCGGCCGCCATCTTCGTCGCCAATGGACAGGTCTTCCCCGACGCTCTCGTGGCGAGCCCGGCCGCGACGGTGACCCGCGGCGTCATCCTGCTCAGCGCCGAGGACGCCCTGCCTGCAGCGACGAAGACGTATATCGACGCCCACCGCGGTGTCGCGCTCTACGGCATCGGCGGTGGCGGTGGCCGCAGCCTCGCCGGCTACTCCGGAGTCGAGGTGATCAGCGGGGCCGACCGCTACGAGGTGGCCAAGCGCGTCGCCGATCGCTTCTTCACCGCCGAATGGATCGGCACGGTCGTCTCCGGGCTGAACTGGCCCGACGCCACCACCGGCGGTGCCTTGATCAGCCAGTGGCGGCAACCGATCCTGCTGGCCCGGGGCGCGACCCTGCCGTCGTGGACCGCGGAGCGCCTGGACTCCTCACGCGCCGCGATCGACCTGCTCGCCGTCTTCGGCGGACCGGCTTCGGTCGACTCCGCGGCCATGGACGAGGCGGTCCGCCGCGCGGGCAGTCAGACCCTCTACCACGGCCCCGACTCCCCCCGCTGAAGCACCCCCCGACGTTCTCCGCTCCTT
>NZ_HG764815.1:2089824-2103827 GCF_001050535.1 Nostocoides australiense Ben110 | reverse complement strand
CGGTCAACGCGCCCGGCGGGGTGCCGTGGGACAACCGGACGCTGCTGCGCAACCGGGTGCTCGACGTGTGGGTGCACGAGCAGGACATCCGGCGGGCTGTCGGCCGCCCGGGCGGTATGGACAGTCCCGCCGGCGAGCTGGTCGCCGGGATCTTCGCCGCCGCGGTGCCGTATGCCGTGGCCAAGCGTGCCGCTGCCCCCGCCGGGACCCGCGTGGCGGTGGTGGTCGACGGCGAGCGCCGTGATGTCCTGGTCGACGACGCCGGGCATGCGGCGTTCGCGACGACACAGGACCCGGCCGACGTCACTCTCGACCTGAACCGGGAGGCCCTCACCGTCCTCGGCGCCGGCCGGCGCGCCCCGGACGACCTGCCGCCCACGGCATACGCAGCAATCGCCGGCGACCCCGACCTCGCCGACCGCATCCTGCGCGGCCTCAACGTCACCCCCTGACCCGACGAGACACTGACCCGACGAGACACTGACCCGTCGAGACAGCGATTTCACGGGCGTCGAGATCGCGCTGCGTCACACGCGTCATACGGCTGCAGCGCCGAGGCCGGCGCAGGGATGAAAAGCTAGGGGGATGCGTTTCCTGCCTGGGCCCGCGCCCGCGTACGACCTGACGTATGACGATGTCTTCCTCGTCCCGAGCCGCTCGGCGGTGACGAGCCGGTTCGACGCCGACCTGGCCACGCCGGACGGGTCGGGGACCACGATCCCGCTCGTCGTGGCGAATATGACGGCGATCGCGGGGCGGCGGATGGCCGAGACGGTGGCCCGCCGCGGCGGACTGGTCGTCATCCCGCAGGACATCCCGCTCGACGTCGTGGCGGAGGTCATCTCGTGGCAGAAGTCGCGGCACCTGCTCTATGACACGCCGATCACCTTGTCGGCGGACCAGACGGTGGGCGAGGCGATCGTCCTGTTGACCAAGCGTGCTCACGGGGCGGCGGTCGTCGTCGAGGACGACCGTCCGGTGGGCCTGGTGACCGAGGCCGACCTGACGGGGGTGGACCGCTTCTCGCAAGTGGGCAGCGTGATGTCGACCCAACTCGCGACGCTGCCCGACGGAGTCTCCCCCGAGGCGGCCTTCGACACCCTCGCCTCGGTGCGTCACCGGCTGGCGCCCGTGGTGCGGCCCGACGGGACGCTGGTCGGTCTCCTGACGCGGCAGGGGGCGTTGCGGGCAACGGTCTATCGGCCCAACACCGATGCCCACGGCCGGCTGCGGATCGCCGCGGCCATCGGCATCAACGGCGACATCCCCGGCAAGGCGCGAGCGCTGGCCGAGGCGGGCGCGGACGTGCTGGTCATGGACACCGCGCATGGGCACCAGGAGAAGATGATCGAAGCCCTCACCGCGGTGCGGGCGCTCGACCTGGGCGTGCCGATCGCGGCGGGCAATGTCGTCACGGCCGACGGGACCCGGGACCTGATCGCGGCGGGCGCCGACATCGTCAAGGTTGGGGTCGGTCCGGGGGCGATGTGCACGACCCGGATGATGACTGCCGTCGGACGTCCGCAGTTCTCAGCCGTGCTCGAATGCGCTACGGCCGCAAGGGAACTCGGGAAGCACGTGTGGGCGGACGGCGGCATACGGCACCCGAGGGATGTGGCGCTGGCGCTCGCCGCGGGAGCGTCCAACGCGATGATCGGCTCGTGGTTCGCGGGCACCTACGAGTCGCCGGGCGACATCTTCACCGACGAGACCGGCCGCTCATACAAGGAGTCTTTCGGCATGGCCTCGGCGCGCGCCGTCGCCAACCGCACGAGCGGCGAGTCCTCCTTCGACCGGGCGCGCAAGGCGTTGTACGAGGAGGGCATAAGCCACGCGCGGATGTTCATCGACCCCGCCCGGCCGAGCGTGGAAGACCTGATCGACTCGATCACCGCGGGGGTGCGCTCCTCGTTCACGTATGCGGGCGCGGCCACCGCGGAGGAGTTCGGCGAGCGCGCGGTCGTGGGCGTGCAGTCGCTGGCCGGCTTCGCGGAGGGGCGGCCCCTGCATACCTCGTGGTGACGGGCACACGGTCGTGACGACTGTCAGTCCAAGGTCATGTACCAGACCGGGTCCCATTCGTCGGGGAGCCAGTCGGGACGTCCGGTGCCGATCAGCCGCCAGCCGCGGCGCTCATAGAGCCGGACGGCCGCGGTGTTGCGGCTGACGACGTCGAGGACCGGCACCAATCCCTCCTCCCTGATGGCGGCGACCGCGACATCGTGCAGGGCGGCCCCCACGCCCTGACCGGCGGCCGTGGGGTCGACGAACAGGGCGTTCGCGCTGGCCAGCCGATGAGGCGGTAGCCCCGTGCCGGCGCTCCCGATGGCCGCCTCGTCTCCGGCCGAGGTGACGAGCGGCTCATCCGGCGGGCGCATGCACGACGCGCCTCGTCGCCGTGGCCGCGGCTTCCAATCTCATCGGCACCATGCCCGACATCCCGGCCATCGCCCGGCTGGTGCACGAGCGCAGCGACGCACTCGTCTATGTCACAGCCTCTTCCGTGCGCCGCTCGGCCCGGGTGACGAACCCGCGATTGGCCACCGCGCTCGTCAGCGTCCGGCTGACCGCCTCACCGACCTGCCGCGGCGACTGGGTGCCGCCCGGCCCGTCGAATTGTCCGCATTGCAGGATGCTGTGAGCCGTCGAAGCCCGAGAGGACTGAACGCGGCGGCCAGGAGATACGGAGCCAGATCGCTGGGCACGCCCGTTCCCGCGAACGGGGTTTGGCGATGTACGCGATCCGTGCCTCCGTCGTGGTGGGCCTCCGGGCTGTCTCATCCCATCAGTTCATGGTCACGACGAGGGGGTCACGTGGTCCGGGTGCGTAGGTGCAGGGCCGGGGTCCAATCAGCGCGCATGCGCGTTGCCGTTCGTTGTCGCGGATGGGCGATTCAGCAGGTCGAGATGGTCGACGTCCCGCGGGGCAGGGTTCGTGGACAGGTTCTCTAGTGGGGTCGCCGGTCGTCGGCTGACCTGGTCCGGTCGCGGAGAGTCCGTCACCGGACTCGGCTGGTCTCGCGATCCGCGGGGACAGGGTCCCGGCGTCGCAGGGAGACTACGACCAACGCCGCGGTGAGCAGCATGCTCAGCATGACCGCCGGGATGGTGACGTTGGAGATCGTGACGTGTGGCCCGTGCTCCCAGATGTCGGCGGTATCGCGGTTGACCCACCCGTCCCGGGCGAGCCGCTGGATTGCGACAGCGAGCTCGCCGGCGTGGCCGAGCACCGCAACCGGCACGGTCACTGATAGGAACGTCAGAATCCAGCGTGAGGCGGAGGTGGGCGCCTCCGGACGCATCCGCCACACCATCACGGTTGCTGGTACTAACAGCGCAAGTGCGAAGAGGTGGGACGAGATGTGCAGTGCGCTGGTGTCCCCCTGCGACGCGAACACGAAGATCGATAGGAACGGTGCCCAGACGAGGGCCAGGAGGGTGAACGGGCGGGACATGCGGGTCTCCTTCTCGAGCCGGTGGCGATGCCTTCGAACCTAAGGAGCGCAGGTTCGGGCCGACATCGGCCTTTTCGCCTAACTCCCTGAAGAGACCTGGATCAGGCCGAGGCCCTCGTCCAAGGAGCGTCCGCCGGCGCTGCGGTCGCACCGGCGCGGAAGGCGTTGACCGCCTGCACCCGCCGATTGTGCTCCGGTCCCTGGGGAAGCTCGAGCTTGACGAACACCGAGCGCAGGTGGGCGTCGACCGTCCGCTCCGACAGGACGAGACGGGCTGCGATGCCCGCGTTCGACAGCCCATCGGCCAGGAGTTGCATGACCTCGTTCTCCCGTCGGGTGAGCACCTCGAGTCCGCCCGCCGTAGTGGCCGCGCCCGTGGCGACGGGGGCACGGCCCGGACCGTCGTTGGGGGCCGACTTCGCGGACGTCGACTCCGGGCCCGCGGTAGACGGGTCCTGCGCGGCCCGCTCGGCTGGCGGCATCGAAAGCATCCCAGGCATCGGCGACGTTGCGGTCTGCGCCGGTCCAACCAACTGTGTGGCCAGCGACCGCACGCATCCGGTCACGACGACGGCGAGCGCCGCATACATCCCCACGAGCAGCACCACCGCCCCGAGTATCGACGCTCCGCCGACGGCGCCGCACACCATGACGAGCAGGGTGCCGGCCAGAGACGAGCCGGCGACCATCGCCAGGCGCCGTGCCGCGGCCACGTCAGCTGCGCTGCGCCACGTCGCGAGCAGAGCCATGCCCGGTCCAAGGACTACTGTGGCCAGGTAGCACAGGTTCAGGGCCATGCCGACCCGCTCGCCGAATGCGGACGGAACGAGCGCGCTCGCGCGGAGCGGATCGAAGTCGTCGAAGAACACCACGAACGTGGCCGCCGCGGCCGCGCCGAGCACGAACACCGCGGCCAGGACCGAGCGTCCGGTGCCCGGTCCGAGATACCGGACACTGATCAAGGGGACCACGGAGAAGGCACCGACAACCGGCAGGTGCGCTATGCCCGCGAGAACACCGGTGGCCCACGCCGCGGTCGAGTTCGGCGCCTGGCCTGTCACGATAACGGCCAGCGCCCATACTCCCGGATAGGCGGCCACCATCACCGTGAGGAGCGTGAGGAGCCGGCGGAGATCGGACCAGCCTCCGCCCAGAGCGCGTATCGCGGCCACCAAGGCCACAACGGCCACGACCATGGCGACGAGGACCGGCCACGTGGTCGCCGGCACCACCACCGGCTCCGCTCCGGACGCGAGCGCGAGAGCGAGCGAGGCCAGAAGCACGCAGACCACCGGCAGCGTCACGCCGTCGCGCGTAGCCAATCCGCGCGTCACGGTGACGGTCGAGGTCATGACCGTGCGGCCTCCTGTGCGCCCGGGCCACTCGCCCGGACGGTGCTCGTCACCGTCCCACACACAGTGCCCCGCCGTCTAGAGGTCGACCATCCCGCCGTGGCGCGTGGAGCCCGCTTGGCGCTCTTGTTGTTGGGTGCCATTTCGGGCCGTGACGAGTGTGTGTGGGGCGCGCCGACGCGGCGTGCCCTGCCGTTTAGCGTGGGAGCCCGGTGTGGTGGGCTGCGATGACGAGCCCGACGCGCGAGTCGACGCCCCGCACTGCGGCGTCGTCGCCGCCGACCCGGCCCTGCTCGAGACCCTGCGCCCGGACAAGCTGCTGCCCGCCACGGACGAGGTGCCGGAGCGGTTCGAGCTGGGGACACTGCCATACGAGCTCATGGCGGGCACGACCGCCGCCATCGACTTCCTCGCCGGGCTTGCCGAAGGCCACGCCGGATCCCGCCGCGACCGGCTGGTGGCCGGGTATGCCACGATGCACCAGCACGAGAAGCACCTGCGGGATCTGCTCGAACCCACGCTGCGCGATCTGCCTGGGGTGCAGGTGTATTCGAACGCCGGCCGCCGCACCCCGACGATCCTGTTCACGATCGACGGCTGGGACAACCAGCAACTCCGCACCGAGATGGCGGCCCGCTGGATCAACGCTCCCGCCGGCAACTTCTATGCGATCGAGTGCTCGCGCCATCTCGGGCTCGGCGACGCCGGCGGGATACGGGTCGGCCTGGCGCCCTACACGAGCGAGGACGACATCGAGAGACTGCTCGCCGCGCTCCGCGAGATGTTGCTGGGCTGACCGGACGCGCAACCTAGAGTTGCCCCATGGCGATGTCCCGCAATCCCGTCCTCATCACCGGCTGCTCGACGGGGATCGGGCGCGCCACCGCCGACCTGCTGCTCAAGGCCGGCTACACGGTCTATGCCACCGCCCGCCGCCCCGAGACCCTCGCCGAACTCGCCGTCGCCGGTGCCCAGACGCTGGCCCTCGATGTCACGAGCGAGGAGTCGATGGCGGCGGCCGTCGGCGAGGTCGAGCGCGCGCACGGGGCCGTCGGGACGCTGATCAACAACGCCGGGTATGGCGAGTACGGCCCGATCGAGGAGGCGGACCTCGACGCGGTGCGCCGGATGTTCGAGACGAACGTCTTCGGGCTGGCCCGGATGATCCAGCTCGTCCTGCCGGGAATGCGCACGGCCGGCGGCGGCCTGATCGTCAACATCGGGTCGATGGGCGGGCGGATCGCCTTCCCGATCGGTGGCTACTACCACGCGACGAAGTATGCGGTGGAGGGCATCACGGATGCCTTGCGCAACGAGGTGCGCGAGTTCGGCATCGACGTCACCCTGATCGAGCCCGGGCCCATCCGCACCCAGTTCGAGGAGACGATCAATTCCTCTGCGGCCGTGGCCAATTCGGATTCGCCGTATGCCGATCTGGTCGCCAAGGTGCGGTCGGTCAACTCCGGCGCCTACGCGAACAAGTTGCTGTCCGTCGGCCCGGACGCGGTCGCCAAAGCGATCCTCAAGGCCGTCGAGTCCGACCCGCCGAAGTCGCGCTATCTCGTCACGGCCGCTGCCCGAGCCATGGTGCACACGCGCCGGATCGGGGGCGACCTGGTCTGGGACGCCGTGGTCAACCGGCAGTTCAAGCACTGATCAGCGGATGGTCGCCCTCGTCCCGGCGCTGACGGCGCCCGTCGATCCGGTCACCGCGCTGCGGCGCATCGCCTTCCTGATGGAGCGCCAGCGGGCCGGCTCCTATCGCATCGAGGCCTTCCGCAAGGCCGCCGCGACGATCAGCGCGCTGCCCGACGGGGAGCTGGCCGCGCGGCATACCGCCGGCACCGTCCAGGACCTGCCCGGCATCGGGAAGGCGACCGCGGGAGTCATCGGCGAGGCCCTGGACGGCGAGCTCCCGGCATACCTGAGATCGTTGCAGGACAACAACACCAGCCTACTGAAACCCGGCGGTGAGGCACTGTATGCCGCGCTGGCCGGCGACGCGCACACGCACTCCAACTGGTCCGACGGCGGCAGCCCCATCGAGGAGATGGTGCTCACCGCGGTCGAGACCGGCCACGAGTGGATGGTCCTGACCGACCACTCCCCCCAGCTGAAGGTCGCCCGCGGGCTGACCGTCGAGCGCCTGACCAAGCAGATCGCCATTGTCGACGCCATCACCGCCTCGCTCGCGGGCACCTTCACCCTGCTCAAGGGCATCGAGGTCGACATCCTCGACGACGGCAGCCTCGACCAGACCCCAGCCATGCTCGCCAAGCTGGATCTCGTTGTCGCGAGCGTGCATTCGAAGCTGCGGATGAACGCCGAGCCGATGACGCGGCGGATGGTCGCGGCGGTGCGCAACCCTCGGGTCAACATCCTCGGGCATTGCACCGGGCGGCTGGTCACCGGGTCTCGCGGCACCCGCTCGCAGAGCGATTTCGACGCCCGCGCCGTCTTCGAGGCGTGCGCCGAGCACGACGTCGCCGTCGAGATCAACTCCCGGCCCGAGCGATGCGACCCGCCGGACGAGCTGATCCTGCTGGCGCAGGAGATCGGCTGCCTGTTCAGCATCGATTCCGACGCCCACGCGCCCGGGCAGCTGGACATGAAGGCCTACGGCGCCGAGCGGGCCACCCGCCTGGGCATCGACCCCGACCGGATCGTCACGACCTGGGACGTCGACCGGCTCCGGGAGTGGGCCGGGCGCCGGGCGTGACACCAGATCCCAGTCGAGTGAGCGCGACACGCCCGGTTCCCGAGCGAAACATGGGCGTGTCGCGCTCACTCGACGTTGGGAGACCCCTCGTTTTGGACATTGCGGCGGCGACCCTTATGATTTCGGAGTCCTCGACGGATTCGGGCCCTGCTCGCTCATGCGATCGGGGTCCCGGCGAGATCGGGTCCCCATCGTCTAGCGGCCCAGGACTCCGCCCTTTCACGGCGGCAACACGGGTTCGAATCCCGTTGGGGATACGCAGTAAAGGCCTTACACAAGGCCCCGTAGCGCAGTTGGTTAGCGCGCCGCCCTGTCACGGCGGAGGTCGCGGGTTCGAGCCCCGTCGGGGTCGCGTCAGATGCGACACGCGGGCGGTTCCTCTTCGGGAGCCGCCCGCTCCGCCTTTCCCCCGCCACCGCCTCTCCCCCGCCACCCCCGGGCGCGCGTACGCTTCAGGTGAACACCAGGTGAACGTCAGGGGAGACGCAGATGGACGAGCCGCCCGAGCAGGTGCCGGAGCTTCATCCAGAACGCACCACGCACCCCTTCGCCGATCTCACCCAGGAGCCCGGTGCGGCCCCGGTCAAGCGGGCGCGAACGAAGCGCAAGCTGAACGTGCCGTATGCCCGCGCAGGTGACCCCGTCCCCGTGGTCACCCCCAAGGGCGACCTGCGGCGCCACGCGGCCATCGACTACGACCTCAACCCCCAGTCCACGCACTGGGTGGTGCTGGCCCTCAAATCCGCAACACCGGGCCTGCACTTCCTCACCCACCAATACCGGCGCGAGTGGCTGCGACCGGACGTGATCGCGGGGCTGGCCGTCGCGGCATACCTGATCCCTCAGGTGATGGCCTATACCGCCATCGTGCGCGTGCCGCCCGTCTACGGCCTTTACACCGCCCTCGTCGCCCTCGTCGTCTACGCCCTGATGGGCAGCTCACGGATCCTGTCGGTGGGGCCCGAGTCGACGATCGCACTGCTCGCCGGGACCGCCATCGCCGGCCTGGCCCCCGACCCGGGCGCCATCGTCGCGCTCAGCGCCGCGATGAGCCTGCTGGTCGGCGGGTGGCTGTTGCTGGCGCGTCTGTTCCGCCTCGGGGTGATGGCGGACCTGCTGTCCCAGCCACTGCTGGTGGGCTATCTCGCCGGGGCGGCGGTCCTGATGGTCGTCGGCCAATTGGGCAAGCTCACCGGCACCAGCGTCGAGGGCGAGTCCATCATCGCCCAGGCCCGCTCCTTTCTCGACGTGGTCGGCGCGACCCACCTGACGACTCTCTATGTCGCACTGGGGACGGCCGCCTTCATCTTCGTGCTGCATTGGATCAAGCCCAGCTGGCCCGGTGCCCTGCTGGCCGTGGCCGGCGCCACCATCGCCTCGGCACTGCTGGACCTGGAGGCCAAGGGCGTTGCGGTCGTCGGGTCGGTCCCGAACGGCCTGCCGCTGCCGCAGTGGCCGGCGGTCACCATGGACCAACTGCAGGCCTTGCTCCTGCCTGCCCTCAGCGTCGCGGTGCTCGCCTACAGCGACAACATGCTGGGCGCCCGCGCCTTCCCCTCCCCCGAGATCCCCGGCGAACGCCCGAGCGAGCGCGCCGTCGACCCGCAGGTCGAACTCGTGGCGCTCGGGGGCGTCCACGTCGCCGTCGGCGCCTTCGGTGGTTTCCCGGTCTCCTCCTCCGGCTCGCGCACAGCGCTCGCCCTCTCGGCCGGCGCCAAGAGTCAGGTCTATTCGCTCGTCGCGGCCGGCTGTGTGCTCGCCGTCCTGCTCGTCGCCGGGCCGCTCATGGCGAAGCTGCCGCAGGCCGCCCTCGGCGCCGTGGTGCTGTATGCCGCCACCAAGCTCGTCAAGGGCGGCGAATTCCGCCGGATGTGGCGTTTCCGCAAGCGCGAGGTGCTGCTCGCGCTGGTCACTCTCGTCGGCACGATCGTGCTCGGCCTGATCGTCGGCATCGGGGTCGCCATCGCGATCAGCCTCCTGGAGATGGCCCAGCGGCTGGCCCGCCCGCGCGACGCCGTGCTCGGCCGCGTGCCGGACCTGCCCGGTATGCACGACACCGCCGACTACCCCAGCGCCGAGACGCTGCCCGGGCTGATCATCTACCGCTACGAGGCACCGCTCTTCTTCGCCAATGTCGGGGACCTGCGCCGCCGGGTCCAGCGGGTGGTGGACAAGGAGTTCGCCGGCTATCCGGACGCGCCACCGCGCTGGTTCCTCTTCAACGTCGAGGCGACGACCGAGGTCGACGTCACCGCGTGCGACGGGCTGCGGGATCTGTATGCCGATCTCGCAGCTCAAGGGGTGCGGCTCGGCCTGGTGCGCCTGCGCCAGGACCTCTACATCCCGCTGCGTAAGGCCGGCGTGATGAAGCTGATCGGCGACGACATGGTCTTCCCCACCCTCCCGGTGGCCGAGGAGGCGTATGTCGCGTGGGCGCGCGCCCACCCCGCCCCGCCTCCTCCTACGCTCGCCCCCGTGACCGAGGACGAGGAGTGAGCGCTGCTAGCCGCGGGTAGGGCTGCCGATCGGCACCGCATACGGTGCCAACCGGCAGACACCACTGCCACGCGGCACATGAGGACGGTGAATTTCATCGCTCGTCAGGCGGCGGGTATGCTGGCTCGGCCGGAGCGATCCGGCTCGGCTAGGTAGCTCAGTTGGTACGAGCATCCGACTGAAAATCGGAAGGTCGACGGTTCGACCCCGTCCCTAGCCACCCTCGAGACCGCGGGCCGGCGACACTGGGCCCGCGGTTTCGTCGTTGTCGAGTCGGTCTGCAGGACGTGTCAGCCGGCGCCCAAAGGCCTGCGCCACTACGAGGCGTCGTTGAGACGGCGGACGATGTATTGGTTGAGGCTGAGATGTTCTTCGGCGGCTGCTATCGCGAGCTTGCGGTGGAGCCGTGCGCCGACACGGAGGTTGAACTTCCCAGAGTAGGTGCGGGTGGCGAGCGGCTCTGGGATGGGCTCACCGTCGGAGCCGAGATCGGCGACGACCTCAGTGACCACGTCGCGAATTCCCCTCAGCGCATCGTCCTGGGTCGGGGCCAGCCACGACAGGGAGGGAAATTCGACACACGTGCCGACGAACTCCGCGTCCTCGGGTGACCACAGCACGCGATAGCTGTAATGGGTGACGTCGATGTCGACTGTGGTCATCGTGTCTCCTTCTTCTCGCTGGCGGCCAGGACCTGTCTGACCTGGTATGCCTTCGCCTTTCCGTGATCGAAGCCAACACTAGATGGTACCGAAAACGGTACCATCTACTCAAGATACCCTTCCGGGTCCTTGCATGTGGTCGATCGCGGGTCAGCCGATCTGACCCGCGATCTCGCCCATTCGGGAGCCGGACGCGGCCTCCTAGAGCAGTTCGATGATGGTGGCGTTGGCCATGCCGCCGCCCTCGCACATCGTCTGCAGTCCGTAGCGGATCCCGTTGTCGCGCATGTGATGGAGCATCTGGGTCATGATGCGGGCGCCGGAGCCGCCGAGGGGGTGGCCGATGGCGATGGCGCCGCCGTTGGGATTGAGCTTGGCGGGGTCGGCGCCGATCTCGGCGAGCCAGGCCATCGGCACCGGCGCGAAGGCCTCGTTGACCTCGAAGACCCCGATGTCGTCGAGGGACAGCCCGGAGCGTTCGAGCACCTTCTTGGTCGCGGGGATCGGGGCGGACAGCATCATCACCGGGTCATCGCCGGCCAGGACGCCCGTGTGATAGCGGGCGATGGGCGTCAGCCCGAGCTCCTTCGCCTTGGCCGATGTCATCATCAGCAGCGCGGCCGCGCCGTCGGAGATCTGGGAGGAGTTGCCGGCGTGGATGACGCCGTCCTCCTTGAAGACCGTCTTCAGGCCGGCGAGTGAATCGACGGTGGTGCCGCGCCGCAGCCCCTCGTCGGCATCGAGCACGGACCCGTCCGGCAACGGGACCGGGGCGAGCTGACCCGCCAGCACGCCCGCGTCGACAGCCGCGGCCAACTTCGCGTGCGACTCGGCGGCGAAGGCGTCGCACGCCTCGCGCGTGAAGCCCCACTTCGTCGCCATCATCTCCGCGCCGATGCCCTGGTTGAAGGTCTCGACGCCATACCGCTCCAGCGCGCTCGCCGGATAGGGCGTGCCGAGGCCCAGCGCCGGGTTGGCGCCGGCGAACATCGGGATCAAGGTCATCGCCTCGACACCACCGGCGACGGCCACGTCATACTGCCCGCTCACCAGCCCGGCGGCGACGAAGTGCACTGCCTGCTGCGAGGATCCGCACTGCCGGTCGATGGTGGTCGCCGGCACCGACTCGGGCCAGCCGGCGGCCAGCACGGCGTTGCGCCCGACGTTGAAGGCCTGGGCACCCACCTGCTGCACACACCCCCACACGACGTCGTCCACGAGCGCCGGGTCGACGCCCGATCGCTCGGCCAGCGCCGTCAGCACGTGCGCGGACAGGTCGACCGGGTGGACCTCGGCCAGCGACCCCTTGCGCTTGCCGACGGGCGTGCGAACGGCTTCGACGATGACGGCATCGCGATCGGACACAGGGCATTCCTCCAAAGATCGTGGTGCTGCCACGGTGTCACGCGGGGCGGGCGCGGGCAATGCGCCGCGGGCGTGAGCCGCCCCACCCGTCTAGCGGCCCTCGTTCGCCGTCCGGGGTCCCCGCGCCGTATCGGAGCGAGCTTGCGAGTCGAGAACTTCGTGGGGTAACTGGTATGCCGCCCCGCTCACCAGCAGGGCATCCACCTCGTCCTGGCTGAAGCCGTGCGCCCGCAGGTATGCCGTGGTGTCGGCCCCCGGGGCCCGCTCCGGGGTGGGGTCGGGAACGGCATACGCCGAGAAGCGGGGGGCGACGCGCGGCAGGGCCACGCCGTCGACGTCGGCGAAGACACCGCGCGCGGCCAGGTGCGGGTGCGCCGGCGCCTCGGCGAGGCCGAGCACCGGGGCGACACACGCGTCGGTGCCCTCGAAGAGCGCCGCCCACTCGTCGCGAGGGCGGGAGCGGAAGGCGGCGGCATATGTCTGGCGCTGCTGCGCGAACCCGGCCGGATCGTATTGGTCTGCAACGAAACTCACGCCCAGCACCCGGTTGAGTTCGGCCCAGAACTGCGGCTCCAGGGCGCCCACGGCGACCCACCCGCCGTCGGCGCACTCGTAGGTGTCGTAGAACGGCATACCGCCGTCGAGCAGGTTGACGCCGCGTTCGTCGCGCCAGGCGCCACGGCCGTACAGTCCATAGAACATCGAGACGACCGACGCGGCCCCGTCGACCATCGCCGCGTCGACGACCTGGCCGGCCCCGGTGCGTGCGCGATCGAGAAGTGCCGCAAGGATTCCGATGACGAGATAGAGCGCGCCGCCGGCGTAGTCGGCGAGCACGTTGACCGGGGCGATCGGTTTCTCCGCGGTGCCCGAGAGGTGCAGGGCACCCGAGATCGCGGCATACGTGATGTCGTGCCCGGCGCGCTGGGCGAGCGGACCGTCCTGGCCCCACCCGGTCATCCGGGCGAAGACCAGCCGCGGATTCCGGGCCAGCAGGTCAGCCGGGCCGAGGCCGAGGCGCTCGGCGACCCCCGGGCGCCACGGGTCGATGAGCACGTCGGCGGAGTCGGCGAGCCGGCGCACGGTCTCGACGGCCTCCGGATGTTTGAGGTCGAGGGCGATATTGGGACGGGACCGGTTCATCGAGCCGGCCCCCGCGAGCGGACCGGGGTCGCGCCGGTCGATCCGGACGACATCGGCGCCCAGTTCGGCCAGCAGCATGGCCGCGAAGGGCCCGGGGCCGATGCCGCCGAGTTCGATGATGCCCACCCCTGTCAACGGCCCGTCGATGCTCACTCTTGCGACGCTAACACCGACACAAAGTCCGACGTTTGGCGGCCTACAGCACGTCAAACGTCGGACTCTGTGTGCTCCTCAGCGGGGCGCCATGCGCAGGGCACCGTCGAGGCGGATGACCTCGCCGTTGAGCATCGGGTTGGCGACGATGTGGGCGACCAGGGCGGCATACTCCGCGGGGTCGCCGAGGCGGCTGGGGTGCGGGACGCTCGCGCCGAGGGCCTTGGTCGCCTCCTCCGGGAGGCCGGCGAGCAGCGGGGTCGCGAAGAGCCCGGGCGCGATGGTCACGCACCGGATGCGCTGCTGGGCCAGGTCGCGGGCGATCGAGAGGGTCATGCCGACGATGCCGCCCTTGGAGGCTGCGTATGCCGCCTGCCCGATCTGACCGTCGTAGGCCGCGATCGAGGCGGTGTTGACGACGACGCCGCGGTCCTCGTCCGGGCTCGCCCCGGCGACCATGGCGGCCGCGGCGAGCCGGATGACGTTGAAGGTGCCGACGAGGTTGACCTGGACGACCTTGGCGAAGGTCTCCAGCGCCAAGGGCGCGCCGTCGCGGCCGACGACCCGGCCGGGCGTGCCGATGCCGGCGCAGTTGACGGCGACGCTGAAGGCGCCGACCTCCTGGGCCGCCGCCACGGCAGCGGCCACCTGCCCCTCA
>NZ_HG764815.1:2072278-2089724 GCF_001050535.1 Nostocoides australiense Ben110 | reverse complement strand
GGGGACTTCCAACTGGCCGTTGACAGCGGTCGCAGCCATTCCTACCCCGCACGTGCGAGCGCGGCTGGCCGCCGCCGGCCGGTGCCCGCAGCCGGAGCGTGCTCTGCTCGAGGCGCTGATCGATCCTGCCCATCCCTATATCCCCGACTTCCTGTCGCCCGTCTGCGAGCACCCGGTGTCGGGGATCGAGGAGGTCGCCGACGCGATCGCGAACACGCCGGAGTCGATCGTCGACTATCACGTGGACATCTGCTTTCGGGACCGGCCCGTGCGCCCGCACGTGCAGGTGACCATCGGCACCCCCAGCGAGTACAACGCCTGGCGGCGGCCGATGCCCCACGCTGTCGCCGCCCTGCTCGAGCGTGGCCCACGCCATGTCGCCGAGCAGGCCGCGGCCGCTGTGCGCGTGTGGTTCGACACGGTCCTCGCCGATGAGTGGCCGGCCACCCTCGGCGTCCTGCAAGCCGACATGGCTTATCGCGCAGAGCAATTGGCGACCCGGGGGGCCGCGGGTCTGGTCGCGGATCTCGGCGAGGGGTTGTCCTGGGCCGACGGTGCCGTCTGCGTCGAGTCCACCTTCGCGGTCGATGTCGACTGGGCCCGCGACGGCATGATCCTCACGCCGTCCACCGTGCTCACCGGCCGCCCGGCCGTCGTCGCCGAGGAGCCCGATCCGCCGCAGTTGATCTATCCGGCACGAGGCGTCGGGGCGTTGTGGTCGACGTCTTGTGCGGACCACACCTCCGCGACCGCCGACCTCCCCGGCACGACGCGAGCTGCGATCCTCGCGAACCTCGTGGCTCCGCGCACGACTCAGGACCTGGCGCGGCAGCTGGACCGGGCACCCGCCACCGTGTCCTTCCACCTCGGCATCCTCCATCGGGGTGGCCTGGTCCGGCGCTGGCGCTCCGGATCGCGGGTCTGGTACGAAGCGACCGACCTGGCCGCCCAGTTGCTCGGGTGAGGCTCAGCCCGTGAGCGATGTGCCGGCAGCCGACCGGTCCGCCCTGGCAGAGTGTCGGTGACGGCGCGAGGCGCCGCGCACCCAAGGAGTGGAGCCCCATCATGTCCGTGACCTGGCATGGCACCTACGACCTCGTCGTCGCCGGCACCGGCGCGGCCGCCTTCGCCGCGGCCGTCACGGCGGCCGACGAGGGTATGACCGTCCTCATGCTCGAGAGCACCGATCGTTGGGGTGGCAGCACAGCCATGTCGGGCGGCGGGCTGTGGCTGCCCAACAACCCTCTGATGCAACGGGATCGGGCTGGTGACTCACGGGAGGAGGCGCTGACGTACCTCGACGCAACCGTCGGCGATGCCGGCCCGGGCGCGAGCCGGCATCGCAAGGAAGCCTTCGTCGACGGCGTCGGCAGCTTCGTCAGCCTGGCCGAACGGCTGGGTATGCGGTTCGCTCGCGCGGCGGCGTACCCGGACTACTACCCCGAGCGTCCGAGCGGCAAGATCGGCCGGGCGATCGAGCACGAACCCTTCGACCGGCGCCGCATCGGTCAGTGGTGGGCGAGTTCGCGCGGTCAGGACGGCGTGCCGCTCCCGGTGAAGACGGACGACTTCTGGCTGCTGTCGCGGGCCTGGTCGAGCCCGGACGGTATGACGCGTGGTGCCCGCGTCGTCGCCCGCATCGCGGGATCGGCGGCTCGAGGACACAAGAAGGTCGGGATGGGTGCGGCGTTGGCGTGCTCCTTCCTGGAGATCGCCATTGCCCAAGGGACGCCGGTCTGGCTCTCGAGCCCGGTGCAGGACTTGATCGTCGAGGATGACCGGGTCGTCGGGGTGCGAACCATCAAGGACGGCAAGGAGATTCACGTGCGGGCCACGCGCGGGGTCGTCCTCGGTGCCGGCGGTTTCGACCACAACGCCGAACTGCGCCGGCGTTATCAAGGCGTCGACGGGACGGCCAGTTCGGGCTCGTCCGGCAATGTCGGCTCCACGATCGCGCTGGCCGAACGGGTCGGCGCCGCGCTCGATCTGATGGATGACGCCTGGTGGGGCGGATCGATCCCGCCGAGCGGCCCGGACAAGAGCGCCGCCTTCCTCGTGAGCGAACGGTCCATGCCGCACTCGATCATCGTCGACGGCGCCGGACGGCGCTTTGCCAACGAATCGGAGTCCTATGTCGACCTCGGGCACCACATGCTCGAACACTCCCGCGAGGTGACCGGTCGCTATTGGATGATCACCGACGCCCGGCATGCCCGGAAGTACCTGCGCTCCTACGCCCTTGACCCGCGTGAGAACAAGGCTCGGTCCGCTGCCGGGATTGCCCACTCTGCCCATACAATTCACGATCTGGCTGATCTGACCGGCCTGGACCCGACCGCGCTGGCCGAGACTGTCGAACGCTTCAACGCCAACGCCCGAACCGGGATCGATCACGACTTCGGGCGCGGCAACTCGGCATACGACCGCTATTACGGCGACCCGCTCAGCAGTCCCAACCCCAACCTCGGCACGATCGAGAAGGCGCCCTTCGCCGCCGTCGAGATCGTCGCCGGAGACCTCGGGACCAAGGGCGGCATCGTGACCGATGGGCACGCGCGAGCTCTCCGCGCCAACGGCACGGTCATCGAGGGCCTTTACGCCGCCGGCAACTGCTCCGCGTCCGTCATGGGACGCACCTACCCCGGCCCCGGCTCGACCCTCGGCCCGGCCGCGGTGTTCGGCCACCTCGCCGCCCGGCATGCCGCCGCGCAGGGCTGGGCGCCCGACGACACCCAGGACGTCGACCGCTCCCGGGTCGAGTAGGTGATGGAGGACGTCGTCGCGCTGCTCGGCCCGATCCGCGAAGAGGATGGCCTCCCTGCTCGGCAACTAGAGAGAGGTCACAGCCGTAGCCGGGTGAGGTGGGGCGATCCACGTGCGAGAGTGGCGGCATACGACCGTCTGTCCCGACAAGGAGTTCGTCATGCCCGAAGCCGTCATCGTCTCCGTCGCCCGCAGCCCCATCGGGCGCGCCATGAAGGGTTCGCTCGTCGACATGCGTCCGGACGACCTGACCGTCTCGATGGTGCGGGCCGCCTTGGCCAAGGTTCCCGAACTCGACCCGGCGACCATCGACGACCTGATCCTCGGGTGTGGCTCGCCCGCAGGCGAGGGCGGGTTCAACATGGCGCGGGCAGTGGCGGTGCTTGCCGGATATGACGCCATCCCCGGCGTGACGATCAACCGTTACTGCTCCTCGAGCCTGCAGACGACGCGGATGGCCTTCCACGCCATCAAGGCGGGTGAGGGGCATGCCTTCATCTCCGCCGGCGTCGAGACGGTCAGCCGCTATCCCTCGGGCGCCGCGGACATGATGCCGGGCACCCACAATCCGCTGGTTGCCGACGCGGAGGCCCGGACCGCCGCCCGGTCCCAGGGCGGGGCCGAGGTATGGAGTGACCCGCGTGAGGCGGGGCTCCTGCCGGACATCTACATCACCATGGGACAGACGGCCGAGAACGTCGCCCAGATCACGGGCATCACCCGCGCCGAGCAGGACGAGTTCGGGGTCCGCAGCCAGAATCTCGCCGAGCAGGGCATCGCAAACGGCTTCTGGGCCAAGGACATCGTGCCGGTCACGCTGCCCTCGGGTGACGTTGTGGCGACCGATGACGGCCCGCGTCCCGGCACCACGCTGGAGGCGGTCTCGCAACTGAAGCCGGTCTTCCGGCCGGACGGCACCATCACCGCCGGCAACGCCTGCCCTCTCAACGACGGCGCGGCCGCCGTGATCGTCATGAGCGACACCCGGGCCAAGGAGCTGGGGCTGACGCCGCTGGCCCGTATCGTCGCCACCGGCGTCTCCGGCCTGTCCCCGGAGATCATGGGGCTGGGGCCGATCGAGGCCACCCGCCGCGCGCTCGCGATCGCCGGCATGACTATCGACGACATCGACCTGGCCGAGATCAACGAGGCCTTCGCTGTGCAGGTGCTCGGCTCGGCCCGCGAACTGGGCATCCCCATGGACAAGCTCAATGTCAACGGCGGCGCCATCGCCATCGGCCACCCCTTCGGCATGACAGGTGCCCGCATCACCTCGACCCTGGTCAACTCGCTTGCCTTCCACGACAAGCAGATCGGCCTGGAGACGATGTGCGTCGGCGGCGGTCAGGGCATGGCGATGATCATCGAGCGGCTGAGCTGAGACGCCGGGGGCCGGACGCGGAACCTCTGCTAGTGGCGTGCGCCATAAATTCGTTGGGTAAGTTGTAGGCTTGGGTATGGCGCGAACTGGACGTCCCAAGGCAGTGCTGGAACTGAGCGAGCAAGAGCGGGAGCAGTTGACCCGCTGGGCCCGGCGGGCGAAGACGTCGCAGGCGTTGGCGTTGCGCTCCAAGATCATCCTGGCGTGCGCGACGGGGTCGACGAATGCGTCGGTTTCTGCGCAGTTGGGGTGCACGGCGACGACAGTGGGCAAGTGGCGGGCGCGGTTCGTGGCCGATCGACTGGATGGGTTGTTCGATGAACCGCGCTCGGGTCGGCCGGCGACGGTGACCGATCAGCAGGTCGAGGATCTCGTGGTGGCCACCTTGGAATCGGTCCCGGACAATGCCACGCACTGGACCCGCTCGAAGATGGCGAGACGCTCGGAACTCTCAGCCTCGACAGTCGGGCGGATCTGGCGAGCGTTCGGGCTGCAGCCGCACCGCACCGAGACCTTCAAACTGTCTACCGACCCGCTGTTCGTGGAGAAGGCCTATGACATCGGACCTGGAACACCGACCCCAAACCCTTCATCTGGACCAAAACCGCCGAAGACATCCTCAAATCCCTCGGAAGACTTCTCATTTGAACTTCCGGCGCGGGACACTAGCAGAGGCTATTTGGTCCTGGCGGCCTGGATGTGCTTGCCGCACAGGCCTATTCGGGCGCGATCGTCGAGGTGTCGATGACGAAGCGGTAGCGCACCTTGGAGGCGACGACGCGGTCGTATGCGGCGTCGACCTCGTCGGCCGAAATCGTCTCGACCGTCGGGGCGATGTCGTGCTCGGCGCAGAAGTCGAGCATCTCCTGGGTGATCGGGATGCCGCCGATGTTCGACCCGGTGAGCACCTTGTCGCCCATGATGAGCGAGAACACCTGGAAGTTCTGCGGCTTCTCGGGCAGCCCGACGAGCACGAGCGCGCCGAAGGGCTTGACCATGCCGAGGTACTTGTCCAGCGGCAGGTCGGCGCTGACGGTGCAGACGATCAGGTCGAAGCTGTTGCGCAGTTCCTTGAAGACGCTGCCGTCCTCCGTCGCCCGATAGTCGACGGCGCCGAACGCTCGCCCGTCCTCCTCCTTCGACATCGTCTGGGAGATGACGGTCACGTCGGCGCCCATGGCGGCGGCGATCTTGACCCCCATGTGCCCCAGGCCGCCCATCCCGACGATGGCGACCTTCTTGCCCGGCCCGGCACCCCAGCGCTTCAGCGGGGTATAGAGCGTGATGCCGGCGCACAACAGCGGGGCCGCGACCTCGAGCGAGATCGCGTCGGGGATGCGCAGCACGAACCGCTCGGTGACGATGATCTGCTGGCTGTAGCCGCCCTGGGCGATCTCGCCGTCGTAGTTCTTGGAGTTGTAGGTGCCGACGGCGCCTTTCTCGCAGAAGTTCTCGCTGCCCTTGACGCAGTAGTCGCACTCGCCGCACGAGTCGACGAGGCAGCCGACGCCGACGTGGTCGCCGACCTTGAACTTCGTGACCTCGGAACCGATCTCGCTGACCACCCCGGCGATCTCGTGCCCGGTGACGATGGGGAAGATGCACGGTCCCCACTCCTCGCGCACCGTGTGGATGTCGCTGTGGCAGATGCCGGCGTACGCGATGTCGATGCGGACATCGTCCGGGCGCAGGTCGCGCCGTTCGACCAGCCCCTGGCGGAACGGGGCGTCGGCGGAGTCTTTGAGGATGGCGGGAACCTGGGTCGTCATACCCTCCAACCTACGCGACTCACAGACGGGTGAGGATGTCCTTGGCCACGGCCCGGTAGGCCTGCGCCCCCTTGGACGTGCGCGAGGTCTCGAGAATGGACCGTCCGACGGCGGGCGCCTCGGCGAAGCGGACCGTGCGCGGGATGGGCGGCGCGAGCACGGGTATGCCGTAGCGCTCCCCCACGTCGGCGAGCACGTCCTGCTGGTGGGTACTGCGCCCGTCGTACATCGTCGGCAGCACGCCCACGACGTCGAGCTTCTTGTTGAGGATGCGCTTGACGTCGCGCACCGTATCGAGCAGCTGCCCCACGCCGCGGTGGCCGAGCATCTCGCAGGGCATCGGGACGATCAGGCCGCGGGCGGCGGTGAGGGCGTTGAGCGTCAGCACCCCGAGGCTGGGGCTGCAGTCGAGCAGGATCAGGTCGTATGCCGTCGCCACCGGCGCGAGGAGTTCCTGCAGGATGTATTCGCGCCCGGGCCGGCCGAGGAGGACCGACTCGGTGCCGGCGAGTTCGATGGAGCTGGGGATCAGGTCGACGCCGTCGCCGCACTCGAAGATGACGTCGGCGAGCGGCACCGCGCCGGTCAGGGCGTCGTGCACCGACGCCTCGACCTGGTCCGGGTCGATGCCCAGGCTGAACGTCAGGCAGGCCTGCGGGTCGAGGTCGACGAGCAGCACCCGCTTGCCCAGTTCGGCGAAGGCGGCGCCGAGCGAGGCGACAGACGTCGTCTTGGCGACGCCGCCCTTCTGATTGGCGACGGCCAGGATGGTCGCGCCCTTGGCGCGGCTACGGGGCGGCATATCCCCAAGTCTCGCAGCGGCATACGGCTGCGCGGGGCAGGGACACGGCATCCCGGGGATGTCGTAGGCGTGATCCGGCCCACCACGGGGCGGGGGTATGCCGCGCGATCAGGCCCCACGTCGCCCCGCCTCGGCGAGCGCGAATCGGCGCATCAGGTCGGCCGCCGGCAGCAGCCGGCGCTCGCTGAGCCAGGCGATCCCGACCTCGCGCCTGGCGTCGTTGTCCCGCAACGGAATCAGGCGCACCGGGCCGAGTTCGGTCGGCACGGAGCGGCCCAGTGCCGACACGACGCCGACGCCGAGCCCGGCGGCGACGAACCCGCGCACGGTCGGCAGATCGTCCACTTCGAAGGCGATGTCGGGCTCGAAACCCGCTGCGGCACAAAGCTGCAAGACCTGCGCGCGCATCTCCGACGGCGCCCGGCGGATGATGAACGGCTCCCGCGCGACATGGGCGAGCTCGGTCTCCTCGGCGCCGGCGAGGCGGTGGTCGAGCGGCACGGCGAGCAGCAGGGGCTCGATCGCGACCTGACGCCACTCCACACCGGGCCCGGACACCCGGCCGGTCGTGATCTCCAGGTCCACCTCCCGCGTCGCCAGGAGGCGCGAGATGGCGCCGACCGCGCCGACGGACGAGCGCGCCACGCGCACCCGCACCCCGGGATGAGCGGCCCGGAAGTCGCGGATCAGCCCGGGCACGAACCACGTGCCGAGGCTGAGCGGGTAGGCCAGGGTGACGATGCCGGTGCCGGGATCGAGGAGTTGTTCGACGGCGGCGACGGCGTCGTCGTACTGCGCCATCATCGCGTCGAGGTGCGCCTTGAAGACCGCGCCGGCGGCGGTCAGGCGCAGCACCCGGCCGGACCGGCGCAGCAATGGGGCCCCCAGTTCCTCCTCGAGTCGCGCGAGGGCACGCGAGACGCCGGGCTGGCTCACGGCATACGTCTCGGCCACCTCGGTGACCGTCATCCCGTCGGCGACATGCTGAAACCAGCGCAGCGTCTCGGTCTCCATGACCAATGACGTTAGCGCATGGGTTCTATGCATGCGAGCTATTGGACGCATTAATTGAAAGGGCGCACAATTGAGGACATGAGCATCAAGAACATCCGGATCAGCCTCCGGCACCACCGTGCGGCCGTGTCGGCCCGTCAGGACATGCTGCGCCAGCTGTCCGTCTACACCACGCCCGCGGAGATCGAGGAAATGCTGGCCGCCGTCGACGGCCAGGACAGCCCCGACGCCGACCTCATGCGCGAGGTGCTCGGCGACAAGCTCGCCCGCGCCTACCGCGACTCCGCCCGCCCCGCCTTCGGGATGCACGTCGCCGCCTGATCGGCGTCCGTCCCCACTCCCCCGACATCGCACCGCGCCCGACCTGGGCCGGTGCGTTTGTCATGTGTCAGCGCATAGGGTGATCGCATGTCCACTCGGGTGTATATCGCGTCCGGGGAGGCGCATTCCGGCAAGTCCGCCATCGCCATGGGATTGGTCTCGGCGCTGGCCCGCCATGCCGGCCGGGTGGGGATCTTCCGCCCCGTCGTGACCGATCCCGAGGCCGATCCGGTCCTGACCCTCCTCGCCTCCCGGCTCGAACGGCCGATCGACCTGCGCGCGGCGTCCGGCGTGATGCTTCAGGATCTGCACGACGACCGCGATGCTGCCATGGCGGAGGTCGTCGCACGCTTCCACGCGGCGGCGGCCGACACCGACACGATGGTCATCGTCGGGTCCGACTACAGCGGAGTGCCCGCCCCCACCGAGTTCGCCGCGAACGCCTCTCTCGCAGCGCATCTCGACGCCCCGATGATCCTCGTGGTCAATGGTGCCGGGCGCACGCCCGAGCAGATCGCCCTCGCGGCGGAGCTGATGGCCGAGGGCGCGCACGCCCGGCATGCCCAGGTGCTGGCCGTCATCGTCAACCGCGTCGACGGCCCGGCCGAGGCGATCGTCGCCGCGACCCAGCAGGCGACCCGCGGCATACCGACCTACACCGTCCCCAACGTCCCGATCCTCGACGCGCCGACCGTCCGCGAGCTCATGGGCGCGGTCAACGGGGAACTGCTCTCCGGCGATCCCGCCCGGCTCGACAACGAGTCGCTCGGATTCGTGGTGGCGGCGATGACCATGCCGCACGTGCTCGACCGGCTGTTGCCGGCCGGAGCCGTGATCACCCCCGGCGACCGCGAGGACGTCCTGCTCGGCGTGCTGCTGGCCGACCGCGGCAAGACCTTCCCGAGCCCGTCCGCCGTCTTCCTCAACGGTGGTTTTACGCCGAGTCCCCAAGTGCAGCAGTTGATCTCGGGTATCGACTCGAGCCTGCCCGTCATCTCCTGCGCGGGCGGGACGCTGGCCACGACCGCGGCGCTGACCGGGGTCAAGGGCTCGCTCAACCCCGCCTCGGTGCGCAAGATCGCGGCGGCCGAGAAGGTCCTCGCGGAGAGCATCGACACCGACGCACTCCTCGAGCGCCTCGGGGCCGCATCGCCCGGCGCGGTCACGCCGCTGATGTTCGAGCAGAACCTGCTCACCCAGGCCCGGAAGGCCGGCAGACATATCGTCCTGCCCGAGGGGGATGACGACCGGATCCTCGAGGCTGCCGCGCTCATCCTCGAGCGGCAGGCGGCCCGGCTGACCATCCTCGGTGATCCCGCCCAGATCGCCGCTCGCGCGCACGCTCTCGATCTCGACCTGACCGGTGCGCGCCTGTTGTCGACCACCCAGGAGCCCAATCTCGAACGCTACGCGCAGGAGTACGCGCGCCTGCGTGCCCACAAGGGCGTCTCGATCGACATCGCCCGCGACCGGGTCATCGACGGCGCCTATTTCGGCACCATGATGGTGTTGCTCGGCGAGGCCGACGGCATGGTCTCCGGCGCCAACCACACCACCGCGCACACGATCCGCCCGGCGCTCGAAGTGGTCAAGACCGTGCCCGGTGTCTCGGTCGTCTCGAGTGTCTTCTTCATGTGCCTGGCCGATCGCGTGCTGGTCTACGGCGACTGCGCCGTCAACCCCGACCCGACGGCCGAGCAACTCGCCGACATCGCGGTCTCCTCCGCCGCGACCGCGCGCCAGTTCGGCATCGAACCCCGCGTGGCGATGCTCTCTTACAGCACCGGCGGGTCCGGCAGCGGCCTCGACGTGGAGAAGGTGCGAACCGCAACTGACCTTGTGCGACAACGCGATCCGGAGCTGGCTGTCGAGGGGCCCATCCAGTATGACGCCGCCGTCGACCCCGACGTGGCGGCGACCAAGCTGTCCGGCAGCAAGGTCGCCGGGCAGGCCACCGTGTTCATCTTCCCCGACCTCAACACCGGCAACAACACCTACAAGGCCGTCCAGCGCTCGGCCCACGCCGTCGCCGTCGGTCCGGTGCTCCAAGGATTGAATCGCCCGGTCAACGACCTCTCCCGCGGGGCGCTCGTGCGCGACATCGTCAACACGATCGCCATCACCGCGATCCAGGCAGGAGCTTGAGCCATGACCTCCCCCGACGGCCGCGTCCTCGTCGTCAACGCCGGCTCCTCTTCCGTGAAATACCAACTGCTCCAGTCCGATTCGGGCGAGGTCCTGGCCAAGGGGCTGATCGAGCAGATCGGCGAATCCAGTGGCGGCAAGCACCGGCATACGGTCGCCGGCACCGACAACACCCGCACCGGCGAAATCGGCGACATGACAACCGCCCTCGCGTCGATGGCTGCGGCTTTCGCCGACTTCGGGCCGGACCTGGACGCCGAGCCGCCCATGGCGGTGGGGGGGGGCGTGGTCCATGGCGGCACCCGCTTCAGCGCGACGACCCGCATCACCGCAGCGACGACGGACGCCATCCGCGACCTGATTCCTCTTGCGCCACTGCACAATCCGGCAAACCTCGCCGGCATCGAGGCCGCGCTGGCGCAGTTCCCCGACGTGCCGCAGTTCGCCGTCTTCGACACGGCGTTCCACTCGACCCTGCCGGCGGCGGCATACACCTACGCGGTGCCGAAGGTGTGGCGGGAGGACTATCACGTGCGCCGCTACGGCTTCCACGGCACCTCGCATCACTATGTCTCAGCACGGGTTTCGGCGCTGATGGGCCGCGCCGACCTCGCCACGATCGTGCTGCATCTGGGCAACGGGTGCAGCGCGTGCGCCGTGCTCGACGGCGAGAGCGTCGAGACCTCGATGGGCATGACGCCGCTCGAGGGGCTGGTCATGGGCACGCGCTGCGGCGACATCGACCCCGCCGTGCCCTTCCACCTCGCCCGCACCGAGGGCCTGGACGTCGACCAGCTCGACACCGCGCTCAACAAGCAGAGCGGCCTGCTCGGGCTGACCGGTGACAACGACTTCCGCACCATCGCCGAACGCGCCGCCGCCGGTGACCGCGAGGCGCAAGCCGCCATCGACGTCGTCGTCCACCGGCTCGTCAAATACGTGGGTGCGTATGCCGCGGTGCTCGGCCGGCTCGACGCGATCGCCTTCGCGGGTGGCATCGGAGAGCACAATGCGGCCCTGCGAGCCGCGGTGCTGGGCCGCCTCGGCATCCTCGGGGTCGAGGTCGACGCGGCGGCCAACGAGGGCGCCGACGCGGAGGCGCTGCTGACGACGCCGGCCAGCCGGGTCGCGGCCTTCGTCATCCCCACCAACGAGGAGTTGCAGATCGCCCGCGAGTGCCTGGAGCACCTGGAGAGGCCGTGACCCGCAACACCTGGTCGGGTCAGCGCCTGCCCCATCCCCCGGGGCGGCGCCGGTTCGTCGGGGACATCGAGCGCGAGGCCGACCCGAACACCCCGGTGCAGAACCTCATGCGCCGGGTGCACGGGCTGCCGGAACTGCTGGAGTTCAAGGCTTTTCGTGAGAAGTTCGTCTTTGCGTTGAGCGCGCGCGTGTGCGCCCAGGTCGCGGACGACGTGCACTTCGACAAGGCGCTGGCACCCGCCGTGCTCGCACTACGCCGCTTCAGCGGCGACGCCCTGTTCACCGCCTTCACTCACGAACCGGCCTGGGGGGTCGCCCACGACCTGCTCGTCCCCGCGTTCACCAAACCCGCGATGCGCGGCTATCACGACACGATGAACGCCGTCGCCGACGATCTCGTCGCACGGTGGGCCGCGAGCACCACGCCCGTCGACGTCGCCGACGACCTGACCCGGATGACGCTGGAGACCATCGGGCGCACGGCGTTCGGCCATTCCTTCGGCACCTTCGCCCACCAGGAGCGCGACCCCTACGTCGCGGCCATGGTCACCCTGCTCTCCGACTCCGGCCAGGCAGCAGGGTTGAGCACTCTGCCACTCGGCCAACTGATCACCCGCCGGCCCTCGAGACGGGCGCGGGCGGCATACGCGACGCAGGTCGAGATCACCGAGGACATCATCGAGACGCGGTTGGCCGGCGGCGGGCAGCACGGTGGCGGGCAGCAACGTGGCGGCGAGGACCTGCTCGGGCGGATGCTCTTTCATGCACATGCCGAGTCCGGAGCCCAGCTCGACCGGCGCAATGTCATCAACCAGGTGCTGACCTTCCTCACCGCCGGTCACGAAACCACCTCGGGGGCAGTGTCATTCGCCTTGTGGTACCTCGCCAACGACGATCGGGTGCGGGCCGCGGCCCAAGCGGAGACGGACGACCTGCTCGGGCCGGACCCGCAGTCCACGCCGACGTTCGAGATGGTCCCCAAGTTCCGCTACGTGCGCCGCGTGCTCGACGAGGCGCTGCGGCTCTGGCCGACTGCGCCCGCCATCGGACGCAGCCCGCGTGCGGTGACCACGGTCGCCGGCTGGACGATGACCCCGCAGGACTGGCTGCTGGTCTTCATCCCGGCCGTGCATCGCGATCCGGCTGTCTGGGGACCGGACCCCGACCGCTTCGACCCCGACAACTTCCTGCCCGAGCGGGTGCGCGCCCGGCCGGCATACAGTTACCTGCCCTTCGGTGTCGGCACCCGGGCGTGCATCGGCCGGCAGTTCGCCCTGCACGAGGCGGTGCTGGTCCTCGCGCGGCTGCTGCACCGCTTCGAATTCGCTGCCGACCCGGCATACGACCTGCGCGTCACCGAGCGACTGACGTTGATGCCCAAGGGTTTTCGGCTGACGATCCGCGAGCGGAGCCTGGTGGCCTGACGACTTCGCGGGATGTATGGGTCCTCGGGGTGCCCGCGAAGTATCGGAGCGACGAAGGAGCGGAGAACTTCGTGGGGTTTAGGAGAAAACGACGGTGCGGTCGCCGGCGAGCAGGACCCGCGATTCGCAGTGCCAGCGCAGGGCGTGGGCGAGCACGCGTTCCTCGCACTCCTCCCCGGCGCGCACGAGGTCTTCGGGCGTCATCCGGTGGTCGACCCGGATCGCGTCCTGCTCGATGATCGGTCCCTCGTCGAGGTCGGCGGTCACATAGTGGGCGGTCGCGCCGACGAGTTTCACGCCGCGTTCGTAGGCCTGGTGATAGGGCTTGGCGCCCTTGAAGCTGGGCAGGAACGAGTGGTGAATGTTGATGATCCGGCCAGACATCCGCGCGGTCAACTCGTCGGAGAGGATCTGCATATAGCGGGCCAGGACGACCAGGTCGACGTCGAGTTCGTCGACGAGGGACAGCAGCCGCGACTCCGCCTCGGACTTGGTGTCCGGCGTGACCGGAATGTGGTAGTAGGCAACGCCATACGACGCCACGAGCGGTTCCAAGTCGGGGTGGTTGGACACGACGGCGGCGACGTCCATGTTGATCCCGCTGTTGCGCCAGCGGAAGAGCAGGTCGTTGAGGCAGTGCCCGAACTTCGACACCATGAGGATGGTCCGGTATGGCGCGTCGGCGCGCCGGAGCTGGAAGTCCATGTCGAACCGTTTGCCGACGGCGGCGACGGCGCCGTGCAGGTCGGCCTGCTCGATGGTCTCCCCCGCCACCGGCTCGACGAGCACGCGCATGAAGAAGCGGCCAGTGCGCGGGTCGTCGAACTGCTGACTCTCGAGGATGTTGGCTCCGAGATTGGCCAGCGTCGAGGCCACCGCGGCCACGATGCCGGGCCGGTCGGGGCAGGAGAGGGTCAGGACGAAGCGGGTGGGCACCGCTGGATAGTAACCCCAGACCGGGACGCCCATCCGTGGTGGGTGAACGCGTCCTAGGCTGCCCCCGGGCGATCGATCGAGGAGAGGGGCGGGTCGAGTGGACAGCAGGGAGATCGCGGTCGCGGCGTTCGCGGTGCCGGTGCTGCTCGCTGTCCTCGGGCTGTGGTGGTTCCGCCGGCGCCGCCGCGACGAGATCTTCGAGGGCGTCACCCCGGGTGAGCTGCCGGCCCTGGGGCAGCAGGTGACGCGCCGCCGGGTGCCGCGCGGCAGGCAGGAGTATGCCGGTCCGGTCGCCGTCCGGTTCAGCCCACCGGACGGATTGACTCCCGGGCTGGTCGGCACCGTGATCGACGGACAGGCGCACGTCATCGACGTCACCGCCACCATCATCGATCTCGCCGTCCGCGGCCACCTGCGGCTGGTGGCCGAAGCGGCCGACCCCGACACTCCTCCCCCGCCACCGCGGGGGCCGGCACCGAAACCTCCTGTCCGCCAGTCCGATCACGACTGGCGCCTCATACGACTGCCGGCGCCGGATGGCGATCGGCTGCTGCCGTTCGAGCACAAACTGCTGGACGCCGTGTTCCGGTACGGCCCCGAGGTCACGGTCCGGGAACTGAAGGCCCGTGGCTTCGACCTGACGATGCGCGAGGCGCAGATCGGGCTCTATCGCGAGGTCGTCGACCGGGGCTGGTACACCAAGCATCCCCGCGACCGGAACCGGCGGCTCGGCTGCCTGGGGTGGCTGCTGGTCGTCGCCGCCGTCCTGGCCGCGCTGGCCGGGATCACGGCCCGGCCCTGGGAGCCGGCACGCACGCCGATGCTGGCGTTGGGTGCGGGGCTGCTGTTCGCCGCGATCCTGCTCATCTGGGGTGGCCGCGGGCGCACCCCCCGCACCGCCGAAGGTACGGCCGCCCGGATCCAGGCGCTCGGCTTCCGCGAATACCTCACCAAGGCCGAGGCGAACCAGATCCGCTTCGAAGAGGCCCGCGACCTCTTCAGCCGCTATCTGCCATACGCCATGGTCTTCGGGGTCGCCGAGCGGTGGGCGCGCACCTTCGCCGACGTGGCCGCCGCGGCTCGGCTGCAGGGCGTGGGCGACGCCTTCTTCGACCTGACCTGGCTCGGCGGATTCGACGTGCTCGGCGACACGCTCGGCGCCGGCCTGCAGATCGCCGACGCCGTCGGCAGCGTCGCCGACTTCTCGGCGGGCATCGACATCCCGGACCTGGATCTCGCGGACGGTCTCGGCGGCATCGCCAGCAGCGTCGGCGATTTCGCCGACTCGGCCGGTGGATTGCTCGACTTCGGCGACGGTTGCTCCGGCTGCGACGGGTGCGACTTCGGCATCTAGCCCGTCCCGTCACCGCGGCCAGGTCTCAGTCCGGGGTCGAGCCGCCGGCCAGGAGGACGGCGGTGACGCCCGTGACGGCGAGGAGCAGCACCGGCACGCCGACGAGGGCGCCATTGCCGCGGATGACGCTGAAGGCGACCGGCACGAGCAGCGCGTTGAGCACCAGGGTGGCCATCCGTTGCCACTCCTGCCCGCGCAGCCAGGCCCGCGCCATCGAGGCGAGGATCGTCGCCCCCACGAGAAAGAGCCCGATCGAGGCCAGCGTGCGGCTCAGGCTGGACTCGGTCTCTTCGGCGATCCCCACGGCATACCCGGCCGCGAGGCCCACCAGCGCCAGCGCCTCCAGACCGACCACCGCGGCAGCCACCCGCGGCCATCGGCCGCGACTCGCCGGCGGACCGACACTCGAACGGTCCGGTTGCGCGGATGCGGCCTGGTTTGCCATGCCCCAAGCCTAATTATTGAATCGGGAACAAAAGATATGGCCCAAAGCATTGGCATATCGGCGGTCGGTCCCTGACAATGGTGAGTCGACCACCGAAACCACCGAGGGCCTCGCTGTGGCGCGCGCCGCAACCCGAGGGCCGCCCGCCGCTGGCCACTGACTAGGAGATCCACTTCATGGATTGGCGCGATCGCGCTGCGTGTCTGGACGAAGACCCCGAGCTCTTCTTCCCCATCGGCAACACTGGACCGGCAATCTTGCAGATCGAGGAGGCCAAGGCCGTATGCCGGCGGTGTGAGGTCATCGACACGTGCCTGAAGTGGGCCATCGAGTCCGGTCAGGACTCCGGAGTCTGGGGCGGGCTGTCCGAGGACGAGCGCCGCGCCCTCAAGCGCCGCAACGCCCGCGCCCGCCGCGCCGGCTGACGATCCCCCGCGGGCAAGCCCGCGGACCCGTGCTCAGGCACCCGTGCTCAGGCCGGGTCCAGGGGGCGCAGGCGAGCGAAGAAGCGCACCCGCGTGCCGTGCGGCTGGGCGTCCTCCCACCGGATCGCCCCACGCAGCCCTTGCACGAGAGAGTTGACGATCTGGGTCCCGAGGCCGGCCTTGCCGGGACGGAATCCGGCCGGGATCCCCGTGCCGTCGTCCTCGATCGCGACCTGCAGCACATCGCCGTCGCCCCCGTCCTCCTCGACCCGTTCCACCCGCAGGGTGACCGTGCCTCCGGTCTCGCGCAGGCCGTGCTCGACGGCGTTCTGGGTCAACTCGCTGATCACCAGCGCGAGCGACATGGCGTCCTCCGCCCGCAGCCGGCCGAACGACCCCTCGACCCGCGAGCCGATGGGCACATCGGTCGTCGCCACCTCGACGATGGCGTGCAGGCCCCGGCGGGCGATCTCGTCGAAATCGACGGTCTCGTCGAAGCCGTGTGAGAGCGTCTCGTGCACCAGCGCGATCGTGCCGACGCGCCGAACCGCCTCGTCGAGCGCCGATCGCCCGGCCCCGTCGGGCAGCCGCCGCGCCTGCAGGCGCAAGAGCGCCGCGACGGTCTGCAGGTTGTTCTTGACGCGGTGGTGGATCTCCCGGACCGTGGCTTCCTTGCTCAGCAGTTCGTGCTCGCGGCGCCGCAGGTCGGTGACGTCGCGCAGCAGCACGATGGCGCCGACCCGTTCGCCGCCCTCGGTCAGCGGTATGGCGCGCAGCGCCACCGATCCCGAGCGGGTGGTCGCGTCGGCGCGCCAGGCCGCCCGCCCCATCGTCACCATCGCGAGAGCCTCGTCGACCAGCGCCTGATCGCGCAGCACGTCGGCGAACACCGTCGCCAGCTGCTCCCCGATCACCTCGCCCGGATGCCCGAGGCGGTGGATGGCACTCATCGCGTTCGGACTGGCGTACAGCACGATGCCGTCCACGCCGAGGTGGATCACCCCATCGCTGACGCGGGGGGCGCCGCGCCGGCTGCCCGTCGGCGCGCTGGCGCCCGGCCACTCGCCGGCGGCGATCATCCGCACCAACGCGGCGGCGAGGCCTTGATAGCTGAGTTCGAGCCGGCTGGGGGTACGCAGCGCGGTGAGGTTGGTATGCCGCGTGAGGATCGCGATGGTCTGGTCGCCGTCGCGCAGGGGCACCGCCTCCTCTCGGATGGCGTGGTCGTTGTCGAGGATGGGGCCGCCGCGGCGCAGGATGGCCCCCTCGTCGAGGGCGCGCTCGAGCAGCCGGCTGCGGTCCCCGACGGCGTGCTGGCCGACGATGTCCTCGAAGAAGACCATCTGCCCGGTGTTCGGGCGCACGTGCGCCACCGCCCGCCAGTCGCCGGCGCGGGTGCGGACCCACAACACCAGGTCGGCGAAGGAGAGGTCGGAGAGCAACTGCCACTCGCCGAGCAGCACG
>NZ_HG764815.1:2066398-2072178 GCF_001050535.1 Nostocoides australiense Ben110 | reverse complement strand
AGCCGGAGCCGCGGCGGGCGCGGCCGCGGCCTTCGTCGCGGCCAAGTACGGCGCCGGGTCGGTCCTGCCGGCGCGGGACGGGTCCGGTCCCGAGGGCTGGGCGATCAAGGGCAACGAGGACTCGATGCTCTTCCACACGGTGGACAGCCCCGGCTACGCCCAGACCACGGCCGAAGTGTGGTTCGAGACCGAGGAAGCAGCCACGGCGGCCGGCTTCCAGCGGTGGGACCACAAGGCGCAAACCGCCCAGGAGGCGGCGCCGCTGACGCTGGTCGACGTGCCCGACGGCCCCTACGGCCCGGGCTCGGCGGCGGCGGGGCCGCGGGGCAAGGGCCCGGAGGGCTGGGCGGTCAAGGGCAACGAGGACAGCAAGCTCTATCACACCCAGGAAAGCCCCTGGTTCAAGCGCACGCGCGCCGAGGTCTGGTTCATCGACGTGGCCACGGCCGAGGCTGCCGGTTTCCAGCGCTGGGACGTCAACCAGTCCTGATCCGCGCGGTGGATCCATTCCGGGCGCCTTCGATCACGGTCGGGGGCGCCCGGCGCCATAGGCGGGGGCCGACACGCGTCACAAGTCGGGCGATCTTGGTGCCGAGATTGCCCGACTTGCGACCCCAGGGCGGCCAGGGTGTCGCGAGTTGGGCGATGCGGGCCGCCCAGATGCCCATCTGGTGACGTCTCCCGCGGCCGCCCGGCGCGGCCACTCCGGTGTGGGAGACTAGGGCAGTGCCAGGTGGAGACGGGCTGCTCACTCATGATCTGATGCCCGGCGAGCGCGGTCCGCAGGACGCCTGCGGTGTGTTCGGCATCTGGGCCCCCGGCGAGGACGTCGCCAAACTGACCTATTTCGGGCTCTACGCCCTCCAACACCGCGGCCAGGAGTCCGCCGGCATCGCCGCCTCCGACGGCCGGCGCCTCCTCGTCTACAAGGACATGGGCCTGGTCTCCCAGGTCTTCGACGAGCGCTCCCTCGCCAGCCTCCAGGGCCACATCGCCGTCGGACACTGCCGCTACTCGACAACCGGCGGCTCGACGTGGGAGAACGCCCAGCCCACCCTCGGCGGGCACAGCGGCTTCACCGTCGCCCTGGCCCACAATGGCAACCTCATCAACTCCGCCGAACTGCGCGAGCACGTCATGCAGCGCGCCGACGAGGGTTTCGACGTCCACGCCGGTGAACTGCGCCGCGGCAACACCACCGACACCGCGCTGGTCACGGCGCTGCTTGTCGACGACCCAGGCAAGACCATCGAGGAGCGCGCCCTCGAGGTGCTCCCGCGGCTGCGGGGCGCGTTCAGTTTCGTCTTCATGGACGAACACACGCTGTATGCCGCCCGCGACCCCCAAGGCATCCGCCCGCTCGTCCTCGGCCGGGTCGAGCGCGGGTGGGTGGTCGCCTCCGAGACCGCCGCCCTCGACATCGTCGGCGCCTCGGTGATCCGCGAGATCGAGCCCGGCGAACTGATCGCGATCGACGAGGACGGCCTGCGCTCACGCATCTGGGCCGCGCCCGAACCCAAGGGCTGCGTCTTCGAATACGTCTATCTCGCCCGCCCCGACACGACGATCCGGGGCCGGGTCGTCCACGAGTCCCGGGTCGAGATGGGCCGAACCCTCGCCCGAGAGCACCCCGTCGACGCCGACCTCGTCATCCCCACCCCGGAGTCGGGCACCCCGGCCGCCGTCGGCTACGCCCAGCAGTCCGGGATCCCCTACGGTCAGGGCCTGGTGAAGAACGCCTACGTCGGCCGGACCTTCATCCAGCCCAACCAGACCATCCGCCAGCTCGGCATCCGCCTCAAACTCAACCCGCTGCGCGAGGTCATCCGCGGCCAGCGGCTGGTGGTCGTCGACGACTCGATCGTGCGCGGCAACACCCAGCGCGCCCTGGTGCGGATGCTGCGCGAAGCCGGCGCCGCCGAGGTGCACGTGCGCATCTCCTCACCCCCCGTGCGCTGGCCCTGCTTCTACGGCATCGACTTCGCCACCCGGGCCGAACTGATCGCGACCGGCTTGGAGGTGGAGGAGGTATGCCGCTCCATCGGCGCCGACTCCCTCGGCTACATCAGCGAGGCCGGCATGATCGCCGCCACCTCGCAGGCCCCGGACCAGCTCTGCACGGCCTGTTTCACCGGCAGCTATCCCGTGCAGCTACCCGACGAGGAGCGCCTCGGCAAGGGCCTGCTGGAGTATCAACTCCCGCTCGACGTGAACTGACCGGCGAACACGCCGCATACCCAGACGCTGCGCGCTGGGTATCGTCAGCCTCGTGAACCTCGAAAAGGTGGTCTTCGCCTTCTTCGTCGTCCTCGCGGCGACATTGAATTTCGGCTTCTGGTACGGCGACTTGACCGACGCGCGCGTGCACAACGTCTACGAGCTGTATGCCGCGGTGATCGTCAACATCATCGCCCTGGTGTTCAAGTTCGGGGATCGCACCCAGATCGGCGCCCTCCACCTGGCCACCAGCCTGGTCGCCGTCATCCAGCTGATCGCCGCAGCCACGGTGTGGATCTGGGCGCGCGAGGCGACCGAAGCCGGGCTCACCGTCGAGCACATGAGCAGCGTCGTCTCCCTCTCCGCCGGCGCCCTCCTGGCCAATATCGTCTCGATCATCCTGCTCGTCATCGAGACCGCGAGCTACCAGCGGCGCTGACCGGCCTTGGGGAACCCGCTGCTCTTCGTCCGCCCGCTGCTGCGGATGCGGGCGGTGCTGCGTCGCCTGCCGGTCGACATACCCACCGACATCCCGGCGACGGATGCCATCTTCCTCGTCCTGCGCCGCATGCGCTGGCCCCTGATCAGCCTCATCATCGTCTTCACGATCGCGGTCTTCGGCCTGTCCGCCGCCCCGGGCTTCGACGCCGACGGGAATCCGCGCAAGCTCACCGTCTTCGAGTCCTTCTACGTCATGAGCTACACCGCCACGACGATCGGATTCGGCGAGATCCCGCAGACGTTCACCACCCAGCAACGGCTCTGGGTCACCTTCACCATCTACGCCACCGTCATCGTCTGGGCCGTCGCGATCGGAACGATGATGGCCTTGGTGCAGGACGAGGTCTTCCGTGATGCCGTCGCGGCGCAACGCTTCGGCCGCAAGGTGCGGGGTATCCGCGAGAACTTCCACATCCTCGCGGGCTACGGGCAGGCCGGGCGCCAGGTCGGCGCGGGGCTCGACTGGCTCGGGCGCCGCTTCGTCGTCGTCGAGCGTCTCGGTGCGCGCGTCGATGCGCTCGGCACCGACCAACTGGCCGTCGACACCCCGGGCGTCGAGGGCGATGCCGCCAATCCGGCGCTGCTCGGGATGGCCGGCCTCGGCAGCGATCACTGCAAGGGTGTCTTGGCCCTGACCGACGACGACGACACCAACCTCGGGGTCGTCCAGGCCGTCCACCTGCTGCGTCCGGAGGTCCCGGTCATCGCCCGGTGCACCGACCGGCGCATCGGTGCCTATATGGAGAGCTTCGGCGCCGAGGCCGTCATCAACGCCTACGACCGATTCGGCGGCTACCTCACCCTCGCGCTGCAGAAGCCCGCGGTCTACCAGCTGATCACGTGGCTGATGAGCCCCGGCGGCACACCGCTGCCGGACCGCGGCACCGCCGTCCCCGGCGGCAAGTGGCTGGTGTGCGCCGAAGGCCAGTTCCGCGACGAGATCGACCGCGACCTGCTCGCCGCCGGCTACACCGTGGACCACGTCTTGCCCGACGGCGCCCTCGACACCCTCGACTCCATCGTCGGATTCGTCGGCGGGACCGATCGGGATACGACCAATCTGGCGCTGGCGGCGACGGTCCGCACGGACGCCCCCGACGTCTTCGTCTGCCTGCGCCAGACCAAGGCCAGCTCCGCGGCGCTGTATGAGGCGTTCGCCCCGGACAGCCTCTTCGTCCCCACCGAACTCGTGGCCCGCGAGGCCTTTGCCCGGATCGTGACGCCGCGCACGTGGGGATTCCTCGAGTACGCCATGACGCAGGACGACGAGTGGGCCGAAGACCTCGTCCGCCGGCTCGTCGATCGCTGCGGCTCGCGATCCCCCGACCCCTACGGCCTGACGATCGACACCACCTCCGCTCCGGCGCTGGCCCGCTGGCTCCGGCGGAACACGTTCACGATTCGCGACCTGCTGAGCAACCCCGACGACCGCGACGACGCCACCGGCAACGCGATCCTCGCGCTCGGCCGGGACGGGCAGATCGCCTACGACCCCGACCTGGATACAGCACTGGAGTTCGGCGACGAACTGCTCGTCGTGTCCCAGCGGCGCTCCTTCTCCCGGCTCAATGACGTGCTCTTCAACGACGCCGCGGTGGAGTATGTCGCCACCGGCCGCGAGGTGCCGAGCACCTGGATATGGCGCAAGCTCACCGGCAGCCGCCGCGGCGCCTGACGCCACCCACCGGGCGCGGACGCGGCATACGACCCGCTGCCCTCGGCACGTAGGCTGGCCCGCGTGAGCGAAGGCCCGATCACCTATGCCGCAGCCGGAGTCGACGTCGAGGCGGGAGACAAAGCCGTCGAGCTGATGAAGGCGTCCGTCGCGCGGGCCACCCGTCCGGAGGTGCTCGGCGGGCTCGGCGGTTTCGCCGGGATGTTCGACGCCTCGGCGCTGGCCCGGATGGCCCGCCCGGTCCTCGCCACCTCTACCGACGGCGTGGGAACGAAGGTCGCCATCGCGCAAGCCCTCGACATCCACGACACCATCGGGTTCGATCTGGTCGGGATGGTCGTCGACGACATCGTCGTCAGCGGAGCCGAACCGCTGTTCATGACCGACTACATCGCGTGCGGCAAGGTGGTCCCCGAACGGATCGCCGCCATCGTCTCCGGCATCGCCGGCGCCTGCGCCCAGGCCCGCACCGCCCTCATCGGCGGGGAGACGGCCGAGCACCCCGGGTTGCTCGAGACGGACGAGTATGACGTGGCCGGCGCCGCCACGGGTGTCGTCGAGCATGCCGAGGTGTTGGGTGCGCACCGGGTGCTCCCCGGCGACGTCGTGCTCGCCCTCGCGTCGTCGGGCCTGCACTCCAACGGCTATTCGCTGGTGCGCCGCGTCATCGCGGCGGCCGGGTGGGGGCTCGAGCGGCACGTGGCGGAGTTCGGGCGCACGCTGGGCGAGGAGCTGCTCACCCCCACCCGCGTGTATGCCGCCGATCTCCTCGACGTGATCCGCGACGAGCGCGTACGCGACGGGGGCGGCATCCACGCCCTCTCGCACGTCACCGGCGGCGGCCTCGCCGCCAACCTCGCCCGCGTGCTGCCCGGGGGCGTGCACGCCACACTCGACCGGTCCACCTGGACCCCGCCGCCGGTCTTCTCGGTCATCGAAGGCCTGGGCCGGGTGCCCCAGCCCGATCTCGAACGCACCCTCAACATGGGCGTCGGCTTCGTCGCCCTGCTGCCCGAGGCCGCGGCCGACGCCGCCGTGGCGCTGCTCGGCGAGCGGGGGATCCACGCGTGGCCGATCGGGCACGTCGACACCGAAGCGGCCGCCGCGGTCGAACCGGGCATCGAGGTGGTCCGGGGCGCCAAGGGCGTCACCGGCGGCTCCGTCCAGGTGCTCGGGGAGTACGCCCGCTCCTGAAACCCGCGCTCCTCAAACGCGGCCGCCCTTCTCGTGCCGCGCCGGGTCGTGCCAGCCCCGAGCCGAGGCCGACCGGCGGTATGCCGCGCCGTCAGGCGGGAGTGTCAGGTGGGAGTGCACCACAGCCGGGCCGGGGGTCCGGTGGCGACGCAGAAGCGGCCGTCGAAGGCCGCGGCGGCGGTCAGCCGGGCGG
>NZ_HG764815.1:2058021-2066298 GCF_001050535.1 Nostocoides australiense Ben110 | reverse complement strand
CGGGCGCCGATCTCCGCACCGGTACGCGAGCACTCGGCATCGAGGTCGGCAGGGGTCGGGCCCGGGCCGTGGAGGTCGAAGAGCTTTCGGGTCGGCGCGCCCGCGTGACGGCCAACACGGTCATCGTCGCCGCGGGGGCAACCCAGACGCCCGCCCTTCTCCTACGCAGCCAGCTCGGCGGCCCGGCCGTCGGCCGGAACCTCGCCATGCATCCGACCGTCAAGGTGGTGGCCCACGTGCCGGGCCTCGTCAACGACCCCTTCGACGTGCCGACATATCAGGTCAAGGAGTTCGCGCCATGGCTGAGCCTGGGTGGCAGCGCCGGAGCCCCCAGCCTGCTGGCCCTCCAACTCGCCGACACCCCCGCTCACGTCCGGGCGGCGCTGGGTGACTGGCGCGAACTCGGCTCCTACTACGCGGCGATCACCAGTGCCGGGCGCGGACGCGTGCGCCTGCTGCGCGGCCGTCGCGACCCGCTTGTGACGTACGCGCTGACGAGCGGGGATATTGCGGCCCTCCGCAGTGGGATGGGCCGCTTGCTCCACCTGCTGCTCGCGGCGGGAGCCACTCGGCTCTACCCCTCCTACGCCAACGCTCCGGCCGTCGACCAGCCCGCGGGTATCCCCGCTGCCGTGGCCGCGATCGGCCGGTCCAATGCGACGGTCATGACCGTCCACCTCATGGGGACCGCGCGGATGGGCTCGAACCCGGACACCTCCGTGACCGACAGCCGGGGGCGAGTGCACGGAGTTGACGGTTTGCGCGTCTGCGACGCCTCCGTGATCCCCGACGCCCCGGGCGTCAACCCGCAGGGCACCATTCTCGCCCTGGCACATCGAACGATGGAGGACCTGCTCCGGTGACCGACGCTCCTGTCTTCCCGGCCGTCCCCGGGGTGGTCATCACCGGGGCCGGTGGCTGGCTCGGCCGTGCCCTGCTGGCCCGGTACGAGGCCGAGCGCACGACCGGGCGGTCGACGCCACGGCAGCTGCGCGTTCTCCTTGGATCGGCGGGCGAGGTGCCCGATGTCCGAGAGCTAGCGCCCACGGCGCAGATTCACGTCGGCGACATCGCCGACCCCGACGCGGTCTCAGCGCTGCTGCGAGGAGCCACCGGCTACGCGATTGTCCACGCCGCAGGAGTCATCCATCCGGCGACCGTCGCCGACTTCGAACGGGTCAACGCCGGCGGCACCAACGTGCTCCTGAAGGAGGCTGCGGCGGCGGCCACCGGGCGGATCGTCCATATCTCGTCGAACTCCCCATTCGGCGTCAACCCGCGGCCGGACGACCGCTTCCGTCATGACGAGCCGTTCGCGCCCTGGCTCGGCTACGGTGCGTCGAAGATGCACGCCGAGTTAGCCGTTCGCGATGCCGTTGAGGCTGGCCAGGACGTGGTCATCGTGCGCCCGCCATGGTTCTACGGGCCGTGGCAACCGGCGCGGCAGACAACCTTCTTCGCCCTCGTGCGCACCGGGCGGTTCCCGGTGCTCGGCGGTGGGCAGCAACAGCGATCGATGGTCTATACCGGCAATCTCGTCGACGGCATCCTGCTCGCGCTCGGCGTGCCGCAGGCCCGAGGAGGCGCCTTCTGGATCGCAGACTCGCAGCCGTATCAGATGGCCGACGTCGTCGCGACGGTGCGAGAGGTCCTCGCCGAGTCCGGCTATGCCGTCAGCCCACACACCTTGGCGCTGCCGGCCCTGATCGGGCGCTTGGCCGAGCGTGGGGATCGGCTACTCCAGAGGCGGGGGCGGTACGTCCAAGGACTCCACGTCCTCGGCGAGACGAACAAGACCATCGCCTGCGACATTGCGCACTCGACCGATGTCCTCGGCTACCGTCCCCGTGTGGCCCTTGCCCAGGGCATGCGCGAGGCCGTCCGCTGGTGCCAGGCACGCGGAATCCAGCTCTGAGGGAGGTGGGTATGAGTCGGCGGACCCTAGTGACCGGAGGCAGTGGATACTTCGGGTCGATTCTCGTGCGTGCCCTGCATGAGCGCGGGGACGGCGTGAGAGTTCTCGATCTCAACGATGCCGACGACCGGCCCGCGGACGTCGAGTTCGTCCGGGCTGATATCACGGATGCACCGCTTGTCCGCGAAGCAGTGGCGGGGGTCGATGTCGTCTTCCACAATGTCGCACAGGTACCGCTTGCGCGTGACCGTTGCCTCTTCGAGTCGGTCAATGTCGGAGGGACGGCGACGCTGCTGCGCGCGTGCGAGGACGCCGGCGTCGCCAAGGTGGTCCACACCTCCTCATCCGCGGTGTTCGGGGTACCCGCTCACAATCCCGTCACGCGGCAGACGATTCCCCACCCCATGGAGGCCTACGGGCGGGCCAAGTACGACGCCGAGTTGCTTTGCGCGGCAGCGACGACGCGCGGCCTCGACATCTCGATCGTGCGGCCGCGGACAATCCTTGGCCACGGGCGGCTCGGGATCTTCGCGATCCTCTTCGACTGGATCGCCGACGGCGCCGCCGTGCCCGTCCTCGGGCGCGGTGACAATCGCTACCAGTTCGTGCACGCGGACGACCTTGCCGACGCCTGCCTCCGAGCCGGTGACCGGCCCGGCTCGGCCACCTACAACATCGGGGCCGAGGTCTTCGGGACCATGCGCAAGACCCTGGAGGATCTGTGCATGTATGCCGGGACAGGTGCCCGCGTGCGCTCGGTCCCGCTCACCCCGGCCGCGATCGGCATGCGCGGGGCGTCTGCGCTGGGCCTGGCGCCCTTCGGCCCCTACCACTGGCTGATGTACGGCCGCGAGATGTGGTTCGATCTGACTCCGGCGCAAGAGGAACTCGGGTGGCGCGCTGGCTATACGACGGCCGAGATGTTCGCCGACTCCTACGACTGGTTCCTGGCCCACCGTCACCGGCTCTCGGGGAACGCGCCGAGCCACCATCGCAGACCGGCACGGCAAGGCGTCCTGCGCCTCGGTAAGCGGCTCCTGAGCTAAGGCGGTTCGTCAGCTGAATAGTGGCCAGGCGACCATGGCCACCCATATTAGCCCGAGGCCCTGGAGCCAACGGTCGTGCAGGACGATCTCGTCCGGCTCGTCCCCCGCGCCGGCGTCGACGTGCATCGCGTAGCGCAGGACGGCCAGGACGAAGGGTGCGATCGACAAGACCGGAAGGCTCGAGGTGAGGGTGGCCTGCTGGTCGAATGCCCATAATCCGTAGGTCATGACCAGGCTGCCGGCCGACAAAGTCCACACGAAGCGTAGATAGGTCGCGGTGTAACGGGTCAGCGAACGGCGCGTCGACCCGGGAGCGATCGTCTCGTCCAGCCGCTCGGCATACCGCTTGCCGGCGGCGACGAACAATGATCCGAACGATGCCGCGAGGAGGAACCACTCGGACAGCCAGATCCCGGCCGCGACACCTCCGGAGATGGTCCGCAGGATGAACCCGGACCCGATGGCGGCGATATCAAGGATCGGCTCGTCGCGGAGCACGAAGGCGTAGGCGAGGTTGACGACGACATAGACCGCCATCGTCAGGCCGAGGGCCGGGCGCACTAGAAGGCCGCACAGGATGCCGAGGGCGAGCAGGACGGCCCCGATGGCGAATGCCGTGCGCACCGGGATCCGGCCGGCGGCCACGGGGCGGTGGCGCTTCGTCGGGTGGGCGGCGTCGAGCGCCGCGTCGTGGGCGTCGTTGACGTAGTAGACACCGCAGGAAGCGAGGACGAACGCCACCAGGGCACCGACGGTCGCCAGCAGGACGTCGCCGTGGACCACCTGCGCGGACAGCACGGGCGCAGCGAGAACGAGGACATTCTTGGTCCATTGCCGCGGCCGTGCCGTCCGCAGCAGATCACCGACCGTCATCGGCTCAGTAGGGGTCGTAGGGCGAATCGTGCCCCACGGCCTGGGCCAGGCCGCGCAGCCGCAACCGGAGCAGCACCTTGATGCCCACATTGCGCATCCACCACGGGATCTCCCGGAGGATCCGGAGTCGATCGGCGCGGGAGGGAGCCGCGATGCGGAACAGCGCAAGCGAACCGGTCCGCCGCTCATAGCGCAGCCGCCGACTGGGCAGGACATGGGCGAGGACGCCGAGGGTGACGCCGATCGACGAGAAACAGTCGTGGACGAGCACCGGCGACCCGTCGGGGAGGTGATCCGCCCACCGCAGGTCGTCCGCGAGCGTCCAGTAGTCGTGCTTGCCGTCGATGTAGAGATAGTCGACGGAGCGATGCCACTTGGGGCGGACCCGCGTGCTGTAGTCCATGACGAGGTCGACGTCTCCGCTTACCCCGGCCCGCGCAAGGTTGGCCTCGAAGTGGCCACGCGTGGCGGACCCTCCGAACAGGCGGCCCTCGACGAACGGATCGATCGCGATGACCTGTCCCCGGCCGGCCAACGCCTTGGCCAGGATGAGCGTCGATCGGCCGTGATGGCTGCCGATCTCCACGATGGTCGGGTGCCCCCGGAGGGCCACCGCCTCGTCCCACAAGAGCCGGGCCTGCTCGCGGGTGAGCCAGCCTTTGACGGGTTCGGCGATGGGCCACACCGAATCGAAGGTCGCGTTGCCGGTCGGTTCGCGGGTCTGCATGGGGGATGATCGCCTTCGCGTCGTGGCTATACTCGCGCGCAACCTTACTCGACGGTAGCCAATGAAGGGGGCCCGTGGCTGTTCACGCCACCACCCGTGCTTCGGTGCGCTCCGTGCAGTGGGTAGCCCTGGCTGTCCTGGTCGTCTCCGGCGCGCGCGGGGGCGTGGGCACCACGACATGGGACACGAAACTCAATCTATGGGTCGACCCTGGGCGATTCCTCGCACGCTCCCTCCATCTGTGGAATCCGACGATTTCCTTCGGTGAGCTGCAGAACCAAGCCTACGGCTACCTCTTCCCGCAGGGTCCGTTCGCCCTCCTCGGGCAGTCCCTCGGGATCCCTGCCTGGATCGTCGAGCGGGGCTGGACCATCGTCCTGCTCCTCACCGCATACGAGGGTATGCGGCGCGTCTTAGTCGCCCTGGCCGCCTCGGGGGCCGAGGTGTCGCCCTTCGTTCCGTATGCCGCGGTCCTCGCCGGGCTGGCGTACGCCGGTGCCCCCCGCCTCGTGGGTCTGTCGGGGCTCCTCACCTCGGAGGTCCAGCCGGTCGCGCTCTTGCCGTGGGCTGTCCTGCCCGGCCTGGTTCACGCAGCCGGCCGACTGTCCGCCCGGGCGGCCGGAGTGCTCTCCGGGGTCGCCGTGCTGCTTATGGGCGGGGTCAACGCGGTTGCCGTCCTGGCGACCTTCCCCGCCATCGCCGTGCTGATCGCAGCCAATCGTCGCGACCGCGGCCGCCTCGCCCTGTGGACGGGGCTGGGGGTCGGGGCAGCTATCGCCTGGTGGCTCGTGCCGCTAGTCGTGCTTGGCCGGTTCAGTCCGCGATTTCTCGACGTCATCGAAACCTCGGGCGAGACCACCGCGCCGCTCGGCTGGTTCAACGTGGTCCGGGGTGCCGATCACTGGGTCGCGTTCACCACGAGTGCTGGTGATGCTTGGTGGCCCGGCGCCTACGACCTCCATTCGACACCGCTCGGTGTCCTCGTGACCACGGCGATCGTGGGCCTGGGTCTCGTCGGGCTAGCCCAACGTGGGCTGCCGTATCGCGGTGCCCTCCTCACCCTTCTCGTCCTTGGCCTGGTCTGTCTCGGTATCGGGCACACCGGTTGGGCAGGCAGCCCGCTGGCGCCCGGCGTGCAATTTCTCCTCGACCGCACCCTCGCGATGTTCCGCAATGTGCACAAGGCCGACGGCCTGGCTCGACTGCCGCTCGCGGTCGGCCTCGGGTGGCTGGCGGTGCGCATCGCGGAGCGCGAGCGCGTGGCAGCCCCTCGGGTCCCTCACCGGTTGGCCGTCGTCGGGGCGGGAGGGGCGCTGCTTCTCCTAGTGCCATTCGTGCTGGCGCCGCAACGTATGCCGGGGTGGACCACTCCGCCCGCTGCTTGGGCCGAGGCTGGCCGCTGGCTGAACACCCATGCGGCACAAGGGCGCTCGCTCGTCCTGCCGGCCGCCGGGTTCGGTGATCAGCGATGGGGCCGGACGATCGACGAGCCCCTGCAGGCGTGGGGCGACACGGCGTGGGTCAGTCGCAGCCAGGTTCCCTTGACCCCGCCGCAGACGATCCGTGTGCTGGATGCCCTCGTATCCCTGTCCGAGGACCCGGGGGAGGCGCAGGGTCTCGTCGTCGCCCTGCGGCGCGTCGGCATAAGCAATGTCGTCCTCAGACGCGACGTGCTCGACCACGTCGTCGAACCAGCTGTGGTGGCCCGGGTTGCTGAGTCTTTGCGCCGGGCACCCGGCATCGAAGAGTCGGCCACCTTCCCGGCCCATGCCACTCCCGAGGTCGAGATCTACACCGTCACGTCGGTAGAGCGAAATGTCGCGCAATCGGTGACGGCGACCGAGAGCTCCGGCGTCATTCGGGTCGAGGGCGGTCCGGAGGCCGTGCTGGCCGCAATCGCCGGGGGTGTCCTCCCCAGCGACGGCGTGGCCCTCGTCGGCAGGGACGCCGACGGCGTGCCCGGGCTGGCATCGGGGGTCGTTGTCGCCGACGGACCGGCCCGCCGGGAGCGATCCTTCGGTCGCGTGCGCGATGCCGTCGGTCCGGTGCTCACGACGCGCGACGCGTGGACTACGAACCGGCCGGTGCACGACTTCGGAGGTGTGCCCGGTAGTCCCGAAACTGTTGCCGTCTTCGACGGGGTTGCGCAGGTCTCCGCCTCGACGAGCCAAGCCACGCCTGCGGTCCTCGGGCCGCTGCGACCGGGGTCGGGGCCACAAGCCCTAGTCGATGGCTCGATGTCTACGGTCTGGGCATCCGACCCGCTCTCGACGCCGACCGCGCAGTGGGTGCGGGTCACCCTGCCGACGGCCGTTCCGCTTCCGTCAGTGTCCATCGCCGCGGGCGTCAACCCTTCGCAAGGTGCGCCGATCAGACGGCTCAAGGTCGCGACCGATGACGGGCAGACGCAGCTTGCCGCTGTCGACCCCGTGACGGGACTGGCGCGAATCAGCCTGCGCGGCAGCGCAGTCCGCGAGTTGACGGTCGAGGTGACACAAGTGGTCGGTGACCTCGACCGCGCAGCGGTGACTATCCGGGAGATCACGCTTCCCGGGATCGAACCGGCGCGTTGGCTCGAGGTCCCGCCGGCCTCGTCGGATGGTCCGCAGGCATTCGTCCTCGCGACTCCCGCCGGCCGCCGGCCATGCCTGATCGTGGCGGCCGACCGGCCGGAGTGCGACCCCGGCATCTCCAGCGCGCCAGTCGAGGCCGCAGGGCTAAGTCGCCGGATCACCGTCCCGCGCCGCACGGAGTATGTCGCGACCGGAGTCGCGCGCGCCGTTGCCGGTCCCGGGACGGCCGAGCTCTTCCTGCCGCTCGGCGGAGCCGCGAAGGTGGTCGCCTCCTCGGTCCTCGGAGACGACCCCGCCGTCTCCGGGGCCTTCGCCATGGACGGGCGAGATGACACCCTCTGGGCGACGCAGACCCTGACCCGGTCGGCCACCCTGGTCGTGACCTACCCGGGGCGCCGGACGCTGCGCGGCATCGCGGTCCTTGGCGCCGGTGGCAGGGTGACGACTCCCGCGCGCGTCGGCATCGCCACCGCGCAAGCCGAACGCGAGGTGGCGCTCGGACCGGGGGAGACCACCTTCGCTCCGCTCACCGCCACCAGCTTCCGGATCCGCGTTGACCTCCCAGCGACCTGGCAACCCGGAGATCCGCCCCTGGGGTTGGCCGAACTCACCCTCACCGGGAGTCAGCCGGAGGATCCGTACGCGCCGCGCCTGGACAACCCGACCGGCGCCCTCTGCGGCCTGGGCCCGCGTCTCTTCATTGACGGCACAGCCCACGACACCGAGGTCACCGGGACGCTCGGCGACGTCTACAAGGACCGCGACCTCACCGTCACCGTCTGCGGCGGCCCCATCCTGCTCGCGGCCGGCCGGCATGACATCCGGTGGGAGCCGAGCAGCCGCTTTGTCGTCCACAGCGCCCGGCTTGTTCCCCACGGCTGGAGCACGCCGTCGGCGACCACCCGAGACGTGACGGTGCAGACCTGGGCCACCACCGAGCGCACCATGGACCTCGGGCCCGGGGACACGGCCGTGCTGTCCTTGCCCGAGAACCGCAACGCCGGATGGCGCGCCACCCTTGCCGGCGCGGAGTTGCCGGCGGTCGGAATCGACGGGTGGCGCCAGGGGTTCGTCCTGCCGGCCGGCACCGGTGGTCGGATCGTGCTCGAGTTCACACCCGACCGGCCATACCGCCTGGGGCTG
>NZ_HG764815.1:2048800-2057921 GCF_001050535.1 Nostocoides australiense Ben110 | reverse complement strand
GCGGCTCGCCGACGATCGCGGCCGCGACCGCGGCGCTGGCCACACCGCAGACCGCGACCCGGCCCACCCTCCCGCTGGCCCCCGCGGCGACACGCACGCCCTATTTCTGCTCCGGCTGCCCACACAACCGCTCCACCGCCACGCCCGGCGGCAGCCTCGTCGCCGCCGGCATCGGCTGCCACACCCTCGTCGTCTTCATGGACCCCGAGCGGGTCGGCGATGTCATCGGCTTCACCCAGATGGGCGGCGAGGGCGCGGCGTGGATCGGGATGTCTCCCTTCGTCTCCGAAGACCACCTGGTCCAAAATCTCGGCGACGGCACCTATCACCACTCCGGCAGCCTCGCCGTCCGCGCGGCCGTCGCCGCGGGCGTCAATGTCACCTATCGGATCCTGTGCAATGGCGCGGTCGCGATGACCGGTGGCCAGGACATCGTCGGCGGTATGCCGGTGCCCCGCCTCGCCGCCGAACTGCTCGCCGAGGGCGTCGCGAAGGTCGCCATCACCACGGAGGACCCGAGCCGATATGCCGGGGCACGCCTGCCGGACGGTGTGCGCGTCCACCACCGCGACGACCTGGAGTCGGTGCTCGCCGACCTCGCTGCCGTCCCCGGCGTCACCGCCCTGCTGAACGACCAGGAGTGCGCAACCGAGTTGCGGCGCAAGCGAAAGCGCGGCCTGGCGGCGACGCCGAACCGCGCGTCTTTCATCAACGAACGGGTCTGCGAAGGGTGCGGCGATTGCGGCGCCAAGTCCAACTGCCTGTCGGTGCAGCCGGTCGAGACCGAGTTCGGCCGCAAGACCCGCATCCACCAGGCCAGCTGCAACAAGGACTTCTCCTGCTTCGACGGGGACTGCCCGTCCTTCATCGAGGTGACCCCCGGGAGCGGCCGCCCCCGCGCGGCCCGGACCGCGGGGGAACTTGCCGTGAGCGACTTGCCCGAGCCACCCGTGACCCTCCTGGACCGGCCGATCGGCGTGCGCCTCATGGGAATCGGCGGCACCGGAATCGTCACCACGGCACAGGTCCTCGCCGTCGCCGCGACGAATGCCGGCCTCTTCGTGCGCGGCCTGGATCAGCTCGGCCTGTCGCAGAAGGGCGGCGCGGTGATCTCCGATGTGCGCATCTCCCCCGAGTCGATCGAGGGCACCAATGCCATCGGCCCGGGCGAATGCGATGTATATGTCGGCGCCGACCTGCTCGTCGCCACCGCGCCGACCAATCTTGTGCTCACCGATGCCGGGCGCACCTGGGCGGTCGTCTCCACCACGCGCACCCCGACCGGATCGATGGTCGCCGACCCCGCCGTCACCTTCCCCGGCGTCGACCCGCTCATGGCAGACCTGAGCACCCGGGTCCGCCCCGACAGCGTCATCCTCGATGCCCGCGCGATCACCGAGGGCCTCTTCGGCAGCGATCAGCTGACCAACACCTTCCTCCTCGGTGTCGCCGTGCAGTCCGGCGCCCTGCCCCTCCCGCCGGCCGCTGTCGAAGATGCCTTGTCGCAGAACGGCGTTGCCGTCGAGGCCAACCACCAGGCCTTCCGGTGGGGTCGACGGTATGCCGCGGTTCCCGACGCCGTGGTGGCCGCCGCAGCGCCTCCGCCAAGCCGCTCCACCCGTGCGGCGGGGACCACCGCATACGGGCTCGTCCGCGCAGCGGGCCTGCCGACCGACGGCGAGCTGGGCGAACTCATCGCTCGGCGAGCCGAGGAACTGACCGCCTATCAGGACCCGGATTATGCGCGAACCTATCTGCACCACCTCGCGCAGGTGCACCGGCGCGAGCAGGCCGCCGTCCCGGACGCCACGAGCCCGGTGACGGCCGCGGTGGCACGTGGGCTGTTCAAGCTGATGGCCTACAAGGATGAGTATGAGGTCGCCCGCCTGTCGACGGATCCCGCTGTCGCCCAGGCGATTCGCGAGCAGTTCGGCCCCGACGCGGGCTATGCCTTCCGGCTGCACCCGCCGCTACTGCGCGCGCTCGGTGTCGATTCCAAGCTCACCCTCGGCACCTGGGCCCTCCCTGCGCTGCGCGGCCTGTACGCGGCGCGCCGCCTGCGCGGCAGCGCACTGGATCCTTTCGGGCACACCACGGTTCGGCGCGCCGAGCGGTCGCTCATCGACGAGTATCTGCGGGGAATCGTTGCGGCAGTTGGGAAATTGACCCCGGACACTCGGGACACGGTCGTCGCCATCGCCGCCCTGCCCGACGTGGTCCGCGGCTATGAGGACATCAAGCTGGGCAATGTCGAGCGGTTCCGCACCCAACTGCGAGAGCAGCTGCGCACGTTGCTTGAGGCGGATGATCTGATCTCAGCGACGTGATTCGTCGCGCGCGAACGCGTCGCTCGCGTACTCGTCGCTCGCGTTCAGCGCGTCCGCGAGACGACGGCTGAGCCCTGCCGCGAGAGTGGGGTCGATCCAGTGGCCCTCCGCGCGGGCCCGGAGCGCGGCGTCGAGCGCCGCCGCGAATTCCGGCTCCGCCTGCGCAAGCCGCTGGGCGCCAACAGGTTTCGAGACCCACTCCCCATCCTCCACGAGCACGATGAGGCGTGCCAGGTTGAGGACCCGGTTCGGGCTGCCCTCATCCGGCCCGTCGTGGAAGGCGTGCGACTCCTCGATCGCGCGCCGAAGCCGCGGCCCGGGAATCGGCGGAATGACCTGTGCCGCAGGCGGTCCAAACAACGGTATGCCGACCTGCCGGGCAGCCGCCAGATCGAGCACCGCCCACCATTGCGGCTGGTCGTCCGGCTCCAAGGCGATCATCGGCGCCCGGACCTGACCGCCGTTGACATTGGCCTGGAACACGACCGGCGAGGCCATGTCGACAAGGTCGGGCACGGCATACCAAACGCATTCGAGACCGACCGTGGGGCACTCGAGCGCTGGATGCACGATGCGCCCGGCCACGGCTTCACGCTCCTCCCGAGGATGTCGCGTGGCTGAGATGACCATGACGTCGACATCGCTGACGCCGTGCTCGTAGACGCCCTGCGCTGCACTGCCGATGAGCCATACCCCCGTCAGGTCGGGTCCGAGCGACCGCGTGAACACCCCCACGATGTCGTCGAGGTAGGCACGGATCTCGGCCGGAATCGCTGGCATGGACACATCGTCTCGCCGCAGCGGCGTGTTGTGCCGCCGAACACGCAACAATCCAGCCATGACCGACCGCGAACCCGGAAGCCCGCTGCGGCGCAGCGCCAAGGACCTCGTCGACGAGGCGATGACCCGCATCGAGACCATCCCCGTCGCGGAGGTCGCGGATCTGCTCGACGACCCTGGCGTCCTCATCGTCGACATCCGCGACCCCCGCGAGCTGGAGCGACTCGGGACCATCCCCGGCGCGTTCCGCGCGCCCCGCGGGATGCTGGAGTTCTGGGTCGATCCGGCCAGCCCTTACTACAAGCCCGCGCTCGACGACGGCCGCAAGCTGATCCTCTACTGCGGGTCGGCCTGGCGTTCGGCACTCGCGACGGCCGCCCTCAATGACATGGGGCGGGCCGATGTCGCCCACCTCGAGGGTGGGTTCACCGCGTGGGAGAAGGCAGGCCTCCCGGTCGAGGGCGGCCCGGTCGCATCGACCGTTCCGGATTGACCGGACGCTGACGGGCAGGGCGCGCGGTCGGCTCTCCTACAGTTGGAGGCTATGAGTGATAGCTACCAGACTCGCGACGACAACGTCGACGCCGGCGGCGAGACCTCCGACGTCGACGCCAACCCGGCGGCCGACATCGCCCCTCCGCGGCTCGCCCACCTCGTGCTCAATGGGGCCTTTCTGGAGCGGCACGACACGACGCAAGTGCAGTCATATGTCGATGCCGTCGTGGCCGTGAGCGCGGACTCCGATCGCGACGAGGACGGCATCGAGGCGGACCTGCGCGAGCGGATGGACGCCGCCGGCATCGCCCTGCCGGACGAGTCCTACCGGAATCTGGCCCGGCAGTTGCATGACAGCGCCGGGGTCGCGGTCAGCACCGATGACGGACGCATGCTGCACGGCGACCCGTCGCTGTCGATCGCGAACCACGACCCGGACGTGCGCGGCACCGACGACCCCGAGGACCCCGACCGTCCGTTCTACTCCTGATCGCCGCTCAACCCACCCAGACCCTGGCGTTGCGGAACATCCGCAACCACGGGCTGGGCGCGTCGAGTGCGCCAGCGGTCCAGGACATCTGGACATTGCGCTGCACCCGCTCGGGGTGCGGCATCATGGCGCTGAACCGGCCGTCGCCGGTGGTGACCGCGGTCAATCCGTCCGGGGACCCGTTCGGGTTCGCCGGATAGCTGGTGGCAACCCGGCCCGACGCGTCCACGAAACGCATCGCACGCTGGACCGCCCCTGGGTCGCCTTGCGCCGAGAAGTCGGCGAAGCCCTCGCCGTGTGCGACGGCAATCGGCAGCTTCGAGCCGGCCATCCCGGTGAAGAAGATCGAAGGTGAGTCCAGCACCTCCACGAGGGAGAGGCGGGCCTCATACTGCTCGGAGCGGTTGCGGGTGAAGCGGGGCCACGCCTCGGCGCCCGGAATGTGCTCGGCCAGGGCTGCGAACATCTGGCAGCCGTTGCAGATGCCCAGGCCGAAGGTGTCGGGCCGGTGGAAGAACTCGTGGAAGGCCTCGGTCAGCTCCGGATGGAAGAGGACCGAGCGTGCCCAGCCCTCGCCGGCGCCGAGCGTGTCGCCATAGGAGAACCCGCCGGCCGCGACGAGCCCCGCGAAATCTCGAAGATCCGCTCGTCCGGTCATCAGATCGGTCATGTGGACGTCGTATGCCGCGAACCCGGCCCGATCGAACGCGAAGGCCGTCTCGACATGGGAGTTCACCCCTTGCTCCCGCAGGATGGCCACCTTCGGGCGGGCACCGACGTTGAGGTATGGCGCCGAAATGTCCTCGGCCGGGTCGAAACTCGGCTCGAACACGAGATGCCCGTCATCGGCCCCCAGCGCCGCGACCGCCGCATGCTCCTCGTCGGCGCACACGGGATTGTCCCGAAGGGCGCTGATCCGCCAGGACACCTCGTCCCACGCCGTAGCGAGGTCGCCGAGCGGCTCGTCGAGCACGGTGCCGCCCGCCGCCGAGACGCGCACTCGCGGCTCGCGCAGGCTGGCCCCGAGGACATGGGTCGCCGCGCTGAGACCGTGGTCGCGCAGGATGGCGATGGCCTCGGTTGTCCGCTCGGCCGGCACCGTGACGAGCGCGCCGAGTTCCTCGGCGAAGAGCGCGGCGATCTCGCTGCCCGGCGTGCCGTGCACCAGCGAGGTCAGATCGATGTCCATACCGACACCCCCCGCGAACGCCATCTCGCACACGGCCGCCCAAAGCCCCCCGTCGGACCGGTCGTGGTATGCCGTGGCAATCCCCTTCTCCCGCAACGTATTGACCGCGTCGACCAAGGCGACGAGCAGTTTCGGATCATCGAGGTCGGGCACGTCCGTGCCGAACCGTGCCGCCGTCTGCGCGAGGATCGAGCCGCCGAGCCGATGCCGGCCGCCGCCGAGGTCGATCAGGAGCACCACCTGGTTGGCCGCCGCCGCAGGGGTGAGGGTGCCACGGACATCCTCGACGTTCGCGAAGGCCGTGACGACCAGTGAGACGGGGGAAATGACTTGTCGGGCAACGCCGTCCGCCGGATCGGTCCACTTGCTGCGCATCGACAGCGAGTCCTTACCGACGGGCACACCGACCCCCAGAGCCGGACACAACTCCATCGCCACGGCGTGGACGGTGTCATAGAGTGCAGCGTCTTCCCCCGGCTCACCGCACGCGGCCATCCAGTTGCACGACAACTTCACGCCCCGCAGGGTGATCGGCGCAGCCAACAGGTTGGTCAGCGCCTCACCCACCGCCATCCGCCCAGAGGCGGGGGCATCGACGGCGGCGAGCGGCATCCGCTCTCCGGACGCCATCGCCTCACCGTCGAACCCGACGTGATCGGCGAGGGTGACCGCGACGTCGGCGACCGGCACCTGCCACGACCCGACCATCTGGTCCCGGTGGGTCAGGCCGCCGACGGACCGGTCGGCGATGGTGATCAGGAAGCGTTTGCTGGCGACGCTCGGGTGACGCAGCACGGCATACGCGCTCTCGCGCAGGGCGATCCCGGTGCCGTCGAAGTCGTCGCCCGTCCATTTGGCCCGTTGCACGTCCCGCGTCATCCGCGGCGGTTTGCCGAGCAGCACCTCCATCGGCATGTCGACGGCGAACTCGGCGCCCGGTTCTCCCTCGGTGTCGAAGGACAGTTGCAGATGACCGTGATCGCGGGCGACTCCGACGACGGCATACGGGCAGCGCTCCCGTTCCGCCAGCTGAGCAAAACGCGGGAAGTCCTCTAGAGCGATCGCCAGGACATACCGCTCCTGACTCTCGTTGCACCAGATCTCTTTGGGCGACAAGCCCGTCTCGGCCTGGGGCACGGCGATGAGTTCGAAGTGCGCGCCGAGCCCTGCGCCGTCCACGAGTTCGGGGAAGGCGTTCGACAGGCCGCCGGCGCCCACGTCGTGAATGGACAGGATGGGGTTGTCCGGACCGAGGGACCAGCAGTGGTTGATGACCTCCTGGGCGCGCCGCTCCATCTCCGGGTTGCCGCGCTGGACCGAATCGAAGTCCAGCTCAGCGGCATTCGCGCCGGCGGCCATCGACGACGCGGCGCCGCCACCCATGCCGATCCGCATTCCCGGGCCGCCCAGCTGCACGAGCAGGGTGCCGTCGGGGAAGGCGACCTTCTCCGTCTGGCCGGCATCGATGGTGCCGAGCCCACCCGCGCTCATAATCGGCTTGTGGTAGCCGCGGCTGATCCCGGAGACCTCTTGTTCGAAGACCCGGAAGAAGCCGCCGAGACCGGGCCGGCCGAACTCGTTGTTGAACGCCGCCGCACCGATAGGACCGTCCAGCATGATCTCGAGCGGTGTCGCGATATGTGCCGGAGCGCCCGCATCGGTTGTCTCCCAAGGCTCTTCGGTGCCGGGCAGGCGCAGGTTGGACACGGCGAAGCCGGTGAGCCCGGCCTTGGGTTGCGACCCCCGTCCGGTCGCCCCTTCGTCGCGGATCTCGCCGCCCGCCCCGGTGGCCGCGCCCGGGAAGGGCGAGATCGCCGTCGGGTGGTTGTGGGTCTCGACCTTCATCAGGACATGGACCTCACCTTCGGTGCCGGCGTACTCACTCGGCCCGGTGCCGGCACCCGACGGCAGCCACCGGGTGCGCGTGGATCCGCGCATGATGGAGGCATTGTCCTTGTAGGCGACGACCGTGCCGTCACCAGCGACCTCTTCGGTGTGCCGGATCATCCCGAAGAGCGAACGCGGCTGCGGGGCACCGTCGATGACGAAGTCGGCATTGAAGATCTTGTGCCGGCAGTGCTCGGAGTTGGCCTGCGCGAACATCGTCAACTCGACATCGGTGGGGTTGCGCCCCAACCCGGTGAACGCCTCGGCGAGGTAGTCGATCTCATCCGCCGACAGGGCCAGGCCGTATGCCGTGTTGGCCTCCTCAAGAGCAGCAGTCCCCGCGCCGAGCACGTCGACCTCGGCCATCGGCTCTGCGTCGAATGCGTCGAACAGGGCCTCGGCGGCGGCGATGTCACGCAGGACGGCCTCGGTCATCCGGTCGTGCAGGACACCAGCGGCCGCGGCCCACTCGGCCTCGCTCAACGCCGGTCCGGTCAGAACGTATTCGGTGATCCGCTCCACCCGGGCGATGTCGACACCACAGTTGCGGGCGATGTCGGTCGCCTTGCTCGACCACGGCGAGATCGTGCCCAGCCGGGGTGTGACGACGACGAGTGTGCCCAGCTCGGCGGTGGGGCCGGCATACGGCTGCCCGTAGGTGAACAACCGGGTGACCGTCGCCGCGGACTCCTCCGTCAGCGGCTCGACGCTCGCCACGATGTGCACGAAGCGCCCGTGCACGCCATCGATCCGGGGCGCGACGGACTGCAGCCGCGACAACAGGGCGCGCGCCCGGAAGTCGGACAGGGCGCTGCCGCCCTCGAGGGTCAACAGGTGCAGGCCGTGATCCGAAGGCGCCGACATACCCCGATTCTCTCAGCAGCGCTGGGACCGCTCGACCAGTCATCCGCTTGCTAGCGCCGCAGAGGTGACGCATTCCCTCGACGACCTGCTCGCCGGACTCGGATCACCGGACCCGCTGGTCCGGGACGGCTGGGCGTATGCCGAGCTGGCGGACGGGATCGAGTCCGGCCGGTTCGCTCGCCAGACCGGCCGGATCCGGACCGAGATGCTCGACCGGCTGGCGGGTGGGGCGATCCACGACGCGCAGCTTCGCCGTGCTGGTCCTGACCTCGCTTGTCGCCGCCGGCGACACCGACCGGGGGGCCTTCGAGCGCGTCGCGCACTGGTATCCCCACGAGCACTGGTATCCCCACGAGCACTGGTATCCCCACGAGCACGACGTGCAGGCGTATGACGCCCAGCTCGGCTGGCTTCACGCCGTCGCCCACGGCGCCGACCACCTCGGCACGTCCGCCGCGGCGGGACTCGCGTCACCGGAGGAGGTCCTCGGGATCCTCGCCCGGCGGATCGCCGCCCCCGCCGAGATGTGGCAGCAACTCGAGGAGGCACGCATCGGCGTGGCCATCCTCGAATGACTCACCCAGCCGGATCTGACCGCAGGCGGTGCGACGGACTGGCTGGACATCGTCGAGGCCGCGCTCGCCGATGTCGCGGGCGTCGGCCCGCCGCCGGCGTGGCTGCGGAATGTCACGATGACCCTCACGAGCCTGTATGTCGCGCTCGCGGAGCAGCCGATGATGGGCGACCATTCGGTCGAGGTGGCGCACGCCGACGCGGTGCGCTCGGCGTGCGCGCGCGTGCTCGCGCGCGTCGAGGGCTGGTTCATTCAGCCCCGGCCACGGGACGCCGGCCACCACTGCAGCGGACGGCCCCGGCTCACAGGAGGCACACAGCCATACCTCAGGCTCGTCACCGTCGGGGGGGGTGAACATTCAAACCGACAGCACAGCAGACACCATCACCCAGGAGCCACCGATGACCACTCAGCCACTGCCCCACAGCACCCCTCAGGATGGCCAGGATCCGGTCGAGCGGTACCAGTACCTGCTGCGCACCGCCACCCCGGAAAACATCGAGAAGGCCCACGAG
>NZ_HG764815.1:2021776-2048700 GCF_001050535.1 Nostocoides australiense Ben110 | reverse complement strand
GGCTGGGTCGCTGCCGCCTCGGCCGCCCCGGCCCGGTGCGGCGTCCCAGGGCATCGGCCGGCGCCCGTCCTCGCCGAACTCACCGAGCATCCCGATCTCGTCGCCATAGGTGATCATCGGGATGCTCGGCATCGTCAGCAGCATCCCCGCGGCGACGTCGACCTGCCCGGCGTCGTCACCGACGAGGGTGCGCACCCGGGTCGTGTCGTGGGAGCCGACCTGGTTGAAGCTGTGCGTCAACGTGACCCACGGCATCTGCGCGGCGAACTCGCGCATCGTCTCCATGACGGCGCGGCCGCCGAGGCGGGGCACGATGACGGGCAGGCCGAGGAAGTCTGGCGCATACTCGCGGTGGCGCAGCCACGTCCACAGCGGCCGGGTGAACCCGGCGTAGTTCATCACCCCGTGCCAACCGTCGCCGAGCGCGTCGCGGGAGGTGTCGTGGCAGTGCTCGGCGACGAGCAGCGCGTCGGGGCGGGCGGTCGTCGCGGCCTCCCGCATCCGCCGCGCCACGTCGTGATAGCGATCCTGGGCGCCGTAGCGGCCGGTCATGTTGGCGACGTCGATGCGCCAGCCGTCGAGTCCGTCGGGACCGGTCAGCCATTTGCGGACCACGCCCTGCGGGTCCTCGAAGACCCGCCGGATCAGCTCGGCCGAGTCGTAGTTGAGCTTCGGGAGCGACTTGACGTCGAGCCATGCGACATAGCGGTCACCGTCGAAGAAGTAGTAATCCCGTTCCGGCGCAGCCGGATCGGCCTGGGCGGCGCGGAACCACTCATGGCCGGCTCCGGTGTGGTTGGTTGTGAAGTCGCCGAGGATGCGCATGCCGCGCGCGTGCACCGCCGCCGCGAGCTTGGTCAGTGCCTCGTCGCCGCCCAGGATCGGGTCGACACGGTCGAAAGTCGTTGCGTCGTAACGGTGATTGGAGCGGCTGGGGAAGACCGGCGTCAGATAGACGACGGTGGCGCCGAGGGTCTCGATGTGGTCGAGGTGCTCGGCGATGCCCACGAGATCGCCGCCATACAGCTGCCGTCCGGTGCGGCGGCCGCGGCCGGCGACCGGGGTGTCCCACGAGACGGGTTCGGCCCAGTCGGGCGTGGGCCGGGCGTCGGCGGATGCCGAGCGGGCGAAGCGATCGGGGAAGATCTGGTAGACGACGGCGTCGTCGCTCCACGCCGGCGGCGGATCGTAAGTCGTGATCCGGAAGTCCGCGGCGTCGGGCACGTCGCGCTCGTGCAGGCCGGTGCCGTTGAGCCACTGGTAGCCGAGTTCGCCGCCTTGGAGCAGGAAGCGGTAGTGCGCGACGGGGTTGTGCACGACGAGCGGCACCCGCCACCACGTGTCGCTGGCGGTATGCCGATCCACCACTCCCGCAGTGAATTTCGGCTCGGCGTCGTGCGTGGTCCGCACGTGCAGGCTGGTGACCGACGCCGCGTGCGGCACCCGCACGTAGAGGTCGACGGTCTCTCCCAGCCGCGGGTGCGGCTGGGAGAGGTACCGAAGGGAACCGTCGTGGTGCGGGGTGTCGAGGAGGTGAGCCGCGGGGCTCACTTCACCGAACCCTGCGTCATACCGCCGATCAGGAACTTCTGGAAGCCGAGGTAGAGCAGCACCACCGGCAGCGACGCGAGCAGCGCGCCCGCGGCGAACTGCCCGAAGAGGCGGTTCTTCTCGTTGCCGATCGACATGCTGTAGAGCCCGACACCCAGCGTCTGGGAATCGACGTCCTGCAAGAAGATGCTCGCGAGGAGGAACTCGCTGAACAGGCCGACGAAGCTGAGCATGAAGACGGTCACGAGGATCGGCATGACCAGACGCAATGTCATCGTGAAGAAGATCCGCGCGTGGCTGGCGCCGTCGACCTTGGCGGCCTCGTCGAGTTCCTTGGGGATCGTGTCGAAGTAGCCCTTGAGGAGCCAGACGTTGGCACCCATCGCTCCGCCGAGATAGGCGAGGATGAGCGCCCAGATCGAGTTCAGGCCGAGCGCCGGGATGATGTCGCCGAGCTTGGCGAAGGTGAGATAGAGCGCCGGGAAGGTCAGCATCGCCGGGAACATCTGCAGCAACAGCAGGGCGAGCAGGCCGGGACGGCGGCCGGCGAAGCGCAGCCGCGAGAAGGCGTATGCCGCGCAGGCCCCGATGAAGACCGAGCCCAGCGACCCCACCAGGCTGATGATCATAGAGTTTTTGTACCAGCTGGTGTAGGGCCGGGAGGCGTCGTTGAACAGGGTGTCGAAGTTGCCCATCGACATCTCTTTGGGGATCAGCGAACTGGTCTGCAGCGAACCGGCGGGGTTGAGCGCCGCCGAGACGAGGAAGACGATCGGGAAGAGCGCCCAGATCAGGGCGAGGACGCCCAGCAGGTGGCGCCACCAGGTGCTCCCCCCCACATCACGCGGGGCCTTGGACGTGGCGGCGCGACCCTCGGGGATCGCGACGGCAGCGGCATCGGTGACATTCGACATGGTCAGTTGACCTCTTCCAGTTGCGCGGTGCGCCGGAAGCCCGAGTAGCTCATGAGCGCGACGATGAAGAAGATGAAGATGCAGACCGCGGAGGCCAGGCCGATGTTCGGGCTGGCGCCGGAGAACGCGAGCCGGAAGGCGTAGGTGATCAGCAGGTCGGTGGAGCCGATGCTCGTGTCACCGGACTGGAACGGCCCGCCCTGGGTGAGCAGGTAGATCAGGCTGAAGTTGTTGAAGTTGAACGCGAAGGAGGCGATCAGCAGCGGGCCGACCGCGACCAGCAGCAACGGCATCGTGATCGAGCGCAGGGTCCGGAAGGGACCGGCACCGTCGATCTTCGCGGCCTCCTTGACATCGCTCGGGATCGACTGCAGTGCGCCGGTGCACACCAGGAACATGTACGGGAAGCCCAGCCACAGGTTCGTGATGAGGATGGCCGCCTTGGCCGCCCAGGCGTTGCCGAGCCAGTCCACATTCAGGTGGGTGAGGGTGTTGACCAGGCCGAACTCCTGGTTGAACATCGAGGCCCACACGAGCGCGGTGACGAAGCCGGGGATGGCGTAGGGCAGGATCAGCAGCGAGCGATAGAAGCCCTTGCCCTTCAGCTTCGGGTCGTTGAACAGCAGCGCCAACAGCATGCCGAGCAGGAAGGTCGACAGCACCGAGATCGCGGCGAAGGCGACATTCCACAAGAAGATCTTCAAGAAGCCGGCGCGGATCGTCTCGTTGGTCAGCAGGGTCTTGAAGTTCTTGGTGCCGACGTTCTCCTTCCATCCGGTCGCGAGGGTCTTGCCGTCCGGAGCGGTGAAGTAGGCGTTCTTCGGGGAGTAGACGACATTCGGTGTCACGGAGGTGTCGGTCATGGTGTCGGCGGCCGCGTCGTACTTCAGCGTCGGGGCACCCTGGAAGGCGGCGCTGATACCGACCGATTTGATGCCCGCGGTGTCCGACACCGGCACCGCGAACGCCTTCAGGTCCGCGCTGCGCTTGTTGGCCTCGCGGGCGTTGAGGATCGTGTAGCCGGGAGCCTTGGTGATCTTGCCGGTGTCGGTCTTCTCGACCCCGTCGGCGGGCAGCGGCTCAAGGCCCTTCTTGGTGCCGACATAGGTCGAACCGTCCGGCTTCGTCAGCAGGAAGGCGAGATCGGCGGTCGCGACGTCACCACCCTCGGGGACGGCGATGGACAGCTTGAAGCGTTCGCTGCCCTCGACCTCCTTCACCGAGTTGGCCACGTTGATGTCGATGGCCTCCTGCTTGCTTAGCGTGTGGCCCTGGCCGTAGTTGGTGAACGCGGTGGCGACCGTGTAGACGATGGGCCAGATCTGCAAGCTGACCAAAAGGATCAGACCGGGGAGCAGGTACTTCATCGGGATCGCCCGGCGGGTCGCATAGACCGCGAGGATGCACAACAGGATGAAGGCGGTGATCACCACCCCCAACCACGACCCGTTGGCGACCAGGCGTTGCACGACGTAAGCGGCAAGGGCCAGGGCGGCGGCGATCAGGCCCCATTTGAGGGCACTAGCCCACCAGGGTGTGTTGTAACCCGAGCCGAGCTTGACGGGCTCCAGGGTTTGGGGGACAGCGGCCATGGTTCAACTCCCGGGACGGGCGCCTCACGGACGAGGCGGGGACAGCGGCATACGGGCCAGCGACAGTGGTGGCGCCGGGGGAGTCGGCGCGCTGGAAAGCAGAGGGGGACAGCGGGGACCGGGCGTACGCCGGCGCCTTCTGTCGGCGCGGGATCCGCGCCGGGTGGTCCCACGAGATGTTCGTGGGGCCACCCGGGCGCCGGGTTTCCGTCGGCTCGTCAACGAGCCGACAAGGCTGAGATCAGCTCGCCTTCTTGATGTTGGCGACGATCTCCTTCTGGGCGGCGTCGAAACGCGCCTTCGGCTCGGCCTTGCCCGCGATGACGTCGGCCGCGGCCTGACCCAGCGGACCCCAGACGGAGTTCATCGCGGGGATGTTCGGCATCGGCTTGCCGTCCTTGCCGGCCTCGTACCACGCCTTGACGTCCGGGTCCGCCGCGGCGACCTCCTCGTAGGCCTCGGTCAGGGCCGGCGGGCGGCCACCGGCCTCGAACATGGCCAGCTGGAATTCCTTGGTCGGGACGTAGTTGGTCACGAACTCCTGCGCCAGGGTGGCGTTCTTGGCCTTGGAGGAGACGTAGAACAGCTGGATGCCGAGGAAGGGCTGCATCGCGTCGCCACCGGTCAGGCTGGGCAGCGGGGAGATGCCGTAGTTGATGCCGGCCTTCTTGATGTTCGGGATCGACCACGGGCCGGTGATGAAGAACGGGGCCTTGCCACCGGTGAAGATGCCCTCGGAGTTGTCGTCACCGACGTTGGTGGACAAGACCTTGTCCTTGCCCATCTTGGCCAACTGCTCGGCGCCCTTGATGGCCTCCGGAGAGTTGACGATGACCTTGTCGGCGTCGTAGTCGCCGTTGTCCTTGAGCGCGAAGATGCCGCCGCCGAAGGCCGACAGCCACGGGTAGGTGTAGTAGGCGTTGCCGGTCTTGCCGACGGGCTGGTCGAGCAGGACCGAGATCTTGGGGTCCTTGGCCTTGGCAGCCTTGGCGGCCTTGAGCAGGTCGTCCATCGTGGCCGGGGCGTCGGGCGCCATGTCGGTGTTACGGACCAGCGCGATGTTCTCGACGGAGAACGGCACGCCGTAGTTCTGGCCGTCGAACTTGCTCGCGGCCACCGCGGCGGGGGCGAACTTGGCGGCGGTCGCATCGTCGAGCTGGATCGGGGCGACAGTGCCGTTCTGGACGAGCTCGCCGAGCCAGTCGTGCGCACCGACGACGATGTCCGGGCCCTTGCCGACCTTGGTGGCGTCACCGAACTGCTTGCGCGTCTCGGCGGCGATCTGGACGGCGACCGTGACGCCGTTCTCGTCGGCGAACTGCTGGGCGTACGTGGTCAGGATGGGCGCACGGTTGGCGTCGGCCCAGATGACGAGGTCGGCGTCCGCACGGGACGGGTCCTTGGCGTCGACCTCTTCGGGAGCGGCGGTCTCGCTGGCGCTGGCCGATTCGGACGCAGATGCGGACTCCGAGGCGGACGCGGTGTTGCCCGCGGAGGCGCTCGACGAGGTGGTCGAACCGCTGCTGCCGCAGCCGGCCAGGACGAGAGCGGCGGCACTGGTCAGAGCGGCCGCGCCCAACGCACGCTTGTGCATGTGGTTCTCCTACGAACTCTGCAGGGCGCCACGATGCAACCCTGACGATGGTGGAGCCAGCCTACACCCGACTTGGCAGTTCTGTCGATGATCTGCAAAAAATTTCATTCTCTGCGCAAAAGATCTCGAAAGAGTAACGGCTATACCGGCGGAATTTGAACGGACAAACGCTGGCGTCCCGGGGCGTCATACGGCAGACTAGTCAGGTCCGGGACACCGATGTCCCGTGGCGTTCCACCTTTACAACGGATCGTCCGGCACGTTCCTGCCGGTGAAGGAGTACTGCCTCATGGCAACCGTCAAGTTCGACCAGGCCACCCGGGTCTACCCCGGCGCCACCCGCCCCTCCGTCGACAAGCTCGACATCGACATCGCCGACGGCGAGTTCCTCGTCCTCGTCGGCCCCTCGGGCTGTGGCAAGTCCACCTCCCTGCGCATGCTGGCCGGCCTCGAAGAGGTCAACGGCGGCAAGATCTGGATCGGTGACCGCGATGTCACCAACCTCTCCCCCAAGGACCGCGACGTCGCGATGGTCTTCCAGAACTACGCGCTCTACCCGCACATGACGGTCGCCGACAACATGGGCTTCGCCCTCAAGATCGCCGGGGTCAACAAGTCCGAGATCGACACCCGCGTCAAGGAAGCGGCCAAGATCCTCGACCTGACCCCCTACCTCGAGCGCAAGCCGAAGGCCCTCTCCGGTGGCCAGCGCCAGCGTGTCGCCATGGGCCGCGCGATCGTGCGTTCCCCGCAGGTCTTCCTCATGGACGAGCCGCTGTCCAACCTCGACGCCAAGCTGCGCGTGCAGACCCGCACCCAGATCGCCTCGCTGCAGCGCCGCCTCGGCGTCACCACCGTCTACGTCACCCACGACCAGGTCGAGGCCATGACGATGGGCGACCGGATCGCCCTGCTCAAGGACGGCATCCTGCAGCAGTGCGCCACACCGCGCGAGATGTACGACCGCCCGGCCAACCTCTTCGTCGCCGGCTTCATCGGCTCCCCCGCCATGAACCTCGTCTCGGTGCCGGTCACCGGTGACGGCCAGGTCAAGTTCGGCAGCCACGTGCTCCCCGTCGACCGCGCCGCCCTGGCGTCGGCCGGCAAGGAGGTCATGGTCGGTGTCCGTCCCGAGGACGTCGAGGTCACGACCAACGACGACGGTATGCCGCTGACCGTCGAGCTCGTCGAGGAACTCGGCGCCGACGCCTACGTCCACGCCGTCCCGAAGGACTCCGCCATGAAGATGTACGGCGAGGAGGAGGGCGTCTCCAAGCCCTTCGTCGCCCGCGTCGACGGCCGCAGGGTCCCGCAGAAGGGCGAGACGATCTATGTCTACCCCAACGCGGACCACGTCCACGTCTTCAACGCCGAGTCCGGTCAGCGCCTCGGCTGACAGCCCCTGAAGAGCGCGGTCCTCGCTTGCCGAGGACCGCGCTTTTCGCTGCCCGCAGGGGCCGTCAATCCTCGGGGAGGAGGCGGTGTGCCTCCTCCCCCATGAGGTGCTCGCGGACCGCGGCCCCGAGGAAGCGGAACGTCCACTCCTGGGCCAGCTTGCGGTTCTCGGCGAAGACGATCGGCACGCTGGGCCAGCGGACCTGGCACTCGCCGAGCATGTCGGCGACGAGAGCCGGGCGCACGTGCCCCAGCTTGAAGATCGACGAGTACCGGTCTTCGACGACGACGGAGGCACGCGGCATACCGGCAAGATCGGCGAGCCGATAGGCGAGGCGACCGGAGGTGAGCGAATTTGCCAAGTCCTCCAACGATTTTCGCTCGACCACCGCGACCAGCATGTCGTCGACGAAGCTGGCATAGTCCCCCACCGGCAACGCCCGCTTGGTCGTCGTGGCCTGCTGGTGGGTGAACTTCCAGGCATAGCGCTCGCGGGTGTCGACGACGATCTCGAGGTGCTCCAGGCCCCCGGCGCGAGCCGTGGGGAGGTCGACATTCGGGCGCGCGGCCTTGGCCACCCGTGCGGTCTGCCAGAAGATCATCTCCCGGCCGCGGGCCCGGGTCAGCACGAACTGCGAGCGCGCCTCGCGGGTGCGGTCGGCTTCGATGTCGATCGCGGGGCCGCGGCGCGAGATCGACCGCAGCTCAATGGTTTCCACGATGTCCGGGTCGTCGGGCCAGGCCGCGTCGTGGCGGTGGCAATAGACCTTCGCCGTCCGCGGCCAGGTCTCACGGGTCCGCAAGACGATCCCCGCGCCGAGGGGGATCCGCACGATGAAGGGCAGGCTGGAGTCCGGATCGGGGTTGCGAGCGATGAGCAGCGGCTCCGGCACAGATCCCACCGTATTGGACTCGGTGGGGGAGAATCTGGCCGTGGCCCTCGACATCACCGCGGCACGCCCCGACCCGGCGCTGCTCGACCTGCCCTGGCGACTGCCCCTGGAGGAGTGGCCGGAGGAGATCCTGGCCGCGCTCCCCCGCGGCATCTCCCGGCACGTCGTGCGGTTCGTCAAACTCGGCGGGCGGGTGCTTGCCATCAAGGAGATCAAGCCCGAGCTGGCCATCCGCGAATATCACATGCTGCGCAACCTGGGCCGGCTCGGGCTGCCGTGCGTGGAGCCGTTCGCGGTGGTCCAGGGCCGCCTGGCCCGGGACGGCACCCCGCTCGATGCCTGCCTGGTCACGCGTCATCTGCAGTTCTCACTGCCCTACCGGGCGCTCTACAGCCAGGCCCTGCGGCCCGACACCGCCCACCGGCTCATCGACGCACTCGCCGTGCTGCTCGTGCGGCTGCACCTGGCCGGCTTCTGGTGGGGGGATGTCTCGCTCTCCAACACCCTGTTCGTCCGCGACGCCGGGGCGTTCGCGGCATACCTCGTCGACGCCGAGACCGGCGAGTTGCGCGAACGGCTCTCGGACGGGCAACGCGAACACGATCTCGACATCGCCCGGGTCAATATCGCCGGCGAACTCTTCGACCTGGAGGCCGGTGAACTCCTCGACGGCGAGGACCCGATCGAGACCTCCGAACGACTGGTCACCCGCTATCAGGAACTGTGGGCCGAGCTGACCGAGGTCGAGCAGTTCACCCTCAACGAGCGGTGGCGCGTCGATGAGCGGATCCGCCGGCTCAACGACATCGGCTTCGATGTCGACGAACTCGCGATGACGACCGACATCGACGGCACGACCATCAGCATCCAGCCCAAGGTCGTCGACGCGGGACATCATTCGCGCCGGTTGCTGCGCCTGACGGGGCTGGACGTGGAGGAGGGACAGGCCCGCCGCCTGCTCAACGACCTGGACGCCTATCGCGTCGCGACCGACCAGGTCGACACCGACGAAGAACTGGCCGCCCACGACTGGCTGACCACGATCTACGAGCCCATCACGCGGGCGATCCCGCCGAACCTGCGCGGCAAGCTCGAGCCCGCGGAGTTCTTCCACGAGATCCTCGAACACCGATGGTACATGGCCGAGGTGGCCGGCCACGACTTCCGCATCGAGGACGCGGCGATCGACTACGTCGCCAACGTCCTGCCGAACAAGCCGGACGAGAAATCGGTCCTCGGCGCCGACACCGGCGCCATCCCGATCCTCGCGACCGACACCGCACCCCTGCCGATCGTCACGCGTTCCCGCAATCGCTGAACACGACAGCGGCCGCCACCCACGAAGGGTGGCGGCCGCCGCCTCCTCAAGCGTTCAGGAGTGGATCCGGACAGCTCAGGCAGCACCGTCCAGCTGGTCCTGGACCAGTTTCTTGGCGCCGGTCATGATCGCCACGCCCTCACCCATGTCGTGCGACTGCGGGGTGATGACCCCGGCACAGCCGCCAAGACGTTGGATGTGGATGCGGTCCGCCGCCTCCCAAACGTGCGGCATGTTGTGGGAGATCAAGATGATGCCCAGGCCACTCTCGCGCAGCTGCTTGATCATGTCGAGCACCATGCCGGACTCCTTGACCCCGAGGGCGGCGGTCGGCTCGTCGAGGACGACGACCTTGCTCCCGAAGGCGGCGGCCCGGGCCACAGCGACGGCCTGCCGTTGGCCACCGGAGAGGTTCTCGACGGCCTGACCCATGTTCTGGATGGTCTGGATGCCGAGGTTCTGCACCGATTCGCCGGCCCGCCTGGCCATGCCCCTCTTGTCGAGCATCCGGAACACCGACCCTAAGGGGCCGGCCCGGCGCTCTTCACGCGCGAGGTAGAGGTTGCTCGCGATGTCGAGGGCAGGAATGACGGCCAGCTGCTGATAGACCGTCTCGATGCCTGCCTCGCGGGCATCCTGAGGGCGCTTGAAGTGCACTTCCTGACCGTCGAGGTAGACCGTGCCGCCGGTCGGCTCATAGGCGCCCGTGAGGCACTTGATCAGGGTGGACTTGCCGGCGCCGTTGTCGCCGATGACCGCGAGGACCTCGCCCTTGTACAGGTCGATGTCCACGCCGTCCAAGCCGACGACGTGACCCCACTGGATCCGCATGCCGCGGCCAGAGAGCACCGGCTCGGCGTCATAGATCGATCGCTTCTCCTCGGGGATGTGGTCGATCGACAGCGGTAGTCTTGCGACTGCCATTTACTTCACCTTCCTGATCCACTGGTCGATGGAGACCGCGATGATGACGAGCAGGCCGATGGCCAGCAGCCGCCACTGTTGGTTGACGCCCGCCAGCGAGAGGCCGAAGGCGAACGTCTGGACGATGATGGCCCCGATCAGGGTGCCGATCAGCCGGCCGCGGCCGCCGAACAGGCTGGTGCCGCCGATGACCACGGCGGTGATCGAGTCCAGGTTGGCGGTCGGGATGGCGTTGGGGGTGGCCGCCCCGGACCGGCCGATCAAGGCCCAGGCCGCGATGCCGTAGATGAAGCCGGCCACGGTGTAGACCTGCAGCAGCACCCGTCGCGACGGCACACCGGACAGGCGCGCCGCTTCCGGCTCGTCACCCACGGCATACACGTGCCGGCCCCAGGCGGTCTGGGACAGAACGAAGCCGACCACGGCATACAGCAGGATCACCAGCAGCACGCCATAGGTCAGCCGCAGCCCACCGATCGAAAAGCCCTTGCCCAGCCAGTTGAGGAAGGCCGGCAGGTGCGAGGCCTGGATGCTCGAGCCGCCCGAATACAGCAGCGCGATGGCGGTGAAGATCGACAAGGTGCCGAGGGTCACGATGAACGGTGGCAGTTTCATCCGGGTCACGAGGATCCCGTTGAGCAGGCCGGCGAGCGTGGCGAGCCCGACGCCGATGATCAAGGCGAGCAGGCCCGGCATACCGCCGTCCTTGGCCAATGTGGCCATGACCATCATCGCCAGCACCGTGATCGCGCCCACGGACAGATCGATGCCGGCCGTCAGGATCACCAGCGTCTGGCCGATGGCCAATGCGGCCACGATCGCCATCTGCTGGATCAGCAGGCCCATCGAGCCGGCGGTCGCGAACCGGGGGTTGAGGATCGTGAAGGCGATGAAGGAGAGGATCAGGATGACGAGCGGGCTGATCCACGGATAGAGGTGCAGGGCGTTCTGCACCCGCTGCAGCGCGGACTGCTGCCGCCCAGAGAACTGGGCGGCAGCATCAGAGGAGGCAGTCGACATCGATCAGCCTCAGTTGCCCCAGCAGATCTTGGCGCCCTCGTCCGCAGTGATGCTCTCGACACCGTCCGCGGGCGTGTCGGTCACCAGCGCCACGCCGGTGTTGTAGAAGTCCAGGCCCTCGGTGACGGCCGGCTTCTCGCCGCCGCGGGCGATCTTGGCGATCGCCTCCATGCCGAGGGTGGCCATCTTGAGCGGGTACTGCTGGGCGGTGGCGCCGATGACGCCGTCCTTGACCGACTGCACGCCGGCGCAGCCACCGTCGATGGAGACGATCATGGCCTTCTTGCCCTCGGCCTGCAGCGCGGCGTTGGCGCCGACGGCCGTCGGTTCGTTGATCGTGTAGACGACGTTGACATTGGGGTTCTTGGCGAGACACTTCTCCATCGCGGTGCGGCCGCCGTCCTCGGCGCCGTTGCCGGGCTCGTTGCAGACGATCTCGTAGTCGCCGCCGGAGTACTTGCCGGTCGGTGCCTCGTCGCCGTTCTTCTTGCCGTCGGCGACGTCGATGCCCATGCCCTCGAGGAAGCCCTGGTCGCGGTTGTAGTCGACGGAGACGATCTTGTCGTTGAAGAGGTCGAGCAAGGCTATGGTGGCCTTCTCGCCCTTCAGCTGCGCGGCCGCCCACTTGCCGATCAGCTGGCCGGCGAGGCGGTTGTCGGTGGCGAAGGTGATGTCGACGGTGTCGGCCGGGTCCGGCGGGGTGTCGAGCGCGATGACGTAGAGCCCCGCGTCGCGGGCGTTCTTGATCGCGGCGTTCACGCCCTCCGACATGGGGGTGATCAGGATGCCCTTGTCGCCGCGGGCGATGGCCTGCTCGATGGCCTCGATCTGGCCCTGGTCGTCGCCCTCCTGCTTGCCGGAGGCGATGGTCAGCTCGACGTTGTTCTTGGCGGCGTCGGCCTGCGCACCCTTCTGCATGGCGACGAAGAAGGGGTTGGTGGAGTCCTTGGTGATGAGCGCGACGCCGACCTTCTCACCGGAGCTGCCGCCACCGGTGGCCGAGCCGGAGCCCGAGGCGGCTGCCGAGCCGGCTCCCGAGCTGGTGGGGTCGGATCCGCCGCCGCAGGCGGCGAGCGCTAGTCCTAGACCGAGGGCTCCGACGGTGGCGGTGATGCGGCGCGCGGCCTGCTGGGAACGGACCATCTTCATTGATGCGACCTCTCAGTTGGGCGCGGTGACCGCGCCTTCCGGTGACGCGAACCCCTGTGCCCGCGCCTGACAACGTTGTCGAGACGTTTTCTACCGCGTGCTCTTGCACGGCGTCAACCGATCGAGTACAAAATGTGATGTGGACGTGACAACGTTGTCAGGTGGCCAGGGGTGAATGAAGCACCTCGGCCCCGGCGCGCAGCCCCGGGACGCTCGACGATGCGGGATGTCGCGGCGGCCGCGGGGGTCAGCCTCAAGACGGTCTCCCGGGTTGTCAACAACGAGCCGGGCGTCACCGGGGCGGTGCGCGAGCGGGTCCAGGCCGCGGCGGAGCGTCTCGACTATCGTCACAACCTCGCGGCGAGCAATCTGCGCAGGTCCGGTTCTCGCACCGGGGTGATCGGGGTGCTGGTCCAAGACGTCGCCAACAGCTATTCCGCCGGCCTGCTGCGAGCCCTCGAGGATGCCATGCGGGTGCACGACGTGATGCTCGTCGCCGGCAGCCTCGACGAGACCACGGCCCGCGAGCGAGCCATGGTCACGAACCTGATCAGCCGCCGCGTCGACGGGCTCGTGATCGTGCCGGCCAGTCCCCGTCAGGACTACCTCGAACCAGAGATCCGCGCCGGTTTGCCCATCATCTTCGCCGACCGGGCGCCACGCGGGATCGACACCGACTCGGTGATCGTCGACAACGCCCTGGGCGCCTACCAGGCGGTCGACCATCTGCTGGCACGCGGCCACCGGCGGATCGCCGTGCTGACCGATTCGGCGAGCATCGCGACCGCCGACGAACGCGTCCGCGGAGCCCGCGCCGCGTTCGCGAAACACGGCCTAGAACTCCCGGGCGACCTGCTCGTGCGTGGCCACGCGGACCAGCAGGGCGCCGCCGCGACCGTGCACCGGCTGCGCGAACTGCCCGACCCGCCGACGGCGATCTTCGCCGGGCGCAACGCGATCAGCAAGGGCACGCTGCAGGCGTTGGCCGAGCGGGGGGAGCGCGAGAGCGTCGCCGTCGTCGGCTTCGACGACTTCCCGATGGCCGACCTGCTCCAGGTCACGGTGATCCGCCAGGATGTCGCCAAGCTCGGTGCGCTCGTGGCGGCCCGGCTGCTGGAGCGCATCGCCGGCGACACGACACCGCCGATCCGCATCGTCCTGCCCCCCACCCTGATCCCCCGCGGCTCGGGGGAGATCCCCCCGCCCGCTGCGTAAGAACGCCGAAGGGCCACCCCCTGCACGGGAGTGGCCCTCGGCGTCGAAGCGGCCTCAGTACTTCGGGGCGCTCATGGAGTTGTAGTAGGCGGAGGATTCCTTCTTCCACATCATTGCCATCGCGGCGGCACCGATGAGGATGCTCAGGACGCTGAGCACGCGCGAGATCAGCGGCTGAGTCTGGGAGAAGGAGAAGAGGAAGCTCAGCAGTGAGATGACGAAAAAGACCGTCGCGACGATGCGCGCCCACGACTTGCCCTTGCCGTTGGCCGACGCCATCCAGAACCACAGACCGGCACCGAGCAGGCCGAAGAGGATGCCGACGCCGAGGCCGACGTTGACGGCAGCATCGATCGTGGACTGCGACACCCCGGCGTCGTTCTCTTTCATCTGCTTGGTCACCTCGTCGCGGAGGGTGTCCATCATCAGGAACGTGGCCAGCAGGCTGAGGATCGAGAGCACACCGCCGGCCTGCATGAGCTTGACCGCCGTGTCCATCGCACTCGGGCGGGCCATGGGCGCCGGCGGGGTGTAGCCGGAGCCGGGCATCGCGTTCATACCGCCGTATGCCGGGGGCACCGGCGCCTGCCCCTGCGGGTAGGCGCCCTGGTTGCCATACGCCGGGGGCGGGGGCGGCGGCATACCACCCTGCTCCTGCGGGTTGTTCGGGTCGTAGTTCGACATCGCGTTTCCTTGCGTTCTGCCGGCCCCCAAGGTGGCGACCGTTCGGACGTGACGCATCGATCGTATGCCGACCGGCGTGGCGAATCCGGGAACCGTGGCGGCCCGCGCCGTCAGGCCGGTCGTCGGGAGCGGGCGATCTCGTACAGGGTCACGCCCACGGCCATCCCCGCATTGAGCGACTCGACGGCGCTCGTCATCGGGATGGAGACGATCTGATCGCAGGTCTCGCGGACCAGCCGCGAGAGGCCCTTGCCCTCGGAACCGACGACGATGACCAGCGGCTCGCTGGCGAGCGCCAGCTCGGGCAGGTCGACGTCGCCGTCCATGTCGAGGCCGACGACGAAGAAGCCCTGCTTGCGATAGTCCTGTAGCGCCCGGGTCAGGTTGGTCGCCTGGGCGACGGGGATGCGGGCGGCCGCGCCGGCGCTGGTCTTCCAGGCCGAGGCGGTCATCCCGACCGAACGGCGCGACGGCACGAGGACTCCGTGCCCTCCGAATGCCGCGACGGAGCGGATGATCGCGCCGAGGTTGCGCGGGTCGGTGATGCCGTCGAGGGCGACGATGACCGGCACGCCCGGCTTTTCGGGGTCGATCAGGTCGCCGGGGTGGGCGTAGCTGTATGCCGGGACCTGCAGTGCCAGCCCCTGGTGGACGGCATCGTCGGTGATCCGGTCGAGTTCGGTGCGCGGGGTCTCGAGCATGGGTATGCCGCGCTCCCCCGCGATCTTGATGACCTCGCGAACGCGGTCGTCGGAGTCGATGCGGCTGGCGACGTAGAGGGTCGAGGCCGGGATGTCGGTGCGCAGCGCCTCGAGCACCGAGTTGCGGCCCGCCACGATCTCGGTGCCGCCCTTGGCTTTTCGCTGCGGGGAGCGGGATCCGCCGGCGGGTCGGGTGCCGGTGCCCGGGCGCGCTGCCCCGGCCCTCTGCGCGGCCTTGTGGGCCTTGTGGTTGGGCCGGTCGGCGGCCTTGGGCGTGGGGCCTTTGCCTTCGAGGCCCTTGCGGCGTTGCCCGCCGGAGCCGACGAGGGCACCCTTCTTGGACCCTGGCTTGCGGGTGGCGCCGCGTCGGGAACTGTTGCCGGGCATCAGTTCTCGCCCCCGTGCTTGACCAGGCTCCACCGGGCCCCGGTCGGGGTGTCGTCGATCTGGATGCCGACGGCGTGCAGCTGGTCGCGGATCGCATCGGCGGTGGCGTAGTCGCGGGCGGCCCGGGCGCCGGCGCGGGCGGCGAGCTGGGCCTGCACGAGGGCGTCGAGAGCATCGGCGGCCTCGCCCTGGCCGGGAGTGTCCGAGCCGGACCAGTTCGGCGCCAGCGGATTGACACCGAGGATGTCGGTCATGGCGATGACGAGCCGTGCCTCCTGGGCGGCGACCTCCGCCTCGTCCTCGTCCAGCGCGATATTGCCGGTGCGCACGTGCTCGTGGACGACCGCGAGGGCCCCGGAGACGCCGAGGTCGTCATCCATGGCAGCAACGAAATCCTCCGGCAGGATCTCCGTGCCCGTCGGCTGTGCGGTGTGCTCGCCGGGCAGCGCGCGGCGCAGGAATCCCTCGATCCGGTCGACCGCCGCCTCGGCCTCGGCGAGGGAGCCCGCGTGGAACTCGATGGTCGAGCGGTAGTGGGCGGCGGTGAGGTAGTAGCGCACGGCGAGCGGGCGGGCGTGCTTGGTCACCTCGGCGATCAGGAGCGAGTTGCCGAGCGACTTGCTCATCTTCTCGCCGCTGATCGTCACCCACGCGTTGTGTAGCCAGTAGTTGGCGAAACCCATTCCGGCGGCACGGGATTGGGCCTGCTCGTTCTCGTGGTGCGGGAAGCGCAGGTCGACGCCGCCGCCGTGGATGTCGAAGGTGTCGCCGAGATATTTGCGCGCCATCGCCGAGCACTCCAGGTGCCAGCCGGGGCGGCCCACCCCGTAGGGCGTCGGCCAGCTCGCGCTCTCCGGCTCGGTCGGCTTGCTGCCCTTCCAGAGGGCGAAGTCGCGGGGGTCGTGCTTGCCGCGGGGGTCGGCGTCCTCCGCCGCCGCCATGTCCTCGACCTTCTGCCGCGTCAGTTCGCCGTATGCCGGCCAGCTGCGCACGTCGAAGTAGACGTCCCCGCTGCCGTCCGGGGCCGGATAGGCATGCCCCTTCTCGATCAGCACCCGCATCAGCTCGATCATCTCGGGAACGTGGCCCGTGGCGCGGGGCTCGTAGGACGCCGGCAGCACCCCGAGGAGCTCCAGCGCCTCGCTCGTGAGTCGCTCGTTGCGGTAGGACAGCGCGAACCAGTCCTCGCCGGCCTCGGCGGATTTGGCGAGGATCTTGTCGTCGATGTCGGTGACATTGCGGATCAACGTCACGTCGTAGCCGTGCCCGCGCATCAGCCAGCGGCGCAGCACGTCGAAGGCCACGGCGAAGCGAACGTGCCCGATGTGCGGCGGCGCCTGCGTCGTCAGGCCACAGATGTAGATGCCGACCTGGCCGGGGGTCACCGGGACGAAATCCCGGATCTCGCGGGCGGCGGAGTCGAACAGGCGCAACGTCACCGGTCAAGGCTACCTGCGCCCCGTCCCTCCCCGCCTCCGCCTATTCATGCGTAGCCCGGGCGGACGATTACATTCCGGACACTCGTCCAGTTTCTTGCCCGTTGGAGATGCGTAATCCGCCCCGAGGTGGGACGCTGAGCCGATCGGCCAGTACTCCCGCGCGGAATGGGGATTCCTATGAGTGATGTCAGCCGTCCGTCCAGTCTGGACGCGGAGCAGGTGGGCTACAAGCAGACCCTCGGACGCCGGCACGTCCAGATGATCGCCATCGGCGGCGCAATCGGGACCGGCCTCTTCCTCGGGTCTGCCTCCCGGCTCAACAGCACCGGTCCGGCCCTGCTCTTCAGCTACGCCTTCGTCGGCGTCATCGCCTACTTCCTCATGCGCGCCCTCGGTGAACTCGTGCTGCACCGCGCCACCTCTGGCGCCTTCGTCTCCTATATGCGCGAGTTCTATGGCGAGTTCTGGGCCTACCTGACCGGCTGGATGTACTGGATCAACTGGGCCCTGACCGGCATCGCCGAACTGTCCGCCGTCGGCCTCTACATCCAGCACTGGTGGCCGGACTTCGCGACGTGGAAGACCGTGCTGATCTCCCTGGCCGTGGTGCTCATCATCAACCTGCTCTCGGCCCGGGCGTTCGGGGAGTTCGAGTTCTGGGCATCGGTGGCCAAGGTCGCCGCGATCCTGGTCTTCCTCGCCGTCGGTCTCGTCGTCGTGATCGGCCGGATGGACATCGGTGACCACAGGGCGGGTTTCTCCAACTTGTGGTCCAACCCCGGCGGCTTCTGGCCGCATACCGACGGCTTCAACTGGTACGGCCCGATCATGGTGATGTCCGGTGTCGTCTTCGCGTATGCCGCGATCGAGATGGTCGCCGTCGCCGCGGGCGAGATGGAGGATGCCGAGCGCGAGGTGCCCAAGGCCGTCAACGCCGTCATCATGCGGATCGCCGTCTTCTACTGCGGCTCGATCCTGCTCCTGGTCTCGATGCTGCCGACGAGTGAATACAAGGCGGGCATCAGCCCGTTCGTCACCGTCTTCGGCCGGATGGGCCTGGACTGGATGGGCAGCGTCATCCAAGCGGTGCTGATCGTCGCCGCAATGTCGTCGCTGAACTCCGGGCTCTACTCGACCGGCCGGGTGCTGCGCAGCCTCGGCGTCGCCAAGCAGGCACCGGCCTTCACGTTGAAGATGAGCAAGTCCGGTGTCCCGTGGGCCGGCATCGTCATGACCTCGATCGTCTACCTGTTCGGTGCCATCCTGAACGCCCTCACCCCGCACGCCTTCGAGATCGCGCTGGAGGCGGCCGCGCTCGGCGTGCTGTTCACGTGGGGGACGATCTTCGCCTGCCAACTGCGGCTGCGCAAACTCGTCAACAAGGGGGTCATCCCACCGAGTCCCTTCCAGGCGCCCGGCTTTCCATGGACGAGCTATGTCGGCCTGGCCTTCCTCGTGTACGTCGTCCTCGCGATGGCGATCAGCGGATGGCAGTCCAGTCCCTACTTCTGGGGCAAGACCAACTTCATCGTCGTTGTCATCGGCATCCCGCTCATCGGTGCGCTGCTCCTCCTCGGGTGGATGATCGTGCGCCCCAAGGTGGTTGCCAATACCGGCAACCGGCTCGGCCCCGTTTGGTCCGACGACGGCCCGACGTATGCGGATGCCCGCCCCGTCGAACCCGCCCAACACCCCTGAGCGAGAAGGGTAACCGACATGAACTCCTGGAACCGACGCACCGTCACCCTCCTCGCGGGGCTAGCGGTCGTTGCCGGCGCGGGCGCCTGCGACTCCGGCTCGTCCCCGACCACATCCACGACGCCCACGGCCAGCGGCACCGGGACGATCAAGATCGGCGTCTCGACCGACGAGCCGGGCGTCTCGCTGAAGGAGGGCAACACCTACAGCGGGTTCGACATCAAGACCGCCGAGTATGTCGCCGGCAAGCTCGGCCTGACGCCCCAATGGGTGCCGATCGCCCAGGCAGACCGCGTCAGTGCGCTGCAGAGCGGTGAGGTCGAGATGGTCGTCGCGACGTTCTCGATCACCGACGAGCGCAAACAGCAGGTCGACTTCGCCGGTCCCTACTTCGTCGCCCACCAGGACCTGCTGATCCGGCTCAACGATCAAACGATCACCCGGCCCGAGCGCCTCGACGGCAAGATCTTGTGCTCGGTCACGGGGACGACCTCGGCCGCATACGTCCAGTCACACTATGACAAGGCCAAGATCACGCTGCGCGAAGTGCCGTCCTTCTCCGAGTGCGTACGCAACCTGGCCAATGGCGACGTGGACGCGGTGACCACCGACGACCTCATCCTCGCGGGCTTCGCCGCCACCCCCGAATACAAGGGCATCTTGAAGGTGCTCGGCTTCGGCTTCACCGACGAGACCTACGGCATCGGCATCAAGAAGGGCAACACCGACCTGGTCACCAAGGTCAACGGGGCACTGAAGGAGTACATCTCCTCCGGCGCGTGGAAGCAGGCGCTCGAGGAGACGGTCGCCCCGTCCGGGTACAAGATCCCCAATCCGCCTACGGTGGGCTAGTGCACGACCGCGACGACCTGAGGGCAGCTCTCGAGACGCACGAGCCGTTCAGTTCGGCCTCGCCCGAGGTCCGCGAGCGTGTGATCGCCAGTGCCGAGATTGCACCGTATGCCGCTGGCACGCTCGTCCTCGACGCGTTCTCCGACCCGTCCTCGGCGGTGTATCTCATCCTCGACGGGCAGGTGGGCCTGTGGAATGACGCCCGCAAACGACCCCTCGAACCGGACGAAATCCTCGGCCCGGGAAGGGTTTTCGGCTTCTCGGCGATGATCACCGAACGATCGGTGGGACCGAAGGCCATCGCGTTGACGCAGGCGCGGGTGGCACGGTTGCCGGGCGAGCACGCCGCCGCCGCTTTCGTCACCCGGCAAGGTGCTCGCTTCCTCGCGGACAACCTGCTGCCGCATCACGAGGAGACCTTGCCGACGCGGGCGACGGGGTACCAGCGCCTCGGCGACCTGATCGTCGAGTCGCCCCTGCAGGTCCCCGCCTCGGCGTCGATCGCGGAGGTGGCCAAGGCGATGACCGATCAGGGCCGCACCTGCGCCGTCGTGACCCTCGACGACGGATTCGGCCTGGTCACCGACGCCTCGCTGCGTGAACGGGTCCTCGTCGACGGCCTGCCGCCGACTGCTCCGGCGCGCGACGCTCTGGACCGGACCGCGCTGCATACCCCCGAGGACACCTCGGCCGCCGAGTCACTCGTCGGCCTGATCGAGGCGGACGCCGAGGCGATCGTTGTCACTACCCAGGACGGCCGGCTCGCAGGGGTCGTCACGATGCGCGAGTTCGCGTTGTCTCCTGCTGCCGCCGATCTGGCTGTGCACCAACAGCTTCGGCGGGCACCGACGAGCGCGGACCTGACCCGCCACGCCCAGGAGATCCCGTCGCTGCTGCGCCATCTGCTGCGCCGCGGGCTCGGCTCCGGGCGCGTGATCGCGGTCTATTCGAGCCTGATCGACGCGATCATCCACCGGGCCATCGAGATCGAACTCGCCAAGCGCCCCGACCTGCCTGCCGACGGCTTCACGTGGTACGCCCTGGGCAGCAACGGCCGCCGCGAAGCGGTGTTGTCCTCGGACGTCGATTCCGGGGTGGCCTTCGCCGACGGCACGAGCCCGGAGTTGATGTCGGCCTATCGCGAGGTCTTTGCCCAGGTCGACGTCGTGCTCATGGACGCTGGCTTCACCGGAGACGCCCATGGCGTGAGCGCCCGACACGAGATCCTGTCGCGCACGGACTCGGAGTGGCTGGCCGCGGCGCGTGGCTGGCTCGCCGACCCGGTCGCCGACAAGGGGGCGATCATGACCTCCTTGCTCGTCGACAGCCGGCCCATCACGGGGGCCCAGCGGCGGGTGGCGGCCGAGTTCGTTGCGAGCGAGCTGCGGTCGCATCCGGGCACGATGCGGCTGCTGCTGCTGGATGCCCTCGACCGGCGGGCGAAGTGGCGCTCGATGCTGGAGGGCTGGCGCGGGCCGGTGCGCTACGACCTGAAGGATCACGCGATTCTGCCGCTGGTGAACTTGGCGAGGTGGGGCGCGTTGGCGGTCCGCTCGACGGCCCTGTCGACGCCGGATCGGCTGCGAGCCTGCGGCGGGACCTCGATTCTGCCTCAGGCTCAAGCGAATTCGCTGATCGAGGTGTTCGAGGTGCTGCAACGGCTGCGGCTGCGCTATCAGTTGTTGCAGGTCGCCGACGGCGCGCGGGCGAGCGACGCGGTGCTCATCGACCAGCTCTCCCCGATCGATCGCAGCGTCGTCGCGCAGGCCGTGCGGGAGATCGCGACCGCGCAGAAGCGGCTGGCGAACTTCTCCGCCTACGTCGACACCGACGAGTGGACCCGCCCAGCCCAGGGGTGAGCCCGATGACGATCGAGCGCCGGTATGCCGTCATCGGCGATGTCGCGGGGCATTATGCGGACCTCACGCAGGAGTTGCGCCGGCTCGGCGCCGACCCGGAGGCGGGGACCCTGCCCCCCGATCTGATCGTCGTCCAGGTCGGCGATCTGATCCACCGCGGGCCGCAGTCGGACGCCGTGGTGGCGCTGGTCGACCACTTCATACGCACCGCGCCGCAACAGTGGATCCAACTCATCGGCAATCACGAGGCGCACTATGCGCGCGCCCAGGTCTTCGAGTGGCACGAGCAGATCTCGGCACGCGCTATCTCCGCAATGCGCGCCTGGTGGCACGAGGGCATCATGCAGGTTGCGACGGTCGTGCCGAGCGCGACGGGAGACCTGCTCGTCACCCACGCCGGGGTGACCGAGCCGTTCTGGCGGGAGGACCTCGGTGCTCTTCCCGACCCGTATGCCGTGGCCGAGCGCCTCAACCAGATGGGGCGCTTGGGCCGGAAGGCGGTCTCCCGGCCCGGCGAGATGCTCACCGACCGCGTTGTGCCACGGGTCGGTCCGCTGTGGGCCTCCGCGGGCAGCGAACTGGTGGCCAGCTGGGTCGGCCACCGCCTCCCCTTCGGCCAGGTGCACGGCCACTCATCCTGTTACGACTGGCAGCGCAGCGCCTGGCGCCCGTCCGTGCCCTCCGGTGCCCACATCCACCTCGACCACGACGCCGGCCACGAAACCGTCACCCTCGACGGCGGCGTCATCATCGGCGTCGACCCCGGCCACGGCGCCCGCGCCCACACCGCCTGGCGCGCCTGGGTGAGCCAAGGAACCTCTGCTAGCAGAGGCTAGTCACATCAGCAGACCTTGCTAGGTGTGCGGATTTGAGCAACCTCTGCTGAGTTGGCGCTCTGCTGAGTCGGCGCCGATCGCCGTGCGCGACAGCGCCGTTGGCCCGCGCCACATTGCAACGACAGCCCTTTCTTGGCCCAGCCAATCCGGCGGACCACTCACAGGCCGCGCCCCGCGGCGCTCCCCGGCGCAGGCCGACGGCGGCGGCCCTCGGCGCTACTTCTCGACGACCACGGTCACCCGGCGGTTGAGAGCCTGGCCCGCCTTGGTCTCGTTGCTGGCGACCGGGTTCTGCTCGCCGTGGCCGGCCGAGGTCACGGTGACCCTGCCGCCGAGCGCCGCGTCGAGGCGGTCGCGGACGGCGTCGGCCCGGCGCTGCGAGAGCCGCAGGTTGTATGCCGTCTCTCCCACGTCGTCGGTGTAGCCGTCGATCCGCACGCGCGTCGCCTTGGCCGCCTCGAGCTTGCCGACCAATTCGGCGAGCGCCGCCTCGCCGTTGGGCGTGATGTCGGACTCGTCGAACCGGAACAGGACGTTGGCGTCGAGCCGGAACCGCTTGCCGTCGAAGTCGGTCAGCGAGCCGTCGAGATTGGCCGTCGGCAGCACCAGCGTCTGGACCTCGGCGGTGATGTCGAGGACGGGCAGTTGCGCGGGCGTGCCCTCCGCGGGGACGACCACCGGCGGTGCGGTCGGGGCGCCGGATGCGGGCGCCGTCAGCCCGATCGCCAGCGCCGCAACCAGGATTCGCGCCCTCATGCGCGCGTCACCGGCACCTTGGCAAACGTGCCCACGTTGGGGATGGACACGTCGACCGTGGTGGTGCTGTCCGGCGGGGCCGCGAAGACCGCCTCCAGCACGACGTCGCTGCCGGCCCCGATTACCTGTGCCCCAAGGGAGCTGCACACGCAGTGGCCGTCCTTGTCTCGCGCCGGCAGGTAGCGCTTCTTGGCGGCGGCATCGAGCACATAGACGCCGTCGACGATTCCTGCTCCCGCTTCCAGCGTCTTGTCCAGCTTGCCCTCGTCGGGATTGCCGGCGTAGAAGTAGGTCCCCAACATCCAGCTCTCCGCGGAGTCGCTGCGTGCGGAGAATGTGACGGTCATCAGGTCGGCGTTGACCGTCACCGAGTTCAACGACACCTCCATCCCGTTGCCGTTGCCATCCTTCGCGCCCTTGCGGGTGCCGATGACGGGCAGGGGTTCGGCAGCCGGCCCGGTGGCCGAGGCGGATTGGCTCGCCGGCTGGGGGACGCTCACATCGCCCGTGGCCGCGCTGCCGGTCGACGCCGTGTCGGCCGCCGCGGAGCCCGCCGCAGAGCCCTGGTCGGTCGCGGTGACGGTCACCGGTGCGGTGGCCGTGTCCGATGATCCGGTGCACGCCGACATACCGGCGATGGCACCCAACGCTGCCACGAGGGTCACGGTTCGAGATGTGCGGGAACGGGTTGCGAGAGAAGAGGAACGGTTCACGAGGCGACCTCCGGTGCGGGCGCGGCGAGCACCCCCTGCGGTGCCGCCGTCGCCTCGAACCTAGGGCGGATTCGCCGATCCCGCACCCGGAACGCAGCCGGTGTGTGGATAACTCGGGTCAGGCGAAGTCGGAGCCGGTGGCCTCGGCGCCGATCGTGCTCGAATCGCCGTGACCGGTCAGCACGACCGTTTCCGGCGGCAGCACCAGGAGGCTGTCGCGGATGGAGGCGAGGATCGTCGGCTTGTCGCTGTAGGAGCGGCCCGTCGCGCCCGGCCCACCCTGGAAGAGGGTGTCGCCGGTGAAGACCAGGCCGAGCGAGGCGGCATACAGGCAGACCGCGCCGGGCGCGTGACCGGGCGTATGCAGCACCTCCAGCTCCACGTCCCCGATCGAGAGGCTCTCGCCGTCGGCGAGCTGTTCGTCGGGCTCGGTTCTCGGATAGGTCAGCTCCCAGAGCACCTGATCGGCCGGGTGCAGCGCGATCGGGGCGCCGGTGGCCTCGCGCACGGCCGGGGCGGCCGTGATGTGGTCATTGTGGGCGTGCGTGCACAAGACCGCCCGCACCGACCGATCGCCTACCGCCGCAAGGATCGCTGCGGCATCGTGGGCGGCGTCGATGACGAAACACTCGGCATCGTCACCGACGATCCACACGTTGTTGTCGACCTCCCACTCCCCGCCGTCCAGGGCGAAGATGCCGGAGGTGATCACCCGCTCGACCCGCACTCCGCCGGGCGAGGTGGCCACGACCTCGGCCCTGCCCGCCTCCGAACTCATAGCTCCACCACCGAGCGCAGCACCTCGCCCTTGTGCATCTTGTTGAACGCAGACTCGATGTCCCCCAACCCGATTCGCTCGCTGACGAAGGCGTCGAGCGGGAAGCGGCCCTGCTGATAGAGGCTGACGAGAGTCGGGAAGTCACGCGTCGGGAGGCAGTCGCCATACCAGCTGCTCTTGAGCGACCCGCCGCGCCCGAAGATCTCGATGAGGGGCAGCTCGAGCTTCAGGTCAGGGGTCGGCACCCCGACGAGCACCACCGTGCCGGCCAGGTCGCGGGCGAAGAACGCCTGCTGGTAGGTCTCCGGCCGGCCGACGGCCTCGACGACGACGTCCGCGCCATACGACCCGGTCAGCTCGCGGATCTTCTCGACCGCGTCCTCACTCGTGGAGTTGATCGTGTGCGTCGCGCCGAATTCCTTGGCCCACTGCAGCTTTCGGTCGTCCACGTCGACGGCGATGATGGTCGTCGCGCCCACGACCTTGGCTCCCGCGATGGCGGCATTGCCCACCCCGCCGCAGCCGATGACGGCGATCGAATCGCCCAGCCCGACGCCTCCGGTGTTGACCGCCGCGCCGAAGCCAGCCATCACGCCGCACCCGAGCAGGCCGACGACCGCCGGGTCGGAGGTGGCGACCTTGGTGCACTGACCGGCGGCGACGAGGGTCTTCTCCGCGAAGGCGCCGATGCCGAGGGCCGGCGAGAGCACGGTGCCGTCGGTGAGCGTCATCTTCTGGGCGGCGTTGTGGGTGTCGAAGCAGTACTGCGGCTTGCCCTTGTGGCACGCGCGGCACTCACCGCATACGGCCCGCCAGTTGAGGATGACGAAATCCCCCGCTGCCACCCCGGTCACTCCCTCACCGACCGCCTCGACGATGCCGGCGGCCTCGTGACCGAGGAGGAAGGGGAAATCGTCGTTGATGCCGCCCTCGCGATAGTGCAGGTCGGTGTGGCAGACGCCGCAGGCCTGCACCTGCACCACCGCCTCGCCGGGACCCGGGTCGGGGATGACGATGTCGGTGACCTCGACGGGTGCGCCCTTGGCGCGGGCGATGACGCCTTTGACGGTCTGCGGCATGTGCGTACTCCTTCGGTCGACTCCCGCCTACTCTCGCCGCGACCGGGCCCGCGTGCAAGGGACGGTGGGCGACGGCATACCAAAATCGTTGCGGGAGTGGGGAAAGCCGACTTTCCGCAACGGAAAGACTCGTCGTATGCTGACGTGGTGCCCCATCCCGTCTTCGACCCGCTCATCCACGAGCCGACGCGCCTGCAGTTGTGCGGGCTGCTCGCGCGGGTCGAGGAGAGCGACTTCGCGACGCTGCGGGAGGAGTTGGCCGTCGCCGACTCGGTGCTCAGCAAGCACCTGTCGGCCCTCAAGGCCGCCGGATATGTCACCGTCGAGCGGCGGTTCGGGGCAGGTCACGGTCGCGGGTATGCGGTGCTGACAGACGCCGGGCGGCACGCCTTCTGCGGGCATATCGCCGAGTTGCAGCGGCTCGCGCGGGTCGCCTCACCGCGCGGGCGCCGGGACCGGGTTAGATCAGTCCCGTGACGATCATTGCGGCGGCCGACGGCTCGGCCTTGGGCAACCCCGGTCCGGCGGGCTGGGGCTGGTTCATCGACAAGGACACCTGGGCCAGCGGGGGGTGGCGGCACGGGACCAACAACATCGGCGAGCTGACCGCTGTGCTCGACCTGTTGCAGCAGACGGCCGGCACCGACGAGGACCTGATGATCTGGTGCGACTCGACCTATGTCATCAACTCGATCACCAAGTGGATGCCCGGCTGGAAGGCCAAGGGGTGGGTCAAGAAGGACGGAAAACCCGTCCAGAACCTCGAGATCATGAAGGCGCTCGATGCGGCCATGGCCGGGCGGCGGGTGCAGTTCAAGTGGGTCAAGGGGCACACCGGTCACGAGCTGAACGAAGAGGCCGACCGGCTCGCGACCGCCGCCGCGCTGGCGTGCCAGCAGGGGCGCACTCCCGACGCCGGGCCTGGATTCACCGTGCATCCGGGGCGGAAGTGGGCGCACGCCCAGGAGACCCTCGACGCCCCGGACACTCCGGCGGTGACGGGTGACGCGCCCACCAGCCCCGAGGCAGAGGTGATCGAACTCGAACGCGCCCTGCTGACCCCGGCCGTGCGGTCCAACGCCAAGGCCATGAGCTCGCTGCTGCACCCGCAGTGGAGCGAGATCGGTTCGTCCGGACGGCACTGGACCCGCGAGGAGGCGCTCACCATGGGGCCGTTGCCCGGGCCGGTGTCGCTGGACGTCATCTCCGCCGAGCGGCTCAGCGACGAGTTGATCCTGCTGATCTGGCGCAGCACGAGCGAATCCGGTTCGCGGCTGCGCAGCTCCCTGTGGCAGCGCACCCCCGCCGGCTGGCAGCAGCGCTTCCATCAGGGCACCCCCGAGCCGCAGGCGTGATCGAGGCGAACTCCGTCGGTTAGCGCGAACAGCGTCGGTTAGCGCGAACTCCGGCAGATATTTCTGACGCCGTTCGCGGTTTCCCACGCCGTTCGCGGTTTCTCACGCAGTTCGCGTCTTCCCCAGGTGGGCACCGAGGTGCGCCACGAGGACGAGAGCGGCGAGGGCGAGGGCCCACGCGGCATACCCGGAAAGCGCGAGCAGCGCGACGCCCGAGCCGAA
>NZ_HG764815.1:2012712-2021676 GCF_001050535.1 Nostocoides australiense Ben110 | reverse complement strand
GCCCCGTCCGCCAGTGCGGCGGCGAGGGCGCCGACGAAGGCGTCGCCGGCGCCGGTGGTGTCGACGATCAGGTCCGGGGCCACGGCCTCGGCGGGAGAGCCGACCCCGTCCCACACGGCGCCATTGGCCCCGAGGGTCATCAACAGCGACCCGACGCCGGCCCCGGAGTCGGCGAGCGCCATCGCCTCGTGCTCGTTGGCGACGATCGGATCGGCGAGGGCGAGCACATCGGGCGGCAACTCGGCATACGGCGCGATGTTCAACACCACGCGCGCCCCCGCCTCCCGGGCGAGTTCGGCCGCCTTCGCGACCGTGCCCAGCGGGATTTCTAGTTGCAGGACAACGACATCCGCCTCGGTCAGTTCGGGAAATGACCCAGGCCACCCGGCGCCCACGTCGGTGTTGGCGCCCGCGACGACGATCACGGTGTTCTCGCCCGCGTCGTCGACGGTGATGAACGCGGTGCCGGTCGGCTGACGGTGGCTCACCTCGATCTGGCCGACGTCGAGACCGAGACCGGCCAGCCGCGCGACATACGCCCGGCCCTGGTCGTCGGCGCCTACGCAGCCGACCATGACCACGTCGGCGCCCGCCTCGGCGGCCGCGACGGCCTGGTTGGCGCCCTTGCCGCCGGCGAAGAGCCCCGAGAACTCGCCGGTGATCGTCTCTCCCGGTTTGGGATGGTCGGCGACGCGCACCACCTGGTCGACATTGAGCGACCCGATGACGACTACCCGACCCCGTGACGACTCCACGGTGAGAGCGTAACCGCCGCGGCCCGGGTCAGACCTTCTCGCGCGCGCTCTCGCGCATCGTCTCCAGCCACAGCGTGCTCAAGCGGGCGTTGTCGACGGCGAGGGCGACGTCGACGATGACGTCGGACTGGCCGTGCGGGTCGTGGGTGAGGTCGCCGGACCAGTCCCGGTGGTCGACGATGGTGCGTCCGCGCGTGTAGCGGCCGGTGAGTTCGACCCGAGCCGGCAGTTTGGAGGTGGTCAGGGAGTCGGGGGCGATGACCGCGGCCACGGCGCCGGCGTCGCCGATGGTTGCACTCTCGCCGCCGAAGCGGTCGCACTGGAAGGTCACGAGCCGGCCGGCGAGACCCGCCGGGCCCTGTGGGTCGGCGGCGATCAGCTCGGCCGCCTGAGCCCGGGTGATGCGCGGCTCGTAGAAGACGTCCAGCCCGTACATCCCAAGCGTGATCCCGAGGTCGGCGCAGGAGTCGAAGACGATGGCCGCCGCCTCGGGGTCGTGGAAGATGTTGAACTCGGCCGAAGCGGTGGCATTGCCCACAGCAGCGGCACCACCCATGAAGAGGATGCGTTCGATCCCCTGTGCCACAGCGGGATACGTGCGCAGCAGCAGGGCGATATTGGTCAGGGGCGCCAGTGGTATGAGGGTGACCCGCTCCCCCGTCGCGGCGGCGGCGAGCAGGTGGTCACGCAGGAGTTCGACGGCGTGGCGATCGTCGGCCGCCCGGGCCGCTACCGGCCAGTCGAGGTCACCCATGCCGTCCTGGCCGTGCACGTGGCGGGCGTCGACGGGGTCCTCCAGGAGCGGCCGGTCGGCTCCGGCGGCAACCGGGACGTCGTCGCGACCGGCCGTCGTCAGGACGGTGAGGGTGTTGCGGACGACGTCCGCGAGCGGAGCATTGCCCCCGACACAGGTGACGGCGCGCAGGTCGAGGTCAGGGTGCAGCGCGGCCAGGAGCAGGGCGCAGGCGTCGTCGACACCGGTGTCGACGTCGAGGATCACAGGAAGAGCAGGCACAACCGTCAATGGTAAGTCCGCGCAGGCGCGGCACCCGTCGGGTCCGAGACCGTTCGTCATGACTGGCTATGGTCGATGCATGCGTCAACGCCTGCTCGCCACCGGTGGCCTCATCGTCGCGACCCTCGCCGGAGGGGCCCAGCCCGGGGCCGGTGCCGCGACCTCCGAGCCGGGTCTGACGGCCCGGCAGGCGACGTGCGTCGGGCAGCTCAACAAGGACCTGTCCACCAAAGCCCGCGTGGGACAACTGATCTGGGTCGGCATGTACGCCAGCGACCCGCACAGCGCCGATCGGTATGTCGCGGACTACGACGTCGGCGGCGTCGTCCTGCTGGGCGGCTTCCACTCCGGCGTCTCGGCCACCCGCGCCGCGACCGGGCATATCGCGAGCTTCGCCGACCCGCGGGTGAAACTGGTCGTCGCGGCCGATCAGGAGGGCGGCTATGTCCAGCAGCTGCAGGGCAGCGGCTTCTCGACGATCCCGACCGCCTACTACCAGGGACGCACCTGGGCCCCGTCGACCGTCCAGACCCGGACGGCCGCGTGGGCCGGTCAGCTCAAGGCGGCCGGCGTCAACGTCAACCTCGCCCCGGTCGCCGACACGGTGAACAAGGATTTCATGCCGTACAACCGGCCGATCGGCTACTACCAACGCAACTATGACTACGTCGCCGACCGCGTCGCGATCGACGTGCGCGCGGCGGTCGGCGGTATGCACGCGGCGGGAGTTGCCTCGACCGTCAAGCACTTCCCCGGCTTGGGCCGGATCACCAACAACACCGACACCTCCTCGACCGGTATCACCGATCCCTCCACCTGGCCCGGGTCGGCGTACCTGCGCCCGTTCGCGGCCGGCATCGACGCCGGCACCGAGTTCGTGATGGTGAGCAATGCCTACTACGCCAAGATCGACCCGGCACGCCAAGCGGTGTTCTCTCCCACCGTGATCGAGGGTCTGCTGCGTGGGCAACTCGGCTATCAGGGTGTCGTGATCACCGACGACGTCGGCGCCGCGGTGGCCGTGACCTCGACACCCGTTGGGTCGCGCGCCACCAAGTTCATCAACGCGGGAGGCGATATCGTCCTCACCGCGACGCCCTCGAGTGTGCCGACGATGCTCGAGGCCATCCGCGCGGCCCGGACGACGAGCCCGACGTTCAAGGCCAAGCTCGACGCGGCCGTGCTGCGCATCCTGCGCACCAAGACGGCCATGGGATTGACCAGCTGTTCGTGACCTGGTTCAGGAGCAGTCGAGGAGTCCGCGGCGGGCCTTGAGCGTCAGAACGCGCTCGAGTGCGGCGCCGGCCTTCGCGGCGAATTCTTCGTCGGCCAGCTCGGCCTTGACGGCCCGCGCCATCACCGGGATGTCACTCGCCTTCGCGGTCAGGACGATATCTCCGCCGGCGGCGATGAACTTTGTCGCGCGCTCCCCGATGGGGGTGGCGGCAACCGCCGCGGCCGCGCCGACGTCGTCGGTGATGACCACGCCGTCATACCCAAGCCGGGTGCGCAACAGGTCGGTGACGATCTCGGGAGCGAAAAGTGCCTGCGCCGCAGCGATCTTCGGGTATGCCGCGGAGGAGACCATGACGAAGTCGGTGCCCGCGTCGATGCCCGCCCGGAAGGGTTCGAGATAGGGATCGTCGAGCGTGGTCGTCGGATCGGTGATGCCGGTGGCGCTGCTGTCGGTGTTGCCCCGGATGCGGCCGATGCCGGGGAAGTGTTTGACAGCGGTCATCACCTCACCGTCGTGCATGCCCGCGAGGAAGGCGGTCATCGGGGGGATGACGGCAGCGGGCGTCGAGCCGTACTCGCGGTGGTAACGCCCGATCGGGCCGTTGGCGGTGCCGATGTCGGCGGGCACGGTGTCGGCGACGGGCGCCAGGTTGACGTTGATGCCGACGTCGACCAGTTCCTGCGCCCAGTCCGTTGCGGCTTCCCGTAGCGCCGCCGGACCGAGCGTGGCCTGTTGGGTTGCCGACGGGATGGTGCTGAAACCCGCCCCTTTCAGTTGCTGGACTTGGCCGCCCTCCTGGTCCGCGGCGAGGAAGAGCTTCGGACCCGTGGCGATCGAGTTCAGGTGCTCGGTCACGGCCGTCACCGTCGCCGCGCCGCTCCAGCCGCCGAGGAGGATGACGCCACCGACATGGTGCTCGGTGACCGCACTGTCGACGCCCCGGGCGCCGGCGCCGGCGTCGAGTCCGACCATGAGCAGCTGCCCGATCTGCTCTTCCTCGCTCAGGCCGGCAACGGCCGTGTCGACGCAGGCGCCGATCGGGTCGACGGACGTGCTGGCAGAGGAACTGCTGGACGAGTTCGATGTCGTCTCCCCCGCCGTGGCGGTCCCGGCTGTCGTGCTCGCTGACGTGGCGGGCGGCAGCGACGCAGAGGTGCTCGATGCGCCGGTCGACGGCGTGCCGCTGGGGGTGCACGCGCCGACGCCGAGCGCGACGCTCGTGCCGGTTATCAGGCCGGCGAGCAGCGCACGCCGGTGCCGGCCGCTCGCTCCGCTCGAGGATGTCGTCATGGGTGCACCACCGTCACAGGCAGGGAGGAGTCGGCGGGTAGGTCGAGACCAGACGCGGGGCGGTCCTTGGCGACCAGCTGGGCGCCCAGGGCGGCGACCATGGCGCCATTGTCGGTGCACAGGGCCGGACGGGGCACCCGCAGCCGGATGCCGGCGGCGTCGGCTCGGGACTGCGCCATCGCCCGCAGGCGCGAGTTGGCCGCAACCCCACCGCCGATCTGCAAGTCGCCGACGCCGTGCTCCTGGCAGGCCAGAATCGCCTTGCGGGTCAACACATCCACGACGGCTTCCTGGAAAGACGCCGCGACATCGGCCACGGGGATCTCCACCCCGGCGGCGCGCTGGCTCTCCACCCACCGGGACACGGCGGTCTTCAAACCGGAGAAGGAGAAGTCGAAGCGATGACGCTCCATGTCGCGGCCGCTCGTCAGCCCACGCGGGAAGTCGATGACGATCTGGCCGTCCCGGGCGGCACGGTCGATGTGCGGCCCGCCGGGGAAGGGCAGCCCGAGCACTCGGGCGACCTTGTCGAAGGCCTCGCCGGCGGCGTCATCGATCGTCGCGCCGAGGGGCCGCACGTCGTCGGTGACATCGGGCACGAGCAGCAGCGAGGAGTGCCCGCCGGAGACGAGCATGGCCAGCACCGGTTCGGGCAAGGCGCCGTGCTCGACGATGTCGACGGCGACGTGCGCGGCAAGATGATTGACCCCGTACAGCGGCTTGCCGAGCGCCAAGGCGAGGGCTTTCGCGGCCGCGACCCCGACCATGAGCGTGCCGGCGAGCCCGGGGCCGCTCGTCACGGCGATCGCGTCCAGATCGCGCAGCGTCACACTCGATCGGGCACAGGCACGCTCGATGGTCGGCACCATCGCCTCGAGGTGGGCCCGGCTGGCCACCTCGGGCACGACCCCGCCGAAGCGGGCGTGCTCCTCGACGCTGCTGGCGATGGCATCGACCAGCAGCGTCTCGCCGCGCACGATCCCGATGCCGGTCTCGTCGCAGGAGGTCTCGATGCCGAGGACCAGGGGTTCATCAGGCATGGGCACGCTCCGTGTCGGGGCGAGGTTCGCTCGTCGTCAGGAACTTGCGCAGCACGAGCGCGTCGACGTCACCGGGTTGGTAATAACGGCGCCGGGTCTGGATCAGGTCGTAGCCGGCGCCGGTGTAGAGGCCGAGCGCCGCGGCGTTGTCGGCCCGCACGTCGAGCATCATGCCAGTCGCACCTTTGAGGATCGCCCGGTTTTCCAACTCCTGCAGCAAGATCCGGCCCAACCCGCGGCCGCGCGCGGCGGCCGACACCGCGATCGTCATCACGTCCGAGACCTCGCCGCCATGATCGGTGCCGGCGTAGCCGAGCACCCGCTCGGCGTCGCGGGCGACGATGTAGTCGCGCCGCGGCCGGGTCGCGAGTTCGTGCCACCAGGAGGCGCTGGCCCAGGCATCGTCGGGAAAGACCGCGCGCTCGATCGCCTCGATTTCGGGCAGATCGGGCCAGGTCAGGTCGCGCAGCCGTATGCCGTTCATGGCCGCCCACTCGTCGGCAAGGCGGGTTTGGGCGCGGCGGGTTCCTGGGCGTCCGGGCGCCGCAGGTACATCGGCACCGGCTCCGTGCGGACCCCTCGGTGAATCTCGCTGGCCGCGAGCGCGCGCCAGCACGCCTGCCGAAACGTCCTGGGGTGCAACTGCGTTGACCAGGATGTCGGGATAGAGCAGCGGGCCGCGGCCGGCGCACGGCAGGGTTCGCGCGTCCGGCGGGAGATCGGCCGGCTTGGTGACGGCGGGGTCGGTGACGCGCGTGGCGTGGCCCTCGGCCGCGGCATACCGTGCCCAGTAGACCTCCGTGCGCCGGGCGTCGGTGGCGACCAAAAGGTCGCCGTCGTGCCGCCCCGCGAGGGCCTCGGCGAGGGCGTCGAGGGAACACACCCCGTGCACCGGGACCTGCAGCGCGGAGCCGAGCACGAGCGCGGTGACGACGCCGACGCGCAATCCGGTGAAGGGGCCGGGGCCGATGCCGACGGCGATGTGCGTGACCTCGGTCATGCGGGTGCCGGAGGCCGTCAGCACCCGCTCGATGACGGGCGCGAGTGCCTCGGTGTGCCGCCGGTTGTCGAGCACGGCCTCCTCGGCGCGGACCTGGTCGCCGTCGCGCACAGCAGCGGTGATGGCCGAGGTCGCGGTGTCGAAGGCAAGGATGCGCAGGGCGGGGCCACCGTGGGTCATGATGCGTCGTCCTCGGACGTCAAGGCCTGCAACGCTGACCGGGAACCCGTTGTCTGCCAACGATCTCCGACCGCGATGATGTCCACGCGGCGGGTCTCGGTCGCGGGATCGGCGGTCATCCGGATCGCGAGGTGGCTGTCGGTCAGGTCCTCGGCCAGGCCCTCGCCCCATTCGACGAGCGTCACCGAGTCGGCGATGTCGGCGTCGAGGTCCATATCGTCGAGTTCGGCGAACGACCCGAGGCGATAGGCGTCGACGTGCACCAGTGCGGGACCGGCGGCCAGCGTCGGGTGCACGCGAGCGATGACGAACGTGGGCGACGTGATCGGGCCACGGACGTGCAGGCCCGCGCCGATCCCCTGGGTAAGGGTGGTCTTCCCGGCACCCAGGTCTCCGGTGAGGATCACGAGATCACCGGCCCGCAGCAGCGTGGCCAGCGCCCGCCCGAAGGCCTGGGTGTCCTCGGGAGTGGCGAGCGTGACCGCTCCCGTGCGAAAACGCGTCATACCGGATCCTTGGTCCCCGACTGTTTGCGCTCTCCGGTTCGCTCCTGTCCGGTTCGCTTCTGGCCGGTTCGCTTCTGTCCGGTTCGCTTCTGTCCGGTTCGCTTCTGCCGCAACAATTGCACGGCGTGGCGCCGGGCAAGGTCGGTGATCTGTGTGCGACCACGCGCGGGGGCCGGCGCCTCCTCGACGTGGGCTCGATCGATGAGGGCCAGAAGTTGGGCGTCGACGAGCGCCGGATGCTCGAGCATCACCAGGTGGCCCGCGTCGGTGATGACGACGTGCTCGGCGTTGGGCAGGACATCGACGATCGCCTGGCTGTGATCCGGGGGCGTGAGCACGTCGCCCTCCCCGTTGAGGACGAGGGCATCGACCCGGCCGAACACGGGCAGCGCGTCGCGTTTGTCGTGATCCTCGAACGCCGGCAAGAAGTCGGCCACGACCTTCAGGTCGGTGCCCATCAGCATGTCCGCGGCAAAGCGCACCGTCTCGGCCGAGACCGGGGAGGCGAAGGAGAAGCGTTCGACGAGATAGGACTCGACGTCCCGGCCGACGGAGCGGGCCGCACTCCACTGCCGTTGCCGGGCAGCGAGATTGGCCAGGACGCCCGGGCCGAAACGCAACAGGGTCGCGCCGAGCATCCGGCCGAAGCCGAGTGAGATCATGCCGTCGCCACCCGCGCTCGTCGAGACGAAGCCCACGGCGTCGACGCGATCCCGGACCAGGGCGGGGTTGCGGTCGGCCAGCGCCATCACGGTCATCCCGCCCATGGAGTGGCCGACGAGGACGAGGGGGCCGTCGGGCGCCGCCGCCGCGATCACCCGTTCGAGATCGCTGCCCAGCTGGTCGATGGTCGAATGGCCCTCCGCCCCCGTGCCGGACCGGCCGTGGCCCCGCTGATCCCAAGCGACACAACGGAATCCGGCCTGCACGACGGCCCGTCGCTGATGGATCCACGAGCCGAGAGCCAGGCAATAGCCATGCGAGAACACGACGGTGGGACCGCCCTCGAAGCCCTGTGGTTCGTCGATCTCCACGTGCAACTGCGCTCCGTCGTCGGCCGTGACGACGAGTTCGCGATCGGCATACCACTCGAAGGGATTGCTCGCGCCGAGTTCGACGGCCTCGATGCCTTCTAGCCCGGCCCGACGCACCGTGGCCCGGCGCACCATCGCGCCCGCGGCGGCGACGTAGTAACGCGGCACCCGCGCCCCGACGCGCGTGATGATCTCGTAGCTGATGGTCCCGGTCGCCGCCGCCCAGTCCTCAGCCGTCGGCTCCCCGAGCGCCCCGGCCCCGAAGAGCACCACCTCGTCGCCGGGCTCGGCCGTGGCGTCGGGTCCGAGATCGAGGAGGAACTGATCCATGCAGACGCGACCGGCGATGGTCAGCCGCCGGCCGTCGAGCAGCGCCGGTCCGGCGTTCGAGGCATTGCGCGGGATGCCGTCGGAGTAGCCGAGCGGGACCAGCCCGAGCCGGGTGTCCCGGTCGGTGAGGTAGGAGTGGCCGTAGCTGACGCCCTGACCCTGCGGGATGTCCTTGACCAGGCTGAGCCGGGCAACCAGGCGCATCGCCTCGCGCAAGCCGTAGTCGGCGCTGCTGGCCAGGTCCGGCGTCGGCGAGAGCCCGTAGACCGCCAGGCCCGGCCTGACGAGGTCGTAGTGCGCCGATGGGTTCGTCAGTGTCGCAGCGGAATTCGCCAGATGGCGCAGCTGCGGGTGAACGCCCTCGCGCTCCAGTTCCGCGACCGCCTCGACGAAGCGTTCCTGCTGCTGGCGCACCGTCGGGTGGTCGGGCGCATCGGCATACGCGAAGTGCGACCAGACCCCCACGACCTCCCGCGGCCGCGCCGCGCACGAGATCGCTCCACGCGGCGCCGAAGGCGCCGTTGCGGGCCAGCCCCGTGTCGACCTTGAGGTGGACGCGTGCGGGTGAGCCGATGCT
>NZ_HG764815.1:2006628-2012612 GCF_001050535.1 Nostocoides australiense Ben110 | reverse complement strand
GCTCTCGGCGGCGCCGTCGGCGCCACCCGCGCCGTCACCGATCTCAGCTGGGCCTCCCACGACCTGCAGGTCGGTCAGACCGGCAAGACGGTCGCGCCGAATCTGTATGTCGCAGCGGGTGTTTCGGGCGCCATCCAGCACCGCGCGGGTATGCAGTCGAGCAAGACCATCGTCGCCATCAACAAGGACCCCAAGGCGCCGATCTTCGCGATCAGCGACTTCGGTGTCGTCGGCGACCTGCACCAGGTGCTGCCGGCGCTGATCGACCAGGTCAAGTCCCGCCGCGGCTGAGCCCGGCACGCACCACCCTCGCGAAGGAGCGACCCGTATGTACTGGATCCGACTCGTCCTCGGCGTGCTGATGACCGTTGTCGCCTTGGGCATGGCGGGGCGCCGCCTCGGCTATCTCTACCGGGTCGGCAAGGCCGGGCAACCCATCGAGCCCGTCCGCCGGTCCTCCACCGGGGAAATGGTCAAGGCCGAGGCCGTCGAGGTCGCGGCCCAGCGCAAGCTCTTGCGCTGGACCGGGCCCGGCCTCGCCCACGCCGCAGTCTTCTGGGGATTCTGCGTCCTGCTCCTGACCGTCCTCGAGGCCTTCGGCGCCCTCTTCGACGAGAAATTCCAACTGCCGGTCGTCGGCAATTGGCCCATCCTCGGCTTCCTCGAGGACCTCTTCGCGTTGCTGTGCATCGCGGCGGTCATCGCCTTCACGATCATCCGGATCAAGAACTCTCCCAAGGAGGAAGGCCGCAAGAGCCGCTTCTTCGGCAGTCACCTCGGCCCGGCGTGGTTCGTGCTGTTCATGATCTTCAACGTCGTGTGGACCGTGCTGTTCACCCGCGGCGCCCAGATCAACGCCCAGAACGTCGGCGGCTTCTCCCTCTCGGCCGCCGACAACCCGGACGGCCCGTTGAAGTTCCTCCGCGGGGCCTTCGCCTCGCAGTGGATCGCGCAGCTGTTCGAGCCGCTCGGGCACCGGGCCAACGAGATCCTCGAGACCGTCTTCCTCCTCCTCGGCCTGGCCGTGCTGCTCGGGTTCACCGTCTTCGTGACCTACAGCAAGCACCTGCACATCCTCGCCTCGCTGCCCAATGTCGCCTACGCCCGCCGCCCCCGCGCCCTGGGCGCGGCACTGCCGGTCTATTCGAACGGCAAGGAGGTCGACTTCGAGGACCCGGGCGAGGACGACCTGATGGGGGTCGGCAAGATCGAGGACTTCACATGGAAGGGCCTGCTCGACTTCGCGACCTGCACCGAGTGCGGCCGCTGTCAGAGCCAGTGCCCGGCGTGGAACACCGGAAAACCGTTGTCGCCCAAGGTGTTGATGATGGGCCTGCGCGATCACGCGCTGGCGAAGGCGCCATACCTCACCGCCTCCGAGGAGGCCCGCGAGTCGCTGCCCGATGACGTGAAGGCGCTCGCCGAGGTGCCACTCGTCGGCGCGACGGGCTATGCCGAGGACAACCCCCTGGGGGCCTACACCGCCACCGGCCCGGACGCGGTCATCGACTCCGACGTCATCTGGTCGTGCACCACCTGCGGCGCCTGCGTCGAGCAGTGCCCCGTCGACATCGAGCACGTCGACCACATCCTCGACATGCGCCGCCACCAGATGCTCATAGAGTCGGCCTTCCCCGAAGAGGCCTCGGTCATGCTCAACAACCTCGAGCACTCGGCCGACCCGTGGGGCCGCGGCGCCTCCAAGCGCCTCGACTGGGCCGAGGGCCTCGACTTCGAGGTGCGCGTCTTCGGGATGGCCGGCGAGGACAAGATCCCCGACGACGTCGACTACCTCTTCTGGGTCGGCTGCGCCGGCGCCCTGGACGAGACCGCGCAGCGCACCACCCGCGCCGTCGCGACACTGCTGCACGAGGCCGGCGTGGAGTTCATGGTGCTCGGCGACGGCGAGTCGTGCACGGGCGACCCGGCTCGCCGCATCGGGCACGAGTTCCTCTTCCAGATGCTCGCCAAGCAGAACGTCGAGATCCTCAACGAGGCCGGCGCCAAGCGCATCGTCGTCACCTGCGCGCACTGCTTCAACACGATCGCCAACGAGTACCCGCAGGTCGGCGGGACGTATGACGTCATCCACCACTCGACGCTGCTCGCCCAGCTCGTCAAGGACAAGCGCCTGACCCCGGTGAACCGGGTCGAGCAGTCGGTGACCTACCACGACCCGTGCTATCTCGGCCGGCACAACCGGATCTTCACCCCGCCGCGGGAGGTCCTGCTCGGCATACCCGGCATGCGGGTCCAGGAGATGGAGCGCACCCGCGAGCGCTCGTTCTGCTGCGGCGCCGGCGGCGCGCGGATGTGGATGGACGAGAACCTCGGCTCCCGCATCAACCTCAACCGCACCGACGAGGCACTGGCGCAGCAGACCGACGTGGTCGCGGCCGCCTGTCCCTTCTGCATCACGATGCTCGGCGACGGCATCGCCCAACGGCAGGCCGAAGGCCTGACCCGCCAGGTCGAGGTCACCGACATCGCCGAACTCCTGCTGCGCTCGGTCCGCCCGGACCAGGCGCCCGAGCCGGCCGAACCGGCCGGTGCCACCCCCGTCTCCTGACCACGAACCACCTCAGCCCGACACGACCGAAGAGAAAAGTGAGAGAACGATGACCGAGACCGCGACCACGGGCCATGTCGGCGGAGCCGGGCTGGACCTGACCACCTTGAACATGATGATCGAGTCGCTCGGCGACTTCGTCGACGAGGCGCTCTCCCCCGAACGAGTCCTCGAACTCGACCACGAGGACGAGTGCCCCGAGGACGTCGTGCGGGCGATGTCCGACCCCAACACCCTGGGCGTCCAGTTGGTCTTCATCCCCGAGGCCTACGGCGGCATGGACGGCGGAGCGTTCGACAGCTACCGCGTCTGTGAAGCCATGGGGCGCAAGGACATCGGCCTCGCGACCGCGGTGTTCGCGACCTTCCTCGGCTCCGACCCGATCGTCGTCGGCGCCACCGAGGAGCAGAAGCAGGAGTGGCTCGGCGCCATCGCCGAAGAGGGCGTCGTCTTCGCCTACGGCGCCACCGAGCCGGAGGCCGGCTCGGACCTCGGCGCGATGACGACCACCGCCGACCCGATCACGGGCGACGACGGCGAGATCACGGCATACAAGATCAACGGCCGCAAGCAGTGGATCTCCAACGGCTCCATCGCCGACTTCACCACGATCCTCGCCGCCACCCCCGAAGGCCCGACGTGGTTCGTCGTCCCCAAGGACACCCCCGGCTTCAGCGCCGGCCCCCCGGAGGACAAGCACGGCCTGCGGCTGTCCAACACCGCCGCCCTCTTCCTCGACGACGTCGAGGTGCCGGCGCACAACCTCATCGGGACCGAGGCCGGCAAGGGCCTGGTCCAGGCGCAGCAGGTCTTCGGCTACACCCGGCTCATGGTCGCGGCCTTCGGTCTCGGCGGCGGCTGGGAGGCCCTCGACCGGGCCATCGCCTATTCGAAGGAGCGGGTCCAGGGCGGCAGCGCCCTGTCGGAGAAGCAGGGTTTCACCCACAAGCTGATCGTCCCCCACGCCGTCCGGCTCGAGGCCGCCCGCGCGTTCATGGAGGACACCGCCGACAAGATCGACCGCGGCCTCGGCGAGAACGGCGCCATGAACACCGAAGGTGCCATCGCGAAATACCTTGCGACAGAAGCCGGTAACGCGGCCGCGGATGCCGCCATCCAGGCGCACGGCGGTTACGGATACACCCGGCCGTATGTCGTGGAGAAGATCAAGCGGGACGTGCGCATCACGACCATCTACGAGGGCACCTCGGAGATCATGGAGATGACGATCGCCCGCGACCGGTGGCAGTTGCACCTGAAGTCGATGGGCCGTCGTTACACCGACCTCGCGACCGAACTCGAGCAGCTGAACAACAGCAAGCCCGACGTCGGCGCCGGCATCGCCGCCCTCGGCGCCCGCGCGATGGCCGCGGTCCTCGAGGCGTGCAAGGTCGGGCGCCTGACCCGCAGCCAGCACGTGCTCTTCCGCCTCGGCGAGCTGATCGCCTACTGCGAGGGCGCGTCCGAGTTCGCCAAGGCCGCTGCCGCGGCGCAGGACGGAGCCCGGCACGAGAAGAACCCCGGCCGCTTCGACGGCGCCGCCACCTCCGCCATGGCGCGGGTGTATGCCCGTGAGGCCGCCCAGCGCATCGCGCTCGACGGGGCGCGGTATGTCGCGGGTGCGGCCGACCCCGGCTCTCCCGCCCTGGCCACGCTGGCAGGAGTGCCCACCGACGCGATCCGGGCCGCGCAGGCCGGGATGCTCACCGACATGGACTACATCGCCGACGTCCTCTACGGACGACTCGACGGCTGACTTTCGAGATATCTGTACGCAGGGAGTGGACGAGGATGACCAACACACCAAAGCCGGTGGCCGTTGTCGGGATGGCGGCGATCATGCCGCAGGCGCCGTCGGCGAATGCCTTCTGGGACAACATCAAAGGCGGGCGCTACAGCGTCACTGAGGTACCCCCGGAGCGCTGGGATCCCGCGCTCTACTTCAGCCCGGACCACGGAGCGCGCGACAAGACCTACAGCACCATCGGTGGCTGGGTGCGCGAGTTCGACTGGGACCCGATCAAGTGGCGCCTGCCCGTGCCGCCGACCGTGGCTGCTCAGATGGACGAGGGCCAGCGCTGGGCGATCAGCGCCGCCCGCGCGGCGCTGATCGACGCCGGCTGGCCGGAGTGGAATGTCGACAGCAACAATGTCGCCGTCATCCTCGGCAACGCCATCGGTGGCGAGAAGCACTACCTGTCCTCGATGCGCGTGCGCCTGCCGGAGGTGATCAAGAGGCTGCAGGAGTCGGCCACTCTCCAGGGATTGCCCGCCGACGTCCAGCAGCGCATCGTCGAGGAGACGCGTGCGGGCTACCTCGACAACACCTTCGAGATCACCGAGGACACCATGCCCGGTGAGCTGGCGAATGTCATCGCCGGCCGGGTCTGCCAGTTGCTCAACCTGCGCGGCCCCAACTTCACCACCGACGCGGCCTGCGCCTCCGGACTTGCGGCCCTGAACTCGGCCATCCTCGGCCTGGTTGATCACCAATACGATGCCGTCGTCACCGGTGGCGTCGACCGCAACATGGGCATCGACGCCTTCGTGAAGTTCTGCAAGATCGGCGCCCTGTCCGCCACTGGCACCCGGCCGTTCGACTCCGGCGCCGACGGCTTCGTCATGGGCGAGGGAGCCGCCCTGTTCGTGCTCAAGCGTCTGGAGGACGCCGAGCGCGACGGCGACCGGATCTACTCGGTGATCATGTCGGTCGGCGGCAGCTCCGACGGCAAGGGCAAGGGCATCACCGCGCCCAACCCGATCGGCCAGCAACTCGCCGTGCGCCGAGCCTGGGAGCAGGCCGGTCTCGACCCCGCCACCGTGATGGCCGTCGAGGCCCACGGCACGTCGACACGCGTCGGCGACGCCGCCGAACTCGCCTCGCTCACAGAGGTTTTCGGCTCCTCGAACCTGGCACCCGGATCGGTTGCCCTCGGCTCGGTGAAGTCGAACATCGGCCACCTCAAGGCGGCCGCCGGCACCGCGGGCCTGTTCAAGATGGTCCGCTCGTTGCACGAGAAGGTCCTCGCCCCGAGCCTGAACTTCAACAACCCCAACGAGAACGTCGACTGGGGCTCGATCCCATTCAAGGTCAACACCAGCCTGCGCGCCTGGCCCGACAGCCCGCACGGTGTGCGGCGCGGCGCCGTGAGCGCTTTCGGCTTCGGCGGCACCAACTTCCACGTGGTGTTGGAGGAGCACATTCCCGGCCGACACAAGGCTCCGGCCAAGGTCTTCGCCTCCGCTGAAGTGCCTTCCGCAGCAACGGTTTCCGCGCCTGTCGCCGGCCCCGGTGCCGCCGGCGGACCCGCCAAGGCGCCCCTGCGGGGTGCCCTCGTCCTCGGCGGTCGCGACGATGCCGAGGTGCTCGGCAAGGTCCGCGAAGCCCTTGCCGCCGCCCAGGCCGGCACCGCGC
>NZ_HG764815.1:1989696-2006528 GCF_001050535.1 Nostocoides australiense Ben110 | reverse complement strand
GGCCGTGGCCGCCGACGCCGCCGGTATGCCGCACGCCCCGGGCATCCTCGCCCGCACCCTCGACGCTCTTCTCGGCGTCCGCGTCTAAACACCCCACGAAGTTCTTCGTTCCTTCGTCGGGTCGATACTTCTCGGGGACCCCAAAAGTGCCAGCAAATGCCACGAAGTTCTCCGCTCCTTCGTCGCGTCGATACTTCGCTGGGTCAGCCCTCCGACTCGTCGTCGGGGCCGTGGCCGCGTAGGTAGCGCTCGAACTCTCGGGCGATGGCGTCGCCGCTGGCCTCGGGAAGTTCGGCGGTGTCCTGGGCCTTCTCGAGGGCCTCGACGTATTCGGCGATCTCCTCGTCGGACTCGGCGAGGGAGTTGATGCCGGCCTCCCACTGCTGGGCGAGTTCGGGCAGGTCGGTGGTGTCGATCGGCAGGTCGAAGAGCGAGGCGAGGGTCGTCAGCAGCGCCAGGGTGGCCTTCGGGGAGGGGGCGTGACCGGCGTAGTGGGGCACGGCGGCCCAGCACGAGATGGCGGTCAGACCGCTTTGGGTCGCGGCGTCGGACAGGACACCGATGATGCCGGTCGGGCCCTCGTAGCCGCTGGGTTCGAGATCGAAGCGATGCATCGTCGCGTCATCCTCGGAGGTGGCGGTGACCGGGATGGCGCGGGTGTGAGCGACGTCGGCCATCAGAGCGCCCAGGGTGACGAAGGTGGTCGCCCCGGCCGCCTGCGCGAACTCCATGAGCTCGACCGTGTAGCCGCGCCAGTGGAAGCTCGGCTCGATTCCGCTGACCAGGATGATGCTGCGGTCGATGTCCTCCGGCTGGGCGAGCAGGATGCGGGTGGTGCGCCACTGGATCCGGCGGCGGCCCTTGTCGAGCAGCACCCGGGGCCGGTTGACCTGGAAGTCGTAGTAGTCCTCCGGGTCCAAGGCGGCGACCGGCTCGGCGTCCCAGAGCTCGGCGAGGTGGTCCACCGCCCCGGTGGCGGCCTCGCCCGCGTCGTTCCACCCCTCGCAGGCGACGATCATGATCGGGTCGTTCAGCGGCGGCAGGTCCTCGAGCTCGATCACGTCGGCAGGCTATCGCGTGCGGATGGGCATTACGGTCAGAGCCCTGCCGTCGCCGTACACTCGGACCGATCCTGCCGTCTCCGAAGAGGACCTTTCGTGACCGACCGCCCGGCCCTGCCCGCCGCCGTGCTGTGGGATATGGACGGGACCCTCGTCGACACCGAGCCATATTGGATCGCAGCGGAGCACGAGATCGTCGCCGAACACGGGGGCCAGTGGAGCGAAGAGCTCGCCCATCAACTCGTGGGCAACCCGTTGCTGGTTTCGGCACGGTTCATCCTCGACAACTCGCCGGTGACGATGAGCCCCGAGGAACTGGTCGAGGAATTGCTGCGGCGGGTCGTGCTCCAGGTGCGCGATCACATCCCGTGGCGGCCCGGCGCCAAGGAGTTGCTCTTCGAACTCGTCGATCTCGGGGTGCCGTGCGCCCTGGTGACGATGTCCTGGCAGTCGCTCGCGCACGCCGTCACGGCGGCGCTGCCCGACGGAGTCTTCGCGGCCGTGGTCACCGGCGACGTCGTCACCCACGGCAAACCGCACCCCGAGCCCTATCTCGTCGCGTGTGCCGCCCTCGACGCGGCGCCGGGGGAGTGCGTGGCGATCGAGGATTCGGCCACGGGGGTCCGCTCAGCGGTCGCCGCGGGTGTCCCCACCCTGGCCGTGCCGCACGTCATCGCGCTGCCGGACATCGATGGCGCCGTTCACGTCGCGTCACTCGAGGGTATGCGGGCCGGCGAGTTGCTGAGGCTGTTCGGCTGAGGCGGTTCTAGCCGAGGATGACGACGGCGTCCGGGGCCAGCGTCAGCTGCCGCCCCTCGACGGTGACAGCACCACTGGACAACAACTCGACCCCCGGATCCTCAGCCATCTCGAAACTGGCTTCCTCCTCGCCGAGGTTGGCGATGACCGAGAGTCCAGCGTGCTGCATACGCACCAGCCGTGCGGTCTCGTCGGCCTCGATGACGACGTCGGCGAGATGAGTCGGCCCGTCGATGTGCTTGCGGCGCAACGCGATCAAGTCGCGATACCACTGGAACATGCTGCCGCCGGTGCCGTGGAGTTCACCCCATCGCAAGACCGATTCGTCGCGGGTGCCGACCGCCTGCGGGTCGGGGATCGTCTCGGCCGCCCACCCGTGACCGGCGAACTCCTCACGCCGGCCCAGCCGGACCGCTTCCGCCAGGTCGGCGTCCTCGAAGCTGGTGAAGAACAGCCATGGCGACGAGGTCGCCCACTCCTCGCCGGCGAAGATCATCGGCGTGAATGGCCCGAGCAGATAGAGCGCCGCCCCGATGTGCTGCCGCCCCGGGGGCAGCAGCGCCGTGATGCGTTCTCCCAGAGCGCGATTGCCGACCTGGTCGTGGGTTTGCAGGTAGCCGAGCAGGCGCCGGGCGTCGAACGATTCGGTGGCCACCGGCTTGCCCCACGGCCCGCCACGGAAGGTGGAGAAGGTGCCGTCGTGGAGGAACCCGCGCGTGAAGACCTTGGCGAGGACGGCCAAGGCGTCCTGCTCTTCGTGGCCTTGCGCCCCGCCGCCGAAATCGCCGTAGTAGCCGTGGATCTCGCCGGTCAGGACCGTGTGCAGCGCGTGGTGGACATCGTCATCCCACTGGGCCGTCATGCCCAGCCCGCCGAGGGCGGTCGAGGTCACCATGACCGTGTCGTTGAGGTCGCTCTCGGCGATCAGCTCGAGCGGCCTGCCCAGCTCGGCGGCGAGACGGCCCACCGCATCGGACAGTTCCGCGAGCAGGTGCATATCGGAGTCGTCCCGGAGTTCGTGGACCGCGTCGAGGCGCAGGGCGTCGATGTGGAACTCGCGCATCCACCGCGTCGCATTGCCGATGACGAAGTCCCGGACGGTCCGGCTGTCCGGGCCGTCGAGGTTGACCGCTTCGCCCCACGGCGTGTGGTGCCGGTCGGTGAAATAGGGGCCGAACCGGCTCAGGTAGTTGCCACTCGGTCCGAGGTGGTTGTAGACGACGTCGAGGCACACGCCGAGACCTTTGCCGTGGGCGGCGTCGACGAAACGCTGCAGGGCCGCCGGTCCGCCGTAGCCGTCGTGCACGGCATACAGCGCGACGCCGTCGTAGCCCCAGCCCCAGCGGCCGGGGAAGGCCGCGACCGGAAGGAGCTGGACGAGGTCGACCCCCAGCTCGACGAGGTGGTCGAGGTGCTCCACCGCAGCGTCGAGGGTGCCCTCGGGGGTGAAGGTGCCGATGTGCAGTTCATAGACCACGCCGCCGAGAACGCCTGCGCCGCTGCGGGTTCCGCGCCAGTCGTCGTCGGTCCACTCGAAAACGGTCGTGTCGAAGTGGCGGCTCGGGCCGTGCACACCGTGCGGCTGCCACGCGCTGCGTGGGTCGGGCAGCGGTGGCTGCGCACCGTCGACAATGAAGGCGTAGTCGAGGTGCTCGCCGTATGCCGCGGGGTTGCCTTCCCAGGACCACCAGCCGCCGGCGCCGGCCTGCATCGGCTCGGTCTGCCCCGGCTCGGTCTGCATCGGCGCGGTCTGCGGTGTCTCCCCGAGGGCGATCTCCATTGCCCCGGCCCGCGGCGCCCAGACGGCGATCCGGACCGGCTCACCGGTCATCGGCGCACCAGCAGCGCGACGGGCTGCTCGCCCAGGACGTCCCCGGTGGGTATGCCGTCGACCGAGGTGAACTCGTTGCCGGACAACAGATCCCGCCAGTCACCTGCAGGCAGGTCGAGGTGCTCGTCCTGCCAGCCGCCGGAGTTGCGGAGTCGATGGGGAGCGATCGCGGCGACCGTCACGGCTGCCGGCCCGTCGGTGCCACCTCGGGCGAAGGCGATCGCATTCGGGCTCCCGGTGTCCAGGGCCAGATAGTCCGCCGTGCGCCCGACGAACCACTCGGGGTGCTCGCGCCGCAGCCGCAGTGCTGTCGTGACGACGCGCAGCTTGGCCTCGGACAGATCCTGAGGCAGCGCCCCCTCGGAAAGCGCCTCCAGCCGGATGCGGTGCTCGTCGTAGTCGACTGCTCCCCGGTTGTCGGGATCGACGAGGGTCAACAGGGCATATTCGCTGCCCTGGTAGAGGTCGGGTACCCCAGGCATCGTCAACTGAATGAGCTTCTGCGCCAACGAGAAAGCGCGCGATGATTCAGCGGTCTGGTCGACCCAGCGCTGGATATGCGCCCCGACGTCGGGGTCCTCGATGAGCGCCGTGGCAAAGGCGACGATCGCCTCTTCATACGGCTCGTCGCCGTCGACCCAGGCCGTGTGCGTCTTCGCCTCGCGGGTCGCCTTGAGCAGATAGGTGGACATCCGCTCGGGCGTCATCGGCCACGTGCCGACGAGGGTCTGCCAGATGAGGTATTCGGTCTCGGGGTCGACCAATCCGTTGCGCAGCCGCGCCGACATCCGGCGGGCTTCGGCGAACCAGTCCTGCCAGTCCTGGGCCCGTTCGGACAGCACGGCCAGCCGGGCGCGCACGTCCTCCGACCGCTTCGTGTCGTGGGTGGACAACGTCGTCATCGTCAGCGGCCAGTGCTCGAGCCGCTCCTCGGCATACGCGTGGAACTCGTCGACCTCGATCGAGAGCGTGCCCGGGTCGCCGCCGACCTCGTTGGCGCCGGTCTGGCGCAGCCAGCGATAGAACGCGGTGTCCTCGATGCCCTTGGCCATGACCGGGCCGCACGTCTGCTGGAAGCGGGTGACGAACTCGGCGATGGCCTCGTGGGCGTCGGGGTCGGACAGGCCGCCGGCGGGGCGGCCGCCCCGGGCGAGCTGGGTGATCTGGCCGAGCACCGGGTGGTCGCCGGCGTCGAGCCGGTCCCGAGCCCGGCCCTCGGCCTGGGCGAGCACGACGAGCTGAGAGCGCGCCGGACGTTGTCCCGCAACGAGATAGGCGCGGTAGCGGTCCATCGAGACGAGCAGCGCGGTCAGGGCGCGGCGCGCGGCCTCGAGATCGGTGTCGGGCAGGACCCGCTCGACCAGGCGCAGCAGTCGGTTGACCTCGGCGGCCTGGACCTCCTCGACGACCTGCAGTTTGGCGGCAATGATGACGTCCCCGAGGTCCACCCGCTCGGGCGCGGCAATCTCGGCCCACATGGCGTCGAGCGTCTCGGTGCCGGTCGGGTCGGTGAGGACCTGCTGCACGCGCAACAGGGCGTCATACCCGGTCGTGCCTGCGCACGCCCACTGGGGCATCAGCTCCTCGTGGCCCTCGAGGATCTTCTCGACGACCACCCAGGCGTTGCCGGTCCGGTGGGCGAGGCGCCCGAGATAGCCGCCCGGATCGGCGAGGCCGTCCGGATGATCGATCCGGAAGCCGTCGATCCGGCCCTCGCGATAGAGCTCGAGGAGCAGTTCGTGGGTGGCGTCGAAGATTTCGTCCTCCTCGACGCGCACCGCCTGCAAGGTGGTGACGTCGAAGAAGCGGCGGTAGTTCAGGTCGGTCTGGCCGTCCTCCCAGTGGGCCAGCCGGTATGCCTGTGCGTCCACGAGCGCCGGAAGGTCGAGGCTCTCCGTGCCGGGCCGGACGGGCAGCTCGTGGTCGTAGTAGCGCAGCACCGTCTCGGTGCTGTCCGCGCCCCCATCGTGAGCGACCGCCAGTTCGCCGTTGGTCAAGGCGGTGTCGAGGTCGGCGCCGAGGATGGGCATGAGGATCTTGAAATCCTCTGCCTCCCAGTCGACGTCGAACCAGTCGGCATACTGCGAGGCGCGGCCGTGGCGCAGGACGTCCCACAGCTGGCTGTTGAGATAGGTCTCTTGTGGCACCGTCATGTGGTTGGGCACGATGTCGACAATGATCCCGAGCCCGGCGGCCCGGGCTGCGTCCGAAAGGCGCTCGAACGCCTCGCGGCCGCCCGCCTCGGAGTTCAGTGCGTAGTGATCGACGACGTCATAGCCGTGGGTGCTGCCCGGCTCCGGCTCGAGGATGGGGCTCAGGTAGAGGTGGCTGACACCGAGTTCGGCGAGATAGGGGACCACCGCCGCCGCGGCGTCGAACCCGAACTCTCCGTTGATCTGAAGTCGATAGGTGGAGATCGGGGTCGCCCGGGTCAGGCCCGGGCGGTGGTCTCGGCGGGGCAGCGGATTGCGCGAAGGTGTCGATGACATCGCTGCCCGACTCTACCAACGCGGCGGGTCTCGACCGTCCAGCGCCGATAGCCGGCCGGACGGCCGACGCGCGCCATCCCGTGTTTGGCATGTCACATTTGCGTGATTGAGGTATTCCCGGGCGGAGTGGGTCATCGGTTCAGCTAACCGATGATGAGGAAGGTCCCGATGCCAACGATTGATCCGACCCGCTCTGGCGTTTCTCGCCGTGTCCTCCTGAGCGCGGCCGGCGGGGTCGCCCTGGGAGCCGGAGGCGTCCCGATGCTCAGCAGGGCTGCCCACGCGGCACCGCCCTTGGGCGCACCGCTCTTCGAGCCGGACATCATCTCCTCGCGGAAGGGCGTGCTGGAGGCCGAGCTCGTGGCGCAGGCGGCCACGCGAGTCGTGGGCGGCATACCGCGTCCCGTGCTCACCTTCAACGGCACCGTGCCCGGTCCTACGCTCTTCGTCGAACCGGGTGACCTGCTCCGGATCCGGCTGGTCAACCAACTGCCGGAGGGCACCAATATCCACACCCACGGCCTGCACGTCTCCGGCATGGGCAATGCCGACAATATGATGATCCATGTCATGCCGGGGGAGAGCTTCGACTACGAAATCCCCTTGCGGAGCAACGCCACCGAGGGCATGAACTGGTACCACCCGCACGTCCATCACCACACCGGTCAGCAGATCTTCAGTGGCATGTTCGGGACGCTCTTCACTCAACCCAAGGGGGAGGGCCGCATCCCGAAGGACATCAGTCGGGATCGCGTCATCACGCTGTCGACGAGTTTCTGGACCCCCGATGGCGACATCGCCTCGGGCACCCGCACCTCCCAGGCTCGTCAGATCCGGCTGGTCAACGGCGAGATCAACCCGACGATCGACATCGCCCCCGGTGAGACGCAGCGGTGGCGGTTCGTGAACACCTCGATGAACCACGTCTTCCGGCTCACCCTCGACGGTCACACGATGACGCGCGTGGCGGCCGACGGAATGCCCTACACCGCCGCACTTGAGTTGACCGAGTTGCGGCTCGCCGCCGGTCAGCGTGCCGATGTCCTGGTGACCGGTGGCGAAGCGGGCATGCACGCCCTGCGCGTCCTGCCCTTCGACTTCGGCTTCGGGGTCGTCTCGGTCGAGGACACCCTGGCGACGGTGGTCTGCGGCGGCGAGGGGGTGACCCCGACACCGGTGAACCTGAACAAACTCCTCGCCCCGCGGACGGACCTACGCAAATTCAAGGTCGACAAGCGGCGCACGCTGACGTTCACCACCGCGGGAGGGTTCGCCATCGATGGCAAGCCGTTCGACCCCAACCGGATCGACCAGGTCTGCGAGATCGGCGCGCTCGAGCAGTGGACGATCAAGAACCCGACCGGCCTGACGCACCCCTTCCACATCCACGTCAACCCCTTCCAGGTGGTCTCCGTCAACGGCACGTCGGTCGACACCCGCTCCTATGAAGACACCGTGCTGGTCGACAAGCTCGGCGGCGAGGTCACCTTCTTGACCCGGTTCGAGCACTTCCTCGGCCGGGTGATCTACCACTGCCACTTCGGCAATCACTCCGACCTCGGCATGATGGGTCAGGCCTGGGTCGTGCCACGCGGGTGCGGCACGAGCCCAATCGTCCCGGTCTGAGGCTCTGGGCGCGCGGCCCAACCGTGCGTCAGGGCCGCGCGTTTCACTCCTCCGGGTGGTAGCCGAGGTTGGGGGAGAGCCAGCGCTCGGCGGTGCGGAGATCCCAGCCCTTACGGCCGGCATACTCCTCGACCTGGTCGCGCCCGAGGCGACCGACGACGAAGTACTGTGCCTGCGGGTGGGCGAAGATCAGCCCGCTCACAGCGGCGCCGGGCCACATCGCCATGTGCTCGGTCAGCTCGATGCCCGTCTCCTCTTGGACGTCGAGGAGCTCCCAGATGACCGCCTTCTCGGTGTGGTCAGGGCAGGCGGGATAGCCGGGGGCGGGTCGTATGCCGCGGTAGCGCTCCTCGATCAGGGCCTGGTTGTCGAGGGTCTCGTCGGGCGCGTAGGCCCACAGCTCGGTGCGGACCCGCTCGTGCAGGCGCTCGGCAAACGCCTCGGCGAGCCGGTCGGCGAGGGCCTCGAGCAGGATGGCGTTGTAGTCGTCGTGCTCGGCCTTGAAGGCCATCACGCGTTCCTGCGAACCCAGACCCGCCGTGACGGCGAAGGCGCCGATCCAGTCCGGTATGCCGCTGTCCTGGGGTGCGATGAAATCGGCAAGTGAGCGGTTGGGCACGCCCTCGCGGTGCTGCCCCTGCTGGCGCAGGTGGTGCAGCGTCATGCGCACCTCGGTGCGGGTGTCGTCGGTGTAGACGACCGTGTCGTCGCCGACCCGGGCTGCCGGGAAGATCCCGGTGATCCCGTTGGCGCGCAACCATTTCCGCTCGACGATCTGGTCGAGCATCGCCTGAGCGTCGTCATACAACTTGCGCGCGGCCGCGGCCGAAGCAGGGTTGTTGAGGATGTCCGGGAACCGGCCGCGCATCTCCCACGCGGCGAAGAACGGCGTCCAGTCGATGTACTCGCGCAACTCGGCCAGGTCGTAGTCGGTGAAGCGGTGGATGCCGGCCTGCTTCGGCGTCGCCACGGTCTCGGCGGAGATCTCGATCTCGGGTGCCGCGGCGCGCGCCTGTTCCAGGCTCAGGAGTGGCCGCTCTCCGGACTTGGCCGCGTGCCGGGTGCGGATCGTGTCGTACTCGTCGGCGATGGACGCCACGAGCTTCGGGCGGTGGTCGTCCGAAAGCAGTTGGGAGACAACGGGAACGGAGCGCGAGGCATCCTTCACCCAGACCACCGGGCCGTGATAGCGCTGGTCGACCTTGACGGCGGTGTGCGCTTTCGACGTCGTCGCGCCCCCGATGAGCAGGGGGATCTCGAAGCCCTGGCGTTCCATCTCGGACGCCACATTGACCATCTCGTCGAGCGAGGGGGTGATCAGGCCGGACAGGCCGATCGCGTCGGCCTCCAGTTCCTTGGCCGTGTCGAGGATCTTCTGCGCCGGCACCATCACCCCGAGGTCGTGCACCTCGTAGTTGTTGCACTGCAAGACAACGCCGACGATGTTCTTGCCGATGTCATGGACGTCGCCCTTGACCGTCGCGGTGACGATGCGCCCCTTGGCGTGCGAGGCGTCCCCTGGCTGCTTCTCGGCCTCGATGAACGGGATGAGATAGGCGACGGCCTTCTTCATCACCCGGGCCGACTTCACGACCTGCGGCAGGAACATCTTGCCGGCGCCGAAGAGGTCGCCGACGACATTCATGCCGTCCATCAGCGGACCTTCGATGACCTCCAACGGCCGGCCGCCGCGAGCCGCGATCTCGGTGCGCAACTCCTCGGTGTCGGCCTCGACGAAGTCGTCGATCCCCTTGACGAGAGCGTGCGTGATCCGCTCGGCAACCGGGAGGGTGCGCCACTCCGGTGCCGACGAATCGTCCTCGGCCCCAGAGACGTTGAACTTCTCGGCGATCTCCAGCAGCCGGTCCGTCGCGTCTGCCCGGCGGTTGAGCACGACGTCCTCGATCCGCTCGCGCAGCTCGGGGTCGATCTGATCGTAGACGACCAGCTGGCCGGCGTTGACGATGCCCATGTCCATGCCGGCGTTGATCGCGTGATAGAGGAAGACGGCATGGATCGCCTCGCGGACCGGGTTGTTGCCGCGGAAGCTGAAGGACACATTCGACACACCGCCGGAGACGAGCACGCCGGGCAGGTTCTGCTTGATCCACCGGGTCGCCTCGATGAAGTCGATCCCGTAGGTCGCGTGCTCCTCGATCCCCGTCGCCACCGCGAAGATGTTGGGGTCGATGATGATGTCCTCACCCGGGAAACCGACCTCCTGCGTCAGCAACTCGTAGGCCCGCTTGCTGATCTCCTTGCGCCGCTCGAGGGTGTCGGCCTGCCCGGTCTCGTCGAAGGCCATGACGACCACCGCCGCGCCATACTTTCGGCACAGCCGCGCCTGCTCCAGGAAGGGCTCGACGCCCTCCTTCATCGAGATGGAGTTGACGATCGGCTTGCCCTGGACGCACTTCAAACCGGCCTCGATGACCGACCACTTGGAGGAGTCGATCATCAGCGGCACGGTTGAGATATCCGGTTCGGAGGCAATGAGTTTGAGGAATCGGTCCATCGCGGCGACGCCGTCGATCATGCCCTCGTCCATGTTAACGTCGATGACCTGGGCACCGGCCTCGACCTGCTGGCGCGCCACCGAGAGGGCGGCCGGATAGTCCTCGGCCTGGATGAGCTTGCGGAAGCGCGCCGACCCGGTGATATTCGTCCGCTCGCCGACGTTGACGAAGAGGCTGTCCTCGGTGATCGTCAACGGTTCCAGGCCGGACAGCCGCATCGCCACCGGCACCTGCGGGACCGGACGCGCAGCGATGCCACCGACGCCCTGGGCGATCGCGGCGATGTGCTCGGGCGTCGTACCGCAGCACCCCCCGACCAGGTTGACCAGGCCCGCCTGAGCGAACTCGACCAGCGCGGCCGCCGTCTCACCGGCCGTCTCGTCATACTCCCCGAAGGCGTTGGGCAGCCCCGCATTCGGGTAACACGAGACGAAGGTGTCCGCGACCCGCGACAGGTCGGCGATGAACGGCCGCATCTGCGCCGCCCCGAGCGCGCAGTTGAACCCCACGGCGATCGGGCGCACATGGCGCACGGAGTTCCAGAACGCCTCGGCGACCTGACCCGAGAGGGTGCGCCCGGAGGCGTCGGTGATGGTCCCGGAGATGATGACCGGCCAGCGCCGGCCCTGCTCCTCGAAGAGCGTCTCGACGGCGAAGATCGCCGCCTTGGCGTTGAGGGTGTCGAAGATCGTCTCGATCGCGAGGACGTCGGCGCCGCCCTCGACGAGCGCCGCCGCCTGCTCGTGATACGCCGCCACCAACTCGTCATACGCCACATTGCGCGCGCCCGGATCGGACACGTCGGGGGAGATCGACGCGGTGCGGTTCGTCGGGCCGAGGGAGCCGATCACGAAGCGGGGGGTATGCGGATCGGTCGCCAGCGCGGCGTCCACCGCCTCGCGCGCCAGGCGCGCCGAGGCGAGATTGAGTTCCGCGCTCAGCTCCTGCATGCCGTAGTCGGCCATCGAGATGCGCTGGGCGTTGAAGGTGTTGGTGGAGATCAGATTGGCCCCGGCGGCGAGGTATTGGTCATGGACCTCGCGGATCAGGTGTGGCTGGGTCAGCGACAGCAGGTCGTTGTTGCCGATGACGTCGCTGCCCCAGTCGGCGAAGCGCTCGCCCCGGAAGTCGGCCTCACCGAGGCGGTGACGCTGCAGCATCGTGCCCATCGCGCCGTCGAGGAAGAGAATGCGCCGGCTGAGCAGTTCGGTGAGCGTCGACGTGGCGTCGGGGGAGAACGGCATGGGTAGCAGTATCCGTCACGCCGGCGCCTGCTCGCGCGAACTTTGCCCGGCGCGGCCAGATAGGTTCGGCGCGTGACCTCGCAACCCGGCCAACCGCCCGCCCCCGGCATCAAGGTGGCGACGATCGCCGGGGTGCCGGTCTACATCGGCAGGTCCTGGGGCCTGCTTGCGCTGATCATCGTCGCCCTCATCGGCCCGCAGCTGCAGCCCGACCTCGGCGGCCGCGCCTACCTCGTCGCCATCGGGTATGCCTTGTTACTGCTGCTGGCGGTGATGGTGCACGAGGGTGCCCACGCCTTGGGGGCGCGGTCGTTCGGCTTCCCCGTGCACCGCGTGGTGGCCGACCTGTGGGGCGGGCACACCGCGCTCGACGTCAGTCGCTCCACCCCCGTGCGCAGCGCGACGATCGCCGTCGTGGGCCCGCTCTCCAACCTGGTCCTCAGCGCCGTCGGTTACGGCCTCGCCGCCGTGCTCGATCCGGGAATCGCGCACGGGTTGGCCGGCCTGTTCGGCTATCTCAACCTGCTGCTCGCCCTGTTCAACCTGCTGCCTGGGTTGCCCCTCGACGGTGGCCAGCTCGTGGAGTCGCTGGTGTGGAAGCTGACCGGTGACCGGCACAAGGGCCGCGTGGCTGCGGGCTACTGCGGTATGGCCGTCACGCTCGGCGTGCTGTACTGGTTCGTCGGCCGGCCCCTGCTGCGCGGCGACCAGCCGTCGTTGTTCTCGATCGGGTGGGCGTTGCTGATCTGCATGTTCCTGTGGCAGGGCGCGCGCTCGGCGATCACGTCCGGCCAGGTGGGCGGGGCGCTGTCGAGAGTGCGGGTGGTCGACGTCATGACCCCCGTCGCCCCGGTGCCGTACGACGCCGCCCTCACCCAGTTGCCCACCGGGGTCCCGCCGGTGGTCGTCGACCAGAGCGGCACTCCGGTCGCCTTGGTGGACGCCGCCGCCCTGCAGGCCGTGCCGCCCCAAGCCGCACCGCATACCTCCGTCTCCTCCGTCAGCCGACCGCAGCCACCCGGCTGGGTCCTCGACCTCGACCCCAATGCTCCCGTGACCGAACTCTTCGCGCCCCTGCGCGACCTCGGCACCGGCGTCGTCGCGATCCGCCAGAACGGCCGACTCCTCGGCGTGGTCACCGTCGACGCGGTCAACAACAGCCTGTCGTAGCCGACGTAGCATTTCGCCCCATGACGGCGATCGAGGCGGACCTGCGCCGCGGCAACTTCCGCATCGGCGACCGGGTGCAGTTGACCGACCCGAAGGGGCGGATGCACACGATCACGCTGGAAGCCGGCAAGGAGTTCCACACCCACCGCGGGTTCATCCGCCACGACGACCTGATCGGCGCGCCCGACGGCTCGACCCTGACCAACACGGTTGGCATCGAATATCTCGCGATCCGCCCACTGCTCGCCGACTATGTGATGTCGATGCCGCGCGGCGCGGCGGTCGTCTATCCCAAGGACGCCGGGCAGATCGTGATGATGGGCGACATCTTCCCCGGCGCCGTGGTCGTCGAGGCCGGCGTCGGATCCGGGGCGCTGTCGATGTCCCTGCTGCGCGCGGTGGGGGAGTCGGGGCGGGTGCTCTCCTTCGAGCGGCGGACCGACTTCGCCACGATCGCCCAGGCGAATGCGCGCGCGTTCTTCGGCAGCGACCATCCGGCGTGGACGGTCACGGTCGGCGACCTCGTCGAGAGCCTGCCGGCGGCGGTCGAGCCGGGCACCGTGGACCGGGTCGTCCTCGACATGCTCGCGCCGTGGGAGTGCCTGGACGCCGTCGGTGACGCCCTGATTCCCGGCGGCCTGCTGATCTGTTATGTCGCCACCGCCACCCAGCTCTCCCGCGTCGCCGAGGCGATGCGCGATCACGGCGGCTTCACCGAGCCGCACGCGTGGGAGTCGATGGTGCGCGACTGGCACCTCGAAGGACTCGCGGTGCGCCCCGTGCACCGGATGCACGGGCATACCGGCTTCTTGATCACCACCCGCCGGCTCGCACCCGGCGTCACCCCGCCCCTGCGCAAGCGGCGCCCCGGCCGCGGGTATGACGCGGACGCCGCGGAGGAGTGGACCGCCGAGGACCTCGGGGAGCGGGTGCCCAGCGACAAGCGGGTGCGCCGCACCGCCCGGTCGATCGGCGACGGACCTCGCCTGCCCTGATGACCCCACGAAGCGTCCTCGCTTCGCCGCACTACCTCGGGGGGAGCCACGAACCGTGGTCTGCAGCCCTGAATCCCCGAATCGGTCCCAGGGCGTGGGACGGTCCCGAGCCGTGACGAATTCCTCCCACGCTTTGTCGGATGCGGGAGTTAGAGTCGAACAGACGCCGCTCCCGCAACGGGGGCAGCAGGATCGGGAGGAGGCTGTCGTGACCGAAGACACGACCCTCGAACTGCGCCGTGTGCGCTCGCAGATGGCCACCATGTCCGCCCAGAACGAGCGCCTCGTGCGCACCCTCAAGGATGCCCGCGAGCAGCTGGTCAACCTCAAGGTCGAGGTCGACCGGCTCGCCAATCCGCCCGCGGCATACGGCATCATCCTGCAGGTCCACGACGACGGCACCGCCGACATCCTCACCGGCGGCCGCAAGATGCACGTCGCCGTCAGCCCGACCATCCCGCCCGAAGATCTGGTGGGCGGGCGCGATGTCCGCCTCAACGAGGCCCTCAATGTCGTGGCCGTCTGCGGTTATGAGCGCGTCGGTGAGGTCGTCCTCGTCAAGGAGATGATCGAGCCGGACCGGGTGCTCGTGGTCGCGCACGCCGACGAGGAGCGGGTATGCCGCATGGCCGAGTCCCTCGCGGACGTGCCGGTCCGCGTCGGCGACGCATTGCTGCTCGAGCCGCGCAGCGGGTTCGTCTTCGAGCGCATCGAGAAGGCCGAGGTCGCGGACCTGGTGTTGGAGGAGGTCCCCGACATCTCCTACGAGGACATCGGCGGCCTGCGGGGTCAGATCGAGGCGATCCGCGACTCGGTCGAACTGCCCTATCTGCATCCGGATCTGTTTACCGAGCACCAGCTCAAGCCGCCCAAGGGCGTGCTGCTCTACGGCCCGCCCGGCTGCGGCAAGACCATGATCGCCAAGGCGGTTGCCGCCTCGCTGGCGCGCAAGGTCGCCGAGAAGGAGGGCAAGCCGCTCTCCAAGAGCTACTTCCTCAACATCAAGGGCCCGGAACTGCTCAACAAATATGTCGGCGAGACCGAGCGGCACATCCGGCTGATCTTCCACCGGGCGCGGGAGAAGTCCAACGACGGCACGCCCGTGGTGGTCTTCTTCGACGAGATGGACTCGCTCTTCCGCACCCGTGGGTCCGGCGTGTCGAGTGACGTCGAGACGACGATCGTGCCGCAGCTGCTGGCCGAGATCGACGGGGTCGAGGGTCTCGAGAACGTCATCGTCATCGGCGCGACCAACCGCGAGGACATGATCGACCCGGCGATCCTGCGGCCCGGCCGGCTCGATGTGAAGATCAAGATCGAACGCCCGGACGCGGAGTCGGCGCGCGACATCTTCCGCAAATACCTCACCGCCGACCTGCCGTTGCACGCGGACGACGTCGCCGAGAACGGCGGCTCGGCCGAGGCCACGGTGGAGGCGATGATCGAGGCCGCGGTGGCGCGCATGTATTCCGAGGACGAGGACAACCGTTTCCTCGAGGTCACCTACGCCGGCGGCGACAAGGAGATCCTCTACTTCAAGGACTTCAACTCCGGGGCGATGATCCAGAACGTCGTCGACCGGGCCAAGAAGTCGGCGATCAAGGACTTCCTGACCACCGGCCAGCGGGGCATCCGGGTCGAGCACCTGTTGTCCTCGTGCCTGGATGAGTTCAAGGAGAACGAGGACCTGCCCAACACCACCAACCCCGACGACTGGGCGCGGATCTCGGGCAAGAAGGGCGAGCGGATCATCTACGTCCGCACACTCGTCTCCACCAAGTCCGGCACCGAGCCCGGCCGCACCATCGACACGGTCACCAACACCGGGCAGTACCTCTAGTTATTGGTGACTCGGGCCAGGTTTTCGTTCTCGGGCCGGCCTATTTCCAGGCCCCAAAACGAAAGCCAAGCCCGAGTTGATGGCCTGGTTGCGGTCCGTCGGGCTTGGGCGGGGTGGTGGGGGCGTGGCCGATGGCGCGCCGACGTGACGGGCTATCCACTGGCTATCCACAGGCCTACTGGTGGACCCACGACAGGACGACCGTTCTGCGCGACAGTGACAACATGTTCGGTCCACCAATTCCTCTGCCGTTCGACCCCAGCCTGCTCCGGCTCGGACGCGACCTGCGAGCTCGCGGCATCGAGCCATGCGCGCTCCCAACAGAGTGGTTTCGGGTCCGGCGTGGCGTATGGATCGCGACGGTCGTCTGGCAGGAACTCACCCCGGAGTATCAGCACGCTGCACGGGTGCACGCAGCGGCCATGACCTTGACCTCGAAGGTGCCGCTGGCGTTCGCCCGCGCCAGCGCTGCCGCCGTCTTGGTCCTACCCCGCATCAGCCCTTGGCCAACGCGCGTCCAGATCCTGGGCGACCCGTGGAATGGCGCGGACAACGGCCACCGCCACCGGGGCAGTCGCGCCGGCATGTCCCGGTGCATCGGCGCCTGCGATCGGTTGATGTCGCTACATGGGCTACTGATCACCCCGGTTGCGCGCACCGTGGTCGATCTCGCCCGGTCCGACCGGCTCGATAATGCGCTCGCCGCCGGGGATCAGGCGCTGCGCCGGGAGTGGTGCTCTCGGGACGAGATCGCCGAGGAGGTTGCCGCCATACCGCGGCGCGCGCGGGGGCGCAAGCAGGCGCAACTCTTCTCCAATCTCGTCGACGGCGCCGCTCACACGGCCGGCGAGAGTCTGAGCCGGTTGGGGATGTTCCGGTTGAACGTGCCCAAGCCCATCCTGCAGTACCCCTTGGAGGACGCCGACGGTGCATTCGGATTCGCCGACTTCGGGTGGCGCATTGGTGCCGACCTGATCATCGGTGAGTTCGACGGCAAGGTGAAGTATGCGGTCGACCCCGAGCTCGGACCGAAAGCGGCCCAGGAGGCCTTGTGGCGCGAGAAGCAGCGCGAGGACCGCATACGCAGGCAAGCAGACGTCGTGCGCTGGGGGATGAAGGAAGCCACGGACCTGCGTCTCCTGGCACAGCGCCTCGCTGAGCACGGGATTCTCCCGACAGCGCACAACACCTGGTTTGATCCCCCCGCACACCCGGAATGACACTGTCGGGCGGGTCGGGGGACGCCGGGACCCCCACCGCCCAGCCGAGGCCCGACCGACCGCCACAAAGCCACAAACGCG
>NZ_HG764815.1:1983528-1989596 GCF_001050535.1 Nostocoides australiense Ben110 | reverse complement strand
TCGGGGGGCAGTGGCGGGCGGCTGCACCTCGGGTGTTAGCCTCGACGGGCACGCCCGGCAAGGGATCCGGTGTGGTGCAATCCCGCCGTCGGGCGGGGTTTTGCCAGCCCGCGGCAGAGGCTGCGGCAGATCGAGGGGAAAAGATACCCAATGCGTCGTTCATCCACCATGCTCGTGGCCGGAGCCGTCACCGCGCTCGCCTGTGGCGTCGTCGCCGCCCCGGCCGGCGCCGAGAGCGCGCCGCCGTCGCGCCCGGGCACGCAGGTCCCGGTCTATGCCGGCCCGCTGGACGGCACCACGTCGCTGATCGCCGACGACACCTCGGGCAAGGCGGCCCGGACCGCCCGGATCACCGTCACCTACCACGGCTTCAACGCCACCTCGAAGGCCGCCTTCCAGCGCGCCGTCGACATGTGGTCGACCAAGATCTCCTCGCCGGTGCCGATCACCGTCGACGCCACCTGGGCGCCGCTCGGCTCCAACATCCTCGGCTCCGCCGGGTCGAACTACATCTGGAAGGTGGGCGGCGTCTGGCAGGGCGACGCGATCGCCAACAAGAAGGCCGGCCGCCAGCTCAACTCGGCGCCCGACATCGTCGCCCGCTTCAGCAGCAGCTTCACCAACTGGCACTTCGGCACCGGCCCGGCCCCCGCCGGCAAGTACGACTTCACCAGTGTCGTCGCGCACGAGATCGGCCACGGCCTCGGTTTCTGGGGTGTGGGCCGGGTCAACGGCGCCCTGGGCACCGTGCGCTACAACGGCGCCAACGGGGTCTACGACCGCTACACCAAGCTCGGTTCCTCCACGGGCAGCCCGCTGCTGTGGAAGATGCCCGACAACTCCACGAAGCTCGGCTCCGCCTTGCGCAGCAACAATCTCTACTTCGACAGCCCCGCCGTCCGCAATGCCAACGGCGGCAAGGCGGCCCGGCTCTACGCGCCCGGCACCTGGCGGCAGGGCAGCAGCTACAGCCACCTCAACGAGTCGACCTATCCCAAGGGCAACCCCAACTCGCTGATGACCTACGCGATCGGCGGCGGCGAGACGATCCGCACGCCCGGCAACATCACGATGGCGATCTTCAAGACCATCGGCTGGTAACCAGAGGGCTCAGCATCGGTCGAGAGGGGAACGTCGGCACGGTTTCGTCCAGGATCCGTGCCGATCGTCCCCTCTCGACCGTCGCTGTCTAGGCTCCTGCCATGGCTTTGGCTGCGCGCGTCATCCCGTGCCTCGACGTCGACGCGGGGCGGGTGGTCAAGGGGGTCAACTTCGAAGACCTCCGCGACGCCGGCGACCCCGTCGAGAAGGCGGCGGCGTATGGCGCGGCGGGCGCCGACGAGTTGACCTTCCTGGACGTGACGGCCAGCAGCGCCGGACGCGACACGACATACGACATCGTCCGCCGGACGGCGGAACAGGTCTTCATCCCGCTCACCGTGGGCGGGGGAGTGCGCACGGTCGACGACGTCGACAAGCTGCTGCGCGCCGGCGCCGACAAGGTGGGGATCAACACGGCCGCCATCCACCGGCCCGAACTCATCGCGGAGGTGGCGGACCGGTTCGGGGCCCAGGTGCTGGTGCTGTCGGCCGACGTGCGGCGGCTGCGTGGGCCGGACGGTCAGCTGCTCGGCGGGTTCGAGGTGACCACGCACGGGGGGCGTCGGAGCGCGGGGCTGGAAGCGATCGAATGGTGCGCTCGCGCAGCGCAATTGGGCGCCGGCGAGATCCTGCTCAACTCGATGGACGCCGACGGCACGACCGCCGGTTTCGACATCGAACTGCTCAAACTCGTTCGTGCCGAGGTGTCGATCCCGATCATCGCCAGCGGCGGCGCCGGGACTCCCGAGCATTTCGCCGAGGCCCTGGATGCCGGCGCCGACGCCGTCCTCGCGGCGTCCGTCTTCCACTTCGGCACGCTGACGATCGGCGAGGTCAAGGACGCCATCCGCGCCCACGGCCACCCCGTCCGCTGACAGCTGACTCGGCCGCCCATGGCCTTGTCGGAGGGAGGAGGCAGGATAGGCGGTATGACGTCTTCCTCCACGCCCCGCTTCGCCCAGGTCGAGCGCGGCGCCCTGTGCGACACCTTCCTGTCGGTCGGGCCCGACGCTCCGACGCTGTGCGAGGGTTGGACGACCGCCGACCTGGCCACGCATCTCGTCGTCCGCGACGGCCGGCCCGACCTGATCGTCGGGCCGATGCTGCCGGTGATCGGCGGCGTCGCCAAGGGCCAGGTGCGCGCGATCAAGCACCAACCGTGGCCGGACCTGGTCGAGTCGGTGCGCTCGGGACCGCCGCGGCTCTCGCCCGTGCGGATCGGCAAGGTCGATGAGCTGGTCAACCACGTCGAATACTTCATCCATCACGAGGACGTGCTGCGCGCCCAACCGGGTGCCCTGCGCCGCGAGATCCCCGACGCCGAGCAGCGGGCCCTGTGGCGCGCGCTGGCGCGCATGGCCAAGCTGATGTTCCGCAAGTCCGCCGTCGGGGCGGTCCTGATCGCCCCGCAGGGCCGGATCGTCGCCAAGGCGCCCACCGACCTGGGGAGCGTCGACATCGCGGGCCGGCCCGGCGAACTGTTGCTCGCGGCATACGGCCGGCATGCCCAGGCCGACGTCACCACGACCGGCGGCGACCAGGCCGTGGCCGCGTTGTGGTCGAGCAAACTGGGGCTCGCGTGATCGCACGTCATGCCCGTTGATGATCTCGGGGCCGGCGCCGGGAGCGATCGCTCGCTGCGGCGGGCCCTGTCCGTCATCGCCCTCGGCGTGCGCGCCGAGCCGCGGCTGTTCGCCATCGCCGTCACGGGAAGCGTGCTGTATGGCGTGCTCACCGCCGGCATGGCGCAGGCCGTCGGCTGGGTGACAGCGCATCAGATCACGCCGGCGATCCACGAGGGCGGGCTCAGCCGCGGGCGGGCGCTGATCATCGGATCCGTGATCGGCGGCGTGGTCCTCCTCACCACGGTCGGGGTGCTGCTGCGGCGGATCGGGGGCGGCTTCACGGTGTTCAACGTCGGCGCCGACTACCGCCGCAAAGTCACCCGCCAATACCTGCGCCTGCCACTGGCCTGGCACCACCGTCACCCGTCGGGCCAGTTGCTGTCCAACGCCCATGCCGACGTCGAGGCGACGTGGAATATCTTCATGCCGCTGCCGATGTCACTCGGCGTGCTCGTCATGCTGCTCGCCGGGGCCGTCCAGATGGTGCTGATCGATCCGGTGCTGGCGGGTGTCGGGCTGGTCATCTTCCCGCTGCTCTTCGCGGCCAATGCCGCTTTCCAGCGGCGGATGAGCGAGCGGGTCACGCGCGCCCAGCAGTTGCGCGCCGAGGTCGCGGAGGTGGCTCACGAATCCTTCGAGGGTGCGCTGCTGGTCAAGGTGATGGGGCGCGAGCAACGGGAGACCTCCCGGTTCGCCGAGGTCAGCGACCGGCTGCGCACGGCCGCGATCCGGGCCGGCCGCACACGGGGCACTTTCGACCCGGTGATCGAGGCGATCCCGACGTTCGGCACTCTCGCCGTCCTGGGCGTCGGGGTGGGGCGCGTCGCGAGCGGAGCCGTGACGACGGCCGAGCTGGTGCAACTGGCTTATCTGATCTCCGTCCTCGCCTTCCCCGTGCGCGCGTTCGGCTGGGTGCTGGGCGAGATCCCGCGCACCCTCGTCGGGTGGGAGCGGGTCAACGCCGTCCTGCAGGCGCGCGGCTCGATGAGTCACGGTGCCGCGGACTTGGGCCAGGGGAGCCCGGGCGCACGGCTGACCATGGACGGCGTCACCTACTCCTACGAAACCGCCTCGGATGCCGCCCTGACCGGGTCCGGTGCTACCGCTGGGTCCGCTGATCTCCCTGCCAGTGGAGCCCTCGGCGCGCCGATCGCCTTGCGCGACATCACTCTTGACGTGGCACCGGGCGAGACGATCGCCATCGTCGGGCCCACCGGGGCGGGCAAGTCCACGCTCGCGGGGCTGATCGTGCGCTTGATCGATCCGACCAGTGGCCGCGTGTCCATCGACGGGGTCGACGTGCGCGACCTCGCTCCCGGTGCGCTGGCCGCCGATGCGGCGCTGGTCCCGCAGAGCACCTTCATCTTCGACGACACCGTCCGGGGCAATGTCACCCTCGGTGCGCCGGTGCCCGACGCGCAGGTCTGGGCGGCGCTGCGCACGGCTCATGCCGATGGCTTCATCGCCCGGCTGCCCGACGGGATCGACACCAAGGTCGGCGAACGCGGCGCCACGCTGAGTGGCGGCCAGCGGCAACGGATCGCGTTGGCGCGGGCACTCGTTCGCCACCCGCGTCTCTTGGTGCTCGACGACGCGACGAGCGCGGTGGACCCGACGGTGGAGCAAGCGATCCTGGCTGCCTTGGGGGCCGGCACCGGTGCCATGACCGTCGTCGTCATCGCCTACCGGATGTCGACGATCGCGCTCGCCGACGAGGTGGCCTTCCTCGACGAGGGCCGTCTTGTCGACCGTGGCACGCACGCCGAACTGATGTCGCGCTGCCAGGGCTATGTCGACCTGGTGACGGCGTATGCCCGAGAAGCGGCCGAGCGGGCGGCCGTCGCCGCCGACGAGGAACCGTCGGATCCCGTGGAGGTGACGTCGTGAGCACCGCCCTCCCCGCCAACTCCGCCATGCAGACCAAACCCGCCGGGGGAGCCTGGGCAACGCTGAAGCGCGGTGTCTCGCTCTCGCCCGAGCTGACCAAGGGCATCGGTGTCACCCTGCTGCTGGCGATTGTGACGACCGCCGGACGAGTCGTCGTGCCGGTCGTCGTCCAGCGCGTCACCGACGACGGCCTGCTCGCCGCCGGGGGTCCCGACGCCGGGATCGTCTATCGCTACCTCGCGATCGCCGCCGTCGTGGTGGTCATCACGGCGATCTGCTCGTATGCCGTCAACGTGCGCCTGTTCACGGCGTCCGAGGGCGGGCTGGCGACGTTGCGGGTCAAGGCGTTCCGGCACATCCACGATCTGTCGGTGCTGACGCAGAACGCCGAGCGCCGCGGATCGATGGTGGCGCGGGTGACGACCGATGTCGACACGATCAGCCAGTTCGTCCAGTTCGGCGGGATCGTCCTGATCGTCAGCTTGGGCCAAATCACGCTGGCGACGGTGTTGATGGTGATCTACAGCCCGGTGCTGGCGGCCGTGACCTGGGGCTGCTTCATCCCCCTCGTCATCGCCGTCCGGCGCATGCAGAAGTCGCTCGGCGCGGCATACGGCGATGTCCGCGAGCGTGTCGGCGACCTGCTCGCCGCGGTCTCCGAATCCGTCGTGGGTGCTGCGACGATCCGCAGCTTCGGCGTCGAGGACCGCACCGCCGAGCGGCTCGACGCGGCGATCGAAGGCCACCGCAAGGCCGCGACGACCGCGCACATCCGCTCGACGATCGCTTTCTCCGCGGGCCAGTTCGTCGGCGGTATCACCCTGGCGGTCGTCCTCGTCGTCGGCACCTGGCTGGCCGCGCGCGGGGACATGACCCTCGGTGAGCTGCTGGCCTATCTCTTCCTCGTCGGCCTCTTCACCCAGCCGGTCCAGCAGGCCACGGAGATTCTCAACGAGTTGCAGAACGCCGTCGCGTGCTGGCGCCGCGTCATCCAGGTCATGGACACCCCCGCCGATGTGGCTGACCCCGGGACTGACGGGATCGACCTGCCGCGGGGGCCGATCACCGTCGACTTCGACGATGTCGGCTTCGCCTATCCGGGCGGCCCTCCGGTGCTCCACGACATCACCGAGCACGTCGCGCCGCGCAGCCGGATCGCCATTGTGGGAGAGACCGGTTCGGGCAAGTCGACGTTCGCCCGCCTGCTGACGCGGCTGATGGACCCGTCGTCGGGGATCGTGCGCCTCGACGGCGTCGACATCCGCGACGTGCGTTTCGGCTCGCTCCGCTCCCGGGTCGTCATGGTGCCGCAAGAGGGCTTCCTCTTCGACGACACCGTGCTCGAGAACATCCGCTTCGGCGGCGAGCACTCGCGCGCCGACGTCGAGCTCGCCGTGACCGAGCTCGGGCTGGATGCCTGGCTGTCCGGCCTGCCCGCCGGCCTCGACACCCAGG
>NZ_HG764815.1:1974051-1983428 GCF_001050535.1 Nostocoides australiense Ben110 | reverse complement strand
AGGTCGCCGACGACCCGTGCTGGGTGCTGCTGTCCAGCTCCGGGCTGCTCGCGCGCACGGGTTCGGCGGATCCCATCCCGGCCGAGGGCGGGCGCGCGAAGCACGACGCCATCGCCGGGGCGGTGCGCACGTCCGCGCGCGGCCACTTCGGGATCGTCACCTCGGCCGGGCGGATGGTCCGGGTCTCCGCCCTCGATCTGCCCACCCTGGTGCCCACCAGCGGGGCCCCGAATCTCGCCGGCGGCACGCCGGCGAAGATGTATGTCGACCTGGCCCGCGGGGAGCGCATCCTGACCCTGGCCGGGGTCGAGCCCGGTGGCCCGACGCTCGCCCTCGGCACCGCGCAGGGCGTCGTCAAGCGGGTCGTGCCCGACTATCCCCTCGGCCGCAGCGAGTGGGAGGTCATCGCCCTCAAGCCCGGCGACCAGGTGGTCGGGGCCGCGCAGGTGCCGTCGGAGCAGACCGACCTGGTGTTCATCAGCGCCACCGCGCAGCTGCTGCGCTTCCCCGCGAGCAGTGTGCGCCCGCAGGGGCGGGCGGCCGGCGGGATGGCGGGAATCCGGTTGGCGCCCAAGGACTCCGTGGTCTTCTTCGGGGTCGTCGATACCGGGTCGGAGGGGATCGTCGTCACCGCGTCGGGTGCCTCCGATGCGCTGCCGGGCACCCAGGCCGGGGCGATCAAGGTCGCGCCGTATGAGGAGTATCCGCCCAAGGGGCGCGGCACCGGTGGCGTGCGCGCCCACCGTTTCCTCAAGGGCGAGGACGTCCTGGTCCTCGCGTGGGCCGGCAACACGCCGGCCCGGGCGTCCGGGGCGAACGGGGCTGCGTTGGAGTTGCCGGCGGCCACGGGCAAGCGGGACGGATCCGGGTTTGCCGGGACCGCGATCATCGCCGCTATCGCCGGCCCGGTGCCCGACGCGACGCCGGTGCTTGCCGGGGGCGACTCCGGTGACGAAACTGGAGACGCACCATCACAGATACCGGCGGCGCCGGAACGAGACGAACCCGAGGGCTGATGACCACGATCGCCGATGTCGCGAAGCTGGCCGGGGTCTCGGTCGCCACGGTCTCGCGCACCTTGCACGGGTCGACGCGCGTCGAACCGCGCACGCGGGAACGGGTGCTCGCGGCCGCGGCGGAACTGCACTATGTGGCCTCCCCCACGGCGACGTCGCTGGCGTCCGGGCGCACCAATGTCGTGGCCGTCGTCGCCCCGATGATGAGTCGGTGGTTCTTCGCCTCCATCGTGACGACGATCGAGCAGGCGCTGCGCGAGCACGGCTACCACACCCTGCTCATCGTCCTCGGCGACCGGCCCGGACAGGAGCAGGAGCGGCTCCAGCCGGAGATGTTCGTCAAGCGGGTGGACGGCATCCTCTGGCTCAACGTCGCGACCACGCCCGAGGAGACCGCCCTGCTGGAGCGGCTCGCGTTGCCGATGGTGTGTGTCGGCGCGGCCATCGACGGAGCACCGACCGTGCTCATCGACGACCGACAGGCGGCCCGGCTGGCCGTGGAGCACCTGCTGGGCCTCGGGCACCGCGATATCGCCTATCTCGGTACCGCCGTGCAGTCGACGGCCCACATGTCGACGCCCGCGGCGCGGGTGGAGGCCTTCCGCGACAGCCTGCGCGTCGCCGGCCTGCCGGTGCACGCGGAGTGGGTCCTCGACATCGACTGGACCGCAGCGGCGGCCGCGGCGGCGATCGAACCGGTGCTGCGTGGCATACCCCGGCCCAGTGCGGTGCTCGCCGCCTCCGACGAGATGGCGATCGGGGTGCTGGGCACCGCCCGGCGCCTCGGGCTGCGGGTGCCGGAGGACCTGTCGGTCATCGGCATCGACGACCACACGTTCGCCGGCGTGCTCGGGCTGAGCACGGTGCGCCAGGACGTGCCCGCCCAGGGCCGGGCGGCGGTGACCATGTTGCTCGAGGCGATGAACGCGGAAGACCTCGACGGCGACCCGGTCAGCCGCATCGAACTCGCCACCTCCCTGGTGCCCCGGGACACGACGGCTCCGCCCCCCTGAGCGGGAAACGGGGCCGGGGGCGACCCGGTCAGTTGTGGGTGTCCATGTGGATGTCGAGTTCGTCCGGGTCGCGCAGGTATGTTTTCTTGGCGAAGAAGAATCGGTTCGCGATCCAGGTCAGGGCCCACAAGAACACGCCCAGGGCGAGCAGGTAGCCGGCGATCTTGTATTGCTCCTGCTGGGCCTCGCTGCGGGCCCACGGGCCGGCGAGGAAGGCGCAGGAGATCGCGCCCACGATGGGCAGGACCGAGGGTGCGATGAAGTGGCGATGCCCGACGTGGTCCTTGCGCAAGATCAACACCGCGATGTTGACCACCGTGAAGACACACAGCAGCAGCAAGGCCGTGGTGCCACCGAGCAGCGAGACCGTGCCGGAGCCGTCCTTGCTGCCGCTCGCGCGGACCACATAGGTGATCAGGCCGAAGGCGATCGCCGTGGTGAACAGGATGGCGACCCACGGGGTCCGGCGCGACTTGTGCACCCAGCCGAGCACCGGCGGCAGGACCTCCTGGCGCGCCATGCCATAGATCAGGCGGGAGGCCATCAGCATGTTGATCAGCGCGGAGTTGGCGACGGCGAACATGCCGATCCAGGGGAAGATCTTGTCGAACGGCATGTTGGGGGCCCCGGCCGCGACCACCTGCGTCAGGGCCGAGCCTTCACCCGGATCGGCGAGCTTGCCCACGGGCACCAGGGCCACGGCGGTGAGGGAGACCAGGACGTAGATCGTGCCGGTGATCCCCAGACCGGTGAGCATCATCCGGGGGAAGTCGCGGATCGGGTCCTTGCACTCCTCGGCCATGTTGACCGAGTCCTCGAAGCCGACCATCGCGAAGAAGGCGAGCGAGGTGGCCGCGGTGATGGCGAAGAAGGTGCTCTTGTCGCTGGGGCTGTCGAAGACCATGGTCTGGGAGAAGTCGGCCTTGCCCTGGGTGACCGCCCACATTCCGATGAAGATGACGAGCAGCAGACCGGAGAGCTCGACCAGCGTCAGGACGACATTGGCCTTCACGCTCTCGCCGACGCCCCGGAAGTTGATGGCGGCGACGACGGCCATGAAGGCGAGCGCGATCAGCAGCAGGGGCGTCGACCCGGCAGCCCAGTCCTCCTTCTTGCCGAAGGCATCGCGCAGGAAGCCGGCGAAGGCGTTGGAGGCGGTCGAGGCCGACGTGATGCCGGAACACATGACGGTGAAGGCCACCAGGAAGGTGAAGAAGTGGATGCCGAACGCCTTGTGCGTGTAGAGGGCGGCGCCGGCCGCCTGCGGGTACTTCGTCACCAGCTCCAAGTAGGAGAAGGCGGTGATCGTCGCGACGACGAAGGCGACCAGGAAGGGTGCCCAGGCGGCGCCCCCGACCTCGCCGGCGACGGAGCCGGTCAGGGCGTAGACACCCGTTCCGAGGATGTCACCGACGATGAACAGCAACAGCAGTTTCGGACCGATGGCCCGGTGCAGCTCGGTGTCACCGCCCGCGGGGCGCTCGTCGACCTCGTTCACGGCGTGACTCATGTCGCGCTCCCTCCGACATCACTGTGCACCCGCCGGGTGCGGGTCCTGAGCGGTCAGGATGGCAGCAAACGGGTGCCGCGTGTGGTGTGCGACACACCATAGTTATCGCATCTGTATCAAACGACCCTCCCGTCACACGTGTGTGACGGGAGAGCCGTCGGCGGCGTCCTTGCCGATCCCTCCCTGGTGCCGGATCAGGCGTCGATGCGTTCGCGGTCGAGGCGGGCGGCCCCGGCGACGATGAAGTCGCGGCGTGGGGCGACCTCGTTGCCCATGAGCAACTCGAAGGTGATCGCGGCGTTCTGGGCGTCCTCGGCCGTCACACGGCGCAGCGTGCGGTGCAGCGGGTCCATCGTCGTCTCGGCCAGCTGGTCGGCGTCCATCTCGCCGAGGCCCTTGTAGCGCTGCATCGGCTGCTTGATCGTGCGTCCCCGCTTGGTCAACGCCGCCACCTGCTGGCGCATCTCGCCCTCGGAGTAGGTGTAGATCAGGTCGTTGGGCTTGCTGCCGGGGTTGACGACCTCGATGCGGTGCAGGGGTGGGACGGCGGCATACAACCGGCCGGCCTCGACGAGCGGACGCATGTAGCGGAAGAACAAGGTGATGAGCAGGGTGCGGATGTGGGCGCCGTCGACGTCGGCGTCGGTCATGATGATGACCTTGCCGTAACGCGCCTGCTCGACGTCGAAGGTGCGTCCCGACCCGGCCCCGATGACCTGCATGATCGCCGCGCATTCGGCGTTCTTGAGGGTGTCGGCGACCGAGGCCTTCTGGACGTTGAGGATCTTGCCCCGGATCGGCAGCAGCGCCTGGAACTCGCTCGACCGGGCGAGCTTGGCGGTGCCGAGGGCGCTGTCGCCCTCGACGATGAACAACTCCGTGCGCGAGGTGTCGCTGCTGCGGCAGTCGGCGAGCTTGGCCGGCAGGGTCGAGGACTCCAGGGCGTTCTTGGCGCGCTGGGTCTCCTTGTGCAGGCGCGCGGAGATGCGCGACTTCATCTCGGCGACGACCTTCTCGAGCAGCAGACTGCCCTGCTGCTTCTCGCCCTTCTTGGGGTTCTCGAAGCGTTGCGTGAGCTCCTGCTCGACAACCCTGGCGACGATCTGGCGCACCGCAGGAGTGCCGAGCACCTCCTTGGTCTGCCCCTCGAACTGCGGCTCGGCCAGGCGCACAGTCACGACCGCGGTCAGGCCGGCGAGGATGTCGTCCTTGTCGACCTTGTCGGTGCCGACCTTGAGGCGGCGGGAGTTGACCTCGAGCTGCTTGCGGAAGACCTTGAGCATGGCCTGGTCGAAGCCCATGATGTGGGTGCCACCCTTGGGGGTGGCGATGATGTTGACGAAGGACGCGACCAAGGTGTCGAAGCCGGTCCCCCACCGCAGCGCGATGTCGACGCCGCATTCGCGCTCGACGTCGGTGGGCGTCATATGGCCCTTGGCGTCGAGCACCGGGACGGTCTCGGTGAAGGTGCCGGTGCCCTGCAGCCGCCAGATGTCCGTGACGGGCGGGTCGGTCGCGAGGAACTCGGCGAACTCGCTGATGCCGCCCTCGTGGTGGAAGACCTCCTCGTGGGGGCCGTCGGCGCCGAGGGTGCCGGGCAGGCCGCGGTTGTCGCGGATGACGATCTTCAGCCCCGGCACGAGGAAGGAGGTCTGGCGAGCCCGCGAACGCAACGCCTCGTCGTCGAACTGGGCGTCCTTGATGAAGATCTGCCGGTCGGCCCAATAGCGCACCCGGGTGCCGGTGCGGGCGCGGGCGACCTTGCCGACGATGCGCAGGGTGGGGGTTTCTTCGTATGGCGCGAACGGGACCTCGGGATCGGGGGCACCTTGATCGGCGAAGACGCCGGGCTCGCCGCGGCGGAAACTCATCGCGTGCGTCTTGCCGCCGCGGTCGACCTCGACGTCCATCCGCGCCGAGAGGGCGTTGACGACGGACGCGCCCACCCCGTGCAGGCCGCCGGAGGCGGTGTAGGACCCGCCGCCGAACTTCCCGCCCGCGTGCAGCTTGGTGTAGACCACCTCGACGCCGGTCAGCCCGGTGCGCGGTTCGATGTCGACCGGCACCCCACGCCCGTCGTCGCCGACCTCGACCGACCCGTCGGCGTGCAGCGTGACGGTGATCGTGCTGCATACGCCCGCCAGCGCCTCGTCGACCGAGTTGTCGATGATCTCCCACAGGCAGTGCATCAGGCCGCGGCCGTCGGTGGATCCGATGTACATGCCGGGACGCTTGCGGACCGCCTCCAGGCCCTCGAGGACCTGCAGGTGGTGGGCGGTGTAGCTGGTGTTGCGGCTCGCGCCGGGCACGGGCGGTGTCCTTTCTGTCTGATCTGCGCCTCACCGTAACCCGGACCCCCGACAGCCGCCGCACACGCACCGGGCGACGCGCCGCATACCAAATCGGGACGCGCCGCACGCCCAATCTGCTGGCCCGGGAACGAATCGCCGTGTTTGACTGTTGGAACGAGCGACGCCGGGACGCCCCGACGTCACCCGCATGTAACACCCCGAGTCCACGCTCGAGGCACAGAGAGAAGGTAACCGTGAACGCCGCATTGGCCCCGTCCTTGACCGCAGCCGACCGCTGCGACCGCTGTGGCGCTCAGGCATATGTGCGCGCGCGGCTGCACGCTGGTGGCGAACTCCTCTTCTGCCTGCACCACTCCCGCGAACACCTGCCCAAGCTGCGTGACCTCGCGGTCATCGACGACGAGACCGAGCGCCTCATCGAGACGCCGGAGTTCACCGGCGAGCCTTCCTGAGCAGCGTGCTCTCCCTCTTCGGCACGGCCGGGAGCGCCTCGATCTGGGTCCCCGGCCTGCTGATCGTCGCCGGCATCCTCGGGATCATCGTTCCCGTCATCCCCGGCCTGCTCATCGCCGTCGTCGGCGTGCTGATCTGGGCCCTCGACCTGGGCACCACCACCGGCTGGGTCGTCTTCGGCATCTGCCTCGCGATCTACGCGGCCGGCCTGGCCTTGCAGTTCCTGCTCCCCGGCCGCCGGATGAAAGCGGCCGGCATCGGCACCTCGACCCTCCTGCTCGGAGCCTTGCTCGGCATCATCGGCTTCTTCGTGATCCCCGTCATCGGCGGCCCGCTCGGCTTCGTCCTCGGGATCTATCTGGTCGAGATGGGTCAGTCCCGCGACCGCGCGCAGGCCTGGGCCCAGACCAAGGTCGCCCTGCGCGGGGTGTTGCACAGCATGGGGATCGAGTTGATCGCCGGTATGTCGGTGCTGACCACGTGGATCGTCGGCGTCCTGATCACCCGGTGAGCCGAGGAACCTCTGCTAGCAAAGGTTCCTGAAATCAGCACAGCTAGGGAGGTCTGCGGATTTGACGAACCTGTGCTGAGTCGGATGCGACGGGCTTACCAGCCTGAGTTGTGGCGGCGCTCCCAGCGCTCTTCGAGGCGCTCCATGAAGCCGCCGCTCCGCTGGCCCTTCGGGGCGCGCTTGGCCTTGGGGCTGCTGGCGCGGACGCTGCCGTCGACCTGGACGGTGCCGAGTTGGACGGCTTTCTTGCGCGGCGGCGCGAAGGCGTAGGCGAGCGAGGCGACCATGACGAGGAAGCCCAGTGCGCCGACCACCCAGGTGGTGTTGACGCCGAGCAGGACGAGACCGAGGCCGGCGAGCACGCCAACGGCACCGATGACGTGGTGGCGGTGCGAACTGCGGCGCACGACCGACTTCATCTGCGACGCGAAGCGAGGGTCTTCGGCGTAGAGGGCCTGCTCCATCTCGTCGAGGAGCTGCTGTTCGCGCTCCGACAGCGCCATGGTGGCCTCCCCACGGGATCGGTCCCGGCCGGTGGCCGGGCGGTATGCACTAAAGACGTCCGAAACGGGTCCGGTAGTTCACCATTGTGACCCATTTCGCTGTGTGTCAAGGCCAGAGTATGTCGCGAATTTCGTCGAGGGAAGAGTGTCAATCCCGACGTAACAGACTGGCGGGGCCTACACTGCCCGATCCGAACCGCGCGGAGGCCCGGTCGACGGCCCGGTCGGCGTCGCGCCACCCGAACTCCGGCTCCGCCAAGGTGGGCTGGACCGGCGCGTTCGCCCCGCGCACCAGCCCCTCCATCCGCACCCCCACGAGACGCAGCCGGGCCCGTTGCAGGCCCAGCGCGTCATACAGCGACTTGGCCGTGGCATAGATCTCCTGCGTCACATCGGTCGGATCGCGCAGCGTCTTGGCCCGGGTGATCGTCGTGAAGTCCGCGAACCGGACCTTGATGGAGACGGTGCGCCCGACCAGGCCGGCAGCGCGCATCCGTGAGGCGGTCTTGGCGGAGAGCCGCAGCAGCTCACGGTGGATATATGCCGGGTCGTCGACGTCGACGGGGAAGGTCTCGTCGGAGCCGATGGACTTCTCGCGATGCACCGGCTGGACGTGCCGGGGATCGCGCCCCCAGGACAGCTCGTGCAGGTGCTGCCCGCCGGCGTCGCCCAGGGCGCGCTTGAGGGTGGCGAGAGGGGTATGGGCGATGTCGGCGACCGTCACCAGGCCGAGCCGCCCCAGGGCCTCCTCGGTCTTCTCCCCCACCCCCCACAAGGCGCCGACGGGCAGTTGTTGGACGAATCCGACGACCTCGGCGACGGGGACCACGAGCAGGCCGTCGGGTTTGCACAGACCGGAGGCGAGCTTGGCGACGAACTTGGTAGGGGCGACGCCGACGGAGCAGGTGACGCCTTGTTCGTCGTGGACGGTGTCGCGGATGAGCTGGGCGATGGTCGCGGGGCTGCCCAGGCGGCGTACTGCCCCGCTGATGTCGAGGAAGGCCTCGTCGAGGCTGAGCGGCTCGACGATCGGGGTGATGGCGGCGAAGGTCTCCATCACCGCATCCGACATCCGGGAGTAGAGCTCGTGATCGGGGCGCAGGATCGTCGCCTGCGGGCACAGCCTCCGGGCGCGGGCGATGGGCATGGCGGAGGTGACGCCGAAGGCGCGGGCCTCGTAAGTGGCCGACAGGACGACCCCGCGGGTCTGCCCGCCGATGATGACGGGGGTGCCTTTGAGGTCGGGGCGCGCGAGCAGGGAGGCGGAGGCGAAGAAGGCGTCCATGTCGACGTGCAGGACGGTGCAGCCGGTGTCGTCGGGCGACTCGTTGCCCGCTCGCGGCGGGGGCTTGAACTGGCGGCGGCTCATCGGCGCGCTTCGCTAGTTGTGGCGGCGGGCCACCACGTGCAGGGCGGACCCGATCTGTCCGAGGATGCCGAACTCGGGGTGCGTGGCCACGGCCTGCTCGAGCGCGACGAGGGCGCCCCGCTCGGAGTCGGACTCGAGATAGACCGACGGCACCAGGTCGCTGAACAGGCGCACGCCGTGGCTGTCGACGACGGTGAAGCCGGCGTGGGTGACCATCCCCTCGACCTCGGCCTTGTCGAAGCGTCGCGGCAAGGGGTCGGTGCGACCGTAGCGGCCGTCCTCGCTCTCCAAGGCGGCGCGCGCCTGGTCGAACTGACCGGCGAGGGCCCGGGCGAGGACCGCGGCGAGACGCTGGGCGGTGACGACCGAAAGGTGCCCTCCGGGGACCACGACCTCGCTGATACGCCGCAGCGCCCGCTGCGGGTCATCGATCACCTCCAGCGTGCCGTGGACGGTGACCAGGTCGACGCGGGCCTTGAGGATCGTGCGTAGGTCGTCGGCGTCGCCCTGCGTGGAACGCAGATTGTCGCTGACACCGGCCTCGTCGACCCGGCGGCGCAGGGACGCGAGCGCGTCGGGGCTCGGGTCGACGACGATGACCTCGTGACCGGCCTGGGCGAGGGGCACGGCCATACCGCCCGTGCCGCCGCCGAGATCGAGCACCCGCAGCGGCCGACCGAGCTCGCGCCG
>NZ_HG764815.1:1964128-1973951 GCF_001050535.1 Nostocoides australiense Ben110 | reverse complement strand
CCGCGGCCGGGCCACCGCCCCCGCCGGCCCGCCGCGCCCGGCAACGGACGCCTGACGAGGTCGCGGCCAAGGGGAGACAAGGGCCGAGCCGCGGAAGCGCGTTTGGTCGCAACACCTGCCAGGCCTTAGCATTGATCCTTGGTGCGCCCACCGCGTCGATGTCCCGATCCCGGGGTAGCTATTGGCCGGTCATCCGAGAGTGCGCGCAAGACGTAAGCGAAAGTGAGATCAACGTGTACGCGATCGTTAAAGCGGGCGGTCGTCAGGAGAAGGTCGCCGTCGGCGACGTCCTCCTGATCGACAAGGTGTCCGGCAAGGCCGGCGACAAGCTGGACCTGACCCCTCTTCTGCTGATCGACGGCACCACCGTCACCTCTGATGCCAGCAAGCTGGCCAAGGTGTCGGTCCAGGCCGAGGTTGTCGGCCCCGCCAAGGGTCCGAAGATCACGATCATGAAGTTCAAGAACAAGACCGGCTACCGCAAGCGCCAGGGTCACCGTCAGCACCTGACCCAGGTCAAGATCACCGCGATCGACGCCTGAGCCACTTTCTCGAAAAGGACTTAAGACATGGCACACAAAAAGGGAGCGTCCTCGACCCGCAACGGTCGTGACTCCAACGCTCAGCGCCTGGGCGTCAAGCGCTACGGCGGTCAGGTCGTCGGGACCGGCGAGATCATCGTCCGCCAGCGCGGCACCCACTTCCACCCGGGCGACAACGTTGGCCGCGGCGGCGATGACACGCTGTTCGCCCTCGCCGACGGCAAGGTCGAGTTCGGCACCAAGCGCGGCCGCCGCGTCGTGAACGTCGTCGCCGGCGAGTGACGCACTAGCTTTCCGTATGCTGCGCGGCCCAGCCCGCGCGCACCTCGCGTGAGTGGGGCGGGCCCGAGCGGCCCGCCCCCTCGCTGTTTTTCCCCTCGACCGACGCTGAGAGGCCGATTGCGATGACCACCTTCGTGGACCGGGTGACCCTGCACGTCACCGCCGGCGACGGCGGCCACGGCGTCGCCTCCATCCGCCGCGAGAAGTTCAAGCCGCTCGGCGGCCCCGACGGCGGCAACGGCGGCAACGGCGGCAACGTCGTCATCACCGTCGACCCGCAGTCGACCACCCTGCTGGACTATCACCGCAACCCCCACCGGCGCGCCGAGAACGGCCGGCCCGGAGCGGGCGACGAGCGCGACGGCGCGAAGGGGGGCGACCTCATACTGCCCGTCCCGGAGGGCACGGTCGTCTCCACCCGCGACGGCGAGGTGATCGCCGACCTCGTCGGCCCGGGTGCCTCCGTCGTCATCGCCGAAGGCGGCCGCGGCGGATTGGGCAACCGGGCCCTGTCCTCGACCAAGCGCAAGGCGCCGGGCTTCGCGCTGCTGGGCGAGCCGGGGGAGAGCGTCGACATCGTGCTCGAGCTGAAGTCGCTCGCCGATGTCGCCCTGATCGGCTTCCCGTCCGCGGGCAAATCCTCTCTCGTGTCCGTCATCAGTGCGGCGCGGCCCAAGATCGCCGATTACCCATTCACCACCCTCGTGCCCAACCTCGGCGTCGTGACCGCCGGGTCGATGCGCTTCACGGTCGCCGACGTGCCCGGCCTGATCCCCGGCGCCTCCGAGGGCCGCGGACTGGGCCTGGAGTTCCTGCGCCACGTCGAGCGCTGCTCGGTGCTCGTCCACGTCATCGACTGCGCCACCCTGGAGCCGGGCCGCGACCCGCTGAGCGATCTCGACGCCATCGAGGCCGAGTTGGCGGCTTATGTGCCCGGCGACCTGCTCGGCGGACGGCCGCTGGCCGAGCGGGTCCGGATGGTCGTCCTGAACAAGGCCGATGTCCCGGAGGCCCGTGAGCTCGCCGAGATGGTCGAGCCCGACCTGCGCGAGCGCGGGTATGAGGTGTTCATCGTCTCCGCCGTCGCGCACGTCGGTCTGAAGGAGTGGATCTTCGCGATGGCCCGGGCCGTCGAGGCCGCGCGGGCCGAGCAGGAGTCCGAGATCGTGGCGCAGCGCGTCACCATCCGTCCGAAAGCCGTGGACGACAAGGGATTCCAGGTCGTGCGCGAGCAGGACGGCGGCGAGACCGTCTTCCGAGTCGTCGGCGACAAGACCACCCGCTGGGTGCGTCAGACCGACTTCTCCAATGACGAGGCGGTCGGCTATCTCGCCGACCGGCTGCAGCGCGCCGGTGTCGAGGACGCCCTCTTGGCCGCGGGCGCCGTGCCCGGCGCGACCGTGCTCATCGGCCCGGCCGACAACGCCGTGGTCTTCGACTGGGATCCGACCATGGTCGGCGGCGCCGAACTGCTCGGTGGCCGCGGCACCGACGGCCGCTTCGACGATCGTTCGCGCCGGACCAACACCGAACGCCGCGAGGAGTTCCACGCCCGCAAGGACGCCCAGACCGCCGCTCGCGAGGAGCTGGCTGCCGAGCGCAAGGCCGGGCACTGGGCCACACCCGACACCGACCAATGAGCACCGACGAACTCGCGCCGGCCGAACTCGCGGCTGCCGAACTCGCGGCTGCCCGAGCGCGTATTGCCGGACGCGGCCGGATCGTCGTCAAGGTCGGCTCGTCGTCGCTGACCACCGACGGCGGCCGGCGTCTGGACCCGGCCCGGATCGGGGCGCTCGTCGCGCCCCTCGCCGACCGCCGGCTCCGGGGCGAACCCATCGTCCTCGTCTCCTCCGGTGCCATCGCGGCCGGCATCGGCCCGCTCGGATTGGCCCGCCGCCCAAAGGATCTCGCCACCCAGCAGGCAGCTGCCTCGGTGGGCCAGGGCGCACTGGTGGCGGCGTACGCCCAGGCCTTCGCGGCATACGGCCTCACGGTCGGCCAGGTGCTGCTCACCGCCGACGATGTGACCCGACGCTCGCACTACACCAACGCCCGACGCACCCTCGACCGGCTGCTCGAGCTCGGCATCGTGCCGATCATCAACGAGAACGACACCGTCGCCACCCACGAGATCCGGTTCGGCGACAACGACCGGCTCGCAGCGCTGGTCTCGCACCTGGTCAAGGCCGAGGCGCTCGTGCTCCTCACCGACGTCGACGGGCTGTATGACGGTCCGCCGAGTGAGCCCGGGACGCAGCGGATTTCGCTGATCCGCTCCCTCGCCGACCTGGAGGCCGTGCGCATCGGCGGCACCGGGTCGATGGTCGGCACGGGCGGCATGGCGACCAAGATCGAGGCGGCCGCGATCGCCAACTCGGCGGGGATCACCGCCGTGCTGTGTGCCGCGCCCGCCGTCGGTGAGGCGCTTGCCGGTGCGGACGTCGGCACGGTCTTCCTGCCGCACTCGGTCGGCAAGGCGAGCCGCAAGCTGTGGATCGCCCACGCCACGACACCTCGAGGTGTCCTGACCGTGGATGCCGGGGCCGTCGCGGCGCTGGTCGAGCGGCGCAAGTCGTTGCTGCCGGCCGGAATCATCGCTGTCACAGGGGCATTCGCCGACGGCGACCCTGTCGATGTGGCGGGCCCGGACGGTGTCGTGATCGCCCGAGGCCTCGTCAGCTATGACGCGGGGGAGCTGCCCAGGATGATGGGGCGCTCCACTCGGGAACTCGCGCGGGACCTCGGCCCCGAATACGAGCGCGAGGTCATTCACCGCGACAACCTCGTCGTCCGCTGAACTTGCCGGATCAGCCCTCCGACAGCACCTGGACGGCGCCGTCGCGGGAGCCGACGAAGCCGGTCTCCGACGTCGGCGTAACCCCGCGCTACCTGACCCCGGGCTACTTGCCGAGGCGGCGCTTGGCAGCCTGCTTGACGCGGCGAGCCTGGGCACCGGCCCAGTCGGCCGTGCGCACCGACCGGCGGGACTTCAGGCGCGCGACGGTCGCCTCGAGCTGCTCGATGCGACGCTGCTCGACCGTGAGCTTCGACCCCGTGGCCTTCGACCCCGTGGCCTTCGACGCCGTGGCCTTCGACGCCGTGGCCGCCGGCTTCGCTGCCGCCGTCTTGGGCTTGGGGGTGTCGTCGAACATCGGCTCGTCGAGCGGGGCGAAGGGCTTGCCGTCCATCCGCTCCTCGATCAGGACCCATGGCATCCGCCACCGGTTCAAGATGGTGTAGCGGCCGTCGGGGAAGTTGTCGACGACGTCCTGACGCTCGAAACGGCGCACATGGGTCTTCGAGATCGGCTCCGGCTCCTCGAAGGGCACTGTCATGAGCAACTGCCCCCGGCAGACACGGCGCAGTTCGGCCAGGCCGGCGGTGAAGATCTCCTCGGGAATGTGCTCCAGCACCTCCATGCACGTGACGACGTCGAAGTGGTCGTCCGGATAGGGGAGCTTGTCGATGCCGTCGTTGGTGCGGTGGATCAGGTCGGAGTACTCGATGTACTTGCCGAACCGGGTCGGGTCGGCGCCGTAGACACCGGAATACTTGCCGGACAGCGCGACCATGTTGAGGAACTGGCCCGCCCCGACGCCCACGTCGAGGGCCCGCTCGCCGTCGTCCATGCGGGACAGGACGTATGCCGTGCGCGGCCAGTCGTCCCGGTGGAACCACCCGTTCAGTGTCTCCGGCACCTCGCCATAAGTCCCCTCGTAGAGCTTCTTGACCTCGATGGCCGTCCCCTCGACGGGGTAGGTCTTCATCTCGACCACTGACGCCTTGAACTCGGCGGCGGCACTCATCTGCTTCCTCGCTGACTCGGTGATTGCGATGCTCCGCGGTGAGGGTACCGCGCCGACCGGCAAACCCTCATCGTCTCCCGCCGCCCACACCGCCGTGTCGCCGACAGACCGGTTGGGCAACGGCACTTGACTTAAGGTCGACTTCATCTTTCAGGATGGGCGGCATGACCTTGATCAGCAGCCGGCCCGTGACCCGCTCGGCGTCCATCCTCAGCCCCGAACACCGGTGGGTGACCATCGCCGCGATCGCCCTGGTGACCCTCGGCGCCTACGAGAACCGCGCCATCACCACGATCCTGCCGGTGATCGCTGACGACCTCGACGGGTTGCGCTGGTTCGGCCTGGCCTCGGCGATCCCCGCCGCGACCTACTTGGTGGCCACCACGGTCGCCGGCACCTGGACCGACCACAGGGGCCCGCGTCGGCCGCTGTTGTTCTCACTCGTGTTGTTCGCCCTCGCGCAGATCGCGTCCGGACTCGCACCCTCGATGGAGGTGCTGCTCGCCGCCCGGGCGCTCTCGGGCATCGCGGAGGGCGGCCTCGACATCGCGCTCGTCGTCCTGGTGTCCGACCTGATGCCGGAAGCGCTGCGCGCCAAGGTCTTCGCGGCCTTCGCTACGGCCTGGATCGTGCCGTCGCTGGTCGGTCCGGCGGTCGCCGGCGGGATCGCCCAATGGCTCGGCTGGCGGGCGGCCTTCCTGCTGCCCCTGATCATGTTGATCGCCGTCGTCCCCGCCCTCCTCCCGGCGCTGCGACGGGCAACCGCGCGCGGGGCCCGCGAGTGGAGCGCGAGTGAACGGGCGACGATCCGGGCTGCAGCGCTCGTCGCGGGCGCCATTGCCATGCTCACCTGGGGCACCTCGGCAGGCGCGTCCGGTGAGTTCTGGGGCGCCGCCGGTGCCGCCGCCGCCCTGTTCGTGATCGCCGTCCGGCTCGCCCACGTGCTTCCGTCCGGCTCGCTTCGGGGCGAGCGCGGTGCTCCGGCCTTGGTCCTGGCCACCCTCCTCGTCAGCCTGGCCTTCTCCGCCCTCGGCTCCTATCTTCCGCTCCTGCTCGCGACCGTCCGCGGTGCGAGCCCGGCCATCGCCGGCGTCACGTTGACCATCACCGGCATCTTCTGGGCTGTCGGGTCCAACGTCTCGAGCCGGGACGCGGTGCGCGCCCGGTTCTCGCCCGGTCAGGTTGCCGCAGCCGGTATGGCAGTGATGACCCTCGGCGGGTTCGGCCCCCTCCTCCTGGCCCTGGACGTGGTGTCGTTGCCCGTGGCCATGGGGGGCTGGGCCCTCGCCGCGACCGGGATGGGACTGGTCAACAACACCCTGGCCGTGCACCTGACGGTTCTCGTCCCCGACGAGGAACGCGGGCGCTACTTGGCCGGGCGGACCGTGGCTGCGGCCGTCGGGGTCGCCGGTGCGACCGCTCTGGGCGGTGCGCTCGTGGCCCGGGAAGCCGACCACCTGACCGCCTGGCCGATCACGATCACCGTGGCTGCCGGCATACTCGCCGCGCTGATCACCATCCCACTGGCGCGGCGGGTCGACGTCGTGTGACGTCGAGGACTCAGCGCACGCGTTCGGGGGTGAACTCCATCGCCGGGTGGGCGATCTCCTCCTGGCTCTGCACCAGCTGCAACTCCCGGCGGCCGGACTCGAAGGTCCGCTTCAACACGGCATAGACGGAGGAGACCGTCCTGGCCAGGGCATCGTCGGCGCGGCCGGAGTCGAGCAGGTGGGCGGTGAAGAGGGCGGCGGTGACGTCGCCGGACCCGTTGACCTTGAACGGGATGTGCGGGGTCTGGACGAGCCACGCCTCGTCGCCGTGCACCGCAAGCATCTCGATGGTGTCTTCGGGGCGGTCCGGCCGCAGCACGCTGGTGACGAGCACGGTCGAGGGGCCCATCTCGCGGGCCTTGTCGACGGAGGCGAGCGTGTCCTCGAGCGTCTCGGGCTCGGTGTGGGTGAGGAAGCCTAGTTCGAACTGATTCGGAGTGATCAGGTCGGCGACGGGGACCACCTTCTCGCGCAACAGGATCGGGATGTCCGGGTGGACGAAGCAGCCGCTCTTGGCGTTGCCCATCACCGGGTCGCACGCATAGATGGCCGACGGATTGGCGGCCTTGACGCGGGCAACGGCATCGATGATGACCCCGCCGATCTCGTTGCCGCCTTGATAGCCGGACAGCACCGCGTCGACCTCGCCGAAGGCGTCGCGCTCCTCCATGCCGGTGATGACCGCACGCACGTCGTCGGCCGCGATCAGCGGCCCCTTCCACGCGCCGTAGCCGGTGTGGTTGGAGAAGTTGACCGTATAGACCGGCCACACCTCCACCCCGAGGCGCTGCATGGGGAAGACGGCGGCGGAGTTGCCCACGTGGCCGTAGGCGACCGCGGACTGGATCGAGACGATGGTGCTCACACGCAGGATTCTGCCACCGGCTCGGGCGGAGTCAGACGCGCTTGCACTGCCCGAACTTGCCGCCCCGGACCGAATTGAGCGAACCCGTCGGCGCGGGCGCGTTGAGCGTGCACGAAAGACGCCCGTCGATCCCATTGCCCCGCAGCACCTTCGTGCCGGTCTTGGTGTTTGCGGTCAACGTGATATCCGCCCCGAAGCTGCTGTAGAGGATCGAGATCGCGCCGCCCTCGTTGAGGCTGACGGCACCGGTGACGCGAGTGTTCTCGATGCTGACCTTGCGATGTCCGGTGCTCGTCACGCTCCGCGCGACCTGGCTGTTCGTGACGATCAGCGTCGCGCCCGATTCGACGAAGACGGCCCCGCGTGCGGCGACATTGCGCAGGGTGCAACTCGCCCCGGCGGGCACGCGAATGCTGTCGCTCACGACGATATTGGCGATCGTGCCGCGACAGGTGCGCAGTGCGGCGGCGTCCGCCGGGGCGGTGATCGCGAGCGGCGCGCTCAGCGCGACACCGGCGAGAGTGGTGGCAAAGCGTCGTGACATGGCGTCCTCTTCGTCCGAACGTGATGTACGTGGGATGCGTACAGGTTGGGTGGCACCGTGATATCCCCTCGCCCGGTTGCGTCAGAGCATGCCGCATCTGGCCGCCTCGTGGGCGAACACCAGGTGGCCGGGCGGTAACGGCCTACCCTGGAGCCATGTCGGAAATCTCGCCCGAGGCGACGGCCACCGTCGCCGAGCTTGCGCAGAAGTCGCGCGTCGCGGCGCGCGAGCTTGCCCTGCTCTCCCGTGCCCGCAAGGACGAGGTGTTGCGTGGCCTCGCCGACGCCCTCGACTCCGCCATCGCGCGCGTGGTCGCGGCCAACGAGGAGGACCTCGAACGCGGCCGCGCGGGCGGGATGCCCGAGAGCCTGCAGGACCGGCTGCGCCTGACCCCCGAGCGGGTCGCGGCGGTGGGCGACGCGCTGCGCGATATCGCTGCCCTGCCCGACCCGGTCGGGGAGATCGTCCGCGGCTCCACTCTGGCGAACGGCCTGCAGATCCGCCAGGTGCGGGTGCCGATGGGCGTGGTCGGGATGATCTACGAGGCCCGGCCCAATGTCACGGTCGACGCCGCCGGCCTCGGCCTGAAATCCGGCAATGCCGTCATTCTTCGCGGTGGGTCGGCGGCCGCCTCGTCCAACCGGGTCCTCGTGGACGTGATGCGCGAATCCCTTTCGGCACAAGGGATCAACCCCGACGCGATCGGACTGCTCGACGGCGGAGGTCATGACGCGGTCCGGGCCCTGATGACGGCACGTGGCCTGGTCGACCTGCTGATTCCTCGCGGGGGAGCCGACCTCATCCAGTCCGTCGTCCTGAACTCCACCGTCCCCGTCATCGAGACCGGCATCGGCAACTGCCACGTCTATGTCGACAGGGCGGCAGACCTCGACAAGGCGCTCGCCATCACCGTCAACAGCAAGACCCAGCGGCCGAGCGTCTGCAATGCGGCCGAGTCCCTGCTCGTCCACGCCGAGGTCGCCGACGAATTCCTGCCCAAGGCCCTGACCGACCTGGCCGGAGCCAGTGTCACGCTGCATACCGACGAGCGCGCCAGCGCCATCGCCACTGCGGCGGGCGTCCCCTTTGCCGTTGCGACACAACAGGATTTCGCCACCGAGTATCACTCGCTCGAGATGAGCGTCGGGGTCGTCGACAGCATCGATGCGGCCTTGGAGCACGTGCGCACCTTCGGTTCGGGGCACACCGAGGCGATCGTGACCGAGGACCGCGCGGCGGCCCGCCGCTGGACGACGGAGGTCGACGCGGCCGCCGTGATGGTCAACGCCTCGACCCGCTTCACCGACGGCGGGGAGTTCGGGTTCGGTGCCGAGATCGGCATCTCGACGCAGAAGCTGCACGCCCGCGGCCCGATGGCGTTGCCGGAGCTGACGACGACGAAGTGGATCGTCGAAGGCGACGGGCACGTGCGAATCTGATGCACGACAAGGAAGTTCGCAAGCTCACCGAACTCGAGGACACGCACTGGTGGTATGCCGAGCGCCGCCACCGCCTGGCTCGCTCGATCGCCGGTATGACGCCCGGTCGCGCCCTCGACATCGGCGCGGCCGGCGGCGGCAACTCCCGGGTGCTCGCCCGGGAGGGCTGGGATGTGCTCGCTCTCGAATACGGCGCCGAGGGCGCCCAGGTCGGCAAGGAGCGAGGACTCGACGTCATCCGGGCCGACGCCACGCAACTGCCCCTGGATCGCGAATGCGTCGATCTGGTCGTCGCCTACGACGTGCTCGAACACATCCCTGACCACGACGCGGCGGTCCGCGAGGTGCACCGCATCCTGCGCCCTGACGGCACCTTCCTCATCGCCGTGCCGTGCGACCCGCGGCTGTGGTCCGCTCACGACGTCGCTGTCGATCACGTGCGGCGCTACACCAGGGGCACCCTCTCGGAACTGCTGCTGCGCAACCGATTCAGGATCGAGGAGCTGTGGTCCTGGAATGTCCTCCTGCGCCCGACTGTCGCCCTGCGCCGGCGCACGAGCACCGGCAGCGATCTCGAGCAACTGCCCAGACCGGTGAACCTGGCACTGAAGGGCGTGGTCACGGTGGAGCGCTACCTGCCGGTGAAAGGCCTGCCCGGCGTGACCTTGATGGTGACCGCGCGGCCGGCCTGATCACGCGCCGCCGCTGCGCCCGTCGACAGCGGCGGCGGCGGACTGGCCGAACGGGGGAGGTCAGCGGACGCGCCACGAGCCCGGGTCGGGCGCGGGCGGG
>NZ_HG764815.1:1953695-1964028 GCF_001050535.1 Nostocoides australiense Ben110 | reverse complement strand
CCGGGCGTCGGTGATGGTCGCGGCGCGCTGGTAGCGCTCCCGGCCCAGGAACTCGGTGACCTCGGCCTCCAGGGCGGCCTGCATCAACAGCTGCGCGCCGAGGCGGGCCACCTCCTCCAAGACCTCCGGCAGCGGCCGGTCCTGCGCGAACAGGGCGTCGATCCTGGCGTGGATCCGATCGGTGGGTGATACTCGTGCAGACACGGGCGTAGGGTCCTTTCTTCGATGACTTTGAGCGGTCTCGAAACCGAACCTACGCCCGTCTCATTTACACCGGCCGCTGGACACGACCCGAACAGTTTCATTCCGTTCGGGTATGCCGGCGTTCTAGGCGAACTGGTGTACGGAATTTGGTTCTTCCTTTGCGGTCGAGGGAGTCCCGTTGGCAGCAGAAGAGGCTAACGACCCGGAGCGGGACATGCCACGCGGGATCATCACTGCGATGACGATTCTGCTCGTGACCGGCTGCACTGATGCTGTTCATTGCGCCCGGCGGTGCCGGGTCCTCGGCGATTGCGGACTCGGACAACCCTCTTCCGGAGGCCATCCGATCCGCCTTTGGCGGGGACACCTGGGTAGCCGACTTCGTCAACTACGTGGGCTTAGCGGGCCTAGTCGCCAGCTTTTTCTCGATCGTGTTCGCGGCGCCTTGTTGATCAACATCGCTGTGTTCGGTGCGACCGTGTCGTACGTGCTCATGATGGTCTCGCATATCGTGCTCAGGATCCGTGAGCCCGAGCTCGAGCGGCCCTACCGCACTCCCGGCGGAGTGGTCACGACCGCCGTTGCGCTAACCCTCGCGCTGACGGCAGTGATTGCGACGTTCTTCGTGGATGAGAAGGCGGCCGGAATCACGGCGCTCATCTTCGTTGTTGCGCTGGCCTACTTCTGGTTCTACAGCCGACACCGCCTCGTCGCAAGCGCCCCCGAGGAGGAGTTCGCGGCCATTCAGCAGGCTGAGTCCGAGTTGTCCTGAGCCGTCTCAACGGTCGGCTAGTCTCATTGGGAGATGCTGCAAAGCTCGTGTCAGGGACGGAACTGGGTGAACTCAATACCACGGGCAAATGGCGGCACCGAACGGTGAGGCGGACGTCTTGGGGCTGGCCCGATCACGCGTATCTGGCCCGGTTTCCCGAAGGGACCGGTAGCCACGCTCGGGTCCCTCGTGGCGGCTCGGAATGGTGCCGTCGCCCGGTTGGCGGGGGCCGCCCATCGCGGACCCCGCCACGGGGACCCGAGCTGCCGTCCGCGGTGATGCCCGGCGTTCTGCCACTCCGGGACCCATAGCCCGCACCACGGGGCATAGGGCCAGGAGACGGCCGAGGGGTGGATGGCCTTGTGTGGTGCTAACACGATTGGTGGACGATCAGGACCTGGATGACGATGTGCCGGCGCTGAGTGCGTCCGGTGCCGAACGGACGGCGGACAGGAATCGACGCTGGTAGGTCACTACGTGTGGGCTGGTAGTCCACCGAGCCAGGTAGGCCGGATCGGCCGTAACGAGCACCCGCCGGTGTAGTGGTAAGAACTCGGGTTCACTGAGCATGGTCATGAGATCCGGAAACATCTGCTCGCCGTCCATCGAACAGACGATCAGACGGGTCTCCGGCAGGTGTGTGGTGGATAGCCAGCGCAGCGACCTGCGGACACTGTCCATACCGTCGTCGGGGCCATCGTCTCGCTGACGCAGAAGTGTGCGAGTCAACCGCAGGACCGTCAGGAGGTCCAAGGCCTTGTCGTCGGTACCGAGGTAGTCCATGCGAACGAGGTAGTCCCTGAGGTCCGCGACGAACTGCTCGTCTGAAGTCGCGTCGTAGGCAGCGACGAATCCACGCATCCGCCTCGTGGCGTCAGCTCGGTGCCGCACAAAGGCGTTGATGAAGTAGGGGCGTGCCTGCAGCGCCAACGGCGTTTGGTGCGGCTCGAACATCAAAGTGAAGTTCACCCGGTGCCCAAGGTCGTGCAGTTGCCGAGCGAGCGCGTGGCCCCGCAGCATGTCGCGCGGGGCACCAGAGTTGTAGCGTTTGCGAAGCAATCCGTTGCCCTTGAGAAGGTCGCCAGCCGTGTCTGCGGAGAGCGGGCCGGTATGTGGAACCTTCACCACCAGCCGGTGCCGGGTCAGGATCTCCTCGTAGCGCGCTACCTCCTCCAGGATCTCGTTGATGTCGCCATAAGGGTTCGCGATCTCGACTGAGACATCGCATCCTGGTCCGGCCGCCTTGCTCAACTCCACAAGGACTTCGTCGAGGGTCGTGAAGTGTCCACCGATGTTTGCGTCCGGGTTATTGATGAAGAGGTCGTAGACGATCCCAGGGTTGCAGGTGACGTTGGCGATCAGGGGCGCGCAGTCCGAGACCTCGTAGGGGTTGGCGGAGTCGGCCGAGAACAGCAGCGGCGTTGGCCGGGGCGTGCCGCCCCGTTCGTATCCGATGTCTCGGACGAGGTCGACGCTGGTGACCGAACCGTGGGTAGCCATCTCGATGCGGAACCCTGCGGGGGTCTCCTGGTGGTCCTCGCCGAACAGGTCTACTACCTCCCGGAACCGGTCGGTGACCTCCAATTTGCTGGCGGTGATGGTGCGGGTGACTCGCTCCGGGAGCCGCCGGACGTAGCCCTCGTGTCCGATTCTGGTTTCGAACCGTGTCGCATCCAGGCCTACGGGGTCAGCTGTGCCGTTGGCGTAAGTCATTCATTTCTCCTTGATTGGTGTTCTCGAGTAGGTGCAAGCTGTCAGCGAATTCCGAGGACTGCGAAATTTCTCTCATCCTTGCTACGCATGCACGGGCGTAATTGGCGTAGTCGAACTCTGTGAAGCCCGTCGTACCTGCTCGGACGGACCACAATGCCTCGCGCAGCATGCTGACAAACCGGTACAAGCGCGCCATAGCCAACGAAGTGGGCACTAGGACGCCGTCGTAGGCGCACAGAAGTGCCTCCTCCTCCGAGCTGGAGAGCTTCACTTTCTCAGCGAAGTCCCCTACGTCGTAGTAGGGGTCGCCCGCTCCGACGTACTCCCAATCGATGAGCACCGCCCGGTCGGGAAGGATGATCACGTTGCCCTCGGAGACATCCGAGTGGAGCAGACTGGGCGTGTACGGCCCGCACGCAGCCTGAATGCGGGCGAGAATGTCCATCGTCCACGCGAACGTCTCCGCCGTGGCCGGGGCCTCGCTCTTGACCTGATTCAGGATCCACGCGGTGCCGCTGTATGGGTCGGAAATAGGACCCGTCATTACCACGCCCTGCGTGTGCTTGTGCAGCTTCGCCAGGGCTTGACCCACCAGCGCGGTCGCATGAACCCGATCCGGGACCGCGGACAGCAACGCGCCTTCTACGAACTCGGAGACTAGAACCCGGGGTTCTGTCCACTGTCCGAGCACTTCGGGTGCCAAACCCAAGTCCAGCACCATGGCCATGGCGCGAACTTGGTTCTCACGATGAATACCGACCCGTGCTGCGAGCGCGTCAGGCAGTTGCTCCTGAACGACCACCGTACGTTGCTCTCGGTCGGTTATCTGTACCTCGACCTTGAAGTTTCGATTCGTCATGCCGCCGTCAAGCGGCTCCGCGGACCAGGTGGCTCCTGGCCACAGCCGGGCTACCGCCTGTCGGACGCACGGCGGGTCACAAGCCGCGACGTTGTTCAGGGATTGGGTCATTCGTCAGACCCCCGCGTCTCTGTCCCGGTCGCGCCAAGCCCCGCAACTGGGGGGCTTGAGGCGAGGCCAGGCTCGAGGTCGGCTGCCTCCAGCCGGCGGGCGGTTGGCACAGCGATTTTGTAGGCCAGCGCCATGGCGAGAAGGGCAGCCGTCAACTTGCCGATCAGGACGGGGACAATCAGATTCGGTTGAAAGTTCGCTGTGAACGACAGGTGGTCGCCGAGCAGGAATCCCCCCGTCGTGGCGAAGGCTACGGCCAGCACCTTGTCCTTCGGGGGCATCTCCTTGATCAGGTGGAACAAAGCCAGCACGTTGGCCGATCCACCTAGAATTCCAGCCATACCTGGCTGGCTGATGCCGAACTTTGAACCCACTGCGTTCAGCGGACGCGACATGTACTTCTGAATTGCGTAAACCATCGGGAACGCCCCGGCAAGCATAATTCCAACGTATCCAGCGACTTCCAGCGCTCGGAACGTATTATCCTCAGTGGCAATGATGGCGTCGAAGCCCCAGGAACCAAAAACACGCGAAAAGACCCCGGTGAAGTACTCGACGATTGACAGGGCCAGAATGATTTTGACCGCCGCGTCAATGAATCGGCCGAAGACCATGAAAAGTTTGATCATCAGGTCGGGCAAGAATTTAAGACCGGCGGCGATCAAAAGCACGACGATCACAAGGGGCACCAGATTGCCGACGAGGGCGCCCACATCAAGCCCGGAGATCGGCGTGTCCGCTGGCCCGGTGGTGCTTGATTCGGACCGGATATCGGCCCCGGTCGCCAAGACGATAAGCATAGTCACCGCGACACCAATCGGGATCGTAAGAATCCCGGACATGATGCCAAGTGCCATATACTTGTGGTCTGCCTTCTGCAACATCGCCAAGCCCACCGGAATCGTGAACACAATTGTCGCTCCGGCCATGTAGCCGGTGACCATGGCGGTGATCCATGCGCCGTCACTTTGGGCCGTTGCCTCTGCCAGCTGATAGCCACCCATATCGGACGCAATGAACGTCGTGGCGGCTATGGCCGGATCGGCTCCTAGAGCCGACCAAATTGGCCCTAGGACCTTCTCGACGAAGATGCTCAGGTATGGAAGCGAAGCCATCACTCCGGCGACGGGGATGAACAGATAGCCGATCGAGTGCAGGCCTTGCATGAACTCTTTGCCAATGCCCCCCTGATCGTCTCTGATAGCCGCCACCGCGCCGATCAGGACGAACGCCATCATAATGTAGATGACCGTGTCGCTAATTATTTCCATGAGTCCACCTTCGGCAGGGCCGCTCCACGCATAGCCCCTGATTGACCCAACAACGAGGCGACGTGCTCCAAAGCGACATGAGTTTTGATCTCTGTTTTTGTGTCGTTCTTGTACACCGCGATTGCAGCACCGTCGGGCTCCCCGAGGCCGTCGACAACGATGTCGGCTGCAGTCAAGTCCTCATCTGCCGTGTAATGACTGACTGTTGCTACTACGCGCATGCCGGCGGCCACGGCGGCCGACACCCCGACATGCGAGTCCTCCACGGCCACGGCGTCGTATGCGTCGATCCCCAGCAGACGTGCCGCATGGAGGTAGATGTCCGGCGCGGGTTTCTTGTTCTCCACCATGTCACCAGCAGCGATCACGCACTCACCCAGCAACTCTCGGCCCAGCACCTGTTCAGCGATTGCCTCCACCGACACGACAGCGGACGTGGACGCCACGGCTAAACGCCACCCAGCGGCGCGCGCCTCAGAAGCGAGGCGTCGGACGCCGGCGCGAGATGGCATCCGCCCCTCGGCGACGAGGTCCAAGAAAATCTGCGTCTTGCGTCGATGCCACAACGCCACGAGCTCATCAAGTGCTGCCTGCTCGGTCGGTAGCCCGTGTCGCTCCACGAACGCGTCGGTGCATAACCGGCGCAGTCGCTCCTTGCCGCCTGCGACGCTCAGCACCGAGGCGTAGTCGTCTTCAGTCCACTCGAAGTCGAGACCCTCCGCGGCGAACATCCGGTTGAAGGCCGCCCGGTGTCCGTCGCGCTCAGTTTCTGCGAGTACGCCGTCGCAATCGAAGATGAGCGCCCTCATGCGACACGCCCTTCGCTGCCGAATACCTTGATGAGCCCCTGCGCGACCATGCTCACGCGGCTCGACACAAACGCCATCAACGTCAAGGGTTCATGGCAGTCCGGGTTCTCCGCCAGGAAATCCCGGTGCGCGTCGATGTATGCCTGCTTGAGTGCGGTGGAGATGTTCACCTTGGCGCAGCCACGGGAAATCAGGTCCCGAAACTGGTCGTCGCTCAGCCCGCTCCCGCCATGCAACGCCATAGGGAGCCCGGTCGCGTCCACCAGCGAGTCCACCCGGTCGACGTCAAGGTTGGGAAGCTGGGGGTAGTCACCGTGTGCGTTGCCAATGGCTGGCGCGAAGCAGTCGATCCCTGTCTCGCGTATGAAGCGCACTGCGTCATCCAGGGGGTAAAGCTCCGATTTGTCGTCGCTGCCGACCCCGTCCTCGACACCCGTTATCCCCTCGATCTCACCCTCGACGTCCGCCCCAAAGCTCCGAGCCTCCCTCACTACCTGCTTGGTTTGCTCGGTCGCCTCCTCGAGCGTGCGACCCGAACAGTCGAAAAGCACAGAACCCCAGCCAGCCTTCAGGCAGTCGAGGAGCACATTTCGATCGGTGCAGTGGTCTAGATGGAGCACCACCGGCACGGTCGCGCGCTCGGCGGCGTGGCGATACATGGACATGGTCTCGGGAATACCTTGCGACAGGACCGTCTTGACGGACGTCTGAACTATCACCGGTGCGCGTAGTTCTTCGGCCGCATCAACCACCGCCCTGAGCGTCAGCCCGTTCACGATGTTGACCGCCAGGACGCCATAGCCGCCCGCCGTGGCGGCCTCAAGGACGGGCACCAACTTAGCCACAGTCATCGTGAGCCCAACTCTCGGGCCTTGAGGGCGATTTTTACTGACTGACGACCCATATAGAACGTGCCGAAGAGCAAGCTCGCGGCGACACCAACGTAGGGCAGGTCACCACGCTCGAGCGTGGCCTCGGAGCGCCAGGCGCCCATGGACATGTGAACAACCAGCCGGCCGTCACGGATACGTACGCCGTCGACGGCGACTTTGAACTCTCCAACTGGTGAAAGCACTTGCATTGGGGTCTCCTGATCAGGCGTTTTTGACGGTCAGCGCAACGTGAGCATGGTTTGTTCGCAGGCTTGCATCGCCGCTGCTTCGGCGTTGTCGAACGTCTTGGGTTCGGCGAGGCTGAAGCATTCGACGACGTGGGGTCCTCCGAAGACAGCCCCCTCGATGTTGCGCATCGCAACCCGACTGGCAGCCAAGATCACCGCGTCCGCGTGCACATGGGTCAGGCGATCGCCCTGGGACACCACTGCCCGGTTCACCCGGGGAAAACCGTGCACGCTCAGAACCCGGGCATCGGTGAAGGTGTTCGTGCCAGGCCATGGATCAACCCCGTCCGACCCGGCTCGAACCGACGTCACCGTGATGGCGCCGGCAGAGCCTAAGGCCGAGCAGAGCTCCTCAGCCAAATGACCGTCTCCGATCACCAGCGGGTGACGGCCCAAAAGCACACCCGAGTCCAGGAGGTGCCGGGTCGCGGACCCGGGCATGACCCCGGCACCGCGCTCCCCTGCGATGCCAAGCTCGGCACGCGTTTGCGGCCGAGATCCCGTAGCCACGACGAGTGCATCGGCCGACAGCGTGACTGCACCCTCTACCCCCAGGGTATGGACCTGACCCTGGCGGAACTCGGCCGCGAGAGTGCCAAGCATCATCCGCACGCCGGCGCGCGACGCGGCCCGAGCAAGCTGAGCGGCATCGGTCTCCGGCTCCTGGCCCCCCGGAGCCGGCAATCGCTCGACGAGCGTTACACCGATTCCACGCTCCGCGAGCATCCGCGACACCAAGATGCCGGTACGTCCAGCACCCGCAACGACCACGTCACTCACCGGTCGTCACCCCCGCGCCAAGCGTTGATCCCGGCTCATGCATCGGCGTTTCCCACGCCTCTCCTGGGGTATAGAGCGAGGTGATGAACGAGACTCCGGACAGGCACGCCGAACCTTGGCAACGCCCCCACGTCGCATGGGTCCGTCTGGCCACTCCCCCGATGGATGTCGCCGGCAACGGCTCCCGCAGGGCTTGATGGATGTCGGCAGCGGTGACCTTCTCGCAGGCACACACCACCGTGCGGCCCAACGGGTCCTTAGCAACCCGCGCGTAGTCGCCGTCCGCCCATAGCGGCGGCGTGTACTCGAGGTCGTTACGAGCTCCCGCGTCCAGCCGATCGCTGAGCCCCGCTCCGACGAGCAAATCACGGATGTGGTCTCCCATCGCCAGCGATGAGGAGACCCCTGTCGAGCGAATGCCCGCGGCTTGGAGGAGGTTCCCTGCAGTCTCAGACCAGCCGACGCGGTACGTCTTGTCGCTGTGGGGTCGCAGACCCGCGAAGGTCTTGATAGCGAACTTCGTGTCAATGTCCGGCATCAAGACACGACACCGATCCACCACGTCGTCAAGACCTGCTCCGGTCGTAGACTTATCTGTCTTGTCTTCGAGGTCCTCTGCGTCCGGACCGATGAGCACCGACCCGTGGGCGGTCGGGATAACCATCGGACCGTGACCGAGCTTCCCCGGCATTCCGGTGAGGATCGACGGAACTCGTTTCCCGAACTCCCTATCGAGCAGAACCCACTGCCCTCGGCGCGGAGTGATGGAGAATTCGTCGCCGCCTAGAGACTTCGAAACGAAGTCCGCCCCCAGGCCAGCGGCGTTCACGACAAACCGCGGCCGGAAGCGACGTTTTGTCGTCAGCACCTCTTCGACCTGTCCATTGCCTAAAGAGGCTGAGACCACCGACTCCCCCAGATAGAAGCGCACCCCGTTAACGGAGGCGAGCTCGGCGAATGCGACTGGCAACCGCACTGAGTCGACGACCCCCTCATCGGGGACATAGATGCCGGCTACCGCCCGACCAGAGGCGTGCGGAGCAACTTCAGCGAGTTCATCACCGCGCACCTCTCGGACTGTGACGCCGTTCTCCGTGGCTCGTTCGCACAACGCCGAGATCCCGGATGCCTCCTCCTCCGAGAAGGCCAAAAGGGTCAGGCCCACCCGGCGAAACGTGACACCTAGCCTCGAGGCAATGTCCTCCCACCGCGGACTCGAGGCACAAACCAACTGCGCCTCAAGGCTGCCCGGCGCAAGAGACCAGCCGCAATTAGCGATACCGCTGTTGGCGCGGGACGTCTCCTCGCCGACGTCGTGTCGCCGCTCAACGACCGCAACGTCCACGTCAAGATGGGAGAGGGCCATAGCAATCGACGTACCAATGACACCCGCCCCCACGATCAGGACATCTGGAGTCTCCACAAGTGGGAGGCCGCTTGATTGCATCCGCCGCTCCTAAAGTCGTCTGGGATCAACTAACGATCGTTGAACGATAGGAGCGGACTACAAGTCGAGTCAATGAATCCTCGGCACTCGCGCCTGCCACATCGGCAGATGGGAGTTCCAGCCGGCTATGTATCGGATTACCCGATACGTCCGGTTAACGACTACACCCCACCCGCGCGGGAGAGGTGCGACCGCAGCATCGACTCGAAGTACGTTTCGGCGGGACTGACAGACGCCCGCGTCAGCCGGACCCAACACACTCGCCGCGCTGGCGAAGGCAAATCCGTCACCCGGAAAGCGACGACCTCCCCCCGCCGTTGCTCGTCCGCAATGGTGTGAGTGGACAGGAAGCCGACTCCACGGCCTCGACGCGCCGCCCGCTTGACCGCGTCCACCGAACCCAGTTCCCATACGTTGCGGAACGAGTAGTCAGTGCCGGACAAAAGTCCCAAGGCGTACTCGCGGGTGCTTGAGCCCGTTTCTTGAACCAGAAGCGTGAAATCATCGAGGGCGGCGGCGTCCACATAGCCGTCCGAGGACAGGTCAAGGAAGCGGGGTCTGGCTACACCGACGATCTCATCAGGGCCAAGGGCGGTCACTGTCAGGCGCTCGTCGCGCATATCACCACACGTGACAGCGCACGTGACTCGACCCGAACTTAGCCATTGACGAACTTCTGCGGTCGATCCCACCGACACGTGCACGTTGACATCGGGACATTCCTGCTGGAACTGCTCGATGATGTCTGGAACCAAATAAGTTCCAGGCACCGAAGACGCGCCGAGCTCGAGCGTGCCGGTGCGCAGTCCCGCGCGGGCGGCAAGGGCGGACTCGCCGGCAGTGAGGTTCGAGAGTGCTTGGGAGGCGTAGACGGCTAACACGCGACCCGCGTGGGTGAGCCGTAGCGACCGTCCGTAGCGCTCAACAATCGGTTCTCCCGCGGCAGCGTTCAACAAGCGAATATGCTCGCTGGCGCTAGGTTGGCTGACACCAACCGCCTCGGCCGCCTGCGACAAGCTGCTGCACTTCTCCAGCTCTACAAGCAACCTCAGACGAGTGACGTTCCAGACATCCTGCAGTGACGGCACTTCGTATCCCCTTGTGACGCATCGTTCTAGCCCAACCGCTCGGCGGGGGCAGGGTCTTGACCTCCCAGGCTGTCACGGCACCCCAAGGCAGACCCCGGGCCACCGGAAGGCCGTGGCCCCGGTTGGCACTAACTGTAGTTGCTCATGACGTTGGTGACG
>NZ_HG764815.1:1937572-1953595 GCF_001050535.1 Nostocoides australiense Ben110 | reverse complement strand
GCCGACGACCCGGGCCAGCCGGTCGGCCACCTCGCCGCTGTCCGCGCCGAACGGATCCGCCGCGCCCCGCCCGCGGCTCCCCCCGCGACGGACGACGACGGCGCCGAGCAGAGCGAGCACGGCGAGGGCGAGCCACTCCATACCCTCACCTCCTCACGCGTCGCCGGCCGGCCGGCCGCGGCGGGCGCGTCGTCGGTCCCGGTCTCTAAGGTATGAGGTGTGCCCGAGTCCTCACTAGCCCGCACCCGCCGCGCGCGGCGGATGTATCGCGAACTCGCGGACTTCTATCCCTACGCCCACTGCGAGCTGGACTTCGAGAGCCCGCTGCAGTTGCTCGTCGCGACGATCCTGTCCGCCCAGACCACCGACGTCGGCGTCAACAAGGTCACGCCGGTCCTCTTCGCCCGCTATCCCGACGCCGCGGCGCTCGCCGGGGCCGACCGCACCGAGATGGAGGAGATCGTCAAGCCGACCGGGTTCTTCCGGGCCAAGACGGACGCGTTGATCAAGCTCGGGGCGGCACTGGAGGAGCGGTATGGCGGCGTGGTCCCGGGCCGCCTGAAGGACCTCGTCACGCTGCCCGGAGTCGGGCGCAAGACGGCGAATGTGGTGTTGGGCAATGCTTTCGGTGTGCCGGGCATCACGGTCGACACCCACTTCGGCCGGCTGGTGCGCCGCTTCGGGTGGACCGAGGAGGAGGACCCGGTCAAGGTCGAAACGGCGGTCGGCGCGCTCATCCCCCGCAAGGACTGGACGATGCTCTCGCACGTGCTGATCTTCCACGGCCGGCGCATCTGCCACGCCAAACGCCCCGCCTGCGGCGCCTGCCCGGTCGCCAAGCTCTGCCCGTCCTTCGGCATCGGCGAGACCGACCCTGGCAAGGCGCTGAAGCTCCTGAAGTACGAACTGGCTCCCGGTCGCGTTGCCGCAGAGGCGAACCGGTGAGCGAGGCGCCGGCTTGGCTGCGCGGGATACCGCAGCGCGTGGCGGAGCTGGACCCGGCCTACTTCCGCGACTTCACCCCACCGCCCGACGCGACCCGGCGCTCGGCGGTGCTGATGCTCTTCGGCCCCGACCCGGACGGCGGCGAGGACGTCCTGCTCACCCAGCGCGGCACGAACCTGCGTTCGCACGCCGGCCAGGTGTCCTTCCCCGGAGGCCGGGTCGACCCGCAGGATGCGGGAGCCGTGGGCGCCGCCTTGCGTGAAGCGGAGGAGGAGGTCGGCCTCGACCGCGCCGGCGTCGAGGTCATCGACACGCTGCCGCCGCTCTATCTGTCGCCGAGCGCGAATGTCGTGACGCCCATCCTCGGCTGGTGGCACAGCCCGTCCGAGGTGTGGGCGGCCAGCGAGATCGAGGTCGAACGGGTGGTGCGGGTCAAGGTCGAGGACCTGGTCAACCCGGCGAACCGCTTCCTCGTGGACACGCCCGTCGGCTATGTCAGTCCCGGCTGGGAGCTGCACGGGCTGTTCGTGTGGGGCTTCACGGCCAAGCTGCTCGACGTCACCTTGCAGCTGGCGGGCCTGATGGAGCCGTGGGACGAGGCCGTCCGGCGCCCGCTGCCGCCGCACCTGTGGCGAAGCTGACCGCTGTCGACTGTGCTCAGACGGAGGACTTGACCGCCTCGACGGTTTCCTTGGCCTCGGTGATCGCCTGCTCCGGCACCGGCTTGGCCTGGCTGATGGCCTTCTTGCCCATCAGGCCGAGGACGGCAGCGACGAGGAAGAGCAGGGCGGTGACGATGCCGTAGGAGGCGGAGATCGGCAGCCAGATGTCGAGCACCCGGGCCAGGGTGTGGAAGAGGAAGATCAGGCCGAGCAGCCCGAGGAAGGCGGCGGCACCGAGCAGACCCGCGCCCTTGCCGCCGCTCTTCAGGCCGCCGGTCACCTCGGCCTTGGCGAGCGCGATCTCCGACCGGACGAGGGTCGACATCTCCCGGCTGGCGTCGGCCACCAGCTGCCCGATCGTGCGTGACCCGTCCGTGTCGAGCAACCGGCCTGCCTCGTCGACGGGCCGGTTCTCAACAGCGTCATACCGTGTGCTTCCCACGCTGCCACGATAGCGGGTGGATCGGGCGTTCCGGGCGCTCAACCCAGGGTCGGCTGGGCTGCACCCGCCGCGGTCACCTGGTCTGCTCGTACTCGTAGACGTCGGGTATGCCGTCGCCGTCGTCGTCCTGCTCCTCCCGCGCCTCGGCCGCGCGGTAACGCGCATTGCGGGGCACGAGGACCAGGGCGGCCAGACCGGCTGCGGCGAGTGAGCCGAGCAGGACCGCGAGCTTGACGTGCTCGTCGCGGTCGCTGCCGGCGCCGAACGCGAGTTCGCCGATGAGGAGGGAGACGGTGAATCCGATGCCGGTGAGGAAACTCAGCCCGACGACGTCGGCCCAGCCCAGGCCGGGATCGAGGTCGGCCTTGGTGAACCGCGCTGTCAGATAGGTGCCGCCGAAGACGCCGACGACCTTGCCGATCACCAGCCCGGCCATCACGCCGAGCGCGACCGGGTCGGAGATCGCCTCGCCGAACCCGCCGCCGACCACCCGCACACCGGCGGCGAAGAAGGCGAAGACCGGCACGGCGAGGGCTGCGGACAGCGGGCGCAGGCGGTGCTCGAAGACATGGGCGACATCGGTTTTCGGGCCGTGCACACTGACGGCGGGCATCCGCCCCTTCCGCGGGCGGACCGGGACCACGAGCCCGAGCAGCACCCCGGCGACGGTGGCGTGGACCCCGGACGCGTGGACCAGCCCCCACGTGAGCAGGGCCAGCGGGACGAGCAGCAGCGGGTAGGTGATCCGGCGCTGGACCAGGAAGGTGAACGCCGCCAGCGGCGCGACGGCGAGCAGCAGCGGCATACCCGCGAAGTCGCTCGTGTAGCCGATGGCGATGATGACGATGGCGATGAGATCGTCGACCACGGCGAGGGTGAGCAGGAAGGCGCGCAGCGCGGCAGGCAGGTGGGAGCCGAGGACGGCGAGCACGGCGAGCGCGAACGCGATATCGGTCGCGGACGGGATCGCCCAGCCGCGCAGCGCATCGCCGGTGCCACCGGTCGCGCGCGTGACGATCAGGTAGGTCGCCGCGGGGACGATCACCCCGCACACGGCGGCGACGATCGGCACGGCGGCGCGCCTGGGATCACGCAGGTCGCCGACGAGGAACTCGCGTTTCAGTTCCAGCCCCGCGACGAAGAAGAAGATCGCGAGCAGGCCGTCCGCCGCCCAGTGACCGAGCGTGAGCTTCAGGTGCCCCCAGTCCACGCCGACCGACAGGTCGCGCAGGGCGGCGTAGGACTCGTGCCACGGGCTGTTGGCCCAGGCGATGGCGAGGAGGGCGGCGAGCAGCAGCAGGGCGCCGCCCACGGTCTCGGTGCGCAGCGCCGCTTTGAGCGCGGTGGCCTCGGGCCAGGACGGACGCGAGAAAATGCGGCCGCGGACAGGAGGGATCGTCATGACGGTCACCTTCGGGTCGGGTCGTTCGGGGTAAATGCCGACCAGACTTCCCGGCGCTCCGTCACCTATTTTACCCGCTTCGGGTATGCCGTCCGCCCACCTCAGCGGGCGGCATCCGGTGGGTCGTCGGGTGGGGCGGGCGCGGCCCAACGCGATCCGGCGGTCGAGGTGCTCGGCGGTTTGCGATTCCAGGTCGGAGTCGGCTCCGGGGTGCCCCCGCTGGCGGCTGTCGGAGGCCGTGTCTACAGTGCCGGACATGACGACGGGGGATGAGCGCACGGCGCTCTTGGATCAGTTGAAGCAGCTGTGGGAGCTCGTGGGTGGCCACGAGGTGCGGGCCGGTGGGCCTGCATTGGTCGAGGAGCTGACCGGGCACTTCGGCAGTGCGCCGCACGAGATGGCGGTGCTCACCGAAGAGGTGGCGAACCACCGCTTCGTCGACTTCGACATCGCCCTCGAGGTTGTTGCGGCGCGCGACGCCGGACACCGGGCGATCGGCATCGGCGGCGGCGAGTCTCGCTACCACCACAACTTCTCCGACATGATCCAGCCGCCGGGCGTCGGCTTCGGCGGGGGGCGCTTCCCGCTCGCCCAGGTCGACTACGCCAATGTCGCCACCGGCCCCGACACCGAGCGTGCCGCGATTGCGTTCGGGATCCGCCTCTTCCGGTATGCCGGCGTGCCGGTCGCCGTGCTGCTGCGCAAGGCGAATCCCTATCGCGGACGCGGTTCCGCGACGCTCGAGGTCCTCTGCCCCGACCAGCCGACGGCCGCCCGCCTGCTCGACGAGCTGCGCGAGATCTCGTTGCAGCGCAGCGTGCTTCGCGGTCAGGTCGTCGGCCTCGCCAACTCGGGATACGAGCAGGCCGAAGAGGGGCTGACGTTCATTGCGCGCCCCAACCTGACGGCCGCTCAGGTGATCCTCCCCGAGGGCGTCCTGGAGCGGGTGGTCGATCACGTGGTCGGCATCGCCGCCCACGCCGAGATGCTCGCGGCGCACGGCCAGCACCTCAAGCGCGGGGTGCTGCTCTTCGGCCCGCCCGGCTCCGGCAAGACGCACACCGTGCGGCACCTGCTCAGCATCACGCCCGGACACACGGTCGTGCTCCTCGCGGGGGACACGCTGCGGTTCGTCGGCCTCGCCGCCAAGCTCGCCCGCGCCATGCAGCCGGCGATCGTCGTGCTCGAGGACTGCGACCTGATCGCCGAGGACCGCGACATGCACCACGGCGCCAAGCCCCTGTTGTTCGAGGTGCTCGACGCGATGGACGGCCTCGACGCCGATGCCGATGTCACCTTCCTGCTGACGACCAACCGGGTCGAGGCGATGGAGCGGGCGCTCGCGCAGCGTCCCGGCCGGGTCGACCTGGCCGTCGAGGTGCCGCTGCCCGACGAGGCCGGCCGGCTCGCGCTGCTCCGGCTCTATGCCCCGGTCGGCGCCTTCGGTGAGGAGGTGCTCGCCGAGACGGCGGCCCGCACCGCGGGCACGACCGCGTCATTCAGCAAGGAACTGATCCGCCGGGCCGTGCTCGCCGCCGCCAAGGAGGGACTGGAGCCCTCGGATGCACACCTGCGCGGCGCGAACGATGTCATCCTCGCCGACGGCGAGCGTCTCTCCCGGGCGCTGCTCGGTGTCCAGGATTCCGGGGTGCCCGGCAACGGCGCCGATCCTCGCGCCACTCCCGACGGGTCGGGCAGCTTTCACCTGATCTGACCGGCCGTCAGGCGTGGGCGTGCTCGCCGAGGAGCCGGTGCGCCGAGACGTCGTCGACGGTGTCGAAGAAGCCGCCGACGACGTCCTCGAGTTGGTCGAGGTTCTCGGCGGCGAAGAGCACCGACTGGTAGGTCGTGATGTCGTAGGGGATCGTGGCCATCTGGTGCAGGTCGAGCGGACGGATCTCCATGTGGGAGTAGGCGTCCATCTCCCCGAACGAGGACAGGATGCCGGCGCCGTAGGCCTTGAGGATGCCCTCCTCCCAGATCACGCCGAACTCCATCGAGAACCAGAAGACGTCGGCGACGGCCTTGACTGCGGCGTCGGTCTCCAGCCGGCGGGTGGCAGCCCCGGCGGCCTCGGTCAGCCGGGCGAAACGCGGCGACGCGAGCTGGTTGGCGTGGCCGATGACCTCGTGGATGACGTCGGGTTCGGGGGTGTAGAGCGGCTGGCTGGGGTGGCGCAGGTACTGCGTTGAGTGGAACACGCGCTCACCCAGCGCCCCGTAGAACTCGCGCAGCGGCACCAGGCCGGGGGCCGCGGCATACGACCATCCGGTGAGCGGGAAGAGGTGCTCGGTCACCATCGCCAGCTGCGGCACCCGATCGGCGGGCAGCCCGAGGGCGGCCTTGCCGCGCAGGTATTCGGAGTGGGCGTGGCGTTGGTGCTTGGGCGCGAGTTCGGCGCCGGCGATCCGCCAGACCTCGTTCTCCTCGGCCGTGTAGCCGATCAGCGGCACGGGGGTGCCGGGCTCCCAGGCGAGGGCGGCGGCCGCGATCTCGCCGCGGCGGGCCAGGTATGCCGGGTCGTTCAGTCCCGGATGATCGGCGCCCAAGTGCACCTCGACGGAGCCGTCGGCGCCGACGGTCACGGGGGAGTAGAGCTGGCCTTCCTCGAACATGGCGGCCCCTTTTCGTGCGTGCGCGACCACCTCGTCGCGCGGTTGGCCCAGGGAACCAGATCGGGAGCGAGCTGGCTAGAGTGTCTTCCGAGGGCGGGCAGTTAGCGCACTATTGCCTAGCAATCAGCGGGCCATGCTGGACGAAATGTCCAGTATGGCCCGCTGCCGGGTCGGCGGTCGGGTCAGCCTCCGGAGCCGAGCCCCTGGGCGATGGAGTTCATCACCGAGGAGTCGGCGAGGGTGGTGACATCGCCGATCTCGCGGCCCTCGGCGACGTCCTTGAGCAACCGGCGCATGATCTTGCCAGAGCGGGTCTTGGGCAGTTCGGGCACGATCATGATCGTGCGCGGCTTGGCGATCGGGCCGATCTCCTTGGCCACGTGGTCGCGCAACTCCTTGACCAGATCCCCGCCCTCCCCGACCTCGTCGGCCTCCTCGATGTGCTCCTCGCGCAGGATGACGAAGGCCACGACCGCCTGGCCGGTCGTCTCGTCGTTGGCACCGACGACGGCCGCCTCGGCGACCTTCGGGTGGCTGACGAGCGCCGACTCGATCTCGGCGGTGGACAGGCGGTGCCCGGAGACGTTCATGACGTCGTCGACCCGGCCCAGCAGCCAGATGTTGCCCTTCTCGTCATATTTCGCCCCGTCGCCGGCGAAGTAGTACTTCGGGCCGAACCGGCTCCAGTAGGTCTGCTTGTAACGCTCCGGGTCGCCCCAGATGCCGCGCAGCATCGCCGGCCACGGCTTGGTGAGCACCAGGTAGCCGACCTTCTCGGCCTCGGTGAACGGCCGGCCCTCGTCGTCGAGGATCTCGGCGCTGATGCCGGGGATGGGCTTCTGCGCCGACCCGGGCTCGAGCGTGGTGACGCCCGGCAGCGGCGAGATCATGATCGCCCCGGTCTCGGTCTGCCACCACGTGTCGACGATCGGGCACCGGTCGCCGCCGATCCACTTGCGATACCAGAGCCAGGCCTCGGGGTTGATCGGCTCGCCGACGGAGCCGAGCAGGCGCAGCGAGGACATGTCGAACTTCTCGGGGATCTCGTGGCCCCACTTCATGAACGTGCGCACCGCGGTTGGGGCGGTGTAGAGGATCGTCACCTTGTACTTCTCGACGATCTCCCACCAGCGGCCCTGGTGCGGGGTGTCGGGGGTGCCCTCGTACATCACCTGCGTCGCCCCATTGGCCAGCGGTCCGTAGACGATGTAGGAGTGCCCGGTCACCCAACCGATGTCGGCGGTGCACCAATAGACATCGGTGTCGCGGTGCACGTCGTGCACGACGGCGTTGGTGTAGGCGCACTGGGTCAGGTAGCCGCCGGTCGTGTGGAAGATGCCCTTCGGCTTCCCGGTCGTGCCGGAGGTGTAGAGGATGAACAGCGGGTGCTCGCTGTCGTGGGGCTGGGCCTCGTGGGTCTCGCTCGCCTCGTCCACCACGTCCGACCACCAGATGTCACGGCCCTCGGTCCAGGGGGTGTCCTGGCCGGTGCGCTTGACGACGAGGACCTTCTCGACGGTCGTCTCGGCGTGCTCGAGTGCGGCGTCGACGGCCGGCTTCAGAGCGCTCGGGGCGCCGCGGCGATAGCCGCCGTCGGCGGTGATGACCAGCTTGCACGCCGCGTCGTTGATGCGGGTGTTGAGCGCCTCCGCGGAGAAGCCGCCGAAGACGACCGAGTGCGGTGCGCCGATCCGCGCGCACGCGAGCATCGCGATGGCCGCCTCGGGGATCATCGGCAGATAGATGGCGACGGTGTCGCCCTTGCCGAGTCCGAGAGCCTCGAGCGCGTTAGCGGCCTTGCAGACCTCCCGTTGCAGATCGGCATACGTGATGGTGCGGGTGTCGCCCGGTTCGCCCTCGAAGTGGATGGCGACCTTGTCGCCGCGGCCCTCCTCGACATGCCGGTCCACGCAGTTGTATGCCGCGTTGAGCTCGCCGCCGGCATACCACTTGGCGAACGGGGCGTCCGACCAGTCGAGGGTCTGCTCGAAATCCTTCGCCCACGTGATCCGGGTGCGGGCCTGCTCGGCCCAGAAGCCCTCGTGGTCGGCGGCCGCCGCGTCATACATCTCCGCTGTGCCATTGGCCTGCGCCGCGAACGCGGCGTCCGGCGGAAACGTGGGGTGGCTGGCCGACAGGCTCTCTTCCGTGGACACGGGTGGCTCCTTCGCGAAACGACGATGTTGGCACCCACCCTGGCAGGCGGACGCCAACACCTCAACCGAACCTTCGCGGCGGCGCGTTGGGCGGGCACCTGGCTCGCCCAGCGGTCGGGTCGATGCTGGCCTGGTGCGGCAGCTGACTGCGCAGCGGGACGCCGGACTGCGGGTGATCCTCGTGACCGGCCGGTGCCTGGAGGATCTGGACCGGGACTTCGCCGACGTGGTCGCGGCCGTCGAGGCAGTGGTCGCCCAGAACGGGGCGCTGCTGCGGATCGACGGCGAGGTCGAGGAGTTGCAGCCGCCGGTGTCGACGCAGGTCCGAGACGCGCTCGGCCGGGCGGGCATCACCTTTCGCCCAGGCCGGGTGATCCTCGACTGCCGGGCGGACGACGCGCTCGCCATCGCCGGCATCCTCGGCGACCTCGGCTCGGACGTGCAGGCGATCGGCAACCGGGGCCAGCTGATGCTCTTGCCCGCCGGCGCGACCAAGGCCTCGGGTCTGGCCGCCGCCCTCCACGCGCTCGGGATCTCGCCCCACAACACGATGGCGGTCGGTGACGCCGAGAACGATCTGGCCATGCTGCATCTCGCTGAGGTCGCAGTGGCCGTGGCGAACGCCCTGCCCGCCGTGCTCGAGGCGGCCGACCTGGTGCTACCGCTGGAGGCCGGCGCCGGCGTCCAGTCGCTCCTGACGCACCCGATCCTCACCGGCGAGGCGCGGATGACGATCCCGCGGCGCGACCTGCGGATCGGGGAGACCGCCGCCGGGCAGCCGGTGACGGTGCCGGCGGCAGACGCCAACATCCTGATCACCGGGGAGAGCGGGTCGGGCAAGTCGCACCTGGCCCGTCATGGATCCCCGCCGCACCCGGCACGTCCGGCACTGGCACAAGTACACGACCCAAGCGCTGCCGGAGGATCTGTGGTTCACCTTCACCGAGCCGTCCGGCAAGGTCATCGGCCACGCCTCGACCATCGCCGAGTTCGTGCGTGGCGTCCGGTCCGTGGACGCGGGTGTGATCTGGTGGCATCTTTCGCGCGGCGACTTCTCCCGGTGGCTCGCGATCAGCCTCGGTGATCCGGACCCCGCCGCCCTGGCCGCCACTACCGAGCGCGACGCGATCGCCCGCCACGCCGCCGACATTCACTCCGCCCGGCGCCGGCTGCTCGCGCTGATCGAGGACTTGTACCGACTCGATCCCGCTCCCGAGGCCGACGCCGAGCCCGAGCCGGCCTGACCGACCCGGCCCGCACTCCGCATACCCGGAAAAAAGAGCGAAGCGGGCGGCATACCGACGATCGGTATGTCGCCCGCTTGCGTTGCGGGAGAATCGGGCTCAGTGCTCCAGCGCCTTCCCGACGCCGTGGCCGGTGAGGGAGCGCACCTCCATCTCCGCATACTTTTCCGCGTCGAACTCCTTGGACGTGACCGAGCCGAGCCAGCCGAGGAAGAAGGCCAGCGGGATCGAGACCAGACCCGGGTTGTCGAGCGGGAACCAGTGGAAGTCGATGTCCGGGTTGGTGACCATCGACGGGGACAGGCCGGTCTTGGGGTCCGCCGCCTTGCCCGAGACGACCGGGCTGAAGATGATCAGCCCGATGGAGGCGATCAGGCCGCCGTAGATCGACCAGAGTGCGCCGCGGGTGTTGAAGCGCTTCCAGAACAGCGAGTAGAGGATCGTCGGCAGATTCGCCGACGCCGCGACGGCGAACGCGAGCGCCACGAGGAAGGCGATGTTCTGGCTCTTGGCGAGCATCCCACCGAAGATGGCGACCAGGCCGATGGCGATCGCCGAGATGCGCGCGATGCGCACCTCCTGCTCCTGCGTCGACTGGCCCCGCTTGAAGACCTCCTTGTAGAGGTCGTGCGCGAACGTCGCCGACGCGGTGATCGTCAGGCCGGCGACGACCGCGAGGATGGTCGCGAAGGCGATGCCGGAGACGATGCCGAGCATCCACGAGCCGCCGAGTTCGAAGGCGAGCAGCGGTGCCGCAGAGTTCTGCTTGCCGGGGGCCGCGTTGATCGCGTCCGGGCCGACAAGGGCACCGGCGCCGAAGCCGATGACCAGGGTCAGCAGATAGAAGCCGCCGATGAGCCAGATGGCCCACTCGACCGACTTGCGGGCGGCCTTGCTTGTCGGGACGGTGTAGAAGCGCTGCAGCACGTGCGGCAGACCCGCGGTGCCGAGAACCAAGGCCATCGACAAGGAGATAAAGTCGATCTTCGCCAACGTGGTCACGCCGTACTTGGTGCCGTAGTGCAGCAGGTTCTCCGCGCCCGCGGCGGTCTTCGGGTTGGTCGAGGTCTTCGCGACATCGACGGAGTCGGTGAAGAGGCCGGACAGGCTGAAGCCGTACTTGCCCAGCACCCAGACGGTCATGATCGCCGCGGCCGAGATCAGCAGCACAGCCTTGATGATCTGCACCCACGTGGTGCCCTTCATGCCCCCGATGAGCACGTAGGTGACCATGACCGCGCCGACGACGGCGATGACGAGGTTCTGCGCCGTCTCACCGGACACGCCGAGCAGGAGCGAGACCAGCCCGCCCGCGCCGGCCATCTGAGCCAGCAGGTAGAAGAGCGAGACACACAGCACCGACACCGAGGTCGCGATGCGGACCGGACGCTGCTTGAGGCGGTAGGAGAGGACGTCGGCCATCGTGAACCGGCCGGTGTTGCGCATCAGCTCGGCGACGAGCAGGAGCGCGACGAGCCAGGCGACGAGGAAGCCGATGGAGTAGAGGAAGCCGTCCATCCCCTGCAGGGCGATGGCGCCGGCGATGCCGAGGAAGGAGGCCGCCGACAGATAGTCGCCGGCGATCGCGATGCCGTTCTGCCGGCCGGAGAAGGCGCCGCCGGCCGTGTAGTACTGCTCGGCGGTCTTCTTGCCGGAGGCCACCTTCACCACGACCGTCAAGGTGACGAGCACGAAGATGACGAAAATGGCGATATTGAGCTTGGCGTTGCCGACTGTCGTGGCGGCGGCGAGAGAGGTCAGTGCGGCCATGGGTCAGTGCTCCTTGACGCCGTCGAGTCGGGAGCCGATCGCGTCGGCCAGGGGGTCGAGTTCGCGGTTGGCCCACCGTGCGTAGATGAACGTGATCGCGAAGGTCGTGAGGAACTGCAGGAACCCGAAGACCAGGCCGATCGTGATCTTGCCGAACAAGAATCGGTTCATGAAGTCCTGGGCGAAGATGGACAAGAGGACGTAGAGGAAGTACCAGACAAGGAAAAAGGCCGTCACCGGGAAGACGAAGCCGCGGAACTTCTTGCGCAGCGTCTGGAACTCTTCACTGGACTGGACCGCCTGATAGGCCTCGCTGGTGGTGGGCTGTTGGGCGCTCATTGCGGCCACCTCCATGCTGACGCGGCGTGCCTCGGTGCGCGCCGTCTGTGGGGCACAGCTTTCTGGGTATGCCGCGGCCCCGGCTAGCAGGCACGCGCGGTGTCGCGCCGGGCGGGTGCCGGGGTCGCCGGATGGGTCCGCGTCACGCGCCGAGCGGTTGGTTTCGCGCGATGAGCGGCCGGATCACGGGGTGATCACGGTGGCAGGAGCGATTCGGGGGTATGCAGTCGGCTGAGGGTCCGGTTGGTGTGCGGGGGGACTTTGCCGGGGGTGAGCCGGGAGACGACGACCATCGTCACGAACGCGAGCGGCACGGACCAGGCCGCCGGTTGGGCGAGCAGCAGCCCGGGCCAGCCGTGCGGTTCGACGTGGAGGAAGGCCGCGCCCAGGGTGACCAGGGCACTGAGGGTGCCGACCGCCAGGCCCGCCAGGGCGCCGGTGGTGGTGAGGCGGTGCCACCACACGCCGAGCACGAGGAGGGGGGCGAAGGTCGAGGCCGCCACGGCGAAGGCGAGGGTGACGGTCGCGGCGAGGCCGAGCGGCTCGACGACGCGGGAGAGCAGGGCCGGGACGATGACGGCGACGGTGGCCGCCATGCGGTAGCTCACCGAACTGTGCGCGTCCTCCCCGGTGCGCCGCGCCACGAGCGGCCGCAGGACGTCCTGATCGACGACGCCGGCGACCGAGATGACCAGACCGGACGCGGTGCTGAGGAAGGCGGCGAAGGCGCCGCCGGCGAGCACCGCGGTCAGCAGCGTCGCGCTGCGGCCGTCGGTCATCGCCTCCGGCAGCTGCAGCGCCATCGTGTCCACGCGGGTGCCGGGGGCGAGGTGCGGCAGATGGATGTGGCCGAGCACGGCATACACCGGAGGGAAGATGTAGAACCCGCCCAGCAGCGCGAGGACACCGACGGTCGTGCGGCGGGCGTCGCGGCCGTCGGGGTTGGTGTAGAAGCGGACGAGCACGTGGGGCAGTCCCATCGTCCCGAGGCACAGTGCAAGCATCGTGCTGTATGTCGTGTAGAGGCCCGCCGGGTCGGTGCTCGGCACCGCCCAGTCGCCGAGTTCCACCGGCCCGGAGGAGTGTTGGCTCCAGATCGCCAGCAGCACGAAGGCGGGGATCGCGATGGCGGTCAGCTTGATCCAGTACTGCATCGCCTGCACCAGCGTGATCGAGCGCATGCCGCCGACCCCGACCGCGGCGAGCACGACGACGGAGACGAGCAACGCGCCGATCCACGCGGGCCAGCCGGTGGCCTGCCGCAGCGCCAGGCCCGCCCCCTGGAACTGGGGAAGCAGATAAAGGAACCCGATCCCGACCGTGAGCAGGGAGGCGAAGCCGCGGATCTGCCGGGACTCCAGGCGCAACTCGGCGAAGTCAGAGAGGGTGTAGGCGCCGGAGCGGCGCAGCGGGGCGGCGACGAGGACGAGCAGCACCAGGTAGCCGACGGTCCACCCGACGGGGAACCAGAGGATGTCGATCCCCCGCTGATACATCAGTCCCGCAACCCCGAGAAAGGATGCGGCAGAAAGATATTCGCCCGCGATGGCGCTCGCGTTGCGGCGCGGCGTGACCGTGCGTCCGGCGACGTAGAAGTCGGAGGTGGCCCGCGACATACGCAGCCCCAAGGTGCCGACCGTGACGGTGAGGACGCAGACGAGCGCGATGGCCGCCAGGCTCGCCGGACGCATCAGCCGCGCCCGACCACGTCGACGAAGGCCGCCTCGAGACGCTCGCTCGCGCGCACGTAGTAGCGGGCGCTGATGACGATCGCGGGATAGACGACCAGACCGAGGGTGACCCACGGCAGGGGGAGCGGGCCGAGGGTGACGGTGCGCGTCTGCGGCAGCATCGCAAAGAGGACCGGGACGCCGCCCAGGAGCAGGACCGCGAGCAGCAGCAGACTCAGCGCGAGCCGCAGTTGGGCGCGCATCAACCCCCGGACGTAGATCTCGCCGAGGACGGTCTGGTCGCTCAGTTCGTCCGCAACGGGCCGGGCGGTATGCCGTGGGGCCGAGCGCCGCGACGCCGTCACGCGAACGCGCTCCGACGGCGGCCGCTGCGCGGGACTCATGGCGCCGACGGGCGGGCGAGCAGTTGCTGGCGCAGGTCGCGCATGTGCCGCCGGCTCACCTGCAGGTCGGCCTCGCCCACGCGGACCGTCGCGCGGCCGCGGTCCATCCGCACCTGGGTCACATGCTTGAGCGACACCAGGGTGCTGCGGTGGATCCGAACGAATCCGGCTGCCGCCCAACGCTCTTCGAGGGTGTTGAGGGAGATGCGCACGAGGTGGGAGCCGATCTCGGTATGCAGCCGGGCGTAGTCGCCGTGAGCCTGGACGTAGCGGATGTCCTTGCGGGAGACGAAGGTCGTCACCCCGCCGAGTTCGACGGGAATGGTCTCATCGTCGTCCTGGGGTTCGGCCGGTGCGCTGATGGCGGCGGCCGCGACCCGGCGGACCGCCTCGGCCAGCCGCTCCGGGCGCACCGGCTTCATGACGTAGTCGATGGCGTCGATCGCGAAGGCGTCGACGGCGTGCTGGTCGTGGGCGGTGACGAAGACGACCGCCGGACGGGTGGCGAAGCGCGCGAGGACGCGAGCCAACTCCATACCGTCAAGTCCCGGCATGGAGATGTCGGAGAAGACGACATCGACCTTTTCGTCCTCGAGGACGCGGAGGGCATCGGTGCCGGACGCGGCGACGAGGACATGCGCAATGCGCTCGTCCTGCTCGAGCAGGTAACGCAACTCGGATCGCGCGGGGGCCTCGTCGTCGACGACGAGAGCAACGAGGGCAGGACTGCTGATCATGATCCGGCCAGCCTATTGTCGCCGGCCGTGATCGCGGCAGGGAGGAACTTGGGGACGCGGAAACTGACCCGCATGCCCGCCCCGGGAGCGGTCTCGACGACCAGGCCGCGTTCGTCGCCGTAGATCGTGCGCAGGCGTGCATCGACATTGCCCAGTCCGTGCGAGTCGGTTTCGGCGGTCCCGTCGAGGACGGCCTGGATGTGGGCCGGGTCGGCTCCGACACCGTCGTCCTCGACGACGATCTCGGCCTCCGCGCCGCGGTCGGCCGCGGTGATCGAAACCGTATGGGCGCCTTCGAGATTGGCGATGCCATGACGCACCGCATTCTCGACGAGCGGCTGGATGGCGAGGTAGGGCACGGTCACCGACAGCACCTCCGGCGCGATGAGCAGCGAGACCTGCAGGCGCTCACCAAAACGCGCCTGCTCCAGGACCAGGTAGCGCTCCACATTGCGCAGCTCGTCGGCAAGCGTCGTGAACGCGCCCCCCTTGCGGAGGGCGTAGCGGGTGAAGTCGGCGAACTCGAGCAGCAGGTCGCGGGCACGGGCCGGGTCGGTGCGCACGAAGGAGGCGATCGCACCGAGCGAGTTGTAGATGAAGTGCGGTGAGATCTGCGCGCGCAGGGCGGCCAGCTCGGCCTCGGTGGCGCGAGAACGTTCCTTGCTCAGCTCGGCCAGTTCGACCTGCGCCGACAGCCAGCCGGCGACCCGACCTCGGCCGTCGCGCGGGCCAGGCCGGCGTTGGCATGCGGGCCGTATGCCGCCAGCGCGCCGACCACCCGCCCCTCGCAGACGATCGGGGCGATGACGGCAGCCCGGATGGCGCAGTCCACATCGGTGCAGGCGACCTCGCCGTGGTCGAGGACGGCGGTATGGCCGTCCCGCAGCACCGGTTCGGCGAGCTTGGCGACGGCGCCGGCGTGGTGGTTGTGGGCGCCCTCCCAGGTGACGGTTCCGCTCTGGTCGATCAGGGAAAGGGCCGGGGTGTCGAGGAGGGTCCGCAGGTGGCGTGCGGCCTTGGCCCCGCCGGCCGGCGTCAGCCCTGATCCGAGGTGGCGTGCCGCCCGGGCCGCCGTATGGAGCGTCTCGTAGGTCGCCCGGTTGGCGTCGCTGAGGAATCCCCGGGACCGGCCGCGCACCGTGACCACCAGGCGGATCCCCAGCCAGATGAGGAAGACGATCAGCACGGTCACCATCGCCGTGGGCAGATCGAAACCTCGCATCCCGCCAGGGTAGGGCTCACCTCGCAGGTCGCGCAGGAAGACTCGGATGCCGCCGCCGGGCGGCCCCGGCGGGGAACGGTGCGGCCCCGGCTGGGGGGGAACAGCCGGGGCCGCTGCGGGCGATGCCCTCGGGGGGTAGGCACCACACGCAGGTTGCTCAACCCGAAGGGAGCGACCTGCCTCAATCCTTGGGCAAATTGGCGGATCATGCAACAGCAACGCCGCATGTGGCGCCGACAACTTTTCGTGGGACGAGATAAATGCGGCGTACGCCCGCCCACCGCATAGGGTGCCGGGGTGTCCGATGCGCTCGCCGCTCTCCAGTCCCTCGCCGCTGACGAGCGGGTCACCGCGGCGTCGGACCGGGCGCGGGAGGCGTGCACGCAGTTGCGCTGGCACCAGGCGCTGCGCCGCC
>NZ_HG764815.1:1931161-1937472 GCF_001050535.1 Nostocoides australiense Ben110 | reverse complement strand
TCGAGGGTCGGCGGAGTGGCGGTGAGGGAGCGCACCCCGTGCGCCGTGAGCCGGGCGAGGAGGTCGCCGACCTGCGCGCTGTCGACGAGGCAGGAGAACCGGTCCCCGTCGACGGCGACATCGTGGGCGCCGGGGAAGGCCGTCAGATCCGTTGGTGGCGAGGCCAATTCGGCCGAGATATGGGTGCGGGTCAGATGCCGCAGCTGGGAGAGCGTACCCGACTCGACGATGCGTCCGGCGCGGATGATGCTCACGTGATCGCAGAGCTTCTCGACCTCGGAGAGGATGTGGCTCGACAGGAGTGCACTGACGCCCTGATCGCGCCGCTCGCGGACGATGTCGGTGAAGACGCGCTCCATGAGTGGGTCCAGGCCCGACGTGGGCTCGTCGAGCAGGAGCAGTTCGACGTCGGAGGCGAGGGCGGCCACGAGGGCGACCTTCTGCCGGTTGCCCTTGGAATAGGAGCGGCCCTTCTTCGTCGGGTCGAGGTCGAAGCGTTCGATCAGATCGGCGCGCTTGGCCTGGTCCAGTCCGCCGCGGGCCCGGCCGAGCAGGTCGATGATCTCGCCGCCGGTGAGATTGGGCCAGAGGGAGACGTCGCCCGGGACGTACGCGAGACGGCGGTGCAGCGCCGGCGCGTCGGCCCACGGGTCGCCCCCGAGCAGGCGGGCGGTCCCGCTGTCCGGGCGGAGCAGACCGAGCAGGACCCGGATCGTCGTGGACTTGCCCGAACCATTGGGTCCGAGGAAGCCATGCACCTGACCGGATTCGACCTGCAGGTCGAGGCCGTCCAGCGCCCGGGTCGCCCCGAAGGTCTTGACGAGGCCGGCGATATCGATGACATGTGCCACCCCTCCATAGTGCCACTGGTGTCAGGAATTTGTGAATGTTGCTAATCTCCTGTCATTACGTGGCCGGGGGGCAGTGAAGGAGGCGGTGACATGACGGAGGCGAGCAGCGGGAACGAGGCGAGCGGCGGCGGTCGCGACGAGTCACGGGTGACCGCCTTCGTCGAGACCTTCGGTGCCACGCTGACCGCTGCGGGGATGCAACGGCTGCCCGCCAGGGTGATCGCGGTCCTGCTCGCTGACGACGACGGCCGGATGACCTCGGCGGAGATCTGCGAGGCGCTGCACGTCAGCCGGGCCGCAGTGTCGGGGGCCATCACATTCCTGCAGGCCTACGGCTTCGTGACCAAGGAACGCGAACGCGGCACGCGGCGCGATGTCTATGTCCTGCATACCGATACCTGGCACGACGTGACGCTGCAGAAGGCCGCTGTCATCGGCTATCTGGTCGATCAGCTCCAGCGCGGAGCCGAGGCTGTGGGCCTCGAGACGGCGGCAGGGCGCCGGCTCCGCTATTCGGCGGACTTCTATGCGTTCGTGACTGATGAGATGGACCGGATCATCGCGAATTGGGAGATCCGGCGCGAGCAGATCCGGGCGCAGTATCTCGACTGATCCGCTCGCCTGCCCCAGCCGTTCCCGCCTACCTGCGGGAACAGCAGCCGAGGGTGCTAGCGTTCACCCCACAGACAGGGGAGCGCCACCGGGCGCTGAGAGTGCGCGTGAGCGCAGACCCTCGGACCTGATCCGGTTCGCACCGGCGTAGGGAGTCGGGATTCTCCTCGGCACATGCCGAGCCCTCCAGATTGATGGAGGAGTCATCATGACCACACTGATCACGTCACGACGCACCCGTATGCCGCGGGCCGCCTGCGCCGGAGCCGTCGCCGTCGCGTTGCTGGCCGCGTGTTCTGACGGCGGGAGCGCGGGCACCTCGAGCAGCAGTTCCGCCGCCTCTCAGAGCGGGTCAGCTAGCGCGTCGGAGTCGGCGTCGGAGAGCGCGAGCGCGGAACTGACCCGCTCGGACAGCCTCACCGTCGTCACCCATGACTCGTTCAACCTCTCCGACGAGGTCAAGAAGCAGTTCGAGTCCGACACCGGGATCAAGGTCACCTATGTTGCGCCGGGCGACGCGGGCACGGTGGTCAACCAGCTGGTGCTCACCAAGGACGCACCCCTCGGCGATGTCGTCTTCGGGGTGGACAACACCTTCGCGAGCCGGGTCGAGACCGCCGGGGTCCTCAGTGCGTACCCGGGCGCCGCCCTGCCCGAGTCCGCCAAGGCGATGCTGGCGGACGACTCGGGGATGCTCACCCCGATCGACTACGGCGACGTGTGCGTCAACGCCGACAAGGGCTGGTTCGCCGACAAGAAGCTGGACGTCCCGGCCACCCTCGACGACCTGGCGAAGCCGGCATACCAGGATCTCCTCGTCGTCGAGAATCCCGCTTCCTCCTCTCCCGGCCTGGCCTTCCTCGCCGCCACCGTCGGCGCCAAGGGCGAGAACGGCTACCTCGACTACTGGAAGTCGTTGAAGGACAACGGTGTCAAGGTGGCCAAGGGCTGGACCGAGGCCTACACCGGGGACTTCTCCGGTTCGTCCGGCAAGGGCCCGCGCCCCCTGGTCGTCAGCTACGCGACGTCTCCCGCGTTCGAGGTGGACGAGGGTGCGAAGGAGTCGCGCACGGTGGCACTGCTCGACACGTGCTTCCGCCAGGTCGAGTACGCAGGCATTCTCAAGGGCAGCCAGAACGAGTGGGGCGCACAGAAGTTCATCGATTACCTGCTCACGGCGGGTGTCCAGGCGGACATTCCCGGTCAGATGTACATGTATCCCGTGGACTCCTCGGTCGAGCTGCCGGCCGAGTGGGTCAAGTTCGCCCCGCTCGCCACGAAGCCCATCACGGTCGACGCAGCCACGATCGGCGCGAACCGTGAGACCTGGATCAAGGACTGGACCGCCGAGGTCTTGGGCTGACCGCTGACGTGACGACCTCGACCGCACCCGCCCGGGCCGATCGGCGCGCCCGGGGCGGACCGTCGTGGGTATGGCGGTGCGGCTGGCTCCTCGCGGCCGCGATCCCGTTGGCCTTCCTCGCGCTCTTCTTCGCGTGGCCCGTCGCGACGCTGGTCGGGCGCGGGTTCGCCTCGGAGGACGGATCGACGCTCGGCGCGGTGGTCGAGGTGCTGACGTCCGCGCGCACGTGGCGGATCCTGCGCACCACACTGACCCTGGCCGTGCTCGGCACCGTGGTGTCGGTCGCGCTGGGAGTGCCGGGGGCCTACCTGCTGTATGCCGTTCGCTTCCCCGGCCGTGGGCTGCTGCGGGCGCTCGTGACGGTTCCCTTCGTGCTGCCGAGTGTCGTCGTGGGCGTGGCCTTCCTGTCGCTGCTCGGGACGAACGGCCCGTTGGGATTCTTGGGGTGGGAGGAGTCGCTGCCGGCGATCGTCGCCGCGCTCGTCTTCTTCAACTACTCGGTGGTGGTGCGGACCGTGGGGGGATTGTGGTCACGCCTCGATCCGCGGGCGGTCGAGGCTGCCCGGGCGCTGGAGGCGAGCCCGTCCCGGGCTTTCCGCACGGTGACCCTGCCGGCGCTCCTGCCGGCGATCGCCTCCGCGACGACGTTGGTCTTCCTCTTCTGCGCGTCCGCGTTCGGGATCGTCATGGTCCTCGGCGGCGTCCGCTACAGCACCATCGAGACCGAGATCTGGTATCAGACAACGCAATTGCTCGATCTGCCCGCGGCGGCGGCGCTGTCGATCACTCAGCTGGTCGTCGTGACGCTCGCGCTGCTGGCGACGTCGTGGACGAGTGCCCGGCAGGAGCGCGCGCTGCGATTGCGGGGGGACGCGAGTGGCGAGCACACCTGGTCGTGGCGCCGCGACTGGGCCGCCACACTGGTCACCGGCGCGACGGTGCTCGGTGTCCTCGCGCTGCCCATGGCGACGATGCTCCTGCGTTCGTTGCGTGATCGTGAGGGCTGGACCCTCGATCACTATCGAGCGCTCGGCACGACCGTGGGCCGGTCGCTCCCGGTGCCGGTCTGGACGGCGATCCGCAACTCCCTCGTCGTCGCCCTCGAGGCGACGGCCATCGCGCTGGTGCTCGGCACCCTGGTCAGCCTCGTCGTCAGTCGTCGGCCGCGTGATCCGTTGGCGCGCAAGGGTTTACGCGCCCTGGACGCCGCGTTCATGTTGCCGCTCGGAGTGTCCGCCGTGACCGTGGGTTTCGGCTTCCTGATCACCTTGAACCGGCCGCCCCTTGACCTGCGGTCCTCGATGCTGCTCATCCCCGTCGCCCAGGCGATCGTGGCGCTGCCGCTCGTGGTGCGCTCGATCCTGCCCGTGCTGCGGGCCATCGATCCGCGCCAGCGGGAAGCCGCCGCGACGCTCGGGGCCGGTCCGGGCCGAGTGCTGCGCACCGTGGACGGACCCTTCCTGGTGCGTGGCCTCGGTCTCGCGGCGGGCTTCGCGATGGCCACCTCGCTCGGTGAATTCGGCGCCACGTCATTCCTCGCCCGGCTCGACCGCCCCACACTGCCCGTGGTGATCTTCCGTCTCATCGGCAGACCGGGCGAGGCGAATTTTGGTGCGGCACTGGCCGCTTCGGTGGTGCTGACCACACTCACCGCGGTGGTCATGCTGCTGGCCGAACGGCTCCGGCCCGCGGAAGCGAGCGAACTGTGAGCGCGGCCGGCCTGTCGGTGCGCGACATCGTCGTTCGCTTCGGGCCGGTGACCGCGGTCGACCACATCGACCTCGACGTCGCACCGGGCGAGATCATCGCCCTGCTCGGCGCCTCCGGGTCCGGCAAGTCCTCCCTGCTGCGCGGGATCGCCGGCCTCGAACCTATTGCCGGCGGCAGTGTCGCGTGGGACGGACTGGATCTGAGCCGCACCCCGGTGCACCAGCGCGGCTTCGGCGTGATGTTCCAGGACGGGCAACTCTTCCCCCACCGCGATGTCGGCGGCAATGTCGCCTACGGCATCGCCGGCCTGCCGCGCGCCGAACGTCAGGCCCGGGTGACCCAGTTGCTCCATCTGGTCGGGCTCGCCGGTTACGAGCACCGGGCGATCACGACCCTCTCGGGTGGACAGGCGCAACGGGTCGCCCTGGCCCGCTCGCTCGCTCCCCGGCCCCGGCTGCTGCTTCTCGACGAACCGCTGTCGGCCCTCGATCGTGCCCTGCGCGAGCGCCTCGTCGGCATGCTGCGCACAACCTTGAAGGCGACCGAGACGACGGCGGTCTATGTCACGCACGACCAGGACGAGGCCTTCGCCGTCGCCGACCGGGTCGCCGTGCTCATCGACGGACGCATCGCGCAGATCGGCTCGCCGGGTGAGGTCTGGCGCGATCCGGCACGCGCGGACGTGGCCCACTTCCTCGGCTACAGCCCGCTGTTGCCGGCCGGGGTGGCCGCCGGACTCGGCTACCCGGATCCGTTGGGGGACAAGCTCGTCGCCGTCGGCCCCGGTGGCCTGGTGACCGACCCGGCCGGGCGGCGGCTCGAGATCGTCGAGCAGGTCGACCATCGCGGGTATGCCGCGATCCGGGTCCGAATCCCCGGCGACGGCACCGCCGTGGTGCGGGCCCCCGCGCAGGTGCCCGAGACGGCCATCGCCGTCCGGCTCGACCCGGCCCAGTGCGCCGTCGTGGCGGCGTCGCCGGACGGCGCCGACCGCTCCGGTGCTCCGACGATGTAACGTCCGGCCGTCTGCGTCGACAAGGGGTAGGGACAAGGAGGTATGACGGTGCTGACGACCGAGCAGGTGCGGACTCTCGGCCGGAATCCCGATGCCTTCGAAGCCTTCTACCGTGCCGATGTGCGCGATATCGAGCTCCCACACACGTGCGTAGTCGGATCAGAGTTCTCCGGCGGCGACGAGCGTGGCAGCGGCGCACACGAGAGCCCAGCTGAGCAGCCATACGACGCCCGGGACCCCGGTGAGGCGGCGCAGGACGGCGTGGTCGTCGCCGGCGCGACCGCGCTGCCATACCGCCGCCAAACCACGCCAGGCGCCGGCGAGCAGCACCAGCCCGAGGATCGTCAAGGCGTGGACCTGGACGGTGTCGTCGCGCCACCACCAGGCGGACGCCGTCGCCGCCAGGGCGACGGTCAGGACCACACCGGTCATCACGGACCGGATGCGCGGCAGCAGCACCACCTCCCCGAGCAGCAACAGGGCGAGGAGGGGCGCGGCATACCCGTGCGCGGCCGCCCAGACCAGGCCGCAGCCCGCGAGCGCCGGCGCCGGATAGCCCGCCCACGTGGTGGCGATCCGGCCGAGGCCGCGCACGGGCCCGACGGTCACGGCGTGGCCCGAGGCATCACCCGAGACGACGAAGCCGGTGAAGCGGCGCCCGCACAGCACTCCCACCAGCGCATGCCCGGCCTCGTGCACCAGCGTCACGGCGAGACGCACCCGGCGCCACAGCGGCGGCCAGCCGATGATCACGCCCGCC
>NZ_HG764815.1:1924237-1931061 GCF_001050535.1 Nostocoides australiense Ben110 | reverse complement strand
CTCGACCAGCGGCTACTACCGCACCCGGCTGGCCCTGCTGTCGGCGCTGACCGCGCACGTCTCGGGCCAGCTGGCCGCCGCGGTCGACGCCGCCCGGCTGCGGATCGCGGCCCTGGACCTGACGGATCCGGGGCAGGACGAGCGCATAGAGGACGAGATCGTCGCGCTCGTGGTGGGGCAGGCCGCGCGGGCCGACCTGGTGCGCGTGCAGGTCGAACTCGGCGTCGAGTCCTCGCGCTCGCCGCAGCTGGGGGAGTTCTTCGACTCCTGGCGGACCAAGCTGGTGGGGCTGGTCATGGGGATCGCCCGCGAGGTGGCGCCGGACCACGCGAACGAGCGGGCCGAGATCACCGTCGCCGCTTTCCAAGGGGTGCTCATGTCGGCGCTGCTGCGGCCCGAGGGCGAGCGCGCGGCCTACGTCGAAGGCGCCACGCGCCAGCTCATCGCCCTGCTGTCGGCGTGATCCGAGGCGCCACGAGCGGGCGCTCGCCGGGACGGCGGAATAGGACCCGCAGGGTGTGGCGTTGGGCTTCGCGACGTCTTTCCCGCTCCCAGAAAGCTACTCTCGGGTCATGATCGCCGCCTTGACGGGCATCGGGCTCTCGGCCGCAGCCGGCCTCAACGCCTACGTACCTTTTCTCATCGTCGCGCTGATCGCGCGCTTCACCGACGTGCTCACGCTGCCCAGCTCGTTCAGCTGGATGGAGAGCTGGTGGGCGATCGGCATCGGCAGCCTGCTGCTGCTCACCGAGGTGGCCGTCGACAAGATTCCCGCCGTCGACACCATCAACGACGCGGTGCAGAGCTTTATCCGGCCCAGCGTGGGCGGGCTCGTCTTTGCTGCCACCTCCGCCGCGGAGACGATCGACAAATCCCAGTGGATGCAGGACAACCAGTGGGTCGGCATCGTCCTCGGGATCATCGTCTCGGGGCTGGTGCACTCGGGCAAGATGGTCGCCCGGCCGGCCATCAACGCCGGCACCCTCGGTGCCGGGGCTCCGGTCGTCTCCACCATGGAGGACGGCGCCTCGATCGGGCTGTCGCTCATCGCGATCTTCATCCCGATCCTGGTGATCTTGGCGCTGCTGTTGCTCTTCGGGATGATGTTCTGGGTCTGGCGCAAGGTGCGCAAGTGGCGACAACGACGGCGTCAGGACTTGGACGACGCGGGCGTGTCCTACGCCTGAGTGCCCCGTAAGGGGGCAATACGAAAGGGCCGGCAACTCGCGAGAGTTGCCGGCCCTTCCATCTACTCGGCTTACGTGTACGCGATTACTCGGCTTACTTGTACTCGAAGGCGTACGGCAGGTAGACCCGCTTGGTGCCCAGCGGGCAGCGGGCCTGGCTGTAGCCGGTGCCCTGCACGCGCCAGGCGTCCTTGCGCAGGAAGGTGGTGCCATTGGCGCGCTTGCACTTCACGACGGCCCGGAAGGCGTAGCCCGGAATGGAGGCCGGACAGGTCACGCGGATGCCGCGGGTGATGTAGCGAACCGGGCAGCTGACGGCGGTCTTGGCGTCGCCCGCCGAGACGCTGACGCCGGCGGCGCGGATGGAGTCGGTGCTGGCGTTCGCCGAGGTGGCGGTGCCGACCCCCAGGCTCCCCGCAAGGGCGAGTCCGCCGACGATGCTGGTCATGCGCTTCATGCTGGTTGATCCCCTCTGGTAGCCCCGGATCCGTGGCAGGTTGGCCGGTCCGGGCCCTGGTTTCACGGATGGTTACGTGCCCTGCCGAGTAACGACCCAACACCACTTTTCGGGGGCGGGGCAAATCCGCGGCGTCGTGAATTCTTCAACTACCCGGCGCGTGGGGCCAGGGCGAAGAGGCACCCTGCGGGACCAGAGCGGGGCCGCGGCATACCCTAAAACCGTTGGGAGAGAACGGATTCGACATGGGCTCCAGCAGAGTTCGAGAGCACCGGCGAAAACGGGTCAGAACCGTCGGCCGGGGAACCTAAAATTTGGTTCCATGACCACCAAGGTTCTCGCCGCCGTCGCGTGGCCGTATGCAAACGGCCCGCGTCACTTGGGGCATGTCGCCGGCTTCGGCGTGCCCTCCGATGTCTTCGCCCGCTTCATGCGGATGAGCGGCAACGAGGTCCTGATGGTCAGCGGCTCCGACGAGCACGGCACCCCGATCCTGGTGCTCGCCGACAAGCAGGGCGTCACCGCACGGGAACTCGTGGACGTCAACCACGCGATCATCGCCCACGAGCTGGCCGACCTCGGCTGCTCCTACGATCTCTACACCCGCACGACCACGGCCAACCACTATGCCGTTGCGCAAGAACTCTTTTCGCAGGTGTGGAAGAACGGCTACATGATCGAGCGCACCCAGAAGGGCGCCATCAGCCCCTCGACCGGGCGCACCCTGCCCGACCGCTATATCGAAGGCACCTGCCCGATCTGTGGCTACACAGAGGCCCGCGGCGACCAGTGCGACAACTGCGGCAACCAGCTCGAACCCGAGGACCTGATCGACCCGAAGTCGAAGATCAACGGCGAGACACCGGATTTCGTCGAGACCCAGCACTTCTTCCTCGACCTGCCCGCGCTCGCCGGCGCCCTGCGCACCTATCTTGAGGAGCGCGAGGCCTCCGGCACCTGGCGCCCGAACGTCATCAAGTTCAGCCTCAACATCCTCGACGACATCAAGCCGCGCGCCATGACCCGCGACATCGACTGGGGCATTCCCGTGCCGCTCGACGGTTGGCGCGACCTGCCCACCAAGAAGCTCTACGTCTGGTTCGACGCCGTCATCGGCTATCTGTCGGCGTCGATCGAATGGGCCCGGCGCACCGGCGACCCCGAGCGCTGGCGCGAGTGGTGGAACGACCCGGCCGCCCTGTCCTACTACTTCATGGGCAAGGACAACATCACCTTCCACTCCCAGATCTGGCCCGCCGAACTCCTCGGCTACATGGGCAAGGGGGAGCGCGGCGGTGAGCCCGGGATCTATGGCGAACTCAACCTGCCCACCGAGGTCGTCAGTTCCGAATATCTGACGATGGAGAGCCAGCAGTTCTCCACCAGCCGCGGCCATACGATCCTCGTGCGCGATGTCCTGACGCGCTATCAGCCGGACGCATTGCGCTATTTCATCTGCGCGGCCGGCCCGGAGACCTCCGACGCGGACTTCACCTGGCGTGAGTTCGTCCAGCGCACCAACTCCGAACTCGTTGCGGGATGGGGCAATCTGGTCAACCGCACGGCGACGATGATCCACAAGAACTTCGGCGAGATTCCGGTATGCGGTCCGCTCGCCGAGGAGGACCAGGCCGTTCTCGACGTGGTCGCCGCCGGCTTCGAGACCGTCGGCGGGCTGCTGCGCCGCTCCCGGCTGCGGCAGGCCACGGCCGAGGCCATGCGCGTCGTCGGCGAGGTCAACGCCTATATCTCCAAGACGGAGCCCTTCAAACTCAAGGGCGAGGACCAGCGCGAGCGCCTCGGCACGGTGCTTCATGTTCTCGCGCAATGCGTTTCGGACTGCAACACGCTGCTGGCGCCGATGCTGCCGCACTCGGCCAATGCCGTCGACGCCGTCCTCGGCGGCACCGGCGACTTCATGCCGATGCCCCGCGTCGAGGAGGTCGCCGACCTCGACGACGGCAGCCCCTATCCGATCATCACCGGCGACTATGCGGCGACGCCGCCCTGGGCGCGCCGTCCCGTTGAGTCCGGCACCCCCATCGGCAAGCCGGCGCCGGTCTTCGTCAAACTCGACGAATCGGTGATCGCCGACGAGCTCGCCCGGATGACGAGCTGAGAGCCGGTATGCCGCACGACAGCTCTCGGCACAGCATCCCGGCGCGCCCGGAGCCGCTGCCGATACCGTTGGTGGACAACCACACTCACCTCAACATCGTGCGCGACGACGCGCCCTCACTGTCGTTGGACGACGCCCTCGCGGCGGCCGCTGCGGTGGGGGTAACGAAACTGGTGCAGATCGGGTGCGACGTCCAGGCCGCCGAGATCAGCGTGCGGATGGCGCACGAGCACCCGGCGATCGTCGCCGGTGTCGCGCTGCACCCCAACGAAGCGCCCCGGCTGGCGCAGAGCGGGGGGCTCGCCGCGGCATACGACCGGATCGGCGAGTTGGCGCGCGACCCGCGCGTGCGCACCATCGGGGAGACCGGACTCGACTACTACCGCACCGGGCCCGAGGGCCGGGAGGTGCAGCACGAGGCCTTCCGCTGGCATATCGCGCTGGCCAAGGAACTCGGCAAGCCGCTGCAGATCCACGACCGCGACAGCCACGACGACATCCTCGCGGTCCTCGACGACGCCGGCGCCCCCGAGCAGGTCGTCATGCACTGCTTCAGCGGTGACGCCGCCTTCGCCCAGGCGTGCCTCGAGCGCGGGTTCTATCTCTCCTTCGCCGGCCCGATCACGTTCAAGAACAACCACGCGCTGCGCGACGCGCTCGCCGTCACCCCGCTGGAGCGGGTGCTGCTCGAGACGGACGCGCCCTATCTGACGCCGCACCCGTGGCGCGGGGCGGTCAACTCGCCCTATCTGCTCGCGCTGACCGCCCGCTCCGCCGCCGCGGTGCTGGGCATCGCCGTGGCGCACCTGTGCGAGGCCGTGGGGGCGACCGCGGAGGAGTTCTACGGCCCCTGGTGACGCTGCGTGGCCGCCGTGGTGACCCCGTCGTGACGGTGGCGTGACCTATGCCACACGGGCCGGCGCGCTCCTGTGTGGCAGGTGTGACGCAAGGCAGCGGTTGTGATCTGAGTGGCTACCCCGGGTCCCGTCCGTCGTTATCAAAATTTGATTTTTCGTGGGAGATCCGGGCATGGTGGTTTGGTCAGCCGATTCCGACGACCGTCATCGGCAGCACGACCCGGGGGTCCCCCCACCCGGTCCGCGAGGCGTCGCAGCAGCGCGGGATACGTCTTCTTCGAAGCGGTATGTCGGCTGCCCTGTGCCGTTCACCCGCCGGGATCGGACCTACAAACTTGGAGTTTCAGTGAACTTTCTTCCGGTTCGGCGCGTGGCCCAGCTCGGTGTGGTCGGCGTCCTGGCTGCCGGAGTGGCCGGCGTCGCGCACTTCGACAAGTCCGTTGCGCTCACCGTCGAAGGCTCGTCGAGCAATGTCCACGCCTTCGCCAGCACCGTCGGCGATGTGCTCAAGGACGAAGGCATCACCGTCGGCCCCCACGACCTGGTCGTGCCGGGCGTCGGCACCTCGGTCAGCGACGGCCAGAAGATCGTCGTGCGCTACGGCCGCAAGCTCACCGTCACCATCGACGGCGAGAAGAAGGAGTACTGGACCACCGCGACCACTGTCGGTGAGGCCCTGTCCGACCTCGGCCTGCGCGCCGAGGACGCCGTCCTATCCGCCTCCCGCTCCGCCGCCGTCGGCCGCGCCGGCCTGGCGATGACCATGGTGACCCCCAAGGAGGTCACCGTGAAGGTCGACGGCAAGAGCGTCACGAAGACCACCACCGAGACCGACGTCAAGGGCCTGCTCGCCTTGCTCAAGGTCAAGGTCGGCAGCAAGGACATCGTCAAGCCCCGTCTGGACACCCCGATCCAGGACGGTATGAAGCTCCAGGTCACCCGGGTCAAGACCAAGACCGTCACGAAGTCCAGCACGATCGCCTTCGAGACGATCCGCAAGAACGACTCCTCGCTCTTCCAGGGTGAAACCAAGGTCGTCACGGCCGGTCGCAAGGGCGAGAAGGTCAACTACTACACGGTCGTGCTGCACGACGGTAAGGAAGTCAAGCGTTCCTACGTCAAGACCGAGATCCCGACGAAGGTCCGCAACCAGGTCATCGCCGTCGGCACCAAGGAGAAGCCGGCCGCCACGCCGAAGCCGTCCAGTTCCGGCTCGTCGAGTTCCGGTTCCTCCAGCTCCGGCTCGTCCTCGGGCGGCTCCTCGAGCGGCGGGTCCACCGGCGGTTCCACCTCCGGCGCCGGCATCAACCTGGCCAACGCGGCCATGTGGGACCGGATCGCCATGTGCGAGTCCGGCGGCAACTGGCACATCAACACCGGCAACGGCTACTACGGCGGCCTCCAGTTCGCCGCGGCCAGCTGGCTCGCCATGGGCGGCGACGACTTCGCCCCCCGCGCCGACCTGGCCAGCCGCGAGCAGCAGATCACCATCGCCAACCGCTACTACGCGATCGCCGGCCTGAGCCCCTGGGGCTGCGCGCACGCGGCCTGACGCCTCGCAACATCCCCCGCCCCCGCCCGGATCTTCGTTCCGGGTGGGGGCGTGAACTTTTCCGCCCAGTGCCAGTTCCTAGCGCTTCGCCTCGCAATATTTCCCGCCCAAACCGACACAAAGTGGCACTGGGCGGAAAAGTTCACGCGGACCCATAGGGTGAACGGCGTGACGGAGGCGGTGCACTTTCTGGGGGCGGCGGACATCCGGCGCCTGGCCGCCGAGCACGGCGTCCGCCCGACCAAGCAGTGGGGGCAGAACTTCGTCGTCGACGCCAACACGGTGCGGCGCATCGTCAAGACCGCCGCCGTGCAGCCCGACGACGTCGTCGTCGAGGTCGGCCCCGGCCTCGGCTCCCTCACCGTCGGCCTGCTCGAGGCCGCCGACCAGGTGCTCGCCGTCGAGATCGACCCGCGCCTCGCCGCGGCGCTCCCGGCGACCATGAGCGCCGCCGCGCCCGAGCGCGCGGGGCGACTGCGCGTCATACCCGCCGACGCCCTGCGCCTGACCGACCTGCCCGTCGCCCCGACCAAACTCGTCGCCAACCTGCCTTACAACGTCGCGGTGCCGGTCGTGCTGCACCTGCTCGAGACCTTCCCGACGATCGAGCGGGTGCTCGTGATGGTCCAGCTCGAGGTCGCCGAGCGGCTCG
>NZ_HG764815.1:1899858-1924137 GCF_001050535.1 Nostocoides australiense Ben110 | reverse complement strand
CCCCCGCCCCCCCGCCGCTCCCCCGCCGCGCCGTATGCCGCCGCCCGCCGTGCCACCCTGTCCGCCGCCTATCCCGGCGAACGCCTGGTGATCCCCGCAGGCGGGCTGAAGGTGCGCAGCAACGACACCGACTACGTCTTCCGACCGCATACCGCCTTCGCCTATCTGACCGGGCTCGGCGCCGACCGCGAACCGGACGCGGTGCTCGTGCTCGAACCGACCGCCGATGGCCACGAGGCGATCCTCTTCTTCCGGCCTCTGGCAGCGCGCGACAGCGACGAGTTCTTCGGCGACGCCCGCTATGGGGAGTTCTGGGTCGGGCCGCGTCCGAGCATCGAGGAAATCGAGGCCGAACTCGACCTGAGCGGGCGGCACATCGACGACTTCCTCGATGCCGTGACCAAGGACGCCGCGGAAATGATCGTGCGCGTGGTGCGCGACGCCGACAGCGCTCTGACGGCGCAGCTCGACGAGCGCCGGGTGTCCGAAGGGCGCGAACAAGAAGCGCTGCAAGAGGCCGATGACGAACTGGCGCATACGATTTCGACGTCACGGATGGTCAAGGACGCGTTCGAGATCGAGCAGATGCGCGCGGCCATCGCCGCCACCAAGGTGGGCTTCGAGGCAGTGATCACCGACCTGCCGCACCTGGTGGCCAAGGGCCGCGGTGAACGGTGGGTCGAGGGCGTCTTCGGGCTGCACGCACGCCACCAGGGCAATGGCGTCGGCTACGACTCGATCTGCGCGGCCGGCGACCACGCGAACACCCTGCACTGGATCAAGAACACCGGCGACGTGACCGAGGAGGATCTCATCCTGCTCGACGCGGGCGTCGAGGTCGACGCCCTCTACACCGCAGACATCACGCGCACCCTGCCCGTCAGCGGCACCTTCACCGAGGACCAGCGCGAGGTGTATGACGCGGTGTGCGCCGCGCAGGCGGCCGGCATCGCCGCGGTCAAGCCGGGAAACAAGTTCAGCGACGTGCACGGTGCGGCGATCCGGGTCATCGCCGAGCACTTGCACGCGTGGGGGCTGCTGCCTGAGGGCATCGGCGTCGAGGAGACGCTCGACAAGGACCACGGGCAGTACCACCGGCGCTGGATGGTCCACGGCACGAGTCACCACCTCGGCCTCGACGTGCACGATTGCTCGCTGGCCACGCGCGAGGAGTACATGGACGCCGAACTGCGCCCCGGGATGATCCTCACCGTCGAGCCAGGGCTGTACTTCAAGGCGGACGACGACCTGGCGCCGGAGCGCTTCCGCGGCATCGGTGTGCGGATCGAGGACGACGTCCTCGTGACCGAAGACGGATGCGAGAACCTCTCCGCCGGTATGCCGCGAAGCAGCGCCGAGGTCGAGGCCTGGATCCAACACGTCCAATCGCGCTGAGCCGCTCGACGCGGCACGCAGCGTCTCAGCTACCTGGTGCCCACGGGGCCCAGGTGGCTGGTGGGACCACACCGGCCACGCGGCATACCGTCAATCTCGCGAAGCAAGAATTTGAACGTGCCAACTATGTCACGAAGCGGTATCGACCCGTCGTGGCGCCTGGACGGTTGCCAAGGGTTGGGGTTACAACAGGGGGACCAACCAGCGTGGCGCTGGCTACTTCGTATGCCCTCGCCAACGCGTGAATCGAAGGAGATCACATGGCGCAGGTGCACCGGCGCAGGCGACTCGTCGCGATGGGGGGTGCGATCCTCACCACCACCTTGTTGAGCGCCTGCCTCCAGAACCCGAACGCCTCCGACGGCGGTGGCGCGGCCGGACTCAACGGCTACGTCGACAACACGCAGAAGGACGGCGACAAGGTCGTCACCATCCTCGGCGCCTTCGGTGGCGATGAGAAGAAGGCCTTCGAGGCCTCCCTCGCCGAATTCGAGAAGTCCTCCGGCATCGACATCCAGTACACGGACGACAACAACTTCACGACCATCGTCAAGACCAGGGTGACTGCCGGCGATGCGCCCGACATCGCGCTCTTCCCGCAGCCCGGTGGTCTGATCGAACTGGCCGAGGCGGGCAAGATCCAGCCCATCGACTCCGTCCTCGACTACGACGCCCTGGCCACCACCTTGGTGCCCGGCTTCCTCGAGTCCACCCGTTACAAGGGCCGCTCCTATGGCGCCCCGATGCGCATGGCCGTCAAGTCCATCGTCTGGTATCCCAAGCCTGCGTGGACCGAAGCCGGCGGCAAGACCGAGTTCACCTCCCTGCAAGACCTCGCGAAGAACACCGACGAGATCAAGGGCAAAGGCACCGCGCCCTGGTGCATGGGCTGGGGTAGCGACGCAGCCACCGGCTGGGTCGGCACCGACTGGATCGAGGAGATGGTGCTGCGGGTCAGCGGCCCGGACGTCTACGACCAGTGGGTCAGCCACAAGATCCCGTTCAACGACCCGCAGATCCTCAAGGCGTTTGCCGAGTTCGGCAAGCTCGCCAAGGGTGACGGCAATGTCTTCGGTGGCGCCGCGAACATCATCAACACCAAGTTCGGTGACGCGATGACCCCGGCGTTCCAGGACCCGCCGAAGTGCTACTTGATGCGACAGGGCAACTTCGCGACCGGCTTCCTCCCCAAGGACGTCCAGGCAGACCTCGACAACAAGGTCGGGATCTTCGTCTTCCCGCCGCTCGACGGCGGTTACGGCGGCCAGCCCATCCTCGGTGGTGGCGACTTGGCGGCGCAGTTCAACGGCAACGACCCCGACACCATCGAGGTCATGAAGTTCCTCACCTCCGACAAGTTCGGCGGGCCCTGGGCCAAGGTCGGCGGCTGGCTGTCGCCGCACAAGACCTTCGACGCGACGAACTACCCCAATGAGCTGACGAAGCAGATGGCCGAGATCGTGTCGAGCGCGGATGTCTTCCGCTTCGATGCCTCCGACCTGATGCCCAAGGAGGTCGGCTCGGGCACGTTCTGGACCGAGATGGTCAAGTGGATGAATGGCGCCTCGGACGAGGAGACCGCCACCGCGATCGAGAACAGCTGGCCGAAGTCCTGATGAGCACCGCAACCGATACCGTCGTCGCCCCACAGCGGCGGGACCCCGATGACATCAACCGGGCCAATGTCCCCAAGATCGTCATCGGGCTCTTCGGCCTGATCCTCACCGCCTGGGCGCTGGGCAATCTCTTCCTCGCGTTCGGCTACTACCCCCAGTGGTTCCTCGACAACAAGATCCTCATCGCCGCACTCGCCCTGATCGGCGGGGTCGGTGGGGCCGCGTTGCTCTTCTGGTTCCTCAATATGTTCATCGAGGGCCTGCCCAACCGGCTCAGCCAGGGCATCATGCCCTACGCCTTCCTGCTGCCGGGCTTCGGGCTCATCGCCCTCATGCTCATCTACCCGACGATCCAGACGATCAACTACTCCTTCGCCAACGCCAACTCGACCGAATACGTCGGGCTCGCGAACTACAAGGACATCTTTGGGTCGAAGGACTTCTGGAACGCCATCCTGAACAACCTCCTGTGGTTGGCGCTCGTCCCGGCGATCACCGTCGCGATCGGCATCATCGTCGCCGTGCTCGCCGACAAGCTCTCGGCGCAGGGTGAAAAGGTCAGCAAGTCGATCATCTTCCTCCCCATGGCGATCAGCTTCGTCGGTGCTTCGGCGATCTGGAACCTCGTCTACGCCTACAGCGACAAGTCGCAAAGCCAGGTCGGTCTGCTCAACGCGATCGTCACCAAGCTGGGGATGGACCCCAAGACGTGGCTGCAGATATCCGACGGCAAGCTCAACTCGCTATTGATGATGGTCATCCTCATCTGGCTGCAGGTCGGCTTCTCGATGATCCTGTTGTCCTCTGCCATCAAGGGCGTCCCGGACGACACCCTCGAGGCGGCCCGCATCGATGGCGCCAGCGAGCTGCAGATCTTCTTCAAGGTGATCATCCCGCAGATCCGCGGCACCATCGTCACCGTCTTCATCACCGTGGTCATCCTCGTGATGAAGGTCTTCGACATCGTCTACGTCCTGACCAACGGCCGCGACAACTCCGATGTCATCGCGAACCTCTTCTTCAACGAGATGTTCGCCAACAGCCAGGCCGGCCGCGCGTCGGCGATCGTCGTCGTGCTGCTCATCGCCGTGCTGCCGATCCTCTGGTACCAGGTCAAGACCTTCCGTGAGGAGCAGATGAACCGATGAGTTCCACGGCTATGACCCCCGCACCCGTCGTCTCGGACCCCAAGCCGCGTCAGCGCAGGCTGATGAAGGACGGCCGGCCGCGCAGCATGTTCTCGATCATCTCGATGATCCTGCTGTGCATCATCTGGACCCTGCCCACACTGGGTCTGCTCGTCACCTCCTTCCGCAGCCGCGACGACGCACAGTCCAACGGCTGGTGGAATGCGTTGTTCAACCCGTTCGGCACCGGCTGGACCTTCGAGAACTATCGCAAGGTCATCGCGGATGCCGACCTCGGCAATGCCTTCCTCAACGGGATCGTCGTCGCCCTGCCGGCGACCATCCTGCCGATCATGTTCGCCGCCTTCGCGGCATACGCGTTCACCTTCCTGGACTTCCCGGGCAAGGACCTGCTCTTCATCGCCATCGTCGCGGTGATGGTCGTCCCGATCCAGGTGGCCTTCCAGCCGATGCTCAACCTGCTCGGCCCCAACGGTCTCGGCATCTCCGGCCAATACATCGCGGTGTGGTTGTTGCACACCGGATTCGGTATGCCGCTGGCCATCTACACCCTGCGCAACTACATGTCCACGCTGCCCTACAGCGTGGTCGAGTCGGCGAAGATCGACGGCGCCACCCACTACCAGATCTTCTGGAAGCTGGTCGCCCCGATGGCCATGCCCGCCATGGCCGCCTTCGCCACGCTGCAGTTCCTCTGGGTGTGGAACGACCTGCTGATCGCCAAGCTGTTCCTGAACTCCGGCAACTCCACGGTCATCGTGAAGTTGCAGGGCCTGCTCGGCACCCAGGGTCAGGGCCAGGAGTTGCTCACCGCGGGCGCCTTCATCTCGATGGTGCTGCCGATGATCGTCTTCTTCGCCCTGCAGCGCTTCTTCGTCCGCGGCCTCACCTCGGGCGCGGTCAAGGGCTGACGCCACCGCGCACCCACGATTGGGCCCGCCCTCCCTCCGGGCGGGCCCTTTCGCGTGCCCATGACCCCGCCCTCCCCGGGCTTGCGTCCGCGGAGTTGGTTGCTAGAGCGACCAACTCCGCGGACGCAAGGGGGGTGACGAATCCGGCCCCCTTCGATCGTCATGGGGTATCCGGCCACCACGGAGCCGGGCGAACCGAGAGGATCTGACAATGCGTTACTCCCTGCTGCTGCACTACCCCGAGCCGACCGAGGGCCAGATCGACCCCGAGGTGATCGCGCAGGCCCAGCGGGCCTTCCAGGCGTATGCCGCCGCCCTCGACGCCGCTGGTGTCCTGATCGCCGCCGAGGTCCTCCAACCGAGCGCCGCGACCACGACCGTCACCCGGCGCACCGGCGACCTCAGTGTGCAGGACGGTCCCTTCGCCGCCACCGTCGAGGCGCTCGCCGGGGTGTTCGTCCTCGACGTGCCCCACCTCGACGCTGCCATCGGGTGGGCCGAGAAGTGCCCCGCCGCCCAGTGGGGCGTCATCGAGGTCCGGCCGGCCGGCACGTCCTATGTCGACGGCGCCTGGACCCACTAGGAGCCATGCGGTGACGACACCGGAGCCGGTGCGGGCGAGCCCGAGGTCCGCGGCCTCACCGCGCTGGTCAGCATGTCGCTCGCCCGCCTCTCCGGCCGCACCGACGCCGACGGCCGATTCGTCCCGTTGGCGCAACAGGATCCAGCGACGTGGAACCGAGCCCTCATCGACCGCGGTCGAGCCCACCTCGCGGCGGCACATGATGCGCGACAGCTCGGGCGCTTCCATCTCGAGGCCGCCATCCAGGCCGTACATTGCTCCCGCGTCGACGGGGCCGAACCGGATCCACGCCTGCTCGTGGACCTCCATCGTGGTCTCGTCGCCGTCTCCCCCACCCTCGGGGCCATCGCCGCGCGACAGCACCTGCTGTCACAGCGCGAGACGTGGACCTGACGCGACCAACACCGGCGGCCCCCTAGCGGCGTTCGACCACGTCGAGCAGGAGCGCGTAGTCGACGTCCGGTGCCGGCTTCACCGATCCCAGGACCATCCCGAGCAACTGGGCGGGCTTGGGGAACTGTTCCGGGAGGACGCGGTTGTACGTGTCGTGCTCCTCGAGCGACGCCACCGCGGCGGTGAACGTCGCGGTGACGTCGACATAGTGGGTCGGGGTGGCGGTGCCGGCGAAGGCCAGCAGCGGCACGTGGTGTGGCTCGAGGCCCTCGTCGAGCAGTTCCGGGAAGATCCACCGGTTGCCGGCGTCGGCGACTGCGTCGGCACACGCCTGACCCACGGCGCGGTGGTCGGCCTGGTTGAGCATGCCCGCGACGAACCGATCGTGGTAGTCGCCGGTGACGACGAGACCCGGCCTGCGGCGCCGTATCTCGCGGGCGATGTCGCGGCGCAGGTCCAGGCCGTACTCCACGATGCCGTCCCGATAGGAACCGAACTCGACGATCTCGACGCCGACGGCCCGACCGGCTGCGCGTTGCTCCGCCTCCCGCACCGGGCCGGCCTGGTCGGGATGCAGGTTGTCGATGCCCGCCTCCCCGCGGGTCGCGAGCCAGTACGTCACCGTCTTGCCGGCACCGGTCCACCTGGCCACGGCGGCCGAGGTGCCGTACTCGATGTCGTCGGGATGCGCCACGACGCACAGGACGCAGTCGAAGGCCTCGTCGAGGACGGTCAGCTCCGGCGGCCCGGAATGAGGTCCTGAGGGTGGTCCCGGAGGTGTCATGGCCCCGAGGCTACGCCTCGATCGGCCCCCGTTGCTCAGAATCCGGAACTAGGTGGCGGCGGTTGCCGCGGGGGCGATGCGGGAAACTGCGCCGAGGGTGGGGCCTGCGCGTCTGATTGCGCCTGTGTCGTGGGCGGGGTTTGCGCGGCTGCCTGGGCCTCGGCATACGCCCGGGCCTGTGCCTCGGCGACCTGCGCCTGGGCGGCCTTCATGGGGTCCATCTGGGCGATCAGGTCCCGGCCCTGCTGGACGTACTTGTGCTCGGTCATCACCTCATACCGCGTAGCGACGACCTGGCTGACGGAGGTGAAGTCGCGCTGGCCCTTGGTGAGTGCGTAGCCCACCATCGACCACACCAGCCCGAAGAGGGCACCGAAGATCACGGTCGAGAGGATCCGCACGAGCGTCTGACCGTCCTCGAACATCGAGAAGATCAGACCGACGAAGGCACCCAGCCAGGCACCGGAGAGCGCCCCTCCCATGGCCACGCGCCCGCGGGTCAGGCGCCCGGTGACCCGCTCGACCTGCTTCAGGTCGGTGCCGACGATCAGCACGTTCTCGACGGGAAAGCCGTTGTCGGACAGGTAGTCCACGGCCTTCTGCGCCTCGTGATAGCTGTCATAGACACCGAGCGACATGGGGTAGTTCAGCTTGAAGGCGCCCGGACCGAGCGGGCTGCGGCCACCAAGCGGTTGCGCTGTCATACTGCCATTCTCCCAGGTGAAAGCTGGACGTTTGCTGGGAGTCCACCCAGCAAACGGCTCCCCCGCGCTCCGCCATCGCGTTGGCGCCGGCGCCCCGTCGGCACGTGATCCGCTAGAACCTGACCTGGGCGCCCATGACGACCGTGCGGCCGATCGGCAGGTTGAAGTAGTCGACCGGTGACGCGGCATTGTGGGCCATGCCGACGAACATCCGCTTGCGCCAGCCGGCCATGCCCGGGCGGTCGGAGCGGTGGATGGTGATCTTGGACAGGAAGTAGACCGGGTCCTCGAGGTTGGCGTCCAAGCCCTGCTCGATGGCCAGCGCCAGCGCCGCCGGGATGTCGGGTTCGTCCTGGAAGCCGAATGACAGCGTCACATGCGAGATGTGGTCGTAGGGGTCGCCGAGGTCGTCGATGACCACGCGCTGCTCGTCGGGGATGTGCGGCTGGTTGCGGATGCGCGAGGAGACGATGACGACGCGCTCGTGCAGGACCTTGGTGAAGTCGGCGTTCTCGCGCAGCGCCAGGGGCGTGGTCTCGGCTGTGGGATGCAGGAAGAAGGCCGTGCCGGGCACCTTGGCCAGGCCTTCGCCGTGCAGGACGTCGAGGAAGGGCAGCAGGGGGCCTTCGAGCTTGGTCCGGCGCGCCGTCACCAAGGTGGTGCCGCGGCGCCAGGTCATCATGACCAGCACGAGCGTGGCGGCGACCAGCAAGGGCAGCCAGCCCCCGTGCAGCACCTTGGCGGCGTTGCCGGCGAAGAAGTTGACCTCGAGCACGCCGAAGGCGAGGGCGAAGAGCGCGATCCGCCACGGTGCCCACTTGTGCCGCGCCGCGGCATACACGCAGAACAACGTCGTCGTGAGCATCAGGTCGAGGGTCACCGCGACGCCGTATGCGGTGGCGAGCTTCTCGGAGGCGCGGAAGGTGAGCATCAGCAGCAGGACGCCGGCGAAGAGGAGCCAGTTCACCGCGGGGATGTAGATCTGTCCGCCGTGTTCGGAGGTATGCCGCACGGTCAAGCGGGGCAGGTAACCGAGCCGTTCCGCCTGGCGGGCTACGGAATAGGCGCCGGAGATCACCGCCTGGGAGGCGATGATCGTCGCCAGCGTGGCCAGGACGACCAGGGGCATCGAGAGCCAGGCCGGGGCCAGGTGGAAGAAGGGTGAGGTGGCGGTTTCGGGGTGGTGCAGGATCCCCTGCGCCTGCCCGAGGTAGTTGATCGTCAGGCACGGGAAGACCAGGATGAACCAGGCCCGCACGATCGGGACCCGCCCGAAGTGGCCCATATCGGCATACAGCGCCTCGGCGCCGGTGACCGACAGCACCACCGCACCCATCGCGATGAAGGCGATGAAGGGATGACGGAACGCGAATTCGACCGCGTGGTGGGGCGAAAGCGCGCCCAGGACATGGGGATCGGCGAGGATGTGCGGGATCCCGAGCGCCGCCAGGGTGAGGAACCACAGCACCATCACCGGCCCGAAGAAGCGGCCGACGAGGTGGGTGCCGAAGCGCTGCACGGCGAAGAGGGCGGTGATGATCCCGACGCCGATCGGGAGGATGTCGTGCTCCAACCCGGGGGCGGACACCTTCAGGCCCTCGACCGCCGAGAGCACGGAGATCGCCGGCGTGATCAGGCTGTCGCCGAAGAAGAGCGAGGCCCCGATCACCCCGAGGATCATGACGAGGCCGAAGCGTTTGCTCGACGGCGGCACGAAATGGCGGGTCAGATAGGCCAGCGACAGGATGCCGCCCTCACCGTCGTTGTCGGCCTTGAGGATGAACATCAGCTGTTTGATCGAGACGATCAGCGTGATGGACCAGAAGACCATGGAGATGACGCCGTAGACGTTGGCGGAGTTGGGATGCACAAGGCCGGCATCGAGGGTGAAGACGGTCTGCATCGCATACAGCGGGCTGGTCCCGATGTCGCCGAACACCACTCCGAGGGCGGCGAGGACCAGCGCCCACGTCGCCCCGCCCGGGTGGTGATCGCCGGCCTCGGGAGCAGAAGCCGTTGACGAAGGTGTCGCGACGTCAGTCACACGTGCCCATCGTATGCCGCTCGTCCGGGCTCGGCCGTCAACCCTTGAGTTTGTAGTCCTCCAGCAGGCGGCGGCCGATGATCATCTTCTGGATCTCCGCCGTGCCTTCGCCGATCAGCAGCATCGGGGCCTCGCGGTAGAGGCGCTCGATCTCGTACTCCTTGGAGTAGCCGTAGCCGCCGTGGATGCGGAAGGACTGCTCGACGACATTGGCGCAGTTCTCGGCGGCGAGATATTTGGCCATGCCGGCCTCGAGGTCGTTGCGTTTGCCGGCGTCCTTGAGGCGGGCGGCCTTGACCATCATCTGATGGCTGGCCTCGACCTTGACGGCCATGTCGGCGAGGCGGAAGAGGATGCCTTGGTGGTCGGCGATCTTCTTGCCGAAGGTCTCGCGCTGCTGGGCATAGGAGATGCCGAGCTCGAAGGCGCGCATCGAGACCCCGCACGCGCGGGCGGCGACGTTGACGCGGCCGACCTCGACGCCGTCCATCATCTGGTAGAAGCCCTTGCCGGGCTCGCCGCCGAGGATCTGGGCGGTGGTCGTCTTGTGGCCGGTGAGGACGAGTTCGGTGGTGTCGACGCCCTTGTAGCCCATCTTGTCGATCTTGCCGGGCACTGTGACGCCCTGCGCGGTCTCGCCGAAGCCGGATTTCTTCTCGATGAGGAAGGTCGTCATGTTCTTGTACACGCTGTCCGCGCCGAGGTCGGTCTTGACCAGCACCGCAACGAGATTCGCGCTGCCACCGTTGGTCAGCCACATCTTCTGGCCGTCGATCACCCAGTCGTCGGAGTCGCCCTGGCGCACCGCCTTGGTCTTGATGGCCGAGACGTCGGAGCCGAGGCCGGGCTCGGACATCGAGAAAGCGCCGCGGAGGTCCCCGGTCGCCATCCGGGGCAGGTAGTTCTGCTTCTGCTCCTCGGTGCCGTGCTGCAGGATCATGTACGCGACGATGAAGTGGGTGTTGATGATGCCGGACACCGACATCCACCCGCGCGCGATCTCCTCGACGCACAGGGCGTAGGTCAGCAGCGACTCCCCCAGCCCGCCGTACTCCTCGGGGATCATCAGCCCGAAGATCCCCATCTCCTTCATCTGGTCGACGATCGCCTGCGGGTATTCGTCCTTGTGCTCCAGGTCCGTCGCGACCGGGATGATCTGCTCGTTGACGAATTCCTTGACCAGCTTGAGCAGTTCGACCTGCTCCTCGGTGAGGTTGTCTGTCGTCTGCAGTCGTGACATGCGTCGATCGCCGCCTTGCGCTCGGGTCCAGGGTTCTCTTGCGAGTATGCCGTCCGCCCTCGTCGCGCTGTAGCCGCGCCGGGCGTGATCCCTCCCACCCCGCCGCCGGGAAGCCGCCTCCGGGTCCTTCCCTTTATATTCCAGTGTTGGTATATTCCATGTATGGAGAAATTGTCGAATGCCGAGTTCACCCTCCTGCTGATGATGGCCGAGCAACCCGGGATCACCGGCTACACCATCACCCGGCTGGTCGACGAACGGGGCCTGGGCGCCTGGGCCGGCGTCGCCTCCTCCTCGGTCTACAACGGGCTGAGTCGGGTGGAGCACCGCGATCTCGCGCAGTCGGCGCCCGACGACACCAAGACCGGGCGCGGCCCGCGCGGGCGGTGCTACACCCTCACCCCCGCCGGTAAGCGCGCACTGCGGGCGGCGCTGCGCCAGGCGCTGAGCACGACGCGCGAGCACGACCCGCGGTTCAACCTTGCCCTCTCCGGCATCGACACTCTCCCCGCGACGACCGCCGCTTCCTGCTTGCGGGAGCGGGCGGCATACCTCGCGGCGGAGCACACCCGCCTGAGCGCCATCCGCGACGCCCAGGCCCACGAACCCACCTCCGCTGCCGGCCTGCTCTTCGATCGGATCCTGCACGCCGTCGAGGCTGAGCGGGCGTGGAGCGCGGCCGCCGCCCAGCAGATCGCGTCCCGAACAGAGAGGACTGACCGATGAACGCCACCATCGCCGGCTTCGAGCCCTTCGTCGGCGAACACTGCGAGACGACGGCGACCGGCAATCTCCTGCACGCCGCCGGCCTCCCACTCAGCGAGCCGATGATGTTCGGGCTCGGCCAGGGGCTCAGCTACGGCATCTTCACCTTCAAGGGCGCACCCGCGCCCTTCATCGGCGGCCGCACCCGCCCCGAGCAACTCACCCAGGACCTCGCCAGCCGGCTGGGACTCGACGTCGACGTCCGCACCACGCGCTCGGCCCGTCGGGCGTGGGCCAATGTGGCCGACTTCGTCGACCGGGGCGTCCCCGTCGGGGTGAAGCTGAACATGCGGCTGCTCGACTACGACACCACCGGTGCGGACTTCGCCGGCCACTTCGTCGCCGCCTACGGCTACGACGGCGAGCGCGTGTATGTCGTGGATACCCGCGGCCAGGGCGGTGCCCGGGTGACGAGCCGGGCAAGCTTCGAGGCCGCGCGGCTGTGGAAGGGGCCCATGTCGTCCAACGCCCTGACCTGGACCATCGCCGCGCCGCACCCGATCGCCCTCCGATCAGCCCTGCCCGGTGCGATCGCCGCGACCGCTCAGGCCTTCCTCAATCCTCGGATCGCCAACTTCGGCGCCAAGGGCATTCGCAAGACCGCGCGCGTCATCCGCGCCTGGCCGCAGGAGTATGCCGCCGCCGACCTCGCCGGCATCGGTCACCTGATGGAGCACGGCGGCACCGGCGGCGGGCTCTTCCGCCGGATGTATGCCGCCTTCCTGCGCGAGGCGGGCGGCGTCCTCGGCGACGCGTCCCTCCTCGACGTGGCGGAGCAGTTCGAGATCGCCGCCGGCCTGTGGTCGCAGGTCGCCGCCGCGCTCGAACAGGTCGACGGTCCAGACAGCCTCGATCGCGCCGCGCAGCTCCTCCACGAGATCGCCGACGTCGAGGAGACCGCCATGCAGGCCCTCGCCGACTGACCCGCCGCCTGCATCACCCGCGTGCTCAGCACACCCCCTTGAGAACCGCCGTCGAGTCGGCCCCCCGGTCGTCGAGTGAGCGCGACACGCCCAGAACGCCCGCCGAAACTCGGCGTGTCGCGCTCACTCGACGCGCGCAGTTCAGGTCATCGATCAGATCCACCCGCCCGGCGACGGTGACGAACGAGAAGGGTGGGCGGTCGTCTTGGACGGTGAGACTGGCATACCGGGTCCGTTTGAGCGTGCGGCCCTCGAGGGTGTCGGCACCGGTGTTGAAGACGATCGTGCCGTCGTCGTCGAGGTCGTACCAGGTCGGCGCCGCGTGGGGCCGTCCGTCGTTGCGCGTCGTCGCCAGCACACCCGGCCGCGCGGGCAGAGCGGTGAGGAAGGCTGCCACTTCGTCCTCGGTCATCCGGTGGTAACCCATGCGGACTCAGAAGGCCCGGCGCGCCATTCCGGTATGGCGCGGACGGCTCGGCCGCGACCCGGCACCTGGAGGTGCCGACCGATTCGACGGACTCGGACGGACGGCCGACAATGGGGCATCGTGCGCCGCTTCTTCGCTCCCTACCGCGTCCTGCGCGTCATGCCGTCGGCGCCGCACTTCTTCGCCAGTGCCTATGTCGCCCGGCTGGGCACGTCGATGTTCGGCGTGGCGATCGTCGTCATGATCGCCACCCGCTACGACTCGTACGCCCTCGCCGGCCTCGTCTCCTTCGTCGGGCTGATCTCGATGGCAATGGGCGGGCCGCTCGTGGCGCGCGCGATCGACCGGTTCGGGCAGCGCCGAATCGCGTTGCCGGCCGGGTTGGTCGTCGGGTGCTGCCTGCTCGCCCTCACCGTGGAGGCGTATGCCGGGGTGCCCGGCTGGGTCTTGCTCGTCACCGCCCTCGGGCAGGCGGTCGCGCCCAATCCCAGCACGCTGGTCCGCACCCGGTGGACCCATCTGCTCCCTGAGCGGCCGGCAGATCTGCACGTCGCCACCTCCTTCGAGCAGGCCGCCGAGGAGTCGTGCTTCGTCCTGGGGCCGGCACTGGGCGCCGCATTGGCGTCATGGCTCTTTCCCGAGGCTGGCGTCCTGGTGGCGACAACGCTCTTCCTGGTCGGGCTGCTCGGTCTGCTGGCCCACCGAGTCAGCGAGCCGCCGGTGCACGTCAGCGATGAGAAGCACCACGTCCTCGGCGCGTTCACCGCGCCCGGGCTGCTCGGCCTGGCCGTCACCCTCACCCTGACCGGCGCGGTCTTCGGCGGCATGGACGTCGTGGTGCTGGCCTATGCGGAGGACAACGGCGTCAAAGCCCTCGGCGGCGCGCTCGTCGGCTTCTTCGCCGCCGGCTCCCTCGTCGGTGGCCTGCTCTACGGACTCGTGCCCGTGGACGGGCAAATCGCCCGCCGGATGACGGTCTGGACCTTCGCGATGTTCGCCCTTCTGGCGCCTGTGCTGTGGGTTCCGAACATCCCGGTGCTCGCAGTCAACGGCTTCGTCGCCGGCCTCGCCATCGCGCCGACACTGATCACGGCGATGACCTTGTGCCCCAGGCTGGTTCCGACGAGTCAGCTCAACGAAGGCATGACGATCGTCGTCACCGGCCTGCTCATCGGGGTCGGAGTCGGCTCGGCCGCCGCCGGTCAGGTCATCGAGTCGTATGGCGCCCACCGCGCGTTCCTCGTGCCCGTCGCCGCCGCCGCGCTCGCCTTCGTCCTGGCGTTGCTGAGCCGCTCGCGCCTGGTCGCCGCGGAGCGGCGTGCGCTCGGCGCGCCGGTGCCGGTGGCACGATGACGGTATGAGCAGGGGGGGCCGGCCGGTGGCGCGGCGCACCCTGCTGCTCGGGGCCGCCGCTGCCGCGACCGCGAGTTGTGATTTGTCGATCTCGACGTCGGGCTCGGCGACGACACACGCGCACAGCCACCGGATGGACGGCACGCTGACCTCCGTGCACCTGGCGCCTGAGGAGTCGGCCTGGAGCCTGCTCATGCCGATGGGTAAGGGATCCCGCGCCCTGGTGATCGGCTTGCATGGCAAGGGATCTAACGGCCCGGAGATGATGGACATGCTCGCCCTCGACGAGCACGTGGCCCGAACGGAACTCGCCGTGGCGACGATCAGCGGCGGCGACACCTATTGGCACAAGCGCCGCTCGGGCGTGGATGCCGGGGCCATGGTCATGCAGGACTTCCTGCCGCTGATGCGCAGCTACGCGAAGATCCCGGAGAGCACGTCGCTGGGTTTCCTCGGGTTCTCGATGGGCGGCTACGGATCGCTCCTGCTCGCTTCCGCGATGAAGCCGGCCACGGTCCTCGGCGTCGTCGCGCAGAGTGCCGCCCTGTGGACCGACCCAGGCGACAGCGCGGAGGGCGCTTTCGACGACCGCGAGGACTTCGTCGCCCACGACGTCTTCCGTCGCGCAAAGGCCCTCTCCCGCATACCGATTCGCCTCGACTGCGGCACCGACGACCCGTTCATCGCGGCCAACCGCGCCTTCGCCCGCGATATCGTCCCGCACGCCGTAACGAACTTCGACGCCGGCGGACATACCGGCGACTACTGGCGCTCCCATGCCGGCGCAGACCTCGATTGGCTCGCCGCCCAGCTCTCCTGAGCCCCGGCGACCGCCGCCCCATCCGGGCGAGTGCACACGGCGCTCGCCACGGCCCGGTTGGTGCACACCAGCTACGAGTAGGGCGCTGTGGAACCACCGACGCGGATATTCGTGCAGGTCAGAGGGCTGATGACGCCTGACGCCATGAGGTACTCGTAGCCGGTGTGCACCGACCGCCGCCCGGGAGATCGTGCTGCCAGCTCGGAGCGGGCGATTAATCGGTTGCGCGACCACCCCGGGTGCGCTTCAGTGGTGGCGCGCGCCATCGGTCCGGCGCGCTGAGTGAGAGGAGGAGAGCCATGGCTGTTTCGGGCCTGATGCTGCCCCGCCCCGTTTCCTTCTGCACTCAGGAGCTATTCACCCATGACTTCGGATCCGTCCGCATTCGCGACCGATTCCTTCCCTGACGCCCCACCCGAGGGCGAGCGCTGGTCCACCTGGGACGGCGCCACCCACGGCCCCAAACCCCGGCCCGACTGGGTCATCACCGATCTCGGAGCCGTCGAGGCGGATCTCGGCGTGCTCAAGACCGGCAAGGAGGCCGATGTCCACGTCGTGCGCCGCTGGGTGCCCGACGGCACGGCCGAGCCGGAACGTGATGTCCTCATGGCCGCCAAGCGGTTCCGCAGCGGCGACCACCGGCTCTTCCACCGGGACGCCGGTTATCTCGAGGGTCGCCGCGTACGCCGGTCCCGAGAGATGCGCGCCATGGCCCGCCGCACCGAGTTCGGCAAAGAGGTGATCTCGGGCCAGTGGGCCGGCGCCGAGTTCGAGGCGCTCAAGGCCCTGTGGGCGCTGGAGTTGCCGGTGCCCTATCCGGTCCAGCTGACCGGCACCGAGATGCTCATGGAGTTCGTCGGCTCCGACGGCGTCGCCGCCCCCCGGCTGGCCGCGTCGCGCGTCGAAACCCGTTCTCTGCCAGGTCTGTTCGAGCAGGCACGCGAGGTGCTGACCCGCCTCGCGCTTCACGGGTGGGCGCACGGGGACCTGTCGGCATACAACATCCTGCTCGACGGCGACCGCCTCGTCTTCATCGACTGGCCGCAGATCGTCGACATCATCGGCAACCCGCAGGGGTTCGACTTCCTGCACCGCGACGTCCACAACCTCGCCTCGTGGTTCACGAGCAAGGGGTATGCCGTGGACGAGGAGCACCTCTTCGGTGACCTCGTCGCCGCCGCCACGTCGCGGTGGTGAGCCTGGCCCCCCAAGGAACCTCTGCTAGCAGAGGTTAGTCAAATCAGCACACCTACGGAAGTGTGCAGATTTGACTAACCTCTGCTCAGTTGGGTTGGGAGACAGCCAGATCGGTTACACGAGCGTGTAGTCGCCGGCCTCCTCGAGGGCCGCCGTCACAGCTGCCTCGTCGAGGGGCGCGTCGGACACGACCGTGACCGTGGAGGTGCCGCCCGCGACGAGGTCGACCTGGACATCGCGGACACCGGCAACGGCGGACAGCTCCTGGGTCACGGCGTGCGCGCAGTGGCCGCAGGTCATGCCGTCTACGGCATAGGTGCCCGTCACCGGTGCCCCGGGGTCGGCCGGGCTCTCGGCGGGGCCGGTGTCGTTGCTCGCCATCGGCAGGTTGCGGCTGACGTCGCTGGGCTGGGTCATTTCGCTACTCCTCGTATGCCGCCCGCGCGGTTCCCGCGGGGCCTCACCACAGCATACCCCTGGGGGGTAATCCGCAGTGGGGTCAGCCTGCGGTGACAGCTTCGTGCACCGCCAGGACGCGCTCGGCGATGTCGACGTGGAGGCGCTCGATCATCTTGCCGTTGTAGGTGACCACGCCGGTGCCGGCGCCGTCGCGCCAGGCGGCGACGATGCCCTCCGCCTCCTCGATCTCGCTCTCGCTGGGCGAGAAGGCGGCATTACAGGCGTCGATCTGGCCGGGATGGATGAGCGTCTTGCCGTCGAAGCCCATCTCCCGCCCCTGGCGGCACTCGGTAGCGAAGCCCTCCGCGTCCTTGACGTCGTTGTAGACGCCGTCGACGATCGCGATGCCAGCCCGGCGAGCCGCGAGCAGGGCGATCGACAGGGCCGTCAGCACCGGACCGCGGCCGGGAACGTGCAACGCCTGCAGTTCCTTGACGAGGTCGTTGGTGCCGATGACGAAGCAGGCCAGGCGTTCGTCCGCCCGAGCGATCTTGTCGGCCTCGAAGATCGCTTCCGGCGTCTCGATCATGGCCCACAGCTTGGTGGTCTCGGGCGCGCCGAAGTCGCGCATCGCCTCGGCCAATTGGCGAACTTCCTTGGGCGAGTTGACCTTTGGCACCACGATGCCGTCAGGCCCGGCCGCGCTCGCCGCCGCGAGGTCGGCTTCGTGCCACTCGGTGCCGATGCCGTTGACGCGGATCGTGATCTCACGCCGGCCGTACTCGCCGGATTTCGCTGCGGCACATGCGTTGTCGCGGGCGGCCGGCTTCGCGTCAGGTGCGACGGCGTCCTCGAGGTCGAGGATCAGCGCGTCGCAGCCGAGGGCCTTCGCTTTCTCCAGCGCGCGCTCGTTGCTGCTCGGCATATAGAGGACTGAGCGCCGGGGACGGTATGCCGTCGTCATCACTTCGCCTCCTCCTTGTAGAGCTCAGCGAGCTCCGGGTCGCCCGCCGACAACTGGTCGGCGAGGGCGAGGATGACGAGGCACTGCTTGAGGGAGGCGTCGTCCTCCATCTTGCCGTCGAGCATCACCGCGCCCGTGCCGTCGCCCATCGCCGCCTTGACCCGGCGGGCATGCGCGACGTCCGCCGCCGAGGGCGAGAAGACCTTCTTGGCAATCGCGATCTGCGCCGGGTGCAGCGACCAGGCACCGACGCACCCGAGCAGGAAGGCGTTGCGGAACTGGTCCTCGCAGGCGACGACATCCTTGATGTCGCCGAACGGTCCGTAGTAGGGGAAGATCCCGTGCATCGCACACGCATCGACCATCCGCGCGATCGTGTAGTGCCACAGATCTTGTTGGAAGACAGCGCGATCGGCGTTGATCGCGTCCTCGACCCCAGCGGGCGGATCCTGCCGCACGAGATAGCCGGGGTGTCCTCCGCCGACGCGCGTGGTCTTCATCCGGCGGTCAGCGGCCAGATCGGCCGGGCCGAGGGAGATGCCCTGCATCCGCGGCGAGGCGCCGCAGATCTCCTCGACATTCGCCATCCCCCGTGCCGTCTCCAGGATCGCGTGCACGAGGATCGGCCGCGTCAGCCCGGCGCGCGCCTCCAACTGCGCCAGCAGCCGGTCGACGTAATTGATGTCCTCCGGCCCTTGCACCTTGGGCACCATGATGACGTCGAGCTTGTCGCCGATCTCGGTCACGAGAGTCGTCAGATCATCGAGCACCCACGGCGAGTCCAGGCTGTTGACCCGCGTCCACAGCTGGGTGGCGTCGCCGAAGTCGGTTGCTTTGGCGATCTCGACGAGCCCGAGCCGGGCCTTCTCCTTGTTCTCCGCCTTGACGGCGTCCTCGAGGTTGCCGAGCAGCACGTCGACGGTCCCGACCATCGACGGGATCTTGGCGGCCATCTTCTCGTTGCTCGGGTCGAAGAAGTGGATCATCCGGCTCGGCCGGGCCGGGACCTCCCGGACGGGCGCCGGGGCGCCGACGGCAAGAGGGGCGAAGAAGTCCTTGGCGCTACGCATATTTGGGACGCTAGCAGCGCGCCGCCGCCGCGCCTATGTGCGACAGTGGCGATGTGACCGACCCCGCATCCCCGGCCGAGGCGCAGGCATCCGCGATGCCGGGAGCCGCTCCCGCCGCCGACCCCGGCCCCGCCCCCGTGAACCTCACCGCGCTGCTCGCCGAGGCGTTGGGCAAGAGCGATGTGTGCTGGCTGCGGACCCCCGGGTTCAACCGGGCGGTGTGGCATGCGTATGACCGTGATGCCGTCCTGATCGTCACCGGCCCGGGTGAGCAGCAGATCCCGCCGCTGCCCGACGAGGTCGAGCTGATCCTGCGCAGCAAGGACGCCGGCACCCGGTTGCTGACGATCACCGCCCGCGTCGTCGTCCTGCCGCCCGAGCACGCCATGTGGCCGGTCGCCGCCGCCGCCCTCGCCGCAGAGCGGCTCAACGCCACCGACGACCAGATCGAGCGGTGGCGGACGAGCGGGACCATCTACGTCCTGCACCCCTACGGCCTACCCGTCGAACGGCCTGGGGCGTATGCCGCCGAGGCCGCGGCATACCCGATCCCGGCGGCAACCGGCACCACCGGCGGCCTCAAACCCCGCCACGTCGGCAAGCACTTCGCCAAGCGCAAGCCCGACGCGCACTCCGCGCGCTAGACGCGCACACCCGGCGAGCGTGAGCACACGCCACCAGAACCTCCCGGGCCCTGCCGCGCACTGCCGATAGCCTTGGCGCTTGTGAGTGCACCGGTTCGCGTCTTCGTCGCCCGGCTCGCCGGGCTCGAGGTGTTCGACCCGCTCGGCGACCGGGTGGGCCGCGTGCGCGATGTCGTCATCACCTTCTCCCAGACCCGCCGCCCGCGCGTCCTCGGCATGGTCGTCGAGGTGGCCGGCAAACGTCGTGTCTTCGTCCCGATGACCCGGGTGACGTCGGTGGACGGCGCCCAGGTGATCACGACCGGGCTGGTCAACATGCGCCGGTTCGAGCAGCGCCAGAACGAGACCCTCGTCCTCGCCGAGCTGCTCGAGCGGCAGGTCACGGCGAGAACCGACAAAGGTCTCCTCGACGCCACCGTCGAGGACATCGGCATCGAGCAGGACCGGGCCCGCGACTGGAGCGTCACCAAGGTCTTCTGCCGCGAAGGCAAGCCCCAGGGCGGCCTGGCCCGGCTCGGCCGGCGCCGCAGCGCCACCTTCGTCGTGCCGGTCGAGGATGTCACGGGCCTCCACGTCGAGAGTGAGCAGCAGCCGGCCGCCCGGCTGCTCGAGGCGTACGAGGACCTCAAGGCCGCCGACCTGGCCGAGGCCATCAGCGACCTGTCCCCCAAACGGCGCCTCGAAGTCGCCGCCGCCCTCGACGACGAACGACTCGCCGACGTCATCGAGGAGCTGCCCGAGGACGCCCAGGTCGAGATCATGACCGGTCTCGAGACCGAGCGAGCCGCCGACATCCTCGAGGCCATGCAGCCCGACGACGCCGCCGACCTGTTGTCCGAACTCCCCGAGGAGCAGCAGGAACAGCTGCTGATGCTGATGGAGCCCGACGAGGCCGAAGACCTGCGCCGGCTGCTCGCCTACGACGACAACACCGCCGGCGGTCTGATGACGACCGAACCGGTGATCCTCGGCCCGGAGGCCTCCATCGCCGAGGCGCTCGCCGTCGTCCGGCGGGAGGAGTTGCCCACGGCCCTCGCGACGACGGTCTTCGTCACCCGCGGGCCGCACGAGACCCCGACCGGCCGCTATCTCGGAATGGTGCACATCCAGCGGCTCCTGCGCGAACCCCCGCACGCGTCGATCGGCGGCATCCTCGACAAGGACGTCGACCCACTCGAGCCGGACCTGCTGCTCGGCGAGGTCGCCCGCCGGCTGGCGAACTACAACATGATCGCTCTGCCCGTCGTCGACGAGGGCGCCCACCTGATCGGCGCGGTCACCGTCGACGACGTGCTCGACCACATCCTCCCGGAACACTGGCGCGAGGACCGCCACGAGCTGACCCAGTCGGAGGTGAGCCATGGCTGAGCGCCGGCCCCGGCTCGACCAGCCGCAGGAGCAGCACTCGCCGTGGATCCGCCGCCCCAAGGGCATGAACCGCGAGGCCTTCGGGGTGCTCTCGGAGAAGTTCGCCCGGTTCATGGGGACCCCCCAGTTCATCATCTGGATGACGGTCTTCGTCGCCGCCTGGCTGATCTGGAACACCTGGGGTCCGGAACGGCTGCAGTTCGACCCGCGCGACCTGAACTACACCCTCCTCACCTTGATCCTGAGCCTCCAGGCGTCGTACGCCGCGCCCCTGATCCTGCTCGCCCAGAACCGGCAAGCCGACCGCGATCGCGTTGCGCTGGAACAGGATCGCTCCCGTGACGAGCGCAACCTGGCGGACACCGAGTTCTTGACCCGCGAGGTCGCGTCATTGCGCCTGGCCATGCGGGATGCCGCCACCCGCGACTTCCTGCGCAGCGAGTTGCGCGACCTCCTGGAGGATCTCGTCTCCGAGGTCGACCAGCGCGAGGCGAAGGCCGCCCGCAAGGCCAAGCGCAAGGCGAAGGCCAAAGCCAAGGCGAAGGCCGCTGCCAAGGCCCAGGCCCGCCAAGCCGCCGCCCGCGCGGCGACCAAGCCGGGCGACATACCGTCCGCGCCGCAGTAGGCCCCCCGGCAATGGCTCACCGGCCCGCTGCCGGCGGCGCCGAGCGGGGCCAGGTTTGACAGAAGCGGGGCCAGGTTTGCCGAGGCGGGCCGACTTATAGCCAGGCCCCCGTCGCGAAACCCAGCCCCGCTGCGGGCGGCGGCAGCGTCCGCACCGCGGATTCGGGAGGAGGCGAGCGGGCGGCATACAGTTGCGGGGTGCCGCAGCCCACACACGACCAGCTCACCGCCGCCCTCGCGAAGGTCGACGACCCCGAGATCCGCAAGCCCATCACCGAACTCGGCATGGTGCAGGACCTCGCCATCGACGACGCCGGCGTCGCGAGCGTGACGATTCTGCTCACCGTCGCTGCCTGTCCCCTCAAGGACACGCTCACCCGCGATGTCACCGCTGCGCTGCGCGGCGTGCCCGGCGTGAGCGACGCCCGGGTGACGCTCGGGGTGATGACCGACGAGCAGCGCGCCGAGCTGAAGACGAAGCTGCGCGGGGGCGCGCCGGAGAAGGAGATCCCGTTCGCCAAGCCCGGTTCGCTGACCCGCGTGTATGCCGTGGCCTCCGGCAAGGGCGGCGTCGGCAAGTCGTCGGTCACCGCGAATCTCGCTGCGGCGCTGGCCGAACAGGGTCTGAAGGTGGGGGTCGTCGACGCCGACATCTACGGCTTCTCGATCCCCCGGATGCTCGGAGTGTCGGGTCAGCCGACCCAGGTCGACGACATGATCCTGCCGCCGGTCGCACACGACGTGAAGGTCATCTCGATCGGCATGTTCGTCCCCGGCAACCAGCCGGTCGTCTGGCGTGGGCCGATGTTGCACCGGGCGCTCAACCAGTTCCTCGCGGACGTCTTCTGGGGCGACCTCGACGTGCTGCTGCTCGACCTGCCCCCGGGCACCGGAGATGTCGCGATCTCCATCGCCCAGCTGATCCCCAACGCCGAGATCCTCGTCGTCACCACCCCCCAGCAGGCCGCCGCCGAGGTCGCCGAACGCGCCGGCGCCATCGCCGCTCAGACCCGCCAGCGGGTCGTCGGGGTCGTGGAGAACATGTCGTGGCTGGAGCTGCCCGACGGCACGCGTCAGGAACTCTTCGGAAGCGGCGGCGGCGCGCAGGTCGCCGCGTCGCTGACGCGCCTGCTCGGTGCCGAGGCGCCGCTGCTCGGCCAGATCCCGATCGATGTCACCCTGCGGGAGGGCGCCGACGCGGGTATGCCGGTCGTCCTCGGCTCCCCCACATCGCCCGCCGCGACCGCGCTACGCGGCATCGCCAAGACCCTGGCCACCCGCTCCCGCGGCCTCGCCGGCCGCTCCCTCGGGCTCACCCCGTCCGGCCGCTGAAACCTGCGCGCCCTCAGGACGAACGCCAGTCGAGTGAGCGCGACACGCCCATTGAACGCACTGAACATGGGCGCGTCGCGCTCACTCGACTGTTGGTGTGTAATGCCGACGCCGGGTTCGCCTCGACGCGTTCGCCCGACGCAATCGCGACGCGCTGGCGTCAGGTGGCGTCGGCGTCGTATGGCGTGATGCGAGCGAGCTCGTCGGCGCCGACAGCGGTGGCGCCGGCCGCAACGGTCTCCATCGGTTCCGCGTCGGCACCATCGGCGGATGACCGCCCGATCTGACCGGCCGAGGAGCGCACGCCCTCGATCTCGTCGCGCACCGGATTCCAGGCGGTCTCGATCGGCTCCCGCAGGGCGTCCCGGACGATCTTTCGCGGGTCGTACTGCCGCGGGTCGTACTGACGCCAGTTGACGTCGTCGAACTCCGGGCCCATCTGCTCCCTGAGCTGCGCCTTCGCCCCGTCCGCCAGCACGCGCATCTGCCGGATGCCGCGGGCGAGCTTGGCGGCATACTCCGGCAGCCGGGTCGGGCCGATGATGACGATCGCGAGCACGATGACGATCGCGAGCTCGTCCCAGCCCATCATCTGTCAGATGTCCTTTGCGTTCCGGGTGCGGCAGCGGGCTACTTCTTGGGAGCAGCCTGCAGGGTCATTGTGACATCGACGGGTTGGCCGTCGCGCCGCACCGTCATCGCGACGGTATCGCCCACGCTCTTGGCCCGGATCGCCACGATCAGGTCATCGGGTCCGGAGACCTCGTGGCCGTCGAAGCGCACGATGACGTCGCCGGGTTGGATGCCCGCCTTGTCGGCCGGACCACCAGCCGTGATCGGGTCATCGCCACCGTTGTCGGCCTTGACCTTCGCGCCCGGCCCCGAATAGGACTCATCGAGCAGCACGCCGATGATCGGGTGCTCCGACCTGCCCGTCCGGATGAGTTGATCGGCGGTCTTGACGACCTGGGCGCTGGGAATGGCGAACCCGAGCCCGATATTGCCGGCGTTGCCGCTCGAGGAGCCCGTCGGCGTGGCGATCGCGGAGTTGACGCCGATCACCTTGCCCGTGGTGTCGATGAGGGGCCCGCCACTGTTGCCGGGGTTGATGGCGGCGTCGGTCTGGATCGCGTTGATATACGAGCGCGACGTCGAGTCGCCCGCGACGACCGGCCGGTCGACCGCGGAGACGATCCCCGACGTGACCGTCGATTCTAGCCCGAGCGGCGCACCCATGGCGAGCACTTCGTCACCGACGACGACGGCCTTGGAGTCGGCCATCGGCAACGGCTTGAGGTCCGTGCGCTTGGTGTCGAGGACGGCGATGTCGTATGCCGGGTCGGTGCCGACGATCTCGGCTTCCACCGTGCTGCCGTCGGTCAGGACGACCGTGATCTCCTCGCCGACGCCCTCGACGACGTGATTGTTGGTGATCACGTGGCCGGCTGTGTCGTAGACGAACCCGGAACCCGTTGCGCCGGAACCGGATCCGGTGGCCCTGATGGTCACGACGCTCGGCAGGGCGGCGGCGGCAAGGGCAGCGAAACTCCCCGCCGGCCGCTCGACGGACGTGCC
>NZ_HG764815.1:1893357-1899758 GCF_001050535.1 Nostocoides australiense Ben110 | reverse complement strand
GCGGTCGCGAGCCACGAGGGTGCGTCGTTCTGGCTGTATGCCGGTCCGTCGGCCCGGGTGACGATCGTCCAGGCGCCCTTGAGCAGGACCGTGGCGCCGGTGCGATCGGCGAGTTCGCGGGCAAACGGGAGCGGGTGGTGGGCGACGTCGGAGCGGGTGACCTGTGTGCCGCGCAGCCGGGAGAGCAGCCGGGCGCACTCCCCGGCATGCGGGGTGAGGAGCGTCGGTGCGGCGCGGGGGCCGGAGATGAGATCCAGCCCCCCGGCATCGACGACCACCGGGACGTCCCCGGCCAGGGCCTCGCGGGCGGCATCGAGTTGCGCCTTGGCTCCGGCGTGCCGGGCCTTGACATCGAGACCGGGCCCGACCACCCAGGCCTGCACCTGACCGACACCGTGGACGGCCTCGGGAACGGCCGCCCGCACGAGCGCGTCAGGGGTCGGGGTGCCGACATAGCGCACCATCCCCGCGCCGGCGTTGGCGGCCGCAGTGACGGCGAGAACCGCTGCGCCCGTGTATTTTTCGCCCCCAGCAATGACGCCCACGACGCCGCGAGAGTACTTGTCGTCGCGAGGGCCGGGGACCGGCCACAGGCGGGCGGCATCGGCGCGTTCGACGCGGCGGACGGCCGCCTGCTCCGGGCCGATGTCGGCGACGAGGTCCAACCCGATGTCGATGACGGTCAGCATCCCGCACGCGGGTTCCGTCGCCGGCGACAGGTGCACCGGCTTGGCCGCGGAGAAGGTCACCGTCTCGTCGGCCCAGACTCCGCAGGCGTCCGCTGCGTCTCCCATGGGGTCCTGGCCCGATGGCAGGTCCACGGCCAGCACGTAGGCATCGTCGGGAATGGCGGCGACCCAGGGCTGGGCGAACTCCGGCAGGCCGGGCCGGCCCCCGATGCCGACGATCCCGTCGATGACCAGGTCGGCCTCGTCGAGGCACCGATCGACGGCGTCGGCCGGACTGTCCGGGGTGACGGGTTTGAGGACGACCCCGGCGGCGATCGCCGAACTCACGGCTCCTTGGTGCACGCGGTCGGCGAGATAGATTGCGGCGGAGGCGAATCCGCGGCCGGCAAGGCGTGCCGCGGCATACATGGCATCGGCGCCGTTGTTGCCCGGACCGACGAGCGCGACGACCCGGGTGCCGCCTTCCTGCTCCAGCCGCACCCGCGCCACCTCGGCGAGTCCGGCCACGGCGCGGGCCATCAACTCACCCTCCGGCAAGGCGGCGAGCAGGACCTCCTCCGCGGCATACACATCCTTGACGGCGTAGGCATCGATCACGACGCGCCTCCCTCGCAGACGACCACGGCGGAGGCGACGCCCGCGTCGTGGGAGATGGACAGATGGATGGTGGCCACCCCGAGTTCGGCGAGGCGGGCGGCCACGGTGCCGCGTACCTCGAAGTGCGGCCGGCGGTCCTGGCCGCGATGCACCTCGGCGTCCTGCCAGTCGAGCCCGATGGGAGCGCCGAGCGCCTTCGCGAGAGCCTCCTTGGCCGCGAAGCGCGCGGCAAGGGAGTCGAGCGGCAGTTCCCGCTCAGCCGAAGTGAAGAGTCTCTCTTTCAAACGCGGTGTGCGCGTGAGGGTTTCGCCGAAGCGCGCGATATCGACGACATCGATTCCGACTCCGACGATCATGTGCCGATCATTCCACGCGACCCGCACCCGGCGGCACTACTCCACAGTGACGGACTTGGCGAGGTTGCGCGGCTGGTCGACGTCGAGGCCCTTGGCCGTCGACAGCTGCAATGCGAAGACCTGCAGCGGGACGATAGCCAGCAGCGGGGCCAGCATCGGCGGGCACGCCGGGATGCGGATGACTTCGCTGGCGAAGGGCTCGACGTCCTCGTCGCCGTCGTGGGCGATGACGAGGGTGCGGGCACCCCGGGCGCGGATCTCCTGGATATTGGAGACGACCTTCTTGTGCAGGTCGTGGGGGGTATCGGGGCTGGGCACGATGACGAACACCGGTTGACCGGCGTCGATGAGGGCGATCGGGCCGTGTTTCAGTTCGCCGGCGGCGAAGCCTTCGGCATGGATATAGGCAAGCTCCTTGAGTTTGAGCGCGCCCTCCATCGCCACGGGGTAGCCGACATTGCGGCCCAGGAAGAGCACCGAGCGGGTGTCGGCCATGAACTCCGCCATCTCCTTGACCCGGTCCATCCGCCCGAGCAGGTCCTGGATCTTCGCGGGCATGTCGGCGAGGTCGCGCATGACGGCCTGGGCGTCCTCGGCATACGACCCCCCGCGCAGCTGGGCCAGATAGAGCCCGAGGATATAGGCGGCGGTGATCTGGGCGAGGAAGGCCTTCGTCGACGCGACGGCGATCTCGGGCCCGGCGTGGGTATAGAGGACGGCGTCGGACTCGCGCGGGATCGTCGACCCGTGGGTGTTGCAGATCGAGACCGTCACCGCGCCGAGCTCACGGGCGTGCTTGACGGCCATGAGGGTGTCCATCGTCTCGCCGGACTGGCTGATCGAGACGACGAGAGTGCGCTCGTCGACGACCGGGTCGGCATACCGGAACTCATGCGCCAGAGCGACTTCCACGGGGATGCGCGCCCAGTGCTCGATGGCGTACTTGGCGACCATGCCGGCATACGCGGCGGTGCCGCAGGCGACGACGGTGATCTTGTCGACCGCCCGCAACTGCTCCTCGCTGATGCGCACCTCGTCGAGGACGAGGGCGCCGGACTCGTCCGTGCGGCCCAGGAGGGTGTCGGCGACGGCGTGCGGCTGGTCGTTGATCTCCTTCTCCATGAAGGTCGCATAGCCGCCCCTCTCGGCGGCCGCGGCATCCCAGGTGACCTCGTAGTGCGTGCCTTCAGCGGGCCGGCCGTCGAAGCCCATCACGCTGTAGCCGTCGGGGGTGATGGTGACGATCTGGTCCTGGCCGAGTTCGAGCGCCTGGCGGGTGTAGCCGATGAAGGCGGCGACATCGGAGCCGAGGAAGTTCTCGCCGTCGCCGAGACCGACGACCAGCGGGCTGTTGCGGCGGGCACCGACCACGACGCCGGGCTGGTCGGCGTGGATCGCCAGCAGGGTGAAGGCGCCCTCGAGCTGCTGGACGACGTTGAGCATGGCTGTCGTCAGGTCGCCGGTCTTGTCGAACTCGGCGCCGACGAGCTTGGCCGCCACCTCGGTGTCGGTCTCGCTCTGGAACTGGGCACCGGCGGCGAGCAGACCCTTCTTGAGGGAGTGGAAGTTCTCGATGATGCCGTTGTGGATCAGGGCGAGCTTGTCGTCCTGGCCGCCGCGGTGCGGGTGGGCGTTGCCGTCGGTCGGGCCACCGTGGGTGGCCCACCGGGTGTGACCGATGGCGGTGCGGGAACCGTCGAGGGGGTGGGCATCCAGGGCGCTGCGGAGGTTCTCGAGTTTGCCGGCCCGCTTCTCGGCCTCGATGCCGTCCTCGGTGACCAGCGCGACTCCCGCCGAGTCGTAGCCGCGGTACTCGAGCCGGGCCAGCCCTTCCATGACGACAGTGAGGGCCTTCTCGTCGACATTCGGACCGACGTACCCAACGATTCCACACATAGCTCGCAAGCCTACGGCCGCGTCCGGCCCACCCCCGGGAGCCACGCACCGGTCTTCGCACGCCCGGGCGGGGCCCGACGCCCCGCCCCCCGCGGCATACGCAACAATGTGCGCCGTGCCCCTGACCCGCTCCGACGCCGGCTTGCCGAGCCCCTACGCCGAGTTCGACCGGCAGGAGTGGGCGCGCCTGCGCGAGGAGCACCCGATGAGCCTGACGCAGGACGACCTGACGCGGCTGCGGGGCCTCGGGGATCCACTGGATCTGCAGGAGGTCGAGGAGGTCTACCTCCCGCTGTCCCGGCTGCTCCACTTCTATGTCGAGGCGACCTATGGACTGCGGCTCGCGACGTCGGAGTTCCTCGGCGAGCGGCCCTCGCGGGTGCCCTTCATCATCGGCGTCGCCGGGTCGGTCGCGGTCGGCAAGTCGACCACCGCCCGCATCCTCAAAGAGCTGATGTCGCGCTGGCCGCACACGCCGCGCGTCGAACTCGTCACGACCGACGGATTCCTGCTGCCCAACGCCGAGCTGGAGCGGCGAGGACTGATGCAGCGCAAGGGTTTTCCCGAATCCTACGACCGGCGCGCCCTGCTGCACTTCGTCGCCGACGTCAAGTCGGGTATGCCGCTGGTCGAGGCACCGACATACGACCACCTCACCTATGACGTGCTGCCCGACATGCACGCGATCCCGAAGCCGGACGTGTTGATCCTGGAGGGGATCAACGTGCTCCAGCCGGCACCGGATCGCACCGATGCCCTTGCCGTGAGCGACTTCTTCGACTTCTCCGTCTATGTCGACGCCGACCCGGCCGAGATCGAGCGCTGGTATGTCGAGCGCTTCCTGCGGTTGCGCCGCACCGCTTTTGCCGATCCCGACAGCTACTTCCGGCGGTATGCCGCGTTGTCCGACGACGAGGCGCGTGAGACCGCGCTGGGGATCTGGAAGAAGATCAACGAACCGAACCTCGTCGAGAACGTCCTGCCCACGCGCGGCCGCGCCACCCTGGTGCTGACCAAGGGGCGGCACCACAAAGTCGAGCGCATCCGCCTGCGCAAGGTATGACGCTGGGCGAGCGCGCGTTTGGCCGCCTCGCTCGCGTGGGGCACTATGGGTGCCCGAACGCCGGGAGCCGGCGAGAGGTTGGGGAGCGTATGAAGCGGTTCCGGGTGGAACGTTTGCGTACCTACTCTCGTGACCTGGAGGACATCCCTCCGGCGCCGCGGTCCGTCGGGCGCACGCTGGTTGCTGCGGACGCGGCCGCTGTGGAGGATTTTCACGCCCGGGAGCCGCGCACGTTCTCGTCCCGCAAGCGCGAGGTCCTGCTGGGACGGCTGGGTACCGCCGAACAGGTGTGGCTGATCAAGGACGGGGACGGGTCGTGGGTCGGGTGGGCGCACACGTGCCGCGGTTCTGGCCCTAACTCCCGGATCCATCACACGCTGCGGCTGGGCGCGGACGAGGTGTATTTCTTCGACGACGCGACGATTCCGGCCCGGCGGCACCAGGGGGTGCACGCCTTCGGCATCATCGCCCGGCTCGAAGCCGCCAAGGCCGCAGGGGCGCGGCGAGCGGTCACGACGATCACCGACAGCAACCAGGCCTCGATCGCGTCGTACACCAAGCTCGGGTTCGCCCCCCGCAGCATCCTGCTCCACTTCCCCGATCTCGGCCGGACCGTGGAACTGCGCGTTCCGCGACCACGACGCAGGGGCCGCTGAGTGGAGAGCGAGATCCTGCGCACGACAGCGCAGCTGGACGCGGTCCGCGAGGTGTGGCAGGAGCTGGACCGGCGGGATCCCGCGAGCGAGTTCTACACGACATGGGCGGCCAGCCGCGCCTGGTGGGAAGCGTTCGGTCGCGAAACCGGTGTCGAGTTGCGGGTGATCGTGGCCACGCACAATGGCGCCACGGTGGGCATCCTGCCCCTCGCCCTCGAGACCCGTGGCGGGAAGAATCCGCGCCGGGTCCTTCGCTTCGCCGGCCACGGAGACTGGATGGGGCCGGTGGCCGCCCCCAGCCTGCCGCCGGCCACCGTCTACCGGTCACTGATCACGGCCGCGCTCGACCTGCCCGGCTGGGACCTGCTGGATCTGGACAACATCCGCCGCGGGTCGCCCTTCGCCGCCCACTGCCTCGCCGACCCCGCCCTGAACCCCCACTTCGCGCACCGCGTCGAACACCCCGTCATCGGTCTGCGGGGGCTGACCACCCCGGCACAGGTGCCGAAGAAGGCCCGCAAATACCGCGCCCGGGCCGTACGCGAACTCGGCCTGCGGTTCACGAAACACCCCGGCGACACGGACGGCATCCTCGACCGGCTCGCTCGACTGCACCGGCTGGAGAAAGAGCATCTCGTCGCCGAGCACGGCCGCTCCGAACGTCACTCGTGGTCGGAATCCCCCGCGCGGCTCGGGCACTATCAGGCATTGTTCGCCGCAACCGAGACCGGGGCGATGACCTACTGCTACGAGACCGGCGACGGCCGGCTGCTCGCCGCTCGCTCCACCTTCCGGCACCGGTACACCCTGCTGAGCTGGACCAGCGCCTACCACCCGGACGCCGCGGCATACCGGCTCGGCAAGGCCCTCCAACTGGACATCCTCGACGACCTCATCGCCACCGGCGAGGCGGACTTCTTCGACTTCGGCGCCGGACGCTACCCGTGGAAATTCGAATGGACCGACGCCTTCGACACCAGCTACCGGCTCCGAATCGAACGCCCGCACGGCGACCCGGCACCACCGTCCCCGGCCCCGGCCACCCCCATCCCACAACCTGAACCTCTCGCTGAGGATGCGGGCGGGCCGGCCACCGCGAACGCGCCCGCTCGCCTGCCCGGGTGGGCCCGCAGCCTCGGCGCCG
>NZ_HG764815.1:1886848-1893257 GCF_001050535.1 Nostocoides australiense Ben110 | reverse complement strand
CGCGCCGGCGGCGACCCGGACGCCGGCCATCAGCACGCTGTCCACGACTCGCGCACCCGCCTCGATGACGCATCCGGGGCCGACGACGCTGCCGCATACCGTGCCGTGCACCGCCGCGCCCGGCGAGAGGAGCGAGTCGGCGACTGTCCCCTCCGCCGCCACCCACGCGGGCGGCAGCTCGGGGAAGCGGGTGAGCATCGGCCAGCGCGGGTCGTCGAATACGTCCACCTTGCCGCGCAGCAGGTCCCGGTGCGCCGCAAGGTATGCCGCGGGGCGGCCGAGGTCCTTCCAATAGCCTTCCAGCGCATGGGCATACGTCCGGCCCCGCGCGATCAGCCGGGGCACCAGGTGCTCCCCGAAATCGCCCAGCCCCTCCGTCAGCCCCGGGTCCACCGCGGCCCGGTCCCGGCGCAGGGCGTCGAGTTCGGCGAGGAGGCGCGGCGCGTCATACACGAACACCTCGGTCGCGACGAGGCCCGAGGCAGGACGCGAGGGTTTGTAGTCCAATCCCTTCACGAGCTGGCCGCGGCCGACCCGCACCACCGCCTTGTGCTTGGCCTCCGCCAACGGCACCTCGGTGGTCACGATCGTGCACTCGGCCCGGCGGTCCAGGTGCCGCGCGAGCACCTCCCGCAGGTCGAGACGAAAAATGTGGTCCGCGCTGGTGACGATGACGACGTCCGGATCCAGTTCGGCGATGTCGTTGTGCATCCGCAGCAGATCGTCGGCATTGCCGGCGCTGAATCCGGCTACCGAGTCCGTGTGGCCCGCCTCCGGCACCAGCCGCCGATAGCCACCGCGGGTGCGATCGAGGTCCCACGGGCGACCCTGCGCGAGATGCCGGTCCAGCGAACCCGCCTGATATTGCACCGACACCCACACGTGCGGGATCTGGCTGTTGGCGAGATTCGATAGGGCGAAGTCGATGAGCTGGTAGCTGCCGGCGAACGGCAGCGCCGGCTTGGCCCGCTCCCGCGTCAGGACATCCATGCGGGAGCCCTCACCGCCCGCCTGCACGACCGCGAGGATGCGCGCAGTGCGCGACGACGGGAGGACGTGGTGCCGAGGCATGCGACCTAGACTGCCCGACATGAGCACCGGCGACCGCACCTATGACCTCGTCCTCTTCGGCGCGAGCGGCTTCGTCGGCAAACTCACCGCCGGCCACCTCGCCCAGCACGCCCCCGACGGCGCCCGCATCGCCCTCGCCGGGCGCACCGAGTCCAAGCTCCAGGCCGTCCGCGACAGCCTCGGCCCCGCCGCGGAGGGCTGGGACCTGCTCGTCGCCGACGCCGCCGACGAGCCCCGCCTCGCCGAACTCGCCGCGAGCACGAAGGTGGTCGTGACCACCGTCGGCCCTTACGCCAAATACGGTATGCCGCTCGTCGCCGCCTGCGCTCGCGCCGGCACCCACTACGCCGACCTGACCGGTGAGGTCCTCTTCGTGCGCCGCAGCGCCGACGCCAATCACGAGCTCGCTGCCGACACCGGAGCCAAGATCGTGCACGCATGCGGCTTCGACTCGATCCCCTCCGACCTCGGCGTCTATCTCACGGCCGAGCAGGCCAAGGCCGACGGTGCCGGCGAGCTGACGCAGACCACCCTCTATGTCCGCCAGCTCAAGGGCGGCTTCAGCGGCGGCACCATCGACTCGATGCGCACCCAGGCGATCGAGACGCGCGCGGACGCCGGCGACCGCAAGATCGTCGCCGACCCTTACGGCCTCAGCCCCGACCGCGGCGCCGAACCGTCCCGCAGCGGACCCCGGCCGCCGAAGGCGACCAACCCGTTGTCGGTGGCCGGCGGCATACTCAAGAACTTGCCCGTCCGCCGCACGGCCGACGGGCACTGGACGGGGCCGTTCGTCATGGCCTCGTTCAACACGCGCATCGTGCGCCGCTCCAATGCGTTGCTCGGGCACGCCTATGGCACGGGGTTCCGCTATCAGGAGGTGGTGGACTTCGGCACCTCCGCCAAGGCGCCGGTCCTGGCAGCCGGGATGACGGCCGGCCTCCTCGGGGTCGCCACGGGTATGCAGTTCGGTCCCGGCCGAGCCGTGCTCGACCGCGTCCTGCCCAAGCCGGGCGAGGGACCGAGCCCGGAGGCGCAGGAGAAGGGCCGCTTCCGCATGGTCATCGACGCCCGGACGACGAGCGGGGCGCGCTACGAGACGACCGTCGCGGCGCAGGCCGACCCGGGTTACAGCGGCACGGCCGTCATGCTCGGCCAGGCGGGCCTCTGCCTCGCCTTCGACGAACTTCCCGACCGCGCCGGGGTGCTCACCCCAGCCGTGGCGATGGCCGACGCCCTCACCGCCCGGCTGCGCGCCCAGGACTTCACCCTCGAGACCCGGCGGGTCGAAGCGTAGGCGAGCGGGCGGCATACCACCGGGGCGGCCGGCGTGCAGCGATTCCTCGCGGGGATGGCGACGATGCTCGCCATCGTCGTCGCGGTCTTCGTCGTCCTCTTCGGCATGCTGCGCGACCCCGGCACCCAGGTCCCGCACGACGTCTCGCTCGGCCCGGGCGTGCGCCCCAGCCAGCCCCCCGCCGATCTCGGCCCGGACGAGACGTGGCTCGGCGACGTCGACCTCAGCTCCAGCGCGCTGGTGACCCCGCAAGGACCCCTGCGGGCGGTCGAGGCGACGGGCACCAACGTGCGCGTCACCCGCGACGGCCTGCGCGTCGGCGAGGTGCGGCTGGTGGTGGCCACCTTGCCCTTCGACGTGGCCGAGGAGCAGGTGGGCCAGGGCGTGCAGCTGTATGACGCCGGCGGCAACCGGGTGGGTGTGCGCCGGTCGGCGACGCTGCTGGGGGTGGATGTCGCGGTGAGCGCGACGGGGACGGTCCGGGCGGTCGGCGGCGACCTGCTCATCACCCCCGAGAGCGTCGACATCGGCCTGCCGGGCCTGGTCAACGACGCGTTGAGCAATGCCGCGCGCGAGCTGGTGACGATCCGCCAGAGCATCCAGGGCCTCCCGGCGGGGCTGCACCTCACGGACGTGACGGTCCGCGCCGACGGCTTCCGCGCCACCCTGCGCGGCACGGATGTGACCATCGCCGGCTAGGCGGGCACCGGGGCAGTGTGATCACGTCGTTGCCGGACCAGCGCACCGCGTCTTCCCCGGGCGTATTAGCGTTGGGGCATCAGCGACAGTCCGGCTGCGGGCCGGCTCCCCTGGGATCGAAGGAGACACGTCATGCTCGACGAAAGCCCCGTGACGAACCTGACCGATGAGCAGTGTTGGGAGCTGTTGGAGGCCAACGAATTCGGGCGCCTGGCCTTCCACATGGCCGGCGAGGTCCACATCACGCCGATCAACTATGTCGTCGATCAGGGACGGCTGATCTTCCGCACCGCCGAGGGCAACAAGCTGCTCGGCATGACGATGAACCACGATGTCGCGTTCGAGATCGACCAGTTCACCGAGGACGAGGCCGTCAGCGTCGTCCTGCGCGGCAGCGCCGACACCCTCGAGGGCGATGCGGCCGAGTTCGTCGACACCCTCCCCCTGCGGCCCTGGGTCGCCACCACCAAGCTGGTCGTCGTGGCGATCACCCCCGAGGAGATGAGCGGGCGCCGCTTCACGTTGCAGCGGCCCTGGCTGCACTCCCGCAAGGACTGACGGCTAGCTCTCCGGCACCCGCTCCAGGTCCGCGAGCCAGACGGCCGAGGAGACGTCCGACGGCATCCGCCAGTCGCCACGCGGGGACAGCGAACCGCCCCGGATCACCTTGGGCCCGTTGGGCAGCGCGGAGCGCTTGAACTGGTTGGCGAAGTAGCGCTTGCCGAAGACTGCCATCCAGTGCCGGATGGTCGCCAGGTCGTAGCCGTGCCGCTTGGCCTCGGGATAGTTCGGTGGCCACTCGCCCACGGTGGCGTCGGTCCAGGCGTGTGTGGCGAGAAAAGCGATCTTGCTGGGCAGGTAGCCGCGTCGCAGCACGTGGAAGAGGGTGAAATCCTGCAGGGAGTAGGGCCCGATGGCGTCCTCCGTCGACTGGGGTTTCTCGCCCTCCTTCTGCGGGACCAGCTCGGGTGAGATCTCGGTGTCGAGGATCGACTGCAGGATCTCCCCGACGTGGTCGTCGAACTGACCCGACGTCGCGACCCACCGGATCAGGTGCTGCATCAGCGTCTTGGGCACCCCGGAGTTGACGCCGTAGTGCGACATCTGGTCACCCACCCCGTAGGTGCACCAGCCGAGCGCCAGCTCCGACAGGTCGCCGGTGCCGAGCACGATGCCGCCGTTGTGATTGGCGAGCCGGAACAGGTAGTCGGTGCGCAGGCCGGCCTGGACGTTCTCGAAGGTCACGTCGTAGACCTCCTCGCCCCGACCGAACGGGTGCCCCATGTCGGTGAGCATCTGTGTCGCCGCGGCACGAATGTCGAGGGTCGAGAAGGTGACGCCGAGCGACTCGGACAGCAGCGTCGCGTTGTTCTTCGTGTGCTCGCTCGTGGCGAAGCCCGGCATCGTGTAGGCCAGGATGTCGCTGCGCGGCCGCCCGAGCCGGTCCATCGCCTTCGCCGCGACGATGAGCGCGTGGGTGGAGTCGAGGCCGCCGGAGACGCCGATGACGATCTTCGGCTGGCCGATCGCCCGCAGGCGCTGCTCGAGCCCGGAGACCTGGATGTTGTAGGCCTCGTAGCAGTCGAGCGCGAGCCGCTCCTCCTCGTCGGGGACGAACGGGAAGCGGTCGACCTTGCGCAGCAGGCCGATGTCGGTATGCGGCGGGTCGAGGGTGAAGTCGATCGTGCGGTATGCCGTCCGGTCACCGTAGGTGCGCCGGTTGTCGTCGAACGTGCCCTGCCGCATCCGCTCCTGGCGCAGCAGGTCGAGGTCGACGTCGGCGACGGAGTGGCGGGCCCCGGCGGGGAAGCGCTCGGTCTCGGCGAGCAGCGCCCCCATCTCGTAGATCATGGTCTGCCCGTCCCAGGACAAGTCGGTGCTCGACTCGCCTTCTCCCGCAGCGGCATATAGGTATGCCGCGTTGCAGCGGGAGGAGGAGGACTCGCACAACAGCTTGCGGTCGTAGGACTTGGCGACTGTGATCGGGCTGCCGGAGATGTTCACCAGGACCGCCGCCCCGGCCAGCGAGGCCTCGGCGCTCGGCGGGATCGGCACCCACATGTCCTCGCACACCTCGACGTGCACGGTGAGCCCGCGCACGTCCGTGGCACGGAAGATCAGGTCGGGTCCGAAGGGGATCTCGGTTTCTCGCAACCGGATCGACTGCCCGCGCTGGTCGTCCCCAGGCGCGAAGTGCCGGCGCTCGTAGAACTCGCGATAGGTCGGCAGGTACGACTTGGGCGCCACGCCGAGGATCGTGCCGCGGTGGATGATCACCGCGCAGTTGAAGATCCGGTTCCCTTTGCGCAGCGGCGCCCCGATGACGAGCACCGGCAGCAGGTCCCGGGAGCCGTCGACCACGGCATACAGCGCCTCCTCGACCGCGTCGAGCACCGGGTCCTGCAGGAACAGGTCCTCGAGCGAATAGCCGGACAGCCCCAGCTCCGGGAAGACCGCCAGGGCCACCGACTCCTCGTGGCAGACCCGAGCCTGTTCGAGGATCGCCTCGGCGTTCTTGGCCGGCTGGGCGAGCGCGACGGGCAGGGTGACGGCGGCGACCCGGGCGAACCCGTGCGCGTAGGCCGAACGGAACTCCATGCGGCCGATCCTATGGGCAGCCTCGGGGCCGACCCGGCGGGCCGCCGGTGACATCTCGACGGGCAGGAATCGACATCTCGACGGGCGTCAGTCGGCGAGCGCCGGGGCGCGTGGGGTGGGGGCGGCCGGGCTGACCGACCAGCACACGCACGCCAGGGCGATCAGCAGCAGGTTGCGCACGAAGAGGATCCAGATCGGCAGCGTCTCGAGGCCGACGAGGTTCCAGTAGCGGAACGGGAAGTACAGGTGCGTGACGAGCATCAGGACAGGGGTCATCACGAACGCCGTCAGCCCGCGCCGGCCCGGCAGCAGCAGGCTGGCCGGGACGATCCACAGCAGGTATTGCGGTGAGAGGACTTTCGAGCCGACGGCGAGGAAGACGATGGTCGCCGCGAGTGTCGCCAGGAGGTATGCCGCGTCGAGACCGCGCACGAGCGCCCCGAGGTGGCGGGCGTAGCGGACGGAGACGGCGACGATGGCGAGGAAGGCCAGCAGGGTGGTGGCGGTGGCGAGCACCTCCGCCGTCTGCCCGGTCGGTCCCTGGCTGCCGAAGGCCGACTCGATCGTGACCGGCACCCCTGCCGTCGCGTGCCACAGCAACACATACGAGCTGGCCGTGGACTCGATCTGCGGGGGCCGTTGGAGGTGGTACATCACCATGTCCCACAGTCCGCGGGGCGCGAGCAGGGCCGCGGGGGCGAAGAGCGCGACCGTGGCCGCGATCCCGCCGGCTGCCCCCCGCCG
>NZ_HG764815.1:1872129-1886748 GCF_001050535.1 Nostocoides australiense Ben110 | reverse complement strand
CCCGTGGCGGCCGGGGTGGTCGCGGCCGGCGCGGAGGCCGACGCCTCGGCGCTCGTGGGGGAATCGCTCTCCGTCGCCGAAGCGGAGCCGGCGCCCTCGGCGATCGTGAACGGGATGGCGTCGCTGATGGGGTGCCCGTCGGCGCTGACCACCTTGAAGTTGATGACATAGCCGCCGGGGTGCAGCTTCGCCATGAGCGGCTGGGTCACGGTCGCACCATCGCTGACCGGGTCGCCGTCGGTGACCGACAGTCCCTCCCCGTCGACGACGGCGACCTGACTGAAGCCCTCTTGCACCTTCTCGTTGAAGGTCAGGGTGACCTCGGTGGGCAACTCGGTCAGCGTCGCCCCGGCTTTGGGGCTGCTGGACTCCAGATCGGAGTGGGCGCCGGCGGGCCCGGCGAGACACACCGAGAAGACGGCGAGAAGGAGGGCGATCAGGGCGAACCGGATGCGTCGGCGAGGGGCGGGCACGCGTGCCATTGTCCCTGAACCGGACCCCCAGGTCCGATTAGGGTTCCGGTATGCCGTTGCCCGCCCTCCCCGGCCTGACCTCACTGCCCCTCCCCGAGCGGCTCGATCTCGTCGCCGCACGGGCTGCGGCGGCGCTGAGCGCCGACCCCGAGTTCGCGGGCCGCCTCGCCGTCGTCGAGATCGACCCGGCGCTCGCGGACACCGAGGCGCTCGTCGCGGCATACGACCTGGATCTCGCGGCCAGCGGCAATTGCGTTGTCATCTCTGGCTCCCGCGGCGGCGAGGAACGCATCGCCGCCTGCGTCGTCCCCGCCGACACCCGCGCCGACGTCAACAACCTGGCCAAACGCCGCCTCGATGTCCGCAAGGCGTCCTTCCACCCGATGGAGCGCGCCGTCGCCGAAACGGGCATGGAGTATGGCGGCATCACCCCCGTCGGTCTGCCGGCCGGTTGGCGCATCTTCGTCGACGCCGCCCTGACCGGGCAGGACGTCGTGGTGATCGGCAGCGGCCTGCGCCGCAGCAAGCTGCTCATCCCGGGTGCGGCCTTCGCCGATCTGCCGGGCGCCGAGATCGTCGACGGCCTGGGGCGCCCCGTCACCACGTGACGCCGGGCACGGCGTCGGCCGGACCGACCTGGTGACATTCGGAATGGTGACATTCGGAATACAAGGAGAGCCGAATACCGGCGCTTCGACCGGTCAAAACCTGTCCTTCGTATTCTGGCTGTCCCGAGCGGGGGCCAGTTCGTCCGGTGGGGGCTCAGAGATAGAGACCGGTGTGGCCCTCGCCGGACACGCGGCGGGCGGCGATGGCGTGCAGGTCGCGTTCGCGCAGGAGGGTGTAGGACTTGGCCTGCAGTTCGACCTCGCCGCGCTCCTCGGGGTCGAAGAGCACCCGGTCGCCGACCTCGACCTGGCGGGCGTTGGGGCCGGTGGCGACGACCTCGCCCCAGGCGAGGCGCCGGCCGACGCTGGCCGTCGCGGGGATGAGTATGCCGCCGCCGGAGCGCCGCTCGCCCTCCTGACCCTCGAGGGAGACGAGGAGGCGATCGTGCAGCATACGGATGGGCAGCCCGGGGGCTGCCTCGCCCTTGGCCTTGGCCACGCTCGTCTAGGAGGAGCGGCGGCGCAGGATGCAGCGCACGACGAGGACGACGGCCAGGGCCGCTGCGACCGCGGCGATGCGCTCGGTGCGCAGGTCCCCGGACGGCGTGGTCGTCGCCGCCGCGAACCGAGCCTTGGCCGACTCGGTCTGGCGCTGCACGATCGCCTTGGGTGCGGCCTTGGTGGTCAGTTCGTCGACGGTCTGCGCGAGGCGCTCCCGGCTGGCGGCGATATCGGCGCGCAGCTTCTCGACCGACGGGTCACTCATGGGGGTTCTCCTTCAATCTGCCGGTCAGTCGAGGCCGAGATCGCGACGCAATTTGGCGACGTGCCCGGTGGCCTTGACGTTGTACCACGCGTTGGCGATCTTGCCGGCCTCGTCGACCACGAATGTCGAGCGAATCACGCCCTGGACCACCTTGCCGTAGTTCTTCTTCTCGCCGAACGCGCCGTATGCGGTGAGCATCGCCTTGTCCGGATCGGACAGCAGGCGGATGGTCAGGTGGTCGCGCTCGCGGAACTTCGCCAGCGACGCCGGGCTGTCCGGGGAGACGCCGACCACGTCATACCCCTCGCCCTGCAACCGGTCCAGCGATTCGGTGAAGTCGCACGCCTGGGTGGTGCAGCCGGGCGTCATCGCCTTCGGGTAGGCGTAGAGGATGACCTTGCGGCCGTGGAAGTCGGCGAGCGAGACCGGCGCACCGGTGTCGTCGGTCAACGTGAAGTCCGGGGCGGTGTCGCCAGGTTCGAGACGAATGCTCACACGCGTCAACCTACCCCGAGGCTGATCTAGAGTTGTCGTTCGCGCGCGAGTGGCGGAATTGGCAGACGCGCCAGATTTAGGTTCTGGTGCCTTCGGGTATGCGGGTTCAAGTCCCGCCTCGCGCACGGAATGAGTCTCGGGACATCACACGCCCCCGATCTCCCCGGCCGGCCCTGCAGGAGCAGACTGGCACCATGACGATTCCCACCGGCAGCTACGACCTCTCCGCCGACAACGGCGCCCTGCTCGTCAAGACCTTCACCGACGGCCCGGCAGCCGCGATGGGCCACAACCTCGTCATCGAGGCCACGTCCTGGGCGGCCCAGGTCGAGATCGGCAAGACACCGGCGGCGTCGAGCGTGTCGATGACGGCTGACCTCACCAGCCTGGAGGTCCGCGACGGCACCGGAGGCGCCAAGCCGCTCAGCGCGGGCGACAAGGGCAAGATCCTCGACAACGCCGCCAAAGCCCTGAACGCCAAGAAGCACCCCGAACTGCGCTTCACCGCCACGGACATCTCCGGCACGTGGGACGCAGGCTTGGTCCGCGGCGGCATGACCATCAACGACACGACCGCCCCCCTCGACCTGACCCTCGACCAGCCCGCACCCGGTGAACTGCGCCTGACGGGCACCATCGTGCAGAGCGACTTCGGCATCAAGCCCTACTCGACGATGATGGGTGCGCTGAAGCTCAAGGACGCCGTCGACGTCGAGGTCTCGATCCCGTTCGAGTGACTCTCAAACCCCGAGTCGTTCGCGCAGCACCGGCTCCATCGCGCGGAAGGCGTTGCCGCGGTGGGAGATCGCGTTCTTCTCCGTGTCGCTGAACTCCGCGAGTGTGCGGGCCGGGTCGGCGTCGGGGATGAAGACCGGGTCGTAGCCGAAGCCGTTGGTGCCCCGCGGGCCGTATGCAAGTCGCCCGGTCACCCGGCCCTCGCAGGTCGCCGAGTCCTGTCCGGGGATCGCCAGCACCGCCGCGCAGACGAAGGCGGCGCCGCGGTGCTCCTCGGGGACGTCGGCGACCTGCTCCAGCAGCAGGGTGAGATTGGCCCGGTCCTTCTCGGCGCGCCGGGCGTCGGCGCCGGCGTGGCTGCCCGACCAGCGGGCGCTGAAGACGCCGGGACACCCGCCCAGCACCTCGACGGCAAGGCCGGAGTCGTCGGCGAGGGCGGGCAAACCCGTTGCGGCGGCGAGAGCTTCGGCTTTCAGGCGCGCGTTGCCGGCGAACGTGACCTCGGTTTCCGGCACGTCCGGGACCTCTGGGAAGTCGGCGGCGCCGACGATCTCCAGGCCCAGGTCGCGGCAGACGGCGGACAGGATCTGGCGCAGCTCGTGGACCTTGTGCTCGTTGCGCGTCGCCAGCACGATGCGCCGGCTCACCGCACCCGCTCCCGGGCCGGCGCGTCGAGGGCGGAGGCCTGCAGGCGCGTCAATTCCTCGATCCCTGTGGCGGCGAGGTCGAGCAGCGCCCCGAGCAGATCCCGGTCGAAGGGCTCCCCTTCGGCCGTGCCCTGGACCTCGACGAACCGCCCGTCGCCAGTCATGACGACATTCATGTCCGTCTCGGCGGTCGAGTCCTCCGGGTAGTCGAGATCGAGCACGGGCACGCCCTCGACCACGCCCACGCTGACCGCCGCGACCGACCCGGTGAGCGGGTGCGCCGAGGCCGGGATGAGACCGCGGGCGTGGGCATCGGCGATGGCGTCCGCCAGGGCGACATAGGCACCGGTGATCGCGGCCGTCCGGGTGCCGCCGTCGGCCTGCAGGACGTCACAGTCGAGCACGATCGTGTTCTCCCCCAACGCTTTCGTGTCGATGATGGCCCGCAGGGACCGGCCGATGAGCCGGGAGATCTCGTGGGTGCGCCCGCCGACCTTGCCCTTGCGGGACTCCCGGTCGGAGCGGGTGTTGGTCGACCGGGGCAGCATCTCGTATTCCGCCGTGACCCAGCCCGTGCCCTTGCCTTTGAGCCAGCGGGGCACACCCTCGGTGAAGGATGCGGCGCACAGCACGCGAGTGCGCCCGAACTCGACCAGCACGCTCCCCTCGGCGTGGTCGAGCCAATTGCGGGTGATGCGGATCTCGCGGAGAGCGTCGGCGGCGCGGCCGTCGTGTCGGGTCATGGCGACACCGTAACCGGACGTTCTCAGATCACGTAGTTCGCATCCGGCGCGGCGAGTTCGACCTCGCCGGGCCAGACAGCGGCGGCTTGCGCGCGGCATACCTGCGGGTCGTTCCACGCGGGGATGTGGGTGAGCATCAACCGTTTCGCGCCGGCGGCGACGGCGGCCGCCGCCGCCCGGCTCCCGCTGAGGTGGATGTCCGGGAGCGGGTCGCGGCCGTCGACGAACGCGCAATCGGTGAGCAGGAGGTCCGCGTGCGCGGCGAGCGTGAGCAGGCCCGGGCAGGTGTCGGTGTCGCCGGTGAAGGCGAGCACGGAGCCGCCCGCCTCGACGCGGTAGCCGTAGGTCTCGACGGGATGGTTCATCGCGTGCGTCGTGAGCCGGAACGGCCCGACCTCCACGACGCTGCCCTCGCCGACGACGCGGAAGTCGAGTTGCGCGTTCATCCCGTCGGCGTCGATGCCTTCGTATGCCGCGTGGATGCGGTCCTCGGCACCCGCCGGGGCGTAGACGGGGACGCGGTGTGTGCACGGCCCCCCCGGGTGGTACTTGCGGTAGACGTAGAAACCGGTCAGGTCCAGACAGTGATCCGGGTGCAGGTGGGTGACGAAGACGGCGTCCACGGCGCACGGGTCGAGGTGGCGCTGCAACGCACCCAAGGACCCATTGCCCATGTCGAGGAGGATCGACCAGAGCCGGCCGCCCTGCTCGGCCTGGACGAGATAGCACGAGGCCGGGGACGCCGGGCCGGCGAAGGACCCGGCGCAGCCGATGACGGTCAGCTTCATGGGACACCGACCGCGAGCGGGGCCTGGGCGAGATTGCCGAAGACGTCCCCGACCTCCGGGCCGAGGAACCGGCGGGCGAGGCGGCGGAACTCCTCGGGGTCTCCGGTGGTGGAGAACCCGTGCGTGGGCGGCGGCAACTCGTCCGGGCGGAGGGCGTCGAGGTCGGCCAGGGTGCGGTAGACGTCCTTGGCCGTTTCCTCCGCCGAGCTGACGAGGGTGACGCCCTCCCCCATCACATAGGAGATCACGCCGGTGAGCAGGGGGTAGTGCGTGCACCCGAGGACGAGGGTGTCGATGTCCTTCTCCGCCAACGGATCCAGGTACTCGTGCGCCACCGTGAGCAGCTCCGGCCCGCCGGTGATCCCGGACTCGACGAACTCGACGAAGCGCGGGCACGGCTTGGAGAAGACGTCGATGTCGGGGGCCGCAGCGAAGGCGTCGATATAGGCCCTCGACGTGTGCGTGCCCTTTGTCGAGATCACCCCGACACGCTGGTTGCGGGTGGCGCGGGCGGCCCGCCGCACCGCCGGCCGGATCACTTCGATGGTCGGCACGTCATACCGCTCGCGGGCGTCGTGGAGCACGGCGGCGCTGGCGGTGTTGCAGGCGATGACGAGGATCTTCACGCCGTGATCGACGAGCCGGTCGAGGCATTCGAGGGCGAACTGACGCGTCTCGGCGATCGGCCGCGGGCCGTATGGCGCCCGGGCGGTGTCGCCGAGATAGGCCACCGACTCGTGGGGCAGCTGATCGAGAACCGCTCGGGCAACCGTCAAGCCGCCGTAGCCGGAATCGAAGATCCCGATGGGTGCGTCCACGAAGGAGACCCTAAGCCAGCGTCAGCGCTTCGGAAGCATCGACGTGGCGAGTGTCTCCTGCAGCCAGGTGAGGAAGTCGTAGACGACGATGGCGTAGGCCGCGGGGTCGGCCGGATCGGCGATCTCCGCGATCTCCTGGAGGCGCTGGGCGTCGGCGTCCTCGCGCAGGCCGAGCCGGTCGCCGAGGACGAGGCGCACGTCGGTGAGGGCGACGAGAAACGAACGCGCCGTGTCCTCACTCAACTCGAAGCGATCATCGACGCTCTTGGCCAGGGCCGCGCACGCCGCGTCCAGACCGCTGATCTTGCGGTCGCGCAGGGACGCCTCGGTCAGGCGCCGGAACTCCTTGGCTGCTTCCTCGTCGGTGGGGTTGGGGGCGGGGAAGAGCCGATCGAGCGCCGGATCCCGGTCCTCACCACCGAACCCTCGGCCGCCGAGATCGGCCGGTGAATCGGGCACGGTGACATTGCCGAAGTCGGCGCCGAGCCCGGCGACGATCGCGTCGAAGGGATCGTCGCCCTCCGGCGGTGTATCCGGTTGCGCGGCAACGGAACCCGGCGGCGCGATCAGATCGCGGACCTGACCGAACAACTCGATGAGCAGAGCCCGCTCCGCCTCGTCCAGGCGGGCGGCATACCGCACCCCGGCGCCCTTGCCACGTTTGACGAATCCGCGCGCCACGCTCAGATGTCCTTCTGGAAGGTCGCCCACAGGCCGTAGCCCTGCAGGGCCTCGGTGTCGATCTCCATCTTCTCCCGCGGCCCGGTGCTCACGACCGCCTTGCCTTTGGTGTGGACATCGAGCATGAGCTTCTCGGACTTCTCGCGGGTGTAGCCGAAGTAGCTCTGGAAGACGTAGGTGACATAGGACATCAGGTTGACCGGGTCGTTCCAGACCAAGGTGATCCACGGGACGTCCAGCGCCTCGTCGGTGCCTGCGGAGGTGACCTCCTCCTCCACGGGCGCGATCGACATGGGCCCAGCTTAGGGGCTCGTGACGCGAGCGCTTACGGCTCCGGGACGGAGTTCGTCGTGTGCCAGGAGAGCAGGTAGCGTCCGTCGTCGCAGGCGAGGGCGCCCTCGCCGAGTTCGAGGGGCTTGAAGGTGTCGACCATGACCGCGGTCTCGTCGAAATACTCCGCGCCGAGGGAGCGCTCCATGGCCCCGGGCTGCGGGCCGTGGGCGTGCCCGCCGGGGTGCAGCGAGACCGAGCCGATGCCGATGCCGGAGCCCTTGCGGGCTTCGTAGTCGCCGTCGACATAGAACATGACTTCGTCGGAGTCGACATTGGAGTGGTAGTAGGGCACGGGGATGGCGAGGGGGTGGTAATCGACCTTGCGGGGCACAAAGTTGCAGACGACGACGTTCCAGGCCTCGAAGACCTGGTGGGCGGGCGGCGGCTGGTGGACCCGGCCGGTGATCGGCTCGAAGTCGCTGATGTTGAAGACGTAGGGATAGAGGCAGCCGTCCCACCCGACGACGTCGAGGACGTGGAAGGGGTGGGTATAGATCGTGCCGGCGATGCCGCCCGGGCCGGGGCCGCGGTGCTTGACATAGACCTGGGTCTCGTCGCCGGCGTCGGCACCGATGTCCTCTGCGAGCAGCGGCCCCTCCGGCAGGCGCAGGTCGCGCTCGCAGTATGGCGAGTGCTCGAGCAGCTGGCCGAAGCGGCTTCGGTAGCTCTTGGGCGAGGTGATGTGGCTGGCAGCCTCGATGCAGTAGGCGCGCAGCGGCTCGTGGTCGGCGTCGTCGCCGGGAGGTTTGGGCAGCCAGCGGTGGGTGGTGGCGCGCGGGATGACGACATAGTCGCCGCGGCCGACCTCGAAGGATCCGAAAACCGTCTCGACCTGGGCGCTCCCCCGCTCGATGTAGACGAGTTCGTCGCCGATCGCGTTGCGGTAGAACGGACTTGCACTCTCCGCCACGACATACGAGATCCGCACGTCGCTGTTGCCGAGGATCAGGCGACGTCCGGTGACCGCATCGACGCCCGGCCCGCCGTCGGGGAAGAGGTCGCGCAGCTTCAGGTGCAGCGGCTTGAGCGGATGGTTCGGCGTGAGGGTCTGGTCGGGGACCTGCCACACCTCGGCGGCGCTGATCTCGCTCGGGATGCGCCGGTGATAGAGCAGCGAGGAGTCGGAGGAGAAACCCTCCTCCCCCATCAGCTCTTCGTAGTAGAGGTTGCCGGCGGAGTCGCGATGCTGCGTATGCCGCTTCGGGGGCACCGCGCCCATGCTCGTGTAGTGCGCCACGTCTCACCTCGTTGGGATTGTCCCGAGGGGTCTCCCCGGTCCGGCCACCCTATCCGGGGTCGCGTCAGCGGATGAGGACTGCGTCATCCGGACGCTCTGCTACCAGTCGCGAGTCCAAGGTCGCCAACAGCCCATTGCGCCGCCGGGCGACCTCGATGAGATAGAAGCCCGTCACTTGCCGATGACCTTGCAGACCCGTTAGGTCCACGTCGGAGTACGAGGTCGCATCCGGCCAGAACTCGATTCGCGGATGGTTCGCCAGCGCTACAAGGACCTGTTGGGCAGCGGACGGCCTTTCCCCTAGACGCATGAGAAATCGCAAGAGTGCGCCCTCAACGCTCGGGCAGATGGCTACGCGTGGTTGTGCACCAAACCACGCCGACGCCCGTGCGTAATGCTCGTGCTCTGCCAGCGATACGGCGATCAGGACGTTTGCGTCCAGGAGGAAAGTCGTCATTCGTCGTCCAGGATCGCATCGACTTCCGCACTGGTGATGCGGCGGCCGAGCGAAATCACCGGTAGGCCAGTTTGCGGATTGATCGCCAGCCTCACCGGTTCATCCAGTTGCGCAAGCCCTCGGATCGCGAGATCAGCAACGACGGCCGAAAGAGATTGGCCCCGACGGGCAGCAAGCTCACGGGCACGGGCGTGAACGGCAGGCGGCAGATCAACTGTGGTCCGCATGGTCACATCGTACATGATGCTGAGGTGATGCGTGCGTTTGCCAGCCTAAGCGCTCGCCCAGCGGCCCGATCCTCGATGATGGGGACATGCCGGACTGGGTGCTCCATCTCGACATGGACCAGTTCATCGCGGCTGTCGAGATCCGGCGGCGCCCCGAGCTGGCCGGCCTGCCGGTCATCGTCGGCGGGCGCGGCGACCCGAGTGAACGAGCCGTTGTCTCGACCGCCAGCTATGAGGCGCGCGCCTTCGGCGCCCGATCGGGTATGCCGCTGCGGCTGGCCGTGCGCAAGTGTCCCGACGCCGTGATCCTCCCTGTCGACGGGCCGGCGTATGACGCCGCGTCGGCGGAGGTCTTCGCTGCGGTCCGGGCGCTCGGACTGACCGTCGAGGTGCTCGGATGGGACGAGGCATTCATCGCGGTTCCGGACACCGGCGACCCGGAGGTCGCGGCACGCCGGATCCAGGCAGCCGTCCTCGACGCGACGGCACTGCACTGCTCGATCGGCATCGGGGACAACCGGATTCGGGCCAAGAACGCCACCGACTTCGGCAAGCCGCGCGGCACCTTCCGCCTCACGCGCGATAACTGGATGCAGGTGATGGGCCACCGCCCCGTCATCGAACTCTGGGGTGTCGGCACGCGGATCTCGACGCGGCTGGGGAGCCACGGCATACAGACCGTGGCGGAGCTCGCCGCCGCCGACCGCGACGATCTCATCACCGAGTTCGGACCCAAGATGGGCACCTGGTATGCCGCGCTCGGCCGCGGCGAGGGCTCTGCGGTCGTCGATGACACGCCCTGGGTGGCGCGCAGCCACAGCCGGGAGACGACGTTCCAGGAGAACCTCAAGACGCCTGAAGAGGTGCGCGCGGCCGTGGAGGTGTTGACCGACCAAGTGCTCGCCGATTGCGCCGCCGAGGGCCGGCCCATCGTGCGGGTTGGGCTGAAGGTTCGCTACGCGCCCTTCTTCACCGTGAACCGGATGAAGAAGCTTCCCGAGCCGACGCACGATCGGGCGCCGGTGCTCGGCGCCGTCCTGGCCCTGGTCGGGGGGATGGAGGAGGGGCGCGAGGTCCGCCTCCTCGGCGTCCGCGGCGAGATGACCATGCCCGAAGAGCCCGACGACCCCGTCGAGCGCACCCCCACCCGCGGCCGCGTCTGAACAGTGACTACTCATAGTCGGTGTGCTCCGGATCGGCGCAGACCGAGCCTCAGTAGCAAGGTGAGTCGGCCTGGCTCTCCCACAGGAGGGGACCGACTTTGCCGATCAGCCACATGTTGTCGCGTGGTTCGAACTGGTAGCGGATGCGCCATTGAGTACAGGTCTCATCCGGGCGATCCTTGGGGCCTTTGCCCGCCTCCTGGCGGCTGGTGAAGGACACCTCAATCACCGGCTCGCCTGCCTCTTCCATCGTCGAGAGGTACTCCAGGTTGGAGATCTCGGAAGTCTCGACTCCGTCCTGGAACGCCTCGAGAGAACCGGGATTCGCGAGCTGCGCGAGCGCGGATGAATAGTCGGCGTCGTTGACGGCCTGGTAGTAGGTCATTAGGGTGAGGGCCGCACTCTCCACGGCCTCGGATGTCGGTTCCGTATCGGGCCCTGCCTCGAAGTTGGCCAGGTACTGGCATGACGTCTCGGCCTCGTCCGTCCGCGTCGGATTCCCAGCCCACTGCGCGACGAGCAGAGCAATTGTCTCGGCCGAAACGGCATACTCATGCCCAGGGCCATCGTCGCCGGCATCGACCAACCCCACGACGCCACCCTCAATGGTGAACACCGGGCCACCGCTATTTCCGGGTTGCGCGGCAAAATCGACTTCAAGCAGGCGGGTCATGAAGTATTCGCCCACCTGCGCCTTCTGGTCGAGCCGGTTGACGGTCCCGGCGACATACGAGGCCGCTTTGCCATCGGCATACCCATATGTCGCAACCGGGTCACCAGGCGCCACGACGTCAGTCCGCAGCGTCAGCGACCCAGGCAGTTCGTGCTCGACCTGGATCAAGGCAACGTCCTTGGCGCGGTCGTAGCCGACCACGGCTCCGGGTTGGGTCGTGAGGCCGCTCGTGACGCGGACCCGGTCACGCCCCTCGACGACGTGTGCGGCGGTGACCAGCAGGGTGGGGGTGACGGCGAACGCCGTGCCAGTGCGGACACCGCAGTAGGAGGTCTCCGTCATGGAGTCCGAGGTCCATGACGAGACATTCACCTTGGCGACTGCGGGCTTGACCAACTCCAGTGCTTCCTGCAGCGTCTGGGGGCCGGCGCTGGTTGACGCCGTGCTCGTGTCATCAGGTCTCTCCGGCTCGGCCTCCTCTGACTCCGGAGAACCGCTCTGCGTCTCGGGCTCCGTGAGCTCACCCCCAGAGGGAACGCCCGTGGTGATGACCACGGTGGTGGTCTTGCTCGGAAGGACGCCACAGGCGGCGACGCTCAGTGCGACCCAGGCGGCCATGCCGGTTCTCAGGATTAAACGCATGCAAACTCCCGACGCACGTGACGAATGTGACTCAGGTTACGCACGTGATCCTTCTGCGGCTTGTCCTCCAATGGAGGGACTCATCTGTGCGTTCCCGCGTGCGGCCAGGCCTGAGCGCTTCGCCGGTTTCTCGCCAAAGGCTAGTCCCACGTTTGCCCACCCAAAGTTGCTCGCCAAGTTGCCGATTGAGTTGCGCGCCCGACCGAATCAACGGTTACGAGTTGGGAGCCTTGCGTTTACCGGGACGGTGACCACACGTCGCCTCCCGTTCCCGGCGGATAGGTTGGGGCGCGTGTCACTGCCACGCGCGCTCTTCGCCAGCCTCTTCGACGACGCCGCCGTGTTCCCGCCCGGCAACAGCCCGCTCGACACAGCGGTGGCGGAGCACCGCCGCCTCGCCCGCGGGTTCCACCGCGACCTGATCGGCCCGCTGCTTCTGCCCCCGGCGGCGATACCGGCGGCGCTCGACCTCGCCGGTCTCGCGGAGCTCACTGACCCGCAGGACGCCGAGACCAGCCCGCCCCCGCAGGACAGCGGGCCGCTGCAGATCGTCATCGCCGCCCGGCCGGGGACGCCCCGCGAGGAGGTGGAGTATGCCGCGCAGCTCGCTTCCGCCGACTCGCGCGTCGAGCCACGGGCCGTCGAGATCGGGTGGGACGAGGGCTGGGAGAGGATCGACCTGCCCGCCCCGACGGTGGTCGTCGAGATCCCCCGCGGCACCGAGCAGGCGCTCGCGCTGACCGAGATCGCGACGGCCGCCGCCGAGCGGCCCGACACCCGGTATGCCGCGAAGTTCCGCACCGGCGCTACCGACACCTGGGCCTGGCCCACCGAGCACGAACTCGCCACCAGCATCCAGGGCGCCATCGCCATGGAGGTGCCGCTCAAGCTGACCGGCGGCCTGCACCACGCGGTCCGCGGCAGCTATCCCGAGGCACCCGGGCGCAACCCCCAGGACATGCACGGCGTCCTCAACGTCCTCGCCGCTTTCGCCGCGGCGCGGGCCGGCCGGCCGGTGTCGGCCATCCAGGCCACCCTGGAGCAGCGCGACCCCGGCCCACTCATCGCCGGCCTCTCGGCGCTGAACCCCGTGTCGGCGGCGCGCCTGCGCGGCGACTTCCCGTCATACGGCTGCTGCACCGTCACCGACCCGATCACGGAACTGATCACCCTCGACGTCCTGGAAGGACCCCGCTCATGAGCTGGTGGCGCGACCTGCCCGCCGACGAACCCTTCGGCCTGGCCAACCTGCCGTACGGCGTGGCCGACCTCTCCGACGGCCCGCGCGTCGTCGTCCGGGTCGCCGACCACGCCCTGGCCATCGGCGGGCTCGCCGAGCGGGCGGGGATGGAGTCGGGGGCGGTATGGCAGTGCGGCTCGCTCAACCCGTTTCTCGACCAAGGGCCGCACGCCTGGGCCTCGGCCCGCACCTGGCTGCAGGAGACGCTCGCCAGCGCCGAATATGACGATTGCGTCGGTGCGAACCTCCACCCACTGGACGGCGTGACCCTCCTGCTGCCGATCACCGTGGCCGACTACGTCGACTTCTATGCCAGCGAGCACCACGCCACCAATGTCGGGCGGATGTTCCGGCCTGACCAGGCCCCGCTGACACCCAACTGGAAGCATCTGCCCATCGGCTATCACGGCCGCTCCGGAACCATCGTCGTCACCGGCACCGACATCGTGCGGCCCTGCGGCCAGCGCAAGCCGCCGGAGGCCGATGCCCCCGTCTTCGGTCCCAGTGTCCGCCTCGACATCGAGGCCGAACTCGGCTTCGTCGTCGGCGGCGCCACCACCCTCGGCGAGCCCGTCCCGCTCGAACAGGCCTGGGATCACATCTTCGGCGTCACCATCCTCAACGACTGGTCCGCCCGCGACCTCCAGGCCTGGGAATACGTCCCCCTCGGTCCCTTCCTCGGCAAGTCCTTCGCCACCTCCATCGGCGCCTGGATCACCCCCACGGCCGCCCTCGCAGAGGCGAAAGTGGCTCTCCCCGGCCAAGATCCGGCGCTGTTGCCCTACCTGACGGGCGCGGCGGCATACGGCCTGGACATCCACTACGAGGTCGAGTGGAACGGCTCGGTCGTCTCGCGGCCGGAGTACCGCGATATGTACTACTCCCCCGCCCAGATGCTCACCCACATGACGGTCAACGGCGCCACTCTCCGTTCCGGCGACATCTTCGGTTCAGGCACGATCTCGGGCCCGGAGAAGGAGACCCGCGGCTGCTTCCTCGAGCTGAGCTGGTCCGGTCAGGAACCCATCACGCTCGACGCCGGCAGCACCCGCACCTTCCTCGAAGACGGCGACACCGTCATCCTCCGCGCCACCGCCCCCGGCGCGAACGGCGCCGTCATCGGCCTCGGCGAGTGCGTGGGCCGAGTCCTGCCGGCGCGCTGACCCCGGCTGTTCGACGTCAGGGCTTGCCACCGGGCTACCCATCGGTCGTTGTCGTGATCACCACAACCACCAATGGGTAACCGGGTCGTCAGGAGTTCGCCGGCGTCCGGGGCTGCTTGCCGCGCACCACGTTGGTGCCGGCGATCTTGTCGTGCAGCGCCTGCCGCTTCGGGTCCCACGCGGGCCAGAGCAGGTCCGCGATGCCCACCAGCCCCGCCAGCACGCTGAGCAGGCCCGGCACCCAGCCGAGGACGTTGACGACGAATGTCAGCAGGTAGCGGCGCAGCGCCACCTGCACCGGCAGCGGCCCCGGCCGCTCCCGCTCGCGGACGCTGATCCGCAACGCCATCTTGCCCGGGGTGGCGCCGGTCCGGGTCAGGAAGAAGACGTGGTAGATCAGTCCGACAAGCAGGCTGATCGCCGTGAAGATCATGAAGTCGCGGCCGGTCAGATAGGTCGAGAGGCTGTTGGAGAGGTCCTCGAGCCGCTGCGGGTCGGTCGTGCTGGAGTTGATGGCGTCGGTGACCTGGTCCAGCCACGGCCGGATCGCCTTCAGCAGCCAGTAGCCGCCGCAGATCGCCGTCAGGGCTCCGACGATGAGCAGGTCGAGGATGTAGGCGCCCACCCGCTGCCAGTAGCCGGCCAGCGGCACCCCATCGGGCGTTGCCGGGCCGACCTGGCCGGCCGCCGGGCCCCACCCGGGTGCCTGTTGCCCCCACTGCTGTTGCGG
>NZ_HG764815.1:1865552-1872029 GCF_001050535.1 Nostocoides australiense Ben110 | reverse complement strand
CGGCCGGCCCGGCGTCCGACCACGACCTCCGGGACGACCAGGCGCGAGCGCTGGGGCGAGTGCGCGGCATACGCCATCGAGCCGAAGGCGATCGGGCCGGTGCCGGGGGCAGCGACCTCGTCGCGGATGACCGCGTCGGCGCACAGGGCGCGCCACCACCGCGCGGCCTGGGCGAAGCGATCGGCCCCTTGTGTCTCGAAGTCAAGAGCGCGGCCCCAGCCGACCAGACCCTCGCCGCGGCGCACCCAGGAGCAGATGTGCTCGGCAGGGACCTGCGCGGGGATGAGGGTGAGCAACTCGGCGGCCGTCTCGTCGGGGACGGCGATCGTGCGGGCGACCAGGCGCGCGGGCTCGGTGGCGGGCAGGGTGGACATCGCAGGGAAGCGTACGACGCGGGCCGCCGCCGGATCCAAGCGCGCACGTGAGACACGCGCCGCATCGGGTCTATGCGTCGTGGCCGGACTGGGAGGGGGCCTCGCCAGGTCGACGACGTGACGCGTAAGGGATGATGGGCTGGTGAGCCGCGCCAGTCTGGAGAAGGATCCCGCCGAGGTCGCCGCGATGTTCGACGACGTCGCCGCGAAATACGACCTCACCAATGACGTCCTCAGCCTCGGGCAGGACCGGCGCTGGCGGAAGGTGGTCGTGGAGGCGGTCGCGGCGGCACCCGGTGAGGCGGTCCTGGACATCGCGGCCGGGACCGGCACGAGCTCGGAGCCGTATGCCGATAGGGGCGTCCACGTGGTGCCCGCGGACTTCTCGCTGGGGATGCTGCAGGTGGGCAAGCGGCGGCGCGCCGACCTCGCCTTCACCGCCGCGGATGCTCTGCACCTGCCCTTCGCGGATGGGTCGTTCGATGCGGTGACGATGTCGTTCGGGTTGCGGAACGTCTCGGACCCGAGTGCGGCGCTGCGGGAGTTCGCGCGCGTGACCAAGCCGGGTGGGCGGTTCGTGCTGTGCGAGTTCTCAGCGCCGACCAATGGGGCCTTTCGGACCGTCTACACCGAGTATCTGATGCGCGCGCTGCCACCGGTCGCCCGCCGGGTGTCGTCGAATCCGGACTCGTATGTCTATCTGGCAGAGTCGATTCGGGCGTGGCCGGCGCAGCGGGAGATGGCGCAGGTGATCGCCGACGCGGGCTGGGGCGAGTTGCGCTGGCGCAACCTGTCCGGCGGCATCGTCGCCGTGCACCACGCGGTCAAGCCGGCCTGACGTCGCGTAGCGCGGCGGCCGCCACCTCGCGCAGGTGGGCGTGGGCGGCCGCGTGTGAGTCGCGCTCGACCCGTACCTCGACGATCCGGATGCCGTGCGGCGGCTCGGCGATCGCAGCAGTGAGCTCTTCGGGGCCGGCCACGAGAGCGTGGGGTATGCCGTGGGCTCGGGCGAGCGTGCCCAGATCGGTGCCCGTGGCGGTGCCGAAGATCCGTTCGAAGGGTTCGCGCAGCGGCGGGCGGCCGGGCTCGAGGAGGCCGAAGATGCCGCCGCCGGCGTCGTTGACGACCACGATGGTCAGGTCGGGCCGCGGCTCGTCGGGGCCGATCAGCAGGCCGTTGCTGTCGTGCAGGAAGGTCAGGTCACCGAGGAGGGCGTATGCCGGCCGGCCGGGTGCGCAGAGGGCGATGCCGACGGCCGTGGAGACGCAGCCGTCGATGCCGGCCAGTCCGCGGGAGGCGACGATGGTGCTGCCCGCGGGCGCCTGGGCGACGCCGAAGTCGATGTCCCGCACCGGGTTCGAGGGTCCGGTGAAGAGGATCGCTCGCTCGGGGAGGGTGGCCACGAGCGTGGCGGCGACCGCAAGTCCACTGGGCCACGGCGGCGGGTCGGCGGCGACCGCTTCGGCGATGGCGACGCCGGAGTCTCGCCAGGCGTCGGCCCACGCGCTCTGACCGGCGCTCGTGCCGGCGCGCAGGCCGGCGGCCAGGACCGCATACAGCTCGTGGCCGGCGTTGACCACGCCCACGGGATCAGCGTGTGCGCTGGTGTCCGCCAAGGCCTCGACCCGCAGTCCTGGACGCCGCAGCAGCGCAGTCACCGGGCGTGAGAGAGTCAGTCGACCGGCCACCAGAACTCGTTGCGGCGCAAAGGAATCCAGGAAACGCTGGTCTGTCAGCAGGAGTGGTCCGTGCGGGATGACTCCCGGCTCCGGACCGTGCTCGCCGAAGGGCTCGGCGATGACGGGCAGGCTGTGTCGGGCGGCCCAGTCGACGACGGCGGGCCGGATGCGCGGGTCTACGAGATCCCCGAGGATGACCAGCGTGCGATCCCCGCCAAGGGTGAGATCCGTTGTCGGGCAAGTGTTTTCGCCATCTTGTGGCGGCGCGTCCGCGGAGGGTTCGGCCGGCGGCATCGGCCACTGCGCCGGCACCAGCGGCTCGCTGAGGCAGATATTCAGGTGCACGGGTCCGGGATCGCCGGCCGCACCGGTGGCGGCACGCCACGCCTCCCCCGCGACATCCCATGGTGCCGCTGTCTCATCCAGGTCGGCCTCGAGGCGGACGGCTCCGGGGAAGATGCCCGGCTGGATCGTGGTCTGGTTCGCGCCCGAACCGCGAAGTGCCGCAAGGCGATCCGCTGATAGCACGATCAGGGGCACCTTGCCGTGATGGGCCTCGAGGACGGCCGGGTGCAGGTTGGCGACCGCGGTCCCGGAGGTCGTGATGACGGCCGCCGGGACCCGGCTCGTCTTGGCGAGCCCGAGGGCCAGGAAGGCGGCGGACCGCTCGTCGACCCGCACGTGCAGCCGCAGCCGGCCGGCTTGCTCGGCGGCATAGGCGGCATACGCCAGCGGCGCGGACCGCGAGCCGGGGCACAGCACGACCTCCCGCACACCCATGCCGACGACGGCGTCGATCAGGTGGGTCGCGAAGTCGACGGCGGGCACGCCCCGATCATGCCAGCGCGTGTCGCTTCTCAGGCACGCAGCGTGCCGGTCTCGGGGTCGCGGTCGGTGAGGCAGTAGGTCTGCCCGCCGGGTGCCCGCATGACGGTCCAGTGCGGACCAGAGCCGCGGTATGCCGCACCCACGCCTTCGTGCGCCCGCCGGGTCGCCTGTCGGTCGGCGCAGGCGAAATCGACGTGGCCCGTGACCGGGCCATCACCGGAGTCCTTGCGCTGCAACAGGATCCGGACCGGCAGGTGGGAGACGCGAGGGACCGCGCGGAACTCCGGTAGGGAGCCGCGCACCGGGTCGGCACCCAGGAATCGACCCCAGAAGGCGCACTCCACCTCATACGAGGCGGCGGGAATGTCCAGGCAGAGCTGGTCGAGCAGATCGGGCTCCCCCGCCCGGGCCTGCGCGGCGGCACCGTCCCACCGGGTCAGGCAGAAGACGAATCCCCCGGGCGAACGCAGGATGACGCACCCGCCATCGGCATACCTGAAGACCTCGCCGGCTCCCGCAGCGACCACGTCCTCGGCGGCAGCCAGCGGATCGGGGACGTCGAGGTCGAGATGAATCCCGCCCCCGCTGCGGACCTCCTGCACCTTGACCCACGGATCCCCCTGCGCCGGAGTGAGAGTCGCGAATTCGTCATGGTCACCACGCGTCGCCGACCGAGCGCTGCGCGTCGCCGCCTGCCAGAAGTCCCACGCGGGTCCCGCGGGCGCGAGCGCGTCGACGAAGATCCACATCCACCGCACGTCCATATGCGGATTGTGTCCCTCGCGGGGCCGGGCGGCGCACGCGACATCGCTCAACGATCGTCGATCTGCGCCAGGACGGCGGCTCGCCAGCCGGTGGGATCCTCGCCCTCGGGGACGAAGAGGAGCGACCACCACAGGATCAGCGGCCGCCACCAGGCCGACTCGGCGGCCGTGAGTGGCCGCACCGCCTCATACCCAGCCCGGAACGCCTCTCTGGTCGGCGGCCCCACCGGACCCCAATCGTGGAACCGGGTGCCGAGCAAGACGGTCGACCGCGCCAGTTCGGCGATGGGGTGATCGATGCGGGCCTCCTCGAAGTCGAGGACGGCCGTCTCGGACCAGGATGTTGGCCGCGCGGTGATCGCCGTGCACGAGGTGGCGTGGGCCGGCGTCATCGGGAGCGGCCTCGACGAGCCGCCGCAGGAGCGCCACAGCTGCTGCGGGAGCGGCCAGGGGTGCCTGCTCGATCCAGGCGCCGATCAGAGATCGCAACGACACCGGCGAGGTTGCGATGCCGTAATGCACGTCGAGAACGCCCTCGACCCACCGGGCGACTGCCTCGAAGTCGTCGTGTCCGAAGCGGTCGAGGAGGGTGGCTTCGGGGTCGACGCGCTCCCACAGCATCTGCACCGGCGGCGGGGTGGACATGGGCCCAGCCCATCACAGATCACGGATCGAACTCTTCGCCCACGTCGGCCATGCCCAGCAGTTCGGCCAGTCGCCACCGGACCTCTGGCATCCGCCGTCTGCCGGTTGTCGAGGTCCTGCGCCTCAGGGTGATCTCGGGCAGCGAACGCTCGCTCCAGCGCGCGGGCGCTCTCCCGGAACCGCGCGGCCAGGCGTTCACCGTATGAAGGGTGATCGGGGCCCGTCGGATCCGCGACCCCGGCGCCGGGCAAGCGATGGTCGGTTGCGCCACCAAGTGCCGCGGTATGTGCCTGCTGTGCCGTCATCAGGCGCTCCCAGAGTTCGAGGCCGTTCGGGCCGCCGTCGGGGAGGCCGATCTGGCGGCCCGCCTCGCTCGGGTCTTTCCCCGCCTCGGCGAACTGGAGGCCCCGATCCTCGACGCGGCCGGCCTGTCGATGTGGGAATACGCCATCATGACCGAGCTGGCCAGCGCCGACGCAATCTCGCAAAGCGAGCTCTCCCAACGGGTTCGGCGCGATCCGACACCGTCTCGGCCGGCACCTCGACGCCCTGCGAGAACGCGACCTGGTCTCCCGCACGCCGGCCGAAGACAAGCGGCAGCGCACGGTGTCCCTGACTGCGGCAGGCGCCGCCGTGTTCCGGCAGGCCAAGGGCGAGATCCGCCGCGTGGAGTCTGCGCTTCTGGAGCAGGCCTTCACGCCGGCCGAGGCCGCCAGCCTGCGCAGCCAGTTGGAGCGCCTGGCCGAGGCCTGCAGCGGGCGGCCGCGTCGCGTCCAGAGCGAGCGTAGTGATCGCAAGCCGGGCGGGGGAGGCGGCGGGGCGGCATAGGGTGAGGACGTGAGCGAGACGACGATCCTGCACAACCCGCGCTGCTCGACCTCGCGGGCCGCGCTCGAGAAGGCCGACGCCCTCGGATCCGATGTCGCGATCCGCGACTACCTCAAGGAGCCCCTCACCGAGCAGGAACTGCGCCACCTCGTCGCGATCCTGCAGGACCCGGTCGAGGATCTCGTGCGCCGCGACCCGCACTTCCTGGAGCTCGGCCTGGACGTCGAGCACGTCGACGACGCCGAATCAGTCATCGCGACCCTGCTGGCCCACCCCAAGCTGCTGCAGCGGCCGATCCTCATCCGCGACGGCGTCGCCATCATCGGCCGCCCCAAGGAGCGCGTCGCCGCCTTTCTCAAGGGCGACGTGCACGCCGAGTGATCGAGCTCGTCGACGCGAGCGATCCGCCGGCGCTGCTCCCGCGCCTGCGCCGGGCGCTCGAGGGGGATGCCCCCCTGCACCCGTATGCCGGCACTCCCCTCCCCCTGCCCGCGCACGATGCGGCCGACCTGCCCGCGGACCTCGCCCTCGTCGTCGGCACCTCCGGGTCGACGGGCGAGCCGAAGCTCGCCCTGCACGGCGCCGCCGGACTCCTCGCGAGCGCAAACGCGACGTATGCGGTGCTCGACGGCCCCGGCCAGTGGGTGCTGGCCATTCCGCCGCACCACATCGCCGGCCTGCAAGTGCTGATCCGCTCGCTCGTCGCCGGCACGACGCCGGTGGTCATGGACCGCACGCGGGGCTTCACCCCGGCAGCCTTCGCGCAGGCGACGCAGCGGCTGGGTGAGGGCACGGCATACACCTCGCTGGTGCCGACCCAGGTGACTCGTCTGCTGGCCGACAAGGTGGGAACGGCTGCGCTGCAACGCTTTTCCGCGGTTCTCGTCGGCGGCGCCGCCGTGCCTCTGGCACTGCGGGAGCAGACGGGCGCGACGGGCGTCCGGCTCGTCGCGACCTATGGGATGAGCGAGAGCGCGGGCGGCTGCGTGTATGACGGCCGCCCGCTCCCCGGCGTCGAGGTCGCCGTCGACGAGAGCGGGCGCATCCACCTCGGCGGCGCGACGATCGCCCACGGCTACCTCGGCCGGCCCGCCGAGGCGTTCACCCGCCGCGGCGACGTGCGCTGGTTCGCCACCGACGACCTCGGCGAACTCACCGCCGACGGGGAGTTGCGCGTGCACGGGCGGATCGACGACGTCATCACGACCGGCGGTATGAAGGTGCACCCGCGCGTGGTCGAAGAGGCGGCCCTGGCGGCATACCCGCACCTGCGCGCGGCGGTGGCGGTCGGCATACCGGACCCCGAATGGGGCCAACTCGTCGCGCTCGCCCTCGTCACCGACACAGCGGTGACCACCG
>NZ_HG764815.1:1857597-1865452 GCF_001050535.1 Nostocoides australiense Ben110 | reverse complement strand
AGCGGTGGTTGGTGATCATGTCCTGATAGACCTCGTCGGACATGAACCACTGCAGGACCGGATAGGTGGCCGAGTCGAGTTCGGGGTCGCGCACGACATACCCGTCATACGGTCGCGAATCGCCCTCGGCAGGGTATGACGCGGCCTGGGTCCCCTTGGTCGCGCTGACGCGGTAGCGCACGAGTTCGCCTGCGCCCGCTCCGGGGATCGTCGCGGCATACACGCCGTCCGCGGCGCCGCCTGGGCTCGCCGCGTCGTCCGCCATGGGGATGACGACGTCGGCGGCATACATGACCTTGTAGGTCAAGGTCACCGTGGAGCCGGCGGGGGCCGTGGCGGTGAGGGTCACGTCCGCGCCGGGCTCGGGGGTCACGGAGTCGGGGCCCACACCGGTCAGGGCCATGGGGGCGGCCGAGTTGGCGGCGGCGGGGGTGCCGAAGTCGACGGAGCTGGCGTGCCAGCTCGTGGCGGCGTTGTCCGTCGCGGAGGGATCGAGTTCGAGGGAGGGACCGGCTCCGTCGGGAGACAACGGCCATGGGACGGCGTCGTCATAGAGCACCGAATCGATGACGCCGCCGGCGGCATCGGCCAGCGTGACGAGCTCACCGCCGTTGGACAGCGCTTCTCCGGTCGCGAAGACGAAGCCCGCGGCGAAACCGAACCGGGCCTGGAACAGGGCGGCGTCGTTGGTCCCGACGAGGTAGCCGCCGGCGGGGATGGTCACGCCGGCCGGGATGGCCGTGCCGGTGATGCCCGCGGTGAACTGCCATCCCCCGACGTCCACCGGCTCGCTGCCGGTGTTGCGCAGCTCGACGAACTCGAGAGCGCCGTAGGTGAGGTCGGCATCCGCGGCGTGATAGAGCAACTCGTTGATCTGGACGTCGCCGGGTGCTGCGTCGGCGGGGGCGGCCGTCAGGCCGGCGAGCGCGAGGGTCGCGCACCCGATCGTCGCGACCGTGTTTCTGAGCGACCGCTTAGTCATTTCTCACTCCTGTGGATGCCATGGATCATTGGGAAGAACCATTGGGAGACAATTGGTCTCCCCACGCGGGACTCCTCACCTGCGCCTAATGAACAGCGGGTTGCTGAAGGCGACCCGCTTGCCGCCACTCCACACTTCGCTCCGGATATAGGAGTTGACGTTCTGGAAGGACAGTGCGGTCGTGGACCGCCCGCCGGGGTTGATCGAGACGTTCTTGAGTGGCGCCCGGCGGGCGTTGACGGTGGTGCTGCCATGCACGGCGTACTGGAGCACCCGAACGCTCATGCCCGAGCAGCCTTCGTGCGTCACGGTCACGTTGACCGTCGATTTGGGGCTCGTCACCGTCGACCCCATGACGGCGCCGGTGGCGCTGAGGTCGAGAAGGCCGCCGAACTTGCCGTGCTGCGAGACGAAGGCGCGTCCCTGCTGGAGCGCGGGAATCACCAGCGCCGGGTCGGAGGTGCTTGCCAGCACATCCGTGGCGAAGTTGTTGGAGTCGCGGGCGTAGGACGACAAGCTCCCGTTGTGATTGTCGGTGGCGCCGTTGGCGATCACGCGCATGCCCGCGGCCAACAAGATGTCCCACACCTCGAGGTGGGCAGCTAGATCCATGCCCCCGCGCAGGGTGTAGCCGACTTCCAGGATGTCGGCGCCATAGAGGCGATTGGCGAGCAGCTGGGTCGCCGTGGTCTTGATCTTGCCGGTGCGGGCGCTGCCCGTGATGAGTGGGCCACGCGTGGCGCCGAACAGGTGGTTGTAGCTCGACGCGCCGCCGGCCGCGCGAATCATCGCGATGCTGTTTCGCAAGTAGGTCGACATCGAGCCGCCGGTGGGTGGCGTGCTCGTGATGTCGGTGGAGGCGTTGGACAGCCAGTTGACGTGCTTCGCGTAGGACAGCTCCAGGCCTTGGACGAGTCGGATGTCCGGATACCCCGCCTGCAGGTCTCCGAGCAGTTCGCGTTGGAGGGCGAGTGCGGCGCCGACGTCTGCCGTGCGCGCGATGTCCAGGCATTGGAAGAGCGCGGCGTTGTCGCACTCGGGTCCGCCTCCGGCGCCGAACCAGAACCCGTAGGCCGACATGTCGTGCACGCGGATGCCTAGGTCGGGATAGGCGGCCGCGAGATCGGCGCACGGGTCGATCGGGACGACGGTGGTCGTGCCGGATTGAGCCGGGACAGACACGATGACGGTCAGGCCGGCGACCTCGGTTACGCGCTCGGTCACATCGGTGCGCAGCAGATAGCGCAGGACGTAACTGCCCTCCGGGCGGCCTGCCGTGGCGGGACGGTGACTGCTCTGTAGGCGGAATTCCGCGTAGCCGGTCTCGGGGGCGATGGCCGCCAGGGCGAGCGTCATCCCGCCCAGGTTGGTCCGATAGGTCCACCTCTTGTTGCCCGAATCGCAATAGGCCAGGGTGACGCCGCCGCTGAGGCCATTGCGGTTGCACACCGTCAGCCCGCCCGCCCCGAAATTGTGACCGCCGGCCACCGAGCCGTAGCGCTGGCTCGAATAGGTCCACCCGGGGTTGGCGAAGTCCTCTCGCGTCGGATAGGGCACGTAGGTGGCGCCCCAGTTGGCACCGGCCATGCGGTGGTCGTGGTCGGTGTACATGCACAGGTCGAAGCCCATGGTGCTCAGCGAGTAGGCGTGCGACTCCATCGAGGCGCTTTCCTGGCCGGGTGTGCCGAAGGCCTTCAGGGCGCCTGCGCCCTCGGAGAACGAACTGTGCACGTGTAGGGCGGCGCGAACGACACTGTCCGGCCGCTCGAGGCGCGGGATCTCGCCGGGAGTCTCGAATCGCGTGAAACCTGTTGCAAGCAAAGGCGATAGCCCCGCATATGCGAGCAGTTCGCGCCGGCTCGGGCTCCCACTCGGCAGCTCCGGCTCCGCGCCGCCGCAACAGCCGTGCTCCGGATCGGGCCACGGCTCTTCGAGCATCCCCGTCAGCTCATGATGCGACCGAATATCCATTCACGTCCCCGAAATTCTCCGAAACCACTGCCCGCGATCCGGCGCCGCAAATCGGCGACATTCTCACGGCCGGAACAAGGATAAAAAGCGAATAATGCCTGAACAAGTCCCCCAAAAAGTGGACTGCGCCGCGCACAATAGGGCGCATGCTCAGCGTCGCCACCGCCACCGCCCTGGCCGCCGCCGGGATCCTCTGGGAGCCCCAGCCCGGCGATCGTTTCGCGATCTCCTCCCCCGAACTCGACGGCGATCAGTTCTGGATCAGCGAGCTGACCATCGAGGTGCACCACTATCAGGACGAGACCATCCTCGGGTTCAACGGCACCACCGAATGGGCGCTCGACTCCGTGCCGCTCGACAAGGCGATCTGGCTGCCGCGCGAGGACCAGCTGCGCACGCTGATCGGCGACCGGCTCGAGAGCCTGCAGCGCACCCCGGACGGCTGGACGGTCACCTATCGCACCGACACCACGGGCGGCGGGGCGGGGTCCGTCACGCACACCGACCCCGAGGAGGCGTATGCCGCCGCCCTCCTCCACATCGCCGGAGCCTTCACCCCATCTGAGTAGGGTCGGTCGCGTGCCCCTCCCCTCCATCTCGCCCTCGGCCGCCGCTATCGACGCCGCCGGCTTGCTCGCCCTCGTCGACGCTCTCGAGGCACATCCGGGCATCGAGATGCACTCGTTCGCGATCGCCCGTGCCGGTCGCGTTGTCGCGGAAGGATACTGGGCGCCGTATGCCGCGGAGCGCCCCCACCTGCTCTACTCGGTGAGCAAGTCGTGGACGGCGACAGCGGTGGGTGTGCTCGTCGACGAGGGTCGCCTGGCGCTGTCGGATCCGGTATGCCGCGACCTTCCCGGCGTCGACTTCGCCGCCCTGCCGGCGCGGTGGCAGCAGGTCACCGTGGGCGATTGCTTGCGGATGGCGACGGGCCATGACCAGGAAGCCTGGCTGTGGGGTTCCGACGAGAGTGGGGTAGCCACCCGGCCCCTCTTGGACTCCGGGTTGGATCCCATGGTTGCGCGGATCCTTGCTCACGAACCGGAACACGAGCCGGGCACCCACTTCGCCTACAACCAGGTCGCGACCTATCTGGTGGCGGCCGCAGCCCGTGCCGTTGCCGGCACAAGCCTCGTGGGCATTCTCCGGGAACGAGTCCTCGAACCGCTCGGTGTCCCCGAACTGCTCTGGAAGACAACAGGATCCGGCGCCGAACTGGGCTTCTCGGGCAGCTTCGCCCGGACGCGTGACGTGCTCGCCCTCGCCCAGCTCTATCTCGACGAGGGCCGCGTCGGCGACCGTCAGGTGTTGTCACCCGAATGGGTCGAGTGCGCGCGCACCCCATCCGGCCTCGTCAACCCCGACCCAGGCGGCCCGGACTGGGCCCAAGGCTATGGCTGCTCGTTCTGGTCATCACGCCACGGCTACCGCGGCGACGGCGCCTTCGGCCAGTTCGCGATCGTGTTGCCGCAGCATCGGATCGCCGTCGCGACGACCGCGGAGACTGGGGACATGCAGGCGATCCTCGACGCGATCTGGACGCACCTGCTCCCGGCCGTCGACCGCGCCGTCGACCGCCCCGGTGACCCCGCCGCAGACACGGCCGCGGACACCGCCCTGGCCGAGCGCCTGGCGGGTCTACGGATCGCGCCGCCGCCGCCACTCCCGTTCGCCGGCGGACAGTGGAGTCGCACGAGTGGCGATGTGGCACAGTCATACTCGGCTGCGCGGGTGCGCCCGGTCGAACCCGGCGGCGGCTGGGAGTTGACCCTGACGCGCGACGGGACCGATCTGACCCTCGCGGTGGGCGCGGGCGCGTGGGCGGAAAGCGAGTGGCGAGCGGACGGCATACGGCTGCCCCTGGTCGCCGCGGGCGGCGGCACCGGTGACGGCGGATTCGCGGCGCAGATCCGGCTCGTCGAGACACCGCATACGGTGCATCTGCGGGCGACGCCGGCACCCCCCGGAGGCGCGGGCGGGTTCGATCTGTCGTGGAGTCTGCCGCCGCTGCACGGCCCGGACCCGCTCCGGCAGAGCGCCCGGTACGCCTGACCCGCACCAAAATTCGCACCCAACCTCGGGCCCGCTCGGCGCGTCGTCACAGATGAAGCGACGCGAACCGGGACAGTGGTAGCAGAGGGGGTGGAGCCCGTGGAGACCAACCGACGATCGGCCATCATGCTGACCGGATCGGCGCTGATTACTGCCCTGGCCGGGTGCGGGCCGGCCAACGCCCCGACGCAGCCGGTGCGCGTCGTGCAGGCCAACGCGAAGCCGACCACGAGCAAAGCGCCGCGACCGATCGGGGACGGCAGCACTGCCCATACCGGACCCCAACCGCACCAGCCGACGCTGCCCGACCTCGCCGCGGGCAGCGCGCCCCCCGCAGTTCGTCGTCTTCTCGTGGGACGGCGGCGGCGAGACCGATGCGCACCTGCTGACCCGGTTCCGCACTGTCGCAAAGGAAATCGGCGCCTCCATGACGATCTTCCTCAGCGGCATCTATCTGCTGCGCGAGGCGGACGCGAAGCGCTATCACGCCCCGCGCCATGACCCGGGCGACACCGACATCCCCTTCCTGTCCGACGGCTCCGTCAAGCGCACCATCGAAGGCGTGGGCGCGGCGTGGCTCGAGGGGCACGAGATCGGGACCCACTACAACGGCCACTTCTGCGGGCCCGGCGGGGTCGGTGACTGGACGAGCAAGGAGTGGCGCGACGAGATCGACCAAGCCGTGTGGATGGTCAAGCACTGGCGCACGACAACCGGCTGGACGTCCATACCGTCGCTGCCGTTCGACTACGACAAGGAACTGATCGGCTCGCGCACGCCGTGCCTGCTCGGCAGCGATGCGCTGTTGCCGACGGCGCAGAAGCTCGGCTGGCGCTATGACAGCTCGACCTCGGCGCGGCAGGTGTGGCCCACCCGGTTCGAGGGCACGACGATGTGGAACCTCGGGCTGTCGCAGATCCCGTTCCCGGGACACAAGTTCGAGGTGCTCGCCATGGACTACAACTACATGGCCAACCAGAGCGGGCCGCAGCCGGGCAAGGACGCCTCGAAGTATTCGGGCTGGAAGACGGAGGCGCTCGGGGCGCTGCTCGCCGGGCACGAGCGCGCCCACACCGGCAACCGGGCGCCGCTGGTCATCGGCAACCACTTCGAACAGTGGAACGGCGGCATCTACATGGACGCCATCGAAGAGGCCATGCGCACGCTCGCCAAGGCCCCGGACACCTATCTGGTCAGTTTCCGGCAGCTCGTCGACTGGCTCGACCGGCAGGACCCGATCCTGTTGGGGCAGTTGACGCATCTCGATGTCGGGCAGGTGCCCGAAGGCGGTTGGGCCGGCTTCGGAGCGGAGTGACGCGACCGTCCTTCGATAGACTGGGGCGCATCCCACTCGACGTCCAGCGGCGGGACGCCGCGGGAAGACATTTATGCTGACACGAGCCCGCTGGTACCACGCCCTGCCTGTTTTCGCCGCCCTCGCGCTGGCGTTGACGCTGGGGCGCGAACTCGGGGCGATCGGAGTCGGGGTGGTGGCGCTGCTGCTCGGCGGCGCGGTGCTCGCGGCCGTCCAGCACGCCGAGATCGTCGCGCATCGAGTCGGTGAGCCCTTCGGCTCGCTTGTGCTGGCGGTGGCGGTCACCGTCATCGAGGTGTCGCTGATCCTGACCCTGATGCTGACAGCGCCCGAGAAGTCGGCGACCCTGGCCCGCGACACCGTCTTCGCCGCAGTGATGATCACGCTCGCCGGAATCATCGGTGCCGCACTGTTTTTCGCCACTCGCGGCAGCCGCATACCGCGTTTCAACGCCGAGGGGTCCGGGGGTGCGCTCGCGACCGTCGCGACCTTGACGACACTCACCCTGGTGCTGCCGTCGATGACGACGGGCGCGCCCGGACCACGCTTCACGACCGGCCAGTTGATGTTCGCCGCCGTCTTCGCGCTCGTGCTCTACGGCGCATTCGTCGCGACCCAGACGGTGCGACACCGCGACTTCTTCCTGCCCGTCGCCAAGGACGGCTCGGTGATCGCGACCGACGACGATCACGCCGACCCGCCCAGCAATGCGACGGCGTGGACCTCGCTGGCGTTCTTGCTGCTGTCGCTGATCGCCGTGGTCGGGCTGGCCAAGGTCGAGTCGCCGGCCATCGAGGACGCGGTCAATGCGGCCGGGCTGCCGCACTCCTTCGTCGGTGTCGTCATCGCCTTGCTGGTGCTGCTGCCGGAGACGCTCGCAGCGGTCAACGCCGCGCGGCGCGGCCGGCTGCAGACGTCCATGAATCTCGCGCTCGGCTCGGCCATGGCGAGCATCGGCCTGACCATCCCGGCGCTGGCGATCGCGACCCGCTTCGTCGACGCGCCGTTGGAGCTCGGGCTCGGGCCGACGCACATCACCTTGTTCGTGCTCGCCGTGGTGGTCTCGGCCCTGACGATCGTGCCCGGTCGCGCGACCCGGCTGCAGGCGGTGGTGCACCTGGGCATCTTCGCGGCCTTCATCTTCCTCGCGATGAGTCCCTGACGGCGCTGGCAGGATGGGGCGATGACCACCCTGACGATCCCCGCGCACTTCAACGGCCCGCCCCGGTCGGCTAACGGCGGCTGGTTCGCAGGGTCGGCCGCGGGGTTCGTCCGCGATTCGGTGCCGGATGCGGACGCGGTGCGGGTGCGCCTGTCCGCTCCGCCACCGCTCGAGGTGCCGCTGACCGTTTCGGGTGACGCCGCGGCATACCGGATGACCCACGGGGAGACCCTGGTGGGCACGGCGGAGCCGGCCGCCGCGCTCGCGCCCACGCCGGTGGGGCCGGTGAGTTTCGCCGACGCGGTGGCCGCGGGTCAGCGGTATGAGGGCCTGGCCGAGCACCCGTTCCCGACGTGCTACTCGTGCGGCACCG
>NZ_HG764815.1:1850980-1857497 GCF_001050535.1 Nostocoides australiense Ben110 | reverse complement strand
GAGGAGCCGGCCACCCCCACGCTCGAACGGCCCGAGACGGCCCGCGGACGCTTGCAGCGCCTGCGCGCCCGGCTGGCCCGCAGCAACACCGCCCTCGGCAAGGGCCTGCTGGCGCTGCTGACCCGCGGCGGCCTGGACGAGGCCGCGTGGGAGGAGGTCGAGGACACCCTCCTCGCCGCCGACCTGGGCGTCGAGGCGAGCATGGAACTCGTCGAGAGTCTGCGCACGCAGGTCCAGGTCGACGGCACGACCGACGAGGCCACCGTGCGCACGTGGTTGCGCACCGACCTGCTCGCGCTGGTCGATCCCGGTATGGATCGCTCAGTCGCCTCCAGCCGGGTCGAGGGTCGTCCCGCGGTCGTGCTCGTCGTCGGCGTCAACGGCACCGGCAAGACGACGACCGTCGGCAAGCTGGCCCGGGTGCTCGTCGCCGAGGACAAGGACGTCCTCCTCGGCGCCGCCGACACCTTCCGCGCCGCGGCGGCCGACCAGCTCGAGACGTGGGGCGCCCGCGTCGGGGTGCCGACGGTGCGCTCGCACAAGGAAGGCGCCGACCCGGCCGCGGTCGCCTTCGATGCGGTCAAGGCCGGCATCGAACTCGAGGCCGACGTCGTGCTGCTCGACACCGCCGGCCGGTTGCACAACAAGACCAACCTCATGGACGAGCTCGGCAAGATCAAGCGCGTCGTCGAGAAGCAGTCGCCCATCGACGAGGTGCTGCTCGTCCTCGACGCCACCACCGGGCAGAACGGGCTGCGCCAGGCCGAGGTCTTCTCCCAAGTCGTCGGCATCACCGGCATCGTCTTGACCAAGCTCGACGGCACCGCCAAGGGCGGCATCGTCGTCGCCGTCCAGCGCAAGCTCGGCGTGCCGGTCAAGCTCGTCGGACTCGGCGAGGGTCCGGACGACCTGGCCCCGTTCGACCCCGAGGCATTCGTGGATGCCATCCTCCAGTAAGGCGGGGCTCCCGCGGAGGTCGACGGTCCGGTGATCGTGCCACTGACCTTGCCGCAGAAGGCATGGCGCGTCGCCGTCGTGCTGCTGGCCGCGGTGCTCTTCCTCGGCGGGACCTTCGTCGGGGATGACGACTGGTGGCCCTTCTCGCCGTGGCGAATGTTCTCCACCTCCACCGACCCGAACGGTGCGGTGCGCTCGACGTTCATCGAAGTGCGGACGGCGGCCGCGCCGGCCACCTGGGTCGAGGCGCCGATCAGCCCCGATTCGGTCGGCCTGAACCGGGCGGAGATCGAAGGCAACATCGACCGCATCGCGAAGGACCCGGCGATGCTTAAGACCCTTGCCGACAGCCATACGGCCCTGCGGCCCGACGACCCGTCCTGGGTCGGTATCCGCGTCGTCGTGCGCAACTATCTGTTGCGCGACGGCGGCCCGACCGGCCAGCACCGCGACGACCTGGTGGCCGAGTGGCGGGCGTCATGAACTGGCTCTTCCCGGCCGTCCCGCTGCGGCGCCTGGCGCTCTTTCGCACCATGGTCTATCTGTACGTCGTCATCGACGTCCTCTGGCTGCAGACCAGCGGCTGGTACCACGGCTATGCCGACCCCGTCTGGTACGAACCCTTGCGAATGGGGCAGCTGTTGCACCTGCCCGCCGCGACCGTCCCGCTGGTCAACACTCTCAAGTGGGGCTCGGTCGCGGCTGCCCTCGTCGCGGCAACTGGCCGGCTGCCCCGCCTGGCCGGCAGCGTCGTGGCCATCTGCTGGATCTGGTACATGTACATCGCCTATGCCTACGGCAAGGTCGACCACGATCGCGGTGACTTCGTGATCGCCCTCCTCCTGCTGCCGACCGTGGGCAGCGCCTTCGCCCAGGCGCGGTGGGGCCGGACGGCCGACGGGCGCGACATCCTCAGCCAGGCGGGCGGGTTCGTGCTGCGGGCGGTGCAGATCTTCGCCATCGCCACCTACTTCCTCTCGGCGTGGGCGAAAGTGCGCTTCGGCGGCTGGGACTGGGTCAACTCGGCGACCATGGCCAGAGCCGTTGTCCGCCGCGGCACACCCTGGGTGAAGTGGCTCCTCGACGCGCCGTGGTTGCTGCAGGCCACCCAGTGGGCCCTCTTCGCCGCGGAGATGGCATCTCCGCTGATCTTTCTGGCCTCCGAGCGCTGGCGCCGCCGCATCGTCTATGCCTGGTTCGCCTTCCACGCGGTGACCTATGCCTCGATCACCATCGCCTTCTGGCCCCACCTGGTGATGCTGCTCGCCTTCCTCCCGCTCGAGCAGTATGCCGACCGAGGGAAACCGTCGAGCGCAGCGAGCGTTGTGCTTTAGCGGGGGATCGAGCAGGCGGGGGTGCCGCCGGGGAGGCGGTGGCGGTTGTCGGCGACCCAGCGGTAGACGACCGCAGCGAGCTGGTTGATCCCGGGGGCCCAGATCACGGCGGCGGCGGGCTTGAACCAGGCGTGGCCGTTCCAGAGGGCCTGGGCGACGGCGTTGTGCGCGGCGGAGATCTGGCCGTCGGCCCCGATCCACTGCAGCGCCTCGATGCACTGGGCTTCGGTGAGGCCGAGCGACGCCAGGTCCAGTTCCTGCCACGGGGCGATCGCGAAGTCGGCGTTGTGGCGGCGCACCCGCCGGGCGGTGAACCGGGCCAGGGTGGAGCAGATGGCGCAGTCGCCGTCGAAGACGAGGACCGGGGTCGGGCGTGTGGTCACCTCGTCATTCTCCCACCCGTCGCCGGCGGACACGACGTCTCAGCATCCGGGACCTCGCGCGGCATGTAACGCGACGTTTCCACGATGGGTGAGAGTGCAACATACGCGTAACACGACGACGCATCCGGCGAAACCGGGCGGGCGTTGGGTAGCCGGCATGACAGCACTCCACACGCTGGCGGCAGCCGACGAGCCGACCATCGACCTGGCGTCGACCGGCTTCGTCATCATCTGCGCCTCACTCGTCCTTCTGATGACCGTGCCTGGTCTGGCCCTCTTCTACGGTGGCATGAACCGGGCCAAGTCCGTCCTCAACATGATGATGATGTCCTTCGGTGCCGCCGGTCTCGTGGGCGTCCTCTACGTCCTCTTCGGCTACTCGATGTCGTTCGGCCCCAGCGATATCGGCGGCATCTTCGCCAATCCCTTCGACAAGTTGGGGCTGAAGGACACCGCCGACCTGGTCAACCCGTTCGGGTATGAGGGCTATGGCAATATCCCGGAGCTGGCCTTCGTCGGCTTCCAGCTGACGTTCGCGATCATCACCGTCGCGCTCATCAGCGGCGCCATCGCCGACCGCGTCAAGTTCTCCACCTGGCTGGTCTTCTCCGGCCTGTGGGTCACCCTCGCCTACTTCCCGATCGCCCACATGGTCTGGGGCGGCGGCCTGCTGTCGGCCTCCGAGAGCGGCCTGTCGGCCAGGATCTTCGGGTCGACCGATGGCGCGGCCGATGTGGTGCCGATCGACTTCGCCGGCGGCACCGTCGTGCACATCAACGCCGGTATGGCCGGCCTGGTCCTGGCCCTGATCGTCGGGAAGCGTCTCGGCTTCGGCAAGACGATCATGCGTCCGCACAATGTGCCGCTCGTGATGATCGGCGCCGGGCTGCTGTGGTTCGGCTGGTTCGGGTTCAACGCCGGATCCGAACTCGCGCCGGACGAGACCGCGGCCATGGTGTGGGTCAACACCGTCGTCGCCACCTGCGCGGCGATGCTCGGCTGGCTGCTGGTGGAGAAGATCCGCGACGGGCACGGCACCTCGATCGGCGCCGCCTCCGGTGTGGTCGCCGGCCTGGTCGCCATCACCCCGGCGTGCGGTGCCCTCTCGCCGATCGGTTCGATCATCCTCGGCCTGATCGCCGGTGGCCTCTGCGCCCTCGCGGTGGGCCTGAAATACCGCTTCGGGTATGACGACTCCCTCGACGTCGTCGGCGTCCACCTCGTCGCGGGCCTGTGGGGCACCATCGGGGCCGGGCTGCTGTCCACGGCAACCGGTCTCTTCTACGGCGGCGGGGTGCAGCAGACCGTCGTCCAGATCGTCATCGCGCTGGCCTCGCTGCTCATCTGTGGCATCGTGACCGCGGCCCTCGGCTTCGCGCTCAAGGCCACCATGGGCTGGCGCATCAACGAGGACGACGAGACCGCCGGCATCGACCAGAGCGAGCACGCCGAAACCGCATACGACCTGTCTCCGCGCGGCGGCCGGATGGCCGGGGCCCTCGGCCTCGGCTCCCACGCTCGCGAGGAAGCCCCGATCGCCGAAGGAGCGAACGCATGAAGCTGATCACCGCCATCATCAAGCCCCACCAGCTCGAGGAGGTCAAGGCAGCGCTCGAGGCCTACGGGATCGCGGGTATGACGATCAGCGAGGCCAGCGGCTACGGCCGCCAGCACGGCCATTCCGAGGTCTACCGCGGCGCCGAATACACCGTCGACTTCGTCCCGAAGATCCGGCTCGAGGTGCTCGTGGAGGACATGGACTCTTCGTCCGTCGTCGACGTGATCGTCAAGTCCGCCGCGACCGGCCGGATCGGCGACGGCAAGGTCTGGGTGACCCACGTGGAGGACGTCGCCCGGGTCCGCACCGGCGAACGCGGCTCCGACGCCATCTGACCACGGCCCCGTGGCCTGGCCCACGCTCCGGACGCGCCATCCCGCCCACGCGACAGCTCACAGACAGGACAGGCCGTCACCATGTCTCGCACCACCACCGATGTCAGCGGGGCCCGGCTCGATCTGGCCGGCACCCGCGCCTTCACGGCGCCGGGTGCCGGCCAGGCGCGCCGGGCCGCCATCGCGGAGTTCACGACGTCGTGGCTGCGTGACATCTGGGCCGAGGCGACGGGCGGGCGGAGCTTGCACGGGGTCGCCCTGGCGGCCGTCGGGTCCCTCGGCCGCGGGGATGCCGGCCCTCTCAGCGATCTCGACCTCGTCCTCCTCCACAACGGAAGGACGCTGCGGGAGAAGGAGATCAACGGCCTAGCCGACCGGCTGTGGTATCCGGTCTGGGACGCCAAGGTCCGCCTCGACCACAGCGTGCGCACCCTGAACCAGTGCCGGTCCGTCGCCTCCGACGATCTGAGCGCCGCCGTCGGGCTCCTCGACGTGGCGCCCGTCGCGGGCGACCCCGAGGTGGTCTCGGCGATCCGTGCCACCCTCAGCCACGACTGGCGCGCCAACGCCCGCCAACGGTTGCCCCAGCTGCTCGAGAACCTGGCCGAGCGGCATACCCGGCACGGCGAACTGGCACAGCTCATCGAGCCGGACCTGAAGGAGGCCCGCGGGGGCCTGCGGGACATGACGGTCCTGCGGGCGCTCGCCGCCGCCTGGCTGACCGACCGCCCCCACGGAGCCGTCGACGAGGCGTATGCGCGGCTGCTCGACGTCCGCGACGCCCTGCAGGTCGTCACCGGCCGCGGCCGCGACCGGCTCGGCCGGGAGGACCACGACGCAGTCGCGGCGCTGCTCGGCTATACCGACGCCGACGATCTCCTGACCATGGTCAGCAGCAGCGCGCGCACCCTCGCCTACGCGCTGGACGCCACGACCCGTCGGGCCGGCCAGAGCCAACGGGCCCGGACCCTGCGGGTCGGACCGCGAGCGCCGCACCTGGTGGCCCTCGGGTTCGGCGTTTTCGAGCACGACGGCGAGGCGGTCCTCGGCCGGCACGCCGTCTCCGATGCCCTGCTGCCGCTGCGGGCGGCCGTCGTCGCGGCCCGCAGCAAGCTGCCCCTCGCTCCACAGACCCTGGCCAATCTCGCCGAACTGCCCGACCTGCCCACGCCCTGGCCGGAGGCCGCGCGTGACCTTTTCACCGACCTGCTCGCCACCGGCGAGGGGCTTCCGGGAGTCTGGGCCGGGCTGACTCAGGCCGGCCTGGTCCGCCGGTGGCTGCCCGAGTGGGACGGCGTGGACTCGCGCCCGCAGCGCAACCCGGTGCACCGGCATACCGTCGACCGGCACCTGATCGAGACGGTCGTGCAGGCGGGGGCGATGGTGCGTGAGGTGGCGCGGCCCGACCTGTTGCTCCTCGGTGCCCTGCTGCACGACATCGGCAAGGTCGCGGGCGCTCGCGACCACAGTCACGCGGGTGCGCGCATCGCCCGCGAGGTGCTGGCCCGGATGGGGCTGCCGGCCACCGATGCGGCGGTGGTGGAACGGCTGGTCGCCGAGCACCTGACGCTGATCGAGCTCGCTACGCGGCGGGACATCGCGGACCCCGCCACCGCGGCCGCAGCCTGGGCGGCGGCGGGGGAGGACCCGGACGCCTTCGACCTGCTGCGGGTCCTCACGATCGCGGACGCCAAAGCGGCCGGGCCGCTGGCCTGGTCCGACTGGCGTGCAGCCCTCTTCGCGAATCTCGTTGCGGCTGTTGGCGATCAGGACCGCGATCGGGCACTGCCGCCCCCGGAGGGGCGGGCGGAGCTCGCGGCGCCGGTGCACGAGGCGATCGCGCAGGGGCAGCCGTATGTCGAGGTGTCGGCCGTGGAGGGCGCCTTCCGCGTCGTGGTTCATGACCGCGACCGCGTGGGCCTGTTCGCCGACACGGCCGGCCTGCTCGCG
>NZ_HG764815.1:1844288-1850880 GCF_001050535.1 Nostocoides australiense Ben110 | reverse complement strand
CCCCGCCACGGCGGCGGCGGCGCCGGGCTCGCAGTAGACGTGCGGCGCGCGAGGCTCGTGCGTGATGGCCCGCACGCCGGCGTCCAGTTCGGGGTCGGTCGCCAGATCGATCCGCTCCTCGAACGGCACGTCGATCATGCCGTGGTCCGCGGTGATCGTCAGGGAGGTATGCCGCGGCAGGGCTTCCGCAAGCCGGCGCAACTGGGCGTCGGCGTCCTCGAGCACCGCCGTCCACTCCGGCGAACCGACTCCGAGCATGTGGCCGGTGCGGTCGATGTCGCCCCAGTACAGATAGACCAGGGCGCGATCGTTCGTCGTCACCGCCCGCACAGCGGCGCGTATGCCGGCCGACAGCGAGTTCGCTCCGACGAACCGGCCGCCGCGCTGGGCGGCCGTCGTCAGCCCGGAACCGTCGAACCGCGGCAGCCCGATGCGCACGACCGCGACATCCTCCGCCGCGAGCCGCTCGAAGATGGTCGGATCAGGTTGCCACGCAACAGGATCAGGCCCGTTCTCCCACGAGAGGTGGTCGAAGATCTGCCCCGTCTCCGGGATCGCCACCTGATAGCCCAGCAGGCCGTGCTCGCCAGGCGCGCGTCCGGTGCCAAGGGAGGCGAGGGAGGTCGCCGTGGTGGCCGGGAAGCCGCAGGCGAGTTCGGTCCCGGTCGGCAGCAGCGACCGGAGGAAGGGCGCGTGCCCCGCACGTCGCCGCAGCAGTTCCAGCCCGAGCCCGTCGAGGAGCACGACGACGGCGCTGCGCGCAGGCGCCAGGGTGAGGTCACCGGCGCGGCCCTCCCCCACGGCATACCCCAGCGAGGCCGCGACGGCCGGAAGCACCTGCGGGAGGCTGGTATGCCGGTAGCTCGGCGGGTGCAGCCCCGGGGGGCGGTCGGGCGGTCGGGGGGCGTCGGCTCCGGACATCGTCGGGAGGGTCAGCGCCCGATCCGCGCAGACAGTGCCGCGGCGAACTCCCGCGCCTGGCCGAGCGGGCGGTTGCCGTCGGCGTCCGCCGAGATGCGCAGGACCAGGTCGTCGGAGGCGATGGTGCCGTCGAAGCCGTGGTCGGCGTCGCAGGCCGGGTCGCCGCATGTCGCGGGCAGCAGGTCGACGCGGGAGACGGTGCCCCAGCCGAGGGTCAGGGTCAGTTCGCGACCGAGCGTGCCGGGGACGTAGTGGCGTGGGTCGGGCACGACGTGGGTGAGCATGATGCCGCGCACGAAGCGCAGCGGGATGCACTCCGTGGTCGCCGTCGCGACATCCTCCAGTCCGTGCGGGTCGTCCGTGTGATCGTCGGCGTGGGCGATGACAAGGCGGGTCTCGGTGAGGACCATGACCGTGACGTGCCGGCGAATGGCGTCCTGGTCGAAGGTCGTCTCCTGATGGACCAGGTGGGAGACGACGTTGTCGCCGGCCAGCGCCTCGGCGACGACATCGGTGACGAGCGCAGGATAGTAGCCGGCACGCTCGATGTCGGCCTTCAGGGGTCCGGGCAGGACCGAGGGCGCGGGCGATGACGAACGAACCGACATACCCCAACTCTAAACGCGCGCGTCCGAGAGCCGACTTTCGTGGGGTTCATGTCAGTTTGCGTCGCCGGCTGTCCTTGCGTTTGGCCGGGTGCTGCAGTTCGATCTCGGCGCCGAGGACGTCGACCCCGCCGGGGTGGGCGACGACCGGGTTGAGGATCACCGAGGCGACCTCGGACATGTCGTCGGAGAGCATCGAGAGCCGGCCGATGAGTTCGGCGAGCGCCCCGCGGCTGACGGGCGGGGCCCCCTTGTAGCCGCCGAGCAGTGGCGCGGCCTTGATGGAGTCGATCAGTTCGGCGACGTCGACGTCGTTGAGCGGCGGGATGCGGTAGCCGATGTCCTCGAGCAGGTCCCGCGCGGGCCCGGCGACGGAGAAGGTGACCACGGGCCCGAACAGGGGGTCCTCGGTGCCGGTGACGACGGTCGAGACGCCGGGGTGGGCCATGCGTTGCACGGCGAACTGGCCACGGTCGTATGCCGCGAGCCGGGCATCGAGGGATTCGAACGCCTCCCGCACCGCGGTCGCGCTGCCGAGGTCGACCCGCACCCCTTGAAGGGAGGCCTGGCCGCGCACGATCGGCGAGAGCGACTTGACCACGACGGGATAGCCCAGCGTCTCGGCGGCCGCGACGGCTTCCCCGGCCGAGGCGACGATGGTGCGCGCCCACAGGTCGATGCCGTAGGCCGCGAGGAGTTCCTGCGCCTGCTCGTGGCTCAGATGCAGGCCTTTGGGGTTCTCCGCCAGATGCGCGTCGATGATGTCCTGCGCCTTGCCGCGCTCGATTCCGCTGCGGGAGAGCGGCATACCCTTGTCCTTGCGGCGCCACTCGCCATAGCGGGTGGCCTTGGCGAGGGCGCGGACGGCGTCCTCGGGCGTCATATAGAGCGGCAGTTGCCGGTCGGGTCCGGCGTCGTCGGCGGTCTCCGTGACCGGCTGGGTGGGGGCATCCCTCGACATCAGGCCACGCGTGCCGATCATCGTCGCGACCACGGTCTTGTCGGTGTCCGCCGCCAGGTCGTGGATCATGGCGACGGCTTCGTCCTCGCCGCGCCGCAGCGGCGGGGTGAAGCACACGACGACGGAGTCGACCTCGTCATTGGCGAGCGCCTTGCGGACCTGCTTGGCGAACTGGTCGAGCGGCGCCTCGGCATCGACACTCGCCGGTCCGTGGGTGATCTGCAGGCCCTGGCTCTCGGCGACCTGGGCGGTCAGGGCCGACAGTTGCACCGAGTTGCCGACGATGGCCACCCGCCGGCCCTTGGGCTCGGGCTGGTGGATGAGGATCTGGGCCACGTCGAACATCTCGTGGATGTTGTCGACGTGGATGACGCCCGCCTGCGTCAGCATCGCGGTGAAGGCCCCCGGGTCGACCTCGCTCACGCGGGCCCGATGCCCTGGTGGCACACCGAATTTGGACGCGCCGGCCTTGATGACGATGACCGGTTTGGTCATCGCCAGCCGGCGCCCGATGCGGGAGAACTTGCGGGGGTTACCCATCGATTCCAGATAGAGGCCGACGGCGCGGGTGCGATCGTCGTCCATCCAGTACTGCATGAGGTCGTTGCCGGAGACGTCGAGCCGGTTGCCGGCGGAGGCGAACGTGGAGATGCCGAGGGAGCGGCGCCCGGCGGACTGGAGGACGGCGATGCCGAGTGGGCCGCTCTGCGCGAACAGCCCGAGGTGGCCCGCCGGGGCCATGGCCGGCGCCAGCGACGCGTTCATCGACACCGATTCGGCCGTATTGATCAGACCGAACGAGGTCGGTCCGACGATGCGCATGCCGCTGTCGCGGGCCAGCCGCAACAGGCGACGTTCGAGTTTCTGGCCGTCCTTGCCGGCCTCGGCGAAACCGGCCGAGATGATCACCAGCCCGTGGACATTCGCGCCCGCGCAGTCTTCGACGACCGCGATCGCCTGATCGGCGGGCACGGCGACCACGGCCACGTCGACGTGCGACGGGATCGCGCTGACGGTGGGGTATGACGTGATCCCGAGGACTTCGTCGGCGCCGGGATTGACGGCATACAGCTCGCCGGTGAACCCGCCGTCGCGCAGGTGCCGCAGCACTTCGTGGCCGACCGACCCTTCGGTGCGGCCGGCCCCGACGACGGCGATCACCTTGGGCGCCAACAACGCCGAGATGCTGATCGACTCGGCGCGGTGCTCCCGCGACAGGCGCACCGACTCCGACTTCTCGGTCGGCTCGATGTCGAAGTGGACCTGCACGACGCCGTCCTCGACGCGGCGGGAGACGATATAGCCGGCGTCGGCGAACACCGCGAGCATCTTGTGGTTCTGCGGCAGGACCTCGGCCTCGAAACTGGTCAGCCCGTCGTCACGCCCGATGTCGGCGAGGTGCTCCAGCAGCACTGACCCGATGCCCTTGCCCTGGTAGTGGTCGGAGATGTTGAACGCCACCTCGGCGGTGGTGGGGTCGATCTTGTCGTAGCGGCCGATGCCGATGATGTCGTCGCGGTGCATCATCACCAGCGCCACCCGGTCGGAATAGTCGACGTGGGTGAAGCGGTGCAGGTCGCGCGGGCTGAGTTCCTTCAGCGGCGCGAAGAAGCGCAGGTAGATCGACTCGGCCGACTGCCCCGCGTGGAAGCGGCGAATGCGCTCCTCGTCGGCCGGGGTGATCGGTCGGACGTGGCCGACGCTGCCATCTCGCAGCACCACGTCGGCTTCCCACTCGCTGGGGTATGCCGGGGGCAGCGCATCATCGGGCATGGCTCCATAGTTCCATGCCGGCCGCCGGGCCCGGGAGTGGCTTGGCAGACTGTCGGGGTGGATTTCGCCAGGCTGGTGCGCGCCCGCCGTATGACGCGGCGCTTCCGGGCGGACGCAGCCGTGCCCGAGTCGGTGGTTGCCGATCTGCTCGAGCTGGCGGGCCGGGCACCGAGCGCGGGTTTCAGCCAGGGCTGGGAGTATGTCGTGCTCCGCTCCCCCGCCGAACGCGAGACCTTCTGGGCCACGGCCGGCCCCGACCAGCCCGACTCGCGCACCGGTTGGCTCGCCGGGGTGCGGCGGGCCCCCGTCCTCGTCCTCGTGCTCGCCGACGAGGACGCTTACCGGCGGGGGTGTGGGGGGGCCGACAAGGGCGGCATACCGCCGGCCGAGCAGGACTGGCCGGTGCCCTACTGGCTCACCGACACGGCGATGGGCGCGCTGATCGTGTTGCTCGGGGCGACCGAGGCGGGGCTCGGGTCGCTCTTCTTCGGGGTGCCGGGCCCGCGGCATGCAGCGGTCAAGGACGCCTTCGGCGTCCCGGCCGGGCTGGACCTGATCGGGGTCATCGCCCTCGGGGAGGAGGAGCGGCGGGTCGGCGGGTCGGCGAGCACGCGTCCGCGGCGGCCGGTCTCCGACTACGTCCATTGGGGCGGCTTCGGCGTGGCCCCTGCGGGACCGGAGGCCGGCCTGAGCGAGAATGCCGGGCAGACCGGCTCCGCGGCCGAGTCCTGACCGGCGCGCCGGCGGGACCCGGCGAGCGGGGCGAGCCCACGCGAAGAGAGTGAACGAACGTATGGCGCGCGAGAGCGGACCGCCGAAGGATCCGAACGACCCCGGTGACGGGCAGGTCGTCGACATCGACGTCAGCGAGGAGATGCGCAACGCCTTCCTCGAGTACTCCGTCTCGGTCATCCACTCCCGCGCGCTGCCCGACGCCCGCGACGGGCTGAAGCCGGTCCAGCGGCGCATCCTCTATGCGATGCACGAACTGGGGCTGCGGCCCGAGCGCGGGCACGTGAAGTCCTCGCGGGTGGTCGGCGAGACGATGGGCAAGTACCACCCGCACGGCGACCAGGCCATCTACGACGCCCTGGTGCGGATGGCGCAGCCGTTCTCAATGCGGATGACGCTCGTCGACGGACACGGCAACTTCGGCTCCCTCGACGCGGGCCCCGCGGCCGCCCGCTACACCGAGGCCCGGCTGGCACCCGCCGCCATGCTCATGGTGACCGGTCTCGACGAGGAGACCGTCGACTTCATCCCCAACTACGACGACCAGTTCCTGCAACCGGAAGTCCTGCCCGCGGCATACCCGAACCTGCTGGTCAACGGGGCCACCGGCATCGCCGTCGGGATGGCGACCTCGATGCCGCCGCACAACCTCATCGAGGTCATCTCGGCCGCGCGGCACCTGCTCGCCCACCCCAACTGCAGCCTCGATGACCTGATGAAGTTCGTGCCCGGGCCCGATCTGCCCGAGGGCGGCAAGATCGTCGGACTCGACGGCATCCGGGAGGCCTATCTGACCGGCCGCGGGACCTTCCGGACCCGCGCCACGGCCAAGATCGAGAAGATCACGCCGCGCAAGATGGGCATCGTCGTCACCGAACTGCCCTACCTGGTGGGGCCCGAGAAGGTCACCGCCAAGATCAAGGAGCTCGCGCAGGCCAAGAAGCTGCAGGGCATCTCGGACCTGAAGGACCTGACCGACCGCAAGAACGGGCTGCGGCTGGTCATCGAGATCAAGAACGGCTTCCACCCCGAGGCCGTCCTGGAGCAGCTGTATCGACTTACCCCGCTCGAGGACTCCTTCGGCATCAACAATGTCGCGCTCGTCGGCGGGCAGCCGCGCACCCTCGGGCTGAAGGAACTGCTCGAGGTCTTCGTCGAGTTCCGGCTGCAGGTGGTGCGCCGGCGCAGCGAGTTCCGGCTCGGCAAGCGCCGCGACCGGCTGCACTTGGTCGAGGGCCTGCTCATCGCGATCCTCGACATCGACGAGGTCATCCAGATCATCCGCAGCAGCGACGACTCGGACCTGGCCCGCACCCGGCTGATGCAGGTCTTCGACCTCTCCGAGCGGCAGGCCGAATACATCCTCGAGCTTCGGCTGCGGCGGCTGACGAAGTTCTCGCGGATCGAACTGGAGGCCGAGCGCGACGAGTTGCGCGCCCAGATCGAGGAGTTGGAGAAGCTGCTCGCCGAGGAGTCGCTGCTGCGCAAGCTGGTCTCCTCCGAGCTGGCGGAGGTGGCCAAGGCGCACGGGACGCCGCGCCGCACGGTGCTGCTGGAGTCGGCGGGGGCGCCGGCGTCGGCGGGGGCGCCGCTGGAGGTC
>NZ_HG764815.1:1837584-1844188 GCF_001050535.1 Nostocoides australiense Ben110 | reverse complement strand
CGAAGAGCCCGGGACGACATGTCGTCCCGGGCTCTTCGACGCTGACGCGATTCGCAGTAGCGGGGGCAGGATTTGAACCTGCGACCTCCGGGTTATGAGCCCGGCGAGCTACCGAGCTGCTCCACCCCGCGTCGGTAAGCACCACCTTACGTGACGCGGGACGGCAGACCAAATCGGCGTCAGTCGGAGGGCGTGGCCGACGAGGTCGCTGAGCCGGAGGGTGTACCAGACGGGGTCAGGTCGAGCTGCGCGCCCCCGGGGGCGGCCGCGATCGCCGTGTCGAGGGCCTGCTGCAGCCGCTCCTGCGCCTTGCCGTATGCCGCGAAGTCGCCCTCGGCCAGCGCTTTCTTGCCGTCCTCGAACGCCGCCTTCATCTCGGCAAGCGCCGCGGCCAGCGCCTCTTCGTTGCTTTGTGGCTGCGTCGGTGTCGTCGGCGTGCCGGGATCCTCGACCGGGGCTCCCGACTCGCCCTCGAAGAGCAGGTTCAGCGCCCGCTCCAGCGTGTCGGACCAGGCCAGCTTGTCCCCGAACGCGACCACGGTAACGCGGCTCAGGGGGAAGGCGGATTCGGCGCTGGCACTGACATACACCGGCTGCACATACAGCAGCCCGCCGCCGACGGGCAGGGTCAGCAGGTTGCCCAAGGTGACCCGGGAGCCCTGCTGGCGGTTGTTGTTCAGATAGACGCTGAGCGGGAAGGTCGAGAATCCCGGCGAGCTCGTGTTGGAGGAGTTGATGTCGTTCTGGACCTGCCCGGGCCCCTTGACGTTGGAGTCGCGCGGCAGCTCGAGCAGCCGCAAGGTGCCGTAGGTGTCGGCCTTCGTGCCCGCCTGGCTCCCGGCGTCGGCGTCCACGGCCAGGAAGCCCGAGAGCACCTGCCGGTCGCCGGAGGGCATGAAGGGGGTCGTCAACGAGAAGCTGGGCGCCTCCTGCCCGGGCATCTTCAAGGTGAGGTAGTAGGGCGGCTGGAAGACACTGCGGTCCTCCTGGGCGGGATCGTTGGGCACGCGCCAGTTGTCATTTCCGCTGAAGAGCGCGTCGGCGCGGGTGACGTGATAGCGGGAGAGCACGAGCCGCTGGATCTTCAGCAGATCCTCCGGATAACGCAGGTGCGACATCAGGTCGCCGCTGATCTCCGAGGTCTTCGAGACGGTGCCGGGATAGGCCTTCATCCAGGTCTTCAGGATCGGGTCGGCTTCGTCCCAGGCATACAACCGCACCGTGCCGTCGTAGGCGTCGACGGTGGCCTTGACCGAGTTGCGCACGTAGTTGACCTGCCCGGCGCGCAGCGCGGCGACGCTGGTCGCGCGCGCGGTCGTCGAGTCCGACGTGGCCGTGGTGAGGTTCTCCATCTGCGAATAGGGGTAGTTCGCCGAGGTGGTGTAGCCGTCGACGATCCACACGACCCGCTTGTCCACGATGGCGGGATAGGGGTTGCCGTCCAGGGCCAGCCACGGCGCGACCCGCTGCACCCGTTCCAGCGGACGGCGGTGGTCAAGGATCTTCGAGGCGGAGCCGACCGCGTTGGAGAGGAGGAAGTTCACCTCGCGGTATTTCACGGCATACGCCGCCTGTCGCAGCACCGAGCCGATCGGCACCCCACCGGTGCCGGCGTAGGTGTTCTTGACCTCCTCCTCCTTGGAGTCGGGGTAGTCGAGTTCGCGCGGCGCCTCGCCGGGATTGGCGCCGACGACGGAGTAGTTCGGTGATTGCTCACCGAAGTAGATGCGCGGTTCGAACTCCCCGAGCGTGTTGGCCGGCGGCAGGTCGCCGACCGCGAAGACCGGCTCACCACCCGGCTTGCGCTGGTTGCCGTATGCCGCGACGAGGCCGTAGCCGTGGGTGTAGAAGGTGTGGTCGTTCAGCCAGCCGCGCTGCGCCGCCGGCACGCCGTCGAGGGAGATCTCTCGAGCGCCGATCACGATGTCGGTCTCCTTGCCGTCGATCTGGTAACGGTCGATGTCCAGAGCGTCCGGGAAGGTGTAGTAGGTGCGCAGCGCCTGCAACTGCTTGAAGGTCGGCGGCACGACGATCGGGTCGACGAGCCGGATGCCGGGGATCGTGGCAGCGTCATTGCGCAGCTTGCCTGCGGTGGCGTCGGTCGCGGCCGAATAGGGCTGCACCTGCACCCTGTCCAGGCCGTATGCCGCCCGGGTCGCCTCGATGTTCTTCTGCAGGTAGGGCGCCTCGAGGGATTTCTCCGACGGGTTGACCTTGACCGACTGGATGATCGCCGGATAGACGCTGCCGACGACGACGGAGGTGACGACCAGCAGGGCGACGCCGATCATCGGCAGCCGCCACGAGTGCGTGAAGATCGCCGCGACGAAGAGCAGGGCGACGATCAGGGCCGCCACGGCGAGGATGATCTTGGTCGGCAGGACCGCATGGGCGTCGGTGTACCTGATGCCCGTCATCAGCGGGGCGTCCTTGGTGGCCAGGGCGTAGCGGTCCACGAGATAAGAACCCGCGCGGACGAGCGCCAGCAGGGCCGCGAGCACGCCGACGTGCACCATGGCGGCCCGCGTCGACGATCCCCGGCCCGGCAGTTGCAGTCCGCCGTAGATGTAGTGGGTGAACGCGGCGGCGGCCAGGGCGGCGCCGAGCGCGAGCGTGAGGACGCCGATGAGCGCCTGCAGCCACGGCACGGTGAAGACGAAGAAGCCGATGTCCTTGTGGAAGTGCGGGTCGGTCTTGCCGAAGGGTTCCTGGTTCACCCACGCCAGATAGGTGCGCCATTGGCCGGACGCGGCCGTCGCGGCCAGCGCGCCGACCACCCCGGGGATGGCGAAGAGGGCGACCTTGCGGACCGGTTCGATGGCGTCGCGATACTGCTCGAGGCTCTCGTTGGCCCCCAGCTGTGGGACGTAGAAGGGCCGGTACCGGTAGGCGAGGTAGAGGCTGGACCAGACCAAGCCACCGACGAGCACGAACGCAGCGGCGCCGAGCCCGATCCGCGTGAGCAGGGTGGTGGTGAAGACACCGGAGAAGTTCACCGAGCGGTACCACAGGACCTCGGTCCAGACCTCGGCCAGCCCGGTGGCGAGGAACGCCAGCGCGCCGAGCACCACCAGGGTCGGCACCAAGGGTCCGCGCCGGCGCCGCGGCGACATCGCGCGACGGGCCGGACGACTCGGCGCCGGCTGCTCGGGGACCTCGTCGGGGGGCCACTGCGAATCGCTCACCGGGTCAACCTACATACCGTGTCTGGGTATGACGCGCCCGGACAGGCAGGATTGGGGCGTGACCGAAACTTCGACCCCGAAACGTGACCCGCTGCAGCTGGTCGCCATCGAAACCGAGCGGTATGTCAGCGCCGACGGCTGGGATCAGCCGACGCGCCTGTTCGCGCTGGTGCCGACCCATGAGTTGGCGAGCAGCGCGCCCGGTCTCGACGTCGGTGGCGTCGACGCCGATCATCTGTCCGCGGTCGAGCAGGAGGGGTTCGCCCCGGACGGCGACCTGCCGCGGGCGCTCGAGACGCTGGCGTGGCCGCCGGCAGTGCGCGGCTGCGCCCTCGCCGTCGAACGCCTGGTCGTGCCCCCGGCGGCAGAGCGCGACCTGCCATCCGATCCGGCGGCGGCCGTGCAGCAGTTGCAGCGCCACCCCGACCGTCAGGACGTGCGCCTCCTCGTCGCCGTGCTGCGCGACGGCCCGTCGGTGTGCCTGATCCGCCAGCGCAGCCATGACGCGGACAACCTCGTCGGCACCGGTCCCGATCTCGCCCCCGGCCTCGTCGCCGCGCTGCTGGCGAGCCTGCGGGACGACGTGCCGGAGTGAGTCGCCCTCAGGAGCAGCTGGGCAGGCCGGTCTTGCCGGCCGCGATGCCGTCGACGGCGCTGACGGCCTCGTCGAAGGTCGCGATCTTGACGACCGTGATGTCGTCGGGGACGTGGCCGGCGAGCTCCGGGCAGTTCGCGGCCGGGGCGAGGAAGTAGCCCGCGCCGGCCTCCTTGGCGCCGACGATCTTCTGCCGGATGCCGCCGATCGGGCCGACCGTGCCGGCGTCGTCGATGGTCCCGGTGCCGGCGATCTTCTTGCCGCCGGTCATCGCGCCGGGCGTGAGCAGGTCGCGAACGGCGAGGGCGAACATGGTGCCGGCGGACGGCCCCCCGACGTCGCCGGCATCGATCGTGACCGCGACCGGGAAGTCGTAGTCCATCCGCAGCCGCACGCCCAGCACGACGGTGTCGCCGGAAGCCGTCGTCCGGACAATAAGGTCCTTGGCCGCGCCGTCGCGGCGCACGGACACCGTGACGTCTTCGCCCGCCTTGTGCGTGCGCACCAGCCGCTGGATGTCCACCATGGACGCCACCGCCTCCCCGTCGACGCCGGTGATCACATCGCCGGCCAGCAGCACCCCGTCCGCGCCCGAGCCCTTCGTCACGCTCGCGACGACGTAGCTGTTGGGCACGCTCTTGCCGAGGCTGCGCAGCGCGACGGCCGCCGCCTCGTGCTGGCTGGTCGTCATCTCCAGGGCGTTCTCCTCCTTGACCTCTTCCGAGGTCGCCCCCTTGGGGAAGAGCTGGTCCTCGTCGAAGATCTCGGCGCTGGGGTCGATGGCGGCGCCGAGCAGATCCCAGGCATTGACCCGGCGGCCGGGGCCACCGACGACGGAGACGGTGGTGAAATCGAGGGCCCCCTCCGTGGGGTAGGTCGTGGCGCCCTCGATGGCGACCAGGGGCTTGCCCGCCACCTGGCCGAGGGTGTTGGTGGCCGGGCCGGGCCGCAGGATGGCGTAGGGCAGCGGGATGAGGGCGATCACCGCCGCAAGGGTGATCCCGACGAACGCGGCCCACAGCAGCCGGGCCACCCGGGGTGAGAGGCGGCCGGGGTCGGGCTGCCACGGCGGCGCCGTATGCCGTTCCGCCACCTTCACGGCAGGCCCACCCATTCGCTCTCGCCGTCGCCGAAAAGCTGATGCTTCCAGATCGGGGTCGTCGCCTTGAGCTGGTCGATCAGTTCGCGGCCCGCGGCGAAGGCGGCGTCGCGATGGGGCGCGGCGACCGCGGTGATGACGGCGATGTCGCCGATCGCGAGGGCACCGACGCGGTGGACTGCGGCGACGGCCCGGACGTCGTGGGTGTCGGCGACCGCGCGGCATACCCGCTGCAGGGCCGCGAGCGCTCCGGGATGCGCCTCATACTCCAGCGCGGTGACGGCGCGGGCGTGGTCGTGATCGCGGACCCGTCCGATGAACACCACCTGCCCCCCGCACCCGTCGTCGGCGATCGCCGCGAGCGCGGCGTCGACGGAGAGCGGCTCCGCCGAGATCGCGCACAGGCGCACCACGTCGTGGACGCGGTCGGGCTGCGCCATGTGTACTCCTTCGGTGGGCCGGCGGGAACTGGAACGGCTCCCGCATGGTTGTCTTGGGTGACACATTCTCACCCAGGCGCATTCAGGACACCCCACAAAGTTCCGCGCTCGCAAGTTTGCTCCGGTACTTTGCGGGGGCCCGGCCACCTGGGTTTCGTTTCGCGTCTTGAGGAGTAGTGCCGTGCCCGACGACATCGAGCGTCCCGAGAACGACCCGCAGGAGTCCGGAGCCGGGTTGCCGCCGGAGATGCAGGAGGCGTTGCGCCGCCTCACCGGCGGTGCCGACCTGCCGCCGGAGGTGTTGCAGCAGTTCGAGCAGATGGGGCTCGGCGCGATCCCAGTGGACCAGTTCGAGGGGATGATGTCGCAGGTCCAGGCGATGTTCAACGCTCCCGACGAGGGCCCGGTCTCCCCCACGATCGCCACCGACGTGGCCCGCAAACTCATTGCGGCAGAAGGCGACGCGGCCATGGGCGAACGCGAGGGCGCCCTGGCGCGCGAGGCCGCTCATGTGGCCGACATGTGGCTCGGCGAGGTCACCGCGATCGAGGCCCCCGGCCTGCACGGCGTCGCGTGGTCGCGCTCGGAGTGGATCGAGGACACGATGCCCGTCTGGCAGGAGCTGGTCTCCCCGGTCGCCTCGGGCGTGACGAAGTCCCTCGGCCGGGCGATGACGGCGCAGTTCTCCGAGGGCGGGTTCGAGGCGATGTCGTCGATGCTGCCGGCGGGCACCAACCCGGCGCAGGCGATCGCCCAGATGGGCCCGCTGCTCGAGCGGGCCGGGTCCTCGATGTTCTCCTCGCAGCTCGGCCAGGGTCTGGCCGCACTGGCCGGCGACACGCTGACCGGCACCGAGGTGTCGCTGCCGCTGACCAGCGGCACCCAGCTGGCACTGGTCCCGGCCAATATCGCCGCCTTCGCCGAGGGGCTGGAGATCGATCTCGAGCAGGTGTGGCTATATCTCGCGGTGCGGGAGGCGGCCCGGCTGCGCCTCTTCCACGGGGTGCCGTGGCTGCCGCAGCAGATCCTCGTGGCCGTCCAGGACTACGCCCGCGATATCGCCATCGACACCGAAGGCATCGAGGCCGCGCTCGACGGCATCGATGCCACCGACCCGGAGACCTTGCAGGCCACGCTCGCGGACAAACTCTTCGCCCCCAAGCCGACGCCGGCCCAGCAGGCAGCGCTGGCCCGCCTCGAGACCTGGCTGGCGCTCGTCGAAGGCTGGGTCGACGTCGTCACCGACCGGGCCGCCGGTGCGCACCTGCCGCACAGCGCCGCGCTC
>NZ_HG764815.1:1817013-1837484 GCF_001050535.1 Nostocoides australiense Ben110 | reverse complement strand
GGGCGGCGGCGGTGGCTGGGCTGGCTGCCTTACTCGCTTTCGCCCTGCTGACGGTCGCGGTCCTCGCACCCTGGGCGGCCCTGATCGCCGCAGACCGTGAGGTCTCCACGCCGGCAATGCGCTTTGCCGATGACGCGGGGCTGCGCGGCCTGCTGGTCGCCTGGCAGGCCGCGAGCATGCCGAGCTGTGCCCACGGCGCGCTGACGGTCATCGCCGCCTTGGCCTGGTGGTGGCACCGTCAGACCCGGCGAGTGCTGCTGGCGCTCGCCGCGGCATACCTGACGTGGTGGCTCACTCCGATCCTGAAGAACGCCGTCGACCGGCCACGGCCGCAGGTGCCGGATCCGCTGTGGGGGATCGGCGGCTACTCCTTCCCCTCCGGGCACGCCTCCAACGTGACGGCGGCGGCACTGGCCCTGGGCATCGTCCTGTGGCCGGTCATGCCGGCGTCAGGCCGCCGGTGGGTGGCGGCAGGCGGTGGCGCCGTCGTCGTGCTCACCTGCGCCGATCGGGTCCTGCTCGGCGTCCACTACCTCACGGATGTCCTCGCCGGGGTGCTTCTCGGCGCCGGAATCGGGTGCCTCGCCCTCGCCGGGACACGTTTCCATCGCATAACGAACCGCGAGGCCCTTCCCGCGGGCATACCCCGCGCGGCATAGTGTGCGCTCAGCATTCGGTCATCCGGGGGCGCGGGCGAGACCTGCCCGGGCACGCGGCATGCCGAAGGCCACGCCAGGTCCGCCTCGGTCACCCCGGGACCGGACGCACATGAATTAGTGAGGTAGCGAATGAAGCTCACGCGACTGAGGACCACCGTCGTCCTGACCGCCGCGGTCTCCCTGGGGCTCGCGGGTTGCGCCCAGTCCGACCGCGAGTCCACCAGTTCGGGCACCACCGGGTCCGGCTCGTCCGGCACGGCGGCCGCCGAGGGCGGTAGCGACACGTTCACCTTCGGCGCCGCCGGTGCCCCCGAGGTGTTCGACCCCTACTACGCCTCCGACGGCGAGACCTTCCGCATCACCCGGCAGATCTTCCAGGGCCTGCTCGGCATCAAGCCCGGCACGGCCGACGCCCAGCCCGAGCTCGCCGAGAGCTGGGAGCCCTCGGACGACGGCCTGACCTGGACCTTCAAGCTGCGTCAGGGCGTGAAGTTCACCGACGGTGAGGCCTTCAACGCTGCCGCCGTCTGCTACAACTTCGAGCGGATGTTCGAGCAGAACGAGGTCGCGCAGGCCGGCCCGGCCGAATACTGGGCCTACACGATGCTCGGCTTCAAGGGCGGCGAGACCGAGTCGCTCTACAAGAGCTGCGAGGCCAAGGACGACGCGACCGCCGTCATCACCCTCAACCGCTACACCTCCGACTTCCCGGTCATGCTGACCCTCGAGTCGTTCTCGATGCAGAGCCCCAAGGCGCTCAAGGACGGCGACGCCAACAACGTCCAGAAGGAGGGCGAGGGCTTCAAGTACCCCGCCTACGCCAGCGCTCCCGTCGGCACCGGCCCCTACAAGCTGGAGAAGTACGACGAGGCCAACAAGACCATCACCCTGGTCCGCAATGACGACTTCTGGGGCGAGAAGGCCAAGACCGCCAACATCGTCTTCAAGATCATCCCCGACGAGTCGACCCGCCGTCAGGAACTCGAGGCCGGCAGCATCAACGCCTACGACCTGCCCAACCCGGCCGACTGGAAGGGCCTCGAGGACGCCGGCAACCAGGTCCTCGTCCGCCCCGCGTTCAACATCCTCTACATGGGCCTGAACCCGGAGAAGAACGCCAAGCTGCAGGACGTGCGGGTGCGCAAGGCGCTCTACATGGCGCTGAACCGCGACCAGCTCGTCGCGACCCAGTTGCCCGAGGGCGCCAAGGTCGCCACCCAGTTCATGCCCGACACGGTCGCCGGATACAACACCGGGCTGGAGGCGACGAAGTACGACGTCGAGGGCGCCAAGGCCCTGCTCAAGGAGGCGGGCGCCGAGGGTATGACGCTGCAGTTCGCCTACCCGAGTGAGGTCTCCCGGCCCTACATGCCGGACCCCCAGAAGATCTGGGACGCCCTCAGCGCGGACCTCGAGGCCATCGGCGTCAAGGTCGAGGCGGTCACCAAGCCGTGGAACGGTGGTTACCTCGACGGCGTCGACAACGGCCTGTTCGACGCCTGGCTGCTCGGGTGGACCGGTGACTACAACTCCGCCAACAACTTCATCGGCACCTTCTTCGGCGCCGACAGCAACGACTTCCACACGTGGTCGACCGACTTCGGCAAGACCCTCTCGAAGGAACTCGACGAGACCAACGGGATCGTCGACGAGGGCGAGCGCACCACGGCATACGAAGCCCTCAACCAGAAGATCATGGAGGACTACCTCCCCGGTCTGCCGATCAGCCACAGCCCGCCCGCGCTCGTCGTCGGCAAGGGCGTCGAGGGCCTGACCGCATCCCCGCTCACCGCGGAGATGTTCGACACGGTCACGGTCTCCAAGAGCTGATCTCGTCGGCTGGCAACACGCCCTAGACGGTGATGGCCGCCTCGGCAACGATGCCGAGGCGACCGTCAGCCGTCCCGATTCGTGTGGGAGGTGAGGCGCGGTGCTCCGGTTCATCGTCCGGCGATTGCTCCAGATGGTCGGCGTGCTCTTCGTGCTGTCGCTGCTGTTGTTCATCTGGCTGCGGATGCTGCCCGGCGGCACGGTCTCGGCGATCCTCGGTGATCGCGCGACACCCGAGTCACGCGAGCGGCTGACCAAGGCCCTGGGCCTGGACGAACCGCTGTATGTGCAGTACTGGCGCTATCTCAAGCGGGCCCTGACCGGCAACTTCGGCGCCTCGACGGGTGTCGTCCCCGGCCGCGACGCCTTCCAGATCTTCATCGACCGATTCCCCGCGACGATCGAGTTGAGCTTCTTCGCGATCCTCATCGCGATCCTCCTCGGTATTCCCTTGGGCTACCTGGCCGCGCGCCGGCGCGCCTCACTGTTCGACAATGCGAGCGTCATCGTCTCGCTGATCGGTGTGGCGGTCCCCGTCTTCTTCCTCGCCTTCCTCCTGAAGTACTTCTTCGCGGTCAAGCTCGGCTGGCTCCCGGTCTCGGGTCGCCAGAGCAATATCGACGCCACCCGGGTCACCAATTTCTTCGTGCTCGACGGCCTGATGACGCGCGAGTGGGACGCCGCATGGGACGCCTTCAAGCACCTGATCCTCCCCGCCATCACCTTGTCGACGATCCCCTTCGCGGTGATCTTCCGGATCACCCGGGCCTCCGTCCTCGAAGTGCTGGACGAGGACTTCGTCCGCACGGCCGAATCCAAGGGGCTGACCAACAGGATCATCCGCGGCCGGCACGTGCTGCGCAACGCGTTGCTTCCGGTGATCACGACCGTCGGCCTGCAGGTCGGCGGGCTGCTCGCCGGCGCCATCCTCACCGAGAGCGTCTTCTCCTTCCCCGGCATCGGCGAGGCGTTGGCGTCGGCCTTCTCACACCGCGACTACGCCGTGCTGCAGGTGCTGATCATGGCCTCGGCAGCGACCTTCGTCATCGTCAACCTCATCGTCGACGTCCTGTATGCCGTCGTCGATCCGCGCGTGAGGACGAGGTGAGGCGGCCATGACCGACAACCCCAAGGGCTGGAAGCCCGGCGCCCGCCGCAAGGCCAAGATCGACGCCCTCGCGCAGGCAGCGGGTCAGGTGCAGGACGCCGGCACCGTCGCGGACACGCCAGGCGTATCCCTGATCGCCAGCGCGTGGCGGCGCCTGCGCCGCGACCGCGTCTTCCTCATCGGCCTGACGATCACCGTGCTCTTCCTGCTCGTCGCACTCTTCGCACCATTGCTGGCCCCGCATGACCCGACCGCCCGGCTGCTGCTGGACAAGGTGCGTCCCCAGAGCAATCCGATCCCCGGCCCCGAGCCGGGCTTCCCGCTGGGTGCGGACAATGTCGGTCGCGACCTGCTCTCGCGGCTCATCGTCGGCAGCCGCCAGACCCTGCTCGTCTGCGTCTTCGCCACCCTCTTCTCCCTCATCGGTGGCCTGATCCTCGGCACGCTCGCCGGGGCCTTCGGCGGGTGGATCGACTCCGTGGTCATGCGCTTCGTCGACATCATGCTGTCCATCCCGTCGCTGCTGCTCGCCTTCTCCGTGGCGGCGATGGCGGCCCGGCCGAGCCAGTGGACCGTCATCCTCGCGATCTCGATCGCCTATTTGCCGATCTTCGCCCGCCTGCTGCGTGGTTCGATGCTCGCCCAGCGACATAGCGATCACGTGCTGGCCGCCCGGGCCCTCGGCGTCAAGCAGGCGCCGATCATCTTCCGGCACATGCTCCCCAACTCCCTCGGGCCGGTGATCGTGCAGGCCACCCTGGTCCTGGCGACCGCCGTCATCGACGCCGCGGCCCTGTCCTTCCTCGGCCTCGGCAACCCCGATGACCGCCAGCCCGAATGGGGCCAGATGCTCGGCGCGGCGCAGAAGTACATCTACGACTATCCGCACCTGGCGTTCTATCCCGCGGCGTGCATCATCCTCGTCGCCTTCGGCTTCACGCTCATGGGCGAGTCGCTGCGGGAAGCCCTCGACCCCAAGAGCCGGCGGTGAGCACCATGACCACACGCGCGTATGCCGCGGACACCCGCAGCGGCCAAGCCCTGCTCTCCGTCCGGGACCTCAGCGTCGTCTTCCAGCGCCACGGCGAGCAGCCCTTCGCCGCCGTCGACGGCGTCAGTTTCGAGGTGCGCCCGGGGCAGACGGTCGGACTGGTGGGAGAGTCCGGCTCGGGCAAGTCGGTCACCTCGCTGGCGATCATGGGGCTGCTGCCGGCCCGCGGCAACCGGGTCACCGGGGTCGCCGACTTCGACGGCACGGACCTGCTCAAGCTGAGCTCGGGAGACATGCGCGACCGGCGCGGCAAGGACCTGGGCATGATCTTCCAGGACCCGCTCAGCTCGCTGAACCCGGTGGTGCCCATCGGTGTTCAGGTCACCGAGGTCCTCGAACGCCACAAGGGGATGAGCCGCAAGGCGGCGATGCCCAAGGCCCGAGAGATGCTCGACAAGGTCGGCATCCCCGACCCCGACCGGCGCCTGAAGGACTACCCTCACCAGCTCTCCGGAGGCATGCGCCAGCGCGCGTTGATCGCCATGGCACTGGCCTGCGAGCCGCGTGTGCTCATCGCCGACGAGCCGACGACCGCCCTCGACGTGACGATCCAGGCGCAGATCCTGCAGCTGCTGGGGGACCTGGTCCGCGACAGCGGCACGGCGCTGATCATGATCACCCACGACCTCGGCGTCGTCGCCGGCCTGTGCGACGAGGTCAACGTCATGTATGGCGGCCGCATCGTCGAGCGCGGACTGCGTCACGACCTCTTCGCCGCCCCCCGCCACCCCTACACCCACGGGCTACTCGGCTCCATCCCCCGCCTCGACGGCCAGCGCGGGGAGCCGCTGATCCCCATACCCGGCTCGGTCGCCGACAACCTGCCGTGGGATCACGCGTGCGCTTTCGCCCCACGTTGTTTCCAGCCCATTGACGTATGCCGTTCGCAGACACCGGGGTTCGTCGAGGACGGCGCGTCCGCCCTGCGGTGTCACAACCCGGTCGGGTCGCCCCACGGGCATACGGCGCAACCTGACCATGCGGAGGTGAACGACCAGTGACGGCGGCAGCTGAGCAGACGCACGCCCAACCGGGCGATGTGCTGGTTGACGTGCAAGGCATCAAGGTGCACTTCCCCATCAAGAAGGGCGTCATCTTCGACAAGACGATCGGCTATGTGTATGCCGTCGACGGCGTCGACCTGCAGATCCGGCGTGGTGAGACCTACGGTCTCGTCGGCGAATCCGGTTGCGGCAAGTCGACATTGGGTCGGGCGATCCTCAATCTCGAGCCGCCGACCGAGGGCAAGGTCGTCTTCGACGGCACCGACATCGCCTCGCTCAGGGGCGAGGAGCTGCGCCGCAAACGCCAGCACATGCAGATGGTCTTCCAGGATCCGCTCTCCAGCCTCGACCCCCGTCAATCGGTGGAATCCCTTCTGCTGGAAGGCATGAAGGCGCACGGCCTCGTCAAGGACACCAAGGCCGCCAACGCCCGGCTCAGGGAGCTGCTCAAGGCCGTCGGCCTGCCCGCCGCCTCCTTGCAGAAGTATCCGCACGAGTTCTCCGGCGGGCAGCGCCAGCGCATCGGCATCGCCCGCGCCCTGGCCGTCGATCCGCAACTCATCGTCGCGGACGAGCCCGTCTCCGCTCTGGACGTCTCCGTGCAGGCCCAGGTGATCAACCTGCTCGAGGACCTGCAAGACCGCTTCGGTCTGACCTATCTCGTTGTGGCGCATGACCTTGCGGTGGTGCGGCATATCAGCGACCGGGTCGGGGTGATGTACCTCGGTGCCCTGGTCGAGGAGGCGGCTGCGGACGATCTGTATGCCGCGCCGATGCACCCCTACACCCGTGCGCTGATGTCGGCCGTGCCGGTCCCCGACCCCGTCGTCGAGGACCGGCGTGAGCGAATCCTGCTCAACGGTGATCTGCCCTCGCCGGCGAACCCGCCGAAGGGATGCCGCTTCCATACCCGGTGCCCGTGGCGACAGCCCACGCAATGTGACACCGACCGCCCGGCGCTGCGGGTCGTCAGCATCGACGGCGTCCCCGAAACCCACCGTGTCGCATGCCATTTCGCCGAAGGGATCGCGTCCGGGGAACTGCAACCGCACAAGGTCGAGGCCGAGGTCGTCGACCCCCACCTCGGGGAGTCGGACGCGCACGGATCCTTGATCGGTCCGGCCACCACGGTCGAGGTGACCGACACCCCCTGACCGCCCCCACCGGAAACGGCATACTGGAAAGCTCATGCGCGACAACGCGACTCCGTCCGAAACGGCCACGGCGGCGAGCCCGCACGAGGGCGAGCCCACGCAGCACGTCGCCAACACGGCGAGCCAGCTCAACTGGTTGCGGGCCGGCGTGCTCGGGGCCAACGACGGCATCGTCTCGACGGCCGGTCTGGTCATCGGTGTCGCCGCCGCGACCGCCAACCGGGGCGCAATCTTCACCGCCGGTCTCGCCGGCCTCGCGGCTGGGGCGATGAGCATGGCGGTGGGGGAGTACGTCTCGGTCAGCACGCAACGCGACACCGAGAAGGCGATGCTCGCCAAGGAGCGTCGCGAACTGCACGAGAAGCCGCAGGACGAACTCGACGAACTCGCCGGCATCTACGAATCGAAAGGCCTCCAGCCCGATCTCGCGCGCGAGGTCGCGGTGGCCCTGACACACCACGACGCCCTGACGGCGCACGCGGAGGCCGAACTCTTCATCGACCCGAGCGAGCTGACGAATCCGTGGCACGCCGCGTTCGCCTCGATGGTCTCCTTCACCCTCGGGGCCCTGCTGCCCCTGATCGCCGTGCTCAACCCGTCGCACACGTGGCGCCTCCCCGGCACGGTCGTCACGGTCCTCGTCGCCCTCGCCCTGACCGGGTATGTCAGCGCGCGTCTCGGCGGCGCCCGCATCGGCCGGGCCGTAGCCCGCGTCGTCGCCGGCGGCATCATCGCGATGGCTGTCACCTACGCCATCGGCCGGCTCTTCGGCACCGCCATCGGCTGACGAGCGGCGCCAGACCCGAAGGACGGGGTCAGCCGGTGACGGAGCGGGCGAGCCGGCGCGGGTAGGGCAGCGCGGTCAGCTGTTCCAGCGACACCAGGTCACCACTGGGCCCGGTCAACGGCACGCACCAGTTGGGATACTCCTTATCCGTGCCGGGCTGGTTGACGACGCGCCGGTCACCGATCAGGTCAGGGACGCTGATCCCGAGCAGCTTGGCCGGCGACAGCGCCAGATAGCGGTGCAGCGAGATGACGAACTCCTCGACATCGCTCGGGTCGTGCGGCAGCCCACGCGCCTCGAGGGCCTCGGCGACCCGGGCGATCGCCGCCCGCTCCTCGGCCTCCTCGACCGCGGCGTCGCGCGTCAACAGGCCGAGCTTCTCGCGAAGGGCCACGTGCACCAGCTCGAGGTAGCCGGCGGTCGGGGCCAGGTCGTGGGTCGTGACGGACGCCAGGCAGAGCTCCCGATAGCCTTCCGGCGCAAGGGCTTTGCCGTCGCGCCACTCGAACCACAGGATCGAGGTGCCGAGGATTCCCCGCTCCTTCATGAAGTCGCGGGCGAACGGCTGGACGACCCCGAGGTCTTCGCCGACGACGACGGCGCCCGCCCGGTGTGCCTCCAGGCACAGGATGCCGATGAGCGCCTCGTGGTCGTAGTGGACGTAGGTGCCCTCGCCCGGCGACATGCCCTGCGGGATCCACCAGAGCCGGAACAGCCCGATGATGTGGTCGACGCGGATGCCGCCGGAGTCGCGCAGCACCGTGCGCAGCATGTCGCGGTATGGCGCGTAGCCGAGTTCGGCGAGCCGGTCCGGGCGCCAGGGCGGCTGGCTCCAGTTCTGCCCGATCTGGTTGAACTGGTCCGGAGGGGCGCCGACCTCGATACCGCGGGCCAATGCGTCGCCTAGGCCCCAGGAGTCGGCGCCGGAGCCGTGGACACCGACGGCCAGGTCGTGGATGACGCCCAGCGCCATGCCGGCTTCCTTGGCCAGCCGTTGGGTCGCGGCGAGTTGCTCCTCGAGCACCCACTGCAGCCAGCGGAAGAAGTCGATCTCGGCGGCCTGTTCGGCGCGGAACTCGTCGACCTGCGGGCTCGTCGGGCTCTGCAGGCCTGCGGGCCAGGATCGCCAGTCGTCGCCGTGCATATCGGCGAGCGCGCACCAGGTGGCGAAGTCGACCAGACCTTGACCCTCGCGTTCGCAGAAGCCCTCGAAGGCCCGGGCGCGACGAGGTGACAGGCCCGCGGCATACACCAGCTCCAACGCGGCACGCTTGGCTGCCCACGACGCGTTGCGGTCGATGGTCTCCGAGGTATTCAGTGCCTGGCCGGTGCGCGCCTGCGCGGCGACGGCGGCCCGCACCTCGACCGACAGGTAGGCCACTTCGGGGATGTCCTCGACCCGGATATAGAGGGGGTTGACGAACCGCCGGGTCGTCGGAAGATAGGGGGAGGCCTCCATCGGCGCGCAGGCCTGAGCGGCGTGCAGCGGATTGACCAAAACCCAGTCGCAGCCGAGGTCGGCGGCTCCCCACGTGGCCAGGTCGGCGAGGTCGGCCAGGTCGCCGACGCCATAGGAATTGGCCGACCGCAGCTGGTAGACCTGCGACATCAGCCCCGTCATCCGGCGGTGTTCCAGCCCCGCCGGCAGTTCGAGCCGCTGCGGCGTGACGACGACGGTCGCGTATGCGGGTTCGCGGCCCTCGACGTGCGCCCACAGCAGGTGCCACCCGAGCGGCACCTCCGCCGGCAACTGGAACGTCGCCTCGCCGGTGAGAACCCCGTCGACCAGCCGTGGCTCCACCCAGTTGTCGACCTGCGGCACTGCGATCGTGCCGCCGTCCTCGAGCGCAAGTTCCACGCGCACCGCGGCCCCGTGCGGCAGGTGCACAGGCACCCACGGTGTCCAACCCTCCCGGGAGACGATCGTCGGCGGCAGCGTGCGTCGCCAGTTGCTTCGCCATACCTCGTCGCGCGACTGCGCCAGCGCCTCGGGGGAAGTGACGTCCACGCCGAGTGCGGTGAGGACCCGGGTGATCGTCTCCGCGCTGACGATCGTGTGCACGCCCTGCCAGTCCCAGAAGTCCGTGGCGACCCCGTAGGCCTTCGCGAGTTCGGCGAGATCGGTGTCGGGCGCGGTCATGGGCGGCGCAGCTCCTTCGGGGCGTCGTCGAGCGGGGGCGACCTAGTGTCCCACGCCGCACGGAATAGCCCCGCCACGGCGTTCGTTGTTTTGAGAAGTTCCTGACGCCCGCTTCCGGAGGTCTTGTGCTCGTCCTGCAAACACCGTCGCCGGCGATGCCCGCGTTAGGGTGGTCCGCGATGACTGCTACTCCGCCTACCGACGAACTGGCCGGCGACGCCTTGGCCGCGGATGCCGGGACCGTCGACGTGAGCGCCGAGGCGCCAGAGGAACGCCGGGCTCGTTTCGAGGAACTCGCGCTGCCGCTGCTCGACCAGCTATATTCCGCGGCCCTGCGAACCACCCGCAACCCGGCCGACGCCGAAGACCTGGTCCAGGAGACCTACGCGAAGGCGTTCGCGGCCTTTCATCAGTTCAAGCCGGGCACCAATCTCAAGGCGTGGATGTATCGCATCCTCACCAACACCTATATCAACAGTTACCGCAAGAAGCAGCGCGAGCCGATCCAGTCCGATGCGGCGGAGATCGAGGACTACCAACTCGCCCGCGCCGAGTCCCACACCTCCAGCGGGTTGCGCAGCGCCGAGATCGAGGCGCTCGACCACCTGCCCGACAGCGAGGTCAAGCGCGCCCTGCAGGAGTTGCCCGAGGAGTTCCGCCTCGCGGTCTACTTCGCCGACGTCGAGGGCTACGCCTACAAAGAGATCGCCGAGATCATGGGAACGCCCATCGGCACGGTGATGTCCCGCCTGCACCGGGGCCGCCGCCTGCTGCGTGAGTTGCTCACGGAGTATGCCGCCGAGCGCGGCTTCGGCACCAAGGGCGGCGGTGACCAGGAGTGAACGCCGAACTCAACGAGACCGACTGTTCCGAGGCCCTACACCGGGTCTTCGAATACCTCGACGGCGAGCTGGAGCCAGCCGAGCGCGCCAAGATCGCCGCTCACCTCGCGCATTGTGCCGCGTGCCTGCAGCAGTACGACCTCGACACGATGGTCAAGGCCCTCGTCAAGCGATCCTGTGCCCAGGAGGCGGCTCCGGCCCACCTGCGAGGGATGATCGTGCAACAGATCACGAGCATCGAGGTCCGCTACCTCGACTAGCCGCAGCTAGGTACGCGGCACCGCTTTTACGCACACATAGACCGGGGTCCCGCGCTGGCGGGACCCCGGTCTCTGTGCGGTGGGTCAGGCGTTCGGCTTGCGGCCGTGGTTGGCGCCCTTCTTCTTACGGTCGCGGCGCTTGCGGGCACGCTTGCTCATGAGACAACTCCAGGTCCGGGGTTTCGGCTCCGCAGGGGATACCGACGTACGTAGTCATTGTCCCATATCGCAACACGTGCCCCATCCGATCCGAGGTGCGCCCAGCAGGCGGAGCAGGACGATTGCGTTCGTCTGGGCCATGCCACACAATTCCGGCTAAAGGCGGTCCGGAGCGAAACGGGCCGCGTAGAATCTTCCCTGATAGGAGTCGTAAAATGTCCAGTTCACGTGCGCTTCGTGTCGTCGCCGCGGCCGCCATCGCCTTCGCCGTCCCGGCCGGCGCCGCCCACGCCGGCTCGGCGGGCAACGCCTCCGGCGGTGGCTCGCAACACACCACTCAGGCTTCCCAGCAGGGCGACCAGAACAGCCAAGACCAGTGCAAGGACCATTGGGAGTGGCGCCGCGGCTGCCGCAACGGCTGACGGAGCCCGGTGACTGAAGAGGCATCCCGCGCCTATTCACGGTCCGATCGGACCGAACGCCGATACGCAACGCGAACACTCGTCGTCATCGTCGTCGTGTGCGTTGCGGCCGTGGGGCTGTGTGTCCTGACGCGTCTGCTGTTCGGTCCGGTCCGCAGCTGGACCAATGTCGCCATCCTCGCGGGCGTCGCCGCCGCGACCAACCTGCCGTCGCGCCTGTCCTCCCGTCGCGTCAACCTCTCCCTCCTCGGCGTGATCACGCTGGCTGCCACCCCCCTCGGGGTCGGCGCCGGCATCGTGGTCATCGTCCTCGCGTCCACCCTCGTCCAGCTCGGCCGCGTCCCGAAGAGGACGTTGGCGTTCAACGCCGGAATGTCGACCTGCCTGGGCGCGACCGGTGTCCTGATCTACGACGCCATCGGTGCCCCCGTGCTGCCCCATCCCACACCCGCCGGCACCCGCGAGGTGTTGCACGTCGCCGCCGGGCTGCTGCTGGCCGACCTCGTCCAGTTGCTGATGAATGCCGTCCTCATCGGCGCCATCTTCTTGGCCTCCAGAGGCGTTGCCATCCGCGAGACGATCGGCCGGCTGCTGCGCACCGGCAGCGGCGCCTACCTTGCGTCCGGGCTGCTCGCGCTCCTGATCTTCGTCGCCTGGGTGCCCGCGGAGGGCGGGCCACTGACCCTGCTCGCCGTGGGCCCGTCGCTATGGGCCGCGCGCTGGGCGCTCAACCGCGAACACGAGGAGGACACGGCGCATCTGCGCGTCGTCGACACCCTCAACGCTGCCATGGAGATCCGCCATCCCGGCGCGGGCACCCATGCCGCCAACGCGGCTCGGGTGGCCGAGTGGCTGGCGGCCGAAGTCGGCACCGGGGGCGTGCGCAAGCTGGACCTGGCCCTGGCCGGCGCCTTGCTGCGGCTGGATTCCCTGGCGGCCGAGGGGCCCGACCCTGCCCCGGTTGCCGGCGCGGCGACGCAGCGACCCGCGCGGGCGCTCGCGGGAGTCGACTTCCTCCAGCATCTGCTGCCGGTGATCGAACACCGTGACGACGACCCGTCCGTGCAGGAGGCGACCCAGATCGTCGTGGTCGCGGACGCGTATGCCGAGGCCCGCGAACGTCTGGGCGACGATGCGAGCTCCCGGACGGCGGCATACCGCAGCTTGCTGGCGGCGGCGGACGGCACCTACGACCCCGGCGTGCTCGCCGCACTCGGACGCCTGCTCGAGCGCGTCGACCCGATCCCGCAGCCGATGCCCACCGGTCCCGGAGCCGGCTCATGAGCGGCCTGGGCCGACGGCGCGCGGTCTTGGCGTTCGCGGTCCTGATCGTCCTCGTCGGTCTGATCACCTGGCTGCCGTCGCGCGCCGACCTCAGCAACCTCAACGGGTTCGTCGTGTCGTCGATGGTGTTGATCGTGATCGGGGAGCTGGTCCTGGTCATGTCGCACGGGCGCCAGAGCGCGCCCATCAGCACCGCAACGGCGATGGGACTCGCGCTCGCGCCCGTCGGCGGGTCCGGGCTCTCCCTTGCCCAGTGCCTCGTCGCGGTTGCCGTCGCCATGACCCTGGGGGCGCTGCTGCGGGCCGCGGTCGGCATGCGCACCGATGTCTTCGAGCTGGCGACGCGGCTCATCGGCGTGAGCGTGACGGCGGCCTGCGCCCGCGTCGAGTTCTTCGGCACCTCGCTCATGGACTGGTGGCAGCAACCGAGCACCCCTAGATGGCTCGGTGGCCTCGCTCTCATCGGGGCCGCCCTCGTCGGGGTGGCAAGTGATCTCATCCTGTGGAGTGCCGGACGGGCCCGCACCCTGTCGGTGCCGTGGGCGGCCCTGATTCACGACGACGCCATACGGTTCGGCGCGATCGGTGCCGTGATGACGAACGCCGGGGCTCTCATCGCGCTGGCCACCCCCTCCCTTGGGGCGTTCGCCATCCCGCTCTTCGAATGGCCGATGGTGCTGGTGCTCATCGGGCTGCGCCGGGAGGAGCGCACTGCTGCGACGCACCGCCAGTTCGTCCGGGCGCTGGCGCGTCTCAGCGACGAGACCGGGCACACGGCCAAGGGCCACCCGCGGCGCGTTGCGCGGGTGGCGGTCGCGATCGGTGAGGACCTCGGCCTATCGCCGACCGAGCTGGCCGACCTGCGCGATGCCGCACTGTTGCACGATCTCGGTCAGGTGACCCTGGCCGAGCCCATCCCCGACGGGGCGACGGTGTATGCCGCCCCGCCCGCCCAGAGTTGGGTCGTCCAGCAGTCCGTCGCGCTCGCCGCGCACGCCGGCGCGCGACAGCCGGTGCTGGACGCGATCGCCGGCAGCGCCGCTCAGTTCCGTCAGCAGCGAGAGTTCGGCGAGGCCATCCCCCTCGTCGGGCGGATCATCAAGGTCGCCAGTGCCTATGACGACCTGACCCACGGCCGCAGCAAGGCACGCGGCCCCGCGCTGGAGCGGATCCACCTCGGGCTGGGCTACGAGTACGACCCGACGGTCGTCGACGCGCTCTCGCGGGTCACGCAGGACCCCGAACCCGGCGTGAGCGGCCCGCTGAGCCCGACGACCGGCCCGCGTCCGCGCTGACCTCCGCCCACCGCCAACCCCCCAGCGCACACACCCCAGCGCACACATCCCAGCTGCACGACAGCGGCGGGCGGCCCCCGACGTGTGGGGGCCGCCCGCCGCGGCAGGTGACGCGAAGGCTCAGGCCTTCTTGGTCTCCTTGAAGATCTTGTCGATCTCGTCGATCTTCGCGAGCAACTCGTCCGCCTTGGCCTCGTCGAAGGCGCCCTTGGTGCCGCTTGCGCCGGCCAGTTTGGTGGCCTCGTTGAACAGCGTGTGCAGGTTGGGGTACTTCTCGAAGTGCGGGGGCTTGAAGTAGTCGGTCCACAGCACCCACAGGTGGTGCTTGACCAACTCCGAGCGCTGCTCCTTGATTACGACCGCGCGGGTGCGGAAGTCGGGGTCGTCGTTCTCGGCGACCTTCTTGCAGATCGCCTTGAGCGACTCGGCCTCGATCCGGGCCTGCGCCGGGTCATAGACACCGCAGGGCAGGTCGCAGTGCGCGCTGACCGGGGTGGGGGAGAAGGGGAAGCGGAACATCGGGGTGGAACCTCTCTCGTCGATGGCATTGCGGCCACGGCTGGGATGGTCGCTTCGTCCAACCTACCCCGCTGGAGGTCCGGGCAGGCGTCCTGGGCGCGGCCAAAGCCGCAGGACCGCCACGGCCAGGATGTCCGCCGTCGCGAGGGAGCCGACCAGCCAACTGTCCACTCCCTCGCGCGGATTGTCCCGCTCCACCCACCACCGCTGCGGATCCCCCGGGTCGCGGCCGGTGACGCGTTTGATCGCGAGGGGTCGCGGCATACCGTCGGCGTCCGGGGGCAGACGCACGACGGCGAGGGCGCCGGCGCGCGGCGGACGGCGCCGCACCAGAACCAGGTCGCCGTCGCGCAGCGTCGGGGCCATCGAACGGCCCGTGACGCGGACAACATCAAGACGGGGGCGAAGTTGTGAAACGATGCTCCAACCGTACGGCCACCGCCGGCGGCAGGCTTGTCACTGGGCCCCACCTCTGCCCGAACGCCACCCGTCGGCGCCGCCCGCGCCGCGGGCGTAGGACCGAAGGAAGAGGAAGTCGATGCCCACCGCCGAGGCGACCGCGCGCGCCCAGTCCGAGATCCCCGCCGAGCTGGAACGCGATCCCGTCTTCGTCGCCCACGAGGGTGGAAAGACCGCGATGGTGGCGACCAAGCCGCTGGTCGACCGCGACGATCTGGCGCGGCTCTACACGCCTGGGGTCGCCAAGGTGAGTTCGGCCATCGCGGCGGACCCGCACCTGGCCGATGCCTATACCGCCCGGCGCAACACGGTCGCCGTCGTCAGCGACGGCACCGCGGTGCTCGGGCTCGGGGACATCGGCCCGCTGGCGGCGTTGCCCGTCATGGAGGGCAAGGCGGTGCTCTTCAAGCAGTTCGCCGGTGTCGACGCCGTGCCGCTGTGCATCGAGACCGGCTCGGTCGACGAGATCGTCGATGCCGTGGCGCGGCTGGCGCCGAGCTTCGGCGGCATCAACTTGGAGGACATTTCGGCGCCCCGGTGTTTCGACATCGAGGAACGCCTGGGCCGCCGCCTCGGGATCCCGGTCTTCCATGACGATCAGCACGGCACGGCCATCGTCGTGCTCGCCGGGCTGCTCAACGCCGCGCGAGTGCTCAGCCGGGACCTGTCGAGCATGCGCATGGTGATCAGCGGAGCCGGAGCCGCGGGTGTGGCCATCGCCAAGCTGCTCATCGCGGTCGGTGTGGAGGACCTGATCGTGTGCGACTCGCGCGGCATCCTGTGCCGGGGGCGCGTCGACCTGACCGGTCACAAACTCAAGCTGGCCCGGGCCACGAACCCCCGCCGCGTCCAGGGTTCGCTCGCCGATGCCCTCGCCGGCGCCGATGTCTTCGTCGGTGTCAGCGGCGGGGTGGTGCCCGAGACGGATATCGCGACGATGGCGCTGCAGGGGATCATTTTCGCCCTCGCGAATCCGAATCCGGAAGTGCACCCCGAAGTCGCCGGCCGGTATGCCGGGGTCGTCGCCACGGGGCGTTCGGATTATCCGAATCAGATCAACAATGTCCTCGCGTTCCCGGGGATCTTCCGGGGAGCCTTGGACAGTGGTGCCGCAGATATCACCGAGCCGATGAAGCTGGCCGCAGCCCATGCGATCGCCGACCTCGTCGACATCCCGACGCCGTCGGAGATCGTGCCGTGCGTCTTCGATGTGCGAGTGGCTCCGGCGGTCGCGGAGGCGGTGGCCCGGCACGTCTGACAGGTCCTCGGCCGGGACTGACCGTCATGGGCCGGCTGATAGAATCGCAGGCCACCACCGCGGGTCCTTTTCCGCTGGCATTTCACCGGTCACGCCGCCATCGCAAAGGTTGTCATGAGTCTGAGGATCGATCCGCGGCACTCGATGTTCCTCGAAGAACGACCGTGGGGGCGCTTCGAGCAGTTCTGTGTCAACGAGCCCACGACCGTCAAGATCATCACGGTCGACCCGGGCCAGCGGTTGTCCCTGCAGACCCACGCCGGCCGTTCCGAGTTCTGGCGGGTCCTCGACGGGGTGCTCGATGTGACCGTGGGCGAGCGGACCTGGCAGGCTCAGCCGGGCGAATCGGCGTGGATCCCGGTGGGCGAATTGCACCGCCTCGGCAATTCCGGCACCATTCCCGGCCGGATCCTGGAGATCGCTTTCGGCGAATTCGACGAGTCGGATATCGAGCGCATCCAGGACGACTACACCCGCTGAGCCGGCCGATTTCGCTGTATTAGCTGCCGGCGGCGAATTCGAGCCGGCCCTATTCGTCGTCGAAGGGGTCGTCGAGGCGCGCCAGCCAGGCGGCGAGGCGCTCCACCGGCACCTCGAACTCCGGGTGCTCGTCGACGAAGGTGCGCAACTGGTCGGCCAGCCAGGCGAGGGTGACCTCTTCCTCGCCCCGGCGGGCCTCCAGTTCCTCGATGCCCCGATCGGTGAAGTACATGCGGCCGGCGTTCGGACCTCAGCGCCCGAAGGCGGCGTCGAGCAGCGCCTGCTGCTCGACGGCGTGCTTCTTGGAGCTGCCGGTCGCCGGCGACGCCGATGCGGCCCGGGCGACCACCCGCAGCGGCTTGGTGTAGCCCCGCTCGGCCAGCGCCGGCGGCAGGTTGAGACCGAGGAAAGGCCACGCGCCCTGGTTCTTCGGCTCGCCCTGCACGAGCACCAGCTCGGCGTTCGGGTACTCCGTGAGCGCCGCGGCGATCTCGGCAGCGGCCAGCGGATACAGCTGCTCCAGCCGCAGGATGGCCGTGCTGGTGTCGCCGCGCTTCTCGCGCTCGGCCTCCAACTCGTAGACGACCTTGCCCGAGGCGAGCAGCACCCGGGTGACGGCGTGCTTGTCGGGCGTGGCCGCGGGGCGGTCCGGCATGACCGGCCGGAAGGTGCCGGTCGTGAACTCGTCCGGCATCGAGCTGGCGGCCTTCAGACGCAGCATCGACTTCGGGGTGAACACGACCAACGGCCGGCGCGGCCGGGCATAGGCCTGGCGGCGCAGCAGGTGGAAGTAGTTCGCCGGCGAACTCGGGTAGGTGACCGTCATATTGTCCTCGGCGCACAGCGTCAGGAAACGCTCGACCCGTGCCGACGAGTGGTCCGGGCCCTGGCCCTCGTAGCCGTGCGGCAGCAGGATGCAGACGGAACTGCGCTGGGCCCACTTCTGCTCGGAGGAGGAGACGAATTCGTCGATGATCGTCTGGGCGCCGTTGACGAAGTCGCCGAACTGGGCTTCCCACAGCACGAGGGCGTCGGGCCGTTCGACGGAGTAGCCGTATTCGAAGCCCATCGCGGCGAACTCACTCAGCAGCGAGTCGTAGATCCACAGCTTGGCCTGGTTGTCGCTCAGGTAGCGCAGCGGGGTCCACTCGCCGGCGTTCTGCTTGTCGATCAGCACCGCGTGCCGCTGCACGAAGGTTCCGCGGCGGCTGTCCTGGCCGGACATCCGCACCGGGGTGCCGTCCATGAGGAGGGACCCGAAGGCGATGATCTCGGCCATGCCCCAGTCGATGCCGCCCTCGCGGACCATCGCCGAACGGCGCTCCATGAGCTGCGCGAGCTTGGGGTGGACGGTGAACCCGGGCGGAGCCTCCAAGTGGACGTCGCCGATCCGCTGCAGCGCCTCGACGGAGATGGCGGTATGCGTCGCGGAGTGGGTCGTCGCGTCGGAGGTCTGGGCGGTCGGAGGTTCGAGCCCGGAGTGGCCCTCGGCGTCGGTGCCGGCGAGGGTGGGCTCGGCCGGCTTGTCCGCCTCCTTGAGCGCCTCCTTGGTCTCGACGAAGACCTTCTCCAGCTGCTGCTGGTAGTCGCGCAACGCGGCCTCGGCCTCGTCCTGGGAGATGTCGCCACGGCCAATGAGGGACTCGGTGTAGAGCTTGCGGACGCTGCGCTTGGCCTCGATGAGCTTGTACATCAGCGGCTGCGTCATCGACGGGTCGTCGCCCTCGTTGTGTCCGCGGCGGCGGTAGCACACCATGTCGACGACGACGTCCTTCTGGAAGGTCTTGCGGAACTCGTAGGCGAGTTCGGCCACCCGCACGCAGGCCTCGGGGTCGTCACCGTTGACGTGGAAGATCGGCGCCTGCACCATCTTGGCGACGTCCGTGCAGTACGTCGAACTGCGCGAACTGCTCGGCGCGGTGGTGAAGCCGACCTGGTTGTTGATGACGACGTGCACGGTGCCGCCGGTGCGGTAGCCGCGCAGCTGCGAGAGGTTGAGGGTCTCGGCGACCACGCCCTGGCCGGCGAAGGCCGCATCACCGTGCAGCAGGATCGGCAGCACCGTGAAGTCCTCGCCGCCGAGGTTGATGCGGTCCTGCTTGGCGCGGGCGATGCCCTCCAGCACCGGGTTGACGGCCTCGAGGTGGGAGGGGTTGGCGGCCAGGTAGACCTTGGTGGTGTCGCCCGATTCGGCGGTGAAGACGCCCTCGGTGCCGAGGTGGTACTTCACATCGCCCGAGCCCTGCACCGACCGGGGGTCCTGCCGGCCCTCGAACTCGCGGAAGATCTGCCCGGAGGACTTGCCCGCGATATTGGCGAGCACGTTGAGGCGGCCGCGGTGCGGCATACCGATGCACACCTCGTCCAGACCGTCCTGCGCGGCCCGCGACAGCACGCGGTCGAGCAAGGCGATGACGGACTCGCCGCCCTCGAGGGAGAAGCGCTTCTGCCCGACGAACTTGGTCTGCAGAAAGGTCTCGAAGGCCTCCGCGGCGTTGAGGCGGCGCAGGATCCGCAGCTGCTCGTCGCGGGAGGTCTTGGCGTAGCCGACCTCGACCTTCTTCTGGATCCACTCGCGCTGCTCGGGATCGGTGATGTGCATGTACTCGATGCCGATGCCGCGGCAGTAGGAGTCACGCAGGATGCCGAGAATCTTGCGCAACGGCAGGAAGGGAACGCCGCCGAAGCCGCCGGTCGCGAAGTGCCGGTCCAGGTCCCACAAGGTCAGGCCGTGCGTGGTGACGTCGAGGTCGGGGTGGCGCCGCTGGCGGTATTCGAGCGGGTCGGTGTCGGCCATCAGGTGGCCGCGCACCCGGTAGGAGTGGATGAGTTCCTGGACCCGCGCGACCTTGTTGATGTCGTCGTCGTGGGAGGCGTCGATGTCCTGGACCCAGCGGACCGGCTCGTAGGGGATCCGGACCGACTCGAAGATCTCGTCGTAGAAGCCGTCCTGCCCGAGCAGGAGGTTGTGGATGATCCGCAACAGGTCGCCCGACTGGGCGCCCTGGATGATGCGGTGGTCGTATGTCGAGGTGAGGGTCAGGATCTTGCTGACGCCATGGCGGTGGAGGACGGTGGTGCTCGCGCCCTGCCATTCGGCCGGGTATTCGAGCGCGCCGACACCGATGATGGCGCCCTGGCCCTTCATGAGCCGCGGCACCGAGAGGACGGTGCCGATCGTGCCGGGGTTGGTCAGCGAGATCGTCGTGCCCATGAAGTCCTCGACGACGAGTTTGCCGCCGCGGGCCTTCTTGATGATGTCCTCGTAGCTCGACCAGAACCGGCCGAAGTCCATCGTCTCGGCGGCCTTGATGGAGGGCACGAGCAGCTGCCGGGTGCCGTCTGGCTTGGCCAGATCGATGGCGATGCCGAGGTTGACGTGCGCGGGGACCGAGAGCGCGGGCTTGCCGTTCTCCTCGGTGAAGCTGTTGTTCATCTCCGGCATCTGCGCCAGGGCCTTGACCAGGGCGTAGCCGATGATGTGGGTGAAGGACACCTTGCCGCCGCGGGTGCGGCCGAGGTGGTTGTTGATGACGATCCGGTTGTCCATCAGCAGCTTTGCCGGGACGCTGCGGACGCTCGTCGCCGTCGGGATCTCGAGCGAGGTTTCCATGTTGGTGACGACCCGGGCGCTGGCGCCGCGGATGGGGGAGACGGTGGGCTCTTCGGTGGCCTTGGCGGCGGCGGGCTTGGCGGCATCACGCGGGGTGGCGTTCGGCGCCGTCGGGGCGGGCCGTTCCGGGGCGCGCATCTCCGGCTT
>NZ_HG764815.1:1810013-1816913 GCF_001050535.1 Nostocoides australiense Ben110 | reverse complement strand
TCTGGCTGGCGGTAGGGGCAGCAGAATCGACGGCTGCGTCCTCCGCCACCACCGGAGCCGGGGCGTCCTCGACGACCGGAGCGTCCGCGACGACGGGGGCGTCCTGCACCTCGGCCTCGGCGACCGGAACGTCCTCGGCCACCATGTCCTCGACCACGACGTCCTCGACCGGAGCGGCGGCCACGGGAGCGTCCTTGGCCTTCTTCTCCTTGGCCGCGCGCTTGGCTGCGCCCTCGGCCTCGGCGACGACGGCGCGCTTCGGCTTGGCCGAGACGGGCTCGCGGACGAGTTCGATCACGGCCATGGGGGCGTTGTCGCCCTTGCGCGGCGCGATCTTGGTGATGCGCGTGTAGCCGCCCTGGCGCTCGGCCATGTCGGGAGCGATCTCGACGAAGAGGCGGTGGACGACGCCCTTGTCGCGGACGACGGTCATCACGCGGCGGCGGGCGTGCAGGTCACCGCGCTTGGCGAAGGTGACGAGGCGCTCGGCGAGCGGGCGCAGGCGCTTGGCCTTAGCCTCGGTCGTCGTGATCGAGTCGTGCTCGAAAAGGGCGGTAGCCAGGTTGGCGAGGATCAGCCGCTCGTGAGCCGGCCCGCCGCCGAGGCGGGGACCCTTCTTGGGGGTAGGCATTGATTTCTCCTAGGTGATGTGGTCGCTCAGAGCCGGCTTTTACAGTTGCTCGTCCTCGGCGAAGGACAGGTCGTCGTCCTCGTCGTAGGAGTCGTAGCGGTCGCCGAGGGCGGACGGGTCGAATCCGGGCGGGCTGTCCTTCAGGCCCAGACCCATGCTATGCAGCTTGGCCTTGACCTCGTCGATGGACTTGGTGCCGAAGTTGCGGATGTCCAGCAGATCCGCCTCGGACCGGCCGACGAGCTCACCCACGGTGTGGATGCCCTCGCGCTTGAGGCAGTTGTAGGAGCGGACGGTCAGCTCGAGGTCCTCGATCGGCAGTGCCAGGTCGGCGGCGAGAGCGGCATCCGTCGGCGACGGACCCATCTCGATGCCCTCGGCCTCGACGTTGAGCTCACGGGCCAGGCCGAACAGCTCGACGAGCGTCTTGCCGGCAGAGGCCATCGCGTCACGGGGCGCCATCGAGTTCTTGGTCTCGACGTCGACGATCAGCTTGTCGAAGTCGGTGCGCTGCTCGACACGGGTGGCCTCGACCTTGTAGGTGACGGCCAGCACCGGGGAGTAGATGGAGTCGACCGGGATGCGGCCGATCTCCTGCTCACCGGACTTGTTCTGCTGCGCCGAGACATAGCCGCGGCCGCGCTCGACGGTCAGCTCCATCTCGAGCTTGCCCTTGTCGTTCAGGGTCGCGATGTGCAGGTCGGGGTTGTGGATCTCCACACCGGCGGGCGGGGCGATGTCGGCGGCCGTGACGGCGCCCGGGCCCTGCTTGCGCAGGTACATCACCACGGGCTCGTCCTCCTCGGAGGAGACGACCAGGCCCTTGATGTTGAGGATGATCTCGGTGACATCCTCCTTGACCCCGGGGATCGTGGAGAACTCGTGCAGCACCCCGTCGATGCGGATGCTGGTCACGGCGGCGCCGGGGATGCTCGACAGGAGCGTGCGGCGCAGGGAGTTGCCGAGGGTGTAGCCGAAACCGGGCTCGAGCGGCTCGATGACGAACCGGCTGCGGTTTTCGGCGACGACCTCCTCGGTCAGGAGGGGACGCTGTGCGATCAGCACTGTTTTCTTCTTTCCCGAAGACACCCGCTATTTGATGTCTTCGTATGCCGACGCCGGACCTCGGTATGTCCGCCGCCGCTCCCCACCGCTGGGCGGGGCCGCCCAGGGCCGGGCCAAGGAACCTCTGCTAGCAGAGGTTGGTCAAATCTGCAGACCGTGCTAGGTGTGCTGATTTCACTAACGTCTGCTAGCAGAGGTTCCTTGACCTCAGCCCGAAGGGCTAGTTCTTGGAGTAGAGCTCGACGATCAGCTGCTCGGTGAGCTGGGAGTCGATCTGCTCGCGAACGGGCAGCTGGTGGATGAGGATCTGCAGCGTGCCCGGGACGACCTGCATCCAGGCCGGGACCGGACGCTCGCCGTAGGTCTCCCGCGCCAGCTGGAACGGGAAGGACTCGACCGACTGCTTGCGGATCGTGATGATGTCGTACTGCTCGACGCGGTAGGACGGGACGTCCACGCGCACGCCGTTGACCTCGAAGTGGCCGTGCGTGACGAGCTGACGCGCGTGGCGGCGGGTCCGGGCCAGGCCGGCGCGGTAGATGACATTGTCCAGGCGGGACTCGAGGATGGTCAGCAGGTTGTGACCCGTCTGACCGGGGCGGTTGGCCGCCTCCTCGTAGTAGCGACGGAACTGCTTCTCCATGACGCCATAGGTGAAGCGGGCGCGCTGCTTCTCCTGGAGCTGAGTGAGGTACTCCTTCTCCTGGATGCGGCGGCGGCCGTGCTGGCCGGGCGGGAAGGGACGCAGGTCGAAGTTCTTGTCGCCGCCGACCAGGTCGAGCTTGTAGCGGCGGGACTTCTTGGTGATGGGGCCGGTGTAACGAGCCATGACTTAGCTATTTCTCGCTTTCGAAAGGCTCAGACGCGGCGGCGCTTGGGCGGGCGGACACCGTTGTGCGGGCTGGGGGTGACATCGGAGATGGCACCGACCTCGAGGCCAGCGGCGGTGAGGGAACGGATGGCGGTCTCCCGACCCGAGCCGGGACCCTTGACGAAGACGTCGACCTTGCGCATGCCGTGCTCCATGGCGCGGCGGGCGCAGGCCTCGGCGGCCATCTGCGCGGCATACGGCGTGGACTTGCGCGAGCCCTTGAAGCCGACCTGGCCGGCGGAGGCCCACGAGATCACCGCACCACTGGGGTCGGTGATGGAGATGATGGTGTTGTTGAAGGTCGACTTGATGTGAGCCTGGCCCACGGCGACATTCTTCTTGACCTTGCGACGAACCTTGGTCGCGCGTGCCTTGGGGGGCATTACTTACCAGCCTTCTTCTTGCCAGCGACGGTGCGCTTGGGGCCCTTGCGGGTGCGGGCGTTGGTCTTGGTCCGCTGACCGCGAACCGGCAGACCACGACGGTGACGCAGGCCCTCATAGGACCCGATCTCGACCTTGCGGCGGATGTCCGAGGCGACCTCACGGCGGAGGTCACCTTCGATCTTCACATTCGCTTCGAGATAGTCACGCAGCGCGACCAGCTGGTCATCCACGAGGTCCTTGACGCGGACGGACGGGTCGACGCCCGCGGCCTCCAGCGCCTTCTGGGACGTCGTGCGACCCACACCGAAGATGTAGGTCAAGGCGACCTCGACGCGCTTGTCGCGCGGCAGGTCGACTCCAACGAGACGTGCCATGGGATGGCATTCCTTTTCTGTTCATCCGGAGGTATCGGTGCAGCGCCAGTCGGGTGGGTGCTCACGGCCGTATGCCGTGCCAGCCCGTCCCCGGCCTCCGGGCCGGGGGTGACGTCCCGCCGTATGCGGGGGTCGGGCGTCTGCGTGTTTCTTCAGTTGTCGTCGGGGAAGCTCTGCGGCGTATGCGGTGCGATCAGCCTTGGCGCTGCTTGTGGCGCTGGTTGTCGCAGATCACCATGACGCGCCCGTGGCGGCGGATGACCTTGCACTTGTCGCAGATCTTCTTGACGCTCGGCTGAACCTTCATTGCCTTCGTCTTTTCTCGATCGGCTGTCCCGGTGACCGTGTGGCCACCGGAGTTGGGCTACCGGTAACGGAAAACGATGCGCCCGCGGGTCAGGTCATACGGGCTGAGCTCGACCACGACCCGGTCCTCGGGGAGGATCCGGATGTAGTGCTGACGCATCTTGCCCGAGATGTGGGCGAGAACCTTGTGACCGTTGCTGAGCTCCACGCGAAACATCGCGTTGGGGAGCGCCTCGACGATCGTGCCCTCGACCTCGATGACACCGTCCTTCTTGGCCATATCCTCCGTCAATCCTGGTTGGCGACCGACCCCCCTGGCGTGCTGGGACCGGCCATACGAAATCGGCCGCGTGAGACAGACGCGAGAGCGCATGCGCACACGTGACCGACACTCCATCTTACGGGAGGCGTGCTCAAGCACGAAATCCGTCAGCTTCGACCTCGCTGGATTGGAGCAGCGGGTGAGTGGAGAGCGTGGCCCGCGCGCGCTGGAGGCGTTTGCGCACGGCGGCCGGCGAGAGGCCGAGCACCGCCCCGACCTGCTTCGACGTCAGGGCGTCCCAGTAGGTCAGGCGGGCGATCTCCCGGTCGGCTTCGGGAAGCACGGCGATGGCTGCGCGCAGCCGCTCGGCGTGATCGTCGGTCGGGGCGGGCGAACCGGTTGGAGCGAGCTGCGCGCTGAGTTCGGCACGAAGCCGGTCCGTGGCGGCCAGCCGCCGCCGGTTCCCGCGCCGGTGGTTGGCCAGTTCGAGCCGGGCGATCCCAATCATCCACGCGAGCGCCTCACCCGCATCGCTCGGCGCCGCGTCGTGCTTACGCCAGACGACCAGGAGGGCCTGCTGGAAGACATCGGCCGCGTCCGCCGGTGGGGTCGCAGCGCCGCGCAAGATAGGGATCACGCGCGCCCCGCGCGCCCGGACCAGCGCCTCGACGTCTGCGTCGACATCGGGGTCGTCCTTCCTTTGCTCTCACCCCAAGGCGTCCGGTCCCGGCCGAACTGTGACAGGTGGCGCCGGACCCGAACCACAGGACGTTTCGCGCTTGACGTGAGGTAAGTCGAATCGATCCGGATCCGATGCTCCGTCGACCCAGAGGTGTGCCGCGCAGCCGCCAGGTCAGCGCTGGCTGACCAGGGTCACGTGGGCGATTGAATAAGGGCCCCGGCGGCTCTGGTCGAACTCGGTCCCTCGACAAGCCGCCCCGCGCGGGTAATACTGCCCGGGATGGGAAGAATTCCGGCGCAACCGAAAATAGTCGCTCACCACGGCGGGCTGAGGGTTGCACTCGGGCTTCTCGCGGCCACTGCCTGTGGACTGCCCGCAACGGCGGCCTCGGCCAACAACTTCGGCTCCGCGTGCGACAGCGCGACGCCCGGGTTCCCCGGCACCTGTGTCTCGCTCGCAAACAACACCTCCCATGCAATCAAACGCGTCGGAATGTATGACACCAGTGCGGCGCTTGACGACGTACCAGGGATGGCCACTGCCATATCGCGATTTACCGATTTCAAGTATTCCGACACTGTAACGAATATGTTCATCACCACAACTGACCCACAGCCCGATGTGGTGGCTTCGGATGATTATTATCCCCATTACCCCGACGTGGCCGGCTGGGTGAATTGCGCCTCCGGCAATACCGGAACTGGTGGAAGCCACCCGAATCGATGGTGTCGGGGACAGCATCTGCGAATAAACTCATACTCTTACTGGAACCGCAGTGACGTCCTTGACAATGTCAACCAACGACGCAGGGTTGCCTGCCACGAACTCGGTCACACTATCGGGTTGAGGCACAAGCCCACCGACCCCGCGGAAATCCCGACCTTCCCGTTGGCCGAGTCGAACCTGACGTGCATGTTCTATAACGTTCATGATTCTTGAGGTACGCCTTCCTATATACGAGGTCATGACCAGAATCATATCGATGATAACTACTGATGTAACGGAGGTTCGTAAATGTCTGTTCGGAGTGTCGCGGTCGTCGCCGGTGTTCTTGTGGCTACAGCCTCCTGTGGCTCCATTCGCGACGATGCGCCGGTCCGCGCGTCGAGCGTCAGTCCGATAACGAGTGCACTAACCGCCTCGGCGAGCAGCCGTGAGCCTGTCGGGGGGTTCGAGCGATTCAGCTACGGCGAAGCCGTCGAATTTTTGCCGCCGCCCGCGTCTCTCCAAGAACTCAGGGCCCGAACAAGTGTGATTGTAAAGGCAAGAATCGCCCACGTCGTCTTCGTGGACGAGGTCGGGGATGAAGGAGCTCGCGATCGGATTTTCGGTTGGAAGTTGTCGAACCTCCAGATCGTTTCGGGAAAGCTCGTAGATGCGACCGCAGATGTTGTCGTCCCAATGCTCATGTCCCTCCCTGAAGGGGACGTAAGCGAACAGTTGCTATCCCTGAACGAAAGCTTGCCGACCGGGGAGGCATTGTTCTTTCTCCATACGATGACACTCCCGAATCCAGCCGACAAGCCGAAACCTGACGCTCCACCAATGCCAACTTCGCCCGATGCTCGGCTCTATACTCCAGCCCACGCGTTCGCGATCCTTGTCGAGGATTCCGAGCGGAACCGGGTTTATAGTGCCGTGGTAGAGGGCACGGTTTGGGCGGAATCGGGATTCCTCGCCGAAGTATCCAATTTCTCGACGCTCGATGACTTGTGCAGGGAACTCGCGTAGGAGCTAACTCAGGGCTGATTCATTCTCGGGCGTGTGGTGTGTCTGCATCGTGATGTGACACGCCGGGTGTATAAGCAGTGCGGGCACGAGCGGCCGTGGATCGTGGTGGGTGCTTAACGTCCACTGACGTTCCGAACGGAGACGCTCGTGCCCGCAACGGTATCTTCCCTCATTCCGACCGCTGAGGCCCTATCTGCCCATGATGTCCGTCCCGCGATGGCGGTGCCGGTCGCGGTGTGGGAGGTGTTGTCCACGATCCCCGATCCCCGCTCCCGGCAGGGCCGCCGCCATGAACTGCCGACCGTGGTCGTGGTCGCTCTGGCCTGACTCGTGCCACGTTGGCGTGATTCCGGGTCGGGCCGGATGTTTGTGCTGGTCAGCGGCTTGAAGGCTTCGAGGTTGACACACTAATCGGGCCGGTAGGGTCGGTGCTCGTGGTGTTTGTGCGGAAGGTCCCGACCGCTTCGGGGGCCACGGCGGTGCAGATCGCTGAGCGTGTCGGGGACCGCGACAACGTGATTGAGCACGTGGGATCGGCACGCACGCCGGCTGAGCTGGTCGCCCTGCTCGAGGTCGCGCGGGCACGGATGCA
>NZ_HG764815.1:1798889-1809913 GCF_001050535.1 Nostocoides australiense Ben110 | reverse complement strand
ATCACGGCGCTCGTCCCGGCCGTAGGGACGCGACCCGCGGTCATCACGGCGGTCGTCGCGAGAGGGGCGGCGATCGCGCGGATCTGATTGCGCGGCATACGAATCGTCGCGGCGGCGCTTGCCCTTGTCGGATGACTCGGGCCGCGCGGGCTTGCCGTCGACCCAGCGCGGCTTCTTCGCGCGTGGCGCGTCGTCGGCACCGCGCTTGCCCTTGCCGACGTCCTTCTTCTTGGCGGCGGCCTTCTGAGCGGCGCTCCAGCGGGGTTTCTTCTTGGGGGTGGTCATGGGTGCGCCGTCTCGAGGGCTCGGACGAGGTGGGGCATGGTGTTCCGTTCTTTCAGGCCGCGAGACGCCGGATGGATGCGCCGGGCAAACAATCCATGATACCGGAGGTGAGCAGGCTTCCCGACCGGTCACCGGCACGGAGCAGCGTCACTTCAGGACCGTCACTTCAGGACCGTCACATCAGATCGTCACATCAGGACCGTGGCGAAGGTGCCGATCTGCGTCATCCCGATGCGTTCATAGGTCGTTCGGGCGGCGGTGTTGAAGTCGTTGACATAGAGCGTCGCCAACGGGGCGACGTCGGCGAGGACGTGCTCGACGACGGCCGCCATGGCGCTGGTCCCGAGGCCGTGACCGCGCAGTTCCGGAGAGACCCAGACGCCCTGGATCTGAGCGCAGTCCAGCGCGACCGAGCCGAGGTCGGCCTTGAAGATCACCCGGCCGTTCTCGACGATGACGTAGGTGTGCCCCTGATCCAGCAGGCGCTGCAACAGCGACCGGTAGCCGCGTGAGCTGCCGCGATAGGGCGGGTAGCCGATCTCATGCGTGAACATGTGTTCGGCCGCGGGCAGCACGAGATCGACCTCACCGGGCCGCGCGCGCCGCACGCGCTCGTCTCCGACGACGCCCAATCGCGACGGTGGGGTTCGGGTCGCCAGATGCGGCTGATTCGACCGGACGGCGCGGACATTCGGCCAGCCGGACTCGAGCAGCTCCCACATGCCCAGCACCTGTTCGGCGGGCCCGAGGAAGGACGCGGCCCGCCGGTTCCATTTGCGCACCCGGTCGGCGATCGGCCCGCGGGTGTATGCCGTCGTCTCGACGGGCACGACATTGGCACCGGCGAAGCACAGCGACTGCAGTTGCCCGTCCTCCTCATACCCGACCACGCTCTGTCCCGGTCCGGCCATCCCGGCCTCGAGCAGGCGGGCGGCGACGAAGACATTGTCGGCAGGGTTGCGTGCGCACAGCCCCAACGCGGCATCCAGGTCGGACGGCGTGAGGACCCGCGTCGGTGTCCGGGTGCGCAGCACGTCCCCTAGCCTGCCCTGTCCGGCAGGTCTAGTCACGGATTGCGATGGTGACGATTCAGCCGACGGTGACCGTCGGGGCGCCCGACAGGTCGTCGACGGGCTCGCCCATCTCCTCGGCCAGGCGCATGGCCTCCTCGATCAGCGTCTCGACGATCTTCGACTCGGGGACGGTCTTGATGACCTCGCCCTTGACGAAGATCTGCCCCTTGCCGTTGCCCGAGGCGACGCCCAGGTCGGCTTCGCGCGCTTCCCCCGGCCCGTTGACGACGCACCCCATCACGGCGACGCGCAGGGGCACGGTCATACCCTCGAGTCCGGCGGTGACCTCCTCGGCCAGCTTGTAGACATCGACCTGGGCCCGCCCACACGACGGGCACGAGACGATCTCCAGTTTGCGCGGCTTGAGGTTGAGGCTCTGCAGGATCTGGATGCCGACCTTGACCTCCTCGACCGGCGGCGCCGACAGCGAGACCCGGATGGTGTCGCCGATGCCGCGCGAGAGCAGCGCCCCGAAGGCGGTGGCCGACTTGATGGTGCCCTGGAACGCCGGGCCGGCCTCGGTGACGCCGAGGTGCAGCGGCCAGTCGCCGCGTTCGCTGAGCATTTCGTAGGCGCGCACCATGACGACGGGGTCGTTGTGCTTGACGGAGATCTTGAAGTCGTGGAAGTCGTGCTCCTCGAACAGGCTGGCCTCCCACACGGCCGACTCGACGAGCGCCTCCGGGGTCGCCTTGCCGTATTTCGCGAGCAGCCGCTTGTCGAGGGAGCCGGCGTTGACGCCGATGCGCAGCGAGACCCCGGCCTCCTTGGCGCGCTTGGCGATCTCGCCGACCTGGTCGTCGAACTGGCGGATATTGCCCGGGTTGACGCGCACGGCGGCGCAGCCGGCGTCGATGGCGGCGAAGACGTACTTCGGCTGGAAGTGGATGTCGGCGATGACGGGGATCTGGCTCTTGCGCGCGATGGCGGGCAGCGCGTCCGCGTCGTCCTGGCTCGGGCAGGCGACCCGCACGATGTCGCAACCGGCGGCGGTCAGTTCGGCGATCTGCTGCAGGGTCGCGTTGACTTCGGCCGTCAGGGTGGTCGTCATCGACTGGACCGAGATCGGGGCGTCGCCGCCGACATCGACCTTGCCGACCTTGATCTTGCGGGTCGGCCGGCGCGCAGCCAGGACGGGCGGGGGCATCGCGGGCAGGCCGAGAGAGACGCTCACGGGGCACGATTATCCCTCACCAGGATCGGCGGTATGCCGTCCGCGCCCGCAGGTCAGGGAACCGGCACCGGATCTGCACGCGTCGCACGGCCATGACGTTGACACCCGACCGCGCCGGTTCCGGCGCGACGCGCCTGGACGGCACTTTGGTTGCGCTGGAGCGGGCCGAGGCGGCGGGCCGCACGGCGAGGCAGGCCCTTGCTGACGCCCGGCTGGCCCTCGGGACGGCTCGCGGCTGGGCCGACGCCGGGCTCTCGAGCGTGATCGACCTTCCCGACCCGGGCGTGCTGCGTGCACTCTGCGACGAGGAAACGGGAGAGTCCGCGGTTGCGCTGCGCACGCACATCCTGCACGCCCAGGACACGGCCCACAGCGCCGAGGCGCTGATCGCGCAGGGCATACAGCTGATCGGGCAGGAGCTGGTCGATGCGCTGGAACGGCTCCGCACGGAGCGGATCCGCCGCAGCCCGATGCCACACGACCAGAGGGGGAAAAGATGGGGCAAGTTACTCACTCGCGCCCGGGTGGCGGCTCACTAGAGTTCCAGGGCATGACGCAGGGGATGCAGGCGATGCGGGGAGACGCGATCGAGACGGCTGGTGACCGGGCCGGCCGGAACGCCGGATTGGGCCGGCGGATATGGGAGTCGACCGGAGCAGGCCTGGTGCGGCGGGGACTGCTCAAGGGCTCGGCGCGGGCGCTGACGGGGGTCTACGGCCTCTACAAGGTGCACCCCGCGGTGTGGCGCTGGACGGCGCGGAACTACCACCCGCAGATGGAGAAGCTCGCGCGACTGCATGCCTGGATGACCTGCCAATTCGCGTATCTGGACGTCCCGGCATACAAGGAACATTTGCGGCACAACGATTTTCAGTTCAAGTGGTTCGACCTGACGAGCTACCCGCCGACCGACAAGGACGGCTATGTCAAGAAGTTCACCGAGGAGGCGCGCTGCTGGGAGGGCCACCTCGACCGCGTCGGCACCGTCGTCGACGAGTCCTCCGGCTCCTCCGGCACGCCTTTCAACTGGGTGCGGGGCAAGCGGGAACTCGACACCATCCACCGCAATGTCGCCGGCTTCACCACGCAGGTCTACCCGCGGCGACGGCTGTTCGTCATCAACGCGTACTCGATGGGCGCCTGGGCGACCGGCACCAACACCGGCATCGCCATGGCGAAGATCGCGATGGTCAAGAACACCGGGCCCGATCTGGACAAGATCGTCGACACCATCACCCACTTCGGGCCGACCTACAACTATCTCGTCACGGCATACCCGCCGTTCTTGAAGGACCTGCGCGACAAACTCGACTCCGTCGGATTCGACTGGGACAGCTACAAGCTCTACGGGATGGTCGGCGGCGAAGGCATGACCGAGGCCCTGCGCGACTACTGCGAGGAACGCTTCATCCGGGTGCTGTCCGGCTACGGCGCGTCCGACCTGACGATCGGCATCGGCGGCGAATCGCGGCTGACGGTGTGGCTGCGCGATCAGATCGTCAGGGACGAGGCGTTCAAGGAAGCCCTTCTGGGAGAAGGGGAATCGCGGATCCCGATGATCTTCCAGTACAACCCCCTCGAGACCTATCTCGAGACCAACGACAAGGACGAACTGCTCTGCACGCTCAACAGCACGACCGTCCTGTCGCCGAAGCTGCGATACAACATCGGTGACGAGGCCAAGCTGTTGACCTTCCCGGGGCTGGAGGCCCTCATCGCCAAGCGCCCCGACCTGGAATCCGGCTTCCGGGAGGCCCAGAGCATCGACCGGATGAAGCTGCCCATCCTTCTTCTGTATGGACGCGCCGACTCCACCGTCAGCTTCATGGGCGCCAACATCTATCCGCAGGACGTCGAATACGGTCTCTACGAAGGCAATCCGCGTGCCAACGAGATCGAGGCGTTCATGCTGACGCTGGAGGAGACGACGGATCTCGATGCGCGCCCGGTCGTCAATATCGCCACGCGCGAAGGAGTGCATCTCGACGACGGCAGCAAAGCCGAACTCGGGAAGGCCTGCGAGACGGGCATCGTCGAACACCTGATGAAGGTCTCGCGCGACTTCCGGCAGTCGGTCGAGGAGGATCCGTCTTCGACGCAGATCGCCGTACGCGTCCACGACTTCGAGACCGGACCGTTCGAGGGCGGTCAGAGCAAGATCAAGAAGGTCTACATCCGCAAGGACCAGCCGGCGGACCCGGCGCAGGCGGAGGCGGCGTCATGAGGACCACCGACTTCTCGAAGGCGCCGCGGCGCGCCCAGGCGGAGGCGATGTTCATCGGGTCCACGCGCTACAACTCCCTCAAGGAGTGGGCCATCCTCTCGATGCGCTGGCGCACGTTCGTCAAGCGGATGAAGGCGATGCCCGGCTATTGCTGGCACAAGGTGTATTGGGAGCCGCCTTACACGCTCGGGACGATCGCCTACTTCGACACCATGGAAGACCTGCTGACGATCGCCCGCTCCCCCGAGCACCGGCAGCTGATGCGATGGGTTGCGGACGGCACGGACGACCAGGCGACCGCCGGGTTCATCCGCCTCTATCGCGCCGAGCCCCACGGCTACACCAACGGCATCTGGCGCGCCGAGGACACGAGCATGGCGCACATCGAGGAGTACACCCCGCTGCCGGGCGACACCGGTCCCAAACCCGTCGACGACCCGGCCAGCGAGATCCGCTGACCATCGCGAGCATGACGCAGATCGCGATCGAACGGGTCGTCACCGAGGCGCAGTTCCAGGAGTTCGCCGACCTGCCGGTGCGCCTGCACGGCCACGGTCGGCACGTGCCGCTGCTCCAGCCGGTGCTGCACGCCTGGTGGACGGGCCACTTCCCGCAAGCGGAGCACGGGCCCGTCGGATTCTTCCTCGCCCGCCGCGAAGGTGCTGCTGTCGGCCGGATCTGCTTGCACCACAACCACCTTTTCGACGACAAGATCGGTGCCGAGGCGCAGTTGTTCGGCCTGTGCGAGTTCGCCGACGCCGAGGTGTTGGCCGCCCTGCTGGGCACCGTCGAACGGGAGGCTCGCGCGGCGGCCCGCACCTGCCTGGTCGGGCCCGTCGCCCTGCTGCCCAACCAGACCGGCGGCGTGATCACCTCCGGCTTCGGCGAGCGCGGATTCATGGACTCGCCGTGGAATCCCGACTACTACCCCACCGCATACGAATCCCTCGGGTGCACCAGGATCTTCGCGGGCGCGACGTGGATCTGCGAGAACTTCGACAACCTGGACCCGGCTACCACGTTCCGCTTCGACGACGCCCGGCTGGCGGCGGAGGGGCTGAACGTGCGGCGCGCCTCCCGCTGGCGGCTCGGTCGCGACCTGGAGTCGATGCGGGCGGTGCTCAACACCGCCTTCGCCGTGCTGCCCTACTACACCCAGATCTCCGCCTCCGACCTCGCGGCCCAGACCGACGGGCTCGAAGTCCTCCTCGACGAGGCGCTCTTCCTCCAGTTGTTCAAGCACGACGAACCGGTGGCATTCGTGCTCGCCGTCCCCGACATCAGCGAATTCGTCATGGCCCGCGGTGGCCGCCTCGGGATGCGCGACCAGCTTGCCCTCGTAGCCACCCGCCGGCGCTATCGCACCGATGCCATTCTCATCATCAAGGGCACCCACCCGGACGCCCAGGGGAAGGGGTACCTGACGCTGCTCTCCCGCGAACTGCTCCGCGGTCTGCAGGCGGGCGACTATCGCCGCCTGCGCAGCACCTTCGTCGAGGACGCCAACGCGGGCTCGGCTGCGCAGTACGAACGCATGGGCGGCCGGCCGTTGCACGAGACGACGTTCTATCGCAAGGAGATCCGGTGAGCTGGGTCGAGGAGGTCTTGGCGGCACGCGCTGTCTGGCAGCGGGCGCCAAGCGCTCACAACACCCAGCCGTGGGTGCTGACCCCCGACGCCGATCGCCTCGTGCTGTCGTGGGACCCGGACCGCGAACTCGTGGTCGCCGATCCGACCCGCCGCGACCTGTGGCTCTCCCTGGGCGCGCTCGTCGAGGCGATCGCCATCACCGAGGCCGGCGCCGGCCGGCAGCTCGACGTGGACTGGCAGATCGATGCCCACCACCACCGCGCCGCCGTGCTGACCGACGGTGGACCAGGATCGGCGTCCGATGATTCCTTTGCTGGGCAACAGTTCTCGACCGACGAGCTGCTGCGCCGACGGACGGCTCGGGGGCCGTATGCCGCGACTCCCGTCGCCGAGTCCACTGTGGACGACATCGCGGTCGCCGCCCGTCTCGCCTCTACCGGGCTCGCCCTCGCGTTGGTCCCGGCACCACTGGTCGAGGTGCTCTTGCCCGCGTCGGATCGGTGGAGCTACTCCTCGCCCGCCCAGGTGGCCGAGCTGCGGGGCTGGCTACGGCTGGACCGGAACCACCCGGCGCACCGCCGGGACGGGCTCAGCTACGAGGCCCTCGCGATGACCGCCCTCCAGGCCCGTGCGCTCCGAACAGCCCTCTCCCCCAAGGGCTGGGCCATCCTGCGCCGCCTCGGCGGCCCGGCGTTGCTCGCAGCTGCGGGAGGCATCGACGGTCTCGGGACGGTGGTGGCGCTGCATACGACCCGGGACGCAGCGGCCGACCCCGTGCACGTCGCGGAGTCGGGGCGCGCGCTGTTGCGCGTCTGGCTCGCCGCCGGCCGCCACGGGCTGTCAGCCCACCCGCTCAGCCAACTCATCGATGCTCCGGCCACGGCGGAGAAACTACATGCAGCCCTCCCGGGCCGAGATCGCTTCGCGCTCAACGTTTTCCGGATAGGAGTCCCAAAGCGGGTGCTGCCGCCTTCCAGCCGGCTGACGAGGTTCAATCAGGCGACGGGCTGAGCGCTGTGTGCGACCTGGTCAGGAGGGTCTCGGCGGGTTCGCCGGCCGTGCACCCGCTCCTACGCTCGATAGAGCACGCGCATCTCTGGGCGGAGGGCGGCGACGGGCACGATGTCCTTGCCGAACGGGACGCAGGTGACGGGCAGCATCTTCAGGTTGCCCAGGGCGAGCGGGATGCCGACGATGGTCAGCGCGCAGGCGATGGCGGTGGCGATGTGGCCCAGAGCCAGCCACCAGCCGGCCAGGACGAACCACAACACATTCATCAGCGCCGACCCGGCGCCGGCGTGCGGTTTGGCGACGATGACATTGCCGAATGGCCACAGCGCGAAGATCGCCATGCGGAAAGCGGCGATCCCGAAGGGGATCGTCACGACGAGCAGGCACATGATCACGCCGGCGGCGAGATAGCCGAGCGCGAGCCAGAAGCCGGCGAAGACGAGCCAGATCAGGTTGAGCAGCGTCTTCACGCGATCACCCGCGCAGCCGGACGGGGTTGACGATGTCGGCATACATCAGCAGCACCGACATGACGATAAGGAGCGAGGCGACGGCATACGCCAGCGGCAGCGCCTTGGTGACGTCGACCGGGCCCGGGTCAGCCTTGCCGGCCAGCTTGAAGGCCCGTCGCTTGAGGCCCTCCCACAACGCGCCGGCGACATGCCCGCCGTCGAGCGGCAGCAATGGGATGAGGTTGAAGACGAAGAGTGCGAGGTTGAGGGAGCCGAGCAGCGCGACGAGGGTGATGACCTTGTCGGACGTGCTGCCGAAGTCGTCCGCGGAGGCGACCTCGCCGGCGACGCGCCCGACACCGACGACCGAGATCGGGCCGTTGATATCGCGTTCGCCCTCGCCGAAGGCGGCCTTGGCGACCCCGACCATCTTCTGCGGAATGTTGAGGATGACACCGGCCGTCTGCGAGATCTGTTCCCCGATGATGCCCGGAACGGCGCTGACCGGCTGCTTGACGAGCACAGGCGTGCCGGCCGCGCCGAGGAAGCCGGCCGTCTCGGTCTTGTAGGTGCCGTCCGTGTTGGTCTTGGGTATGCCGTACTTGTCGTAGACCGGCAGGGTGGTCGCCATCGGCGTGGCCGTGACCGTGCGACGCTGGCCGTCGCGCTCGACGACCATGGTCAGCGGCTTGTCGGCGCTGCCTCGGATCAGCGCGCGCGCGTCGTCCCAGGTCTGCAGTGCGACACCATTCATCGAGACGACCGTGTCGCCGGGCTTGAGCCCGGCCGCATTGGCGGGGGCGATCGGCATCTCCGCCGTGCACTCGGTCTTGCTCGACTGGGCAGCCTGGGTGGTGTCGACGCACTGCGACACCGAGGACAGCTTGGCGCTCGTGACGGAGACGCCGTGGAGTGTGGCGAGGCCGGTGAGGACGATCGCCGCGATGAGGAGGTTCATCAGCGGTCCGCCCAGCATGACGGTGATCTTCTTGGGCGTGGAGAGCTTGTAGAAGACGCGGTCCTCGTCGCCGGGCCGGATCTCCTCCATACTCTGGCCGCGTGCCTCGTCGCGCAGCTGGGTGAAGCGGCCGGTGCTGGAGACGCGCTCGCCCTCGCCGGGGCGGGGCGGGAACATGCCGATCATGCGGATATAGCCGCCGAGCGGGATGGCTTTGATGCCGTATTCGGTCTCGCCGCGCTTGGTCGACCAGACCTTGGGCCCGAAACCGACCATGTATTGCGGCACGCGCACCCCGAAGCGTTTGGCCGGGACGAGGTGCCCGATCTCGTGGAGCGCGATGGAAGCGCCCACGCCGAGCACGACGATGAGCACCCCGATCAGATAAAGCATTGTCCGTCCCTTGAATCACGAAACCGGTTGGATCACGACAGCGGTTGGATCACGACAGCGGTCGCGCACACGTTCAACGCCACACCCCGGCGATTTGATCCCGTCAGGGCCCGGGCCGCAGCGTGGCGAAGCCACGCACTGCCACCTGCGTCAAGACTAAACGGTGCCTGCGACACCGCGGCCACGTGCCAGACTGCCGCATGTGCCGGACCACACGACCCTGCCCGAGCGTGCCCTGCCCGGGCCTCCCCTGCCCCATCGTCCCCTGCCCGAGAGGCTTCTGGCCGCGCTGGCCACCGCGACGCCGGAGCTGGTGGTCGCCGCCGACGGACCCGGAGCCGGCCACTGGGCCGGTGCGCCGTATGCCGTCCGCGACGGCGCTCGCATCGTGCTGGCCTACCGCGTGCGCAAGCCGGAGGGCCACGGACGCGGGCTGGCGAACATCATCGCCGTCTCGGACGACGGCCTGACCTTCCGTGAGGTGGCCCGCGTCGAGAGCGGCACCTTCGGGGCGGCCTCCCTCGAACGGGCGGCGCTGGCCCGTCTCGCCGACGGCGGCTGGCGTCTCTATGTCAGCTGCTCGACCCCCGGCTCGAAACACTGGTGGGTGGAGGCGGTGGACGCTCCCACGCTCGAGGAGCTTCCGGTCGGCACCCGCGCGGTCGTGCTGCCCGGCGACGACACCGAAGCGTGGAAGGACGTCGTCGTCGACCGTGCTCCGGACGGCCAGTGGCGGATCTGGGCCTGCCGGCATCCGCTCGACGGCGGACCCGACGCAGCCGACCGGATGAGCACGTGGTTCGGCACGAGCACCGACGGTCTCGCGTGGCTCATGCACGGACCGGCCATGACGCCGACCGAGGGGGCGTGGGACCAGCGCGGTGCCCGGCTCACGGCAGTGCTGCCGGCCGACACCGAGGCAGGGTTGTCGGAGGCCTCGGGCATCGTGGCGCTCTATGACGGAAGAGCGAGTGCCGAGGAGAACTTCCGCGAGCGCACCGGCGTCGCGCTCGGCACACCGGACCGTCTGGTGGCGGCGGGCGGGCCGGTGCCCGCGGCATCCGGCCGGGCCTTGCGGTATGTCAGCCTGGTCCAGACACCGGCCGGCCTGCGGACCTACTTCGAGGTCACCACCGACGACGGCTCGCACGCCCTGGTCACCACGCTGGTTCCCTGACCTCAGTCCAGCTGGATGAGGGCGGTGGCGTGGGCCCGGGCCCAGGCGTCGGCGGCGAGCACGTGCTCGACGCTCTCGACCGGTGACCCGTCGTGGGCTTCGACGACACGGGCGACCGTGTCGACGATGTCGAGGAAGCCGATCGTGCCGTCGTGGAAGGCGGCCACGCACACCTCGTTGGCCGCGTTGTAGACGGCCGGATAGGTGCCGCCGGCGGTCCCGACCTGCCGGGCCAGCCGGACCGCCGGGAATGCCTCGTCGTCGAGGGGGTGGAAGTCCCAGGTCTGCGCGCGGGTCCAGTCGCAGGGCTCGTCGATGTCCGCCAGCCGCTCCGGCCAGGAGAGCCCGAGCGCGATCGGCACGAGCATCCGCGGCGGCCCCATCTGAGCGATGGTCGAGCCGTCGTGGAACTCGACCATCGAGTGGATCCACTGCTGCGGGTGGACGACGACGTCGATGCGTTCGAAGGGGATGTCGAAGAGCAGATGCGCCTCGATGACTTCGAGGCCCTTGTTGACCAGGGTCGCGGAGTTGGTCGTGATCACGCGGCCCATCGCGTAATTGGGGTGGGCCAGCGCCTGCTCCGGGCTGACCTCGCGCAGTTCGTCGCGGCTGCGGCCGCGGAACGGTCCCCCGCTCGCGGTGACGACGAGCCGGCGCACCTCGGCGTGGCGGGGGGGGCGGGCG
>NZ_HG764815.1:1755863-1798789 GCF_001050535.1 Nostocoides australiense Ben110 | reverse complement strand
GTGTGTCCGGCGGTCGGCGGCAGGCTGAGCCGGGCGAGCTCGACTCGTTCGGCGCAGACGGTGAGCACGACATAGCCGACCAGCCACGGGAGGAGGCCGGCCACGTCGAGCCGCGTCCAGAGCACCGCAGCCCCGAGAGCCAAGGTCGCCGCCAGCACCTGCGTCGCCGTGGCGTCGTCTCGCGCCCGCCGCCACAACATCGCCAGCACGGCCGTCGCGAGGGCGCAGCCGACGATGAGCAGCACCTGCGAGATCACCCGCGGCACCGGCACCACCAGCGTCAGCCCGCCGGCACCGAGAGCGGCCGGCGCGGCATACCCCCAGACCTCCCGGAGCGCGACGGCCCGCTCCAGCGCGATCAGCGTCCCTAGGAACCCGAGCACCATGAGGATGCCGTGGGCACCGGCCACCCGGTCGGTGCTTGCCTCGTCGAGGAGCAGCCGGGACGCGGCATACAGGCCGGCGAGCAGGCTGATCGCCGCCGGGAGGAAGAACGGCAAGCGGGCGAGAGCCGTGCTGGGTGCAGGCATCGCGTATTCAGTGTGGTCCGGTGTCAGCGCACGCGGGCGAGCTTCAGGCGCCAGGCGTCGGGGCCCTCCTGCAGGTAGCTCACCTCGATCGCGTCGCCTTCGCGGTCGGCGAGCTGCTTCAGCAGCGGCAGCGGATTGTGCGGCGCCACGAGCACCATCGCCTGGCCGGGGCGCAGCTGGCCGACGGCGCCGAAGACGGAGCCGTGCCGGATCGCGTGCGGTATGACGCGCGCGTCGAGTTCGGGCAGCTGCTCGTCGACCTCGTGGCAGCCGCAATCGTGGCCGTGGGCGGTCTCGGTGATGGGGAGGCTGCGGTCGGGGATTTCGGTGTCGGACATGGGCTTTCCTTTCCGGTTGGGGTTCTTCTGGGGGTTGAGCGTGACGGTGCAGGCGCCGGGTTCGGCGAAGGCGTGCAGTCGGGCGCCTGCGAGGTCGAGGTGTTCGGCGAGACGGTCCAGCAGGCCCTGGTGAAATCCGCAGACGACCTCGGGGTCGGCACGGGCCAGGTCGATCAGCGGGCAGGTGCGCAACTGCAGCGCGCCGTCGGGTCGCCTGGTCGCATCGAATCCGCGCTCGGTCAACAGCATCGCGAGCCGGTCGATGCCGTCTCCCGGGTCGCCGGGTGCGAGGGCCTTCGGCTGCGCTGCGCCGCTGGTGCGACCCAGCCGCCGGGCCGCGGCGACCGGAACGTCGCTCGTCTGGCGGAGCACGCCCGCGAGGGCGCCGATCAGCGCACTGAGCGGGTGCTGCGCGGCAGATGGGCGGACGGCATACCGGTATGACGGTCGCCCCCGCCCGCCGTCGCTCACCGGTGCGCGGGTGACGAGTCCGAGGTCGACAAGGGCGTCCAGGTGCTCCCGCACCGTATTGCCGTGCTGCCCCGTGGCCGCGGTGACCTCACCGACGGTCGCCGGGCCGCGGCGGTCGAGCTCCGCGAGGACCAGCGCCTGTGCGGGCGTCGGTGCGGCCTCGCGGACGGGCGCCGGCCCAAGCTGTAGCGGCCCCTTTTTCACGGTTCTAACCGTAACAAATCATCCGAGCCTTCCCGGACCGCGATCGTGAGACGGCCAGTGCGTGGGGAAAGGCGTGTCCATGACGAAAGGCTCGGCACGCCGGTGGCGTCCGAGGCGTCATCCAGACTCTCTCGAGCCCAGGTCGGCTCGCTCCGATTCCGGTCAGGGCCAGTTGTCGTCGCGATCGCCACGAGCGCGGAAGGTGGCGTTCTCGACGAGTGGGTTGCCGGCGGCGGCCTTCTTGTCCGCTTCGATGGTTGCGGCATCGCCCAGCACGACGAAACGCGGTGCGCGGTCGGCGGCGACGTCGAACAGGACGACGGCGCCGGTCATCTCGTCCCCGACAGACATCCAGTCGCGCAGGTGCTGATCGATCTCGGGCGTGAACCAGGTGATGGCGCTGCGCAATTCGTCCGGGTGGTCGGAACCGTTGGGGCGTTTGATTCGGATCTTCGCGGTCGTCCAGTCCTTCGGCAAGCCCGACTTCTCGTCCAACCCGGCCAGTTCGGCCCGAAGGGCGGTGACGTCGTCGGGCGTTGCCGGTTCCGCGAGATTCACATCGATGGCTTCGGGGAACTCGAGATCGGCTCGAGTGTCGACGGGCTCGACACCACGTAGTGCGGTGAGCCGCTGCTCGACGGTGTCCTGGCCGTGATCGGGGCTGATCCCGCTGCACCCCGCAGCAAGACCCGCCGCGGCCGTCACATGGCGAACCGGACCCGCCACCTATGTCCTCAAGCGGCCATCATGGCGTCGGGGTCGCAGCTGCGTCGGGGCCGACGAGCACGTGCATCGCGTCGTCGATGACCTGCCGGCTGGTCGGCCGCACGACCCGGGCCACTTCCGCGCCGTCGCGCAGGAAGATCAAGGTCGGCCAGAGCTTGACTCGAAACGAGCGACCCAGCGGCCGGCCTCGTCCGTCCTCGGTCTTGATCAGCGGCACCTCGGGATGAGCGTCGAACGCCGGCGCGATGAATCGCTCTGCTGAAAGGCAATAACCGCACCAGTTCGTGCCGAACGCCAGCACGACCGGGCCTTCGCGGGCATCGATCTCCGCGCGCGTCGGCTGCGCCTCCTCATACTCACTCATCCGCAGAGCATGACCGAGGTGAACGCTGATCGGGGGCGAGAGGGACGAGCGGGATCAGTTGTGGACGACGACGGGAGTGCCGATCGGCGCCCAGTCGTAGATCCACTTCGCCGTCGGGATCGGGAGGTTGATGCAGCCGTGCGACGCGGCATACCCCCAGGTCTTGCGCCAGTAGGCGCCGTGCAATGCCTCCCCGCCGTTGTAGAAGGACGACCACGGCACGTCGGGGGTCTCGTAGTCGGTGCCGTCGGCGTTCTGCCCGGTCATCGTCATGAGCGGGTTCTTCATGTAGATGTGGAAGGTGCCGACATCCGACGGCGTGTCCTTGGCACCGTGAACCATCTTGACCGTGCTGGCGGCGGCCTTGCCGCCGACATACGGCGTCATGGTGTGCGCCGACAGGTTGACGTCGACCCACTTCTCGCCGGCGACGGCCGGATAGGCGAGGTTCTCGGCACCCGCCGCCAGCGTGCGCTCGGTCCAGGTCGCCGGCAGCACCTTGGTCTTGACCGTGGCAGTGGTGTCCTTGCCGCCGTCCAGCGCCGCGGTGAGGGACTTGGCGACCGCCGCCGAATTGGTGACCTGGATCCCGTCCGACGCGGGTGTGATCACGCGCAGCAACGTGCCGGTCGACGTCAGGTAACGCATCCCGCTCGTCGGCGCGGTGTCGATCGACTTCACTTGCGCGGCAACCCATGCGGTGACCTTGGCGGCGTCCACCTCGGGAGCGGCGGCCACGTCGGCGGGCAGAGTGACCCAGCTCGCCTTCTCCGCCTCGCTGGGCGCAAAGGTCCGCTCGCCCGCGGTCATCTCGGCGGCCGTCTGCACCACGGCATTCGCCTTGTCCGCCAACGCCTTTGCCTCGGCGGTGGTGACTTCAGGCTCCCGGTCCACCAGGGAGGTCGTCGCCGCCGACGACGTCAGGGAGGCCGCCGCCTGCGCCGCGATGTCCGCCAGGCCGGTGGCTTCCAAGGACCGGCCGGCAACCCCGGGTGAGACCGTGAAGGACTCCTTGTTCTTCGCCAGGCTCACCGTGGCGTCGACGGGGCGACGGGCATACGACTCACCCAGGTCGGTGAGGAACGCCGAGAGCTTGGTGCGATCGGCGGTGGTGACCACGGCGACCGGGCGGGATTCGCGCAGTGCCTTGGCGTAGGACGACCAGTCCTCGTTGGCGGAGAACACCCGGGCGAGGGTGGCGTCGACATCGACGGCGGTGCCGAGGTCGGCCAGCGACGCCTGCTTGTGCCCGTCGGGGAGCTTAATGTCGATGACGACGCCATCTGCCTTGGCGCGCAATGCATTTGCAACCTCGTCGCGGGTCAGCCCGGCGACGTCGATGCCGACCACGCTGCTGCCGGGCAGAGCCCGGTCGTGATAGTAGGTCGCGTAGGCCGCCCCCGCGGCGCCGACCAGCACCGGCACTCCGATGCCCACCCAGGTCAGTACCTTCGTCCGTGTCCTCACGGGTTGCTCACCCTCTCGCCGTTCGCGGCCATTCGCCCCCTGTGCATCTACCAAGTATGCGACACCCCCGGGCGAGGCGCGCCGCAGCCGCTCAATCCCGGCCGGCCTTTCCCAAGGCCGTTGACACCGGCTGATCTCTCTGGCACTCTGACCTAAATCGATTTAGTCCTCGACGATGCCGATCCAGCCGACAGCGATCCAGACGGCGTCGATCTTGACGACATCGATCCAGACCGGTGGCACCGACGCCGCCGGCACTCTCCTGGCAGGAGGCATCATGAGCGATCTCAGTCGCCGCGCCGTGCTCGGCGCGGGCGGCCTGGCCGCGGCGGGTCTGTTCGGCGCGAACATCCCTCGGTTGTTCGCCACCGACATCCCCGGACGGGGCGACGACGCGTTGACAGTGGCGATCCTCGGGACCAACCAGGACGCCGAGGCACGGCAGAACCTCGTCACGGCTTTCCGGCAGATCCATCCCGATATCAAGGTGCGGATCCAGGCGGTCCAGGGCCAGGACTGGTCCAACTTCTTCGCCAAGATCCTGACGATGGTCGCGGCCGGCACTCCACCGGACGTGTGCGTCGTCGCGACCGAGGGCGCACAGCTTTTCGCCGATCGGCTCGCTGAACCGTTGGACACCTACGTCCAGCGCGACAAGGACGTCATGCAGGACTACTTCGACGACGTCCACCCGAGCCTTGTCGAAGCCTTCATGTACAAGGGCAACCTCTATCAGCTACCTATCGACTTCAACGCCGCCAACATTTACTACAACACCGGCACCTTCGAGAAGGCGGGCGTCGACCGTCCGGCGGACACCTGGACCACCGACGACTTCCTGCGCATCGCGCGCCAGCTGCGGCAGGGCAATGACGCGCCCTTCGTCCCGTTCTACTGGACCAACCGGCTGTGGGGCGGTTGCGTCCCTTGGCTGTATATCAACGACACGAGCTTCCTCAAGGAGACCAAGGCGGCGGGCGGCGACTGGCTGTGGTCGACCTTCTACGCCGACGACCCGGCGGCGGCCGGTCGATCCGGCGGCTACCTGTGGGAGGAGAGCAACGCGCTCGACCCCAAAGTGGAGGAGTCCTTCGAGTTCCTCCGCACGCTGGTCTCCGAGGGCCTCGGCACCAGCCCAGCACAAGGGGGCGGGAACGAACTGGTGGCCCAGTTCGCCGGCGGCAGCATCGGTATGACGCCGGCGGGCGGCTTTTGGGTCCAGGGCCTGAGCGAAGCCGGAATGAAGGAGAACGACTTCGACGTCCAGTTCTTCCCGAAGTGGGCTTCCCAGCATCACCAGCTCGGCGCGGCCGGCTACGCGATCATGCGCACGTCCAAACGCAAGGACGAGGCGTGGGAGTGGGTGAAGTTCTGCACCTCCCGCGAGGGCATGCACCTCGCGTTCCCCACGCCGAACACCACCCCCACCCGTCGCTCGATGTGCAACGCCCAGTTGTATGCCGGAAAGGGCCCGCAGCACTGGCAGGTCTTCTACGACACCCTCGACAAGGTCGGCGCTTCTCCCATCCCGGCCCCACCACAGCAGGCGGCCGTCGATACGGCCCTGATCAAGAACGTCCTCGGCGCGGTCACCGCGGGTAGCCGGCAGGGCCTGCGCGGCAACCTGCAAACCCTGGACCGCGATCTCACTCTTGCTCTCGGGAGGTCATGATGTCTGCAGCACCCGTCGAACCCGTGATGTCCCAGGCCATCGAGCTGGACCAGGCCGAACAGGACACCAGGCGCCGCCGCAAGCAGAGCCGCTGGTTCGCAACCCTCTTCCTCGCCCCGACGGTGATCGGCATCGGGTTGTTCACCGTGATACCGATCATCGCCTCCTTCGTCCTCGCCTTCTTCGAGTGGGACATCATCAGCAACCCCAAGTTCGTCGGGCTGGCCAACTTCACCGATATCGCCACCGATCCGACGGTGCGGGTGAGCTTCCTCAACACGATCCTCTTCGTCATCGCCGCGGTCACCTTGCAGCTGGCCGTGGCCCTCGGACTCGCGGTGCTCGTGCAGTCCAAGATGCCGAACTTCATGCGCAGCTTCTTCCGCTCGGTGTTCTTCTTCCCGCTGATCCTGTCCGCGGCGAGCGTGTCCATCATGATGAGCTACCTGTTCAACCAGAACTTCGGCCTGGTCAATCACTTTCTGGGAAAGGTCGGCATACCCGCCGTCCCCTGGCTGAACTCCGAGACCGGCGCGATCGTCATGATCGTCCTGGTCTACGTCTGGCAGAACTTCGGCTTCTCCTTCCTGCTCTTCCTCGGCGGCCTGGCGTCGGTGCCCAAGGAGGTCTACGAGGCCAGTTCGATGGATGGCGCGAGCGGTTGGCGCCAGTTCTGGCAGATCACCTTGCCGCTGATCAGCCCGACGATGCTCGTGGCCTCGGTCATGGCGATCATCGCCGCACTGCAGATCTTCGACCAGCCCTATGTCATCACCAGGGGCGGACCGGGCGATGCGACCCGGACCGCGGTGATGGTGATCTACGAATCCGCCTTCCAGCAGCTGAGATTCGGCCGCGCCTCGGCCATCGGCATCGTGCTGACCGTGCTCATCATGCTCGTCACCGCGCTGCAGTTCCGTCTCTCTCGCCGCTTCGTCTTCTACAGCTGAGGTGACCACGATGACTACGAAAACCACCGCCGTCGAAAGCGCGAGCAGCAAGGCAAGCCGGACCCCCGGCATACCGCACCACGCCTGGTATGCCCCCTCGAAGCTGGGCAAGTACTTCATCCTCCTGATCGGCACCCTGCTCACTCTCGGGCCGGTGCTCTGGACGATCTCGACATCCCTGCGTCCGGTCACCGAATCCCTCGGTGCCTCAGCGAATCTCATCCCGTCCAGCCTCGACTTCGGCTCCTACCGAGAGGTCTTCGAGCAGGTCGACATGAAACTGCTCATCCTCAACAGCGTCCTGGTCACCGCGGCGTGCGCGATAGGGCAGATGATCACCGCGGCGATGGCCGGCTATGTCTTCGCCAAGGTCGACTTCCGCGGCCGTAATGCGCTTTTCGCCATCGTGCTGGCAACGATGATGGTGCCGATGCAGGTGACGATCGTCCCGGTGTTCATGCTGATCCGCGGCATGGGCCTGTCCGACACGCTGCTTGCCCTGATTCTCCCGGCTATCCCGACGGCCTTCGGCACCTTCCTCATGCGCCAGTACTTCCTCGGCCTGCCCGACGAACTCTCCGAAGCGGCCCAGATCGACGGGGCCGGGCCTTGGCGCACCTTCTTCTCGATCTTCGCCCCGCTGGCGACCCCAGGCATGGCGATCGTCGGGATCCTGGCTTTCAACTACCACTGGAACGAGTTCTTCCGGCCGCTGATCATGACGATCAGCGAGGAGAACTTCACCTTGCCGCTCGGCCTGGTCTCGCTACAGGGCAACATGGGCACCGGTAGCGTGGCGACCGTCCTCGCCGGTGTCGTGATCTCGATGATCCCGGCGCTCGGCGTGTTCATGTTCGGTCAGCGCACCCTGCGCGAAGGCCTCACCGCCGGCAGCCACCGTTGAGGTCACGCATGACCCACCCGAACGCGGACGATCAGGTCCTGCCCGTCTATCACTTGCGTCCCGCGCGCGGCTGGGTCAACGACCCGAACGGGATGACGTATCACGACGGGCGCTGGCACGTCTTCTTCCAGCACCACAGCGGCGGCCCCTTCCACCACCTCATCGAGTGGGGCCACGCGAGTTCGGCCGACCTGATCCACTGGCGCGAGCATCCCATCGCGTTCGGCCCGACACCCGAGGGGCCCGATCGCTTCGGCTGCTGGACAGGCGTTTTCGTCCCGGGCTTGCAGAGACCGGCCGTCGCGTATTCCGGAGTGGTCGACGAAGGCCTGCAGACCACCACACTGCTGCGGTGGGGGTCGGACGATCTCGACCGGTGGAGCAAGCCCGAGATCGTCGCACGGACCCCCACGACTGACGGGGTCCGGATCATGCGGGACCCTTTCGTCTTCGTCTGGGGCGGGCGTCGATGGGCCCTGACCGGGGCCGGACTCGAGTCGGGCGCGCCGGCATTGCTCATCTATGGAGCCGACGACCCGCTCTCGTGGACCTACGCAGGGCTCTTCTATACAGGCCCGGAGCCGGAGGCCGATGACCGCTATGCGGCCGACATCTGGGAATGCCCGCAGCTGTTGCTCACCGAGGACGCAGCCGTTCTCGTGGTCTCGCTGCAACTGGACGGCGTCCTGGGCGACGTGCTCAGCATCGTCGGGCAGGTCGTCGATGACGCCGGTGTGCCGCGTTTCGTCGCGGTCTGGCCGGACGCGGCGAGCCTGCTCGACCTCGGTGATTCCTACTACGCACCCCAGCTCGTCGCCGACCCCCAGGGCCCCGGTGCGCTCATGATCGGGTGGGTGCGACAAGACGGCCTGCCGCAGGAGACGCACAAAGTCGCCGGATGCCTCTCTCTGCCACGCCGCCTGGCACTGCGGGACGGCGGGGTGGTCGTCCAGTCCGACGAGGCACTGGCGAGCCTTCAGCTAGGGGATTACGTCGACGCGACCGGCGATGGATCGCTCCCCGAGCACTGTCTGGTCGAAACATCCGCTGCCACAGTTGAACTCGCCGGGTCGCTCGACAACGAAATCCGCACGGTGGTGGTCCACCCCGGCGACCGCGCGTGGATCGACGCCGGCGTTGTCGAGGTTTACCCCGAGACGGGGATGCCCCGCACCCTGCGCGCCGATCCCGGCACTTGGCGCATCAGCAGCGGCCGCCCGCACATTCGGCCCGTGCTGACGATCTCGATGTCCTGAGAAGGCACGCCGCCCGCGCACTTAGGTGGCGGGCGGCGGTGCCACGGTGTCCCTCTCGATAAGCTCAAACGGAAACAGGCGAGGAGCATCCACCGCGGGGTCCGCGGCTGTCCGTCGCCGACGGGTGATCATGTCGAGTGCCGTATCCACGGCCCATGTTCCGAGCGCCTCGTGCGGCAGCCTGTAGGTCGTCAGCGCCGGGACGGTCTGATCCGCCAGTTCCTCCTGATCGTCGACTCCGACTATCGAGAGTTCGTGGGGCACGCGCACGCCGAGCCGCAAGGCGGCAAGGAGAGCGCCCGTGGCAACGCGGTCGTTGACGGCGAAGATCGAGGTCGGGCGATCGGATGCGGCAGCAAGCCGATCTCCATCGGCGGTGAGCACAGCGACGGCGCCGCGATAGCCGTCCCCGATGGTCCAACCGCAAACACGAACCTCGCCGGCCGCTCTCGCGACCCCAGTCGAACGCAATCCCGCCCGGAACCCGCGAGCGCGCCGGGCTGCGGCGACATCGACGACCCTGGTCCCGTGACCTGGCCTCCCCGGTCCGGAGAGCATGACGATGTGCCTGTGACCTGTCGACGTCAGCAGGCGCGCGGCCGCTTGGCCGACGGCGACCTCGTCGGGAATCGCGCTCGGATGCCGGGCCGGCTCCTGGAAGCAGTTGGCGAGAACCAGGGGCAGAGGTGTGGTGGGCAGGTCCACAAGCCGTTGTAGGCCCATCGTCGCGTAGACCACCGCATCGACCCGGCGAGACGCGAAGTCGTCCAGGGCTTCCTGATCACGCTCGGAACGAAAATGGGTGTCGCGCAACAGCAACGCCTGCCCAAGCTCGCTGGCGCGCTGCTCGGCCGCGGCGAGCAGGCGGCCGGCGAAGGGCGAGGACGCGATGCCATCGGTGAGCAGGGCGATCGTATGGGTGCGACTGTGGCGCAGGCTCTGCGCCAGCTTGTTGGGGCGGTACCCGAGTTCGTCGGCGACCTGCAGGATGCGCTCCTGGGTCGCTGCGCTGACGTTGCCCCGGGCCTTGCCGCCGAAAACGAAGGAAACGGTCGTCACCGAGACGCCGGCGCGCTTGGCCACGTCTGCGGCGCGCACGGGTCTGGTGGTCACGAGGACGATCGTAGGCACACGTGCACCGCCCTCGGTGTTGTTGCGCTTCGGCGTCCGGTGCGCAGCGCGGTGGGGGCGGCCATGCGGGGCATCGGCTGACTCTCCAACGTTCGCGCACACGAGCAGCCGTGAACTGGCCGATCACCCCGGGCGTTCTGTCGCGATCCACCGCATACGGTTCACGGCATGTCGACAGCCGTTGCCGATCAGCGCCGAAGCCAGATTCTTGTCTCCCTTGCCGCCGTTGTGTGGGCGGTGGGCACCGCTGTCGGCATGGGAATCCTCGGCGATGGGGTGTCACAACAGTCCCGCGGACTGTTCTCCGACCACGCCACCCTCATCGCGCCGCACGGCCCGGCGTTCTCGATCTGGAGCGTGATCTATGTGGGCCTGCTCGGGTACGTCATCTGGCAATGGCTTCCGCGTTGGTCGGCGACGCCCTTGGCGTCGACCACGCGGGTGCCGGCCGCGTGGGCGCTTGCTCTCAACGGGATCTGGCTGTTGGTGGTGCAGGCTGGGTGGGTGTGGGTGTCCGTCGTGGTCATGGTGGGGCTCGTGGTTTCGCTCGGGATCCTCCTCGATCGCGTCCGGTTCGCGCTCGCGGCAGCCGAGATCGACATGGCCTCAGTCTTTGCGGTGCCGGTGACGTTCGGGCTATACCTCGGCTGGATCTGCGTGGCCACGTGCGCCAATATCGCCTCCGCCCTCGTCGGCTCGGGGGTGGAGCCGCACGATCGTCTGGCCACGATCCTCACGATCGTCGTGCTCGCGGTCGTGGTGGCGATCGTCTTCGTCCTGGGTCGGCGGTTCAGCAGTCAGGCGATCGTCACGGCCTTGTCGACGGCCGCGGTCTGGGGACTGGCCTGGATCGCGGTGGCCCGGTTCACCGGAGAGCTGCGCTCGACCCCGGTGGCGTGGACGGCGCTCGTGGCCGCGGCTCTCGTTGCCCTGGCGTGGGCGCTGCGTATTCGCCAGCGCGCCTGAGCCAGGCTCGCACGCCGCCGAACCCCGGGTACGGCGGCAGTCGTATGTCAGTGGAAGCGCTGCTGTGCACCCTGCTTGGTCAACCCGTAGACGGCCCCGATGGCGCGCCAGGACGTGCCCTGCTTGCGGGCGCTGCTGACCTCGTCCAGTTCCAACTCCTCTGCGCTGGCTCGGATGCGTCGAGCGGCGTCCAGCCGGCCGGCCGGATCGGCGGCGTCGTCGAGGTCGGCCAATGCCCGGGTGAGGCGGTCGCGCACCGTGTTCTTGCCCATGGGCGCAGCCTAGGGGCGCGACACGCCATGTGTCCGGGGCGGGCCAGATCGCCGGCCTGCCTGCCTGGAATAGAGGGATCCTGGCTGGGCGCCGGAGGTTCTCATCCGAGCCGGGCCGCGGGGGCTTCTACCCGGGCGCCGACACGGTGCTGTCGTCGACGGGTTCGGTGGTGGAGCGGCGGAAGGTCGAGGGCGTGCTCACCGTCGCCGACGCCCAGCGCGCCCACGGCGTGCTCGCCGAGTCGGAGGCGGCCGCCATCGTCGACCTCGGCGACGGCGTCGCCTGCCTGGCGCTGCGTACCAAGACGAACACCTGCGACGCCGGCGTCATCGAGATGGTCGAGCGCGCCCTGGCCCTGGGCGAGGAGGGGGCCTTCGACGCCCTCGTCATCGGTTCGGACCACCCCCGCGCCTTCTCCGCCGGGGCCAACCTGGCGACGTTCACGCACTTCATCGAGTCCGAGGACCCGGACGGCTTGCGGGCGCTGATCCGACGCGGGCAGGTGTCGTTCCACGCGCTGCGGAACTCCGCGTTCCCGGTGGTGGCGGCTGCCAAGGGCTTCGCGCTCGGCGGCGGCTGCGAGCTGATGCTGGCCGCCAACCGGGTCGTCACGCACGCCGAGCTGTACGCCGGTTTCCCCGAGCGGTCGGTGGGGCTGCTCCCCGCCTGGGGCGGCACGGTGCAGTCGCTGGTACGCGCGCTGGGGGCGGGCGAACCCCTGCCCGCGGCGTCCGCGTTCGCGGTGACCACCAGCTGCGAGGTCAGCACGTCGGCGTGGCAGGCCGCCGACTGGCACCTGCTCACCGACCACGACGAGGTCGTCGCTTCGGTACACCGGGTGCTGGCCGAGGCCAAGGCGGTGGCGCTCGACCTGCTCGAGGGCGGTTGGACGCCGCCGGCCCCGGCCGAACTGCCCCTCCACTCCCCCGACGCCGAGCCGCTGGACGCAGGGTGGGCGGATGCCTCAGAGACCGACCGTGCGATCGTGGCCCGCATCGCCGGGATCCTGACCGGCGACCGGCCCGGGGCGACGGCGTCCGAGGAGGACCTGCTCCCCCTGGAGGTGGACGCCGCGGTGGACCTGCTGCAACGTCCCCTCAACCAGGAGCGCGTGTGGCACCTGCTCCGGACGAACAAGGCCTTGGCGAACTGACCGCCTCCCGGCTCACCGTCGGGCTGCGTCGGACTCCTCGGCCACCGGCCCGAAGCGGTGCCAGACCCGGTGCTCGGCGAGCAGGGCCGCCAGTTTTCCGACCACCGCGGCCGGCTCCCCGACGACCACGCCGGGGGCGTCCTCGGGCACGCCGGCCGCCGTCAGGACGTCCGTCGCGTCGGAGGCGACCCCGATGGCCTTGAAGTGCCGGAACATCTCCGCCACCAGCTTCGCCACCCGCGGGTCCACGGGCAGGCCGGCCGTCGCGTGCCCCGCCTTGGCGTCGAACAGCGGGACCGCGTCCGGTGCGGGCGCGGGAGCGTCCACGACGAGAACGGAGTCGAACTCGATCGACGCCGCCGTGAGGAACGTCCGGTCGACCACGACGTCCCCGAGCTTCCCGCCGGAGGGTGCCGTGACGAACGCCATCATCCCCGCGGCCGTAACGGCATCCTTCGCCGCCTGCACCGCAGTGGGGTCGGTGTCGGCGTCCACGACGAGGGCCACCTTGCGGCCGGCGATCGGCCACGTGCCGCCCACCTGCGACAGCGCCGGGCTGGGCTCGACGTCCGCCGGCGGCACGGTCGGCTCGGGGGCTGGCAGGCCGAGCCCGCGGGCGACCTCGGCGCACAGGTCGGCGTCGATGTTCGCGAGGCACTGCAGCTGGCGGAGCCGGATCGCCTCCTCGTAACACTTGCCCAGCTCGAAGGTGTACGCCCGCGTCAGGTGCTCGCGTTCCACCTCGCTGAGCGAGCGCACGAAGAGGGTCGCCTGGCTGAAGTGGTCGTCGAAGCTGGCCGACAGCTCCCGCACCTTGGCGCCGGGCGCCACCGGGTGCGGCACGTCGATGAAGGCGCCGGAGTCCTCGGACGCCTCGGCGGGGTTGCCGCCGTCGAGCGAGTTCGGTCGATAGGGCGCGACTCCGCCGTGCACCGCGTGCTGGTGGAACCCGTCGCGGAACATGTCGTTGACCGGGCAGTGGGCGCGGTTGATGGGCAGTTGGTTGAAGTTCGGCCCACCCAGGCGGGTGATCTGGGTGTCGATGTAGGAGAACAGCCGCACCTGCAGCAGCGGGTCGTTGGTCACGTCGATGCCGGGCACCAGGTTGCCGGGGTTGAACATGACCTGCTCCACCTCGGCGAAGAAGTTGATGGGGCGCCGGTTGAGGGTCATGGTGCCGATGATCTCCACCGGGCACAGCTCCTCGGGGACGAACTTGGTCGGGTCCAGCAGGTCGATGCCCTCGAACGTCTCGTCGTCCGTGTCGGGCATGACCTGGACGCCGAGGTCCCACACCGGGTACGCGCCGGCGTCGATGGCGTCGTAGAGGTCCCGACGGTGGAAGTCAGGATCGTTCCCGGCCGTCAGCTGGGTCTCCTCCCACACCTGCGAGTGGACGCCTTGGCGCGGCTTCCAGTGGAATTTCACGAGGCTGGTCTCACCCGCGTCGTTGATGAGCCGGAAGGTGTGGACCCCGAACCCCTCCATCATGCGGTACGAGAGGGGCACGGCCCGGTCGGACATGGACCACGCCACGTGCGCCTGCGCCTCGGTGTGCAGCGACACGAAGTCCCAGAAGGTGTCGTGCGCGCTCTGCGCCTGAGGGATCTCCCGGTCGGGCTCGGGCTTCACCGCATGGACGATGTCGGGGAACTTGATGCCCTCCTGGATGAAGAACACCGGAATGTTGTTGCCCACGAGGTCGTAGTTGCCCTCGGAGGTGTAGAACTTTGTCGCGAAGCCCCGGGTGTCACGGACCGTGTCCGACGACCCGCGGAAGCCCTGGACGGTGGAGAACCGCACGAACGTCGGTGTCTCCACGCCCTTCTTCAGGAATGCCGCGCGGCAGATCTTGGCCGCCCGTCCGTTGGCGACGAACACGCCGTGGGCGCCCGTGCCGCGGGCGTGCACGACCCGCTCCGGGATGCGCTCGTGGTCGAAGTGGGTGATCTTCTCGCGGAGGTGGTGGTCCTGCAGGAGAACGGGCCCGCGCCGACCCGCCTTGAGGGCGTGGTCGGTGGTCCGCAGCCGCGCCCCCTGGGCCGTCGTCAGGTACTCGCCCTGCTGGGCCATGGCCTCGGGCGGCGCGCCCGTGGGGGCACCGGTGGGCGTCACCGTGGCCGGGCCCTGTTGGGACGCCTTGGGCGGCGGCGGAGCCACCGGGGCCGTGGGCTCGTCCAGAGAGGGGTCCTCCACGCCGGGGCCGGGTGGCCGGGGCGCGGGGGACGCCATGTCCGCGCCGGGGGTCTTCTTCTTGGGCGATGACATGCGGTTCTCCTTCTGCTCGGGCCGTTCCGGATCAGGTCAATGGCCTCTCATCCTGCGGGGACGCCCCGCACCACGCAACACCCATAGGGGTACTCGGGCTCGCGGAGGACGCCCGGCCCCCGGCGGCTCCTCCTGCGCGGACACCGACGCGCCCTACCCGCCCGCCGGTCGGGAGCCTGGCCGCGAGGGCAAGAGCGGGCCGCAAGACCGGCTCGAACCCCTCCCGCGCGGCCCGGGCGGTGACATGGTCCTGTTAACTGGGCCACCAGCGGCGGGCATCGATGGCGCGCAACTGCCCTGGCCAGTCGGGGGCGAGGGTCGCCGCGGCATACGTCCCGAGTTCGGCCGTCATCGCGTCGCCGGGGATCGGCAGATGACGGGCATCGAGGTGACGCTCGACGTGCCGGGTGAGGTCGAGCGGCCGCCAGCCCGCCATCCAGGCCGCGCGCAGGAGTTCCCGAAGCAACGAGGCCAACTCCCGGGTGATCACCCGGGCATGGCCGGGCTCGTGCGAGCGCGTCACCAGTCGCTGGATGCCGCTCTCGGCATACGCGGACCGTCCGGTGGCGACGTGTCCGATGGCTTCCAGTGTCTCGGCGCGCACCTGCTCGGTCCCGTTCGCGGGCGGTGGCAACGCGGCGGACCCCGGGCCGGCCCCGCTGTATGCCGGTGCTGGCACGGTATGCCGTCGCCGCTCCTTGGCTTTGGCCGCGCGCCGCTGTTGGTTTCGTCGTCCCATCGTGGTCGTCCTTCTCCGCCGGCGCACCCCCCTGGTGCGCGTCTGGTGGCAAAGCTGCCAGCGGACTCCGACAGCGCGGCCGCCACCGAAGCCCACCGCCGCCCGCCTGTGGATAACTTTCTCCGCATTTCGCCGTGTGGGGGGAGGCTGTCCCCATGACGATTCCTCACATGCACGCCCTTCCCAAGCCGACCCATCCGGCGCGCTCCGGACTTCCGTGGACCTCTGACGACTACACCACCTTGGTGCGCCTGGTCCGCGAGGGGCGCGACCTCGGCGAGATCTGCGCCGAGCTCGAGCGCGGCGAATCGGCCGTCCTCGACCGCACGCGCCGGATGCTGCCTCTCGAGGAGCGCGGTGGTCCCCGAGACCACAGCATCGCCCGGCTCCGCATGCACCTGGAGAAGGATCCCGATTACGACTGGAGCACCCAGATGTGCGCCAAACCGCCACCGCCGGTCTATGTGCCGCCGATCATCAAGGGCATTGGTGGGCTGGCCGACGACGACGTCGTGGCTGTCGCGTGTCTGCTGGCCGACCGGCCGTATGCCGCGCCGACCAGCCTGCACCGCAGGGTTTTTCGCGAGGTGCGCACGAGAGGCCTGCGGCGCACGCTGGAGGCGCAGTGGATCCAGGGCGCCCAAGAGAACCTGGAGCGGGTGATCGACACCGACTACGACTGCTACTACGGGCATCCGGACTACCCGCCAGCCTACGAGCGTGACTGGCCGGCGAGCTACGCAACCCCGGAGCCGGACTATCCCTGGTGAGTCACCACGAGGATTGGTCAGGTGCGGAAGGTCCGGGCGAACCGGGTCCAAAGCCTGCGTGATCCCTCGATGGTCACCGTGCCCGCGCGGAGGGCTTGAGTGGGCGTGATCTCGCCGGCCATGACCTGCTTGATCTCGGGGCCGGACCGGATGATGAGGTCCGCCTTCGTGGCAGGTCCTGTGCCTGCGGTGACGCGATCGCCCGTGACGATGGCGTGCGTGACGAGGTCACCCAGGTGGACCTCGTAGGTGACGGGTGTGGTCGCGGCGACGTCGCCCGCGGTATCGGGACGGAAGGTCGTCCGCAAGGCCATCGCGAAGGATTCCGCTGTCACGATCTCACCCTCACGCGGATCGCCGAGGCGTGGCGCTCCCCAACGGCCTAGTGCCACAAGGGTTTCCTCCAGCGCGTAGCCGTCGGTCGTGAGGCGGTATGCCGTCCCCCGCCCCGGCGCCGGCCGCACCACGCGCTCGACAACGCCTGCCTCTTCGAGTTCCTTGAGCCGGTTGGTCAGCACATTGCTGGGGATCCGGGGCAAACCAGCCTGCAACTCACCGAAGCGGTGCGGCCCACTGAGCAGGTCACGCACGATGAGCAGCGCCCAGCGGTCCCCGACAACGTCGAGAGCCCGGGCGAGTCCGCAGTACTGTCCGTAGTCACGCTCCCGCATGACTTCATCTTAGCAAGAAAATGGCTCTTTACAGATTTTACTTGCTTAAATAGCGTGATCATGTCGCGCCTAGTGCGGCACCCATCAGACCAGGAGGAACGCATGCGTAAGGCCACCGCCCATCTGTTCAGCTCCGTTGACGGCATCGTGGAGCGGCCCGACACCTTCTTCCAGTTCGAGAGCATGGGACCGGAGGAGGAGGCCTTCATGGCCGAAAGCCTCGCGTCCTGCACCGACGTGATCCTCGGACGCAAGATCTACGAGGAGTGGGCGGGCTACTGGCCGGCCCAGACGGACGACCCGTTCGCCGCCTTCATCAACCCGGCGCCGAAGTATGTCGCGAGCCGGACGCTGACCGGCGATCTGGCGTGGGAGAACGCTTCCGTCATCGACGGCGACCTGCTCGAGTTCGTCCGAAGCCTGAAGGCCGGCGACGGGGGCGACATCAACGTCAACGGGATCACGGTCATCCGCGAGCTGCTCCTCGCCGATCTGCTCGACACCCTGACCCTGACAGTGCACCCCGCCGCAGCCGGCGGCGGCCGCACCCTCTTCGAAGGCATCGACGGTCCGCTGCTCCTGGAACTCGTGGACAGCAAAGTCACCCGCACCGGCAACGCCATCCTCACCTATCGCACCAAGGCCTGACAGCAGCGCCGGTCGCGGATCTGCTTGCCCGCACCCGGCGCGGCGGACACGATTCATCGCTATCGTCACCAGCCATGGACAGGCTGACGGGGGACCAGATCACCGAGGCCAGGCTGACCGACTGGACGAAGCGGCCCAGGGACTGCAGACCCGCTATCTGACCGACTCATTCGCCGCCGGCGTCCGCTTCGTCGCCGCCGTCGGCGAGGCGGGCGAGGCGGGCGAGGCGCTCGGCCACTACCCGCGCGTAGCGCTGGGCGCGGCATACGTCGACCTCAAGCTCAGCAGCCCCGACGCGATCTTCCGCGACGACGAGGGCACCGAGCACATCGTCGAGTGGGTGACCCAGCAGGATGTCGATCTCGCGCACCGCATCGCCGAGATCGCCGCCGCGCAGGGCCTGACCGCCGACCCCGGCGCGGCCTGCGTGGTCGAGCTGGGTCTCGACGCGAACGACTCCGCGACGATCGCCCCCGTATGGGCAGCGTTGCTCGCCGGCGAGGCCGAGGCCCAGGGGCGCGGGACGCCGAGCGACGAGGTGCGGGACGCCACGGGACGGGTGCCGAATCTGTGGTTCGGCGACGCCGACGGGGCGGAGGCGCGCCAGCGCTTCCATGTCGAGGTGTACCTGGCTGCCGACGTGGCCGCGCAGCGGATCGCTGCGGCACTCGCGGCGGGTGGGACCGTCGTCGACGACAGCGACGCGCCGGGGCTGACGGTGATCGCCGACCAGGAGGGCAACCGGGGCGTCGTCTGCGTCGCCGCCTCACCGGCGCCCGCGGGCTGACCCGGCCGCGACGAGCCGGGGCCCTGACGTCGGGGCTGTGTCCGACGTCGCTGTCAGACCTGTGGTGCGTAGTCACGCGCAACGTCGATGAGCACCTCGTGGAAGGCGATCTCGGCGGCGGCACGCACGCGGTCGTGCCGGTGGGCGGCAACGATGCGTCGAGGTGGCGCACTGTCGCCGAGGGGGATGATGCGCACGGCGGGGTGCTTGTTGGTCATCGCGGTGCGGGGGGCAAGCGCGATGCCGAAGCCAACGCTGACCATGGCCTGCGCTTCCTGATAATCGTTGGCCTCGAAAGAGATTCGCGGCTCGAAGCCAGCGGCCGCGGCACTGCGCTGCAGCACCTCGACGACCGGGTGCGCGGCGCGAATGATCCACTGCTCCTCGGCCAGGTCGGCCATCGACACCTGGCGCTTGCGAGCGAGCCGGTGATCGGCGGCGACGACGAGGACGGTGGGGTCCTCGAACAGGGTCGTCAGGGCGAACTGGGTGGGGTCGAGCCGTCGCCACTCGTAGTCCCACAGCAGCGACAGCCCGACGCTGCCTTCCTCGAGCATGGTGAGCAGAGCAGCCTCTCGTGCGCTGTGGATGTTAAGCCGGATGGAGGGGTAGAGCGCCCGGAAGCGTTGCACGGCAATCGGCACGAACGAACTGCCCACGGTGGCGAAGGTTCCGATGCTCAGCTGGCCCCGGCGCAGCCCGGCCATCTCCTGCAGATCCGACTCGGCGGCGGTCAGCTGCCGGATGACCTTGCGGGCATGGCCGGCAAGGACCTGGCCGGCCTCGGTCGGCTCCATGCCTCGCGCGTGCCGGATCAGCAGGGGCTGCCCGACCTCCCGCTCCAGGCGCCTTAGCTGCTGCGACACCGCCGATGGGGTGTAGTTCAGCCGCGCGGCCGCCGCGGTGACGGAGCCTCGCTCGATGACCTGCAAGAGGACGTGAAGGCGGCCGACGTCGAACACAGAAGCGATCTTCCTTGTAGAACTGCTTAACTTCCTTGAAGGAGATGAATTCTACCTTTAACGCGGGGACGGCTGAACGGGTTTCGGTGGCTCTGCACGCAGAGTATGCCGCTCTGCGACGCGGCGAATCGGACCACCGCTCCGCGCATTTGTAGCGCTGCTACATCATGATGTCCAAAGTCGCGCTGGTGCTTTATCCCGCTGCCCGGGATCCTCACTGTCACGGATGGTTCCGAATACATCGGAGAGAGGAGGACGGATGAGAGGGATCCCAGCGACATGGATGCGCGGCGGGACGAGCAAATGCTGGGTCTTCCGCGCGCAGGACCTTGAGGTGCCCGAGATGACGGTCGACGAGGTGCTCCTGCGTCTCTACGGCAGCCCCGACCATCGCCAGGTCGACGGAGTCGGCGGTGCGACGTCCACGACCAGCAAGGCGGTCATCGTGGCCCCGTCGGCTCGCGACGGCATCGACGTCGACTACACCTTCGCCCAGGTCGGTATCGAGCAGGCCAAGGTCGACTGGGGCAGCAACTGTGGGAACTGTTCCGCGGTCGTCGCCGCCTATGCGGTGCGCGCCGGCTGGGTGAGCGCCCAAGATCCGACGACCTCCGTCCGGGTCCTGAACACCAATACCGACCAGGTCATCGTCCAGGAGCTCCCCACGCCTGGAGGGATCCTGACCGAGGAGCCGACCACCGAGATCCCCGGAGTGCCGTTCCCTGGTGCGCCGGTCCGGATGGGCTTCGTCGAACCCGCCGGCCGAACGACCGGACGGCTCTTCCCGTCCGGCAATCACGTCGATGAGCTACCCGATGGCGACAACGCGGTGATCGCGGCGACACTGATCGACGCCGGAGCCCCGGTCGTCGCTGTCCGCGCCGCCGACCTGGGCCTGACGGGTGACGAATCACCCGACCAGCTCGACGCGCTGCCGGGCATGCTGCCCCGGCTCGACCGCATCCGGCGAGCAGCGGCCGTCGCCATGGGCCTGGTGAAGACACCCGAGGAGGCCGCGCGCGCCATACCGAAACTGGCGATCGTCAGCTCCCCAGCCGCAAGCGGAACCGACCTTCGGGTTCTCATGCTGTCGATGGGCAAGGCTCACCCCGCCGTCCCCATCACCGGCAGCGTCGGACTCACGCTCGCGGCAAGCCGGCCCGGCACCCTCGTCGCCGAGGTGGTCGACGCCGGCGGACGCCCCCGCTCGCCCTTCGCCGGCCTGGGCCTGGACACGGCCGCCGGGGTGGTCTCGACGTTCGTGACCGAAACCGACGGCCAGCAGGTCGTCGGGGCGACACGCACCTACCGACGCCTCGCCGAAGGCGTCCTCTTCCTGCCCGATCCCACCCGCACAGACACTGGAGACGAATCATGACCGAGGAAGTGACAATCATCCCGGCATCCCATACCGATCCCCCACCTCCGAACCGGCGGACCGCCCTGGCCATCATCGGCGGCTTCGCGGCGCTGGGCCTCGGTGCCTCCTTGCTGGCCGGCGGGCTGCTCAACCCCGCCCGCCTCGACCACGGACGGCGACTACGCCGGCGAAACCGTCGAGTTCCTCATACCGCTCGCCGAGGGCGGCGGCACCGACACCTGGGCCCGGTTCATCGGCACCGAACTGACGCGCACGGTTCCGGGGCAGCCCGGCTTCGCGCCCGTCAACGAGGCCGGGGGTGAGGGCATCACCGGCACGAACCGCTTCGTGGTCTCCGCCCGCGCCGACGGCACCGAAGTGCTGGTGAGCACCGCGACGACGGTTGTTCCCTGGCTGTTGAAGAAGCCCGCCGTTCGCTACGACTTCACCAAGCTCACCCCCATCCTCGCCAACGGCACCGGCGCCGTCGTCTATGCACGGTCCGCCGCGGGCGTGGCGGGGTTGAAGGATCTCGTCGACCGGCAGACGCCGCTGAAGTTCGGCGGCATCACCGCGACCGGGCTGGACCTGACCACCTTGCTCGCGTTCGACCTTCTGGAGATGGACGTCGACGCCGTCTTCGGGTTCGAAGGTCGCGGCCCGGTCAACCTGGCCTTGCAGCGCGGTGAGATCGACATTGATTACACGACCACGTCCACCTATGCATCCGCCCTGAAGCCTCTCGTCGACGAGAAGTCGGCGGTCGCCCTGTTCTCGCTCGGTCAGGTCGACGCGCAGGGCGAAATCGTCCGGGACCCCAACTTCAAGGACCTGCCGACAGTCGTCGAGGCGTACGAAGAGCTCCACGGCTCGAAGCCCAGCGGCCCGAAGCTCGAGGCGTACAAGACCGTCCTCGGAGTCACGTACACCTACCAGAAGGCGCTCTGGGTGCCACCGGACACCCCGAAGGAAGCGTCCGAAACCCTGCGCACGTCCGCCGAGAAGCTCGGCAAGGACGAAGCGTTCCAGACCGCGGCGAAGAAGGTTCTCGGTGGCTATCCGCTCGATGCCAGCGCCGATCTAGTCGGCCGGATCACCAAGGCCTACGAGGTCGACTCCACAGTGCGCCAGCACATCGTCGAACTCCTTAAAAACTCCTACAACATCAACGTCGAGTGAGGTTCTGACATGTTCGATGCTGCACTGTCCGCGCTCTCGTCCCTGGCGGATCCCTCGCTGCTCATCATGCTCGCGATCGGCGTCTTCGCCGGTCTCGTCATGGGGCTCATCCCCGGACTCGGTGGCACCGGAGCGGTCGCCATCCTCATGCCGATCACCTTCGGTATGCAGCCGGAGCAAGCGTTCGCGCTGCTCATCGGGGCCCTGGCCGTCGTGCATACCTCCGACACCGTCTCTGCTGTCCTCCTCGGGGCGCCAGGCTCCGCCTCGGCAAGCGTGACGATGCTCGACGGCTATGCCATGGCACGGAAAGGCCAGGCCAAACGGGCCCTGTCGCTCGCCTTCCTGTCATCGATGGCGGGCGGCCTGATCGGGGCCCTCGGCCTGACCCTCGCGATTCCCCTGGCGCGCCCTCTCGTCCTGTCCTTCGCGAGCCCCGAGTTGTTCATGCTCACGGTGCTCGGTGTCTCGCTCGCGGCGGTGCTCTCGCGCGGGAATATCGTCAAGGGCCTCCTCGCCGGGTTCCTCGGCCTGCTGCTCGGCCAGGTGGGAACGTCACCGACGACGGCCGAGGAGCGCTTCACCTTCGGCAGCCTCTTCCTCGGTGACGGGCTGTCCCTCGTGGCCGTCGCCCTGGGCATCTTCGGCCTCGCCGAGATCGCCTCGCGCGTCGGGCAGCGGACCGTCGACAAGGACATGGTCGGGCTGGGCGGTGGCTGGATGTCCGGCATCAAGGAGTGGCTGACCCACTGGAGCCAGGTCATCCGCGGAGCCCTCATCGGCATCTGGGCGGGCGTGCTCCCCGGCGTCGGCGCCACCGCCGGCACCTGGCTCGCCTACGGCCAGGCCGTCGCGACAGCCAAGGACAAGCGCAACTTCGGCAAGGGCGACCCCCGCGGGATCGTCGGCCCGGAGAGTTCCAACAACTCCGTCGAAGCCGGCGACCTCATCCCGACGCTGCTGTTCGGCATACCCGGCGGTGTGCCCTCCGCGATGCTCCTCGGCATGCTGCTGACCTACGGAATCCAGCCTGGTCCGGCCATCGTCACCGAACACCTCAACCTGATGTACCTCATCGTGTGGTGCTTCGCCATCGCCAGCATCTTGGGCGCCTTCTTGTGCTTCCTCGCCACGCCCAGTTTGGCCAAGCTGACCAAGGTCCCCTTTGCCGTGCTCGGCGCCGGCCTGCTCGTCATCATGCTGCTCGGCGCCTTCCAGGAGGGCGGGCAGATCGGCGACCTGTGGATCATGATCATCCTCGGCGCCGTCGGCTGGCTGATGAAGGCGACGGACACCCCGCGCGCCCCGTTCCTAATCGGCTTCGTGCTCGCTATCCCGATGGAGCGGTACTACTACCTGACCGACAGCCTGTACGACGGTCTGGGCTGGCTGACCCGACCGGGCGTGCTCGTCTTCCTCGCGGTACTGATCGCCCCGGCCCTCTTGGCGCTGGTCAAGCGCACCCGCAAGAGCGCCCCGGACCTCGGCCACCGAGGCGAGGACGACCTCTCGCACGGTGAGGAAGACGAAGCGGAGGACGGGCAGCTGAAGGATTCGATCTGGTCGCTCGGGCTCGCTCTCGGCGTCACGCTCATCTTCGGGACGGCGTTGGCGGTGAGCCAGTCGTTCTCGGCAGAAGCCCAGCTCATGCCCCGGCTGGTCAGCATCGGCGGCCTCATCACCGGTCTGATCCTGCTCTGGAAGGAGTTGCGGGCGAGGCGTTCCATCGGGGACGGCCCAGGATGGACCCATGACGTCACGATCGCCATGCGAATGTTCGCGGCCATGGCGCTGTTCCTGGTGCTCGTGATGCTCGGCGGCTACCTGCTCGCGGTCGCGCTGTTCGTGCCGGCCTTCCTGCTCTTCGTGGCTCGGGCGACGCCACGCACGACCATCATCTACACGCTGGTGCTCTGTGCCGTCCTGCTGACCCTGCCCTCGATCCTGCCGGTCGACCTGCCGACCGGCCTCCTGCAAAGCTGAATCCGAAGCTGACTGAAAGGACAAAACCATGACGATCGTCGTGGCCTACGCAGACACCCCACCAGGGCGCGCGGCCCTCAACCTCGCCGCGCAGGAAGCCCTGCACCGCAAGACGTCCCTGATCGCGGTCCCCGCCGTATCCGGGACCAGCCTCACGGAGTCGGAGTTGACGGACCGGCTCGGTGCGGCCGGTGCGGAGATCGTCGCCGCCGGAGGGACCGTGAGCGTCGGGAGTTCCGACCTGCACGACCCCGCGGATGCGGTCATCCAAGTCGCCCAGCAGGTGGACGCCACGCTCATCTGCCTCGGGCTGCGACACCGATCCCCTGTCGGCAAGCTCCTCCTCGGCAGCACGGCACAGCGCATCCTGCTCGACGCCACCTGCCCCGTGTTGTCCGTCAAGGCCGACTGAGCAACTCGTCGGCAATTGCCCCGAATGCCGCCCGGCGACGTCCGCCGGGCGGCATTCCGCATGCCTGGTCCGGGCCGGGCGCGTGGGCACCGTCGGTCAGCTTCGGCAGCGCGCAGGCGGTCCGGATGCACCCGGCCGACGCGTGCACACCAGCTACCAGTAGTCGGGCCGGCGGATCCGCGCGACCCTGTGACCTGCGGGTATGCGGTGCGGCCCGGTTGCCGAGGCGAGCACTCGTAGCTGGTGTATACCGCCGCGGATTGACCTCGTCCTCCCGGTATGCGGGCTCGCCGCGGCACCTCGAACTACTGCGCCTTCTTCAGCAGCTTGACGACCTGCTTGGCGACGCCCTCGGCGCTCGCCGGGTTCTGTCCGGTCACGAGATTGCCGTCGGTGACGACCTTGGATGCCATGGGGCGCAAGGCTTTTGTGTATGACGCGCCTTCAGCCTTGAGTCGCTCGTCGAGTCGGAAGGGGACGACCTTGTTGCGGCCGGCGAGTTTCTCTTCGGGCCAGCTGAAGCCGGTGACCTTGCGTCCGTCGAGGAACGGCTTTCCGTCCGCACGCGTGGCGCCGAGGAAGCCGGCGGGGCCGTGGCAGACCGCGCTGATGATCCGGCCCTGCCCGTCGAGGCGGCGCAGGATCCCGGCCAGGTCGGCGTTGCCGGGGAAGTCGAACATCGTCCCGTGCCCGCCGGTGAGATAGATCGCGTCGAAGTCCTCACGCGCGACGTCGCGCAGCCTCGTGGTGTCGCTGAGCAGGTCCATGAAGGCCCGGTCCTCGTAGCGCTCGTCGGTGTCGCCCATCTTGACCACCAGCGACCCGAGGCTTTCGGGATCGATCGGCACGCGCCCGCCGGCGGTCGAGGCGATGACGACCTCGTGGCCGGCTTCGGTGACGACGTCGTAGAAGTGCGTGAGCTCACCGAGCCACAGGCCCGTGCGGTAGCCCGCGTCGCGGTACTCGTCCGTGCTCGTGACGACGATAAGGATGCGCTTGGCGGGCTCAGGCGAACGCTTGGCCATGGGTGTCAACTCCCTCGGTGCGAATACGGAAACTTCTTGAGGTTAGGTGAGGTTGTGCCCCTAACGGGCCCAGAGCATCCGGAGTCTTCACCCTGTCGTCGGCAATCGGGACCGTCAGGCCGGCGCGCAGCCAGATCACCGACCTGGCCGAGGTGGTCGCCGGGCGTGTGCGCCCGCCGGGCACGGGGCGTCGCGTCTATTGCGCGGTCGGCCTCGCCGGCACCGAGGTGCACCTGCTCGGGCGCCTTTGCCGAGAAGGTCAGCCGGGCATCGGGCCACTGACCAGTGTCGATACCGGTGTATGCCGCTCGCCGCTCTCGAGGCCGGGCACGCTCGTCCAGTCGGAGTCAGACGCGCTTGGTCTGGTAGGCCCACATCGCGATCTCGACCCGGTTGCGGACAGCGAGTTTGGCCATCAACGCGGCGACGTGGGTCTTGACCGTGCTCAAGCTGATGAAGAGCTCGGCGGCGATCTCGGCGTTGGTGCGGCCACGGGCGACCAGCACAAGCACCTCCTCCTCGCGCTCGGTAAGCGGGTCGATCGGCCGGACCGGGACGGCCGATGCCCGGTCGGCGAAGGTCGCCAGCAGCCGACGCGTGACATTGGGGGCGATCAGCGCATCGCCCTTGGCCGCGGCGTGGATGGCCTGGGTGAGCAGGTCCGGGCCGGCGTCTTTGAGCAGGAATCCGCGAGCCCCGGCCCGCAGGGCCCCCAGGACGTACTCGTCGAGATCGAAGGTCGTGATCACCACCACCGCCATCGGGTCGGTCGCGTCGGGCCCGGCCAGGCGCCGCGTCACCTCCACGCCATCGAGCCCGGGCATCTGGATGTCCACGAGGAGGACATCGGGACGCAGCCGGGTCGTCACGTCGAGTGCCCCGGGCCCGTCGGCGGCTTCGCCCACGACCTCGATGCCGGGTTGGGAACCCAGGATCATCACGAGCCCGGTGCGGACCAGGTCCTGGTCGTCGGCCACCACGACGCGGATGGTCACGCCGGACCCCTCACCGGGAGCACGGCTTCGACGACCCAGCCCCCGTCGGGCCCCGGCCCGGCAGAGAGGGTGCCACCGAGGAGTTGGGCGCGTTCGGCCATGCCGGTCAGGCCGAATCCCGAAACGGCGCCCGGAGACGAGTGGGCCTGTCCGTCGTCGGCGACGCGCAATCTGACACCCTCCCCGGCACGGCATACGGCGATCTCGACGCGGGTCGCGCCCGACGCATGGCGGATGGCGTTGGTCAGGGCCTCCTGCGCGAGCCGGTAGATCGCGGCATCCACGGGTCGCGACAGGCGCGTCAGGGAGCCGGCCAGCGAGACCTCGACCGTCGGGGTCGCGTCAGTTCGCGCGAGCGCGGGCAGGTCCGCGATGCCCGTATGCGGTATGGCCGCCGCCCAGGTGTCCTCACGCAGCACGCGCACCATGTCCCGCATCTCCGCGAGAGTGCGCGATGCCTCGGACTCGATGGCCGCGAGGATGCCGGCCGCCTGCTTGGGCTGCGCGGCGGCCACCACGCCGCCGGCCTGCGCCTGCACGGCGATGGCCGAGACATGATGGGCCACGATGTCGTGCAGCTCGCGGGCCAGCGCCAGGCGCTCCTGGTTGCGGATCTCGCGTTCCTGGCGCTGCCAGAGGTCGGCGCGATAGCGGAACACGGCCGCGAGGGCGGCGATCAGCATCAGCAGGAGGATCCCGCCGGTGATGTCGCCCAGGCCGGCTGCAGCGACGTACAGGGACAAGGCGACGACGACCACCACGAACGCCAGGCCCAAGGCGATCTCGCGACCTGAGCCCCACCGCACGAGGGAGTAGAGCAGGATCAGGACGGCCATCATCGACGAGGGGCCAAGATCTGCGCTCGCCGTGGCCCACTGCAGGACCGACAGCAGCCCGGCGACGCCGAAGCCGATCAGGCAGGCCGTCAGCGGGCGACTGCGCCGCCAGAGCAGGGCGGGCACCACTGCCAGGGCGAGCACGGTGACGAGCGACTGCCAGCCCGGCCCCGGACGGATGAGGCCCTCGACGAGCACGGCGATGGCGAAGGCGGCGGCGAGTAGCCGGTCGACACGACCCGCGGGCGGAGCGTCGGCCGGCCGCGGCTCCCGCCAGATGGACCGCCATACCGCAATCACTGGATCAGCGTAGGGATCGGCACTTCTCGGCGCACCCGAACGCCAGATTCAATCCCCTGCCATGGCACGCCTGTCGACGAGCCCGCCCGCCTTGGCACCGACCACCGACGCCGAGGCCGTGCGCGGCCAGGCCCAGGCGGAGCGCATGACGAACGCGAGGATGAGCACTTCGAGCACGATGCCGAGGCCGTAGAAGACGTACCAGGACTCGCCGGCCAGGTTGAAGACCGAATAGGGGATGTACAGCCCTGCCACGATCAGGTTCAGGACACGGGTCGCTTTGGCGGGCAGTGTCGCCGAGAGCAGGATCATCATGATCGGGATCGCCATGCTCGCGAGCGCACTGGCCGCGAAGGTCTGGCTGATGTCGAACTCCCACACGACGCCGTCGAGGATGTCGTCGACGACGCCGGGCTTGTACAGGTGGAGGTAGTCGACGTAGATGTAGAGGAACATGAAGCTGGTCCAGGCTGCGGCGAGCTTGGTCCGGACCGGGACCTGTTGGTCCATGAGCGTGGTCCGTTGCGCTCCTTGGGTTTTCACGGGTGGCAACTCCTTTGGCTGGATCGGAATGTGTGGTAGCACCACCCTGGCTGTCGTCCGTTGCGAGCCGCATCGGCCTGCGGGCGCGGATCGGCCTGTCCGAAAGAATGATTCGTGCGCCCTGCTTCCGGGCGAGCCGGACCAACGACGGCTTCGATCACCGGGACCTACTGAAGCTCGGCGCCCGCCAGACCGACAAGGCATGATGTGCCCATCGCGATCTTGACCCCCGCCCGCTGAATCCACCGGGACGGCCGAACCGCTTGGGATAGTCCCTGCGCTGCGACGGCACGACGCGGAACGCGGAGTTGGAGGCAGGAGGACTTCCACTGACGAGCATGGCGCGAACGGAACCCGGCGCGACAGCACTTGGCGACCAGGCGCGCCGCGATGAGTCACCCGAGCCCGCGGCCCCTCAGGAACCAGGTAAGGCGGTTTCCTCGCCAGCTGATGATTCGGCCCGGTACAGGCCCAGCAGCACCCCATACCGCTGCTCCCCCTCTCCGGCCTCGGCGATGTCCTGCGCGAGCGATTCGATCGTCTCTCGCAGCTGGGCGACCTGGGCGGCAGTTAGCCGTACATGGCGATGGATGACCAGCGGGTCCGGGTCGTGCGTGACGATCTCCTCGGCCACCGCGGCGAACGAGGCGGCGGTCGCATCGCCGACCGGGTAGCGGATGCGCTCGGCGGCCCGGCGGTAGTAGATCTCGGTGCCGCCGCGCACCTGGCGGGTGCGGTCCACGGTGACGAGGCCGGCGTCGGCCAGGACCTTCAGGTGGTGGGCCACGCTGCCCTTGTTGGCGCCAAGCGCCGCAGCCAACTGACTGATCGTTGCCGGCTCCTGACCGATCGCGAACAGCAGCCGGTGGCGCATCGGGTGGGCGAGCGCCTTGTGTTGGCCTGGACCGTCGATCGTCATCTCTTCCACAAAGAGAGAGTCAACTTATCTTGACACTTAAGTCAAGCGTCTGATTCTCTTAACACATGATCGACCCAATCCCGATCGTCGGCCGGGTGCGCGCCCGCCTGACCGACCATTACGTCTTCCCCGAGGTGGCAGCCGAGATCGCGGACCGGCTCGCGGCCCGAGCCGCGGACTACCCGACCGATCTCCCCGCGCTGGCCGCCGCCGTCACCGCCGACCTGCAGTCGGTCAACGGCGACCAGCACCTGCGGCTCGTCCACCACGTCGAACCCCTGGCCGAGCGCACGGAGGGCGACGACGCGGTCGAGTGGGCCGAGATGGCTACGTGGGCGGCCACCACGGGCGGTGGGGTCGCCTCGGTGCAGCACGTGCCCGGCAACATCGGCGTCATCGAGATCGCACCGCTGCTCTTTCCCGTGGCCCTGTGCGGCGAGGCGATCACCGCGGCGATGACGCTGGTCGCCGACTCGTCCGCGCTGATCCTCGACCTGCGCGGCTGCCTTGGCGGCGACCCCTACATGGTCGCGTTCGTCGCCAGCTACCTGTGGGACCGTGAGCCGGTCGAGCTGTCCGGCATACGATCTCGCGACCGCCAGGTCCAGGCGTGGACATCGTCGTATGTGCCAGGCCGCCGCTTCGGCAAGGAACGACCGGTGTACGTGCTCACCAGTGCGGCGACGTTCTCCGGCGGTGAGGCGCTGGCCTACGACCTGAAGTCGATCGGCCGGGCCACGCTCGTCGGGGAGCGCACCCGCGGCGGCGCCAATCCGCGAGTCTCCTTCCGCGTCCACCCGCACCTGGAGGCGATGATCCCCACCGGCACGTCGCAGCACCCGGTCACCGGTGGCAACTGGGAAGGCGTCGGCGTCGCCCCGGACGTCCCCACCGGCGCCGACGACGCCCTGGACACCGCCCACCAGCTGGCACTCGCCTCGATCGCCGCCTGACCATCCCCATCAGGCTCCCGGCCCGGGTGGAGCATGGCGGGCCGGATCCGTGCGCGCCCGGGGTGAAGGTGATTCGTCGATCTCGAGCCAAGGTTCGTGCCCGGCCGTGGCTCCGGACTCGCGGTCCGGGAAGTCGAAGACGCCGGTGAAGATCTGAAGCGGGTATGCCGGTGCCTGCCGGGAGGTGCGCATCGGAGCGCCGTCGATGTCCCAGGCGCAGGCGTCGGCGGCGATGGTGACCGCATACCGGTGCCACCGCGCCGGATCGAATGGTATCGAATCAACCGAAAACTCCTCTCGCAGTGCGGGATCGCGGAACGGATGGATGCCCGCCCCCACGGCGGCGGAGGGGTTCGGACCGCTCGTAACCGTGACGCCGAAGATCTCGAAGACGCACACCTCTCTGCAGCGCTGCGGCTGGTCTTCGAAGCCGGTCAGCCACACCGAGACCATCGACCGCTCGCTCACCTGCGCCCGCGCAGTGACCGTCAGCCGGCCGGGACCGAGCAGCCAGCCCCGGAAGGGTGGCTGCTCCTCCTGCACGGTGAGGTCGTCGCCGAAAGGCTGCTGCCCGACGGTCGAGCCGACCGGACCGGCATACAGGCCAGGAGGCGATGGTTGAGGTCCGCAGCGGTGGCTGGTGCCGGTCGCCCACACCACAACCCCTGGCTGATCGGAATGGTCAGCCGCAGAACGGAATCGCACCTCGCCGCGACTCGACGTTCGCGCAACGAATCGGTTGCAGATCGACGGATCGTGGTCTAGGTTAAGCGCAACCTTTCAGTTGCAGTTCGCCCTTCCTGAGTAGGAGACGTCCCATGGACACCGGTAGCACGCTCGACGAGACCGCCCACACGGTGACCCGAACAGTGCGGGTCGCCGCATCCCGCGACCTCGTCTTCGAAGTCCTCACCCAGCCATCGCAGATCGCCCAGTGGTTCGGGCAACGTGCCGACTTCCCCGATGGCGTCCACGCCGGGGCGCACGGCACCTTCGGATGGGTCGACCACGGAGACTTCCCCGTCCGCATCGACAGGTATGACGCGCCCACGGCCTTCGCCTTCACCTGGGGGACGCCCGGCGAGCCCATCCGGGAGGACAACTCCACGACGGCGACCTTCACCCTTGAAAAGGACGGCGAGAAGACACAGCTGACCGTGGTCGAGAGCGGCTTCGACACCCTCGGCGCGGCGGCCGGGCGGCGGGCCGCGATGGAGGACAACGCGCGGGGCTGGACCGGGGAGCTGGACGAGCTGGTCGCCCACGTGGACGGGCTGGAACGGGGCACCGGGCTCGCACCGATCGCCGACGTCGAGAGCGGACGGATCACCCGGTCGGTGCTGGTACGAGCGCCGCAGCAGACCACCTGGGACGTGCTCACCGACCCGGTGGCCATCGAGCAGTGGTGGGGCCACCCGGCCCGCTTCCCCGGCGGCCTGCGCGAGGGCGCGGAGGGCACCTTCGAGTGGACCGGTCACGGCCTGATGCCCATGCGGGTGGAGCGCCTCGACGCCCCGGCGGTGCTCGAACTGCTGTGGGGCGAACTCGGCGAGGAGACGCCGGGCGATGACGCCTCGCTCGTGCAGTTCCGCCTCTCCCCCGTGGGGCCCGACCGCACGCTGGTCACCGTCGTCGAGCACGGCTTCACCCACCTCGACGACGCCGGGCGCCGGGCCGCGATGGAGGAGAACGTCACCGGCTGGACCAACGTCCTCAACGCTCTCGTCACGTATGCAGAGCGGGCCGACGCGTGACCGCCGTCGCCTCCCCGGTAGCGCTGTGCGGCGCGCTCGCGGACGACACCCGCTGGGAGATCCTGCGCCGACTGGGTGAGCAGCCACTGTCGGCGTCCGAGCTGGCGCAGCGACTGCCGGTCACGCGCCAGGCGATTGCGCGCCACCTTGGGGTGCTCCACGAGGTCGGCCTGGTCGAGCCGGCCAAGGAGGGCCGGCAACTGCGCTACCGCGCGCTCGGCCAGCCGCTGACCCAGCTGGCCCGGGACCTCGAAAACATCGGGCAAGCCTGGGAACAGCGGCTCGACCGGCTGCGCGCTATCGCCGAGGAGCGCGCCCACCCCTGAGCGAGGCGCTGTTTCGGGCATGGACAGTGACACGAACTGGCGTCATGTCGACACTCAGCGCGCGCTGGCGGCCGACCTGCTCGAGGGCCTGAGCAAGCAGCAGTGGGCCCAGCCCTCGTTGTGCACCGAATGGAGCGTGCGGGATGTCGCGACGCACCTGACGTTCGCGCAGGTGCGGCTGCGCGAGGCCCTGATCCCGGCCCTGCGCGCGGATCTTCGCGATGATCTCGTTGTGCGAGAGCGGACTTCGCCGGGCCATGTCTCGGACGAGGGCATTGCTGCGCAAGCCCGGCGGCGGGCCCGGTCAGGGCCTGCTGAGGTAGGTCCGTGCCACGCCGGCAGATCTCGACCCCGGTCGAAGCCGCGCTGACCGATCAAGCCGGCCAGGCGGCCTAGCTCCGCCTCGTCCCCGGCCGACAACGTCGGCCGCAGCGCGCGCAAGTCCATGGCATCCTGCGGCCGCTTCTCGTCGTCGCGTGAAAGCAGCTTGAGCACGACGAGGTGCGCAGCGCGCGCCACCGGCACGACCAAACCCGCCATGAGCTCCAGCGGCTCGGCCGCCTCGACGGTTTCGGCCTCGATGCCTGAGGAGGCGAAGAGGAGATCCACGAGCACACCGCCATCGACCGGTGAGACCAGGCGCAGAGTCGAGAGCCGGCGAGCGAGCTCGTGCTCGATGAGCGCGGACACCGCATAACCCAGGCGAGTCATCGCGAGGGCCAGGCGCTCCGCTTCCTCGGCGTCAGCCACCAGCACGCAGACATCGACATCGCGAGTGAACCGCGCGTCCGCTCGGGCGGACACCGCGAACCCGCCGATCAGCGCCCAACGTGCGTGCACCGCAGCGAGATCCTGGGCGAGGCGCTCGAGAGACGCCGCCACCGCGTTGGTCATGGCGCGGCGCCACCCAGGGTCCGCGTCGAGGGTGGGCCGGGATGGTCGCCATATGGGGCGCCCGGGCGCTCCTGACGCCAGCGCATTACTGAAGTCTCGATGGCCGCGTCGTCGAAATCCGGGTGCTCGCGACGCAGTCGTGCGCGCGCCATCTGCTCGCCCACCTCAGATGCTCCAACGCCGCGAGCAGGCGCTCCCGAGGCGTGCTGCCAGACATGGGCTCGAATCTAGCCGGGGAAGGCAACTTCTAGGTGACATGCTCGCTCGACATCACGAGGATGACTCGAGCGGCCTTGTCGGGCGGGACGGGCACCCCGACTCTTCCGCCGGCAGTCACGCGAGGTTTGCCCGCGGCGGATCAGATCGGCGTTGGCTGGTCGGGAACCTGCCCTCCACCGCCAAGGAGCACTCCCATGACCCCACGCACGACGATGGCAGCGGCCGTCTGTGGCCTCTCCCTCGCCGCCATCGCGATGTCGGCCCCCAGCGCGAGCGCCGCGCGCCCGATCCCCGACCCGGCGCCGGCGACGCTGGTCGGACGTTCGATCCTGCCCGCCGAAACCTATGTGCCCGGCAGCGAGACCTCCGGCCACTGGACCACCGGCAATGCGCAGATCCCCGCGCCCTATCCGGGCCAGCCGGTCCAGGGCTTCTCCGGCACGCACCGCAACCCCGACGGCAGCTATCTCGTGATGGCCGACAACGGCTACGGCGTGCAGGTCAACAGCCAGGACTTCAATCTGGCCGTCCACCTCATCCGCCCCGACACGGCGACGGGCTCCACGACCTTCGTCAAGCAGGTCTTCAACCTCAGCGATCCGAATCACTATGTCCCGTGGACGATTTGGCGCGACGGCGGCTGTGCGGCGGCCACGAGCCTCCCGGCGGGCTACAGCTGTCCGGCACCGGACCGCATACTCACCGGGTGGGACTTCGATCTGGAGTCGATGCAGATCGTTCCCGACGGCACCTTCTGGATCGGGGAGGAGTTCGGGCCGTATCTGTTGCACGCCGACGCGCAGGGCCGGCTGCTCCAGGCGCCGATCCCGACGCCGGGCGTGACCTCGCCGTCCAACCCGACGCTCACGGCGGGTCAGGTCCCGAACCTGCCGAACTCCAAGGGCTTCGAGGGGATGGCGATCTCTCCGGACGGCCGCACGCTTTATCCGATGCTCGAGGGCGTGGTCGCTGAGGACAAGGCCGCCGGCCTGGCCAGTGATCTGCGGGTCTTCACCGTGACGCTGCGCGGGAAGGGCGCCGAGCAATTCGCCGACGGCTTCGTCCGCTACCGCATGATCGCCGTCAACAAGCACCAGTTCCTCGTCATCGAACGCGACGGCGGTCAGGGCGCAACGGCGGCGTTCAAGCGGATCTACCTCGTCGACATGCGCGGCGTCGCGGACGGCGGCTACCTGCGCAAGGCACTCCTGGTGGACCGCATGGGGGTGCCGGACCCCGCCAACGTCGGCGGCTTCGGGGCGACGTTCACCTTCCCCTTCGTGACCATCGAGGACGTCGAGCTCATCGACAAGCAGACCATCGCCGTGATGAACGACAACAACTTCCCGGCGATGGGCGGACGCGGCCCGGACGTCGTCGACCAGAACGAGTACATCGAGATCCGCCTCGGGACGCCCCTGCAGGTCGATCACCGCCTGCTCGCGCACTGAGTGGTCGGGCTGGGTCCGTTCCGGCGCACGGCTCTGCCCGACCGCGACCCTCGTCCGACCCGCGTGGGAGCCTGGGTGTCATGAGCGAAGAACCCCGCGAAAGCCTCACGGGGCGCACCTTTCACGGACGAAGCCTGCGCGGGTCGCGCTTCGTCGATTGCGACCTGACCGATGTCGTCGTGCGCGGCAGTGAGCTTGTCGGCCTCGAGCTGGACTCCGCGTGCCTGTTCGAGGGTGGACAGCTGCTCGTCAACGGCGTCGACGTGGTGCCGCTGGTCGATGCCGAACTCAATGCCCGCTTCCCCGGTCGGGAGCTGCGCGGCGCCGCCGACCCCGTCGGTATGCGGACCGCGTGGGCGGCCGTCGAAGCCGCGTGGGCCGCGGTGGTCCAGCGGGCGACGGCGTTGCCGTCCGGGTCGGTCGAGGTGTCGGTGGCCGGAGAGTGGTCCTTCGCCCAGACCTTGCGGCATCTGGTCACCGCGACCGACTGCTGGCTCGGCAAGGCCGTCCTCGAGCGCGAGCAGCCCTTCGACCCGATCGGGCTGCCCAACGACGACGGAGAAGGCAGCGCTGCCTTCCAGCATGCCGAATTCACCACGAGCACAACGGATTTCGCGGACGTCCTGCGGGTTCGGGCGCACCGGCAGGGGATGGTTCGTGACTTCCTCGCGGAGGTCACCGAGGCGAATCTCGCCGAGCAGCGCCGCAATCCGCACGCCCCCGCCCACGAGGAGACCGTGCTCTCGTGTCTGCACACGATCCTCGAGGAGGAGTGGGAGCACCTTCGGTATGCGGTGCGGGACCTAGACGCGCTCGCCGCACCCGATTCCGGACGCGGGTGATCCGCACGCCTCGACTCCCACCCGACCCGGCCGAGCCCTACGTCTTGCTCGGCGCCGATGGCCTCCCCTATCGCTCATCCCACCCGGGCGAGCTGGGCGGGCATCGCCGCTCGCGCATCTACGGCCGCCTGGACTGCCCGAGCGCGCTGCGGGCTATCGCCCGCGGTGGGTATGTCGCGCACCGGGTCTTCTTCGCCGACGGGGCCACCGCGGTCGCCGCAGGCTACCGGCCGTGCGCGCGGTGCCTGCCCGCGGCATACCGTGCGAGAATGCCATGACCTACGAGCGTTCCTAGTCAGCGGTCAGTGACGGCACGCTTTCGTCACGGCCCTTGCTCGGCAACGCGTCGCCGCGCGATTCCCTCCAGGATCACATCCTGGCCATACTCGGAGTCGGCGTCGTCGCAGCTAACGAGGGGGCCCGCCCTCCGCACGGTGGCCCATTTTGCCGCCGCCGTGGGCTGCGCCGATGTGCTTGCCGGTGTCCGCCCCGGCACGGTGCGCTGGCATGGGCGCCGAGGTCTTCCGGACCCTCGAGGTGGCCTTGTATGCCGTCGCGTTCGTCTGGTTGGACGCCTTGCTGATCACGGCGCGTGCGGGTGCGGGCTGGATAGCAGTCGGAGCTCCGGTCGTGTAACCAGAGCCCCGACGTGTTGATGTTCGGAGACACGCCCTCGTCCTGTGTGAGAGCGCACGGCGCAAGCTGCGCCGCGCTGTGAGCCTCGATCGACATCGCTATGGAGTGTTTCAGGCGTCCCCTGAGGCGAGCGTTGGGGGAGAACGTTGTCTCGGCCGGTCATAAGCATCGCGCTGCCCGGCTCGAGTTGCACTGTGGCCGGCACTTGTGCTGGGTCGGCGCGGCCGATCAGGCCGACCATGCCAGAGAGAGGCGAGACGACCGTCGTGACGGTTCGGTGGCACAGGTCGCTCCGCGTCGGCGATGATGGCGGCGAACTCCCCAGCCAGGAGATCTGAGTCGCTACAGATAAGGACCCAGAACTGGTAGTCGATTTCGTCTATGACTTCGCCGTCGGACAGCATCGCAGTTGCCTCCCCAGTCAGGCCGTGATCGCCTGCTGTTTTCCTTCTGTGGTGGCGACGGAGATCTTTCGCGGCTTGGCCTTCTCGGCGACCGGGATCCGCAGCGTCAGCACCCCCGAGTCGTAGCTGGCACTGATGTTCTCGGTGTCGAGGTTGTCGCCGAGGACAAGTTGGCGGCTGTAGACCCCCCGCGGGCGTTCGGCTGCCAGCAGTTCTGCCTGGTTCTCCCGCGGAGGCCGTTCGGCCTTGACCGTCACGACGTTGCGTTCGACGTCGAGATCGATCGATTCCGGCCTCACCCCGGGAAGATCGAACTCCACCTGGAAATTATCGCCGTCACGCCAGGCGTCCATCGGCATCAGCGAGGGGCGCGCGAGGGTGCCGGTCGTGCCGAGAGCCTGCTGAGTCAGGCGCTCGAGTTCGCGGAACGGGTCGGTGCGCATCAGCATCGTCTCCACCTCCATACTCCTGTTCTGTGGGTGATGTAATCCCATCCACCGATCGTCTGTCTCACAGATCTGTGGCGAGATCTATAGATTTTTTGTAGCACTGATAGCATGGGTTGCGCAAGTGGGAAGTGGATGCTCACCCGAGAAGGGAGGCGCTCGTGGTCCAGAGCCCCGACCCGGAACGTGCGCGTGGCGTTTTTGGGATAACGGTCGCCGCCGAACTGGTGGGGACCGGTGTGCAGAACCTCCGCGCGTACGAGGCACGTGGACTAGTGGAACCGGTTCGGACCGAGGGTGGGACGCGTCGGTACAGTGCCGAGGACGTGGACCGCCTGCGCCGAATCACCGCTCTTCTGGACGCAGGCCTTAACCTCGCCGGCATCGCGATGGTCATGGACCTGCAAGACGAGAACGACCGCCTGCGGCGCGCTGGCCCTGGATGAACGAACGCGGCGCCGCCGTCTGGGGGGTGTGTCAATCCGCTACGACGCGGCCAGCCCAGGCCGCACCGCGACACGGACCGGGCCATGGGATGAACCCCCAAGGTCGAGTCCATGACCTCGAGCTTGACGACTTCCATCGCCTCGACCATGGCGGTCGAGGCGACGTGCGTCACGCCGTCCGCCTGGGTGTCGAGGGCGACGACATCGACGATCCGCACGATCTCGACGTCGTCCGGGACGAGCTCGTTGCGGTGCGGACATCCTGCAGGCGGCCACGGTAGCGCCGCACGTCAACCAGCTGCTGGTGCATGCCGGCAACACCCCGACGGACCTGCGTTAGTACCAATTGGCTCCGCCGCGTTTCGGTACGGAGCCGGTTCAGGTGCGACTGACCAGCAGGTAACGCTCGTCGTCGATCTCCTTACTCCAATAAACGGCCTCAGGCAGTGGACGGATCACCGCAGAACTCCGCACCGTGCGCACTATGCGCTCGGCGTCGGTCGCCGTGAGCCCTGCCCCGGTTGCCCAACTGCCCTCGACCAGGACAAGGACTCCGTGAGGTGCGAGCAGATGCACCCACGCACGCATCGCTGCTTCAGGGTCGGGCAACGCCCACAGGACGTGGCGACGCAGCACGACGTCATACGGGTCGCCTGGACGACCCAGGTGCAGGCGCCGAGCCTGGGCGGTCGGTGAGTTGGCGTGTATAGTACGTGTATGGCTCGGACCCGCACAAACATCGAGATCGAGAACGACTACGTCGATGTGATCGTCGAGCGCTTCGGGGTGCGGACCAAGACCGAGGCCGTCGACCTGGCCCTGCGGCACCTCGCCGGTGACCCGATGAGCCGCGAGGAGGCGCTCGCCATGCGCGGCGCTCACGCTATCGCCGACCTGCCCTCGGACGAGCCGCCCGCCGACGTCGCATGATCCTCGTCGACAGCTCGGTCTGGGTGGAATTCGACCGAGCCACGGGCAGCGCCGTCGACCTGGCCGTGACCGAGCTCATCGCGACCGGTGGCCCGGTGGCCGTCACCGAGCCCATCGTCATGGAGGTCTGTGCGGGAGCGCGCAGCCGGACCCGCGAGGCCGACCTGCGCCGGCTTCTCAATCGCTTCCACCTGGCCCGCTTCGACGCCGCCGTCGACTTCAACGGCGCTGTGACGATCTACCGCACGTGCCGTCGGGTCGGCATCACGCCACGGGGGCTCATCGACTGCATGATCGCTGCGGTGGCCCTGCGCGGATCCCATCAGTTGCTGGCCCAGGACCGGGACCTGGCCATGGTGGCCCGGGTCATGGGCCTTCCACTGCACCCGGGCTCTACGGCGAGCTGACGTCCGTACGGTGTGAGGCCGCCGACGAGGTCCTAGCGATCCGGGATCCCTTGCCCCGCAACGACGGCTCGGCCAGCACATCCGTCGAGAACTCAACCCACTGCATACCCTCCTGTCCTCCACAATGGCCCGATGACCGTGAGTGACCCGCCGGCCCGCCCTCAGGACCCCCGTTCTCGCGGACCTTCATCACCAGCGCGTCCGCCGCGATAAACGTGTCCGGGCCTTGGTCGAGCGGTCGGGTGCCGAACGCGGCGACCTGCTCATCCAGGTCCCGGGCCATCTCCGAGACCTGGGACTTGGACAGGCCGGTGATCCCCGGAGTGCGGACCAGCTTGTCCATCCGGCGCGTGGACACCCCGAGCAGGTAGCAGGTCGCGACCACGGTGGTCAGTGCCCGCTCGGTGCGTCGGTGCCGCTCCAGCAGCCACTCCGGGAAAAGGCTCCCTTCGCGCAGTTTCGGGACGGCGACATCGAGGGTACCGACGCGGGTGTCCAGGTCCCGCTGCCGGTACCTGTTACGGCGGTTGACCCGCTCGGGGTCCCGGGCGCCGTACTCGGCGCCACACACGGCGTCGGCCTGCGCCGACAACAGGGCGTTGACGAACGTGGTCAGCAGCTCGCGCATCAGGTCAGGGCTGGCCTGGGCCAGCTCGTCGCGGAGGAACTGGGCAGGGTCGATACTGGGGGCGGCGGTCACCGTGGTGCTCCTTCTTCGAGGCGGTTGTGAGAGATCACTCGAAGAATCACCCGGTGACCGCCGCCCACATCGGCAGCGACACGCTCACCGGCTGTTAAACACCACTCTGTCGGACTCAACTGTCGGCAGCGCCGTCAGGTGGCTATGTCAAGCGACCACGCCGCGCTAGCGCCTAGGCAACATAGGGCGCGATTTGTGCAAAGTAGGCGGCACCTCGACATGCGTCCACCGCCTGCGGCACGGCGCCGATGTTGACCCGATTTGGGCGTTCGTTTCGTGCGGTGAGCGGCGGGCCGACGACGCGACGCAGGTCGGCGCCGGGGACGGCCGCGAGACGTTGTGGGTCGGGAAGATGGCCAGCCGGACCTGAGGTGAGGTAGTCACGCTGACCGCGGAAGAAGTCCTCGATACCGCTGGGGTCACGACGGTGATGAAACGGCGCGGTTCCTGGCTCAGGTTCGCCACGGCATGGGGCACTCGCCTGGGAAACCACAAGATCCCGCCCGAGGTCAAGGCTCCCCGGTCGTCGCCTACCTGGTAGTCGAGTTCGACTTCGATCACGATGACCACTTCGCCCTCGGACTCGTGTATGCGCAGGGGAGTGCCACCGGAATGGACGACTCCGGACAAGACGATGACCAGCCCGAGGGACTCCTCGCCCGTCACCTTCAGCCACAGCGTGCTCCCGACACCCATGCCTAGCTCCTCCAGCGAGTCACTGGACGTGAGGACGTACCCGGGTGTGAAGGTCCTGATCCAGGATGCCTGCCCGCCGCCGCTGAGCGCTGGGGACTCGCGCTGAGATGGACGGCCGTGCTCGCGGACCCGCGGCTTTCCTCCGGGTGCTGGCCGCCCGGGCGCAGGCGGCGAATCCCGCGGCCTTCGCCCGGGGTCGTAGCTTCGCCCGCGGCGCGCAGTGCTGCGGAGTAGGAGGTCGTGCACGCCGCGGGTAGCGGGCACCTGAGCGAGTGGTCAGTAAGCGATGCTGATGTGCTCTCGGTGATGACGCGGGTTCTCGATCTCGTCGACGATGGCGAGAGCGAAGTCGGCACCGGAGATGTTCGAGTTCCCGTCGGCGTCGAACAAGGCGATCTCGTCGCCCACCCGGTAGGCACCGGTGCGCTCCCCCGGGGCAAACGAACCGTAGCCACCAGCGGGGCTGATGAAGAGCCAGTCGAGTTCCTCGGGCGCCTGCTCCGCGAGCATCACCCGGGTTGCCTCACCCTCCAGGGCCTCGGCCCGGTACTGCTCCGGGATCTCACCCTCGACGACCCGCGGCAGGCCCGGCCCGGGTCGCAGCGAGCTGAAGCCGCCGATCTGCAGGTAGCGCGCACCGGATTGGGCCGATAGGCGGGCCAGCTCGCCGTACACCTCGACGAGACGGCCGGCCATGTCACCGCGCGGGGAGAGCGCGGCGACGACGACATCGGCGCCCGGCACGACGCGGGCCGCGACCTCGGAGACGCTGCCGACCTCGTAGCGCACGCCATCCACGGGTTCCTGGGGCTCGGACCGGCTGACGGAGATAACGTGGTGACCCCGCGCGGCCGCCTCCCGTACAACACTGCCGCCGGTGTACCCGGTTCCGCCGAACACAACGATGGTGGCCACGAGCATGCTCCTGTACGGGTGAATCAGTCGGACTGACTCGTGAACCCCCGCTCAGGCTCAGATATTCCAGCATCCAAGAGCGAACCGCGCGGGTCTGTCCGACGCCTTGGGTTGGGAAGCCACCCGCTTCATGGCGAGGGGGCGTTGGTCACCATCCGCTGTAGGGGGCGATGTCGTCGTCGGTGACGTGTCCGAGTGCGGCCCAGTCGATGGCTTCGGTGAGTAGGTGGGTGGCGGTGGTCACTTCGTCGTGGGTGATGGTTAATGGTGGGGTGATCTCGATGACGTTGCCGCGGACGGGGTAGGCGATGATGCCGAGGTGCCAGCCGGCGAGGACGGCCTTGGCGGCCAGGACCGGGTCCGGTGTCTTGGTGCCGGGTTCGACGAGCTCGACACCGATGGCCAGGCCCCTTCCTCGGATGTCGCCGATGTGGGCGGCGCCTGGTCGGTCGGAGGCTGCGTAGTGACGCAACGCCTCGGTCAGTTGGGCGCCTCGGTCCTGAGCGGCGTGGGCCAGGGCTCCGTCGCGGAGGATGTCGAGGACGGCGAGTCCTGCTGCGCAGGAGACGGGGTTGCCGATGGTGGTCATGAGGGCTGAGGCGGCGGGGGTGTCGAGCGCGGAGGCGGGGCCGATAGCGGCCGAGAGGGGCAGTCCTCCGCCGAGGGCCTTGCCGAGGGTGACGATGTCGGGGACGACGTCCTCGATGTGGTGTGCCATGAGGTGCCCGGTGCGGGACAGTCCGACCTTGACCTCGTCGACAACCAGCAGGGCGGCGTATTTGCGGGTGAGGACGCGCAGCCTGGTCAGGAAGCCGGCGGGCGGGACGATGACCCCGCCGTCGGACTGGATGGGCTCGACGATGACCGCTGCGACGTCGCCGTCTGCGAGGTGCCGTTGCACCAGAGCCATCGTGTCGGCCAGCAGCGTGTCGGGGTCGATCCACGGCCGGTAGGGGTCCGGGTAGGGCACGAGCGTCAGGTCGGGCTCGGGACTGGCTCCGGCGTCGATGTGGACGCCGGAGATGGCCATGGAGGTGCCGAGACCGCCGTGGTAGCCGTGCTCGAAGGCGATGATGCGACGCCGTCCGGTGGCGTTGCGGGCGGCGCGGAGGGCGACGTCGTTGGCGTCGGTGCCGGCGTGGCCGAGGTAGACCCCCCGCCGGTGCCGTCCGGTGGTCGGGACGAGGTCGAGCAGCTCCTCGGCGAGGCGGACGGCGTGCGGGTGGGTGCCGGAGAGCAGGGAGGCGCCGGGGGGTGCGGCCATGGCGGCGGTGACGGCCTCGACGATGCGGGGGTGCCCGTGACCGAGGCCGGAGGCGGTCCAGCTGGCGCTGAGGTCGAGCACCTGCCGTCCGCTCGGGGTGATCAGGTATGTCCCGTGTCCGGTGGCGGCGACCTGGGGGAAGAAGCGGAGCTTCTCGACGCCGGCGATGGTGCGGGTGTCGCGGTCGTACCAGTCGGTGTCGGGGGTGGCTGTCGCGGTGGGGTCAGCGGTCATGTCAGGCCCAGGTGGATGATCTCGGCTCCGGCGAGGTAGGCGGCGACGAGGGCGGTGGCGACGTCGAGGATGGCGTCGTCGTCGGGCAGGAACCGCGGATGGTGCAGTTCGGGGGCCTCGTCATGGCCTGCGACGGTGACGCCGACGAACGACATGACAGCAGGGACCACCTCGCCGAAGAAGGAGAAGTCGTCGGCGCCCAGGGACCGCATCGGTTCGGTGACGTCGATCCCGCTGCGCACCAGCCAGTCGTCCATCCGCTCCACCAGGGCGGGGTGGTTGTACAGGACGGGCTCGCCCGCGGTGATCGTCACCGCCGAGGTCAGGCCGAAGGCCTCGGCCTGGCTGGAGGCCAGGAGTCGCACCTGGTCCTGGACGTCGCTGCGGTCCTGGGCGTCGGTGGTGCGCATGGTGGCGAGGATGCGGGCCTGGTCGGGCAGGACGTTGGCGCTGGGCTGGCCGGACTGGACGTGGCCGACCGAGACGGTGGCCGGGCGCATCGGCGAGACGGTGCGACGGACGAGCTCGGGCAGGGCCAGGACGATGTGGGCGGCGGCGGCGATCGGGTCGGCCGCGCGGTGTGGGTAGGCGCCGTGTCCGCCGCGGG
>NZ_HG764815.1:1741712-1755763 GCF_001050535.1 Nostocoides australiense Ben110 | reverse complement strand
CGCTCGCCGACCGCGGCTGGTCACGGGCCCGGATGGCGGGGCGCGTGTTGAGCGGGCTGGGTATGGCGCACGTCGTCGGCCGGCCGCTGCTGGCGGGGCGTCAGCGGTTGCCCGCCTCGAGCGCGATCAAGCTGCGTTTGACGTGGGCGCCCCCGAGGTAGCCGCCCAGGGCTCCGTCGCCGCGCAGGACACGGTGGCAGGGCTGGATGATGGGCAGCGGGTTCGTCGAACACGCGGTGCCCACCGCGCGCACCGCCCGCGGCGAGCCGAGATCGGCGGCGAGCTGACCGTATGTCGTGGTCTGGCCGTAGGGGATCTGCACCAGATGGCGCTGCACGCGCTCGCGGAAGCCGCTGCTGAGGGCGTGATCGAGCGGGAGGTCGAAGCCGGTCCGGCGGCCGGCGAAGTAGTCGTCGAGGGCGCGGGCGACGATGTCGAGGCGGTGGGGGGTATGCAGTATGCGGGGGCTGACCAGGGCGGCGAGGGCCGCGAGGACACGGTCGAAGTCCTCGATCTCGAAAGCGACGCGGACCAGGCCGGTGGAGGTGGCCGCGACGAGCAGCGGCCCGACGGGGGAGTCGACGGTCCGGTAGGCGATATCGATCAGGCCCTCGGTCTTCGCTCCCGCGATCAGGCGCGCGTGGAGGGCCGTCAGGTCGGCGACGTCGATCGGTGAGGCCGGGTCGAGGGATGGCAACGGATCGGCCAGGCCGGGATTCTGTTCGCTCATACGATTTCTCCGTTCTCGGCGAGGATGCGGCGCAGACTGGCGATTCCGTCGCTCGCCGCGCGTCGCACGGCGGCCGGAGTGGAGCCGATCAGCTCAGCCGTCTCCGTGTGCGGCAGCCCGCCGTAGTAGTGGTAGGCCAGCGCAAGGCGCTGCTTCTCGGGGAGCCGGGCCACGGCATACCAGATGCTCTTGTCCGCCGGAGGAGGTGGCGAATCTGGTTCGGGGAGAACGTCACTCGGGATCGCGCGTCGTGACTTCGCGCGGATGACGTCGATGCACTTGCGTTGTGCCACACGCACCAGCCAGGCCTCGATGTTCGTGCCGCGATCGAGTGTCGGCCACGCGCGCAGGGCGGCGAGAAAGGTCGCGGACCAGGCGTCGTCGGCGTCGTGGCCGGGGCCCAGGACGGCCCGGCACACGCGCAGCACGCGTGGTCCGTGCTCCTGGACCGCCGCCTCGAACGGCTGGCCGTTGCGCACTTCCACCCCCTGTAGTCGCACAGCATCCCTGCGGCGTGAGGTTACCGACGGGTGAATTTGCGGTCTGCGGCGGGGGTGTCCTCCTTGTGGAGGTACGGCGTGTCTCCACGCGCGTCGAACAGATGTTCGGCTAGTGTCATCCACAAGCGAGAGTTCGACTTCGCGTCATCCACAGGCTCAGGGCCGGGGGGTGCCGGGTTGTCGGTGCTCTCGCCTAGCGTCTGATCTCGTCGCCATCCGGCGAGGGGTCGAAGGCGGGCGCGCCCGACCACGAGCATGAAAGAAGAGGTGTGGCATGGCCGGCAAACCGGACATCGACAAGACCCAGGACAACAAGCAGCGCTCCCTCGACACGGTCATGGGCCAGATCGAGAAGAGCTACGGCAAGGGCGCGGTCATGCGCCTGGGCGACGAAGTGCGAGCGCCCATCGAGGTGATCCCCACCGGGTCGATCGCCCTCGACGTGGCGCTCGGAATCGGCGGCCTGCCGCGCGGGCGCGTCGTGGAGATCTATGGCCCGGAGAGCAGCGGCAAGACGACGGTCGCCCTGCACGCGGTTGCCAGCGCCCAGCGCAATGGGGGTATCGCGGCCTTCATCGACGCCGAGCACGCCCTCGACCCCGAATACGCCCAGAAGCTCGGCGTCGACACCGACGCCCTGCTGGTCAGCCAGCCCGACACCGGTGAGCAGGCGCTCGAGATCGCCGACATGCTGATCCGCTCGGGTGCGCTCGACATCATCGTCATCGACTCGGTGGCGGCCCTGGTGCCGCGTGCCGAGATCGAGGGCGAGATGGGTGACAGCCACGTCGGCCTGCAGGCCCGCCTGATGAGCCAGGCGCTGCGCAAGATCACTGGTGCGCTGAATTCCACCGGCACCACAGCGATCTTCATCAACCAGCTCCGCGAAAAGATCGGAGTGATGTTCGGATGCATGTCGTACTCGACGCGGGTCACCCTCGCCGATGGCACGACCGAGAAGATCGGCAAGCTCGTCAATTCCAAGTCCCCCGTGGAGGTGCGCACCTATGACCCGGCCACGGATCAGATCGTCGCTCGACCGATCACGAACTGGTTCGACAACGGCAACGCCGAGCGCTTCTTGCAGTTCACGGTGGCGCGTTCGGGCGGCAATGGTCGTTCGCAGTTCGCCGCCACCGAGAATCACCTGATCCGCACCCCGGGCGGCTGGCGCGAGGCCGGCGAGATCATTGCCGGCGACCGGGTCATGGTGAGCGAGACCGCCCGTCTGTCCGATCAGCAGTGGCAAGTCGTCCTCGGCAGCCTCATGGGCGACGGGAACCTTTCGCCGGACCGCCGGGGGCGCAATGGCGTTCGCTTCCGCCTCGGACACGGACCCAAGCAAATCCCCTATCTCGACTGGAAGGTCGAGATGCTGGGCAATATCCCGAATTCCCGCTCTACTCGGCCCAGTGGCGCCGAGCACGTCGACTTCACGCCGCTCGCCGAGCTCGCGGAGTTGCGGCGGGTCGTCTATTGGGGCGATGGCAAGAAGCACCTGAGCGACGAATATCTCAAGGCGTTGACCCCGCTTGCGCTTGCTGTCTGGTTCATGGACGACGGCTCTTTCGCCTTGCGCAGCAAGGGACTGCAGCAGCGAACCCTCGGGGGCAGTGGACGTGTCGAATTCTGCGTCGAAGCCATGACTCCAGGGTCTCGGGAGCGGCTTTCGTCGTATCTCCGCGACACCCACGGAGTCGACTCGCGGGTGTCTGTGCGCGGAGCCGCTCAGAAGGCGGTGCTGCAGATGACCACGGAAGGGTCGAAGCGCTTCCTCGAGATGGTCGCTCCGTTTGTGCATCCGTCGATGGACTACAAGCTCCTGACCGGTCTGCGGGGTCAGTTCGAGGTCCGGCCGGAGTTCGTCTCGCCGCGAGAGGTGCTCGTCCCCGCCGATGTGCTTGATGTCCACGTCAAGCCCAAGACGCGTTCGATGCGCAAGTTTGACATCGAGGTCGGCGGCACCCACAACTACTTCGTCGACGGCGTCATGGTCCACAACAGCCCGGAGACGACCACCGGCGGCAAGGCGCTGAAGTTCTATGCGTCGGTGCGCCTGGACGTGCGGCGGATCGAGACTCTCAAGGACGGCAACGAGCCGGTCGGCAACCGCACCCGCGTCAAGGTCGTCAAGAACAAGGTCAGCCCGCCCTTCAAGCAGGCCGAGTTCGACATCCTCTACGGCATGGGTATCTCGCGCGAGGGTGGCCTGATCGACATGGGTGTCGACCAGGGCTTCGTGCGCAAGTCCGGCGCCTGGTACACCTACGACGGCGACCAGCTCGGCCAGGGCAAGGAGAATGCCCGGACCTTCCTGAAGGACAACCCGGATCTGGCCGATGAGCTGGAGAAGCGGATCAAGGAGAAGCTCGGCGTCGGGCCGCGGGTGGATGCCCCGGCGGAAGGTGCCGAGGTCCCGGTCGAGTTCTGATGACCGACCACACACCGGCCGATCTGTCCGCGCTCCGCGCGGCGATCGGCCGGATCGAGGCTGGCGGGATGCCACACCACAGCCCGCCCGGGTCGTCGCCGGACGCCACTCCGTCCGGCGACGACCGAACTCAGCCCGCACGCGATGACGAGGAGCCGCACCCCGCCTCGCGGGGGGAGGCAGCCCGCGACCCGCACGCCGTGGCCAAGGCGATCGTGTTTCGGCAGCTGACGAATTCGCCGAAGACCCGTGCCGAGCTGGAGGAGGCGCTCGCCAAACGCGACTGCGATCCGCTGGTGGCCAAGGACGTCCTCGACCGACTCACCGAGGTCGGCCTGGTCGACGATGCCGCCTATGCGCAGATGTTCGTCCGCTCCAAGCAGCGCCGCAGCGGACTGGCCGCGTCGGCGCTGCGGCGAGAACTGCGCGCCAAAGGGGTCGACCCGGACACGGCGGGCGCGGCCGTCGACGACGTCTCCCCGGCGCTGGAAGAGGAGCGCGCCCGCGAATTGGTCCGCTCGCGCCTCAAACGCCTCCACGGCCTCGACCGGGCCGTCCAGGTGCGACGCCTCGCCGGGCTGCTCGCCCGCAAGGGCTATCCGTCGGGGATGGCCAGCGAGATCATCTTCGACGAGATCGACCAAACTGCCGAGCACGCCCGCGACTGACCTCGTTCCCCTCGTGTTATGGTCACTATGACTTAAACCAACGAGGGCTCGACCCACGCGAACGTGGCCGAGCGCAGTGGCTGTGTGAGCGAAGGGGCGACATGGCGAAGACGCAGGCGCCGAGGAGCACGGCGGCCCGGCAACCCGCGGGCGCGAGCCCGGGGATGCTGACCGACCGCTACGAGCTGACGATGTATTCCTCGTTCGTCGAGGACGGCAGCGTCGACAACCACTCCGTCTTCGAGGCCTTTGCCCGACGCCTCCCGCCGGGCCGGCGCTACGGCCTGCTTGCCGGCCTCGGACGGCTGATCCCGATGATCGCCGGCTTCGGCTTCACCGACGACGAACTCGCCTTCCTCCAAGCCACCGGGGCCATCACCACCAGGGCCGCCGACCGGCTCGCGAACTTCCGTTTCAGCGGGGACATCACCGCATACCCCGAGGGCGAGACCTATGTGCCGGGCAGCCCGGTCCTGACGGCTGAAGGGCCGCTGGGGGAGTGCCTCCTTCTGGAGACCCTGGTGCTGTCGGTGCTCAACCACGACATCGCCGTCGCCAGCGCCGCCGCCCGCATGGTGACCGCCGCGCGCGGCCGGCCGATCATCGAGATGGGCAGTCGCCGTACCCACGAGCAGGCTGCCATCGCCGCCGCGCGCGCCGCCTATCTCGCCGGCTTCGACACCACCAGCAATCTCGCCGCCGGCCATCTCCACGGCATACCGGCCGTCGGCACCGTGGCCCACGCCTTCATCCTCGCCCACGACAGCGAGCGCGACGCCTTCGCCAGCCAGGTGGCGGCCCTCGGCGCCGGCACAACGCTGCTCGTCGACACCTTCGACATCGAGCAGGGCATCCGCACCGCCGTGGAGGTCGCGGGCCCCGAACTCGGTGGCATCCGCATCGACTCCGGTGACCTGGACGTCGAATCACGCAGGGCCAGAACGCTTCTGGACGAGCTGGGTGCCACCAAGACGCGCATCGTCGTGACCAGTGACCTCGACGAATATGTCATCACCGCCCTCGGCGCGGCCCCCATCGATGGCTTCGGCGTCGGCACCCGGGTCGTCACCGGCTCGGGACATCCGACGGCCGGGATGGTCTACAAACTCGTCGCCGTCAGCGATCGCCCCGGCGCCGAGGCCCCCCTGCGGCCCGTGGCCAAGAAGGCCAGCGGCAAGGGCTCGGCCGGCGGCCGCAAGACGGCATACCGGCTGCCCGACGGCAGCGAGCACTTCCGGCTCGACGGCGTCATCCCCGACGGGGGCCGGCCGGTGCAGGTGCCGGTCATCCGCGGCGGCGAGATGGTCCACGAGCCCAGTCTCGCCGAGGTCCGGGCCCATGCGGCCGCGGCCATCGCCGCGCTACCGCCAAGCGCCCACGAGGTCGCGGACGGCGAGCCCTACACCACCGCAATGGAGGAGGAGTGACGATGAGCTCGACCGCACTACTCGTCGTCGACGTGCAGAACGACTTCGTCGAAGGGGGCTCGCTCGCCGTCACCGGCGGCCGGGCCGTCGCCGCGGCGATCGTCGACCACATCGATCGGTATGCCGGCCACTACCGGCTGATCGTCGGCTCACGCGACTGGCACTCGCCCGAGTCCGACAACGGCGGCCATTTCGCGACATCGGGTGACCCCGACTTCGCCGCGACCTGGCCCGCCCACTGCGTCGCCGGCACGCCGGGGGCTGAGTATGCCGAGCCGCGGCTCGCCGAGCGACTCACCCATCACGTGCGCAAGGGGATGGGCGCGCCGGCCTACTCGATGTTCGAAGGCATCACCGACGACCACCGCACGTTGGCGGATCTGCTTGCGGCAGAAGGGATCGACGAGGTCGATGTGGTCGGCATCGCCACGGATCATTGCGTCCGCGCGACGGCGCTCGACGCCGCTCGGGCCGGCTTGCGCACCACGGTCCTGCTGCCGCTGACGGCCGGGGTCGCGCCGGAGTCCACCGAGGCGGCGTTGACCGAACTCGTGGCGTCCGGAGTGGAGGTGGCCCGATGAGCGATCACCCGCCCTTTGCCGTCACGGTCGACCTCGCGGTCTTCACCATCCACGAAGGCACCCTCGCCGTCCTCCTTGTCCGCCGCGGGGAGGATCCCTTCGCCGGCCACTGGGCGTTGCCGGGTGGCTTCGTCGAGATCGACGAGGACGCGGCCACCGCCGCCTGGCGCGAACTCGCCGAGGAGACCGGGCTCGAGCGGCTCTCCGGCCACTTGGAGCAACTCGCCACCTACTCCCGCCCCGACCGCGACCCGCGCATGCGCGTGGTCTCAGTGGCCCACGTCGCCTTCGCTCCCGGGCTCGCCCGGCACGTCCCGACCGCCGGGTCGGACGCCGCGGCCGCACGGTGGTGGCCGGTGGAGGACCTCGGCCTGGACGGCGCGGACGAGACGAGCGTCGAGCTCGCGTTCGACCACGCCGAGATCCTCCGCGACGCCCTGGAGCGGGTCCGGTCGAAGATCGAATACACCACTCTCGCAGCGCAGTTCGTCGAGGAGCCGTTCACGCTCGCCGACCTGCGGAGGGTGTATGCCGCGGTCTGGGGCGCGGCGCCCGACCTCGGCAACTTCCGGCGCAAGGTGCTCTCGACGCCTGGTTTCGTCGTCGCGACCCCCCCCCCCGGCCGCTCGGGCCGCCCGGCCCTGCTCTATCAGCGCGGCCCCGCGACAGCGCTCCAGCCCGCCATGCTCCGCCCCGACGACACCGGCGCCGGCTGAGGTTGCCACGTCGGCGCAGCAGGCTCGCCCTAGGCCCCGGCGTCGATGAACTCCAGCCGGTTGCCGAAGGGGTCGTCGGTGTGGAAGCGCTTGGTTCCCGGGATCTCGTCGGACCAGCGCACGGCATACCCGGCGTCCTCGAGCCTGGTCGCGAGCGCGTTGAGACCGGCGATGAGGATTCCCGGGTGCGCCTTCCTTGCGGGGGCGAAGGGCTGCTCGACGCCCATGTGCATCTCGAGCCCGCCACCCGGTGCGCGGAACCAGCACCCCCCGCGGGCGGCCATGACCGGCGGTTTCGGCACCTCGGCAAAGCCGAGAAGCTCGACCCAGAACGCACGAGCGCAATCCTCCCCACCCACGGGAATGGCCACCTGGACGTGGTGGACACGCTCGAAGACGACGTCACTCATGAGCCAAGCCTCTCAGACCGTCGCGCCGACCTCCCTCATGCCACGAAGCCCCCGGCGCGTGGCGGATGCGTCAGCGCGGTCACGCCGCCGGCGCGCAACTCCTCAGCGGCGCGGGCCAGCCGCGCGACGGCATCGGTCATGACGGCCGGAGCGGCGACATAGGGGATCCGGATGAACCGCTCGAAGCCGCCCACGGGCGCGAACTGCGGACCCGCCGCCACCAGCAGGCCGGCTTCCGCGGCGGCAAGGACCAGGCCCCCGACGGGCAGATCACCCATGTCCACCCACAAGGTCAGGCCACCGCGCGGCACGACGAAGCGCGCGTGCGGCAGGTGCGTCCCTACCGCCTCGACCGTGGCGTCGCGGGCCGCGAGCAGTTCGGTGCGGCGCGCCGCGGGCAGCCCGTCATGGGTCACGAGCAGATGCATCAACACGAGTTGCTCGAGGATCGGCGCCCCGAGATCCAAGGTGGCCCGGGCGGAGACCACACGCGAAGCCAGCGCCGTCGGCACCCGGATCCACCCGATCCGCAAGCCACCCCAGAAGACCTTGGCCGCCGAACCCAGCACGATGGCGCCGGGGCTGAAGCAGCCGAACGGGCGCACAGGTGGACCACCGTCGAGGTCGATATCGGCGATGGTCTCGTCGATGATCGGCCGCACATCCGCCGCGGCGAGCAGCCCGGCCAGCCGCTCCCGTCCGCTGTCGTCGAGGAGCGCCCCAGTGGGGTTGTGGAAGTCCGGGATCAGGTATGCCGCGCTCGCGCCGCTGGCCGGCACGATCCGTGCCGCCTCGTCGAGATCCCACCCGGCGGCGTCGACCGGGATCGCCACCGTGCGGGCGCCCTCCATCGCCAGCGCCGCCATCGCGTTGGGATAGCTCGGGCTCTCCAGCAGCACCCGCTGGCCGCGGGTGAGCAGCGCCCGCGAGATGACGGCCAGTCCCGCAACCGCGCCCGAGGTGACGATGATCTGCTCCGGCGTGGTCGCCAGCCCGCGCCGGGTGAAGCGCTCGGCGATGACGGCTCGCAGGTCCAGCAGGCCGACGGGGGCATATCCGTTGTCGCCGAGGTAGCTGGGCAGATCGGCCAGGGCGGCGGCATACGCCTCCAGGATTCCGGCGGGGGCCCGCGTTGCCGCACACGTCAGATCGATCGCATCCGGCGCGAGATCCGTGGCGGGGGAGAGCACCCGGCTCGCCGCGGCCAGGCGGCCCGGCACGACGGCGATCGACCCCGACCCGCGCCGGGTCTCGAGGTAGCCGCGTTCGGCCAGCACCGCATACGCGCTGGTCACGGTCGTGCGCGAGCACCCGAGCGCCCCGGTCAGCTCGCGCTCACTCGGCAGCCGGGTGCCCGAGACGAGCCGGCCGTCGGCCAGCAGGGTCATGATCGCGGCGGCGAGGGAGCGGTATGCCGGTCGCGCGAGCGCTCCGTCGCCGACGAGGCGGGCGAGCCGGGGGGCCGACACGGCGGGCGTCATACGGGCCACTGTCGCACAAGTGGCTATAGAAAGACAGTCCACTTCGCGCCACACTCGTGATCATGTCGCCGATCCACCTCGCCCGCCGCGGCCTCGCCCGCCGCGTGGAGCTCGTGCCGATGTCTCCGGTGCAGCAGTTGCGTGCCGGGCGGATCACCCACCGCCTGACCCAGCTCCTCGTCGGCCTGACCCTCTACGGCGTCTCGATGGCGATGCTGCTGCGGAGCACTCTCGGACTCGACCCGTGGGACGTCTTCCACCAGGGTGTGCAAGGCCACTGGGGCGTGAGTTTCGGGACCGTCGTCATCGTGACGAGCTTCGTGGTCCTGCTGCTGTGGATACCCCTCCGCCAGTGGCCCGGCCTCGGAACGATCCTCAACTCCATCGTCATCGGCCTGGCCACGGATGCGACCTTGCGCATCCTGGACGCGCCGACCGGCCTTCTGGGCCGTTCGGCGCTGCTGCTCGGCGGCATCGTCGCCAATGGCTTGGCGGGCGCGCTCTACATCGGCAGCCAGTTCGGACCAGGGCCCCGCGATGGTCTGATGACCGGGCTGGCCCGGCGCACCGGCCGCTCGCTGCGCCTGGTGCGCACCAGCCTGGAACTGACCGTGCTATTGCTCGGCTGGTTGCTCGGCGGGACAGTCGGCATTGGCACAGTGCTTTATGCACTGCTCATCGGGCCAATCGTGCAGTTCTTCCTTCCGATATGTACGGTGCGGCTTCGCCAACCTCAGCCAACGGTCGTAAATGCGACAGCCGGAGCCGGCGACTGAAATCGCCGGCTCCGGCTGGTCCGCTGTGATTAGCCGGATGCTGAGATTCAGCTCTGGATGCCGAGAGCCTCGATGATCTTGGTGACGTCAGTGGCATCCACACCGGCCGAAGAGGCGGCGGTCGTGATCTTCTCGACCAGGTTGTCGGCGGTGTAGGGGCCGGCGTTCTCGATCCCCTGGGCAACGCTCTGGGCGTTCGCGACGCCCGCGTCCGTCAGCTTGGTGGTCATCTCATCGAAAGACGGCACGGTGATCTCGGTGCCCGTCGCCGTGGCGCTGTCGGTCGTGGTGTCCGCGGGCTCGTCGTCATTGTCCATGGCGCGCCAGCCGAGCCACAGGGCGAGCAACGCAAGGAGCGGCAGGAGCAGCCACAGCGGGTTGAAGCCCTTGCGCTCCTCGACGGCGGTGGCGCCGGGGGTGTAGGTGGTGCGGGTCTCGGTGCGCTGCACCGGCACCTCACGCGCAGCGACGCTGCGATCGGCATCGTCGTAGCCGTAGGTCTTGATCCTTGATTAGGCCTTGGAAACCGTAAGGGGTCGACCCCGGGCTATTCGCTCTAAGATTTCAAAGAGTGTCTAAAGAGGGCGAAACAGCTCTCTGCGGCGGAGCAGGGTGCACCCTATCGGGTGGCGCAAATGTCCCAGAGTCTCGGGGGCGACGTCCCCTAAGGGATCTGACAATTTGTCACTGATTGGCCGAATCAGCGGCCGTCCTGCCGCAATCGCCGCGTGTCGGCGATCTCGTGTCCCGCAGCTACGCGTCGATGGCGAGAACGAGCGGCAGCACCTCGTCCGCGCCCGAGACCCGCAGCGCCCGGGCCGCTTCGGTGACCGTCCAGCGGGAGTTCACATAGTCATCGACGAGCAGGATCGGACCGTCCAGGCTCCGGATCGACGCGGCGAGGTCAGCGCCGACGGCGAGACGCTCCCAGACCCCCGCCAGCCGGAACGCGCTGTTGCCGCCGGCCTCGCCTGTCGGCCCGCCGTCCACCAGCGCCAGCTCTCCGAGATAGGTCAGCCGTCCGATCTCGGCGATCCCCGCCGCAACGGAACCCACGAGCTGCGGCCGGGCCCGCGACGGCACCGACATTACGGCCACTGGTCGCCGCGCCCACCCCCACCCCTTGAGCACCTCGACGACCCCGCGGAGCACCTCCGGCGGGACCGGCCCGTCGTGCTGCAGCAGCGGGCGCAGACGCTGTCCCCAGCCCAGGTCGGACAGCCGCGCCAGCGCCCGTCCTTCCGACGCCTGCTCGGCCGGCGCGATCTTGCCCTTGACCGGCACCCCGAGCCGGTCCATCCCGGTCGGCCACATCGCCCGCGGCTCGATCACGACCCCCACCCGGTCCAAACGTTCGCGGGCCGCGCCGATGACCCGATCAGGGATGTCGGTGGGGAACCACACGCCTGCGCAGTTGTCACAGCGTCGGCAGTCCGCGGCACTCGGGTCGTCCAGGGCCCGCTGCAAGTAGGCCATCCGGCACTCGCTGCCGCGTTCGTAGGCCAGCATCTGCTCCTGCTCCGCCTGCCGCTGTGCGGCAACCCAGGCATATCTGTCTCCGTCATAGGTCCACGGCACGCCGGTCGAGGTCCACCCGCCGCTGAGCCGCGTGACGGCGCCGTCGACGTCGAGCACCTTGAGCAGCAGTTCCAGGCGGGTGCGCCGGATGTCGACGATGGTCTCGAGGGCCGCGGTGGACAAGGGCCGTCCGGCCTCGGCCAAGGCTCGCAGCACCGCATCGGCCTGCTCCTCACGAGGCATGGACACCGACGCGAAGTAGCGCCAGATGTCCTGATCCTCCGGGCCGGGCAGGAGCAACACATCGGCCCGTTCGGTGGCCCGGCCGGCGCGACCGACTTGCTGGTAGTAGGCAACCGGGGAGGCCGGGGCGCCGACGTGCACGACGAAGCCCAGGTCGGGTTTGTCGAACCCCATGCCCAGCGCGGAGGTCGCGACGAGTGCCTTGACGGCGTTGTCGCGCAAGGACATTTCCAGCCGTTCGCGATCGGCATGGTCGGTGCGGCCGGTGTAGGCCGCCACCCGGTGACCCGCCTCGGACAAGGCCGCCGCGATGTCTTCCGCGCCGCTGACGGTGAGGGTATAGACGATCCCGCTGCCGGGCAGGTCGTCCAGGTGCGCGATGAGCCAGCCCAGCCGTTGCTCCGGCGACATCGAGCGCAGGACGCCCAGCCGCAACGACTCCCGCGCCAAGCCACCGCGGATCGTCTGGACCGGCGCCCGGCCGGCGGCCAGCTGGGTCTCCACATCGGCGACCACGCGGGCATTGGCCGTCGCCGTCGTCGCGAGCACCGGCGTGCCGGCCGGCAGCCCCTCGAGCAGGTCCTTGATCCGACGGTAGTCGGGGCGGAAATCGTGCCCCCAATCCGAGATGCAGTGCGCCTCGTCGACGACGAGCAATCCGCAACGGCGGGCGAGGTCGGGCAGCTGTTCCTCGCGGAAACGGGGATTGTTCAACCGCTCGGGCGAGACAAGGAGCACGTCCACCTCGTCCGCCGTCAAGGCCGACCGCACCTGGTCCCAGTCGGTGGCATTGGCCGAGTTCATCGTCACCGCACGGATGCCCGCCCGCTCGGCAGCGGCGATCTGGTCACGCATCAACGCGAGCAACGGCGAGATGATCACCGCCGGCCCCGCGCCCTCCGCGCGCCGCAGCGTCGTGGCGACGAAGTAGACGGCGGACTTGCCCCATCCCGTGCGCTGCACCACCAACACCCGGCCGCGCCCCTCGACCAGCGCCGCGATGGCGTCATACTGCCCGTCGCGGAACTCGGCATCGGGCCGGCCGACCAACTGGCGCAGCGCGGCCACCGCGCGTTCGCGAAGAGCAGGATTCGTCATACCCCGACCGTATGCCGCGGCGCCGACAACCCTCAGTCCGCGTCCTCGCCGATCCCGTCCTCGCCGGTCTCGTCCTCCAACTCGATCTCGTAGAGCACCGGCGCGACGAGGATCCGGGCTCCGACGGTGCCATCCCACGTGAAGGGCAGCCCCAGTTGCCGCAACACGTCCACGACCTGCCGCCCCACCGCCACCGCCGCCACATCATCGCGGGGCCCCAGGACGCCGAATCCGAGGTAGAGATCACCGGTCAGGACGAGCCGTTCGAGGTCCTGCGTGTGGGCGTAGACATACCCCCGCATGTCGATGCCCTGCTCGGCGTACTGGTCCGCCAGGTCGCGCACGACCTCAAGGGCCTCGCTCGAGTCGAACCCGTCGCCCCAGCTGAGGACCAGGCCGGCGCTCGGGAGGATCTCGGGCAGCGAGAGCAGACAGTAGGCGTCGTAGGAGGTCGTGTGTACCACCCGCTTGTACTCGTCCAGGACCTGCTGGAAGCGGGCGGGAACGTCCGTCGGCGCGACCGGCTCGTCGTCGGGGAAGTACTCCTCGAACTCCTCGGCCATCTCCACGAAGCCCTCGACGAGTTCGTCGGTGTCCTCGTAGGCGCCGGTCGCGATCCGCAGCATCATCAGCCCGGTGAAGGTCTCTTCGCCGGCCGGGTAGGCGCACTCCAGGGTTGCGTGGCCGCGGGTGATCTCGGGCCGGGGTCCGAGGATGTCCTCGATGCTGGTGGAATCGGACATTGGGTCATGGTGTCATGCGGTCCGTCAGCGCCCCTTTGGTAGGCGGCGTCGTCACTCGAGGGCGAAGCGCACGGTCATCCCGGGCGTGAGTTGGGCCGCGTGATCGGCTGCGTCCGGGGTGAGGACGAGCGGGACGGGGTAGCCGCCGGTGGCGGGATGGTCGGACAGGAAGATGATCGGTCGCCCGGAGGCCGGGATCTGCACCGCGCCGCGGACCATGCCTTCGCTCGGGAGTTCCTCCTCCCGGCAACGCGGCACGGCGGGGCCGTCCAGCCGTACGCCGGTGCGATCCAGTTCGGCCGTCACCCGGTATGTCGTCGCCATCAGTTGCGCCACAGCCTCGTCGCTGAACCAGTGCCGGCGTGGGCCAGGTAGCGCCGCCAAGGTGGTCGCATCCACCGGCGGGCTGGGTATGGCCGCGTGGTCGACCACGGGGGATGCGCTCGCCCCGGTGCCGATCGGCACCAGGTCGTCCGGTGCCAGGGCGGCGCCGAGCCCCCCGAGCCGGCTGTATGACCGTGACCTCAAGGTGATCTCGCTCGTCACGCCGCCGGCTATCGCCACATAGTTGCGCAGGCCGGCCGTCGGCCGGCCGATCGCCAGGCGCGCCCCGGCCGCGAGGCTCAGGGGCGCGTTCGTGCTGGCCGGCCGGTCGTCGACGTCGACCGATGCCAGGGCGCCGGTGACGGCAACGAGGAGGGGCGACTCGGCATACCCGCTGAAGCCACC
>NZ_HG764815.1:1733764-1741612 GCF_001050535.1 Nostocoides australiense Ben110 | reverse complement strand
GTTGCCCGGCCTCCCTGCCCCCGGACCCCTTCGGGGGTCAGCGGGTGAGCCGGATACCGAGGTCCACCGCACGGGCGAGCAGTGCAGCGAGACGGTAGCCCGGGTCGATGGCCAGTGCCCTGTCGAGGGCGAGGCGGGCGATGGTGCCGTCACCGCGCCACCATGCGTAGTTGGCCACCACGGTCAGGACGGGGACCGCGTGGGCGTCCGGCAGGCTTGCTGCGGTCTGGATGAGCCGGTCGAGGGTGACGGCTGGGGGCTGGTCCGGGTCGATGCTCACACTCTCCCGGATTGCCTGCACCGTGTGCTGGTCGAGCAGGTCAGAGGGCATGGTGTCCGTGCACAGGTGGGACAGCAGCGCGTCCCGGAACTCCGTCACGGTGTTGCGGGTCAGGGCCACGGCGGCGAGGGCGAGGACGTGAGCGGGCAGGTCCGTGATGGGGGTGCTGGCCGTGAGAACCCGGCTCCACGCGAGGGCGGCAGCGGTGACGTCCTCGGCCTGCTCGGGGGTGATGCGCTCGCACTCGGCACCGACCGTCTCGGCGTGCCGGGTGGGGGTCAGGCGCTGCGCGAGGTCGTCCCGACAGGGGGCTGGGGCGGAGCCGGTGGCGGCGCTCAGCTCCAGCCCCACGGGGTGCTCGGCAGCAGGCAGCGGGTGGCCCCCGGTGGGGCAGCAGGTGCAGTCCAGGTGCCGCCACCCGGTCGGGGTCACGAGGACCGGTGCGGGCACGTCCACACCCGCAGCAGCGAGCGCCGAGGCCAGCGCTTCGACGGCCTCGACAGCCTGTCCTGTGACCGTTTCGTAACCGATGACGAGGACGGCGGTCGGGCGCTCGCGGAGCATCGGGGGGACGGTGGCGGCGAGCATGCCGTCGATCTGGTCGATGGGCGGGGTGTCGATCCGCTCGACCATGCCGAGGCGGCGGTCGTGCAGGGCGATGCCGAGCACCGAGTCGGCGGGTGATGTTGACCGGACTAACGACCGTGGGCGCTGGTAGGACTGGGGACCGTTACTGGGTCTGCTGAGGAGTCCGTTGTGAGTCGTGATCTTGACCGTCTCGTTGTTGGTCGTTGGGGCTCTGTTCGGCCGGGAGGCTCGGGCGTGGCGTGGGTTGTGCAGGACGCCGAAGGTCTGATCGTGGGGCCGGTTGCCGAGTTCCTGCGCGACTTCGCCGCTCGAGGAAACAGCGCGGGCAGTGTTCGCTCTTACGCGTACGTTCTGCTGCGCTGGTGGCGCTGGCTGGCCGCCGTCGGCGTCGATTGGGATCGTGCGACCGCCGCGGAGGTGCGTGACCTGGTGTTGTGGCTTCAACTGCATCCGAAACCTCGCCGGTCGGCCAGGACGCTGTCGGCTGATCTCGTGGGGACTGTCAACCCGAAGACGGGTAAGCAGTATCTGGATGACCACTACGCGGCGCGCACTATCCGGCACAACAATGCAGCTCTGGCCTCGTTCTACGAGTATTGGGCTGAGCAGGGCCGGGGGCCGGTGATGAATCCGGTGCTTCGGGCCGGGGGTGGGCGCCGCCCGAATGCGCATCACAACCCGATGATGCCGTTCCGTCCCGAGGGCAAGCTGCGGTACAACCCCAAGGTTCCGCGTCGGCGGCCGCGGGCCTTGACCGATGAGGCCTGGGACGAGCTCTTCGACACCCTGACATGTCATCGAGACCGGGCGCTGCTGGCGTTGACGGTCAGCAACGGTGCTCGCGCCAGCGAGGTCCTGGGGATTCGAGGGGCCGACGTCGACTGGGGCAACCAGCTGGTCCGGGTAATCCGCAAGGGGTCCCGGGCGCAGCAGTGGCTGCCGGTGAGCGAGCCGGCGATGGTGTGGCTGCGGCTCTACCTGGCCGAGGTCGGCAAGATCGGCCCGGGTGATCCTGTGTGGGTGACGGTGCGCCGCCGTCAACGCCAGGGCACGCTGACACGGGTCCCGATGACGTACGAGGCGCTGCGCGCGGTGCTCCGACGGGCCAACGCTCGTCTGGGGACGAACTGGACGATGCACGATCTACGGCATACCTGCGCGCTGCGGATGGCCGCCGACGAGAACGTCTCTTTGCGCGATGTGCAAACCATCCTCGGGCATGCCCACATGGAGACCACGGCGGAGATCTACCTGGTCGAGGACGAACGCCACACCGTTGAGAAGGTCGCCGCCCACCTGGCCCGCCTCCAAGAACCCAAGCCCGACCCGGCCCCGGTGGCCACCGCCTACAGGTCGGCTGATTTGGCGGTCCTCTTCGGCGACGGGTTGCTGCCGTGATCAGCGCGCTGCGCCACGAGCAGATGGCCAAGGTCGGCAGCCGGCTGCGGCTGCATCCGGAGCTGGTCGGGGTCACCTTCCCCGGCCCTCACGATCAGGCGGACCGCGCCGAGGTGCTGAGGATCGCCATGAAGCTGCCGGACTGGCCGACCGTCGTGCACGACCACAACGAGCTCGTCGAGGGCATCGGCTGGGTCCTGGACTGGCTGGAGACCTTCCCCGGGGACGGCTGGCACGACCGGTGGATCGCGGCCGGCGCGAACACCGACCCGGACTCGTGGATCCTGAGGCGTCACGGTCAGGACCCTCGGATCGCACCCAGCGTTCGCGCGATCGCCGTCTCCGGCATCAGGACCCTGATCGTGGCCCGGGTGATCCTGCCGGACTACCCGTACTTCTCCGCCCTCAAGACCGCGATCGGGTACCGACAGATCCTCGCCCAACAGGACCCCGACCTGCGGCAACGCCTCCAAGACGGCATGGACCGGCGGCACATGAGCGCCAAGACCCAGCACGACTGCTGGACCGTCCTGGCCCGCGTCATGCTCCACACCGGCCACGACCTGCCCGCCATCACCAAGAACGACCTGTTCGCGTTCCGCTCCGCCCAGCTCCTCCAACTCGGAGTGCGCGCGGCCGGGTGTCACCAGGTGTGGGAGCTGCTCACCGACGTCGGGATCCTCGAGGCCAACCACGGCCTGTACGAAGAGCTGCGGCTGGGGCAGCGGAGCGTGGCCCACCTGGTCGACCGCTACGACATCACCCCCGGACCGATCCGCGACCTCTTCGTGCGCTACCTGCAAGAGCGCAAGACCTCGGTGGACTACACCACGCTGTCCGGGTTGGCCGCTGACATCGTCGGCAACTTCTGGGCCGACATCGAAAAGCACCACCCCGGCATCGACACCCTCGCCCTCCCTGCCGACGTGATCACCGCCTGGAAAGAACGCCTAGCCACGGTGGTCGGCGTCAACGGCGAAACCCGGCCACGCGCCAGCAGCGGCTACATCCTGCTCAACGTCCGCTCGTTCTACCTCGACCTGCGCGACTGGGCCCACGAAGACCCCTCCATCGTCCCCTACGCGGTGCCCTCCCCGGTCACCCGCGCCGACGCGACCGGACTCAACCGACGCAAACTGCACGTGCGGGCCAAGATCCACCAACGAATCCGAGAACGCGTCCCCCTCCTGCCCGAGATCGTCGCCCATCTCGAACGCGAACTCGCCCAGGCCCGCGCCCTGCGCGAGGCCGCCGCCAAGGCCCCGCTCGATGACCTGTTGACCGTGGATGGCCGCAGCTACGTCCGCGAGGACGGGTACGTCAAAGCCGCCCGGGGTCTGCCGCCGGGCACCTCATATGTCGTTCGTGACCTTGAGACCGGGGAGCGGTTCAGCACCACCCGACGCGAACACGACGCGTTCTGGCTCTGGGCCATCGTGGAAACCCTGCGCCACACGGGCCTTCGGATCGAGGAACTCCTCGAACTCACCCACCTCGCGCTGGTCTCCCACCGACTGTCCACCACCGGTGAGACCGTGCCGCTGCTGCAGGTCATCCCGTCCAAGACCAACCAGGAACGCCTCCTGCTGGTCACGCCCGAACTGGCCAGCGTCCTGGCCCTGGTGATCAGCCGGCTGCGCAACCAGAACCACGGCACGATCCCGCTGGTAGCCCGCTACGACCACTACGAACGCACCGTCGGGCCCCGGCTGCCGCACCTGTTCCAACGCGACTACGGCAGCGGGCCCACCGTCATCGGCACCACAAGCCTGCGGCAATGGCTCAAAGCCTTGTTCGTCCGCATGGAGTTACGCGACCGGGCCGGTGAACCAATCCACCTGACCCCGCACGACTTTCGTCGGATCTTCTCCACCACAGCCGTCCAGGACGGGCTCCCGCTGCACATCGCCTCCAAGATCCTGGGCCATCGGCACCTGACCAGCACCGAACCCTACGTCGCGGTCTTCCAAGACGACCTGATCCGCACCTACCGCACCTTCGTCGACAACCGGCGCACCGGCCGTCCCCCGCAGGAGTACCGCGAACCCACCGACGCCGAATGGGAAGAGTTCGAAGAACACTTCACCCTGCGCCGGGTCGAACTGGGCAGCTGCGCCCGCCCCTACGGCTCCCGCTGCGAACACGAACACGCCTGCCTGCGCTGCCCCGTACTCCGAGTCGACCCCGCCCAACTCGACCGGCTGGCCGCGATCATCACCAACCTCGAAGAACGCATCGTCGAAGCCGAGGAGCGTGGCTGGCCCGGGGAGGTCGCCCAGCTGACCGTCACCGTGAAGGCTGCCCGCGACAAACTCGCACGCCACACCCCCACCGGGCCGTCCACGGCCCACGGGCTGACTCTGCTGCCCCACCCGACCACGCGGGCACTGCAGGACGCGAAAGGGGGGTAACCCTGGGCACCCGCCGCTGCTCAGTGGGAAAGGAATCGTTCGGCGTCGAGGGCGCCCGCGCACCCGGAGCCGGCGGCGGTGATGGCCTGACGGTAGGTGTGGTCGACCAAGTCCCCGCAGGCAAAGACCCCGTCCATGGTGGTGCGGGTCGAGCGGCCCTTGCGGGGCCCCACCCGAAGTAATATCGTCTTGTGGCGATGACAAAGCAAATGCGCGATGAGTCCCTAATTGGAGAGCAGGAAGCCTTGGCGGCCGCAGCATGCCTGTTCCACGGGTTCAGCGACACCTCCCGGTTGACGATCGTGCAGCATCTGAGCCTGGGTGAACACCGCGTGGTCGACCTGGTCGCCCACCTCGGTCTGGCGCAGTCGACGGTGAGCAGACACTTGGCGTGTCTGCTCGATTGTGGGCTGGTAACGATGCGGCCCGAGGGGCGGGCCTCGATCTACGCGCTGGCCCACCCCGAGGCGACGATGGATCTGTTGCGCGGCGCTGAACGCCTGCTGGGTTTGACCGGGGACGCGGTCACGCTGTGCCCGCGCCACGGGGCTGGGGTGGCCCAGTGAACTCCGCCCGCTCTCACTCATTGACCATTGCCGCGATCTCTGAGGACCGTCGACAGCAACTGGGACGCCGAGCCCAACTGCTTGCCGGCGCCTCAGTGGCGTACAACGTTGTGGAGTCCGTTGTCGCCGTGGCTGCCGGGTCGGCCGCGTCATCGATCGCGCTGATCGGCTTCGGTCTGGACTCGTTGGTCGAAGTCGGCAGCGGACTTGTCATCCTCTGGCAGTTCCGGCACAAACTCCCCGAAACCAGGGAACGCCAAGCCCTGCGCTGCATCGGCATCTCGTTCTTCGCATTGGCCGCCTACGTGTCGGTGGAGTCGATGCGAGCACTGCTGGTAGCCAGCGAGGCCGAACACTCGACCCTAGGCATCTGGATCGCGGCCCTCTCCTTGGCGGTCATGCCCTTCCTGTCCTGGGCGCAACGGCGAACCGGCCGGGAACTGGGCTCCGGGTCGGTCGTGGCCGACTCCAAACAAACCCTGCTCTGCACGTATCTGTCCGCGGTGCTCTTGGCCGGCCTGCTCGTTAACAGCCTCTTCGGGTGGTGGTGGGCCGACCCGATCGCCGGGCTGGTCATCGCCGGCGTCGCCAGCCGCGAAGGACTCCAAGCGTGGCGCGGCGAGACCTGCGGATGCGGCCCCACCATCGCCTCCTCCTCCAACGCCACGTGCTGCACCGATGCCCATTGCAGCAGCGTCAAAGCGGCATCATGAGCGACCACGGCCACAGCCACGGGGCAGCCCTGGCCGACCACCGCGGCAAACTCGCCGCCGTGCTGGGCATCACGCTGACCGTCCTCGTCGTCGAGGTGGTCGGGGCCGTCCTGTCCGGCAGCCTGGCCCTGCTCGCCGACGCCGCGCACATGCTCACCGATGTCGCCGGCCTCACCCTCGGGCTGATCGCTGCCGTCCTGGCGCGCCGACCCGCCACCCCCGCCCGGACCTGGGGCTACCACCGTGCCGAAGTCCTCGGTGCCGCTGCCCAGGCCGCTCTCTTGCTGGCCGTCGGCGCCTTCGTCCTGATCGAGGGGGTCAAACGTCTCTTCGAACCCCCCGAGGTGGCCTCGGGCCTGATGATCGTCTTCGGCATCGTCGGCTTGATCGGCAACCTCATCGGCCTGCTCATCCTGGCCAGCGGCCGCAGCGCTAACCTCAACATGCGCGCGGCATTCCTCGAGGTCGTCAACGACGCACTCGGCTCGGTCGCTGTTTTGGCCGCCGCCGCCGTCATCACCACCACCGGCTGGTACCGCGCCGACGCGATCGCCTCGATCCTCATCGGCGTCCTCATCATCCCGCGCACCATCCGACTTCTCCGCGAAACCATCGACGTCCTGCTCGAGTCCACCCCAAAGGGCCTCGACCTCGAACTGGTGCGCCAGCACCTGCACGCGCTACCCCACGTGCACGACGTCCACGACCTGCACGCCAGCCAAGTCGCCACCGGCATCCCCATCCTCACCGCCCACCTAGTTGTAGTTGCTCATGACGTTGGTGACGCCGGTCCGCAAGCGTGAGGCCGGGGGCTGGTCGCCGGCGGCGCTGTGGGTTCGATGGTAGTTGTAGTGCAGGTTCCAGGTCGCGATCGCGTCGCGGCGGTGGTCTTCGCTGAGCCAGGGGCGGGCGTAAAGCAGTTCGTTGGCCAGGATCCGCTGGTATCGCTCCACCTTGCCGTTGTGGCGGGGCGTGTAGGGCCTGGTCCGCTGATGGCGCGCGGCGAAGGAGCACACCGCGCGGGTGAAGTCCTTGGCGCGATAGCAGGAGCCGTTGTCGGTCACGATCCGGGTGAAGCGGGTGACGCCGTGGGCGGCGAACCAGACGCGGGCACGGAAGAGGAACCCGATCGCGGTCTTCGCGGTCTCGTCCTCGAGGGCCTCGGTGTAGGCCAGACGGGAGAACCCATCGACTGCGGAGTGCAGGTAGACGTAGCCCGGCCGGGTCCCGCTGGCCTTCGCCTTGGCGGTGGCCCTGGCTGCGGCGCGGGCCTGGTCGGAGTTGATGCCGTGGATGCGCCAGCCGCCGCCGTCGGGGATGCGGCCGACCTTCTTCACATCGATGTGGATCATGTGCCCGGGCCACCAGGCCTTGATGGTGCCGGGCCTGCGCAGCGGTTCGCCGTCGACGTCGAGGTGATCCAGGCGCGCGAGGCCGAGCTTGTGTAGCCACCGAGTCACCGTGGCCACCGAGATGGGGATGTCCTGGGCCGCGAGTTCGCGCACGATCCGGCGCGCTGACCACTTGTTCTTCCGCATCACCGCTATCTGCTCGACCACCGCAACAGGTGTCTGGGTGGGCCGCTGGGCTGGTGCACTCGAACGATCGTGAAGGCCGGCTTCGCCGTGCTCGCGGTAGCGGGCCACCCACTTGCCCAAGCACTGGCGGGAGACGCCTGCTTCGGCGGCGATGTGGGCGATCGGTCGATGGCGGCAGCGCAGCACCAACCGCAGACGGCCTTGAGGGGTCAGCGGAGCATTACGGTGGGTCACAGGGCAGGTCCTTCGTGTCGGCGACGGTTGTCTTGGTCGACTTCCATCTTTGCCGCCGGGGACCTGCCCGTCCCTCACGACCTACGGCGCCGGGTGACACCAACCTCATGAGCCGCAACA
>NZ_HG764815.1:1722714-1733664 GCF_001050535.1 Nostocoides australiense Ben110 | reverse complement strand
GGGGCTCCGCCCCCCGTGGACCCCCCACGAGGAGCGGCCCCCACACGGGGTAAGCCCCGTGAAAGAACAGAAGAGCGCGGCACCCGTTTCGCGGGTGCCGCGCTCTTCTGTTTCGGGGCGCCGAGTGCCCCACGCCCCCAGCGATCCCACACCGTGTCTGTGCCCGGGGCGGCTGCCGAGAGGCCAGCCAGACTTACGAAGTTCTTACGGCCAACGTCAAGCCCTTGCCCTTGGCCGGGGCGGGCACGCTGCACTGCGGTTCATGACTATCGTGACTCGTCGGTGCGGCGCCCGGATGGCGGTGGTGAGCGTGTTCGCCGCCTTGACCGCGGCCGGGCGGTTGCGGGCGCCGCCGTGGCGACCTGGCGGGAGATCCCGTCCGTACTTGACGGCGAATGCGCGGTATGAGGACGTGGCCGCGGTGAACTCGACGCTCGCGTGGGCCGTTGGCTCGGAAGGCGAGACCGGGGCCCCACGGGAGGTGCTCATCCGCTGGAATGGCACTGCCTGGCGGCGCACCGACCTGCCAGGCGTCATCCGGTTGACGGGCGTCAGCGCGGACGCCACGAATCGGGCGTGGATCGTCGGACAGGCCGGCCCCGGAGATCCCTGGGGCGAGAGCCCGTATGCCGGCCGACTCACCGCCTCAGGATGGGCCCCGGCGACTAACGGCATCGCCCCAGGAGCAGTCCCCACCGCAGTTGCCACCCGCGGATCGACCACCATCCTGGTCGGCTACCGCCCGGCCGTCTACACGGCCTTCCCCGTTCTGTTGCAATGGAACGGCTCTCGGTGGGAGAGCCCGCCGCTGAACGCGCCGAAGAACGAGGGCGGGTTCAACGATGTTGCCGTCGCCGGGGACGGGTCGGTCTTCGCGGTGGGCGCCGGCAATGACACGCAGAGCGAATCTGGTGGCCTGATCCTCTCGCGACGCGGTGGGCGCTGGCACACTCATCGGATCGTGAGCGCATCGGGTCGGGTCGACCTCTTCGGCGTGTGGGGCGGATCGGCGAAGGAGGCGTGGGCGGTCGGCGTCAACCACGGAAACGACTACGTGGACACGCCTCTGGTCCTGCGCTGGGATGGCACGGCCTGGCGCCGGATGTCGGTCCCACTCAAGGACGTCCAACTCCTCTCGGTCACCAGAGACAGCACGGGGGCCGTCTGGGTGTCGGCGCGAGACCGCGGCCAGCGCGACATACCGCTGCTTGGTGCGCCCGTTCTGCGATATGCGGCCGGCGCCTGGTCGGTTCACTACTTCCCGCGCACCTATCCCGCGCGGGCGCCGGAACTAGATGACCTCGCCGCGGTCCCCGGTTCGAGCCGCGTCTGGGGAGTGGGCTCTCAACCGCGTCTGCACGGGAGCCTGCTGAAGAACTTCGGCCTGGTCGCGGTCAACCGCTAGCGATCCAGTCGGCGCGGGTGATCTCAGCGAGCCACTCGCCCTGCTCGGCGCCGGGGAGCGGGTCCTCCCAGGGCCGCACCTCCACGCGGGTATGCCGCATACCCAGCTTGTCCATCACCGAGCGGCTGCGCGCGTTGACCACCATCGTCTCGGCGACGATGCGCTCCAGGCCGACGGTCTCGAAGCCGTGCCGGATGATCTCTCGGGCGCCCTCGGTCGCCAGGCCGCGGCCCCACGCCCACGGGTGGAGACGCCAGCCGATCTCGGCCAGCCCGGGACCTTCGGGGGTCAGGAGCCACCACCCGACGAAGCGGCTGCGCTCGAGCCCGCACCAGTAGCCGAGGCCCATCGCGTCGTGCGTCGGGTCCAGTCGGGCAAGGGTGCGCTCGCGGACCTCGTCCGCCGTGCGCGGCCGGTCGAGGAATTCCATCACCACCGGATCGGCGTCGAGCGCTTCCAGCTCCGGCAGGTCGTCCCACGTCAGCGGCCGCAGGGTGAGCCGCTCAGTGGTCAGGATGGGTTTCCCGCGCGGCGTATGCCGCGGACTCACCTCAGTAACCGATCGACCAGTCGGCGAGCAGCCCGCGCAGGTATTGCGCCTGCGCGATGTGCGCCACGGCGTCGTCGATGACGCTGACCAGCCGCACCCCGCGGGTCACGGGCGGGTCCCAGCGCCGGTCGACGATGTCGTCGAGGTCGGCCTCAGTGAGGCCGCGGACATATGTCGTGGTCGCCTCGAACACCGCTTCCAGGTATGCCGTCAGCAACCCCGGGTCGTCGACGCGCACCTTCGCCACGTCCTCAGGGGAGTCGCCGAACCCCATCGCGTCGTCCGGCCGGTCGAGGGCGAACCGGCCGATGAAGCCGGCCGCACGCCATACCTCCTGCGTCCCGGCCAGCTCGGCGACCTGCACGTCCGCCTGCCGCGCGGAGTGCCAGAGCAGCCAGGCGATCGAGGAATGCCGGTCGTCGGGCATCCGATGGAGCGTGTCGCCGTCCAGGCCGTCCAGGACCTGGCGAGCGGAGTCCACCGGCCGTCCGGCGGCGTCGATCAGCACATCACGAGCATCCATACCGACGAGCTTGCCACCCCGAGGCGAGCCTTTGGGCAGGTTTCTTGCGGTGCGCATCGCGAACTTCCCGCGGCGGACCGATAACAAGTGGCACTGGGCGGAAAAGTGCGAAGGGCTCCGGATTTGGCCTGGCTCGCGCGGCATGGCAAGATAGTCAGGTTGCTTGACGCGAGGCGTCGATCCTGTGGGTCGCCCGCCGCAGCAGGTGCGAACGAATCGAACCGCTCTGGGAGCGGGGCGACACACCGGCGCCGCGCAAGCGTTCGGCTCCGGCCGGGCCATTCGATTCCCCCGAAGGATCGCAGGGAACTGCGCGCCTTCGGGAGCGGAGCTAGGGCGACACGCCCGACCGCGGGGGTCGGAGGCCAGACGGGGCCCTCACGGATTTGTTAGTTGGACGGCGAGAGAGAGACGACCAGAAGATGGCGGGACAGAAGATCCGCATCCGGCTGAAGTCGTATGACCACGAGGTCATCGACAGCTCGGCGCGCAAGATCGTCGACACGGTCACCCGCGCGGGCGCCACCGTTGTCGGCCCGGTGCCCCTGCCCACGGAGAAGAACGTCTTCGTGGTCATCCGGAGCCCCCACAAGTACAAGGACTCCCGAGAGCACTTCGAGATGCGCACGCACAAGCGCCTCATCGACATCATCGACCCGACGCCCAAGGCCGTCGACTCGCTGATGCGTCTCGACCTGCCGGCGGACGTCAACATCGAGATCAAGCTCTAAGAGGACGCCATGACTCACGCAACCACGCGCTCCGTCAAGGGTGTGCTCGGCGAGAAGCTCGGCATGACCCAGGTCTGGGACGCCGACAGCCGGCTCATCCCGGTGACCGTCGTCAAGGCCGGGCCCTGCGTCGTCACGCAGGTCCGCGGCGCCGAGACCGACGGCTACGACGCAGTCCAGATCGCCTACGGCGAGATCAACCCTCGCAAGGTCAACCAGCCCATGGGGGGCCACTTCGACAAGGCCGGCGTGACCCCGCGCCGCCACGTCATCGAGCTGCGCACCTCCGACGCGGCCGACTACACCGTCGGCTCCGAGGTCACCGCCGAGGTCTTCGAGGCCGGCCAGAAGGTCGACGTCTCGGGCACCACCAAGGGCAAGGGCTTCGCCGGCGTCATGAAGCGCCACGGCTTCAAGGGTGTCTCCGCCTCCCACGGTGCGCACCGCAACCACCGCAAGCCGGGTTCGATCGGCGGGTGCTCCACCCCGGGCCGCGTCTTCAAGGGCATGCGTATGGCCGGCCGGATGGGCGGGGTGCGCCAGACCACCCAGAACCTCACCGTGCACGCCGTCGACGCCGACAAGGGCCTGCTGCTCATCAAGGGCGCCGTCCCCGGCCCCCGCGGTGGCCTCGTCCTCGTCCGCTCCGCCGCGAAGGGAGCCTGAACATGACCGCCAAGACCGTCACGGTCGACCTTCCCGCTGAGATCTTCGACGTCCAGACCAACGTCCCGCTGATCCACCAGGTCGTCGTCGCGCAGCTGGCCGCCGCCCGTCAGGGCACGCACGCCACCAAGACCCGCGGCGAAGTCCGCGGTGGTGGCCGCAAGCCCTACCGTCAGAAGGGCACCGGCCGCGCCCGCCAGGGTTCGACCCGCGCGCCGCAGTTCGCCGGCGGTGGCACGGTCCACGGCCCGCAGCCGCGTGACTACAGCCAGCGCACCCCCAGGAAGATGAAGGCCGCCGCCCTGCGCGGTGCCCTCTCCGACCGGGCCCGCCACGACCGCATCCACGTCGTCGAGGCCCTCGTCACCGGCGAGACCCCCTCGACCAAGCAGGCCGCCGAGCTGCTCGCCGGCCTGACCGAGCGCAAGAACCTGCTGGTCGTGCTCGACCGCACCGACCTGGTGTCGCTGAAGTCGGTGCGCAACCTCGACAACGTCCACGTCCTCGCGGTCGACCAGCTCAACACCTATGACGTGCTGTGCGCGGACGACGTGGTCTTCACCAAGGCCGCCTTCGACACCTTCGTCGGCACCGGCGCCCAGGAGGACACCAAGTGAGCACCGTGCACAAGGACCCCCGCGACATCCTGATCGCGCCGGTCGTCTCCGAGAAGAGCTACGGCCTCCTCGAGGAGGGCAAGTACACCTTCATCGTCGACCCGCGCTCGAACAAGACCGAGATCAAGATCGCCGTCGAGCAGATCTTCGGCGTCAAGGTCGACTCGGTCCACACGATGAACCGCCCGGGCAAGGCCCGCCGCACCCGCTTCGGCATGGGCAAGCGCAAGGACACCAAGCGTGCGATCGTCACCCTCCGCGAGGGCACGATCGACATCTTCGGTGCGGGCGCCTAAAGGAGCTTAGGTAGACATGGGAATCCGCAAATACAAGCCGACGACCCCGGGTCGTCGTGGCAGCAGCGTCGCCGACTTCGTCGAGGTCACTCGCAGCACGCCGGAGAAGTCGCTGGTCAAGCCGCTCTCCAAGTCCGGTGGGCGCAACGCCTCCGGGCGCATCACCACCCGGCACATCGGTGGTGGCCACAAGCGCGCCTACCGCGTGATCGACTTCCGTCGCCACGACAAGGACGGTGTGCCCGCCAAGGTCGCGCACATCGAGTACGACCCCAACCGCACCGCTCGCATCGCGCTGCTGCACTACGCCGACGGCGAGAAGCGCTACATCCTCGCCCCCAAGGGCCTGGAGCAGGGCATGGCGATCGAGAACGGTCCGGGTGCCGACATCAAGCCGGGCAACAGCCTGCCGTTGCGCAATATCCCGACCGGTACGGTCGTGCACGCGGTCGAGCTCAAGCCCGGTGGGGGCGCCAAGATCGCCCGCTCTGCCGGCGTCCGCGTCCAGCTCGTCGCCAAGGACGGCCCCTTCGCCCAGCTGCGTATGCCGTCCGGTGAGATCCGCAATGTGGACCTGCGCTGCCGCGCCACCATCGGTGAGGTCGGCAACGCCGAGCAGTCCAATATCAACTGGGGCAAGGCCGGCCGTATGCGGTGGAAGGGCAAGCGCCCGACCGTCCGCGGTGTCGCGATGAACCCGGTCGACCACCCGCACGGTGGCGGCGAGGGCAAGACCTCCGGTGGCCGTAACCCGGTCAGCCCGTGGGGTCAGCCCGAGGGCCGCACCCGTCGTCCTGGCAAGGCGAGCGACAAGATGATCGTCCGCCGCCGCCGCACCGGCAAGAAGCGCTGATAGGAGCTTTTCGACATGCCACGCAGTTTGAAGAAGGGCCCCTTCATCGACGGCCACCTCCAGAAGAAGGTGGACGCTCAGAACGCTTCGGGCTCGAAGAACATCATCAAGACCTGGTCGCGCCGGTCGGTCATCGCGCCGGACTTCCTCGGTCACACCTTCGCCGTGCACAACGGCCGCACCCACATTCCGGTCTTCGTGACCGAGTCGATGGTCGGCCACAAGCTCGGCGAGTTCGCCCCGACCCGCACGTTCAAGGGTCACATCAAGGACGACAAGAAGGGCCGTCGTCGATGAGCGAGGAGATCATGGAAGCCAAGGCGGTCGCCCGCCACGTGCGGGTCACCCCCCAGAAGGCGCGCCGCATCGTCGACCTGATCCGCGGCAAGCAGGCCGTGGACGCCGTCAACGTGCTGCGCTTCGCGCCGCAGGGTGCGTCCGAGCCGGTGCTGAAGGTGCTGCAGAGCGCCATCGCCAACGCCCGGGTCAAGGCCGATGCCGCGTCCGAGGCGTTCGACGAGCGTGAACTCGTCGTCTCCGCCGCGTTCGTCGATGAGGGCCCCACGATGAAGCGGTTCCGCCCGCGCGCCCAGGGCCGCGCCGGCCGCATCAACAAGCGCACGAGCCACATCACCGTCACCGTCGCGCCGAAGTCCACGGCTTCGAACAACGCCGGAAAGGCAGGCACCCGCTAATGGGTCAGAAGGTCAACCCGCACGGCTTCCGGCTGGGCATCACCACCGACCACAAGAGCCGCTGGTTCGCCGACTCCACCAAGGAGGGTCAGCGCTACCGCGACTACGTCAAGGAAGATGTCGCCATCCGCAAGCTCATGTCCCAGGGCATGGAGCGCGCCGGCATCTCCCGCGTCGAGATCGAGCGCACCCGTGACCGCGTGCGTGTGGACATCCACACCGCGCGTCCGGGCATCGTCATCGGCCGCCGCGGCGCCGAGGCCGACCGCATCCGCGGCGAGCTCGAGAAGCTCACGGGCAAGCAGGTGCAGCTGAACATCCTCGAGGTCAAGAACCCCGAGATCGACGCGCAGCTGGTCGCCCAGGGCATCGCCGAGCAGCTCGCCGCGCGTGTCACCTTCCGGCGCGCGATGCGCAAGGGTATGCAGTCCGCGCTGCGTTCGGGCGCCAAGGGCATCCGGATCCAGTGCTCCGGCCGCCTCGGTGGCGCCGAAATGTCGCGATCGGAGTTCTACCGCGAGGGCCGCGTGCCCCTGCCCCCCCTCCGCGCCAACATCGACTACGGCTTCTTCGAGGCCAAGACCACCTTCGGCCGCATCGGCGTGAAGGTGTGGATCTACAAGGGCGACATGACTGAGAAGGAGTTCGCTGCGCAGCAGGTCAACGCCCCGCGCGGCGGCGCCCGCGGTCCGCGCCGTGACCGTGACGACCGTCCCGCGCGCGCCCGCCGCGACGCGGCGCCGGCCACCACCGAGACCGCCGAGGCGAGCGCACCCGCCGCCGAGGCTGTTACCGAAGGAGCGTGAGCGCGCCATGTTGATTCCGCGTCGCGTCAAGCACCGCAAGCAGCACCACCCCGGTCGCTCCGGCATGTCCAAGGGCGGCACCTCGCTCGCCTTCGGTGAATACGGCATCCAGGCCCTCGAGCCCGCCTACGTCACCAACCGGCAGATCGAGTCCGCTCGTATCGCCATGACCCGCTACATCAAGCGTGGCGGAAAGGTCTGGATCAACATCTACCCGGACCGTCCGCTGACCAAGAAGCCCGCCGAGACCCGCATGGGTTCCGGTAAGGGCTCGCCCGAGTGGTGGATCGCCAACGTCAAGCCGGGCCGCGTGCTATTCGAACTCTCCGGTGTCCCGGAGGACGTCGCTCGCGAGGCCATGCGCCTGGCGATGCACAAGCTGCCCATGAAGACCCGCTTCGTCAAGCGTGAAGGTGGTGACATCTGATGGCTATCGGTAGCAAGGACCTGACCCCCACCGAGCTGCGCGGCCTCGCCGACGACCGCCTCGTCGAAGAGCTGCGCAAGGCCAAGGAGGAGCTGTTCAACCTCCGTTTCCAGTCGGCCACCGGTCAGCTCGAAAGCCATGGCCGCCTGCGCGCCGTCCGCAAGGACATCGCGCGGATCTACACCGAGATGCGTGAGCGCGAGCTCGGCATCGGCACCGGACCGGAGGCCTGAGCACGATGAGCGAGAACACTGTGGAAGAGAAGTCGAGCGTGGAGCGCAACTACCGCAAGACCCGCCAGGGCATGGTGGTCAGCGACAAGATGGACAAGACCGTTGTCGTCGAGGTCGAGGACCGCGTCAAGCACGCCCTCTACGGCAAGGTCATGCGCAAGAGCCACAAGGTCAAGGCGCACGACGAGCAGAACGCTGCCGGCGTGGGTGACCGCGTCCTGATCATGGAAACCCGTCCGCTGAGCGCCTCGAAGCGCTGGCGCGTCGTGGAGATTTTGGAGAAGGCCAAGTGATCCAGCAGGAATCCCGCCTCAAGGTTGCCGACAACACCGGCGCCAAGGAGATCTTGTGCATCCGCGTGCTCGGTGGCTCCGGCCGCCGGTATGCCGGTATCGGCGACACGATCGTCGCGACCGTCAAGGACGCCATCCCCGGCGGCAACGTCAAGAAGGGTGACGTCGTCAAGGCCGTCGTCGTGCGCACCACCAAGGAGCGCCGCCGGCCGGACGGCAGCTACATCCGCTTCGACGAGAACGCCGCCGTCATCCTCAAGAACGATGGTGATCCGCGTGGCACCCGCATCTTCGGCCCGGTGGGCCGCGAGCTGCGTGACAAGCGCTTCATGAAGATCATCTCGCTGGCACCGGAGGTGCTCTGACCGCCATGGGCAAGATGAAGATCAAGAAGGGCGACACCGTCCAGGTGCTCACCGGCAAGGACAAGGCCAAGCAGGGCAAGGTCATCGCCGTCGACACCGAGAACCAGCGCGTGACCGTCGAGGGCGTCAATCGCGTGACCCGGCACGTCAAGCCGGGCACCCGCGGCACCGGCGGCCTCGTCGTGCAGGAGGCGCCGATCCACGTCAGCAATGTCGCGGTCATCGACCCCACCGACAAGAAGCCGACCCGCGTCAAGACCCGCGAAGAGCAGGTCGAGCGCGACGGCCGCACCAAGACCACCCGCGTGCGGGTCTCCGCGCGCTCCGGCAAGGACATCTGATGACTGAGACCGCAGCCCCCGCCGCCAAGCCGCGGCTGAAGACGCGCTACCAGGACGAGATCAAGTCGGCCCTGCAGGACCAGTTCAACTTCGGCAACCCGATGCAGGTCCCCGGCGTCGTCAAGGTCGTCGTCAACATGGGTGTCGGCGACGCCGCCAAGGACTCCAAGCTGATCGAGGGCGCGATCAAGGACCTGACCGCGATCACCGGCCAGAAGCCGCAGATCACCAAGGCCCGCAAGTCGATCGCCCAGTTCAAGCTGCGTGAGGGTATGCCGATCGGCGCCCACACGACGCTGCGCGGCGATCGCATGTGGGAGTTCCTCGACCGCCTGGTCACGGTGGCGCTGCCGCGTATCCGTGACTTCCGCGGCCTGTCGCCGAAGCAGTTCGACGGCCGGGGCAACTACACCTTCGGCCTGACCGAGCAGTCGATGTTCCACGAGATCGACCAGGACAAGATCGACCGCGTGCGCGGCATGGACATCACGGTCGTGACGACCGCCACGAACGACGACGAGGGACGCGCGCTGCTCAAGGCGCTCGGCTTCCCCTTCAAGGAGAACTGACATGGCCAAGACCGCCCTGAAGAACAAGGCTGCCAAGGCCCCCAAGTTCAAGGTTCGCGGCTACACCCGCTGCCAGCGTTGCGGGCGTGCCCACTCCGTCTACCGCAAGTTCGGCCTGTGCCGGATCTGCCTGCGCGAGATGGCGCACCGCGGCGAACTGCCCGGCGTGACCAAGTCCAGCTGGTAACCCAGCCACCCACCCAGACCACCACTACATCGCAGGTCCGCACCCGGCATACCGGGAGCGGAAACCGTGGTGAGAGAGGGCGAATCAGCCCATGACCATGACTGACCCGATTGCGGACATGTTGACCCGCGTCCGGAACGCCAACTCGGCGCACCACGACGAGGTCTCCATGCCCTTTTCGAAGCTGAAGTCGCACATCGCCGAGATCCTCCAGGCCGAGGGCTATATCGCCTCCTGGGCGGTCGAGGACGCCGAGGTCGGCAAGACCTTGACGATCAACCTCAAGTACGGCCCCAACCGGGAGCGCTCCATCGCCGGCATCCGCCGCGTGAGCAAGCCCGGCCTGCGGGTCTACGCGAAGTCCACCAACCTGCCCAGGGTGCTCGGCGGCCTCGGCATCGCGATCATTTCCACGTCGTCCGGCCTGCTCACCGACAAGCAGGCGGCTAGCAAGGGTGTGGGTGGGGAAGTCCTCGCCTACATCTGGTAAGGGAGCCTCGACATGTCTCGAATCGGACGTATGCCGGTGACCGTTCCCTCGAACGTCACGGTCACGATCGACGGCCAGCAGGTCACTGTCAAGGGCCCCAAGGGCGAGTTGACGCACACCGTCGCCGAGCCGATCACGGTCGCGCAGGGCGACGGCAACGTCGAGGTCACTCGGCCCAACGACGAGCGCACCGCGCGCTCGCTGCACGGCCTGACCCGCACCCTGATCAACAACATGGTCCTCGGGGTCACCGACGGCTATGAGAAGAAGATGGAGATCTACGGCACCGGTTATCGCGTCATGGCGCGCGGTTCCAACCTGGAGTTCGCTCTCGGCTACAGCCACCCGATCACCGTCGAGCCGCCGGCCGGCATCACCTTCGCGGTCGAGAACCAGACCCGGTTCTCGGTCCAGGGCATCGACAAGCAGCTCGTCGGTGAGGTCGCCGCCAACATTCGCAAGCTGCGCAAGCCCGACCCCTACAAGGGCAAGGGTGTCCGCTACGCGGGCGAGCAGATCCGCCGCAAGGTCGGAAAGGCTGGAAAGAAGTAGTCATGGCAATGATCGTCAAGCGCGGCAAGTCCAAGGCCGCCGCCCGTGGCCGTCGCCACGACCGCATCCGCAAGCACGTCGCCGGCACCACCGAGCGGCCCCGCCTCGTCGTCTCGCGCAGCAGCCGGCACCTGTTCGTGCAGGTCGTCGACGACACCGTCGGCAAGACGCTGGCCAGCGCCTCCACCATGGAGGCCGACCTGCGCGCCTTCGACGGTGACAAGACCGCCAAGGCCAAGAAGGTCGGCGAACTGCTCGCCGAGCGCGCCAAGGCCGCCGGCGTCGAGTCGGTCGTCTTCGACCGGGGCGGCAACAAGTACCACGGTCGCGTCGCCGCCATCGCCGATGGCG
>NZ_HG764815.1:1715864-1722614 GCF_001050535.1 Nostocoides australiense Ben110 | reverse complement strand
CGGCGAGGACGAGGCCCGCGGCGGCGATGGGAGCGGCAATCCGCGGGTCGCCGAGGCGGCGCAGAGTGCCCGGGCGCGCCGCAGCGTGCCGGCCGGTGTAACGGCTCACAGATGGTCCTTCGGATGGGGGCTGGGGGGAGCCCGGGGGAGGGGGACGCTCCCACCACGGTAGCGTGATCGTTTCGTTATCCAAAATTCAAGCATGTGTCACTGGACACGTCCGACGCCGTAGCTGCGGTATGCGGGCGCCAAGACGCCTGATGACCAGCACCTTTGACCTTGTCAAGGCGCGGGAGGTTAAGAGTTACTCAGTTGGAAGCTGTGGCTCGGCGGCAACGGCCGCACCGTCAGCGAGAACGCGTCCCAGTCGGTGACGATCCCCGCCTCGGCGACCACGGCGACCTTCACCTTCTGGGTGAGGATCGACACCGCCGAGACGACGAGCAGCACGGCATACGACACGATGAAGGCGCAGGTCATCTCCGGCACCACAACGACGACCCTGGCGACCTACTCCAACCTGTCGGCGACCGGTGGGGCCTTCGTCCAGAAGTCGTTCGACCTGACGGCATACAAGGGCAAGACGGTCACGGTGAAGTTCCTCTCGCAGGAGGATTCTTCGCTGCAGACCTCCTTCGTCGTCGACGACGTGGCGGTCACGACGAGCTGACGTTCGCCGCATACCCGAGGCGGGGAGGTGCCAACCGGGCCTCCCTGCCTCGCGCGTGCGCGACAAGTACGATTCACCGAGAAAAATTGGGGACCAACCGAGGGGGAGAGTGCGGCGTCAATGACGCATGACAACGATCGCGCTGCCTCGCGTCCGCCCCTGGGGGGTGAGCATGCCCTACGGAGCTGACGTCATCAGCGCCGACGAGGCAGCGGTCCGGGAGATCTACCGCGCCCACTACGGCATGCTCGCCGGCTGGTGCAACAAGCTCGTCGGCGACCGGGATCTTGCTCACGACGTCGCGACCGAGGCCTTCGTCCGGCTCCTGGCGCACTGGGGGGACGTCGCCGAACCGCGCGCGTGGCTCTACACCGCCGCCGCCAACATCATCCGCGACCACTGGCGCAAGAGGGGCCGCGAGCAGGTGGCCTACGGCAAGGTCGGGCACGACATCGAGACCGGGGCGGAGCCGGATCTCGCCCGCGATCTGTCGGTGCGGGCCGCTGTGCAGGCGCTGCCGGACCGGTTGCGCGTCAGCGTGATGCTGCATTACTTCGCCGACCTGTCGATCGCCCAGGTGGCGACGCAGCTCGGCAAGTCCGAGGGGGCCGTCAAACGTGATCTGTGGGATGCCCGGCAACGCCTGGCCGCCAGTTTGGAAGGTGCCCGATGAACGAGCGCGACTTCGTCGAAGAGTTCTTCGCCCGAGAACGCGAGGACATCACCCCGCTCGAGGGCGATGACGGACGCTGGGAGTCGATCGTCGTCGAGGCGCGGGGACGCCGGGGCGGTCGCGGCTCGCGCCGCTGGGTCGGGTATGCCGCGGGCCTGACCGCCGCGGTCACGCTCGCGGGGATAGGTGGCTGGCTGCTGCGCGGTGGCCTGCCCGGATCGGATCCCAACGACCCGCTGGCCAGCGCGACCAGTTCGGTGAGCCTGCCCACCAATACGCAGCGCTCGAGCGCCTCGACCAGTGCGCCCGTGGTTCCGCCGCCCGGGTCCTCCTCCAGCAGTGCAAGCACGCAGGCGACCACCGGGTCCGACGCCACTCAGTCGTCGACCTCGGGTAGCTCGTCTACGACCAACCCGACGAATCTGCCTGTGGGCCAAGACTTCTCGCTGATGTCCGTCAGCTACGCCGGCACGGACACGTTGCTGGCCATCGGGTCCGGCACCTGCTCGGGGCAGGCGTGCCCGGTCATCATCAAGTCGACCGACGACGGGCTGACGTGGCATTCCGCCGCCGCCATCCCCGGGGCGGACAGCCCGGGCCGCGGGGCGATGAGCTATGTCGGCAACGACCGCGCGTTCACCGGCATCCGGATGGCCAACCCCTCCGTCGGGTGGATCTTCGGTGGCAACATCATGAAGAGCACCGACGGCGGCGGCCACTGGGCGGCATACGACCACCGGGGCGCGGCGGTCGTGGACCTCGCCACCGACGGCAAGCAGGTCGTGCTCACGTCGGTGACCGGGGGGTGCGACGGGGCCAAATGCACCGGCGACGTGCTCATCGAAGGCGCGGCCATCGACGCCGCGGGGAGCACCGAGATCAAGCGCATCCCGATCGCGGTGCCGATCGACTCCGCCGATGTCGAGTTCACCCGCAGCGGCATTGCCGTCGTCCAGGTCACGACCGTGCCGACGGCCGAGCAGCCCACACCCCTGACCATGGCCTATGCCGTCGACGGCGGCCAGGTGAGCGAGTTCGGGGTCGGGTGCGAGACCGGCTACTGGCGCTACCTGGCTGCGGCTGGGGGCAGCGACGACTTCGCCGCATGCCTGATGCCGGGTGAGGGCCAGTGGACACTCGCCAAGACCAGCGGCTTCACCGGCGGCGACCCCGGCTGGGCCAAGATCGAGGGCGACCAGATCGGCCTCGGGCCCGGTGTCTTCAACTCCTTCGCCGCCACCGATGCGCAGAACCTCGTGGCGGCCTCCGGCGGCAGCGAGGGGCAGGGCACCATCCGCGTCTCGCACGACGGCGGCCGGACCTGGCGCGAGCCCAAACAAGCCCCGCCACTGCCCGACCGGGGCTGGCGCTGGGTGGCCTCGCCGGGCGCCGACTGGTTCTATGCCGTCCCCGCCGACGGCTTCCGCGGCTTCTGGCGCTCCACCGACAATGGCGAGACCTGGACCCGCGTCACCCTCGGGCCGCGCTAGGGGCCGGGTGGGGGTGAGCGGTCGGACTGTGCGCCGAGCGGGGGCGGTTGTGACGTGCTCGATGCGTGGTGTGGTCGGAAGCATCGAGGCTGACCCTCTAGGCTCGTAAGGCATCCCCGAACAGCGCACCGGAGCGAAGGACGGCCATCAGCGTGGATCTTTACGAGTACCAAGCTCGCGACCTTTTCGAGAAGCACGGCGTACCCGTCCTGGGCGGCGCGGTCGCGACGACCCCGGCCGAGGCGCGCGCGGCGGCTGAGACCATCGGCGCCAAGAGCGGCGGGGTGACCGTCGTCAAGGCGCAGGTCAAGACCGGCGGCCGTGGCAAGGCCGGCGGCGTCAAGGTCGCCAAGTCCGCCGACGAGGCCGAGCAGTATGCCGAGCAGATTCTCGGCATGGACATCAAGGGCCACACGGTCAAGAAGGTCATGATCGCCCAGGGCGCGCAGATCGCCGAGGAATACTACTTCTCCCTGCTGCTCGACCGCGCCAACCGCACCTACCTCGCCCTGTGCTCCAAGGAGGGCGGCATGGACATCGAGACCCTCGCCGTCGAGCGTCCCGAGGCGCTGGCCCGCATCCCCGTTGACCCCAATGTCGGCATCGACGACGCCAAGGCGGCCGAGATCATCCAGGCGGCGGGCTTCCCCGAGGCCGACCACGCCGCGCTCGCCAATGTGCTCAAGCAGCTGTGGGAGGTCTACCACGACGAAGACGCCACGCTCGTCGAGGTCAACCCGCTCGTCAAGACCGAGGACGGTCAGATCCTCGCCCTCGACGGCAAGGTCTCCATCGACGACAACTCCGCGTTCCGCCACCCGGAGCACGCCGAGTTCGTCGACCACTCCAAGACCGACCCACTCGAGGTGCTGGCCATCGAGAAGGGCCTCAACTACGTCAAGCTCGACGGCAACGTCGGCATCATCGGCAACGGTGCCGGACTGGTCATGTCCACCCTGGACGTCGTCGCCTACGCCGGTGAGGAGTTCACCGGGGGCGCGGCCAAGCCCGCTAACTTCCTCGACATCGGCGGCGGCGCCAACGCCGAGGTGATGGCCGACGGCCTCGACGTCATCTTCGAGGACGCCCAGGTCAAGGCCGTCTTCGTCAACGTCTTCGGCGGCATCACCGCCTGCGACGCGGTCGCCGACGGCATCGTGAAGGCCTACGACATCCTGGCGAGCCACGGCAAGGACCCCAAGCCGCTCGTGGTCCGGCTCGACGGCAACAACGCCGACCTCGGCCGGCAGATCCTCGACGAGGCGAAGCTACCCCTGCTCGAGCGGGTGGACACGATGGACGGTGCGGCCCGCCGGGTCGCCGAGCTGGCTGCGGCCGCGAACTGAACGCAAGAGACTACGGAACAGGACGGCATACAGCAGCCATGGCAATCTTCCTCACCGAGAACTCCAAGGTCATCGTTCAGGGCATGACTGGCTCCGAGGGTATGAAGCACACCGCCCGGATGCTGGCCTCGGGCACCAACGTCGTCGGCGGCGTCAACCCCAAGAAGGCCGGCACCACGGTCGACTTCCCCGAGGGCAAGCAGGTCCCCGTCTTCGGCGGCGTCAAGGAGGCGATGGACGCGACGGGCGCCGACGTGACCGTCATCTTCGTCCCGGCCGCCTTCACCAAGGCGGCGGTCGTCGAGGCGGTCGACGCCGGCATACCGCTCGCGGTCGTCATTACCGAGGGCGTGGCGGTCAGGGACACCGCCGAGTTCTTCAACTACAGCCTCGGCAAGGGCACCCGCATCATCGGCCCCAACTGCCCCGGCCTAATCAGCCCCGGCAAGTCCAACGCCGGCATCATCCCCGCCGACATCACCGGCCCCGGCCGCATCGGCCTCGTCAGCAAGTCCGGCACGCTGACCTACCAGATGATGTTCGAGCTCAACGACTTCGGCTTCTCCACCGGCGTCGGCATCGGCGGTGACCCGATCATCGGCACCACCCACATCGACTGCCTCCAGGCCTTCCAGGACGACCCCGACACCGACGCGATCGTCATGATCGGCGAGATCGGCGGCGACGCCGAGGAGCGGGCCGCGGCCTACATCAAGGAGCACATCACCAAGCCGGTCGTCGGCTATGTCGCCGGCTTCACCGCCCCCGAGGGCAAGACGATGGGCCACGCGGGCGCCATCGTCTCCGGCTCCTCCGGCACCGCGCAGGCCAAGAAGGAAGCCCTCGAGGCCGCCGGCGTCAAGGTCGGCAAGACCCCGTCCGAGACGGCCGCCCTGATGCGCGAGATCATGCAGGGCATCGCCGCGAAGTAACCTCACGAATCCGGGCCGTGGACTTGAACGTCCACGGCCCGGAGCCGTGCCCGGCAGGTTTCAGGCCTCCCGTCGCAGCAACCGCGGCGCCCGCAGCAGCACCTCCATCCGCCCGGTGAGCCCGGTGCGCCGCCACGCCCAGCAGCACCCGACGACGACGGCGAGCGTCAGGCCGAGCACCCACGGCCGGTCGTCGTCGAAACCTGGACCGGTCAGTTGCTGGAGCACCCGCAGGAGCAGGATCTGCAGGCTGTATGCCGTGAGGGCGAGTTGTCCGGTCGCCACCAGGGGCGCGAGCACGCCCGGCCGGTCGGTGCGGTGAGCGTCGCCGAAGCGGGCGAGCAGCCAGACGCACCCGATCGTCGCTCCAGCGGCGAACGCCGTGGAACCGAGCAGTTCGGCGTGATCGCCGGCATACGGCTGGCCCTGGTCGATGAGCCGGCCGCCGCCGTACGCCCCGACCGTCACGAGGGCGCACACCCCGACGGCCCGCAGACCGTCCCGCCCTCGAGCGCCGCCACGCGCGAACCAGACCGCCAGCGCGACTCCTACCAGGCCGTAGATCGCGAAGGACACCACCCGGTAGTGCACCCCCGCGGCGAGCCACAGCCCAATCGCGCGCCCCAGCGGGTCGAGGGTCGGGTGCTCGGCCAGCCAATGCCGGCTCGCCTCCATGACGAACGGCGAGATCAGCCAGAGGGCGCTCGCCCCGGCCAGCGCCGCCCGCCCGGGCCGCGCGGCCCGCCCGAGCAGGACCACCACCGGGGCGAGCACGATCGTCAGCAGTCCGAGGGTCTGCAGGACGACGTCGATGAACTGGTAGGCGGACTGCAGCACCTCTCCGATCGAGACGAGGCACGCGCCGCGGAAACCGTTGTCCGCCACGAAGGCGAGCCCGGAGGTGCCCCGGGCCTGCGCGGCCGACCACGCCAGGTGCAAGGATGCGCCGACAAGGGTGGCGAAGAGCGGGGCGGTGAGGTATTCGGCGGGCAGGTCGATCGGCCACGGCGACGTGTGGGCCAGGATCATCGTGCACACCGCGAGCCCGCGAGCCAGGTCGAGGCCGAGCAGCCGGCGGCTGCGGGGCCGGGCGGGCGTGGTCACGGCGAACATGGTGCGGTCATTGTGCGGCGGGTGTCGTCACTGCAGGGCGAGCAGCACCAGCGCGGCGGCGATCATGGCCGGCCCGAAGGCGATCCGGTCGCTGCGCGAGACCCGCCGCAACACCAGCAGCAGAGCCGCGGATGCGCCGGCGAGGATGAACGCGAGATAGGTCGCGACCGCGACCTGGGCCCAGCCGAACCAGCCGAGCAACATCCCGACCACTCCCGCGAGCGTGACGTCTCCCCGGCCCAGCCCGCGCCGCCGCGCCAGCCGGTGCAGGACGTAATAGAGCACCCACAGCGCCGCCCCCGCCTCCAGCGCACGCAGCAGCGCCGGCCAGTCGCCGGTGACGGCGCTGCATACCGTGAGCAACAGCGCGACGGCGGGATAGCACGGCCAGGTCACCACCCGCGGAAGCCGGTGCACGTCGAGGTCGATCGCCGCGAGCGCGACGCCGACGATCGCGGCCACCGCGCCGGTCACCCCGACCGGCCAGGCCCAGTCGCGCAGGCCGTATGCCGTCGCCCCCCCCGCC
>NZ_HG764815.1:1708987-1715764 GCF_001050535.1 Nostocoides australiense Ben110 | reverse complement strand
CCCCCCCCCCCGCCAAAGCCGCTGCCCGGCTCCAGGACGCCTTCGCGACCGCAGCGGCCGGCCTGCCCGACAGCGACCGCGAGCGACTGCCCATACCCGCGGCCTCCACCCTGCACTGCCTCCTCGGCTGGCGGCCGGGATCACGCAGCCGCTTCGCCCACGACGCCGCCACCCGGCTCCCCCACGACGTCGTCGTCGTCGACGAGGCGTCCATGGTGTCCCTGACGATGATGGCGCGCCTGCTCGAGGCCCTGCGCCCGACCGCCCGCCTCATCGTCGTCGGGGACCCCGACCAGCTCACCTCGGTCGAGGCCGGCGCCGTCCTGGCCGACCTCGTCGCCGGGCTGGATCGTGACCCGGCGCAGCCGGCAGGCTCCAGCGCGGTGGCGCGGCTGCGGCATACCTATCGGTTCGGCGGTGCCATCCAGGATCTGGCCACGGCGATCCGCGACGGCGACGCCACCGCGGCCCTGGCCATCCTGACGTCCGGAGACCCGGCCGTCGAACTGGTCCCCAATGCCGATGCCCGGCGCTCGCTCATGGTGGAGGCGGCGGTCGACCTGCGTCGCCACGGACTGGCCGGCGACGCCCGCGCCGCGCTGGCCGCGTTGGGTGAGCACCGCCTGCTGTGCGCGCACCGCACCGGCCCGCAGGGGGTCGGCCACTGGAACCGGCAGATCGCTCAATGGCTCTCGGAGGAGACCGGCGAGAACTTCTACGCCCCCATGTTCCCGGGCCGGCCGCTGCAGGTGACCGCCAACGACTACGCCATGGACCTCTACAACGGCGACACCGGGGTCGTCCTGCGCCGCGACGGCCGCCTCGTCGCCGTCTTCGATTCCGGGTCACAGCTGCGCGAGGTCGCCGCCGCCCGCCTCGCCGACGTCGAGACGATGTATGCCGCGACGGTGCACAAGAGCCAGGGCAGCCAGGCGACGCGCGTCACCGTCGTCCTGCCCGAACTCGACTCGCCGTTGTTGACCCGCGAGCTGATCTACACCGCCGCCACCCGCGCGCAGAAGCAACTGACGATCATCGGCACTCCCGAGGTCATCGAGCGCGGTATGGCGCAGCGGATCCAGCGCGCATCCGGCCTCGCCAAGCGGTTGCGGATGCCGCCGCCGGCGGTTCCCGGTGAGGTTTCGGCGGGTTCGCCGGGTTGAGTTATGTTGGGATGATGGACTCATTGGCCGGGGCTGATTGGCTCGGCGAGCTGACCGACGAGGCGATCCGCGCCCGCGTCGACGCGGGCGGGTTCGCGCGCGGCCAGCAGTATGCCGCGTCCGGCATGGTCCTCTCGCTCACCACGGCCGACCGCGGCCGGATGATCCTCGCCGAGGTCGAGGGGTCCCGCTCGCGGCCCTATCAGACCCTGATCACGGTGGCGCCGACCGGCCGCAACGCGGCGGCCTGGACGTCCCGATGCAGTTGCCCGGTGCAGATGAACTGCAAGCACTCGGTGGCGGTGCTGCTCGTCGCGCGCCAGCGCTATCGCGAAGCCGGTGGTCACGACACCACGCAGGCGCCGTGGGAAGCCACCCTCCGCAAGCTCATCGAGGAGCGCACCGAGGTCATCGACACCGCTCCCGGGCTCGGGCTGATCGTCGACCCGCTACCGGTGGCCTCGAACTATCGCACGATGATGGGTCCGCCGCGCATCGCCATCCGTGTCACCCGGCGCACCAAGACCGGGTCGTGGGCGCGCAACTTCACGTGGACCGAGATCAGTTCGCCGCATTCCCGGATGCCGATGAACCGGCGGCACGCCGCTGCGTTGAAGGCCATCCACGATCTGCACCGCCTGACCGGTGGCCGGGACGGCTACTTCTACAGCCAGGGCGAGATCTATCTCGGCTCCCTCGGATCACGGGTATGGCCGTTGCTCAAGGCCGCCGTCGAAGCCGGGGTCGAACTCGTGGGGGGTGGCAATGTCGTCGGCGACGTCAGCCTCGCACCCGAACCCGCCCGGATCGTCCTCGACGTCACCCGCGACGATGCCGAGATCGTCCTGACGACGTCGGTGGACACGGCGACGGCCCTCGGGGAAGTGCGGGCCATCAACGTCCTGGGCGACCCGGCCCACGGGCTCGCCGTCACCACGCGCGACGGCCTGGTGCTGCTCGGGCTGGAGCAGGAACTCGACGAGAACCTCGTCGAACTCCTTGTCCATCAGCGACAATTGCGGATCCCGGGGTCCGACACCGAGAGGTTCGTCAACCTCTACCTGCCCCGGCTGCGCGATCACGCGCGGGTGACGAGCCACGACGACAGCGTGAGCATTCCGGAGCAACCGCGTCCCTTGTTGCGAGTGCGGGTGGGACAGCCGATGCCGACGCACATCGAGCTGCGCTTCGACATCGCGTATGCCGCGCCCAATGGGGAATTGGTGACGGCTGACGACGGGGTGGCGCTGCCGCGGGACCGGACGCGCGAGCAGTCCCTGCTCGACGGTCTCGAGGTGCTCGAGCAGATCCCGGGGGCGCGGACGCGGCGCGGCACGGCATACAGCGGCTATTGGGACCTGGCGAATCGTCTTGTGCTGCACGGCATGCCGGCGGTGCGCTTCATGTCCGACGTGCTGCCGGCGCTGGAGTTCGAGCCCGATGTGCATGTCGTGGTCGAGGACGGGCTCACCGCCTTCGAAGAAGCTGTCGAGCGTCCGGTCATCGACGTCTCGCTGTCCGACTCCGAGGACGGACGGACCGACTGGTTCGACCTGCGGCTGGCGGTCTCCGTCGGGCAGGAGAGCGTGCCCCTGGAGCAGTTGTTGCGGGCGTTGGCCGCCGGGGACGAGGCGTTGCTGCTCGACTCGGGCACCTGGTTCCGGCTCGACGACCCGGCCCTGGACAGCCTGCGCAACCTCATCGCGGAGGCGCGGCAGCTCGTCGAGCCCGGGGCCCCCTTGCAGCTGACGCGTTATCACGTCGGCCTCTGGGACGAACTCACCGAGATCGGGCTGACCAATGTAGACAGCGCCGCCTGGACCGAGAGCGTCGAACGCCTCGGCCGGCTCGCCGACGAGGCGCCTCCGCCGCCACCTGACGGGTTGCAGGCCACGCTGCGTCCTTATCAGCTCGACGGCTATGCCTGGCTGACGGCGCTGTGGGAGGCGCAGCTCGGCGGCATACTCGCCGACGACATGGGTTTGGGCAAGACGGTGCAGACCTTGGCCCTGCTCGAAAAAACCCGTGCCGCAGGGGATCTCGGTGATCCGGTGTTGGTGGTCGCACCGACGAGCATGCTCGGGGTGTGGGCCAGTGAAGCGGCCCGTTTTGCGCCGGGCCTGCGCGTCGTGGTGCTCGGTGAGACCACCAAGAGACGCGTGACCACGGTGGCCGAGGCGGTGGCCGGCGCCGACCTGGTCGTCACCTCCTACGCCGTCGCCCGCATCGACGGGGAGGAGTTCACCGCCGCACCGTGGCGCGGCCTGATCCTCGACGAGGCACAGTTCGTCAAGAACCATCAGGCCAAGACGCATCACGTGCTGCGCGACATCCGGGCGCCGTTCCGGCTGGCGATGACCGGCACCCCGCTGGAGAACTCGTTGATGGACCTGTGGTCGCTGCTCGCGCTCGTGGCGCCGGGGCTCTATCCGCGGGCGGACCGCTTCAGCGAGCACTATCGCAAGCCGATCGAGAACGGCAACTCGCCCGAGATGCTCGACCGGCTGCGTCGGCGCATCCGGCCGTTGATGTTGCGGCGCACCAAGGAACTCGTCGCGAAGGACCTGCCGGAGAAGCAGGAGCAGAGCCTCGTCGTCGAACTCGGCCCAGCGCACCGGCGGCTCTACGACAAGTACCTCCAGCGGGAGCGGCAGCGGGTGCTCGGGCTCCTCGACGACCCGGTGGGCAACCGCGTGGCGATACTCGCGGCGTTGACGCGGCTGCGTCAGCTGGCGCTGGATCCCGCCCTCGTCGACCCGGAGAAGTACGCCGACGGACCGCCCCCAGCCAAGGTGGAGGCGCTGATCGAGCAGCTGCGGGAGTTGGCGGTCGAGGGCCACCGGGCCCTGGTGTTCAGCCAGTTCACCTCCTTCCTCCACCTCGTGCAGGACCACCTCACCGAGGCCGGCATCAGCACCGAATACCTCGACGGGGCAACACGAAACCGTGCCCAGGTCATCGACCGGTTCAAGACCGGCGACGCCACCGCCTTCCTCATCTCCCTCAAGGCCGGCGGGGTCGGCCTGACCCTCACCGAGGCCGACTATGTCTTCGTCCTCGACCCGTGGTGGAACCCCGCGGCCGAGGCCCAGGCCATCGACCGGGCCCACCGCATCGGGCAGACCAAGATGGTCATGGTCTATCGGCTGATCTCCGCCGGGACGATCGAGGAGAAGGTCGTCGAGCTCCAGCGGCGCAAGCGCGACCTCTTCGACCGGGTAGTCGACGAGGGCGGGGCCATGTCCGGCCAGATCACCGCCGACGACATCCGGGCGTTGCTCGAATCCGACTGAACGGTTCGAATCCAGGTCAGTCGCTCTCGCCCAGCAGATTCTCGCCCAGCAGATCGGCGGCGTGGGCGATGGCCAGCCGGGGACTGCTGAGGACGGGTATGCCGAGATCCGCGAGCAGCGACTCGCTACCCGCCATACTGGCCTGCGCCAGCACCACAGCATCAGCCTCGTCGCGGCGCGCCCGGGCCGTCGCCGCGACCGCCTCGGTGTAGGCCGCCAGATCCCCGCGCTCGAAGTGCCGCCACGCGTCCGGCACGGTCACCATCCCGATCCGCACGATCGTGCCGCGAGTCGCAGCCTCCTCCTCGATCAAGGCTCGCGTGGGTTCCAGGGTTGACTCCAGCGCCGCGAGCACCAGGATCCGTGGCCCGCTCCTGACGGCGCACCTGGCCATCGGCCGGTCGACGCGGAAGACAGTGCCGACGCGGAAGACAGTGCCGACGCGGAGGACAGTGAGGTGGCCCGCCACGCGTTCCGCGACTCCCCCGATGGTCGAGCACGTGCAACAGATGATGTCCGCGCCCGCACCGTGGAGGGCGTGCACGTGCCGTAGAACCTCTGTCGCCACGGAATCCGGCCCGTCCGCGCGGGCCCGGACCAACAGGCCGTCCTCGACCGCGTGCACCGTGCCCAGGCCGGGCAGACGGGAGTGCACGAGGTGATCGAAGGTCGCCACGTGCACCTCGGCCGTGTGCAGGAATCCGATGGTCGCCATGGGCTCGACTATCCGCTCGACTATCCCAGGAGCGGCGGCGCGACCGAGAGGTAGGTGTGCCCCGTCGGAGTGGTGATCGCGGTGACGTGGGTGTGCGGTCCGGCTTGCCGGGCGAGGTGGGTGTTGGGATCTGCCGCATCGCCCGCGGCGTAGCCGGCGATCTCATCCTGGGTGAGGACGCGCGTCGTGAAACCGGGCAAGTCCTTGGTGTAGTTGCAGCGTACGGAGAGGCCTTGCCCGTTGAGCAGTGCGGTGAGTCCGCCGCGGGCTGCTGGGTGCACGTGGTCGGCGTGTCTGATGTCGGCGTCGCAGTGTGGCGTGCGGCAGTGGTCGTCACGCAGGATCAGGGCGCGACGCACGCCGGCCGGGAACAGGCGCGCGGTGGACTCGAGCGCGGCCAGGTCGCGGCCGTCCGGGCTGGTGAAGATGCGTCGGAAGGTGACCTGGGCCGCCCGATTCGCGGTCGCCGAACCGCTGGGGTCGACGGTATGGCCGGGTCGACTTGCAGGATCGAAGCCGGTCGAGCCGCCGCGGTGGGGGCTGCCGGGGTCCTGGCTGTCGGGGTCCTGGCCCTCGGGATGGCAGCCGTGCAGCAGGAGTGCGCGGGCCAGGGGCGCCGGCATCGGGCCGTGGCCGACCAGCCAGGCAGGCGTGTTGACTCGCCCGGTCCGGGCGCCCCCGCCTGGCCAGATGATCGGGTCGGGTCGATCGGACGGATCAAGATCGGTGTGCGCGGACCCGAAAGCGGCTCCCGTTGTCGGGTCGGTTTCGCCTGGTGCTGTCCGCGGACGTGAACCCGCAGGGGGCACGTTGACCTCGCCGTCGCCAGGCTCGGTATCACCTGGCTCAGTATCGCCACGCTCAGGGACCGTGGGCTCGGCGTCGGTCGGCCCGGCGTGTGTGGCCGTCGAACTCCGAGCCGATGCCGGCGCGTACGGCGCGTTGGCCGTCCCGGACTTTGTGCGGATGGCTGCGAAAGATCCGGACGGGCACGGTGTGCTGGTGTAGTGACCGTTGGGGCCGAAGAGGCTGTCGGGGTGCATGACCAAGTTGAGGGCGACCGGTTGGGCTTGGTGGCGGTCGCGTCCGGCGAGCCACCGCAGCGCTGCGTCGGCCATGATCTGGCTTTCGGTGCGCCCCTCGGCCGGGTCCTCCTCGTCGAGGCCGCCGTTGGCAACGGTCTTGGCATGCCGGCGCAATGCGGCGAGTGCGGAGATGACATCGGTCAAGGGTCCGAAGATGGTCAGGTAGGTCATCCCATCCGGGGCGGGCCGCGTCCAGACGGCACGCTCGGAGCGGGCCTTCTTGTGCTTGGCCACCACCGCTTGAGGGTCCAGTTCCGCGGCGTACTTGGCGGCGATCTGTCCCAAGCGTTTCGCCGTGATCCCCACAAGCCGATCAGCGAGCAGCGCGTCGACCTCGGCTCGATGATCCTCACTGAGACAGTTGGTGGCGCTCGCGACGGCGGCTGCGTGCGCGATCTCGATCAGCCCGGCCGTCAACGCGCGATGCGTGTTGGGCATCCCGTCCAACGCCCGCGCCAACGCCAGGTGCTGCTCCGCCCGCGCGGGTGAGCACTTGCGGGCCAGCCCGACCTGCGGCGCCA
>NZ_HG764815.1:1699074-1708887 GCF_001050535.1 Nostocoides australiense Ben110 | reverse complement strand
CCGCGGGCCAGCTGCTCGGGCGGACCGGCACCGAGGGCGGCGAGCAGGCCCGCCCCGCCGTCGTTGGTCCCGCTGCCGCCCAACCCGACGACGACACGCTTGGCCCCCGCCTCGCGGGCGGCGAGGAGGAGCTGACCCACGCCATACGACGTGGTCACCGCCGGGTCCCGCTCGCTGGCGGCGAGCAGGTGCAGCCCCGCCGCCTGCGCCGATTCGACGTATGCCGTCCGCTCCCCCTCCGCGCCCACGAGGAGCACTCCCGCCGGCACCTCGCGCCCGAGCGGGTCGCCGACGATAGTCGCGATCATCTCCCCGTCCAGCGCGCGCTCGAGGACGTCGAGGAAGCCCGGCCCCCCGTCGGACAGCGGGACCAGCGTCAGCACATCGCCCGGCGCCGTCTGCGCCCACCCGGCCGCCATCGCCTCCGCGGCCTGCGTGGCCGTCAGGGTGCCGGTGAAGCAGTCCGGGGCGATGACGACGTGCATCCGACCAACCTACTCACGACCCCCGCCCCCGCACCCCCGTCGAGATGTCGATTCCACCCCGTCGAGATGCCATTTCGACCCCGTCGGGATGGCCCTCGGCGCACCACGGCTCGGGCGACCCAACCCCGTTCCGCGGCCACCCGGCATACCATCGGCGAATGACGACGACGCCGCTGCCGCTGCTGGTCCTCGGGAAGGGCCGCGACCTCCATACCGAACGCGGCGTCGAGTGTCCCGGCGACCTGCCGCCGGCATCCGACCCCGCCCTGGTGGAGCGCGCGCGGGCGGCGAAGGAGGCGCTCGGGGACCGGGTGTTCATCCTCGGTCACCACTACCAGCGCGACGAGATCATCGAGTTCGCGGACACCACCGGCGACTCTTTCAAGCTCGCGCGGGAGGCCGCGGCCCGGCCGGAGGCCGAATACATCGTCTTCTGCGGCGTGCACTTCATGGCCGAGTCGGCCGACATCCTGACCGGCCCCGACCAGACGGTGATCCTGCCCGACCTGGCGGCCGGCTGCTCGATGGCCGACATGGCGGCGATCAGCCAGGTCGAGGACGCGTGGCAGGACCTGCAGGACGCGGGGGTCGCGGACGCCACGCTGCCCGTCACCTATATGAACTCCTCCGCCGCCATCAAGGCCTTCACCGGTCGCCTCGGTGGCACGATCTGCACCTCGTCCAACGCCAAGACGGCGCTGACGTGGGCGTTCGAGCAGCGCGGCGACGGCCAGATCCTCGGCACGGGAAAGGTGCTCTTCCTGCCCGACCAGCACCTGGGACGCAATACGTATGTCCGTGAGCTCGGAGGATCGCTCGAGGAGTGTGTGGTGTTCGACCCGCACAAGCCGATGGGCGGCCTGAGCGTCGAGGAGTTGCGTGCGGCGCGGATGATCCTGTGGCGCGGCCACTGCTCGGTGCACGGGCGCTTCAGTGTCGACGCCGTCGAGACCGCGCGCCGCGAGATCCCGGACGTCAACGTCATCGTCCATCCCGAGTGTCAGTACGAGGTCGTAGAGCTGGCCGACTACGTCGGCTCCACCGAGAAGATCATCAAGACGATCGCCGCCGCGCCCGACGGCTCGTCGTGGGTGGTCGGCACCGAACTGAACCTGGTGCAGCGGCTGGCCAAGCAGTTCCCCGGCAAGCGGATCGCGTTCTTGGAGAAGAACGTCTGCTATTGCTCGACGATGAACCGCATCGACCTGCCGCACCTGGTGTGGGCGCTGGAGTCGCTCGTCGAGGGCCGGGTCGTCAACCCGATCCGCGTCGACCCCGAGGTCGCCGGCTATGCCCGGGCCGCCCTCGACCGCATGCTCGCTCTTCCCGGTGAGACCCACAAGGACTGAGCCGGCGACCAGGAGCGACCCGGCCCGGGTGAGCTGGGGTCGGGCACTTTTCCGCCCAGTGCCACTTCCTTGCGGTTCGCCTCGCAACATTTCCGTTGCGAACCGATACGAAGTGGCACTGGGCGGAAAAGTTCACGCGCCACGATGAGCCCTGGCGACCAGGAGCGGCCCGCTCGACCGGGCCGAGCGGCTACGGCCGCGGGAGGGCGGCGATGCGGGCGAGCAGGGCGGCCTCGGCGAGGCAAACCTTCTCGAACTCGCCGAGGTGCAGCGACTCGTTGGCGCCGTGGGCGCGTGTGTCCGGGTCCTCGACACCGGTGACGAGGAGGGCGGCATCGGGGAACCGCTCCGCGAAGGCGGCGACGAAGGGGATGGAGCCGCCGACGCCGATGTCGACGGGCGGGTGACCCCACGCGTCGGCGAAGGCGGCGCGGGCGGCGTCGTACATCGGGCCGGTGGCGTCGGCGGCGAAGCCGGCGCCCTGGTCGTCGAGGGCGACCTCGACGTGCGCACCCCACGGGGCACGGTCGAGGAGGAAGTCCTTGAGGATCTCGAAGGCCTCCATCGGCTCTTGGGAGGGCGCGATGCGCATCGAGATCTTGGCCCGGGCGCTCGGCACGAGCGTGTTGGACGCGGTGTCGACGGTCGGGGCGTCGATGCCGATCGTCGTCAGCGACGGTTTGGCCCAGATGCGCTCGAGCAGCGGCCCGCGGCCGATCAGCTCGACCCCGTCGAGCAGCCCGGATTCGGCGCGCAGGCGCGGCTCGTCATACGGCAGTTCGCTCGCGGAGTCGGCGGCGAGCCCGGTGACGGCCACCTCGCCGTCGTCGGTATGCAGTGTGGCCAGCAGCTTGATCAGCGCGGTCAGCCCGTCGGGCACCGCGCCGCCGAACATGCCGGAGTGAATCCCGTGCGAGAGGGTCGAGACGGTGACGACGGCGCGGATCAGGCCGCGCAGGGTCGTGGTCAGCGCGGGTTCGCCGATCGCCCAGTTGGTCGAGTCGGCGAGGACGATCGCGTCGGCCTGCAACCGGTCGCCATATGCCGCGAGGGTCGCCGGCAGCGACTCGGACCCGATCTCCTCCTCCCCCTCGACGAAGACGACGACGGTGACCGGCAGGTCGTCGCCGTGGGCGCGGACGGCGGCCAGGTGCGCCATGATGCCGGCCTTGTCGTCGGCAGCGCCGCGGCCATAGAGGCGGCCGTCGCGTTCGGTCGGCTCGAACGGCGAACTCTCCCATAGCTCCTCGGAGCCGGGAGGCTGGACGTCGTGGTGGGCATAGAGCAGCACCGTCGGGGCTCCGGCCGGGCCCTCCTTGCGGGCGATGACGGCGGGCCGCCCGCCGGCGCGCACGATCTCGGCGTCGAAGCCCTCGGCCGTGAAGAGCGCCGCGGTGGCCTCGGCGCTGCGCTCGACCTCGGCCTGGTCGAAGGCGTCGAGCGAGACGCTCGGGATGCGGGTGAGGGCCTCGAGGTCGCGGCGGATGTCGGGCATCAGCTCGGAAAGTCGGGCGCGCAGCTGGTCGAGATCGATGACGTCGGTGCTCACGCGTCGACACTATCCGTCTCGTCGCGGGCCGTATCCTTGCCGGGTGTTCGGACGCAAGGACAAGACCGAGGCCCCGCAGGCTGCCGCCCCGGTCCATGAGGAACGCCCCGGGGCCAAGAACCGGCCCACGCCCAAGCGGCGCGACCAGGAGGCGGCGCGCAAGCAGCCGCTCGTCGTCGCCGATCGCAAGGCCGCCAAGAAGGCCGAGCGCGCCAAGCGTATGGAGTCCAACACCCGGATGCGATCGGCCATGGTCACCGGCGACGACCGCTACCTGCCGCCGCGCGACAAGGGTCCGGTGCGCCGGTTCGTGCGCGACAGCGTCGACGCCCGCTGGAATATCGCCGAGTTCCTGCTGCCGCTGATGGTCATGACGCTGGCGCTGCAGTTCTTCCGCGCCACCTGGGCCGCCTATGTCTTCCTCGCGGTCTATGCGCTGATCCTCATCGCCGTTCTCGACGGTTTCTTCGCCTGGCGGGGCATCAAGAAGAAGCTGCGGGCCAAGTTCCCGGACGAGAACCTCAAGGGCCTCGGCCCGTATGCGGGTATGCGGATGATGCAGATGCGTCGCCTCCGCATGCCCAAGCCGATGGTCGAGCGCGGCGAATACCCGAGCTAGCGCCATGGACGACTTCCGCTGGAGCATCCAGGGCCGCGACGGGCAGCCGATGTCCGACCTGGCCTCCCCTACCTTCCCCACGCAGACCGACGCCGAGGCCTGGCTCTCGGAGACCTGGGGCGAACTCGCCGACGCCGGCGCGGCGGCGGTGACCCTGGTGCACTTCGAGGACGTCGTCTACGGGCCGATGTCCCTCGACCCGCCCGCCTGACCCCACCTGACCCTGACCGTGGGCGGGGATTACGCCGACGGCACCGGTTAGGCGACCTCGTCGAGCCGGTGCCGCACTGCGCCGACATCGGCGTCGGGGTTGAGCGCGAGGATGTCGTCCTCGCGCAGCTCCTCGTGCCGGAAGATCTTCGCCAGGGCGTCGGCGTCGATGTCGACGTCGTACATATGGGGTGCCCATTCGGCGTAGGTCTCGGGCTGCCCGTCGATCACGTCGAAGAGCCAGACGCCGCCGTCATAGCGGGGATCCAAGTCTGGCGCGCAGTGCCAGGCGTCCGCTCCAGCGGGCCACCACAGGGCCAGCGTGATGTTGGGGACCCCACCCGCGCTGACGGCCGGCTCGTTGACGAGCGGCCGCAGCGTCATCGGCACGCCCTTGAGAATTCGGGCGTCGACCTGACCCCGTCGCGGCCCCACGGCGACAACGCGCACTCATGGTCGAAGCCGCGCAAGAACGCACCGCGGGCTGTGAAGGTCACCGAGGCGTCGTCACCACTGCCGCTGCGATACGTGGCACAGTGCTCCTTCTCGCCCCACTCCGGGTCGAACGCGAAGCTCGCCCACTCGCCACCGAGGATCGCGTCGAAGGCCGTGACCGACACCCACCAGCGGGCGACAGTGGCGGGGGTGGGCAGTCGCGCGGCGAGCGGGCTGACCGCCGGGTTCATGCTTCCTTGGTCTGCACGTCGACGAATGGCGGCTTGACGATCTGGGCCTCGAGGCCGCGGCCGCGCACGTCGATCGTGACGGTGTCGCCCATGGCCACCGAGCGCTCCAGCTGCGCCAGCGCGATGCCCTGCTTCAGCGTCGGCGAGAAGGTCCCCGAGGTCACCTCCCCCACCTCGGCGCCCGACGCGTCCTTGACGACGCAGTGCGAGCGCGGGATCCCGCGGCCCGCCACCAGGAGGCCGCGCATCAGCCGCGAGGTCTTGGCTGCCCGCTGCTCGGTCAGCGCCTCCTTGCCCCAGAACGCCGGCTTGTCCCAGCCGACCGCCCACGCGGACCCGGCCATGACCGGGGTGATGTCGAGCGAAAGATCGTTGCCGTGCAACGGATATCCCATCTCGGTGCGGAGGGTGTCCCGGGCGCCGAGACCACACGGCATACCGCCCCGCTCGGTGATCGCGACGGCGAGGGTGTCCCACAGCGGCCCGGCGTTCTCCCACATCGGCACCAGTTCGTAGCCGCGCTCGCCGGTGTATCCGGTGCGACAGACGATGACCGGCAGCCCCTCCCACTCGGCTTCGACGAAGGACATGTACTCGTGCCCGACGGGCAGGCCGAGGGAGCCGAGTACCTCGTCGGAGAGGGTGCCCTGGACGGCGATGACACCGTATGCCGTGTGCAGGTTCTCGACCGAGATCCCCACGGGCGCGCTCGCCTGCAGCAGGTCGACGACCGTGGCCGTGTTGGCGGCATTGGGGATGAGGAAGACGTCGTCGTCGCTGCGCAGGTAGGCGATCAGGTCGTCGACGACACCGCCGGATTCGTTGCAGCACAACGTATATTGCGCCTTGCCCGGCTGGATGCGGCTGAGATCGTTGGTCAGGCAGGCGTTGACATATGCCGCCGCTCCCGGCCCGCTCACGCGCGCCTTGCCGAGGTGCGAGACGTCGAACATCCCCACCCGCTCGCGCACCGCGGTGTGTTCGGCGATGACGCCGCCGCCGGGATATTCGATCGGCATCAGCCAGCCGCCGAAGTCGGCCATCTTGGCGCCGAGTGCCACGTGGCGCTCATCCAGGGGCGAGGTCAGCAAGCCGTCGGTGCTCATGGCACGAAGGTAGCGCGTCGGCTCACCCGCGGTGCGCCCGAAGCCCTTCCCCCCAACCGCGATACCCACCGGTAGATTGCCCTGGTGACCATCCTGACCTTGACCGACCAGCCCGTTGCTGCCCACAAGGCCGACGCCCTGGTACTTGCCACCCAACCCGACGGCGATGGGGCCACGCTGGCCCCCGGACATGGGCTGCCGCGCGCCGCCGCCACCCATCTCAAGGGCGCCCTCGCCGCCTTCGGCGCGACCGGCCGGGTCGACGACGTGCACACAGTGGCGATGGTGCCGGGCGTGGCCGCCCGCAAAGTCGTGCTGACCGGCATCGCACCCAAGTCCGGCGACGGCAAGCCGACCGCGGACACGCTGCGACTGGGCACCGGTGCCGCGCTGCGTGCCGCCGGCACGGCCGACACCGTGATCGTCGATGTCCCCGCCGGCACCGAAGCACTGCTCGCGGCTGCCGCCGAGGGCGCCTACCTCGGCACCTACGCGTTCACGGCGCACAAGACGACGGGGACGTCGGCCAAGGGCGGCCGGAAGACCAAGTCCGCCACCGGCAACGTCGGGGCGATCCGCATCCAGGTCGCCGACGCCAAGGACCGCGCCGCCAAGGCGACCCTCAAGCGCGCCGAAACGCTCAGTGCGGCAACGGCATACGCCCGCGACCTGGTGAACACCCCCGCCAACGTCCTCTATCCGCAGACCTTCGCCGACTCCGTCGCCGCCCGGGTCGCCGAGCGCAAGCTGCCCGTCGAGATCACCGTCCACGACGAGAAGAAGCTCGCCAGCCTCGGTTGCGGCGGCATCGTCGGCGTCGGCCAGGGGTCGGCCCGACCGCCACGGATCGTCGAACTGCACTACACCCCCAAGCGCCCTGCCGGACGGATCGCGTTCGTGGGCAAGGGAATCACCTTCGACACCGGCGGTGTGTGCATCAAACCCGCCGCCTCGATGCTGACGATGAAGTGCGACATGGCCGGTGCTGCGGCGGCCGCCGAGATCGGTCTGCCGGTGGCCGTCAGCGGTTACCTGTGCCTCGCCGAGAATATGCCGGGCGGCAACGCCCAGCGCCCCGGCGACGTCGTCACGATGCGCTCGGGCACCACAGTCGAGATCATCGACACCGACGCCGAGGGCCGCATGGTCCTCGCCGACGGGATCTCGCTGGCCGTCGAGTCCGGCGCGGACGCCGTCGTCGACGTCGCCACCCTCACCGGTGCCTGCATGGTGGCCCTCGGCACGCGGGTCGCGGGCGTGATGGCCAACGACGAGCCGCTCTCGCGGCGGGTGCTCGCCAGCGCGGCCCGGGCCGGGGAGCCGATGTGGCCGCTGCCGCTGCCCGAGGAGTTGCGCGCCAAGCTCGACTCGAGCGTCGCCGACCTGCAGCACAAGGGCGATATGTATGGCGGCGCCCTGACCGCCGGCCTGTTCCTGCGCGAGTTCGCCAAGGATGCCGAGGGCACGGCGATCCCATGGGCGCACATCGACATCGCCGGGCCGGCCTTCCAGACCGAGGCGCCGTTCGGCCACGTCGGCAAGGGCGGCACGGGGTATGCCGTTGCCACCCTCCTCGACCTCGCCGCCTCCTGGGGCGCGAAGTGAGTGAGCCTGACGAGGCCGATGTCCTGGTCCTCGGGGCGGGTAGCGGCGGCTATGCGTGCGCCCTGCGCGCCGCGCAACTCGGCCTGCGCGTGACCCTCGTCGAAAAGGACAAGGTCGGCGGCACCTGTCTGCACGCCGGCTGCATCCCGACGAAGGCGATGCTGCACGCCGCGGAGATCGCCGACACCGCCCGGCACAGCGCGTCGGTCGGGGTCGACCTCGGCGAGCCGCGGATCGACATGGGGCGGGTCGCGGCATACCGCCAAGGCGTCGTGGACCGGCTCTTCAAGGGCCTGACGGGCCTGATCGCGGGACGCGGCATCGACGTCGTCGCGGGTGAGGGCCGCGTCGTCGACGCCCACACGGTCGCGGTGGGGGACCGTATGCTGCGCGGTCGCCACCTCGTGCTCGCCACCGGGTCGGTGGCCAAGACAATCCCGTCGATCCCGTTGTCGGACAAGGTGATCACCAGCGATGGGGCGCTGGCACTGACGGCCGTTCCGCGACGGGTGGCCGTGCTCGGCGGCGGGGTCATCGGGGTCGAGTTCGCGTCGGTCCTCCGTTCCTTCGGCGCCGAGGTGACCATCGTCGAGGCCCTCCCCCGGTTGGTCGCTGCCGAGGACGAGGCCCTCTCGGCGGGCCTGCAGCGGGCCTTCCGGCAGCGCGGCATCGCAACCCGGCTCGGCGCCAGCGTGAGCGGCGTGAGCGAGTCCGGCGACGGCATACGACTCGAGGTGGACGGCGACGAGCCGGTCGAGGCCGACCTGCTCCTCGTGGCCGTCGGGCGTGGCCCGGCGCCGGTGCCCGGCATCGAGAACCTCGCGGTCGAGACCGATCGCGGCTACGTCCCCGTCGACGAGCGGTGCCGCACCACGGTCGAGGGCGTGTATGCCGTCGGCGACCTCGTCCCCGGCCTCCAGCTGGCGCATCGCGGCTTCGCCCAGGGCATCCTCGTCGCCGAGGTCCTCGCCGGGCTGGGCCCGGCGCCGATCGTCGAGAGCGGCATCCCGCGCGTGACCTACTGCGACCCGGAGGTGGCGTCGGTCGGTCTGACGGAGGCGGCGGCGCGCGAGAAGTATGGCGAGGTCGAGACCGTCGAATACAACTTGGCCGGAAACGGCAAGAGCCAGATCCTGCAGACCAAGGGCTTCGTCAAGCTCGTGCGCGCCAAGGACGGCCCGGTCGTCGGCGTGCACATGCTCGGGGCGCGCGTCGGCGAGCAGATCGGCGAGGCCCAGCTGATCGTCGGCTGGCAGGCCCACCCGGAGGATGTCGCGCCGCTCGTCCATGCCCACCCGACCCAGAACGAGGCCCTCGGCGAGGCCCATCTCGCGTTGGCCGGCAAACCGCTGCACGCTCATGCGTGAACGCCGGTGGCATATCCGCCCCGAATGCGTGAGAGTGTGGTCTGCACAACATCTCAATCGAGCCCCAAGGAGATCGAGGACTCATGTCTGAACGCGTGACCATGCCCGCACTTGGCGAATCCGTCACCGAAGGCACCGTGACGCGCTGGCTGAAGTCGGTCGGTGATCAGGTCGCGGTCGACGAGCCGCTGCTGGAGGTCTCCACCGACAAGGTCGACACCGAGATCCCGTCCCCGGTCGCCGGGGTGCTGCTCGAGATCCTCGCCGAGGAGGACGAGACGGTCGCTGTGGGCGCCGATCTCGCCGTGGTCGGCGATGCCTCCGAGGGCGGCGGGTCCGCCCAGGAGGCACCCGCTGCCCAGCAGGAGCCGGCGGCCCAAGAAGCCCCTGCTCCCCAGGAAGCGCCGGCCGCTCGGGAAGCGCCCGCAGCGCAGCCCGCGCCCCAGGCAGCACCGCAGCAAGAGACTCCGCAACAACAAGCCCCTGCCGATCAACAAGCCCCCGCCGAACCGTCCGGCGGCGGGTCCGTCGAGGGCGGCACGACCGTGACGATGCCGGCGTTGGGCGAGTCCGTCACCGAGGGCACCGTCACCCGCTGGCTGAAGGCTGAGGGCGACGACGTCGCCGTCGACGAGCCGCTGCTGGAGGTCTCCACGGACAAGGTCGACACCGAGATCCCCTCCCCGGCCGCCGGCAAACTGACCAAGATCCTCGCTCAGGAGGACGAGACCGTCGCGGTCGGCGCCGACCTGGCCGTCATCGGCGGCACCGTCTCGGGTGGCGGTGACGCCCCGGCCGCCGCTGCGCAGCAGGCTGCCCCCGCAGAGCGGGCCGCCC
>NZ_HG764815.1:1685950-1698974 GCF_001050535.1 Nostocoides australiense Ben110 | reverse complement strand
GGCGGTGCTCGACATCCCCGGCGATGCCGTGCTGACCGAGCCGGTGCGAATCACGTTGTCCGGCAACGACGGCCAGCTCGTCCACGGCCACCTCCTGATGCGCGCCGGCCGCTTCAGCAAGGCCACGGTGGTGCTCACGCACGCGGGCCACGCGGCATACAGCGAAGTGCTCACGGTGCTCGCCGGTGACGGCGCCGACCTGACCGTCGTCACCCTGCAGGAGTGGGACGACCGCAGCCAGCACCTCGCCGAGCACGACGTCGTCGTCGGCCGTGACGCCACGGTCAAGCACATCGCCGTCACCCTCGGCGGCGGCATCGTGCGCCTGAACACCAACGCGACGTATGCCGGTCCGGGCGGCACCTTCGAGGGCTACGGGGTCTACTTCGCCGACGCCGGCCAGCACCAGGAGCACCGGCTGTTCGTCGACCACGAGGCGCCGCACTGTCGCTCCAATGTCGAGTACAAGGGCGCGCTGCAGGGCGAGGACGCCCACACCGTCTGGGTCGGGGACGTCCTCATCCGCGCCGCCGCCGAGGGCACCGACACCTACGAACTCAACCGCAACCTGCTGCTGACCGACGGAGCCCGCGCGGACTCCGTGCCCAACCTCGAGATCGAGACCGGCGAGATCGCCGGCGCCGGACACGCCTCTGCGACAGGCCGTTTCGACGACCAGCAGCTCTTCTACCTGATGGCCCGTGGCATCCCCGAGGCGGAAGCCCGGCGCCTCGTCGTGCGCGGCTTCTTTGCGACCGTCGTCTCGAAGATCGGCGTGCCCGAGGTCATCGGCCACCTGATGACGGCCATCGACCAGGAGTTGGAGGGCGCCCAGTGACTCCCGACCACGCGACCACTGACCACGCCGCCGCCGACCCCGTGACCACCCAGGCCGAGCTGGTCCCCGTCGCCGTCTGCCGCCTCGACGAGCTCCCCGACGTGGGTGCCGCCAAGGCCGACATCTATGGGCAGCCGGTGGCCATCGTCCACACCGAGGACGGCGACGTGTATGCGATCGACGACATCTGCAGTCACGCCAATGTCTCTCTGAGCGAAGGCGAACTCGAGGGGTGCCAGCTCGAATGCTGGCTCCACGGCTCCCGATTCGACGTGCGCACCGGCGCGCCCAGCGGCCTGCCGGCGACCGAGCCCGTTGCCACCTTCCCCGTGACCATCGAGGACGGCGAAGTCTTCGTCTCCGTCCCCGCGTCCCTGATTCCCGACAGCGAGAAGTGAAAACCATGTCCACCCTTGAGATCCGCGACCTGCACGTCTCCATCACGGCCGACGACGTCGAGAAGGAGATCCTGCGGGGGGTCACGTTGACCATCAACTCCGGCGAGACCCACGCGATCATGGGCCCCAACGGCTCTGGCAAGTCGACGCTCGCCTATTCCATTGCGGGGCACCCCAAATACACGGTCACGTCCGGCTCCGTCACCCTCGACGGCGAGGATGTGCTCGCGATGAGCGTCGACGAGCGCGCCCGCGCCGGCCTCTTTCTCGCCATGCAGTACCCCGTCGAGGTCCCCGGCGTGACGGTCAGCAACTTCCTGCGCACCGCCAAGACCGCGATCGACGGCGAGGCCCCCAAGCTGCGCACCTGGGTCAAGGACGTCAAAGAGGCCATGGGCAACCTGCGCATGGATCCCGCCTTCGCCGAGCGTGGTGTCAACGAGGGCTTCTCCGGTGGCGAGAAGAAGCGCCACGAGGTGCTGCAACTCGAACTGCTCAAGCCCCGCTTCGCCATCCTGGACGAGACCGACTCCGGTCTCGACGTCGACGCCCTGCGCGTGGTGTCCGAGGGCGTCAACCGCGCCCAAGAGACCAATGACATGGGGGTGCTGCTCATCACCCACTACACGCGGATCCTGCGCTATATCAAGCCGCAGTTCGTCCACGTCTTCGTCGACGGCGTCATCGCCGAGCAGGGCGGCCCCGAACTCGCCGACCGCCTCGAGGACGAGGGCTACGACCGCTTCGCCACCGCCGGAGTCTGACCCGGCCATGACCGTCCACGCACCGGCACCGATCGCGTTCGGCGATCAGGAACGCGCGCGCATCCGCGCCGACTTCCCGATCCTGGGCCGCACGGTGCGCCACGGGCACCCGCTCATCTATCTCGACTCGGGTGCCACCTCCCAAAAGCCGTATGCCGTCATCGACGCCGAGCGCGATTGGTACGAGCGGCTCAATGCTGCCCCGCACCGCGGCGCGCACGCGCTGTCCGAGGAGGGCACCGAGGCGTATGAGGCGGCCCGCGCCACGGTCGCCCGCTTCATCGGAGCCCGGCCGAGTGAGATCGTCTTCACCAAGAACGCCACCGAGTCGATCAACCTGGCGGCCTACGCCTTCTCCAACTCGGCAGCCGGCGGCGGCGGCCGAGATGATCGCTTCCGGCTCGGCCCCGGCGACGAGATCGTCGTCACCGAAATGGAACACCACGCCAACCTCATTCCGTGGCAGGAGCTTTCGAAGCGCACCGGGGCGACGCTGAAGTGGTTCTCGGTCGACGACGACGGCCGGCTCGATCTGTCGGCCATCGACGACGTCATCACCGAGCGCACCAAGGTCGTGGCCTTCGTCCACGCCTCCAATGTCCTCGGCACCATCAACCCCGTCGAGGTGATCGTCGCGCGTGCCCGGGAGGTCGGCGCGATCGTCGTCCTGGACGCGTGCCAGTCGGTGCCGCACCTGCCCGTCGACGTCACCGACCTCGGGGTCGACCTGCTGGCCTTCTCCGGCCACAAGATGCTCGGCCCCATGGGCGTCGGTGTCCTGTGGGGCAAGCCCGAGATCCTTGAGCAGATGCCCGTCTTCCTCACCGGCGGGTCGATGATCGAGACCGTCAGCATGGACGGCGCCACCTATGCGCCCGTGCCGCAGAAGTTCGAGGCCGGCGTCCCCAACGCCGCCCAAGCCGTCGGGCTCGCCGCGGCCTGCGACTACCTCTCCAACCTCGGCATGGACAAGGTGAGCGCCCACGAGCACGCCCTGACCGGCATCCTGCTCGACGGCCTGCGCGAGCGCCCCTGGACCCGCCTGATCGGCCCGGACAGCCTCGAAAACCGCGGGGGAGCAGTGAGTTTCGTCGTCGACGGCGTCCACGCCCATGACGTCGGGCAGATTCTCGACGACCACGGTGTTGCAGTGAGAGTGGGACATCACTGCGCTTGGCCGTTGCACCGTCGCTTCCGCGCGGCGGCGACGACGCGTGCCAGCCTGGCGCCCTACAACACCCCCGAGGAGATCGGCGCCTTCTTCGCCGCCCTCGACACGGTGCCCGGCGTCTTCGGGATCGAGGTCTGAGGTGGACCTCTACCAAGAACTGATCATCGATCATTCGAAGCGACCCATCCGCATGGGCCTGCGCGAGCCGTTCGATGCCGAAGTGCACCACGTCAACCCGACGTGCGGCGACGAGATCACGCTGCGCGTCGATCGCGATGGCGAGACGCTCACCGACATCTCCTACGACAGCCTCGGCTGCTCGATCTCCGTCGCCTCGGCGTCGATGCTCGCCGAACTGCTCACGGGCGAGGATCTCGACACGGCGCGTCACACCTACGCGGCGATTCGGTCGATGTTGACGTCCAAGGGCGAAGATCCCGGCGACGAGGACGTCATCGGCGACGCGATCGCGCTCGCCGGCGTCGCCAAATATCCCGCGCGCGTCAAGTGCGCCCTGCTGTCGTGGATGGCCCTCGCCGAGGCGCTGGCCAAGACCGGAGTCAACCTTTCGGAGGAGTCACATGACTGAAAACGCCACTCTCCCAGCGAATGTGGCCGACCTGGAAGAAGCCATGCGCGATGTCGTCGACCCCGAACTCGGGATCAATGTCGTCGACCTCGGCCTCGTTTATGGCATCACCGTCGACCCGCAGAATCACGCGATCATCGACATGACGCTGACGTCCGCGGCGTGCCCGCTGACCGACGTCATCGAGGACCAGACGGCACAAGCACTTGACGGTTTGGTAACAACGCATCGCATCAACTGGGTCTGGATGCCACCATGGGGACCCGACAAGATCACCGACGACGGCCGGGAGCAACTACGTGCCCTTGGTTTCAACATCTAGCCCGAGTGGCGCCCAGGCGACCCCTCGCATCATCGAGGTCGCCCCGGAGCGCCTGTCCGCATGGCTCGCCGGCTTCGCCGAGCGCCACGGCGGCGAACCTCCGCGCGGCGTGCCGCACAGCGTCACCGCACCCGACGGGGTGGTTGCGCGCTTCGACTACTTCGATCACGACCCGTTCGGCGTGATCCTGGTGCGCCGGGGCGGGTATGCCGTGGGCCGCGTCCGCAACGGCAGGCTGCTGCTGCACAAGGTCGGGACGCGGTACGTGCAGGGCAAGACCGCTGCCGGCGGCTGGTCGCAGCAACGCTATGCGCGACGGCGCGAGAACCAGGCCGACGAGCTTGTCACGGCCGTGGCAGACCACGCGGCGCGCATCCTCGTCGACCTCGCCCATGTCGCGGAGGAAACCGGCGAGATCCCGGTGGGCGGGATCCCCGTGACACCCGGCCTCGTCGTCGGCGGTGACCGGCAACTCGTCGGCAACGTGCTGAGCGACAAGCGGCTTACCTCGTTGCGCGATCTGCCTCGGCGCAGCCTCTACGACATCGGCGATCCCAACCGGGCCGTGCTCGAGACCGCCGTCAAGCGGGCGACCGCCGTGCGGATCAGCCTGGGCGAGACCCCCTGACCGGCACTCACCCCGCTTCTCCACGACGAAGGGCCCCCCCACCGGAAACTTCCCGGTGGGGGCCTTCGACATTGTCAGGTGACCCTCAGCTGACGACCTGGCTGTTCGGGTCCTGGACGTTGAAGGTATTGCATTTGTTGATGTCGTTGCCCGACTTCATACCCTGGATGAACCAGCGCTGCCGGGCCTCGGCCGAGCCGTGGGTCCAGTTCTCGGGGGTGACCCGGCCCTGGGTCTTGGCCTGGATGTTGTCGTCGCCGACCGCCGAGGCAGCGGAGAGCGCGTCGCGGATGTCGGTCTCGGTCAACTCCTTCAGGAAGGTGTTGCCCTGGGCGTCCTTGGTCGTGGAGGCAGCCTGCGCCCACATCCCGCTGAAGCAGTCGGCCATCAACTCGATGCGCACCGCACCGGAGGTCGCACCCTGCGGATCCTGCTGGGCCTGGCCGAGCAGTCCGAGGACGTTCTGGATGTGGTGGCCGTACTCGTGTGCCACGACGTACTCCTGGGCCAGCTTGCCGCTGGAGGAGCCGAAGTTCTGCTCGAGGATGTTGAAGAAGCTGGCGTCGATGTAGATCGACTCGTCGAGGGGGCAATAGAACGGGCCGACCTGGTTGGAGGCGGTGCCGCACGCCGACTGGGTCGCGCCGTTGTAGATGATCGTCTTGGGCTCGCGGAACTGCTTGCCGTATTTCTGCAGCTCGGGCCCCCAATAGGCCTCGGCCGAGTTGACCGTGCCGACGATGAGGCACTCGACGTATTTGTTGGCGTCCGCGCCGGTCTTGCACTGCTGCCGGATGGCGCTGCCGTTGATGTCCTGGGCGTTGGTGCCCGGGTCCGCGGTGGTCGTGCCGCCACCCGTGGGGTCCCCGCCGAGCAGCATCGTCAAGATGGCGATGATCAGGCCGAAGATGCCGCCGCCGACGACCATGCCGCCGCGGCCCCCGCCGCCCGTGCCGACGGACGAGGTGTCCAGCTGGACGTTGTCGTTGAAACTCATGCAGGGACCTTTCCCGGCCGTGGAGTCGATTCGGCCCCGAAGTGGTAGGCATCTAGACTAACCGTGCGGGCCGTCCGCATGTTCCCCGGCGCCCCGCAAACACCACAGTCGTTATGCAGGCCTTCGCGTGCGCCCGCGCGCATGCGAGTTCTGGCCATCGTGATCTGAAACCAAGGAGTATGCCGTGATCGCCGCCAGCGACCTGGAGTTGCGCGTGGGCTCGCGGCTGCTCTTGGACGAGGCGACCTTCCGCATCAACCCCGGCGACCGCGTGGGACTCGTCGGCCGCAACGGTGCCGGCAAGACGACCCTGTCGAAGGTGCTCGCCGGGGAGGCCCTGCCCGCCGCCGGCCGGGCGACCACCTCCGGAACCGTCGGCTATCTGCCGCAGGACCCGCGGACCGGTGACCTCACGGTGACCGGGCGCGACCGCATACTGTCCGCTCGCGGCCTCGACCACATCGTTCGCGACCTGCGGAGGGCCGAGCACGCGATGGCGGCCGCGACCGACGAGGCGCGCGAGAAGGCGATGCGGCGGTATGCGCGCCTGGACGCCGAGTTCACCGCCGCCGGGGGGTATGCCGCGGAGTCCGAGGCCGCGTCCATCGCCGCCGCGCTGGGGCTGAGCGAGCAGCAGCTGGAGCAGCAGATCGCCACCCTCTCGGGTGGTCAGAGGCGCCGGATCGAGCTGTCGCGCATCCTCTTCTCGGGGGCGACGACCCTCCTGCTGGACGAGCCCACCAACCACCTCGATGCCGACTCCATCATCTGGCTGCGTGACTACCTGAAGGGATATCCCGGCGGGCTCGTGGTCATCTCCCACGATGTCGACCTGCTGGGTGTCGTCGTCAACCGGGTCTTCCACCTCGACGCGAACCGCGCGGTCATCGACATCTACAACGTCGGATGGAAGGCCTACCTCGAGCAGCGCGAGGCCGACGAGAAGCGGCGCAAGCGCGAATACGCCAACGCCCAGAAGAAGGCCTCCGCACTGCTGGAGCAGGCCGAGAAGATGCGGGCCAAGGCGACCAAGGCCACGGCGGCGCAGAACATGATCCGGCGCGCCGAGCGGATGCTCGCGGGCGTCGAGGGGGAGAGGGCGCACGATCGGGTGGCCAAGCTGCGCTTCCCCGAGCCCTCACCCTGCGGCAAGACGCCGCTGCGGGCGTCCGGCCTGTCGCGGTCATACGGCTCGACGGAGGTCTTCACCGATGTCGACCTGGCGATCGACCGCGGCTCGAAGGTCGTCGTGCTCGGCCTCAACGGGGCGGGTAAGACGACGCTGTTGCGCATCCTCGCCGGCATCGACGAGCCCGACACCGGGCAGGTCGAGCCGGGACACGGGCTCAAGATCGGCTACTACGCGCAGGAGCACGAGAATCTCGACCTGGCGCGCACCGTCCTGGAGAACATGAAGTCGGCCGCACCCGACCTGGGGGAGACCGACGTCCGCAAGGTGCTCGGCTCCTTCCTGTTCGTCGGCGACGACGTCGACAAGCCGGCGCGTGTGCTGTCCGGCGGCGAGAAGACCCGTCTGTCGCTGGCTCTGCTCGTTGTCTCGTCGGCGAACGTCCTGCTGCTGGACGAGCCCACCAACAACCTCGACCCCGCCTCCCGCGAGGAGATCCTCGGAGCCCTGTCGACCTACAAGGGCGCGGTCGTGCTGGTCACCCACGACGAAGGTGCCGTCCAAGCGCTCGAACCCGAGCGCATCCTGCTGCTTCCCGACGGCGTCGAAGACCTCTACGGACCCGACTACCTCGACCTCATCGCGCTCGCCTGAAACCACGTCTCACCGGTGATACATTCGCTGGGTGAACACGGTGAGCATTCGTGAGCTGCGCAACAGCGGGGGAGAGGTCATTGCCCGCGTTGCCGGCGGGGAGACCTTGCTCGTCACCCGAGACGGTGAGCCGGTCGCCCGTGTCACTCCGCTGCCGCGTCGCCCCGCGTCGGCGGAGGTCTTGCAGGAGCGCCGCCGCTGCTTGCCGAGGGTCGATGCTGATACATTGCAGGCCGATATCGACGACGTGCTGGATCCGGCGCTGTGAGTGATCACCCGCGGGGCATCATCGACACCTCTGTCGTTCTCAGTCTCGCCGACCTGCCGACACAGGCACTTCCGGCGAAACCCGTCATCACGGCGATCACTCTTGCGGAATTGAGCGTCGGACCCCTCGTCGCCAGGACCGCGGCAGAGCGGGCCGCTCGCCAGGCGCATCTGCAGCAGGCCGAGGCGGACTTCGAGCCGCTGCCCTTCGACGCCGCCTCTGCGCGGGCCTTCGGCCGGGTCGCCGCGTCACTACGCGAGGCTGGGCGAAAGCCTGCGGCCCGGGCATACGCCGCCCTGATCGCCGCGACGGCCCTGGCGAACGACCTGCCGGTCTATACCGCCAACCCGCGTGATTTCGCAGGCATCGATGGGCTCACCGTGCGCGACGTGCACGGCATATCGGGCGATGCCAGCCCTGTGCCAGGGCATCGCGCCTAGCTTTCCGGCTCCCCCAGGCCTGGGCCGGCTGACGCTTCCGAGCGGTCGGCCCACTCGAGCAGGGTTTCCAGCCCGTATGCCGTGTCGTCGATCTTCTCGTGCGGGTCGCCTATCTCGGCGAACCGGCCCGGCACGGTGGCCAGGGTCAGGTCGCGGGGGTCGACGTCGGCGAGTTCGTCCCACTCGATGGGCGACGAGACGGTGCCGGAGGGCAGGCCCCGCAGGCTGTATGCCGCGGCGAGGGTGTGGTCGCGCGCGTTCTGGTTGTAGTCGATGAAGACGTGCTTCGGGTCGCGGTCCTTGCGCCACCAAGTCACGGTCGCCTGATCCGGCATGCGCGCGGCGACCTCGGAGGCGAACCCCCACGCCGCCCGCCGGACGTCGGCGAACTCCCACTCCGCACGGATCCGCACATAGACGTGTAACCCCGATCCGCCCGAGGTCTTCGGATAGCCGGTGATCCCCAACTCGTCCAGCACCTCGTGGGCGACGGCGGCTACCTCCCGCACCGCGTCGAAACCGGCCTCGGGCATCGGGTCGAGGTCGATGCGCCATTCGTCGGGGCGGTTCACATCGGCGGCGCGCACATTCCACGGGTGGAACTCGACCGTGGACATCTGGCACGCCCAGATGACATCTGCCAGGTGCGCCGGGGCGAGTTCGTCGGCGTGCAGGTTGTAGCGCGGGAAGTCCAGCCGCACCGTCGGCACCCAGTCGGGAGCGCCGGAGGGCAGACGCTTCTGATAGACCTTCTGCCCGTCGAGCCCGTCGGGGAAGCGGTGCAGCATCGTCGGCCGGTCGCGAAGAGCGCGCAGTATGCCGGGGCCCACCGCGAGGTAGTAGCGCGCGACGTCTTCCTTGGTCCACCCGTGCTCCGGGAAGTAGACGCGGTTCGGGCTGGAGAGCCGCACTGAGCGCCCGTCGACGTCGAGCATGATCGGCTCGCCGGCGGGCTCCTTCTTGGCCGTCGAACGCTTCGCCGGCGCTGCGGCGCCGTCCCACTTCTCCGACCCCCTCCGACCCCAACCCGCCTCTTGCGCAGCCTGTTTCCACGCACGTGGCCCCTTGCTCGCATCGGCGAACGGCGTGCCCGCCTCGTCCAGCGCTGCCGCCAACACCATGATCGCCTTGGGCCCGACGCCCTTGACGGAGGCGACCTCGACCATCGTCGCGCCCGCCAGGTCGGCAAGTCCTCCCCAGCCGCGCGCCTCGAGGGCTCGTCGCGCGGACGCGCTGAGACTCTCGGGCCAGTGCTTGTCCTCGCTCACCCGCCCATGGTGGCCCACGACCGGGGACAGAATCCTCGAGTGAGCGCGACACGCCCAGGTTCGTGCCGGATCGTGGGCGTGTCGCGCTCACTCGACGTGGCCCGGGCTCGCGGCGGGTCCGGCTAATCCAGGGCCGGCTAGTCCAGAGGTCCGGCTAGTCCACGTCGGCGCGGTCCTTCAGGTGCAGCAGCTCCACGAGGGCGGCGTCGCGGCGCCGGAGCAGGTCGGTCTCGTCCCGATCGGCCAGTTCGGCGTCGACGCCGGCGACGATCTTGGCGATCAGCTCGTCGGACAACTGCGGGTGGCCGAGGTCGTCTCACCACTGCACCATGGGCGGGCCGAGATGTTCGAGGATGTGTCCGATGCCTTGCCCGCCACCCGAAAGGTGCTGCGTGGCGAAGGGCCCGGCCAGGGCCCAGCGCAGTCCGGGCCCGTTGGCGATAGCCAGGTCGAGGTCCGCAACGGACACCGCGCCGATGTCGACGAGGTGGTAGGCCTCGCGCCACAGGGCGGCCTGCAAACGGTTGACGATATGTCCCGTGTTCTTCGCCCCGTAGGCATAACCCCCCGCCACGAAGAGCACGACCGGCTCGATCTGGGCGAAACGGTCGATGACGGCTCGGGCGCCGAAATCGCTGGCGCAGCTCGCCCAGGTCGCGCCGATGCTTGCCGTGGCGAGGAAGGCGACGACGGCCTCGGGAGTGTTCGGCACATAGCCCACCGGTCACCGGCCTGCACCCCCTTCTCGCGCAGCCAGCCAGCAACGCGCGAAACCTCCTGGGCCAGTTGGCTATACGTCATACGCTGGGGCTCGCGGGACTGGGAGTAGGTGTGGATCGCGACCGCGTCCGGACGCCGGCCGGCCCACTGCAGCACGGTCTCGGCGTAGTTGAGCCGCCGGCCGGGGAACCACGTCGTGCCCGGCATGGTGAGGTCGGGGACGACCTCGCCACGCGGCCCGTCGGCCGGGACCTCGAAGTAGTCCCAGACCGCCGGGCGCAGAGTACGTAGGACTTTCAGCATAAGAACGCGTTATGTACGTCATAATTTGGTGTTGTAGATTTGCGGCGTGACAGACACGATCAAACGCCCGACCCGGACCACCGCGACCGGTGCCTGGGCCGACGGGGACCGCACCCCGCTGAATGGCAACGAGCGCTTCAAGCAGGAGGACGACGCGCTCAACGTGCGCCGGCGCATCATCGACGTCTATGCCAAAGAGGGCTTCGCCGCCATCCCCGGCGACGACCTGCGCGGCCGTATGCGGTGGATGGGCCTGTACACCCAGCGCAAAGAGGGCATCGACGGCGGCCAGACGGCGACGCTCGCCCCCGAGGAACTGGACGCCGAGTACTTCATGATGCGGGTGCGCAGCGACGGCGGGATCCTGTCCACCGAGCAGCTGCGCACGATCGGGCAGATCAGCACCGACTTCGCCCGGGACACCGCCGACATCTCCGACCGGCAGAACATCCAGATGCACTGGATCCGGATCGAGGATGTGCCGACGATCTGGGAGCGGCTCGAGGCTGTCGGACTCCATACGCTCGAGGCCTGCGGCGACGCCCCCCGCGTGCTCCTCGGCTCTCCCGTTGCGGGCATCGACGCCGAGGAGATCGTCGACGGCACCCCCGCGATCGAGGAGATCCGGCGCCGCTTCATCGGCAGCCCCGAGTTCTCGAACCTGCCGCGCAAGTTCAAGACTGCGATCTCCGGCTCGCCCAAGCTCGACGTCGTCCACGAGATCAACGACGTCTCCTTCGTCGGCGTCGTCCACCCCGACCTGGGGCCGGGCTTCGATGTCTGGGTGGGCGGCGGGCTGTCCACCAACCCGATCTTCGCCCGGCGACTCGGCGCGTTCGTCACTCTCGAGCAGGTGCCCGATGTCTGGGCCGGCGTCATCGGTATCTTCCGCGACTACGGCTACCGGCGACTGCGCAACCGGGCCCGGCTGAAGTTCCTCATGGCCGACCTGGGTCCGGTGCGCTTCCGCGAGATCCTCGAGACCGAATACCTCGGGCACGCCCTGCCCGACGGCCCGGAGCCCGTACTGCCCGAGGGTGTCCGCCGCGACCACGTCGGTGTCCATGCCCAGCGTGACGGCAAGGTGTGGGTCGGTGCCGCTCCGATCGCCGGCCGGGTGAGCGGGACGGTGTTGCGTGGGGTGGCGGACCTGGCCGAGCGCCATGGGTCGCACCGCGTGCGCCTGACCCCGCATCAAAAACTGCTCGTCCTCGACATCGACCCCGCGGACGCGGACGCCGTCGCAGCTGCCCTGCTGGCCTACGACCTCGATGCCCGCCCGTCGGAGTTTCGCCGGAATGTGTTGGCCTGCACCGGGATCGAGTATTGCAAGCTGGCGCTGACCGAGACCAAGGAGCGCGCGCGGACGGTCGTCGTTCAGCTCGAGCGCCGCCGCCCCGACTTCGACGTCCCCCTCGGGATCCACGTCAACGGCTGCCCCAACGCGTGCGCCCGGACCCAGGTCGGAGACATCGGCCTGAAGGGCATGGTGCATCGCACCGACGACGGGGATCTGGAAGAGGTCTTCCAGGTCCACCTCGGCGGCGGGCTGGGCGCCACCCCGTCGGTGGCCCGCAAGACCCGGGCGCTCAAGGTCGCTGCCGACGATCTGCCCGACTACATCGAACGCGTCACCGGCCACTATCTGGAGCAGCGCGCGACGGGGGAGTCCTTCGCCGCCTGGGCGCACCGCGCGGAGGAGGACGACCTGCGATGAGCGCTATCCCCGCCGAGAGCCTGACGGCCGAGATCGAAGCCTTCCTCGTCCGCGAGTCGGGTGCGACGACCTACGAGGAGAAGGTGCAGCTCGGTCACGACGTGCTGGCCTGGGCACACGAGACCTACGGCGCCGGCCTGACCATCGCCAGTTCGATGGGCGATGAGATCCTCCTCCACCTGGCAGGCACCACCGCGCCGGGCTTCGATGTCTTCTTCCTCGACACCGGCTATCACTTCGCCGAGACACTGGGCACCCGCGATGCCTATCAGGTCATGCTCCCCCTGCAGATCCGCACGGTCCTGCCGCGCGAAACCGTTGCGAGCCAAGACATTCGCTTCGGCCCGCGGCTGCACGCCCGCAACCCCGACCTGTGCTGCCGGATGCGCAAGGTCGCGCCGCTCAACGCCGCCCTGGAGGGGTATGCCGCCTGGGTCACCGGCGTGCGTCGCGCCGACGCCGCGACCCGCACCGACTCGCAGCTGATCGAGTGGGACGCCAAGCGCTCGATGATCAAGATCAACCCAGTGGTCGGGTGGTCGCACGACGAGGCCGAGCGGTATGCCGCGGAGCACGGCGTCTTCATGAACCCGTTGCGGGAGCTGGGCTTTGCGTCCATCGGGTGCGAGCCCTGCACCCGCCCGGTCGGCACCGGCGAGGACCCGCGCGCCGGGCGCTGGGCCAACTCCGACAAGGTCGAATGCGGGCTGCACATATGAGCACCCCCGCCTACCCGATCACCCTTGACGTGCGCGGCCGCCGCGTGCTCGTCGTCGGCGCCGGCCCGGTGGCCGAGCGCCGCGTCCGGGCCTTGCTCG
>NZ_HG764815.1:1674566-1685850 GCF_001050535.1 Nostocoides australiense Ben110 | reverse complement strand
GCGGCCGACGGCGGGGCGCCCGGCGCGATCGTGCACTGGACCCACGCGCCGGAGTTGCCCGGCGCGGACGCCTTCGCAGAAGCATTGGTGCGCTTGGGGATCCGGCCGGCACTCGGGCATACGGCTGCCGATGGGGCCACCATGGCGCGCGCCATCACGACCGGCGCCGACGCGACGGGAGCCCCTGTCCTGATCACCCACCTGTTCAACGCTATGCCGCCCCTGCATCACCGGACGGGCGGCCCGGTCGCGGCCGCGCTGTCGGCGGCGGCTCGTGGCGATGCGGTGCTCGAACTCATCGCCGACGGGGTCCATGTGGCGCCCGAGGTCATCCGGATGGTCTTCGACCTGGTCGGCCCCGCAGCGATCGCGCTGGTCTCCGACGCGACGCCCGCCACCGGGCTCGGCGACGGGCGGCACCGGCTCGGTGAGCTCGACGTCGACGTACACGACGGGATCGCTCGCGTGTCCGACGGAGGCGCCATAGCCGGGAGCACTGCCACCTTGCCGGACTGCATGACCCGCGCGGTGGCGATGGGGATCGACCGGGACGCCGTGTGGCGCAGCGCGAGCCGCACCCCGGCGACCCTCATCGTGACACCCATGTGACGTCTGGGAATGATGTGAACCGGGGGGCGGACTGATAGAATCCGACCCGGGTGCGCAGTCGCGATCTGTCTGCTGCCCGCTCCGGGTTGCGTCGCGGGACGCACCGGTTTCACCTCGGAGGAACCCATGACCGATCGCAAGTCCACCTCGCGACGCGGGCCGCGCACCACCCGCCGGGCGATCGCCCTTCCGGCCGTCGTCATGGCGGTCGTCTGTGGTGCGGCCGTCGCGCCGGCCACCGCCGGGGTCGTGGCCGAGGGATTGGGCACCGTCATCTCCAGGGCAACGCCGACCGACACCACGTCGTCCGAGTCGAGCACCGGGTTCACCAGCCCCGATTCGACCTCCGACACGCCGACGACCGATCCCACGACGGACCCGACAACGGACTCGCCGACCTTCACGCCGCCGCCGGACCCTGAGACGACGACCACGACGTCAGTGTCCTCGACGTTCACGCCGCCGCCGGACCCGGAGACGACCACGTCGACGACGGATCCGACCACGTCCTACACCCCGCCGCCCACCAGCACCTCCACCAACTCCTCACCGGCCGGCACGACGAACAGCACGACCCGCAGTCTTACCTCGTCCACGACGAGCACCGGGGTGTCATCGCCAGGCACGACGAGCCAGACCTCGTCCACGGCCGGGGTCCCCGGAGGCGTCGTCAGCACCGCCCCCGGCGGCTCGGCCAGCGCGAGCGGCTCGGCCAGCGCGACGGCCTCGTCGTCGTCCAGTTCCTCCAGCAGCTCCGCCGCCGCCTCGATGACCTCGGAGGAACCGGGCATCCCGGAGAAGGTCGGCAGCATCGCCAACGACATCCTCGGCGGCGGCGCCAACTGGGACCTGATCAAGAAGACCTTCATCGGTCTGGCTCTGGCGGGTCTCGCCGGCCTGGCCTTCACCGTGATGCGCCCGAAAGGCCGCTGATCTCCGTCAGCCGAAGGTGACGCGCAGATAGGTCGGGGGCCGGCCCGCAGCGCGCCCCTTGCCCTCGAACCCGTCCTCGTCCTTCCACGCCGGCCGCTCGACCTGCGTCACGCGCGCCGTCGGGAAGGCCGCGAGTTGCTCGCGGGTCCAGTGGGCATAGACCGGGTGGTCGGTGCCGACGAGCAGTTCGCCGCCGGGCACGAGGATGCGTTCGATCGCCGCCAGGGTGCGTTGCTGGACGAAGCGGCGCTTCGCGTGTCTGACCTTGGGCCACGGGTCGGGGAAGAGCAAGTGGACCGCGCTGACCGTATGCGGCGCCAGTCCCCCGCCGAGCAGGTCCATCGCATCCCGCGGATAGACCCGCAGGTTCTCCACCCCGCTCGCCTGCGCTGCCGCGAGCATCCGGACCACTCCGGGCAGGTGCACTTCCGCGGTCAGGACGTCGTGGCCAGGGTGGGCGGCGGCATACCCGATCGCTGCGGCGCCGTGACCGGACCCGATCTCGAGGACCAGCGGCGCAACCCGGCCGAAGACCGCCTGCGGATCCACGGGGAGCTGCTCGACGGCATACCTCGGAAGGAGCGTGTCCATCCGCTCCCGGGTGAGATCGGAGACGCGGTAGCGCGGGGTGAAGGTGCGGATGGGGCGCGGGTTCTCGACATCGGCGGGCCAGCCGCCGCCGAGCAGCGATTCCGGTGCCCGGCTTGGGTTTTCGGGCGTCATAAGCGCCAGATCACCAAGGCGGCGCGGTCGTCGTCGGGGCCGCCGCGAGCCGACTCGGTCAGTTGCTTCGCGAGGCCGGAGAAGCTGCCGTCGCGCAGCGCGCGCTCGGCGATGCCGCCCATCCAGTCGATGCCGCCGGCCAGTTCGTTCTCGCGCGACTCGATGATCCCGTCGGTGTAGAGCACGAGCGCATCGCCGGGATGCAACTCGCCGCTGATCCGGGGGAAGTTCATATTGTCCATCAGCCCGAGCGCCGGGCCGGCCTCGGTCGTGACCTGCTCCCAGGTGCCGGTGGCAAAGGAGTACCGCATCGCCGGGGGGTGGCCGGCGCTGCTGACCGAGAAGTGCCCGAACACCGGATCGAGGTCGAGGTGCACGGCAGTGGCGAAGCCCTCGGCCCACTGCTGCCGCACGAGATAACTGTTGGCGGCCTGAAGGAAACGCCACGGTTCGACCTGCCCGAGCAGCCCGCTCAGCGCCGCGGCCAGGGTCATCGCCCGCGTGCCGGCGCGCAGTCCTTTGCCGCTGACGTCGACGAGGCAGAACTCGGCGTGGTGCGGGTGGAAGCCCTCGGCCGACAGCAGCACGTCGCCGAGGAAGGTGTCGCCATTGGCGCCGGCGATGACCCCTTCGGCATGCCAACCCTCGGGCAGCGTCGGGATCTCCCCGAGCTTCGAATGGCGTTGGCGCAGATCACGAAGCAGCGCCTCGCTGCCGGTGCCGTAGACCCCCAGACCTTCGCGGGATCGGGCCAGCACCAGCATCGTCGCCATCATGAACACCAGGACCAGGAAGATGATCAGCGCCCGGTTCCACAGGGTCGGGACGAGCACGAGGCCGACGGCCAGGCAACCGAGAACGACGCCGTAGTAGACGACGAGGTGACGGAGGGACAGCATGAGCCCCGCGAGCAGGATGAGCGGGGCGTATGCCGAGCGCGGCACGTCCTCGGGGAACCGCGCCAGGACCGCGAAGACCGCGACCGCGAGCGCGACCAGCAACGCCAATCGCAGCGCTTCGCCTGTCGGCTTGGCCGTCAAGCGGGTGCGAATCCTGTTGCGTGAGCCCGCGCGGGAGGCAACCCGCGCAGCCGAGAGCGACGTCGCCATCGTCAGCCGGTGGGCAAGGGCGGCAGGGTGCCGTCCTCCTGGTAGGCGGTGAGCATGTCGATGCGGCGTTGGTGGCGCGGGTCGTGGGAGAAGGGTGTTTCGACGAACGTCTTGGCCATCGCCTTCGCCTGCTCGACGGTGTTCATGCGGGCGCCGATCGAGAGCACCTGGGCGTCATTGTGCTCGCGGGCCAGTGACGCCAGCTCCTCGTTGTAGGCCAGCGCCGCCCGGATGCCCCTCACCCGGTTGGCCGCCATCTGTTCGCCATTGCCGGAGCCGCCGAGCACGATGCCGAGGGATCCGGGATCGGTCGCGACCGCTTGCGCCGCCCGCAGCACGAAGACGGGATAGTCGTCGGCGGCGTCGTAGGTGTGCGGTCCGTGGTTGACGACCTCGTGACCCTCCTCCTCGAGGAAGGTCACCAGTTCGCCGAGCAGTTCGTAAGCCGCGTGGTCGCCTCCGAGATGAATGCGCATCAGCCCTCCTGGTCGAAGATCGGCCCCGTGGTGCGGGTGCGCTTGAGTTCGTAGAAGCCGGGAGTTCCGGCGACCAGGACGCACCCGTCCCATAGTCTGCCAGCCGCCTCCCCCTTGGGAGAAGGGCTGACGACCGGCCCGAAGAAGGCGACGCCCTCGACGCTGATGACCGGGGTGCCGACCTCGTCGCCGACCAGATCGATCGCGCGCTGGTGGGAGGCCCGCAACGCCTCGTCATACGACTCGGAGTCGGCGGCAGCGGCAAGCTCCGCCGGCAAGCCGGCCTCGGCCAGCGCTTCGGCGATGATGTGCCCGTAGTCCTTGCGGCCCTGGTGGTGAATGCGCTCGCCCAGCGCGTCATAGAGCGGCTTGAGCACCGCGTCGCCATGCGCCGCACGGGCGGCTGTCAACACCCGGACGGGCGCCCACGCGGCGTCCATGAGGGCCTGATAGTGGGGATCGAGATCGCGACCCTGGTTGAGGACCGACAACGACATGACCGACCACGTGACATCGACCGGGCGGGCCTGCTCGACCTCCATAAGCCAGCGAGAGGTCATCCACGCCCACGGACATACGGGGTCGAACCACATCTCGGCCTGCGCACGGGCACGGCTGACCTCGGGAGCATCGTCAGGCATGAAACAAATGTATCGTGCAATTCCTGATCGCCCTCCACCCTTGCGCGTGGGAGGGCGCCGTCCGAGAGCCAGTGAAAGTTCGGCGGCGCCGTGACAGGATGACTCCTTGTGGCCCCGATCGGGCCGTCGTCGACAACAGGAGCTACCGGTGCCGGGAACGAATCTGACCCGCGAAGAGGCGCAGGACCGCGCCGCCAAGATCGCCACGACGAGATATGCCGTCGACCTCGACCTGACCACGTCCGCGGAGACCTTCCGCAGCGTGACGACGGTGCGGTTCACCTGCTCGGCCCCCGGCACGGACACCTTCATCGACCTGATTGCCCCCAGCGTCGAGACGATCACGCTCAACGGCGAATCTCTGGACCCCGCAACGCATTTCGCAGATTCGCGGATCGTCCTGCCCGGGCTCGCCGCCGACAACGAACTCGTCGTCGATGCGACCTGTGTCTATATGAACACCGGTGAGGGATTGCACCGTTTCGTCGATCCGGTCGACGACGAGGTCTACCTCTACACCCAGTTCGAGGTGCCCGACAGCCGCCGCATCATGGCCGTCTTCGAGCAGCCCGATCTGAAAGCCGAGTTCAGCTTCACCGTCACCGCGCCGGACCACTGGCAGGTCGTGTCGAACGCGATCACGCCCGAAGCGGAGCCGGTGCGCGAAGGCGTGGCCCGGTGGGCCTTCCCCGCGACCGGACGGATCTCCTCCTATATCACCGCCCTCGTCGCCGGACCGTATGCCGTGGTGCGTGACAGCGTGACCACCCGCGCCGGCGAGATCCCCCTCGGCGTCTTCTGCCGCACCTCGATGCTCGAGCACCTCGATGCCCAGAACATCATCGACTGCACCAAGGCCGGTTTCGCCTTCTTCGAGGAGATGTTCGACACCGCCTACCCCTTCACCAAGTACGACCAGCTCTTCACGCCGGAATACAACATGGGCGCGATGGAGAACGTCGGCTGCGTGACCATCAACGAGCTCTACGTCTTCCGCGGCAAGGTCCCCGACGCCATGGTCGAGCGTCGAGCGCTGACGATCCTGCACGAACTCGCCCACATGTGGTTCGGCGACCTCGTCACCATGAAGTGGTGGAACGACCTGTGGCTCAACGAATCCTTCGCCGAGTGGGCGTCCACGACCTGCCAGGCCGAGGCCACCGAGTGGGTGACCGCCTGGACGACCTTCTGCACCCACGAGAAGGCCTGGGCCTACCGCCAGGACCAGCTCTCCTCGACCCACCCGATCGTCGCGGACATCGGTGACCTGCACGACGTCGAGACCAACTTCGACGGCATCACCTACGCCAAGGGCGCCTCGGTCCTGAAACAACTCGTGGCGTATGTCGGACGGGAGCAGTTCGTCGCCGGCCTGCGCACCTACTTCGCCAAGCACGCGTGGGGCAACACGACGCTCGATGACCTGCTCGACGAACTCGAGGTCGCGTCCGGCCGGGACCTGCGCGCCTGGTCCACCAAGTGGCTCGAGACGGCCGGGGTCAATGTGCTGCGGCCGGTGCTGGCCACCGACGACCGTGGGCTGATCGGCGAGGCGGCCATCGAGCAGACCGTCGCTTCTGGGGACGACCTCCTCCGGCCGCACAAGTTGAAAGTCGGATCCTTTGTGCTGGAAGGCGATTCGTTCCGGCGTATCGCTTCCTACGAGGTCGACGTCGACGGCGCCCGCACCGAGGTTCCCGGCCTGATCGGGACGGCGGCACCGGACGTGGTGCTCGTCAACGACGAGGACCTCGCCTACGCCAAGATCCGTCTCGACGAGCGCTCCCTGGCCGCGGTCCTGGCTCACCCGCGCGGCTTCACCGACACCCTCCCCCACTCGCTGGTCATCGCGGCCCTGTGGGATATGACCCGGGACGCCGAGATGCGCGCGAGTGATTATCTGCCCTTCGCGCTCGCCGCCATCGAGGGCGAACGCGACTCGACCCTGCTGCGCACGCTGCTCGCTCAGGTGTCCACCTGTCTGACCCACTACCTCGCGCCCGAGCACCGGCCGGCGGCCCGGGCCGAGGTCGTCGCCCGGCTGCGGGCGCTCGCCGAGGGTGCGCCCGGCGGCAGCGACTCTCAGCTCCAGTTGCTCAGCGGGTATGCCTCCTTGCTTGCCCCGGGCGACGACCCGGCATACCTTCGCGGGCTGCTGGACGGCTCGACGACCCTCGACGGCCTCGCCGTCGACACCGACATGCGGTGGACGCTGGTGACCGCGCTGGCCGCCATCGGCGCCGAAGGCGAGGGCGATCTCATTGCGGCGGAGCTGGATCGCGACGACACCTCCAACGGACGGGAGCGTGCCGCCCGGGCCCGCGCCGCCCGGCCGACGGCGGAGGCCAAGGCGGCGGCGTGGGCCGAGGGGGTCGAGAACGCCAGCACCCCCAACACGGTCATCGACGCCCTCGCGGTGGGCTTCAACAAGGCCGACGACCCGGCGCTGCTGCTGCCCTATATCGCGAAGTTCCTCGACGGCGTCATGGACGTCATGGCGACCCGCACCTTCGCCATCGCCGAGGCCATCAACGGCTTCTATCCGAGCGGACTGGCCGGTCCCGAACTGCTCGAGGCGACCAACGCCTGGCTCGACACCCATCCTGACGCGCCGGCGCCGGCCCGGCGCACCATCGCCGAGAACCGCGACGGCGTCGCGCGCGCCGTCGCCGCGCAGGAACGCGACCGCAAGGAGGCCTGATCCCGGTGCCTGCCGCCCTCCCGGACTGGACTCGGGCCGAGGTCTGGGACTGGTTCGACGGTGTGCCCATCCGGGTCATCGCCACCATCGCCGGCGCCATCGTCGTGCGCTGGCTGCTGCACCGGATCATCCGGCGCATGGTGGCCCTGGCGATCGCGCGCGGCGAACGGGAGGAACGTTCGCGCACCGGACGCGTGCTCGCCCACGCCACCGGCTGGTCGCTGGACCGGCACCGCCAGCGCTTGGCGACGCTCGGCACCCTGTTGCGCAGCATCATCACCGTCGTCGTCTCCCTCGTGGCGCTGTTGACCGTGATGTCGCTGCTCGGCATACCGCTGGCGCCGCTGCTCGCCTCCGCCGGCGTCGGCGGCCTCGCGCTCGGCTTCGGCGCGCAGAGCCTCGTCAAGGACTTCCTGTCCGGGGTGTTCATGATCATGGAGGACCAGTACGGCGTCGGCGACGTCATCGACGTCGGGGAGGTCATCGGAACCGTCGAGGATGTCACCCTGCGCATCACGTCCCTGCGGGACGCCAACGGCGTGACCTGGCACGTGCGCAATGGCGAGATCCTGCGCGTGGGCAACAAGAGCCAGGGCTGGGCGCAGACGATCGTCGAACTGCCGATCGGGTATGACGCGGACGTCGAGGTCGCACTCACAGCGCTCGACAAGGCCGTCGCCGGGTTCGCGGGCGATGCCACGTGGCGGGACAAAGTGCTCGAGCCGCCTCAGGTCCTCGGCGTCCAGTCCCTCACCGGCGGCGCGATGACTCTGGGGATTCTCGCCAAATGCGTTGCGGGAGAGGAATTCTCCGTCCAGCGCGAGCTGCGTTTGCGCGCGAAGCACGCCCTCGACCAGGCGGGCGTACCCGGTCCCCGGCCGATCGGCATACCACCCAGCACTGGAGGTGCCCCGTGACCGAGCAACAATCCGTCACCTTCTACGAGGCCGTCGGCGGACACGAGACCTTTCGCCGGCTCGTCGCGCGCTTCTACGAGGGCGTGCGCCAGGACGAGCCGCTGCGCGCGCTCTATCCGGAGGAGGATCTCGGGCCGGCCGAGGAACGACTGCGGATGTTCCTCGAGCAGTACTGGGGCGGCCCGACGACCTACTCCGAGCAGCGTGGCCATCCGCGGCTGCGGATGCGGCACGTGCCCTTCGCGGTCACTCCCGACATGCGCGACCGCTGGCTGCTGCACATGATGGACGCCGTGGATTCCATTGCCCTGCAACCCGCCCACGATGCGATCCTGCGCGACTACGTTACGCGCGCGGCCTACAGCCTCGTCAACACGATGGATTAGCCCTCACACCGTCAGGCCGCGCTCCGCGAAGACCTCGCGAAGGGCGTCGGGCCGATCGGTGACGATGCCATCGACGCCGAGATCGAGGAGGCGGTGCATCTCGTCCGGCTCGTCGATGGTCCACACGTGGACATGCTTGCCGATGTCGTGGGCCCGCCGCACCAGCGCCGGCGTGACCAACTCGACCCGTCGGCCCCGGACAACGTGATGCGTGGGGATCTGCAGCACTGCGGCCGGCGAATGCAGCAGCCGGCTCACGAGCCACGGGGTGAAACGCAGCGCGGCGACACCGGTCATGCCGGCGGCCGTCGCGAGCCGCGGGCCGAGCGCCTTGCGCACGGCACGCAGCCGGCGTTCGGAGAAGGAGCCGACACACACCCGGTCGCGCACTCGCATGCGCTCCACCGTCTCGACGAGCGGCGCGATCGCGCCGGGCGCCTTGACGTCGATATTGACGTGGGCGCCGGGGAACTCCTCGAGGACCTCCGCGAGCAGCGGTATGCCGTCGCCCGTCGGTGTCCGCACTTGCGCGAGGTCGGTGTGGCGCAGCGCCGCGATCGCCCCGGACCCGTCGGTCACCCGGTCCAGGTGCGTGTCGTGGAAGGCGACGAGCGCGCCGTCAGCGGTGGCGTGGACGTCGGTCTCGAGATAGCGAAATCCCAGGTCGATCGCGTGCCGGAACGCGGCGATCGTGTTCTCCCGCTGGGCGTTCGGCGCGTAGAGCGCGCCCCCGCGGTGGGCCAGCCCCACCGGGCCGGTCAGGTCGAAGTAGGGGTGGTCGGCCGCACGCATCGTCAGAGTCTCGCCCACACGGCCGTGTCGGTCGGCACCGAACCATCGGGGCTGAGCGCGTCCGAGGACAACAGCACCTGAGCGCCGTCCGGCAGCGACACGGAGTCCGCGCCGAGGTTGACGAGCACCAGTGTGTCCGCCGCGCCGCCGTTGACATACGCGACGACGTCCGCGCCGTAGCTTGTGACCTCCGCCAGGCTGCCGAGGCCGAGAGCCCGGTCCCGGCGCAGACCGATGGCCGCCCGGTAGAACTCCAGCGTGGATCCGGCGACGTCCTCCTGCGCATCGGCCGCCAGGGCGGCATACTCCGGCGGCTGGGGCAGCCACGTCCGGCCGGTTGCGCTGAAGCCGAGGGCGGGCTGAGTGGCGTTCCAGGGCAACGGGATCCGGCAGCCGTCCCGGCCCTTCTCCTTGCCTTCGGTGCGCATGAAGGTCGGGTCCTGGCGCACTTCACCGGGCAGCGCCGTGTGGTCCGGGAGCCCGAGTTCCTCGCCCTGGTAGATGTAGGCCGACCCCGGCAGACCCAGCATCAGCAAGGTCGCGGCCTTGGCGCGGCGCAGACCCAGCCGGGCGTCCGGTTGCGGGTCGTCGGCGCCGATGCCGTTGGGGCGCCGAGGGCCGACCGGCAGGCCGAGCCGGGAGGTATGCCGCACGACGTCGTGATTGCTCAACACCCAGGTCGTCGTCGCATCGACCGCATCGTTGACGTGCAACGACTTGGCGATGACGTCGCGCAAATCCCGTGCCCGCCAGGCGCATTCGAGGAAGTCGAAGTTGAAGGCCTGGTGGAACTCGTCCTCGCGCAGATAGAGCGCGCCGCGCTCCGGCGGATTGACCCAGGACTCGGCGCACATGATGCGCTCGGGATTGTCGTAGGAATTCAGCAGGGCGCGCCACGAGCGATAGATCTCGTGCACACCGTCCTTGTCCCACATGGGCGAATCCGAAGTCGGACGCGGGTCGTCGTCGACGAAACCGTCCCAGTCGGGCAGCTGCTGGTCCTTCACGAGGGCGTTGGCGACGTCGACCCGGAATCCCGCGACGCCGCGGGCCAACCAGAAGTCGATGATGTCGAGGAACTCGGCGCGCACCTGCGGGTGCTCCCAGTTCAGATCCGGCTGCTTGACGTCGAAGAGGTGCAGATACCACTGCCCCGGGGTCCCGTCCGGCTCGATCACGCGGGTCCAGGCCGGGCCGCCGAAGACCGACTTCCAGTTGTTCGGCGGGGTCTGCCCCGCGGCGCCCTTCCCGTCCCGGAAGAGGTATCGCTCGCGCTCCGGGCTGCCCGGACCGGCGGCCAACGCCGCCTGGAACCACGCGTGCTCATCGGAGGTGTGATTGGGCACCAGGTCGACAATCACCTTCAGCCCCAACGCATTTGCGTCGCTAAGCAGATCCTCGAAGTCGGCGAGCGTGCCGAACAGCGAGTCGACGTCGCGGTAGTCGGCGACGTCATAGCCGGCGTCCGCCTGGGGCGAGCGATAGAACGGCGAGAACCAGATGGCGTCGACTCCGAGTGCCTTCAGATATGGCAGTCGAGACCGCGCGCCCGGCAGGTCGCCGATCCCGTTGCCGTCGCCGTCGGCGAAGGACCGCGGATAGATCTGGTAGATGACCGCATGCCGCCACCAGGACGCATCGGCGCGGTCACGGGCATGGATCGGTCGAGAATCGAGGACGGTCACGGTCATCTATTGGATCGCACCGGCGCGGCTTAACCAAACCGCGCGGCTCACGTCCGGTCAGGCCGACGTCAGCAGGTGCGTCACCTGGTCCACCACCAGCGAGGCACCGGCGATGTGCCAGCGCCGGTCGCGATGGTGAATGACCGATCCGACGCCTCCGACACCGCGGACCAGCGCCAGCCCGGGATACCAGTCCCAGTCGGCCGTGCCACATTGCAGGAACGCACCGGTCCGCCCGGTCGCGACGGCGGCCAGTTCGCTGGAGGAAGACCCGAACATCCGCACCGTCGCGGCGCCCCGGGCGGCCGCGAG
>NZ_HG764815.1:1667609-1674466 GCF_001050535.1 Nostocoides australiense Ben110 | reverse complement strand
CCCGGCCGGCCGATCGGCGGGGACGACGGCAGCGTCGCCAACAGTGTCCGGATGCGGGATCACCGACGCCAGCCAATCCACGAATGCCTGCACGGTGACGGTGGAGACCGTCAAACCCTCGAAGCCCACACGGCCTGGCGCGGAGGCCGGCGTGGGTGTCACCTCTGAGTCCGCTCCGGGCGTGGCATCGGCCGCCGGGGCGGCCAGTTCCACGCGGAGCCACTCGTCGTAATCCCCCGCGCTGATCCGGGCATCGAGCGCTGCCAGCCAGGCCTCCTCGTCGGCAGCGTTCCACTCGGGACTGTCCGCCTCCACATCGAGGCGCTGGTGATCCGCCTGCGCTTCGCGGGCCAGACCGCCGTCGGCGACCCAGGAGTCGTAGGCCGCGTCCACCTGCGCCGGCTCCAGCGGCGGCAAGTCAGGGACAACGTCAGGGCACGCGCGACCACGGGAGCAGGAAGCTCCAGGTCGGGGATCGTGTGCCGTGGTCGTCATGGTCTTATCGTACTCCAGTTCTATCAGTCACGCAAGGCCTATTCTGATGAATTTCGCTGCAGCGCAATGTGATTAGCTTCCGCAAGCGCCACCGCAACGACCAGTCAACAACTCGATAACGACCCGCAAACTGCCCGCTCACCAGACCCTGCCAGAGCCCACCGACAACCGCCCTTTAAACCCCCGATGCGCGTCGCCGGGCCGCCATCACGACGGCGTCCAGCATCGGTTCGGTGAGCCGCCCGGTGAAGGTGTTCTGCTGACTGACGTGATAGGAGCCGAGGAGCAACACCTCGGACCCGTCGGGCCGCCGGACGATGGTCGAATTCGCGTGTCCGAAACTCGGTTTCGGCCGCGGCACTCCCCAGCCCAGCCGACGGGCGGCGGCCAGCGTGGCATCCCATCCGACGCCACCCAGAGCGATCACTACCCGAACGCCCGGCGAGAGAAGCAGTTCCCGATCGAGCCATGGCGCACAACTGCGTTTCTCGTCGGTGGTCGGCTTGTTCTCCGGCGGAGCGCAATGCACCGCCGCCGTGATCCGTATGCCGCGCAAGACCATTCCGTCACCCGCGGCAGTGCTCGCGGGCTGGCTGGCGAACTCCGCGCGGTGCAGCGCGGCATACAGCCAATCCCCCGACCGGTCGCCGGTGAACATCCGCCCAGTGCGGTTGGCGCCGTGGGCGGCGGGAGCCAGCCCGACGATGAGGATACGAGCGTTCGGGTCACCGAAGGAGGGCGCCGGCCGACCCCAATAGGGTTGGTCCGCATACGCCGCCCGCTTCTCCCGTGCCACCTGCTCCCGCCACGCAACGAGGCGGGGACAGGCACGGCATACCGAAACCTCGGCCGCCAACTCGGCGAGCGAATCGCATTGACCGGCAAGGATTGCCACCGACCCGGCATCCCGCGCCACCGATGTCGACGCGGTGGCCGGATCCCCCGGCCACCCTGTCCCAGGGACCACTGGCGAGGGAAAGGAACCGCCGCCGATCGGGTGCGGATGCATAGAGGCCACGCCGCTATCGTCCTATGCGCCGCCGCGGTCTCCTCGCGCGCACCGCGCATGACATACCAGGCCAGGGCTGGTGGCGGGCCGCATACCCCTCTTGACGCAGACGCTACGGGGGTGGGATTGCCCAGCAGTTCTCGAGGCGCATCTTTCGGCCTCGCCCGACGTCCCACTGCCGGGGATCACCACCAGCATCGTGAGCAAAGCGCGCCACCTATAGATCACCCAAGGCGCGGGACACCGGCGCGAAACCCGGTCGAGACCACGGCATACGGGATGAAAGAATTCCCAACCATGACCACCGCACCCGCGCAGCACCCTGCCCTCCCCGAGCGGCCCACGCTCGACGGCCTGGAGGAGAAGTGGGGCGCGGTATGGCAGCAGCAGGGCACCTACGCCTTCGACCGGGAGCGTGCGCTCACCCTGCCGCGGGAGCAGATCTTCGCCATCGACACTCCCCCGCCGACCGCGAGCGGGAGCCTGCACATGGGACACGTCTTCAGCTTCACGCACACCGACTGCATGGCGCGGTACAAACGGATGCTGGGGCACGAGGTGTTCTATCCGATCGGCTGGGACGACAACGGCCTGCCCACCGAGAAGCGCGTGCAGAACTACTACGGCGTGCGCGGTGACGCGACCCTGCCCTATGTCGAGAACTTCGAGCCGCCCCACCGCGGCACGGCCACATCGACCAAGTCGGCCCACGAAGTGCCGATCAGCCGCGCCAACTTCCTCGAGCTGTGCGAGGAGCGCACCGTCGAGGACGAGAAGAGCTTCGAATCGCTCTTTCGCCGCCTCGGCCTGTCCTTCGACTGGCAGCAGACCTATCGCACCATCGACGACTTCTCCCGGGCGACCTGCCAGTGGGCGTTCATCCGCAATGTCCAGCGCGGCGAGGCCTACCAGTCCGAGGCGCCCGGGCTGTGGGATGTCACCTTCCAGACCGCGGTGGCGCAGGCCGAGTTGGAGGCGCGCGACTACCCCGGCCACTACCACCGGGTCGCCTTCCACGCCGAGGACGGCCCCCTCCACATCGAGACGACGCGCCCCGAGCTGATCCCGTCGGTGGTGGCCCTGATCGCCCATCCCGACGACGAGCGGTATGCCGCGCGCTTCGGCACCACGGTCACCTCGCCGTTGTTCGGGGTCGAGATCCCCGTCGTCGCGCACCCCGCCGCCGAGATGGACAAGGGCGCGGGCATCGCGATGTGCTGCACCTTCGGTGACCTCACCGACGTGCTGTGGTGGCGCGAGCTGCAGCTGCCCACCCGCTCGCTGATCACCCGCACGGGCCGGATGCACCACGAGAACCCGGAGTGGCTCGTCGGCACCCCCGGCGAGCAGCTGTATGCCGAGCAGATCGCCGGCAAGACCGCATACGGCGCCCGCGAGGCGATCGTGGCGCTGCTGCGCGAATCCGGCGACCTCGACGGCGAGCCCACGCCGACCCAGCGCAAGGCGAACTTCTACGAACGCGGCGAGAAGCCGCTGGAGATCGTCACCACCCGCCAGTGGTATATCCGCAACGGGGGCCGCGACGCCGCCCTCAACGCCGAGCTCGTGGCCCGCGGCGACGAGATCGCCTTCCACCCGGCCTTCATGCGCAGCCGTTATGCCAACTGGGTCGCCGGCCTCAACGGCGACTGGCTGGTGTCGCGGCAGCGCTTTTTCGGACCGACCATCCCCGTCTGGTATCCCCTCGACGAGGACGGAGAACCGTTGTGGGACAACTATATTCTGCCCACCGAGGAGATGCTGCCCATCGATCCGATGGCCGACGCACCCCCCGGTTACACCGAGGACCAGCGCGGCAAGCCGGGCGGTTTCGTCGGTGACCCGGACGTCTTCGACACCTGGGCCACGTCTTCGCTCACCCCGCAGATCGCCCTCGGCTGGCGCCGCGACGACGAACTCTTCGGCCACCTCTTCCCGATGGACCTGCGCCCGCAGGCACACGACATCATCCGCACCTGGCTCTTCGCGACCGTCGTGCGTGCGCACTGGGAGCACGGCACGATCCCGTGGACCGACGCCGCGATCAGCGGCTTCATCCTCGACCCCGACCGCAAGAAGATGAGCAAGTCCAAGGGCAATGTGGTCACGCCCGAGGACATCCTCAAGGAGCACAGCACCGACGCGGTGCGCTACTGGGCGGCCAGCGGCCGGCTCGGCACCGACGCGGCATACGACGTGGGCCAGATGAAGGTCGGGCGCCGCCTCGCGATCAAGCTGCTCAACGCCACGAAGTTCGCACTGTCGTTCGGGGAGGTGGAGGCGTTCGGTGAGGTGGAGGGCGACCTGCGCGCGGCCGTCACCGAGCCCCTCGACCTCGCCATGCTCGCCGGCTTGCGCGAGGTCGTCGAGAAGGCGACCGCGGGCTTCGAGTCGTGGGACTACACGCGCAGCCTGGAGATCACCGAGGCGTTCTTCTGGACCTTCTGCGACGACTACCTGGAGTTGGTCAAGGACCGCGCCTACGGCGGCCAGGGCGAGGGTCCGGCAGCAAGCGCCCGCGCGGCCCTGCGGCTCGGCCTCGACGTGCTGCTGCGGCTGCTCGCCCCGATCCAGCCCTATACGACCGAAGAGGTGTGGTCGTGGTGGCACGAGGGGTCGATCCACCGGGCCTCGTGGCCGACGGCCGAGGAGTTGCCGGAAGGCGGCGACGCGACGATGCTCGCCTCCGTGGGCGCCGCGCTCGCCGCGGTGCGCAAGGCGAAGTCGGAGGCCAAGGTCGGTATGCGGTCCGAGATCACCGCGTTGACCCTCACCGGGCCGCACGCGGCGTTGGAGCAGATCCGCGCCGCCGCGGACGACCTGCGGGCGGCGGGGCGGATCACCGCCGAACCGCAGTATGCCGCGGGCGAGGCGATCGCCGCCGCGGACGTCGAGCTCATCCCCGCCGAGAAGCGCGCCGGATAGTCTCGCCTCGAGTGCCATCGGCACGCAGAGGAGGGCACGTTATGGACGTCCGGGCACCCGCGAGCCGCCACGCGCCAGTGGCGCTGGTGCTCGCCGTGGTGCTCGGACTGGCGATGTTCGTCGCCGGGTCGGGGCCGGTGTTCGTCGTGGGCGATGCATACGAAAGCCGGCTCGAGCCGTCGGTGTCCACCACCACGCCGTCCCCGACGTCGGTCGTCGATCCGGCCGCACCCACCCCGCCGCCCCCGATCCCCTCGCCGCCGGAGTTCGCCACGAACGGCTGGGTGCGGCTGATCCTCGGGGTCCTCGCCGGCGCCCTCGTCCTCGCGGTGTTGTGGCGACTGTTCCTCCTGTGGCGCGGGCGACCGCGCGAGATCCCGGCGCCCGAGGTTCCCGTCGTGGAACCGGTGGCGGAGGCGGTGCTCGACGACGCCGACGAACAGTTCGCCGCCCTGCGCTCGGGAGCGCCCAACAACGCCATCGTCACCTGCTGGCAACGTCTCGAAGCCGCCATCGACCGGGCCGGCTGTCCGGCGTTGTCGTGGGAGACCCCCGCCGAGGTGACCAGCGCGGTCCTGCGGCGCTTCGAGATCGACGATGACGCCATCGCTGGGCTGGCCGACCTCTACCGGGAGGCACGGTTCAGCCGGCACGCCCTCGGCGAAGCCGACCGGGAGCGCGCTGTCGACGCCCTGACCCGGATCCACGAGGGCCTCGCCCACGCACGTGTCCCGGAAGCGGAGCAGGCGCCGTGACGCGGTCCCGGATCCCCACCTGGCCCGCCGGGCCGGGCATACCGCTGATCTCCTTCGGGGTGCTGCGGTTGCTCATCCCCGTGATCCTCGTCGCGCTCGGCATCGCGTGGTACTCCTTCACCCCGGCGCCCAACGCCGTGCTGTTCTGCTCGATCCTGTTGGCGGGCTGGGTGATCGGCTGGGTCGTCTATCGCCTGGCCCGGCTGGGGACGCCGCAACGCTGGCAGGTCTTCCGGCCCTACCCCCCGAGGCACCGTGGCCGGGACTCGCGGGTCTCGGCCCTGCGGGTCCTCCTCGACGAGCCCCGGCGCGAGAACGACGAGGAACTGCACCGCATCATCTCGGCGATCGTGAGCGACCGGCTCAGCCAGCGCCGGGTCCACGGCCAGGCTGAGAACGACCCGGGCGCCCTCCTCGGGGGCGAGGTCGCGGCATACCTCAATGCGCCGGAAGGTATGCGGCGCAGGCCGATCCACACCATCGACACCATGCTCCAGCGCATCGAGAGGCTCTGAATGGACCTGCCCACCACCTCCCGCCTGGGCGGCGAGATCCTCGACGAGGTCGAGCGAGCCGTCGTCGGCAAGCGCGACGCCCTCACCCTTCTGCTCGCCGGCGTCCTCGCCGGCGGGCACGTGTTGTTGGAGGACTTCCCCGGTCTCGGCAAGACCCTCGCCGCACGCAGTCTCGCGACCGCGCTCGGGCTGGATTTCAAGCGGGCACAGTTCACTCCGGACCTGCTGCCGGCCGATCTGACGGGCTCCTTCGTCTTCGATCAGCGCACCGCGACCTTCGAGTTCCGGCACGGCCCGATCTTCGCCGGGCTCCTCCTCGCCGACGAGATCAACCGCACCCCTCCCAAGACCCAGGCGGCCCTGCTGGAGGCGATGCAGGAGCACCAGGTCACGGTCGAGGGGCGAACCTTCCCGCTCCCCAAGCCTTTTCACGTCCTCGCGACCGCCAACCCCATCGAGTACGAAGGCACCTACCCACTGCCCGAGGCCCAGCTCGACCGCTTCCTGATGCGCCTGGAGTTCGGCTATCCGAGCCCGACCGAGGAGTGGCAGGTCCTCACCGCGCGGATGGGCCGGCGCACCGAGGAACACAGTCTGCGCGCCGTCACCGACCCGACGGGCCTCCTCGCCATGCAGCAGGCGATCGAGACGGTGACGGTGGACGACTCGGTGAGCCAGTACTGCGTCCGGCTCGCCGGCTCGACTCGCCGGCACGCCCAGGTCCTCGTGGGCGCCTCGCCCCGTGGCTCGCTGGCTCTGCTGCTGTGCTCTCGTGCGTATGCCGTGCTGGCCGGCCGCGACTATGTCACCCCCGAGGACGTCAAGGCCGTGGCGCACCCCGTGCTCGACCACCGCGTGAGCGTGCGGCCGGAGTTGTGGGCCAGCGATATCACCGCGTCCGCGATCGTCGAGGACATCCTGCGGTCGGTCCCGACCCCGGCGAGCGGCCCATGAGCGGGAGCCGCTGGGAGCCGACGGCGGCACACGTCCGGGCCCTCGTCGTCGCCCTGCTCGTCGGTCTCGGCGCCGCGTTGGCGCGCCGGCCGGACCTGCTTGTCCTCGCCTCGCCCTTCGTCATCGCCGCCGCGTGGGGCCTGGCGGGGCGACCGGACGGCCTCCCCCAGGCCCGGCATCAGGTGTCGCCGGCCCGCGGGGCCC
>NZ_HG764815.1:1659699-1667509 GCF_001050535.1 Nostocoides australiense Ben110 | reverse complement strand
CTCCCCCCCCCCCGCCGCGAGGGCGGTGACGCCCGAGACCCCGATCGTCGCCGCGTGACGGTCCTCGACGCCGTCCGGGGTCGGGGCGAGGGTGCCGGCTTTGGCGACCGCATACTGGGCGAACGACCCGGCGGCCGTCCCGCACACACGATCCCCGACAGCGAGCCCGTCGACGCCGGGGCCGACCTCCTCCACGACGCCGGCCACCTGCTGGCCCAGGACCGGCCGCTTCGGCCGCCGCACCCCGAAGGCCAGGCGCGCCATGAGGGGCAGGCCGGTGAGGAGGTGCAAGGTCGCGCGGTCGAGCCCGGCGGCACCGACCCAGACGAGCACCTCACCGGGGCCGGGGCTCGGCCGGGCGACGTCCTCGACGGTGACTACCTCGGGGCCGCCGTACTCGGGGCGGGTCACCGCCCGCATGACGAACCCGGGCCCCTGCTCCTGGGCTCGATCCTCGACTGTCCCCGCTGGCCGTTCGGGCATCTCGACTCCTATCCATACGTCGTAAGGCTTGAACACGATACATTACGACGTAAGGTTTGGTGCAAGACCTCGGAAGGATCCGCGATGCCAGCAAAGAAGCTCACCCCGGACGCCGTCCTCGTGACCGCCCTCGCCATCGCCGACCGCCATGGCATCGAGGCGCTGACCATGCGCGGCCTGGCCCGCGAGCTCGGGGTGGAGGCGATGTCGCTCTATCACCACGTCGCGAGCAAGGACGTCCTGCTCGACGTGATGGTTGACCGGGTCTATGCCGAGATCGCGCTGCCCGCGCCGGACGGGGACTGGCGCGAGGAGCTGCGCCGGCGCTCGGCGTCGGTGCGCGAGGTGCTGCGCCGCCACCCGTGGGCGCTGCCGCTCATGGAGTCGCGACGCTCACCCGGGCCGGCCAACCTCGCCTACCACGAAGCCAACATCGCCTGCCTGCGCGCCGCCGGCCTGACGCCGGCCCAGGTCGCCCATGCGTATGCCGTCGTGGACGCCTTCGTCTACGGGTTCGTCCTCCAGGAGCTCATGCTCCCGTTCGACAGCGGTCCCGAGGCCGCGGCCATGATCCGCGACGAGCCATGGGGCGCGGCGGTGACTGCTCACCCCAACATGGCGTGGTTCGCCGAGCACGTCGTGCTCGCGCCGGGCTATACCTTCGAGCGCGAGTTCGCGCCCGGCCTGGCGCTCGTCCTGGACGGGATCGCGGAGTCCTTCGGCCTGCCCTGACCGTGAGGGGGCCGGGCGAGGCCAAGCTCAGCGCAGGCTGCGGGGATTGATCGCGGCGGTGAGCGCCGCGGCATACACCTCGTAACCGGCGAGGTTCGGGTGGAAGGCCGCCGGCCCCGAAAGGCCGAGGATCCACGGGTCGGTCGAGTTGACCCCGTGCCCGAGGAAGCGCTTGGTCACGTCGACGAACTGGAAGCCGTGCCGTGCCGCGGCGGCCGCGATGACCGCGTTGAGGGCTCATCACAATCCAGGGTGTAGGCGGGACCTGAAGCCATCGGTTTCGAGCAGGGATCTGGCGATGTAGTTGGTCAGGTTGCGGAAGCCGAGGGCGGAGCCGCGCAGGTGCTCCAGGCGTCCGTTGAGGGCCTCGGTCGGGCCGTTGGAGGTACCGGGCCGGTCGAAGTAGGCCAGCACGTCCGCGGCCCGTTGGGTCAGGGTCCGGCCCAGGCGGCGCAGCTCGGTCAGCGGGGCCGGGACGCCGTCGCGCAGGCAGTCGATGAGCGGGCGCATCGCCTCCCGGGCTCTGGTCCGTTCGGGGTCGCGGTAGGCGGTGATCATCCGCTGGTAGATGCCCCAGGTCGCTTCGACCTCGACGTGGTCGTCGGTGCTGAACAGCAGGACCAGGCGCTCTCGTTGCCGGTCGGTGAGGAGGTCGTCCCCGGTGTGCAGGGTCCGCCGGGCCCGGTACAACGGGTCGCTGGCCAGGCCGCGGTGGCCGTGCAGCTCACCGAGACGGTGAGATCAAGCCGGTCGTCACGATCGTCACCGACAACGGCGGCCCGTTCCGGTCCTTTCGGTTCAAGGCCTTCATCCTCGCCCACCCCGAGCTGAACCACGTCCGCACCCGGGTCAAGTCGCCCGGCCAGAACGGGTCACGCGAGCGCGGGTTCGGCACGCTGAAGTACGAGCGGCTCTACATCGACGAGATCGACGACGCCGTCATGCTCGCCAAGCACGCCGAGGAGTACCGGATCGAGAACAACCAGATCAGGCCCCACGAAGCACTGGCCTGGAACCGGCCCAAGGAGGTGCACCTCGGCCTGGCCAGCCCGACCGTCCCGACACTTCAAACCACCGAAACCCTGCCAACTCCTTGACGCGGGACATGGTGGCGCGCCGGCGCACGTGGCGGTGGTGTCGTGGCAGAGTGCGGACTGAGAGGCTGTGGTCCTCGAGGTTGGGAGTGGGTATGTCGTCGCCGCCAGGAACAGCACCGACTACCGGAGCTGGATTGGATCCGCTCGGTGTTGCGGAGCGCACGCGGGAGGCTATGGGATCGCTGACCGCGAGTGAGCGGAAGGTGGCGCGGGCGTTGTTGTCGATGTACCCGGTGGCTGGGCTGGGGACGGTGGCCGAGCTTGCTGAGCGGGCGGGAGTGAGCTCGCCGACGGTGGTGCGTTTCGTCGCGCGGCTCGGCTTCGAGGGCTTCGCGGCGTTTCAGGGGTCGCTGAGGCGTGAGGTGCACGCGCGGATGGGGTCGCCGTTGGAGCAGTACTCCGAGCGGGGGCTGCCGGGCTCCGGTGAGGCGTTGCTGCCGTATGTCGCGGATTCGTTCGTCGGGTCGGTGCAGGCCTCGTTCGCGGAGGTATCGCCGAGTGAGTTCGAGCGTGCGGTGGAGCTGCTGGCCTCGCTGCGGCTGCGGGTTCATGTCGTGGGGGGCCGGTTCAGTCATGTGTTGGCCGAGTACCTCGTGGCTCACTTGCACCTGCTCCGGCCCGGTGTCGCCTTGGTGCCTCAGGACGAGTTCTCGCGCGTTGCGCTGGGGGCCGACGCCTCGCGTCGGGATGTGCTGGTGGTCTTCGACTACCGCCGCTACGACGAGGCGACGACAATGCTGGCCCGGCAGGTCGCCTCGGCGGGGGCTCAGGTGGTGCTGCTCACCGATCCGTGGCTCTCCCCGGTGGCTGAGGTCGCGGATGTGGTCCTGCCGGTGCGGGTCGAGTCGCCGTCGCCGTTCGACTCCCTGGTGCCGGCATTGGCCCTGGTCGAGGCGCTGGTCGCGGCGCTGACGGAGCGACGCGGTGAAGCCGGTCGGATCCGCGTAGAGCGATTCGAAGGCGTGGGGACGCTCCTGGACCCCGGTTGGCCGCCGACGGATCGCACCGCACGGCCGCTCGACGATTCGTAACAAATGTTTCAGTAGAACCTCTTGACGTGTTCCGCGTCACTCTTGTTTCATTGCGGGGCATGAGCGAGAGCACCGCGACCGGGGTCGATGAGTTGACCCATTCGATGACGACCGGGCTGCATCGCAAGCTGCGGGTGTGGGAGGTCACCGCGTTGTCGGTGGGCTTCATGGGGCCGGTGATGGCGATGTCCCTCAACGGCATCGGCGTGGCGGGACTGGTGGGGAAGGCGGTGCCGTTCACGTTCCTGGTCTCCTTCGCTGGGACGATGCTCGTGGCGTACGCGTTCATCCGGCTGACCCGGTACTTCGCCCATGCGGGCAGCGTGTATGCGCTGGCCGGGGCGACGCTGGGCCCGCGGGCGGGCTTCTTCGGCGGCTTCGCCCTGCTCGGCACGTACCTGTTCTTCTCGGCGTGCATCACCGGTGCCTGCGCAGTCTTCTTCGGGGCCATGCTCGGCGAGTTGGGGCTGGCCGAGCCTTCCGGGGGGTGGCTGGTCGTCGTGGTTGTCTCGGCGGCGCTGGCGTTGGCGTTGAACGTGCGCGAGTCGACGGTGACGACGCGCACGCTGCTGGCGATCGGGATGGTCGGGATCGTCGTCATGGTCGTCCTCAGCATGATCATCATCGCGCGGGTGGCCTCGGGTTCGGCGCCGGTGAGCACCGGGGTGGACCTAGGCACGTTGCTACCGGGGGAGGCGTCGATGACTGCGGTGATGACGGCGGCGGTGTTCGGCTTCCTCTCGTGGGCGGGGTTCGAGTCGGGGACCTCGCTGGGGGAGGAGACCCGTGATCCGAAGCGGACGATCCCGAAGGCGTTGACGTATGCGGTGGTGTTGGCCGGAGTGATCTACACGCTGGTGATGTTCGCCCAGACCATCGGGTACGGCACCGACGCCGCCGGTCAGGAGGCGTTCGCCGGAGCGAGCTCGACACTGACCGAGCTGAGCTCGACGTACGTCGGGCCGTGGTTCGCGGTCCTGATCTCCGTGATCGCCTTCTGTGTCGCCTTCGCCTCGCTGCTCAGCTGCACGGCGGCGGCCGCGCGGCTGGTGTTCGCGCTGGCCCGTGACGGTTTCGGGCCGGCGCAGCTAGCGCGCATCAGCGCCAAGACGGGCGCTCCCGTGGTGGCCACGGTGACGGTGATCGGCCTGACCGTGGCGCTGGCAATGCTGCTCGCGGCCCTGGGCGGAGGGCCGATCGAGGTCTACTACTGGTATGCCACGATCGCCACCTTGTGCATGGTGGTGGCGTACGGGATGGCCTCGGTCGGGGTGATCCGGCACACCTTCCGGCCCGGTTCTCCGATCCGGTCCTGGGAGGCTGCCTTCCCGGTCCTCGGTCTGGTTTTCCTCGCGTACGTCTACATCGTCCAGGTCGCGGGCCAGGAGACCCCGTACAGCTACTTCCCGTGGCTGGCGGGCGCCTGGTGCCTGGCCGGGCTCGCCGTTATCCTCGCCGCCCCGCGCCTGGCCGAACGCATCGGCGCGCGCCTGACCGTGGAGGACCTCGGATGAGCCTCGAGAAGAGCCCCGTGACGTTTGTCGCCACCAGCGACCTGTGCGCGATCACCAAGGGCCGCGCCGTCCTGACCGAGGACCTCAAGGCGGGCGGGTCCACCGGCTGGGTGCCGGCCAACCTCGGCATCGGCGCCAGCGGCCAGATCGTGGACCAGATCCCGTTCGGCTCCACCGGCGACCTGCGCCTGGCCCCGGACCCGAGCACCGAGCGGGTCATCTCCGGTGTCCCGGGCCGTCCGGACACCGCGATGGTCCTGGCCGACATCGTCACCACCGACGGCCAGCCGTGGGCCTGCTGCCCCCGGACCTTCCTGCGCGAGTCTGTGAGGACCCTGCGCGAGGAGTTCGGGCTGACGATGGAGTCGGCGTTCGAGCACGAGTTCATGACCCTCGACGTCGAGGACGAGCACCATCCCTTCTCCTGGCGCAACTTCCGTGCCGTCGAGCCGATCGGCTCGCTGCTGGTCAGCGCCATGCAGGCCAGCGGCCTGGAGCCGGAGAGCTGGCTGGCCGAGTACGGCCGGCACCAGTACGAGATCACCGTGAGCCGCGCTGACGCGGTCGCCGCAGCCGACCGGGCCGTCCTGGTGCGCGACATCGTCCGGGACGTCTTCTCCGCCGCCGGGCACCGCTCCACGTTCAGCCCGATGGCCTCGCCCGGGCACACCGGCAACGGTGTCCACGTGCACTTCGGCCTGGCCGACGACCAGGGCCGCAACGCGATGTTCGACCCGCAGCGTCCCGGCCGGCTCTCCGAGCTCGGAGGCCGGTTTGCTGCCGGCATCCTGCGTCACGCCGGTGCGCTGGCGGCGATCTTCGCCCCGCTGAGCATCTCCTACCTGAGGCTGCGGCCCCACCAGTGGTCCTCGGCCGGGGTGTTCCTCGGACTGCACAACCGCGAGGCCCTGCTCCGACTCTGCCCCACCGTGGAGATCGGCGGCAAGGACCCGGCACCGCAGCTGCACCTGGAGTTCCGCGGCGCCGACATCGGCGCCAACCCGTGGCTTCTCCTTGGGGCACTGCTGCAGGCCGGCATGGACGGGCTGCGCACCGCGATGGACCCGGCCGAGGTCCAGGTCGGCGAGGTCGACCCTTCCGACGCGGGCAGCGTCGTCGGGGATCTGCCCCATCACCTGGGCCAGGCGCTCGACCTGTTCGAGAACGACCCGGTGGTGCGCGGCTGGTTCGCACCGGACCTGGTGACGACCTACCTGCGGATCAAGCGCACCGAGCTGGCGGAGGTCAGCCGGATGAGCGAGGCCGAGCAGTGCGCCTGGTACGCCCGTGCCTACTGACCCGATGCCGGACTGGCTCACCGACCTGCCCCTGGTGGACCACCACTGTCACGGCGTCAACGGCACCACGGTGGACCGAGCGACCTTCGAGGACCTGATCACCGAGTCCGACCGGGCCGCCCCGCCCGGCACGACGTTCTTCGACACCCAGCTCGGGTTCGCCATCCGCCGGCACTGCGCCCCCATCCTGGACCTTCCCGTCTTCGCCGACCCCGACGACTACCTGGCTCGACGCGCCGAGCTCGGCCCGGCCGAGGTCAACGCCCGGCTGCTCCGTGCCAGCGGCATCAGCGACTACCTCGTCGAGACCGGCCACAAGAGCGACGAGATCCTCACCCCCCAGCAGATGGGGGACACCGCCGCCGCAGGCTACGGCGAGGTCGTCCGCCTCGAGCGCATCGCCGAGCAGGTCGCCGGCGAGGGAGACCCCGCCGACTTCGTTGTCGCCTTCGCCGACCGGCTCGACAGCCACCTCAGCGCCGCGGCCGGGGTCAAGAGCATCGCCGCCTACCGATGCGGCTTCGACATCGACCCCTCCCGGCCCTCGCCGGACGAGGTCGCCGACGCGGTCCAGCAGTGGAGGCGCTCCACGCCGAACGGGACCCCGCTGCGGCTCAGCGACCCGGTCCTGGTCCGGCACGGATGGTGGGCGGCGATCGAGCGAGCCGTCCCTATCCAGCTGCACGTCGGCTACGGCGACCCCGACGTCGACCTGCACCGCTGCAACCCGCTGCTGCTGACCGACCTGCTCCGCCTCGCCCGCGGCAGCGGCGCCTCCTTCATGCTGCTGCACTGCTACCCCTTCCATCGCGAGGCCGGCTACCTGGCCCACGTCTTCGAACACGTCTACTGCGACGTCGGGCTGGCCGTGACCTACACCGGCGCCCAGTCGGCCCAGGTGATCGCCGAGTCCCTCGAGCTGACCCCGTTCGGCAAAGCACTGTTCTCCTCGGACGCCTTCGGCGCCGCCGAGCTGTTCCACCTCGGGGCCCTGCTCTTCCGCCGCGGACTGGCCCGCGCCCTGGACACGTGGGCGGGCGCCGACTGGCCGCCGCACGAGCAGCAGCGGATCGCGACGATGATCGCCACAGGCAACGCCCGCCGCGTCTACCGGCTGGACCAGATGGCGACCACCACCTTCGGAACAGGTCCGTGACCACCGTGCAACACGCCATCGACACCCTCGAGGACCTGCGCCGCGACTGGTTGTCAGCGCTCCACGCCGAGCTGCCCGACGCCATCGCCCTGCGGCACCGACTGCACGCCCAGCCCCGCCTCTCCGGCGACGAAGAGGACACCGCCGCCACGATCGAGCACGCCTTGGGCATCTCGATGGAACGCCTCGCCGAAACCGGACGCATCGGACGCGTCGGACCATCCGAGGGACCCTCGGTACTCCTGCGTGCCGAGCTCGACGCGCTGCCGGTGACCGAGGCCACCGGGGCACCCTACGCCGCCACCAACGGCGCCATGCACGCCTGCGGACACGACGTCCACCAGGCCGCCCTGGTCGCCGTCGTCCGGGCCTGCAGGACCTTGTCACTGCCGGTGGGGCTGGTCGTGCTGCTGCAACCGCGGGAGGAGACCTACCCCTCCGGCGCCCGCGACGCCGTCCAGTCCGGTGCGCTGACCCGGTACGGCGTCGCCGCCGCTGC
>NZ_HG764815.1:1652665-1659599 GCF_001050535.1 Nostocoides australiense Ben110 | reverse complement strand
CGTCGGTGCGCATCGTCGGCGGCTCCGGGGCGGAGGGTCGCATCGTCGCCATCGCCGACGACCGCCCGATGACGGGCAACGACATTCATCTGCTCGAACGCTCGGCCACGGTCGCCGCGCTGGCCCTCGCCCGGGAGCAGGCGGTGCTGGCGGTGGAGAGCAAGTACCGCGCCGAGTTCCTCCGCGACGCGCTGTCCGGCCGGGCCGGCTCCAGCGTCGACGCCGTCGCGCACGCCGACAGCCTCGGCTGGACACTCGGGGAACGGCTCGTGGTCGTCGTCGCCGAAACCGACGAGGACGACTCGGCGACCGAGCGGTCCGGTGAGGAGATCCGAGCGCTGCAGCAGCGGTTCGCCCGCGCGTGGACCCGGGCCGTCGGCGCTCGCGACCGTCGCGCGCCGGTCATGGGTTTCTCGCAGGAGGTCGTCACCCTGCTCGCGATCCCGGCGGACGCGACCACCGAGAAGGTGATGGCGACGATCACCGATCTGGCGCGGGTCGTCCGCGGCGACGGCGGCGGTGGCCGGCGCCCGTTCTCCACCGGCGTATCGCGACCGGTGACGGGCGTGGAGAACCTCCCCGCGGCATACGCCGAAGCGCTGCGGGCAGTAGCGGTCGGACGGCAGAAGCACGGCCCGGGAGCGATCACGCATTTCGACGAACTCGGGATCTACCGGCTGCTCTCCCTCGTGCCGGACAGCGACGAACTGCGCCAGTTCGTCGACGACGCCCTCGGCGAGCTGGCCACCGACGACAACCCCGAGAACGCGGGGCTGCGCACCACCTTGACCGTGCTCATCGACACCAATCTCAATGTGGCCGAGGCCAGCCGGATCCTGTTCTTCCACTACAACACGCTGCGGTATCGGATCGCGAAACTGGAACGGATGCTCGGGCCGTTCACGACCGATCCGCAGCTGCGCCTGACACTCGCCCTCGCGCTGAAAGTGCTCGAGATGCGCGGCTTGTCCCAGAATCACCAGGCCCGTCCGCCCGCGCGAGTGTCACAACAGGGTTAACACGCTCGGACACGCGGTGAAGAATTGCCAACAAAACCGCAGGTTGGCCGTAGTTTTTTGCTCAGTGCGTAAAACGCGCACCACCACTACCGTTCCCCCCATCCCCAAACGATGGGGTGAGCTGCGTCATACAGACGCCGATTGAGGTTGGAGAAGACCCCATGGCATTCAGTTGGACTCTGCACGGGGACGGCAACCTGTCCGGCCCCGATGACGTCGTCGCCCCCGACGAACGTCTCTCCTGGGGCAAGACCATCGGTCTCGGTGCCCAACACGTCGTCGCCATGTTCGGGGCAACCTTCGTCTTCCCGCTCATCATGGGGCTCAACCCGCAGCTCGCGATCATGATGAGCGGCCTGGCGACCATCATCTTCCTGCTCATCGTCAACGGCCGGGTGCCGTCCTATCTCGGCACCTCGGCCTCCTTCGTCGGCGCCGTCGCGGCCATTCGCGCGCAGGAGGGCGCCGATTCGTCCCGGGTCACCGGAGCGATCCTCGTCGCCGGCCTGGTCCTCGCGATCATCGGTGTCCTGATCCACTTCATGGGTTCCGGAGTGCTGCACCGGGTGCTGCCGCCGGTGGTCACCGGTGCGGTCGTCATGCTCATCGGCTTCAACCTGGCGCCGGTCGTCGCCGGCATCTATTGGCCGCAGGACCAGTGGGTCGCGCTGCTGACGATGCTCTTCACGATCATCTGCGCGGTCGCCTTCAAGGGCTTCATCAGCCGGATCTCGGTCTTCCTCGCTCTCATCTTCGGCACCCTGCTGTCCTGGATCCTCGACAAGACCGCCGGCCCGATCACCTCCGTCCTCGGCGGCGCGACCGAGGCCACCGAGCACGTCCGCTGGAACACCTCCGGCATCGGCGATGCCGCGTGGTTCGGCCTGCCGGCCAAGACGATGGTCGGCCCGGACGGCATGGAGGTCGCCGGCTGGCACATGCCGAGCTTCAACGCGGCGGCCATCCTGCTCGTCCTGCCCGCCGTCATCGCCCTCATCGCCGAGAACACCGGCCACGTCAAGGCGGTCGCCGAGATGACGGGTGCCGACCTGGACCCGGTCATGGGCCGCGCGATCGCGGGTGACGGCGTCGGCACGGCCTTTGCGTCCTTCTTCGGCGGCTCCCCGACGACCACCTATGCCGAGAACATCGGTGTCATGGCCGCCACCCGGGTCTATTCGACGGCTGCCTACTATGTCGCCGCGCTGGTCGCGATCCTTTTCGGCCTCTCGCCGAAGTTCGGAGCGCTCGTCTCCTCCATCCCCGGCGGCGTGCTCGGCGGCATCACCGTCGTGCTCTACGGCATGATCGGTCTGCTCGGCGCCAAGATCTGGAAGGAGAACGGCGTCGACTTCGGCAACCCGATCAACCTGGTGCCGATCGCCGCCGGCATCATCATCGGCATCGGTGACGTGCAGATGAAGTTCTCGGACAACTTCACCCTCGGCGGCATCGCGCTCGGCACCATCGTCACGATCGCGGCGTTCCACCTCGCAAAGGCCATGGCGCCCGCCGAGTTGCGAGCCCGCCACGAAGGGGCCGCGATCGCCGTGGGCGACTACACCTATGGCGACCAGGACGGCGTCGACGACCTTCTCCAGGAAGACAATCCGGAGGACTTCTACGGGCACCGCCCCAAGTAGGCCCGATCACGGCCAGGGGTCCCGGGCTCGGCTCGGGACCCCTGCGCCATTCTTGAAGCAATCCATCACCGATATGGGGGGAGGATCGATTCCGTGAAACCCGCACCCTTCGTCTATCACGCGCCACGCACCCTCGACGAGGCATTGGCCGCACTCGGCGAGGTCGGCCACGACGGCAAGATCCTTGCCGGGGGCCAGAGCCTGATCCCGATGCTGTCGATGCGCCTGGCCACGCCGGCGCACCTGATCGACATCAACGGGGTCGCGGGGCTGGACACCATCGAGGTCGCGGATGGGTATGTCCGCGTGGGCGCCTGCGTGCGCCACGCCCAGCTCGAGCGGTCCGAGGAGGCGTATGCCGCGTTGCCGCTGCTGCGGCAAGCCCTCCGGAACGTCGCGCACCCGGCGATCCGCAATCGCGGGACGACGGTCGGGTCGATCGCGCACGCGGACGCGGCCGGGGAGATGCCCTCGGTCGCTGTCCTCACCGATGCGGTCATGGAGGTATGCGGACCGGCCGGCTCCCGCGAGATCGCTGCGGGGGATTTCTTCACCGGTCCGCTGGAGACGACCTTGGGCGCAGACGAACTGGTGACGGCGGTGCGCTTCGGGCGTTTCCCGTCGAACACTTCGACCGGGTTCGTCGAATCCGCCCGCCGCAGTGGCGATTACGCCGTTGCCGGGGTGGCGTTGGCGCTGACGTCGGGCGACGGCGCGATCTCTGCAGCGCGGGCGTCCTTCGTATCGGTGACCGATGTGCCGGACGTTCTTGATCTGACCGAGGTGCTCTCGGGGGCAACGGCCGAGGACGTCGCCGCGCGCGCGGACGGGGTGATCGAGGCGGTCCGTGCCCACGTCACGCCGGAGTCCGATATCCACGCCAGCGCCGACTATCGGCGCATGCTCGCCGCCGAACTGACCCGCCGCCTGATCGCCGAGGTGATCTCCCGATGAGCGAACTTTTCCCCGTCTCCGTGAGCGTCAACGGCGTCGCGCATGGCGCGAGCGTGCCCGCGCGGAGGCTGCTCTCGGACTTCCTGCGTCACGACCTGCGCCTGACCGGCACCCACGTCGGGTGCGAGCACGGGGTATGCGGTGCGTGCACCGTGCTCCTCGACGGGGCGCCGGTGCGTTCGTGCCTGATGTTCGCCGTCCAGGCAGCGGGGCACGAGATCACGACCGTCGAGGGCTGCGGCACGATCGAGGCGATGGGGCCGGTGCAGCAAGCCTTAACCGAGAGCCACGGGCTCCAATGTGGTTTCTGCACACCGGGTTTCATCACCACGATCACCGCCTACCTGCGCGAGAACCCGGAGCCGACGGCGGAGGAGGCGCGAGAGGCGATCTCCGGCAACCTGTGCCGGTGCACCGGCTATCAGAACATCGTCAAATCGGTGCTCCGGGCGGCGGAGATTATCCGCGGCACTGACGCGGAGGCTGGCGACCGGCAGGAGGCGCCCGCATGACGACGCGACAGTTCGGCGCTCCCGTGCAGCGCCGGGAGGACCCGCGGCTGGTCACCGGCAACGGCCGCTATCTCGACGACCTGGGACACACGGCATACGAAGCAGCGTTCGTGCGCAGCCCGCACGCGCACGCGCGAATCGTCGACATCGACGTCACCGAGGCACTGGATACCCCTGGACTGGTGGGGATCTGGACGCACGAGGACCTGGAGGGCCCGGTCGGGGAGCACCTGCCCGTGCTCATCCCGCACCCGGCGCTGATCGCCCCGCGCACCGGCCGCGCCCTCGCCAAGGACGAGGTCAACCACGTCGGGGAGGCGATCGTCTTCGTCGTCGCCGAGGACCGGTATGCCGCCGAGGACGCCGCCGCGAAGATCCGCGTCGACTACGAGTTCCTGCCCGCTGTCGTGGGTGTCGAAAAGTCGCGTGCGGCAACGGAACTCGTGCACGACGACGTGCCCGGCAATGTCAGCGCCCACCTGCTGCAGGAGGTCGGCGATCTCGACGCCGCGATGGCTGGGGCGCCGCACCGGCTCAGCCTGGACCTGTCCATCGAGCGCAGCGCCTCCATCCCGATGGAGGGCAAGGGTGTCTATGCCAAGTGGGACAGCGACGCCGAGCACCTGACGCTCTGGTCCTCCACCCAGACCTCCACCGGCGTGCGCGCGGCCGTCGCGACCCGGCTCGGTCTGCCGCTGGCGAAGGTCGACTGCATCACGCCCGACGTCGGTGGCGGCTTCGGGTCCAAGATCATGCATCCCTGGCCCGAGGAAGTCCTCGTGCCCTGGGCCGCAATGATTCTCGGGCACGACGTGAAGTGGACAGAGGACCGGCGCGAGCACTTCATCTCCTCCACCCACGAGCGGGGGCAGCTGCAGCAGGTCGAGGTCGGCTTCGACGACGAGGGCCGGGTGCTCGCGCTTGATGTGAAGTTCTGGCACGACAACGGGGCCTACACGCCATACGGCATCATCGTCCCGATCATCACCGCCACCCAGCTGCTGGGGCCCTACAAGCCCGGCACCTATCGGGTGGAGTTCTGGTCGCTCTACACCAATACCGTGCTCGTGACCCCCTATCGGGGGGCCGGCCGCCCGCAGGGCGTCTTTGCGATGGAGCGGACGATGGACGCGATCGCCGACCATCTCGGCATCGATCGCGCCGAGGTCCGCAGCCGCAACTTCATCCTCCCGGAGGAAATGCCCTACGACCACGGATTGATGTTCCAGGACGGCCGGCCGCTCAAATACGACAGCGGCGACTTCCCGGCCTCGCTGGCGAAGCTCAAAGCGCTGGTCGGGTGGGACGACTTCGCTGCCTATCGCGAAGAAGCCGAAAAGCACGGCCGCAGAGTCGGTTTGGGCATCGGCTGCTATGTCGAGGGCACGGGTGTCGGGCCGTACGAAGGGGCCCACATCGTCATCGAGACGAGCGGTCGTGTCAATGTCGCGACCGGGCTGACCACGCAAGGGCAGGGCCACCAGACCGCGTTCGCCCAGATCGTCGCCGACGAGTTGGGGGTGCCACTGGAGAGTGTCCATGTCACCACCGGGGACACTCGCAAGATGGCCTACGCCGTCGGCACCTTCGCCTCGCGCGCGGCCGTGATGAGCGGCAACGCCGTCGCGCTGGCCGCGCGCAACGCGCGGGCCAAGGCGCTGAAGATCGCCGCCGACGCCCTCGAGGTGTCCGCCGACGACCTCGAGATCGAGGACGGCGTCATCTCCGTCACGGGCGCCCCGGACACGCGCATGGACATCGGCATGACGGCCGTCCTGTCCAACCCGCTGCGCTACGCCTTCGACGAAGCGGCCAAGGCCGCAACGCAGTTCGCCGGCACCTTCGACCCGGACAAGCCGCCGGTCGCCGACGACGAGGAGCCCGGCCTGGAGGGCAAGGACTTCTATTCGCCGACCCAGGCGACCTTCGCCAATGGCATGCACGCGGCCGTCGTCGAGACCGACCCGGTCACAGCCGAGATCCGCATCCTGCGCTACTGCGTCATCCACGACTGCGGCACGATGATCAACCCGATGATCGTCGAGGGCCAGGTGCACGGTGGCGTCGCGCAAGGTGTGGGCGGAGCCCTCTACGAGCGCATGGTCTACGACGAGTCCGGGCAGCTTCTCAACGCCAGCTTCATGGACTTCCTGATGCCGTATGCCTCCGAGGTTCCGCACGTCGAGACCGATCACCTCGAGACGCCGTCGCCGCTGAATCCGTTGGGCATCAAGGGAGCCGGCGAGGCGGGGACCATCCCGGGCAGCGCGGTCATCGCCTCGGCCATCGAGGACGCCGAAGGCTTCCCGATCACGCGCATGCCGATCTCGCCCGTCGAACTGTGGGAGCTGCGCCAGCGGCACGAGCGCGGGGAGATCCCGTCGCTGCGTCGCGCCCACTCCACCACCACCGAATAGGGAGCAGTCATGAAAATCTCCGGAGCGCACACCCTGCAGGCACCCGTCGACCAGGTGTGGGCCGCATTCATGGACCCGGCCGTCCTGGCCCAGTGCCTGCCCGGCTGCGAGACCCTGACGGAGACCGGCCCGGACGCCTACGCCATGCGGATCACCGCCGGCGTGGCCGCGGTCAAGGGCACCTATGACGGGACCGTCGCCATCGCCGACAAGAACGAACCCGGCTCCTTCACCATGAAGGCCCAGGGCGCCGGCGGGCCGGGCACGGTGGCGGCGGACGTGGCGGTCACGCTCGCCCCGTCGGCGGCCGGCGGGACGGACCTGACCTTCGACGCCGATGCGATCGTCGGCGGCATGATCGGCGGGGGGGGCCAGCGCATGCTGACCGG
>NZ_HG764815.1:1645614-1652565 GCF_001050535.1 Nostocoides australiense Ben110 | reverse complement strand
GCGGCTGCGACGGGCCGCCGCCTACAAGAACTCGATCGGCTCCCCGCCGCGCCCGCGTGACAGGGGCCGGCTCACGGACTTCCTGTCGTCAGCGGCCCGGTTGTCCACTGGACAGCGGCCCGGTTTCCACTGGCCAGCGGCCCGGTTGTCCACGTGCCCGGCCGCCGGCGTCAGGACACGCCGAGGGCCGCGCTGACGACGTCGTGGGCCTGCGCCTGCACCTGCGCGAGGTGTTCGGGGCCTTGGAAGGATTCGGCGTAGATCTTGTAAACGTCCTCGGTGCCGCTGGGGCGGGCAGCGAACCACGCCGACTCGGTGACGACCTTCAGGCCGCCGATCTTGGCCCCGTTGCCGGGAGCCTCGGTCAGCTTCGCCGTGATCGCTTCTCCCGCAAGGGTTTCGGCAGTGACGTCGGCGGGGGAGAGCGCGGCCAGCTTGGCCTTCTGCTCCCGGTCGGCCGGGGCGTCGATGCGGGCGTAGGCCGGACTGCCGTGCTTGGCGGTCAACTCGGCATACAGCTGGCTCGGGCTCTTGCCCGTCTTGGCCTGGATCTCCGAGGCCAGCAGCGCGAGGATGATGCCGTCCTTGTCCGTCGTCCACACCGTGCCGTCGAAGCGCAGGAAGGACGCCCCGGCCGACTCCTCGCCACCGAAGGGGCCGGAACCGTCGAGCAGGCCCGGCACGAACCACTTGAACCCGACCGGGACCTCCACGAGCCGGCGGCCCAGATCGTCCGCGACCCGATCGATCATCGAGGACGACACCAGCGTCTTGCCGATGAACCCACCGGCGCGCCAGCCCGGCCGGGCACCGCCATACAAGTACTGGATCGCCACGGAGAGATAGTGGTTCGGGTTCATCAGCCCGGCGTCGGGCGTGACGATGCCGTGCCGGTCGGCGTCGGCGTCATTGCCCGTCGCGATCTGGAATTGGTCGCGCTTGTCGATGAGGGAAGCCATCGCCGACGGCGACGAGCAGTCCATGCGGATCTTGCCGTCCCAGTCGAGCGTCATGAACCGCCACGTCGGGTCCACGAGCGGATTGACGACTGTCATGTCGAGCCTGTGCCGCTCGGCGATCGCGCCCCAATAGTCCACCGCGGCCCCACCGAGCGGGTCGGCCCCGATGCGGATGCCGGCCTCCTTGATCGCCGCGATGTCGACGACATTGGGCAGGTCGGCGACATAGGTGCCGAGGAAGTCGTATGCCGAGCAGGCCGCCCGCGCTCGGGTGAAGGGCACCCGCCGGACGCCCTCCAGCCCGGCCCTGATGTAGGCATTCGCAGCTGCCGCAATGGCTTTCGTCGCATCGGTGTCGGCCGGGCCGCCGTGCGGCGGGTTGTACTTGAAACCGCCGTCGGTCGGCGGATTGTGCGACGGGGTGACGACGATGCCGTCGGCCAGGCCGGTGCCCGCCGGCAGGTCGTCGACTCCGCCGATCTTGCCGCGGTTGGCGGTTAGGATGGCATGCGACACCGCCGGCGTCGGGGTGTAGCGGTCGTCGGCGTCGACAAGCACGGTCACGTCGTTGGCGATCAGCACCTCGAGCGCCGACGCCCACGCCGGCTCGGACAACCCGTGCGTGTCGCGGCCGATGAAGAGCGGGCCGTCGAAGCCCTGCTCGCGGCGGTAGTCGCAGATGGCCTGCGTGGTCGCGAGGATGTGGTCCTCGTTGAACGCGGTCTTCAGCGACGACCCCCGGTGCCCGGAGGTGCCGAAGGCGACCTGCTGGTCGATATTCTCCGGGTCCGGCTTGCCGGTGTAGTAGGCCGTCACCAGACGGGCGACATCGACCAGATCGGAGGGCTGGGCCGGCTGTCCTGCACGCTCGTGGATCGTCATGCCCCCATCCAAGCACTGCCCCCGCCGGGTCGCCACGGGCGCCCGTCAGCTGGGGAGCGGGATGGTCTTCTCCGGCGTCAAGGTCGCGAGGTCGAAACGTTGCAGACCGCGGTAGCCGAGGGTCCACACGTTGTCCCCGATGACGAACACCCGGCTCGGGCTGTCGTCGTAGCCGGACCGGCTGCTCGCCGCGCGCGGGCCGTCGGCGAGCGAACGGCCGGCGAGCCGGGCGCTCAGCACGCCGGTGAAGTCGCGGCTGTTACTCCACAGCGTCGCCGGGACGTATGCGGTGTCCTTCCACCACAAGAATGCGCGGTGATCCCACTCGACGGGTGAGTTGGCGTTCTTCCACGTCAGCTGCTGCAGTCGCGTCGGTCGCGCCGCGTCGCCGACGTCGAACAGCGAGACCTGCAATCCCCTGACGGCCCCGGTCTCGGCGTCCGCGTCCTGCCCGACGCCGAGCAGCAGGCCGTCGCCGACGGGATGGAGGTATGCCGAGTAGCCGGGAATCTTCAACTCGCCCGCCACCTTCGGCTTGGTCGGGTCGCTGGTGTCGACGAGATAGAGCGGATCGGTCTGGCGGAAGGTGACGATCGCAGCGAGGGTGGGGGAGAGGTAGCGCACCGAGCGGATGTGCTCGGTCAGACCCATCCCGTCGACCCGGCCGACGGTGACGAGCTTGTCGCCCTGCTCCTTCAGCACCAGCAGGGACGATTGGGTGTCCGTCGACCACTGGAGGTCGGAGGTCGTCGTCGCCACCCGGATCACGCCCCCGTCCTCGTCGAGGGCGAACTGGTTGACCAGCCTCCCGGCGACCTTGCCGGACCCCGCATAGCGCGTCGTGGCCGGGTCGCTGATGTCGAAGGAGTGCAGCCCGGTCTTGAGCTTGCTCATATCGGAGCGGCGCAGCCATCCCAGGTTCCAGATGTCCCACGGGCTGGTGGCGACGATGAGCCGGTCGGTGGAGGCATAGACCGTCTCGCCGGTCGCGACCACACCCACCGTGGACGTCGGCGTGACCCGCCCGTCCGCGGACCCGGCGTCGAAGGTCAGGACCGACAGCGTGGACAACCCGGCGAACTCGTCCGGCCGGGCGATCGCGGCACAGTCGATCAGCCGCTGGGCCTTCGAGGCGTTTCCCTCGGCGTCGAGGGTCTGCACGTGCGGCACCCAGTCGTCGATCGTGCTCTTGGCGATCACGTCCTTGTTGGCCCGCGTCGCGTCCTCTTCCGCATCGAGGCCGCCGCTCTTCGGCTGGGTGAACCTCAGCCCGGTGGGCTCGGAGACCAGGACCAGCCGCACGGAGGTGCCGATCATCCGGGCCGAACGGTAGCCACCCTCGATCCGTGACGCCCCGAGCACCTTCGGGGCGCTCGGGTCGGTGAGATCGACGCGGGTGACCGTGGTCCGTTGCGGGGCGAAGGCGGGCACGGTCAGCCTTTCCGGCCCGTCCGACAAGGTGGGGTAGGCATCGGTGCTGGTGCTCAGGACGATCAGGGTGCGACCCGACAGCAGCAGTTCGGCCGAGACGCTTCCGGCCCGGGGGATGGTGATCGTGCTCAGCAACCTGCCGGCGTCGGCGTCGGTCACCTGGATGCGTCCGTTCAAGGAGGTGACGATGATCGTGCCGTCGGTCTTGACCGTGTCGGCCTCGTCGACCCCGTCCTCCTGGTTGTTCGTGCCGCTCCGGGCCTGGTCCGCGGACGACCCGGACCCCGCCGCCGCACCTGTCGCCCCGGCCGACGGGGTCGCCCCTTCGACGGCCGTGCTGGCGTTGTACGCGACCGGCCCGCCGGCCAGCCCGTAGGGCCCCACCAGGGGCTTTGCCTCGCTGCGGAAGTAGTCGAGCAACTGGTCGCAGGAGGCGAACGGTTGCAGTGCCGCCGCCGGGTCGGCCGTGAACGCCCCGCCCCCGGCACGGCCGACCGGGCCGGCGGTGCTGCTGGGTCCCGATGTCCCGGTGCAGCCCGCCACCAGGGCCAGGGCGGACCCGGCAGCCGCCACAGCGACCGCGGCTCGGCGCAGGGGTGAGATGGGACGGGACGCTCCGGGCGAGACCTTCATGGTCATCCTCCGCGCACTGGTGGCCGGTCGTTGACCAGGCTTGGACGCGGAGGACGACCAGATGGTTCCGGGGCGCTACGCGGTCGGAGCGGCCTCGGCTGCCTCGTCGGCCTCGGGCTCGGGCCGGTGGGGCGCGAGATAGAGAGCGGCGAGCTTGGGCACCGACAAACTGGCCGAGAACGGCTGGTTGTCCCACGGGGTCGGCTCGGCGGTGACGATCACGCCCGACTGCGAGGGGGAGCCGTACTCGTCGAAGCCGGAGGTGTCCATGATGACCTCCCACTCGCCGGCATACGGCAGCCCGAAACGCATTCCGTCCCTAGCGTTTCCGCCGAAGTTGATCAGGGCGACGACGGCGCTGTCGCCGCCGCGGTCGGGGTTGCCGAAGCGGACGTATGACAGCGTGTTGCCGGCGTTGTCGTGCGGGTTGAGCCACTCGAAACCGGCCGGGCTGGAATCCTGCGCCCATAGCGCGTCGTGGGCCTTGTAGATCTGGTTGAGCTCCTTGACCAGGTTGTGCACGCGATAGTGCGCCGCGTGGTCGAGCAGCCACCAGTCGAGCCCGTGCCCGTCGGCCCACTCCGACGGCTGGGCGAACTCGCAGCCCATGAAGAGCAGCTGCTTGCCCGGGTGGCTCCAGATGTAGGCGAGGTAGGCGCGCAGGGTGGCGAGCTGGTCATACCGGTGCCCGGGGATCTTGCCGAGCAGCGAGCCCTTGCCGTGCACGACCTCGTCGTGGCTGATCGGCAGGATGTAGTTCTCGCTGTAGGCGTACATCAGCGAGAACGTCAGCAGGTTGTGGTGGTACTGCCGGTGCACGGGGTCGCGCTGCAGGTAGCGCAGCGAGTCGTTCATCCATCCCATGTTCCACTTCAGGCCGAAACCGAGCCCGCCGCTGGCCGTCTCCTTGGTGACACCCGGCCAGGAGGTGGATTCCTCGGCGACCGTGACGATGCCGGGGTGCAGCTTGTATGCCGTGGCGTTGGTCTCCTGGAGGAGCCCGATCGCCTCGATGTTCTCGCGGCCGCCGTATTGGTTGGGCAGCCACTCGCCGCTGCGGCGGGAGTAGTCGAGGTAGAGCATGGAGGCGACCGCGTCGACGCGCACGCCGTCGGCGTGGAACTCCTCCATCCAATACAGGGCATTGGCGACGAGGAAGTTGCGCACCTCCTTGCGGCCGAAGTCGAAAATGTGTGTGCCCCAGTCGGGTTGGTCACCGCGACGCGGGTCGGCGTGCTCGTAGAGGGCCAGCCCGTCGAAGCGCGCCAACGCCCACTCGTCGCGCGGGAAGTGCGCCGGGACCCAGTCGAGGATGACGCCGATACCGGCCTGGTGCAGCTTGTCGACGAGGTACTTGAAGTCGTCGGGAGTGCCGAAGCGGGCCGTCGGTGCGTAGTAGCCGGTGACCTGGTAACCCCACGACGGGCCGTAGGGGTGCTCCATCACCGGCAGGAATTCGACGTGGGTGAAGCCGAGGTCCTGGACGTAGTTGACCAGGTGCTCGGCGAGTTCGACATAGGTCAGGCCGGCCCGCCAGGAGCCGAGATGGACCTCGTAGATGCTCATCGGGCCGGTATGCGGATTGGTCTCCCGCTTGCGTGTCTCCCACTCCGAATCCGCCCACTGGTAGGCCGAGTCGTGCACCACCGAGCCGGTGCGTGGCGGGACCTCGGTGCGCAGGGCCATCGGATCGGCCTTGTCGCGTTCGACATCGTCGGCGCCGCGGATGCGGAACTTGTAGGTCGAGCCCGGGCCGACGCCGGGGACGAAGAGTTCCCAGACACCGGAGTTGCCGAGCAGGCGCATCGGGTGGCTGCGGTTGTCCCAGCCGTTGAAATCACCAACCAACGCAACGGCTTTCGCGCGCGGCGCCCAGACGGCGAAGGACGTGCCCGTCACCGAGCCCATCGGGCCGTCGTAGGTGTGCACGTGCGCGCCCAGCACCTGCCACAGCTTCTCGTGCCGGCCCTCGTTGATGAGGAAGCGATCGATATCGCCGAGGGTCGGGGCGAACCGGTAGGGGTCGTCCTGCTCGTGCTCGACGCCGTCCTCCCACGTGGTCAGGATGCGGTAGTCGAGAGCGTTCGTGGCGCCGGGGCGCAGCCCGCTCCAGATCCCGTCCGATTCGTGGCTCAGTTCGCTGATCTCGCCGTCCTCGAAGCGCACCCGCACCCGCTGGGCGAGCGGGCGCATGACCCGGATGCGCAGACCCTCGGCCTCGATGTGCTGCCCGAGCAGGTCGTGCGGCTGCTGGTGTCGGCCGTTCGCCAGGGACCAGCGGGCGCCGGGCAGGGCGCTGGGAGGAGTGGGCATGGTCAGTTCTCCTTGGTGGGTAGGGCCGTGGGCAGCAACCGGTCGATGGCGGCGAGCGGGATGGTGAGCCAGTCCGGGCGGTTGCGGGCCTCGTAGACCACTTCATACAGGGCTTTGTCGACGATATAGGCCGACAGCAGCGGCCCCGCGTCGCGGGGGTCGTGTCCCGATTCCTCGGTGTAGCCGGCGAGGAAAGCCTCCTGGGTCGCCGTGACCCAGTCGCGGGCGCTCTCGCCACGGTTCTGCTGCTCGACCGAGCCGCCGGCGTAGTCGAAGGAGCGCAGCATGCCGGCGATATCGCGCAGCGGCTGGTCGGTGCGATTGCGCTCGGCCAGCGGGCGCAGCGGCTCGCCCTCGAAGTCGAGGAGCACCCATCCGCGCTCGGGCACGTCGAGGACCTGTCCGAGGTGGTAGTCGCCGTGGATGCGCTGGAAGTCGGGCCACGACGCGGCGGCGGCCGCGGCATACAGTCCGTCGATGCCGACCGCGTGGGCCTGCAGATCGGGCACCTCGGCGAGCGCGGATCGGAACCGGGTGCGCATCTCCTCGATCGTCTCGGCGATGCGGCCCTCGTCGGCCGCCTCGGCCGCCTCGGCCGGGAGGGTGTCGCGCAGGATCGCGTGCACCTGGGCGGTGGCGGCGCCGAGGGTGCGGGCCTGTTCGGTGAAGTCCTCCCCGCGGCCGGCGGCGACCAGCGCTTCGCGCCAGGCGTCCTGCGCTCCGGGCAGGAACT
>NZ_HG764815.1:1638562-1645514 GCF_001050535.1 Nostocoides australiense Ben110 | reverse complement strand
CCTGCCGGTCACCTGCGCGCCCGGGCCGAGCGCGGTCCTGATGGCGCTGGCGCTCTCCGGGTTGCCGGTGGACCGCTTCGCGTTCGACGGCTTTCTCCCGCGCAAGCCGGGGGAGCGGACCCGGGCTCTCGCCGAGCTCGCCGCCGAGCGGCGCACGATGGTCTTCTTCGAGGCGCCGCACCGCACCCCGGCGACCCTGGCCGCGATGGCCGAGGCCTTCGGTGCCGACCGCCCGGCAGCCGTCTGCCGCGAGCTGACCAAGACGTATGAGGAGGTGCGCCGCGACAATCTGGGCCGGCTCGCGGAGTGGGCAGCCGACGGGGTCCTCGGGGAGATCACCATCGTCGTGGCCGGCGCGCCACCGGCGGCCGCGGACCTGCCCTCCGCCGTCGCTCAGGTCCAGGACCTCGTTGCGGCCGGCACCCGGCTCAAGGACGCCAGCGCCGAGGTCGCGGCGCTGACGGGGTTGTCCAAGAAGGCGTTGTACGACGCTGCCCTGGCCGCCCGTTGACCGGCGCGCAGACGCACGTCCGGGCTATCACTGGTCGATCCGGGACACTACATAGATGGCGTAGTCGAACGAGCGGCCCTCCCGTTCGATCGGCAAGACCCGCTCCTCGACGGTGACGCCGGGGTCACCCGCGGCGAGGAGTGTGAGCCGGGCCAGCAGGCCGGGTTCGAGCTGAGCTGCCCAGATCGCGAGAATCCCGCCGGGGGCGACTCGCCGCAGCATCGCGCGGAGGCTTGTCTCGGCATACAACCCCGCATTGTGTTGGTGCACAAGGAAACTGGGCCCGTTGTCCACATCGAGCAGGATCGCGTCGTATGCCGCGCCCTCCGCGCCGAGATGGTCCCCGACGTCGGCGGCGACGAGGTGGACGCGCGGGTCTGCAGCGACCCGGGTGAGCGTCGGGACCAGGCCCTCGCGGGCCCACGCGACGAGCGTGTCCTCGATCTCGACCACCGTCACGGAGACGACCCGCTCATCCGCCAGCACCGCCAGCGTCGTGTGCCCCAGTCCCAAGCCGCCGACGAGGACCCGGCGGGGATTCGCGCACCCCGTCAGCCCTGCGCGGGCCAGTTCGATCTCGGTCGACATTTCAGCGTCGTCCATCGCGAACACCCCGGCCACGATGAGTTCGTGCACCGGCCCCTGCAGGCCGTCGCGAACTCGCAACGCCAGCTCGCCGCGCGACGTCTGCGCGCGCGCCAGCGTGCGGGGCCGGTCGTCGGTCACCGGGCGATGCTCAGACGACACTGGTCGCTCGGACACTGGTCGCTCGGACACTGGTTGCTCGGACACTGGTTGCTCAGACACAGGTTGCTCAGACACAGGATGCTGGACACCAGCGGTCAGGTGGCGGCGGGCAGGTCCGTGGTCCAGGGCGGGTTGGCGCCCGCCTGCTGGACCGTATGCGTCGCAGCCGTGCCGGCCCATGTCAAGATCGTTTCCAGCGCAGCATCATCCAGCGCCTCGATCGCCGCGACGCTGAGCCGGCCGGTGTGGTGCAGGTCGGCCAGGAGCGCGGCCATGAACGAGTCCCCGGCGCCGATGGTGTCAATGACGGGCACGGGCGGCGGCTGGTAGGCCGCCGACGCGTGCCGGGTCCAGGCACGAACGGGTTTGCTCCCTTCGGTCAGCACCACGAGACTGACCCCCTCGTCGAGCCAGCGGCGCATCACCTGCCCCGGCGGCGCGCCGGGGGCGATGGCGGCGCAGTCCTCATCGCTGCACTTGACGATCGTGCTCACGCGAGCGAGCGCCTCGATGCGGGAGACGAAGGTTTCGTGATCGGTGACGAGGGAGGGCCGCACGTTGGGGTCGAGGGTGAGCACCCGGCGACCGGCCTCGCCGAGGAAGAGCTCGGTCAAGGTGCTCGCCTGCGGCTCCATCGCCAAGGCGATGGATCCGATGTGCAGCGCTGCTCCCTCGGGAAGCGTTCCGCCCCAGGAGGATTCGGTCAGGTGCTGGCGCGTGAGGCCGCGGTCCGCGGCGCCGGAGGCGTGGAAGGAATAGGACGGCTGCCCGCCCTCGCTCAGGTGCACCATGGCGAGTGTCGTGAGGTCGTCGGTCTCGAGGATCAGGTCGGTGCCGACGCCGGCCCCGGCCAGATGGGCGCGCAGCATCCGGCCGAAGTGGTCGGTGGATAACCGCCCGAGGAATGCCGTCGGCACGTCCAGGCGGCCGAGGCCGATGGCGACATTGAGACACGAACCGCCGCAGTGCGGACGATAGGCGACATCGCCCGCGGGCAACCGGATCGGTTCGAAGTCGATCAGGCTGTCGCCGGCGACGACGATGGCCGGACGCGTCATGCGGCTACACCCCGAGCCGGCTGCGGCGCATCAGTTCGCCCTCGGTCTGGTTGCTCGTGGGCGTATGCCCGGGCAGCGGCACGATCCGCTCGTGGACGGCGTCGAGGATCCACTCGGCCTGCGGGAAGAAGATGTCCTCCAGCTCTGGGGCGGGGGTGACGTGGTTGCGCGAGCCCACGACCGTGACCGGTGCGTCCAGGACGTCGAAGGCCAGGGTCTGGACATCGGCGGCGACCTGCTGCAGGAACGAACCCCGTTGCACCGCATCGGAAGCCAGCAACAGGCGGTGGGTCTTGCGCACCGACTCCAGCAGCGGCTCGTAGTCGAGCGGGCACAGGAATCGCAGGTCGACCACCTCGGCCGACAGGCCGTGGCGCTCCTGCAGGAGGTCGGCCGCCTCCATCGCCCGATAGAGCGTCGCGCCGTATGTCGCGATCGTCAGGTCGGATCCGGCCCGCCGCACGACGGGCAGGCCCTCGGGGGTCTCGTAGTAGCCCTCCGGCACCCCGCCGGCCTCGAACTCCTCGCCCTTGTCGTAGAGCAACTGGCTTTCGAGGAAGACGACGGGGTCGGTGCCGCGCAGCGCCAGATTGAGCATGCCCTTGGCGTCGGTCGGGGTGGCGGGAAAGTAGACCTTGAGACCCGGCATGTGAGCCACCAGCGCCGACCAGTCCTGCGAGTGCTGGGCGCCGTACTTGCTACCCACGGACACGCGGATAACGAGCGGCAGCTTCAGCAGCCCAGCCGACATCGACTGCCACTTGGCGGCCTGGTTGAAAATCTCGTCGCCGGCGCGACCGAGGAAGTCGCAGTACATCAGCTCGACGACCGCGCGACCGCCGGAAAGCGCATAGCCGACACCGGCTCCGACGATGGCGGCCTCGCTGATGGGGGAGTTGAAGATGCGCCGATAGGGCAGCATCTCCGTCAGCCCGCGATAGACGGCGAAGGCGCCACCCCAGTCCCGGTTCTCCTCGCCCCACGCGGCCATGGTTGGGTCGGTCGCGAAGCCATGCGCCATCGCCTCGAAGAGGGCGTCGCGGAAGGTGAACATCTTGATCTTCGACACGGCCTTGCCGTCGGAATCGTGGGCCGTGCGGACCTTGGTCGCCAGCGACTTGCTGCGTGCGTTCTCCGAAACCGGCTCGGAGAGTTCGGGTTCGCCCTCGGTGAGGGCAGGCTCGTTGCCATTGGAGAGCATGACCGACTCGATGAACCGGTCGGTCACCCGCGGGCACAGGTCCTCGTCGGTGGCGATGCGCAGCACCTCGAGCAAGCGGTCGCGCACCTCCTCACGCATCGTGTCGATGGCGCCCTGCGTCATGACCTTCTTGCTCACCAGCAGCTCGCCGAAGGCATGGATCGGGTCGGCGTGCTCCCACAGCTCGACCTCGTCGCGGGTGCGATAGCTGGAGGCGTCGGACGGGGAATGGCCGGCGAACCGGTAGGTGATGGTGTCGAGCAGCACCGGTCCGCGGCCCTCGAGGAGGATTTCCTTCTTGCGGCGGATGGCGTCGGCCACGGCGAGGGGGTTGTAGCCGTCGACGCGTTCGGCGTGCATCTGCTCGGGGTTGACGCCGGCGCCGACGCGAGCAAGGGTGCCGAAGCCCATGGTCTCGCCGGAGGTCTGTCCGCCCATGCCGTAGAAGTTGTTGAAGAAGTTGAAGATGATCGGCGGGTTCCCACCGTCCTCCTCGCGCCACAGGTTGCGGAACTGGTCCATCGCCGCGAAGGTCATCGCCTCCCAGACGGGGCCGCAGCCCATGGAGGCGTCGCCGATATTGGCGATGACGATCCCCGGTTGCCGGTTGATCCGTTTGAACAGCGCCGAGCCGAGCGCGATCGGTGCTGAGCCACCCACGATCGCGTTGTTGGGCATCGACCCGAACGGGGTGAAGAAGGCGTGCATGGAGCCGCCCATCCCGCGGTTGAAGCCCGACTGCCGGGCGAAGATCTCGGCGAGCGTGCCGAAGAGGACGAAGTTGAGAGCTACTTCCTCCAAGCCCTGGCTCGGGAGCTTCTCGGCATACCGCAGCGTGTCCCCATCGAGGAATCCCTCCATGGTCGCGGCTAGCTGGTCCGCGTCGGTCTTGCGGATCGCCGACAGGCACTTGGCGAGGATCTCCCCATGGCTGCGGTGGGAGCCGAAGACGAAGTCGACGGGTTCGAGCGCCATGGCTTGGCCGACCGCCGCCGCCTCCTGACCCATCGACAGGTGGGCGGGGCCGCGGTGGTTGTATTCGAGGCCGAGCCAGCTGCCGGTCTTCTTCAGCGAATCGAGCATCGACTCGAACTCGCGGATAGTGACCATGTCCCGCAGCACATCGCGCATCCCGTCCTTGCCGAGTCGCTCGACCTCGGCGGCCCAGTTCATCTCATAGGCGTTGACGGGGAGCTCGCGCAGCGCGACGACATCGTGCCGGCGTACGACGCTCGGGTCGACGATCAGGGACTTGGTCATTTCATATCTACCTTCGGTGGCAGGGGCGGGCGGCTTAGCTGAAGATGGCCCATGACGCCTCGCGGATGCCCTCGGAGACGGTGGGGTGAGGGAAGACGATCTGGCGCAGGTCGTCGATGGTCAATTCGTTTTCGAGCACGCTCACGGCGCCCCAAATCATCTCGGGGGCATAGGTTCCGAGCATGTGGATTCCGCGCACCACCCGCGAGCCGGTCTCGGCGACGAGCTTGACGGCGCCCGGGGCCCCGACGCCGTTCTCGGCGACGAAGCGCCCCGAGAGATAGAGCGGCACGACAGCGGAGGTGACGTCGAGCCCTCTGGCTTCGGCCTGGGACTCGCTCAGGCCGACGCCCGCGGACTCGGGAATGGCGTAGACGGCCCACGGGATGGTGTCCTCGCGCAGCCGTTCGCCCGGCGGCACCCGCCCGAGGCTGAGGATGTTGGCCGTGGCGATCTCGGCCATCCGGTACGCCGCATGCGCGAGGAGACTGCGCCCGGTCACATCCCCGACGGCCCATACGCCCGGGAGGTTGGTGCGCATCGTGTCGTCGACACGGATCGCGCCACGGACCAGGTCCAGGCCGGCCTCGGCCGCGCCGGAGTCGGCGATCCGGGGACGCCGACCGACGGCCATCAGCACCGTGTCGGCGGTCAGGGCCTGTTCGCTCCCGTCGGCGTCCGTGAAGCGCACCGTCGTCGAACCCGGCTCTCCGTCAAGTGATTCGACACGGCAGCCCAGGTGGAAGGTGACGCCCTCGATGCCGGCCCGCACCCGCGAGGCGATGTCGGTGTCCATGAACGGCAGGATCTCGGGGAGGAGTTCGACGACGTCGACCTGTGAGCCGAGCGCGGCGAAGAGGCTGGCGAATTCGACCCCGATGACCCCGCCGCCGATGACGACGAGGCGCTCGGGGATGACCTCGACGGCGAGCAACCCGGTCGAATCGACCACGCGGCCGTCGGCCCCGGGGATGGGGGGCATGACCGGCTCGGATCCCGTGGCCACGATGACATGGTCGGCCTTGTGGACGCTGCCTGCGACCTCGACCCGCCCGGCTCCGACGACCCGGGCGTGCTCATGGACGATCGTCACGCCGAGGCGGCGCAGGTTCGCCTGCACACCGCCGACGAGGGTCCCGACGGTCTTGGCTTTCCAGGCCTGCATGGCCGACCAATCGGCTTGCACGCCAGTGACATTGACGCCGAACATGGCGCCGTCGAGGGCATGGCGATAGGTCTTGGCCGAGTGCAGCAGGCTCTTGGTCGGGATGCAGCCGACATTGAGGCAGGTGCCCCCGACGGTGTCGGCCTCGGCCAGCAGCACCCGCATCCCGGCATGGCCCAGACGCTCGGCGGCCAGGTAGCCGCCGGGGCCACCACCGATGATGATGACGTCGTAGTCGCTCATTGCTCGCCTGCTCACCCGACGATCGCGAGGTCGATCTCGGCGATCACCGTCGTGAGGTCACGCAGGAAGCGGGCCGCGTCCGCTCCGTCGATGACTCGGTGATCGGCGGTGAGGGAGAACCCGATCCGCTGCTCGGCGACCAGCTCGCCGGCCGCGCCGATCGCGGCACGGGTGGAGATCGCATCGACACCGAGGATGGCGGTCTGGGGCGCGTTGATGATCGGGGAGAAGCTCTCGATGCCGAAGGCACCGAGGTTGGAGACGGTGAAGGTTGCCCCGGCCAACAGGTCGGGATTGATTCCGCCCGATTGGGCCTCGCCGATCAACGACTTGGTGTGAGCCGCCAGCTCGCGCAGCCCCATTCGGCTCGCGAACCGGACCGTCGGCACGAGCAGCCCGCGAGGGGTGTCCACGGCGATGCCGAGGTGCACGTCCTCGAAGGTGCGCAGGATGCCGTCCTCGAGGTGTGCGCTGAACACCGGGTGTCGAGTCGCCGCGCGAACGGCCGCGAAGTTGACCAGGTCGCCCAGGGTCACCGCGTCCACACCCATCGCGGGGTCGGACGCCTTGAACCGGGCCCGCAGGGCGAGCAACGCCGACGCCGGTGCCGATGACGTATAGGTGACGGTCGCGGTCGAGGAGACCGAGTGCATCATCCGCTCGGCGACGATCTTGCGCACTCCCGTGAGCCGGGACTCGGTGACCGCTCCCGGGAACTCGCCGTCGGCTGCGGCGAGGCCCGCGGCAGCCGGTGGCGACGCGGCGAG
>NZ_HG764815.1:1631501-1638462 GCF_001050535.1 Nostocoides australiense Ben110 | reverse complement strand
CTCGGCGCGTCGGGCCGGCTGGCGGCGGGATTCGCGCCCACGTCCACGGCATACGGTGACGCCTTGCCGCTGCGCGACTACGACCGCGCGTGCGCCGCAGCCGATCTGGCCTACGAGGCGCGGTATGCCGACTGGTCCGCCGCGCGCTTCGTCGCCGGCGGGTGCTTCGCCGTCAGCGTGCACCGCCGCCGGTGACATCTCGACGGGGTAAAAAGATATCTCGGTGGTGAGGGCCAAGTCCAAGTGCTGCAAGGCCAAGCCGCGCTGCAAGAAGTGCCCGATCGCGCTCAAGCGGCTCGCCGACGCCGGCTATTACCGGCCTGGACAAACGCTCATACGAACTGCTCGTGAAGCCCGGCACGGAGGCGGTCAAGACCGCCCGGGCGACGTAGGGACTACCAGGAGTCGCCGGTGGCTGCGGCCCCCTTCTCCTCCCACTCCTTGTCCTCGTCGTCCCAGGTCTTGGTCCGCTCGGCCGCCAGCGCCAACGCCTGCGAGGCCTCTTCCTCGGTCTCGTAGGGACCCATCACGTCATCGCCCTGGGACTTGTTGTCGTCGTTCTCGACCGCGCCGGTGACGATGTTGTACCAGAAAGCCATCGGGTGTCCTTTCGTGTGGGCCGCACGCCGGCGTGCGGTGCTTAGACTCCACCGTATGCCGTTGACCTACGCAAGCGTGGCCCCGGGTGTCGTCTCTTCGCGCCGCGCCGTGCCCGCCTCGATCGCCCGGCCGGAGTATGTCGACCGGCCGGCCCCGGCTCCCTACCGCGGGCCGGAGGTCAAGGACGAGGAGACGATCGCGAAGATGCGGGTCGCCGGCCGCATCGCGGCGCAGGCGATGGCTGCCGCGGCCGACGCGATCGCGCCCGGGGTGACGACCGACGAGTTGGACGTCATCGCCCACGAGTTCCTGCTCGACCACGGCGCCTACCCCTCGACGCTCGGCTATCGCGCCTTTCCCAAGTCGATCTGCACGTCCGTCAACGAGGTGGTGTGTCACGGCATACCCGACTCGCGGCGGCTCGAGGACGGCGACATCGTCAATATCGACATCACCGCCTTCATCGGTGGGGTGCACGGCGACACCGACGCGACCTATCTGGTGGGGGAGGTCGACGAGGAGTCGCGGCTGCTCGTCGAGCGCACCCACGAGGCGATGATGCGGGGGATCAAGGCGGCCGTTGCCGGGCGACCGATCAACGTCATCGGCCGCGTCATCGAGTCCTATGCCAAGCGTTTCGGCTACGGCGTCGTGCGCGACTTCACCGGCCACGGCATCGGCACGGCCTTCCACAGCGGCCTGATCATTCCCCACTACGACGCGGCTCCCGCATACGGCACCGTCATCGAGCCCGGCATGACGTTCACGATCGAGCCCATGCTCAACCTCGGAACTTACGAGTGGGAGATGTGGGACGACAAGTGGACGGTCGTCACGAAGGACCGGCGCCGCTCCGCCCAGTTCGAGCACACGATCCTCGTCACCGACCACGGCAACGAGATCCTCACCCTCCCGTAGAGGTAGAACGTTCTCTCAACCCGTCGAGGGTGCACGACGCGCCGTAAAGGTCGACTCATGACGGCGCGTCGTGCGCTTTCGACCGGGTCACTCGAGGAAGGAGTGCTCCTCGGCGGGGAAGGTGCCGGCGGCGACGTCGGCGGCGTAGGCCTTGGCGGCATCACCGAGGGTGGTGCGTAGATCGGCGTACTTCTTGACGAACCGGGGTGCGCGGCCGCCGCGCAGGCCGGCCATGTCCTGCCACACGAGCACCTGGGCATCGCAGTCGGGGCCGGCGCCGATGCCGACCGTCGGGATCCGCAGCGCCTTGGTGACCTCGGCAGCGGCGGGGGCCGGCACCATCTCCATGACGATGGCGAAACAGCCGGCATCCTGCAGTGCGAGCGCGTCGTCCATCAGCTTCTCGGCGCCGGCGCCGCGGCCTTGCACCTTGTAACCGCCGAGCACGTGCTCGCTCTGCGGGGTGAAGCCGATGTGCCCAATGACGGGGATGCCGGCCCGGACGAGCAGTTCGACCTCGGGCACCATCGGCGCCCCGCCCTCGAGCTTGACGGCGTGGGCGAGGCCCTCCTTCATGAACCGGGTGGCGGTCGCGAGGGCCTGCTCGGGGGAGGACTGGTAGGCGCCGAACGGCAGGTCGGCGACGACCATGGCGCGCTTGGCGGCCGAGGTGACGGCCCGGCACAGCGGCACGAGATGATCGACCGTCACCGGGACCGTGGTCTCGAAGCCGTAGACATTGTTGCCCGCCGAATCGCCAACGAGGAGAACGGGAATGCCAGCCTCGTCGAAGATCTCCGCGGAATACATGTCGTATGCCGTGAGCATCGCCCACTTCTCGCCCTTCTCCTTCATCGTGAGCAGATGAGGGATCCGGACGCGACGCTGCGGTGCGGCCTGGGCGCCGGTTCCGTAGGGGGCGGTGGTCTCGGGGGCGGGCGCCGGGGTTTCGCTCATAACGCCGATCGTATGCCGCGCAGACACGACGCAGGGCCCCGCCCACGGTGGTGGGCGGGGCCGGTTGTCGCCGTCGTTTTCGGGCCGAACGGTCCGCGTTATCAAATCGTGACGTGAATTCTACGGTCGTGCTGTCTTCCTGCCGGAAAACGCCGGCTCCCGGGGGTAGCACGCCAGGACCTTTCGTGCTTGCCTAACCCCCGGGTCACCCGACCGGTGATCCAGACCAGCACCTGGGAGGAAGTAACACGTGAGAAAACGTCACGTTGGAGCTGTGTCCGGGATCGCCATTGCGGCGCTCGCCCTGACCATTGCTCCGAGCACGGCGCAGGCCGGGCCCAGCCCCGCGCCCGCAGCGGGCTCCGCGGATGGAGCCATGAAGACCCGTCGGGGCGGCGACAGCTTGCCCAACCCGCTCGCCGACGCGCAGTCCAAGCTGCGTGAGGAAGCGGTCGCCAAGCTGCTGTCCGGCGAGGCCAAGCTCGAAGGCAGCGGCGCGAGCCGGACCATCAAGATCCCGGGCAACACCAGCCCGCAGGCGCGCGGCACGGATGCAGCGAAGGGCCGCTGGGTCTGGTACCCCGTCAACCGCGAGGAGAGCATCTTCTCGATCCTGACCGACTTCGGCAGCAAGACCATGGCCGCCACCGGCGGAACGCCCGGTCCGTTGCACAACCAGATCCCCGAGCCCGACCGCAACTGGGACGGCAGCGCCACGGATGACAACAGCACCTACTGGAAGCCGGACTTCAACCGTTCGCACTACCTGAACATGATGTTCGGTCCGGCTCCGTCCTTCCGGGACTTCTACCAGAAGCAGTCCCAGGGCCGCTTCCTCGCCAAGGGTGACGTCTCCAACTGGGTCAAGGTGCCCTACAACCAGGCCCGCTACGGCAGCAACGAGATCAGCGAAGCCGACGGCTACTGGAACTACATCAAGGACACCGCGACCGCCTGGTTCAACAGCCAGAAGGCCATGGGCAAGACGGACGCCCAGATCAAGACCTACCTGCGCCAGTTCGACAAGGTCGACCGCTACGACTACGACGGCGACGGGGTCTACCTCGAGCCGGACGGTTACATCGACCACTTCCAGGCCATCCACGCCGGCGAGGGCGAAGAGGCCGGCGCGAGCCCGGACGCCATCTGGAGCCACCGCTGGTATGCCTTCTCCACCAACTATGGCGTGACCGGCCCCAGCTTCAACAAGGCCGGCGGCGTCCCCCTGGGCAACTCCGGCATCTGGATCGGCGACTACACCACGGAGCCGGAGAACGGCGGCCTCGGCGTCTTCACGCACGAGTTCGGCCACGACCTCGGCCTGCGCGACTACTACGACACGGCCGACGGCACCGGCATGGGCAACAGCACGGCGTTCTGGTCGCTGATGTCCTCCGGTTCGTGGCTCAACGACGGCAACCCGGACATCGGCACCAAGCCCGGCTACATGGGCGCCCACGAGAAGCTCATGATGGGCTGGCTCGACTACAAGCTGGTGCAGTACGGCCAGAACACCGACGTCAAGCTCGGCATCGCCAACAAGGACGCCCTGCACATGCCGCAGGCCGTCGCGGTGCTGCTGCCGAAGCGCACGCACATCGAGAACTACAACAAGCCGTATGCCGGAAACTACGAGTGGTGGAGCGGCTCGGGTGACGATCTGCAGAACACCATGTCACGCGCGCTCGACCTGACCGGCGCTTCCACCGCATCGCTGAACATGATGATGTGGGCCGAGATCGAGGAGGACTACGACTACCTCTACGCCGAGGTCTCCACCGACGGTGGCTCGACGTGGAAGTCGGTCTGGAGCTACACCGGTGTCAACCCGAAGTGGGTCCCGGTCAGCATCAACCTCAATGCTTACGCCGGTAAGAAGGTCGACTTGCGCTTCCGTTACGGCACCGACGGCGGGCTCGCCGAGGCCGGCGCCTTCCTCGACAACATCGTCGTCAAGAAGGGCTCGACGACCGTGCTGTCCGACGGCGCCGAGAACGGCGACAACGGCTGGACGCTCAAGGGCTTCAAGCGCACCACCGGCACCGAGAAGGTCCAGTCGACGAACTACTACCTCGCCGAGAACCGGATCTACAACGGCTACGACCACACGCTGCGCGACGGCCCCTACAACTTCGGTTGGGCCAACACCAGGCCGAACTGGGTCGAGCGCTTCCCCTTCCAGAACGGCATGCTGGTCTGGTACGTCGACAACTACTACGCCGACAACAACACCTACACCCACCCGGGTGAAGGCTTCGCGCTTCCCGTCGACGTCCACCCCGAGCTGATGGCGATCGCGGGCAGCCCGCTCACCAACCGCCGCAGCTCCTATGACGCCACCTTCGGCGTCGAGAAGACCGACGTCGTCACGCTGCACAAGAACGGCGTGGCCAAGACGTGGGGCGCCAAGATGGGTGTTCGCACCTTCGATGACACCAACCCCAACCGCTACTGGAGCGCGGGCAACCCGCAGAACTCCGTCAAGGTCGCGGGCACGGGCACGAAGATCACCGTCAAGAAATCGCTCAGCCGCGGCTGGGTCCTGGACGTGGCGGTCCGCTTCTGACCCACCGGCCGCCACCCGCAGTGAGCGGGAGGTGACCACCTGAGGGGCCCGGGATGCGCATGCATCCCGGGCCCTTCGTCATAGCCGACGCCTCGTCATACCGGACACCGCGTCATACCCGCGCCGCAGGCACCCGGTTAACAGGCGCGTAACACGCCTGCGGTTGGATGGCCGTATGGATCGTCAGCAGGAGTTCGTCCTGCGCACCATCGAAGAGCGGGACATCCGGTTCGTGCGCCTGTGGTTCACGGACGTCCTCGGCACGCTGAAGTCGGTGGCCATCGCCCCGGCCGAGCTGGAGGGGGCGTTCGCGGAGGGCATCGGGTTCGACGGCTCGGTCATCGAGGGGTTCGCCCGCGTCTTCGAGTCGGACATGCTCGCCAAGCCCGACCCCGCCACCTTCCAGGTGCTCCCGTGGAGAGGCGACACCCCCGGCACGGCCCGCATGTTCTGCGATATCACCTTGCCCGACGGCACCCCGAGCATCGCCGACCCCCGCAATGTCCTCAAGCGAGCCTTGGCCAAGTGCTCGGACATGGGCTACACGTTCTACACCCACCCCGAGATCGAGTTCTTCCTGCTCAAGCGGGGCTACGAGCCGGGGGTCAAGCCCGAGCCGATCGACAACGCCGGCTACTTCGACCACGTGCACACCGGTGCCGCGCAGGACTTCCGGCGCACCGCGATCTCGATGCTCGAGTCGGTCGGGATCTCGGTCGAGTTCAGCCACCATGAGGGCGCCCCGGGGCAGAACGAGATCGACCTGCGGTATGCCGATGCGCTCACCACCAGCGACAACATCATGACCTTCCGCACCATCCTCAAAGATGTCGCCTACGAACGCGACATCTACGCGACCTTCATGCCGAAGGTGTTCGCCGATCACCCCGGCTCGGGCATGCACACGCACATGTCGCTCTTCGACGGCGACACCAATGCCTTCTTCGAGGCCGGCGCCGACTATCAACTCTCCGCTGCTGCCCGGCAATTCATCGCCGGCATCCTGCATCACGGCGCCGAGATCACCGCGGTCACCAACCAGTGGGTCAACTCCTACAAGCGACTGTGGGGCGGGGGCGAGGCGCCCGCGCACCTGACGTGGGGGCACAACAACACCTCCGCAATGGTGCGCGTGCCGATGTACAAGCCCGACAAGGGCAACAGCACCCGCATCGAAGTGCGCACCATCGACCCGGCCTGCAACCCCTACCTCGCGTATGCCGTGCTGCTCGCCGCCGGCCTGAAGGGCATCGAGGAGGGCTACGAGCTGCCACCGGAGGCCGAAGAGGACGTCTGGAGCCTGACCCAGGGCGAGCGGCAGGCCCTCGGCATCGCACCCCTGCCCGGGTCGCTGCACGACGCGATCACGATCATGGAACGCAGCGACCTCGTCGCCGAGACCCTCGGCGAGCACGTCTTCGACTTCTTCCTGCGCAACAAGCAGCAGGAGTGGGCCGACTACCGCCGCCAGGTCACCGAGTTCGAACTCGCGCGATACCTCGACCGGTTGTAGTTCTGTGGTCCGCCGGCCCGGGTTCGCCCGGGCCGATGTCTCTTCCTCACCCCGCTTCGTGTTGGTCGCGGCGGTGGCCGCGGATAGGTTTGGCGTATGCGGGAGCGCACCGAATCCGCCACGGCCGCGTTGGCGCGGCTCGGGTTCGCCGACCCCGGAAATGCCGAGCGGCTGGTCGCCGATCCGGCGCTGACCGGGCTGATCGACCCGCTCGACACCGACTTCGACGACGGGGTCGTCGAGGCGCTCGGCGACGTCGCCGATCCGGATTTGGCGCTGCTGACCCTCGTGCGGCTCATGGAGGCCCTGCGCACGCGGATCGGCTCCAACCCCGACGACGAGAGCCTGGGCAAAGAACTCCCCGCCCTCATCGCGACGCTGCGCCGGCCGGGTGTCGGCCGGGACCG
>NZ_HG764815.1:1605644-1631401 GCF_001050535.1 Nostocoides australiense Ben110 | reverse complement strand
CCCCCCCCCCCCCCCGCCAGCGCCGCGACGTCATGGCCGTATGCCGCCGCGGCGGCGAGGTCGGCGCCGCCGAGAAGGGCGTGCAGGAAGCCGGCGAGGAGCGCGTCGCCGCCGCCGGTGACATCGACGACCTCGACATCCCGGGCGGGCAAGTCCGTGACGACCGGCTCCGCCGCATCCCCGCCGACCAGCACCGACCCGGCGGGGCCGAGTCGGACCCACACGTGCTGCATACCCAGAGCCAGCAGGCAGGCGGCGTCGGCGACCGGGTCGAGCCCGGCAGCGTCCCCCCGGGCAGCGAGGATGCGCACCTCGTCGGCATTGGGCGTGACCAGCCACGGCCGCGGCAGCACTCCGGTGAGCACCCGGCCCGCCTTCGCCACGCTGACCGGCTCCGCGACGACCGGGGCGCCGGCGAGCGCGGCGGCCGCGGCGATGACCGTGAGGACCGGCACCGGCAGATTCGCGTCGACGACGATCAGGTCACCGGCGCCGATCGCGGCCAAGGCCGCGGCGATGTCGGTGGGGGTGAGGGTCTCGATGGCGCGCATGTCGTTGATGCCCTGGACCAGTTCACCGTCCTCGTCGAGCAACGCGACATAGCGACTCGAGGGGTGTTGGGAGAAGACGGCGTAGCGCACGTCGATCCCGGCGCCGACGCAGCGTTCGTGGAGGCCCAGCCCGTCCGCGTCCGCCCCGAATGCCGTGACGAGGGCGACCGGTGAACCGAGGCGGGCGAGGTTCTCGGCGATATTGCGCGCGACACCGCCGTCGCCGGCGTGCACCCGGCCGGGCGTGGAGCTGTGCGGGTCGAGCGGACCCGCGGCCCTGGCGGCGATGTCGATATTGGCGCCGCCGAAGATGACGACACGCTCGGGCGTCCGCGCTGCCGCGGCCATCAGTCGGCCTGGGCGGCGCGCGCCGCCTTCTCGGCCTTCTCGGCGGCCTTGATCTCGGCCCATTGGGCCTCGACGGCTTCGGGGGTCGCGGCGTCGGCGTCGGCGAAGACATGCGGGTGGCGGCGCACGAGCTTGGCGACCAGGCCGGCGGCGACGTCGTCGATGTCGAACGGGGCTTCGGGGTCCTCCTGTCCGACGCGGGCGTGGAAGGCGACCTGCAGGAGCACGTCTCCGAGTTCTTCGGCCAGGTGGACCCGGTCGCCGGACTCGATCGCCTCGACGGCCTCCTGGGCCTCCTCGAGAAGATAGGGCGCAAGGGATTCGTGGGTCTGCTTCGCGTCCCACGGGCAGCCGCCGGGGCTGCGCAGCCGGTCCATGACGGCGACCACGTCGAGCAGCCGGGAGCCGGGGATATCCCAGGAGCCCGCGAGGATCTCCACGGCGGGCGGCGTCTCGAGGCGCGTCACCTCGCTCGCGATGGCGTCGGTCAGGCTCTCGTCGCCATCGGCGCTGAGGAGCCACACGACAGACCCCGACGCGGCCTCGGCGACGAGACGGCGCGCCAGCTGCGGGGGCGGGCTGGCGTCATACGACACCTGTACGCCGGACACCGAGACCGCATCGGCGACCGGTTCGCCCGGCTCGCGTGCCAGGACCGTGCTCGCGTGCTCGAGAGTCCGCCAGGCGTCGCGGGTGAGCAGGCCGGGGGCCACGCGCGGGCTGGTGAGCAGCAGCGTCAGGCCGGGCGGTTGGTCCTGGCTCACGGCACCCCCGCTCAGGGCGCGGCGCTCTCGATCCAGTTCGGCACCGCCGGAGACAACGCACCGGAGGCCACGTCCAGCTTGCCGAAGCGCGGGTTGACGGTGATGTCCGCCTTCTCCACGTCGGCGAGGACGGCGCTCAGCACCTCGGGCGCCTGCTGCTGCAATTGCTGGGCCGCCGCATTGGTCCGAAGCATCTCGATGGTCTCGGGAGCGGGGTCGGCGACCTTGGTCAGCTCCGAGCGGATGGACTGTTCGCTCACATGCACCCCCGCCTTCTCAGCGGCGGGAAGCACGAACTTGGACAGGATCAGGAAGGTCACGGCGGACGGAGTCTGGAAGTCGCCGGCATCGGCCCCGAACTGCTCACGAATCTGCTGAGCCACGGTGCGCGCGGCGTCCTCGGTGATGACCGTGCCGTTGACCTTGGCGGCGATATCGCTCGTCGTCGCGCCACCGCAGCCGCCGAGCGTCAAGGCCCCCGCCAGTGCCAGGCCCAGGGCTGCCGCTCGCTTGCTCGTCCTCATCGATTCCTTCTCTCGGTTGTGCGGGTGGTCCCGCGCGCCTGCTGCGCCGCGCCGGCCGCGGCGACCTGACCCGAAACGGCGATCTCGTCGAGCAAGACCGCGCGAATCAGATCGCTCGCCCAGGCCAGCACCGCGAGGTCGCGCAGGGGCTTGCCACCCACGCGCGCCGTCATCGGCTTCGGCACCAGCATCGTACGGACTCCGGCCTTGTAGAGCGACTTCGGGTAGAGCCGTGTCAGGCGCAATTCCTGGCTCTCGCGCAGATCGACCGGCGCGAAGCGCACGTGATTGCCCTGCACGGCGATCTCGCTGACGCCGGCGCGGCGCGCCAGCACCCGCAGCCGGGCGACAGCCACGAGGTTGGAGACGGGCTCCGGCAGCGGGCCATAGCGGTCGATCAGCTCGGCCTCGACCTCGGCCAGCTCCTCCTCGGAGACGACCTGGGCGAGCTTCTTGTAGGCCTCCAGCCGCAGCCGCTCGCCGGGGATATAGGTATGCGGCAGGTGGGCGTCAACCGGCAACTCCACCGAAAGCTCGGTGACGGTTTCCTCCTCCTCGCCGCGGAAGTTCGCGACCGCCTCGCCGACGAGACGGACATAGAGGTCGAAACCGACGCCGGAGATGTGGCCGGACTGCTCGCCCCCGAGGAGGTTGCCGGCGCCGCGAATCTCCAGATCCTTCATCGCCACCTGCATGCCGGCGCCGAGGTCGGTGTTGGCCGCGATGGTCTGCAGGCGCTCGATGGCGGTCTCGGTGAGCGGCTTCTCCGGCGGATAGAGGAAGTAGGCGTAGGCCCGCTCCCGGCCGCGCCCGACGCGGCCGCGCAGCTGGTGCAACTGCGAGAGGCCGAGCTGGTCGGCGCGTTCGAGGATGAGGGTGTTGGCGTTGGAGATGTCCAACCCGGTCTCGACGATGGTGGTGCAGACCAGCACATCCGAGCGGCGCTCCCAGAAGTCCTGGACGACCTGCTCGAGCTTGTGCTCGCCCATCTTGCCGTGCGCGGTGGCGATCCGTGCCTCGGGCACCAGCTCCCGCAGCCGCGACGCCGCCCGCTCGATGGTCGAGACCTTGTTGTGGACGTAGAAGACCTGGCCGTCGCGCAACAGTTCACGCCGGATGGCCGCGGTGATCTGCTTCTCGTCATACGGCCCGACGAAGGTGAGGATCGGGTGCCGCTCCTCGGGAGGCGTTGCGAGAGTGGACATTTCGCGGATTCCGGTGACGGCCATCTCGAGCGTGCGCGGGATCGGGGTGGCGGACATCGACAGCACGTCCACCGCGGTGCGCAGCGCCTTGAGCTGCTCCTTGTGCTCGACGCCGAACCGCTGCTCCTCGTCGACCACGACGAGCCCGAGGTCCTTGAACTTCACTTCCGACCCAAGCAGGCGGTGGGTCCCGATGACCAGGTCGACCGACCCGTCCTTCAGGCCGGCGATGATCTCCTGGGCCTCCTTGTCGCTCTGGAAACGCGAGAGCGCCTTGACGACGACGGGGAAGCCGGCATACCGCTCGCTGAAGGTGTTCAGGTGCTGGCTGACGAGCAGTGTCGTCGGCACGAGCACGGCCACCTGCTTGCCGTCCTGGATCGCCTTGAAGGCGGCGCGCACCGCGATCTCGGTCTTGCCGTAGCCGACGTCGCCGCAGATGAGCCGGTCCATCGGCACCGGCCGCTCCATGTCGGCCTTGACCTCGTCGATGGTCGAGAGCTGATCGGGCGTCTCGACATACGCGAAGGCGTCCTCGAGCTCGCGCTGCCACGGCGTGTCCGGCGCGAACGCGTGCCCGGTCGTCGCCATCCGGGCGCTGTAGAGGCGGATCAGCTCGGCGGCGATCTGCCGGACGTACTTGCGCGCCCGCGCCTTGGTCTGCTGCCAGTCGCTGCCGCCGAGCCGGTTGATCGTCGGGGCCTCGCCGCCGACATACCGGGTGACCTGGTCGAGCTGGTCGGTGGGCACGAAGAGCCGGTCGGCGGGCTGGCCGCGCTTGGAGGCGGCATATTCGATGACGAGGTATTCGCGGGTGGCGCCGGCGACGGTGCGCTGCATCATCTCGACGAACCGGCCGACGCCGTGCTGCTCGTGGACGACGAAGTCGCCGGGCTTGAGTTGCAGTGGGTCGACCTGGTTGCGTCGGCGCGACGGCATGCGGCGCATGTCCTTGGTCGAGCCGGAGACCGTCGCGGTGCCCATCAGGTCGGTCTCGGTGAGGACGGCGAGTTTGGCCGGCTCGAGCCGGAAACCGGGGCCGAGCGATCCGGTCGAGATCGCCACGACACCCGCCGAGAGCTCTTCCGCCCGGCGCGACGGTATGCCGCGCTCCCCCAGCACCTCCCCGATCCGGCCCGCGAGACCCGGGCCCTCGGTGACGATCTGGACCAGCCAGCCGGCGTCGATCAGACCGGCGACATCGCGCACGGCGTCCTCGGTGCGGCCCCGATAGGCCGGCACGTCCACCGCGTCGATGCGGGCGGCCGGCTCGTCGGCGCCACCGAACTCCGCCAGCTCCGCGTCGACCTCGAAGCCGCCGAGCATCCACCACGGAATGCGTTCTGCCGCAGCGTGTTCGCGTGCTTGGGGCAGCGTCCAGTAGGAGGCCTCGCCGAGGACGCCGAGGAGGTCGATCGGCACGGCGTTGCCGGCGGCGGCGTTGCTCCACGAGGCCTGGAGGAACTCCTCGCTGGTCGCGACGAGGTCGTGGGCGCGGGCCCGGATGCGTTCGGGGTCGACGAGCGCCACGGCGGCCCGCGGGCCGAGGACGTCCAGGAGGGACTGCATACCGTCGACGAGGGCGGGTGCGAGCGACTCCATGCCCTCGACGGCGATGCCTTCGGCGACCTTGCCCAGCATGTCGGCGACGCCCGGCAATTGCTCGGCGAGGCCCGCCGCGCGCTCGCGCACGGCGTCGGTGAGCAACAGTTCGCGGCAGGGCGGGGCCCACAGGCCGTGCTCGGCGACCTCCAGGCTGCGCTGGTCGGCGACCTTGAACCAGCGGATCTCCTCGACGGTGTCGCCCCAGAACTCCACGCGCAGCGGGTGCTCCTCGGTGGGCGGGAAGACGTCGAGGATGCCCCCGCGGACGGCGAACTCCCCGCGCCGCTCGACCAGGTCGGTCCGGCTGTATGCCGCCGCCACCAGGTCCTCCGCGACCCGCTCCAGGGGGCGTTCCTCGCCGGCGTGGAGGCGGACCGGGGCCAGCTCACCGAGACCCTTGACGATGGGCTGCAGCAGGGCACGCACCGAGCAGGTCAGGACGGCGATCTCGCCGAGTGCCGGGTCGCCGGGGTCGGGGTGGGCGAGCCGGCGCAGCACCGCCAGGCGCCGGCCGACGGTATCGCTGCGCGGCGAAAGGCGTTCGTGGGGAAGGGTTTCCCAACTGGGGAAGGTCGCGATCGAGTCCTCCGGCAGGTATGCCGCGAGCGCCGCCGCGAGGTCCTCCGCCTCACGCGCCGTGGCCGTGACGGCCAGCAGGGTCCCCCGTCCGGCGCTCGCGAGCGCGAGCAGTGGCGCCCGCACGCCGTGCGGCAGGGAAATCTCGATGCCCGTCGAGTCGGGGGCGGCCGGCTCACCGAGCGCCGTCAGCGCACCCTGCACGCTCGCATCTCCACGCAGGGTGTCGAGGACTCCGGTAAGCATTGATCAGCGCCCGTCCATCGGTGAGTGGAACCGCTGCTGCGCCGCGAGCAGCCCCTCGGTCAACAACAGCTCGACGGCGTCACCGGCCTCGGCGACCGTCACCGCGATCTCCGGCTTCTCCTGGGAGGTGAAGTCGCGCAACACATAATCGGCCGGGTCCATCCGTCCCGGCGGCCGGCCGATGCCGACCCGCACCCGGTGATAGTCCTTCGTCCCCAGACTCGCCGTGATCGAGCGCAGCCCGTTGTGGCCGCCCTCGCCGCCGCCCTTCTTCAGCCGCACCAGCCCGAAGTCGATGTCGAGTTCGTCGTGGATGACGACGATCCGCTCCGGCGGGATCTTGTAGAAACTCGCGAGCTCGCGCACCGGCGGGCCGGAGACGTTCATATAGCTGCTCGGCACGATCAGAACCCCCGGTATGCCGCCCGGTCCGGGCAAGTGCGTGCGCACCGCGCTCGCTCCACCCTTGTGAGCGGACAGCGAAAGCCGTTGCCGCCCAGCCAATTCCGCGATGACGTGCGCGCCGACGTTGTGGCGGTTCGCGGCATACCGAGCTCCGGGATTGCCGAGTCCGACGACCAGCCAGGGGTCGGTCATGACCGGCGGCGGGCCGCGCGCCGGTAGACCTCGATCAGCTGCGCGGTGGCCTGGTCCCAGTCGTAGTGCGCGGCGACCTCGCGCGACCACTCGCGGGCGCCGGCCGTGGAGGCCTGCCGGTCGGCGAGTTCGGCCTGGATCGCGTCGGCGAAGGCCGCGGCGTCGGTGACCGGGAAGACCCGGTGCCCCGGACCCGACTCGCCGACGACCTCCAGCTGCGGCGGGATATCGCTGACAACACACGCCATCTCGTATGCCGCCGCCTCCAGCAGGGTGATCGGCAGGCCTTCGAGTTTGGAGGGTTGCAGGAAGAGCGCGGCCGAGGTCATGATCTCGGCGAGGGCGTCGCCGTAGACATATCCGGTCATCACCACGCGCGGGTCGCGGGCGGCCGCGGCTTTCAGGCCGGCGGTGAAGTCGTCGGTGTTGGCGGAGTCGCCGACGATGGCCAGGCGCACGTCGGTCTCGACGGCGCGGAAGGCCTCGATCACCAGGCCCGGGTCCTTTTCCGGCACCAGGCGGCCGAGGAACATCGCATAGCGCCCGGCCTCGAGACCGTGCTTGGCGAGTGTGGCGCCCGGGGGGATATGGCGCACCTGCGGACCGCCGTTGGGGATATAGGTGCTTTCGCGGCCGTGGACCTCGCGATAGGTGCGCTGCAGGTCCTTCGAGACGACGACGACCTCGTCGGGGACGCGGGCGGAGAAGCGGCGGCCGGTGCCGAGCAGCAGCTTGGCGGCCTTGCCCCACTTGCTGCGCTCGTCGTCGAGGCCGTGGATGGTCTGCACGACGCCGGCGCGCGTCAGGTATTTCGGTATCGGGGTGAACAGGCCCGGCCCGAGGGCGTGGAAGTGCACGATGTCGTAGCCGCGGCCGACGCTGGCGCCGGCGGCCAGCCCGGAGTGCACGAAGGCCTCCAGGCCCTTGCCGTCGGGGGCGGGCAGATTGCGCAGGATCATCCCGCGATAACGGCCCGGGGTGCGCCCGACCGGGGGCACATAGCCGTATTCGGGGCGGATCGTCGCCGGGTCCGCGGCATACGACGGCCGGCAATAGACCGTCACCTCGTGACCGGCGGCCACCAGCCGGGAGCCCAGCTCCTCGACATGCTTCTCGATGCCACCGAACGTGGCGGGCAGCCCTCGCAGGCCCACCATCGCGATCCGCACCTCAGGCCGCCTTTCGCCCGGAGATGGCCTCGGCATAGATCTGCTCGATCCGGGCCGCGTGACCGGCGGGGTTGTGCCGCTCCTCGGCGCGCTGCCGCGCCGCGGCGCCGTGCCGCATCGACAGGTCCGGATCCTGCAGGTAGGGCCGCAGCGCGTCGGCGAGCACCTGCGGGTCCTCGGCGGGCACCAGGGCGCCGTCGACGCCGGGGGTGACCAGGTCGTTCAGGCCGCCCATGGCGCTGGCGACGACCGGGACCCCACTGGCATACGCCTCGAGCACCGACAGGGGCTGGTTCTCATACCAGCGCGAGGGCACCGCGCTGACGCGGGCGCCGCGCAGGAAGCCGCGCACCTGATCGGCGGTCACGCGGCCGTGGAAGCGGATGGCGTCCGGGGCCACCCGCTGCGCCTGCGCCTCCAGGGCGGCGCGGTCGGGGCCGTCGCCGACGATCTCCAGCACCGGCCCGTCGACCTCGCGGGCGAGGATCCCGGCCGCGTCGACGAGGGTGTCGACGCCCTTCTCGTGGCTCAGGCGGCCGGCGAAGAGCACGCCCTCGCCGGGGTGGGAGCGCACCGGCACGTCGGTGTCGGTGAAGTTGTCCAGGTGCAGCATCTTGCCGGTATGCAGTCCGGCCGCGACCATCTGATCGCGCAGGAAGGCGCTGGGGCACAGGAAGCGGGCGACGGGATCGTAGGCCTTCAGCGCGCGGTGAGCGCCCACCTCGACCATCGCGATGGCGCTGGCGGCGAGCGAGCCGTCCTTGCAGCGGCGGCGCACCGCATTGGTCAACGAGCCGCCGACGCAGGCGGTGCAGACCTCCCCCTGATCGAGGAACTGATAGGTGGGGCAGGCCAGCTTGTAGTCGTGCAGGGTCATCACGACCGGCACGCCCGCCTTGGCGCAGGCGCGCACCATCGACGGGGAGAGCTGGTGGTAGATGTTGTGCATGTGCACCACATCAGGGCGGAAGTCCTTGATGACGGCGCTGATGCCCTGGTAGGCCTGCTTGGACCACAACATCCGGCCGACCAGTTCGAGGCGGCCACGGGGGTCGGACGGCGCGGGCTCGAACTCCACGTGGCTCGGGAAGTGCTCGGCGTAGCGCATCGGCAGGTTGTCGGGGTGCGCCATGCCGAAGTATTCGACGTCGTGGCCGGCCGCCTGCTGCTGCTCGGCGAGGTCGAGCAGATAGCCCTCGGCACCACCGCGGCGGTAGAGGAACTTGTTGACCTGCAGGATCCGCATCGCTGCTCCGCCGGCCTCAGGTGCGAGCGACGCGGGCCGAGCGGGCGCGCAGGTCCGCGGCCGCGTCGGCTTCGGCGTCCAGCCGGCGGCGGCGCAGATAGGTCCCGGAGGCCAAGGCGATGACCGTCACCGCATAGACGGTGACGACGACCTGGGACATCAGGTTGGCGACGAGCGAGAGCAGCACGAGGGAGATGGCTGTGATGTAACCGGCCTCGGCGATGGCCCGTTCGACGCCGCCCAGCCGGCGCCGGGCCGCGTCCCGGGCTGCCCGCGCGGTGGTCCACACCATCAGGGCGAGCACGAAGACATAACTGAGCAGGCCGGGGATGCCGAGTTCGACATAGGCGCGGACGATGTCGTTGTGCGGCTGCTTGCCCTCGGCCGTGGTCTGCGCGACGCCGCGCAGGCCGACGCCCGCGATCGGGCTCGGCTTCGCGACGTCAAGCGCCTCACCCCAGTAGGCCCACCGCCAGGCGAGGGAGTTCGCCGGCTTGCCGGACAGCTGAGCGGAGGTCTCGAGGTCGGCGAAGCGACCCTGGACCTGCGGCGTCGAGATGCCGAGCATCAGGAGCGCGGCGAGGACGGCCAGCGCGCCGTAGGACTTGCGGCGCAGCAACAGCAGGAAGACCGCGAGCGCGGCGACGAGCCAGGCGCTGCGGGTGTAGGTCAGGCCGAGCAGGATCACGGCGATGACGGCGACCGACCCGACGGCGACCCGGGTCAGATCCTTGACCCGGGGGAAGACCGCCACCATCAGAACGAGGACCACGCAGCTGAAATAGGCGAGCGGGTTGGAATGGTCGAAGGTGCCGGTGATGCGGGAGTAGCCGCCGGCGACGAACAGGCCCTCACCGGAGCTGAGCTGCACCAGGGCGACCGCGGCGGGCACCAGGATCGACAGGGCGATCGCGGCGACGAACGGGAAGAGCGCCGAACCGCGCGCGGCGAACTGCTCGACGACGAGGAAGACCACGACGATATTGGCGATGCGTGACCATTCCGTGATGGCGGTGCCGGCCGAGGCCGAGGTGATGACCCCGATGAAGGCCACCGCGAGGAAGATCAGGTAGGCGACGCCGAGGGCGGACATCGGGAAGCGGCGGCCGAGGTGGGCGCGGCGGGAGAGCAGCCACACGGTGCCCAGGCCCAGGAGGAGCAGACCGAGGAGGATGTGCGGGTCCGGTGCGGCCCCGGGCGTGCGCAGCGCGTCCAGGGAGGCACGCATCGTGAGCGCGACGAGGACGAAGGTCTCCAGGTCGTAGAACGCGACCATGAGCAACGCGATGCCGACCAAGAGAGCGACCGGCAGGGCGACGGTCAGGCGGGAGGTGCCGTTGTAGACCTCGACGACCGTCAGGACCGTGAGGGCGATGCCGAGCAGCGCCGTCAGGACGGTGCCGAGGGTGCCGTAGCGCTGGACGTCGAAGACACTGCGGCGCGTCGGCGGTTGCGGCGCGCCGACGACCTGCTCGTCGGTGGTGGTCACGGGCAATTCCTCCTGCTCGCGGGCGACGAGCGTCTGAGCTGACGGGATCTGGGCTGACGGGATCTGATCTGACGGGGTCTGATCTGACGGCATGCTGCGATCCGCAAACTGTGCGGCGCCGGTGCCGGTGCCGCGGCTGCCCCGGCGGAACGCCAGGCCACCGAGACCGAAGGCCACGCCCAGACCGGCCAACGTGGCCAGCATCGGGGCGAGGAGTTCCGGTGTCGCCGGGGCGAACCGCAGGATCAGCCAGGCGACGAGCGCGCCGACTCCTCCGGCGACCAGACTACCGGCAAGGGGGATCAGGAGCGGCATCCGCTCCAGGCCGGGCACCGTGCGCATCCGCCACCACGCGTGGGCGACGTTGACGCACTGAGCGAGGCTGTAGGCGATCGGGAAGATGTAGATCGCGTTGGGGTGGTCCTTGAGCAGGGCGAATCCAAGGAGCAGCAGGGCGACATTGGCGACCGTGGCATAAACGGTGTTGCGCAGCGGCGTCCTGGTGTCACGCATGGCGTAGAACGGCGCCAACAAGGACCGTTGCACGCCCGCGCCGACGAAGCTCAGGGAGTAGAGAGCGAGCAGGATGCCGAGCGTATGCAGTTTCCCGGCTTGGCCCGGCCCGTTGAACTTCGGAACGATCGAGAAGACCGCCTCGGTCAACGCCGGCGCCAGGACGACACCCAGCATGGTCATCGGCACCGCAAGCAGGAACATCAGCCGCATGCCGAGGCGCGTCATCATCCGGAACTGCCCGGTATCGCCGCACCCGAAGGCCCGCGAGATGCGCGGCAACACGCTTACCATGATCGAGCGGAAGACGATGGTGCCCCCCACGGCCGCCGCCAACCGGTTGCCGAAGTGCAGCAGGGTGTTGGAGCCGGTGGGCAGGAAGGTCGCCAGCGCGGCTTCGAGCGTGCGCACCACGGGGTTGAGTGCGGCAGCCCCGCTGGGACGGACCAAGAGACGAGCGGTGGCCGCAACCTCCGGGTGGCGCATCATCGGCGCCGCCGGACGCCACCCCTTGAAAAAAGCCATCACGGCCATCGCGACGACCTGCACGAGCGAGCCGGCGACGTAGGCGGTCGGCACCATCAGGGGCCGGTGCTGGGCGAAAGCGATGATGAATGCGACGGCGGAGAGGTTGAGCACCAGGGTCATCGCGGCCGGAAAACCGACGACGAGGTGCGCATTGAGCCAGGACCGCAAGACCTCGGCCATCAGGACGAACGGGATGTACCACGCGATGATCCGCGTCATCGACGCCGCCATGTCGATCTCACCGGAGGTGAAGTCCGGGGCGATCACCGATATCAGCGGGCGGGCGAATGCCGACATCAGGCCGGCGAGCACGACGGTGGCGATTCCGGTAGCCACGAGGATCGCGCTGGTTGCACCCGTGCGCTCCCAGGCACGCAGCCGCGTGGCCCAGGCCGCAAAGGTGGGCACGAGCACCTGGTTGGCGACCACCATGGCGATGGCGGTCACCGCCCGCGGCAGCCGCCGGGCAACCACCCAGGCGTCCGACCTGGCGCCGATCGCCCCCATGACCCCGACCGCCGACAGGTCCAGCAGCAGACCACTCAGCACGCCGAGCATGGCGACGATCGAGGTGATGCCGCTTTGCCGGACGACGGCCTTCGGGGCCTTCTCCGCCGCTTCGGAGCCGAGGGCGGGGGTGGTGGGAGCGCTCATGAGTATGCCGTCAGCTCACCTGGAAGTCGGCAGCCGCGGCGTCCAGGCGGGCGCCTAGTTCGTCGGTCAGGGTTCTCACCCTCGGGTCGAGGTCGAGGGGTGCCTTGTGGCCGCGGGCGGCCGCGCGGGAGTCGACGTGCGCGCTGACCTCGGGCCGGTAGGGCAGGCCGGCGAAGCGGCATACCCGCTCCAGGGTTCCTCGGGGGTCGGCGACCACCTGGTCGTAGGAGACCGGCATGACGTCGGCGCGGGTGTCCAGGCCGGTGGTGAAGTAGAGGGAGTTGCGCGCCCACCAGAACAGGGCGGCGCCGGAGTTGGCGTCCAGACTCGCGGGGTCGCAGGAGCGGACCGCCTCGAGCACCTCGGGCGTCATACCGCCCGTCTGCCACCCACCCCACGAACTGTCCTCGCTGCGCTCCGGTACTTCGCGGGGACCCCGGATGTCTCCGTCACGGATTCCCTCTTTGGCGATGCGGGCCATGACCTGCTGGTTGACGTCGCCGAACTTGGTCACCGCCGAGCGCACCCGGTCATCGACCGCGCGGTAGGCCCACAGGGCGCGGGCCGGGTTCGCGGCGCCGCCGAACAGGTCGAGCAGCTTGTCGGTGTCATGGCTGTCGCAGATCGGTTTGAAGAGCACGACCTGGTGCCGGCTGGCGACCACAGTGTCGAGGACGACCTGGTGGGACTTGAGCTGGAAGCGCTCGAAGACCTTTTTGTCGTTCTCGTTGTGGACCTCGACCTCGGGCATCGCGTCCAGTCCGGAGGTGAGCATGTTGGTGCCGGAGCGTTGCACGCCGACGACGAAGACGGCGCGGGCGCCGCCGGGCACGACGGGATTGGCCTTAACCCAGGCGCGGCGGGCCAGGGCAGCCTTGGCGCGCGTCCGGGGGTCGAGGTTGTCCTCCTCGATTAGGCGACCGATGCCCCCCTCCCTCGCCCATTGCACGTGCCGGCCCAGGCGGGCCTTGGCGCGCCCCAGGGTGGAGCGGTCTTCGGGCAGTGGCGCTGACATACGCGAGAGGTCCTTTTCAAGGTCGGATGGTGCGGACACGGCTACGCCGGCCGGTCCCCCACGCTCGTGGGTGACCGGCCGGCGATAGCGGGTCAACTCCTCATTGTGCCGCTAGGGGCTGAGGAATCAGAAACCGAGTCGCAGGACGCGGTTGCTCCAGGTGTCGGACATGAACAGGTCACCCGAGGAGTCGAAGACCACCTGGAACGGCCCGAGGAAGTCGGAGGTGCCGGCGGACGTGCCGGTGACCTCGAGACTCATGGCACCGGAGGTGCTCATCTTCACCAGGCGCCCGCGGCCGGTGTCGGCGACCCAGATCGAGCCGTCGGTCGGGTGCACGGTCACGCCCCACGGTACGGCGAAGGGCCGGGTGGACCCGGTCGGCTTGGTGAAGGCCGTCCAGACGCCGTTCTTGTAGCTCTGGATGCGGTTGTTCTTGGTGTCCGCGACCCAGATGGTGCCGTCGGCGGCGGTGTCGATGCCGGTCGGCATCTGCATCTGGCCCACGCCGGTGCCCTGGGATCCGTAGACGGCCTTGTAGGTGCCATTGCCATTGCTGTCAATGGTGAAGCGCTTGATCCGCCCGTTGCCGGTGTCGCTGACCAGGAGGGTGCCGTCGCTGTCGAAGGCGAGGCCCTGCGGGAAGGTCATGTCCGTGCTGGCCGTGTCCGAACCGCGCTGTCCCCACTTGGTCAGCCACTTGCCGTTGTGGTCGAAGACCGTGATCTCGTGGCTCTCGCGGTTGGCGACGAACACCCGGTTGGTGCCGGGCTGGACAGCGACGCCCCACTGGAAGTTGAGGCTGCCCGGGTCGTCGCGGGTGCCGCGCTGGCCCCAGACCAGGTCGATCACGCCGTCGCGGTTGCTGCGCACGATCCGCTGGTTCCACCAGTCGCTCGCGAATAGGTGGCCGTCGGAGTCGAGGGCGAGGCCGCGGGGGCTGTTGGCGCCGGTCTTGGGCGCCGCCGACCCGAACAGCTCACGGATGAGCGTGGCCCCACTGGTGGTGTAGTTGAACTCCTTGAGGGAGTAGTCCCACTCGTCACACACGACGAGCTTGCCGTCGGGCGTGACCTCGATGCCGCGGGGGTCGGTGAAGGTGCTCGACGTCGGGGAACCGATCGAGTACTTGTAGGACGGCCGGCCGAGGCTGTCGAGGACCCACGCCTGGACGCGGCGGTTGCCGTCGTCGGTGACGAAGATGACCTTGCCGTCGCGGCTCACGGTGACGCCGCGGGGGTCGCCGGTGAACTGGCCGTTGCCGGTGCCGGCGCTGCCGAAGGCCCACTTCTTGGTGCCCGACTTGGTGAAGCCGACGACCTGGTGGTCACGGGCGTTGACGACGTAGACGTCGCCGTTGAGGTGGTTGACCTCGATCTGGCGCGGCTGGTTGAAGCCGGAGGCGAACCTGCCGTTGATGACGGCACCGTCACGAGTGAAGGTCTGCACCCGGTCGGCGTCGATCGTGTAGACGATCTCGGTGGTGTTGCCGCCGGCGTCCAGGCCCGGGCCGACAGCCACGCCGTAGATCGCCGTGAACTGGCCGGCAGCCGTGCCCTTGGTGCCCCACTGCTTGATGAACTTCAAGGTCTTGTCATACTTGACGATCCGGTTGTTGGGCGTGTCGGCGACGTAGACGTTGCCGGAGGAGTCGGTGGCGACGGCGCGGGCCGCGGCCAGCTCGTCGGTGCCGGAGCCGCGCGAGCCGCCCACGCTGTAGTCGATCGCCTTGGTCGACCGGTTCACCCCGACGACGCGGTAGCGGCCCGGGTCGACGACGTAGTAGTGCGTGTTCGTCGTCGCGATGTCGACGGGGTACATGCTCGCAAAGGCGCCGCTGTAGAGGGTCTTCTCCACCGTGGGGCCGGAGCCGGGGGGCGGCGTGCTCTTGAGCGTGTAGCGCAGCACCCGGTCGCGGCCGGTGTCAGAGACGAAGACCTGGCCGCCGGCGACGCTGATCGCCCCGGGGGCCTTCAGGCTCTGCCCGGCCGCCGAGGTGACGACAGTGCGAGTGCCGGCCTTGTCGATGACCAGGACGCGGTTGTTGCCGGTGTCGGCGATCCACATATTGCCGTTGACGTCCACGCCGGCGCCCTCGGGACCGTTCAGGCCCGGAGCGATGGCGCGGCTGAGCGCGAACCCGCTGCTGGTGGTGTAGTTGAGCTCGAGGACGCGATTGTTGCCCCAGTCGGAAACCACGATCTTGTTGGTGCCCTCGACCACGGTGACCGAGCGCGGCTGCTTCATCGCGGCGCCGGTGTAGGACGCGATCTGCTTGCGGGAGGCGACATCCCAGACGGTGATGCGGTTGTTCTGGGTGTCCGCGACGAAGGCCAGCCGGTCAGCGGCGCGGATCGCGACGCTGTAGGGCCAGTTCATCTCGCCGGTGCCGGATCCCTTGGTTCCGACCCGGATCTTCTGCGCCGAGCACTTGGCCGGGAAGATCTGCAGACGCGACTGCTTGGTGTCGGCGACCCACCGGTCACCGGTCACGGGGTCCAGGGCCACGCCACGAGGCCAGTTCAGGGAGATCGGACGGCTGTCGCGCTGGCCGCACGTGCCGATGATCGAGCCGTCCGGGGCCATCTCGACGATGCGCTGGTTGACGGTGTCGATGATGTTGAGGTTGCCCGTCGAGCTGACGGCCACGGCGCGGGGCTCGTTGAAGACCGCGCCCGGGGTCGCCGGCGGCGGGTTGCCCCCGATGGTCTGGGCGTAGGTGAAGGCGCTGGAGCTGCGGTCGAAGCGGACCAGGCGCCAGCCCCACAGGTCGGCACCCCACACGTCGCCGTCCTTGGCCACCGCGACGCGGCGCAGGGTCGTGAAAGTGCCGGGCTCGTCGGAGGTTCCGGTGCGGCCCAATTGCGTGCGGTAGGTGCCGTCGGTCTTGAAGATCTGGATGCGGTTGTTGTTGGAGTCGGCGACGTAGACGCTCTCGCCCCAGTAGGGGTCGTCGGCGACGCGCACCCCGTAGGGGTTCTTGAACTGACCGCTGCCGGTGCCGGGGCTGCCGAAGCTGTCGACGCAGCTGCCGCTGGCACTGAACTTCAGGATGTTGTCGTTGGTGTAGTTGGCGACGTAGATGTTGCCGTCCTTGTCGGCGTCGGCGTCGCGCACGGCGGCCAGGCTGCAGCCGTTGTTCTCGGTGATCGCCTGCAGCTGCCGGCCGGTGGTGTCGAAGACACGGATCTTGCGTTTGACGGCGTCAGCGACATAGATCTTGTCGTTGCTGTAGGTCAGGCCGATGGGTGAGCCGATCTTGTCACCGGTGGGGCCGGACCACTCGTCGACCTTCGTCTTCAGGTCCGGTGAGAGCTTGATCACACGGGAGAGGGCCGCGTCGCCGACGTAGACGTACCCCGAGGAGTCGACCGCGATGTCCCGCGCGTTCTCCGGGTCGTCTCCGCTGCCGGCGTCGGAGCCGTACTGCCCGAGGATGGCCCCGCTGGTGCTCATGCGCAGAATGCGGTCGTTGCCCGTGTCAGCGACGATCAGGCTGCCGTCGGGGGCGACCTCCATGCCAGAGGCATAGATGAGGGCGTGCCCCGGACCGCCCAACACGGTCGGTGTGGGAAGTACCACAGCCGAGGCCGATGGGGCGGTTGCGGCGATCACACCCCCTGTGAGCACAGCGGCCGTAGCAGCGGCCAACAGCCGCCGGCGCGCGCGCGAGTTCGTCATGGTGCAATGCCACCCTTCGCAGTTGGAACGTGCGCCGTGATTTTGGCACACACTGGCCCCCGGCCAGCAATTACGGGAAGTGCGCCCGCGCGGGCTACCATACCCTGGGGAAGTCCGCAAACGCACGCGACCCATCGGTTGCTCCAGACACCCTGATCACACCGTTCACAGCCAGCCCGGGGGAATTCATGCCCGTCAAGCGCCTCGCCGCCACTGCCATCGCCGCCGCCACCACTCTCGCGATCGGCCCCGGCCTGCTGAGTGCACCGGCCGCCGCGAGCACCGTCTCCCCCGTCTTCGAGCGCTACATCGGAGGGCCCGGTCACGCCGGTCTCTACGCGTGGGGAATGGCCACGCTGCGTGACGGCACCATCCTCGTCGGCGACTACTGGAACTACCGCGTACTCCGGTTCAACGCCGACGGCACTCCCGTCGGCACAGGGGTGTTCATCAAGAACAACGGCAACGGCGCGACGCAGTACTACGCGCCATACGGCCTGGGTCAGGACCCGACCACTGGCGAGGTCTACCTCGCCGACACCGACAAGTACCAGATCGACGTCTACAGCGAGACCGGCACCTACCTTCGCTCCTGGGGCGCCAAGGGCACCGGCCCGGGCAAATTCCTCTACCCCAGCCGCGTGGTCGTCAACTCCGAGGGCACGGTCTACACGGCCGACACGTGGGATCACAACATCGTGATATCGGACCGCAACGGCAACGAGATCAAGCAGTTCGGCGGCTTCGGCGTCAAGGACGGGCAGATCAAGTCACCGCACGGGCTGGCGCTCGACGCCAACGACAACCTGTATGTCGTCGACACCGGCAACTGGCGCGTCAGCGTCTTCGACAAGAACGGCACCTTCCTCCGCAAATTCGGCACCAAGGGCTCCGGCGCGGGCCAGTTCGCCGGGGACATGCGCGGCATCGCGGTCAACAAGACCAAGGGCTGGGTCTACGTCGTCGACGGCGAAGGCAACAAGATCAGCAAGTTCACCCTCGACGGCACCTTCATCAACAAGTGGGGTTCCGAGGGTCACGGCAACGGGCAGTTCGCGGACGGCGGCCGCGAGGCAACCGTCGACGCCAAGGGGAACCTGTGGGTTGCCGATATGCCCAACTACCGGATGCAGAAGTTCGGCCCCAACGGCGGCTTCCTGTCCGCTTATCCGAACCCGCCCCAGCCGCCGCCCACCGGCGGTTTCAACGCGCCCCGCGGCGTGGACGTCAATCCGGCGGACGGCGCGGTCGCCGTCTCCGACACCTACAACTGGCGCATCCAGACCTTCACCAACGCCGGCGCCTTCGTCGACACCTGGGGTGAGCGCGGCCGCGGCAACTACGAGTTCAACTACGCACGGCTGCTCAAGTACAGCCCGGCCAACCAGAACATCGTCATCGTGGACACCGACAACGGCCGGGTCAAGGCCTACGCCAAGGACGGCACGTTCCTGTGGTCCACAGGTTCGGCCGGCACCGGATTGGGCCAGTTCAAGAACCCGCAGGGCCTCGGCATCGGCAAGGACGGGACGATCTACGTCGCCGACTCCAACAACCGCCGCATCCAGGTGGTGTCCAAGGACGGCGCCGCGCAGCGCACCTTCGGCTCCATCGATCAGCTCGGCTTCCCGCGCGATGTCGCCGTCGACCCTGTCGACGGCACCCTCTGGGTCAGCGACATGACCAAGCGCCGCGTCACCCACTGGAAGACCGACGGGACCTTCCTCGGTGCGCTCCCGGTCCCGATCGGCACCGCGGACACCCAGCTCAACGCCCCGTTCGGGATCGCCGCGGACGCCGAGCGGCTCTACATCGCCGACACCGCCAGCCACAAGGTGAAGATCTTCACCAAGAACGGCGCCTTCGTGACCCTATTCGGCAGCCGTGGCACCGGCAAAGGCAAGTTCATCCAGCCCGACGGCGTCGCCCTGTACAACGGGCGGCTGTTCGTCGCCGAGGAGGGCACCGAGCGCGTCTCGGTCTGGAACCTCAACATCAAATAGCCGCCCGGCCGGCGCGTCCGTTTATCGCAGGACTTCCGCGGCCGACCACCACGGCTTAGCATTTCCTTACCTGCCCGTCCGGGCGACCATTTCGGGGGAAAAGGAATGCAATGAAGGTCATGACCATGACGCGCGCCGCGATCGCCGCGGCCGCGATCGCCGGGGCCGCGAGCGGCATACCAGCGGCGGCCGAACCGGCGCCGCCGACCACCATCTCGCCGGTCTTCGAGCGCACGATCGGCAAATCCGGGCACGCCGGGCTCTATGCGTGGGGCATGGCCACGCTGCGGGACGGATCGATCCTGGTCGGCGACTACTGGAACTACCGCGTGCTGCGGTTCAGCAAGGCCGGCGCACTGCTCGGGGTCTTCACGGCCAACCACGGCCACGGCTCCAACCAGTTCTACACGCCATACGGTCTGGGGCAGGACCCGCGCACCGGCGAGGTCTACATCGCCGACACCGACAAATACCAGATCGACGTCTACAGCGAGACCGGCACCTATCTGCGGTCGTGGGGCGGGCAGGGCACGAGCCCCGGGCAGTACCTCTACCCCTCGCGCGTTGTCGTCAACGGCGCCGGCACCGTCTTCGTCGCCGACACCTGGAACCACACGGTGGTGATGTCGACGACGGCGGGCAAGGAGATCAAGCGCATCGGTGGGGTCGGTACCGCGGACGGGCGGATGAAGAGCCCGCACGGGCTGGCACTGGACGCCCAGGACAACCTGTATGTCGCCGACCAGGGCAACAAGCGCATCGACGTCTTCGACAAGAACGGTAAGTTCCTCCGCAAGTTCGGCAGCCAGGGCACCGGGCCCGGCCAGTTCCGCGGTGACCTGCGCGGCGTGGCGGTCGACAAGAAGAAGGGCTGGGTCTATGTCGTCGACGGTGAGGGCAATCGCGTCGTCAAGTTCACCCTGGCGGGCAAATACCTGACCAGTTGGGGTCGCAACGGCCACGGGCCGGGCGAGTTCGCCGACGGCGGGCGCGAGATCACCGTGGACGCCAACAGCAATGTCTGGGTCGCCGACATGCCGAACTATCGTGTGCAGAAGTTCACCTCGGCCGGCACATACCTCGGGGAGTACCCGAGCCCGGCCGCTCCCCCGCCCGAGGGCGGCTTCAACGCCCCCCGCGGTGTCGGCGTCAACCCGGTCGACGGGGCCGTCGCCGTATCGGACACCTACAACTGGCGCATCCAGACGTTCACCAACGCCGGCACCTTCGTCAAGGCGTGGGGCGAGCGGGGCCGCGGCAATTACGAGTTCAACTACGCGCGCGGCGTCGCCTACAGCCCGCTGAACGAGGACATCGTCGTCACCGACACCGACAACGGGCGGATCAAGGCCTACACCAACAAGGGCGTCTTCCGCTGGTCCACCGGGACGGCCGGCACAGCGGTCGGACAGTTCCGCAACCCCCAAGGCCTCACGGTGGCACCGGACGGCACGATCTACGTCGCCGACTCCAACGCCAGCCGCATCCAGGCCCTTGGGCCTGAGGGCCAGGTGCTGGGCGCTTTCGGCCGGCCCGGCCAACTCGGCTATCCGCGCGGCATCGCCGTCGACCCGGCTGACGGCACGCTCTGGGTGGCCGACATGACCAAGGGGCGGGTCACGCACTGGCGGACCGACGGCACCTTCCTCGGCGCGCTACCGACGACCGTTGGTACCGCCGACGACCAGTTGCTGCGGCCCTTCGGCGTGGCCGCCGACAAGGAGCGGGTCTACGTCGCCGATACCCCGGCGCACAAGGTCAAGGTGTTCACCAAGGCCGGCCGGCTCGTCACGGTCATCGGTGGCCGCGGCAAGGTCAACGGCAAGCTGCTTGAGCCATCCGCCCTCGCGATGCATCACGGCCGCCTCTATATCTGCGAAGAGGGCAACGAGCGGATCTCGATCTTCAACCTGCGACAGAGCGGCTGACGGCAGCGGGGCCTGGTTTGTCGACGGGGGCCGGCTTATAGCCCGGCCCCCGTCGGCAAACCCAGCCCCGCTTCATGGATGGGTGCCGCGTGCTCGGCTCAGATCCTGTAGACGAGCACCCGGTCGTTGTTGGTGTCGGAGACGTAGACGGTACGGCCGTCGACGGTGATCGAGGTCGGCTCGCTGAGCGCCTTGCCCGCGGCCGCGGTGATGGTCTGCAGGACAGCACCGCTCGGGCTGACGATCAGCACCCGGTCATTGCCGGTGTCGCCGATCCAGTAGTTGCCGTTGGCGTCGCGGGCGACGCCCTCGGGCATCGACAGGCCGGCCGGGGCGAGCGTGGCCAGTTCGGTGAAGCCACCGCCTCGGGTGTAGCTCAAGGTGACGATCTTGTTGTTGGCCGAGTCGGCGACGACGAGGTTGCCGGTCGCGGCGTCGAGGGAGATCGCGCGCGGCGACTTGAAGGTGCCGGCGTAGGTCTCCACTGGCTCCCGCGTGGCGGCATCCCAGACCGAGAGGCGGTTGTTCCAGCTGTCCGCGACGAACGCCAAGCGGTCGCTGGGGCGAATGGTGATGGCGAACGGCCAGGTGAACTGCTTCAAGCCGGTGCCGACGTTGCCGAGGCGGAAGGTCTGGACCCCGCACTTGTTGGGATAAATCTGCAGTCGCGACTGCTTGGTGTCGGCGACCCACCGGTCGCCGGTCACCGGGTCGATCGCCACCCCGCGCGGCCAGTTGAAGGACACGGGGCGGTAGTCCCGCTGACCGCAGGTGTCGACGATGGCACCGGCCTTGGTCATCTTGACGATCCGCTGGTTGACGGTGTCCATGATGTTGAGGTTGCCGTCCTTGCCGACCGCGACGGCGCGCGGCTCGTTGAAGACGGCGGTGGACGTGGTCGGCGGCTTCAGGCCACCGATCGTCTGGGCGTAGGCGTAGCCGGTGGCAGTGCGGTTGAAGCGAACCAGACGCCAGCCCCACAGGTCGGCGCCCCAGATGTCGCCATCCTTGGCGACCGCCACGCGGCGCAGCGTCGTGAAGGTGCCGGTCTCGTTGTAGGCGCCCGTCCTGCCGACGGTGGCCTTCCACACCCCGGTCTTGCTGAAGACCTGGACCCGGTTGTTGTTGGAGTCGGCGACGTAGACGACCTCGCCCCACTTCGGGTCCTTGGCCAGCCGCACGCCGTAGGGGTTCTTGAACTGTCCGTTGGCCGTGCCCTGGGTGCCCCAGGTCTTGTCACAGGTGCCGTCCGCGCGGAACTTGACGATGTTGTTGAACTTGTAGTTCGCGACGTAGACATTGCCGGCGGCATCGGCGTCGGCGTCCCGGACGGCCGACAGGTCGCAGGCGCCGTTGGCGGTGAAGGCGTTGATCTGGTTGCCGCTCGTGTCGAAGACGCGGACCTTCTTCTTCGCGCCGTCGGAGACGTAGATCTTGTTGTTGGTGGCGGTGATGCCTATCGGGCTGCCGAGCCGGTCACCCGAGGGGCCGTTGAAGGTCATCAGCGTCTTGCCGGTGGCTCCGTCCAGCTTGATGATCCGGAACTCGGCTGCGTCGGCGACATAGATGAAGCCCTGGTTGTCGACGGCGATGTCGCGGGCGTTCTCGGCCTCGTCGCCGGCGCCGACCCCCGCCGAGACGCGCCACTTCAGCACGCCGGCCGCAGTGAATTTGGCGACGGAATCGTTGCCGGTGTCGGCGACGACGAGAGTGCCGTCCGGGGCGACCTCCATCCCCGACGGATAGACCAGGGCATGACCCCGGCCCCCGAGAACCTTGGGTGCGCCGACGGGCTCCTGGGCCCCTGCGGGCGCGGTCCCGGCGATCAGTGCTGCGGCGCTCAGCCCAGCGAGCGCAGACATGGACATAGTGAGTTTGCGCACGAGTGAAGCTCCCCCTCGGAATTCTTGGCCGGGGCTGTGACGCCGCAGCTGATGGATGCGGCCTCATCTTCGCACGTCGCGGCCCCGATCCGAAGCCCCTTCCTGGTCCAAACCGTGGCGATCGTCACCCCTGGTTGGTTACGATGTGTCGACCCCGCGCCAATCTGCCTTCGTCCGTGCGCCGGGTGTGACTGAGAGCGAACGGGGAACCCCCAATGACATTGCGAACCATGCCGACGCGCCCGATCACCGTGGGGTTGATCGCCGCCGGGACGGCAGCATTGATGGTTGCGACCGGCGCTACGGCGTCCGCGACCGACGGCAGTGCACGCACGACCATCAGCCCGGCCTTCGAGCGCGTGATCGGCAAGAAGGGCCACGCGGGGCTCTACGCCTGGGGCATGGCCACCGGCAAGGACGGCAACATCCTCATCGGTGACTATTGGAACTACCGGGTGCAGAAGTACAGCCCGAGCGGCGCCAGCCTGGGCACCGTCATCAACAACAGCGGCAACGGCAGCAACCAGTACTACACGCCGTACGGCCTGGGCGTCGATCCCCGCAATGGCGACATCTACATGGCGGACACCGACCGGTACCAGATCGACGTCTACTCCGCCGGCGGCAGCTACCTGCGCAGCTGGGGCGGCAAGGGCGCGGGCGCGGGCAAGTTCCTCTATCCCAGCCGCGTCGTCGTCAGCAGCACCGGCACGGTCTATACGGCCGACACGTGGGATCACAACGTCGTGGTCTCGACGACGAGCGGCGCCGAACAGCGCGTCATCGGCGGTTTCGGCACCACGAATGGCAAGTTCCGCAGCCCGCACGGCCTGGCCCTGGACGCCCAGGACAACCTGTATGTCGTCGACGCGGGCAACTGGCGCGTGCAGGTCTTCGACAAGAACGGCAACTTCCTGCGCAAGTTCGGGACCAAGGGTTCCGGCCTCGGACAGTTCCAGGGCGACATGCGAGGCATCGCGATCAACAAGGCACAGGGCTGGGTCTATGTGGTGGACGGCGAGGGCAACAAGGTCCAGCGCTTCGATCTCAACGGGAAGCCGCTGAACAAGTGGGGCTCGCAAGGCTACGGACCCGGCCAGTTCGCCGACGGTGGCCGCGAGGCGACCGTCGACAACGCCGGCAACCTGTGGGTCGCCGACATGCCGAACTTCCGGGTGCAGAAGTTCAGCCCGACCGGCAAATTCCTCGCGGCCTATCCCAACACGCCCCAGCCCCCGCCGCTGGGCGGCTTCAACGCTCCCCGCGGGGTGGCCGTGGCCAAAGACGGCACGGTGGGCGTGAGCGATACCTACAACTGGCGGATCGAGACCTTCACGGCGACCGGCAACCCCATCAAGCAGTGGGGCAAGCGCGGACGCGGGCCCTACCAGTTCAACTACGCCCGCGGGATCGCCGACAACCCCGTCAACAACGAGTGGATCATCACCGACACCGACAACGGCCGGATCGTGTCCTACACCAAGGACGGCACCTACCGCTGGGCCTCGGGCACGACCGGCCGCGCCAACGGCCAGTTCAAGAACCCGCAGGGCCTGACGGTGGCGGCGAATGGTTCGATCTATGTCGCCGACTCCAACAATGCGCGGGTCCAGGTGCTCAACTCCAGCGGCGGGTTCGTGCGAACCTTCGGGACGACCGCGCAGTTCGGCTATCCGCGCGGCATCGCCGTCGACCCCAAGGACCAGAGCATCTGGGTCACCGATATGACCAAGGCCGCGGTCACTCACTGGAGCCCGACCGGTGCTTTCCTGGGCAAGCTGAAGATCACCAAGGGGACGGCCGACAACCAGCTCGCGAGCCCCTTCGGGATCGCCGTGGACAATGAGCGCGTCTACGTCGCCGACGTGCCGGTGCACCGGGTCAAGGTCTTCACCAAGACCGGCCAGTTCGTCACCACGATCGCGCGGCGCGGCTACACCAACGGCAAGCTCTTCCAGCCGGCCCACATGGACATCTACAACGACCGTCTGTACATCGTCGAGGAGGGCAACGAGCGCGTCTCGGTGTTCAAGCTGAACACCCGATAACACTCCGACCTCTTAGCGCAGCCCCGGACCCCTCGTGGGGATCCGGGGCCGCGTTTTGCCCAAATGTGATGCACCTCACATTGGACAGGTGCCCGTGCGTGAATCCCCGCGTGCGAGGCCTATTGACGGCTTCGGAATCCCACTAGTTTCCCCTCGTCATACTGGTATATCGCTGCGGGGCCCTTGAGCCGTCAAGCGGGGCCCGGCTAGTGTGCTTCCGCCCTGATCGGTCGATGGCGCGGGGTACTCGACGCAGCCGCCGACGTGGACCATGACGGTTCAGATCAGCGTGTCCATGTCCCCCCGCCCCCGCGAGGCCTGCCGTGCCTCCCGCACTCCCCCAGTGCACCACGACGCCCACGGAGTAGACCTGTGTCCCGATCCACTCGAGCCCTGACCGCTGCGGTCGCGCTGACCACCGCAGCGGCCCCCTTCGTCCTGACCACCCCGGCCCATGCCGCCGGCGACCTGTTCGTGGCCACCACCGGCCTCGACAGCAACTCCGGCGCGGCGACGTCACCGCTGCGGACCGTCCAGGCGGCCGTCAACAAGGCCACGCCCGGCACCACCATCCGGATCATGCCCGGCAGCTACTACGGCAACGTCAAGATCAAGACGTCCGGCACCGCCAGCGCCCCCATCCGCATCACCGCCCAGACGCCCGGCACCGTGACGCTGACATACAACTCCCGTCCGGAGACCTGCAGCAACAGCCAGCCCGCCGGCGATCGGACGATCACGATCGGTGGCGGCGCCGACTACTGGCAGATCGACAACCTAAAGATCCACAACGGCATCTACATCAGCGGGCAGAAGGCCAACTCGGCATACAGCTGGCTCACCAACCTGGTCAAGAAGCTGGACTGGTCGACCCGGCGCAAGGTGCCCGGACACGGCGCCTACAACCCGAGTGCGCTCGGGGGCGTGGTGCCCCACCTGCGCAAGGTAACCGGCGTTGCCGACATCAACGCGGCCGAGGGCAACAAGATCATCGGCAACACGATGACGGGCAGGGGCATCTACGGCGCCCTCGCCAGCAATGGCACGATCAGCGGCAACACGATCTCCAAGATCCCCTGCGGCATCGGCCCGGGCATCTGGATGATGACCTTTTCCAACAACAACAAGGTCTTCGGCAACGACATCTCCGATATCGCCATCTCGCACGCGGCGCACTACATGCA
>NZ_HG764815.1:1589448-1605544 GCF_001050535.1 Nostocoides australiense Ben110 | reverse complement strand
CCCCCCGCCGCCCCCGCCGGCGCCGCGTGCGCCCTGTGGGCGCCCTGGGCGCTGCTCTGCCTCGGCGCACTCGCGCTGGCGATCCCGCAGGTCATGCGCGTCCAGGCCGGCGCCACCGGCCGCGACCTGATCCCCGTCCTGTCCGGCACCGGCGTGACCCAATTGCTGTATGCCGTGCTCCTCACCGTGGGTCTCTGGCTGGGCCGCTGACCAGTGGGCATGCTGGCATACATGGTGCGCACCACGGTCAAGCTTCCGGAGGCACTCGACGCGCGCCTGCGGCACGAGGCCGAGCTTCGACAGATGACGATCTCGCAGATCACCCGGGAAGCATCGAGGCCTACCTTGGTGGCGCGGGGCCTCGGCAGCTGAACGCTGCAGGGGCCGGACGCAGTGGCCGCAGCGATATCTCCGAGCGCATCGAGGAGCTCCTTGCCCTGGAGGTGTCGCCATAGCAGCGGTCGTGGTGGACGCCGGACCGCTCTACGCCTATGTGGACGCGGACGACGCTCATCACGAGGAGTCCTTGGACTTCCTCCGGCTGCATCCCGGGCCCCTGGTCGTGCCCGTTCTCGTGATCGCCGAGGTCGCGCATCTGGTCGGCACCCGCTTGGGCGCCGGAGCCGAAGTGCGGTTCCTGGCCGACCTGGCGTCCGGCGCCTCCAGCATCGAGCCGGTCCACACCGGCGACTGGCTCCGGATCGCGGAACTCGTCGCGCGGCATCGCGATCTGCCGCTGGGCACGGTCGACGCCTCGGTCCTGACCTGTGCCGAGCGACTGGGCGTGATCGAGGTGGCGACCTTCGATCGTCGCCATTTCACCGTCCTCCGGCCCGGCCATGCGCCGGCTTTCTCCCTGCTTCCTTGAGAATCCGGCACCGTCAGTAGCAGGAGTAGCCGCCGTCGACGACCAGGTTGGCGCCGGTGGTGAAGCCGGCGAGATCGCTCGCGAGATAGGCCACGGCACCGGCGACCTCCTCGGGCGTGCCGAGCCGCTTGGTGGGACTGCGCTCCAGCCACGCCTCATACCAGCCCTCGGGTGAGGTGCCGGGGGTCATGTCGGTGGCGATATAGCCGGGTGAGACGGCGTTGACCCGGATCCCGAACTCCGCCCACTCGCACGCGAGCGAGCGGGTGAGCTGGATGACGCCCGCCTTGGCGGCGTTGTAGGCGACCTGCTCCTGCGGGTAGTTGACGATCAGCCCCGACATCGAGGCAGTGTTGACGATCGAGCCGCCACGCCCCTGGGCGATCAGGGCCCGCCCGGCGGCCCGGGCCACGAGGAAGACAGCGTCGAGGTCGATCGCCAGCACCTCGCGCCACTGCTCGAACGTCGTGTCCTCGGCCGCCGAGCACCGCGAGATGCCGGCGTTGTTGTGCACGATGTCCAGGCCACCGAAGTCCGCGACCACCCGGGCCACCAGTTCACCGACGGCGATCTCGGAGCGCAGGTCCGCGGCATACCCCACCCCTCGCCGGCCTTCGGCGACCACCGCAGCCACGGCAGCGGAGGTGTCGAGCACGTCGACGATCGCGATGTCCGCCCCGCACCGGGCCAGCAGCGCGGCGGACGCCGCCCCGATGCCGCGCGCCCCGCCGGTGACCAGCGCGACCTTGCCGGTCAGCGCGAACGGGTCCATCCGGGCGTCAGCGGTAGTCGTCGGCGCCGCCGTCGAGGGAGTCCTCGACGGCCTCGTCAGAGTCGGCGCGCTTGGACGCGACCCGCGACTCGACGCGATGGCTCAGCTTGTCGACGGTGTCCTGACGCAGCGGCCGCAGGGCGAAATAGGAGATCAGCATCGACAGCAACGCCGCGCCCACGACCAGCCACGGCTGCTCGTTGCGCTCGCGCAGGCCGAGCAACCAGAGCAGCCCGAGGCACCCGAAAAAGATGAGGAACCGCATCAGCGAATAGCGGACCATGACTGGTCAGACTCCCGAATAGCTGTGCTGGCCGACGAAATACATGTTGACGATGGAGTAGTTGATGATGATGCAGGCGAAGCCGGCGAGCGCGATATAGGTCGCCTTCTGCCGGGTGACACCGGTCGTGGCGCGAGCGTGGAGGTATGCCGCGTAGATCACCCAGATGATGAAGGTCCAGACCTCCTTGGGATCCCAGTTCCAGTAGGAGGCCCACGCCTGCCGGGCCCAGATGGCGCCGGCGATGAGGGTGAAGGTCCACAACGGGAAGGCCAGGACGTGCAGCCCGTAGCCGATCCGCTCGAGGTCCGACGCGGGCGGGACGATCCGGCGCAGCCGTCCCACGAACCCTTGGCTCGCGTCGGGATTGCGCTCGGCCCGGTCGATGAGCAAGTAGGCCAGCGACATCATGGCCGCGAGTGTGAAGACACCCGTGGCAAGGGTCGCGACCGTCACGTGGATGACGAGCCAACCGGACTTCAGCGACGGCATGAGTTCGGCGGCCTCGGTGTACCAGAAGGTGGTCGCCGAGCCGAGCATCAGCAGCACCGGGGTCGTGACGAAGATGCCGAGCCAGTCGACGTTGCGCTTCAGCGTCCAGAGGCAATAACCCAGCAGGACAACGAAACTCGCCGCCGCAACGAACTCGTGAAGGTTGCCGAGCGGGGGCCGGTGCACCGACATCCCCCGCAGGACGATTGAGCACCCCACGAGGAAGGTCGCGAGCCACGTGAACATCCGCGCGGGCCCCGCGGCCTTGCGGGCACGGCTCAGATCCCGGCTCGCCGGTATGTCGGTGCCGCCGGGTTCCGCGGTCAGCGCGCCTCCTCCACCGCCCACCGTGACGGGCTGGGCCACCGGCTCCGGCACTACCGCATCGGCGGCGCGGGCCGCGGCCGAGCGGGACAGGTAGAGGACGAAGCCCAGCATCGCCAGGGTGAGCACCACGATGGCCGAATAAAGGCTGATCAGCGAGTACTGCTCGAGCGTTTCCCTCGTCATAGTGTTCAAAATCCTCTCATGGCGCGATTCGGGCGGCCAGGCGATCCAGGTGTTCCTGCAGACCGGGGTCGTCGCCCTTGGACAGCGCCCCCATCTCGACGCGCGAGCCGCCCGCCGCCAGAGGCGTGACCCGGGCGAAGACCCGGCGCCGCCTGACCAGCAGCGAGGCGAGCAAGCCGGCGAGCGCCAGCAGCGAGGACCACAGGGTCAGGTCCTTGGCCGGATCGTGCCGGATCGACAGGCCCGCCCAGCGCACGACGGACTCGAAGGTGATCGACCCGCGTCCGTCCGGCAGCTGCACCGTCTCTCCCGGCGTGATCCAGATCCGCAGCGGCTTGCCGTTGGCGTCGTCGACCACGGTCATCTCTTTGGTGTTCAGGGTGTAGACCGAGCCGGAGGCCCCGCCGGGGTTGAGTTCCCCCTCATACAGCCCCAGCGCCATCGCCGGCTCGCGAGCGTCGGGGAAGACCGAGATCGGCCCCTGGTCCTTCGTGATGACGGCGGTGGGCAACAGGTTGCCGAAGAACCCGAGCTCCTGCGGCTGCGCCCCCGGCACCTTGATCGCGCCCGAGGAGGTGTAGTTGTTGTCGCGCGGCAAGAAGACCGTCGCGCCCTTGTAGACGACCTCGCCGCGAGAGTCCTTGACAGTGACATTCGCGGCATACCCGTTGCCCAGCAAGAAGATCGTCGCCCCGTCCATCTCGATGGGGTGGTTGACCTTGAGCACCTGCGCCTTCTCCGCCGCGCCCGGCTCGGCGACCGTGCGCAGGTAGGCGGTGAAGTCTCGCGGCTGCCCGAACTGGGCATCGCCGCGCACCCGGTCCTCGAAGACGGCATCGAACCGGTCGACGGTCAAGGAGAAGGGCGGCAGCTCGGCCGTGTCGACGCGGGGGCCGGGACTGATGGTGTCGTAGTTGATCGCGGTGTTGGAGAAGCTGCTCCCGACCGGGACGATGACATCGCCCTTCCACCCGAACACGTGCCCGATGGCGACACCGACGATGATCCCGATGAGCGCGAGGTGGAAGAGCAGGTTGCCGCTCTCCTTGGCGAACCCGGTCTCGGCGGCGAGGGTATGGCCGTCGCGCACGTCGACGCGATAGCGCCGCCCGAGCGCTGCGCGCAGGTCCGCGACGGCGGCGGCCGGGTCGGCGTCGACCTCCCGCGAGCTGTATGCCGCGAGCCGGCTCAAGTGCGCCGGCACCCGGGGCGGGCGACCGCGCACGTGGCGCAGGTGGATGCGGGTGCGCGGCAGCACGCAGCCGAGGAGGCTGACGAGCAGCAGCAAGTAGATCGCCGAGAACCACGGCGTGGCATAGACCTCGAAGGCGCCGAGTTTGTCGAGGACGGGTCCCATGGTCGGGTGGGCCGCGATGTAGTCGGCGGTGCGGGTGGCGTTGATGGAACGCTGCGGCCAGATCGACCCCGGCAGGGCCGCGACGGCGAGCAGAAGCAGCAGCTGCAGCGCCGTGCGCATGCTGGTCAGGTTGCGCCAAGCCCAGCGGACCCAGCCGAGGGGACCGAGCGTGGGCTGGGTGACCGGGTCGGGTTTGGTCGTGATCGCCTCCGGGGTCTGGGTCACAGGATCACCTCGAACCCGTTGATCGCGTGGATCTGCAGCCACGTCATGATCGAGGTCCACGCGCCGGTGAGCAGCAACACCCCGACGAGGAGCAGCAGCAGACCGCCGCCGATGTGGATGGCGCGGCTGTGCCGGCGCAAGAACGCGTTGAACCGGCCCGCTCGCTCCCACGCAGTCGCGATGGCGAGGAAGGGCAGCCCGAGGCCCAGGCAGTATGCCGCGACGAGACTCAGCGCCCGGCCCATGCTCGGGTCGGTGGCCGTCGCCATCGCGAGAACGGCACCGAGCGTCGGGCCCGAGCAGGGCGTCCACCCCAGGCCGAAGACCGCCCCGAGCGCCGGGGCGCCGAGCAGCCCCATCCGCGGCCGCCAGCTCGGGGTGAAGGTCCGCTGCGCGCCGGCCCCGAGAAAGACCAGCGCCATGAGGATCACGAGCCCACCGCCGATGCGGCGCAGGGCGTCCTGGTGCTCCACGAACGCCCGGCCGATGCCCGTGACGAAGATCGTGATCAGCACGAAGACGACGCTGAAGCCGAGGATGAACAGCAGCGTGCCCGCGACCACCCGGCTGCGCGTGGGCTCCCCGCGCTCCCCCGGCGCGACCTCGGGACCCGCGCCCGCGACATACCCCAAGAACCCGGGGACGAGCGGCAGCACGCACGGCGAGGCGAACGAGACCAGCCCGGCCAGCGCCGCGACGAGCAACGCGAGGGGCAAGGCACCGCTCGCGACCGTCTCGGACGCACTGCTCGCAATCAGCTGGCCGGCGATCACTTCGCGGGGGCCTCCGCGGCGACGTCCTCGATCATGCCGGTGAGGGTGGAGGTGCTCACGGGGCCGAGGATGCGGGCGGCAATCCTGCCGTCGTGGTCGAGCACCAGCGTCGACGGCATGGCCGCCGCCTTGCCCTGCAGGGCCAGGACGGCCTGGCCACCCGGGTCGGAGAGAGAGGGGTAGGGCAGCTTCCAGTCCTCGACCTGCGCCGACCCGGTCGCGGCTTCCTCGCGGAAGTTGACCCCGACGAACTCGGCCACCGCGGTGACGGCCGGGTCGGAGGAGACCGTGACGAGGTCGGGGGCCTCCTTGTCGCACGGGCCGCACCACGAGGCCCAGACATTGACGACCAGGACCTTGGCGCGGTGCTCGGCCGAGGTCCACGCCTGACCGTCGAGGGTCGTGCCGGCCAGGGTCACCGGTGTGCCGCGCTGGTCGGCGGCGATCATCTCGACGGTGCCGTTGCCCGCGATGAAACCCTTGTTGCTGCCCTCCTTGGCCTGGTCGGCGATGGTGTTGCCGGAGCAGCCGGCGAGAGCCAGCCCGGCTGCGGCGAGCAGGGCGGCACCCCGCGGCAGCGGCCTCACGCCCCCACGCTCGCGGACTCGGCGTCGATCAGGTTTTTGGCCGGCTCGGCATAGGACAAGGACGCGATCTCGGTGCCGTGGAAGCCGATCGAGGTCACCGAGGCGAGGGAGCACAGCCGGCTACGCGGGTCGTGCCAGAGTCGGCGGCCCTCGACCGCCGCCCGCATCATCCACACGGGCAGCTGGTGGGAGACGATGACCGCTTCGTGGCCGATCGCGGCCTCGCGGGCCGCCTCGACGGCGGCCGTCATCCGCTCGACGATCTCGACATAGGGCTCGCCCCACGACGGCTTGGTGACGTCATACATGCGGATCAGGTTGCGGGGGCGCAGGAAGTTGCCGAGGCTGACCTGCTCGCCCTCGAAGGAGTTGGCGGCCTCGACTACCCGGTCATCGAGGGTCACGGGCAGCCCGAGTCGCTCCGCCAGCGGGGCGATCGTCTGCTGGGCCCGGGTCAGGGGCGAGGACACCAGGTAGGTGATATCGCGCCCGGCGAGATGGTCGGCCACCACCTGAGCCATCGCGTGCCCACGCTCGGAGAGGTGGAAGCCGTCGAGCCGGCCATAGAGCACCTTGCCGGGGTTGTGCACCTCCCCGTGGCGCACGAGGTGGACCAGGGTGCGTTCGGTCACCGGTTCTGCCTCCTCATGGCGCGATTGTCGCAAACGATTCTGAGGCGGCGCGCGCGGCGGCCGGGAGGGCCGCGAGGACGCGGTCGAGGGCGGCGTCGTCGTGGGCGGCGGAGACGAACCACGCCTCGAAGGCGCTCGGGGGCAGGTGGACGCCCTGGTCGAGCATGCTGTGGAAGAAGGCTGCGTATGCCGGGGCGTTGGTGGTCTTCGCGTCGTCGTAGTTGGTCACCGTGCGGTCGGTGATAAAGATGGAGAACATCGAGCCCGCCCACTGGATCGTATGCGGCACGCCCGCGCCGGTCAGTGCGCTCGCCGCGGCGTCGGCGATCGTCTTGGCTGCGTGGTCGAGGTGGGCATAGACGGCATCGGTGCAGCCGCGCAGGGTGGCCAGGCCGGCCGCGGTCGCGACCGGGTTCCCGGAGAGGGTGCCGGCTTGGTAGACGGGGCCGTCGGGGGCGAGGGCAGCCATCAGGCCGGCGGGGGCGCCGAAGGCGGCGGCGGGGAATCCCCCACCCATCACCTTGCCGAACGTGAACAGGTCGGGCGCGCCCGCGGCATACGGGCCCTCGAGGCCGTACCACCCCGCCCGCGAACAGCGGAAGCCGGTCATGACCTCGTCGGAGATCAGCAGGGCGCCGTGCTCGCGGGTGATGCGGCGCAGCGCCTCGGTGAAGCCGGGCAGCGGCGGGACGACGCCCATGTTGCCGGGGGCGGCCTCGGTGATGACGGCGGCGATGTGCTCGCCGTCGGTGTCGAAGGCAGCCTCGAGCGCTGCGACATCGTTGTAGGGCAACACGATCGTCTCGGCAGCGGCACTGGCCGGCACTCCGGCGGAGTCGGGCAGGCCGAAGGTGGCGACGCCCGATCCGGCGGCGGCCAGGAGCGCGTCGACGTGGCCGTGGTAGCAGCCGGCGAACTTCACGACGCGGGAGCGGCCGGTGATGCCGCGCGCCAGCCGCAGGGCGCTCATCGTCGCCTCGGTGCCGGAGGAGACCAGGCGCACCTGCTCGACCGGCTCGACGCGGGCGACGATCTCCTCGGCGAGGGCGACCTCGTTCTCGCTCGGCGTGCCATACGAAAAGCCGCGGCCGGCCGCTTCGCTGACGGCGGCGAGGACGTCGGGGTGGGTGTGGCCGAGGATCATCGGCCCCCACGAGCCGATCAGGTCGACATACTCCCGGCCGTCGGCGTCGGTCAGATAGGGCCCGCGGGCACTCGTGACGAAGCGGGGGTTGCCGCCCACGGAGCGGAAGGCTCGCACCGGCGAGTTGACCCCTCCGGGGACCACGGCCCGGGCGCGGGCGAACAGGGCCTCGCAGGCGGGGGCGGAATCGGGTGCGGACGGCATACGGGCCATCCTCGCACCCGCGGCCGACAGGCCCTCAACGGATGGCATCGCCCGCCTGGCCGGGCTCGGCGAGGGCGTCACGGATCTTCTGCATGGAGTGCCCGAGGTCGCGGAACTCCTCCGGGGTGAGGACGTCGAGGAGGTGCTCCCGCACCGAGTTGACGTGGCATCTGGCCATGTCGTCGATGTGGGCGCGGCCCTGCTCGGTCAGGACGAGTTCGACGCCGCGCCGGTCGTCGACACACGCCTCGCGGCGCACCCAGCCGCGCTTCTCGAGGCGGGCGGCCGTGTGGGTGACCCGGCTACGGGACTGCACGACGAGGTCCGCGAGGGCGGACATCCGCATCCGGCCCGCCGGGGCCTCCGAGAGCATCGAGACCACTTCGTATTCCGAGAGCTGGGTCCCGTGGTGGGCCAGATCCCGGTCGAGGGCGACCTCGAGGAGCCGGCTCGCGCGCAGGTAGGCGCGCCACGCCTGCTGCTCGTCGGGGGTCAGCCAGCGTGTCTCGGGAGTCGAGTCGGTCGCCATTCCTGCTCATCATGCCAGCGCCGGACCCGGTTGTGGAAAGTGCAATTGCTCAACCTCCCGTGGCCGGGAATTTGACACGGAGGCATATAGTTGAAATATTAACTAGCACCACAACCAAGGAGAAATCACCATGACCACCATCACCGACCTCACCCCCGGCACCTGGACCGTCGACCCCGCCCACACGGAGGTCGGCTTCGTCGCCCGCCACCTGATGGTCACCAAGGTCCGCGGCACCTTCGCCGACGTCGAAGGCACCGTCGAGGTCGCCCCCGATGTGACGAAGTCCACAGTCGACGTCACCGTCCAGATGGCCTCCGTCGACACCCGCAGCGCCGACCGCGACACCCACCTCAAGAGCGCCGACTTCTTCGACGTCGAGAACTACCCGACCATGCGCTTCGTCTCCACCTCCTTCGACGGTGAGCAGCTGACCGGCGACCTGACGATCAAGGACGTCACCAAGCCCGTCACCTTCGAGGTGGAGTTCAACGGCGAGCAGGCCGACCCGTGGGGCAACACCAAGGCCGGCTTCGAGGCCGAGGCCGAGGTCAAGCGCGCCGACTGGGGCCTGACCTGGAACGCCGCCATCGAAGGCGGCGGCGTCCTCGTCTCCGACAAGATCAAGATCGTCCTCGACGTCCAGCTGCTGAAGCAGGCCTGACCTGGGCTTTTCGTAACCTCTGCTAGCAGAGGTTCCTTGGGCTCCCCCGCTACAGGAGCGCGGCGGCCTCGAGCGCGAAGTAGGTCAAGATGACGGTCGCGCCGGCGCGGCGGATGCCGGTCAGCGACTCCATCATCACCCGGTCGCGGTCAATCCAGCCGCGCTCGGCGGCAGCGACGATCGAGGAGTACTCCCCCGAAATCTGGTATGCCGCAACGGGGACCGGGCTGTGCGCCGCCACCGCGGCGACGATGTCCAGGTGTGGCCCGGCCGGCTTGACCATGACGATGTCGGCGCCTTCGGCCACATCCTGCGCGAGTTCGCGCAGCGCCTCGGTCGCGTTCGCCGGGTCCTGCTGGTATGCCGCGCGGTCACCCACGAGCGAACTCGCCACCGCCTCCCGGAACGGCCCGTAAAGGCCTGAGGTGTACTTCGCGGTGTACGCGAGCAGCGTCACGTCGCCAAAACCGTTGGCGTCCAACGCCGTCCGGACGTGACCGACCTCGCCGTCCATCATCCCCGACAACCCGAGCACATGCGCGCCCGCGCGCGCCTGGGCCAGCCCCATCGCGGCATACCGCTGCAGCGTCGCGTCGTTGTCGACCCGCCCCGCGGCGTCGAGGACCCCGCAGTGCCCGTGCGAGGTGAACTCGTCCAGGCACAGATCGGTCATCACGACCAACCGGTCGCCGACCGCGTCGACGACGGCCCGCGTCGCGACGTTCAGGATGCCGTCGGGATCGTCGGCGCCGCTGCCCTGCTCGTCCTTCTCCACCGGCACGCCGAAGAGCATGATGCCGCCGAGCCCCGCATCGGCGCACCGATGCGCCTCTGCCACAAGGGATTCGATCGTATGCTGCACAACCCCGGGCATGGCCTCGATCGGCTGGGGTGAGCCGATGCCCTCGCGCACGAAAACCGGCAACACCAGTTGCGCCGGGTGCACCCGACTCTCGGCGACGAGACGCCGCATCGGCGCGGACACCCGCAGCCGCCGCGGCCGGACGGCCGGGAAGCCGCCTCCCGGCACCAGCGTCATCGAGCCCGCCGCCGTCCGGCTGCGCGACGCCGCTCGCTAGGCCGGCGAACGGCCTCGCCGTGGGCATGCGCCTCGGCGGCCCGGGCCTGGCCGAATTCGGCAAGGGCGTCGATGAGCGACGGCACGGATGCCTCGGGAGCCAGGACATCGACCCGAAGTCCATGCTCCTCAGCGGTTTTCGCGGTCGCCGGCCCGATACACGCCACCACCGTGGACGCGTGCGGCTTGCCGGCGATGCCGACGAGGTTGCGCACCGTCGATGACGAGGTGAACACCACGGCGTCGAAGTCGCCGGCCTTGATGGCTTCGCGGATCTCCGGCGCGGGTGGTGCCGCCCGGACCGTGCGATAGGCCGTCGCGTCCTCCACCTCCCACCCGAGGTCCCGGAGCCCGGCGACGAGGGTGTCGGTGGCGATATCGGCCCGGGGCAGGAAGACCCGGTCGATCGGGTCCAGGTCGGGGTCGTAGGGCGGCCAGTCCTCAAGCATACCCCGGGCGGACTGCTCGCCGCTGGGCACGAGATCGGGCTGAATTCCCCACGCGCGCAACGCATCCGCGGTCACGCCGCCGACGGCGGCGACCTTCAGACCGGCGAAGGCCCGCGCGTCGAGACCGACCTCCTCGAAGCGTTCGCGGACCGCCTTGACCGCATTGACCGAGGTGAAGCCGACCCACTCGTAGCGCCCGGTCACCAGGCCCTTGATCGCGCGCTCCATCTGGTGCGGCGTGCGCGGCGGTTCGACGGAGATGGTGGGCACGACCTCGGCGGTGGCGCCGTGCCGGGCGAGCAGGCTGATCGCCGGCCCGGCCTGGTCCTTCGTGCGCGGGATCAGCACCCGCCACCCGAACAGCGGCTTGTTCTCGAACCACGACAACCGGTCACGCAACTCGACGGTGGGACCGAGCACAGCCAACGTCGGAAACTCCAGTCCCCCAACGATCTTCGCTGCCTGCGCCAGTCGCACCGTATGGGTGCGCTGGCGTGTCGTCGTGCCATGCTCGGTCACCGCAACGACCGTCTCGGGGTCCCGGCCGGCCTCCAGCAGGCTCGCGAAGGCGCGGCCGAGTTCGGCCGCGTCACCGAAGATGACCACCGTCGTCGACGCCCCCGCGCCGGCTGTGAAGTCGCAGCCGGGATCGCCGGCCGCGATCACGTGAATGCCCGTGGTGGTCGGCGCGGTCAAGGGGATCCCGGCGTAGGCGGGGACAGCGCTGGCAGCCGAGACTCCGGGGATGATGTCGACGGCGATCCCCGCCTTGCGGCAGGCCGTTGCCTCCTCGGCCAGACCGTTGAAGATCGACGGGTCACCATCCATCAGGCGCACCACCAGGCCGCCGGGATGGGCCTGCGCCGACTGGAGCACGAGCTTGGCGCGGGAGGCGTGCGTCAGCGGCACCCCATGCGAGCCGTGCGAGGCCTCGATGATCGTGGTGTCCGGCCGGACATGGCACCTGATGATGTCGGCGCGGTCGAGCTGGTCGGTGATGATCACATCCGCCCGCTCGAGGGCGTCGGCCGCGGCGAGCGTCAGCAGGCCGGGGTCGCCGGGGCCGGCGCCGACGAAGGCGACCGCGGCCGCCGGCGCGTTCGGCGTCCGGCTCGGGGCGGAATCCGTGGGGCTCACTGGAGGGTCTCCGGGGTGTCGGTCTGGGCGGTGGACGGGCTCTCCGAGGGCCGATGTGAAGGCGCCGGGCGCACCTCTCGGACGACATCGGCGCCGTCGTCGATGAGCAAGCGCGCCAATCGGATTCCTGCGCCTTCGGGGTCGCCGAGGTCCCCGGTGAGGGAGCGTCGCAGCTCTAGGCTCCCGTCACGCGCGCCGACGAACGCGCGGATGGACAGTTCGGCGGCGTCGAAGCCCTCGACGACCTCGGCGAGAACCCCGACCGGCGCGATGCAGCCGGCCTCCAGTTCGCGCAGCACGGCCCGTTCGGCGCGCACACATGCGCGGGTGTCGGCGTCCTCCAGCGCGAGGAGAAGCGACCGGAGGTCGGCATCGTCGGCACGACACTCGACCGCCAGCGCCCCCTGGCCGGCGGCGGGCAGGATCTGGATCGGGTCGAGCACCTCGGTCGCGGCGTCGCTCAGGCCCAGGCGCAGCAAGCCCGCCCGCGCCAGGACGACAGCATCGACGGCACCGGACTCAACCAGCCGCAATCGTGTCTCGACATTGCCGCGGACCGGCACGACGTCGAGCCCCAGGCCAAGCGCGTGCAGCTGCGCCTCGCGTCTCGGTGAGCCGGTGCCCACGCGTGCCCCCCGGGGCAGCTCACCCAGCGTCAACCCGTCCCGAGCGACCAGGACGTCACGCACGTCCTCGCGCACCGGCACTGCCGCGATCGTCAGGCCTGATTCGGCCGCTGTCGGCAGATCCTTGAGCGAGTGCACGGCGAAGTCGATCTGCTTCTCGCGCAACGCGGTCCGCAGAGCGGACGCGAAAACCCCGGTGCCGCCGATCTGATCGAGCGCCGCCGTCGACCGGTCGCCCTCGGTGACGATCTCGACGGTCTCGACCTCATGCCCCAGGGCCCGCAGGGCGTCGGCAACCGTGCCCGACTGGGTCAGGGCCAGCCGGCTGCGTCGCGTGCCCAACCGTAGTGCCGTCATCGGGCACCTCCGGCCGGGTCGCGGTCCGCGGCGGGCTCGAAGGGCGGGGGCACGCTGACCGACGCGACCGTCTCGGGTTCGAGCGCGAACAACTCGGCGAGGGCGTCGGCATACGCTTCGATGCGGCCGCTGGCTGCGAGTTCTTTGACGCGCAAGGTCGGCCCGTGCAGCAATTTGTCGACGAGGCGCCCCATCGCGATCTCGACCTCGCGCCGGGTGGCGTCGTCGACGTCGGGGGTGCGGCCGGCGAGCCGGGCCAGTTCCGTGTCGAGGACCTCGGTCGCCCGGGCGCGCAGGGCGGCGATCGTCGGCGCGGCGGCCTGCGCCGAGCGGGCCGTGAGGAAGGCCGCCACCTCGCCGGTGACGATGTCGGTCGCCGCGGCGACCTCGGGGTCGACCCCGTCCGTATGCAGTGTCTCCGCGAGATGTTCGAGGCCGACGCGGATCGCGCCGGGCAGGTCGGCGACCGCATGGGAGACGTCATGGGGCAACGCCAGATCGATATATGCCTGCGGCCGGCCCTCGCGGTGGGTGAGCGCCTCGGCGGCCATCGCCTCGGTGATCACGACACCCGGTGACCCGACGCAGGCGATGACGATATCGGCGGCCGCGAGAGCCTGCGGGAGCTCCGAGAGCCGGACCGCGTCGCCGCCCGCCCGCTCGGCCAACGCCTGGCCCCGGGCCAGCGTGCGGTTCGCGATCGTCAGCCGTCCCGCGCCCGCGCGCCGGGCTGTGATCGCGGCCAGGGCTGCCATCGCGCCGGCGCCGACGACGAGCACCCGAGTGTCCTCGATCGGCCCGACATGCGCGCCGGCAACCGCGAGTCCCGCCCCGACCAGTGATCCCGCCACGTTGGCCAGCCCGGTCTCGGTGTGCACGCGTTTGCCCACCCGCAAGGCCTGCTGGAAGAGGCCGTTGAGCGCCGGCCCGACGACCCGCTCCTCTTGCGCCTCATGCAGCGACGCCCGCAGCTGGGCGCGAATCTGGCTCTCCCCCAACGCCATCGAGTCCAGGCCGCTCGCGACCCGGAAGGCGTGCGCGATGGCCCGGTCCTCGTAGTGCACCGCCAGGCGCTCGGTCAGGTCGTGGCGTTCGACACCGGTGACCGACCCCAGTGCCTCCGTGACGGCCGACACCGCTCCGTGGAAGGTCACCGCCTCGGTGTAGACCTCGGTGCGATTGCACGTCGAGACGACAACGACCTCGGCGACGTGCTCGCTGCCGGCGAGTTCGTGGCCGAGGGCGCGGCGAGCGGCACTGTCGAGGCTGATGCGTTCGAGCAGATCGAGGGGGCAGTTGTGGTGGGACAGGCCCAAGACGAGCAGGCTCACGGGGCCACCGCCAGGGCCGGCGCGGCCGTGCGGCGCTGCTTGTGGAAGGCGAGGATCTGCAGCTCGCTGGCGATATCGACGCGGCGCACATCCACCGGCGCCGGCACGACGATGGCCGCCGGGGCGCAGTTGAGGATCGAGGTGATGCCCGCCGCGACCAGCTGGTCCGCGACCACCTGCGCGGCGGCGGCGGGCGTGGCGATGACTCCCACCGTGTCGGCAGCCCGGGGCAGGTCGGCGATGGCCGACATGGGCGAGATCGTCAGGCCCGACACGCTCTGCCCGATCACCGCCGGATCGGCGTCGAAGAGGCCGGCGACCGAGAACCCGCGCGAGGAGAGCCCGGCATGCCCGGCCAGCGCCCGGCCGAGGTTGCCGAGACCGACGATGACGACCGGCCAGTCCCGGGTGAGCCCCAGCTCACGGGAGATCTCGACGGTCAGGTGCGCCACGTCATACCCGACCCCGCGCACGCCATGGCTGCCGAGGTGCGAGAGGTCCTTGCGCACCTTCGCCGGATGCACGCCGACGGCTTGGGCCAGTTCGAGGGAGGAGGTGGACCGGACGCCGGCTTCGGCCATGATCCCCAGCACCCGCAGGTATGCAGGCAATCGGGCGACGGTGGCGTCGGGGATTCCACGACGCGGCAGGTCGGTCGCAGGCACGCCGTCGCCTCCAGTCACCTCGCGGGTACATGTGTCGGCCCGTACGGCTAGGCGCCGGGAGCCACTACGGAGGTTACGCGCTTGTGAAGGACTGCACAAAGTCCTCGGTCCGTGAGTCGCCGCTCACAGCCGCCGGACGAGGGCCGCACGCAGCCGGTCGGCGTCGATGCGCCAGTAGTCGTGGACGGCGCCGTCGAGGAGTGTGACCGGGATCATTTCGCCGTATGCCGCGGCGAGGTCAGGGTGATCGCGGATCGAGACCTCCTCGACCCCGACCCCGAACTCTTCGGCCAGGGCGAGCACGACCGTTCGCACGGTGTCGCACAAGTGGCAGCCCGGCTTGCCGATGAGCGTCAAGGGGGCTGTCGGTGTCCACGGGCCGGGCGCGGCAGCGGCCATCAGAAGAAGGCGGAGCGGCGCTGCGTGAGCAGGCCGTAGAGGCTCTGCTGGATGCCCTCGCGGATGCGGTCGGTCAGGTCGAAGACGATCATCGGGTCGTCGGCCGCCCCGGCACCCAGGTGGGCGGTCTCGACCGGCGCCCCGAACTCGATGATCCACTTGCTCGGCAGCGGAATCGCACCCAGCAACCCGAAGTGTGGGAAGAGCGGCGTGACCGGGAAATAGGGCAGGCCGGTCAGCCGGGCGAGGGGTTTGAGATTGGCCAGCATCGGATAGATCTCCTCGGCGCCGACGATCGAGCACGGCACGATCGGCACGCCGGTGCGAATCGCCGCCGACACGAACCCGCCGCGGCCGAAGCGCTGCAGCTTGTAGCGCTCGGAGAACGGCTTGCCGACTCCCTTGAAGCCTTCGGGGAAGACTCCGACGAGTTCCCCGTCCGCCAGGAGCCGCTCGGCGTCGACACTGGTCGCCAGCGTCGAGCCTCCCATGCGGGCGATCGTCGCCAGGCCCGGGGTGGAGAAGACCATGTCGGCCCCGAGTTCGCGCAGCGCCCGGTGCTGCGGATGCTGGTCGCGGATGGCAACTCCGACCATGAGCGAGTCGACGGCGATGGTGCCGGAGTGATTTGCCACTAGCAGCACGCCACCGTCGGCGGGGATGTTCTCGACTCCCCGGACCTCGGTGCGGAACCACTTGTAGAACAGCGGCCGCAGCAGCGGCATGAGGACGTGATCGGTGAAGTCGGAGTCGAAACCGTAGGCATCGACGGTGAAATCGCCGGTCAGGCGGCGCCGGAGGAAGGCCAGCCCTTCGGCGACCTTGCGTTCGGCGTCTTCGCGGGGGATGCCCAGCGCGGACGCGAGGGTGGTGGCAACCCCCTGGGCCGCGTCGACGATCGCGCCGAGGTCGGGTGCCGCCGCCTGGGGCGCGCTCTCGTCGGGACCGACCACTCGCAGGTGCGGCGGTTCGGGCGCGTCCGCCAGCAGAGGGGTGGTGCGGCGGCGGGCACGC
>NZ_HG764815.1:1576370-1589348 GCF_001050535.1 Nostocoides australiense Ben110 | reverse complement strand
TCCCTGAGGCGGGCCCCATTCGGTGGCTGGGTGCGCCATCTCGCCCGCCGGATGGGTCAGACTTCTGGTATGCCGATGCCGTACGCCCCCGCGACCGCCGCCCCGGCGGCGACGCGGCCGCGGATGGTGCGCCCGTCCGGTGAGCGATGGATAGCCGGTGTCTGCGCCGGGCTGGCCGAGCACCTGCACCTCCCCGTGGTGTGGGTGCGGATCGGTATGGCGGCGCTCGGCTTCTCGGGGCCGGGCCTGGTCGCCTATGTGCTGCTGTGGGCGCTCACGCCGCAGGAGGACACGCGGGTGCAGACCGTCGACCCGGCGGCGGCGTCGGGGGTCGCCGATCCTGCCCTGTCACCCGCATCGCGACCGATGCGGCGCGGTGCCGTGCTCTTCGGGCTCGGCCTCATGGCTCTCGGGATGATGACCGGCATCACGCGGGCGGCCGGCCCGCGGCTGAGCCTGATCGTGCCACTCGCGGCAATCGGCGCGATCGCCGTGCTCGGCCTGACGAGCGCCGATGCGGCACAACGTGATCGGTGGCTCGGCCGGCGCTCGGGGTGGCCCGCGCTCGCCCGCCTGGGTGCCGGGGCCCTTGCCGTCGTCGTCGGCGCCATCGTCGTGCTGAGCCGAGGCCAGTCCGTCGGCGCGGCGTCCGACATCGCTGTCGCGACCATCGTCGTGCTCGCCGGCATGCTGCTGCTGCTCGCGCCGCTGGGGCTGCGCCTGCTCAGCGACAGCGCCGAGGCTCGCAGCGCCCAGATCCGCGCCGACGAGCGCGCGGATATTGCTGCGCACCTTCACGATTCGGTTCTGCAGACGCTGGCGCTCATCCAACGCCAATCGGGCGACCCTGCCCGCGTCGCGACCCTCGCACGCGTCCAGGAGCGCGAGCTGCGGGCCTATCTCTACGGCGCGGACGGTGACCCGGAGACCTCCCTCTCGGGAGCGATCGCCCGGGTGGTCGACGAGATCGAGGTGGCGCACGGCATACCGATCGACGTCGTCGTCACCGGCGACCGCGAGGTCGACGACCACGTGCTCGCTCTCGTGCGGGCGCTGCGCGAGGCGCTCAACAACGCTGCGCGACACGGCGCTCCGCCGATCGCCGTCTATGTCGAGGCCGGGCCGGGCGAGGTCGAGGCGTTCGTGCGCGACCACGGGCCGGGACTCGACCTCGACGCCATCGAGGAGGACCGGCTCGGCGTGCGCGAGTCGATCATCGGCCGGATGACCCGCGCCGGCGGCACGGCCAAGTTGCGTCGCCTCGACCCCGGCACCGAATGGACCCTGACCCTGCCGACACCCGAGACCGGAGGCCCGCGATGACCGCGACCACGACGCCTAAGCCCGCCACGCCGAAACCCCCTGTCCGCGTGGTGATCGTCGACGACCACAAGATGTTCCGCACGGGCGTGCGGGCCGAACTCGGCGAGGTCGCCGGCACGGCGCTGGAGATCGTCGGCGAGGCCCCGGACGTCGACGAGGCGATCAAAGTCATCCACGCGACCCACCCCGATGTCGTGCTGCTCGATGTCCACCTGCCCGGCGGCAACGGCCGCGGGGGTGTCGACGTGCTCGCCGGCTGCGTCGCCCAGGACAGCCTGCACGGCCAGCCGGTCCGCTTCCTCGCGCTGTCCGTCTCCGACGCCGCCGACGACGTCATCGCCGTCATCCGCGCCGGTGCCCGCGGCTATGTCACCAAGACCATCACCGGCACCGACCTGGCCACGGCGATCCGGCGCGTCGCAGACGGGGACGCGGTCTTTTCGCCGCGCCTGGCCGGTTTCGTGCTGGACGCCTTCGGCGCCTCCGCCGGTGAGATCGCCGAGGTCGACGAGGAATTGGACCGGCTCTCCCAGCGCGAGCGCGAGGTCATGCGCCTGATCGCCCGCGGCTACCAATACAAGGAAGTCGCGCGCGAACTGTTCATCTCGGTCAAAACCGTTGAGACGCACGTGTCTTCGGTGCTGCGCAAGCTCCAGCTCTCCTCCCGGCACGAGCTGACCACGTGGGCCATGGGCCGCAAGCTCATCTAGGCTGTCGCGGGTGCTCTCGAGCTATCACCTGCGGCCGGCGTCCGGCTGGATCAACGACCCCAACGGACTGACCTTCCACGACGGGCGCTGGCACGTCTTCTATCAGCACAATCCCGCCGGCCCGGTGCACGGCGATATCCACTGGGGCCACGCGTCAAGCGCGGATCTCGTTGTCTGGGAACATCATCCGGTCGCCTTCGGCCCGCAGACGGGAGGTCCGGACGCCGGGGGGTGCTGGTCAGGGGTCTTCGTGCCCGGACTGGACCGCCCGGCGGTCGTCTATTCCGGGGTCGTCGCCTCGGCTGCCGACGCCACCGTATGCCTGCGCTGGGGCTCCCCGGACCTGCTCAGCTGGGGCGCTCCACAGGTCGTCGCCGAGCCGCCGCCCGGTGTCCGAGAGATGCGCGACCCATTCGTCTTCGACTGGGAGGCAAGGCGGTTCGCGCTCGTGGGTGCCGGTCTGCACGACGGCACCGCGGCCCTGCTCCTCTTCGACGCCAGCGAGATCACGGCGTGGCGGTATGTCGGTGTGGTCGCCCGCGCCGACGCGCCCGTCTGCCGCACACTGCCGCCGTCCGACGTCTGGGAGTGCCCGCAGCTGTGCTCCGTCGACGGAGTGACGGTGCTCATCCTGTCGCTCTGCACCCATGGCGCCCCTCCCGGGCCGGTGGTCTGGGTCGCGGTCGACATCGACGCGGCGAGCTACGGGGCCGACCGGCGGGTCCGGGTCGAGGCCGGACCGCAACTGGCTGCCATCGCGTGGGGGCTTGTCGACACCGGGCCCAATTTCTATGCGCCGCAAGTGATGACCGACGACGAGGAGCCGATGCTCATCGGGTGGATCCCGTCCCGGACGCCGCACGACCCCGACGTACCGGTGGCCGGCTGCCTGACGCTGCCCCGCCGGCTCGCCTGGCAGGACGGGGCCCTGGTCAGTCGGATCGACTCCGTCGCGGCGCAAGCCCTCACCGGATCCGGTGCGGGGCAGGAGGTGGGGAGCGGGCGGCATACCCTGCCCGGCGCGGCGCGCGCCGACGTCCCGGCCGGGCGACTGACGAGCAGCAGCGACCCTGCGCTGAGTCTCCAACTCACCGACGCCGAGGTGTGGGTCGACGCCGACGTCGTGGAGGTATACCCGGCCGGCGGGCCCGCGTGGACCGCGCGCGGCACGGGGGAGTGGCTGCTCGAGATACCCGAGGACCTGACCGGAACCCTGCAGTTGCTCGTTTAGAGTGCCGTCATGGAGATCCTGATCAACGTCCTCGTGCTCGTCCACCTCATCGGCATGGCCTGCATCGTCGGTGGCTGGATCGCGTTGCGCGCCAGGGGTGTCGAGTCAGGCCGCGGGCTCTCGGTGGTGGTATGGGGTGCCCGTTTCCAGATCCTCACCGGACTCGCCCTGGTCGGCATCCACGAGTCGCAGAACGACCCGCTCAACCACGCCAAGGTCGGCGTCAAACTCACCGTCGCCCTCGCCTGCGCCGCCGCCGCCGAGATGGCCGCCGCGAAGGCCCGCAAGGGCTCGGGCGACAGCAACCTCATCGACTACGCCGGCGTCCTCGGCATCCTCAACACCGCCATCGCCGCCCTCTGGGAGACCAGCTGACCCCCGTCGAGATGTCGATCGCGGTAGCGGGTCACGGCGTGAGGAGGAGCTTGCCGGTGCTCTGCCGTCCCTCGAGGGCGTCGTATGCCGCGGCGGCCTCCTCGAGGGGCCACTCGCCGCCGACCTCCAGCTCCAGTGAGCCGTCGGCCAGGGCCGCGAAGACCTCGCGCCCGCGCCACAGCAGTTCGTCGCGCGTGAGCAAGTAGTGCGCGAGTGAGGGGCGGGTGACATAGGCCGAACCGGCGGCGTTGAGCCGCTGCAGGTCGAAGGGCGGCACCTGGCCGCTCGCGCCGCCGAAGAGCACGACCATGCCGCGGGGGCGCAGCGAGGCCAGGGAGGCGTCGAAGGTGTCCTTCCCGACGCCGTCATACGCCACATGCACACCCGTGCCATCGGTGGCTGCCCTGGCCGCCGCGGCCACGTCCTCGCTGCGGTAGTCGATCAGCGTGCTCGCGCCGAGCCTCTCGGCGATGGCGAGCTTCTCCGGGCCGCCGGCGGTGGCGATGACCGTGCCGCCCTTGGCGGTGATCATCTGCACCAGGAGTTGGCCGACCCCGCCCGCGGCGGCGTGGACGAGCGCGACATCGCCGGGCTGGACGGCATACGTGGAATTGACGAGATAGTGCGCGGTCATCCCCTGCAGGGCGGCCGCGGCAGCGACCTTGAAGTCCAGCCCATCGGGCACCGGAATGAGTTGGGCAGCAGCGATATTCGCCAATCCTGCGCTTGTGCCCTGGTGCATCGCCCACGCGACACGATCGCCGACGGCGACGTCGTCGACACCCTCGCCGACGGCCACCACTTCACCGGCGCCCTCCATCCCGAGCGTGAACGGCGTCGGGATCGGATAGACACCCTGTCGTTGGTAGACGTCGATGAAGTTGACGCCGGCGGCCGCGACCTTGACCTGGGCCTGACCCGGCCCCGGGTCGGGGACGTCGACATGCTGCACAGCGAGGACCGCGCTGCCGCCATTGGCGGGCACGGTCAGGGCGCGGGTCGTGGTCATCGTGGGCCTCCTGCGTGGATCGGGTGCTGCTTCTTCGACCTTAGTGCGCGCCGACGCGCTGCAGGGCGGCCCCGTCGAGACGGTAGTCGGTCCACGCTGTCATCGGCTCCGCCCCGAGCGCGTCGTAGAACTCGATGGCCGGGGTGTTCCACGTCAGCACCGCCCACTCCAGCCGCCGATAGCCCCGTTCGACGCACACCTGTGCGAGCCGGGTGAGCAGTGCCGTGCCGAGACCCGAACCGCGTTGTGCCGGAGCGACATACAGGTCTTCGAGGTGGATGCCCGCTTGGCCGGTCCACGTCGAGAACGTGAGGAACCAGATCGCCATCGCCACCATCTCGCCGTCCACTTCGGCGACATGGCCGTATGCCGTGGGCGCGCCCTCGGTGGGGAAGAGGGCGTGCGTGAAGTCCGCCTCGGTGGCCTCGACGGCGTCGGGTTCCTTCTCGTAGTGCGCGAGATCGCGCACGAGGGCGAGGATGCGCGGGACGTCGGCGGGGCGGGCCTCACGGATGAGCGGCATACCGGCGACGTTATAGGGCGATCCAGTAGTGGCGGACGAGGCGTCCGTCGCTGGCGGCCTCGACGGTCTTCGCCAGGACTCCGCCATTGGCCTCGATGGTGCGGGCGGAGGCGATATTGGTCTCGTCGCAGGTGACCAGGACCCGGTCGAGGCCGAGGGCGCGTGCATGGGGCAAGGACTGGCGCAGTGCCTCGGTCGCGTGACCGCGCCGGCGCGCCGACGGACGGACGCTGTAGCCGATGTGACCGCCTTCGGCCGCAAGGAACTCGGTGAGTTCGTGGCGCAAGGCGAGCGAGCCGGCGTACTCGCCGTCCTGCTCCATCCAGAAGAAGGTGCACGGCACCCATCCGGGCAGCAGATCCCGGTCGGGGTCGGTGCGGCGGGCGACGAACCGGGTGAACCCGTCCTCGGACTCCATCTCCTCGCGGGTGATCTCGTGGGTCACTCCGTCCTCGACCCACTGCCACAGGCCGTCCCCGTCGCGGCGAGCCCCCGCGAACTCATCGACGCCGCCCAGATAGGAGCGGTGCAGGCGGGTGGTCGGCGGGATCAAGCGCATTCGGCGACTGTAAAGCAAGGGTGTGTCCCGAGGTGGGCGATCATGCGATGCAGACAGCCCGACGTGCGACCGGTTGCGTTCGTCACAGGTGCGGGCGCCGTTTCGCGGGGTGCGGGTGCCGGCGCACCTGCCCGACGACGTGGCCACGACCGCTGCTGCGGCAGCCTGGCTCGTCCCGGACCTGGTGCTCGAAGGAGTCAGCGCGTGCGGGTACGACGACTTGCCGCTGCCGCTCGCCGTCGACCCGTTGCATCCGCTCGTGGCGGGCACGTCGGCCATCCGGTGCCGGGTCCGCGGGATCCGGCCGACACGTCACCGGCTCGGGCAATTGGCCCCTGGGAGAGTTTCGCGTGGTCTCACCGGTCGCCGCCTGGGCCACCGCGCTGAGCGACCCGCGACTGCACGAAATCGATGCGCTGATCATCGCCGACGCTCTGATGAGCCTCAGCGACGGACCCGCGTCGCCGGCCGATCTGCGCACGGCCCTCGCGCCACGCCGGCGCCGAGGTGCACCTCGAGCGGCGCCAGTGGCGCAAGGACCTGCGCCGCCGGGAGGCGCTGGAGGCGGATGGCTGGCGCGTCATCGTCGTCATCGCCGCGGACCTGCACGACGTCCCTGCACTCAACCGCCGAGTCGCCGAAGCGCTGCTCGCCCGAGGTATGCGGTGGCCGGGCTGTGAGCGCTGGCTGACCGCCGGCTGAGCCGCCTGCGCGCCGGCTGACGCCGATCGACGCGACCCACGACGGCGGCTGTCACAAGTCGGGGTACGCACGCCGCCGGATACCCCGCTTTGCGACGAGGACCCCCTGCTGGCGTCACGAGGTGGGGTATGACCCCGCCGTGATCGCCCATCTTGTGACATCCGACCCCCAGCTGAGAACACGAAACGCGCGCCACAGGGGGGCTGCCCGGGGTCAGCCGGCCTTGCGCAGTTCCTCCAGGACGCGGCCGTCGATGCCGTCACGCGTGAGGCGGGTCTCGAGGTTCGCCTCGCCGGCCCACAGGGCGAGGTCGTCCGCGAGGGGCCGGCCGCGGTAGCCGAGGCCGTCGAGGCGGGAGCGCACCTCGAGTTCGAGATCACCGATGAGCGGTTGAACGTCTTCCGGCGCACCGAAATACAGTTCGTGCAGGTCGTGGATGCGGGCCAGTTCGTTGATCGCGTCCGAGTTGTCGTCGACCCGCAGATCGGCGAGCACGCCGGAGCGGTCGTAGCCCGCCTTGGGGGCTACGGCATACAGCGCGGCGCTCTGGCGACCCCGGGAGTCGCCGCCCGCCGCGTCCCCTGCCATGAGTGAGGCGAGCAGGCGGCGGGTGAAGGACTGCCCGGCGCTGTCGAGGAAGGCGCGCTCCATCTCGGCGATGACTTCTGGACCGGTCAGGACATTGCCCTGGATCGCGTAGGCCGAGTCATCGCCATTGCTGCCCTCGCCGCTCGTGCCGCCGGCCCACGGGTGGCAGCCGCTGCCGGTGAAGGTCGCGGCGTCCTTGCTGCCGACGCCGCCCCCCTGCCGCTTCATCGCCTCGAGATCGTCCGCCGTCACGGCCGCCAACGCGCGGCTCGCGCTGTTGCCGCGTGCCAGATGGCTGAGCAGGTCGGCCTTGAACGACACCCGCGCATACGACTGGGTCGCGATCGCCCCGGTGCCCAGGCGCGCCGCCGGGACGACCCCGCCCACGGCGAGGAACTTGCTGGCCACGGCCACCCCGAAGGCGCGGCCCTCGCGGCCCTCGCGGGCAACGATGGAGAACGTCATACGTTCGAGCCTAGAGTGGCCCGTCCTTTCCGGCACGCGGAAGTCATCGGAATCACGCTCGGCGTGCCGCGCTGCCCATCAGCTGGTGCTGACCGTCGCGGTGGCGCCGGTCTTCCAGTTCCACAGCTGGATCTGTGAGATGCCACCGATCGTCGTCGCATACCCAACGCGCGATCCGTCGGCCGCCATCGACACTGCGCTCGCGTTGACCCGTTTGCGAGCGAGCGGGGGATACCGGTCGGGGTACGACAGCTCGAAGTAGTCGTCTACGACGTAAAGCAGCGTGGCGTTGATCGAGTAGTCGAAATAGGCGATGCTTGCCATCGCGCCCCAGCGGCTGACGTCGTAGCCGTAATCCACCGTGCTGCCACAATCGTCGTCGATGTAGAACGACTCGGACTTCGGCGACGCCGTCACGGAGATCCCACTGTTCCAACAGTCGAAGTTGGTCTCCTCGCCGGCGGAGCTGACCCCCCCATTGCTCGTGACAGGTGACCCGACTTGATGGTCGGATGCTTCCTCGCTGAGGATCGTCGTGCGCTGGAGGCGGCGGGACCACTGGAAGATCGCGTCGCTCGAGCCGGACAGGCCCATGAAGCCCACACGCGCACCGTCGTTGCTGATCGTCGCCTGGCTGGCGGCGTTGCTGAGTTGGTCACCTGTGGGCATGAGGGAAACGCGTCGGATGGTGCCGGGCAGGTCGCGCAGGAAGATGTCCGTAGCGTGGTTGTTGGCGACGGTATCGCGGATGAAGATGTCACGTTTGCTGTTGGTGTCACCCGCAACCAAATTCGTGGCATCGGAGGCGAAGACGACGTAGCGCCCGGTGGCCGAGACGTCGGGACCATAAGAGCCTTTGTTGCCGGAGGCAGTTGCGGCGGCTGCTCCCGCCGTGCCGGTCGCGGCGGCTGCGCAGGCGGCAGCGGCCGCGAGGGTGATCGTGATAGTGCCGATTCGGCGAATCATGGTCGGTCCCCTGGATCAGTTGACGCTCACGATGGTGACGACCCCGGTGCGCCAGGACCAGCGCTTGATCTGTCCGGTCGACTCGTCAGCTCCGACGACGTGGTTTCCATCGCTCGAGAAGCCCAGCGCGTTCCACGGGGTTGGACCCAGCACAGCCAACTCGCCGGTTGTGTCGGCGACGACGACCCCGTGGTTGTCGGGATCGTAGGAGTCGGAGCGGGCGAAGACGCCCATGGCGCCCCACATCGGCACGTCGAAATCGACCAGATGGGATTGCTCCGGGTCCTGCGCGAACCACCTGAAGCTCGCAGGTTTCGGTGCAGCGGTGATCTTGTATTCCCAATACATCGATGGGTAGACGTAGGACTCGAGCAGCCAGCTCGGCCCAGCGTTGCTGGTGCGGATCGCCCGATAATCCCCGGAGTTGGACTCCGCGACATTCCGCACGGTGTTGCTCGCCCGGTCCCAGCTGAAGACGGCGTGGTGCAGGCCCACGGGGCCGCGCCATGAGGCGATGGACCCGTTGGGGCTGATCGAACTCATGTCGGAGGCGGCGAGGTTCTGATTGCCCTGCGGGGTCATCGACAGCCGACGGGTCTGACCGGTGGACACGTCGCGCAGGAAGATGTCATTGACCTTGTTGGTGTCGCCCCTGACGAGGTTGGATGCGGCGGAGCCGAAGACGATCGAATTGCCGTTGGCCGAGATCCGCGGACCCTCCGATGCGCCATTGGCCTGCACTCCTCCTGCCCCCACGCTGACGCGGATGATGGTGCCCGTCGTCGTGTCGACCCGGAAGGCGTCGGCTTTGCCGTTGCTGTCGCGTGCCACGAGATTGCTTGCCGTTGACAGGAACGAGACATAACGTCCATCGTCGGACACCTTCGGTGTGGTGCTCATGCCGTTCGACGGCCCGCTCCGGCCCTTCGAGACGAGGCGTGTAGTCTGCGACTGCAGGTCGCGGATGAAGATGTCGCGCTTGCCGTTTGTGTCACCGGCCACCAGGTTGCTGGCGTCCGACGCGAATACGACATAGCGTCCATTGGCTGATATGTCAGGCGCATAAGAGGACTTGTTGCCCGGAGTGCCGGCTGGCGCGGCGGCTGCGGGCAAGGACAATGCTGCCGCGGTCACGAATGCCCCCGCAGCTCCCAAAGAGCTGATCGTTCGCACGTCGGCAATGTATTGCATTCCCGACAATGGAGGGAAGCCTCCCGCCGTGACACGTTGTCCGGCGCGTAGTGGGCAAGACCTGTCGGCGGTGCCACGTAGGCTGGAGCACGCGATGACAACTTTGTTCGACGAATCCCCCGAGTGGGCCGGCGCGGTGACCGACGCCGGCATACCCACGTGGGCGATGACCCAGGAGGGACCGGCCAAGCGCCACCGCGACACCGAGGCGGGGGAGCGGGAGGCGAGTGGGCGGCATACCGACCCCGAGGCCCTGCTCGGCGGACTCAACACCCAGCAGCGCGAGGCGGTGATCCACGAGGGCGGACCACTCCTGATCGTCGCCGGTGCCGGGTCCGGCAAGACCCGCGTGCTCGCCCACCGCATCGCCTACCTGCTCGGCCACCGCGGCGTGCTGCCGGGGCAGATCCTCGCGATCACCTTCACCAACAAGGCCGCTGGCGAGATGCGCGAGCGGGTCGCCGGGCTCGTCGGGCCGCGGGCAAAAGCCATGTGGGTCATGACTTTTCACTCCGCGTGCGTGCGGATCCTGCGCCGTGAGGCCAGCAAGGTCGGGCTGAAGTCCAACTTCTCCATCTACGACGCCACCGACAGTCAGCGGCTGATGTCGCTCGTGCTGCGCGACATGGACCTCGATCCCAAGCGCTATAACCCGCGCGCGTTCTCCCACCAGGTCTCCAACCTCAAGAACGAGCTGGTCGACGAGGAGACCTACGCCGCCCGGGTGGGGAGCGAGGAGACGGGCACTCACCAGGAGCGGTTGCTCGCGGAGGCCTATCGCACCTATCAGCGGCGGCTGCGGCAGGCCAACGCACTCGACTTCGATGACCTGATCATGACGACGGTCAACATCCTGCAGGCCTTTCCCGATGTCGCAGAACACTATCGGCGCCGCTTTCGGCACATCCTGGTGGACGAGTACCAGGACACCAATCACGCCCAGTACGTCCTGGTGCGCGAGTTGGTGGGTGGTCCCGGCACGTCAGGGTATGCCGCGGACACACCATCTGTTGTGCCGCCGGGTGAGCTCGTGGTCGTCGGGGACGCCGACCAGTCGATCTATGCCTTCCGCGGGGCGACGATCCGCAATATCGAAGAGTTCGAGAAGGACTATCCCGACGCGAGAGTCATTCTGCTGGAACAGAATTATCGCTCCACGCAGACCATCCTCAAGGCCGCCAATGCGGTCATCCGCACCAACTCGGGACGGCGCGAGAAGAACCTCTGGTCCGAGGCCGGCGACGGCGATCCGATCATCGGTTATGTCGGCGACTCCGAGCACGACGAGGCGGCCTTCGTCGCCCGGCGCATCGACACCCTCGGCGACGACCACGAGGTCAAACCCAAGGACGTCGCGGTCTTCTATCGCACCAATGCCCAGTCGCGCGCCATCGAAGAGGTGTTCGTCCGCGTCGGCCTGCCCTACAAGGTCGTCGGCGGCACGCGCTTCTACGAGCGCAAGGAGATCAAGGATGCGCTCGCTTATCTGCGGGTGCTCGCCAATCCCGAGGACACGATCAACCTGCGGCGCATCCTCAACGTCCCCAAGCGCGGCATCGGTGACCGGGCCGAGGCGTGCGTGGCCGCGCTCGCCGAGCGGGAGCGGATCCCCTTCGTCGCCGCCCTGGGCCGGGCGGCCGACGCGCCCGGCATTGCTACCCGGTCGGTGGCGGCGATCGAGGGCTTCACATCCTTGTTGGAATCGCTGCGGCAGGTGCGCGACGACGACGGCGCAGGTGTCGCCGACCTGTTGGAGGCGGTGCTCGACAAATCCGGCTACGTGGCGGAGCTGAAGGCGAGCCGTGACCCGCAGGACGAGACCCGTCTCGAGAATCTCCACGAACTCTTGTCCGTTGCAAGGGAATTCGACGAGGTGCGGGTCGAGACCGGAGAGGTCATCTCCCTCGACGACTTCCTCGAGCAGGTCTCCCTCGTCGCCGACGCCGACGAGATCCCCGACGCCGAAGCCGACGGCGGCGTCGTCACCCTGATGACACTGCATACGGCCAAGGGGTTGGAGTTCCCCGTCGTCTTCCTCACCGGGTTGGAGGACGGCACCTTCCCCCATCAGCGCTCCCTCGGCGGTGACCCGGCCGAGCTGGAGGAGGAGCGGCGCCTGGCCTATGTCGGCATCACCCGGGCCCGCGAGCGCCTGCACATCAGCCGGGCGAGCGTGCGATCTGCCTGGGGCGCACCGCAATACAACCCGCCCTCGCGGTTCCTCGACGAGATCCCCGACGGGCTGATCACGTGGGAGCGCACCGACTCCAGCCCCGGCCAGCGCACCGCGGCCCCGTCCCTCGCGCGCCTGGCGGCCCGCCCCGGGGTCCGCTCACCCGGCAATCGTCCGATGCTGGCGCTCAAGGTCGGCGACCGCGTCAGCCACGACACGTTCGGTCTCGGCACCGTCACCCGCGTCGACGGCGCCGACGAGCGCACCCAGGTGCACGTCGACTTCGGCGGCGAGGCCGGCGTCAAGCGCCTCCTCCTCCGGTTCGCCCCCCTCGAGAAGCTCTGACCCACCGCGCCAAACCTGTTGCGCGCCACCGCCGTCGGGAGCTCTCCACCTAACCTCTGCTAGCAGAGGCTAGTCAAATCAGCACACCTAGGAAAGTGTGCTGATTTGAGTAAAGTCTGCTAGCAGAGGTTACTTGGGGGGGCCGGGACTGGCCGGAGCGTCAGAGCTTCAGGCCGTGCTTGGCGAGCCAACCGCGGGGGTCGACGGGGTCGCCGCCGCCGGGGTGGATCTCAAGGTGCAGGTGCGGGCCGGTGGAGTGGCCGGTGTTGCCAGACTTGCCGACGATCATCCCGGGCGTGACCTTCTGGCCCTTGATCACGGAGATGACGCTCATGTGGGCGAAGTAGGAGACGGTGCCGTCCCAGTAGGTGATCTCGACCTTCTGACCGTAGCCGCCGCCCCAGCCGGCCTCGGTCACGGTGCCGGTCGAGAGGGACCGCAGGGGGGTGCCGACTACAGCACCGAAGTCGAGCCCGGCGTGCAGGCGGCCCCAGCGGGCGCCGAAGCCGGAGGTCAGGCGCGGGTTCTTGATGGGGGAGACCCAGGCGTGCGCGGCCTTGATCCGGGCGGCAGCCGCGGCCTTCTTCTTCGCCTCGGCCTTCTTCTTGGCCGCCTCCTTGGCCTTCTTCACGACCAGTGCCTGGCGCTCGGCGGTCCGCTGCGCGCGGACGGTGCTCTGCTCACGCGTTGCGTCCGCGGCCAGTTCGCCGGCGGTGTCGATGGACGCGGCCGCAGGAACGGCGGCCTCCCGGGTGCCGGAGCGATCCGCGAGGGCCTGGGCGGCGGCACTGGACACGCTGGCCTGGGTGCCGGGGGCG
>NZ_HG764815.1:1566887-1576270 GCF_001050535.1 Nostocoides australiense Ben110 | reverse complement strand
GGGTCGGTGCGGGCCGCCGCGCCGGATGCCCCCACGCGGCCCATCGCGACGGAGACGGTCGAGCGGACCTCGCGTCGTGAGGGCTGGGATCTCGGGGAGTCGGCGCGCCGCGAGGGCGGCGAGGCCGAGCCGACGGTCCCCCGGGTCGACCCGGATCCGACCAAGGAGTAGTCATCATGCGGGTCGTCGTCACAGGCGGCGCCGGCTTCCTCGGTTCGCATCTGTGCGAGCGCCTCATCAAACGCGGTGACGAGGTCGTCTGCCTCGACAACTTCCTCACCGGAAGCGCGGCGAATGTCGCGCACTTGCAGGGTCGCGCAGGGTTCCGGCTGGTGCGCACCGACGTCACGGACTATCTGCACGTGGTCGGGCCCGTGGACGTCGTGCTCCATTTCGCGAGTCCCGCGTCGCCGGTGGACTACCTGCAACTGCCGATCGAGACCCTCAAGGTCGGCTCCATCGGCACCTTGCACGCGCTCGGGCTGGCGAAGGAGAAGGCGGCACGGCTCGTGCTCGCCTCCACCTCCGAGGTCTACGGCGACCCGGAGGTACACCCGCAGCCCGAGACCTACTGGGGGCATGTGAACCCGGTGGGACGGCGGGGGGTGTATGACGAGGCGAAGCGGTTCGCGGAAGCCCTGACGCTGGCATACCGCAACACCCATGGGGTCGACACCGGAATCGTGCGGATCTTCAACACGTTCGGGCCGCGGATGCGTCCCGACGACGGGCGGGCGATCCCGAACTTCATCCGGCAGGCGCTGGCGGGGGAGCCGGTCACGGTTGCGGGTGACGGCAAGCAGACGCGGTCGATCTGTTATGTCGACGACCTGATCACCGGCATCCTCGCGATGGCGGACAGCGATCACCCGGGGCCGGTCAATATCGGCAACCCGCACGAGATCGCCATGCTCGACCTGGCGCGGTGGATCATCGAGCTGACCGGCTCCGAGAGCGAGATCGTCCACATCGAACGCCCCGTTGACGACCCGACGATCCGCCAACCGGACACGACATTGGCCCGGGAAGTGCTCGGGTGGGAACCGCTGGTTCCCGTGGAGGAGGGCTTGCACCGCACCATCGCGTGGTTCCGTGCCCAAGAGCAGGAGCACGCGTTCTCGGTGCCGCCCCTGGATCCGCAGGCGACCGAGCACATCCTGCGCGGCGAATAGGCACCGCGCGCCCACCCGGGCGCGCGGCACATAATCCTCAGTCGGCGGCCAAGGCTGCCGCCCCGACGATGCCGGCCTGGTTCTCCAAGGCCGCGGGCACGATCGGGGTGCGCAGGTCCAGCAGCGGCAAGAACTTGTGGTGCTTGCGCGAGACGCCGCCCCCGACCACGATCAGATCGGGCCACAGCAGGTCTTCGAGCTTCTTGTAATAGGGCTGTAGGCGTTTGTGCGCCCACTCCTGATAGCTGAGTTCTTCCTTGTCCTTGATGCTGGAGGCCGCGCGCGTCTCGGCATCATGGCCATTCAGCTCCATATGCCCCATCTCACAGTTGGGGATGAGCACGCCATTGTGCAGCAGCGCGATGCCGATGCCGGTCCCGAGCGTCGTGAGGATGACCAGGCCTTGGGCACCCTTGGCCGCGCCATACCGCTGCTCGGCCACCCCGGCCGCGTCGGCGTCGTTGACCAGCAGACACTTGCGCCCGATCGCATCGGAAAAGATCTTTTCGCCCTCGGCATCGATCCAGGCCTTGTCGATATTCGCGGCCGTGCGCACCACCCCGTGCTGCACCACGCCGGGAATCGTCACCCCGATGGGCGCATCGGCGGGCAGATCGTCGGTGAACTCATCGGCGATCTGGTCGACGATCTTGGCCACGGCCGCCGGGGTCGATGGCGCCGGGGTCGCGATCTTGAGCCGGGGTTGCAAGAACTCCCCGGTTGCCAGATCGACTGGCGCGCCTTTGATTCCCGAACCGCCGATGTCGATGCCGAGTGCCACCGCGTGCGCCATTGCTCGCGCTCCGTCCTGATCGAAAGAGGTCATCGGGGCACACCCGCCCCGATCCATATGTTCACCAGTGATCTTGGCCCATCCGGTGCCCGAGCGCTAGCTCTGGATCACATAGTGCGCAAAATGCTCAGCGGGTCTAGGGTCGGGATGCGGCGTGCATCACAGGGGATGCGGCCCCCGATCCTGGGGAGTTGGGCATGAGCGAACATGGTCCGGTTTCGGACGTCGAGTCGATCTATGACGATGCGGACACCAGTTCGGGACGAAGTGCGATCCGCATCGCGAGCGTCGCCGCTCTTGGTGGCTTCCTCTTCGGCTATGACTCCGCGGTCATCAATGGCGCGGTCTCGGCCATCGAGACGCACTTCGAGGTTTCCTCCGAAGCCCTCGGGTTCGCGGTGGCCTCAGCGCTGCTCGGCGCCGCGGTCGGCGCCTTCACCGCCGGCGGGGTCGCCGACAAGATGGGCCGGCTCGCCGTGATGAAGGTCGCGGCGGTGCTCTTCTTCGTCTCCGCCTTCGGCACCGGCTTTGCCAACAGCCTCTGGATGCTCGTGGTCTTCCGCATCATCGGCGGACTCGGGGTGGGCTTCGCCTCGGTCATCGCCCCGGCCTATATCGCCGAGATCGCCCCGGCCCGCATCCGTGGCCGACTCGGCTCCCTGCAACAACTCGCGATCGTCACCGGCATCTTCGTCTCGCTGCTTGTCGACTATCTCCTGGCCAATGCCGCCGGCGGTTCCCGCGAGGTTTTGTGGATGGGCCTGGAGGCGTGGCGCTGGATGTTCCTCGCGATGGCGATCCCGGCCGTCATCTATGGCGTGCTCTCCTTGACGATCCCCGAGTCACCGCGCTATCTGATCGCCGCCCACAAGATCCCCGAGGCCCGCAAGGTGCTGACCGCCCTGCTCGGCGAGAAGAATCTCGAGGTCAAGATCGACCGCATCCGCTCCTCGGTCGCCCGCGAGAAGAAGCCGTCGATGGCCGACGTCAAAGGCCCAGCCCTGGGCCTGATGCCGATCGTTTGGATCGGTATCGGCTTGTCGGTCTTCCAGCAGTTCGTCGGCATCAATGTGATCTTCTATTACTCCAACATCTTGTGGGAGGCCGTCGGTTTCAGTGAGGACGACTCCTTCAAAATCACCGTCATCACCTCGATCGTCAACATCCTCGTCACCCTGATCGCCATCGCGACAATCGACAAGTTCGGCCGCCGTCCGCTGCTGCTCATCGGCTCCGCGGGCATGACGGTGACCCTCGGCATCATGGCCGTCATCTTCGCCGGGGCCCCGCTCGTCGACGGCGTCCCGCAACTCTCTGACGCGGAGGGGGTGACGGCGCTGATCGCCGCCAACCTCTTCGTCGTCTCCTTCGGTATGTCGTGGGGCCCCGTCGTGTGGGTGCTCCTGGGTGAGAAGTTCCCCAACAAGATCCGGGCAGCCGCCTTGTCGCTGGCCGCTGCGGCGCAGTGGGTGGCCAACTGGTTGATCACGGTCTCTTTCCCCAAGCTGCGCGACACGCTCGGCCTCGCCTACGGCTTCTATGCCATCTGTGCCCTGCTGTCCTTGATCTTCGTGTGGAAGTGGGTCAGTGAGACCAAGGGCAAGGAACTCGAAGAGATGGACGACGCCCTCAACTGACGTCGGCGGGCGGTTTGCCGCAGACGAAGATCGCCGTCCCCGGCAGGACCCGCCCCCGCGTCGGGGACCAGCCGCCCCACTCCTGCTCGTTGCGCTCGGGCCATTGCGGCTCGACCAGATCGAGCAGGACCAGGCCCGCGGCGACGATCTCACGCACGCGCTCGCCGAGCGTGCGGTGATGCTCGACATAGGTGACCTCACCGCGGTGGTCCCGCTCGACATACGGCCGGGTGTCCCAATAGCTCTGGTGGGCCGTCAGGCCGGCCGCGCCCGGCACGTCGGGGAAGGCCCATCGGATCGGGTGCGTCGTCGCGAAGACGAACCGGCCGCCCGGGCACAGCACGCGCGCCGCCTCGCGCATCACCCGCGCCGAATCGGCGACGAAGGGCACCACGCCGTATGCCGTGAAGACCACCTCGAAGGCCGCCTCGGCGAAGGGCAATCTGGCGCCATCGCACTGCACCAGCGGCACCGGCTGAGCTGCGGCCCAATCGATGGCCTGGCTCTGGGCGAGCATCCCGCCGGACAGATCGCTGGCCACCACCGTCGTGCCACGCGCTCGCAGCCAGCGGGAGCATTGCGCCGCACCCGCCCCGATCTCGAGGACCGGGCCTTTCGGCGCCACTCCACCGGGACCCAGCAGCCCGAGGTCGGCCTCACTCCACCCCTCCGGGCCCCAGATGAAGCCGGCATCGCCGAGGAAGGCCCCATGCTCGGTGTAGTAGTCCGCCGCCTCGCGATCCCACCAGTAGCGCTGAGCGCGGGTGGACTCCGCCTGCCCGACCGGATCCCGGCTGACCTGGGTCGATTCGCTCATGACGCTCCAAAGCCGATCAAAGGGAGCGGTTTGGCAGGCTATGGCCAAGACCACTAGACTGGCATCGCACACGTGTGCGCGTTTTCGCGTGCGCGCGGGCATGTCCATTATCCGCACGATTCACCTGTCCACATCGAAGGCCCTTCTACACATGACTGCAACTACGGTCGCTTCGACCGCCCCTCAGGTCGCCATCAACGACATCGGCACTGAGGAAGAGCTGCTGGCCGCCATTGACCAGACCATCAAGAACTTCAACGACGGCGACATCGTCGTCGGCAATGTCGTCAAGGTCGACCGCGACGAGGTCCTCCTCGACATCGGTTACAAGACCGAGGGCGTCATCCCCAGCCGCGAGCTGAGCATCAAGCACGACATCGACCCCAACGAGGTCGTCACCGTCGGTGACGAGATCGAGGCCCTGGTTCTCCAGAAGGAGGACAAGGAAGGCCGCCTGATCCTGTCCAAGAAGCGTGCGCAGTACGAACGCGCCTGGGGCACGATCGAGAAGGTCAAGGAAGAGGACGGTGTCGTCAAGGGCACGGTCATCGAGGTCGTCAAGGGTGGCCTCATCCTCGACATCGGCCTGCGCGGCTTCCTGCCCGCCTCCCTCGTCGAGATGCGCCGCGTCCGCGACCTCCAGCCGTATGTCGGCAAGGAGATCGAGGCCAAGATTATCGAGCTCGACAAGAACCGCAACAATGTGGTCCTGTCGCGCCGCGCCTGGCTCGAGCAGACCCAGTCCGAGGTGCGCTCCACCTTCCTGCGCGAGCTGCAGAAGGGCCAGGTCCGCTCCGGTGTCGTCAGCAGCATCGTCAACTTCGGTGCCTTCGTCGACCTCGGTGGGGTCGACGGCCTGGTGCACGTCTCCGAGCTGTCCTGGAAGCACATCGACCACCCGTCCGAGGTCGTCGAGGTCGGCGACGAGGTCACCGTCGAGGTCCTCGACGTCGACATGGACCGCGAGCGCGTCTCCCTGTCGCTGAAGGCGACCCAGGAAGACCCGTGGCAGCACTTCGCCCGCACCCACGCCATCGGCCAGGTCGTGCCCGGCAAGGTCACCAAGCTGGTGCCCTTCGGTGCGTTCGTGCGCGTCGCCGACGGCATCGAGGGCCTGGTCCACATCTCCGAGCTGGCCGAGCGCCACGTGGAGCTGCCGGAGCAGGTCGTCACCGTGGGCACCGACATCTTCGTCAAGGTCATCGACATCGACCTCGAGCGGCGCCGCATCAGCCTGTCGCTGAAGCAGGCCAACGAGGACGGCGCCGGACAGGTCGAGTTCGACCCGACCCTCTACGGCATGGCCGCCGAATACGACGAGGACGGCAACTACAAGTACCCCGAGGGCTTCGACCCCGAGACCGAGCAGTGGCTCGAGGGCTACGACGCGCAGCGTGAGGCGTGGGAGAAGCAGTACGCCGACGCGCACGCGTTGTGGGAGAGCCACCGCGCCCAGGTCGAGTCGGCCGCCAAGGCCGACGCCGAGGCCGCCGAGGCCGCGGGCGAGGCCCCCTCGTCCTACTCCTCGACCACGAGCGAGTCCACCACCTCGGCTGCCGCCCCGGTCGCCGAAGGCACCCTGGCCTCCGACGAGGCCCTGGCCGCGCTTCGCGAGAAGCTCACCGGTCAGTAGGACCCCGCTCCACGGCATACGACGAATCCCCCGGTCACCAGCTGATGGTGACCGGGGGATTCGTCGTATGCCGTGGTGGGTCGGATGCCGAGCCGGCCGGCTGCCGGTGCCGCGTCAGGCGCTCGGCTTCACGCCCCACGCCTCGGCCACCGTCGCCGGATCGGTCACCCTCACGGTGTCCGGGATGGCGTCGATGACGCGGATGAAGTCGCGGATGCAGTACAGCTCGGCGTCGGAGGTCCAGTGCGTGTTCTCCGGGCCGGAGCAGTTCCACTGCATCGCGGTGCCGGGAGAGCTGGTGCCGGTGACGAAGCGGTAGAACTGCAGGGTCGACCAATAACCCGGGTTGACCTTGACCTTGGGGATCAGCTTCGCCGGGGTCATGTAGATCGACTTGTAGAGCAAGGAGTTGCACGGCTGCGTCGGGTCGGCGCACTTGCCGCCCTCGACGGAGAGGGTGGACTGCCAGTTCGGCCATTTGGTCCCTGCGGCCTTACTGGTCAGGCCAGTGCCGTACTTGCGCCCGAAGGCGAAGCACTTCTTGACCACCTGGGCCTGGATGGTGTCGTTGAGCTTGTTGTTGGGGTAGGCGAACAGGCCCCACGCGCGAGTGTGCCCGCGCCGCGCCAACGCCCCGACCGAACCGCAGGACTCGGCGTGCTGCTCGGCTCGCGTCAGCTGGGTCATGTTCAGGTAGTTCATGCCGGCGCTGGTGAAGGTCCAGCCGTAGTTCGTCCGCAGCTGGGTCAGGTCGTTCCACGACGTGGTCTCGACATAATTCTCGAAGCAGTACGGCGTTTGCCCCGTGCGCTTGACGACGACATTGCCGACGCCGCTCACGCCGCGATCGCGCATCACCGTGGCCACCCGAGTCAGCGGGACGGAGTTCGGCAGGGGCTCGCATCCCCTGTCCATCGACTGCCGCTGGGTGCGCCCGAACAGGATCGTCAGGTATGCCGCGTCGGCCCGGGTGCCGGGGGCGGCTGCGGTGCTCACCGAGGCGGCAGTCGTGGCGGCGGGCTGGGCGTTCGCCGTCGTTGCGGCTGCGGCTCCCGCAGTTAGGGTCACGGTTGCGGCGGCGAGGGCGGTGGCCGATCTGCGCATTGCTGAAGTACTCCTTGGCCGGCGGTTCCCGGGTCCGGGCCCACGGGAGCCGCGCCATCGTGCGAGCGGGTTACTCGGGCAGTGTGCCATCGTGACCAGCGGATTGCCAGCCAGGGTGTCTTGTGCCACGCCGTGGATCACTACTGTGTGCACATGCTGCGGATCGGTGTCACCGGCGGGATCGGCTCGGGCAAGTCGAGCATTGCGGCAGTGCTGCGTGATCGCGGCGCAGTCATCATCGACGCCGACGCCATCTCCCGGCAGGTGGTCGCCCCCGGAAGCGCCGGTCTCGCCGGGGTGCTGAAGCATTTCGGCCCCGGTGTGCGAGCCGCCGACGGCTCGCTGGACCGGGCCGCGCTGGCCCGGCTGGTGTTCACCGATCCCGGGGCGCGCCGGGAGTTGGAGGCGATCACGCACCCGCTGATCTGGGCCGAGGCGGGACGGCAGTTCGCCGCGGTGCCCGCGGACGGCGTTGCCGTCCATGACATGCCCTTGCTGGTGGAGAAGCGCATGTCGGGGGAGTACCACCTCGTGATCATCGCCATGGTCGATCCCGAGACGCGTGTGCGCCGCCTCGTCGAACAGCGGGGACTGGACGAGGCCGACGCCCGCGCCCGGATCGCCGCCCAGGTCAGTGACGACGAGCGGGTGGCGGCGGGTGATGTCCTCCTGGACAACGGCGGCACGCCCGACGACCTGACCGCGGCCACCGGCCGGCTCTGGCAGGAGCGGATCGAGCCCTTCCGGGCCAACCTGCTCGCGCTGCGCCCGGCCGCCCCCGCCACCTCCCCGTTGGAATTGGCGGGAGCGCAGGCGCAGGCGGGTCGCATCGCGACGCGGATTGCCCACACGATCACCGACCGCATCGAAGCCATCGGCGCGCGAGTCACCTCCGTGGCCGGGGGCCTGCTCACCATCGACTGCGGCGTGGTCGCCGCGAAACCGGCCGGAGACGGTCCGTGGCTGGCTCCCGAACACCGCGCCGCCCTCACCCACGCCGGCTTCCCCGGCGTCGCCGGCGGCGACGTGTTCGGCAACTGCGACCCGGCCTGGCCCTCCCGGATCACCCTGCGCCGCATGCCGTAACCCCTCCCCGTCCAAACCCTCCGCGTCGTGAGGGCACGACTCCCGGCGGGACGGGTGGGACGCCGGTGCCCGTCAAGCCGGCAGCAGCGGATAACAGGCAGCGACCCGCTCGCGCCACCACTTCTCGCGGGCGGGGGCGACGGCATACTCCTGCAGCAGTTCCGCGGACGGGACCGGGCGGCATACCGGGAGCGTGCCGTCCCGGGGAAGTAGCGGGTCAGACGTGACGTCGCCGGCCATCAGGTTGAGCGTGCCGAGACCACACGCGCCATACAGATCCGGCAGGGCGGCGGCGAGGGCCACGCCGGCGGCGATGCCGACCGACGTGTCGAGCGCGGAGGAGACTACCGCCGGCAAGCCGCACGCGTCCACGATGTCCAGCGCGCGGCGCACGCCACCGAGGGGCGCGACCTTGACGACGACGAGGTCGGCCGCCTGCTGCCTCGCCACACGCAGCGGATCCTCCGCCTTGCGGATCGACTCATCGGCCGCGACCTTGATGTCGAGGCCGCCTCGCGCCAGCGCCCGCCGGACGTCACGCAGTTCGGGGACGGTGGCGCACGGCTGCTCGATGTAGTCGATGCCGTAGGGAGCGAGCCGGGCCAGCAGACCGGTGGCCGCCGCGACGTCGAAGGCGCCATTGGCGTCGACGCGGATCCGCCCCGCTGGGCCGAGGTGGTCACGGACGGCGGCGACCCGGTCGACGTCGTCGCTGCGCCCCTGACCGGGTTCGCCGATCTTGACCTTCACCGTGTCGCACCCCGGGAAACGCGCCAGGATCCCCGGAACGCGTTGTGCCGCAACGGCAGGCACCGTCGCGTTGACGGGGACAGCGGTACGCTGCGGGGCCGGCCACTCGTCATACCCCGACTCGATCGCCGCTGCGAGCCAGCGGGCGGCCTCCGGCGGTTCGTATTCGAGGAAGGGACCGAATTCGCCCCACCCCGCCGGCCCCTCGACGAGGGCGGCCTCGCGCGTCGTCACGCCGCGGAAGGGCACCCGCATGGGGATGGCGACGACGTGAAGCCGGGCGAGCAGGTCGTCCAAGGGCGGGGTCGTCATGGCCGGACCTGTGGCGGCGCGTCGGTCGCGCCCGGTGGTATGCCACGCCGGCGCAGCTCCGCCTCGGCCCGCGCCAGGC
>NZ_HG764815.1:1549910-1566787 GCF_001050535.1 Nostocoides australiense Ben110 | reverse complement strand
GCCGGCGCGTCCGAGGCGGCCGAAACGGCGGCCGGTGCGGATGCCGTTGGGGGAGCGGCCTGCTCGGGCACAGGGGGGCCGGCTGATTCGGGCAGCTCGAAGCTCTCGCCGGGTTCACCGACGACCGCGATCACGTCCATGACCGGGATCTCGTCGCCCGGATCGGCGATCAGCGCGAGAACCGTGCCGCTGACGCCGGCTGGCACCTCGATCGTCGACTTGTCGGTCTCGGCCTCGCACAGGATCGAGGCCTCCTCGACAGCATCGCCCACGGCAACCTGCCAGGACAGCAGGATGCAGGACTCGACCGAATTGCCGGCCTTCGGCATGACCACGAACTGCGCCATGAAAGCGTCCTCTCTTCGACCCTCAACGTACGCATCGAGGCCCATTGCGGGCCTGCCGAACCTCGTGAAGTCAGGCCGGATGCCGTGACTCGGAAGCGATACCTCGATCGTATGTGCCGCGGGGGACCCTTCCCCAGGCACCTGACCTTCTGCTTAGCTTTAGGACGTGAACTCAGCGAGTCCCGCCCCCGGCTCCCAGAGTTCGCTGCGCGAACGCAACCTGCTGAGGGTGCTCGACACGGTGACCAGCTTGGGCTCGCTCACCCAGGTCGAAATCGCCGAACAGACCGGCCTGAGCGCGGCCACCGTCTCCAATATGGTGCGCGATCTGCATGCAGCCGGGGTTGTCTCACTCACGCCCGGCACCCGCAACGGCCGGCGCGCGGTGCACGTGGCGCTGGCGACGCCCGACGGGGTCATCGGCGCGATGGTCTTCGGGGATCGCGATGTGCGGGTCGCGGTGGCCGCGTCGCCGGAGCGGATCCTCAGTAGCACGCGGATGCCCCTGCCCGCCGAGCACGCCGCCGACGAGGGTCTCAACCGCGCGGCCATCCTCATCGCCGACCTGCTCGAGCAACTCGGGCACGAGCCCTCGGAGTTGTTGGCGGTCGGTGTCGGGATCCCGGCGCCGATCGACTCCGTCTCCGGTCAGGTCGGCAGCTCGGGGATTCTGCCGGGATGGCGTGGAGTGGACATCGAAGTCGCGGCCGGGGATGCGCTGCGAACCCCCACGCAGGTGGACAACACGGCGAACCTGGCGGCCATCGGCGAACTGAATGCCGGTGCCCTGCAAGGGGTTCAAGATGCCATTCACGTGAAGATGAGCTATGGCGTCGGAGCCGGCCTGATCATTGACGGCTCGTTGTATCGGGGGAGCGCAGGCACGGCCGGCGAGATCGGTCACGTGACGATCGACGACCGCGGAGCTGTATGCCGCTGTGGCAACCGGGGCTGTCTCGACACGGTGGTCGGGTCGGCCGCCATCCTCGATGCCCTGCGGCCTACCCACGGCGGTGTCACCCTCAAGGACGTGATCTCCCGGGCCCTGGCGGGGGACACCGCGTGTCAACGGGTTCTCGGTGACGCCGGTGACGCGCTGGGGTCTGCCCTGTCGGCCGTGGTCAATCTCCTCAACCCACAGATGATCTCAGTCGGTGGCCAGATGGCGCGCGTCGGCGAGTTGCTTCTCGGGCCGGCACGGCGCACGATCGAACGCTGCGCCCTGCCGAGTGCCGGGCAATCGGTGACGATCGTCCCCGGAGTCCTCGGCGACGAGGCGGATGTCATCGGCGCACTCCATCTGGCCCACGAGATGCGGGAAACGGCGCAGCGCGCAGGGCTCGCCCTGGCCTGAACGGGTCCCGCGGTGATCGTGCCGCGAGTGATCCGTCGGTCACAGTTCGGGCAGCTTTGTCTTCACTTCTTGACGACAAAGACTGTCCGGAGTTGAATTCCGCTGAGTTGTGACACAGCCGTCGCAACCGACACCGATCAGGAGACCCGATGCACACTCTCCGCGCCCCGCGCGCCGCATCCCTAGCCATCGTCGCGGCGATGTCCGTGACGGCCATCGCCGCCTGCGGCACGAATTCCTCCACCACCTCCTCGACCAGTTCGGGGTCGGCGGCGGCCACCTCTGGTTCGGGGTCGGCGTCCGCATCGGCCTCCGAATCGGCATCCAGCGCCGGCGCCGGCGGGGGCAAGATCGCCCTGCTGCTGCCGGAGTCGAAGACCACCCGCTATGAGACCTTCGACCGCCCGCTGTTCGAGGCGGCGGTCAAGGCCGCCTGCGCCGACTGCGAGATCCTCTACTCCAATGCCGACCAGGACGCCGCCAAACAGCAGCAACAGGCCGAGGCCGCGCTGACCCAGGGCGCCAAGGTGCTCGTCCTCGACGCCGTCGACGGCAAGTCCGCCCAGACCATCGTCGCCAACGCCAAGGGACAGGGCGTCAAAGTCATCGCCTATGACCGCTTCGTCGCGGGCAGCGACTACTACGTCTCCTTCGACAACAAGAAGGTCGGCGAGTTGCAGGGCACCGGTTTGGTCGATGCCCTCAAGGCGGCCGGCAAGACCAGCGGCGACATCGTCATGATCAACGGCTCGCCCACCGACGCCAATGCGGCCGACTTCAAGGCCGGCGCACACAGCGTTCTTGACAAGAGCGGGTTCACGATCAAGGCCGAATACGACACCCCGGACTGGAGCCCCGACAAGGCACAGACGTGGATGGAGTCCCAGCTGTCCGCGGTCAAGTCCGGCCTCGTCGGTGTGTATGCCGCCAACGACGGCACCGCCGGCGGCGCCATCGCCGCCCTCAAGGGCGGCGGGGTCGACCCGCTGCCACCGGTCACGGGCCAGGACGCCGAACTGGCCGCGATCCAGCGGGTCATCAGCGGCGACCAGGCGCTGACGATCTACAAGGCGATCAAGCCCGAGGCCGAGGACGCGGCGAAGAACGCCGTGGCCCTTGCCGGAGGCGGGGCCGTGACGTCCTCGACCGACAAGGATGGTGTCCCATCGACCCTGCTCGAGCCGGTCGTCGTCACCAAGGACAACATTATGGACACGATCGTGGCCGACGGCTTCTACACGGTCACCGACATCTGCACCGGTGAGTTTGCTGCCGCCTGCACCGCCGCCGGCATCAAGTAGTTCTCCGACCAACACGAAGTGAGTCACGGATGACCACCACCTCTCCGGCCGCGCCGGTCTTGTCCATGCGGGGGATCTCCAAGCGCTTCGGCGCCGTCCAGGCCCTCAAGGACATCGAATTCGACGTGAGTCCCGGAGAGGTGGTGGCTCTCGTCGGCGACAACGGTGCGGGCAAGTCCACCCTGGTGAAGGCCATCGCCGGGGTCTACCAGCCCGACGAGGGGGAGGTGACGTTCGACGGATCCAAGGTCGACATCACCTCCCCGGCCGAGGCCCAGCGCCTCGGCATCGCCACCGTGTTCCAGGATCTCGCCCTGTGCGACAACCTCGACGTCGTCGCCAACCTCTTCCTCGGCAGCGAGGTGACCGGGGCCGGGATGCTCGACGAGGTCGCCATGGAGAAGGAGTCCTGGCGGCTTCTGCGAGAGCTGTCCGCCAAGATCCCCAGCGTGCGGATCCCCGTGGCCTCGCTGTCCGGTGGCCAGCGGCAGACCGTCGCGATCGCGCGGTCATTGCTCGGCAAACCCAAAGTCGTCATGCTCGACGAGCCGACGGCCGCGCTCGGTGTTGCCCAGACAGCCGAGGTGCTCAATCTCGTGGAACGCCTGCGGGAGAGCGGACTTGGGGTCATCTTGATCTCGCACAATATGTCTGACGTGATGGCGGTCGCCGACCGCGTCGTCGTGCTGCGACTCGGTCGCAACAACGGCGAGTTCCGGGTGGCCGACACGACGAGCCAAGAGATCATCGCCGCCATCACCGGGGCGACCAACAACGCCGTCTCGGAGCGGGCGGCCCGCCGCGACCCCGACGCGACCCCCACCCAGGACACTATCGAGGAGCAGCTGTGAGCGCCCCGGCCAACGACCCCACCCTCGCGCTGCCCGCTGACCGGCAGGACGAACGCTTCATCGCCGACGAAGGCCTCTCGGGGTGGCTCAAGGGCTCACTTGCGCGACTGCGATCCGGTGATCTCGGCTCCATGCCCGTGGTCGTCGGACTCATCATCATCTGGGGGGTCTTCTATGCCCTCAACCCTGCCTTCCTCTCCAGCCGCAATCTCGTCAACCTGACCCTGCAGATGGTTCCGACCGGCACTATCGCCATTGGGATCGTGCTCGTCCTGCTGCTCGGCGAGATCGATCTGTCCGTCGGGTCGGTCAGTGGTCTGGCCGGCGCGGTGCTCGCCGTCGGATTCGTCCACCATGGCTGGACCTCAGGACTCGCCATAGGAGTCGCACTGCTCGTCGGTGTCGTCATCGGTGTGCTGTATGGCCTGCTGTTCAACCGCTACGGGGTGCCGAGTTTCGTCATCACCCTTGCCGGGCTCCTGGCCTTCCTCGGATTGCAGATCAAGGTGCTCGGCAAGGACGGCACGATCAATCTCTCCTTCAACTCCGACATCGTGCAGTTCGCCTCGCAGAAGTTCGTCCCCGATGTCGTCGCCTATCTGCTCGTGTTGCTGGCCGTCGGTGCTTCGCTCGCCGCGAAGATGGTCCAGGGCCGCAAGCGTGTTGCGGCCGGGCTCTCGGCCACGCCGACCAGCGTCGTGCTGGCCCGGGCCGGGATTCTCGCGGTGATCCTGCTGGCGGCCGTCTACATCCTCGGCCGCGACCGCGGCGTCTCCTACATGGTGCTCGTCTTCATCGCCCTGGTCGTCGTCATGGACCTGGTCATCCGCCGCACCCGGTGGGGCCGGTCGGTCATGGCCGTCGGCGGCAATGTCGAAGCCGCCCGCCGCGCGGGCATCAACGTCAAGCGCATCTATCTGACGGTCTTCGCCCTCTGCTCCGTCTTCGCTGCTCTCGGTGGCGTCTTCGCCGCCGCCCGACTGGCCTCGGTCAGTCAGAGCAGCGGCGGCGCCGACACCAACCTCAACGCCATCGCCGCAGCCGTGATCGGCGGCACCAGCCTCTTCGGCGGGCGCGGATCGGCATATTCCGCCCTGCTCGGCATCTTGGTGATCCAGTCCATCTCCAACGGCCTCGGACTGCTGAGTCTGGACACGAGCTACAAGTTCATGGTCACCGGGGGCGTCCTCCTGCTCGCCGTTATCATCGATAGCCTCTCCCGCCGCAGCCGCGCCGCCCACGGCCGCGCCTAGGCGGCCGGCCCGGATTCGGGCTCAGCCCCCTGCGCCGGTGACCGTCGCGAGGAGCTGGGGCGACGGCATACCCAAAAGTAGGGACAATTTCACACCCGCGAAGGGCCACCTGAGCAGACGCACCAGCCCCTCTGGCGATAGGTTTTCCCCGTGGCAACATCGACCCTCCCTGCGTCCACGCCGGCCGTGCGGTCCTCCATCGGGCTCAAACTCCTGATGGCCGGAAGCGGCCTGCTCTTCGTCTTCTACGTGCTTGCGCATGCCTACGGCAACTTGATGGTGCTCGGCGGTCCCGACGCCTTCAACAACTACGCCCATCACCTGCGCACGCTCGGCGAGCCGATGCTGCCCTACTCGGGCTTCCTGTGGGTCTTCCGGCTGGTGTTGATCGCCGCGCTCGCCCTGCACGTCTACGCGGCGCTGACTCTGTGGGGCCGGGCCAACGGCGCGCGGAGCACGAAGTATGCGGTGAAGAAGGCCGCGGCGTCCTCGCTCGCCTCGCGCACGATGCGCTTCGGCGGCATCGCGTTGCTGCTCTTCGTGATCTTCCACCTCCTGCACCTGACCACGCACACCATCCGCCCGCAGGGCGAGCAGCCGACGCCGTACGCCAATGTCGTCAACAGCTTCGACAAGTGGTGGCTCGTCCTGATCTACGCGGTGGCCGTGATCGCGCTCGCATTCCATCTCCACCACGGCATCTGGAGTGCCGCCCAGACCCTCGGGTGGACCTCGACGACCGCGGCGCGCCGCAACGCGAAGTTCCTCGCGCACTTCATCGGGTCCCTCGTTCCCACCGCCTTCCTCATCCCGCCGCTGTGCATCCTCTTCGGAATCGTGGACTGATCACATGACTGAGACCCTGAACAAGCCCGAAGGCGTCGACGCCGACTACTACTCTGTCGGCGCCCCGATCGCGGACACCAAGGCCCCCGCCGGTCCGATCGAGAACAAGTGGACCTTGCGCAAGTTCGACGCATCGCTGGTCAACCCGGCCAACCGGCGCAAGCTGTCGGTGATCATCGTCGGCACCGGCCTGGCCGGGGCGGCCGCCGGTGCCACGCTCGGCGAGGCCGGCTACCACGTGAAGTCCTTCTGCTTCCAGGACAGCCCCCGACGGGCGCACTCGATCGCCGCCCAGGGCGGCATCAACGCGGCGAAGAACTACAAGGAGGACGGCGACTCGATCTATCGCCTCTTCTACGACACGGTCAAGGGCGGCGACTACCGCGCCCGCGAGACCAACGTCTACCGGCTCGCCGAGGTCAGCGCCAACATCATCGACCAGTGCGTCGCGCAGGGCGTGCCCTTCGCCCGCGAGTACGGCGGCCTGCTCGACAACCGCTCGTTCGGTGGCGTGCAGGTATCCCGGACCTTCTACGCCCGCGGCCAGACCGGCCAGCAGCTGCTCATCGGCGCCTACCAGGCGCTGGAGCGGCAGATCGCCGCCGGCACCGTCGAGATGTACGCCCGGCACGAGATGCTCGAACTGATCGTGGCGGACGGCCAGGCCCGCGGGATCATCGCCCGCAACCTCGTCACCGGTGAGATCGAGACCCACCTCGCCGACGCGGTCGTGCTCGCGTCCGGTGGCTACGGCAACGTCTTCTTCCTCTCGACCAACGCCATGGGCTCCAATGTCACGGCGAACTGGCGTGCCCACCGCAAGGGCGCCTACTTCGGCAACCCGTGCTACACGCAGATCCACCCGACCTGCATACCCGTCTCCGGCGACCACCAGTCCAAGCTGACGCTGATGTCCGAATCCCTCCGCAACGACGGGCGGATCTGGGTGCCCAAGCGCAAGGAGGACTGCGAGAAGGACCCGCGGCAGATCCCCGAAGAGGATCGCGACTACTACCTCGAGCGGATCTACCCGGCCTTCGGCAACCTGGTCCCGCGCGACATCGCCTCCCGCCAGGCGAAGAACATGTGCGACGAGGGCCGCGGCGTCGGCCCGATGGTCGGCGACTTCCGGCGGGGTGTCTACCTCGACTTCGCCGACGCGATCGCCCGGCTGGGCAAGCCGGCCGTCGAGGCGAAATACGGCAACCTCTTCGACATGTACGCCCGGATCACGGGCGAGAACCCGTACGAGACGCCGATGCGGATCTACCCCGCCGTGCACTACACCATGGGCGGCCTGTGGGTCGACTACGACCTCCAGTCCTCGATCCCGGGCCTGTTCGTCACCGGTGAGGCGAACTTCTCCGACCACGGCGCCAACCGTCTCGGCGCCTCGGCCCTGATGCAGGGCCTCGCGGACGGCTATTTCGTGCTGCCCAACACCATCCGCGACTACCTTGCCAAAGGGCCCTATCCCACGCTCGACGAGAACGACCCGTCGGTGGCCGAGGCGCGCACGTCGGTCGAGGACCGCACGCGGCGCCTGCTGGCGATCAACGGCGAACGGTCCGTCGACTCCTTCCACAAGGAACTCGGCCACATCATGTGGGAGTACTGCGGGATGGAGCGCACCGAGACCGGCCTGATGAAAGCGATCGATCTGATCCGCTCCCTGCGGGCGGAGTTCTGGCGCAATGTGCGTGTGCTCGGCGCCGCCGACACGCTGAACCAGAGCCTGGAGAAGGCCGGCCGGGTCGCCGACTTCCTCGAGCTCGGCGAGTTGATGTGCATCGACGCGCTGCACCGGCGCGAGTCGTGCGGTGGCCACTTCCGCGCCGAGTCCCAGACCGAGGACGGCGAAGCCCTGCGCCACGACGACGAATTCCTCTACGTCGCCGCCTGGGAGTATGCCGGCGGCTCGGGTGAGGGCGAGATGGGCGCGCCCGTCCTGCACAAGGAAGACCTCGCCTACGAATTCATCCAGCTCAAGCAGCGCTCGTACAAGTAGAAGGACCGTCGTGAATCTGACACTGAAGATCTGGCGCCAGGACGGCCCCACCGCACGGGGTGAACTCGTCACCTACCAGGTCCCGGACATCTCCCCGGACATGTCCTTCCTGGAGATGCTCGATGTTCTCAACGAGCGCCTCAACGCCGAGGGCAAGGAGCCGGTCGCCTTCGACTCCGACTGCCGCGAGGGCATTTGCGGCATGTGCGGCCTGATGATCTCCGGCGACGCGCATGGCCCCGAGAAGACGACGACCTGCCAACTGCACATGCGCAGCTTCAAGGACGGCGAGACGATCACCATCGAGCCGTGGCGCGCCACCGCCTTCCCGGTCCTGCGGGACCTGGTCGTCGACCGCACCGCCTTCGACCGGATCATCCAGGCCGGCGGCTTCATCTCCGCCAATACCGGTGCCGCCCCCAAGGCCGAGGCAATCCTGGTGCCCAAGGAGAACGCGGACCGAGCGTTCATGGCCGCCGAGTGCATCGGCTGTGGCGCCTGCGTCGCCGCCTGCCCTAACGCCTCCGGCATGCTCTTCATGGGCGCCAAGGTCACCCATCTCGGCGAACTCCCCCAGGGTCAGCCGGAACGGGCCCAGCGGGTTGCGGCCATGGTCGCCACCCACGACGCCGAGGGCTTCGGTGGATGCACGAACATCGGCGAATGCAGCCACGCCTGCCCCAAGGGGATCCCTCTCGATGTCATCTCGCAACTCAACGCCGACATGCGGAAGGCCAAGTCAGGACGCCTATAGGAAGAATTTACCTTCCGTAATCGCGTTCTGCCGCAATGCATCCGGTCCGCAGGGCCGGATGCAGTGTTTTCTCCGGATGCGGCCCCCGCCGGTCAGCGGTAACGTCCGGCAGACCGATGGTGGTCCGGGTCACAGCCCCGTGGCCCGGCGCCATCCGAGCAGCCCTGGGGAGGGTTTGTGAAGAAGATTCCATGTGTCGTCTCGGCCGCCGCATTCGCGCTGGTCGTCGCCCCTACCGCGGGCATCGCCGGCACCTCGAGCGGTGATGGCCGCGTGACCGCGGACGAGGCTCGATCGCTGCATGCCGGAGTACAGGTCGCGCCGAAATCGTCGAGCGTCCGCAGCGGCAGTGCTGCGGCAACCAACCCGTATCTCGGCATGGTCCTCGACCAGTCCAGCGTCGACTACTCCTATTGGAAGTCGGTGCTCCGCAAGGGAGCCGCCGAGAGGGCAAGGTCGTCCCGGCTCGAGGAGAACAAGCGCGCGGCGTCCGGAGGGAACCTGCGGGCTCCCGCGATCTACGACGAGAAGGAGATCGACGGGACGCAGTCCAACGACAGCAGAGCGGAAGCGGAGCGGATCGGCGTCTTCGGCACCGCAGCCGGCAAGAACAACAGGGTGCGGATCCTGGGAAGCCAGCAGCAGTACAGCCTCAGCGAAACCACCCTGGCTCCGGTTCCCGAGGACAACGGGTCGATCCCGCTCGCCGGCGACTCCGGCTTGGGACCCCGCGAGAAGACCACCACGACGGGCACCATCGGCGACGGCCCCCACGGCTCCGCCGGCGACGGCACGGGTGACGTCGACTTCTACTCCATCACCGCCGTTGCGGGGGAGCAGTTGATCCTCGACACCTCCGGCGGGACGCTGGACACCCTCATCGGCCTCTACAGCGCCGACGGCACCCTCCTCGCGGTGGACGACGACGCGGGATCGGGGCTGGCGAGTCTGCTGACGTACGACGTGACCGAGAGTGGCACCTACTACGCGGCCGTGGTCGGGTACAAGTCCGGCGGCTCCTTCCCCGCCGACCCCATGGACTCCGGGTCCGGCAACGGCGTGGGACGCGAGGGGGACTACCCGCTGGCGATGACCCGCACGACTGTCGACAAGGACTTCTACGCCGTCTGGCTGCGTCCCGGTGACGTGCTCGGCGGGTCTGGCCTCTCGGGTGCCGACAGCCTGACCGTCTTCCGCCCCGACGGCACCGAGATGGTGGGCGCGGAGGAGATGGACGCCTCCTTCCTCTACCCGCCGAACTCGCCGCTTCCTGGTGCGGGCACGACCGCACTCGCCTATGTCGCTGAGCAGGCCGGCTGGTACGCCCTGCAGGTCGACGGCGCGCAAGGTGACTACCAGGTCGCCCTCGAGGCCTATCGGCCCGGGGGCCAACTCGCTCCGGGGCCGGTCCAGCGGATCTTCCTGGACTTCAACGGACAGCGGGTCAACACGGCCATCTGGGGCGGCTCGGGCGTCCGCACGCTTTCGCCGTTCAACGCCTTCCTCTCCAGCTGGGGTCTGAGCAAGTCCCAGGAACGCGAGTTGATCAACAAGATCACCACCGAGGTCAACGAGAACCTCAAGTGGGACCTGAGGGCCAAGGGCCTCAACCCCAACGTCCAGGTCACGATCGTCAACTCGCAGAACAGTGCCGACATCTACGGCAAGGCCCGCGTCAGCCGGGTCATCGTCGGCGGCACCATCGCCGAGTCCGGCATCAGCACGATCGGCATCGCCCAGTACATCGACCCGGGCAACTACGCCATGGACGACCAGGCGCTGGTGCTGCTCGACGCGATGTCGGAGGCGAGTGGACCGGCGTACTCGCTGAACACCTACATGAACGAGTCGAGCGACCGGGTCGCCTTCGTCTCGCAGGCGGTCGGCAATGTCGTGGCCCACGAGGTGGGGCATCTCATCGGCAACTACCACACCAACAACACCAACGAAACGGCCAACCTGATGGATGCCGGCGGCACCGGCTTCGTGGACCTCTTCGGCGTCGGCCCCGACGGAGTCGGCGGCACCGCCGATGACACGGACACCGACTTCGGCACCGACGAGTACATCCCCGCCGAAGGCTTCACCGGCCTGGAGAACACGCTGAACGTCTCGGCGTGGGCATTCACGAAGCGCTGATGCCGGACCTCCAGCGTCACTCGTAACGACGTGCGCTCTCGACGGAAAGACGTCGGGAGCGCACGTCGTCGTGACGGTGGCCGCTTCCGCGCTCAATCCCGCTCGTGTGGCATGGTGGGGTCATGGCCGACATCGAGGTGCGCGAGTGTGCGGTACGCAACCGGTTCCCCCTGCGTCGCTGCGACGCCTCACCTTCACGCCGTTTTTCGACCGATCCCACGCGGAGGCCGACGTCCCATGACAGCTGAACAGCCTCCCGCGAGCGAGGGCCCGATCGTCGACCCTGACGAGCTGGGCCAGTTCTGGGAGATCGCGAAGGTCAAACTGCGACTGAACCCGGTGGCGACATACGCCGGCGAAACTGCCGCGAGCACGCTCATCCCGCCCGCGTGGGCCTTCGGGGCGACCCCGGAGCACGCCGACGACCTGCTCGCGCTCGTGCTGGCCGGGACCAAGACCGGCACCGCGGGCGCCCTCGCGGACTACGAGGCCGACGGCGACGAACCGGAGCGGCCCGGCGACCTGGCGATCATCCTCGACGGCAGGGCACATCCGCGTGCCGTCATCGAGACCACCGCAGTGTCGATCGTGCCCTTCGATCAGGTCGACGCCGAGCACGCCAGGTCCGAGGGTGAGGGCGACCTGACCCTGGAATCGTGGCGCGAGATCCACGAGCGCTTCTTCACGGCATACAGCAGCGCGGGCTTCACCAGCGACATGCCGGTGGTCTGCCAGCGCTTCCGGGTCCTCTACCCGACCGCGCGCAACGCCTGACCGATCCCATAAGCTCGGGGATCGTGCCTGGCCTCCCCTCCCCGCGATGACGCGCGTCCTGCGCACCACCGCGCTGCTGGTGCGGTCGGGGTTCCGCCAGCAGACGACATACCGGCTGGCGCTGCTGGCGGGCATCTCGACGAACAGCGTCTTCGGGATCATCCGGGCGGCCATCGCCCTGGCCACCGTCGCGTCGGCCGGTGCGGCCGTCGGGGGGTATGACGCGCGGACCGCCGCCGCGTTCGTCTGGTGGGGTCAGGCGCTGCTCGGCACGATCAACCTGTGGGGCTTCTCGCTCGTCGCCGACCGCGTGCGCAGCGGCGACATCGCCGTCGACTTCCTCCGGCCGGTCAACCCGATGCTGGTCTACCTGGCCGGCGACGTCGGGCGCGCCGGCGTCGGCCTTGTGGCCCGAGCGATCCCGACGTTGGCGATCGGCGCCCTCCTGTTCGACCTCGCGTGGCCGCCGGGTATGCCGTCGGCTGCGCTGGGGTTGCTGTCGATCCTTCTCGCCGTTGTCGTCGCCTTCCTCGGTGCCTTCTCCCTCAACCTCAGTGCCTTGTGGTTCACCGAGATCCGCGGGTTGCGGCTGGCGTGGATGGTGGTGGGCGGGGTGCTGTGTGGCCTCTATCTCCCGTTGCCCTGGTTCCCCGGGTGGGTGCAGTCCGTCGCGTCGTGCACCCCGTTCCCGTCGATGCTCCAGCATCCCCTCGACATCCTCAGCGGGCGCATCGCCGGCGCGGACGCGGTGAGCGCCGTTGTCTCCCAACTCTTCTGGGTGCTCGTCCTCACGGTCGTCGGGCAATGGGTGCTCGCCCGCGGCCGGCGCCGGGTGGAGGTGCAGGGTGGCTGAACCGGCCGGCCGGCCCACGCTCTCCGTCGGTGAACGGTTGCGGCCCTACCGCGTCATACTCGGGGCCCGCATGCGGGCCCAGCGGCAGTACCGGGCGTCTTTCGTCACCGATATCGTCGGCACGCTCCTCGTCGGCGTGACCGAGTTCGCGGAGGTGTGGGGGGTCTTTCACAATGTGCCGGTCTTCGGCGGGTTGACCTACGGGCAGGCGATCGTCGTCTTCGCCCTGTCCAACCTCTGTTTCTCCCTCGCCGACATGCTCGTCGGTCACCTCGACACCCTGCCCCAGGTGATCCGGGCCGGGCAGGTGGACGCCTACTACGTGCGGCCGTTGCCGGTGCTGGCGCAGTTCATGACCAGCGATATCTCCTTGCGACGCATCGGCCGGCTGGCGGTCGCTCTCGTGCTGCTCGTCGTCGGTCTGGCCATGGCGCAGGTCGCCTGGTCACCCGCCAAGGGGGCCCTCCTCGTGCTGTCGACCGTCAGCGGGACAGTGATCTTCTCCGCCCTGTTCACGGTGGCCGGGGGCGCGCAGTTCTTCCTCATCAACGGGCCGGAGTTCACCAACGGCTTCACCTATGGCGGGTCCTATTCGGCGCAGCAGCCGCAGCCGATCTTCCCCGATCCGGTGCGGATCTTCTGGACCTTCGTCATCCCCACGGCCTTCGTCGCCTACCTGCCGACGATCGTCCTGCTCGACCTGCCCGGCGACGGCTTCGTGCCGCGCTGGCTGGCGTGGGCCTCGCCGGCGGCAGCCCTGGCCAGCTGTGCGCTGGCGGGGCTCGTCTGGCGATTCGGCACACGGCATTACCAAGGAGGAGGTGGCTGATGGCCACGCAGATCATCGAGACCCGGGACCTCGTGCGGGAGTACAAGAAGCTGCGAGCCGTCGATCACATCAGCTTCACCGTCGAACCGGGCGAGGCCGTCGGCTATATCGGGGCCAATGGTGCCGGCAAGTCGACCACGATCAAGATGCTCACCGGCATCCTGCGGCCCACGTCGGGACTGGTGCGCACCTGCGGGCGCGACCCCCTGCGTGAGCGGATCGCCCTGGCCCGCGAGATCGGGGTCGTCTTCGGCCAGCGCAGCCAGCTGTGGTGGGACCTGCCTCTCCAGGAGTCGTTCACGATCCTCGGCGCCATTCACCGCCTGGATCCAGCAGTCGCGCGCGTGCGCTCCGGTGAACTGGTGGACCTGCTGGAGATGGGCGGCTTCCTGTCCACCCCGGTGCGGCAGCTCTCCCTCGGGCAGCGGATGCGCGCCGAGATCGCGGCCTCGTTGATCCACCGGCCACGCCTGCTCATCCTCGACGAACCCACCATCGGACTGGACGTGCTCAGCAAGCAGCGGCTGCGCGACTTCCTCGGTGCCGAGCGGCGCGAACACGGCACGACCCTGCTCCTGACGACCCACGACATGGGCGACATCGAACGCCTCTGCGACCGGGTGCTCGTCGTCGACCACGGGCGCCTGGCCTATGACGGCACCCTCTCCGGACTCGCGAAAACCGTCGGGGCCGAACGCGTCATGGTCGTCGACCTCGCGCCGCAGGCGGGGCACGAGGGGGTCGCGGAGTTGCGCGACATCCCCGGTGCGGCCCTGGTGGGGGTCGAGGGCGAGGGCACACGGCAGCACCTCGCGTTCGACCCGCAGGCGACCTCGGCGGGTGCCGTGCTCGCCGCCGTCTCGGCCCGCGCCGACGTGCTCGACCTGGCCATCGAAGAGCCCGACATCGAGGACGTCGTGCGCCGCATCTATGCGGCGTCCCGATGATCAGTGTCGCTTCGGTTCTCAGGCGTGGGTCACCTGAGCACTGGTGACGACGGCGCTCGCGGCGGGCATCCGAGGAGCAAGCGCTCGCAGACCCACGCAGCCGAGCGCGGCGATGCCGATCAGCGTGGCCCACACGCTGAAACGGTCGTGGGCGAGCAGGGCGAGATAGAGTGCCGGCGCGATGATGCCGGAGGCGACCCAGGACAGCTGGTATGCCGACAGGTTGCGTCCGCGTAGCCGCTCGGGAGCGCCGTCGACCGCCGCAGCGGACAGCGGCGGGGGGGGGGGGCAGTTCACCGAGGGTGTAGATGGCGACCGAGACCGGGATCGCGGCGGTGGCCAGCGCGACCGGCAGGGTGCCGCTCGCGGCGAGGGCGAGGAAGCCCGCGGCATACAGGACAAAACCGAGGATGACGATCTGGTGACGGCGATGCCCGTCCATCCGGCGCACGATCAGGCCCTGGCCGAAGCCGACCATGAGCGTGTTGACGACGAACAGCGCCCCGCTGACCCAGCCGGGCAGCTTGAGCACGTCGATGGCGTAGACCGGGATGGCGATATTGAGCGAGACCGTGCACAGCGCGTAGGCCGCGTTGGCGCCGACCAGCCCGAGATAGCGTCCGTCGCGGGCCAGGACGCCCCAGCCGCCGTGCGCCGGCGCATCGGCGTCCTGGGGGCCGTCGCTCGCCGCCCGCCCGCCCGGGACCTTCGCGAGCGCGGCGAAGGCGAGGACATAACTGAAGGCGTTGACGAGCACGACGGCGTGATAGGCCGCGCTCGTGCCGATCGTGACGACGATGCCCGAAGCCAGGCCGCCGATGGCGAACCCGACATTGCGCAGCGCCCCGAGGAAGCCGAACCACACTTCCCGCTGATCCGGTGGAGTCGAGGCGGCCACGAGCGGGGAGTAGGCGCCCCAGAAGGCGCTCTGCCCCAGGCTCGCCAACGCCTGGACGGCGACGATGGTCCAAAAGTCCTGCGCCCACAGGTAGCCGACAAAGGCCACCGCCTGCAGCACGTTGCCCGCCAGGATGATCGTCTTGGCACCGTGCCGGTCGACGAGCCCGCCCACCGCGAGGACGAAGGGGACGGCCAGCGCCGCAGCGATGCTCATCGCCAGGCCGACCTGTGCCTTGCCGACCTCGGTGGTCATCAGGAAGTAGAGGATGGAGACCGGCATGAACACGCCGCTGCCGAGCGCGTCGATGCCGACTCCGGTCACCAGTGCCTTGTGGTGGGAGAAGTCGGGGAAGCCCAGTCGCCGCAGCACGCGGGAAGTCTGCCAGTCGGCGCCGACAAGGGCGGGGGATTTACAGCCAGGACAAGTGATCCTTCAGCAGCGTGTAGCCGACGAAGGCGAAGACGTCGAGCAGGGTGTGCGCGATGACGAGGGGCAACACTCTGCGGGTGCGGGTGTAGAGGTAGCCGAAGACCAGGCCCATGACGAGATTGCCGGCGAACCCGCCGAAGCCCTGATAGAGGTGATAGCTGCCGCGCACCAGCGCCGAGATGGCGATCGCGAGCGGGGCCGGCCAGCCGGCCTGCCGCCAGCGCGTCAGCAGATAGCCGACCATGACGACCTCTTCGAGGACGGCATTCTGGGCGGCGGCCAGGACGAGCACGGGGATCGTCCACCAGTGGTCGGTGAGGTTCGCCGCCGCGATCGTGGTGTTGAGGTTCAGGGCCCGGGCCGCGGCATACAGACCCAAGCCGGGTATGCCGATCAGTGCGGTCAGCCCGACACCGGCCAGCAGGTCGCGGCCCGGCGCTTGCCGGTCCCAGCCGATCGCGCGCCAGGCGCCGGCGTCGTCGCGGCGCAGCAGGTGCAGGGCGAGGAGGGCGGGCACCACCCCGAGGATGACGCCGGTCAGCTGGTAGGCCAGGTCGAGCCAGGGGCGGTCGGGCGTGACCGAGTTGTTCATGCTCGTCGTCTGCTGGTTCAGCGCGACGTGCACGGTCAGCCGGTCGATGATCCGCAGCAGCGACCAGATCGCCGACGCACCGAGCGAGACCCCGAGCACCAGCCAGGTCTCGAGGACCAGGTGGCGACGCGAAAGCCCGGTCCACGGCAGTGGACCGGGCTCGGCGGCGGTGAGCGACGGCATACGGGCAAGTGTGCCTCGCCGAAGCTGGATGCGAGCTGTATGCCGCGCTGGGCGGCCGGCTCGTCGACCAGTGGCCGGATCCGTGGCCGGATCAGTGGCCGGTGACGAGGTGGCGGTAGTAGACCGGGACGCTCTGGTGGCGGCGCACCCGCATGGTGTGGTTGCGGGCGAGGAAGTCGCCGGCGGCCGCGAGGAGGGCGAGCGCGACGAGGGCGCCGGCGATCGCGAGGACGACGGTGAGGAAAGTAGCGACGGCGGCTGCGTGGCTGAGGATCATGCTCACTCCTGTTCTTCTACATTTGTAGTGGTACTGATGACAACACTACAGATGTAGTGAATATTCCGCAACCGCTGGACGAGGGCACAATGGCCGAGTGCCTCGCGACGTCGCCCCAGCCGGTCTGCCCGCCCCCGTCACCGGGCGGCGCAAGGATCTGCTCGACGCGGCCGCGGCGGTCGTCGCGCGCAGCGGCCTACGCGGGCTGACGCACCGGGCCGTCGACGCGGAGGCGGGCG
>NZ_HG764815.1:1542644-1549810 GCF_001050535.1 Nostocoides australiense Ben110 | reverse complement strand
GCGGTCACGTCCGGCGTGAGTCGGGCATCGGCGACGGGGGCGTCGAAGGCCCGGCCGAACCCGAGTTGCACATTGTCGGCGAAGGTACCGGACAGGACACGCGGCACCTGCGCCACGTAGGCGACCTGTCCGGGCCTCATGAACAACTCGGCATCGCCCACGACCTGGCCGTTCCACAGGACACGACCCTCGTAGTCGATGAGGCCGGCGAGCGTGCGCAGCAGGCTGGACTTGCCGGACCCCACCTGCCCCAGCAGCAACACGAGTTCGCCGCGCCGGATCGACAGGGATACGTCCTCGACGCCGACCGTGCCGTCCTCGTGGATGGCCGTCACGTCGTCGACGATGAGTTCTCGCAACGGAACCCGCTCGACCTCCGGTGCCGGTGGCGCCTCACCGGTGACCAGATCCACTCCCGGCGGGACCCGCATCAGGTCGACCCCGCCGGCCATCTGGCTCGTGGCCGCCTGCCACGATCGGGTGCCCGGGGCCTCGGTGACGACGGCGCCGGCAACCCGGCCGAACCACTCGAAGCCGTTGAGCGCGTTGGCGACGAGCAGTGCGGTCGCCAGGCCCCACCAGTTCTCTACGACCGCCGCCCACACGACGACGACCCCGACCTTGATCATGATCGTCGGCACGGAGTCGAGCACGGCCTGCACGTGGTGCTCGCGCACCGCGGCATCCACGCGGCCGGCATCGACCCGTTGCAGATGACGATGCAGCTCCGGCGTGCGCCCGGCGAGCTTGACCGTGCGCGCCGACTCGAGAGTGGAGACGAGCGCGCGGCCGAAACGCGCCCGCATGGCCGAAGCCTTGGTTGCCGTCCGGCCGGCGATCGGCCGCCCGATCGCGGAGGTCAGCGTGGCCGCCACGACGACCCCGAGCAGCACCAGGCCAGCCAGGGGATTAGCCGCAGCGACGGCGGTGACGGCCACGACGATCAGGCCGTTGACGAAGTCGACCCAGCGGTCGGCATACCGGGCGTAGCGATCGGAGTCCATGGCCCGGGCCACCACTTCGCCGGCCGGCACCTTCTCGAGTCGGCGCTGGGCGGTCTGACCGACGAGCACCGCCATCCGCACGCGCAGCAGCACCTCGACCCACCACCGTGGGTAGCGCGAGATGGCCTCGGCGAGCATCAGCGGCCCGACCAGCACCATGAACACGACACCAGCGAGCCACCACCACGGATCCTCGCCGCGGCCGATGCGTTCGACGGTGTGGCCCCAGGCGAACCCGGTGAGCGCTCCCGCGCCCCCGGTCAGCGACATGCCGAGGAAGAGCACGACGGCGAGCAGCCCCCAGCCCGGGCGCACGCGGAGCACACTGGTGATCCCGCGGGCGAGCGAGGGACCGGTCCCGGTCTCCGGGCGGTCCAGGGCCGCGCGCCGACGCCGGGCCGACCCGACGGACTCTGAGGTCCCGTCGGCCGGCGCGTCCACAGTGGCTCCCGGAACCGTGCCGTCCGGGTCTTGGCTGAGGTGCGGGGCTCCCGGCTCCGTCCCGGACGGGGCGACCCCCGGCTCGTCGAGGGTGGCCGAGCGCAGCAAGTCGCGGAAGGGGCCATCGATCGTGGCGAGGCGGGCCTGCGCCCCGAACTGGACGAGACGGCCGGCGGAGAGCACCGCGACCAGGTCGGCCCGGGCGATCGTCGAGAGGCGGTGGGCGACGAGTAGGCCGGTGCGGCCGCTGAGCAGCCGGTCGGCGGCGGCGACGACCCGGGCCTCGGTGAGCGGGTCCATGCGGGCCGTGGCCTCGTCGAGGACGACGACGTGGACGTCGCGGATCAGCAGCCGGGCGAAGGCGACGAGTTGCTCCTCGCCGGCCGACAGCGTGGTCCCGCCCGGGCCGAGCACGGTGTCGAGGCCGTGTTCGAGGCCGGCGACCCAGTCGTTCAGGCCCAGCTCGGCCACGACCCCCTCGACGCGCTCGCGGGGGAGGTCGGCGAAGAGCGCGATGTTCTGGGCCAACGTGCCTGCGAGGATCTCGGTGCGCTGGGTCACGACGCCGACCTGACGGCGCAACGACTGCAGGTCGAGGTCGAGCACATCGATGCCGCCGACGAACACCGTGCCCGGTGCCGGGTCGACCGCCCGCGAGAGCAGCGAGGCCAGCGTCGACTTGCCGGAGCCGCTCCGGCCCACCAGGGCCAGCGTCTGTCCGGCGGGGACGTGCAGATCGATGTCCGACAGGGCGAAGGTGCCCTCCTCGTAGGCGAAGTCCACGTGGTCGAAACGCACATCGACGTGTTCGGCCTCGATGCGTCGCCCGCCGACTGGCTCGGGGGCAAGCGCGAGCATCTGCCGGAGCCGGGTCACGGCCCCCAGACCCGCCTGGATGTCCGGCAGCTGTTCGGCCACGAAGCCGACGACGCCGACGAACTGGCTCGTGATCAAGAAGATCGTCACGAGCTGGGCGACCGACGCCCTTCCGCTGCTGGCCATGGCGACGCCGATGCTCGCGACCGCGGCCAGCAGGGCGTTGAGCACGAGCACACCCCGCAGCACGATCTTCTTCTCGAGGGTGATGACCGCGAGGAATCTGGCGTGGACCTGAGCCGAGAGCTGCGCCAGCCGGCGGATCGCGAAGGACTGGCCGAGGCTGGTGCGCAGGTCGTCCCGGCCGGCGATGCCCTCCTCGAGCGCTGCGGCGTGATCGGTCCAGGCCGCTTCCTCGATGACCTTGCGTTCGGCGATGGGCCGCAGCAGCGAGCGCATGCCCAGCCACGTGAGGAGGGCGAACACCGGGAACAAGAACCACGCCGGCCACCAGATCAGGCCGCCGATGACCCACATGGGCACGGCGCTGAACAGCGAGCGCAGCACCATCCACGACTGCCAGCGCATGAGATTGCCGACCTCGCGGGTGTCGTCGTCGACGCGGTCGAGCACCTCACCGACGGCCTGCTCGCCAAGGGCGGCGAGGGGCTGGTTGAGTGCGGCATCGAGCAGGTCGGCCCGCAACCCGCCCTCGACCCGGTCGATCTCGCCGAACCAGACGTAACGGCCGGCCATGTCGAGCACGGACCCACCGACCATCACGATGGCGAGCCACCGGACCAGCTCCCACGTCGGCGCCTCGGCGATCTGCCCGGCAAGGACATTGCCGAAGACCTGCGCCACCGAGCCGACCAACAGCACGGACAGGGCAACCATGTTCAACGGCGTCCTGACCCGTCGCCACGTCACCGTCCGGCGCGGGTCGGACGGCAGGGGAGGATTGTCGACCGAGATGGCCGAGGACTCGATGACGTTGCTACTCATGGCAATCAGGCAGCCTACGGCGCACCCCCGACACTCCGCGCGCGAATATCTATGCTGAGGCCCGTGCTCCCCACCCATCTGGACCTGACCGGACGCACCGCCATCGTCACCGGCGCCGGGTCACCGACCGGGATCGGGTATGCGGCCGCCACCCTTCTCGCCGGACTCGGAGCGAGCGTGGTGCTCGGGTCGACGACGGAGCGGGTCCAGCGGTGGCGGGCGAGCTTGGCGCGGAATCTGGACACGGCATACCTCGTGTGCCGCGCGGCGCTGCCGCACCTGCGTGCGAGCGGCTCCGCACGGATCGTCAATGTCACCAGCGTCACCGGCCCGGTGATGGCCATGCGCGGCGAAATCGCCTATGCCACAGCGAAAGCCGGCATGGTCGGCCTGACCCGGGCGCTGGCGGTCGACGAGGGGCCGCACGGGGTGACAGTAAACGCGGTGGCACCGGGGTGGATCGAGACCGGCTCCCAGACGCCGGACGAGGCGGAGGAGGGGCGGCATACCCCGGTCGGTTGCTCGGGGACAGCGGGCGAGGTCGCCTCCGCCATCGCGTGGCTCTGCACGCCCGGTGCCGCCTATGTCACCGGCCAGGTGATCGTCGTCGACGGCGGCAATGCCATCGCCGAGGAGCGGCTCGTCGCGACGCCCTAGAGACCGAGGTGCAGGCGCAGGGCTGCGTCGAGTTCCGTCTGCGGGATTCTTGGCAGCCTGCCGACCGTGTGGCCGATCCGTTCGACGGAGACCGAGCGGACCTGTTCGGCCTGGGCCTTCGAATCCCGGGGAAGACCCGTCTCGGCAGCGGGAGGGAATACCTGGAAAGGGGTGGACGCGCGAGATGCCGCTCGGGACCGGCACGACGGTCACCACGCCGCGTCCCAATCGCTCGGCTGCGGCATTGGCCTGGTCGTTGCTGACGATCACGGCCGGCCGTAGCGTGTCCGCCTCGCTCCCGAGAGTGGGGTCGAGATTGACGCGGCGGATCTCACCGCGGCGCATCGTCGAGACCTCCGGTAGCGAGCGGTGCCGACGACCTGCTGCGTCGCTCAGCCGGCCGCGACCGAGAAGGCCTCCTCGAGAATGTCCATGCCTTCGTGGAGCAGGTCATCGCCGATGGTCAGCGGCGGCAGGAAGCGGAAGACGTTGCCGAGGGTGCCGCAGGTCAACGTGACCAACCCGCGCTCGTGGCAGGCCTTGTTGATCGCGCCGGTCAGGGCGGCCGCGGGCTCCTTGCTCTCGCGGTCGGTCACTAGCTCCATGGCGATCATCGCGCCGCGGCCGCGGACCTCACCGACCTGCTCGTACTTTTCGGCGATCCGGCCCAACCGCTCATAGAGGATGGCCTCGATGGCCTTGGCCCGGCCGCACAGGTCGTCCTCCTCCATCGTCTCGATCGACGCCAGAGCGGCGGCGCAGGCGACGGGGTTGCCGCCGTAGGTGCCGCCGAGACCGCCGGGGTGGATGGTGTCCATGATGTCGGCGCGGCCGGTGATGCCCGAGAGCGGCATCCCGCCGGCGATGCCCTTGGCCGTCACGACGATGTCGGGCACGACCTGCTCGTGGTCGACGGCGAACCAGTCGCCGCTGCGGCAGAAGCCGGACTGCACCTCGTCGGCGATGAACAGGATGCCCTTGTCGCGACACCACTGCGCGAGCGCAGGCAGGAAGCCCGGCGGCGGGACGATGAACCCGCCCTCGCCCTGAATGGGTTCGATGATGACGGCGGCGGTGTTCTCCTCGCCGATCTGGGCGTGGATCTGGTCGGTGATGTAGTTGAAGGCCTCGGCCTCGCAGTGCTCCGGCCCGCCCGGCCAGCGATAGGGGTAAGCCATCGGCACGCGATAGAGCTCGGAGGCGAAGGGGCCGAACTTGTGCTTGTAGGGCATGTTCTTGGCCGTCATCGCCAGGGTGAGGTTGGTGCGGCCGTGGTAGGCGTGGTCGAAGGCGACGATGCCGTCCTTGCCGGTGAAATGCCGCGCCACCTTGACGGCGTTCTCGACGGCCTCCGCACCGGAATTGAAGAGGGCAGAACGCTTTTCGTGATCGCCCGGAGTGCGCTTGTCGAGTTCCTCGCAGACCTGGACGTACTCCTCATACGGCGTGACCATGAAGCAGGTGTGCGTGAAGTCGGCGATCTGCTTGCTCACTGCGTCGATGACGCGCTGGTTGCCATTGCCGACGGTCGTCACGGCAATGCCGGAGCCGAAGTCGATCAGCTGGTTGCCGTCGACGTCGCGCAGTATGCCGCCCGCCCCCGCCTCGACATAGATCGGCAGGCCGGTGCTCACGCCCGTCGATACCGACGCCAGCTTCCGCTGCTGCAACTCCTGGGACTTCGGGCCCGGGATGGCGGTGGTCAGGATGCGGCGCTGCTCGATCATGCTGCCGATACTAGGGGTGGTTGGCGCGCGATGTTAGGGGTATGCCGCGCGGGCGGCGGGGCTGGTCTCGCGGGCGCGCAGCCAGGGCAGGATCGCTACCAATGTCACGAGCCCGGTCACCACGAACGGCCAGTGGTAGCCGCCACTGAGATCCACGAGCGCGCCGGCCGCGATGGGTCCGAGGATGCCGCCGGCGTCCTGCGCCATCTGGAGGGCTGCGAGGGCCGGGCCGCCGCTGCGTTCCTGGCCGACGATGTCGGCCGCGGCCGCCTGCTGGGCGGGGGTCATCGTGCCGGCGCCGACGCCGATGATCAGGCAGAGGCCGACGAGCAGCGGGATGGTCACGGCGAAGCCGGTCCACAGCGTGGCGAATCCGCTGACCGCGAGCCCCCCGATGACGAACGGCTTGCGGCCGCGCACATCCGAGCGTCGTCCCGCCCAGGCGAGCCCGAGCATGTTGCCGACGGCGAAGACGGCCAGGGCGAGGCCGGCGACCCACGGCTGGTCGCTGACGACCGCGGCGGCGAAGAGGGGCAGGATCGCTACGCGCACACCGAAATTCGCCCACCCGTTGGCGAAGAAGGAGCCCAAGGCGGCGCGGTATGCCGGGTCGGGCAGGCACTCGCGCATCGTCACCGCGGGCCGGGCGGTGCCGTCGGCGACCGGTCGCCCCGCGTCTTTGGGCAGCATCGCCCAGACGAGCGCGGCCGCCAGAAGGATGCACACGGCATACGCCAGGAACGGCACCCGCAGGCCGAGCCCGCCGAGCAGGCCCCCGATCGCCGGGCCCGCGACCCCGCCGATGAGGAAGGCCGCGCCGTATGCCGAGGAGACCCGCCCACGGATCGCCGGCGGCGCGAGCCGGGCCAAAAGAGCAACGGCGGAGATGGTGAACATCGTCGAACCGAGCCCGCCGAGCCCGCGGTATGCGAGCAGCTGCCAATAGTTGTGCGCGAATGCCGTTGCGGCGGAGGAGATCGCGACGATGACGAGGCCGAGCAGATAGATGGGCCGTTCGCCGAAGCGGGCGACCAGGCGCCCGCCGCCGGGGGCGCCGACGAGCCGGAAGAACGCGAACGCGGAGACGACGATCGAGGCGGCCGTGGCGCCGACGTCGAAGGACGTGGCGAATGCCGGCAGCACCGGAGTGATCAGGCCGAAGCCGACGGCGATGACGAAGGCGGCGGCGATGAGGACCTGGATCTCCCGGGGTATGCGGGCACGGGGTTCCGGCGCGTCCTGCGGGGAGTGGAGGGTCATGGCGGGCACCAAGTATGCCGGGTCGCGCGTGTCGGCATGAAAAGATCGGGGAGTGACGACACCTTCCGCGCCCGGCTGGTATGACGACCCGGAGGCGCCCGACCAGCTGCGCTACTTCGACGGGATCGTGTGGACGCGGCATACCACCCCGCGCTCGACGCGCGCCGGTGCCGGCGCGGCGACCCCCCACGCCGGCGCTCCGGTTGCGCCCCAGCCGCAGCAGCAGCCGACCGGGACGGCAGACCCCTACGGCTGG
>NZ_HG764815.1:1519610-1542544 GCF_001050535.1 Nostocoides australiense Ben110 | reverse complement strand
CACGTGGCAGGTCGACGCTCTCCCGGGCGACACCGGCCTCGACGGCGCCAGCATCATCGCCGCCGCCGCCTCCGGTGAGCTGGGCGCCCTGGTCGTCGGCGGCGTCGACGCGAGCGACCTCGGCGACGGCGCGGCATACGACGCACTCGAGAGGGCCTTCGTCGTCTCCCTCGAATACCGCCCCAGCAGCGTCACCGCGGCCGCGGACGTCGTCCTGCCGGTGGCGCCGCACGCCGAGAAGGCCGGCACCTTCGTCGACTGGGAGGGGCGGGTGCGGCCGTTCGCGGCGGCACTGGAGACCAACGCCCTCTCCGACTACCGGGTCCTCGACATGCTGGCGAGCGAGCTCGGGCACTTCCTCGGCGCGCGCAGCCTCGAGCAGGTGCAGACCGAGATGAGCACGCTCGGGCCGTGGTCCGGTGCCCGCGCGAGCAAGCCTGCCGCCCTCCCGGCGCAGGTGCCCTCGACCCGGCCCGGCCAGTTCGTCCTCGCCACCTGGCACCACCTGCTCGACAAGGGCCGCCTCCAAGACGGCGAACCCTTCCTCGCCGGCACCGCCCCGGCCGCCGTGGCCCGGATCTCCGCATCCGGGGCGCAGGCGCTCGGTGTCCACGACGGCGAGCAGGTCACGGTCACCGGCCCGGCGGGCAGCGTGACCGTGCCGCTGGCGGTGACCGAGATGGTCGACAACGTCGTCTGGGTCCCGACCAACTCGGCCGGCTGCCGCGTCGCCGTCCTCGGCGCCGGCGCCGGCTCGCTCGTCACCGTCACCCCCGGAGGTGCCTCGTGAACGTCTTGACCGTCCTCGCCGCGGCGGAGCCCTATGTGCCGCGCGACAACCCGGTCGCCGACTTCAGCGACACCCCCGTGTGGCTGTCGCTGGTCAAGGCGCTCTTCCTGTTCGTCTATCTGCTGCTCAGCACGCTGCTCGTCATCTGGTTCGAGCGACGCGTCATCGGCCGGATGCAGCAGCGCCCCGGCCCGAACCGCTTCGGTCCGTTCGGCATCTTTCAGACCCTCGCCGACGGTGTGAAGCTGGCGCTCAAGGAGGACATCGTCCCCAAGAACGCCGACAAGCTGATCCACCTGCTCGCGCCGATCCTCGCCGCGTCGATGGCCTTCGTCTCCTTCGCGATCATCCCGTTGGCCGGCAACGTGCGCATGTTCGGCCACACCACGCCGCTGCAGCTGACCGACGTGCCGATCGCGGTGCTCATCGCGTTGGCGGTCGCCGGCGTGGGTGCCTACGGCGTCGTGCTCGCCGGCTGGTCGTCGGGCTCGACCTATCCGCTGCTCGGTGGGCTGCGCTCCAGCGCCCAGATCATCAGCTACGAGATCGCCATGGGTCTGTCGCTCGTCGCCGTCTTCCTCTACAGCGGTTCGATGTCGACCTCGCAGATCGTCGCCAATCAGCGGAGCATCTGGCACGTCATACCGCTGGTCGTCTCCTTCGTCATCTATGTCATCACGATGGTCGGCGAGACCAACCGGTTGCCCTTCGACCTCGCCGAGGGTGAGGGCGAGCTGACCGCCGGGTTCATGACCGAATACAGCTCGATGAAGTTCGCAATGTTCTTCCTCGGCGAATACATCAACATGTTCACCGTCGCCGGCCTGGCGACCACCGTCTTCCTCGGCGGCTGGCAGGCCCCGCCCGGCATCGCGGCCATCAACGACGGCATGTTCAACCACGGCTGGTGGGGCCTGCTGTGGTTCACCGTCAAGCTGTGGCTGTTCATGTTCCTCTTCGTGTGGCTGCGTGGTTCGCTGCCCCGCACGCGGTATGACCAGTTCATGCGCTTCGGCTGGAAGTTCCTCATCCCCGTCACGATCGTGTGGGTCGTCGCGGTCGCCTTCCTCCAGGCCGCCGACCACGGTTACCTCGGAGAGAAGGTCGTCTCGATCTTCGGCGCCGAGCGTCGCCTGGCCTCGTTGATCGTCATCGGCGCGCTCGCCCTGTTGGTGCTGGCGGCGACGTGGATCTGGGAAGGCCGCCAGGCTGCCAAGATCGAGGCGGCCAAGCCGGTCGTCCCCGACGCGATCGATCCGTATGCCGGGGGCTTCCCCGTGCCGCCACTGCCCGGACAGCGCCTCGAACAGGCCTCTCCCGCCCCGACCAAGGAAGTGCTCCATGGCTGAGGACAAGCCCGGCTTCTTCAGTGAGATGTTCGCCCCCGTCGGCGGATTCGGCGTCACCTTCGCGACCATGTTCAAGAAGGTCAAGACCGTCGAATATCCCGAGGTCAAGCGCCCCACCCAGCCGCGTTTCCACGGACGTCACCAGCTCAATCGCTATCCCGACGGGCTCGAGAAGTGCGTCGGCTGCGAGCTGTGCGCATGGGCGTGCCCGGCGGACGCGATCCTCGTCGAAGGCGCCGACAACGACGACACCCCCGGCGGCACCGGCCGCTTCTCGGCGGGTGAGCGGTACGGCCGCGTCTACCAGATCAACTATCTGCGCTGCATCTTCTGCGGCCTGTGCATCGAGGCCTGCCCGACCCGCGCGTTGACGATGACCAACTTCTACGAGCTGGCCGGCTACAACCGCGCCGACCTCATCTTCACCAAGGAGCAGCTGCTGGCGCCCTTGCAGGCCGGGATGGACGAGCCGCCGCACCCGATGGCCGAGGGCCTGTCGGAGCGCGATTACTACCTCGGAAAGGTCGAAGGGGGTGCCAAGTGACCAGCACCGCTGAAGCCGTCACGTTCTGGATCCTCGGGTCCATCGCCGTGCTCATGAGTCTCGGCCTGCTGTTCGCCAGGAAGGCCGTGTATGCCGCCATGGGCGTCGCGGTCACGATGACCATCCTCGGCATCTTCTATGTCGCGCAGGGCGCCCCATTCCTCGGGGTCGTGCAGGTGTTCGTCTACTCCGGCGCCGTGATGATGCTCTTCCTGTTCGTCGTCATGCTCGTCGGTGTCGACTCCTCCGACAGCCTCATCGAGACCATCAAGGGCCAGCGCTGGATCGGGCTGCTGCTCTCGCTCGGCCTGGCCATGCTGCTCGCCGGGATGATCGGCAAGGTCACCATCGACGGCACCCCGACCCTCGACGCGGTCAACCAGGGCGGCCACATCTCGGCGATGGCCAATGTCATCTTCGGCAAGTACGTCTGGGTCTTCGAGATCACCTCGGCCCTGCTCATCACCGCCGCCCTCGGCGCAATGGTGCTCGCCCACCGCGAGCGCCTCGGCGCCAAGCCGAACCAGAAGGCCTGGTCGCAGGAGCGCTTCCGCCGCGGCGAGTACGTCTCCGGCCTCCCGGCCCCCGGTGTGTATGCACGGCACAACGCCGTCGACACCCCGGCGCTGCTGCCCGACGGCACACCCAGCGAGCTGTCCGTCTCGCGCACGCTGCAGGCCCGCGACCAGGTCGCCCTGCCCGGCCAGTACACCGCCGCCGAACAGCAGCTGCAGAAGGAGATCGAGGAGGGGCGCACGCGATGAGCCTGATGAACTACATCTACCTGGCCATGATCCTGTTCGCCATCGGCGCAGCGACGGTGCTCACCCGCCGCAACGCGATCATCGTGTTCATGGGTATCGAACTGATGCTCAACTCGGCCAACCTCGCCTTCGTCACGTTCGGGCGGATGCACCAGTCCATCGACGGAGCGGCCATCGCGCTGTTCGTCATGGTCGTCGCGGCCGCCGAGGTCGTCGTCGGCCTGGCGATCATCATGGCCATCTTCCGTGCCCGGCGTTCGGCCTCGGTCGACGACGCGAACCTGCTGAAGTACTGAGAAGGGGATAACACAACGTGTCCGCCCTCCTGACACAGCTGGCACTCGAAACCGCCACGTCCTCGGACGCGGTCTCGATGCCCGGCTGGTGGCTCATCGCCCTGCCGTTGGCCGGTGCCGCCTTGTTGCTGCTCGGTGGCAGGGCCACCAACAGCTTCGGCCCCGCCCTGGCCACCGGCTTGTCCTGGGCCAGCTTCGGGCTCGGCGTCGTCGCGCTGCTGCAGTTGCTGGCCGTCGACCCCGACCAGCGCTCGACCCACCAGACGCTCTTCAACTGGATCCCCGCCGGTGCCTTCCAGCTCAGTGCCGGCCTGCAGATCGACACCCTGTCGGTCAGCTTCGTGCTGCTGATCACCTTCGTCGGTTCGCTGATCCACGTCTATTCGCTCGGCTACATGAGCCACGACCCCGACAAGCGGCGCTTCTTCGCCTACTTGAACTTCTTCGTCGCGGCCATGTTGCTGCTGGTGCTGGCCGACTCCTTCCTGCTGCTGTTCGTCGGCTGGGAGGGCGTGGGCCTGGCCTCCTACCTGCTCATCGGGTTCTGGAACACGCGGGAGGCCGGAGCGATCGCCCCGGGCCACTTCGCGGAGGCCAACGCCGCCGCCGCCAACAAGGCGTTCGTCGTGAACCGGGTCGGCGACATCGGCCTGTCGTTGGCGATCGCGCTGATGTTCGCCACCTTCGGTGCCGTCGACTTCGCCAGCGTCAACGCCGGGGTCGCCGCGGGCGGCGCCGGCACGGCGACGCTCACCGCCATCGGTCTGCTGCTCCTGCTCGGCGCCTGCGGAAAGTCCGCGCAGTTCCCGCTGCAGAGCTGGCTCGGCGACGCGATGGCCGGCCCGACGCCGGTGTCCGCGCTGATCCACGCCGCGACCATGGTGACCGCGGGTGTCTACCTCGTCGTCCGCAGCCATACCATCTTCGAAGCCGCCCCCAACGCCCAGCTCGCCGTCGCCATCGTCGGCGCGATCACGCTGACATACGGTGCGATCGTCGGGTGCGCCAAGGACGACATCAAGAAGGCGCTCGCCGCCTCGACCATGTCGCAGATCGGCTACATGATGCTCGCCGCGGGCCTGGGCCCGGTCGGCTACGCCTTCGCGATCTTCCACCTGATCACCCACGGCTTCTTCAAGGCCGGGATGTTCCTCGGCGCCGGCTCGGTCATGCACGGCATGAGCGACCAGGTCGACATGCGCCGCTTCGGCAACCTGAACAAGTTCATGAAGATCACCTGGATCACCTTCGGCCTCGGCTGGCTGGCGATCCTCGGTGTGCCGCCCTTCTCCGGGTTCTGGAGCAAGGACAAGATCATCGAGGCCGCCTTCATCGGCGAGGGCTGGCGCCCCTGGGTCTTCGGCCTGGCCGCGCTGCTCGGCGCCGGCGTCACCGCGTTCTACATGTCGCGCCTGTTCTTCATGACCTTCCACGGCAAGGAGCGCTGGACCGACGAGCCGAAACAGCACCCGCACGAGTCGCCGCTGACGATGACCCTCCCGATGATGGTGCTCGCGCTGGGCTCTGCCGGGCTCGGCCTGATCCTCGGCCCGACGGACATCTTCACCAAATGGCTCGAGCCGGTCACCGGCCACCCCGAGCATGGCGAGCCCGTCCTGTCCGTGCCGGTCCTGATGACGCTGACCCTGCTGCTGGTCGCCCTCGGTGCCGGGCTCGCGTGGCTGCGGTATGGCCGTGACGAGGTCCCGATGTACGCTCCGGCGGGCAATGCGCTCACGCGGGCCGCCCGCAAGGATCTCTACCAGGACGACATCAACGAGGCCGTCTTCATGTGGCCGGGCGTCAAACTGGTCCGCTCGGTGATCTGGACGGACAACGAGGTGGTCGACGGCGGCGCGATGGGTCTGGGCAAACTGACCGGCGGCACCGCCACCTGGCTGCGCCGCATCCAGAACGGCTATGCACGCTCCTACGCCTTGACGATGCTCGCCGGCATCGTCGCCGTCCTCGGAGCACTGTGGGTGATGAACTGATGGATAACTTCCCCTGGCTGACCGCGATGATGGTCGTGCCGCTCATCGGCGCGGCCTTGATCGCGGCGCTGCCCTCGGCGATGGCGGCCCGCGCCAAGGAGCTGGCCCTGGCCTTCTCCGTCGCGACGCTCGCCCTGGGTGTCGGCGCCCTCACGCAGTTCGATCTGCACTCGATGCAGCAGTTCCAGCTCACCGAGACGCACTCGTGGATCGAGAGCTTCGGCGTCTCCTACGCTCTCGGCGTCGACGGCATCGCCATCACGCTGATTCTCATGGCCGCCGTCCTCACCCCGGTGTGCATCCTGGCCGCCTGGCACGACGTGCCCGAGGGCGGCAGCCGCGAGAAGAACTACTTCGCGTGGACGCTGCTGCTGCTCGCCTTCATGGTGGGTGTCTTCGCCGCCACCGACGTCTTCCTCTTCTACGTCTTCTTCGAGGCGATGCTGATCCCGGTCTACTTCCTGATCGGTGGGTATGGCGGACCGGGCCGGCAGGCGGCTGCGGTCAAGTTCCTGCTGTTCTCCCTCGCGGGTGGGCTGGTCATGCTGGCGGCCGTCATCGGCCTCTACATGCAGGGCCCGCGCGGCCCGCAGGGCTTTCTCATCAACAGCCTGACCGGCCTGAACATCGACCCGACCACCCAGAAGTGGCTCTGGCTCGGATTCTTCATCGCCTTCGCCGTCAAGGCCCCGATGTGGCCCGTCCACACCTGGCTGCCCGACGCCGCCGGTGTCGCCAAGCCCGCCACGGCCACCCTGCTCGTCGGTGTCCTCGACAAGGTCGGCACCTACGGCATGATCCGCTTCTGCCTGCAGCTGTTCCCCGACGCCAGCGAATGGGCCACGCCAGTGGTGATCGCCCTGGCTGTCGTCTCGATCTTCTACGGAGCCTTCGCCGCGATCGCGCAGAACGACCTGATGCGCCTGATCGCCTACACCTCGATCAGCCACTTCGGTCTGATCGTGCTCGGCATCTTCGCGATGACGACGACCGCGCACGCCGGGGCCGCGCTCTACATGATCAACCACGGCTTCTCGACGGCCGCCCTCTTCCTTGTCGCCGGCATGCTCATCGCGCGCCGGGGGAGCACCAAGATCTCCGACTACGGCGGCTGGCAGCGGGTCGTCCCGGCGATCGCCGGCGTCTTCCTGATCTCCGGCCTGTCGAGCATGGCGCTGCCCGGCCTGAGTTCCTTCGTCTCGGAGTTCCTCGTCCTCGCTGGCACCTTCCAGCGCTACAAGGGCGTGGGGGCCATCGCCGCCTTGTCCATCGTGCTCGCCGCCCTGTACATCCTGTGGATGTACAAGCGGATGATGACCGGTCCCCGGCCGGAAGGCGTCGTACATCGCGACCTGACGTGGCGCGAGAAGTTCGTCGTGGCCCCGCTCATCCTGAGCTTCCTGTTCCTGGGTGTCTATCCCAAGCCGGTCCTCGACATCCTCAACCCTGCCGTCCAGCGGGTCCTCACCGAGGTGGGGGTGAGCGACCCCTCACCGGTCGTTCCCGCCGCCGCTGCAACCGAGAGTGAGAAGTGATGGACAGCCAGTTCACCGCGACCGCGGTCAACTACTGGGCGATCATGCCCATCCTGATCGTCTTCGGCGGCGCCCTGGTCGGCGTGCTTGTCGAGGCCTTCGCCCCGCGCAGCTCACGGCACTCCATCCAGGTCGCCCTGACCCTGCTCACCGTGGTCCTCGCCTTCGGGGCCTTGGTCTGGAAGTCGGTCGACGACCAGGGGTCGACCCTCGCGGGGGCACTGATGATCGACGGTCCGACCCTGTTTCTGCAGGGCTCGGTCCTGCTGCTGTCGTTCGTCGCCGTGTTGCTCATGGCCGAGAAGTTCGGCAGCGCCGGCGCAGACGCCTTCACGCCGATGGGTGCGGCGGTGCCCGGCAGCCCGCTCGAGGCGGCCGCCGCCCGCGCGGGATGGGGCACCGGCGAGGTCTTCCCGCTCGCCCTGTTCTCCATCGCCGGCATGATGATCTTCCCGGCCGCCGGCGACCTGCTGACGATGTTCGTCGCGCTCGAGGTGCTCTCGCTGCCACTCTACATCCTCACCGGCTTGGCCCGCCGCCGCCGGCTGCTGTCGCAGGAGGCGGCGCTGAAGTACTTCCTCCTCGGGTCCTTCTCCAGCGCCTTCTTCCTCTTCGGGTCGGCCCTGCTCTATGGGTATGCCGGGTCGATCCAGTTCGGCCAGATCTCCGCCGCGATCTCCGCTGCCGGCGTCGAGTTGGACGGGCTGTTGTTGCCGGGTGCCTTCTTCGTGCTCGTCGGCCTGCTGTTCAAGGTCGGCGCGGTGCCGTTCCACATGTGGACGCCGGACGTCTATCAGGGGGCTCCCACCCCGGTCACCGGGTTCATGGCCGCCTGCACCAAGCTCGCCGCATTCGGGGCGATCCTGCGCCTGGCCTACACCGGAATCGACGCCGACCGCTGGGACTGGCGGCTGGCCGTCGGCGCGATCGCGGCGCTGACGATGATCGTCGGGTCGATCCTGTCTGTGGCGCAGACCGACATCAAGCGGCTGCTGGCCTACAGCTCGATCGCCCACGCCGGGTTCATCCTCGTCGGTGTCCTGGCCTTCGACATCACCGGCGTGACCGGCGTGATGTTCTACCTGCTCGCCTACGGCCTGGCCACGCTCGCCGCGTTCGGCGTCATCGCCCTCGTGCGTGACGGCAACACCGAGGCTTCGCACATCGGGCAATGGGCCGGCCTTGGTCGTCGACACCCCGTCGTCGCGGGTGTCTTCGCGCTGCTGCTGCTCACCTTCGCCGGCATCCCGCTGACCTCGGGTTTCACCTCGAAGTTCGCGGCTTTCGCCCCGGCGATCGCCCACGGCGGGCGGATGGGCGCCGTGCTCGTGGTCATCGGTGTGCTCTGCAGCGCGATCACCGCGTTCGTGTATGTCCGCATCATCGTGCTGATGTACTTCAGCGACGCCAAGGGCGAGGTCGTCGCGTTGACCCCGTCGGTGCTGACCACCCTCGGTCTGGCGATCGCCGTCATCCTCACGATCGGTCTGGGGATCTTCCCCTCGCCGGTGCTCGATCTCGCCGGCCAGGCGAGCCAGTTCCTGCGCTGACCCGATGGTTTCACCCGCACCTGCTCCTGCCCTCCCGGGGATCTCCCCGGGGCTGCAGGCCCGACTCGACGCCGGCCTCGCGGCCGTCGAGGCAATGCTTCATGCCCGCGTGGACCATGACGACCCCTTCATCGCCGAGGCCAACGCCCACCTGCTCGCGGCGGGCGGCAAGCGGTTCCGGCCGCTGCTGACGCTGCTGGCGGCCGAGCTCGGCGACGGCATCAACGACGATGTCATCGCCGCAGCCGCCGGCGTCGAACTGACCCACCTCGCCTCGCTCTATCACGACGATGTGATGGACGATGCGTCCACCCGGCGCGGGGTGCCGAGCGCGAACGCGAAGTACGACAACTCGACGGCGATTCTCGTCGGAGACCTCCTCTTCGGCACCGCCTCCGACATCATCGCCGACCTCGGCCCCGAGGCTGTCAAGATCCAAAGCCAGACGTTCATCCGGTTGTGCTCGGGCCAGATCCGCGACGACCGGCACTGCCCACCCGGGGCCGACCCGCACGAGTATTACCTCGACGTGCTCGCCGACAAGACGGGCGTCCTGATCGCCACCGCGGCCCGCTACGGAGCCCTGTTGTCCGGTTGCTCGCGCGAGCTGATCGCCACCTTGATCGAGTACGGCGAGCGCATCGGCGTCGCCTTCCAGCTCGCCGACGACCTGATCGACGTCTCCTCCGAGATCGACGTCCTCGGCAAGGCCCCCGGCACCGACATCCGCGAGGGCAAGCGCACCTTGCCGATCATCTACGCGCTCGCCTCCACCGACCCCGCCGACGCCCGCCTGCAAGACCTGCTCCGGGTCGTTGAGCCCAGCGACGAGCAGGTGGCCGAGATGCTGGCCCTGCTGCGACCGCATACGGCCATGCAGCGCGCGCAGGAGGAGACCGACGCCGTCGCCGCCGGCGCCAAGGCGGTCCTCGCGAACGTCCCCGACGGCGAGGTCAAGTCCGCCCTCATGGACCTCGCCGACCGCGTCGTCGCCCGCCGCTCCTGATCTTTCGGCCTCGGCGGGGTGGGTCGGCTATTTCGCTATCCGGCTCATGACTTCGGCGTCCACCTTAGTGCCTGGGACGATGCTGAGCTGCCATTGACCGTCGTGCCCGCGCGATATCATGATTCGCGAGTCGGATTCTTGGGTCGGCCACGCAGGCAAGGTCCAATGCCCTAAGTGGGTTTCTTGGTTGGGATCATCGCTTGGGTCGACCTCTGCCAATTCGACCACTCCAGAGGTTGGGAATACGCCATTCAAGGTTCCGTATCCTCGCGTATCATTCATATGTACGGGGCCTAGAACCCCATCTCCAATGAATCGCACGACAAGAAATGTGGGGGGAGTCTCCCCGTCCGGAACGAAGATGGCAACTTCACCCGTCACGACTGGTTTCCCCAGAATCTTGCCAAGATCCGGGATAGCGCTCAATTGTTGCGGGAACTGGCGCGTATTGCGATCCTGCTTTTCGAAAGCCAAGCTGCTTTCGGAAGGCTCGACTGAGGTCGCGCGTGCCGTTCTTGCTATGAGACCATTAGTAGGAACCGCTTGACCACGGTTCGCGGCATCGTTGCAGGCCCCGGCGTCCTCGAGCAACTCTTGTAAAGTTGACATCCGCGAGGAGCTAACTCCGAGTGTTTGCTGGGCCTCCGAGACGAGTGTGTCGAGTCGGGCTAGGGATGGTGTGCCTAGCTCAAAGACCCGCCCATCGCTCGTCGCCACGAATCGCAGTTGGCGGTGAGGCTTTCCGTCGTCCCTGACGGTGGGCGAAGTCAACCCCATGACGACCTCTACGCCCACAGGAAGCTTGTCCACATCGATCCAACCTGGAACGACAACATCCATGCGGCCGGACTCGACGGGGGCGAGCTTGATGTAGGAGTCGCCGTTCCAGTATTGGACACGTTGCCATCGCGTGTCTTTCACGGTGAGCTGAGCCGACTTGCGCCCTGTGGTATTGATTGTTCCCCCAACAAGGGCATCCACGACGGTCAACGTCCCGATTGCCTTGGTGTAAGGGTCGCCATCTGAGTTGTCGGCGTACGATGACGTGGCGAGCGGTGTGGAGGCAGGCAACGAAGCACGTCGGCCCGTTGCGCACGCGACTTGGGTCATAAGGATAGCCACTGCGCATCCAAGACTCCATACTCTCCGGAATCGCATTGTGCCCTCCTAGGAGAATCTCACAAGCGCGCGCGCTCGATCGATTGCGACTGATGTCCAATAGCCCTGGGCTGTGCGCATTCGGTTATAAACTGCGACTCGCATATCTTGAACGTCCCCTTCAACAGTGGTCCCGACTTCCGGTGTGTCGCAAAACGACCATGAGCTTACTGGGATGCAATCGACTCACTCGAAATACCAATTCCAACTACTGCGCGGCTGATCAAGGTCGCGATCTCCGCTGCCGTCCCACGCTTTGAAGTCGGGATATCCGCACGTGTCATTGGCGGATGGATAGTCGCCATAGTTGAGTCTCAGAGCAACTTTCACATACCCGGAGTCTGACGATGAGACCGTTCGATAGTTGGCTCGCGCCTTCATGCCGGCGATGTCGTGGCCCTGATGGTCTGCTACGCGCGTGGTGTTGAACGCGGCAGACGTTGAGTCATACCCGGTCATTCGTGCGTACTTTAGCGAGCCATCAACGCCTCCCGAGTAGGCAGCTGAGAATTGAATAGCCGTGGGCAACCGGGATCAGTCGACCTGATCCTAAGAAGTCTCGGCGAGATGACCAGAACTCCGCACCAGCCTTTGCGTCATTCAGGAGATAATCTGGGTAGGAGTTCGGAAAGTCTCCGGGCCAGGAGATTTTTAGTTCCTGGTTCCAGCAGCCGTCTGGGATGTCCGCGGCTACCGCTTGGGGGGGGGCTCCCGTACGCTAGTACGCAGCACGCGAAGACTCCCGCGAGGACTCTCAACAGAATCATGTTCCCACAGTGACAGGCGCGGCGATTGTCCGCAACGGCTGGCGCGCATGTACTCGGCGACGGCACGCTCAGCGCAACGAGGGAGCCGGAGAGGTGGAGGCCCGCCGGGTGTGCGGCGTGGCCGCCAACCGGCTGAGGGGTAGTTCGATTCGCCGTGGATGTCGTGGCGGGTCAGGATGGCTCGGTGTCCGAGGTCATGGCTGGCTTTGTTGCTGATGTGGGGATGGGGGACCGAGGCGGAGGTTAGCCACGAATGCCGCCGATTCGCGCCTTGGGCTCATGCTCAATCTCTTGAGCTCGGCCCCGAGCGCTAGGTGCTGCCGCAGCGTGGTCCCCCTCAGACGTCGAGGTCGGCGTGGCCCGGGGCCTACCGCTCGTAGGAGCGGGGATCCTCCCGGGGCTCGAGGTGGATCGTCATGTCCAGATCGGGCACGCTGGCCAGCAGGTCGGCTTCGATCTCCTCGACCAGGTCGTGCCCGCGCTGGACGCTCCAGGCGCCCGGCACGAGCACGTGTGAGGAGGCGAAGACCTTGTGGCCGGCCTCGCGGGTGCGCAACTCGTGATAGCTCACCTCGTCGCTCGTATGCCGGTCCAGGACGGCGGTGATCGCCTCCTGCCGCTCGGCGTCGATGGTCTTGTCCATCAGCCCGTCCACGGACTGGCGGATCAGGTGCCAGCCGGTCCAGATGATGTTGCAGCCCACCAGGAAGGCGATGACCGGGTCGAGCCGCTGCCACTTCGTGACGGCGACGAGGAGCACGCCGACAACGACGCCGACGGAGGTCCACACGTCGGTCAGCAGGTGCTTGCCGTCGGCGACCAGGGTGATCGAGTTGTGCTGACGGCCGGCCCTCAGCAGGGTCAGCGCGACCGTGCCGTTGACCACCGAGGCGATCGCCGAGATCCCCAGTCCGACACCGACATTCTCCAAGCCCCGTGGGTGGAGGAAGCGCTCGACAGAGGTGATCAGGATGAAGATCGCCGCGAGGAAGATCATCAATCCCTCGACCACCGCCGAGAAGTACTCCGCCTTCGAATGCCCGTAGTGATGGTCGTCGTCCGGCGGGCGGCTCGCCACGTGCAGGGCCAGCAGGGCGACGAAGGCCGCGACCAGATTGACGATCGACTCGGCCGCGTCCGAGAGCAGGCCGACCGAGCCGGTCAGCATATAGGCACCGAACTTCAGCGCGATCGTCGCGATCGCCGCGGCAATGGAGAGCCAGGCGAACTTCGTCAGATTCGCGCGCTGAGCCGTCATACCGGCATTGTCCCTCGCGAGATCTGAGCCTGCGCTGAGACCGGCGGCCTAGGCTGCGGCCGGGTCGAGGGGCGGTATGCCGCGCGCGCGCCGGGCGGCCTGCAGGGAGTCGATCGTCAGGAGCAGCAAGGCGATCCAGACGATCCCGAAGCCGACCCAGAGCCGGCCGGACACGTGCTCATGCAACACGATCACACCCACCAGCAATTGCATCACCGGCGTCATGAACTGGATGAGCCCGATGGTCACCAGCGGCACCCGCTGCGCCGCCGCCGCGAAGAGCAGGAGCGGGACCGCGGTGATGATCCCCGCGAGGGTCAACAAGGTCGTATGACCGGGGCTCGCGCCATACGTCGCATCCCCGGCGCCGGCGACGAGGATCAGGATGAGCGCGGCAACCGGCGTCAGCACCGCCGTCTCGGCGAAGAGCGAGTGCCACGGATCCAAGGCGACCCCGAGCCGCTTCTTGAGCAGCCCATAGGTCCCGAAGGACAGCGCCAGGCTGATCGCGATCCACGGGAAGTGCCCGCCCTCGAGCGCCAGATAGATCGCCGCGATCGCGCCGACCGCCACGGCGAGCCACTGCAGTGGCCGCAGCCCCTCGCCGAGGATGACGACGCCGAGCGCCACCGTCACCAGCGGGTTGAGGAAGTAGCCGAGGGCCGCCTCATACGTGTGTCCCGAGAGCACGGCGAAGACGTAGATCACCCAGTTGGCAGCGATGACCAGGGCCGCCGCGATCAGTCCGAGCGACAGGCGCCGGCTGCGGGCCACCGTGCGCATCCACGCCCAATCCCGCCGCACCGCGAGGATCGCCAAGCACAGCAGCATCGTCCACACGATCCGGTGGGCGAGGATCTCCCACGCCCCGGCCGGCTTGAGCGCGTGGAAGTAGATCGGGAAGATCCCCCAGATGCCATAGGCCAGCAGGCCGTATGCCGTGCCCCGCCGGACGCGGTCGGCCTCCGACGATCGCGCGACCGCCGGCGGCGGTGTCACCCGACGGTCCAGGTGTCCCTGCCGGCGAGCAGGGCGGCGAGGTCGGCGTCGGTGGCCGGTGCGCCGGGTCGTGACGGCGGCCTCGATCTGGCCGCGGACGAGGTCGTCATATGTCGGTCGCTCGACCTGCCGGAAGATGCCCATCGGCACGTGGGTCATCGAGGAGTCGTCGATGCGGCTGAGTTCGAACTGCCGGCTCGGGTCGGGGTCGGTCGGGTCGTGGACGATGACCTCACGGTCGCCGGCCTCGGCCTCCGGGACGAAGACCAGCTTTCCGCCCTCGCGCACCAGCACCTTGCGATCGTCCTCCGCGCCGACCGTGACCGGCTGCCCCTGCGCGAGGTGGACGAGACGAGCCTGCTGCTGGTCGCGGTCTTTGATCGCATCGAACGCGCCGTCGTTGAAGATCGGGCAGTTCTGATAGATCTCGACCAGGGCCGTGCCGCGGTGTGCCGCAGCGGCTTTGAGGATCTCGGTCAAGTGGGCGCGGTCGTTGTCGAGGCTGCGGGCGACGAAGGTCGCCTCCGCCCCGAGCGCCAGGCTGACCGGGTTGAACGGGGTGTCGACCGACCCGGCAGGCGTGGACTTGGTGATCTTGCCCTGCTCGGAGGTAGGGGAGTACTGCCCCTTGGTCAGCCCATAGATCCGGTTGTTGAACAGCAGAATGGTCATATTGACGTTGCGGCGCAGCGCGTGGATCAGGTGGTTGCCGCCGATGGAGAGGGCGTCGCCGTCACCGGTGACGACCCACACCGACAGGTCCGGCCGCGATGTCGCGAGCCCGGTGGCGATCGCCGGCGCCCGCCCGTGGATGGAGTGCATGCCGTAGGTGTCGAGGTAATAGGGGAACCGCGACGAGCAGCCGATCCCGGAGACGAAGACGATGTTCTCCTTGCGCAGCCCCAGTTCGGGCAGGAAGGACTGCACGGTGTTGAGGATGATGTAGTCGCCGCAGCCGGGGCACCAGCGCACCTCCTGGTCGGAGGTGTAGTCCTTCTTCGTCAGCTTCGCGTCCCCGCCCAGCCGGTGCATGCCCTCCAGGCCGCGAGGGAGCGGCATACCGAGGTCGACCGACTCCCCACGGTGCTGCTCGATGGGGCGCTCGTCGGTGGTGGTGCCCAGCGGTGCTGCCATTGCCCAAAGGACTTTCGTCTCGACCAGTGCGGGAATTCCCACACACAACCGTTCGATTTTACGCGCTCCTGGAGCTTCCGGCGGCGAACGCGCCCGGGATCCGGACGTGTGGCCAGTGTGTTGACTAGGCTGCGTGGCGTGGAGGCGTATGTGGTGGCAGCGGCCGTCCTCGGAGTGGGCGTGCTGCTCTTTGTCGCGGCGATGGCCGCGCGCTGGCTGTTCGCGCCACGCACCCGCACGGTGGCGAGCGGCACGACCTACGAATCGGGAGTCGACCCGGTGGGCACCGGCTGGGCGCAGACCCAGGTGCGCTATCTCGTCTATGCCTTCCTCTATGTCATCTTCGCCGTCGACGCCGTCTACCTCTTTCCGTGGGCGCTCGTCGCGCGCGGCCACCTGGGCCGCGCCTCGCTCGTCGAGGTCGGCGTCTTCATCGGCATCATCCTCATCGGACTGGCCCACGCCGCCCGGCGCGGCCTGCTGAAATGGACCTAGGAGCCAGCCGTATGCCGGTCGATCTCCCCACTCCCCGCGTCGGGCCGGTCGGTGCGCACGCACCGAAGCCGATGCGGGTGGTCCTCAACTGGGGGCGCCGCTACAGCCTGTGGGTGTTCAACTTCGGGTTGGCCTGCTGCGCGATCGAGTTCATCGCCGCCTCCATGGGCCGGCACGACTTCATGCGCCTCGGCGTCATCCCGCTCGCGCCCGGCCCGCGGCAGGCCGACCTGATGATCGTCTCCGGCACCGTCACCGACAAGATGGCCCCGGCCGTGCGCCGGCTCTATGACCAGATGCCCGAGCCGAAATACGTCATCTCCTTCGGTGCCTGCTCCAATTCCGGTGGGCCCTACTGGGATTCGTACTCGGTGACCAAGGGTGTCGACACGATCATCCCCGTCGACGTCTACGTCCCGGGCTGCCCGCCCCGCCCAGAGGCGCTGCTGCAGGGCATTTTGAAACTGCAGGAGAAGATCGCCGCCGAACGCATCGGCGACAGCGTCCCGCGCCGGTATGCCGGCCACCGCCTCGCCTCCGCTGCGGAACTCACCCGGCCGATCGTCACCGCGCCGGGGGGCCGTGGAGACCGGCTCCTGACAGATCGATGACAGGGCACCCCTGAACAGTGGTCGCAGTCCCGGGCAATCCGCCCGGGAGGACCACAACGGAGGAAATCCCATGTCTTCACGAATCGCCGTCGGCGGTTTGCTCGCCGCCGGACTGAGCGTCCTCGGCGCCGCAGGGGCCGGCGCCGCACCCTCGGGTATGCCGCATACGGCCGCCACGCCCAGCCCCACCACCGCCTCGGCCCACGGAGGCTACTTCCGTGACGCCTTCAACTTCCAGGCACCCGGCTGGCGGGGTGTCGTCGGCCGGTGGAGCGTCAAGAACGGCACGCTGTTCGCGCAGGGAATGCCGGGCCGCTTCTCGTCGGTCAAGCACGTCAACACCTATGACGACTTCGACTACGAGGTGCGGATGAACCGGATAGGCAATAGCGACGGCAGCGCACCGAACTGCCTGATCATTCGCGCCAATCCCAACCGGCTCAGCGAGGCGGACCTGTGGCTGCCGGGCTATTACTTCTGTTACACCAACAACGGCAAGGCGTTGGCCGTCGCCTTCGACGCCCGCGGCAACCGGCGCGAGTTGATGGACTACACGCCGGTGAAAGAGATCGGCACGGGCGGCGGCTATCGGACCGTGCGCGTGCAGGCCTTCGACCACGTCTTCTACTTCAGCGTCAACGGCAAGGAGATCGGCGCCTTCAAGGACGACTTGTCGAGCTTCGGCCAGGTCGGTGCCGGGTTCTATGTCGAGCCGGGCAAGCGCGGCAGCCTCGCCCTCGACTACGCCAATCTCGGACCGATCAAGGCCGCAATCTCCGGCTGACCGGTCAGCCGGAGCGGTGCTGGTCCGCCGCGTGGCGGATCAGCATCGACCCGCGGGCGAAGTCCGGCCCGAGCACGAGGCCGGACTTCGCCCGCGCGGGCAGCGCCGCCCGGTGCCGCTCGACCACCGCCGCCTGCCACGGCGTCAATACCGCCCCGGCGACACGCAGGTGCTCATCGGCGAGATCGAGCACGTCGGCTGCGCCGTCACTGCTCAAGGCCGCCATGGCAGCCCCCGCGCCGGAGAGCACCTCTCCGGTCACGAGCAGGTCGCCGCCACCGGCGAGCTGATCCAGTGATTGCGCGAATCGAAGCAGCGCGGAGCCTGGGTCGCCGCTGCCCAACGCGGCCCAGCCGGCGTTGGTGGTGAACAACGACGGCGGAGCCAAGCCCAGCTCCTCCTCGACCTGCGCCAGCGCCCGGTCCAGGATTTCCAACGCCTCCCGCGGATGGTCCGAATCGATCAGTGCCAGAGCAACTTTCGGGACCACCTGGGTCAGGTCCACGGCGCTGGGCGCGGCGGCAATCAACCGCCAGGCCTCCTGGCCCGCTGCCACCGCCTCGGTGGCCCGACCGAGGGCGGCGAGCATCACGGCATACGCGCCGAGGGCCTCCGGCACGTGGTGCTCCGCCTGAGCCTGCGCGTGCGCGACCGCTTCCTGGGCGCACTCCAGCGCGCGCGGGAAGTCACCGTGCACATACGGGCCGACCGAGCGCAGGATGTGCAGCCGGCCCAGCCAGTCCGCGTCGTCGGCCAGGTCCGGGACGAGATCGTCGAGGACCGATCGCTGCTCCAGTCCCTGGTCCTGCGGCAGGAGCGCCGCCTCGAGCAAGCGCAGGATCGCCGTATGCCGCGGGCTGAGCACACCGGTGGCCAGGGCCGCGCGCACCAGGCGCACCCCCTCGCTGCCGGTTTCGACGAAGAACCAGTACCGGCACAAGACGATGGCCAAGTCACCGAGGGTTTCGGCGTCGCGCAGGCGCAACGCATCGCGCAAGGCCGAGTGATAGTCCGGATAGGACGTCGCGACCTCCTTGATGAGGGCGTCGGTCAGCAACTGATCGCGCCAGCGTGCGGCATACCATCCGCGGTAGCGTCGCATCGTGTCCTCGGTCTCGTCGGCCTCGGACAAGTGCTCCATCAGGAATGCTCTGGAGGGGCGCAGGATGCGCATGCGGGCCTGGCCGCCACGCCGGACGACCTGGATCTGGGCTTCGCGGATCAGCGTCCGGATGGCCGCCGGGATGTCGGCTGCAGCGATTGTCGGCACATGACCGACGATGGCTTCGGCCGCCGCCATGTCGAAGGTTCCGGAAAAAACAGCCAACCGCCGCAACACGATTCGCGACGCCTCGGGAAGCCGATCGACGCTCCAGGCGAGGGTTTCGCGCAGCGTGCGCTGGCGCGCGGTGCGGTCCCGTTCGACCGCCTCGATGTCGAGGGGCGACTCGACCAGGCTGAGCAGCTCGGTGACGGATGAGGCGATGGACTGCCCGGCAACGATCTCCAGCGCCAGCGGCAATCCGTCCACCCGGCGGGTGATCTCCGCAGCTCGCGCATAGTCGTCTTGCGACAGGCGTAGGCCGGGCAAGTGGTCGCCGAGGCGCTCGACGAAGAGTTGGACAGCGGGCGAGACGGATACGCCATCCGGCGTCGCCCCGGGTGCCGGCGCGGCGAGCGGTGCGAGGGGGAGTTGGCTCTCGCCGACGAGTCCGAGCGGCACTCGGGAGGTCAGGACGATGCGTGGGCCGGCCACGTCGCTCAGCAGGCGTTCGATCAACGTGGCCGTTGCCGCCACCGACCACTCGGCCTCATCGAGCAGGACGATTTCCTCGCTGTCGCGGAGTGCTGTGACGAGCGTGTCCACCGGATCGCCGCCACCGAGAGTGAGGCCCGCGGCGCGCGCAATGGTCTCGGCAACTTCGGCCGCGGAGACATCTGCGCCACAAGGTAGTTCGGCATAAACGAGGCGCGCGTCCGCTGGCAGGGTGTGTGCGTATTCGATGAGCAGACGGCTCTTGCCGACGCCGCCGGGGCCGACGATCGTGATCAGCCGGCGACCGGCTCCGGCGAGGTCAGCGAGTTGACGCAGCTCGGCCCCCCGGCCGATGGTGCGCGTGCGCGGCCTGGGCACGACGCCGCGTCGCGCCGGAGCGGATCGCGGTGCCGGCCCGACGCTGGGGTCCTGGTTGAGAATCCGCACCTGCATGGCGGCAGTGGCGGGACCGGGATCGATGCCCAGTTCGTCACGCAGTCCACGCCGCAACCGGTCGTAGACGGTGAGCGCTTCACCCTGCCGGCCGAGCCGATACAGGCCCTCCATGAGCAGTTCGTGCGCCCGCTCGCGCAATGGCTCGCGCTCGGCGAGATCCTGCAACGCGAGAACTGCATCGGTGAGTTCGCCGACCGTGCCGCCTGCCAGCAGTCTTTCGGCGAGTTCCTCCACTGCGGCGTCGCGCAGTTCGTGCAGCCGGGGTCGTGCGCCGGCCACGAGCTCGTCGCTCACCCCGCCGAAGGCCTCCGGGCCGGACCAGAGCAGCAGCGCCTGCTGCAGAAGTTCGATGATCTCGCGCCGGCGATCGGGGACGAGGGCACGGGCGGCCGAGATCAACCTGGTGAACTCGTCGGCGTCGAGGGTGGCCCGGGGATGGAGCTGGTAGCCGGCGTCGTGACGGTGGATGGCGTGCGGTCCCAGAGCCCGGCGGAGCCGGGCGATGACGGTGTGGACCACGCTGGTGTCAAGGGTGTGAGCATCCGCGCCCCAGACGGCGTCGAGGATGGCATCGGGCGTCACCGGCCGGCCGCGGCGCATGAGAAGTAGCGCAAGCACGTCGCGGGCGCGCTGCCCGCGCAGCACCGCGGCGTCGGGTCCGGCTTGGAGTGCCCCGAGTACGCGGTAGTCCACCCTCACCATGAAAGCAGTCACGCGCGTCACGCGCAGCGAGTTTACGCAACTGCTCCACGATCGCCGGATGTCAGCGGGTTCTCCGGTGGAGGGGTCGCGCGCCCCGCGTGTGACGCGATTGCGGCGACCAGATCGGTGATCGCGAACGTGCACTCCGTCGGGTCGCTCGGGTCAACCCTCGCGCCGCACCGGTCCAGCCATTGGCGCACCGGCCGGTTCTCTCGTAGAGCCGAGCAGGTGAACTGCGAAATTCCCTGGGCGGCAGCGGAATGTGCCAGCTCTTCGACAAGAGCCAAGCCGACTCCCTGGCCGTGCGCCGCGTCCACGACCGCGACGGCAACCTCCGCCCGAGACGGGGTCCCCGGCAGGCGAGTCCACTCCGCGTGCCCCACGGGGCCGTGGGGCGCCACGGCGAGCAGCACGTGCCGGTGGCCCGGGACGACTCGCGCGAGTTGCTCGAGGTAGCGGGGCGGGACCGACGGCATTCCGGTATGGAAGCGCAGCCAGCGGGAGCGCTCGGACAGGCCGTCGAAGACGGGACGGACCAAGGCGACCTCGCCGCCGCGCAGGCTGATCAGCCGGACGCGGCCACCGGGCGTGAGGTGATGGCGGATGGCGGGATGGATGAGACTGGACATCGCCCCAGCCTGAATGCGCGGTCTGTCGCGCCTCTGTCGTGGACCGGTCAGACGCGGAGGGCGTCAGCGCGCGGCGAGTTGGCTGATCGCCTCGACGAGTTCGTCAGTGGTGAACGGGAGGCCGCGCACGCGGGCATACGACTGAGCATCCACCAGGAACGTGGCGCGGACGAGCATCGCGAGCTGGCCGCTGTTCATCTCCGGCACAAGAACTTTCGGGTACGCCCGAAGCACCTCGCCGAGGTTGGCGGGGAAGGGGTTGAGGTGGCGCAGGTGTGCCGTCGCGACGTTGAGGCCGTTCGCCCGCACAGCCCGGGCCGCGGCCGTGATCGGTCCGAACGTCGAACCCCACCCGAGGACCAGGATCTCCGCAGTGCCACTCGGATCGTCGACGACGACGTCCGGCACCGTGATGCCGTCGACCTTGGCCCGCCGCAGCTGGGTCATCCGCTCGTGGTTGTCGGGGTCATAGGAGATGTCGCCGGTGATGTCGGCCTTCTCGATGCCGCCGATGCGGTGTTCGAGGCCGGCGGTGCCGGGGATCGCCCACGGCCGGGCCAGGGTCTGCGGGTCGCGCAGATAGGGCTGGAAGACCGGCCCGCCCTGGGCGTCGACCGCATTGGGCCCGTCGGCGAATTGCACTGTCAGGTCGGGCAATTCGCCGACGACCGGCAGTTGCCACGGCTCGGCACCATTGGCGAGATAGCCATCGGAGAGCAGCACCACCGGGGTCCGATAGGTCGTCGCGATGCGCACCGCCTCGAGGGCGGTGTCGAAACAATCGGCCGGGGAGCGGGGCGCGATGACTGGCACGGGTGCCTCGCCGTTGCGGCCGAACATCGCCTGCAGCAGGTCGGCCTGTTCGGTCTTGGTGGGCAGGCCGGTCGAGGGCCCGCCGCGCTGGACGTCGACGACGACGAGCGGCAGCTCCAACGAGACCGCCAACCCGATCGTCTCGGCCTTCAAGGCGAGGCCGGGGCCTGAGGTCGACGTGACCCCGAGCTTGCCGCCGAAGGCGGCCCCCAGCGCGATCCCGACCCCGGCTATCTCGTCCTCGGCCTGCAGGGTCATCACGCCGTAACGCTTCAAGCCCGAGAGGGTGTGCAGGATGTCCGAGGCGGGAGTGATCGGATAGGAGCCGAGGACCAGTTGCAGTCCGGCGCGGTGGGCGCCGGCGACCAGGCCGTACGCCAACGCGGTGTTGCCGGTGACATTGCGATAGGTGCCGGCGGGCATGGGTGCCGGGGCGACCTCATACGGCGACGCGAAGTCCTCCGTCGTCTCGCCGTAGCTCCAACCCGCCTCCAGCGCAGCCAGATTCGCCGCGAGAATGTCCGGCTTTGACCCGAACTTGCCCCGGAGGAAGGCCCGGGTGCCCTCGATGGGCCGCGAGTACATCCACGACAGCAGGCCGAGCGCGAACATGTTCTTCGCGCGTTCCTTCTCCTTGCGCGTCAGCGACGCGAAGGGCGCCAGCGCCTCGACGGTCATGCTCGTCAGGCCGAGGTCGTGCACATGCCAGGACTCGAGCGAGCCGTCCTCGAGCGGATTGGTCGCATAGCCGACCTTGCTCAGATTCCGCTTGGAGAACTCGTCCCGGTCGGCGATGATCGTCGCCCCGCGCGGCAGGTCGCGCAGGTTCGCCTTCAGCGCCGCCGGGTTCATCGCCACGAGGACATCCGGCGCATCACCGGGGGTGAGCACGTCGTGATCGGCGAAGTGCAGCTGGAAGCTGGACACCCCGGGCAGCGTGCCCTGCGGCGCGCGGATCTCGGCGGGGAAGTTCGGCAGCGTCGACAGATCGTTGCCGAGACTCGCGGTGTCCGCGGTGAAGCGCTCGCCCGTCAACTGCATACCGTCGCCGGAATCCCCGGCGAAGCGGATCACGACGCGATTGACCTGGGTGCTGGGCATATCGCCCATAGTAGGGCGACCTAACCCGTCCGCGCCCCGCGTGCGTCTTCGCCTCCTGGTGGTCGTCGTTAACTGAGTCACGTCATCTGTGTGGGAGTGACGTCATGGCGTCACTCCCACACAGATGACGACGACATCCACAGGCGCGCGAGCGACTTTGCGCCGTCCACAGGCCTGACTCGTGCCACGTTGGCGTGATTCCGGGTCGGGCCGGATGTTTGTGCTGGTCAGCGGCTTGAAGGCTTCGAGGTTGACACACTAATCGGGCCGGTAGGGTCGGTGCTCGTGGTGTTTGTGCGGAAGGTCCCGACCGCTTCGGGGGCCACGGCGGTGCAGATCGCTGAGCGTGTCGGGGACCGCGACAACGTGATTGAGCACGTGGGATCGGCACGCACGCCGGCTGAGCTGGTCGCCCTGCTCGAGGTCGCGCGGGCACGGATGCA
>NZ_HG764815.1:1499305-1519510 GCF_001050535.1 Nostocoides australiense Ben110 | reverse complement strand
CACCCACGAACAACGCCAGTCCCCGCTCGCGCAACACCAGCCAGCGGTCGAGCGCCGAGGCGACGACGGTGTCGATGAACGGCAGCGGCGGCACCACCGGCCCGCGCACCCGGCCGGCCCGCCACGCGGCGAGCACCAGCCCGGCGAGCACGGCGAGGAGGGCGAGCACACCCCATACGGACACGACCGCGGAGCGCACCAACTGCGGATCGGACGTGACCAGCACCGCCCGCAGCACGTTGAACCCGTAGACCCCGCCGAAGATGAGCACGAGATAGCCGGCATAGAGCAGCCGGCGGATCGTCCCGGTGCCCTCCTCTCCGTGCAGGACGAAGAGGGCGTCGTCGAGCGATTCACGTTCTGCGGCATCGTCATTCATCGGCGGGACCCCAGCCGAGGTCGAGGACCTCGTCGGCGAGGCGTTCGGTGAGCGGCGGGTCGTGGGTGGCGACGACCAGGGTCGTGCCCGCGTCACGTCGGGCGGCGAGCAGGTCGCCGACCAGCACCCGTTTGTCGGTGTCGAGACGCTGCTCGGGTTCGTCGAGGATCAGCAGGTCGCTCGGGCGGAACAGGGTCAGGGCGAGCCGGAAGAGCTGTCCCTGGCCGGAGGAGAGTTCGTGTGGGAAGCGTGCGGCGAGGTCGCCGATGCCGAGCAGGCCGAGCGCGTTGCCCACCCGCTCCTCGCACGTGTCGGAGTCGCCGCCCCAGGTGGCGTCGATGAGCGTCAGGTGGTCTCGAAGCGTCAGGTCACGGTATGCCGCCGGCGCACCCAGCAGGGCCGCCACCCGCCGCCGGATGGTCTTGTCGCGCTCGTCGCTGGGCCGGCCGTCGATCGTCACCGTGCCGGTGGTCGCCGCGAGCGTGCCGGCGACGATCTTCAAGAGGGTGGTCTTGCCGATGCCGTTGCGGCCGCGCACGACGAGGGCCCGGCCGGGTTCGGCCGTCACGGACGTCGGCGCCAGCAGCGTCACGACGCCGATCGTCTTGCTCACCCGATCCGCGACCACCCGCGGCCCTGCCGCACTCCCCCCGTTCATAGGGGCACCTTAAGGCGAATCGCGCACCCGCCATCGCACCCCAGCAGAGACCACAGCAGAGAGGGCGCACGGGTCACCGCGCTCACGCGGGGCGGCGGGCGTGCAGGAGGATCCGGCTGGACCGCTCGGCTTCGCCGGCCACCTCCCGGCACTCGAGCACCTCCAGGTCGCCGGCGCGCTCCCGCATCGCCGCCACGGTGGTGCGAAAGCGCGGCCCCGGGCCCCCAGGACCAGCGCCGTGCGAGACGAGCACAAGGTGGCCACCGGGCGCGAGCCACGAGCGCACGCTGCGCAGCGTCTGCTCCTCCAGATGGACGAAGCACGTCAGGACCAGGTCGTATGCCGCGGCGGGCCGCCAGGTGCGCACATCGCCGACCACCCACTCCACGTCGACGCCGTGGGCGGCACCAAGCGCCCGGCCGGTCGCGATCCCCGCCGCCGAGAAGTCGATCGCGGTGACCCGCCACCCCTGTTCGGCCAGCCACACCGCGTGTCGGCCCTCGCCGCAGGCGATGTCCAGAGCCGTGCCGCACGCGCCCGGCACCCCCGCGACCACGTCGGTGACCACGTCGGCGATCACGTCGGTGACCACCGGCTCCGGCGCGACGAACGGCACGCGGGCCGGATCGGCATACCGCTGATCCCAGTGCGCGGCATCATGAACGCTGGCTCTCGGCGGACTCCCCACCCGTGCATCATCCCCACCGCCGCCACGGGATGCCAGAAGCGGACCCGTCGTGGGGTTTCGCGACATACGATGGCGCGCGTGACCCGGACCGAGGAGCTGCGCGAGCGCCTGCTCGGATACCGGCCCACCGACCGGCTGGCCGGGTGGCTCGGCCCCCTGCTGTTCGCCGTCCTCGGCGGGATCCTGCGGTTCTGGGCGCTCGACCGGCCCCACCAACTGGTCTTCGACGAGACCTATTACGTCAAGCAGGGCGTCTCCATGCTCGACTACGGGGTCGAGATGCGCTGGAACGGCGAGGGCAAGGTCGTCGACCCGCTCTTCACCCACGGCAACACCAAGGTCTTCATCACCGACAACGGCGACATGGTCGTGCACCCGCCGGTGGGCAAGTGGGTCATCGCGTTCGGGGAGTGGCTCTTCGGGCCGACCTCCTCGTGGGGCTGGCGGTTCTCCGTCGCCGTGCTCGGGACGCTGTCGATCCTCATGGTGGGGCGAATCGCCCGGCGGCTGTTCCGCTCCAGCTTCCTCGGCACCCTCGCCGCCTTCCTCACGGCATTCGAGGGGCACCACTTCGTCCACTCCCGCACGGGGCTGCTCGACCTGATCCTGATGTTCTTCGCGCTCGCCGGCTTCGGGGCGATCCTCATCGATCGCGACCAAATGCGCGAACGGCTGGCGCAGCACACCGGGCGGCTGTCGCGGCATACGTATGAGGCGTGGGCGCCCCTGCTCGGCATCCGCGCCTGGCGGTGGGTCGCCGGGCTGTGCCTCGGCCTGGCGGCGGGGACCAAGTGGTCGGGCGCGTTCTTCCTCGTCGGCTTCGGGCTGATGAGCGTGCTGTGGGACATGGGCGCCTTCCGCGCTGCCGGCATCAAGCACTGGGTGGCCTCGGCGCTCGTCGTGCAGGGACCACTCGCGTTCGTCGCCATGGTGGGCACGGCGGCTGTGACCTATCTGGTGAGCTGGACCGGCTGGTTCCTCTCCGACCACGGTTACAAGCGGCATTGGGCGGACACGCACCCGTCCGAGAGCTTCGGCTGGATCCCGGGATCGCTACGGTCGCTGTGGAGCTACCACCAGGAGGCCTACACCTTCCACCAGGGGCTGACGGCGCCGCACGACTACATGGCCAACCCGTGGTCGTGGATCATCCAGGCCCGCCCGACGTCCTTCTTCTACGAGAGCCCCAAGCGCGGCGTGGACGGATGCACGGTCAACGAGTGCTCCAAGGCGATCTCGTCTCTCGGTACCATCTCGATCTGGTGGCTCGCGGTTATCGGGATCTTCTTCTGCCTGTATCACTGGATCTTCCGCCGCGACTGGCGCGCCGGGGCGCTGCTGTGCGGGCTCGCCGCGGGCTGGCTGCCGTGGATGGACCTGCAGCACCGGACGATCTTCCAGTTCTACTCGATCGCCTTCGAGCCGTATGTCGTGCTCATCGCGACCTTCATGCTCGGGTTGATGCTCGGCCGGCGCGGTGACCCGTGGCCGCGGCGGCGCCGCGGCCTGCTCGCCGTGGGGGCCTTCTGCCTGGTCACCCTAAGCCTGTTCGCGTTCTACTGGCCGATCTACACCGCCCAGGTGGTGCCCTACAGCTTCTGGGCCGCCCACATGTGGTTCCCCTCCTGGATCTGATCCGTGCGAAACCCGTTGGGGCCAAGTAACTTCTGCTAGCAGAGGCTAGTCAAATCAGCACAGCTTGCTAGGTCTGCTGATTTGACTAACCTCTGCTGAGTTCGCCCCGGAGCGGGCCGGTCCGGCCTCCGGCGTCGGACTGTCGGACCCGCGACATATGGTCTGAGGCGTGTTCATCCTTCCCGGCGAGACGCGCGCGACGGTCAGCGCCTCCGACCTGCGCGCCGCCGCGGCGTGCGAGTGGGGGTTGCTGAGGGCTTTCGACGTCATGCTCGGGCGGGCGGAGGCGGTGCCCGGCGGCGACGACCCGGTGCTGGAGCGCACCGTCGCCCTCGGCCTGGCGCACGAGCAGGGGGTGCTGCGCGAGCTGGTGCGCGACCACCCCGGTGCCGTGCGCGAGATCCCGCGCCCACCGCATACCCGCGAAGGGCTGGAGGCCGCCGTCGCGGCAACCCGGGCTGCGCTGGCCTCCGACGCGAGCGTGATCTATCAGGCCGCCTTCGTCGCGGGACGCTTCGCCGGGTATGCCGATTTCGTCGTCCGCGACGACGCCGGCCGCTGGCAGGTGTGGGACACCAAGCTGGCGCGGGAGGAGACGGTCGCGAGCCTGCTGCAGCTTGCGTCGTATGCCGATCAGCTGCGGTCGATGGGGGTCCCGGTCGCCGACGACGCCGTCCTCGTGCTCGGCAACGGCGACCACCGGACCTTCCCGCTGGACGTCATCCTCCCGGTCGCGCGCTCCCGGATGACGCGGCTGCTGGGGCTGCTCGATGCCCATCAGGACTCCGGATTGCCGGCGCTGTGGGGGTCCGAGGGCGTGCACGCCTGCGGGCGGTGCCCGGCGTGCGAGGCCGAGTTGCGCGCCCACGACGACGTCCTGCTGGTCGCCGGTGTCTATACCTCCCAGCGCAAGCGCCTCCTCGCCGCCGGGGTGACGACCATGGAGGAGTTGGCGGAGCGCACCGACCCGGTCCCCGATCTGCCCGACTCGGTGCTGAGCCGCGTGCGCGCGCAGGCCCGCTTGCAGCGGCGGCAGGCCGCCACGGGTGAGGTCACGTCCGAGATCATCGACGCCCTCCCCATCGCGGCCCTGCCGCCGCCGAGCGCCGGCGACGTCTTCTTCGACTTCGAGGGCGACCCGATGTGGTCCGAGCCGGGCTCGCGCTCGTCGGGACTCGAATACCTCTTCGGGGTCATCGAGGCACCGGTCGGCGGCGCACCGCCGGTGTTCCGGGCCTTCTGGGCGCACGACCGGGCCCAAGAGCGGCAGGCGCTGCGCGACTTCCTCGACTATGTGGCGGAGCGGCGAAAAGCCTTCCCCGACATGCACATCTATCACTATGCCGCCTACGAGAAGTCGGCCCTGCTGCGGCTCGCAGCACGCTATGGCGTGGGCGAGCAGGAGGTCGACGATCTCCTGCGCGAGGGAGTGCTCGTCGATCTGTATGCCGTGGTCCGCGCCGCGGTGCGTGTCTCGCAGGAGTCGTATTCGATCAAGAAGCTCGAGCCGCTCTATATGGGCGAGGAACTGCGGCGCGGACCCGTCGCCACCGGCGGCGACTCGATCGTGGCCTATCACGAGTTCGTCCAGGCGCGGATCGAGGGGCGCGAGGAGGAGGCCGTCCAGCGGCTGGAGTCGATCCGCGCCTACAACGAATACGACTGCCTTTCGACGCTCCGGCTGCGCGACTGGCTGCTCGCCCAGGCCGACGGCAGCGGCGCGGGAGTCGGCCTGGTCCAGGTCGACGTCGATGCCGGGACGAGCGAGGCCGGCGGGAGCGAGGGCGGCACGGGCCAGGCAGGCGGTGGTGGGGCAAGCGCGGGCGGGGCCGACCGGCCGGCCGGCACCATGTGGGCGCGGGCCGAGGCCCTCGAGCAGCAACTGCGCGAACTCCTCGGCGACAAACCTGCGCACGAGCGCACCCGCGACGAGCAGGCGCTGGCGCTGGTTTCGGCTGCGCTGCAATACAACCGGCGCGAGGTCAAGCCCTATTGGTGGCAGCACTTCGACCGGCTGCGGCACCCGGTCGACGAGTGGGCCGGCCAGGCCGAGGTCTTCCTCGTCGGGCAGGCCGAGGTCGTCGCCGAGTGGGGCAAGACGGGCAACCAGAAGGTGCTCCGGCGCCGGTTGGAGGTGACCGGCCGGCAGGGACGCGGCAGCCGTCCCGCCCGCGTGGGCGACTCCTACCAGGTCGTCTATGACGTGCCCCCGCCGCCACAACTGCGCCCGGTCAGCCCCGCGCTGCGGGTCTGCGAGACCCACGCGACGATCATCGCCGTCGGGGCCGCGTCGACGCCGACGGCACCCGATCAGCCGGGCGGCGACCAGACGTGGATCCTCGAAGAGACCCTGCCCAAGAAGTTCGAGCCGTTCGCCGCCGCCCCGCTGGCCCTGGTTCCCGGCCCACCACCGGGCACCAAACACCTCGACGCTGCCGTCGCCGACATCGCGGAGCAGGTTGCCGCCGAGTGGCCCGACCTGCCGGCGCGCGCGGGCCTCGACATCCTGCGGCGGACCCCGCCCCGTTTGCTCGGCGACGCCGAGCTGCCGGGGCTCGACGGGTCTCCCGAGCAGTTCGTGACGGCGATCACGGCCGCGACGCTTGCGCTCGACCACTCCTATCTCGCCGTCCAGGGCCCGCCCGGCACGGGCAAGACCTATGTCGGGGCGCACGTCATCGCCCGCCTGGTGCGCGAGCACGGTTGGAAGGTCGGGGTCGTCGCCCAGTCGCACGCCGCGGTCGAAAACGTCCTCGACGCCGTCGTGCGCGCCGGGCTCGACGGCGCGCACGTGGGCAAGTACGCGCCGGGGCGCGTCGACCCGCCGTGGCGGCACTTCGCCGACCGCGACAGGGACCTCGCGGAGTTCACGACCACCCATGCCGAGGCCGGCTACGTCGTCGGCGGAACGGCATACGACTTCACCAATCCCCACCGGTTCGCACCCGGACAGCTCGACCTGCTCGTCATCGACGAGGCCGGTCAATACTCGCTCGCCACGACGCTGGCGGCCTCGCTCGTCGCGGACCGGCTGTTGCTGCTCGGCGACCCCCAGCAGCTGGGCGAGGTCAGCCAGGGCCAGCATCCTGAGCCGGTCGCCCGGAGCGCGCTGGGCTGGCTGATCGCCGGCCGCGACACCCTGGACCCGGCATACGGCTACTTCCTGGCGAGCACGTGGCGGATGCACCCCCGCCTGGCCGAGCGCATCTCCGAGCTGTCGTATGCCGGTTCCCTCGGGTCGCAGGACTCCGTGACCGCCGCGCGGTCGCTGGACGGGGTCGATCCCGGCGTCCACGTGCTACCGGTCGCGCACCGCGACAACACCGTCGAATCGGTGGAGGAGGCGCAGGCCATCGCCGCGCGCATCGGCGAGTTGCTCGGCGCGCCGTGGGACGATCCCGACGAGCCGGGTGGTCCCCGCCCCTTGGTGGCGGGCGACTTCCGGGTCGTCACGCCCTACAACGCGCAGGTCGCGCGGGTGCGCGAAGTCCTCGACGCGGCGGGTCTTCCCGAGGTGCCCGTCGGCACGGTCGACAAGTTCCAGGGCCAGGAGGGCGTCATCGTCTTCGTGTCGATGGCCGCCTCCGCGCGCTCGGACGTCGCGCGGGGTATGCGGTTCCTGCTCGATCGCAACCGACTCAACGTGGCCCTGTCGCGGGGCAAGTGGGCGGCGTATGTCGTGCACTCCCCCGAGCTGACCGACTTCACCCCCTCCAGCGCCCACGAGTTGCTGCTGCTCGGGGCGTTCCTCCGGCTGACCCGCGCTCCCGACGTGGCGCCGGCCACGACTTCGGCGGACGCTCCGACGCGCACATACGAGCAGGTCACCCTATGGTGAAGTGCGGGGCGACCCGGCCCCTGGCATACCAAGGGAGGCACAACCCATGCCGAGCTCGAAGCAGTCCATCCGCACTCTTGCCGCCGTAGCCCTGATCGCCGGCACCACCGCCGTCACGGCACCGCAGGCATCGGCGAAGCCCGAATCGCCGGCGTCCGGCCCGACCACCGGAGCGTGCGCGTTCACGCCCCTGGAGGACCAGACCTACTCGACGTGGACCGGCCTGCCGCCGGACCCCAAGAAGGCCCAGACCCATGGCAAGGCGGCCGTGGTCCTGCAGACCAATCACGGCGACATCCCCGTCATCCTCGACAAGGCCGGCGCCCCGTGCACGGTCGCGAGCTTCCTCTATCTGACCAAGGAGAAGTTCTACGACGGCACCCAGTGCCACCGCCTCACCGCCTACCACACGGCGCCTTACGCGCTCTCGGTGCTCCAGTGCGGTGACCCGCTCGGCACCGGCTGGGGCGACCCGGGCTACTGGTTCAAGGACGAACTCAACACGGCCAAGTCGCTCCCCAACTGGCCCGGCTTCGAGGACGGCTCCCGCAAGAACTACACCCGCGGCCTGCTCGCCATGGCCAACGGCGGCCCCGACACCAACGGCAGCCAGTTCTTCCTCGTCTATGAGGACTCGCGGCTGCGGCCCGACTACACCGTCTTCGGCCATATCACCGAGGAAGGCATGGCAGTCCTCGACAAGATCGCCGCCGCCGGCGTCGCTCCGTCGGACGAGGGCTACCCCGAGGACGGCGCCCCCGCGATGACGACCATCATCGAGCGCGCCAAGCGCACCGGCGCCGGCGGCGCTTGATCGTCCCCGGCTGCCCCGCGGCACCGGAAAACCCCTGGACCAGAGGGTCCAGGGGTTTTCGGTTTCGTGGGTGGAGGTACGTGCGGACGTCCGCGTCGACGACCTCGTACACCGGACGATGCGCCTGGCCCACCCCACAATGGATCAGGGCTCAACGCCTCGGCTCCGGCCCCGGCAATTCGCTCGATCCGGTAGCGCAGTGCGCGCACGGTCACGCAACGGGGTCCGTGAACGTGATCGGCTTCCCAGCCGCCTGGGCGTAGGCCAGTTCCCTTCGCGTCGACTCGCCGACGTACCCTCCTGGGTTAACAAATCAATACCCGGTCAGCCAAGTCGATCTTGCGCAGGTGAAGAGCGTCCAAGACGGCCTTCTCCTCGGGGGTGGGGGACCGGTCCTCCTCGCTGGGGGCCAGGACGGCCCGATCCCGGACTCGCTCACCGTGACCACCGCGAACGGCGAGACCTTCACCCTGAATCGTCAACAGCTCACGCACGCGGCAACGATCATCACGGTCGGCAACGGCATCACCGACGTGGGCAGGCCGGGAATCAAGATCGCGCTGATGGCCGCGCTCACCGAGTCCACGCTGCGCATGCTCACCAACACCGGCACCTACCCGGAGTCGGCGAACTACCCCAACGACGGCAACGGCAGCGACCACGACTCACTCGGCCTGTTCCAGATGCGCCCACAATCCGGGTGGGGCACTGTCGCAGAGTTGATGGACCCGCAGTATCAGGTGCGGGCGTTCTTCGGCGGGCCGACCGGACCGAACTACCCCTCACCGCGCGGACTGCTCGACGTCCCCGGCTGGCAACACATGGACCCCGGCGAAGCTGCCCAAGCTGTCGAGGTCTCGGCCTACCCCGACCGCTACCGCAACTACGCGCCCGTCGCCGTGGGGCTGCTACTCACCCCGCCCCGGCACGAAGTCCGAGCATCCCCTCGGACGCGCCTGCGACATCACCTTCGGCAACCAGATCGGCCAACGCCCCAACCCCGCCCAGCTCGAAGCCGGTTGGCGAGTCACGAACTGGATGAAAGACAACGCCGACGTACTCGGCGTCCAGTACCTCATCTGGCAAGGCCAAATCTGGTGGGTGTCTTTCCCGACTTCGACGGCCTCGGTGGAATCGGAGACCTCCGCGCCGTGGTCGGTGCGCTCCTGACGTTCGTCCTCATCGTCGCCGTCCTCATGCTGATCGTCTGGGCGATCGTGTGGGCCATTGCGACCGCCCACGGCAACTACGCCACCGCCAGCAAAGGGCCGAACCGGAGTCCTCGTGGCGCTCGGCGCCGCCGTCCTCGCCGGAGGCGGCGTCGCCTGGATGAACTGGCTCCTCAACCTCGGCCAGCAACTCTAGGTCCAGACCCCGCCGAGCCGCTGCCGCTGTGGCATCGACACCGAGTGAGTCACGTGAAGGCCGTATCAATCTTTTGGTTGATCTTTGTTTCAGCCTCTTCCGCGATGTTCAGGATCGCCGCCCCTGGTGGAGTTGATGGCATGTCAGGTTCTCTAGTTCGTTCGCGCTTCTCTGATCGGTTGACCTCGCGTGGTGGCGCGTGGATCGCTCTCAGCGTCGCTGTGCTCGTGATGGTGGTGTTGTTCGGTATTTTCGGCGGCGCGCAGGCACCGGCGCGCACCGGGCAGGCTCCGGTGGGTTCGGAGTCGATGCAGGTGAGCGAGCTGATGGAGCAGTTCCCGAACGCGGATCGCCAGTCGGTGCTCGTGGTGGCCTCCCGCGAAGATGGAGCGGAGCTTTCCGACGCGGATGTTGAAGCCCTCACGGGTCTGCTTCCGGTGCTCGACGCGCAGGCGGCAGGTGAGTCGTCGGAGCCGATGGTGAGCGAGGATGGGCGGGCTGCGGTTCTCGTCACTCCGATCACCGTCGGTGCGGACATTTCCGAGACTGCGGAGGTCATCAAGGAACTCCGGGGCGAGGTCAGCGCGAACGCCCCGGCCGGGCTGGTGCTGCACGTCACGGGTGGCCCGGCGTTCGGCGCGGACGTTGCGACGGCGTTCGAGGGCGCGGACTTCACGCTGCTGCTGGTGACGATCCTGATCGTGGCGATCCTGTTGATCGTCACCTACCGTTCGCCGGTGCTGTGGCTGCTCCCCCTGATCGTGGTCGCCCTGGCCGACGGGCTCGCCGGACGGGTCACCGCGGCGGCGGGGTCGTTCTGGAATCTGGAGTTTGATGCGGGCATCGTGAGCGTGCTCGTGTTCGGTGCGGGCACGAACTACGCCCTGCTGCTGATCTCCCGGTATCGGGAGGAACTGCAGCGCACCGAGGACGATCGCGCAGCGCTCAGCACGGCGTGGCGCAAGACGGCGCCCGCGATCCTCGCCTCGAACTTCACGGTGGTGCTCGCACTGCTCAGCCTACTGTTCGCAACAATCCCGATGACACGCGGCCTCGGCGTTCCGGCCGCGCTCGGGCTGCTGATCGCGCTGGCCGCGGTGCTGTTCGTGCTGCCGCCCTTCCTAGCGGTGTGCGGACGCCGAGTTTTCTGGCCTTTCATCCCGCGACCGGGACAAGAAGCCAATCAGGGGCGGGCCTGGCGCGCGGTCGCCACCCACGTGTCGGAGCGTCCCGTGGTGAGCTTGCTGGCCGGGCTCGCGCTGCTCGCGGTCATGGCGACCGGACTGTTCGGCACCTCGATAGGCCTGGACCAGTTGGAGAAGTTCCGGGTGCAATCGGACTCCGCTACGGGTTTGGAGACGCTGTCGGCGCACTTCCCGCCCGGAGAGGCGCAGCCGATCTGGATCATCACCGACAGCGAGGCTGCGGGCGAGGTCGCAGCAGCCGCAAGCGAGGTCGAGGGTGTCGCGCGCGCCCACCCCGTCGGCACCACAGATGACGGCTCGTTGACGAAGCTGATGGTGACCAGCCAGTACTCGCCCGGCACGGAACAGAGCCTCGCCCAGATCACCTCTCTGCGGGCGGCTGTGCACCCGGTCGAGGGAGCGGACGCACTGGTGGGCGGCGCGGTCGCCACCGAGCTGGATGCGCGGGCTGGCAACGAGCACGACCTGCTGCTGATCGCGCCGCTGGTGCTCGCGGTGAGCTTCCTCGTGCTGCTGTTCCTGCTGCGCTCGTTGGTCGCGCCGGTGCTGCTGCTCCTGGTGAACCTCGCCAGCGCGGTCGCTGCGATCGGGGCGGGGGCATGGCGGAGCCGGGTGCTGTTCGGCCAACAGGCCCTTGACCTCCAGGTGCCCATCCTTGCGTTCCTGTTCCTGGTCGCCCTCGGCATCGACTACACGATTTTCCTTGTCCATCGGGCACGAACCGAGGCCACGCGGTTGGGGACGCGTGCGGGCATGGTCGAGGCCGTCGCGCACACCGGCAGCGTCATCACGAGCGCCGGCATCGTGCTCGCCGCCGTGTTCGCCGCGCTCGGCGTGCTGCCGCTGGTCACCCTCGGACAGCTCGGCCTGATCGTCGGCATTGGCGTGCTGGTGGACACACTCGTGGTGCGCACCGTGATCGTGCCCGCGATCTTCGGCCTCACCGGGGATCGCATTTGGTGGCCAGGAAAGCTGCATGCCCGCCAGGGAGAATCGACTCATGGGTCTCGTACACCTTCCATTGACGTCCATTGACCCGCCCAGCCCGGCGGTCGCGGGGACGACGGTGCGGGCGATGGAGATCGGTCAGCACCTTATGGCGGTCGTGCTGACCGCCATCGGGGTCATCCGCGCGTTCGGCGACGGGGTGGGGATGCCCGCGGCGATCATCTCAGGTGTCGCGATCCTCGCTTGGCACACTGCGGGCACGATCCTGCCGTCGAAGACCCGGTCACGCAGCCTGGCGGTGTGGTGGCTGCTCGGGTTCGCCGCGATCTGGATCGCCGCGGTCGCGGTCTCCGCCGAGTTCGTCTGGCTCGCGTTCCTGCTCTGGCTCCTCGCCGGGCACCTCCTGCCGCTGAAGTGGGGGCTGCTGTTCTCGGGTTTCGTGCTCACGGTCGTGATCGTCGCCCCGATCCTGCACCACGGCACCACCGACTACGCCAACATCTTCGGGCCCCTCATCGGCGGCATCTTCGCCTTCGGCATCTCCCGCGGCTACCTGCAACTGCTCCGCGACGCCACCGAACGCGAACGCCTCGTTGCCTCGCTTACCCGAGCCCAAGCCGAGACCGCCGAGCTACAGGACGAACTCGCGCTCGCCCAACGCCACTCGGGCGCCATCGCCGAACGCACGCGCATCTCCCGCGATATTCACGACACCATCGCCCAAGCGCTCTCCTCAATCCGACTCCTCGCCCACGCCGGAGCCGGCCGCACTGAAGACCCGGACGCAGCGCGCACCCTCGAACAGGTCGAGACCCTCGCAGGCGACAGCCTCGCCGACGTGCGCCGCATCGTCGCCGCGCTCGCCCCTGTGGAACTCGACGACGACGCCCTCGCCTCCGCACTGCAACGGATGCTCGACCGCGCCCACGACGAGGCCGGACTCGCGGTCGAGCTGCATGTGGACGACTCGATGCCGATCCTGCCGACCGAAGTCGAGGTCGCACTCCTGCGCACCGCACAGTCGGCCCTCGCGAACGCGCGTCTCCACGCCAGAGCATCCCGTGTCGTCATGAGCCTCGTCGACGCCGACGACACCGTGCGGCTCGACATCATCGACGACGGCACAGGCTTCGACCAGCCCGCCTGGGAACAGGACGCCGACGCCGGATCGAGCTACGGCCTGCGTTTCATGCGAGCCCGCCTCCGCGAACTCGGCGGCGGCCTCGACATCGAGAGCACGCCTGGTGAGGGCACCGCCCTCTCCATCCACCTCCCGATCCGTCCGGGCCCAGTCTCGGTCACCGTTGCCGACCCCACCACGGAGGAGATGCCATGACCACCACCGTGCTCCTGGTCGATGACCACCCGGTCGTGCGCAGCGGGCTCCGTGCCGTACTCGATGCGGCGGAGACTCTGCAGGTCGTCGGCGAGGCCGCTACCGGCGAGGAGGCGCTCGCCCTGGCCGCACATCTGCGCCCCGATGTGGTGCTCTGCGACTTGCGCCTCGGCAACGGCATCGACGGCATCCAGACCACGGCCGCGCTCCGCGCCCTCGACCCCGCCCCTGCGGTGCTCATCCTGACCACCTTCGATCGCGACGCCGAAATCCTCGGGGCAATCGAAGCAGGCGCAGCGGGTTACCTCCTCAAAGAAGTCGACCCCGACGTCATCATCGACGGCATCCAACGTGCCGCAGCCGGCGACACGGTACTCGCCCCCGATCTCGCCTCCCGGGTGCTCAAGGGCATGCGCAGCCCACTCCCACGTCTCACCGACCGCGAGATCGACGTGCTCCGTCTCCTCGCAACCGGATCGGCGAACAAGGAGATCGCCCGTGCCCTCTTCGTCACCGAGGCCACCGTCAAGAGCCACCTCGTCCACATCTTTACCAAGCTCGGCGTGGACAGCCGCTCCCGCGCGATCCATGTCGCGCAGGAGACCGGCCTGATCTGACCGCGACCAGACATCCGCCCATCGAAAGGAGTCCTGACCCGTGAAGAGACTGCTCAACGCCTCGTTCATCTACATGCTCGCCGGTGTCGCCTCCGGCCTGTTCTACCGCGAGTTCACCAAGCTCAACGACTTCCCCGAGGGCCAGTTCACCCAGCTCGGCCTCGCCCATACGCACCTGCTGACCCTCGGGTTCATCGTGTTGCTGATCGTGCTCGCCCTCGAAAAAGTCTTCGCGATCTCCCGCAGCCCGAAGCTGTTCGCCTGGTTCTTCTGGCTCTACAACGCCGGAGTGATCCTCACCTCCGCGATGCTCATCTGGCACGGCACCCTCACCGTCCTCGGTCAGGAATCGAACGCGATGATCGCGGGGATCGCAGGACTGGGGCACATCGCGATCACGGCAGGCATGATCGTCTTCTTCGTCGCGCTCCGCCGCGCCGTTACCGGCCGCACGCCGGTGCCCGCCGAAGCCGCAGCGGTCTGACCATGACTGCAGCACCGACCACCCAGGAGAGCGCGCCGACCCGGCGGGAATGGCTCGGCCTTGCCGTCCTCTCCATCGGGCTCGGCCTCATCGTGCTCGACGGCACGGTCGTCGGTGTCGCGCTGCCCGCCATCATCGGCGACCTGCATCTCGACCTCACCGACGCGCAATGGGTGAACAGCCTCTACGCCGTGCTGCTCGCCGCCTTGCTTCTCTCCACTGGAAACCTCGCGGACCGGTGGGGGCGCAAGCGGCTCTTCCTCGCCGGCCTCATCGTGTTCGTCGCCGGCAGTCTGCTCGCCGCCGCCGCGTCCACCGCGGGGGTGCTGATCGGGGCGCGTGCGGTGCAGGCAGTCGGGGCGGCGTTCATCATGCCCTCCACCCTCTCCACCGTGAACGCCGTGTTTCGAGGCAAATACCGTGCCGCGGCGTTCGGGGTATGGGGCGCCGTGATCTCCGGTGCTGCCGCCGTCGGCCCACTCGCCGGCGGTGCGCTCACCCAGTGGGCCTCGTGGCACTGGATCTTCCTGGTGAACCTCCCACTTGGCGTCCTCGTGTTCATCGCCGCGCTCTTCACCGTGCCCGAGACGCGCGGTGAGAAGAAGCGTCCCGGTATCGATGTCGACGGCGCGCTGCTCAGCGCCATCGGATTCGGGGCGCTCGTGTTCGCCGTCATCGAAGGCCCCGACCTTGGCTGGTGGACCCCGAAGAGCGACCTCACCGTCTTCGGATGGGTATGGCCGAAACACGCAGCGATCTCCGCCGTGCCCGTCGCGTTCGCCGTTGCCGCGATCGCGCTGGTCCTGTTCGTGATCTGGGAACGACACCGCGAGAAGGTGCAGCGCGCCGCGCTCCTCGACCTCGACCTGTTCTCGTTCTCCACGTTCTCGTGGGGGAACCTCACCGCCGCGATGGTCGCCGTCGGTGAGTTCGCGATCATCTTCGTCCTCCCGCTCTACCTCATCAACGCCCTTGGTCTCGACGTCATGGGCGCCGGCCTCGTGCTCGCCGCGATGGCCGTCGGCGCGTTCCTCTCCGGTGCCGCGGCCCGGCATCTCGCCGCGAGGTTCGGCGCGCCCGGAACCGTACTCATCGGGCTGGGCCTCGAAGTCGCAGGCGTCCTCGCCCTCGCACTGCTCCTCGGGCCTGCGACCCCGGGCTGGCTCATCGCGATTCCTCTGGTCGTCTACGGTCTCGGCCTCGGTCTCGCCTCCGCACAGCTCACCAGTACCGTCCTTCGGGACATCCCCGTCGAAGTCTCCGGCCAGGGATCGGCCACCCAGAGCACCGTCCGGCAGATCGGCTCCGCCCTCGGTACCGCATTCGCCGGAGCGACGCTCTCGATCTCCCTCGCGCTCACTCTCCCCACCGCCCTCGGCGACGCGGGACTCACCGGCGCGGAGGCGGACTCGCTTGCCGACGCCACCCGCCAGTCCGCGGGCACCACGATCATGCAGCTCCGAGAACAGGGAAGCAGGAGCAGTCTCGGCGATCGACCGCGACGGCTGTCGACGCGCTCACGAGCGGATTCGCCGATGCGACCCGCTGGGCGCTCCTGATCGCGACCGTGTTCCTCGCGCTCGGATTCATCGGTGCCCTGCGCCTGCGCCGTGCATCGGTTGCCACTCCCATCAACCCGTCAGCACTGTTCTGCGTCTGAGTTCGTGAGACATCTGGGGGGATTAAATACCAACCAGGGTGCGGCGTGGCGAGTCGATCAGGAGGTCGATGACCATGTCGGATCAGAACATGTCGAAGAAGACGACGCCGCGGAAGAAGAGACGCGTGTTGGCGCCGTCTCAGAAGTACGAGATGTGGGTGGCGATGCTCACCGGGCAGGGCACCCAGCGCGAGATCGCGACCAAGTACGGGGTGGACCGCTCGGTGGTGGTCTCGGTGGCCAAGGCCGCCAAGGCCGGGGCGTTGACGGCGTTGTCGGCCAAGCCCGGCCGTCCGGGGCTCTCCCCGGAGCAGGCCGAGATCGTCGAGCTGCGCGCCGAGGTCGAGCGGCTCAAGGCGACGGTGACCGAGCAGGCGGTGGCGTTGTACCTGCACGAGGGAAAAGCGCGTTGGGACTGAGCGCCGGCCCAGTCCCGTCCCGGGTGGACGCTACCGTCAAGGCCGGCCTGCTCGACCTGGTCGCTCACGCCGAGCGGGCGGGCTGGTCCACCCGCACGGCGTGCGCGCTGCTCGAGGTGGATCAGGACCGGGTCGCGCGGTGGCGGGCCCGCTACGTCGCACACGGTCGTGACGGGCTGGCCGACGCGGTCCCTGGTGGTGGGGCGGTGCATGGGATCCTGGAGGACGAGCGGGCCGCGATCATCGAGCTGCACGCTCAGTGGGGCGAGGTCGACCGTTCGCACCGCAAGCTCGCTCACCGCGGCTCACGGGAGCAGCTGGTGCATGTCTCACCGGCGACGGTGCGGCGGGTCCTGACTGCGGAAGGGCTTGTGCTTCCTGGGAATCCGCCACGGGATCCGGCGCCGAAGCCGACCTGGCCGCCCTGGTTGGAGTGGGCTCCGAACCGGATCTGGTGCTACGACTTCACGCACTTCACCCGGGCCAAGCGGTGCGCGGTCGCGGTCATCGACGTGGTCTCGAAGTACTGGCTGGCCACCGTGGTCTCGGCCGAGGAGTCCTCCACCCAGGTCGAGGTGTGCTTCCTCGAGGCACTCTATGAGCAGGGCCTGATGGCCACGGTCCAGGCCCGTGACGCCGAGGCCAGCAAGGTCCTGGTCGCTGCGCTGCGCAGCGGCCAGGCCGACGCGCTCGAGAAGGCCATCGCCGAGACCGAGCAGATACCACTGCTGTTGACCGTCTCGGACAACGGACCCCAGATGAGGTCGCACTCCACCCGCGAGTTCCTCGCCGGGGTGTACATCGCTCAACGCTTCGGCCGTCCCGGCACCCCGACCGACCAGCCCTGGATCGAGTCCCTCTTCGGCCACGCCAAGACCGAGCACCCGCACCTGGAGAAGATCACCGACCCCGGCATACTCGAGGCCGAGCTCACCCTCGTCAAGGACCGCTACAACACCCTGCGCCTGCACGCCGGGATCGGCTACGTCACCCCCGAGGACGAACACCTCGGCCGAGGCGAGCAGATCCGTCAGGCACGACGCGAGGGCATGGCCGCTGCACGCCAGAACCGGATCGACTACCGTCGATCACACCAAGGAAAACAGTCATGACCACCACCGCACCTTGGTTGGGAATTAATCCCGCGGAATGTCTCAAAGACTCAGACACACGTCAAGCACAGCAAGAGGCTCATCCTTCATGACCACGACAAACAAACCCCAGACCATCAGCCCGCGCATGCTCTTCCGGAGCTTCGCCATCGCCGAGATGTTCACCTGGGCCGGTCTCATCACCACGCTCATTCTCCGCGCGTTCGATGTCGCCAACCTCGTCCCGATCGCCGGAGGCATCCACGGATTCGTCTTCCTGTGCTACTCCGCGACCACGATCTTCGTATGCGTGAACCAGAAATGGCCTCTCCGACTCGGCCTCACCGGGCTGCTGCTCGCGATCATCCCGTTCGCCACGGTGCCGTTCGAGATCGTCGCCGATCGCAAAGGACTGCTGACCGGCGATTGGCGGCTCGCGCCCGGCGGTGAGGCACCGCACGGCTTCATCGAGCATGTCCAGGCCTGGGTACTACGACACGTACTTCTGTCGATCATCCTGCTGATCCTGCTCGTGACGACGCTCTTCATCACCCTGCTCTGGCTGGGGCCACCCGTGCCCCGTGACTAAAAGCAGCCGACAAAGCGCCGACTTGGTAGCCCCGTAAAGCGTGCTACCGGCGGGAGTTATCAGCAACCCGTAGGACAGCATCGCTGGCTGTGGTCTCCGCTGGCCTGCGGAACGAGGTTTGGCGGGTGCACCTGTGGCGTGTACCCCGTCTGCGAATTCGTGAGCGGGCCGCCCGTCGCCAAGGAGACCTACCGTGTTCGATCTGCTCGCCAACGTCATGTCCGCGCCGCTGCTGGTGCCGATGGACATCAACATCGACCCCAACACCAACGGCCTGCCGGGGATCAACCAACTGCGTACCATCGTCCGCGCGGTGATGACCATCGGCCTGATCCTCAGCGTCCTCGCGCTGATCGTGTCCGCGTGCTCCTCGATCCGCAGGTCAACGCCAACGCCCTGACCTGGGCCGCAGACATGAACAAGGCCCGAACCTCGACCAACGTTTCCGTTGGCAAGGGTTCGAGCCTTGTGCGTGGGGTGGAGCTGAGGGGATTCGAACCCCTGGCCTTCTCTGATGGTCGGCGTCCCTGGACGCCTCGGAGTTTCTCGGCCTGCTCGATGCCAAACTCGCTCAATCTGAAGCCCTGCAACGGATCGAGCTGCTTCTTGCCCGCAACACTACCGGCCGGGCTCGGAACACCTAGGGCCGTCTCGGACCACGTTTGTGGTGAGTTTGTGGTGCTCCGCTCTGTTCTGTCGCCCGCGCGCCCGACTCCGAATGACGCTGGAGCAGATTCGACTCCGCGACCCCTTGACGTTGAGCAGGCACTCGGTCGTGTCTTGCCTTTGCTTGCGGAAACGGGTCCTGACCTGCCAAAACGTCACCCGGCGACCTTGCGTGGCCTTGCTCGGCGCAGCCTATCTTTGGCGCATCTGGACGCGGTTTACGACTAGCAAACGTCCAGCGCGTGCATCTGCGCGCCTCCGCGATCCGGTTATCGGTGGCCCACCGGTGCCACCCAGCGGAAGGCGCTGAGGATCGGTTTGCGACACCAGCACGAGGATGAACAGCCGCAACGCTGCGCGCCCGCCGCTTCCGCGGCGCGAGTCCCCAAGGCCGCACTGAGGTAAAGCATGGCCGCAATGACAATGGTCCGCCGCATCCTCAAGAGATGTACTCCCTTGTCCCGGTGCCCGAGCAGCTAGATGGGCTGACGTTTTGTGGCTTGCTACTGCGATGCGGTGAGAATGTGGCAGATATCGGTGTCGGTGCAGTCGTCGGGATCGAGGCGGTGGCTGCGTTCGATGAGACCGTCGAGTTCTGTCTCGAGCAGGGCGAGGTCCCTGATGCGTGCACGCACGTCGGCGAGCTTGCTGTGGATCAGTATCGCCACATGCGTGCAGGGGACGTTGCCGTCGTCGCGGAGATCGATGATGGTGCCTATCTCGGCGAGCGTGAGGCCTGCTGCCTGGGCGGTCTGAACGAAGCGCAACCGGGCGAGGGAGGACTCGTCGTAGGTTCGGTAGCCGTTGGCACCTCTTTCGGGTGCGGGCAGCAGGCCCCTGCGTTCGTAGAACCTGATGGTCTGGCTCGGTAGTCCTACGGCGTTGGCGAGCTCCCCGATCAGCAGGTGGCGTCCAGATTCCGGTGTAAACGCGCGGGCCTTGGTTCAGGTTTCGTGGGGTTGATGTTACGCGGTGGCGGTGACAGCGTCGGTTTGGTGGGCGTGTCGGGGTCGTAGTTCGCGGGGTGGGTCGAGTAGGGATCGGCGGAGGTCGTGTAGCAGGCGTGAGCCGGCGGGGGTCATGGCCAGGCCGCGCCAGCCGGCGGAGGCGCGGTCCAGGACGGCCCAGACCAGGCTGATGCAGGAGGTCTCGCCGGGGAAGCGGCCGATGACTTTGGCGCGGCGGCGGGTTTCGCCGAAGGTGCGTTCGATGAAGTTGGAGTGCCGGATCCGTTGGTGGTGCTCGGCCGGGAAGCGCAGGTAGGCGCTCAGTCCGGCGGCGTCGGTGAGCAGGATCTTCATCGCTGCCGGGTAGATGGCGGCGTACTTCTCGGCGAACGCGCGGACGCGGGTGTCGATCAGGTCGACCAGCGCGGGGCCGGGTTCGATATCGAGGTCGGTGGTGTCGAAGATGGCCCAGTAGCCGTCGCGGATCTCGTCCTGCATCCCGGTCGGGGTCTTCGCCAGAACGTTCCGCAGCCGGTGGATGAGGCACCTCTGCCGCAACGCTTTCGGGTAGATCTGCTCGATCGCGGCGATCAATCCTTGAGCGCCGTCGGAGATGACCAGCAGCGGACTGCCCAGGCCCCGATGGCGCAGGTCGGCCAGGAAGTCGACCCACGCGTCGGTGGATTCCCCGGCCCCGGGCGCGAGGCCGATGAAGATGGGTTTGCCGTCGGTGCTGATCCCCCAGGCGGCCAGCACCGGCTCGGCCGGGCTGCCGGGGTGCATCCGGAAGAACGAGGCGTCCAGGAACAGGTAATCCACGCTCACCCCCTCCAGGCGGCGGGCAGCCCACTGCTCGTACTCGGCGG
>NZ_HG764815.1:1481621-1499205 GCF_001050535.1 Nostocoides australiense Ben110 | reverse complement strand
CCCGCTGATGTCGTCGTGGCAGCCGTATGGCGCCGCCGCGCCCGCGCACGCATCCTCGGCGAGTCGTTGGCGCCCCTTCTCTCCCAACTGCTTTCGGGGGCCGATGCGGAGCCACTCATCGCGGGAATCGGGGCGCGGATGCGCGAGACCGCGCCCGGCAGCGCCGCGACCGCATTGAGTCCGAAGGTGCCCGTCGCGTCGATCACCGGCACCAACGGCAAGACGACGACGACGCGAATGCTGGCGCACATGGCCATGACCGCGGGCAAGAAGACGGCATGGAGTTCGACAGACGGCGTCGTCGTCATGGGCGAGGTCGTCGAGCCGGGGGACTATTCGGGTCCGGCCGGGGCGCGGGGGGTTCTCGAGACTCCGGGTCTGGAGATCGGTGTCTTGGAGACCGCGCGTGGGGGCCTGCTGCTCAAGGGGATGGGCGTCACCCACAACGACGTCAGTGTCGTCACGAATGTGTCCGCCGACCACCTGGGCATGCAGGGCGTCGACACCCTTGACCAGCTCGCGGAGGTCAAGGCCATCGTCACCACGGTCACCCGCCCTGGCGGCTGGACCGTGCTCAACGGCGAGGACCCCCGGGTGTGGGCCATGCACGCGCACTCTCCGGGTCGTCCGTGGGCGTTTGCGCTCGATCCGACCACGCCGGCGCTGCGCGAAGCCATCGACCGCAAGGGGCGCGGGCTGACGGTCATCGACGGCGACATCACCATCCTCCTGCCCGGTGCTGTGACTCAGAAAGTGTTGCCACTCAACGAGATTCCGGCGACACTTGCCGGCCTCTCGCAGCACAACACCGCCAATGTGCTGGCGGCGACGGCTGCCGGCCTGGGCCTCGGGCTACCCATGGAGGCGGTTGTCGAGGGATTGCGCAGCTTCAACCCGGACGACCGGCTCAATCCCGGGCGAATGAATATCTACTCGCTCCCGGCATCCGACGGCGAGGCGTCGGTCATCCTCGACCTGGCCCACAACGAGGCGGGCCTGGTGGCGCTGCTCGACGTCGCCCGAGGGCTGGCCGCCCCGGGAGGTCGCGTCTTGCTCGCCCTGGGGACGGCGGGGGACCGCACCGACGAGATCATGGAGGCGCTCGGGCAGATCGCCGGCCAGCGAGCCGATCAGGTCGTCATCGCCCACAAGGACCACTATCTGCGCGGTCGCAGCACCCACGACTTCGAGGTGCTCTTCGGCGCCGGACTGGCGCGCTCGGGAGTGGGCGACGTCGCGGCATACCCAAGTGAACTCGTTGCCCTGCAAGCGCTTTGTGAGCACGCGCGGGCCGGCGACGTGATCGCCGTCATGACTCACGAGCAGCGTGCCGAGATGGTCGCCTGGCTGGCCGAGCGGGGTGCACGGGCCGACGCGCCCGAGGACATCCGCCGCAAGGTCAAGCTCGCCCAGGGCAAGCACCGGCGCGAGGAGGACTTCGAGAATCTCTGGGACATGACCGACGCGTCGGCACGGATCGCTGCAGCAGCGGCACTGCATCGCGCATTGCCTGGCGACGCCCGAGCCGCCTACGAATACGCCGGCACGCTGGATGCCGCAGGGCGGGAAGCCGACGCGGTGCCCCTCTATGAGGAGGCGCTCGATAGCGGCCTTCCGGAGCCACATCGGCACCGGGCCCGCATCCAGCTCGCGTCGAGTCTGCGCAATCTCGGCCGGCCGGGTGAAGCCGTCACCCTGTTGGACGCCCTCGTCGCGGAACGACCCGAGAGTGCGGCAGCCATCGCATTCCGGGCGCTGGCCTGCCTCGACGCCGGGCAGGCGGAGACGGGCGTCGCCGACCTGATCGACGCACTGCTTGCCCGGGCCACCGACGACGACAGCTTCGCCTACCGACGCGCACTGACGGCATACGCGGACGAGGTGCGCGCACGCGCGGAGGGCTAGCCCGCCGGGTGGGTGCGCGCGTCGAAGTCCGGGTCGCCCGGCTCGTCTCCGCTCGAACCGGCCTGGGCGGAATGGGTGATCGTCTCCAGCTCCGCGACCACCTTGGCGTGGTTGTCGACGCACAACACGACGATGTCGCCCGGGTTGGCACGGGCGACGCAATGCCGCACTGCGTCGACCTCGTCGAGCACGGTCTCGGCCGCGCGGACGCGCACGCCGCCGGCAGCGTCGGCTTCGCGGATGCCCTCGCGGATGAGTTCGGCGGCCTCACCCGGCTGACGGCCACGAAGCCGCTGGTCCTCACGGACGACGAGCACGTCGAAGTACCTTGCCGCGACCCTGCCGAGCTCGCGCAGGTCCTCGTCGCGGCGGTCGCCCGCGGTGGCGATCATGCCGATCCGGCTGATCTTGCCCCACTCGGAGGTCGCGGCCTTGCGGTCGGCATAACGATCGACGAACTGGCCCAGCACCTCCATGCCCGGAGCGTTGTGGCAGTAGTCGACGATGACCTCCATGCCGCGCACGTTGATGAGGTTCATCCGGCCCGGCGAGAGGTAGTAGCTCGTGGTGAAGGTGCGCAGCCCCTGCCGGATCTCGTGCAGTCCGATGCCCGCGGCGAAGGCCGCCCCGGCAGCGGCCATCGCGTTGGCGACATTGAACATCGCCGTGCCCCCGAAGGTTGCCGGCAGCAGGTGGGTCCACGCCAATTGCATTGAGCGAGAACCATGTTTGATGACGATCATGTCGCCGCGTTCGGTGCGATCGAGGACGACGGCCCGGCCACCGCGGCGCAGCCGGGCATTGATGAACGCCCGCTCTTTGGAGTCCTCGGGCTTGAGGGAGTACCAGACGATGTTTCCCGAGCAGCGGTTGCGCATCCGGCGCACGTGCGGGTCGTCGGCGTTGAGGATGGCGAAGCCGTCGCGGGGGACCGCCTCGACGATCACGGCCTTGACGTCCGCGAGTTGTTCGAGTGTGTCGATGCCCTTCATCCCGAGATGATCGGGAGCGATATTGGTGACGACCGCGATGTCGTTTCGATCGTAGCCGAGCCCCTCGCGCAGGATGCCGCCGCGGGCGACCTCCATCACGGCGACCTCGACACGCGGGTTCTGGAGGACCATGCGGGCCGAGCGGGGCCCGGAGGCGTCCGACTTGATGACGAGGCGCTCGTCGATGACGATGCCGTCGGTGGAGGTCATGCCGACCTTCTTGCCCGTTTCCTTGAAGATGTGGGCGATCATCCGCGAGGTCGTCGTCTTGCCGTTGGTGCCGGTGACGGCGACGATCGGCACGCGTGACGGCGCCCCCGGCGGGAAGAGCAGGTCGACGACGGGCTTGGCGATGAACTGCGGTTCGCCCACCGTGGGGTGGGTGTGCATCCGGAAGCCGGGCGCGGCATTGACCTCGCAGATCGCGCCCCCGGTCTCGCGCACCGGAGCGGTGATGTCGGGGCAGATGAAGTCGATGCCGGCGACGTCCAGGCCGATCACCCGGGCTGCTTCCTCGGCGATCTCGACGTTGTCGGGGTGGGCGTCGAAGGTGCGGTCGATGGAGATCCCGCCGGTCGACATATTGCCCGTGAGGGCCAGTTTGACCATCGTGCCCTCGGGTGGCACGTCGTCCATCGCGTAGCCCTGATCCTTGACCCGCTCGATCGCTGCGTCGTCAACGGCGATGCGGGTCAACACCTTTTCGTGGCCGACGCCGCGGCGCGGGTCGGCGTTGGTGATGGCGACCAGTTGCTCGATGGTGTTGGTGCCGTCGCCGATGACATGGGCGGGCACGCGTTCGGCGATGGCCCGCATCCGGCCGCCGACGATCAGGCACCGGTAGTCCTTGCCGGTGATGAACGACTCGACGATGACCCAGCCGTTGCGGGACTGCTCCTTGGCGACGGCGAAGGCGGCGCGGACGTCGTCGGGGTTGTCCAGGTTCAGCCCGACCCCTCGCCCGTGGTTGCCGTCCAAGGGCTTGACGACCACCGGATAGCCGACGCGGCGGGCGGCCTCGACCGCTCCGTCCTCGGTGCGACAGGTCTCCTGCTTCGGCACGGGGAGGCCTGCGGATCCGAGGAGCTTGATCGTCATGTCCTTGTCGGAGGCGATGTCGACCGCCAAGGCACCGGTGTGCGAGGTCATCGTCGCCCGGATGCGCTGGGCGTACTTGCCCTGACCGAGTTGCACCAGGGACGCGGAGTTGAGCCGGATGAAGGGGATGTCCCGGCTCGCCGCCTCCTCGAGGATCGCTGCCGTCGAGGGTCCGAAGGCGGTGCGTTCGGCGCGGCGCAGGAAGAGTTCGAGTTCCTCGGCGAAGTCGAACTCGTCCTCAGGCTCGATCAGGTGATTGATCAGGCGCACCGCCAGCCGGCCGGCCGAGAGGCCCACGCCCTCGTCGGTGTAGCCGTAGACCACGTTGTAGACCCCCGGACGGTCCTTGACCATCCGGGTTTTGCCGCGGCGCTCGTCGTGGCCGGCCTCCTGTTGTAACTGGAGAGCGACGTGCTCGGCGACGTGCCCCACCCAGGTGCCCTCGCGCAGCCGCTCACCGAAGCCGCCCTCGTGCCCGCGAGAGCAGGTGTGGCCGCCGACGCGGGGCAGCAGCTCGAGCAGTCCGTCGGTGAATCCGGGAATGGTGTTGGTCGGGTAGCCCTCCAGGACACCGAGATCCACGACCAGATGGACCGCGGGGCGATAGGACCAGATATTGCCGCCGCGGTAGACCCGCTCTTCGATGATCCGCAGGTCGGGGGCCAGGGGTCCGGCGGGGGCGGGACGATCGATGCTCACGGCAGACTCCTTGGGGGGTGGGGGGTCAGGGGCGGGACGAGGCGGCAGTGGTCACGCTGACGCCGAGGTCGGGGTGTTGTTCGACGAAGTCGACCAGCATCAGCTTGACGATGTCGAAGGTCGAGCCTGCGGGGAGGGCATGCACGACCGCGCCGGAAACCAGCAGCGGTGCCCCGGTGCGGGCCTCGGGTGCGTCGGTCAGGGCCCGGCGGCAATCCAGGACGTAGGCGCCGCCACGGCCCAGCACGGTGAACTCGCGCGAATCGGTCACCTCGATCGCGGTGTCCTCGTCGATCCCGATCCCGATCAGGTCAGGTGAGCTGGCCACGATCGACATCAACCGGCCATACCGCTGCCGTTGCGCGAAATGCTGGTCGATAATCACCCCGGACAGCAGGCCGAGGCCATGGGTGAGTTGGGTTGAGCGTTGCCGTGGCGTGATGCCCTCGTCGCCGAGGGAGATCATGAACTCGCTCTGGATCGACGCGCCGGCTGACGTGCCGCCCACGACGGCGCCGCGCTGATGCGCGCGCAGGATGGCGTCGCCGGCCGCCGTGCCGGCGAAGACCTGGGCGAGCTTGAGCTGGTTGCCGCCACTCATGAAGACACCCGTCGCCTCGGCGATCACCCGAGCGAGGGCCGCGTCGTCCGCCTCGATGCGGGTGCGCGGATTGACCACGGCGCAGGACTCGGCGCCGTGCCGGGTGAAGACCTCGGTGTATGCCGTGACCACCTCGTCCTGGAAGGACGACGCCGTCGGGATGATGACGATCCGCGCGGACTTGCCGCCGGCGAGCTTGACGAAACGCTTGAGGATCTTGGCCTTGCCCACTCGATCCTCGGCGCCACCGATGATCAGCAGCTTGGTCGCGGGAGCGGCACGATCGGGCATTGGCCCACCCTAGTCGGCGCAGGCGATGGTGAGGGCTCGACATCCAGGCCGGCTCGCGGCATACCGCCAGACCGTGGGTGTGGCGCGTGCGGCCTAACCGCGCGCCAGCCGCAGCAGCGGCACCAGGTCGTCGATCCGCGGGCCCGGCAACGCGATGTCCGCGCTCTGCGCGACGACGGGCTTCGCGGCGAACGCGACGCTGAGACCCGCGAGCGCCATCATGTCCAGGTCGTTGGCGCCGTCGCCGATGGCGATCGTCGCCCCGAGCGGGATGTCCTCGCGAGCCGCGAACTGCCGCAGCGCGACCGCCTTGCCGGCGGCATCGATGATCGGACCACTCACCTCGCCGGTGAACCGTCCGTCGGCGACGGCGAGGCGATTGGCGCGGACATACCGGATCCCCAGGCTGTGCGCGATCGGGTCGACGATCTCGTGGAACCCGCCCGAGACGAGGGCCACCGCATGGCCCTCCTCGGCCGCCCACGCCAGCAACTCGTGCACCCCCGGGGTCAGGGTGACATCGGCCCGCACCTCGTCGAGGACGCGCGCCGGCAGCCCGGCGAGCGTGGCGACGCGGGCCCGCAAGGAGGCGGCGAAGTCCAATTCACCCCGCATGGCCGCTTCCGTCACGGCGGCCACTTCCTCCTCGGTCCCGGCCCGCCGGGCGACCAGCTCGATGACCTCCTGACCGATGAAGGTCGAGTCGACGTCACTGACGATGAGCAGGCGGGGATAACCGGCCAGCGCGGCAAAAGGATCCGTCACGGGGTGACAGTCTGCCCCTTGCCGATGACGACCAAGCCACTCTCGGTCACGGTGAAGCCACGTGCCTTGTCGTGCTCGAGGTCGAAGCCGATCGTCGTGCCCTCGGGGATCTGGACGTCCTTGTCGATGATGGTGCGCCGGATCTGGCAACTGCGGTTGATCGTCACATTGTCCATGATCACCGAATCGGCCACCTCCGAATAGCTGTGGACACGCACCTTCGGTCCGACGACGGAGCCGGTGACGCGGGCGCCGGAGATGATCGAGCCGGGGGAGACGATGGAGTTGAGCGCTTCGCCGAAGCGGTTGTGGTGGCCGTGGACGAACTTGGCCGGCGGCAGCGCGCCATAGGAGGTCAGCAACGGCCAGTCGTAGTTGTAGAGGTTGAAGACCGGGTTGATGTTGACCAGGTCCATGTTCGCGTCGAAGTAGGAGTCGAGCGTCCCGACATCACGCCAGTAGCCGCGGTCGCGTTCGGTGGCGCCGTCGACGGCGTTGTTCTTGAAGTCGTAGACATAGGCGCGGTCCTGGTCGACGAAGGAGGGCACGATGTCGCCGCCCATGTCGTGCGTGCTGTTCTCGTCCTCGGCGTCGCGGGTGACGGCGTCGACGAGCACGTCGGCGTCGAAGACGTAGTTGCCCATCGAGGCGAGCACCTCGTGCGGCGCGTCCGGCAGGCCCACGGCGTCGGTGGGCTTCTCGCGGAAGCGAACGATCTTGGTCGTGTCCTCGGCGTCGACCTCGATGACGCCGAACTGGTCGGCCAGCTCGATGGGCTGGCGGATCGCGCTGACGGTGATGCCGGCACCGGTCTCGCGGTGTTGGTCGACCATCTGCGAGAAGTCCATCCGATAGACGTGGTCGGCACCGAGGACGGCGACAATGTCGGGCTTCTCGTCGCGAATCGTGTTGAGGGACTGATAGATGGCGTCGGCGCTGCCGACATACCAACTCTTGCCCAGCCGCTGCTGCGCCGGGATCGCGGCGACATAACCGCCGAGCATCGTCGACATCCGCCACGTCTTGGTGATGTGCCGGTCGAGGCTGTGCGACTTGTACTGCGTCAGCACCACGACCTGCCGGTAGCCGGAATTGACGACATTGGACAAGGCGAAGTCGATGAGCCGGTAGATCCCGCCGAACGGCACCGCGGGTTTGGCACGGTCCGCGGTCAGCGGCATCAAGCGCTTTCCTTCGCCTCCGGCGAGGACGATGACGAGAACCTTCGCTTCCTTACGCGGTGCCATGTATCCGAACCTAGTGGTTCGGCGACCGTTGCGGCGAGGGGAACCGCTCACATTGCCCGAGAGTGTTCGCCCTTCGGTAGCCGGAACGTCGCCGACGGGACTACGTTGCAGATGTGCGCGTCGACATTCTGAGCAAGGAGTACCCGCCGGCCATCTACGGGGGAGCGGGGGTGCACGTCGCCGAACTGGTCCGGGCCCTGCGAGCCCGGGGCGACATGACGGTCCAGGTCCGCTGCTTCGGCGAGCCGCGGGACGAGGCCGACACCACGGCATACCCGGACCTGGCCGAACTCGCCTCCGCCAACGCCGCCATCCAGACGATGGGGGTGGACCTGTCGATGGTCGCCGGCACCGAAGGCGCCGACCTGGTGCACTCGCACACGTGGTACGCCAACTTCGGCGGGCACGTCGCGTCATTGCTCGGCGGTATGCCGCATGTCATCACCGCCCACTCGCTCGAGCCGCTGCGCCCGTGGAAGGCCGAGCAGCTGGGGGGCGGCTACCGCGTGTCGTCGTGGGTGGAGAAGACGGCGTATGAGGCGGCGGCTGCGGTCATCGCGGTGAGCGCGGGGATGCGCGAGGACATCCTGCGCAGCTACCCGTCGATCGACCCGGAGAAGGTCAAGGTCGTCCACAACGGCATCGATTCGCAACTGTGGCAACCCAATCCGGATCTCGACACCGTCCGGCGTCACGGCGTCGACCCCGACAAGAAGTCGGTCATCTTCGTCGGTCGTATCACCCGCCAGAAGGGGCTGCCCTATCTGCTGCGGGCGGCGGCGAACCTGCCGCCGGACGTCCAACTCGTGCTGCTGGCCGGGGCCCCCGACACGCCCGAGATCATGGCGGAGGTCGAGGGGCTGATGGCGGACCTGCGGGAGCAGCGGGGGGACGGCGTGATCTGGGTCCCGGAGATGTTGCCGCGCGCTCAGGTGACGGCGATGCTCTCTGCCGCAACGGTTTTCGCGTGCCCGTCTGTCTATGAGCCGCTCGGCATCGTCAACCTCGAGGCGATGGCGTGCGAACAGCCGGTCGTGGCTACGGCGACCGGCGGCATCCCCGAGGTCGTGGTCGACGGCGAGACCGGCTGGCTCGTCCCGATCGAGCAGGTCCAGGACGGCACCGGCACCCCGACCGACCCGGACAAGTTCGTCGCCGACCTCTCCGCCGCCCTCAACGAGGCCGTCTCCGACCCCGACCGCGCCCGCCAGTTCGGCCTCGCCGGCCGCGCCCGCGCCGTCGAGTCGTTCTCCTGGGCCTCCATCGGCGACCGCACCCTCGAGGTCTACCGCTCCGTCCTCGGCTGACCCCGGACCCGAGGAACCTCTGCTAGCAGAGGAAAGTCAAATCAGCACACCTAGGGAGGTCTGCTGATTTCACTAACCTCTGCTAGCAGAAGTTCCTTGGGGGCCGGGTCAGGGGCGGTCGAGGAGGAGGACGAGGGAGGCCCGGGTCGGGTCGTAGGTGCGGCGCTTCTCGGCGGGCAGGTCGGCGGGGGTGCCGGGGCGGAAACCGTGCTCGAGGAACCAGTGCGGCGTGGCAGTGGTCAAGGCGAACAGGCGCCGGTACCCCCGCGCCCGGGCCGTCGTGCGCGCTCGGCGCAGCAGGTGCGCGGCGAGGTCGCGCCGACGGTATGCCGGGTGCACCACCACGCACGCGAACTCGGCTGCGTGGTCGTCGGGGTAGTCGATGAAGGCGTTGCAGGCGATGACCATCCCGTCCCGGGTGATGACCGAGAAGGTGTCGATGTCCAGCTCGAGTTGCTCGCGGCTGCGTGGGCGCAGGATCCCCGCCGCCTCCAGCGGTGCGATGAGTTCCGCGATGGCGCGGGCGTCGTCGACCCGCGCCGGCCGGATCGACTCGTAGTCGTCGTCGTCGGAGATCATCAGCCCCGACCCGTCCCGCGTATAGAGCTCACGCAACAGCGGCGAATGACCTTGTGTCCCGATCAGGTGGACGCGCCCGACGCCGCCGGTCACTGCGGCGATGCCCGCCCGTATGCAGTTGCGGTCCTCCGCGCTCAGCTCGCGATCGCTCTGGCTCACCAGGGGTTCGGCCGACGCCAGGGACAGCTGCCCCGCGTCGCCGCTGCCGAGGGCGGCGCGCCAGCGCCCGGGTTCGGACTCCATGACGAAGATGAGTTTGTCGGCGCCGAGCCCGATGGCGACCGACTCGGCGATGTCGGCATTGCGCAGGTTGAACGTCTCGCCCGTGGGGGAGTAGCCGATCGGGGAGAGCAGCACGATCTGGTCCTGCTCGACGGCACGCCGGATCTGGGTGATGTCGACGCGCCGCACCTCGCCGGTGAGCTGAAGATCGACGCCGCCGCGCACACCGACAGGCTTGGCCGTCACCCACGACCCGCCGACGACCCGTGGTTGTGACTCTTCCTTGACCGTGACGCTCCGGCTCGCCGAGAGCCGCGCCTCCAGATCCATCCGCAGCACCCCAACCGCGGCCTTGACAGCCTCCATCGCGGCCTCGTCGGTGATCCGCAGGTCCCCGCTGTATGCCGGCGCCTGCCCCCGGATCGCCAACTCCCGGTCGATCTGGGGCCGGGCGCCGTGAACGAGAACCAGACGCACGCCGAGGGAGTGCAGCAGGGCGATATCACCGAGGAGCCGGTCGATGTCGTCGCGGGCACACACCTCGCCGGGGATGACGATGACCACGGTGCGCCCATGGTGGGCGTGCACATAGGGCGCGGCGCCACGCAAGGCCGCGACAAACGTCTCAGCGTCCAAGGACGCGGCGTCCTGCGGAGCGACCGCGCGCAGCGGGACGGGGTGATCGGTCACAGCCCGAAGCGTAGCCACGCCGCACTCGCACGCGTTCGGGAGGACGCCGGGCGGCAGGTAGGGTCGAGAGCATGAGTGACGTCCTCGCCTTCGCCGGCGTGTCGGTCGTGCGCGGGGGCAAAGCCCTGGTCAAGGACATCGACTGGGAGGTCGAGGAGGGGCAACGCTGGGTGGTCTTGGGCCCCAACGGTGCCGGCAAGACGACGCTGATCCAGCTCGCCTCCGGGCGCATGCACCCCAGCGGCGGCGTCGCGGGCATCCTCGGTGAGGTACTGGGCGCCGTCGACGTCTTCGAGTTGCGTCCCCGCATCGGCCTCGCCTCGGCCGCTCTCGCCGAACGCATCCCCGGCCGCGAGCGCGTCCTGGATGTGGTGGTGACCGCGTCCTACGGCGTCGTCGGCCGCTGGCACGAAACCTACGAACGGATGGACGAGGGGCGTGCCCTCGAGTTGCTCGCCGCGCTCGGCGCCGACCACCTGGCCGAGCGGACATACGGCACCCTGTCCGAAGGCGAGCGCAAGCGCGTCCAGATCGCGCGCGCCCTGATGACCGACCCCGAACTGCTGCTCCTCGACGAGCCCGGCGCCGGGCTCGACCTCGGTGGGCGCGAGGATCTCGTGGCCCGCCTCGGCGAGATCGCCGGCGATGTCGAGGCCCCCGCCCTGATCCTCATCACCCACCACGTCGAGGAGATCCCGCCGAACTTCACGGACGTGCTGCTGCTCAAGGACGGAGAAATCGTCGCGCAGGGTCCCCTCGAGATCACGCTCACGGAGGACAATCTCAGCAAGACCTTCGGTATGCCGTTGATCCTCGATCAGTTCGGCAACCGCTACACCGCTCGCGCAGGAAAGAGGTGACGGCGTGAACTGGTTGCAGGACAACGCCTGGTTGGGGTGGCTGGGTCTGGCGATCGCGCTCGCCGCGGTGGAAGTCGCGACGGTCGATTTCGTCTTCGTCATGCTCGCCGGCGGCGCCCTCGCCGGTTCGCTGGCTGCCGCCCTCGGTGCACCGTTCGGTGCTCAGGTCATCGTCGCCGCGGTCGTGGGTGCCCTCCTGGTCTTCCTCGTCCGTCCGCTGGTGCGCTCCCGGTTCCTCGAGGGCGTCAGCGATCACGGGATCGGGGCGTCCTCGCTCGTGGGTCGCAGTGCCCAGGTGGTCCAGGCGGTCACGGAGTATGACGGCCGGGTCAAGCTCGGCGGTGAACTCTGGTCGGCGCGTCTCGCCGACGGCGCGCGAGTGTGCGAGGCCGGCGAGGAGGTGCGCGTGGTGGCGATCCACGGCGCCACCGCGATCGTCAGTGCCGAGAAGGCGATCACCGATCGCTAGGCGTCCGCGCGACTCCGGTGACACCCCGAGGGAACCGGAGCGGCGGCATACCACTCAAATCGTGTGAAGGGGGCGGCCACCGGGCCGTTCACATCAGCAGAACAGAAAGTAGTCACCATGGAACCGGGCATCATCGTCCTCATCCTGTTCCTCCTCCTCGTCGTCATCGTCGTCGTGCGCACGGTGCGGATCGTGCCGCAGCAGACGTCGCTGATCATCGAGCGGCTGGGTCGCTATTCACGCACCCTCGAAGGCGGCATCCACTTCCTGGTGCCCTTCGTGGACAAGGTGCGCGCCAATATCGACCTGCGCGAGCAAGTCGTCTCGTTCCCGCCGCAGCCGGTGATCACCTCCGACAACCTGGTCGTGAACATCGACACCGTCATCTACTACTCGGTGATCGACGCGAAGTCGGCCGTTTACGAGATCGCCAACTTCATCCAGGGCATCGAGCAGTTGACCGTCACCACGCTCCGCAACGTCATCGGATCGCTCGACCTTGAGCAGACGTTGACCTCCCGCGACCAGATCAACGGGCAGCCGCGGGGCGTTCTCGACGAGGCGACCGGCAAGTGGGGCATCCGCGTCAACCGCGTCGAGCTGAAGGCCATCGACCCGCCGATGTCGGTGCAGGAGTCGATGGAGAAGCAGATGAAGGCGGAGCGGGACCGGCGCGCCGCCATCCTCAACGCCGAGGGTGTCAAGGCCAGCCAGATCCTCACTGCGGAAGGCGAGAAGCAGTCCTCGATCCTGCGGGCGGAGGGCTCGGCTCAAGCCCGCATCCTCGAAGCGCAGGGCCAGGCGCGTGCCATCCAGCAGGTCTTCGACGCGATCCACCGTGGCAAGCCGACCCAGAAGCTGCTCGCCTACCAGTACCTTCAGACCCTCCCGCAGCTGGCCCGCGGCGACGCGAACAAGATGTGGATCATCCCCTCGGAGCTGACTGACGCCCTGCGCGGCATCGGCAACACCCTCGGCGGAGTCAACACCGCCCCGGGGCCGGAGGAGGACGAGGAGTGGGTCGACCCGGGCGAGGAGCTGAGCAACCCCTTCGCGGGCACCGAGCTCGAGGACTCCACAAAGGCGCTGGCCGAGGCGCGGGGCCAGGCCGGGCAGGTCGAGAACGAGGCCAACGAGCACGCCGCGCCCGCCCCGCGCGTGCAGCCCGCCCCGGACACGCAGCCGCAGCTGCCGCCCCCGGCGACCCAGCCGATGCAATTCCCGTATGGCGAGCCGCAGCTCCCGCAGGTCGCGGAACCGCAGGTGGGCGAGCCCGGGCAGAGCGTGGCGCCGCAGCCGCCCACCGCGCCACCGAAGGGCTGAAGCGCACCGGACCGCACCGCATACCCGCGGACGCGACCTTCGCCACCCGCACACCCTTGATTAGGGTGTGCGGGTGTCGTTCTGGGAGTCGGTGCTCGTGGTGCTCGCGGGCGTGGGGGCCGGCACCATCAACACCATCGTCGGCTCGGGTTCCCTCATCACGTTCCCGATCCTGCTGCTGCTCGGGGTGCCCCCCGTCTCGGCGAACGTCTCGAACAACCTCGGCATGCTGCCCGGCGGGATCGCCGGCGCCTACGGATACCGGCGGGAACTGCGCGGCCGCTGGGGTCCGCTGCTGAAGCTGCTGCCGTGGTCGGTGGTCGGTGCGGCGGTGGGTGCGGCGCTGCTGCTCGTGCTGCCGGCCGAGGCCTTCCGCAAGATCGTGCCGATCCTGATCGGGTTCGGCCTGTTGATGGTGATCTTCGGGCCGCGGTTGCAGCGGTGGAGCGCAGCGCACCATCAGGAGACGGGTGCGATGCCGCGTTGGCAGGCGCCCGCTTTGGTCGTCGGACTCATCCTCGCCGCAATGTATGGGGGCTACTTCGGGGCGGCGCAGGGTGTCATCCTCATGGGGCTGCTCTCCACGCTCGCGCACGGGACCCTGCAGGAACTCAACGGCTGGAAGAACGTGCTGGCGTCCACGGCGAACTTCGTGGCCGCGGTCGTCTTCGTCAGCGCAGCGCCCGAGCAGGTCGACTGGGGGGTCGCCGCCCTGATCGGCGTCGGCAGCTTCATCGGCGGATTCATCGGCGCCGGGGTGGGGCGCCGGCTGCCGCCGGCCATCCTGCGCGCCATCATCATCGCGATCGGTGTGGTCGGCATCGTCAAGATCATCTTCTTCCCCTGACCACCGCCTGCGAAGGACCCGCGTGCCCATCGAAGTGACCTCGCTCGACGATCCCGCGCTGCGCGACTACGTCGGGCTGACCGATGTCGCCCTCCGCACGCGCGCCGAGCCGGAGCGCGGTCTGTTCATCGCCGAGTCGGAGAAGGTGATCCGTCGGGCGCTCGCGGCGGGCTACCGGCCACGGTCCTATTTGATGGGGGAGCGGTGGCTCACCGACCTGGGTGATCTCGTCGCCGAGGCGGAGGCGGGCGGAGTGCCGGTCTATTGGGGGCCGGCACAGACGCTGGAGCAGCTGACCGGCTTCCACCTGCACCGCGGGGCGCTGGCGGCCATGCAGCGCCGGCCGCTCCCGGGGCTCAGCGAGGTCCTGGCCACGGCCCGTCGGGTGTTCATCCTCGAAGATATCGTCGACCACACCAATGTCGGGGCGATCTTCCGGTCGGCCGCGGCGCTGGGCGTGGATGCGGTGCTCGTGACGCCCAGGTGCGCGGATCCGCTCTACCGCAGGGCGATTCGCGTGTCCATGGGCACCGTCTTCCAGGTGCCCTGGACCCGAATCGACCCGTGGCCAGGTGGCCTCGCCGTCCTGCGTGACCTCGGCTTCGTCACGGCCGCAATGGCGCTGGGGGATGAGTCGCTTTCGCTCGACGAGCTTGCGGCGCACGCGCCCCAGCGGCTGGCGTTCGTGCTCGGCACCGAGGGCGACGGGTTGCACCCGCGCACGCTGACGCACGTCGATCAGGTCGTGCGGATCCCCATGGCCGGCGGCGTCGACTCCCTCAACGTCGCTGCCGCTGCGGCGGTCGCGGCGTGGGCCCTGCGCACACAGCCCTGAGCAGTGTTCACATGAGAACATAAGTCTCGTTGCCACGGCCGCCGGTCTCGTTGCCTTCCCCGTCGCCGCATCCACGATCGGCGCACTGGTGGCCGCCGTGAGACCACCCGGCCCGCGGGTGGTCAGCGGCGTGCAGCACTTCGCGGCGGGGGTTGTGAATGCCGCCTTGGTCGGTGAGATCATGCCCGAACTGCGTGACGAGGGGCACGTGCTGTGGACGATCGTCGGCTTCGTCGCCGGGGCGGTCCTTGTGCGGGCGCTCGGGGAGTACGGCCGGCATAGCGAGGAAGCGGCCGCCGTGGCCGCCGCAGCCCATCCGAAGGGATCGCTTCGGCGGCAGGCGGTGCCGCCGGCGTGGCGAAGACCTTGCCGATCGGCGTGCTCGGGGCGATCGCGGTCGATCTGCTCCTCGATGGCGTGCTCGTCGGGCTCGGGTCCGCCTCGGCTCGACTCAAGGCATCATCCTGACCATCGCCCTAACCCTGGAGATCCTCTTCCTCGGCCTCTCGGTCGTCTCCGAGTTGACCGAGGCGGGGGCCAGCAGACAGCGGGCTGTGCTCATCTGTACCGGACTGGGGCTGATCACCGCGATCGGCGCCATCGACGCTGCACTCTTCCTCGGTTCGGTGAGCAGCACAGTGATGAGCGCAGTGCTTGCCTTCGGCGCGGCCGCACTGCTCTATCTCGTGGTCGAGGAACTGCTGGTCGAAGCCTATGAGGAGCGAGAGTCGGTCACCCTCGGGGCGATGTTCTTCCTCGGGTTCATCCTCAGCTACGCCCTCTCCGCAGCGGGGGGCTGACGGCGCGGCGCTAGCGGATCGGCGCCCGCCGGACCAGGCGGTCCAGCAGCTTCTCGAGTGCAACGGCAGGATCGGCGGCGAGACCGCCGTGCCGCGGCCCGGGCTGCACGACAGTGCTGCGCGGAGCGGCGAGCCAGCCGAATCGTTTTCCGGCAGTGGGGAGTTCGGGACGTCCACGGCCGGTGACACCGCGGCATACGTCGCAAACCACGGCGAGGGACGCCTCGACCGCGCCCAGGTCGAGCGCGGGGAAGAGCGCGCCCAGCCGGTCTTCGTCGACCTCGAACGCCGCATCGAGGAAGCCCACCTCGTCGGCGAAGAGCACCACCCCCACGTTGACGAATTCCTCCCGCTCGACGCGGGGGACCACGCGCAGCGTCACGTATTGGTAGGGGATCACCGGGCACCTCCCGGCAGCCACGCCGCGGCGCCGGCGAGGCGGGCCCGCAGATGCGCTGCGTATGCCGCGCGCACGCCCGCGAGGTCGGGGACCCCGTCGGCCGGCTCCAGCCAGGCCTCGGGCACCGCGCCGATGACGGCGTCGATCAGGTCCGGCACGCGCGGGGCGATCCGTGCGTGCGCCTCGGGGACCGGTGCGGCGATATCGGCCAGCACATGACCGGAGGCGTCGAAGGGCTGCGAGGCGAACCGGCCGGCGTCCGGAGCCCGCCGGGGCCATGAATGGTGGAAGTAAAGCGCGGCGCCATGGTCGATGGTGAACGTCTGCCCATGCCAGACAAGCAGATTCGGGTTGTTCCACGTGCGATCGACGTTGGCGGTGAAGGCGTCGAGCCAGATGATGTCGGCGGCGAGTTCGGGAGCAGCGGGGCGCGACCCGTCATACCCGAAAGCGCCCGGCAGGAAGTCGACGCCGAGGTTGTCGCCGAGGCTGGCGTTGAGGAGGTCCTGGACCTCCTCGTCCGCCTCGTACTTGGCGATGTCCTTGGCGACGTCGACGGTCACGAGCCGAGGGGTCGGGATGTCGAGCGCTCGGGCGAGCTCACCGACGATGACCTCGGCCACGAGGACCTTCAGCCCCTGCCCGGCGCCGCGGAACTTCACGACATAGGTGCCGAGATCGTCCGCCTCGACGATGCCCGGCAGGCTGCCCCCCTCGCGCAGGGGCGTGACGTAGCGGGTGGCACGCACGTGGTCGAGGCGAAGCTGGGCAGTCATCGCGCCAGAGTATGCCGCGCGCATAGGGTTGATCGCATGGCGAAACTCAATCCCTATCTGACCTTCGATGGCACGGCGCGGGCCGCGATCGAGTTCTACGCCGCCGTCTTCGGGGGACATGTCAAGGTCACGACCTTCGACGAGTTCGGCGACCCCGGCAACCACGGCGTCATGCACGCCCAGTTGGACACGCTCGAGGGCTTCACCCTCATGGCGTCCGATCTGCCACCGGGCGGGGGCGCCGACCACGTGGTCGGCACCAATGTCGCGGTCAGCCTGAGCGGGATGGAGGCCGACCTGCTGCGCGAGTACTGGCATCGCCTGTCATCGGGCGCGACGGTGACTTTGCCGTTGGAGAAGCAGATGTGGGGCGATGAGTTCGGGATGCTCATCGACCGCTTCGGCGTGCACTGGATGGTCAACATCGCTGCCGCACCCGCAGCCGCCGCGCCCTGATCCCGCATTCCTCACTCCGGACAACCTGACTCCGGAGGACCTTGACTCCCGACATAACGCGAGAGCCCGAGACCGCAGCCGGTCGGTGACCTGCGCTGCCGGCCTCGGGCCCGCCCGCGACGAAACTCGATGGAGGGGTTACGAGCCTGTCGCCTGACTCGTGCCACGTTGGCGTGATTCCGGGTCGGGCCGGATGTTTGTGCTGGTCAGCGGCTTGAAGGCTTCGAGGTTGACACACTAATCGGGCCGGTAGGGTCGGTGCTCGTGGTGTTTGTGCGGAAGGTCCCGACCGCTTCGGGGGCCACGGCGGTGCAGATCGCTGAGCGTGTCGGGGACCGCGACAACGTGATTGAGCACGTGGGATCGGCACGCACGCCGGCTGAGCTGGTCGCCCTGCTCGAGGTCGCGCGGGCACGGATGCA
>NZ_HG764815.1:1474174-1481521 GCF_001050535.1 Nostocoides australiense Ben110 | reverse complement strand
CAGGCCCGCTCGAGGCGGGCGGTCGCGTCGTCGTCGAGCGCATCCTCGATCAACGCCATCGGCACGGCCTCACCACCGCCGGCGAGGGGCAGGTCGATGTCCAGGGCTGTGATCACGTGCACCGGTGCACCGAGACTGACGGCCTCGGCGGCGGCCCAGTCCAGCGCGTTGGCGTCCTCCTCGCGGCCGTCGATGCCGACGACGATGGCTCCGGCCGGGACCTCGGCCGAACTCGGGTAGGGCAGATCCGGCGACTGCGCTGTCATACCCCAAGCCTAGGCCCCGGTATGCGGACTGGTCAGTGGCCTACCGCACGTCCACCAGGTCTACGACGAAGATGAGGGTTTCACCCGGCTTGATGGCGCCGCCGGCGCCGCGGTCGCCGTAGGCGAGGTGCGCGGGGATCGTCAGCTTGCGGCGACCGCCGACCTTCATCCCGACGATGCCGCGGTCCCATCCGGCGATGACCTGGCCGACCCCGAGGCGGAAGTCGAGCGGCGCGCCCCGGTTCCAGGAGGCGTCGAACTCCGCACCGGTGGAGTGGGCGACGCCGAGGTAGTGCGCGAGCACGGTCGAGCCGCGGGTCGCCTCCGCGCCGTCGCCTTCCCAGATGTCCTCGATGACGAGGTCAGCAGGCGGAGCGCCCTCGGGGAAGTCGATCTCGGGACGCTCGGTGTTGGGGTCGAAGGGCATGTGGGCTCCTTGTCGGGGTGTCGTGGAGTCGATCAGTACTTGCCGAGGATGTCGACGACGAAGACCATCGTGTCGTCGCCCTTGATGTCGCCCTGGCCGGCGTCGCCGTAGCCGTCCTTCGGGGGCACGACGAGCAGCAGGCGCGAACCGACCTTCTGACCCTCGATGCCCTTGTCCCAGCCGGCGACGACCTTGCCTGCGCCGACGGGGAAGCTGAAGCTCGCCGTGGGGCTCTGCTTGAAGCTGGAGTCAAAGACCTCGCCGTTGCGCCACAGTGCCCCGGTGTAGGTCACGAAGACGGTGTCACCCTTCTCGACCTTGGCGCCCTCGCCCTCGATGAGCTTCTGGATCACCAACTCCTTGGGCGGGTCGGACTTCGGCATCTCGAAGGTGGCGGGCTTGCCCTCCTGCCAGGTCGCCTTGGGCAGGCCGGCCTTCGGGGTGACCGTCTTGCCGGTCGCGGCGTCGAGCTTGGTCACGACGTCAGCGACGTCGAAGACGAAGATGAGCGTGTCTGTGCCCGCGACGCCGGCCTGGGCGTTGCCCTGGGGGCCGAAGGTGTCGGTCGGGGTGAGGGCGGCGACGACACGGGAGCCCTTCTTGACTCCGGTCAGGGCCGCGCGCAGACCCTGGATCAGGCTCTCGTCACCGACGTCAAAGCCCGCCGCCTCGGTCGAGAAGTTCTCGTCGAGGGTCTTGCCGTCGGTGCCGTTGACGAGCACGTAGTTGACGACGGCGACGCTCTTGGCGTTCGTGGCGTCGCCGGTGCCTTCCTTGAGGACCTTGGAGGTGTACTTCGCGACGCCGAAGGGCTTCTTGGCGAGGTCGATCTTGGGGGCGGTCTTGTCGTCGCCGCCGCTGACCTTGATGTCGTCGATGGAACCGTCGGTCGCCGCGGTGGCCGAGGCGCTGGCGGAGCCACTCGCCGATCCGCCGGCCGAGGCGCTTGCGGAGCCGCTCGCCTCGGATCCGGGGCCGGCCGAGGTGGACGAGGAGGAGGATGAGGAGCTGCCGGATCCGCAGGCCACCAGACCCAGGGTGAGTGCGGACGCGGCGGTCAGTGCGGTCAGCGCGCGGGTGGCGCGACGGGCAGCAGGCACGGTGATAACAGCTTTCGGGGAGGGGATCCGCGGCCCGTCGGGCCGCCTGGGTTCACCCCACCATAACCCGGTCACATGGGTGAAAGTTCCGAGCCCGGTGGCCGTTGGCCCGCCGCGGACGGTATGCCGCGGGCTCAGGGCTGCGGGATCGCGCCGGTAGTCATGCCCTGGATGAGGCGCTCGACCCGGTGGTCCTTGGCGAGGAAGGGGTCCTTGCACAAGACGGTCCGCTGGGCCTGGTCGTTGAGCTTCAGGTGCACCCAGTCGACCGTGTAGTCGCGCCGGTGTTCCTTGGCCACCTTGATGAATTCGCCCCGCAGCTTGGCTCGGGTCGTCTGGGGCGGGTCGTCCTTGGCGGCCTCGACGCGTGCCCCGTCCACCACCCGCTTCGCGAGCCCGCGGCGCTGCAGGACGTTGAACAGCCCACGATCGGGGTCGATGTCGTGATAGGCGAGGTCGAGCTGCGCCAGGCGGGGATGGCTCCAGTCGAGTCCGTGCTTGGCGGCATACGCGCTCAGGAGTTTGTGCTTGATCGCCCAGTCGATCTCGGTGTCGATGCCGCTGTGGTCACCGCTCTCGACCGCTTCGAGCGTGCGCCGCCAGAGGTCGAGCACCCGCGTGGTGACCGGATCGTCATAACCCTGGCTCGCAGCGAACTCTGTTGCCTTGTTGAAGAATTCACTCTGGAGATCGAGCGCGCTGAGCTGGCGGCCGTTGGCGAGTTTGACGGTGCGGCGACCGGTCAGGTCGCTGCTGATGTCGCGGATCGCCCGGATCGCGTTGTCCAGAGTCAGATCGCGCAGCGTGGCGCCTTCCTCGATCATCCGCAGGATGAGGTCGCAGCTGCCGACCTTGAGCAGTGTGGTGGTCTCCGAGAGGTTGGAGTCGCCGACGATGACGTGCAGGCGGCGGTAGTGCTCGGCGTCGGCGTGCGGTTCGTCGCGGGTGTTGATGATGGGCCGGCTCCGGGTGGTCGCGGAGGAGACGCCCTCCCAGATGTGGTCGGCGCGCTGGCTGAGGCAGAAGACGGAGCCTTTGGGTTGGGCGACGATCTTGCCGGCGCCGGCGATGAGCTGGCGGCTGACGAGGAAGGGTATGAGCACCTCGGAGAAGTCGTGGAACTCTCCCCCGCGCCCGATGAGGTAGTTCTCGTGGCAGCCATAGGAGTTGCCGGCCGAGTCGGTGTTGTTCTTGAAGACGTAGATCTCGCCGGCGACATTGTCCTCGGCGAGCCGCTCGGTCGCGTCGGCGACGAGATCGTTGATGATCTGCTCGCCGGCCTTGTCGTGGGCGACGAGATCGACGATGTCGTCGCACTCGGCGGTCGCATATTCCGGGTGCGAGCCGACGTCGAGATAGAGCCGAGAACCGTTGCTCAAGAAGACATTCGACGATCGTCCCCACGAGACGACCTTGCGGAAGAGGTAGCGCGCGACCTCGTCCGGCGTCAGCGTTCGCTGCCCGCCGGCGACGCAGGTGATGCCGAACTCGGTCTCGATGCCGTAGATCCGCCGCTTCATGTCGGGTATGCCGCCCGCCTCAGTCGCCGTCGGGCGTCGCCTCCGCGCCCGGGCGCTGCGTCTGGGGGTTGGTCGAGACATGCGTCTCGCCGAGACTTGCCTCATCCGTGGGAGCGTCGCTGGTCGGGTCCGTCTCGCTCAGCAGGCTGGCGAGCAGGTCGCCATTGATGCGGCGGAAGGTGCGTCGCGGGCGGGTGCGGTCCAGCACCGCCACTTCGAGCGCGGTCGGATCGAGGGTGCGAGCCTCACCCCCGGCGGGATCCTGCCCCAGCAGGCGGACGGCCATCTGGAGCACCTCCGACAGCGGCATACCGGCTCGCCACTGCTCCTTCAGGCCGGCCTCGATCGGCTCGGCGGCGCCGCCCATCGCGACGAAGCCCACCTCGTCGGCGACCGAACCGTCATACATGAGGCGATAGATCTGGTCCTCGTCGGCGGTCTTGCCGACCTCGGCGACGACGATCTCGACCTCGAACGGCTTCGACTCCTGGATGAAGACGGTGCCCAGGGTCTGGGCGTAGGCGTTGGCGAGCCCACGGGCGGTGACGTCGGATCGGTCGTAGGAGTAGCCGCGCATGTCGGCGTAGCGGATGCCGGCGACGCGCAGGTTCTCGAACTCGTTGTACTTGCCGACGGCGGCGAAGCCGATGCGGTCATAGATCTCCGAGACCTTGTGCAGAGCGCGAGAACGGTTTTCGGCGACAAAGGCGATGCCCTTGTCGTATCCGACGACGATGACCGACCGGCCGCGAGCGATGCCCTTGCGTGCAAAGTCGGCCCGGTCCTTCATCACCTGTTCGGGCGAGACGTAGAACGGCGGCTGGGTCATCGCGCACCTCCGGGGTTGCCCGTGCGGGCTGCGACGACGTCCTCGACAGCGGCGTGCACGGCCGGCTCGTCGGCGAACCGGACGCCGTGGGCCTCGACGTAGGCGACCGTGGGCCAGATGCGCCGGGTCAGGTCGGGGCCTCCGGTGGCGGAGTCGTCGTCGGCCGCGTCGTAGAGCGCCTCGACCGCGACGTGCAGGGCTTGGTCGACGTCGAGGCCGGGTCGCCACAGCTTCTTCAGGGAGCCGCGGGCGAAGAGCGAGCCGGAGCCGATGGTGTGGTGGTCGTGCTCCTCGTAGCACCCGCCGGTCACGTCGTACGAGAAGATCCGGCCCTGGCTCGCGTCCAGGTCGTAGCCACCGAAGACCGGGACGACGGTCAGTCCTTGCATGGCCATGCCGAGGTTGCCGCGGATCATCGTCGCGAGACGATTCGCCTTGCCCTCCAAGGACATCAGGGCGCCCTCGATCTTTTCGTAGTGCTCCAACTCGACCTGGAAGAGCTTCACGAGTTCGATCGCCAGCCCCGCCGTGCCGGCGATCCCGATGACGGAGAAGTCGTCGGCGGCGAAGACCTTCTCCATGTCGCGGTTGGCGATGATATTGCCCATCGTCGCGCGCCGGTCACCGGCCATCAGCAGGCCACCGGCGTAGGTCAAGGTGACGATCGTCGTGCCATGGGGCGCATCGACCGGGCCCTTCGGCAGCGTGCGCCGGGAGGGCAGCAGGTCGGGTGCGTGCACGCCGAGGAACTCGGTGAAAGAGGAGGATCCGGGCGCGCGGAAGGCGTCCGGGAGCCGGCCCGGGCCGCGACCGCTCACTGGCCACCCTTCTGCACGAAGCTCTTGACGAACTCCTCGGCATTGGACTCCAGCACCCCGTCGATCTCGTCGAGGATGCTGTCGACGTCCTGGTCGAGATTCTCGCTGCGCGCCTGGACCTGCCCGCCGTCGCTCTCGGGCCCGTCGTCGTCCCCGCCACGGCGCGTCGGACGCACCTGCTCCTGGCCTGCCATCGGCAAACTCCCTTCGTCCCTCCCGAGCCTATGTCACGTCCGGCCGCCAGCGCGGGGAGGGCGCGCATGATGCCCGCCCCGAACACGGCGCCGGCGGTTCGCGCGGTGCGGGGCCGGCCGGATGCCGTTCTCAGTCGGCGGCGGCCAGGGCGGCGAGGAGCTCGCCGACGTCGGAGGCATCGTCCAGCAGGTCGCCGACGGCGTCCCGGGTGCCCTTGAGGGGCTCCATCATGGGCACCCGGCGCAGCGCTCGCACGCCGGGGACCTCGAGGATGAGCGAGTCCCAGGAGGCGGCGACGACATTGTCGGGGAAGCGTTCGAGGCAGCGGCCGCGGAAGTAGGCGCGCGTGTCCTCCGGCGGCGCGGTGACCGCGCGGCGCGCCTCCTCCTCCGGGATCAGCTCGGTGAACCGCCCGGCCGCCCGCAGCTTGTTGAAGAGTCCCTTGTCGGGGCGCACGTCCGACCATTGGATGTCGATGGCCTTCAGCTTCGGGTCGTTCCAAGCAAGGCCTTCGCGCTCCTGATACGCCTGCAGGACACGGAGTTTGCCGACCCAGTCGACCTCCGCGGCCGCACTCATCGGGTCGCGCTCGAGTTTGCCGAGCACGTCGGCCCACCAGCGCATGACTTCGGCGGTATGCGGTTGCTCCCCCTCGCCGGTCTGGTCCAGGCGGGCGTCGACCATCTCGTAGTAGCGCCAGAGCAGTTGGACGGCGGTGAGCTTGCGGCCGTCCTCGAGCTCGATCACGTGCGTGAGGGTGGGGTCGTGCGAGATCGCCTGGAGAGTGGCGACCGGGTGGCGCACGCTGAGCCGGTCGGTGACGGCGTCGGCTTCGATGAGTTCGAGCACCAGGGACGTCGAGCCGAGCTTGAGCAGCCCGGCGACATCGCAGTGGTTGGCGTCGCCGATGATGACGTGCAGCCGGCGATACTTGTCCGCCGTCGCGTGCGGCTCGTCCCGGGTGTTGATGATCGGCCGTTTGAGCGTGGTCTCGAGACCGACCTCGGTCTCGAAGAAGTCGCTGCGCTGGGCGATCTGATAGCCCGGGACCCGCGAGTCGACGCCGATGCCCACCCGCCCCGACCCGCACATGACCTGCCGGGCGACGAAGAACGGCGTCAGGTGCGTGACGATCTGCGCGAACGGCGTCGAGCGGCGCATGAGGTAGTTCTCGTGCGTGCCGTAAGAGCTGCCCTTGCCGTCGGTGTTGTTCTTGTAGAGGTTGATCCCCGGCGGCGATGCCGCGAGGCGGCGCACCGCCTCCTGCATCACCAGCTCACCGGCGCGATCCCATGTCAGACCCGCACGGGGCGTGGTCACCTCCGGCGAGCTGTATTCGGGGTGGGCGTGATCGACATACAGCCGGGCGCCATTGGTGAGCACGACATTGGCCAGCGTCGGGTCGTCGTCGCTGCCCCACTCGTCGGTCAGCTGCGACGGGTGTGCGACGCTGCGGCCCATCTCGAAGCCGCGGGCGTCGCGCAGCGGGGCCTCGTCGGCGTAATCCCAGGACCCCCGGGCCGCGCGCACGCCGTGCGCTTGGGCGTATGCCGTGACCACCTGCCCCGACAGCACCATCGGGTTGGCGTGGGGCGCCCCCGTGAGCGAGATGCCGTACTCGGTCTCGATCCCCATGACCCGCTCGACGCCCATGGCCCCAACCCTACGCACCCCGTCGGGATGTCGTTTCCACACCGTCGAGGTGTCAATTCACGGGCGTCGAGATGTCACCCGGCTTCAGCGAGAGGCCTCCCGCTCCTCGTCGGAATAGCCGCGCAGCTTGGCGGCCGGGCTCGCGGCCCGGGCACGCCGCAGGTCGCCGACCATGCTCGCCGCGGCGGCCATGGCGTGGTCGACATTGCCGCGGCTGTAGGTCAGGGAGTTCTGGGCGGCGATGCCGATGGAGTTGCCGACCTCGATGGCGTCCTGGTCGGCGCCCATGTAGAGGAACTGCCAGTTGTAGCCCTGCTCTTGCTGCTCGATGAGCCTCTTGACCGCGGGGTGGGTCCACTCGTGGCTGGAGTTCTCCATCCCGTCGGTCATGATCGCGACGACGACGGTGCCGGGGCGCTGCTCCTCGGGGAGGGCGGCCAGGCGCCGGCCGGCGTCGGTGACGAGCCGGCCGATGGCGTCGAGGAGGGCGGTCATGCCGCGCGGCTGCAGGTCGAGCGGCGGGGGGGGGGGGGGGGGGG
>NZ_HG764815.1:1460477-1474074 GCF_001050535.1 Nostocoides australiense Ben110 | reverse complement strand
CGCGGCGCCGGCAGCCACGGAGGCCCGCCGTCGCCGCCGGGCAGGAGCGGTCGAGGTCGTCGGCTGCACCGCGGTCTTGGCGCGCGTGGCGGCTTTTGGCGTGGTTTTGGACGCAGCGGACTTGGAGGCGGCCATCTCAGCGGTTCCGTCCGATCGGCACCGCTCCGACGAGCGAGTGCAGTGCTGAACCGGCGTCGTCGACGGCGCCGGCAATTGCGGTGAGTGCGGTGTCGACCGGCCGCGGCGCGGCGGCGACGAAGTCCTCGAAGGCAGCCTTGGTGCTGTATGCCGGTTCGAAACCGAGCACCGTCTTCATCCGGGTCGTGTCGAGGCCGCGGCCGTAGACGAGCAGGTCGAGTTGCTCGGGTGAGAAGTCGATCAGGCCGGTGCGTTTGAAGATCGTCGAGAGCCCGGTGCTCAGCGGGGTCGGAATCGTCACGAAAGGTCGCCCGGCAAGGGCGATCGCCTGGCTGACGGTGATGATCCCGTCACCGGCAACGTTGACCGTGTCCGCCGGCTCGCCGAGTGTCGCCGCGATCATGGCGGCCGCCACATCGTCCTCGTGGAGGAACTGCAGCCGGGCATCCCACCCGAGCGGGATCGGCACGACCGGCAGGCGGAAGTAGTCGGTCATGGCCGTGCGCACCCGCGGGCCGATGACATTGGCCAGGCGCAGCGTGGTGATGCCGACGTCAGGCCGCCGGCGTGCGAACCCCCGCACGTAGGCCTCGACGTCGACCGAGTCCTTGCCGAAGCCGAGTTTGGGAAGCCGCTTGGCGGCCATCCCCTCGGTGAACAGCGCCGGATCGCGGTGCGAGGCACCGTAGACCCCGGCCGTCGACTTCACGACGAGCTTGCGCACGCGCGGTGCCTTTTGGCAGGCCGCGAGCAACTGCATCGTGCCGATGACGTTGATCTCTTTTTGGGTGGCCCGGCCACCCGCGCCGAGCGGAGTGGCGATGACGCCCATGTGCACGACGGTGTCGACGGCATACTGCTCGATGAGCTTCCCGATCATCGGGCTGCGGATGTCGGCGCGCACGAACTCGGCACGCCCGATGTCGTGGGGTGGCGGTATGACGTCCACCCCCACGATCGTGCGCGCCGGGTCGACCTGGGACAGGGCGCGAGCAAAAGCGCCTCCGAGGTATCGAGAGACTCCGGTGATCAGGACGACATCAGCCATCGCGCGCCTCACCCGCTTGAACTGGGACTACTTCTTGTTGCGACGCTGGTGACGCGTCTTGCGCAGCAGCTTGCGGTGCTTCTTCTTGGCCATCCGCTTGCGCCGCTTCTTGATGACTGAACCCATATCGAGCCTTTGATCGAAAGAACAGGAAAAGTGGTCGTATGCCGTGTGCCCGCCACCGGCGGATGCTCGACTATCGACCCCCCAGCTTAGCCGCCGCGCAGGGGGCACCCAAACTGCGTGATGGTGATGTGGCGGACACCGCGGGTTCGCGGGCATACGCACGACCGCCCGCTCACTCGGAGCGGACGGCCGGGATCGCCGCGGACGGCGAGAGGGTGATGTCGGCGGCGGCTACGCAGTCTCGATGTAGGAGGACTTCAAGTAGGCGTCGACGGCATCCTCGGGAACGCGGAAGGATCGTCCGACACGGATGGCGGGCAGCTCACCGCCGTGGACCATCCGGTAGACAGTCATCTTGGACACGCGCATGATGGCCGCCACCTCAGCGACCGTGAGGAAGCGCACCTCGGAGAGCTGCCGATCGGCAGTCATAGATACCTCGTCATTCTCACCGCGCATCGCCGGGGTTCCCGTCCGGCGGCCTCCTACGCGGAACTGTCGAGAGCAACCATAGGGGCAGTTGTGACTCGTGGGAAGCGGGAAGGGCAGGCTAAGACAAATCGGTACGTAACGCCCCCACCGACACGCCCTTGTCCCCCTGGTTCTTGGCCTCCTCGCGCCCGCCACCCGGGCGACCCGAGCCCGCCGAGGAGGGGCGCCACCCAGGTGGCGACAGCAGCGACAAGGCGGGCCGAGCGCCAGCGGCCCCAGTGAGGCAACGATGCGCCGGAGGTCAAGTCGCGCCAGCGAATTGACCGACGGCGCGGAGGCGCCGAGCCACCCAGGTGGCGACAGGAACGACAAGCGAGTCGGGCGCAAACGGCCCCAGTGAGCCGACGATGCGGGCGAGGATCGGCCGCGCCAGCGGGCGAACCGAGCTCGCCGAGGAGGGGCGCCACCCAGGTGGCGACAGCAGCGACAAGGCGGGGCGACGCAAGCGGCCCCAGTGAGGCAACGATGCGCCGGAGGTCAAGTCGCGCCAGCGAATTGACCGACGGTGCGGAGGCGCCGAGCCAAAACAAAATCAGTCGTACCAGATGTCGAGGCCGTGGTGGCTGAAGGTGGCCTCGCGGGTGGCCATGATGGCGCGGTCGACGGGGCTGTGGGGGTTGTATCCCATCTCCCACGGCTGCACCCAGATGGCGGGTTCGCCGACGGGGAGGTCGCCCATGCGGTTGGGTCCGCGGCGGCCGATGGTGCGTTCGACGTACTCCTGCCACTCCTCGGGGACGGGGGTGTCGACGGGGATGGGCCGGTGGGCGGCGATGGCGGTCATATGGGTCCACGATCGCGGCACGACGTCGACCAGCTCATATCCCCCGCCGCCGAGGGCGACCCACTTGCCGTCGCACAGGTTGTGGGCGAGGTCGTGGATGTCCAGCATGGCCTGGCGTTGCGCGTCGACGGTCATGACGAGGTTGGCCAGCGGGTCGTCGGCGTGGGTGTCGCAGCCGTGCTGGGAGATGAGGAATTGGGGCCGGAAGGCGCGCAGGATGGGGACGATGCTGGCGCGGATGGCGCGTAGCCACGCCGAGTCGGTGGTGCCGGGCGGGAGGGCGACGTTGACCGCATACCCTTCGCCGGCTCCGGTTCCGACGTCGCGCGCCCACCCGGTGCCGGGGAAGAGCGTCCGCCCGCTCTCGTGGATGCTTGCGGTGAGCACGCGGGGGTCGTCGGCGAAGATCGCTTCGACGCCGTCGCCGTGGTGGACATCGACGTCGACATAGGCGACGCGTTCGACGCCGTCGTCGAGCAGCGCCTGGATGCCGGCGGCGATGTCGTTGTAGATGCAGAAGCCGGAGGCGTTGCCGCGCATCGCATGGTGCAGGCCGCCGCAGAAGTTGACGCCGTGCGCGATCTCGCCGGCCTGGACCTGCTCGCACATCGCCACGGTGCCGGCGACGATGCGAGCGCTGGCCTCGTGCATGCCGGTGAAGGCGGGGTCGTCCTCGGTGCCCAGGCCGTATGCCGGCTCGGCCGAGCTGGGATTGTCCGAGGCCTCCTTGACCTTGGCGATGTAGTCGGGGTCGTGGACGGTCTGGAGCATTTCGTCGCTCGCCACGGGCGGGGAGATCACCTCGACGGCGTCGAAGACGCCGAGGGCTTCGCACAGGCGGGCGGTCAGGTCCAGGCGCAGCGGACCCATCGGGTGGCCGGGGCCGAAGTTGTATGCCGTGAAGCCCGGATCCCAGATGACGCGCGCCTGTGCGACCATGCAACGCACGCTACCGCTTGTGCCGCAGGTCGGCATGCTCAGGTGACACGACGGAATGGAGGGCTCGGGTGGGCAAGAGGCAGCACGACGTCCTGGTCATCGGCCTGGGCCGGTTCGGCGGCGCCGCGGCCCTGGAGTTGAACCGGCTCGGACACCGGGTGACGGCGCTCGAGAAGGACCCGGTGATCGCCGAGTCCTTCCTCGGCAAGGTCTTCAAGGTCGTGCACGCCGACGCCAGCCTGCCGCACGTGCTGGCCGAGCAGAAGTGCCAGAACTTCCCGGTCGCGATCGTCGGGATCGGGTTCTCGGTCGAGTCGTCGGTGCTGGCCGCTGCCAACCTCGTCGACGCCGACGTCCCTGATGTCTGGGCCAAGGCGCTCTCGCCGGAACATGCCCGGATCCTGCAGCGGATCGGCGTCGGGCACGTCATCCTGCCGGAGGCCGAGACCGGTCGCCGGGTCGCGCACCTGGTGGGCGGTGGGTTGCTGGACTACATGGAGTTCGACGACGGCTTTGCGATGGTGAAGATGGCGCCACCGTCGGAGGCGGTGGGTTTTACGTTGGCGCAGAGCGCTATTCGTTCCAAGTACGGCGTCACGATCGTCGGCGTCAAGTCGCCGGGTCGCGATTTCGTGCACGCCACCCCCGAAACGAAGGTGACCTCGCACGACACCTTGATCGTCAGCGGTCCGACCGCTCTGATCGAGCGCCTGGCCGCCCGGCCCTAGGACACCCGGGCCCTCGGACACCCCACGACGTTTCCGCACTCCTTCGTCGCTCCGGTGCTTCTCGGGGACCCCGCACTGGTGGGGTTTCGCAACACGGCCTGGGGTTCAGCCCGCGCGGTCCTCGGCGAGCGCGAGGACCATCGCGATCTCTTCTTCGCCATCGGCACCGTTGGTCACCCGCATCGGGCGGCGGCGTCCGGTTGGCCGGAAGCCGAAGCTGGAGGCGAAGGCGACGGCGCGGCCGTTGTCGGTGCTCACCCAGTAGGCGATCCGGTCGTAGCCGTCCTCGGCGGCCTGCTGCGAAGCCGACCGGACCAGGGTGGCGGCGACGCTGCGGCCGCGCCAGTCCGGGCGCACCCACAGGCCGAAGATCTCAGCGGTGTTCTCGGCGTCATCGAGCACACCGACGCTCAGCACGCCGACATCGGATCCGTCCACGTCGGCGACCATGCGCTGGGCCCGACGCATCCGCGCGCGCCAGAAGTCCTCGTCATACTCCTGCTCGTCGGCGAGTTTGGCGACGAAAGCCTCCGGGGATTCCTCGAGAGCAGCCAGCCGGATGGCGCGGAACTGCCCCCAGTCCGCCTCGGTGAGCGGTCGCACGCGGATCTCTGTCATGGGCACATCCTGACATGTGCCGCCGACATCCGCCCCCTCTCGGGAAAACGGCGATCAGGTCTCCGCGAGCTCGCGCGATCGGCGGGCCGCGGCCTCGATGGCGCTGACGAAGGCGGCCCTGACCTTGTGATCGTCGAGGGTGCGCAAGGCGGCGGCCGTGGTGCCACCGGGCGAGGTGACCTGCTCACGCAGCACCGTCGGGTGGGTGCCGGTCTCGCGGATCATCGTCGCCGCGCCGAACAGGGTCTGGACCGTCAGCTCTGTCGCCGTCTCGCGGGGCAGGCCGAGCACGACGCCGGCCTCGATCATCGCCTCGACGACGTAGAAGACGTAGGCGGGGCCCGACCCGGAGATCGCCGTGACGGCGTTCTGGTAGCCCTCCGACACCTCGATGGCGCGGCCGCACGATCGCAGCAGCGACATCGCCCGCTCCATCTGCTCGTCGGTGACGTGGGCACCGCGGGAGAGCGCGGCCATACCCTGGTCGACGAGAGCCGGAGTATTGGGCATGACCCGCACCACCGGAGTGCCCTCGGGCAGCCCCGCGGCGATGGCCTGGGTCGGGACGCCCGCGGCGAGCGAGACGACGAGGTTGCCAGGTGCGATCTGGTCACCGATCTCGGCGAGCAGAGCGGTCATGTCCTGCGGCTTGACCACGAAGACGAGAACGTCGGCGACGGCCGCACCCTCGGCGTTGGTCAGGGCGCGCACGCCGTACTTGGCCTCGAGTTCGGCGGCCCGGTCGGCACGCCGCTCGGTGATGACGACCTCGCCGGGGGCCAATCCGGACCGCAGCAGGCCGGAGAGCAGGGTCTCCCCCATCACACCGGCACCGAAGATGGCAATGGTCACGGCGAAATTCCTCCTAGGAGCGCGACAACAGGGAGCGGACGAACAGCATCGCATTGGTCGGCCGTTCAGCCATCCGCCGCATCAAATAGCCGTACCACTCCTCGCCGTAGGGGATGTAGACCCGCATGCGGTGGCCGCGGTCGGCGAGGCGACGCTGCTCCTCGGGGCGAATGCCGTAGAGCATCTGGAACTCGAAGCTGTCCGCGGCCCGGCCGGCGCTCTCGGCAAGCGCGGTCGCGATGTCGATGAGCCGGGGGTCATGGCTGGCGACCATGGGATAGCCGGCGCCGTCCATGAGGATCCGCAGGCACCGCACGAACGACTTGTCCACCTCATCGTCGTCCTGGAAGGCGACGGTCTCGGGCTCGTTGTAGGCACCCTTGCACAACCGCACTCGGCTGCCGGCCGCCGCCAGGTCGCGACAGTCGGCTTCGGTGCGGTGCAGGTAGGCCTGCACCGCCACCCCGACCCACGGGTAGTCGCGCCGCAACTCCCGCACGGCCGCGAGGGTCGCGTCGGTCGTCGTGTGGTCCTCCATGTCGACGGTGACAGTGGTCCCGGCACGCTCGGCCGCCGCGCAGATAATCCGAACGTTCTCGAGGGCGATCGCCGCGCCCTCGTCGGGCAAGAGCTGCCCGACAGCGCTGAGTTTGACACTCACCTCGGCCCAGCCACCGTGCGTATGTTCTTCTGCCGCAAGCAGATCGATGAGACTGACGTATGCCTGCGTCACCGCCTGGGCCTGGGCGCGATCGGTGGTGTCCTCCCCCAGGTGATCGATCGTCGCGCGCCGGTCGGTAGCGCGCAACTCGGCGACGGCAGCAACCGCGTCGGTGTCGTAGGCGCCGGGGACGTAGCGGCGCACCACGGTGCGGCTGACGGGGGCCCGCTCGATCAGATCACGCACGCGCGTGTCGGCGGCGAGAGTGAGGAGTGTCTTGCGGAGAAGTTCGGACGGACCCATGGTCGTCAGGCTAACGACCCACGACATACAGCCAGACAGTGGTCGAAGCGGACTTTCAGATCGGACACCTGGCGCGTCGCCCTCTCTGGTGGTATTTTCATCACATGATGAATACCGCGGCGATCGTCATCGACGATCTTCTGGTCCGCCGTGGCGGAGTCGTCGTCATCCCGGGCCTACGGGTCTGCGTCCCCGCCGGCCAGGTGGTGGGCCTGCTCGGCCCCAGCGGCAGCGGCAAGTCCACGCTGATGCGGGCCGTCGTCGGCGTCCAGAAGATCGCCGGCGGCACCGTCACCGTCCTCGGGCAGGTCGCCGGGTCCCCCGCCCTGCGCTCCCGCGTCGGCTATGTCACGCAAAGCCCGAGCGTGTATGCAGACCTGACCGTCCGCGCCAATGTCGCCTACTTCGCCGGGCTCGTCGGACAGGGTTCGGACGCCGTCGACAAGGCCCTGGCCGAGGTCGACCTGAGCGCCGTCGCCGATCGGAAGGTGGAGCGACTCTCCGGTGGACAGCGCTCCCGCGTCTCGCTCGCCGCCGCCCTGGCCGGCGACCCCGAACTGCTCGTCCTCGACGAGCCCACGGTCGGATTGGACCCGGTGCTGCGGCGCGACCTGTGGAACCTGTTCCACCGCCTGGCCGGCGCCGGCCGTTCGCTGCTCGTGTCCAGTCACGTGATGGACGAGGCGACCCGCTGCGATCGGCTGTTACTGATGCGGGACGGCTCGCTGTTGTCCGACTCGACGCCGGATGAACTGCTTGCCCGTACCGGTGCGCTCGATGCCGAGGCCGCCTTCCTCCACCTCATCGACACCGCCGCCGACACCGCCAAGGAGGTCGTGTGAACCCGCGCCTGACATTGCTCACCGCCAGCCGTGTGCTCCAGCAGATCCGCGCCGATCACCGAACGGTCGCCCTGCTGCTCATCGTCCCGTGCGTGCTCATGGGCCTGCTTGCCTGGGTGTTCCAAGACACCCCGGTGTTCGACCAGGTGGGACCGGCATTACTCGGTGTCTTCCCGTTCGTGGTGATGTTCATCGTCACCAGCATCGCGACGCTGCGCGAACGCACGAGCGGCACCCTCGAGCGCTTGCTCGCCGGGCCGCTCGGCAAGGCCGACCTGATGTTCGGCTACGCGATCGCGTTCGGCCTGGTCGCGATCATCCAGGCGCTCGTGGCGACCGCCTTCGCGATCTACGTCTGTGATCTCGACGTCGCCGGGCCGGTGTGGGTGCTCGTCGTCATCGCCGTCCTCGACGCCGTCCTCGGGACCGCCCTCGGATTGTTGGCCAGTGCGTTCGCGCACACCGAATTCCAGGCGGTCCAGTTCATGCCGGCCTTCATCCTCCCGCAGTTCCTGCTGTGCGGGCTGCTCGTCGCCCGGGACCGGCTGCCCGACGTGCTCTCCACGATTTCGGACTTCCTGCCGCTGTCGTATGCCGTCGATGCGATGTCGGCCGTCGCCTCCCAGGTCGAGCCCCTCGGTGACGTCGGTCCCGATCTCGGCATCATCGCGGCGTGGGTGGTGGCTGCGCTGGTCCTGGGCGCGCTCACCTTGCGGCGCCGAACCGACTGAGCACCCCCGGCTGCGGACGGCCGCGGCCGGTCACGGGGCGAGGTAGCGCTGCAGGGTCGGGCCAAGTTCGGCGACCGCCCGCTCCGCGGAAACCTTCTCCGCGGCCGGGAATTCGAGGACGTAGCGCATCAGGCCGAAGCCGATCATCTGGCCGGCGGCGAGGCTGGCCCGCAACTCGAGGTCCTCGTCCGACTCGCCGGCGCTGGCGTGGTGGCGGGAGACCCGCACGAAGATCTCGGCGATGAGAAACTCGCGGATCTGTCGGGCGACCGCCGCATTACCGAGGGCGGAACGGGCCAGCGCCTGGAAGCGTTCGCGACCGCCCGGGGCATCCCAAATGAAAAGGAAGGACCGGACCACGGCTTCGCCCACCTGCTCGCGAGGCACCGCGAGGATCATGGCAACGCGTTCGCCCGGGTTGACGGGCACGGTGAGGACCTGGGCGAACAGGGCCGGCTTACCCTCGAAGTAGTGGTGCACGAGCGCCGGATCGACACCGGCCCGGCGGGCGATATTGCGCAGCGACGCCGCGTCATACCCCCGCTCGGCGAACTCGACACGCGCGGCCTCGACGATGTCGCCACGGGCGTCGGTGCCGGCCGGTCGGCGGCCGCGGCGCGACCCTGTCGGGGTGCTTGCTGTGCGTCGTCGTGGGGGCGTCATGGCCGTCAGTGAGGGGTGGCCAGATGCAGCCGCGCGAACGCCAGGGCCTCGGCCAGATCACCGCTGCGGGTGGTCGGATCGAGTTTGCGGGTCGAGACTTCGACGACGACGGCACCGTCGAATCCGTTGTCCGCCAGGGTTTCCAGCACTTCACCGCAGGGTTGCGAGCCGCGTCCGGGGACCAGGTGCTCATCGCGGAAAGCGCCGGATCCGTCGGCCAAGTGCAGGTGGTGCAGGCGGGATCCGAGATCCTCGACCATCTCGAGGGCGTCGGAGCCGGCGGTCGCCGTGTGCGACAGGTCGAGGGTCACGTGGTCGACGTCAAGGCCGACGGGGTCCCAGTGCGGCAAGTAAGCGAGCATCTCGCGCTGTCCGGCCCGCCACGGGAACATATTCTCGATCGCGATCGCGATCCCGGACAGGGACTCCCGCGCCCGCACCCCTTCGATGAAGCTGTCGGCATAGCCCTTCTGCCAGCGAAACGGCGGATGCACGACCACGGTCGACGCGCCGACCTCCTGGGCAAGTTCCATCGACCGGTCGACCTTCGTCCACGGATCGGTACCCCAAATCCGTTGCGTCAGAAGCAGAGTCGGGGCGTGGATCGAGACGATGGGCAGCTCGTGCAGCTCGGACAGGGCCGCCAGGGCGCCGCTCTCGCGACTGACCGGGTCGGGCATGACCATGACCTCGACGCCGTCATACCCAAGGCGCGAGCCGAGCGCGAACGCGGTGGCCACGGGGTCGGGATAGACCGACGCGGTCGAGAGCGCGACAGGGGCAGCCGGGACGCGTGCGGCTTGCTCAGGCAACGCTGATCCACCTGGTATCGGAACCGCCGACATCGGTCTCGTCCGCGGCGTCGCCGGCGTCGGACAGGGTGTCGAGGCGGCGCAGGATGAGCCCTTCGCGCAACGCCCACGGACAGATCGTCAGCCGCTCGACCCGCAGCAGGTCCATCGCCGCCTCGGCGACCAGGGCACCACCGAGCACCTGCGGCGCGCGGGTCACCGAGACCCCGGGGAGGTCGGCGCGCTGCCCGGCGGACAGCGGGCTCAACTGGGCAACCACCCCGCGCAGGGCCTCCCGCGTCAGCACCCGCTCAACGAGCGGACCCTCGCTGCTCGGCGCCGCGCCGGCGAGCCGGGCGAGCGAGCGGAAGGTCTTGGAGGTGGCCACAACGGTGTCGGGCTCCTGGGCGCGCAGCAACGGGCGGACCGAGGAGGCCAGCTGGGCACGGATGGCGCGGCGGGCATCACGGATCGTGTCCGCGGACGGCGGGTCGCCGGGGAGCATGTCGAGGGTGACCCGCCCCGCGCCGAGAGGGACGGAGATGGCGGCGTCCGGCTCCTCGTCCATCCCGGTCGCCATCTCCAGAGAACCCCCACCGATGTCGAGCACCAGCAAGGTGCCTGCCGACCAGCCGCACCAGCGGCGGGCGGCGAGGAAGGTCATCCGCGCCTCGTCCGCGCCGCTGAGCACATGGACCGGCGTGCCGGCGTGCTCGCCCAGCATCGTGAGCACGGCCTCACCGTTGTCCGCCTCGCGCAACGCACTCGTCGCGAAGGCGAGCACCTGCTCGACTCCCTGGTCCTCGGCGAGGGTGCGGGCCTCGTCGAGGAAGCCGGTCAGGGTGCTGATCGCGCGGACCCCGACGCGGCCGTCTTCGAGGTGTTCGGACAGGCGCAGCGCGATCTTGTGCGAGACCGCGGGGAGCGGGCGCGCTCCGTGGTGGGCGTCGACGACGAGCATATGGACAGTGTTGGAGCCGATATCAATGACACCCAGGCGCACCACGCCAGACTAACCGTCGCCACAGGCCGGCGGTCTCCGCGCGCCGGGCGCGTGCCGCGCCGGCGCGCCATCACAGCGCCGTTGTGCTTACAGTTGGCCATCGTGAGTGAGACGCCGCTGGAGATCCCCCGGGTGTGGGTGGAGTTCGACGATCCCAGCGACCCCGACCAACGCTTCCGGTGCGACCTGACCTGGTTGACCTCGAGCTGGACGTGCATCTTCGCCGGAGGCTGTCAGGGCATCTACGCCGACCGCCCCGACGACGGCTGCTGCACCCTCGGCGCCCACTTCACCGACGAAGAGGACATGGGCCGCGTCGCCGCCGTCGTCGGGGACCTGGACGCCTCGACCTGGCAACACCGGCCCGGATCCACCGGCACCGACGCGTGGACCGAACCGGAAGGCGACGCCATCAAGACCCGCGTCGTGGACGGGGCCTGCATCTTCCTCAACCGGCCCGGCTTCGAGGCCGGCCCGGGCTGTGCGCTGCACCAGCAGGCAGTCCGCAGCGGGCAGGCACCGCATACGCTCAAGCCGGACGTGTGCTGGCAGCTGCCGATCCGGCGCACCTACCGCACCGTCGAACTGCCCGACGACACCTCGTATCTCGAAGTGAGTATCGGAGAGTACGACCGGCGCGGTTGGGGGCCGGGAGGGCACGACCTGGACTGGTATTGCTCGGGCAATCCGTCCGCGCACGTGGGGCGGGAGCCGGTGTTCCGGTCGTTGCGTGCCGAGCTGACCGAGCTGATGGGTGAGGCCGGATATGCCGAGTTGGTGCTGCGCTGCGAGGCGCACCTGCTCAATATCAAGGTGTTGCGTTCCACGGGCGCCCGCACGCTGTTGCCGCTGCTGATGCACCCGGCGACGGTGGAGGCCCGCTCCCGCCGCACCCGCAAGCGTTGAGGCTGCCCGGCGGTGACTCCGGACCCCCATAGCGCACCCGTCGACGGCGGGGTGCGACCCAGCCCGAACATCTGGAACCACCCCCAGCTCTACGAGTGGGAGAACGAGGCCTTCGACCCCGACGGCCTGGTCGAGGCGGCAATCGCGGCGCTGCACCCGCTGGCGGGGGCCGTCGTGGTGGACATCGGATGCGGCACCGGTTTCCACCTTCCGCGGTATGCCGCGCTCGGCGCCCACGTGATCGGTCTCGAACCGCATATGCCCTTGACTCGCCGCGCGGCCGAGCGGGTACGTGCCACCCGGGAGGGTGCCGCAGCCGCAATCGCCGGTGCCGCTGCCGACCTGCCGTTCGCGTCGAGCAGCGTCGACGTGGCGCTGGCGCGGTGGGCCTACTTCTTCGGTGCCGGGTGCGAGCCCGGGCTGGCGCAGGTGGCACGCGTCGTGCGGCCCGGCGGCATCGCCGCCTTCCTCGACAACGACGCGACCCGCTCCACCTTCGGGCACTGGTTCACGCAGAGCCACCCGGCATACGATCCCGTTGCGGTGCAACGGTTCTGGAGCCGTCAAGGGTTCAGCGCCATCGGCCTGGACACGCGCTGGGAGTGCTCTGACCGGGAGCGGTTCGAAGCTATCGTGCGCATCGAGTTCGAGCCGCCCGCGGCAGATCGCATCCTCGCCGAGCACGCGGGCACGGCGGTCGACTACGCGACCACCCTGTGGTGGCGCCGCTACTGACCGGCCGGCTGCGGCCGCTCAGCGGACCGGCCGCAACTCGGCGCGGGGCTGCTCGGCGACCCGTTGCAGGTGCCCGACAGCGGCTTGGATGTCGGGGACCTCGATGACCCGGATGCCCGACGGCAGGGCGGCGCTGCCGCGGACCCCCGGCGGCACGAGCGCTGTGCTGAACCGCAGCCGGGCGGCCTCGGTCAGGCGCCGCTCGACTCCTTGGACCGGGCGGATCTCGCCGGCGAGGCCGACCTCACCGATCGCGACCAGGTGCGGATCGATGGGGACCTCGAGGATGGCGCTGGCCATGGCGAACGCCATGGCCAGATCGGCCGCCGGCTCGCGCAACCGCACCCCTCCGACGGTGGAGAGGTAGATGTCCCGGCCGGTCAGTGGTGCACCGGCACGCTTCTCGAGGACGGCCGTGATCATCGCGATGCGGCTGCCGTCGACGCCGTGGGTGGCCCGACGGGGTGTCGGGATCGAACTCGGGGTGACGAGCGCCTGCACCTCCGCCAGCAGCGGGCGCCGGCCTTCGAGGGTGGCGGTGACACAGGTGCCCGGCACCGAACCGGCCCGGGTGGACAGGAACAGCCCACTCGGGTCGGGCAGCCCGATGATGCCGACATCGCTCAGGTCGAAGCAACCGACCTCGTCGGTCGGGCCGAAGCGGTTCTTGACCGCCCGCACCAGCCGCAGCCGCGAGTGCCGCTCCCCCTCGAAACCCACCACGACGTCGACGAGATGCTCGAGGATGCGCGGCCCGGCAATCGACCCCTCCTTGGTGACATGCCCGACGAGGATCATCGAGATGCCCATCGTCTTGGCGACGGCGATGAGCGCCGCGGCCACCTCGCGCACCTGGGAGACGTTGCCGGCGGCTCCCTCCACCTCCGCGCTGGCCAGCGTCTGGACCGAGTCGATCACGACCAGCGCCGGACGCACCTGCTCGATCTGCCCCAAGACGGTCCCGAGGTCGGTCTCGGAGGCGAGATAGAGCGTCTTGGCCATCGCCTCGATCCGCTCGGCCCGGGACCGCACCTGAGCGGCGGACTCCTCACCACTGACATACAGCACGTCGCGCCCGCCGCGCGCGGCCCGGGCGGCGACGTCGAGGAGCAGGGTCGACTTGCCGATGCCGGGTTCGCCGGCGACGAGGACGACGCCGCCGGCGACCAGCCCACCCCCGAGCACCCGGTCGAACTCCTCCACCCCGGTCGGCGTGGCGGCCGCCTTGGTGGGATCG
>NZ_HG764815.1:1451057-1460377 GCF_001050535.1 Nostocoides australiense Ben110 | reverse complement strand
CGGTGCCCGGGCGCTCGGGGCGGCCGCCGTTGCGCTCGTGGCCACCATCGCCGCCCTGGCCCGCGGCGCCCGCGTCGACGAACCCTGGCTGCCCGACCTCGGCGTCTCCCTCACCTTCGGCGCCGACCAGATCAGCGGGCCACTCCTCATACTGACGGCGGCGATCAGCGTGCTCGTCGTCCTTCACGGACAGCGCCACCTGCCGCCCGGCGGCCCGCCCGCTCTCTATTTCGGGCTCCTGCTGATCGTCGAGACCGGGGCGCTCGCGACCTTCTGGACCGGCGACCTCGTCGTCTTCTTCGTCGCTTTCGAGATCGTGCTGGTCCCGATGTGGGTGCTCATCCACCGCTTCGGCGACAACCACGACCCGGCCGCCCGGCGCGAGGCGGCCCTGCGGTTCGTGCTCTTCACCGCCCTCGGCTCGAGCCTGATGCTCGCCGGGATCCTCGGACTGCTCGCCCAGGCCGGGTCGAGCAGCATGGCAACCGTCGCCACCGTCACCATCCCCAGCGGCACCTCCCTCGGGCTCGCCCTGCTGCTCGTGATCGGACTCGGGGTCAAGGTTCCGCTCTTCCCGTTGCACTCGTGGCTGCCGCCCGCGCACACCATCGCGCCCACCGGCGGGTCTGTGCTGCTTGCCGCGATCCTGCTCAAAATGGGCACCTACGGCCTCATCCGGCTCCCCGTAGCTCTGACCCCCGCCGGATTCGCGCGGTTGGCGCCCGTGCTCGCGGCGTTCGGTGTCGCCGGCATTGTGTGGGGAGGCCTGGTGTGCCTCATCGAGCGGGATCTGAAGCGGCTGATCGCCTATTCGTCGGTGGCGCACATGGGTTTCGTCGCCCTCGCGCTCGGCACCAACAGCGCCCTCGGCCTGCAGGCTGCGCTCCTGGCCAATATCGCCCACGGCGTGATCGCCGCCTTGCTCTTCTTCGTCGTCGGCGGGCTCAAAGAGCGCTGGGGCAGTGTCGATCTCGCCGTCGTGCGGCCCGCGGTCCGGGAGACGTGGCCAGGTCTCGGCTTCGCCCTGATCACCGGGTTGGCCGGCAGCCTCGCGCTGCCCGGGCTCGCGAGCTTCTGGGGTGAGTTCCTCGCCCTGACCGCCGCCTGGAATCCGGCCTACGGCACGGCCGCCCCATATGCCGTCTGGGGGCCGGCGGAGGCCGTCGGCTGGTTCGGCGATTCCCCCGAGGACGCACCCGGGCTCGTCCAGCCCGGGTCCGGGTGGGACGCGGGCTGGGTCGCCTGGGTCCCACCGACCGGTTTCCTGCGCACCCTGACGATCGTCGCCGCCTTCGGGGCGGTGCTGGCCGCGGCATACAGCCTGCGGGTGGCGCGCCTGGTGTGGGCGGGGGACGCGGCGCCGCGTGACCGCGCGGGCGACCTGACCTGGGCGGAGTGGGTCGTCGCCACCGTCCTCATGCTCGCGATCGTCACCCTCGGGCTGGTGCCGTACGTCGTCTATCCGGGGGTGGGGTCGTGACCACCTCTATGGTGTCGCTGGACTGGCTCGTCCTCGCCCCTGTCCTCGCACCGGCGTTCGGGGTCCTGCTGGTGCTGCTCGCCGACGCTTTGGCGCCGCGGGCCAGGGGTCTGCACCTGCCGATCGCTCTCGTGGCCGTGGGCGCCGGTCTCGGCGCGTTGCCGTATGCCGCCACGTCCGCCGTACCCGCCCGCTCGCTCTGCCGCCCCGGGCCGGAGGCGCGCTGTTTCTACGAGACGGCGCCGAGGGGGTTGGCCCTGCAGTTCCTCGTGCTGGCCGGTGCGCTGCTCGTGCTGCTGATGCTCGGGCCGGGCACGACGCACCTCGATCGCACCCAGCGGGGCGGCCCGGCCGTCACCGTCGCCCTCGTCCTGGCGGCGACGACCGGTGCGGCCATGGTCCCCGCCACCCGGGACCTGCCGACCTGGCTGATCGCCATCGAATTGGCAACCCTCCCGGCCATCGCCCTCGTCGCGCTGTCGCGTGGCCGGGGCGCCGAGTCCGGTGCCCTGTCGCTGCTGATGGTCTCGCTCTTCTCCTTCGCCCTCCTCGCGGTCGGCGTCGGCCTGTGGACGCTCGCCACCGGTGATGCGACCTTCGGGGTCGACTCCCTGCGCGTCGCGTTCGCCGACCCGGACCGGCACCGGGTGCTCCTCCTCGCGATCCTCTTCCTCATCGCCGGGCTCGGGTTCAAGCTCTCGGCGGTGCCCTTCCACCTGTGGACCCCGCAGGCCTTCGTCGTTGCGGACGAGCCGATCTCGGCGTTTCTCGCGACCGTGTCCAAGGCAGCGGCACTCGGGGCGGCGATCGTCATGCTCAGCCCTCTGGCTGCGCTCAACGCGTCCGGCGATTCCGGGGCAACATCCGTCCGTCTCGTCATCGGCGTGCTCGCGATCGCCTCGATGACCCTCGGCAACCTCATCGCCCTGCGCGCGCAGGACCCCCTGCGACTGCTGGCCTGGTCCACGATCGCGCAAGCCGGCTGGGTCCTCGCGCCGCTGGCCATGCTCACCCCGACTGCTGCCAGCGCCTCCGTCGCCTACCTGCTCGCGTATGCCGCCGGCACCCTCGCCGTCTTCGCCGTCGCCGCGGCCGTCCACAGCGGCACCGAGGGGTACGGCGAGCGGTCGCTCACCGCATACGCCGGGCTCGGGCGAGGCAACCCGGTGCTCGCGGCCATCCTCGCGCTCGGCCTGCTCACCCTGGGCGGCCTGCCCCCGGCGGTCCTCGGCGTTGTCGCCAAAGTCGTTGCGCTGCAACCGGTCGTCGGGGCCGGGCAGTGGTGGCTGGTGGCCGCGGCGATCCTCAATATCGTCCTCGGCATCGCGGTCTATCTGCGGTGGCTGCTCATCGTCGTGCGGCCCGCCGGGGACGCGGTGCCGCAGCGTCTGCGGCTCGACCCTGGCCTGGCCGTCGCGCTCGCGCTGTTGGGGGCCGGCCTGATCGTCCTGAGCTTCGCCCCCGGTCTGGTCATCGGCCTCACCCGCTGAGTCGCGCCCCCACCCGAAGTCGAAAGAGCACGACACGCCGTAATGGCCACGCGATTACGGCGTGTCGTGCACGTTCGACGGGGGTGAGGCAATCGCAACTTCGACGCACCGCAACGGGTATCGTCCGGGGAACGAAATCCCCCCGAGATCGCGTTGGACGGCATATGCACAACCACTTCAACGGTCTGAAGACCGCTGGACTCTTCGGCTTGATCTGGCTCCTGCTCCTCGGCCTGGGGGCCGTGATCGGCAGCGGTCGCTACATCTGGCTGTTCGCCCTCATCGGGGTGGCGACGACGTTCTACGCCTACTGGAACTCCGACAAGATCGCGATCCGGGCGATGAAGGCCTACCCGGTCAGCGAGGCGCAGGCGCCGGAGATGTATCGCATCGTGCGCGAGCTGTCCACCAAGGCCGGCAAGCCGATGCCGCAGCTGTTCATCTCCCCGACGGCCGCCCCCAACGCCTTCGCCACCGGGCGCAACCCCAGCCACGCCGCCGTCTGCTGCACCGAGGGGATCCTCCAACTCCTCGACGAACGCGAGTTGCGCGGGGTGCTCGGGCACGAGCTGATGCACGTCTACAACCGCGACATCCTCACCGGCTCCGTCGCTGCGGCGATCGCCGGCATCATCACCTCGGTCGCGCAGATGGCGATGTTCTTCGGCGGCGGGTCCGACGAGGACCGGCCCAACCCGCTGGCGCTGCTCGGCATGGCGCTGCTCGCACCGTTCGCGGCGATGCTCATCCAGATGGCCATCACTCGCACCCGCGAGTACGACGCGGACGAGGACGGTGCCAAGCTCACCGGCGACCCGCTCGCCTTGGCCTCCGCGTTGCGCAAGCTCGAGACCGGCACCCGCCGCGCTCCGCTCGCGCCGACGCCGCAGGTCGTCAATGCCTCGCACATGATGATCGCCAACCCCTTCCGGGCCCAGGACGTCTCCCGCTTCTTCGCCACCCACCCGCCGATGGCCGACCGGATCGCTCGTCTGGAGGCGATGGCCGGCGGTATCGACCGGCGCCGCTGACGGCATACCTCCCAGCGGCCCCACGAGGCCTCGCGACAGGGCAGGATGGCAGTTGATGTCCCCTCTGACGCGCACCGAAGCCCAGCAGCGAGCCACGACCATCCGCGTCAGCCGGATGGCCGTGGCGCTCGACCTCGACCAGGGGCCGGAGACCTTCGGCTCGCGAGCGGAGATCCATTTCGAGCCACCGCACCCGAGACCTTCGTCGACCTGCGCCCGGTCGGGGTGGCCCGCCTCGAACTCAACGGCCAGGACCTCGATCCGGCGGCGCTCGTCGACGGCCGGTTGGCGCTGACCGGGCTGGAGCCGAGCAATGTGCTGATCGTCGAGGCGACGATGGCCTACAGCCGCGACGGGCAGGGGCTGCACCGCAGCGTCGACCCCGCCGACGAGGAGGCGTACGTCTATGGCCATCTCTTCCTCGACGCCGCCCCGACCGTGTTCGCGTGCTTCGACCAGCCGGACATCAAGGCGCCGTATGCCGTGAGCGTGCGCGCCCCCGCCGACTGGCGGGTGCTCGGCAACGGGGCCGCGACCCGCGTGGCCGAGGGCTGCTGGGAGCTGGCCGAGACGCCGCCGCTCGCGACCTACTTCGTCACCGTCTGCGCGGGTCCGTGGGCGAGCGTCGAGCGCGAGCACGACGGCATACGGCTCGGCGTGCACTCCCGAAGGTCGCTCTCGGAAGCCCTTGAGCGGCAGGCAGATTCGCTCCTGAACGCGACGGCGGACTTCTTCGACTACTACCACGAGCTCTTCGGGATTCGCTACCCGTTCGGCGACTACCACCAGGTCTTCTGCCCGGAGTTCAACGCCGGCGCGATGGAGAACCCCGGCTGCGTCACGATCCGCGACACCTATCTCTTCCGCGGCAGCGCCACCCACGACGAACTGCTCACCCGCACCAACACGATCGCGCACGAAATGGCGCACATGTGGTTCGGCGACCTGGTGACGATGACGTGGTGGGACGACCTGTGGCTCAACGAGTCGTTCGCCGAATACCTCGCCCACCGCGCGTGCGTGGCGGCCAGTGAGTATGCCGACGCGTGGGTCGACTCGACGATGGCCCGCAAGTTGTGGGGTCACTCCGCCGAGCGTTCGCCGTCCAGCCACCCCGTCGCCGGGTCGCCCGCCCAGGACGCACAGACGGCGCTGAACAACTTCGACGGCATCTCCTACGCCAAGGGCAGCGCCGTGCTGCGTCAACTCATCGCGCACATCGGGGACGACGCCTTCGTCGCCGGGCTTCGGGATCACTTGCAGCGCAACAGTTTCGGCAATGCGGACCTGGCCGGTTTCCTCGCGGCCATCGAGCGGGAGTCAGGATCGGACCTCAGCGGCTGGAGTCACGCGTGGCTCGAGACGGCCGGGATCGACACTCTGCACGTCCACCAGGACACCGGGCGGGTGACCCGCAGCACGCCGGACCGGTTCGCGAAGGTGAGCCGGCCGCATACCTTCGATATCGCCGGATTCACCAGCGGCACAGAGGTTTTCCGGGTGACGGGCACCATCGACCGGGCCACGCGCAAGTGGCCGGAGCTGCTCGCCGCCGACCGCGCCGAGGTCGTCATACCCAACGCGTCCGACCTGACGTGGGCCGTCAGCGGGCTGGAGCCGGAAAGCCTCGCCAACCTGCCCGACGCCCTGGCGAGCATCCCCGACGCCCAATCCCGCGCGGTCGCCTGGCTGGCCCTGATCGACGGGATGCACGAGGCCCGCATCGACCCGCGGCTGCTGATGCGCACGCTCACCATGGCCTGGCCGCTGGAGAGCAACGGCTCGATCCTCGGCCGCGTCGGCAATCACGTCATCACCCGGGCCATCCCGGTGTTCCTGCCGCCGACCGAACAGCCTGGCGGCGAGGAGGCGATGGCCACCGCTGCACGCCGGTTGTATGACGGTGCGACCTGTGCCGACCACCGCCTCATCGCCGCCCGCCTGCTTGCCGCCACCAGCAGCGACGAGACGCTCTTGCGGTCCTGGCTCGACGGGATCGACCTGCCGCCGGAACTCGTCGACGACTCCGACTTCCGGTGGTTCGTGGTCCGGGCCATGTCACGCCGCGGGCTCCTGGACGAGCAGGGGATCGAGTCCTTCCGGCGGCGGGACGAGAGTCTTGCCGGCCAGCAGGCAGCGCTTGCCGCCCGGGCCCTGCGACCGACGGCCGAGGCGAAGGAGTGGGCCTGGAGCGAACTGACCGGCAACCCGGCGCGCTCGAACTACGAACTCAACGCCCTCGCCGGCGCCTTCTGGCAGACGACCGACCGCGACCTCGTATCTCCTTATGTGGAGCGCTATTTCACCGACGTTCCCGGCCTGGCCGGTCGCCTCGGAGAGGACGCTCTCGGGACCGTCGCGGCCCTGGCCTACCCGCTGCCGCTCGTCGCATCCCGCACCCTCGACCTGAGCCGGGCGGCGCTGGCGAGGGACACCCTCAGCCCCGCCGTCCGCCGTTCCATCGTCGACGCCCAAGCCAAGCTTGAGGAGGGCCTGGCCTCCCGGGCCGCGTTCCCCGCTACGGGATGACTACGACTCGTCCGGTGGTCGTGCCCTCACCGACGGCCGTGACGGCGTCGGGTGCATCCTCGAGAGACACGCGCTTGCTGATGAGGGGTCGTATGCCGCCCGCCACCAGGGCGTTGATCTCCGTCGCCGCCGCCGTGATGGCTGCGGGGTCGTAGGCGTTGTAGAGACCCCAGTGCAGGCCCACGATCGAATAGTTCTTGATGAGGGCGTGGTTCAGGCCGGGGCTGGGGACCGTGCCGCTGGCGAACCCGACGACGAGGATGCGGCCCTCGAAGGCGATCGTCTTGGCGCACACGTCGTATGCCGCACCGCCCACCGGGTCGTAGGCGACGTCCACGCCCTTGCCATTGGTCGCCTTCTTGATCTCGGCGACGAGGTCGTCCGTGTTGCGGTCCAGGACGAGATCGCATCCGAGTTCCGTTGCGATGGATGCCTTTTCGGACCCGCCGACGACGCCGATGACCGTGGCGCCGGCGGCCTTGCCGAGCTGGACGGCCGCACTGCCGACACCTCCGGCTGCGGCGTGCACGAGCAGGGTGTCACCGCGCTGCAGGCGCGCGCGCCGGTGCAGGCCGAACCACCCGGTCTGGTAGGCGATGTGCAGCGCCGCGGCCTCGGCGTCGTCGAGTTGACCGGGGGCCTGCTGGCTCAGGGCCGCGTTCATCAACGCCTCCTCGGCGAAGGCCCCCGCGGGCAGGTCGGCCGTGCCGACGATCCGGTCGCCGACACTGATGCCGATGGTGTCGGTGCCCAACTCCAGCACCTCGCCGCACAGCTCGACGCCGGGGGTGTAGGGATAGGGCGGCTGCACCTGATAGTGCCCGCGCGCCATCATCACGTCGGGATAGTTCACGGCCGCGCCGAGCACCCTGACCCGCACCTGGCCCTTGCCGGGGACCGGCGGTGCGATGTCCGCCAGCTGATAGACGTCGGCGGCCTCGCCGGCCTTCGCGATTCGCCACGCGCGCATAGTTCTTCGGTGCTCCTTGGGTTGGTTCGGTTCGTCAGTCTCAGGCGGTGGGTGAGGCGGTATGCGGCGGGAAGACTTGCGCGTTCAGCCGCCGCATCCCGGCGAGCCAGCGGTCGGTGTCCTGCGCCCGCGCGCGATAGAAGTCGGCGACCTCGGGGTGGGGGAGGATGAGGAACCTGTTGTCCTGCAAGGCATCCCACACCAAGTCGGCGACGTATTCCGGGCTGACGGCACCATCGCGCAGCAACGGGACGACTGGCCCGGAGGTGTGCACCATCGTCGTATCGACGCCTTGCGGACAGAGGGCCTGGACGACGACCCCGTCGTCGCCGTGGGTGATGCTCAGCCACTCGGCGAAGGCGACGGCGGCGTGCTTGGTGACGCCGTAGCCGGCCGCACCGATCATGTTCAGCAAGCCGGCGGCCGAGGCCGTGACGACGAACCGGCCGGCCCGACGCTCCAGCCATTCGGGCAGCAGCAGCCGCGCGGCCCGCACGTGCGCCAGGACGTTGACGTCGATGACCCGCTGCCAGTCCGTGTCGTCGTCGCCGATGCCGAGCGGCCCGATGATCCCGGCGTTCGCGAAATAGGCGTCGATCCCGCCCAAGTGCTCGCGCGCGGCGGTGACCAACGCCGACACCCCGTCCGCGGTCGCCATGTCGGCGGGCACGGCATACCCACCCGTTCGCACCGCGACCTCCTCCAGACCCGGGCCCGGCAGATCACTGACGACCACCTCGGCGCCCTCGGCGGCCAGTTTGGCCGCCAGCGCCGACCCGATGCCCCCGGCTGCTCCGGTCACGACGACGCGTAGAGGCGAGGGGAGGGGGGCGGACGGCATAACGCTCAATCTAGGCGAGCCGACGGGCGGTGGTGGCCTACTTGTAGTTGGTGAAGCTCACAGCGATGTCGAGGTCGGACTCCTTGAGGAGGCGCTGGACGGCCTGCAGGTCGTCGCGGCTCTTGCTCGTCGCGCGGATAGCGTCGCCCTGGACCTGGGTCTTGACCGACTTGGGCCCCTCGTCGCGGATCAGCTTGTTGATCTTCTTGGCGTTCTCCTGGCTGATGCCCTCCTTGAGGGGCACGTCGAGCTTGTACTCCTTGCCCGACAGCCGCGGGCCGGCCTCGGGGACATCGAGGTGCTTCAGCGACACCCCGCGCTTGATCAGCCAGGTCTGGAGGACGTCGAGGACGGCCTTGCACCGCTCCTCGGAGTTGGCCTGCATCTTCACGACCTCGCCGACGAGTTCGACGGAGGCCCCCACGCCCTTGAAGTCGTAACGGTTGGCGATCTCCTTGGCCGCCGTGTTGACGGCGTTGGCGACCTCCTGCTTGTCGAACTTGCTGACGATGTCCATGCTGGCGTCGGCCACGGCATACCTCTCATCGGATCTGATTAGGGATCGAGCGATCTGGCTTGCTATCCTTTCACGCGCACCACGGCAGGTTGTCCGAGCGGCCAATGGAAGCGGACTGTAAATCCGTCGCGAAAGCTACGAAGGTTCGAATCCTTCACCTGCCACCCGTGCGAAGGGCCTCTCGTCCATGGCGAGGGGCCCTTGCCTATGAGGCCGGCGTGAGCCGGGTCGCGATGAGAAGCTCCCGAGCGTGGCTGAGGCCAGGTGCAGGGCACCTTCGAGGGGTCCCCGGTCGCCGAGTTCGCTGGTCAGCACCGGCATGGGCGCTGCCGCAAGGTCGTCCAGGGTCCGCTGCACCTGCTCGACCAGGAGCGGGTGGACGCCCACCGGGCCGCCCATGACGATCACGTCGGGGTCGATGACCTCGGCGATCGCCGTCGCCGCCTCGCCCAGCGCCCGCCC
>NZ_HG764815.1:1433245-1450957 GCF_001050535.1 Nostocoides australiense Ben110 | reverse complement strand
CGACGCGAGCCAGCGCCGCGGCCTCGGGTTCGGGCAGCACGCCGACGCAGTGGTGGCCCCGCAGGGCCAGCGACACCCCGAGGGCCTCCGTGCCCGCGCCGATGAGCAGCACCCTGCCGCGGCGCGGGAGCAGGCCGGTCAGCAGGGTCGGGGCGGCGGCGCTCACTCGCGGCTGATGACCTGCTCTCCGGCGCCGAGCAGGTCGAGGACCTCGGTCTCCTGGGGGCCGCGGTTGCGGGCGTGGCCGACATAGATGCCGCGGCCGGCAGCGGAGACGATCGCGTCGTGGATCGGCACGGCCCGGCGCGGGGCCAGGCGGCGCAGGAAGGTGACCATCTCCGCGGACTTCTGCCACGGCGCCGTGAGGGGGAAGAGGAGGAGGTCGATCTGCCCGGGATCTTCGGCGAGGGTGTCGCCGGGGTGGTAGAGGACGGGTTCACCGGCAGCCGCCAGGCGCACCCCGACGTTGTCGACGATCGGCAGGTCCTCGTGGATCTGGGCGTGTTTGGTGCCGACAGGGGTGACCTCGACCTGACCGATCCGCTCCCCCGCTGCCTCGTGGCTCGTGGCGTCCAGGCCGAGGTCGGCGATCTTCTGCAGCGTCTGCGGGTCACAGATCAGGCGCGCGGCCGGGTTGGCGCGCATCAGGTCCGGCAGCCGCTCCTTGTCGTAGTGATCAGGGTGCTGGTGGGTGATGAGCACCGCGTCGAGGTCGCGTACGGCGGTGAAGTCGTCGGAGAACTCGCCCGGATCGATCAGGATGCGCGTGTCCGCCATGTCGACCAGGACGCAGGCATGTCCAAGGTGGGTCAGCTTCATACCCGCCAATGTAGGCGTGGTTGCCCGATCGTGGGTCCCGGGCTTTGCCGGTTTCCCGGTGAGTGAGGAAGAGCCGGCCGATAGGCCGGATTCTGTGCCGCATCCGCGTTGCCGCAGGTGCGGTGACGGTCATCCATCTAGGCCCGCCGTTGCCGGCGGGCTCGAGCGCCCTACCCGCGTGCTCCGGCGGGCCGCCGTCGAACGCACGCATATCTGGGCTTGCTCCAGGTGGGGTTTACCGAGCCGGTCTGGTCGCCCAGGCCGCTGGTGGTCTCTTACACCACCCTTTCACCCTTACCCCACCCGAAGGTGGGGCGGTCTGCTCTCTGTGGCACTGTCCCGCGGGTCGCCCCGGGTGGCCGTTAGCCATCACCTTGCCCTGTGGAGTCCGGACCTTCCTCGGCCGGTATGCCGCGCGGCATACCGGACGCGACCGTCTGGCCGGCTCTTCCTCGCCACCCAGTCTACGCCGGAGGGGCCAGCGGGTCCTCCGGCGACGCAGGCACTCCCGCCGGCGCGGGGACGGCGCCCTTGCGCGCGGTGATGTGGAAGCGCACGACGCCTGCCGTGACGTCGGCCTCGGTCAGGCGCGCCGCGACGAGGTCGCCGACCGCCACTTTGACCTCGGTGCCGGCATGCGCGACCACGGCAGGGTCGGTCAGCTGCAGCAGCCACGCCCCCTTCTGCCCCTGGTCGACGACCACGGCGTCGAAGGTATCGCCGACGTATTGGGAGAGCACGGCCGCCTCCACCGCGTCGGTGCAGGCGCGTTCGACACCGGAGGCGGTGCGGCCGGTGGCCGCCATGATCTCCGGGAGCACGCCGATGCCGGATCGCACCCACTTGGGCACCGGCCGGCCGGCGGCCAGCGCCTCGGCGATCGCCAGCCCGAAGCGATCGACCAGCCGCCGCAGCGGCGCGGTGACGTGCGCATAGGTCGAGGCCAGCGCCCCGTGCTCCGGCGCCGGCGGCACCTCGCCGTCGAAGGCGACATACCCCGAGCCGCGGAAGAGCCCCGTCGCGTCATAGATCAGGGCGAGGTGGTGGGGGTTGGTGCGATCGAGGCGGCGCAGGAACGCGCCATACGACTCCCCCTCCTGCCACTGGACGCCGAGCGTCTTGGCCTGCCGGCGGAACCGCTCGACTGCCTGCTCGTCCGGCGCGGGCAGGGTGCGCAGGATCCCGGTCCGGGCCTCGACCATCAGTTCGGCGGCGGCCATGCCCGTCATCAGGGAGATCTGGGCGTTCCACTCCTCGGCGGGCAGCGGCGGCCGGAACCCGAGGACGAACTTGCCCGCCTCGTCCTGCGTGACCTGCTGTTCCGGCATCGGCAAGCTCGCGCCGCCACGGCGCTGCTCGAAGGTGATCCTGCGCTCGCCGACCTCCTTCAGCAGCGCCACCCGGTCGTCGTCGGTGCCGGCGTCGATCATCGCCTGCACCTGCTCGTAGTCGAACCGGTCGACGCTGCGCACCAGCGCGCGGTAGACGGTCTTCTGGTCGCCTTCGCCGTCGTCCTTGACGTGCATGTCCCACACGTATGCCGCCCGCACCTGGTCCGGCAGCAGGCTCGCAGCGTTCTCGCTCACCTGGGGCGGGTGCAGCGGGGTGCGCTCGTCCGGGGCGTAGATCGTCTGGCCGCGCCGGTGCGCCTCGCCGTCGATGGCGCCGCCGGGGGCGACGAAGGCGGGCAGGTAGGCGATCGCGTAGCGGACCCGGAAGCCGCCCTCGGCGCGCTCGATGTGCACGGCCTGGTCGAGGTCCATCGATCCGGGCGGGTCGATCGTCAGGAACGGCACGGCGGTCTCATCGCGCTCGGGCCACTCCATCGGGGCACCGGCGATCTGGTCGGCCTCGGCGAGCACCTCCGGCGGGAATGCCTCGGGGACGGTGAACTCGGCTCGGATCGCGTCGAAGCGGGCGAGCAATCGGTCGTCGGCGAGGACGGCGGCGATGCCGGTGTCGGAGTAGCGGGCTCGCATGGGTTGCGCCATGCCTCAAACCTAACGGGGCGGTCACCTCATACAGTGACGCCGTGCTGATCCTGTTGCCGCCGTCGGAGACCAAGGCCCGGCCCAGCCGCGGCGCGCCGATGCGGGTCGACGCTCTCTCCTTCCCCGAGTTGACGGGGCGGCGCGAGGAGGTCATCGACGCGGTGATCAACGCGTCCGGGCTGGAGGACGCCCTGCGCATCCTCTATGTCCCGTCGACGCTCGGCGCGGAGGTGGAGGGCAACCTGGCCATCCGCACCCGCCCCGCGCGCCCGGCGCTCGAGATCTATCAAGGCGTGCTCTATGACGCGCTCGACGCCCCCTCGCTCTCCCCCGGTGGCCGGCGGCGGGCGGCGCGGCGGCTGGTGATCTCCTCGGCGGTGTATGGCGCGGTGCGGGCGGGCGATCGGATCGCGCCCTATCGCGCGTCGATGTGCGCGCACCTGCCCGAGGTGGGCAAGTTGGCGCATCGGTGGAAGGAGTCGCTCGACCCGGTGCTGTCGGCGGCGGCTGGCAAGGGGCTGATCGTCGACTGCCGGTCCGGCGAGTATGCCGCGACGTGGCGCCCCACGGGTGCGCTCGCCGAGCGCTGGGTCGCCGTGCGCGTGCCGGGGGCGAGCCATATGGCCAAGCACACGCGCGGCCTGGTGGCGCGGGTGCTGTGTGAGTCGGACGCGGACCCCCGGCGACCCGCGGGATTGATTCCGTTGCTGGAGAACGACTTCCGCATCGAGTTGCACGAGCCGGCCAAGCCGGGGGCAGGCTGGACCCTGGACGTGCTCCCGCACTGAGAATTTTCGTTTTCGCCGCCGATGCAACACCTCGGGCTGCTGCAGCGTGAGTAGGGCATGGTGACGACCGTGGACAAGGCCGGAGTGGACCGCGCCGGGTTCGAGACGTGGGTGACGCCTCGGCTTCCCGGCCTGCTCCGCTTCGCCTATCTGGTCACCGGCTCGCGCGACGCCGCCCAGGACGCGGTGCAGGGCGCGCTCGCTGCGGCATACGAGAAGTGGGATCACGTATCCACCCGGGCGCAACCCGACCAATACGTGCGGCGCATGATCGCGAATTCGCATGTCTCGCAGTGGCGCCGGATCGGACGCCGTGAGTTCAGCGTCGCCGAACCGCGTGGCGGTTCCGCCGCCGACAGCGCCGAACAGATCGCCGAGCACGACGCCGTCTGGCGGATGTGCGTTGGCCTGCCGCCCCAGCAACGCGCCGCCGTCGTGCTGCGCTTCTACGAAGACCTCGACTATCGCGAGATCGCCCGCGTCCTCGACATCTCCGAGGCCACCGCCCGCTCGCACATCCACCGTGCGCTCATCACGCTGCGCATCCAGCTGACTTCCGAGGACCTGCCATGACCAAGCACACCTATGACGACGCCGACCTCGAACGGATGATCCGCGACGGACTGCGCCACCACGCCGGCGACGCGCCGAGCGACCTCGGCGCCCCCCTGCCCGGATCCGGCGGATCGCGGTCTTCAGGCAGCGCGACCGCAGCCGCCGTTCCGCCGTCCTCTCCTCGCTGGCGCTGGGTCCTCCCGGCCGCTGCCGCGGTGGCCGCCCTTGCCGTCCCCGGTGCCATTCTCGTGGCGAACACATTGCGGGACAACGATTCCGGCATCGCCGACCCTGTGGCCGGCGCGTCCCGGAGCGCCTCCACAGGCGCCTACTCCTCGACGACTTCTGAGTCACCGACGACCGCCGCCACGGCGAACGGGCGACCGGCCGGCATACCCGCCGACTGGCGGCCGGAGTCGTATGGCGGGGTGCAGCTGTGGGTTCCGCCGACGTGGGGCTGGGGCGGTGCCCCGATGGCTCCGGATTGGGGCAACGGGGAGGTGCTCGACTGCAGTGAAGGCCGCGCCTTCACCGTCCCGGGGAGTTCTGCCTACGAGTTCGTGCCCGACGGTGTCCCCTACGTCGGCCGTCCCGTGATGATGACCGACGCCTGCGTTGGGTCACCCGATGTCCATCCCAAGGTCGACGCGGTGTGGTTCGATGCGGCGGGGGTCAAGGCCGGCACCGAGAGCTATCCCGACGGCGTCGTGCGCGAGACGCGCTCAGTCGGTGAGGTGACGGTGACGGTCTTCAGCAAGGACGCCGCCCTGCGCGAGCGGATCCTCGGTTCGGCCTCGTCCGTCACGGTGGACGCCAACGGCTGCCCCGCCTCGCCACCCGACGTCATCCGTGACTCCACTCCGGCAGGTCCGACGGCACCGGCGTCGCTCGGGATCTGCGTCTACGCCGCCAAGGGACTGCTCTGGTCTGATGCCGTCGGGGCCAAGGCGGCCGCGGCATACGGCAAGGCCGCGGGCCGGCACGCGCCCGGCGCGATTGCGGGGGGACCAGCCGACCGGCGCGGTGAGGACGAGGTTTACCTGCGGCTCGCCGACGCAGCCGGCCGGATGCGCTGGGACCGGTACGACGCGGCCATCGGAGTCCTCTCCCCGACCGATTCCGGGACCGTCCTCGTGCCGGCCACCGTCGCCAACACGGCCCCCTGGGCCAAGGACAACGGCGGCGTCAAGGCCTATGTCATCGGGGGTGGCACGGCTCTGGATGCCGCTCTGCAGCAATACTTCCGGGGCATCCTCGGCTGAAGATGCCGCGAACTGCCTGGCTTAGCCCGGACTCCGGCAGATATGTGCCAGGGAGTTCGGGCTAAACGAGGCTGTTCGCGGCTTCCGAGGCGGTTCGGGGTTCCGGGGGTCGAGGCGGTGGAGCGGGCCGGGTCAAGGCGCGGGCGAGGGCGTCGCGGATCCGAGCGATGACGCCGACGGGGTCGTCGAGTTCGCGCCAGGTCAGGCGCACCACCTCGTATCCGAGAGCGACGAGCCGACTCTCGCGGGCCTTCTCCGCGGCGAGCACCTCTTTGCCGTCGAGGCCGGCGTACTTGACCAGTCCGTCGAACTCGACGACGACCCGCTCCTCGACGAGGAAGTCCACCCGCCCGATCAGGGTGCGACGCTCATACAGCCTGGCCTGCGACTCGAACGCGAGACCGAAGTCGAGCAGCAGTAGCCGGGTGCGGGACTCACCCACCGACTCGCAGGCCGGATCGACGAGGGCCGCCGCCGCCCTGGCCCGCCGCCGCCCGCTGCGCGGCATACGCTCAATCGCCTCCGCGATGCTCGCGACGGTCACGAGTTTGGCGTGCACGGCGGCGTCCATCGCGACCACGCCGGCGACGATCCCGCTCTGCGCGGCGTGCTGCACCAACGCATCCGCGATACGCACGCTGGCCCGGCCCCCGATTGTCACGACCTCGAGGTCGCCCCGCGGGCGCACTCGCAGGCCGGCGCCGCTCTCGTGATGTTTGACGGCTCCGGCCAGGTCGATCCGCCGCAGGTCTGCTCCCCAGGTCGGAAGGCGCCGCAGCGCCAACGCTGCGTGCGCCGCGGCCGCATCCGTCGGACGCAACCGCAGCGCGGCCATCACCTCGAGCCGATAGCGCTCGTCGACGTCGGCATCGCGATATACCTGGCCGGAGACGAACGCGCCGCGCCGCACGCGGATGACCTCCTTGCGGCGCACCATGTGGGCGATCTCCTCGTGCCGGATCCCCACCGCCGCGGCGTCCTTGGTGGTGAAGACCCCACCCGTCGCCGCCGTCACCGCGTCCAGTCGTCTGTCCATCCGGTCAGCGTCGCTCGATGCCGATGTCGATGCCAGACCTGGCCCGTGAGGCTGTGGAAAACGCCCAGTCGTTCAGCAATTGGGGATAAACCGGGCCGCGTCGGGCGCTTATCCCGGCGTGCGACCGTGAACTGCCTGCGATCGAGCGAACCGCCTCGGATCCGGCGAACAACGGCACATATTTCTCCGGCAGTCCGCGCGGGCCCAGGCAGTTCGCGCTACCCGAGGGAGTCCAGGATCAGGCGTCAGCGCACGGCGGCGAAGGCGCGCTCGAGGTCGGCGATCAGGTCGTCCGGGTGCTCCAGTCCGACGGACAGGCGGACGGTGCCGTCGGTGATGCCGAGGGCGAGGCGCTCCGCCTCGGGGATCTTCGAGTGCGTGGTCGTGGCGGGGTGGGTGGCGAGGGATTTGGTGTCGCCGAGGTTGTTGGAGATGTCGACGATCTCCAGCGCATCCAGCGCCCGGAAGGCCCCGGCGCGGTCGGTGTCGAGCGTGAACGTGACCACTGTGCCGTGGCCGGTCATCTGCCGCGCGATCAACGTGGCCTGCGGGTGCGACGCCAAGCCAGGGTAAAATACTTGGGAGACAAGGGGATTCGCCTCCAGCCATTCCGCCACCGCGAGCGCGCCCTCGGCTTGCTTGGTCAACCTCAGGTCCATGATCTCGAGCGACTTGACCAGCACCCACGCGTTGAAGGCCGACATCGTCAGCCCCAGCACCCGGATCATCGGACGCACGACGTCCGTGATCAGCTGCAGGCTGCCGAGCACCGCGCCACCCATCACCCGCCCCTGGCCGTCGATGTGTTTCGTCGCCGAGTACACGACGAGATCCGCCCCATGCTGCAGCGGCGAGGAGAACAGCGGAGTCCCGAAGACGTTGTCCACCACCACTGTCGCTCCGGCCGCGTGCGCCAGCTCGGACACCGCGGCGATGTCGACGAGGGTCATCGTCGGGTTGCTCGGGGTCTCGAAGAAGACGGCCTTGGTGGGCACGGACAACGCCTCCCGCCAGGCGTCGAGATCGGTGCCGTCGACGAAGACCGCCTCGACCCCCCACCGCGGCAGGATCTCCGCGCACACCGTGTAGCAGGTGCCGAACAGCGCCTTGCTGGCAACGATCCGGTCACCCGCCGCGCACAGGCCGCCGAGCGCGGCGAAGACCGCCGACATCCCGGTCGGGGTTGCGTATGCCGCCTGCGCACCTTCGAGCGCCGCGAGCCGATCCTCGAACATCGTCACCGTCGGGTTGGCATACCGGCTGTATGAGTAGCGGTCGACCTCCTCGAGGAAGGTCGCCTCGGCCTCCCCCGCGGTGTCGTAGACGTAGCCGGAGGTGAGGTACATCGCTTCGGCGGTCTCGTCGAACGCGCTGCGGTGCAGTCCGGCCCGGACGGCCAGGGTCTCGCGACGGAGGTCGCCACGCTCGTTCGGATCACTCATGGCCCGAGACTAACGACCCCTTTGGACACCCGATCTGGTGCGTCCATGGCTGGACCATCCGTGTTGCAAGATCTTTCAATGCCAATGGATCTGGTGCCTGTCGGTGTTGCGGCCCTATGGTGGCGGGCGGTAGATCCCCCGCCAAAGGAGCCGGACGTGCATCCCACGAGGTCAATCCCCTCAGCCATCGCCATCAGCGCCCTGATCGCCGCCGGCCTCGCCACGGCTGTGGCCGCCCCGGTCGCGGCCGCCGAACGCACGGCCACCCTGGTCGGCAATCTGCAGGACGAGATCTCGTCGTGCGCCGATTGGACCCCGGACTGCGCACCCACCGACCTGACCCAAGTGGGGACGACGCCGATCTACGAGCGGATCTTCGAGGTCCCGGCCGGCAGCTACGAGTTCAAGATCGCCATCAACCACGACTGGGAGGAGAGCTACGGCGGTCCGAGCGGCAATATCCCGCTCGTCCTCGCCGGGCCGGCCCGGCTCAAGTTCTCCTACAACGACGAGAATCACAAGATCGGCGTCACGCCGATGGATATGGCCGGCCCGGTGACCCCGGCGGACAAGGCCCTGGCCGGCAACTCGCTGCGCAACGGCCTGACCAAGGAACGCTTCTACTTCGTCATGGCCGACCGTTTCGCCAACGGCAGCACGGCCAACGACAAGGGCGGCCTGACCGGCGATCGCCTCGCGACCGGGTTCGACCCGACCGACAAGGGCTTCTACCACGGCGGCGACCTCAAGGGCGTCATCAACAAACTCGACTACATCAAGGGCCTCGGCACCACGGCGATCTGGCTGACCCCCAGCTTCAAGAACCGCCCCGTCCAGGGCAGCGGCGCCGACGCCAGCGCGGGCTACCACGGCTACTGGGTCACCGACTTCACCCAGATCGACCCGCACCTGGGCACCAATGCCGAGATGAAGGCTCTCATCAACCAGGCCCACGCCAAGGGCATGAAGGTCTTCTTCGACATCATCACCAATCACACCGCGGACGTCATCTCCTACGCGGAGAACCAGTACGGCTACATCAGCAAGAGCGAAGAGCCTTACAAGGACGCCAGCGGAGCCGAGTTCGACGACCGCGACTACGCGGGCGGCAACACCTTCCCGCCGCTGGACCCGCAGGTCTCCTTCCCCTACACCCCCGTCTTCCGCACTCCGGCGGACGCCACGGTCAAGGTGCCGTCCTGGCTGAACGACCGCACCCTCTATCACAACCGTGGCGACTCGACCTTCGCCGGCGAGTCGAGTGAGTACGGCGACTTCGTCGGCCTCGACGACTTGTTCACCGAGCACCCCGACGTGGTGCGCGGGATGGGCGATGTCTACAAGACCTGGGTCGACTTCGGCATCGACGGATTCCGCATCGACACCGTCAAGCACGTCAACATGCAGTTCTGGCAGCGCTTCGCCCCGGACGTGCTGGCCAGGGCCAAGGCCATCGGCAACAACGACTTCTTCATGTTCGGCGAGGTCTTCTCCGGCGACCCGGCAGTCATGAGCCAGTACACGACCACCGGCAAGCTTCCCGCCACCCTCGACTTCGGGTTCCAGGAGGCCGCGATCGACTTCGCCGGCGGCGCGGCGACGTCCCGGCTGCGGAACCTCTTCTACGGCGACGACTACTACACCGATCTCGACTCCAACGTCTACGAGTCCCCGACCTTCCTCGGCAATCACGACCGCGGCCGCGCCTCGTGGATGATCTCCACGAAGGACTTCACCGGCGCCGAGTTGCTCAAGCGGGTCAAGCTGGCCAACTCGCTGATGTTCCTCACCCGCGGACAGCCGGTCGTCTACTACGGCGACGAGCAGGGCTTCATCGGGTCGGGCGGCGACAAGGACGCCCGCCAGGACATGTTCGCCACCAAGGTCGCGCAGTATGCCGCGGAGCCCAACCTGACCGGCCCGTCCGGCTCCCGCAACCGGTACTCCACCACCGCCCCGCTCTATGTGCAGACCAAGCAGTTGGCCGCGCTCCGGCAGGCCCATCCGGCCCTGGCCAACGGCGCTCAGACGCACCGCTACGCCTCGGGCAGCGCCGGGATCTACGCCCTCTCCCGCGTCGACCGCGCGAGCAACATCGAGTACCTCGTCGTCGTCAACAATGCGACCACGGCGAAGACAGCGACCTTCGACACCTTCACCAAGAACGTCGGCTACACCCCGATCTACGGCGGTGGCACAGCGATCCGTTCCGCTGCCGGTGGCCGGGTCAACGTCACTGTTCCCGCCCTCGGTGTCCGCGTCTTCAAGGCGCGCGCCAAGATCCCGGCGCGCGCATACGCCCCGCCGGTCTACCTGACCTCGCCCTCCGCCGGTGACGTCGTCTCGGGCCGCGCGGAGATCGCGGCGGCGACGACCCAGGATGTCTTCGCGCAGACCACCTTCGCCTACCGGCCGGTGGGCACCACGCAGTGGCAGAAGATCGGCACCGACGACAACGCTCCCTACTCCGTCTACCACGACGTATCCGCGATGACTGCCGGCACCATGCTGGAGTACCGCACGATCGTCAAGGACTCGAGCGGCAACTTCAGCGCCGCCTCGTCGTATGCCGTCGTCGGCAGCCCGAACGCCCGGACCGGGAAGTCCGGCGCCGCCGCCGGCAACAGCGTGGCGCGCGCCAAGGGCGGCATGCCGGCGCAGCAGATCAGCCGTAGCAGCACGGCTGGGCGGACGCAGGGCAAGGGTCTGGTCGCCAAGGCGATCGGGCCGGTCACCCAGCCCGACTTCGTGTCCGTGCCGGGCAATCTGAACACCGAGATGGGCTGCGCCGGCAATTGGCAGCCGGAGTGCGACCAAGCGCAGATGACACTCGACCCCAACGACCAGATCTGGAAGCTCACCGTCGACCTCCCGGCGGGCGACTACGAGTACAAGGCCGCCATCAACAAGTTGTGGGAGGAGAGCTACGGCCAAGGCGGGACGCCGGGAGGCTCAAATATCCTGCTCAACTTCTCCGGGGGGTCGATCACCTTCTACTACGACCACGGCACGCACTGGATCACCAGCAGCGCGCAAGGCCCGGTCATCACCGCGCCGGGGTCGATGCAGTCCGAGCTCGGCTGCCCAGAGGACTGGCAGCCGCAATGCATGAACCCGTGGCTGCAGGACCCCGACGAGGACGGCACCTACACGTGGAGCTCGGACCAGATCCCGGTGGGCAGCTACGAGTTCAAGATCGCCCACAATCTCAGCTGGGACGAGAACTACGGCGAAGGCGGCACACCGGCCGGGAACAACATCCCGTTCTCCGTCCCGCGGGCCGGAACCGTGGTAACCATCACCTATGTGCTGGCGACCCACCAGATCACCGTGACCACTTCCCAGAGCGGCGCGGCCCCCGACCTCAAGGCCGCCAAGGCCTTCTGGATCGAGCCCGGACTGCTCGCCTGGCCGGCGGACGCCGTGCCCGAGGGCGCCAACCTGAAACTGTTGAAGTGGCGCCTGCACTGGGCATCGAACGCCGGTATGACGATCGACGACGAGGACCTACCCGGTTCGACGTCGGCCGGCCTGGCGTATGACCCCAATGGTCTGCCCGCCTCCGTCACTGCGAGCCGGCCGGAGCTCAAGGGCTACATCGCCCTGCGAGCGGGCCGGACCGTCAAGGACCTGGCGCCCACCATCCTGCGGGGACAGGTGGCCGTTGCCCTCTACAGCAACAGCGGCCAGCTCCTGGACGCCACCGGCGTGCAGACGGCATACGTCCTGGACTCGCTCTATGCCGCGAGCGCCAAGACCAAGAAGTACGGCGCGGTCTTCACCGGCGCGAACCCCACCTACCGGGTCTGGGCCCCGACCGCGAAGAAAGTCACGCTGTTGACGTGGGCGCCGTCGGCGCCCGCGAACGCCCCGCTCAGCGCCGCGACCCGCACCGGGATGACCCGTGCCGGCGACGGGTCGTGGTCGGTGACCAAGGGGCCGAAGAACGCGCGCTACCTCTACGAGGTGGTCGTCTATTCGCGCTCGACCGCCAAGATCGAGACCCTCGCGGTCACCGATCCGTACTCGGTCGCGCTCACGCTGAACTCGACCAAGTCGGTGGCCGTCAACCTCAAGGACGGCGCCTACAAACCGGCCGTGTTCAACAGCCCGCAGCCGAAGCTCCCGCAGAACGTCGACCACTCGATCTACGAGTTGCACGTGCGGGATTTCTCGATCACCGACACCAGCGTGGCACCCGAGTTGCGCGGCTCCTACCTCGCGTTCAACACCAACGGCCGCGGCATGCAGCACCTGAAAAAGCTGCGGGCGGCCGGGCTGAACACCATTCACCTGCTCCCGACCTTCGACATCGCCTCGATCGAGGAGGACCCGGCCAAGCAGTCGACCCCGCAGTGCGACCTGGAGAGCTACCCGCCCGACAGTGAGCAGCAGCAGGAATGCATCGAGGCCATCCGCAGCAACGATGCGTTCAACTGGGGCTACGACCCGTTCCACTGGCTGGCGCCGGAAGGCAGCTACGCCTCGACCGCCGCCCCCCGCCGACGGCGGCAAGCGAGTCGCCGAGTTCCGCACGATGGTCGGCGGCTTGCACAAGGCGGGACTGCGGGTGGTCCTCGACAAGGTGTTCAACCACACCCCCGCGGCCGGGCTCGCCCCGACCAGTGTGCTGGACAAGGTCGTGCCGGATTACTACCAGCGCCTGGACAAGACCGGTAACGTCTACACCTCGACCTGTTGCCAGAACATCGCGACCGAACACCAGATGGCGCAGAAGATCATGGTCGACGGCGTCGTGATGTGGGCGCGCGACTACAAGATCGACGGCTTCCGGTTCGACCTGATGGGCCATCACTCGAAGGCGAACATGCTGGCGATCCGGGCCGCGCTCAACCAACTGACGGTCGCCAACAGCGGTGTCGACGGCAAGAAGGTCTACCTCTACGGCGAGGGTTGGAACTTCGGCGAGGTCGCCGACAACGCGCTGTTCTACCAGGCGACCCAGGGCCAGCTCGGCGGCACACACATCGGCACCTTCAGCGACCGGTTGCGCGACGCCGTGCGCGGTGGCGGACCGTTCGATGATGATCCGCGCAAGCAGGGCTTCGGAAGCGGTGAGTTCACCGACCCCAATGGCGCGCCGATCAACTCCGGCGCCCAGGCGGGCCTGAAGCACGACACCGACCTGGTCCAGCTCGGCCTGGCCGGCAACTTGAAGGCGTTCAGCTTCCGGCTCAACTCCTCCGGCGCCGTGGCGCGCGGCGACCAGGTCGACTACAACGGCTCCCCCGCCGGCTATGCCACGCAGCCCGATGAGGTCATCACCTATGTGGACGCCCACGACAACGAGACGCTGTTCGACAGCTTGACCTTCAAGCTGCCGGTAGCGACGACGATGTCCGACCGGATCCGGATGAACACCCTCTCGCTAGCCACGACGGCCCTGGCCCAGACGCCGTCGTTCTGGCATGCGGGTGCCGACCTGTTGCGCAGCAAGTCGCTCGATCGCAACTCGTATGACAGTGGCGACTGGTTCAACCGGCTCGACTGGACCGGCGCCGACAACGGCTTCGGTCACGGCTTGCCGCTCGAGGGCGACAACGGCGCGAAGTGGCCGTACATGAAGCCGCTGCTCGCCAACAGCGCCCTGAAGCCGAACTCCGCGCAAGTTATGACAGCCACCGCGCAGGCGCAGGACCTGCTCAAATTGCGCTATTCCACTCGCCTGTTCCGGCTCGGGACGGCGGGCGCGATCAAGGCCAAGCTGACCTTCCCGGCCAGCGGCACGGCGAACGCCATCCCCGGCGTGATCGCGATGCGCATCGACGACACGGTCGGCGCCGACATCGACCCGAGCCTCAAGGGTCTCGTCGTCGTCTTCAACGCCACCCCCGAGGCGGTCACCCAGACCGTCCCCGGCATGGCCGGCAAGGCGCTCAGCCTCTCGCCGATTCAGGCGAACGGCTCCGACCCCGTCGTCAAGAACGCGAAGTGGAACACGGCTGCCGGCTCGGCGACCGTGCCCGCCCGCACCGTGGCGGTCTTCCTCCAGAAGTAAGATCACCGCGTCGAAACCGGCCCGGCCCCCTTCTCATTCGGGGGTCGGGCCGGTTTCTCAGGCTGACGGCATACCGAGGTCAGAGACCGGATTCGGCGGTGCGCACGAGGATCCGGCTGCACTCCTCGCAGCGCAGCACCTCATCGGGCGCGGCCGCGCGGATCCGCGCGATGTCGGCGTTGTTGAGTTCGAGTTGGCACCCCAGGCAGCGCCGCGCGTGCAGCATGGCCGCGCCGGTCCCGCCGTGGCTGGCGCGCAACTTCTCATAGAGCGCCACGAGGTCGGCGGGCAACTCTCCCACGACGGTGTCACGGGGCGCAGTCGCCTCCGCGAGCCGGCCGGTCAGATCGGCCGCCTGCTCGTCGCGCTCGGCGATGGCGGCGGCGACGTCCGCGTCCACGGCGGCCAGCGTCGAGCGCGCCTGCGTCAGGGCTGCTTCCGCGGTCTCGAGCCGCTCCATGACCTCGATCTCGATCTCCTCGAGATCGGCCTGTCGACGCGTAAGCGAAGCCAGCTCGTGCTGCAGCGACGTGAGTTCCTTCGCCGTGCCCTTGCCCGAGTCCAGATGGGCCTGGTCGCGCGCCGCCCGGTCGCGGACCAACTGCACGTCCGCCTCCGCCTTGGCCAGCTCGCGCTCCAGGTCGCCCTGCTCGGTCTCGGCGGTCACCACCGCGTCCTGCGCGTGCATCCGCGCTTGGGCCAGTTCGTCCAGCTTGGCGAGCACGGGCAGGTGCGAGCGCTGGCGCTCCAGCTGCGCGGCAGTGGTGTCGATCTGCTGCAGGTCCAGCAGCCGCTGTTGGTCTCGCGGGTCGGCTTTCACTCGGCCATCCTTCTTGAGTTGGTAGAGACCAACCTATCCGCAGGAGTCGTCAACGCCCGGGCCCAGCACCCTGCGTGGCAACGACGGTGAAGGTCCAAGGATCGGTGCACAATTCGCTCACCGTGATCTCGACGTCCTCGCCCAGGCGCTCACGCAGGTCGTCCGCAGCCCACGTCAGCCAGCACGCCTCGCTCGCCCAGTGTCCCGCGTCGATCAGGAAGGGCGGCCCGCCCCGGCCCTCCTCGCGCGCCTCCAGCGCCGGATGATGCCGCAGATCGGCCGTCACGTAGACGTCCGCCCGGACCGCACGCGCGGCCCCGAAGAAGCCGTCACCCGCCCCACCCGACACGGCCACCCGGCATACCTGTGCCTCCGGGTCACCGGCGACGCGCAGACCCACCGGCGCCGGCGGCAGCGCCGCGGAAACACGAGAGGCGAACTCCCGCAACGAAATCCGCTCCGGCAGCTCTCCCACGCGGCCCATCGGCCGCCCCTCCTCGATCACCAGCGGCTCGATCACGTCGAGACCACACGCGGCCGCCAGCGCCTCCGCCACACCGCGTGAGGCGACATCGGCATTGGTGTGGGCGACATACAGCGCGATGTCCCCGACGACGAGGTTGGTGATGCTCGCCCCCTTCGCCGTCGTCGTCGCGACGGAATGCACGCCGCGCATCAGCAGCGGATGGTGGGTGAAGAGCAGGTCGGCGCCGAGCGCCCGGGCCTCCTCGATCACCGCCAGCGTCGGGTCCAACGCGAGGTGAAGCCGCTGGACCTGCTGGGCCGGGTCGCCGGTGACCAGTCCCACTTGGTCCCACGACTGCGCCGCCTCTGGCGGATACAGCTCCTCGATCACGGCAACGACATCGGCGAGGGTGCGCACGTGGGCCCGGCCGGGCTCGAACCGACGACATCCACGGTGTAAACGTGGCGCTCTACCAACTGAGCTACAGGCCCCTCGGGCGCCACGCGGGGCGTCCGGCGCCCCATTGTGTCAGGCCTGGCGGGAAACTCCGGCACGCAATTGCGCCAACGCCGCGCGGTAGCCGTCGAAGTCGCGGCCCTCCCCGGGACCGTTGACCAGGCTCCAGCGCACGATGCCCTCGCGGTCGATCAGGAAGGTGCCCCGGATCGCCATTCCCTTGGACTCCTCGAACACCCCGTACGCCTGCGCGACGGCCCCGTGGGGCCAGAAGTCCGTCAGCAACGGGAAGAAATATCCCTGCTGGTCGGCCCACGCCCGCAGGCTGAACAGCGGGTCGCACGAGATGCACAGCACCTGTACGTCGTCGCCCTCGAAATCCTCGAGGGTGTCGCGGATCTCGGTCAGCTCGCCCGTGCAGATCCCCGAGAACGCGAAGGGATAGAACACGAGCAGCACATTCTTCGAGCCCCGGAACTCCGCCAGCGAGCGGCTGTTGCCGTCCTGGGTGGACAGGGTGAAGTCGGGCGCGGGGGCGCCGACGGCGATCGGCGTGGACGCGGTCATGCCTCAAGTATGCCGAGCACGGTATGCCGCGGGCCCACCCGCCCGGGTCAGCGCCGGCTGTTCTTGGGGGCCAGCAGGCGGCTGGCGGACCAGTCGCTGCCGATGCTCACGTTGGCGGTGGCGTGCAGACCGGCCGTGACGGCGGACTCCTCGATCTCGGCCGCGTCCACCTCGCCGACCCGCCCGGCCTTCGGCGTCAGCACCACGATCCCGGCGCCCTCTGCGAGATTGGTCAGCACGTCGACGAGCGCATCGACCAGGTCGCCATCGCCGTCGCGCCACCACAGCAGCACGCCGTCGGCGACCCCGGTGAAATCGTCATACTCCAACTCACTGCCGATGACGTCCTCGACGGCGTAGCGAAAATCGTGGTCGACATCGTCGTCATAGCCGTATTCCTGCACGACCTGCCCAGCGCTGAAGCCGAGCTTCGGCAGCCCGCTCGGGCCGGCGGCGGGGGTGTTCACGCCGTTAACTCCATCCATCCATTCGGGGTCCTTCTGTGCCCTCGCCAAGGGACGATAGCGCGCCGGAAGCGTCGGCGGGAGCCTTCGGGCCAAGCGGATCAGCTGCAGGTTCGCCTGCCTCGGCGTGGCGGGCATCGCGGGCGCGGGCCGCCTCCTCGTTGAGCAGCCGCGTGGCCGCGTCGACGTCGAGGTGTCGCACGACCGGGGTGACCGAGCCGTTGGTCGAATGCAGGTGCACATTGGCCAGCCGGAGCCGCCGTTCGATCATCCCCTGGTCGAGACCGAGGGACTGCACCCGGGCGTGCGGCACGATCTGCACCGACCGGCCCAGCCAGCCGCCCCGGCTGAGCAGGACGCTGGGTGTCGCGGCATACCCGATCCGCTTCCAGGACAACGGATCGAGACGCCGTGCCCGCTCCGGCGCTGCGACGAAAACGCCCGACGGCCCCTCTCCGTACATCCCCTCGCCAACCTCCGGCAGCGACCACGTCGGCCCCATCGCCGCGAGGATCGCGAAGACCTCCTCGTGGGTGCCGACGGGGATGATCGACTCCTCCGCCGCGTCGGATTCGCGGTGCACGCCGGCGACGTTGACGTTGATCCGCCACCATCCCAGCCCACGCCACATCGCGGGCTGGCTGACCTCGACCGCCTGGATCCGGTGCAGGGGGACGCTCATCGTGCTCAGCTCGGTCAGCCCGTGCCGGATCCGCACCACGTCGGGTCCGGCTTCCACGCGGAAGTTCATCCACGACGTTAACCGCTTGACCTGCTGCCCAAGGGTCGCCAGCACCATCGGCCCGAGCACGGGCACGAGACTGAAGTGGCCCAGCACCAGGGCGCTGATCAGCAGTGGGAGGGTGACGACGAGCAAGATCGTGTTGAAGCTCATCGCGGTCGCCAACCAGACCCGCGAGGCCGGTATGGCCGCCACGAGCCGTTCGCCGGGGGCGAGGCCTCCGGCCGGGGTCGGGTAAGCCGCCGCCTCGCCTCCCGCTTGGTCGCCGTCGGCGGCCGGGCCCGG
>NZ_HG764815.1:1420727-1433145 GCF_001050535.1 Nostocoides australiense Ben110 | reverse complement strand
GGCGGCGGCGATCGCCAACTCCCCCCAGCCGTCGTCGCGGGCCACCGGCACGACGATGACGACGACGCTGCGGGTGTCGGCGCGCAGGCCGACGCGTTGCACCTTCAGGGCCGCCTCCTTCGCCGACCAGACGAGGTTGGCGGCGGCGTCCCAGCCGTCGCTGCCGGCCCGGGCGCGCTCGGCCGCGACATACTCCTGCTCGGGCGCCGTGAGGAAGTCGGCGACGAAGCCCTCCGAGCGCGTCTCGACGATCTCCAGGTCGATGCCGATGGTGCCGCTGGCGAGCGCCCCCTCCGGCCCCACCAGCGCGACCGCTTGGCCGGCCCGGTCGGTGAGGGACACCTCCAGCCCCGGGCGCCCGCCGTCCACCTCGACATAGGGCGCACCCCCGGGCGCGTTGAGCATGCCGATCCGGGCCAGGCCGGCCGGGTCGGTGGCCAGTCCGAGCGCGGCAGCGACCGCCCGCTTGCCCGCGCACCGGCGCAGGAGGTACTCGTTGCGGCGCTTGGTGAATCGCATGCGGGACAAGCGTTCTCGCTCGCGCGCCACCAGCCACTCCTCGCCGACGGGGATCGCATCTTCCCCACAGGCGAACCAGCGTAGGCCCGAGGTCATGGCACCACCCTGGCACCGATTCCCGGCCGTGGCGAGCGCGAGCACCCGGCGCCATGGGTGCCGCACGGGCGGCGTGGCGCGGGATGCCGGCTATGGAGGATGCTTGGTGCCATGACACCCTCGACGATGCGTGCCGTGGTCTATGACCAACCCCGCGAGTTCACGGTCAAGGAGGTGCCGCTGCGCGACCCGGAGCCGGGCGAGGTGCGGCTCAAAGTGGTCCAAGGCGGCGTATGCGGCACCGACCTGCACCTGCACGAGGGCGGGTTCATCACGAGCTATCCGCTGACCCCGGGCCACGAGAACGTCGGGACCGTCGAGGCGCTGGGTGACGGGGTGGACAGCTTCCGGGTGGGTGAACTGGTCGCCGTCAACCCCAACACGACCTGCGGCAAGTGCCCGGCCTGCCGATCCGGCGACCGCCTCTACTGCCCGAGCTTCGGGGGATGGGGCACGCTCAAGCCGGGCGGTTTCGCCGACTACCTCATCGTCCCCGAGGAGCAGGTGTTCTCGGCCGAGGGCCTCGATCCCGACGTCGCCGTCTTCGCCGAACCCGCCGCCTGCGCCGTCCACGGCATCGAGATCCTGCAACCCAGGCCGGGCACCACCGCCCTCGTCTTCGGGACCGGCCCGACCGGCCTGCTCCTGGCCCAACTCCTCGCCTCCTCCGGCGCCGCCCACGTCACCGTCGCCTCGATCGCCGAGCCGCAACTGCGGCGCGCCGAGGAACTCGGCCTGGACTCGGCATACCTCATGGTGCGCGGGCGCCTCGATGACGACATCGCCGAGCTGGCGAAACGCGGGGACGGCGGCTTCGACTACGTCATCGACGCGACCGGCGTCGCGCAAGTCCAGGAGCGCACCGTCGAACTCGCCCGCTCCGGTGGCACAGTGCTGCTTTACGGCGTCGCGCACGAGGACGATCGGATCGCGATCTCGCCGTATGAGGTGTTCCGCCGCGAGCTGACGATCCGCGGGTCCTTCGCCGAGATCGACACCGTGCCCGCCGCCCTGGCAGCGCTGCGCAGCGGCCGCATCCGCACCGACGGCCTGATCACCCACCGGTTCGGCCTGGACGACTACGGCGCGGCGATGGATGCGGTCCGTAGCGACGACAGCGCCCACAAGGTCGTCATGACGCCCTGACCGCCCGAGACACCGGCGAAGGCCCCGCCGGCACGCAGCCGGCGGGGCCTTCGGTGAACTTCGTGGGGTATTTCAGAGTCCGGAGACGCGGTCCGGCGGCGGGGTGATGCCGGGGTGCGTGCCGAGGTAGTCGACGAGGTTCTGCAGGTCTTCCTTGCCGCCGAGCAGGTTGGTGCCCGACATGAACCCGGTGAAGTTGTCACCGCCGTTGGCGAGGAAGTTCAGCGTGCCGACGCGGTAGGTCGCCGTCATGCTCATCGGCGCCCCGTTGAGGGTCATTGAGCCCGCGACGACCTTGCTGCCCTGCGGCCGGCTGTCGTCCCAGGTGTAGCTGAAACCCTCGGAGACACCGAGCGCGAGATACTGGCGGCCACGGGTCGGGTCGTACTGCTGCTCGAGGGTGTCCTTGATCTGCTGGCCCGTCATGTCCATCGTCACCAGCAGGTTGCCGAAGGGCGCGACGTTGTAGGCCTCGGTGTAGGTGATCTTACCCGGGTCCTCCCCATTGCTGATCTGGTTCACCAGGAAGGACGCGCGCACGCCGCCGACGTTCATCAACGCGATTTGGCTGTTGCCGCTCTGGGTGCCCCACAGGATGGAGTCGGCGATCAGGTCGGCCATCGGGGTCTCGATACCCCGGTTGCCGCTGGCGTCGCCGGTGACGTCCTGGGCGACCGTGCCGACCACAGTGGCGGCGATCGGACCGGCGAGGGTCTTCCACTTGTCGATCACCGCGGTTTCCGCCGGGTCCGGGGTGGTGGCCCGATCGACGAGGACGTTGTGGGAGACGAAGGAGTTGCGGTTGATGTCCCTCGACCGGGAGTCGATCGTGAAGTTGGTTTCGGTGACCATCTGGCCGTATGAGGCCGCGCTGGTGACCAGGCGCGGCCGCCCTTGCGGGTCGCGCTGCGTGCAGACGTAGGGCTGGTGGGTGTGACCGGAGACCACGACGTCGACGAGCGAAGAGAACCGGGGTGCCATCTCGGCGATGGGACCGTTGAAGCCGGTGCAGCCGTCGTAGTCCGACGTCGGCGGCTCCTGCGTGCCGCCCTGGTGGATCAGCACGACAATGGCCTTGACCCCCTGGCGGTTGAGGTAGCCGGCCTGCTGGTTGACCGAGGAAACCTCGTCCTTGAAGCGGACGGAGGCCACACCAGCGGGGTCGACCAGGGTCGGGGTCTCCTTCAGGGTCAGCCCGATGAAGCCGATCGGGACTCCCCCGATGCGTCGGATGGTCGTGCCCGGCAGCAACAGCTTGTTGGTGGCCTTCTTGACGACATTCGCCGCGAGATAGGGGTAGTCCGCCCCCTCGAAGGGCTGGTCGTCAAAGTAGCACCCGTCGACCGGATGGCAGCCGCCGCGCTGCATCCGCAGCAACTCGGCCGTGCCTTCGTCGAATTCGTGGTTGCCGACGCTCGTGACGTCCAGGCCGAGGGTGTTGAGGGACTCGACGCTCGGCTCGTCGTGGAACATGCCCGACAAGAACGTCGAGCCGCCGATGGTGTCACCGGCGGCGACGGTCAGCGAGTTGGCGTCGCCGACCTTGGCCCGCAGCTGGTCGAGCTTGGCCGAGAGATACTCGACACCGCCGCCGGCCGGGGTCTCGGCCGGGTCGCTGGCGAGCGGGCCGTCGGTGGCCTCGAGGTGGCCGTGGTAGTCGTTGAACGAGAGCAGCTGCACCGGGATCGCCCGGGCACCGTCTCCCGCAGCCGCCGTCGCGCCGGTGGTGCCGGCCATCGTCGCGGCGAGCGCCGCGACCGCACCGGTCGCGAGCAGCGTTGTGGACTTGCGCATGAAAAAACCTCCCTAAGGAGCGGCCGAACCTCCCGAGCCGCCGGGAGGCAACCTACCCGCGGACGTGGACGAGAACCACCCCCGGGTGGCTGTGAATCGTAAACACTCGGTGACTTTCAGTGGACGGTCTCGACGGCGCCGAGCTGGTCGAGCAGCCAGGCCCACTCCCACGCGACCTCGCGCCACGCGTCATACCGCCCGCTGCGCCCGCCGTGGCCCGCCGACATCTCCGTATGCAGCAGGATCGGCCGGGTGACCGGATCGTTGGTCGCGACCTCGCGCAGCCGGGCGATCCACTTGGCCGGCTCGGTCACGAGGACGCGGGTGTCGTGCAGGGACGTGGTGGCCAGGATCGCCGGGTATGCCGTGGCGCGCACGTTGTCGTAGGGCGCGTAGGCGGCCATCGTGTCGTATGCCGCGGGGTCGGCCAGCGGGTTACCCCACTCCTCCCACTCCCCCGCCGTCAACGGCAGGTCGGGGTCGAGCATGGAGGTGAGCGCGTCGACGAAGGGGACCGCGGCGTGGGCGGCGCGGAAGCTCTGCGGCGAGAGGTTGAGGGCCGCGCCGATGAGCAGCCCACCGGCCGAACCGCCTTCGCACGCAAGGCGATCGATGTGCACCCACCGGCCGCGCAGGTCGTCGGCGACCGCGACGAAGTCGGTGAAGGTGTTGGTCTTCGCCGCCAGTTTGCCGTCTTCGTACCACCCCCGCCCCAACTCGCCGCCACCGCGGACGTGCGCGACGGCATACACCACCCCGCGGTCGAGCAGACTGAGCCGGGCCACGGAGAAGTAGGGGTCGCTGGAGATCTCGTAGGCGCCGTAGCCGACGAGCAGCCCCGGAGCGAGGCCGACGGGCTCGAGACCCGCGCGCCGCACGATCGAGACCGGGATGCGCGCGCCGTCCACCGTCTGCACCCACTCGCGCGACTCCTCGTAGTCGGCCGGGTCGAAGTCGCCCAGCACGGGCTGGCGCTTCAGCAACGTGCGGCCGCCGTTCAGCGGCTGAACCGCGTAGGTGGCGCGGGGGTGGATGAAGCTCTCCTCGGTGATGACGAGTTCGGTGGTCGCCGGCTCGGGATTCTCGGCGAGGTGGACCGCGGTCAACTCGCCCGCGCCCGGCCAGGGCAGCGGCTCCCCGAAGCCGGACTCCGTGGCGGCGTCCCGGGGCAGCACGCGTAGCGTGGGCAGGCCCTCGGCCCGCAGCGTGAGCACCGCGAAGTCGTCGAAGGCGTCCACGCCGAGGAACCGCTCCCCCGGCCCCGACGTCGCGATCGGCAGCCACTCGCCTGGGTCGGCCAGGTCGGTCCACGCGAGGTCACCCTCGCGGTTGCGGATGTTGTGGACGATCAGGATCGTCTCGCCGGCGATCTCGATGCCGTATTCGACGCCGTCGACGCGTTCGCGCACCAGCCGCCAGTCGCCGAGCGGCTGGTCGGCCGGGAGGATCCAGGACTCGGTCGTCGTCTTGGTCGCCAGGTCGATGACGAGGTGGCTGTCGTCGCGGGACCCGCCGAGGCCGAGCCAGAAGCGCTCGTCGTCCTCCTGGTAGACCTTCACGTCCTGCTCGCGCGGGGTGCCCACCTCGTGCCGCCACACCTGGTAGGGCCGCCACGCGTCGTCGACGACGACATAGAAGAAGTAGCGGCCGGAGTTGTCGAACTCCCCGCCGTAGCCGGCGCCGGTGATCGCCTGGTCGAGGATCTCGCCGGTGGCGATATCGGTGATGGTGATGTCGAAGCGTTCGTCGCCCTCGAGGTCGATCCCCGCGGCCAGCCGCGCGTGATCGGGGCTGACGCTCAGCACGCCGAGGCTGAAGAACTCGTGTCCGGCCGCGGCGGCGTTCCCGTCGAGGAGGACCTGCTCGCCGTCGGGGATCTCGCCGGGTTCGAGTGCCGGCCGGGGCGCGCTCGGCCCGGGACGGGGGCAGCGCGCGTGCACGGCATACTGCTGGCCTTCGATGGTCCGCCCGTAGTACCACCACGGCCCGTCGCCGATCGGCACCGACAGGTCGGTCTCCTGCACACGCGACTTGATCTCCTGAAAAAGCTTCTCCCGCAACGGTTCCAGATGTGCCGTGCGCGCGTCCGCGTAGGAGTTCTCGGCCTCTAGGTAGGCGATCAGCTCGGGATCCTCCCGGTCCCGCATCCACGCGTAGGGATCGCTGGTCGTCTGCCCGTGATGGGTCCGCTCGAACGCCCGCCTGGGGGCCGTCGGCGGCTGTTCAGGGGTATGCGGAGTGGTCGCGTCGTCGTGCTCGCTCACCCGATCACCCTATGTCCAGCTCCCTGTGTCAGCTCACGCTGCGGGCACCGAGGAGGACCTTCAGGTCGCCCATCAGTGCCTCGTTGGCGTCGACCCGCCAGCGGTCGTCGAGCTTGATGAGCACCGAGCGGCCGGGCTGGACGAGCTTGAGGTGGACCTCGGTGGCGCCGGGGTAGGAGGCGAGCACCGACTTCAGTTGTTCGATCTGCGGCGTGGTCGCGCGCGTGGTCTCCATCGAGATCACGACCGGGCCGCGCGGCCCGTCGGTGATCTCGGGCAACTGGAAGTCGACCGCCGACAACTGCACCCCGTCCTCACGCCGGCGCACTCGCGCCTTGACCGAGCAGACGGCATCCATGGCGAGCAGATGCTGGCAGGCGAGATAGGTCTTGGTGAAGAACATGATCTCGACCGCGCCGCCGAGGTCCTCGACGGTCACGGTGGCGTAGGGGTCGCCCTTCTTGTTGCGCTTGACCGCCATCGACGTGATCAGGCCGGCGACGACGACCTGGGCGCCGTCCTCGTGGCCCGAATCCTCTTCCAGCAGAGCGGCGATGCCGGTGTCGCTGTGCCGGATGAGGACGTGCTCGATGCCGAAGAGGGGGTGGTCACTGACATACAGCCCGAGCATGTCGCGCTCGTGCCCGAGCTGGGTCCGCTTGTCCCACGCGATCTGCGGGATGGGCGGCAGCCCGGACAGGTCGGCGCTGAACTCCTCGTCGAGGCCGCCGAAGAGCGAGTCCTGCCCCATCGCCTCGGCCCGCTTGGCCTCGACGAAGGCGTCGACATAGTCCTCGTGGATCCGCAGCAGCCCACCCCGCGGGTGCCCGAGGTCGTCGAAGGCGCCGCCCTTGATCAGCGACTCGATGGTGCGCTTGTTGCACACCGACGCCGGCACCTTCTCGAGGAAGTCGCTGAAGGAGGTGAACTTCCCCTTCTCCTCCCGGGCGGCGACGATCGCGTCGACGACATTGCGCCCGACATTGCGGATCGCCTCCATACCGAAGCGGATATCCGAGCCGACCGCCGCGAAGGCGGCGCGCGACTCGTTGACCGACGGCGGCAGGACGGTGATCCCCATCCGGCGCGACTCGTTGAGATAGAGGGCCGACTTGTCCTTGTCGTCGCGGACGCTCGTCAGCAACGCCGCCATGTATTCGGCCGGATAGTTCGCCTTGAGATAGCCGGTCCAATAGGACACCAGGCCGTATGCCGCCGTGTGGGCCTTGTTGAAGGCGTAGTCCGAGAAGGGCACCAGGACATCCCACAGCGCCTTGACCGAGCCTTGCGAGAACCCCTGCGACCGCATACCGGCCGAGAAGGTGCCGAACTCGGCGTCGAGCACCTCTTTCTTCTTCTTGCCCATTGCTCGACGCAACAGATCTGCGCTGCCCAGCGTGTAACCGGCCAGTTTCTGCGCCAGCTCCATGACTTGCTCTTGATAGACACAAAGTCCGTACGTGGTGCCGAGGATGGGCTGGAGGGCCTCGATCATCTTGGGTTCGAGCTGCCCGTCCAGGCGGGGATCGAGCGGGACTTCCTTCTGTTTGCCGTTCTTGCGCAACGCGAAGTTGGTGTGGGCATCGACGCCCATGGGGCCGGGCCGGTAGAGCGCGAGCGCAGCGGAGATGTCCTCGAAGTTGTCGGGCTGCATCAGTTTCAGCAGCGTGCGCATGCCGCCGCCGTCGAGCTGGAAGACGCCGAGCGTGTCGCCGCGCGCCAGCAGCTGATAGGTCGCCGGGTCGTCGAGGGTCTCCGAGAGCCGGTCGAGGTCGATCTCCTCGCCGCGGTTGTCGCGGATGTTGTCGATCGCGTCGTCGAGGATCGTCAGGTTGCGCAGGCCCAGGAAGTCCATCTTGACCAGCCCGAGTTGCTCACAGCTGGGATAGTCGAACTGGGTGATGATCTGCCCGTCCTGCTCCCGTTTCATGATCGGGATCAGGTCGGTCAGCGGCTCGCTCGACATGATCACGCCGGCCGCGTGCACGCCGGCCTGCCGCTTCAGGCCCTCCAGACCGATTGCGGTGTCGACGATCTCGCGCACCGGCTCCTCGGCCTCGTGGATGCTGCGGAAATCCGCGCCGTCGCCGTAGCGGGGGTGCTCGGCGTTGAAGATCTCCTTCAGTGGCACGCCCTTGCCCATGACGTCGGCGGGCATGGCCTTGGTCAGCCGGTCGCCCATCGCGAACGGGTGCCCGAGCACCCGGGCGGCGTCCTTGACCGCCTGCTTGGCCTTGATCGTGCCGTAGGTGACGATCTGGGCGACCCGGTCATCGCCGTACTTCTCGGTGACATATTTGATGACCTCGCCCCGGCGGCGCTCGTCGAAGTCGACGTCGAAGTCGGGCATCGACGGCCGCTCCGGGTTGAGGAAGCGCTCGAAGATCAGGCCGTGCTTGAGCGGGTCGAGGTCGGTGATCCGCATCGCATAGGCGCACATCGACCCGGCGCCCGAACCGCGGCCCGGGCCGACCCGGATGCCGTTGTCCTTGGCCCAGTTGATGAAGTCGGCGACGACGAGGAAATAGCCGGGATAACCCTTGCCGACGATGATGTCGATCTCGTATTGCGCCTGTTTGCGGGAGGCCTCCGGCACTCCCCCCGGATAGCGGGCCTGCAACCCGGTCTCGACCTCCTTGATGAACCACGAGGTCTCGTCCTCCCCTGGGGGACAAGGGAATCGCGGCATGTACTGGCCTTCCTTCTCGACGAAGGAGACCTCGCACATCTCGGCGATCTTGAGGGTGTTGTCGCACGCCTCGGGCAGCTCGCGGAACAGCTGGCGCATCTCGGCGGCGCTGCGCAGATAGAAATTGTCGGCGTCGAACTTGAACCGGCCCGGATCCATCAGCGTCGACGCCGACTGCACGCACAACAAGGCCGCGTGCGCCTTGGCGTCATCGGCCTTGGTGTAGTGCAGATCGTTGGTCGCCAGCAGCGGCAAGCCCATCTCCTTGGCCAGCCGCAGCAGTTCGGCCTGCGTCTGGCGTTCGATGGGTATGCCGTGGTCCATCACCTCGGCGTAGAAGTGCTCCGTGCCGAAGATGTCGCGCAGCTCGCCGGCCGCTTGCTTGGCCTCCTCGTAGAGGCCGAAGCGCAGCTTGGTCTGGATCTCACCGCCGACGCAGCCCGTCGTGCCGATCAGGCCGGTCGAGTATTGCGCGAGGAGCTCGCGGTCCATGCGCGGCTTGTAGTACTGCCCCTCGAGCGAGGCCAGCGAGCTCATGCGGAACAGGTTGTGCATGCCCTCGGTCGTGCGCGACAGCAGCGTCATGTGCGTGTAGGCGCCATTGCCGCCGACGTCGTCGCGGCCGCCGTCGCCCCACTTCACCCGCTCCTTGACCCCGCGCGGGGTGCCGGGCGTGATGTAGGCCTCGACCCCGATGATCGGCTTGATGTCGTATTTGCGCGCCTTGGACCAGAACTCGTAGGCGCCGTAGATGTAGCCGTGGTCGGTCGTCGCGATCGCCGGCATCCCCTGGTCGGCCGCCGTCTTGAGCAGCTCGTCGATGCGCGCCGCACCGTCGAGCATGGAGTACTCGGTGTGCACGTGCAGGTGGACGAAGTTGTCCCGGGAAGCTGAGGCGGAGGCTGGCGTCGACATCGGATCTGCAGTCTAAGTCGCCCCTCCGACAGCCCTCGGCGTGGCCGAGCCCGTGTCGCCCTCCCATCCCTCCCGGGACCGGCCTGGGTGTGCTAGTTCACACCCGCAGGGGAAGCTGGTGGCGCCCGGCCGGCACTAGCCTGGATCGGAAGGCTGGCGCGCCGGGTGCCCCGAGACTCTCGGGCCACCGGAACCGGCGCGTCCGGTCCGTCTCTCCCACCGGGCCGTTGCCTTCGCCGATGCGAGTCGACGGGAGAGGTGGCATGGCGCGGGCCGGGTCCACGTGGCTGGGCGGCCGGTCCGGCGCGCCGTGGGGCGACCCCCAACCCATTCGCGCCGAGATCTTCTCGGCCGAGCGGTTCGAGGACCACGCCCGCTCCCTGGCCGACAGCCATACGATCGCCAAGCACGCCGAGCGGGTCGTGCCCCTCCTGACCCGGCTCCGGGCGGACATGGCCGCGCTGACCAAGTCCTACGAAGCCATCGCCGACGACGTCCAACAGGGACGGGAGATCACGCCTGCGGCCGAATGGCTCCTCGACAACTTCCACGCCGTCGAGACCCACGTGCGCCAGATCCGTCTCGACCTCTCCCCCGACTACTTCGGGGAACTGCCCAAACTCGGGCCCGGTTTCCTCTCTGGCCACCCGCGCATCTTCGCCCTGATGTGGGGTTTCGTCGCCCACACCGACAGCCTCATCGAACCCGATCTGCTCTCGCGCTATGTGCGCGCCTACGAAACCCGCAAGGCCCTGACCCTCGGCGAGTTGTGGGCGGTCGCCATCACCTTGCGCCTGCTGCTGGTGGAGAACCTGCGCCGGGTCGCCGACCTCGTCGTCACCGCCGGGCGCGACCGCGCGGCCGCGGACACGGCCGCCGACCGGCTGCTCGGACTCGACTCGGCCAACGGGCTCACCCCGGACCTCCTCCCCCCGCAGCGGCTCGCGAGCCGGGCCTTCACCGCCCGCCTGCTGCAACGCCTCCGAGGCCTCGAGAACACCGAGGTCCGCGAGTGGCTGCAGTCGCGGGTCGACACCGGCCAGGGCGAGGCGCTGATGGTCGCCGAGGCGCACAGCCAGTCGGCCGCGGTCGTCACCGTGCGCAATATCTTCACCAGCCTGCGGCTGATCACCGACATGAACTGGGAGGACTGGCTCGAATCGGTCAGCCTCATCGAGGAGGAACTGCGCACCCACGAGGGCTACCTCGCCCTCGACTTCCCGACCCGCAACCTCAACCGTTCGGCCATCGAGGATCTGGCCCGCCGCTCCGGCCAGGAGGAGATCGACGTCGCCCGGGCCGCGCTGCAGCGCGCCCGCTTCGCACCCCCCGGCCCGGGCCGTGACGTCGGCTTCTGGCTCTTCGACCGGGGCCGCGCCGAGTTCCAGAAGGCGATCGACTACCGCCCGACCCTGCGCCGCCGTCTGGTGGACCTGGTACGCCGCCTGGGCCTGCCGGGCTATCTCACGGCGGGGGGGGGGGGCCCCCCCCCCCGCCGTGCTGCTCGCCTTCGCCGCGCTGGTCACCACATTCGTCCTGCCCGGCCGCACCTGGCCGTCCTGGCCGCTGACCGCGCTCCTGGCAGCGGTCACCGCCCTCGCGGTGAGCGACTTCGCCGTCACCGTCGTCAACTACTGGACCTCCCGGCTGGTCTCCGCCCGGCCCCTGCCCAGCCTCGCGCTGCGCGACGGGGTGCCGGAGGAGTTGCGGACCCTCGTCGTCATCCCGGCCATGCTGTCCTCGGCCGCGGAGGTCGACGAGTTGGCCGGGCAGCTGGAGGTCCACCACCTCGCCAACCCGGACGGGGAGCTCTACTACGGGCTCGTCGTCGACTGGCTGGATGCCCCCGAACCTATGGTCGAGGGCGACCAGGAGCTGCTGGATCGGGCGCGCCGGCGCATCGGCGCCCTGAACGCCGAACACGGCGACCGTTTCCTGCTCTTCCACCGCCCGCGCCGCTTCAACCCGGCCGAAGGCGTCTGGATGGGCTGGGAACGCAAACGCGGCAAACTCGACGAACTCAATGCGCTGCTGCGCGGTCGGGACAGCGGCCTGACGGTCGCCGAGGGCCGGCTGCCTGGCCCGTTCCGCTATGTCATCAGCCTCGACAGCGACACCCGGCTGCCGCGGGAGGCGGCCCGCCGGCTCATCGGCAAACTCGCCCACCCGCTCAACCAGGCCCACCTGCATCCCTCGGGCCGGTTCGTCTCCCGCGGCTACGGCATACTGCAGCCCCGCATCACCCCGGCCCTGCCGATGGCCGAGGACAGTTCGCTGCTGCAGCGCATCTACTCCACCCGCCGCGGCGCCGACCGGTACGCCTTCGCCGTCTCCGACGCCTACCAGGACCTCTTCGGGCAGGGCTCGTTCACCGGCAAGGGGATCTACGACATCGACATCGTCGATCGCCTGATCACCCACCGCATCCCCGAGAACCGCGTCCTGAGCCATGACCTGCTCGAAGGCAGCTATGCGCGCTCGGGCCTGGTGACGGACATCGAGGTGGTGGAGGAGCACCCCACGGCGTATGCCGTGATGGCCTCACGGATCCACCGCTGGACCCGCGGCGACTGGCAGCTGCTCGGCTGGATCTTCGGCCGGCGCGGCGTCGACGCCCTCGGCCGGTGGAAGATGGCCGACAACCTGCGCCGCTCGCTCGTGCCGATCGCCCAGGTCGCGATGCTGGTGCTCGCGCTGCTCCTCTTCCCGGCGGCTGTCGCCGCCGTGTGGCTGGCCCTCCTGATGGCCCTGCACATCTCCCCGCATGTCGTCCTGACGCTGCCGCGGTTCCTGTTGCGGCGCAAGGGAGTCACGGCCCGCAGCCAGCTTTCGGGCGCCCTAGGCGAGGCCGGCGAAGGCGTCCTGCTCGGCGGGATGAACCTCGTCCTGCTCGGCCATCAGGCCTGGCTGTCGATCGACGCCATCGCCCGCACCCTGACCCGGCTCCTCGTCACCCACCGCCACCTGCTCGAATGGACGACGGCGGCCGCCGCCG
>NZ_HG764815.1:1407579-1420627 GCF_001050535.1 Nostocoides australiense Ben110 | reverse complement strand
CTGGCGAGGCCTGCTGCTCCGACCAGCCGCTGGCGAGATGCCGGCGCGCCTTAGGCTGACCCGGTGTTCGTCCGCCACCTGAGCCTGATCGACTTCCGCAGCTACCCGGCTGCCGAGGTCCCCCTCGGGCCGGGCGTGACGACCCTGGTCGGCCTCAACGGCCAGGGCAAGACGAATATCGCTGAGGCACTTGGCTATCTGGCGACGCTCTCCTCCCACCGGGTCTCCACCGACCAACCGCTGGTGCGCTTCGGCGCAAGCCAAGCCATCGTGCGCGGCGCGGTGGTCCGCGACGGCCGCGAGACGCTGGTCGAGCTGGAGATCAACCCCGGCAAGGCCAACCGGGCGCGTCTGAACCGCTCGCCGGTCCCGCGGCCGCGCGAGGTGCTCGGTCAGGTCCGATCGGTGCTGTTCGCGCCCGAGGACCTCGCGCTCGTCAAGGGCGACCCGGCCGCGCGCCGCCGGTTTCTCGACGAGCTGCTCGTGCAACGGCAGCCGCGCTGGGCGGCGGTGCGCGCCGACTACGACCGGATCGTCAAGCAGCGCAGCGCCCTGCTCAAACAGTCCGCGCCGATGCTGCGCCGCGGCGGCCGAGGCCGGAGGCCGGCCGAGGGAGCCAGCGCGGAGGAGGCACGCGAGAGCGTGCTGCATACCCTCCACGTCTGGGACGGCCACCTCGCGGGGCTCGGCGCCCAACTGCTATATGCCCGCCTGCGGCTGCTGCGCGATCTGCGCACGCACCTCGACCACGCCTATCGCGAGGTCAGCGGCGGGGCCGGGGAGGCGCTAGCGACCTACCGGGCCTCGCTGACCCAAGGGTTGAACGCCCGCATCGCCGCCGGCGAGGTGCCCGAGATCGACGAATTGTCCGCAGGCATCGTCGCCGCCCTCGCCGAGGTGCAGGCCAACGAGTTCGAGCGCGGACAGTGCCTCGTCGGCCCGCACCGCGACGACCTCGTCCTGGCGCTCGGGGAGATGCCGGCCAAGGGGTATGCCAGCCACGGCGAGTCCTGGTCGTTCGCGCTGGGGCTCAAGCTCGCGGCATACCAACTGCTGCGCACCGACCTGGGCACCGATCCGGTGCTCATCCTCGACGACGTTTTCGCCGAACTCGACAGCGGCCGGCGTGAGCGGCTGGCGGCGCTCATCGGGGACTGCGAACAGGTGCTGATCACGGCGGCGGTGGCGGACGACATACCAAAATCCCTTGCGGGACAATGGTTCTCGGTGACGAAGGGTGAGATCACGGCATACCCGGTAGCTCCCGATGAGTGACGAGAACCTGGCCCCGTCGGACCCCGACGCCCCCGCCGAAGCACTGGCGCGAGCGCGTGCCCTCGCCCGCGCCAAGGGGCTGCGCCCCGGCAGTATGCCGAAACGCGCCCCCCGCGGCGCACCGGAGAGTGGGCGCACCGACCGTGACCCGGCGCTGCTCGGCGACGTCGTCGACCGGCTGGTGAGCGATCGCGGGTGGGAGCGGGAGGTCGAGGTCGGCGCCGTCGTCGGCCGGTGGGAACAGATCGTCGGTGCGGAGATCGCGGCGCACGCGAGCGCGGAGAGTTTCGCCGACGGCGTGCTCGTCGTGCGGGCCTCTTCGACGTCGTGGGCCACCCAGTTGCGGCTGCTCTCGTCCAGCCTGCTGGCGCGGATCGCCGCCGAGGCCGGGCCGGACACGGTGACGGAGTTGCAGATCATCGGCCCGACGGCGCCGCGGTGGAGCCACGGGCGGCGCGGGATCACCGGCGGCCGGGGGCCGCGGGACACCTACGGCTGACCCGTCGGCGCGCGGTTGTCGGACCGCTCCGACAGGATGGGGGCATGACAGGGGATCACTTGCCGACCGCATACTGCTGCTCGATCGTGCCGCCGCACATCCTCGAGCGGCTGGCCCACTCCGCCGACGCCGAGATCGCCGACGCCGCTCGGCAGGCCCTGCGCGATGTCGCCGAGGGCATGCTCCACAGGAGGGCCCACGCCGCGCCCGAGAGCCGGCCGGGCAGCAAACCCCGCTTGGCACCGGGGACTCTCGAGAGTGGGCCGCAACGGCTGATCTGTGATGCCCAGGGCGGGACGACCCTCCCAGGCACCCAGGTGCGCGGCGAGGGGGAACCGGACACCGGTGATGTCGCGGTGGCCGAGGCCTATGACGGGCTGGGCGACACGTGGCAGTTGTTCGCCGACGCGTTCGAGCGCAACTCCCTCGACGGGCGCGGGCTGCCGCTGCGCGCGACGGTGCACTACGGCGAGAACTACGACAACGCCTTCTGGGACGGCACCCAGATGGTCTTCGGCGACGGTGACGGCAAGATCTTCGGCCGGTTCACCGCAAGTCTCGACGTCATCGGGCACGAGCTCGCACACGGGGTCACCGAGCACACCGCCGGGCTGATGTACCAAGGCCAGCCGGGCGCGCTCAACGAGTCGATGTCCGATGTCTTCGGGTCCATGGTCAAGCAACGTCGGCTGGGGCAGGATGCCGCCGACGCCGACTGGTTGATCGGCGCCGAATTGCTCATCGGCGAACTCGCGGGGCAGGCGTTGCGCTCGATGAAGGCCCCGGGCACCGCCTACGACAGCCCGCTCCTGGGCAAGGACCCGCAGCCGGGTCACATGGACGACTATGTCGAGACCGACGACGACCACGGCGGGGTGCACATCAACTCCGGCATCCCCAACCGCGCCTTCTACCTGCTGGCCACCGCCTTGGGCGGCGCGTCGTGGGAGGCCCCGGGCCGGATCTGGTATGCCGTGCTCACCGGCCCCGGCATCAGCGCCGATTGCGATTTCGTCACCTTCGCCGGGCTGACGGTGGACGAGGCGATCGGGCAGTATGGCGTGCAGTCGCCCGAGGTCGCGGCCGTCAAGTCCGCGTGGGCGCAGGTGGGTGTGCTCGGCGGCGCCGAGTCCGACGGTGAGGGGCCGGTGCCGGTCGTCGACCTGCCCGCGGATCCGGGCGAGCCGGTTCCCGCGCCCGTGCCCGACGATTCCGGCGAGCCGAGCCCGGAGTGGCCGGGCGTGCCGGAGGAGGGGGGAGTCGGCCATCACGAGCGCGGCCCGGACGACATGGAGCACGAAGGAGAGGTGCCCGCGGGGGCGGTCGTAGAGGTGACGCGCAGTGGCGGTGTCGCCGGGTTGACCGCGCGCCGCTCGGTCGCTCTCGACGAGCTGCCGGCCCCGCAACAGCAGCAGTGGCGCAGCGTCCTGGGCAATCGCACCCTGCAGACTCTCGACGCGCAGGCCGCGGCGAGCGCGGCCCGGCAGCACCCGGACACCTATTGCTATGGCGTCAGCTGCCCGACACCCCCGACCGAGGTGTCGATCCGCGAACAGGACCTCCCGGACGACCTCAAGGCCTTGCTCGAGGAGACCCTCCGTGAGGCATGAGCCGTCCTGACACCCGATTGCGGCCGGCTGCAGCACCTCGGCTTCCGCTGCGCCCGGCCCCCCTGACCACCCTGGCCGGCATCTCGATGGGGTCGAGTCGACATCTCGACGGGGGTGCGGGGCGTAAACGCGGGTGAGGGGGCGGCATACCGCTCGGTAGAGTTGGCGGGTCGCGCACCGCGCGGCGAGAACCGGCCGTCTCGGCACCCGAGCCCGGCGCCACCGCATACCAGGAGAGAAAACGTGTCTGCCCAGATCACCGTCAATATCGCCGGAAGCGAGCGATCGGTGCCGGAGCAGACCACCGCCGCCGACCTGTTCGGCGACGACCGGGCCGTCCTGGTCGCCCGCGTCAACGGCGAGCTGCGCGACCTCGCGCACGTCCTCGCCGACGGCGACAACGTCGAACCGGTCACGGCGGCCGAGCAGGACGGCCTCGACGTGCTGCGCCACTCCACGGCCCACGTGCTCGCCCAGGCCGTTCAGGAGGTCAACCCGCAGGCCAAGCTTGGCATCGGCCCACCGATCCGCGACGGCTTCTATTACGACTTCGACGTCGAGACGCCGTTCAATCCCGAGGATCTCAAGGCCCTCGAGAAGGTCATGCAGCGGATCATCAACGAGGGCCAGACCTTCCACCGCCGCGAGATCTCCGACGCCGACGCGCTCGCCGAGCTGGCCGACGAGCCCTACAAGTGCGAGTTGATCGGCCTCAAGGGCGGGGCCGCGGACGACGCCGCCGAGGGGGCGGGCGTCGAGGTCGGCGGGGCGCAGCTGACGATCTACGACAACCTCAAGAAGGACGGGACCCGCGCCTGGGGCGACCTGTGCCGCGGGCCGCACGTGCCCTCGACGAGGGTCATCGGCAACGCGTTCAAGCTGATGCGCAGCGCCGCCGCCTACTGGCGCGGCAGCGAGAAGAATCCGTCACTGCAGCGGGTCTACGGGACGGCCTGGCCGAGCAAGGACGCCCTGAAGGCCTACCTGGACCGGCTCGCCGAGGCCGAGCGGCGCGACCACCGCAAGCTCGGCGCCGAGCTCGACCTCTTCTCCTTCCCCGACGAACTCGGCTCCGGCCTGCCGGTCTTCCACCCCAAGGGCGGCATCATCAAGCGGGAGATGGAGGACTACGTCCGCCGCCGGCATATCGAAGAGGGCTTCGAATATGTCGGCACGCCGCATATCTCCAAGGACGGGCTCTTCCACACCAGCGGGCACCTGCCCTATTACGCGGACACGATGTTCCCGCCGATGGAGTTTGAGGGCAGCAACTACCGCCTCAAGGCGATGAACTGCCCGATGCACAACCTGATCTACAAGTCGCGGGGTCGCTCCTACCGCGAGCTGCCGTTGCGGCTCTTCGAGTTCGGGCATGTCTACCGCTACGAGAAGTCCGGGGTCATCCACGGCCTGACGCGGCTGCGCGGCTTCGCCCAGGACGACAGCCACTCCTATGTCACCAAGGAGCAGGCCGCCGCGGAGATCAAGCACCTGCTCGGTTTCTGCCTGGGTCTCTTCCGCGACTTCGGGCTGGACGACTTCTATCTGGAGCTGTCGACGCGCGATGACTCCAAGAAGGACAAGTTCATCGGTTCCGAGGAGCAGTGGGCCGAGGCGACGGCCACCCTCGAGCAGGTGTGCGTGGAGTCCGGGCTCGAGCTCGTGCCCGACCCGGGTGGCGCAGCCTATTACGGGCCGAAGGTCTCGATCCAGGCCCGCGACGCTATCGGCCGGACCTGGCAGATGAGCACGATCCAGTACGACTTCAACCAGCCCGAGCGCTTCGGCCTGGAGTATCAGGCGGCCGACGGCACGCGGCAGCAGCCGGTGATGATCCACTCGGCGAAGTTCGGCTCGATCGAGCGCTTCCTCGGGGTGCTGGTGGAGCACTATGCCGGGGCCTTCCCGGTGTGGCTCTCCCCGGTCCAGGTGGTCGGCATACCGGTCGCGGAGGACTTCAACGACTACCTGTGGGATGTCCTGAAGCAGATGAAGGAGCAGGGGATCCGCGTCGAACTCGACGAATCCGATGACCGCTTCCCCAAGAAGATCCGCAATGCCGCCAAGGCCAAGGTGCCGTTCGTGCTCATCGCCGGCGCCGAGGACCAGGCCAAGAATGCGGTCTCCTTCCGCTATCGCGACGGCTCCCAGGAGAACGGCGTCCCGATCGCGGACGCGATCGCCAAGGTGCTCGCCGCGATCGAGTCCAAGGCCCAGGTGTAGCCGAGCCGCGGTCCACCCTTTCGGGTAGTTTACGGGTCAACCAGCCCCTTTCCGCAGGTCACGGGGGGTGCGCGTGCCAGGTTTGGCGGCGTGCCTGGGCCAGGGGGGTCCGGGCCACACGACGAAAGGACGACCCACCATGTTCCGCAAACTGGGGTATGCCGCCCTCGCCGCCGGTTCCGTCGCCGGTCTCGCCACCGCCGCTCCGGCGCAGGCAACCACGTCGGCGCCGGCAGGCAACTACTGCGTCGGCGACATCAAAGGCGGGCTCATCGGCTGCTACGACACCGAGCGGGAAGCCGACCGGGTGATGGCCAACAAGCGCTGGATCCCGCTGGTCATCTTCTTCGACAACACCGGCTACAGCGGCAAGCGACTGACCCTCGGCCACGCGCGTCCCTGCACCGCGACCTTGTCGGACGTGAACTATGCCCTGCCCGATCTGCGCGTCTACCGCTGGAACAACCGCGCCGGTTCGTTCGTCACCCGCAACCGTTGTGACCTGAAGGGCTACGACGGCTTCAACTACAACGGTGACCGCTTCCGCCGCTGGGTCGACCACGACATCCGCCTGACCCGCTGGAACAACGACATCAGTTCCTTCAAGCTCAGCTGACGCCGGACGGCCCGACCCCCGTCGGGCCAATAACCGAGTCGAGAGTGCCCGACGCGCCGTAATGGACGAACCATGACGGCGCGTCGTGCGCTTTCGACGTCCGCCCGCGGAGGGTGACCGGCGGGCGGACCCGGGAAGGCGGCATACGGGCCAGAACGGGGGGTGCCGCGTAATCCCTCACGGACCTGGGGGAGTGCGACGCGCTAGCAGGCCCGCACGGGCCGGGAATGCGGTGATTGTCGGTGCGAGCGGGTAGAATTTGGGGGTAGATCCCGCCGACGTGACGCACGGTCGGCACCTGCGCATTCTCTCCCGAAGGAGCACCGTGGCCGACACGTCCGATGTCACGCCTGCGCCCGCGCCCAGCGAGCAGCCGGAGTATGACGCCAGCGCCATCACCGTCCTCGAAGGACTCGAGGCGGTGCGCAAGCGCCCCGGCATGTACATCGGCTCCACCGGCGAGCGCGGCCTGCACCACCTGGTGTGGGAGATCGTCGACAACGCGGTGGACGAGGCGCTCGCGGGGTATGCCGACACGATCCTCGTCACGCTGATGGCCGACGGGTCGGTGCGGGTCAAGGACAACGGCCGCGGCATCCCCACCGACATCCACCCGACCGAGGGCGTCAGCGCCGTTGAGCTGGTTCTCACCCAGCTGCACGCCGGCGGCAAGTTCGGCGGCGGCGGCTACAAGGTCTCCGGCGGTCTGCACGGCGTCGGCTCCTCCGTCGTCAACGCCCTCTCCTCCCGCCTCGATGTGTGTGTTCGCCAGAAGGGCCACGCCTTCCGGATGACCTTCGACCACGGCGTGCCCACCGGGCCGCTGCGGCAGGAGGAGGAGACCGACGCCACCGGCACCACGATCACCTTCTGGCCCAACGCCGGCATCTTCGAGACCGTCGAGTTCGACTACGAGACGATCCGGGCCCGCTTCCAGCAGATGGCCTTCCTCAACAAGGGCCTGACGATCACGCTCATCGACGAGCGCATCCCCGAGGTCGACGACGACGATGTCGACCTGGACAACCTCGAGGAGGATGTCGAGGTCGTCGTCGACGCCGAGGCCGAAGAAGCCGGCGAGGACAAGGTCACCAAGGCCAAGACGGTGACCTACCGGTATGACGGGGGCCTGGTCGACTACGTCTCGCACCTGGTCGGGTCCAAGAAGTCCGAGCCGGTGCACCCCGAGATCATCAGCATCGAGGTGGAGGACGCAGCGCGCAGCCTCAGCCTGGAGCTGGCGATGCAGTGGACCACGGCATACAGCGAGTCGGTGCACACCTATGCCAACACGATCAACACCCACGAGGGCGGCACGCACGAGGAGGGTTTCCGGGCGGCGCTGACCAAGCTCATCAACGACTTCGCCCGCAAGCAGAACCTCCTCAAGGAGAAGGACGACAACCTCACCGGCGACGACGTCCGCGAGGGCCTGACCGCCGTCATCTCCGTCAAGCTCGCCGAGCCGCAGTTCGAGGGGCAGACCAAGACCAAGCTCGGCAACTCCGAGGTCAAGGGTTTCGTCCAGCGGGCCATGACCGACGAGTTCGGCGCCTGGCTCGAGCGCAACCCCAACAACGGCAAGGAGATCGTCCGCAAGGCGATCCAGGCGTCCGTGGCCCGGCTGGCCGCCCGCAAGGCCCGCGAGGCCACCCGCAAACGCGTCCTCGAATCCGGCGGCCTGCCCGGCAAGCTGCGGGACTGCCAGGCCAAGGACCCGGCCGTCTCCGAGGTCTTCATCGTCGAGGGTGACTCCGCCGGCGGCTCGGCGGTGCGCGCGCGCGAATCCTTCAACCAGGCCATCCTGCCGATCCGCGGCAAGATCCTCAACGTCGAGAAGGCCCGCATCGACAAGATCCTCGCCAACCAGGAGGTGCAGGCGCTGATCTCAGCGTTCGGCACCGGCATCGGCGAGGACTTCGACATCGACAAGGCCCGCTATCACAAGATCATCCTGATGGCCGACGCCGATGTCGACGGTATGCACATCCGCACCCTGCTGCTGACGCTGCTCTTCCGCTTCATGCAGCCGCTCATCGAGCATGGCTTCGTCTACCTCGCGCAGCCGCCGCTCTATCGGATCCGGTGGACCAACTCGGCTCACGAGTTCGCCTTCACCGACCGCGAGCGCGACGGCCTCGTCGCCGGGGGCCAGTCCGCCGGCAAGCGGCTGCCCAAGGAGAACCCGATCCAGCGCTACAAGGGTCTGGGCGAGATGGACTGGCAGGAACTGCGCGAGACGACCATGGACCCCGCCGAGCGGACGCTCCTGCAGGTCACCCTCGACAACGCCGCCGCGGCCGACGAGATCTTCTCGATCCTGATGGGCGAAGACGTGGAGTCGCGTCGCTCGTTCATCCAGCGCAACGCGCGCGATGTGCGGTTCCTGGATATCTGACGGTATGCCGCGTTGTCACCTCCGCGCTCCGAGGTTTAGCGATCCCGCTTTCCTTTCGCTTCTTCGTTCGCATGCTTCATTCAAGGATCACTCATGACTGAACTTCCTCCCGAGGGCGCCGACGCGGTCGAGCCGATCGACCTGAACGTCGAGATGCAGCGCAGCTACATCGAGTACGCGATGTCGGTCATCGTCGCGCGGGCGCTGCCGGATGTGCGCGATGGGCTCAAGCCGGTGCACCGGCGGATCATCTACGCGATGTGGGACGGCGGCTACCGGCCGGACCGTGGGTTCAACAAGTGTTCGCGCGTGGTCGGCGAGGTGATGGGCAAGTACCACCCGCACGGTGACACGGCGATCTACGACACCCTCGTGCGGCTCGTGCAGGACTGGGCGATGCGCTACCCGCTCGTCCAGGGGCAGGGCAACTTCGGCAGCCCGGGCAACGACGGGGCGGCCGCGCCGCGATACACCGAGTGCCGAATGGCGCCGCTGTCGGTCGAACTCGTGCGCGACATCGACGAGGACACCGTCGACTTCGGGCCCAACTACGACGGCAAGGAATCCGAGCCGACGGTGCTGCCGGCCCGCTTCCCCAACCTGCTCGTCAACGGCTCGGCCGGCATTGCCGTGGGTATGGCGACCCAGATCCCGCCGCACAACCTGCGCGAGGTCGCGGAGGCGGCCCAGTGGATGCTCGCCAACCCGGACGCGCCCCGCGAGGAGCAGCTGACCGAAGTCATGGCGCGCATCTCCGGGCCGGACTTCCCGACGGGTGCGTTGATCCTGGGGCGCAAGGGAATCGAGGACGCCTACCGCACCGGACGCGGCCTGATCTCGATGCGCGCGATCGTCAACGTCGAGGAGATCCAGGGGCGCACCTGCCTGGTGGTGACCCAGCTGCCCTACCAGGTCAATCCGGACGCCCTTGCGCAGAAGATCGCCGAGCAGGTCAAGGAGGGCCGGCTGCAGGGCATCGCCGACCTCAGCGACGAGACCTCCGGCAAGAACGGCCAGCGGCTGGTCATCGTGCTCAAACGCGACGCGGTGGCCAAGGTCGTCCTCAACAACCTCTACAAGCACACCGCGCTGCAGACCACCTTCGGCGCCAACATGCTCGCCCTGGTCGACGGGGTGCCGCGCACGCTGCCGGTCGACGCCTTCATCCGCCACTGGGTCGACCACCAGATCGACGTCATCCAGCGCCGCACGACATACCGCCTGCGCAAGGCCGAACGCGACATCCACCTGCTGCGCGGACTGCTCAAGGCCCTCGACCAGCTGGACGCGGTCATCGCGTTGATCCGGGCCTCGCGCACGGTCGAGGAAGCCCGGGCCGGGTTGATGGAACTGCTCGACATCGACGAGGACCAGGCGCGGGCGATCCTCGACCTGCCGCTGCGGCGCCTGGCCGCCCTGGAGCGGCAGAAGATCGTCGAGGAGCACGACGAGTTGCAGGCGCGCATCGAGGACTACGAGGACATCCTCGCCAAGCCGGCGCGGCAGCGGACGATCATCAGCGAGGAACTGGCCGAGATCGTCAAGAAGTACGGCGACGAGCGGCGCACCGAGATCGTGCCGTTCGACGGCGACATGAACATGGAGGACCTCATCCCCGAGGAGGATGTGGTCGTCACCATCACCCGCGGCGGGTATGCCAAGCGGACCCGGGTCACCGAGTATCGCTCGCAGCGACGGGGCGGCAAGGGAGTGCGCGGTGCCCAGTTGCGCGGGGAGGACGTCGTCGAGCACTTCTTCACGACGACCAGCCACCATTGGCTGCTGTTCTTCACCAACCTCGGCCGGGTCTACCGGGCCAAGGCGTATGAGTTGCCCGACGCCGGCCGCGACGCCAAGGGCCAGCACGTCGCCAACCTGCTGGCGTTCCAGCCGGACGAGAAGATCGCTGCCGTGCTCGCGATCCGCGACTATGCGACGGCCCCCTACCTCGTGTTGGCGACCCGCAACGGCCTGGTCAAGAAGACCCGGCTCGCGGAGTTCGACTCCCCGCGCAGCGGCGGCGTGATCGCCATCAACCTGCGCGAGGGCGACGAGCTCGTCGGGGCCTCGCTCGTGTCGAATGTCGACGACCTGCTGCTGGTCTCCCGCAAGGGGCAGTCGGCGCGCTTCAACGCCAATGACACCCAGTTGCGTCCGATGGGCCGGGCCACCTCGGGTGTCACGGGTATGAAGTTCCGCGCCGAGGACTCGCTGCTGTCGCTGAGCGTCATCCCGGCCGGCACCGACCCGGACGTCTTCGTGGTCTTCGAGTCGGGTCTGGCCAAGCGGTCGAAGAGCTCGGAGTGGACGGCCAAGGGCCGCGGCATCCTCGGGGTGGCCGTGGCGAAGCTGTCCGAGCGCGGCGGCGACCTCGTCGGCGCGCTCACCGTGGACGAGACCGACGAGGTGCTCGTGGTCATGGAGCGGGGCAATATCGTTCGCTCCCGCGTCGCCGAGGTGCGCCTGACCGGCCGCAACACCATGGGCGTCTCCTTCGCCACCCCGCGCAAGGGCGACGCCATCGTCGCGGTGGCACGCAACTCCGAGACCGCAGCCGAGGACGAGGAGGAGCTCGACGGGGGCGAACCCGACCCCACGACGAGCGGCGGTCCCGGCGCGGGGGCGAGCGGTCCGCATACCCAAATCGGTGGCGACGAGGCGGACGCAGCCGAGGCGGAGGCGAGCGAGGAGGTACCGTCTGACGTGGACGACTTGGCCGAGTCGGACGAGGACGAGACCGGAGGTCGAGAGTGAGTACGAGCGTCACCCCGGCGCCGAGGACGGGCAAGACCGTCGCCGCTGCCAAGACCCCCGCCGTCGCACCCCGGCCCGCCGGGCGCCGCGTCCGGCTGACCGTCTCGCGCGTCGACCCGTGGTCGGCGATGAAGGTCTCCTTCCTCGTCGCGATCGGCCTGGGCATCGCCACCGTCGTCATGATCGCCGTGCTGTGGATGCTGCTGTCGGGGATGGGCGTCTTCGACCAGATCAACAGCATGATCGAGAAGATCATCGGGGACGCCGAGACGAAGTTCGACATCATGGACTTCGTCGGGTTCGGGCGCGTGGTGTCGTTGTCGGTGGTGCTCGGTGTCATCAACGTGCTGCTGATCACCGCGCTCGCCACGCTCGGCGCGTTCCTCTACAACGTGTGCGCCTCGCTCGTCGGTGGCCTGCAGCTGACGCTGACCGACGACTGATCTCGTTTTGGTGGCGCGTGCACGCGTGAGGTAACCTCGTGCGTCGCGTCTGGTTGTCGGACGCTGCCTGGCTGGGGCCTATAGCTCAGACGGTTAGAGCGCTTCCCTGATAAGGAAGAGGTCACAGGTTCAAGTCCTGTTAGGCCCACCCACACCAGCCGATCGATAGGGGAATCCTCCATGAAGAAGCTGCTCCTGGTTGTCGCCACCGCTGTCGGCGCAAGCATCCTGAAGAAGAACATGGAGCGCTCCCGCTCCGAGAAGGACCTGTGGGCCGAGGCGACCACCCCGTCCACCACGGCTTCGGCCGAGTCCGGCAAGGGCGCCTGGGCCTCCGCCACGGACACCCCCGGCGACAACTGAAACTCCCGCCGCGCGCACGGCTCTGCGCGCACCGGGGCCATGGCGCAATTGGTAGCGCACCTGCTTTGCAAGCAGGGGCTCTCACAACTTCATATCCCCACTTAGGGGACTTAGCTCAGCTGGTAGAGCGCCGCCTTTGCAAGGCGGATGTCAGGGGTTCGAATCCCCTAGTCTCCACAAAACCGCAGCCCAGAGGCCGTTTCCCGCCAGGGATGCGGCCTCTGGTCTTCCAGAGGAGTGATCCTGGAGCCTTCGCGTCGGTAGACATGCGGTAGTACTACCGTAGTTATTCGTGATGGGTATGGTGCGTCCTGTGCGCCGTGCCGAACCGCGGAATCACGCGGGGACCAGCGCACCGGTCCCACCAGGTGCGCCGTGTGCGCCCCAAGTCTCAGTCCGGCTCATCCTGACCCTTCCGGCGGGCTCCCGCGCGGAGCCACGTCCATGGGCGAGTATGGAGCGGATCAGGTTGACCACTAGATGATTGATTCCAAGGTGACTGGTGTGGCGTATGGGACTCGGGGGGTGAGGGTGCCCAGACTCGGTGTTGCGAAGCAACTCGAGCTCTGGAGGCTCTCGTGGACACCGATCTGGACACCCTCGCCACCGCACTGTATGTGACCCTTGACGATCTGCTGAAGAGACACCCCGAACTGGCGCCATGGCGACCCGCGGTCGGGATGAAACCGCAGGTCAGCGACGCCGAGTTGGTGACGATGGCGGTGCTGTCAGCGGTCCTGGGATTCGATGACGAAGCCCGCTGGGTGCGGCACGTGCGCGCCAACCTGCGCCACCTCTTCCCCTACGTACCGCACCAACCCGGGTACAACAAGCGGGTCCGCCGGCTCGGCCCGACGATGCTGGCGG
>NZ_HG764815.1:1395673-1407479 GCF_001050535.1 Nostocoides australiense Ben110 | reverse complement strand
GCACGCCGCGGCAGCCGGCCACCTGCCCGCCATCGACGCGCTGCGGGTCAGCGGGCGGGTGCGCGACGCGGTCGGCCTCAGTTCGGCGCAGCGGGCACGCAATATCTCCGGCGTGATGCGCGCCTCCCGTGACGTCGCCGGCCAGGTCGTCGTCCTCGCCGACGACATCGTCACCACCGGTGCCACGATGCGCGAGGCCGTCCGGGCGATCGAAGCCGCCGGCGGGGTGGTCGTGGCCCGTGCCGCGATCGCCGCCACACCCCGGCGATTCCGCGAAGAGCAAGGCGAATCCCTGCACAACGGGACCGAAGTGAGCTAGCGTCGGTACATGAGGGCCATACCCCGCACCGACGCCACGAGCGGAGAGGGGTGATGCGACTGGCTGGCCACAAAAACCTTTCCCGCGCAACAGGTCCCGCTTGTCCGTAGGACGCGATCCGGACAGCAGGCACGGCGGGATCCACCGCAGCACGATCGCATCACCCGACCTCAACGAGGAGAACCCATGGATGTTGTCATCTCCGGCCGCCACCAGACCGTCAGCGATCGATTCCGTGATCACGTCACGGAGCGAGTGGGCAAGGTCGAGCAACTCGCGCCGCGCGCCCTGCGCGTCGAGGTCCTCGTCAGTCACGAACCCGCGCGCAGCAAGGCCAAGGCGACCGAGCGCGTCGAAATCACCTGTCACGCCCGCGGACCCGTGGTGCGTGCCGAAGCGACCCATGACGACAAGTACGCTGCCTTCGAGCAGGCGATGGACAAACTGCTCGAGCGGCTGCGCCGCGCCAACGACCGCCGCCGGGTCGCCCGCACCCGAGGCAAGAAGCCGGCCGAGGTGCCGCTCGAGGCGGTCCTCACCGAGCCCGCCCCCGCCCTGGAGGTCGACGACGAACGCGACCTGTTCGGCGCCATCGGCGACAGCCCGATCGAGGTCCGCGAGAAAGTCCACCAGAGCGCCCCGATGACACTCGCAGAGGCGATGGCCGAGATGGAACTCGTCGGTCACGACTTCTTCCTCTTCCAGGACAGCGAGACAGGCAAGCCGTCGGTCGTCTATCGCCGTCAGGGTTGGAACTACGGCGTCATCCACCTCGAGGTCGCCGCCCCCGCGGAGGCCGCTAGTTAGGATCACCCCATGACGATGCGCCTGTCCCAAGCACAGGCGCGACGAATCGCGTTGGCCGCCCAAGGATTTGGGCGGCCGCGCGGCGTCCGGGAGCCGACGATGCGCGACATCCAGCGGGTCATCGACACGGTCGGGTGCATCCAGATCGACAGCGTCAACGTGTTGGCGCGCAGTCAGTACCTCCCGTTCTTCTCCCGCCTCGGGCCGTATGACGTGTCCCTCCTCGACCGAGCCCGCGACCGGGCGCCGCGCCGGCTCGTCGAATACTGGGCGCACGAGGCGTCGCTGATCCCGCCCACGACGTGGCCGCTGCTCGACTTCCGGATGCAGCGCGCGCTGTCCGATTCGTGGGGCGGGATGCAGAGCGTCGCTCGCACCCGGCCCGACCTCGTCGCGGCGGTGCTCACGGAGATCGAGGCCCGCGGGCCGCTCACGTCGCGCCAGACCGAGATCGCCCTCGAACACGACGTGCCGCGATCGAAGGAGGACTGGGGCTGGAACTGGTCGCTCGTGAAGAACGCCCTCGAACACCTCTTCTGGGGCGGCCAGATCGGATCGTCTGGCCGCACAACGCAATTCGAGCGCAAGTACGACGCCCTCCACCGCGTGCTGCCCCCGGCGGTGCACCCCCACGCGATCGAGGCGAGCGACCGGCCGCCGGTGGAGACGGCATACCGGCAGCTCGTCGAGATCGCCGCCCGCGCGCACGGCGTGGCGACAGTGCAATGCCTGCGCGACTACTTCCGCCTACCCGTCAAGGCGACCCAGCCCGCGATCGACCGGCTCGTCGCCGACGACGTCCTGATCCCGGTCGAGGTCGAAGGGTGGCGGCGGGCGGCCTACCTGCACCGCGACGCGCGGCGGCCGCGACGGGTCGAGGCCAGGGCCCTGCTCAGCCCCTTCGACTCGCTGGTCTGGACGCGGGACCGCGTCTCCGCGCTCTTCGGATTCGACTACCGGCTCGAGATCTACGTGCCCGCGCCGAAGCGCGTGCACGGCTACTACGTGCTGCCCTTCCTGCTCGGGGACGAACTCGTCGGCCGCGCCGATCTCAAGGCCGACCGCGCCGCCGGCGTGCTGCGCGTCCAGCGGCTCACCTGGGAACCAGGGCGCGGCGGGTCGAGCGACCGGAGCGAGTTGGAGGCCGAACTCGACCTGCTCGCCCGGTGGCTCGCCCTTCCCGCCGGCACCGGGTGACGCCGTGCCGTCTGGGGTGCCGCGCCTCAGTGCAGGGGCTGCATGTCGAAGGCCGACCACAGGGGGCCGGCGTCGTCGGGCACGGTCTTCGTCCAGCGCGGCGTGGTGATCCAGCACTCGCTGCCATAAGGGTCGCAGTTGGTCGTCACGACGCCGCCGCCGGGCGCCGGCGCCTCCTCGAGTGGGATGCCCAATTCGCCTTCGCAGACGAACTCCGAGATCACGCTGACCCTGCCGGTGGCCACGGCATACACGCCGCTGGTCTCGACACAGTCCGTGTTGCCGCTGAGCGAGAACCAGATCTGGGCCGAATCCGCCGTGAAGTCGATCCGGTCGTCGCCGACCCCGAGCGGGGTGACGCCGTCGTCCGGCCAGATCACGGTCTGCACCACCCGCTTGACTCCGGTGGCCCGGGTGATGACCACCAGGCGGTGAGAGCCGCATCCGGCGGCCTGCTTGGTGCGTTGGACATAAGCGAAGTACTTGCCGTCGGCCGACCAGGCGGGCTGCGAATTGCCGCAGGTCGTGGCGCCGTCGGTGGTCAACCGCTTGGCCACACCGCCCGCCGCTGGGACGGCGTAGATGTCGCCCCTGCCGCTGATCACGTTGACGAAGCCGACCTGACTCGGCTTGCCGGTGACGGGCATCCAATTGGGCTGCCAACTCGGGCCGACCGACACCGTCTTCTTGGCCGTGCCGTCGGGCTTCATCACGACGATATTGCGAGCGCCGGTGGCGTAGGCGAGTTTGGTGCCGTCCTGCGACCACCGCGGGTGGTCACCGACACCGGGCGTCAGCCGCTTCAGCATCACCTGGCCGGCGACGAGCCGATCGCTGTAGATGCTGTGGTCGAGACCGACGTACGCCAGGGCGCCGGGCCGGCCGGGGGAGGTGGCGTGGCTACCGGTCGCGGCGAGCCCCACGGCCGCCGTCACAGCCAGCGCGCTCGTCAGGTCTCGCGCGAGTGTTCATGAGCTTTCCCCCTCTCGTCGGGGGGCGGCCGGTGGCCCCCTTTCGACGGTAGGGATTCGGCAGGTGGCCGGCGACCGGTTGTGAGCTACCGATCATTGGCGCAATCGTTCCCAGTGATCGGCGGGGCCGACCGAGCCGTCGGGAGCGGTCGCCTGGGCCTCGTGTCCCCAGCGGGTGAAGCCGGCCGATTCGAGGATCCGGTTGCTGGCGGCGTTGTCGGCGGCGGTCTCGGCGACGAGGCGGCGTAGGCCGAGCCCGTCGGGCGAGAGGGCGTACGCCGTGGCGAGCCGCGTTGCGCGGGAGGCGAATCCGCGGCCGCGGGCGCTCGGCTTGAGGAAGTAGCCGAGTTCGGCGGTGTCCCCGTCGGTCATCGACCCCTGGTGGACGAAGACGAGCATCTCACCGACCGGCTCGTCGGTGGCGGGGTCCGCAATGCACCAGTTGACGGAGGTTCCCTGCGACATCAGCTCCCGCCGCCGCATCAGCCAGGCCTCGAAGGTCTCGGCCGTGGGGATCGCGCGCTCGGGCACGTGATGGCTCGGATGGTCGTGCGGCTCCGCGACCGCGAGGTCGTCGTCGCGCCACCCGCGCAGCCGTATGCCGTCGCTCTCGAGCGTCGGGGGCTCGAACCACGGTGCCTTCGGTTTCGTGAGGTCGTCGTCCGCGCCCACGCTGGCCGCCCAGGCGTCGAGGGCGACCGCCTCCGGGTCGCCGGGTGCCGGGGCGAGTTTCTGCGGCAGCAGCCCGTGGTGCTGGAATCCGCACGCCCACGCCACGCGCCACGAGGCGACGTTGCCGCGGGCGGCATACCAGTAGAGGCGGTGCCCGCCGAGGTCGCCGAAGTAGTGACCGGCGAGCAGCCGGACGGCGCGCGACATCAAGCCCCGACCGCGGCCGGCCGGATGCAGCCCGAAGCCGACCTCGGCGGTTCCGCCCGGCCCGTGGCTCAGGTCGATCGTGCCTAAGTACTCGTCGGGATCGGCGGCGCCGGCGATCGCCCAGTGCAGGTTCCCCGTGCCCGCGTTCCAGCCGTCCTCGATCAGCGTGAGGAACTCCTGCGCCTGCTGCATTCCGTATGGCCGCGGCACGGTCGTCCACCGCATCGAGGCGGGGTCGTTCGACTGGGCCACGATGCCCTCGGCGTCCGACGGCCGGTGTGCGCGCAGCAGCACCACGCCATCGGTGAGGGTGGGGACCACGTCGGGGAACGCCATACCGCCCATCCTTTCCTGGCCAGGGGCGGAGGTTCCAGTCGATTGCCGGTATGCCGCGCCGGCCGGAACCATCCGGCCGGAACCATCCCGGCGGGGCGAGGCGTTGGGGCCACGGTGGAGGCTCGATTAGGCTGAGCAGGTTCCGAGAGCTACGTCAGGAGAAGTCGCGTGCCCAAGTTCGTCGAAAGGCTGCTGCGTGCCGGCGAAGGCCGCACCGTCAAGCGGCTGGAGAGCATCGCCGCGCAGGTCAACGCCATCGAAGAGGACTTCGAGAAGCTCACCGACGCCGAGCTGCGCGCCGAGACCGACGTCTTCAAGCAGCGCCTCGCCGACGGGGCCACCCTCGACGACATCCTCCCCGAGGCCTTCGCCGCCGTCCGAGAGGCGAGCAAGCGCACCCTCGGCAAGCGGCACTTCGACGTGCAGATCATGGGCGGCGCGGCCCTGCACCAGGGCAATGTCGCCGAGATGAAGACCGGTGAGGGCAAGACGCTCGTCGCGACCCTGCCGTCCTATCTCAACGCCCTGACCGGCAAGGGCGTCCACGTCATCACCGTCAACGACTACCTCGCGGCATACCAGTCCGAACTGATGGGCCGCATCCACCGCATGCTCGGCATCGAGACCGGCTGCATTCTCTCGGACATGACGCCGGAGCAGCGGCGCGCCGAATACGCCAAGGACATCACCTATGGCACCAACAACGAGTTCGGCTTCGACTACCTGCGCGACAATATGGCCTGGTCCACCGACGAACTCGTGCAGCGTGGCCACAACTTCGCCATCGTCGACGAGGTCGACTCGATCCTCATCGACGAGGCCCGCACCCCGCTGATCATCTCCGGGCCGGCCGACCAGCCGACCAAGTGGTACACCGAGTTCGCCAAGATGGTCACCCGGCTCAAGCGGGGAGAGTTCGAGTCTGGCCTTGGCGACTACGAGGTCGACGAGAAGAAGAAGACCATCGGTGTGCTGGAGTCCGGCATCGACAAGATCGAGGACTTCCTCGGCATCGACAACCTCTACGAGTCGGTCAACACCCCCCTGATCGGCTACCTGAACAACGCCATCAAGGCCAAGGAGCTCTTCCACCGCGACAAGGACTACATCGTCGCGAACGGGGAGGTGCTCATCGTCGACGAGCACACCGGGCGCATCCTCTCCGGCCGCCGCTACAACGACGGCATGCACCAGGCCATCGAGGCCAAGGAGGGGGTGGAGATCAAGAACGAGAACCAGACGCTCGCGACCATCACCCTCCAGAACTACTTCCGCATGTACGACACCCTCTCGGGCATGACCGGCACCGCCCAGACCGAGGCGGCCGAACTGCATTCGATCTACAAGCTCGGCGTGGTGCCGATCCCGACGAACATGCCGATGATCCGCGCCGACCAGGCCGACCTGGTCTATCGGACCGAGGAGGCGAAATACCGCGCCGTCGTCGACGACATCGTGGCGAAGCACCGCAAGGGGCAGCCGGTGCTCGTCGGCACCGTGTCGGTCGAGAAGTCGGAGTATCTGTCGGATCAGTTGCGGCGCAACGGAGTTCCGCACGCTGTCCTCAACGCCAAGCAGCACGAGCGGGAGGCGTCGATCGTCGCCGAGGCCGGCCGCAAGGGGGCCGTGACCGTGGCGACCAATATGGCCGGCCGCGGCACCGACATCATGCTCGGCGGCAACCCCGAGTTCCGGGCCGTCGCCGAGCTGAAGAAGCGCGGCCTGGATCCGCAGGAGACGCCGGAGGAGTACGAAGCGGCCTGGGACGAGGCGCTCGCGCAGGCCGAGGCGGCCGTCGCCGCCGAGCACGACGAGGTCACCGAACTCGGCGGGCTCTATGTCCTCGGCACCGAGCGGCACGAGTCGCGCCGCATCGACAACCAGTTGCGGGGGCGCTCCGGGCGTCAGGGCGACCCGGGGGAGTCGCGCTTCTACCTGTCCTTGCAGGACAACCTGATGCGCCTGTTCAACGCCGGGTTCGTCGACCGGGTCATGCAGTCGACCGGCATGGATGAGGACACCCCGATCGAGGGCAAGCTGCTCTCCCGCTCCATCGAGAGTGCCCAGAGCCAGCTCGAGGGGCAGAACTACGAGATCCGCAAGAACGTCCTCAAGTACGACGATGTCCTCAACCGCCAGCGCGAGGTCGTGTATGCCGAGCGGCGCCGGGTCCTCGAGGGTGAGGACCTCGAGGAGCAGGTCCGCAGCTTCATGACCGACGTGATCGACGGCTATGTCGTGTCCGAGACCGCCGAGGGGTATGCCGAGGACTGGGACCTCGACCGTCTCTGGGCCGCGCTGAAGAACCTCTATCCCGTCGGGGTCACCCAGGAGCAACTCGAGGAGGCCGCCGGCGGCCGCACCGGGCTGACGTCGGAGGCCCTGCGCACCGAACTCGTTTCCGATATCCACCACGCGTATGACGCGCGCGAGGCCGCCCTCGGCGAGGGCGTCACCCGCGAACTCGAGCGCCGGGTGATCCTGTCGGTGTTGGACCGCAAGTGGCGCGAGCACCTCTACGAGATGGACTACCTCAAGGAGGGCATCGGGCTGCGGGCGATGGCCCAGCGCGACCCGCTCGTCGAATACCAGCGCGAGGGCTACAACCTGTTCGAGGCCATGAACGAGGCGATCAAGGAGGAGGCCGTCGGCTTCCTCTTCAACGCCGAGGTCCAGGTCCAAGAGCCCGAACCGGCACCGCTGCAGCCGGTCGCCATCGGCGACATGCTCCGCGGCCTGGACGCCGCCCCGGCCGACCAGCGGCAGCCGCAGGACGCCGCCCTCGAGGCAGCCTCGGCTGCAGCCCGCCCGGAGGTGCACGCCAAGGGACTGGACGAGATCGTGCGCCCCTCACGCCTGCACTACTCCGCTCCCAGTGAGGACGGCGGCGTCGAGGAACACGACACGGGCAGCGCTGCCCCCGAACTCTCCGAAGCCCAACTCGCCGGCGCCCGCCGCAACGATCCCTGCCCCTGCGGCTCGGGCAAGAAGTTCAAGATGTGCCACGGCAAGGGCGCCTGAGCGGCTCAGCCCAGTTCGAGGGCGGTGACGCGCCAGCCGGTCCTGCCGGCCTCGGCACGCAACGCCATCGCCCGCACCCGGGGTCCGGCGAGGACGAGCACGACGCTCTCGGTGACGGTCTCGTCCGGACGCGTGCTGTGCACCTTCGCGACGGTCGGGCGGCGCATCTTGGTGGCGGCGTTCTCCCGGCGGCGGGAGGCCGATGCATGACGGCGCGCGACGGCGAGGTAAACCTCGGGCGCGCACGAGCGCACCACCTGTGACGGCGGCCGCAAGCCCAGCATCACTTCGAGCAGGGCCTGGGCGATCCCGCCGATCCAGGCGTGCGGATCGGGCAGATCGGTCGGCGCCACCGCCCGGTCCACGTCGCTGCGACGCGGCATCAACTCGAAGGCCAAGGCGTCCTGGACATAGGGCATGCTGCGCTCGTGGCCCGTGCCGAGTGCCTCGATCGGGATGTCGGCGGGCAGCGCCGGCGGCCGGTGTTCGGGGATCGGCAGCACCTTGATGGGTCGCAATGCCGCCGGCGGTGCGGCGCGCTTCGACGTCCGGGTGCTCATGACGCCACGTCCGACGGGACGACCAAGCGCAAACCCGGACGGATCAAGTCGGGGTCGGCGCCGATGCGGGCGCGGTTCGCGGCATACCAGCGGGGCCATTCGGCGTCGATCTGTGCGGCGGAGGCGCTCGGGCCGAGCCGGCGAGCGACGATATCCCACAGGCACTCGCCCCGGCGGACCACGACCTCCTCGAGGCCGGTGCCCGTGTCGGTGCCGGTGCGGGTCAGTCGGATCAGCGGCGAGGCGGTGTCGGCGCCGGCCCCCCAACGCGGATCGGGTGCCACGGCCGGGCTGGAGGGGAGCCCAGCCGTAGCACCCGCCCCCGGCTGGGCCGGGGCCGTGAGGACCGTCTGCGGCGCCGGCATCGTCGCCGCGGCCGGTGTCGCGCTGCCGATTCCCACGCCGATCAGGGCCGCGGCGATCCGCGTGCGCCACGTCATCGTCGTCGCAGCTGCCAGCTGCCGACGGGCGCGGGCGAACACCTGACATTGATGCGTGATGTCCAAGACGGCGGCGAGCAGGACGGCGAGTCCCGCCGTAGCCAGCACGGCGATGAGCGCCGCCTGCGGGTCAGCCTGCGCCGCGCCGATCGCGGCCATGGCGACCGACCCCATGTGCCAGGTGATGACCGTGAGCAGCGCATTGACCCCCGCCAGGGCGGCAAGGGTCGCGATCGTGCGGACCCGGCTCGGTCGTGCCGGACGCCCCCCGTATGCCATGACTCCTCCTGCAGGTGATGCGCCAGATTGCGCCGCTATGGTGTCGTTTGATGAAGTTTGCTGCAATTTGATAAACTGTGCAACAGCTAGCGGCTGATCCTGTGGAGAACGCGCAGCGACCGCCCGCTCTACCTACGATTGGGCGTCATGGAGTCCGGCCACCGGTGGGAGCGGCTCTTCGCCGACCTGGAGGCGCAGGTCGCGGCGGAGGAATTGCGCGAACGCGATCTCGAGATCGCCGACCGCACCCGCCGTGAGCGTGCGCTGACCACGCTCGGCGGACGGCTGGCCGCGCACCGGGGCGAGCTGGTCGACCTGCACTTGGTCGCCGGGATCCGGGTGCATGGCCGCCTGATCGACATCGGAGCTGACTGGCTCGCCCTCGCCCCCACACCACATCGCGCCGTTCTGGTCCCGCTGAGCGCCGTCGTCGGCGTCGGCGGTCTGGGGCCGCGGACCTTCGAAGGCGGCAGCGCCCGGCGCTTCGCCCTGGGCTCGGCGTTGCGCGAGATCAGCCGGGACCGGCGCCGCGTGCAGGTCCTCGACACCGCGGGCAAGGCGACCGAAGGCACCATCGACGTCGTCGGCGCCGATTTCGTCGACCTCGCCGAGCACCCCCGCGACGAGGCGCGACGGGGCGATAACGTCCGTGCCGCGCGCACGATCCCCTTCGCCGCCATCGCCTGCGTGCACAGCGAATAGGGGTCAGCCGGAGTCGCGATCCCCCTGGGCGCGGACGAAGTCGGCCGTCTCGGCATACATCCGTTGGATGTAGTCCTCGAGCACGCTCGTCTCCACCCGCCACTGTCCGCGTCCGCCGATCTTGATGGCGGGCAGATCGCCCGAGCGCACCAGCGCGTAGGCCTGGGCGGCAGAGATGTCGAGGATCTCCGCGAGCTCGGTGAGCGAGATGAACCGCTTCGGCATGCCCCGATTCTGCCGCACCGCGACCGGTCGACCGTCGCGTGTTATCCCCAGACGCGTCGTTTCAAGATGCCGACTCGCGCGCTGTGGGTCATAGTGGCTGCACACATCAGGCCCGTGGGGGGAGACACTCATGTCGCAATTGCCGGAACCGCGTGCGAAGCGCCTGCGCCGCCCGTCGTGGCGCGACACGCGCCTGCTCGTCGGGGTGGCTCTGGTCCTGCTGGCGACCGCGCTGGGGGCTTATGGTCTGCGCGCCGCGGATTCCCGCGTTCCGGTGTATGCCGCGCGCACCCAGCTCGTCGCCGGTCAGCGCCTGACGCCGGAGTCGCTGCAGCGCGTGGACGTCCAGTTGTCGGACGTGTCGGCCGGTTATCTTCCGGTCGCCGACGGGCTGCCGTCGGACGGGTATGTGCTACGGGAGGTTCGTTCGGGTGAGTTGGTGCCGCGCGCGGCCGTGGGCAGCGGCGCGGAGGTCGCCGTCTCGCCGCTGTCGATCGTGGTAGATCAAGGCTCCGCGGGGGCCCTGGTCGTCGGCTCGACGGTGGATGTCTATGCGAGCACTCCCAAGGCGGACAAGAGCTCCGGATCCGGGTATGACGCCCCGCGAGCAGTGCTCGAGTCGGTGCAGGTTGCCCGACTCAGTTCGGGGTCGGGATTCGGCTCCTCCAGCAGGAGCAGTGCCGTCCAGGTCCTGGTACCGCGCGAGCACATCGCCGCCCTGATCACCCTGGTCGACTCCGAGGCGCACTTCACCCTGGTGCCCGTGCCCGGCTCGGCCCTGCGGGAGGCTTCGTGACCGTCCGCATCCTCACCGGCGTCGAACCGCGCCACGAGGCGCTCGTCGCCCGGCACCTCGCGAGTCTGCCCGGGGTCGAACTCGTCCGCCGTTGCCCCGACCTCGCCGATCTCGTCGCAGCCGCGTCAGCGGGGCTCGCCGATGCCGCGATCGTGTCCGCCGGCCTGCGTGGGATCGAACGGGACACGCTTGGTCACCTGCGCGATTGCGGTGTGGTGGCTGTCGGCCTGGTCGATGACGAGGAGCAGGAGCGACGGCTGCGTCAGCTCGGGGTGGCCGCGACCTTGCCGGCGGACTGCACGGCCGAGGAGATCGACGCCGTGCTCACCCGCTCGCTCAGCCGAGGGTCGGCCGAGGCCGGGGCGGTCTCCGACGAGGAGTGGGCGGCCCTCGAGGCGGGCTTGGACCCGGCGGGCGCTCCTGCGCCGCCCGACACGCAGGATCCGCGGGAGCGGGCCGGCCGCGGCCGGCTGGTGGTCATATGGGGTCCGGCCGGGGCGCCGGGCCGCACCAGCGTCGCCATCAACCTCGCCGGCGAACTGGCGCTGACCGGCCGGAGTGTCTTGCTCATCGACGCCGACACCTATGGCGCGAGCATCGGACAGGCCTTGGGTCTGCTCGACGAGGCCCCCGGCCTCGCGGCGGCGGCCCGTGCCGCTGAGCTCGGGACTCTCGACGTGCCGACGCTGGCGCGCTTGTCGCCGGTCGTCGAGCCGGGATTCCGCGTGCTGACCGGGTTGCCGAGTGCGAGCCGGTGGCCCGAAGTGCGTGCCGACTCGATGGGTCACCTGCTCGACCTGGCCCGTGCGCTCTCGCAGGTCGTGGTCGTCGACATCGGTTTTTGCCTCGAGGACGACGAGGAACTCAGCTACGACACGCGGGCGCCCCGGCGCAACGCCGTGGCCGTCACCACGCTGGCGGAGGCCAACGCCGTGGTGGCGGTCGGAGCGGGTGATCCCGTCGGGCTGCAACGACTTGTCCGTGCCCTGCCGGACGTGCAGGCGGTCAGCCCGCGCGTGCCCACGGTCGTGATCAACAAGGTCCGTGCCGGCGTCGCCGGCGCCTCCCCGGCCAAGCGCATCTGCGAGGCCCTCGACCGGTTCGCCGCCGTCAGCGTCGAGCACACCATTCCCGAGGATCAGGGTGCCTTCGACAAGGCGCTGCTCGCCGGACGGCTGCTGTCCGACGTCGCCCCCAAGAGCGCCGCCCGCTCCCGGATCCGCGACATCGCGCTCGCCGTCGCGCCAGATCGGGCCGTGGCGGTGGCGCCGGCC
>NZ_HG764815.1:1383569-1395573 GCF_001050535.1 Nostocoides australiense Ben110 | reverse complement strand
CCGCCGCTGCCGCGCTGCCGTCGGATGTGCTCGCCAGCGCCACGCCAACGCCGACGAGGATCAGCACCGGCAGCAGCAGGGCCGCGGCCACGGCCACCGGGACGAGCAGGAACAGGCGCGGGTCCGCCGTCAGGGTGCGAAAGGCGCCGCTGACGAGATCGCCGACGCTGAGCAGCCGTCGGTGCGGCGGTGCCTCGGTATGCCGACGCGTCGCCCCCCGGCGTCGGCTCGGGCGGATATGTGCTCATGTCGTGCTTCCCTCCATCGTGTCGCGGCACCTCGTTCGTGCCGCTGACGTGCGTCATCGTAGGGCGCGCCGGCGGTGATCGGGACGGCAGCGCTGTGCCTCACGCGCGCAGTGCTGCCTCGACATCTTTGGCGGTGGCCGGCTGGGCGCCCTTCTGGGACGCGCGGGCCACGACATCGGGTTCCGCACGCAGCAGCGCGACGCCGCGTTTGATGAGGATAAGCGGCGGTTTGCGGCGCTCCTTCAGATCCCGCGCCAGCCGCCGGATGAAGGTCAGCGCCGGCCAGTTGCGCACGCACCAGGCCGAGTGCAGCAGGCCGCGCTCCCGGAGCGGAGCGATGAGTTCGGCAGCGAAGATGCCTTCGGCGAGAACCAGGTCCGTCGGCCGGGCCGTAATATCACCCTCGCCGACGCGCTTGGAACGGCTGATGTCATAGACCGGCATCGCGCTACAGCCGGTCGTGATGAGCGCCTCCAGCGCTGCGCACGCCGCCGCCCCGTCCCAGCTGTCCGGGTGGTCCCAGTCGGCGACGTCGAGGGCTGGGTGCTTCGGCAGGCCGGGCGCGTCGAAGTCCTTGTAGAAGTCGTCGAGCCGCACGATGGGCCAGCCGTATGCCGCGCGGAGGCGCTCCGCGAGCCGGGACTTGCCGGCTCCCGACGGGCCGGCGAGCAGGACGACGCGCGCGTGGTCGGGTGTCTCCGGTGGTGTCGTATGCGGTGTCGTCTGCGGTCCGGTGGGCGGCGGTGGTGGCACTCAGCGACCCTTGGGATGCCAGACGGTCTTGGTCTCCAAAAAGGTTGTCATGCGGGAGATTGCCGGCTCGATGGCCCAGTCGGGTTCTTCGGCGCGCGCCCCGGCGCCGCCCGGCCGGACGATCAGCTTGAGGGTCTCGGCCGCGCTGGCCTCGAGTTCACCCCAGGCCAGGCCCTCGACGCCGGCGCTGCCGGTGAGGTCGAGGCCGTTGACGTCGCGGTGCGACGCGAGCCAGGGCGCGATCTCGGCGGCATCCCCGGTGATGATATTGACCACGCCGCCGGGCACATCGGAGGTGGCGAGGCATTCCGAGAGCGTCACGGCGGGCAGCGGCCGGTCCTTCGAGGAGACGACGACGGCGGTATTGCCCGTCGCGATCGCCGGGGCGATCACGCTGACGAGGCCGAGCAGGCTCGACTCCTGCGGGGCGAGAATCGCCACGACACCGCACGGCTCCGGCACCGACAGATTGAAGAAGGGGCCTGCGACCGGATTGGGGTTGCCGGCGACCTGGGCGATCTTGTCGGTCCACCCGGCATACCAGACCCAGCGGTCGATCGCTTGGGAGACAAGGGAATCGGCGCGGCTGGGGCTGATCCCCTCGCCAACGCGGACCTCCTCGGCGAATTGGGCGCGGCGGCCCTCCATCACCTCGGCGACGCGATAGAGCACCTGTCCCCGGTTGTATGCCGTGGCACCCGCCCACCCGGGCTGCGCGGCACGCGCGGCGACGACCGCGTCGCGGGCGTCCTTGCGCGAGCCCTGCGCAGCATTCGCCAGGAACCGGGGAGTGGCACCGGCGCGCGCGGGGGCGGCGAACACCTCGTACGACCGGCCGGACTCGCTGCGGGGGAACGTGCCGCCGATATAGAGCTTGTAGGTCTTGCGGACATCGAGTCGCGCGCCCATCGTCAGTTGCTTCCCTTCAGGTAGCCCGCGAGGCCATGACGGCCTCCCTCGCGTCCGTAGCCGGACTCCTTGTAGCCGCCGAAGGGGCTCGTCGGGTCGAATTGATTGAACGTATTGGCCCACACCACACCGGCTTTGAGCTGGTCGGCGGTCCACAGGATGCGGCTGCCCTTGTCGGTCCAGATGCCCGCCGAGAGGCCGTATGGCGTGTTGTTGGCCTTGGCGACCGCCTCTTGCGGGGTGCGGAAGGTCAAGACGGAGAGCACCGGTCCGAAGATCTCCTCCTGAGCGATGCGGTGAGTCTGGGTGACGCCGCTGAAGACCGTGGGGCGGAACCAGAATCCCTTGTCCGGCAACGGGCATCCGTTGTCCCAGCGCTGCGCGCCCTCGGCCTCACCGGCCTCCGAGAGTTGCGTGATCTTGTCCAGCTGGGCGCGCGAGTTGATCGCGCCGACGTCGGTGTTCTTGTCGAGCGGGTCTCCGACTCGGAGGGTGGCCAGGCGCCGCTGCAACCGTCGGGTCACCTCCTCGGCGATCGACTCCTGGACGAGCAATCGGCTTCCGGCGCAACAGACATGGCCCTGATTGAAGAAGATGCCGCGGACGATGCCTTCGACGGTCTGGTCGATGGGTGCGTCGTCGAAGACGATATTCGCGCCCTTGCCGCCGAGTTCGAGGGTCACGCCCTTGCGGGTGCCGGCGATGGAGCGGGCGATCATCTTGCCCACCCCCGTGGAGCCGGTGAAGGCGATCTTGTCGATGTCGGGGTGGTCGACGATGGCCTGGCCGGTCTCGCGGGCGCCGGTGACGATGTTGACGACTCCGGGAGGCAGATCGGCCTGCTGGCAGACCTCGGCGAAGAGCAGCGCCGTCAGGGGCGTGGTCTCGGCCGGCTTGAGGACGACGGTGTTGCCGGTTGCGAGGGCGGGGGCGATCTTCCACGACAGCATCAACAGTGGGAAGTTCCATGGGATGACTTGCCCGACAACGCCATACGGCTGCGGGTCTGGGCCGAGGCCGGCGTGGCCGAGTTTGTCGGCCCACCCCGCGTGATAGAAGAAGTGCGCCGCGGCGAGCGGGATGTCGACGTCGCGGGTCTCCTTGATCGGCTTGCCGTTGTCGAGGCTCTCGAGGACCGCGAACTCGCGGGCGCGCTCCTGCAGCAAGCGGGCGATGCGGAAGAGGTACTTGCCGCGGTCGGCGCCACTCATCCGCGACCAGACCCGGCTGTATGCCGTGCGCGCGGCCTTGACGGCGAGGTCGACGTCGGAGGCGTCGCCTTCGTGGATGTCGGCGAGGACCTCCTCGGAGGCCGGGTTGACGGTCTTGAAGGTCGTGCCGTGGCCGTCGACCCATTCGCCGTTGATGAACAGGCCGTAGCTGCTGGCGATGTCGACGACGGCGCGGGACTCGGGCGCGGGCGCGTATTCGAAGGTGGGCATCGTTGGTCGCGTCCTCAGTAGGCGGTCGAGGGGGAATCGTCGGCGATGTAGACGGCGCTGGAATAGACGCCGGTCCGGAGCTTTTGTCGTTGCAGCAGTAGGTCGTTGAGCAACGAGCTGGCCCCGAAGCGGAAGTAGTGGTTGTCGAGCCAGTCCTCGCCGGCCACTTCATTGACGGCGACGAGGAACTTCACCGCGTCCTTGCTTGTCCGTATGCCGCCGGCCGGCTTGACGCCGATCTGCTCGCCGGTCACATCGCGCCAGTCGCGCACGGCCTCGAGCATGATGAGCGTGACGGGCAGGGTGGCGGCGGGGGAGATCTTGCCGGTGCTCGTCTTGATGAAGTCGCCGCCGGCGAGCATGGACAGCCAGCTGGCGCGGCGCACGTTGTCATAGGTGACCAGCTCGCCGGTCTCCATGATCACCTTCAGCCGCGCGGCGCCGCATACGGCCTTGACCTTGGCGATCTGGTTGAACACCTCGAGATAGTTGCCGGAGAGGAAGGCGCCCCGGTCGATGACCATGTCGATCTCATCCGCGCCGGCTGCGACGGCGTCCTTGGTGTCGAGCAGCTTGACGGGCACGCTCGCGCGGCCACTGGGGAAGACGGTGGCGACCGCGGCAACCTTGACGTCCGAATCGCCGAGGGCTTCCTTGGCCGCGGCGACCATGTCGCCGTAGACGCAGACCGCCGCCGGGCGCGGGGTGCTCAGGTCGGTCGGGTCAGGGGTCAGGGCTTTGGCCGCCAGCCCCCGGACCCGGCCGACGGTGTCGGCGCCCTCAAGGGTGGTCAGGTCGATCATCGAGATCGCCAGGTCGATTGCCCAGCGCTTGCTGTCGTTCTTGATGGAGCGAGTGCCCAGCCCTGCCGCCCGCGCCTCGCAGCCCACCTGGTCGACGCCCGGCAAGCCATGCAGCCAGGTCGTCAGGGCGGCATTGGTCAGCCGCGTCACCCCGAGGAAGTCGCGTGCTCGGGCGGTGGCGTCGACGGCAGCGTCGGCTGGGGCAGAACTCACCGTGGGAGTCTATCCGCGGCGCGTGGCGGCGAGCCCTCGTTGCGCCCCCGGGACATGACGAAGCCCCCGGGAGGGGGGCCGGGGGCTTCGTCGGGACAGAAGGCTCAGCGCAGGACGCCGTTGCCGACCTTGCGGCCCCACCACTTGCCGATGCCGACGGTGTCGCCGGCGAGACCGGAGGCGCACAGCAGGAGCAGCGCGGCCTCGTGCCAGTGCGAGTCAGTGATGGGGTTGGTGGCGTGGAAGTCAGCAGGCTGACCCTGCGGGAACTGCGCGAGGTACATGAGGAACAGGAGGAGCGTGCCGGACCAGGCGGCGATCTTCAGGCCGGCGCCGAGGAGCATGCCCAAGCCGATGCCGAAGAGCTTGTCGAGGAAGGGCCACATGAAGGTCCAGCCGATGAGGATGCGGGCGAAGGCGAGGAGTTTGCGCAACGCCGACGAACGGACGATGTCTTCTTGGAAGGTGACCTCGCGGTAGGGGAGATCGACCCCGCGTGCGTCGGGGGTCAGGGACTGAGGGCCGCCATGTGTGGTTTTTCCTCCGATCCCGGCCGAGGATCACCCGGCCGGTCATTCGACCGTTGTTTAACGGTCAACTCAAAGGTATGCCTGCTAGGTGACTCGTGAGTAAGTGAAACAAGTTGCCGCACCATGTTGTCACCCACCAGACATGTTGCCTAGAGCCCGTCCAGCGGGCTCCCGCTCTCCGGTTGCCGCGCCGTCTCGGCGGGCGTAGGTTCACGAACAGCGGGCCGACCTGCGCATTGTGCGCGCGGGCGCGTGTGCTGAAGATTCTTCGGTCAGATTCGCGACAAGGGGGTTGCCTTGAGCCAGACACCGGTGAAGGAAGCATCGGACGCGCGCGCCACCAAGGACCCGATCGTCGGACCGGGGATGCTGGTTCTTTTTGTCGTGCTCGTCGCGTGCTTCGCGGCATGGGGCATCGCGGCGGATCTGACCACTCCCATGGTCGCGGGGTTCAAACAGATCTTCGAGATGAGCACCTTCCAGGCATCCCTGGTGCAACTGGCCTACTTCGGCGCCTACTTCCTGCTCGCGTTGCCCGCCGCGTTCATCAACAAACGGTTCGGTTACAAGGTCGGACTCCTGACCGGTCTGGCGCTGGCTGCCATCGGAGCCTTCGCCTTCTATCCGGCGAGCAAGATCATGACCTACGAGGCCTTCCTCGTTGCGCTCTTCGCGATGGCGGCCGGATGCTCCATCCTCGAGACCTCGGCCAACCCCTACGTCATCGCCCTGGGTCCGGAGTCGACCGCCACCCGCCGGCTCAACTTCGCGCAGTCCTTCAACCCGCTGGGCACGAATATCGGCGTCCTGCTCGCGTCGACGTTGATCCTGCCGAAACTCGAGGCCCCCGTCGGTGTCGGCGCCCTGACTCCCGCCGAGCAACAGGCGATCCGGGCCGGTCAGCTCGGCGCGGTGATGGGGCCCTACCTCGGCCTCGGCTTCCTGCTGCTCGTCATCTGGCTGGTCATCGCCATCCAGAAGTCCCCGCCGATCCATGAGGAGTTCCACCCGACATCGGAGGGCGAGACCGAGCAGAGCGTCATCAAGACCCTGTGGGGACGCCGTCGCTACCGCTTCGGCGTCGTCGCGCAGTTCTTCAATGTCGCAGCGCAGGTGTGCTGCTGGACCTACATCCTCCAGTACGTCCAGCAGGCATTGAACGGCAGTCTCGAACTCGGCGGGTATCTGCTCCAGGTCAGCCTCATCGTCTTCATGCTCTCGCGCTTCCTCATGACCTGGGTGATCGGCAAGATCCGCGCGACCAAGGTGCTCGCCGCCCTCGGCACGCTCGCGATCGTTCTCTGCCTCATCGCCGTGGTCTCGCCCAACATGGTCGGCGTCGCCGCCATCGTTGCCGTCTCGTTCTGTCTGTCACTGATGTTCCCGACGATCTACGGGGTTGCGCTGCAAGGCCTGGGGCCCGCCACGAAGTTCGGGGCGGCCGGCCTGGTGATGGCGATCGTCGGCGGCGCGATCATGCCGCTCGTGCAGGGGATCGTCATCGACAAGACCTCGGCCGCCGTCTCCTTCATCGTCCCGGCATGCTGTTTCGCTGTCGTGACGGCCTTCGCCCTGTACGACCTCAAAGCGCCCGGCGGCAGCGCCGAGCTCGCCTCGGAAGCGTGATGATCATGCGCAACGTGACTCGTGCCTTGCTCGCCGTCACCGTGGCGGTCGCCGGCCTGAGTGCCTGCACCGGCCCGAAAGAGACCGACCCGTCCGCCGCGACCGACCAGCTCGAAGTGATGACGTGGTGGACCTCGGCGTCGGAAGCCAAGGCCTTCAAGGTCTTCACCGATGCGTATGCCAGGGCCAATGCCGGCGTGACCCTCACCAACGCGAGCGTCCAGGGGGGCGCCGGCAGCAGCGCGAGGGTCGCGCTCGCCAAGCGACTCATCGCCGGCGACCCGCCCGACGTGTGGCAGACCTTCGCCGGCGCCGCGACGACGGCATACGAGAAATCGGCGCAGATCCGGGACGTCAGTTCGGTGTTCGGCGCCGGTGGCCTTGCGGCGCAAGTCAATCCGACGATCCTTCAGTCGGTGACGATCGACGGCAAGCAGTATGCCGTGCCCACCGGCGCCCACCGCAGCAATGTGTTGTTCTTCAACAAGGCCGTGCTCGACAAAGCGGGCGTCGCCGCGCCGGCGGCGGGCTACACGCCCGCCGCGTTCCGCGCCGACCTCGAGAAGGTCAAGGCGTCCGGTGTGCCGGCGCTGTGCCTCGGTGCCAAGGATCGCTTCACCACCGCCGAGCTCCTCGACAACATCCTGCTCGCCCGGCTCGGACCGGACGGATGGGCCAAAATCCAGGACGACAAGCTTGACTGGAACGGCACCGAGGTCAAGGACGCCCTCGGTGAACTCGACGACCTGCTGGCATACACCTCAGCGGACGCCGACACCCAGACGTGGGATCAGGCGATCGGTCAGCTCGTCGAGGGCTCGTGCGGCTTCCTGACGATGAACGACTCGGCCTTCGGTGAGCTCACCGCCCGCGGGGGCTCCGACGCGGTCGGTGAGGTCGTCTATCCGGGCACGGACGGCGCCTTCCTCGCCGTCACCGACGTCTTCGTCGCCAGCCGGACCGCGCCCAATGCCAAGAACGCGCTCGCCTTCCTCTCCGTCCTCGCCGACCCGGCGGCGAATCTGGAGTTCAGCAAGCTGAAAGGTTCGGTGCCGGTCCTGAAGAACGTCGACGCAACCGGCCTCAGCCCTTATCAGCAAGAAGCGGCCAAGGCGCTGTGGGCCGGCCCGGTGCTGCCCTCGCTCAGCCACGGACAGGCGATGAATCCCGGCCTCACACAAGGCTATTTCGACGCCATCGCGGCCTACGTGCGTACCCGGCAACCGCAGTCCTTCGCCCAGGCCATCGCGGAGGCCGTCGCGGTGTACCAGCCCGCGGGCCACTGAGCGGGGTGCGCAATGGTCTTGCCCGAACCCTCCGAGGCGGGTCTTCCTCGTCAGGAAGATGTCCTTGGGATCTCGATGGAAGAGCCCCTGACCCGCGAGCGGCGGCGGCGTCACGGGCGGGTGGTGGCCTCCATGGCGGCACGGATGCCGGAGAGGCGACCGGCGGCGCGGGTGCGGGCCTGTGACAGGTCGGCCGCGTTATCGACGGGCTCGATCACCTCGAGATAGATCTTCAGCTTCGGCTCCGTGCCGGACGGCCGCACGATGATGCGGCTGTGGTGGGGGGGGTAATAGCGCAGTCCCTCCGTGGGCAGCAGCCCGTCAACACCGACGGCCAGATCCTGTTGTCGCGCAACGGGTATGCCGCCGACCTCGGTCAGCGGGGTCGCGCGGAGTCGGGCCATGATCGCGCCGATGAGGGAGAGATCGTCGACCCGCACGGAGAAGGCGTCGGTGGCGTAGACGCCATGCTCGATCGCGAGATCGTCGAGGACCGTCTGGAGGTCGGAGCCGTCGGCCTTGCGCTCGGCCGCGAGTTCGGCCAGCAGCAGGGCCGCGCTGATGCCGTCCTTGTCGCGCACGTGTGCCGCGTCGACGCAATAGCCCAGGGCCTCCTCATACCCGAATGCCAGGCTGGGCACGCGTCCGATCCATTTGAAGCCCGTGAGTGTTTCCTCATGGGACACACCGGCTTTCGCCGCCATGGCCCCGAGGAGGCGGGAGCTGACGATGGAATTGGCGAAGCGCCCGCCCTCCGGCACGCCGCGATCGAGGATGTGCGCCCCGAGCAACGCCCCGACCTCGTCGCCGCGCAACATCCGCCAGCCCCCCGGGCCGGGGATCGCGGCGGCACAGCGGTCGGCGTCCGGGTCGTTGGCGATGACAAGGTCGGGTCCGGTCTGTTCGGCCAGATCGAGGGCCAAGTCCATCGCTCCCGGCTCCTCGGGGTTGGGAAAGGACACGGTGGGGAACATCGGGTCTGGTTCGGCCTGGGCCGCAACGGATATCGGCTGGGGGAAGTTCGCTGCGGCGAAGGCGCGCTGGATCGTCTCGGTGCCGACGCCGTGCATGGCCGTATGGACGACGGTCAGTTCCCGCGGCGCCAGGGGGGAGACGATGGTGGCGATGTCGGCGACGTAGGCGTCGAGGACGTCGTCGGTGAGCGTCTCCCAGCCGTCGTCGGCCATCGGCACGGATGCCACGGATTCGACCCCGGCGATCGCCGCCGCGATGAGGCCGTCGACCGGTGGCACGATCTGCGAGCCGTCACCGACATACACCTTGTAGCCATTGTCCTGAGGCGGGTTGTGGCTCGCGGTGACCATGACGCCCGCGTCCGCGCCGAGGAACCGGATCGCATAGGCGAGCACCGGCGTCGGCAGCGGCCGGGGCAGCACCGCGGCCCGGCCCCCGGCACCGCATACGACTGCCGCGGTATCGCGCGCGAAGACATCCGAGTTGGTGCGGGCGTCGAACCCGATGACGACAAAGGGTTCTGGCGCAACGCTTTTCAGGTATGCCGTCAACCCCGCCGCCGCGTGGATCACCACCGCGCGGTTCATCCGGTTCGGCCCGGCACCGAGGGCGCCGCGCAGCCCGGCCGTGCCGAACTCCAGCATCCCAGAGAAGCGGTCGGCCAGGTCCGCCACCGCCTCCTTGTCGCCTTCGGATGCCGCGGCGATCACCGCCTCCAGTTCGGCGCGGGTCTGCGGGTCGGGGTCGTCGGCCGCCCACGCACGGGCCGCGTCGAGCAGATCTGGGGCGGACGGCATACCTGACTCCTTGGGTGCTGAGGATGCTCCCGCGACTCTACGCGGGGCCGAAGGCGGTCCACCGGCGACGGGGTCGAAATGACAGCTCGATGGGTGGGTCAGATACGGGTGACGATCTGGGCGAGGAGATCGCCGCAACGGGCGGCGGCGGCGCGGCCGGCGGCGACGACCTCGGCGTGGTCGAGGGGGGTGGGGGAGATGCCGGCGGCCGGGTTGGTGACCAGCGAGATGCCGAGGACCTCCAGGCCGGCCTGACGGGCGGCGATGGCCTCCAGGGTGGTCGACATGCCGACCAGGTCGCCGCCGAGGATGGCCGCCATCTTCACCTCGGCCGGGGTTTCGTACTGCGGGCCGCGGAACTGCACGTAGACGCCCTCGGGGAGGCGGGGGTCGATCTCGCGGGCCAGAGCCCGCAGCCGCGGCGAATAGAGATCGGTCAGGTCGACGAAGGTCGCGCCCTCCAAGGGGGAGGCGGCCGTGAGGTTGATATGGTCGCGGATCAGGACCGGCGTGCCGGGCGCCCAGTCGGGGTTGAGCCCGCCGCAGCCATTGGTCAGCACGATCGTGCGGCAGCCCGCGGCCGCCGCGGTCCGGACGGCGTGGACGACGGAGCGCACCCCCCGGCCCTCGTAGAAGTGGGTGCGGGTGCCGAACACCAGGGCGCGGCGGCCGGTGTCGCCGATCGCGACCGAACGCATCGTGCCCGAGTGGCCGACGACCGCGGCCTTGGCGAAACCGGGCACGTCCGTGTTGTCGATCGTCGCGAGCGTCGCGCCGATCCGCTCCGCCGTCTCGCCCCACCCCGACCCGAGGACCAGGGCGATGTCGTGGGTCGCCGACCCGGACGTGTCGGCGATGACCGCGGCGGCGACCGTGGCGATCGCGAAGGGGTCGGTGTCGGGGGCCTCGAGGGGGTTCACGGCGGTGTCGATCACCCGCGCAGGTTATCGGCACGCCTCGCCGGGCGGGCCGACGGATTCGAGGAAAAGGCGGCGCCTCGGCCAGACTGGCCTCTCGAAACGGGCATCCGGAAACGGATCGAGCGAGGGCAAGGCGGGTATGAACGCAGCAAGTCAGGTCGTCATCATCGGCGGCGGGCCCGGCGGCTACGAGGCCGCTCTCGTCGCCGCCCATCTCGGTGCCCAGGTCACCATGATTGATCGTGACGGCCTCGGCGGTGCCGCGGTGCTCACCGACTGCGTGCCGTCCAAGACCCTCATCGCCACGGCCGACTACATGTCGATGGTCGACGTCGCCATCGACCTCGGTGTGCGGATGCACGACCACGAGGGCGACGTCATCTCCGACGCCAGCGCAGAGCTCGCCCAGATCAACCGGCGCGTCCTCGACCTCGCCGCCGCCCAGAGCGAGGACATCGAGCGGCGCCTCGACGAGGTCGGCGTCACCATCGTTCGCGGCACCGGCCGCCTCGTCGACGCCAGCACCGTGCGCGCCGAATTGTCCAGCGGCACTGAGGGTTTGCACCGCACCCAGGACTTCCACGCCGACGTCGTGCTCGTCTCGACCGGTGCCACGCCCCGCGTCATGGGCACCGCGATGCCCGACGGTGAGCGCATCCTCACCTGGCAGCAGATCTACGACCTCACCGAGATGCCCGAGCATCTGATCGTCGTCGGCTCCGGTGTCACCGGTGCCGAGCTCGCCCAGGCCTACCTCGGCCTCGGCGCGCAGGTCACCCTCGTCTCGAGCCGCCAGCATGTCCTCCCGGGCCATGACCCGGACGCGGCGCGCGTCATCGAGGACGTCTTCACCAAGCGCGGAATGCAGGTCCTGAGCCGCTCCCGGATGCAGGCCACCGACGTGATCCGGGACGAGTCGGGGCAGGCGACCGGCGTCACCGTCACCCTCGAGGACGGCCGCGTCATCGAGGGCACGCACGCCTTGCTCGCGGTGGGCGCGATCCCGCAGACCCGCGGCCTCGGGCTGGAGGAGGCCGGCGTCGCGCTCTCCGAGAGCGGGCACATCCGCGTCGACCGGGTCTCGCGCACCAGCGTCCGGGGCGTGTATGCCGCGGGCGACTGCACCGGCGTTCTGCCCCTCGCCTCCGTGGCAGCCATGCAGGGCCGCATCGCCATAGCCCACGCTCTCGGCGACGCGGTGTCTCCGCTCAACCTCGACGTCGTCTCGGCGAATATCTTCACCGACCCCGAGATCGCGACGGTTGGCTTGTCGGAGAAGGACATCGACGACAAGGCCCTCGAGGTCGCGACCGTCATGCTGTCGCTCTCGCGCAACCCGCGCGCCAAGATGCAAGGCATCACCGACGGGTTCGTCAAGCTGTTCGCCGCACCCGGCACCGGCACGGTGGTCGGCGGCGTCGTCGTCGCCCCGTCAGCGTCGGAGCTGATCTTCCCCGTCACCCTCGCCGTCTCCCACCGCCTCAACGTCGACCAGCTCGCCA
>NZ_HG764815.1:1375246-1383469 GCF_001050535.1 Nostocoides australiense Ben110 | reverse complement strand
CCCGCCCCCCCCCCTGCCGATGCTGTGGCACTGGCTCTACACCCTCGACCGGCCGCCCCGGAAGGACCTCGGCACCGACGGCCACCCCGTCCGCGGCGCCCTCCCCGCCCCGCCGGAACCGGGACGCCGGCGAATGTGGGCCGGCGGCCGGGTGACCACCCACGCGCCGTTGCACGCGCACGTGCCGGTGCGACGGCATACCCGCCTCCTCTCGGAGGTGACGAAGGAAGGCCGCACGGGGACACTGACATTCGCCACGGTCCTGCACGAGATCAGCCAGGACGACCGCGTCGCGGTGCGGGAGGAGCAGGACATCGTCTACCGGGCCGCGCCCACTGCCCCCACCGCCGATGGGCGACCGCCCGGCGACCCGGAGCCCCCGCTCCCCGTTGCGGCCGACGAGTGGGCGATCGACGTCGACCCGGTGCTGCTCTTCCGCTACTCGGCGCTCACCTACAACGGACACCGGATCCACTACGACCGCGACTACGCGCGGGACGTCGAGGGCTATCCGGGTCTGGTCACGCACGGACCCTTGCAAGCGGTCTGTATGGCGGAGGCTGCCCGCCGCGGCGGCATCGACTCCAGCGTGGGTTACCACCTCGAATACCGTTTATTGGCACCGCTTTTCGACCACCAAGGCTTCGTCGTCCGGTGCGCGCCGGCCTGGCACGGGGCGGACCTGAGCGTCCGCGACCGCTGGGGCCGCCAGACCGCCGCGGGAGTCCTCGCCCGTCTCTGACGAGCACCAGGTAGGTCGTGACCATCCTCCGTCGGGTGACCAGGCGTCAGCTGGCAACCGCCGACCGGACGGGGTCAGGGCCTGCCCCGCTGCATGCGCGGCCCGGTCCCGTCGCACACCATGGTGTCGCTGCCGCTGCCGGCCCGATGGCCTTGTCCCAGTGGGCCATTGGCGCCACGCCCGCCCTGCATGGGCCCCGGCTCCATGCCGCCGCCCATCGTGGTTCCGTTGACGGCGGCGGTGAAGGCAGCGAGGTGCTGTTGCGACGCGGCCAGCAGCTGCTCAGGACGTTCTTGACGTCGGTCTTGGTCGTGGCCGCGATGCTCTTCTTCAGGTCCGCGATGTCCCGCTTCTCGAGGGTGACACCGACCTTCGCCGCCTCGGTCCGCGAAATCAGCCCTTGCGCCCTCCAGGTGGTGTAGAGGCTTTGGAGGGCAGGGTCGGCGTAGCTTCCGGCAGGACGCCCCGCGGAGGGGTCCGGGATCCGGTATGTGGTGAGGAGGCGGCCGATCGCCTCGAAGTGCCGCTGCTCGGAGAGCACGATCCGGGAGAACGGGGCGGCGCCGTTGTACGTGTTGCTGAAGAGCCGGTATAGATCGCGCGCCATCCGCTCCTCTTCGCGGTTGAAGGAGAGTATGGCGGCGAGCTGGGCATCGGCGGTCGATGTGGATGCGGTCCTGCTCGCCTCGTCAAATGCGATGCTCCGGGCGCCGGCGGCGCCGGCCCCGGTGAGTCCCAGGGCCGCGGCGGCCACGATCGCGACGACAGTGGTTCGGGTGCTGGCAACGCCCTGCGTGCCGTCGCGCCGCGGGGCAGGATCGTGGTGCGCAGCATACGGTCCGGCGCCTCGGCGATGCTGACTGTCACCGACGACGGCGAAGGCCTCGACAGCGCCGATCTCGAGCGGATCTTCGAGCGCTTCTACCGGGTTCCTGGGCGCCGAAGCGTCGAGGGTGAATCCGGACACGGGATCGGGCTGACGATCTCTCGGGCCTTGGCTCGCGGGCACGGCGGCGATCTCACGGCGGCCTCGTCTGGCGCCGGGCAGGGATCGACCTTAACGATGACCGTTCCGCTGCGCGACGACGCGTGACCCACGGCTTTGCGAGAGCCTGGCACGGCTCGTCATCAACGGGAATGGTCCCCCTCGCAACTCATCCCGCCACGCGCCCGCGCTCGCCGCGGACGGTTCGAGCACGACGACGGGTGTGGGGGTGGAGCGGGCGGCCGCCCAGGCGCCGAGGTTGGGGTCAACGGCGAGCCAGCGCGCCCAGATCGCCTCCCGCTCTGCGCCTTTCGCCTCTCGCGCAACAACATCTCGTGCCGGTCCACCCTTGAGACGGATGGTGGCGGAGGGCTGAGCGCGCAGGTTGAGCAGCCAGGCGGGGTGGCCGGGTAGCCACCGTTCATGGCGACGACAGACCAGCCGTCGCCGTGCGTCAGGTACGCGAGGATGACGCTGCGATCGGCCCCGGACCGACGCCCGGTGGTCGTCAACCGCAAGGCACCCCACCCGCGTTTGTTGGCCGGCGTCCAGAGGAACCGGCCGCCGCTGACACGATAGAGCAGGCGATGGATCCGCCAAGCGCTCTTGATGACCGGTGCCGGAGGCAGGCGGGGCGGGGCAGTGGCAGCACCGAGGGTCGGAGTCGAAGACATACCCACAGCTTCGCGATGCCCCGGCCGCCGGGCCATACGGGTCAGCCCTGACCGAGCCCGCCTCGCCACCGTCCAGCCCGCCGCGCCGCCCAATCGGTGAGCCACCGAGCTGCTGGTCGTGGGGCTTCCTCGGTCAGTTGGCGCCGTCGGGAAGGGCGCCGAGGCGCAGGAAGACGGTCTCGCCAGTGGCGTCGTCGAGACCGTCGTTGTCGGTGACGGCGACCATCGTGCCGCCGGAGACGGTGAAACCTTCGAGCTTCTCCCGGGTCCACCCGCGCGTCGAGCGCAAGGCCGGCAGCACGTCGACGACGAGGCGCTTGGGCAGAATCGGCAGGGTCACCGCGGGAGCGCCCTTCGCGGGGACGTCGACGGCATATACGCGCTTGACACGGGCGTTCGGGCCATTGAGCTTGTCGCGCTCGATGACCGCGACGGTGTTCGCGTCGAGGGCGGTGATCTCCGACAGGCCCATCCAGTCGCCGTCGGTGGTCGTGGTGGTCAGCCGGTAACCGAACCACGACCAGGTGCCGGTAGCCACCGAATAGCGCCCGATGCGGGCGACGTTCTCGCCGTCGATGGGACCGTCGGCGCCGGCCGGGTCGGCCCACAGCGGCCGCTGCAGCGCCACGTAGACAACCTCGTCGGCGCCGGTGCCGATCGCACTGACACCCTCGATGCCCCACTTGCCGACGTGCGCGGCGATATCGGCCGGCAGGCTCACGCGTTGCTGGATGCGGCCGGCGCTGGTGGTGCGCACCAACGCGTTCTCTGCGCCCGTCGCCCCCTCGACGCCGAGCCAGTAGCCACCGGCCGCACGGGCCGAAATGCCTTCCAGGTCAAGGCCGACGGCCACGCCGGACTCGTCCGTGACATCGACCGCGGAGGTGATCAGCGCGGGCCGTTTCGCGGTGTTGATCTGGTAGATCCGACCGGTCGCGTATGCCGAATCGCTCACCGCAGCAAGGCGATTCGTCGTGCCCGGGATGGCGCTCAGCCCGGAGAGCGCGCCCCAGCCGATGGGTGCCCCTCCGGCATACGCGGACACGATCGTCGGGAACTCCAGCCGGTTGTCCGGACCGCCAAGTTTGAAGAGGTTGACCGAGGAGCGCACCTGGGCGTCCGAGTCGTCCACCTCGGAGGAGACGGCGAGCAGTCCCCGCGACGGGATCGGCAGGACGCCCTCAGGGCCGTTGGTCGTCGGCAGCAGCAGCCGGAACACCGGCGACATGGGTTTCGTCATGTCGTATGCCGCAACGAAATTCGAGCGCTCAGAGGCGACGAAAGCATACCGCTTGCCGCCCATGGTCGCCACCGCCAAGCCCTCCGGTTCGGTGCCCTTGTTCTCCGCCCGGCCCTCGTTGTGCAGGCCGTACTTCACGGCCAGGCGCTCCAGGCTGACACCGGAGTCCCAGGCGATGCCCTTGGTCGCGCTGTCGAAGACGGTCCAGCCCCGGCTGCCGCCCTTCCAGTCGCCCTCGTTGGCGGTCGCGAGGTAGCGATCGTCCACCCAGGCAATGGCATCGGGCTCGCGGGGCACGGTGATCGTGCCGGTGAGCGAGATATTGCCGTCCTCGAGGGTGTCGACACGCGTGCGCGTCACGATGCCGGCCGACCAGGCCTTGGTGACCTTCTTCGTCGCCAGGTCCACTAGGACGATGCCGTTGTTCTCCTGCAGCGTGACCGCCGCGACACCGCGCGAGTTGATCGTCACGTATTCCGGCTCCGGGTCCCGCGGTGTGTCCAGGCCGGCGGCGGCAAGCATCGGAATCGGCGCACCGGTCGCTGTCGTCAACGGCACCTTCGTCGCCACCCACGACGACGGGCTCGCGGTCGGCATGTCGACGACCTGAAGGAACCCGGCGGGCAACTGAGGCAGCTCACCGTCGTTGACGTCCTCGTCGCGCTCGTTCTCGATGGCAATGATCGCGCGGCGCTCGTCGGCGCTGACGTCGATCGAATCAGGTTGTCCCCCAAGAGAAATGGTTCGCACCACCTTGCGGTCCGACAACCGGACGACGACGAGCTTGCCGGACGGCTCGACATACGAGGCGCTCGTGTCGACCACCACGAGGACGAAGCCCCCGACGACGTGCACGCTGGTCGGCTCTGCGTCTGCGTCACCCAACTGCTCCATCGACAGCGTCCCGAGGCCGTTGGGTGCACTCGCGTTGCTGATGTCGACGAACCCGATCCGTTTGCCCGCGGAATCGGTGTAGATCAGCGTGCGCCCGTCCTTGCTCGCCGTCGAGATCTCCGCAACGGTCTCCTCCAGCGGGTCGACGCCGGCGGGCACGTTCTGATACACGGGGTAGGTCGCCATCCGCGCGAACGGCCCCGTGGCCGGAACGCCGGACCAACGGCGGGGGTATGCCGTGCGTCGCCTTCCCCCAGATCCCGCCCGGGTGGCCACCGGCGCTGACCTGGTCGGTTGTCCAGTTCTCGCCGCTCCGAGCCACGTCTCTTGGAGACCGGCTGGCCGGCATGTGCTGGTCATCGTGCGGCCATCTGGATGCCACGTGTGAGGGCCACACTGGGCCGGCATGACGACGCTGCGCCGTATGCTGCCGCCCCTCCTCCTGCTCTCCCTCGCCGCCCCCTCCGCGATCGCTGCCTCCGATGATGAGGACCGTCTCCCGCGGGGGGCGGTGGATACCCGTGTCGAGACGCCCACCCTCTATGACGACGATGCCGGTGGCAACGCCTCCGGTGACGACCCGGCGATCTGGGTGCACCCGAGTGACTCGCGCCGCTCGATCGTCATCGTCACCGCGAAGGAGGGCGGACTGCGGGTGTACGACCTGCGTGGCCGCCAACTCCAGAAGCTTGCCGCCACCCCCGCGCCGCGGCCGGACGGCGTGCCCGGTCGCTTCAACAATGTCGACATCGCCCGCGGGCTGATGGTCGGCGGCAAGCGCACCGACGTCGCCGTGGTCAGCGACCGCTACAACGACCAACTCCGCTTCTTCGCGATCAACCCGGCCGGCGCCGCAGCGACCCGGCAACTTCGCGAGGTCACCGCCCCCGGCGTGCCCTTCGTCTTCCAGCACACGCGCGCGGGCGTGGACACGGAGAAGACGGCATACGGCCTGGCGGTGTGGCAACCCACAGGTGGACCGACCTATGTCGCCCTCACCCAGGAGGGCACCACCCGGATCGCGACCGTGCGATTGACGAGCTCTGCCAACGGAATCGGCTACACCGACTCCCGGCACCTGCCTCTGCCGGCCAGCTTCCCGCTGCCCAATGGCACGACCTGGAGCGTATGCAACGAGCCGGGCACCCGGCCGCAGCTGGAGGGCATGGCCGTCGACAACGCCCGCAATGTCCTCTATGCCGCGCAGGAGGATGTCGGCCTGTGGCGGATCCCGCTGCCGCTCTATTCGGGGCAGCCGAAGCTCATCGACAAGGTCACCGACTTCGGCATCACCGACCGCTGGGACGAGGAGAGCGAGGAGTGCGTACCGGTTGACCCCGACCAGCCTGCGACCTACGCCGGACACCTGCTGACAGCCGACGCCGAAGGCGTGGCGATCGCCCATGCCGGGGCGGGCGGGCAGATCGTCGTCTCCAGCCAGGGCGACGACCGGTTCGCCGTCTACAACCTCACCGGAGCAAATAGACCATTGGGCAGCTTCCGGATTCGCGGCATCGACGGCGCCGACAATGTCAACGGCTCCGACGGCCTGGACGTCGTCACCGTCCCCGTGGCTGGCTTTCCTCGCGGACTTCTGGTCAGCCACGACGAACCCGACAGCGGTCCCGGTGTCGACTCCGAGCGGGACCCCACCAACTTCTCGTACGTGCAATGGGGTGCCGTTGTCGACGCCCTCGCCCTCCCGCGCTGAGCGACGTCCGCGGCCGTGGTCAGCCGATCACCGGCGCGCGCTGCAGATCGTTCAGGTCGGGGTTGACGGCGGCGAGGAGATCCATGAAGGCGCCCGACCCATGCGCGTCGATGAAGACGGCCTCGCTCGCGCTGATCGAGGGGTCCCCGGCGGCGAAACGGACGAGCTGGAACGGTCACGGGTCCCGTCGAGCAGCTCATGGCGGCGCCCGTCAACGGGCATCGCATCGAGATCGGCCGAGTGAACTCGCGGTCCGACGTCACCACGCCGCTACTCGTCGCCGCGCAGGGTGAACGAGCGCAGCCGGTCGCCGGTGAGCCAGAGGGCGCCGAGCGTCACGACCAGGGCGGCGAGGACGGCATACGACAAGGGGAGGAAGGCGTCGTCGAGGCGGGCGCTGAACCGGTAGCCGACCTGTCGCCCCCAGGCGCCGATCGAGACCCACTTGATGCCGGTGAGCAGGCCGCCGAGCAGGCCCTCCCACATCAGCACGAACAGCAGCCCCGCCACGACGGCGTGCCGGGTCACCGCCGCCAGCGCCAGAAACAGGGCCGAGTATGTCGTGCCCGCCACCGCACCCGCCGCGCCCCACGCGAGCGCGCGCCGCGGGTTGCCCGAGTCCATGATCAGCCCTGCCACGACCAGCGGCAGTGCCCCCAGCGCGAGAGTGGCGAGCCACGCCACGACGAACTTGCTCAGCGCGATCACGTGCCGGGACACCGGTTTCGCCAGCAGATAGACGATCGAGCCGTCGTCGATCTCCGGCCCGAGCACCGCGCTCGCGGCGAGCAACGCGACCAGCGGCAGCGCGAGCGTGTAGCCGAGGGTGAGGACGGCGTCATACCCGCCGTCGGCGTCGGTCAGGACGCGCAGCAACACCGCCAGCCCGATCAGGAGAGCGGGGATGACGAGCAGCACCACGCCGCGGCGTCGGCCGAGGAGGGCCTGAGCGGAGAGTCGGGCGATGGTGGGGTTCATGCGGGGCCGCCGACGAGGTAGGCGAACACGCTCTCGAGGGATTCGTCGCTGGGAGTCAGTTCGAGGATCCGTATGCCGCCCTCCCTGGCGAGGTGGGGCAGGCGGACGGCGAACGCGCCCAGGTCGGCGACGGAGACGTCGAGCCCGCCCTGCCGACGCAGGGTGACGCCGAGGACGGAGGGCTCGGTCATGAGCGCGGAGGCGAGACGGCGATCGTCGGAGGAGGCCACGGCATACTGCATCGGCCGGTCGGTCATCAGCCGGCGGATGGTGCCGAAGTCGCCGGAGGCGGCGTGCCGCCCGGAGACGACGACCTCGATGTGGCGGGCGACCTGCTCGACTTCTTCGAGGATGTGGGAGCTGAACAGCAGCGTGCGGCCCTCCTCGCCCATCCGCCGCAGCAGTGCCATCAGGTGCATGCGTTGGCGCGGGTCGACGCCGTTGAACGGTTCGTCGAGGAGCAGGACGGCCGGGTCGTGGACGAGGGCGGAGGCGAGCTTGGCGCGCTGGCGCATGCCCTTGGAATAGGTGTCGATGCGCCGATCGGCGGGGTCGGTCATCTCGACGGTCGCGAGGGCGCGTTCGGTGGCGGCGCCGGGGTCGGGTAGGCCGTGCAGTTCGGCGTTGGCGCGCACGAACTGGCGGCCGGTGAGATAGCCGAAGCTGAGTTCGCGTTCGGGCACGAGCCCGATGGTGCGATAGGCGTCGGTATGCCGCCAGATCGGCTTCCCGTCCAAGGTCACCGTGCCTGCGGAGGGGGCGAGGAAGCCGGCCATCATCGCGATGAGGGTGGTCTTGCCGGCGCCGTTGGGGCCGAGCAGGCCCGTGATGCCGGGGCCGACGGTCATCGAGATCCCGTTCACCGCAACGACATTCCCGAACCAGCGGGAGGCAGCGTCGAGAGTCAGGACACTCACTTCGTCGCCAGCTTCCGATAGCGCCAGACCAGCCCGGCGACGCAGGCGAGGGCGATGGCGAGGAGGACGGCGGCATACAGCC
>NZ_HG764815.1:1366377-1375146 GCF_001050535.1 Nostocoides australiense Ben110 | reverse complement strand
GCGCAGCGGTGGTCGTGCCCGCCGATCGGCCCGCCCCCGGTGACGATCGTGATCAGCCCGGTGCGCCGTGCGGTTGCGGTCGTGCGACGACGGGCAGTGCGGACGGTCAGGGGCATGGTCAAGTCGCTCACGGCATCCAGCGTCGGTCACTCCGCGTGGACGCCGCCTCCACCGGAGGTACCGATCGACTGGCCGATAGGACAGCGGCAATCCCCGGTTCGCGGCATCGTGCGTGGGAACATGCGAAGGTGTCGCAGCCGACCTCGCCGGGCCGCGCGCCGGAAGGCGTGGTCGTCATCATCCCGGCACTGCATCCCGAGCCCGGATTCGCCGGCTTCGCGGCCCAGTTGGCGGCGAGTTTCACCGAGGTTCTCGTGGTCGACGACGGCTCGGGCGCCGACTACGCCGACATCTTCGCCCGGATCGCCCACGCACCTGGGTGCCGGGTCCTGACCCACACCGTCAACCGCGGCAAGGGAGCGGCCCTGAAGACCGCATATGCCGATCTGCTTGGGCGACGGCCGGCCCGGGTGATCGTGACCGCGGACTGCGACGGGCAGCATACCGCCGAAGGCATCGCCGCCGTGGCGGCGGCGGTGCAGGCGGCCGGGCCCGAACAGGTTCTCGTGCTCGGGGTCCGCCGGTTCTCCGGTCCGGGCATCCCCTTCTTCAGCCGCCTCGGCAACGGCTTCACGACCGGGGTGATCCGGATGCGGTACGGCCAGCGCCTGCCCGACACGCAGACCGGGCTGCGCGGGTTCCCGCTCGCGCTCGCCGAACCGATGAGCCGGGTCGAGGGGGAGCGCTTCGAATACGAGATGAGCGTGCTGATCTGGGCGCTCGCCCAGCACATTCCGATCCTCGAGGTGCCGATCGCGACCGTCTATCACGACGCGAAGAACAGCCAGTCCCACTTCCGGCCGCTGCGCGACTCGCTGATGATCTATCGGACTATCCTGCGCCAGGCACGTTCTCGAAAATGACCCGCGCAGGTAGTGCGCCGGACACCTTTGACTCGTAGGGTGACGCCGATCCCCCACCGGTTCGTCCCAGGAGCACCACCGTGACTCCCAGCAAACCCTGCGGCTAATCACAGCCGCTAACCCCGTGCTGGCCCTCGGCGCCGTCTGCGCGCCGTCCGCCTCCGCGGCCTCCGAGAATGTCGTCATCGCCGAGGCGGATGGCGGCGGCGGCAACTCCGGCGCCCCCTACAGGAGCGACTTCGTCGAGCGGTCTCGAGCGGCAACGCCTTGCCTGCCCCGGTGGTCATCGGCGAGGACCGCGTCGCCCCGCAGCAGACCATCGAGGCCGAGAACCCCACGAGCTTCGCATACAGCGGCGCCGCCTTCCTCCCCGAGCGGACGCCATCGACTTCTACGAGTCCCTCGAGGGGATGTACGTCGGTGTCCGCGACGCCGAGGTCGTCGGACCCACAGCGTCCTTCGGCGAGATCCCGGTCCGGCGTCGTCGACTACAGGTCGTCACCGACAAGCAGGGCAATGTCTCGCTGAGCGTCAGCCCCGGCCGGATCGACCCGACGAACCCGGCGTTCGAAGACTCCCGCAAGCCGGTCGTGGGCCAGTTCAAGTTCCGTGGCCAGACCGTCTTCGTCGCGGGCGGTGCATTTCTCGTCGAAGGGCGGCGACGACCCGCTGTTCGGCCGCGGGCAGCGGCCGGTGCGTTTCAGTGAGGAGGCCCGGCACGCGCAGGCACGTGTGGTGCGCACCTTCGTCAACGAGATCATGGCCAAGGACCCCGCGGCCAACCGCTGGACCTATGTCTGCGAGGGCAACAGCCAGGTGCTCGACCACATCCTGATCTCCAACTCCCTGGCGTCGCTCGAGAAGTTCTCCGGGCCCTACCGTCCGGGCAGCGGTGTCAAGCCGGCGTTCGTCTACGACATCGTCCACACCAACGCCGCGTTCTTCGACCAGGACTCCGACCACGACCCTCAGGTCGTCCACCTGGACCTGAAGCGCTGACCCGCATCACCGAAACCCCCGGTTCCCTCGCGGAACCGGGAGTTTCGACGTCACCGCAGGGGTATCAGTCGCTCGACATCGGCAAGACCGTCACCAAAGAGCCGCGAGGCCTGTCTCGATGCCCGCGCCCAGGAGCGCCGGGTGATCGCGACGTGACGTGCCGCGATCGTCAGAAGCCGGTCTGGATGTGCCAGATCCGGTTGATGTAGTCGCGCATCGAGCGGTCGGACGAGAAGAAGCCGGTCCGGGCGACGTTCAGGATGGCCGACCGGCTCCACGCCTCCTGGTCGGCGTATGCCGCCTCGACCTCCGCCTGCGCGTCCAGATAGGCCTGGTAGTCGGCGAGCACGAGGAAACGGTCGTTGTAGAGCAGGTCGCCGATGACCATGCTGGCCGCCTCGCGGTTGCCGCCGGTGAAGTGCCCCGAGTCGATCAGGTTGATCGCGCGGCGCAACTTCTCGTTGGACTCGTAGTACTCCGTCGGCCGGTAGCCCCGGGCCTGCAGGTCCGCGACCTCGGGCTCGGTCATCCCGAAGAGGAAGAAGTTGTCGTCGCCGACCAGCTTGCGGATCTCGACGTTGGCACCGTCGTCGGTGCCGATCGTCAAGGCCCCGTTCAGCGCGAACTTCATGTTGCCGGTGCCGGAGGCCTCCTTGCCGGCCAGGGAGATCTGCTCCGACAGGTCGGCGGCCGGGATCAGCCGCTCGGCGAGGGTGACGTTGTAGTTGGCCGGGAAGGCGATGAACAGCTTGCCCTGCACGCGCGGGTCGTTGTTGATGACGCTGGCGACCGAGTTGATCAGGAAGATGATCTCCTTGGCCATCCGGTAGCCGGGTGCGGCCTTGGCGCCGAAGACGACGGTCCGCGGGGTGACGGTCGCCGGGTCGAGGTCACCGGAGATGATGCCCTCGTAGAGGGTGACGATGTGCAGCAGCTTGAGCATCTGGCGCTTGTACTCGTGCAGCCGCTTGACCATCACGTCGAGCAGGTGATCCTCGGGCAGCAGTATGCCGTCGCGGCGCTCGAGGACGGCGGCGATCCGCGTCTTGTTGGCGGCCTTGACCTCGCGGAACTTCGCGCGGAACTCCGGGTCCTCGGCATACGTCTCGAGCTCGCGCACCCGCTCGAGATTGGCCACCCACCCGACCCCGATGGTGTCGGTGATCAGCTTGGACAGGAACGGGTTGGCCTGCCGCACGAACCGCCGGGGGGTGACCCCGTTGGTGACATTGGTGAACTTCTCCGGCCACATCTCGGAGAAGTCCGCGAGCACCTTGTCCCGCAGCAGCTGGCTGTGCAGTTCGGCCACGCCGTTGACCTTGACCGACGCCACCGTCGCCAGGTGCGCCATCCGCACCGAGCGCTCGGGGTGGTCGCCGATGATCGACATCCGGCGCACCCGCAGCTCATCGCCCGGGAACTGCTCGCGAACCTCGGCGAGGAAGACCTCGTTGATCTGGTAGATGATCTCCATGTGCCGCGGCAGCAGCCGCTCCATTAGCGAGACGGGCCAGACCTCCAGCGCCTCGGGAAGCAGCGTGTGGCAGGTGTAGGCGAAGCACTGCTTGGTGATCGCCCACGCTTCCTCGAACGTCAGGTCGTAGTCGTCGATGAGCAGCCGCATCAGCTCGGGAATGCCGATGACGGGGTGGGTGTCGTTGAGCTGGAAGATGATCCGCTCGGGCAGTTCCCGCACGTCGAGGTCGGTCGGCTGGGTGTGCTTGAGGAAGTCGAAGATCGAGCAGGCGACGAAGAAGTACTGCTGCTGCAGCCGCAGCTCCTTGCCCTGCGGCGTGGAGTCCTCGGGGTAGAGCACCTTGGAGATGTTCTCGGCGACGGTCTGCGAACGCACCGCCGAGGCGTAGTCACCGGCGTTGAAGATGTCGAGATCGAAGGCGCGGGTCGCGATGGCCCGCCACAGTCGCAAGGTGTTGACGACGCCGTTCTGGTAGCCGGGGACCATCACGTTGTAACGGATTCCCAGCACGCTCCAGTCGGGCACCCAAGTGCAGCGTTCGCGTCCGTCGTCGGCGGTGGCGCGTTCGACGTGCCCGCCGAAGTGGACAGGGACCTCCATCTCGGGGTGGGCGATCTCCCACGGGCCACCCATGGACAGCCAGTTGTCGGGGACCTCGACCTGGCGGCCGTCGACGAAGGTCTGCTTGAAGATGCCGTACTCGTAGCGGATGCCGTAGCCGACGCACGGCGCATCCATGGTCGCGAGCGAGTCGATGAAGCAGGCGGCGAGCCGGCCGAGACCGCCGTTGCCGAGGCCGGGCTCGACCTCGGCCTGCCGCAGCGCGTCCAACTCCAGACCGCATACCTTCATCGCCTCCTCGGCGATGGCGCTCAGGTCGGTGGCCAGGAGGGCGTTGTCGAGCTGGCGCCCCAGGAGGTATTCGGCCGAGAGGTAGCCGACCATCTTGTGCGGGCTCTGCCGACGGCGGGTCGCCGTCTCCAGCCACCGGGCCGTCAGGTAGCCGCGGACCGTGCGCGCGAGCGCCATGTACTGGTCGTTGAGCGACGAGCGCGACAGGGGCACGCCCTGGCCGTAGTTGAGTTCGCGCAGGAACTCCTTGACGAAGCCGTCGACCGTATGCGGTGGGGCCGTGACCGGACCCAGCGCCAGCGGGTGCGTGGACTCGAGCGTCGGACCCCGCTCGTGGAGGTAGTCCTCGGCTACGGCGACGGTTTCCGCAGGGCGGACGGCCGGCATGGTGTCAGACACGTTGGGTCACTTTCACTGGGCTCGTGTAAACCTTTTCAGGGCACGTGTCACGAGCATAAGGCCCCGGCGACGCTGTCGGGCTGGTCTCGGAAGTCTCCGAGAAGGGTGATGCAGGCCTCCACCGCGAGCGCGGTGCATCAGTGGTGCGCCGGCTCGCCGGAGCGAGCCTTGTGGACCAGGGTCATGACGGCGACGATGACGGCTCCCCACAGGAGCCCGAAGACCGCCGACGCTGCGGTGTTGGCGAGCCAACCGAGGAGCGCGCCGCCGAGGTCGTGGGCCACCTCCTCCAGGTGGTGGACCCAGCCGTAGAGCGTGTGCCACCCGAGGTCGTCGGTGCCCTTGAGGACGATGTGCCCGCCGACCCACAGCATGGCCACGACACCGATCGTCGACAGGGCCGCCAGCACCTTCGGCATACCGGCGACCATTCCCCGCCCGATGGTGGCCTTGGCCCCCGTGCCCGCCTTGGCCAGGTGCAGGCCGACGTCGTCCATCTTGACGATCAGCGCCACCACTCCATACACCAGCAGGGTCATCGCGATCGCGACAACGATGAGGATCGCGGTGCGCATGAGGAAGGGCTCGTGGGCGACCTCGTTGAGCGAGATGACCATGATCTCGGAGGAGAGGATGAAGTCGGTCCGGATGGCTCCGGCCGTCATCAGTTTTTCCTGCTCTGCACTCTCGAGCACGACCGGAGTCTCGTCCTCCGCGTGGTGGCCGCCGCCGAACTTCTCCCACACCTTCTCCGCGCCCTCGTAGCACAGGTAGCTGCCGCCGATCATGAGCAGCGGGGTCAACGCCCACGGGGCGAACTGGCTGAGCAGCAGCGCGGCCGGCGTGATGAAGAGGAGTTTGTTGCGCAGCGAGCCGATCGCGATCTTCTTGATGACCGGCAGTTCGCGATCGGGAGTGAATCCGTCGACATAGCGCGGCGTCACGGCGGTGTCGTCGATGACGACCCCGGCGGCCTTCGACGTCGCCCGGCCGGCGGCCAGGCCGACGTCGTCAATGGAGGCCGCGGCCAACTTGGCCAGCGCGGCGATGTCGTCCAGCAGGGCGACGAGTCCGCCGGCCATGAGCAACTCCTGAGGTCGGGGGTTCGGACGGGAGCACTCAAGGATAACGGCTGGTGCCGCCCAGATCTGAATCAGCGCGGCTGCACCCCGGCATGCATCCAATCGCGTCACGAAGCAGCCGTCGTCCGGGAGCGGGGCGGCAGGGAGCGGGGCGGCAGGGGGAATCGAGTGGCCGGCGCGCGCGGCCTGGCCCTACGGTGGAGCGGTGTCCTCCCCACGCTCCGATCTGCTGCGCGACCGCCCGTTCGCGCTGCTGCTGACGGCGCGGACGCTTTCGATGCTGGCGCTCGCCTTCGCGCCCGTGGCGCTGGCGTTCGGGGTGCTCGACCTGCCGGGGGCGAGCGCGACGACCCTCTCGACGGTCCTGGCCGCGGAGTCGATCGCGCTGGTGCTCTTCACGCTCGTCGGTGGCGTGGTCGCCGACCGTTATCCGCGCGAGCAGGTGCTCCGCGCGGCCGAATGGGCCAATGCAGTGCTGCATATCGTCATCGGGGCGCTGCTGTTGAGCGGACATGCACCCGTATGGGGTCTGGTCACCTTGACCTTCCTCGCGGGCACCGCGGGTGCCCTGGTCTGGCCGGCGATGACGGGGATCGTGCCGCAGGTCGTGCCCGCGCACTCCCTCCAGGACGGCAACGCCCTGATCGGGATCGGCGGCAACACCGCCCGAGTGGCCGGCCTCGTCGCCGGCGGCATCGTCGTCGTCGCCATCGGTGGCGGCTGGGCGCTGATCGCCGCTGGAGTGATCTTCGCCGTGGCCGGCTTGTGTGTCGGGCGGCTCCGGCTCACGCGGCCCCCGCAGGACGACGTGCCCGGTCCCGGGATGCTTCGTGAGCTGCGGGTCGGCTGGAGTGAGTTCCGGTCGCGGACGTGGCTGTGGGTGTGCGTGCTGCAGTTCTCCGCTTTCGTCATGGTGTGGCAGGCGGCGCATCTGGTGCTCGGGCCGGTCGTCGCGAAGACCGCACTCGGGGGGCCGGGAGCGTGGTCGACGATCCTGACCGTCGAGTCCTGCGGGCTGATCCTCGGGGGACTCGTTGCGATGCGGTGGCGGCCGGCATACCCGGTCCGGGCGGTGGTGCTGCTGAGCTTCCTGGGGGCGCCGCCCTATCTGTTGCTCGGTCTGCACGCACCCCTCGTGGCGATCGCGGTCGCATCGTTCTTCCTCGGGTTCGCCTTCGAGATGCTCTCGATCTTCTGGCAGACGACGATGCAGCGCGAGATCCCGGCCGAGTCGCTCTCGCGCGTCAGTTCGTATGACGCGCTGGGCTCCCTGGCGCTTGGGCCGCTCGGCATCATCCTCGCCGGGCCGGCGGCGGATGCCGTGGGGGCACAACGGGTTCTGCTCGTGTGTGCGGCTGTGATGCTGGTGGCCAGCGTTAGCTCCCTGTCCGTCCCGAGCATTCGCAGTCTGCGGGCGCGCCCGGACGTGCAGTCGTTGCCGCCGGCGCCGGATTCACCCGCCGACCTCGGCCCCGCAATCACCCTGCCGCAGTAGCTCGGCGCGGGGTAGCTAGGCGCGTGGTCCGGGCGCCTTCTCCAGGACGTGCAACCACGTCCGGTAGTGCTCGACGATCTTGCCGCCGAGGTCGTCGGCCGCGGCGCGCGCCTGGGCGACCTCCGCCGGCGACCAGTCGCTGAAGGTCGTGAAGAGCCGCTCGATCTGGCCGGCGGTCAATTCGATCGACCACGGCCACTCCCACGAATCGACGGGGAGGAACAGCCCGCTCTCGGTCAACTCCCGCATCGTCGGGCGTAGACCGCGTTTGTCGGCAGTGGCCTCGACCCGGGACTTGACGATCTCTGCGACGCGGCGGCGGAACGGGGTCTTGACCGACGCGTCCCCGAAGGTGGTCCGCAGCACCGCGAGCCGACCCTGGGCCCGCAGCGCGTCGTGCAGCATCGGCAGGGCAGTGTCGAGGCTGAGCCAGTGCAGTGAAGTGGCACCGATGGCGGCATCGAAGCTGCCCGGCGCGAGATCCAGATCTTCCAGACGTTGCACGACCACCCGGGCCTGCGGGACGCGCTCCGCGAGGGTCTTCGCGAGCACCGGCCGTGGTTCGACCGCTGTCACGTCGGCGCCGGTGGCGACCAGATCCGTCGTTGCCTCACCCGTGCCGGCCCCGATCTCCAGCACCCGGACACCCGGTCCGACCACGTGTGCCTTGCGCAACTGGTCGAAGACGGCTGCCGGGTATCCCGGGCGAGAACCGGCATACGACGCGACGATGCGGTCCAGATGTTCGGGCGTCGGGGCGTCCAAGCCTGTGTTCCCCATGGACGGCAGGCTAACCCCTCAAGATGAACCGTCGACGTGAACGGTCGACTCCACCTGCGGTCATCCCCCGAAGCGGCTGCGGGCGCGCTCGGCGGCACGCGCGATGCCGCGTCGTTCGTAGGCGAAGGAACCACGGCGCCGACCGCCGGCAGGTTGCGGGCGAACCCGACGACGCGGCCGGCTCCGGGGCGCTTGTCCATATCGCTGTTGAGGCGCCACAGGTCACGCGCCACCCGCCCGACGAGGGCGGCACTGCCGCCGAGGCGCCGCACGATCCCGGGCTGGTCAGTGTCGTCCGGTCTGATGTCGTCCTGATTGGTGTCGTCCTGATTGGTGTCGTCCTGACCCGTGTCGGCGCGCTCGGCGGAGTTCTGGCCGGTGGCGGGAGTGGCCTCCTCGGCGAGCGCGAGTTCGATCTCGGCCATCGACAACTGCCGGTCGAGCACGATGTCGGCTGCCGCGGCGACTCGCCGGGGAATGTCCTCGATGCCCATCTCGCGTGCGACGGCGTTGACTATCAGGACCTGGGCGGCGGCGCCGATGACGTCGCCGACGCCGGTGAGCCGGCCGACTTTGCCGAGCAGGCCGGGGACCGCGGTCAGGGCCGCAGCGGCGGTGCCGAAGCGTTGCACCCACCACGCGATGCGGTCGGTGAGGATGGCCGTCTGCCAGTCCGGGTGCCGCGGATGCACGCCCGCCGCC
>NZ_HG764815.1:1356126-1366277 GCF_001050535.1 Nostocoides australiense Ben110 | reverse complement strand
GAATCAGCGGGAGGCGCGACGGCCGCCGGTGACGGCGGGGCGGCAGCCGGCGTGGCGCTCGTCGACTCGTTCGCGTCACCGACCATCACCCCCATCCCGATGAGGAGCGAGCGGAGCTTCTTGGGGTGGGCTGCCTTGTGCCACATGGGCTTCACCTCGTAGAGGTCGCCTCCGTCGAAGGACTCTCGGGTGGAGATCCAGATGTCCTGTCCGGCCTCGTGGATGCCGTCGATACGCCAGGGCTGGTTGTCGTGGATGAACCACGTCAGGCGAATTGCCGGGACGTCACTGACCTCTGCCGGCTGCGTCGTCTGGCTCGTGGGGGCCTGGCCGCCGCTGATCCCGGTCACGCCGATCTCGCGAACGAGCTCGTCGTAGATCGCCGTGCCGGTGATGGCGGCACCGGCCCGCCCGTCGGTGTAGTTGGTCGCCAGCACCGACGTCGGGCCGCCAGCGTGGGCCGGGCCGATGCCGACGAGGGTCAGGAGGGCCAGGAGCAGCCCGAGGATCGACAGGCGCCCGATGGGGCGCTGGGGGCAATGGCTGCGACTGTTCGGTGTCAGCGGCATCGGTGTCTGCATCATGCGTGGCCTCCTCGCCGGGTCCGCGGCCACGTCGTGCGGCCGGTTGGGTGAGTTACACCGCAGCCGCGGTCGAGGTTCCGGCCCGCTCATTCATGGGCCGACCTCGGCGGCGAGAGCGAGGGCGGCTTGCTTGGTCGCAGCGCCCTCGAGTCGATAGGTGATGTCGGCGCCATCCTTCGGGACGACCCACACGAGGGTCGGGCGGGCCGTGCGCGGTGGCGCCGTCTGGGTGGCACCGGATCGATCGATCCATTGCAGGTCGTGGTCGCCGGGTAGCCATAGGGCGCTGTTGCCGCGCACGTCGGTCCACTCGACGTCGCGGGCGGACTTGAGGAAGCCATAGTCGAGTGAGCCTGTGAGCACGTCCATGATCAGCGCAGAATCGCCTGTCCCCCAGGTCATTTCCACGACCTTGCCCTGATGGAGCACCATGATGGAGGTCGGGCCACCCAAAGACGCCGGCACTGCGAAGTCGAGGCCGACTCGGGTGCGCGCTTGCTTCAGCGCGGACAGCGACTCGTCCTCGTCGACCGGACTGGTTGCCGTCACCCGGGGCGACACGGACTGCGGCGTGCTCGTGCCGGGGGACCCGGTGGCCGACGTCGTGGGCGTCTGCACGCGCACGCCACCGAGCGAGATCCAGTCCAACACCGTGGCCCGGACCGGCGGCACGAGCAGGAGCCCGCCCACCAGAGCGCCAATGCTCGCAGCGATCTTCGCCCGTCCCCAGCGCCGACGGCCGGGCGTCGCCGGACGGGCTCCGCCGACAACGTGGACGTCCTCGTCGGCGGTCACCCGGGCCAGGACCTGCGCCGTCAGGTCCGGGCTCACGGTCGGCGCCGGGAGAGCACGACCGAGGTCGATCAGTTCCTCGGCCAGCGGGTCCGCGTCGTCCATCTCACGCATCGGCCAACTCCTCTCGCAGCACGCTCATTGCCCGGTGCAGACGTGACTTCACCGTGCCGACGGCGACGTCGAGCGCGGCGGCCGTCTCGGCCTCGGACAGTTCCATCAGGTAGCGGCACGTGACGACCTCCCGATACACCTGCGGCAGAGCGGAAACCGCGGCATACAACCGTCCGTGACGGTCATGGAGTTCGGCCGTCTCGGCAGGGTCGCGGACGAAGGACGTGCGCGCGTCGAGCCGCGCGGCCGCGTCGTCACGACGCAATCGGCGCTCCTGTGCCCGCTGCCGGTTGCGGGTCTCGTTGATGACGATCCGCAGCAACCACGGCCGGAAGGCCGCGCCGTCGCGGAAACCGGGCAGCGCGGCATACGCCTTGACGAACGCCTCCTGCACGACATCCTCGGCCTCCCCTCCGGCGCCATTGAGCCAGGCCAGGCGCGTGGCTATGCCCGCGTGGGCAGCGACGAGCACCGCATACGCGCTGGCATCTCCAGCCCGGATGCGGTCCATGGCCTCCGCTTCGGCGGATGGGTCCTCGCTCACCGTCCTCCTGTGTCTCTGCGGGCATTACACCGCAGGACGACAGGAGGTTCCGGCAGGCTCAGCTGCCGAAGTCCGGTCGCAGCGGATACGGCGCAACTCCGCCGGACCCGACCTTCTGCGCCAGCACTTGGTGCAGCTGAATCTCGTTGCGCCTGAACCCGAGTGAGCTGCCCGCGAGATAGAGGCCCCACACGCGAGCGGTGGCCTGCCCGGCGTCGCCGACGCAGGCGTCCCAATTGGCCGAAAGATTCTTGGCCCAGGCGCGACAGGTGCGGGCGTAGTGCTCGCGCAGGTCCTCGACGTGCCGGACCTCGAAGCCCTGGTCGGCGATATCGTTGATGATCGTGCCGACCGGGGCGAGTTCCCCATCGGGGAAGACATAGCGGTTGGTGAAGCCGCCTTTTGCGATCGGGCTGAAGTGATTGTTCGGCCGGGTGATGCAGTGGTTGAGCAGGCGACCGCCGGCGACGAGCCGTTCGTGCAGGAAGGCGAAGTAGCCGGGGTAGTTCTTGATGCCGATGTGCTCGGTCAGGCCGATGGAGGAGATGGCGTCGAAGTCCGACTCGGTGACATGGCGGTAGTCGTCGTGCCGGATCTCGGCGCGGCCGGTCAGCCCCTCTCGTTCGATCCACGCTTGGCCGTATGCCGCCTGCTCCCGCGAAAGCGTCACGCCGAGGGCGGTGACGCCGTAGTTGGTGACGGCGTGGCGCACCATGCCGCCCCAGCCGCATCCGACGTCGAGCAACCGCATGCCGGGTTTGAGGTCGAGCTTGCGGCACACGAGGTCGAACTTGTTAGCCTGGGCTTCCTCGAGCGTCGCGTCGTCACGGGGGTAGCACGCGCACGTATAGGCCATGGATGGCCCAAGTACCTTCTCGTAGAAGGCATTCGACACGTCGTAGTGGTGGCTGATCGCCTGGGCGTCCCGCGCCTTGGAGTGCCGCAGGCCCTCGGCGAGCCGGCGCCAGCCGGGCGGATTCTCGAGATCGGGGAGCTCCGGCGGCACGAACATCCGGGGTCCGAGCGAGGTGAGGATGTCCTTGACCTTGCGGGGCTCGGGAATCCGGGGGGCCAGCTTGTCCTTGACGCTGTCGAGCAGGTCGTAGGGGTCGCCCTCGTCGAGGCCGACGATGTCGAGGTCACCCTGGACGTAGGCCCGCACGAGGCCGAGTTCGCCGGGGGCGCTGACGAGATAGCGCAGGCCGCGCTCGTTCTTGAGGTCAATGAGGATCCCGGCACTCTGGTTGCCGCCGCTGGATCCGTCGTACGCCTTCAGCCCGAAGGCGGCGTCGTGGCCGAAAATCTCGTCCACGATCGCGCCGATGGTCATGGTCATCGCCGGCCCACCGCCTTGGCATAGAGGTCGGGCAGTCGGCCGTCGGGGTCATAGAGTTTTTTCACGCGCGCATACTCCTCGCCGCCATAGAGCGACCAGAACTCGTCCTGGTCGTAGTAGGCATCGGAATAAAGGGACTTGTGGCCGTCGAGCGCGTGGACCTTGTGCTCGATGGCCTTGTTGACGTCACCGTCCGCGGCGCTGGGGACGATGGGGACCGCGGACCAGAACCCGACGTTGACGTAGTCGCGTCCGGCCTCGAGCGGATAGTGGGGCCACGGCCGCACTCCGTGGCTGGTATCGCGGAGACGTATGGGGCACAACCAAATCGGTTCGATCGGCACATTGGTCAAGAACCAGTCGACGAACTCGGCGGTCCGCTCGATCGGGATCTCCACGTCCTGGACGACCCGCTCCTGAGGCAACGCGCCCCGGCGCTGCTGCAGCGCGGCATACCACCCGTGTCTGTTCTCGAAGCGGATGACCTTGCCGTAGACGTCGCTGCGCAGGTAGCGCTTGGGTATGACGCGGCGCACGAGCGGTTTCTGCACGAACAGTCCGCGGGAGCACCAGAACCAGTCGGTGTCCCAGCGCCAGATGTAGTCGCGGATCGTCAGGAAGTCCTCGTGCCAACCCTGGATCGAACGGTAGTAGATCCGCCGGCCGGTGTAGTCGGAGGTGTACGGCGGGGTTGAGTCGGTGAAGTGCGCGATCACCAGGTAGGACTCGTCGGCCGAGAACACCACCCCGTCGATGAAGTCGACATGGTGACCTTCGAATTCCCTTGTCGCCAATATCTTTTCGAGAGTGTCGACGAGCGACGGCACCGAGGTGAAGCGGACGTGGCGGAGCCGGACATGCGGCTGGACCGGCTCCAGGTCGATCATCAGGCGGACGCTGTAGCCCAACGAGCCGTAGGAGTTGGGGAAGGCCCGGAACAGGTCGCGGTGCGCGTTGTCGTCCGTGGCCGTGAGGATCTCGCCGCTGCCGGTGAGGATGTCGAGTTCGCGCACGGACTCGTGCGGCAGGCCGTTGCGGAACGAACTCGACTCGATGCCCAGGCCCGTGACCGCTCCCCCGAGCGTGATCGTCTTCAGCTGGGGCACGACATACGGCATCAGCCCGTGCGCGAGCGTCGCGTCGACCAGCGTCTCGTAGGTGCACATGCCCTGCACCTGAGCCACCCGGGAGGCCGGGTCGACCTCGACGACCCCGGCGAGACACGAGACATCGAGCCCCTGAGCCCCCATGTCCTCGCGCGGCCGGAACAGATTGGACGTCCGCTTGGCGAGGCGGACCGGCGCCCCGGACGGCAGGGCCGCGAGCTGTGCGCGCACCCGACCCACGGCGGCAGCATGCCGGTCCCATCCGATCGGCTCCGCGTTGTGGTGTGTCATGTGCTCGCTCTTCCTATTCCACCAAGCCTGCACAATAGTCAGATTGACCACGCGAGTGAAGTCGGTCTCAGATCCACTCGGCGCGCAGGCGGGAGATGGCGACGTCGAGGTCGAGACCCAGATGGCGGGCGGTGGACGCGTAGCCGCGGGCGGCCACGGCGAGTTGCTGCTGATTTCGCGCGGCCGGGACCGCGGCGGCGGCGAGCACTACCGTGCCCGTGCGGACCCGGGACGCCACGAGCCCCTCGGCCTCGAGCTCCTTGTAGACCCGGCCGATCGTGCCCGGAGCCAGGCCCAGATCGGACGCGAGCTGCCGAATGGCCGGGAGGCGGTGTCCCGCCGCAAGCTGCCCGGCGGCGATCATGCCGGCAAGCTGACTGCGGACCTGTTCGTATGGTGGCGTGGGGCTGGCAAGGTCGACCTCGAGATTCACGAATGCGCTCGCGACGGGTGCGGGAGCTGCATCGCCGTGGACGCTTGGCTTCCCGGGCTCGTCGGCTGGGTGCCCGCCTCCCACCCACCGACCGCGAGCAGGGCAAGCCAGTCCGCCGACGTGGCCGGATCGCCACGGACCCAAGTGCCGATCGGGAGAGTCACGGCCACGCCGCTCAGCAGCGTCACGAGGACCCCCACCCGACGCCAGAACCGACTGCGCGAGAGGGCTTTCGACACCAAAGGCGCGGTGGCCTCGGTGAGGTGGACGCCCTGTCGGCGCCGGAAGCTCTCCAGGCGCGCGGCCCGCGCGGACGTCGAATCGGAGAGGATCAGCGCCGCCAGGACGCCGAGGATGAGGAGATACACGACGAATTCGACGGTGTCGATCTGCACATCGCCATGCTCTCGCCAGTGAGTCAACGAATCAATGAGTCAATAGATTGACTCATTGGGTCCCGTGCTGGGCGGCGGCCGAGGCGTAGAGACAGATGGTCGCCGCCATCGCCAGGTTCAAGGATTCGGCCTTGCCGTAGATCGGGATCGACACCCGCTCCGCACACGCGGCGGCCAGGTGGTCGGGCAGTCCCTGCGCCTCGGTGCCCAGCACCCAGCAGTGCCGGCCGGCCAGGTCGACGTGCGGCAGGGTCAGGGCCGCTTCGCCCTCGGTGGCGAGGGTGCGTATGCCGTGACTCGCCACCTCGGCCAGCGTCGCCTCGGCGTCGAGTCCGGTGACGACGGGCAGGTGGAAGAGCGATCCGGCCGTGGAGCGGACGACCTTGGGAGAGAAGACATCCACCGAGCTGTCGGTTACCAGCACGGCGTCCGCGCCGGAGGCGTCGGCGGCCCGGATCACCGTGCCGAGGTTGCCAGGGTCGCGCACCTCCTGCAGGAACACGAGCAGCCGCGGCGACGCCGCCAGGACATCCGCCAGCGTCGGCTCCGGCTGCTGCGCCACCGCCAGCATCCCCTGCGGTGTCTCGGCATCGGCCATCGCCGCAAGCACCTCGTCGCTCACTGAGTGCACGAAAACCCCAGCGGCGGAAGCGGACTCGACCAGGGCGGCATACCGCTGCGCCGCGGCGGCGGTGACGTAGAGATCGACGACCGACGGCGCGGCATACCGCACCAGCTCGCGCACGCCTTGCGGCCCCTCCACGAGGAAACGACCCGAGCCCGCACGCACAGAGCGCCGGGCCAGTGCCGCGACCGCACGCACCCGATCGGATCGGGGGTTGGTCAGCGGGGCGCCGGCCCGGCGCTCAGAGTGGTGTCGAGACAAGCTCAGGCAGAAGCCTTCTCGTCGCCCGTCGCCGGCACATTGGCCTTGGCGATCTCGACGAGCGCGGCGAAAGCAGCTTCGTCGTTGACGGCGAGTTCGGCGAGCATGCGGCGGTCGACCTCGATCTCCGCGGCGCGCAGGCCCTGGATGAACCGGTTGTAGGTCATGCCGTTGGCGCGGGCGCCGGCGTTGATCCGCTGGATCCACAGGCGACGGAAGTCACCCTTCTTGGCGCGCCGGTCGCGGTAGCTGTAGGTCAGGGAGTGGTTGAGCTGCTCCTTGGCCTTGCGGTAGAGCCGGCCGCGCTGACCGCGGTAGCCGCTGGCGCGCTCGAGGACGACCCGGCGCTTCTTGTGGGCATTGACTGCCCGCTTCACGCGTGCCACGTGATTCTCCTTGTTACTTCTCTGATGCAGACGATGGGGGTTGAGCGGCCGTCAGCGGCCGAGGAGACGCTTGACCTGCTTGACGTCGGCGGGCGCGATCTCCACGTCGTTCGCGAGGCGCCGCGCGTGCTGCGGGCTCTTCTCGTGGAACTTGTGCACGTGGTTGGCGCGCTGGCGCATGATCTTGCCGCTGCCCGTGATGCGGAAGCGCTTCTTGGCCCCACTGTGGGTCTTGTTCTTCGGCATGGTGAGCCGATCTCCTTTGCTGGTAGCGGCAGCGGGCTGCCGCCGGGGTGTGCGTGTCGACGGGTGTGTCCCGTCAGGTCTCAGGACGCCTCGGGGGTGTCGGTGACGTCGGTGTCACTGACCGCTGGGGCGCTGGCCGGAGCCTCGGCCTCGGAGGTGGCCTCCGGGACGTCGTGCTCGGCCTGCCGGCGACGCTGCTCGGCGCGGGCCTCGGACTTCTTCTTGGTCGGGCCGATCACCATGACCATGTTGCGACCGTCCTGCTTGGGCGAGGACTCGACGAAGCCGAGGTCGGCGATGTCGGCGGCCAGCCGCTGCAGGAGGCGGAAACCGAGCTCGGGACGGGACTGCTCACGACCACGGAACATGATCGTGACCTTGACCTTGTCCCCCGCCTTGAGGAATCGCTCCACGTGGCCCTTCTTGGTGCCGTAGTCGTGGTCGTCGATCTTCGGGCGGAGCTTGATCTCCTTGATGACGGTATTGACTTGGTTCTTGCGGGCCTCCCGGGCCTTCATGGCGGCTTCGTACTTGTACTTGCCGTAGTCCATGAGCTTGGCCACGGGGGGCTTGGCCATCGGTGCGACTTCGACGAGGTCGAGATCGGCCTCGGCGGCCAGGCGCAGAGCGTCCTCGACGCGGACGATCCCGACCTGCTCGCCGTTGGGGCCGACCAGACGCACCTCGGGGACGCGGATCCGGTCGTTGATGCGAGGCTCGCTGATGTGGTGCTCCTTGCTCGGTTGTCAGGGGTGTCGCTCGCGCTCGGTCCGCGCCATAAACGACGAAGACCTCCCGCGAGGCTCGCGAGAGGTCGATCGGCAGCCGGTGAAACAGCGGCGGGTATGCCGTCGCATCCGTGCCCGTGTCGGTCACGGAATGCGCCGGTCCCGATCGAGCCGGGAACCCTGGACCCGGCTACCTGAGGCGGTAGAGCGCGGGTGGAAGTTGACTGCCGCCGACTTCTCTTGAGCATCCGCCCTGCTCGGGCGGGCCCGGGCACGACGAATCAGTTGCGTCAATGCTAGCAGCCTTGCCGGCCGACTCCGACCACATGATCAGCCCAGCCGGAAGGCCAGACCGTCGATCCGGGCGCGGAACTCGCCGTCGGCGGCCAGCCGCTCCCCCACGCTCGTGAGCAGGCCGTTGACCTGCGCCTGCGTCATACCCGGCCTCAACGTCAACTGGACCCCAAGGGTTCCGGGGGGTTGCGCGGCATATAGGGCATGGGCCTGGACGTCGGGGGAACCGGCGAGGCCGGTCTCGACGGCGGCGGCGACGAAGGGATCGGTATGCGGTGTGGTCCAGCCCCGCCGCATCGCCAGCGCCCAGACCTGACTGGATCGCAGCTCCCGCTCGCCGGGCGCGCCGAGGTTGAGGACGATGACATCGCAGCTCTCGGCGACGGCGGCCTGGCCGAGACGGTCGGCCGTCACCGGGACGGGGCGGGCGGACGGGTCCCAGGCGGCGAGTTCGGCGAGCCCGGTGAAGGCCGGCAGGGCGCGCCGACCGTCCGGCCCGACCAAGGTGATCAGGGCCATGTCGACCGCGGCGTCGCGGACGAGCCCGTCCGCCCCCGTGACGGTCTCCTCGGCGTGGGCCACGACGGCCACGAGGAAGCGGCCGGCCGCGACGGCGGCCATCATCGCCTCCTCGTCCGCACCTGCGAGAGCGGCCACGAGCGCCGGGTCACTGTCCCCCATGTCGGCCTCGAAACCGGAGGGCGTCAGGTCGCGCCGTGCCCACGGGACGCCGGCGGTGTCGGTGGCGTCGCCCGGCGCCACCCGGTGCGGGTGGTGGGCATGATCTCGTGGATTGCTCACGGGCAGTCGTCCGACGCAGGAGTCAGGGGCGGCCGGCGACGTCGAGCGCTTCGGGCAGGGTGAAGGCGCCCTTGTAGAGCGCGGACCCGATGATCGCCCCTTCGACCCCGGAGGCGACCAGCTGACGGATCGCGGCGATGTCGGCGAGCGTCGACACGCCACCGGAGGCGACGAGCGGCGCCTTCGTGTGCTGACCAACGGCTTTGAGCAAATCGAGATTGGGCCCGGCGAGCATGCCGTCCTTGTTGACGTCCGTGACGACATACCGCGAGCAGCCCTCGGCGTCGAGCCGTGCCAGGGTCTCCCACAGGTTTCCGCCGTCGCGCGTCCAGCCGCGGGCCGCGAGTGTCTCCCCGCGCACGTCGAGCCCGATGGCGACCTGATCGCCATACGATGCGATGGCCTGCCGGGTCCACTCCGGGTGCTCCAGCGCGGCCGTGCCGACGTTGACGCGCCGGCACCCGGTCGCCAGCGCCCGGGCGAGCGTCTCCTCGTCGCGGATGCCGCCGCTCATCTCGACCTTGATGTCCAGCCGCCCGACGATCTCGGCCAGCAGGTCCGCGTTGGACCCGGTCCCGAACGCGGCGTCCAGGTCGACGAGGTGGATCCACTCGGCGCCCTGCTCCTGCCACGCGAGCGCCGCCTCGACCGGGTCGCCGAACTCCCACCCGCTCCCGGCGACCCCCTGCTGCAATTGCACGGCCCGCCCGTCGCGCACGTCGACGGCGGGCAGCAGTTCCAGGCGGGGCAGGTCGGTCATGGCTCTCACTTCCACACAGGGGCGGTCATAGGGCACGCACCCAGTTCTCCAGCAGGTGCAGGCCGGCATCGCCGGACTTCTCGGGGTGGAACTGGGTGGCGAACAAGGGGCCGTTCTCGACGGCGGCGACGAAGGGGGCGCCGTAGTCGCACCACGTCACCAGGGGGGTCGCGGCGGCTAGATGACCGTCGGCGACGGGCAGGTCCCACGTCAGCGCGGCATACGAGTGCACGAAGTAGAACGACTGATCCGCGACGCCGTCGAAGAGCAGGGAGCCGGCCGGCGCCGACACGGTGTTCCAGCCCATGTGCGGGACCACGGGCGCCGGCAGTCGCTGGACCAGCCCGGGCCACTCGCCGATGCCCTCGACCGGCGCGGCCGACGGTTCGCTCGAGCCGTCGAAGAGCACCTGCATCCCGACACACACACCGAGCACCGGCCGCCCGCCGGACAGC
>NZ_HG764815.1:1347179-1356026 GCF_001050535.1 Nostocoides australiense Ben110 | reverse complement strand
GCGGATGCACGCCCGCCGCCGCTCGGCCGGCCGCCTTCGCTGCCCCGGCCCCGGCACGCGCAACCTGAGTCGCCGCACCGAGGACGCCGCCACGAGCGGGCTGGGCTGCTTCGGGTGGGACGGCGCTGGAGGCAGAGTCAGGAACGGTCGTCTCGGTTTGCTCCTCGCCCATCAGGGCATCGCGTGCCCTGTCGAACTCCCGGGCGGCTCGAGCCAGGGTACGGATGATCTGGCGCTGGGCGTCATATGCCATGTCTCAAGAATGACTCACGACGCTTGGGCCAGCGCTTGGGCGATCAGGTTCAGCCGGATCGCGGTCGTCTGGTCATCGGCACGGTCCAGGAGGCGATGCCGGCCTTCCCGATCGACTCGCAACGAGAGCGTCAGGCAACAGTTGCCGTCGGGCGCCATGGCGGCCATTGCGGTGCGGGCCGAGTCCAGGTTCAGCCCGGCCGAGCGCAACTGCCTGGCGCTCTCACCGTCGATGACCAGGAGCCTCAGCAGCACGTGGTCGCTGTCGACTGCGTGTGCCCGGCGCGCAGCGCCTCGTCGTTGGCAGCGATCAGGAGCCGCCACACCCGCTCCAGGTTCGTCACGGTTTGCTTCAACATCTTCCCTCACCTCGTGGTCACGGGTCGGTGGTACTTCTTGTGGACGGCCTGCCGGGTCACCCCGAGGGCCCCCGCGATCTCCGGCCACGCATGTCCCGCGTCCAGGGCGGCTTGGACCTGGCGCAGTTCCAGTTGGTCGGCCAGCCGGCGCAGGGCAACGACGGCCCGCAGGCCCAGCATCGGGTCCGCGATATCGGCCGCTACGGCCTCGATCGGTCGCTCCATACCTGTCAACCTAGGTTGCTCGAGCAATTGTCAACCTGAGTTGACGGGCAGCGATGGGAAATCGCGACTCCGGCTCGGCGCGGCACTAGGGTGAGCGGGCCGGAGGTGCCGGCTCCCATTCCTGAAGGCGAAGGCGAGAAGATGGCGAAGGCCACGGCCGCGACGACGGCGAGCGGGGCGGATCAGGCGCGTGCGGAGGGACAGGGGAGCGCGCGGCATACGGCGGGCACACCGCATACGGCGGACTCGCACGACACCATCAGGGTCGTCGGGGCGCGGGAGAACAATCTCAAGGGGGTCGACGTCGAACTGCCCAAACGGCGGCTGACGGTCTTCACCGGAGTGTCCGGGTCAGGCAAGAGTTCGCTCGTCTTCGCGACCATCGCGGCCGAGAGCCAGCGGATGATCAACGAGACCTATTCGACCTTCGTCCAGGGCTTCATGCCGACCCTGGCGCGGCCGGATGTCGATCTGCTGGAAGGGCTGACGACGGCGATCATCGTCGATCAGGAGCGGATGGGCGCCAACATCCGGTCCACGGTCGGCACCGTCACCGACGTCAACGCCATGCTGCGGATCCTCTTCAGCCGGCTGGGCCAACCACACATCGGGGGCTCGAAAGCGTTCTCCTTCAACGTCGCCTCGGCCTCGGGGGCGGGGGCGGTGACGACGACCAAAGGCGGCATGGAGGTCAAGGAGCGGCGCGAGTTCAGCATCCAGGGCGGCATGTGCGCGCGGTGCGAGGGGGTCGGCAAGGTCTCCGACTTCGACCTGACCGCCCTCTATGACGACGAGAAATCGCTGCGCGAGGGTGCGCTGACGATCCCCGGGTACTCGATGGACGGGTGGTACGGCCGGGTCTACATGGGCAGTGGCTTCTTCGATCCGGACAAGCCGATCAAGAAGTTCACCGAGAGGGAACTCGCGGCCCTGCTCTACAAGGAGCCGACCAAAATCAAGGTCGACGGCATCAATATCACCTACGAGGGCCTGATCCCGCGCATCCAGAAGTCGATGCTGTCCAAGGATCGTGAGGCGATGCAGCCGCACATCCGGGCCTTCGTCGACCGGGCGGTCGTCTTCCAGGTCTGCCCGGAGTGCGAGGGGACGCGGCTGAACGCGGCAGCTCGTTCATCCAAGATCAAGGGCATCAATATCGCTCAGGCCTGCCAGATGCAGATCAGCGACCTGGCCGAGTGGGTGCGCGAACTCGAGGAGCCGAGCATCGCCCCGTTGCTGAGCGGGCTGCAGGAGACGCTCGACTCCTTCGTCGAGATCGGTCTCGGCTATCTGTCGCTGGACCGGCCGTCCGGCACGTTGTCGGGCGGCGAGGCGCAGCGGACCAAGATGATCCGGCACCTGGGGTCGGCGCTGACGGATGTCACCTATGTCTTCGACGAACCGACGATCGGGCTGCACCCGCACGATATCGACCGCATGAACACGCTGTTGAAACAGTTGCGGGACAAGGGAAACACCGTTCTCGTCGTCGAGCACAAGCCCGAGACCATCGCCATCGCCGACCATGTCGTCGACCTCGGCCCGCTGGCCGGCACCGGCGGCGGCGAGATCGTCTACGAAGGGGATCTCGCCGGGCTGCGGGCCAGTGACACCCTCACCGGGCGGCACCTGGAGGACCGGGCGCAGTTGAAGGACACGCTGCGCAAACCCACTGGCGCGCTGGAGATCCGAGGTGCTCACGAGAACAACCTGCGCGATGTCGACGTCGACATTCCGCTGGGTGTCCTTGTCGTGCTGACCGGGGTCGCGGGCTCGGGCAAGAGTTCGCTCATCCGTGGATCGGTCGAGAAACTCGACAGTGTCGTCACCGTCGACCAGTCGGCGATCAAGGGCTCGCGCCGGTCGAACCCGGCGACCTACACCGGCCTTCTCGAGCCGATTCGCAAGGCGTTCGCCAAGGCCAATGGTGTCAAACCCGCTCTCTTCAGCGCGAATTCGGAAGGCGCGTGCGAGACGTGTAATGGCGCCGGAGTCATCTACACCGACCTGGTCATGATGGCCGGCGTCGCGAGCACCTGCGAGGACTGCGAGGGCAAGCGCTTCCACGCGGGCGTCCTCGAATACCGGCTCGGCGAACTCAATATCGCCGAGGTGCTCGACCTGCCGGTGGCGGACGCGCTGCCCTACTTCAGTCAAGGAGCCGCGAAAACGTCTGCGGCACAGAAGATTCTGGAGCGCCTCAACGACGTCGGTCTCGGCTACGTCCGTCTCGGCCAGCCGCTGACGACGCTCTCGGGCGGGGAGCGCCAACGGCTGAAGCTCGCGGCGCAGATGGCGGACACGGGGTCGGTCTACGTGCTCGACGAGCCGACCACCGGCCTGCATCTCGCCGACGTCGAGAACATGCTCGCGATGCTCGACCGGCTCGTCGACAGCGGCAAGTCGGTCATCGTCATCGAGCACCATCAGGCCGTGATGGCACACGCCGACTGGATCATCGATCTCGGCCCGGGTGCGGGGCATGACGGTGGCACGGTCGTCTTCGAGGGCACGCCCGCCGACCTGGTCGCCGACGGGCGCACCCTGACAGGGCAGCATCTGGCGGCCTACGTCGCGCGTCGTTGACGCAGACCCTCTACGCTCGTGGGTAGCCGTGGCTGGAGGCGCCCCCCGACGTCCCCAGCCACGGCGCCGACGGGTCACCGCGCAGCAGCGTCGGGGACGGCCGGTAGGTCGTATGCCGAGGCCCTGGCCAGTATGCGGGCCACCGCGCCGAGCTCGAGGTCGGTGAAGGGGAGCGCGTTCATCACCTTCAACGCGAAGAGCGTCGAGCGCACGGCGCGTTCGGTGGGCAGCACCATCCGTTTGAGGTTTGCCGGGCCGAGTGCCGGGTTGCCCTCGGCGAAGGCACGCAGTTGCTGCTCGGCAGCGGTGAGCGCGGCGCGGAACAGCAGCGGTCGTGGCCAGTTGGGCAGCGGTGACGTACGCGGTGACGAGACCGAGCGTCGTGCCCTGGCCGGATGCGGGTGAGGCACAGGCCGCAGCGTCGCCGATAAGGCCGACGCGCCCGGCCGACCACGTGGCCAGCCGAACCTGTCCGATGACGTCCAGATAGATGTCGTCCGCCGACTCGAGGGCATCGAGGATCTCCGGCACACGCCAGCCCTTGACCGGGCGCTATCGGGCGCATCCGTGGCTCGGCGCCATCGCGCCGGCCGGAGTTCCGCTGCGTCCCAGTGTCTACGCCTGGACCGAGGCCCTCCTGCTCGCCCTGGCCGGTGCCCCGACGGGGATCGACGAGATGCGGCTCGCCATGCTCCTCGATGCGGTCGTGCGTGGGTATGCCGCTGTGGGCCAGTCGGATTCGCCCCCGCCGGCGTGGCTCGGCCCGGCTCTCGCCGAGCGCTTCCCGCGGCTCGCGGGAGAGTTGGGGCGCGACTTCTCCGACCTGGACGCAGAACTCGACACGCGGTCTCGGTCATCCTGCGGGGAGTCACACCCTGAAACCCGCGTGAAGTAGCCGTCGGAAATAGTGTGCTGACCTGACCGGTCCAGGAGAGACTGATCCGGTGCTGCTCACCCTGACGACGACCCATCGGCCGGCGACCGATTTGGGGTATCTGCTGCACAAGCACCCCGACCGGGTTCAGGAGTTCGCACAATCCTTCGGCACCGCAACGGTTTTCTATCCCGAGGCGGACGAAGCACGGTGCACCGCGGCGCTGGTGCTGGAGATCGATCCGGTCCGTCTGGCGCGCGCGTTCGGGCGCAACGCGCCGGATTTCACGCTCGCGCAGTATGTCAACGACCGGCCGTATGCCGCGTCCTCCCTCCTCGCGACCGCGCTCGCCGACGTCTTCAGTACGGCGCGCTCGGGCCGGTGCGCGGCTCGCCAAGACCTGGCGGACTCGGCCATCCCGCTGCAGATCGCCGTGCCGGTCGTGCCGTGCCGCGGTGGCCCGGAGATGGCCCGCCGGATCTTCGAACCGCTCGGTTGGCAGGTCGAGGCGGACCCGATTCCGCTCGATCCGGCCTTCCCTGACTGGGGTCCTTCGCGTTATCTCGCGCTCACCCTCACCGGCACGCTCCGCCTGTCGGATGCGTTGAGCCAGTTGCACATTCTGCTCCCGGCGCTCGATGAGTCGAAGCACTATTGGCAGGGCCCGGACGAGATCGACAAGCTGTTCCGCTCGGGTGAGGGCTGGCTGGCCACGCACCCGGACCGCGAGCTGATCACTCGGCGTTACCTCGGGCGTCGGGGCGGGCTGATGCGGGAGGGGCTGGCCCGGCTGGCAGAGGTGGGGGACGAGACGCCCGAGGCCCTCGAGCCCAGCGCGGAGGAGGAGACGGCGTTGCCGGCCGCGCGCCGGCCACGCCTCAACGAGCAGCGTCAGGAGGCGGTCGTGGCAGCATTGCTCGCCAGTGGCGCGATCTCGGTCATCGATCTCGGCTGCGGCCCTGGCGCGCTGCTGTCACAACTGGTCAAGCAGCCCCAGTTCCGCCGGGTCGCCGGCACGGATGTCTCGGTGCGCTCGCTGCAGATCGCCGCCCGGCGCCTGCACGTCGAGACGATGAGCGAACGGCAGTCGGACAAGTTGCAGCTCTTCCAGAGTGCCCTGACCTATGAGGATGCCCGGTTCGCGGGTTTCGATGCTGCGGTGGTCATGGAGGTCATCGAGCATGTCGACCCCTCGCGCCACGCTGCCGTGGAACGCGTCGTGTTCGGCACGGCGCGGCCCGGCACGGTTGTCGTGACGACCCCCAACCGCGAGTACAACGCGCTGTATGACGGCCTGACAGGCCTGCGGCACGCCGACCACCGCTTCGAGTGGGACCGGGCACAGTTCCGGGAGTGGGCGGAGGGCGTGGGCGCGGCATACGGCTATTCCGTTGCGTACCAAGGGATCGGCGACGTCGATCCCGGCCTCGGCACTCCGACGCAGATGGCGGTGTTCACCCGTGAGTGAGGTTGCCCAGGCGCGCACCATCGGGGTGCCCGAGATGGGGTTGGTCGTGCTCGTCGGGGTCTCGGGCAGCGGGAAGTCCTCCTTCGCGCGGCGCCACTTCCTGCCGACCGAGGTGCTGTCGAGCGACTTCTGCCGGGGCCTGGTGGCGGATGACGAGAACGACCAGGCGGCGTCGGCCGACGCCTTCGATGTGCTGCACCACATCGCCGGAGTGCGCCTCCGGCGCGGCCGGCTGACGGTCGTCGACGCGACGAACGTGCAACAACGGTCGCGGGCGGACCTGGTGAAACTCGCGCGCGAGCATGACGTGCTCGTCGACGCGATCGTCCTCGACGTGCCGGAAGCCGTTGCCCAAGAACGCAACCGCGCCCGGGAGGAACGCGACTTCGGGCCGCATGTCGTGCGAGGCCAGCACCGGGACCTCATGCGCTCGCTGCGGAAGCTGGAGCGTGAGGGCTTTCGCCGGGTTCACCTCCTCAAGGGCGTCGAGGAGATCGACAAGGTCGCCATCGTCCGGGAGAAGTCGTGGAACGACCGGCGCGAGCTGACCGGCCCGTTCGACCTCATCGGCGACGTGCACGGGTGCGCGCGCGAACTGCATACCCTCCTGCGACAGCTCGGCTGGGATCTGCAGGAGGAGGACGGTCGCGTCGTCGGCGCCCGGCATCCGCAGGGTCGCACCGCCGTCTTCGTCGGCGACCTCGTCGACCGTGGCCCCGACACCCCTGGCGTGCTCCGTCTCGTCATGGGCATGGTCGAGGCGGGGACCGCGCTGTGCGTGACCGGCAACCACGAAGCCAAACTGGTCCGGGCCCTCCGTGGGGCGAAGGTCACCGTGGCGCACGGACTCGCCGAGTCCCTCGCCCAGCTCGACACGGAGAGTGACGAATTCCGCACGCAGGCAACGAAATTCATGGATCGCCTCATCGCCCACTATGTGCTCGACGGCGGGCGCCTGGTGGTCGCCCACGCCGGCCTGAAGGAGGCTTACCACGGGCGCTCGTCCAAGCGGGTGCGGGCGTTCGCGCTGTACGGCGACACCACAGGTGAGACCGACGAGTTCGGTCTCCCCGTGCGCTACCCGTGGGCGCTGGACTATCGCGGCCGGGCCCTGGTCGTCTACGGGCACACTCCGGTGCCGAACGCCGAGTGGGTCAACAACACGATCTGTCTCGACACCGGAGCCGTGTTCGGCGGTGCCCTGACCGCGCTGCGCTATCCCGAACGCGAGCTGGTTTCCGTTCCCGCAGAACGCGAATGGTATGCCCCGTCCCGCCCGCTCGCACCCGCCGGCGTCGAGCGAGTGCCCACCACACTCGCCATCGAGGACGTCACCGGCACGCGCTGGCTCGAGACGGAGCACGCCGGCAAGGTGAAGATCCCCGAGGAGAATGCGGCGGCTGCGCTGGAGGTGATGAGCCGTTTCGCCGTCGACCCGCGCTGGCTGATCTACCTGCCGCCGACGATGTCGCCGGCCTCGGCATCGCAGATGGACGGCTACCTGGAGCGCCCCGAGCCGGCCTTCGAGGAGTTCGCCACGTGGGGCGTCACGCGCGTCGTGTGCGAGGAGAAGCACATGGGCTCGCGCGCCATCGCCGTCATCGCCCGGGATGCCGAGGCCGCCGAGCGCCGATTCGGCGTCACCGACGGCAGCACCGGGGCCGTCTACACCCGCACGGGGCGCAGCTTCTTCGACGACACCACGGCGCTCGTCGACCGGCTGCGGGACGCCGTCGCGCCGCTCTTCCACGAGTTGACCACGGACTGGCTCGCGCTCGACTGCGAGTTGTTGCCCTGGTCGGTGAAGGCGCTCGACATGATCCGGGCGCAGTATGCCGCGACCGGTGCGGCGGCGACTGCCGCTCTGCCACAAGCGATCTCGGCGCTCGAACGGGCTGCGGATCGCGGGCTGGAGGTCAGCGATCTGCTCGCGCGGACCAGCGCGCGGCTGGACAACGCGCGCGCGTTCCGGGCGGCTTACGCGGCATACTGCCGGCCCACCGACGGCCTCGACGGCGTGACCATCGCGCCCTTCCAGATCCTCGCTGCCGAAGGTCGCACACTCGCGCTGACGCAGTCCCACGAGTGGCATCTGGCCCAGCTCGGGCGTCTGGACCACCCGCTCATCGCCCCTACCCGGCACCGTTTCGTCGACCTCGGCTCCGACACCGAACGGGCAGCCGCCGCGCAGTGGTGGGAGGAGCTGACCGGTGGCGGCGGGGAGGGCATGGTCGTCAAGCCGGCCGGCCTGGTCGCGGGTCGCATCCAGCCCGGTCTGAAGGTGCGGGGCCGCGAGTATCTGCGGATCATCTACGGCGCCGACTACACCGACTCCTTGGGTTTGTTGCGCCAGCGTCAGCTGGGCAAGAAGCGCAATCTCGCTCTGCGAGAACACGGACTAGGCGTGGACGCGATCGACGCCTTCGTCCGTGGTGAACCGCTGTGGAAAGTCCACCAGCTGGTCTTCTCCGTCCTCGCACTCGAGTCCGAGCCTGTCGACCCGCGGCTGTAGCGGCGACCACAGGGCGAGCGAAAGTGACCGGTCGCGCCAGAATGCGACCGCTAGACCCTATGGGGGCGGGCGGGGTTTCGGTTGAGGGTTGAGGCCGGGGCCTCGCGTATGCAGAGAATCGTGGATCACCTGCCAGATGGGCTGGCGGTGCCGACATGCATAGGAGGCCCCGGTGTTCATAGAGCGTACGAGTATCGGCTTGGATGTGCACGCGAGATCGGTCAGAGCGGCGGCGATCGACACGGTCACGGGGGAGGTGATTGAGCGGACGGTCTCTGCGCCGGTGGTCGATGTCGTGGGTTTCGTGGAATCTGTTGCGGCAGAACATGGTCCGGTGTTGGTGACGTATGAGGCGGGGCCGACGGGGTTCGGGTTGGCGCGGGCGCTGCTGACGGCGCGTCATGCCTGTCAGGTCGCGGCGCCGTCGAAGGTGTTGCGGCCGGTGGGGGATCGGGTCAAGACCGACCGGCGGGATGCGTTGTTGCTGGCCCGGCTGGCCCGTAACGGCGACATCGTGCCGGTCGCTATCCCGACACCGTCTCAGGAATCAGCCCGGGATCTGGTCCGCGCG
>NZ_HG764815.1:1337862-1347079 GCF_001050535.1 Nostocoides australiense Ben110 | reverse complement strand
CCCCCCCCCCCGCCTTGATCGCCGCCGCGTCGGGCGCGTCGAGTTCGCCGCCGGTGCCGGGTGCGGCGGGCGCCGCGTCACAGCCCGCAGCGACGGGGGCATCGCTCGCGGACCCGCTGCCGCTTGCCGACGCGCTGTTGCCTGTCGCCCCGGCGGACGGCTGCTCGTTCTTGTCTCCCATGACCTTGGACAGCAGGAGGAACGCGGCGACGACCGCGATCACGGCAGCTACCACCGCCGCGACCTGCAGGTTTCGCTTCTGCGCCGCCTGTTGCGCCGCGAGATTGGCCTGCTGGCGTTCATACCGGCGCTTCGCCCGCGCCCGTTCCTGGTCCTTCGTCACGCCGGTCAGTGTAGATACGCGGGACAGCGGATAGTGTCAGTGGTCGTGTTCATGCTCGCCTTCCCCGCCGCGGCCTTCGCCACCAACTGCTACGTGATCGCCGCCGCGCCCGGCGAGGAGTGCCTCGTCGTGGACCCGGGCATCGGGGTCCTGCCGACCCTGCAGGAGATCTTCCGCGAGCACCGGCTCCGCCCAGCCGCCGTCCTGCTCACCCACGGCCACCTCGACCACGTCTACTCCGTGACCCCGGTCTGCCAAGGCGAGACGCCGGCGGTGGTCCCGGCATACGTCCACCAGGACGACCGCTACCGGCTCACCGACCCGATCACCTATCTCGACCCCGCCATCGTCGCCGCGTTCGAGCAGCAGTTCGGCGCGAAAGCGAGCTGGACCGAACCGAGCGAGATCGTCACCCTCGGCGACAAAGAGTCGGTCAGCGTGGCGGGAATCGACCTGACCACTCTCCACGCTCCCGGCCACACCGAGGGCTCGGTGATGTTCGGCATCGAAGCCGTGCCGGACGGCATACCGGCGGACCTCGATCGCACGATGATCACCGGCGACGTCATCTTCGCCGGCTCCATCGGCCGCACCGACCTGCACGGCGGCAGCGACGCGGCCATGCGCCGCTCCCTGCGGGACGTTGTCTATCCCCTCCCCGACACCACCCTCCTGCTGCCCGGCCACGGGCCGGCCACCACGATGGAAAGGGAGCGCGCGAGCAACCCGTATTTGCGAGGATTCGGCGCGTGAGCAAGATCGCCCCCATCTCCGGCTTCCCGGAGTACTCCCCCGCCCAGCGCATCGTCGAGCAACGCTTCCTCGACGTCATCCGCGAGACCTTCGAGCTGCACGGGTTCGCCTCGATCGAGACCCGCTCCATCGAGCCCGTCGAGCGTCTCTCGAGCCAGGGCGAGGACGCCGACAAGGAGATCTACGGCGTGCGCCGCCTCGCCGACGAGAGCGCAGACGCCAAGTGGGGGCTGCACTTCGACCTGACCGTGCCCTTCGCCCGCTACGTCCTGGAGCACGCCGGCACGCTCGAATTTCCCTTCCGCCGCTACCAGATTCAGAAGTCGTGGCGGGGCGAGCGGCCGCAGGAGGGCCGCTACCGCGAGTTCACGCAGGCCGACATCGACGTCGTCGGCGCCGGCACCCTGCCCGCGCACTACGAGGCGGAGTTCCCGCTCGTCATCGCCGACGTCTTCGCCAAGTTCCCGATCGGCGACTTCGTCATCCGCGTCAACAACCGCAAGATCCTCAGCGGCTTCTATGCCGGCCTCGGCATCGCGGACGCGCAGGGCACCATCCGCGTCGTCGACAAGCTCGACAAGATCGGCCCCGACGCCGTGCGCGAGCTGCTGCGCGAGCGGGGCCTGACCGGGGAGCAGGCGGACGCCTGCCTGCGGCTGGCCCAGATCAGCGCCGCCGACACCTCCTTCGTCGGGCAGGTCCGCGCCCTGGGCGTCGAGCACCCGCTGCTCGACGAGGGCCTGACGGACCTCGCCGCGGTCATCGAGGTGGGCGCCGCGCACGTCCCCGGTCGGGTCGTCGCCGACCTGCGCATCGCCCGCGGCCTCGACTACTACACCGGCACCGTCTACGAGACCCAGATCGTCGGGCGCGAGGACTGGGGCAGCGTGGCCGGCGGCGGGCGCTACGACGCGCTGGCCTCCGACGGCCGGACGACCTATCCGGGCGTCGGGATCTCCATCGGCGTCACCCGCATCCTCGGGCTGCTCTTCGGCGCCGGCGAGCTGAGCGCCTCCCGCTCGACCCCGAGCGTGGTGCTCGTCGCCGTCAACGACGAGGCCGAGCGCGCCGCGTCGACCGCGGTCGCCACGGCGCTGCGGGCGCGCGGCATCCCGTGCGAGGTGGCCCCCACGGCGGACAAGTTCGGCAAGCAGATCCGGTATGCCGACCGCCGCGGCATCCCCTACGTCTGGTTCTCGCGCGCCGACGGCGACCAGGTCAAGGACATCCGCTCCGGCGAGCAGGTGCCCGCCGATCCTGCCGTATGGCAGCCCCCCGCCCAGGACCTGCGCCCCCAGGTCACCCGGTCGGGCGACTGACGTCGCCCTGCGCCGGGCGGCCCGCCCGCCCGGTCACCGCGCGCTGCGTGGGATCGAGTGCCCGAACCACGCGACCGCGACCGCGATGACGGCGGCGACGACGGTCACCGTCGGGCCGGTCTGCCAGTGGAGACCGCTCGCGAGGTCCCGCAGGAATGGGGCGGTGGGGAAGGCCTGCTGGGCGCAGACCACCGCATACCAGAGGGCCGGGGTCCCGAGCAGACACACCAGGGTGCCGCCCGCGTAGAACAGCAGCTGACCGAGGGCGGCGAAGAGCCAGAGCGTCCCGGCGTACCCGGCGCCGGAGGGGTAGTCGACCTCGAACGGGTCGCGACCTTCCGCCGACAGCAGCCAGACCGGCATGCACGTCAGCGGAACGAGCGTCAGACCCACCGAGACGGCCGCATTCAGCGCCCGCGACCCCGGCGCCGCGAGGAACTCGACCGCGCCATACCTGCTCGGTGTCAGGGGCGGCAGGAGGGAGGAGAGCAGGACGGCCGCGATCTCGAATGCGCCCACACCACGGCCCTGCTGCGGGAACCGGACCTCCACCGCGAACTGGGTCTCCCAGCCGAGGGTAAGTGCGATCCACACCACCGCGGTGGCCACGGCGGCCAGCCCGAGGGCGCGCGCATGGGCCACGCCACGCAGCACCGTCATGAGGCCTCCGGGGCACCCGCGGAGCACGTCCGAAGGGCCGGCAGGTTGTCATCCACGAAGCGGATGAGCTCGTCGGTCGGCATGGACGTCATCCGCGTCCGCAGGGAAGGATCGTCGACCTGCGGCTCATGGACGACCTCGAGCAGGGCCGAGATCCCGGACCGGCGGGCGATCTCGAAGGCCGTCAGATTCGTCACCTGTGCGGATATCGGCAGTGTTCCGTCGACCCGCCCGCACAGGGGCAAGGCACCCTCGATCAGATCGAGCGCAATGGCATCCTCGAGGGTCTTCGTCACCATCCCATGGGTCGGCCGGACATCGACGCGGAAGACCAGCGCGCCTGCCCGGGCTGCGTCGGAGGTGAAGAGGGCGTCGTCATAGGTGCGGCCGAAGAGTCGGCTCCCGCCGACAGACCGAAGCGTCTCGGTGACCGCGACGGCCGTCGGAAGCGACTTGTCGTGCGCCGGATGGACGCACACCTGCGGGCTCGCGGCGCATGACGCCTCGACGGGCGGCCGCGCGACACGCGTCATCGGCTTCCAGGCCCAGGCGGTGACGGCCAATGCCAGGAGGGCGGTCAAGGCCACGCCTGATGTCAGTGGAGAACCGCGCCGGTGCGCGAGAAACCAGGCGCCACCCGCCACCGCCGTGACGCAGGCGACGAGACCGAAGGTCATCTGGAACAGCACAAGCCCCCACGGGAGGCTGAACTCGGGCGTGGGGAACACCGGATGCTGTGACGGCTGCAGCAGGCGAAGCGGCGCCCCCGCCTCGGACATGGCGCAGATCATCAGCGTTCCGTAGCCCACCGCGGTCAGCAGGGCGGCCACCCAGTGACGAAGAACCGCCCCCAGGCCGACTCCCAGACTCACGGCGACGATCACGCCGCACACGGCGACGAGGACATCGCGAACATCCAGGCCACCCCACGTCGCGGTGCGCGCGCTCTTCCACATGGCGGGCAGGAGACCGGCGAGGAGACCCAGCACCACCCAGGCCGAGATCCAGAAGACGAAGGTCGCCAGCGCTCGGTTAGCTCCCGAGGCCCGGACCGCACCGGCCAGCACCGAGTTCCGCCGGAAGACCTGGGTCACGACCAAGGTGGCCATGCCCGCGATGACGGCCAGCACGGGAAAGAGACCCTCGTGCCACAGCTCAGAGGTGATGTCCCACTGCGCATACGGCGCCGAGAGCAGGGAGCGCGAGCGCGCGAAGGCGGCCAGTCCGGTGAGCACGGCCATCGCGGGATAGGTCCAGAACGGAAGGGGGCGCCCCAGCGCGTGCGCCCACGTCAGGCCACCGGGACGCCTCATTCGGAGTCGCCGCCGAGGGTGCGGATCAAGGCGTCATATCCCGCCTCGAAGTCTGCACCGAGGTCTCCGGTGTGCGACGGGCCGATCACGCGATAGAGGTCATCGACGGTGCCGTCGAAGCCGACCTTCCCGTTGACGAGGACAAGGATTCGGTCGGCGACATGGCGGACGTCCTCGAGAAGATGCGTCGACAGCAGCGTCGCACGTGCCTGCGTCACCCTGGCCACCGCTTCGCGCACGCGCAACCGCTGACCAGGGTCGAGGCCTGCGCTCGGTTCGTCGAGCACGAGCAACGGCGGATCGTGAATCATCCCGGCAGCGATCGCGACCCGTTGCCGCTGACCTCCGGAGAGTGTGCGGATGCGTCGTCGCGCCAGGTCGGTCAGACCCAGGAGTTCGAGAATGCCGTGTGCGGCCGCATCGAGCTTCCCCGGTGACATTCCGTAGAGCCAACCGGCATACGCCACCGCGTCGTGGACGGTCGAGAAGCCAGGCAACTCGGGCGACTGAGGGACATATCCGAAGGACTCCACCCCGTCCGTGCGACCCCGTTCATCGCGGGTGATGGTGCCGGCCTCGGTCGGCAGTAGTCCCAGGACGCATTTCAGGAGAGTGGTCTTGCCCGAGCCGTTGGGCCCCAAGAGCGCGGTCACCCCGGGCCCCAGGTCGAAGGAGATGTCGTGAAGCGCCACGTGTCGGCGGTAGGCATAGCGCAAGGAGGCGACCCGCACTATGGGAGCTTCAGGAGGCATTGTTGCTTTCAGCTGGCCGCTGCGGATAGCTTTTCCATCCGAGGAGTTTGCGGTGCAGTCGGACACCATGGCTAGATGCCCGACAGCACCGCACTTCTGTTCGAGTTATGCTAGTTGCAACGAACAACGTCGTCCGATCTGGCACCGCCGCTGCTATTGACTGCTGTGACTTGTGCGAAGTACTTTCCCTGCCCATTCCCGCAGGTGCCGTAAACCATAAACCACCCTGCTCCGACATTCAGTGTCTCACCCACGATGTCATCAGGGCCGACGCGGTTTTCCTTGATGTAGCCGTTGGCCTTGATGGTGTTGGTACAGCCCTTACGACCCACAGCGGCGTCGTTGTTGCTGTTCGGCGCGTCAGCGAACCAAGTGCAGCCCTTAGCCGCAGGAGTGGAAGCCAGTGCCGCGGTAGTGCCTCCCAACGCCACTGCAACTATTGCAACGGGCGTCGCCAACGTGCATGCATCGTGTCCCCTTTCCGTATGCAGGGCCACTTGGCACTGATCGTCACCCTAGGCCCCTCTCGGGAAGGCCGCAACCCGAACCCGGCGACGGACTAGGACGCGTCCAACCTGCGAGGCCGAGAGCGTCATGCGACAGACGTTGCAAAGGAGAATCTTGACGCCAGCAGCGGCCGGCTTACGCGTTTCGCTTCACCATGTCCGCCCGGCACGCGACGACTACCGCGCGCAGTGATTCTTCGCCCTTGGGCAGCTCAGCGAGCAGGGGCAACTTGAGTCGGAGACCGGTGAGATAGTGGCCTCTTCTCGGGCAGGCCCGCGCTGGCACCCATCGGGCCACTCTACTCAGCGAAGGACGGGCCCTGCCCCTGGCCGCGGGTGACCTCGAAGACGCCCTGGACGTTGCGGACGGCGTTGAGGACGTGCTCGAGGTGGGTCGGGTCGCCCATCTCGAACATGAAGGTCGAGTAGGCGACGCGCTTCTTGGTCGTGTGCACCTGGGCGCCGAGGATGTTGACCTGGTTGTCCGAGAGCACCCGGGTGATGTCGGCGAGCAGGTGGTTGCGGTCGAGCGCCTCGACCTGGATCTGCACGAGGAACATCGAGCCCGACCGCGGCGCCCACTCGACCTCGAGGATCCGCTCCGGATGCGCTTGCAGCCCAGCGACATTGGTGCAGTCGACCCGGTGGACCGCGATGCCGTCGCCGCGCGTGACGAAGCCCATGATCTGGTCCCCGGGCACCGGGGTGCAGCACCGCTTGAGCTTGATCCAGACGTCGGTGGCGTCCATGCCCTTGACGATGACGCCCGGGTCGTCGGCGCGCCGGCGCATGGTCCGGTTGGGATTGGCGGACTCGGCGACGTCCTCGGCGGCCCCCAACTCCCCACCGAAGCTGGCGATCAGGCGCGCCACGACGTGCTGGGCGGAAATGTGGTTCTCCCCCACCGCGGCATACAGCGCCTCGATGTCCGAATAGCGCAGATCCGTCGTCACCGCAGCGAGCGAGTCGGCCGTCATCATCCGCTGCAGCGGCAGATGCTGCTTGCGCATCGCCTTGGCGATCGCGTCCTTGCCGCGGTCGATGGCCTCCTCGCGGCGGGACTTGGAGAACCACTGGCGGATCTTGTTCTTCGCGCGCGGTGAGCGGACGAACTGCAGCCAGTCCCGTGACGGGCCGGCGCCCTCGGCCTTGGAGGTGAGCACCTCGACGACGTCACCGTTCTCGAGCACGGACTCCAGCGGCACCAGCCGGCCGTTGACCCGGGCGCCGACGGTGCGGTGGCCGACCTCGGTGTGCACGGCATACGCAAAGTCCACCGGCGTCGAGCCCGCCGGCAGCGACATGACGTCGCCCTTCGGCGTGAAGATGTAGACCTCGCGGGTGTTGATCTCGTAGCGCAACGAGTCGAGGAAGTCCTCGGGGTCGGTCGTCTCCCGCTGCCAGTCGAGAAGCTGCTTCAGCCACGCCATGTCGCCGAGCGACCCGGTGTCACCGTCGGCCAACTCCTGGCGACCGGTGGACTTGTTCTCCTTGTACTTCCAGTGCGCCGCCACGCCGTACTCCGCGCGCCGGTGCATGTCCCAGGTGCGGATCTGCACCTCCACCGGCCGCCCCGCCGGCCCGATGACCGTCGTATGCAACGACTGGTACATGTTGAACTTCGGCATCGCGATGTAGTCCTTGAACCGCCCCGTGATCGGCTTCCACCGGGCGTGCAGCGCCCCGAGCGCCGCATAGCAATCGCGGGAGGTGTCGACCAGCACCCGCAACGCCACCAAGTCGTGGATGTCGTCGAAGGCGCGCTGGCCGACCATCATCTTCTGGTAGACGCTGTAATAGTGCTTCGGCCGGCCGGTCACGGTGGCCTTGACCCGGGCCTCGGCCAGGTCGGCCTCGATCTGCTTCTGCACGCTCGCCAGATATTCGGCGCGCTCCCCCGCGCGCTCGGCCACCTGGCGCTTGATCTCGTCGTAGACCTTCGGATAGAGGGTCTTGAAGGACAGGTCCTCCAGTTCCCACTTGATCGTGTTCATGCCGAGCCGGTGCGCCAGCGGGGCATAGATCTCGAGCGTTTCGGCCGCCTTGCGCTGGGCCGACTCGGGCGGGACGTACTGCCAGGTCCGGGCGTTGTGCAGCCTGTCGGCGAGCTTGATCACGAGGACCCGGATGTCGCCCGCCATGGCGACGACCATCTTGCGCAACGTCTCGGAGACCGCCGCCTCGCCGAACTTGACCTTGTCCAGCTTGGTGACCCCGTCGACCATCCGCGCGATCTCGCGGCCGAACTCGCGCTCGATCTCCTCGAGCGGGACGTCGGTGTCCTCGACGACATCGTGCAGGAGCGCCGCCGCGACCGTGTCGGTGGGCATTCCCAGCGTGGCGAGGATGGACGCGACGGCCAGCGGGTGGGTGATATAGGGCTCACCGGACTTGCGCTTCTGATCGCGGTGGGCTTCCTCGGCGACCTCGTAGGCGCGCTCGATGATGGCGGTGTCGGCGCGCGGATGGTTGGCGCGCACCAACGTCATCAAGGGTTCGAGTGTCGGGTTGGACTTGGCGCTGCGCGGGACGGCGAGCCGCTCGAGTCGGCGAAGGGCGCGGCTACGTGCAGTGGGGATCGGCGCGGTGGTGCTCGATCCGCTGGAGCTGCGAGCCTCGCTCATGGACAGAGGTTAGTCGACCCTTCGGGTCAACTCGAATCTGGGTATGCCGTGCAGTTGGCTATCGCGGGAATCGACATCTCGATGGGGCCGAATCGACATCTCGACGGGGGGCGGCGGGGTCAGGGCGGCGGGGTCAGCTGGACGCCAGGGCCTCCACGGGCCATCGCGACAGCTTTGCTCTGCCGTCGAGCGCGGCCAGTTCAAGGACGACCTCGAAAGCCGTCACCTTGCCGTCCACCTCCTCGATCAGCTCGCACGCGGCCCGGGCGGTCCCGCCGGTAGCCAGCACGTCGTCGATCACCACGACCCGCTGCCCCGGCTCGAGGGCGTCGCGTTGCACCGCCAAGGTCGCGCTGCCGTATTCGAGGTCGTAGGACTTCTCGACTGTCGGCCCGGGCAGCTTGCCCGCCTTCCGCACTGGGACGAACCCGACGCCGAGCGCGAGAGCCAGTGCGCCGCCGAAGATGAACCCGCGCGCGTCGATCCCGGCGACCGCGTCGACCCGGTGCTGATGGCGCAGCCGCCAGTGTTCGGTCACCGCGGCGAAGGCCTGCGCATCCCCGATCAGCGGGCCGATGTCCTTGAACAGGATCCCGGGGCTGGGGAAGTCGGGGACGTCGCGCAGATGCGCACTCACGACCGCGGAGATCTCGCTCATCCTGGTGTTCAGCGCTTGGATTTCGGCTGCCGGCGGGGCTGGTTGCGCGGGCCGGACTGGGCGTACTTGTGCACCTGCCGGCCGCTGAGGGTTCCCCTGGGCGCGTCGACCGGGGCGTCTTGCGAGTCGGTGATCCCGGTGCCGTCCGCCGGTATGCCGTTCGCTCCGGCCGCCGGGGCCGTGGCCCCGAGCGCTGTGGCCCCGAGCGCTGTGGCCCCGGACGCTGCCGTGGTCTTGGCGGCAGAGGTCCTGGCGGCCGAGGTCTGGGTTGCGGGCGCCGTGGCGCCGG
>NZ_HG764815.1:1329250-1337762 GCF_001050535.1 Nostocoides australiense Ben110 | reverse complement strand
CGTCGCTCCGATACTTCGCGGGGACCCCGCTGACGCACCCCCCAGAGCCGCTGTCGAGCCCTACTCGCCCGACGCCTCGGCGCCCGAGCGGCGCCACCGGATGCCGGCCTCGATGAAGCCGTCGACGTCGCCGTCGAAGACAGCCTGGGGGTTGCCCACCTCGTAGCCGGTGCGCAGATCCTTGACCATCTGATATGGCTGCAGCACATACGAGCGCATCTGGTCGCCCCAGCTGGCCTTGATGTCGCCGGCGAGTTCCTTCTTGGTCGCGGCCTCCTCGGCCTTGCGCAGCAGCAGCAGACGCGACTGCAGCACGCGAAGGGCCGCGGCGCGGTTCTGGATCTGGGACTTCTCGTCCTGCATGGAGACGACGATGCCGGTCGGGATGTGCGTCATCCGCACCGCCGAGTCGGTGGTGTTGACGCTCTGCCCGCCGGGACCCGAGGAGCGGAAGACGTCCACCTTGATCTCGTTCTCGGGGATCTCGATGTGGTCGGTGGACTCGATGAGCGGGATGACCTCCACAGCGGCGAAGGAGGTTTGCCGGCGGCCCTGGTTGTCGAAGGGGCTGATCCGCACCAGGCGGTGGGTGCCGCCCTCGACCGAGAGGTTGCCGTAGGCGTAAGGGACGTTGACCTCGAAGGTGGCCGACTTCAGGCCGGCTTCTTCGGCATATGAGGTGTCGAGAACCTTCGTCGGGTAGCCGTGCTTCTCCGCCCAACGCAGATACATCCGCAGCAGCATCTCGGCGAAGTCCGCCGCATCGACGCCGCCGGCGCCGGAGCGGATCGTCACGACCGCTTCGCGCTCGTCATACTCCCCCGACATCAGCGTGCGCACCTCGAGCTCACCCACGGCGCCACGGATCGACTCGAGTTCCCGCTCGGCCTCCGCCAGCGTCGCCTCGTCACCCTCCTCCTCCCCGAGTTCGACGAGGACCTCGAGGTCGTCGACCCGCTGGTCGAGTTCCTGCACGCGGTCGCGCTCGGCGATGGCCCGCGACAGGCTCGAGGTGACCTTCTGGGCGCTCTCCGGGTCATCCCACAGATCAGGAGCGCCGGCCTTCGCCTCGAGATCGGCGATCTTGGCGCCGAGAGCGTCCAGATCGGTCACCTCGCGCACCGACGTCATCGTCGAGCGCAGGTCCTTGATCTCCTGGGTGAAGTCCGTAGCCACAAGGAGCAAGCCTACGGCAGCGGCGACCGACGCCTGCTCGCGTCGCCGCTGCCGCCCGCCCCCGCACCGGCCTCCTCCCGCGAACCCTGCACGCAGCCACGGCCACCGTGACCTAGGCTGCCGGCCATGACCGACGCCAATCCCTTCGTCGACCTGCTGCACGCCCAGGTGCGCAACGAGTTCACCGCGAGCCAGCAGTATGTCGCGCTCGGAGTCTGGTTCGACGGTCACGATCTCCCCCGGCTGGCTGCGCACTTCTATCGCCAGGGCGTCGAGGAGCGCAATCACGCGATGATGTTCGTCCGCTACCTCCTCGACCGGGACCTGGAGGTCAAGATCCCCGGCGTCGGCGAGGTCGCCAACTCCTTCACCTCGCCCACGGAGCCGATCGCGTTGGCACTGGCCCAGGAGAAGGAGGTCACCACCCACGTGGAGGCGCTGTTCCGCGCGGCCCGCGCCGAAGGCGATGTCCTCGGCGAGCAGTTCATGATGTGGTTCCTCAAGGAGCAGGTCGAGGAGGTCTCTTCGATGAGCACGCTGCTGACGATCGCCACGCGCGCCGGGGACGACTGGTTCCAGATCGAGGAGCACCTGGCCCGCGAGGCCATCGGCGACGGCGGCGCCGATCCCGCCGCGCCCCCGGCCGCCGGCGGCGCTCTATAGCAACTCGGGCAGGAGTCGGATGGCGGCGTCGAGGACGTCGGCCGGCTTCTCGCCGAACGAATGGGCACCCGCCACCGCGGCGACCCAGGCCGGGTCGACGAGTTCGGCGCGCAGCTCGTCGGGAGTGCCGAACGGGTCCCGCTCGCCCTGAATGACCCGCACGGGTATGCCGTGTTCTCCCGGAGTCCGCAGCTCGCCGGCCCGTGAGGCGTCGGGTTTGCCCGGCGGGTGGAGCGGGAAGGACAAGCACAGAACCCCTTGCGCGCCAACGGTTTCGGCGGTGCGGCAGGCGACTCGGGCGCCGGCGCTGCGGCCGCCGACGACCAGCGAGCCCACGACGTCCAGTTGCCCGAGCATGGGGATCCACGCCGCATCGAGCGTCGGCGGACGACCCGCCACCTTGCGGCCGGCGACCTTCCACGGCTGCTCGATGAGCACCACCCGATAGCCGTGCTCCGGCAGCCGCGACGCGAGCAGCATCAGGTCGCTCGCGCCGATGCCACCCCCGGCGCCGTGGCCCAGCACGACGGTCGCCCGCGCCGGCACCGACCCGCTGTAGACGTGGGCCCGGCCCGGCCCTTGTGGGGTCTCGAGAGTCACCTGTTCCGCCACGCCGGCACTCCCGCGTGTGTCAGCCGACGCCGTGCTGGTCGCGCACGGCCTGCCGATAGCGTTCGACGATCTCCGCCCCGGCATCCGGCGCGCCCGGCTCGGCGCGGACATCGAGCGAGACCTCCCACTGCGGCGGCGCGTCCGCACCCGACAGGGTCCACGCGGCCTGCCGGGCAGCCCCGAGACCGACATACTCCCCCGCCGCCGGCACGACCAAGGGCAACCCGAAGAGCTGGCAGGCGATGTCCTGCACGGCCGTCGACGCAGCCGCCCCACCGATCAACAGGATCCGCTCGACCGCAACCCCGTGGTCGCGCAAAGCGCCCACTCCCGAAACGAGATTGAGCAGCATACCCTCGACGTGCGCGCGAGCGAGGTTCTCGGGAGTGGCGTTGGCACGCTGCAGCCCGAGCAGGGTGCCCGTGGCGTCGGGCAGGTTCGGGGTGCGCTCGCCGTCCAGGTAGGGAATGAGCGTCAGCCCGCCGGCGCCGGGCGCGGCGGCCAGGGCCAGCCGGTCGAACTCGGAGTAGTCCACCCCGAGCATCGTCATGCCGGCGTTGAGGACCCGCGACGCATTGAGCGTGCACAGCAGCGGCAGGTAGCCGCCCTCCGCGTCGGCGAAGGACTGCAGGGCGCCGCTCGCGTCCGCGACCGGGTCGCTATGCCGCGCGAAGACGGTTCCCGAGGTCCCCAGGGAGACGACGACGTCACCGCGGGCCAGGCCGAGTCCGAGCGCCGCGCCCATGTTGTCGCCGGTGCCCGGCGCGACGATCATGCCGGAGTCGGTACGGCCGGCTGCCTCGTGGGGGGCGAGCACGGTCGGCACCTCGATGGTGCGGCCCATCGCCAGGTCCATGACGTCGGTGCGATAGTCCTGGCTGTGGGCCGACCAGTAGCCGGTGCCGGAGGCGTCGCCCCGATCGGTCACCCACTGCTGAAAACCGTTGCCGTCCTTGAGGATCTGGCCGGTGACCCAGTCGTGTGGGAGCACGCAGGTGCGCGTGCGCGCCATATTGTCCGGCTCGTTGCGGGCCAGCCACCGCAGCTTTGTTGCCGTGATGGCCGCGACCGGCACGATGCCGATCTGCTCGGCCCAGGCCTGCGCGCCGCCGAACTCCTCGACCAGGTCGGCGGCGGCCGCGGCGGAGCGGGTGTCGTTCCACAGCAGCGCCGGCCGGACCACCTGATCCGCATCGTCCAGGGTCACCATGCCGTGCTGCTGCCCGCCGACGGCGATCGCCTCGACCCCGTCGAGCAGTCCACCCGAGCTCGCCTGTTGCCAGGCCGCCCACCAGGCCGCCGGGTCGACCTCGGTGCCGTCGGGGTGCGGGGCACGAGCGGATCGCACGACCTGCCCGGTCTCGGCGTCGCAGACGACGATCTTGCACGACTGGGTCGAGCTGTCGACCCCCGCCACGAGCGAGCGCGTCATGGTGACCTCCATCGGTTCCTGGTGTGTCGATCCTAGTTACGCACGGCAGCCGGAGCCCCCCAGGTCGGGACTCCGGCTGCCGGCGACTGTGAGCGCTACCTGCCCTCGAGTTCCTCGAGGGTGGCGCGGGCGCCGCGCTTGTGCAGGCTCGCGAGGAACCCGCGGTATGCGGTGGTGAAGCGTTCGTCGTCGACGAGGTTGCCGAAGAAGTCCTTGTCGCGCAGGAAGGCCAGGTCGTCATCCTGCTGGGCCGCTGCGGCTGCCATCACCTTGTCCTTGAAGCGGTCCACGACGTCGATCGGGTCACCCTGCTCGTCGACACCCTCGGCATACCGGGCCCAGGACGCAACGACCAGCGCGGACCGGTCGATCTCCCGACCGTTGCGCAGGTTCTCCTGGATCACCGGCACCAGCCACTTGGGTATGCGGTCCGAGCTCTCGGCGCACAGGCGCGCGAGCGTGTCGCGCACTTCGGGGTTGGCGAAGCGCTCGATGAGCTGGTGGCGGTAGGCGTCCAGATCGACCCCCGGCACTTCGGGAAGTGTCGGGCTGCCCTCGTTCTCCATGTAGCCGAGGAGGAACTTCACGAAGAGCGGGTCTTCGCAGACCTCGTGCGCGTAGCGGTAGCCGCTGAGATACCCGAGATAGCACAGCGCCTGGTGGGAGGCGTTGAGCAGCCGCAGCTTCATCAGCTCGTACGGCACGACGTCCGGGACGATCTGGACGCCGACCTCTTCGAACGCCGGTCGCCCGGCGCCGAAGTTGTCCTCGAGCACCCACTGGGTGAACGGCTCGCACACCACCGGCCAGCGGTCGGCGACCCCGAAGCGTTCGGCGAGGTCGTCGATATCGGCCTGCTGGGTGACCGGGGTGATCCGGTCGACCATGCAGTTGGGGAAGGCGACGTCCTGGCGCAGGTGCTCCGCCAGCTCGGGGTCTTTGAGTTCGGCGAAGGCCGTGATCATCTTCTCGGCGATGTGGCCGTTGCCGGGCAGGTTGTCGCAGCTCATCACGGTGAACGGCGGTATGCCGCGCTCGCGCCGCATCCGCGCCGCCTCGGTGATGAAGCCGAAGACGCTCTTGGGCGGGGCGTCGCCGGCCAGGTCGGCCTGCAGGTCGGGGCTGTCCGGGTCGAACTCCCCCGTCACCTGGTTGACGTGGTAGCCACCCTCGGTGACGGTGAGGGAGACGATCCGGGTGCTCGGGTCGGCCAGCCGCTCGAGCACCGCCTGCGGGTCGTCCGGGGCGAAGAGATAGTCGACCATCCCGCCGATGACCCGTGCTTCGCGCGAGCCGTCGGGATGCTTCAGCACGAGGGTGAAGAGGCAGTCCTGCGCCTTCATCGCATCGCGCATCCGGGCATCGCCGGGCATGGTGCCCACGCCGACGATGGCCCAGTCGAGTGCCTTGCCCTCGTTCAGCAGCGCATCGAGATACATCGCCTCGTGGGCGCGGTGGAAGCCACCGACGCCGAAGTGGACGATGCCGGGGGTCAGGGCGGATCGGTCGTATGCCGGCACGCCCACCTCGGAGGGGAGCTCCCCGAGGGTGGCATTGCCGAGCGGGATCGGCGTGCCCATCAGCGCACCGCTCCCATCGACAGGCCCTGGACCAGCTTGTCCTGCGCCGCGAATCCGGCGACGAGCACCGGCAGCGACACGACGAGCGAGGCCGCACACACCTGGGCCAAGAAGAGGCCCTGGCTGGTGACGAACCCGGTCAGGTAGACCGGTGCGGTCTGGCTGACCGTGCCCGTGAGCACGCGAGCGAACAGCAGCTCGTTCCAGCTGAAGATGAAGCAGATCAGCGCGGCGGAGGCCAGCCCGGGCATGACCACGGGTGCCACGACCTTGCGCAGGGTCAGGACCAACCCGGCACCGTCGACCTCGGCCGCCTCCAGCATCTCGACCGGCACCTCCGCGAGGAAGGAGCGCAGCATCCAGATCGCGATCGGCAGGTTCATCACCGTGTAGAAGAGGATGAGCAGCCAGATGTTGTCGAGCATGCCGACCTTCTTGGCGAAGAGGTAGATCGGCAGCAGGCCGGCCACGACGGGCAGGAACTTCGTCGACAGCAGGAAGAAGAGGACATCGGACCACTTCTTGACCGGCCGGATGGAGAGGGCGTAGGCGGCGGGGAAGGCCAGCAACAGCACCAAGAGCGTCGAGACGACGCTGGCCGTCACGGAGTTGATCAACGGCGGCCACGGGCCGGCGTCGAAGAAGGAGCGATAACCGTCCAGCGTCAGCGGCGCACCGAAGGCCGGCGGGTTCTTGGCCGCGTCCGTCTCGCTGTGGAAGCTCGTGAGGATCATCCAGAGCACCGGAGAGACGAACAACAGGCCGACGATCCACGCCGCGATCGACAACAACACACCGGAGGTCGACTTCTTGTGGACGTTCTCCACCTGGCCGGTTGACAGGGTCTTGCCGCTCATCGCTGCTCCTCCCGGAAGATGCTGAACACGGTGCGCAAGGCGACGGTCGAGACGATGATCGTCAGGATCACCACGACGACGCCGGCGGCCGATGCCAGCCCGTAGTCCTGGCCGGTGTAGAAGGTCGTGTAGATGTAGTACGGCAGGTTGGCCGTGCCGAGGCCGCCGCCGGTGATCGTGAAGACGTGGTCGAAGTTCTGCACCACATAGATCGTTCCGAGCAGACCCGACAACTCCATGTAGGGACGCAGGTGCGGCAGCGTCATACTGCGGAAGATCTGCCACGAGCTGGCGCCGTCGATCTTCGCGGCCTCGACGACATCCATGGGCCGCGACTGCAGCCCGGCGAGCAGGATGAGCATCATGAACGGCGTCCACTGCCACACGATGGCGAAGATCACCGCCCACATCGGGTGCTCACTGATCCAGTCCGGCTGCGGGGCGTTCTCGCCGAACAACTTCGTCAGCATGCCGTTGAACAGCCCGTATTCGGGGTTGTAGAGGGCGTGCTTCCACAACAGGGCGGCCGCGACCGGCACGACGAGGAATGGGGTGATCATCATCGTGCGCACGATGCCCTGGCCGAAGAACTTCCGGTCGAGCAGGAGCGCGATGATCAGCCCGAGGAAGAGCGAGATCAGCACGACGGCGGCCGTCAGCAGCACGGTCACCCAGATCGCCTTGCGGGCGGCCGGGTCGGTCAGCACCGTCTTGAAGTTCGCCCCGCCGTTGAACCGACGCTCGTCGGGGTAGTAGGCGTTCCAGTTCATGAAAGAGGCGCCGATCGTGAACAGGAACGGCAGTTGCGTGACGAGGAAGACCAGGACCATCGCGGGAAGCAGAGGCATCCTCCGCGCCCAGTCTCCTGAGCGCTGGAGGTTGCTTCTCTTCTCCGTCTCCGCGACCCCGGCCCCTTTGGTGGGGGTCGTGGTCATGGGCTTACTTACCCTTGTACTTCGCGGAGACGGCCTCGGCGAGCTTCTGACCCTCGTCCAATGCGGCGTCGACCGTGGTCTGGCCGGCGATGGCGCTGCTGACGAGCTGGCTGACGTCGGTGCCGAGCTTCGGGAACTCCGGGATGCCGATGAACTGGATGCCCATGGCCGGCCTGGGCTGTGCGCCCGGGTTCAGCGGATCGGCGGCCTCGATGGCGGCCTTCTCCTTCTCGGCGAAGGCGCCGGCGGCCTTGAGGTAGTCGGCGTTGCTGTAGGTCGAGGCGCGCTTGCCCGAGGGGACCTTGGCCCAACCCAGCTGCTTGCCGACGAGCTCTTCGTATTCCTTGCTCGAGGCCCAGGAGATGAACTTCCACGCGTTGTCCTGATTCTTCGAGGCCTTCTGGACCGCCCAGGCCCAGGTGTAGAGCCATCCGGAGCTCTTGGTGACCTTGACCGGTGCGGCGGCGTAGCCGATCTTGCCCTTGACCGGGGAGCCCTCGGCCTCGAGCGATCCGGCGGCGGAGGTGGCGTCGTACCACATGGCGACCTTGCCCTGCGTCATGTTGTTGAGGCACTCGGTGAAGCCCGCCTGCGGCGCACCGGCCTCGCCATGGGCCTTGACCAGGTCGACGTAGAAGTTGACGGCTTCCTTGAACGGAGCGGCGTTGACGCCCGCGGTCCAGTCCTTCTCGAACCAGGTGCCGCCGAAGGTGTTGACGACCGTGGTGAGCGGGGCGAAGACCTGGCCCCAGCCCGGCATACCGCGCAGGCAGATGCCCTTCATCCCCGACTCGGCGCCGTCTGCCTTCGCGGCGAGGTCGGCGATCTCGTCCCACGTGGGGTTATCGGGCATGGTCAGACCCTTGGCGTCGAAGATGTCCTTGCGGTACATCATGAACGACGACTCGCCGTAGAACGGCTCGCCGTAGATCTTGCCGTCGACGGACAGCGAGGTCGCCATCGACTTCATGATGTCGGACTGGTTGAACGCGCTGTCGCCGTTGGCCTTGTCGGTCAGGTCCATGACCCAACCGTTCTTGGCATAGATGGGGATCTCGAAGTTGGACAGCGACGCGACGTCGTACTGACCCGCCTGTGCCGTGAACTCCTGGGAGATCTTGGCGCGGACGTCGTTCTCCGGCAGGACGGTGTAGTTGACCTTGATGCCCGTGCTCTTGGTGAAATTGTCGGCCGTGAGCTTTTGCAGGTCAACCATCTGCGGGTTGTTGACCATGAGGACGTTGACGGCCCCACCGC
>NZ_HG764815.1:1320597-1329150 GCF_001050535.1 Nostocoides australiense Ben110 | reverse complement strand
GCGGTGCCGCGGGCCATCGTCACCGTGCCGAGATAGACGATCCGGTCGGTCCCCGGCGCCGGCACCTCGGCGGGCACGCGCACCGTGTTGGGCACGACGGGATGGGGACGCCGGAAACGGTCCTGGTAGGCGTATTCGGCGAGAAGGAGCCGGTGGCGGCGCTCGGCCAGGCGTTCGGCCGCGCGCCAGCCGCCGCCGACCAGACCTTTGGCCGGACCGGGCAGCCAGTCCTTGGCGACGAGCGCGGCAGCGGGGTCCTCGTGGACGTCCCAGACGAGATTGCGCAGCCGCAGCCCGGCGACGGCGGCGACGAGTTCGGGGTCATGGACCAGGACCAGGTCGTGGGTGCCGGCCTCGGTTCGGATCAGGTCGCGGGCGGCCCGGTCGGCGCGCATCCGGTCCCGGCCGATCGCGCGGGGCAGGTCGAGGGTCCGCAGCCCGCCGAGGATGGGCTCGGGACGGCCGTATGCCCGGAAGGGCGCGGCATATGTCACCTGCCAACCGTCGGCGAGCAGTGCGGGGATCTGCCGGTGGCGGATGCGGGAGTCTTCGGGGTCGTGCACGACCGTGACGACGAGGATGCTCGGCATACGGCGCTGCTCAGCCGATGCCGGGCGGGCCGGCGGGGTGTTTCTTGGGGTCCCAGCCCTCGTAGGCCGTCAGGATGGCCTCGGTGGGGCCGTCGGCGATGAGGCGGCCGTGGTGCATCCACAGGACGCGGTCGCACAGGTCGCGGACGGTGGAGTTGGAGTGCGAGACGAGGAAGACCGTCGAGGCCTTCTCGCGGATCTCGTCGACCTTCTCCCCGCTGCGCTTGCGGAACTCCGCATCGCCGGTCGAGAGCGCCTCGTCGATCATCAGCACATCGGGGACGGCGGCGGTCGAGATGGCGAATCGCAGCCGGGCTGCCATGCCCGAGGAGTAGGTCGACATCGGCCGGTAGACGGCGTCCCCGATGCCGGAGAAGGCGACGATCTCCTCGAACCGCTCCTTGACCTGGGCCTTGGTCAGGCCCAGGGCCTGACCGCCGATGTAGATATTGCGTTCGCCGCTCAGCGCGCTCATCAGGACCGCGTTGACGCCGAGCAGGGCCGGGGTGCCGGCGAGGAAGACCTCGCCGTTGGTGGGCGGCAGCAGGCCGGCGACGGCGCGCAGCAGGGTCGACTTGCCCGAGCCGTTGCGGCCGATGATCCCGACGGACTCACCGTGATAGGCGACGAACGAGACGTCCTTGACGGCATGCACGCTCTGCACGGTCGCGACCGTCTTGCCCCGGCCGATCAGGTTGCGGAAGATCGACTCGCCCTCGTCGTCGCCGATGGCGGAGGTGTTGGAACGCTTGCCGCCGACGACCCGATAAATGATGTCGAGGTGGGAGACGATCGCGGCGGGCCGGCGCTCGGGGACCGGTGACGTGCGGCCGCCGGCGGGGGTGTCAGGCGCGGCCATACTTCGCCTCGTCCCGCCAGAAGAACCACAGCCCGAAGGCCGGCAACACGACGGCCCACCCGAGCCCCGCAGCCCACTGGATCCACTGGATCGGCGCCTCCTCGAGGAGGCACTGGCGCACCAGCGCGATCGGCAGCGCGAAGGGCTGGATCATCAGCACGTCGCCGACGAAGGGGTCGAAGCGCGCGGCATACGCCTCGATGCTGAAGAACACGCCGGAGACATAGCGCAGAACCCGGATCGCCACCGGGATCAGGTTGGTCATGTCCCGCGAGATATTGACCAGCCGCGCCGCGATGAGGACCATGCCGCCGAGGATCGCCGTCTGCATCGCCAGCGCCACCGGCAGCAGCAGCCAGTGCCAGCGGACGGGCTCACCCGTGACGATGACGACGACCATCAGGACCGCGATAGCCGGCAGGACTGTCACGACCTGGGTCAGCGTCTCGGCGACCGGCAGCACCGCCCGCGGGAAGCGAAGCGCGCGCACGAGACCGATGTTGTTGACGATCGACTTCGAGCCCCGGGTGATGGAGGAGGCCATGTAGCCGAAGATCACGACGCCGATGGCGAGGAAGGCGATGAAGTTGGTCGTGCCCTTCGTCGTCGGGACGAGCAGGCCGAAGACGAGGTAGTAGCTGCCGATGAGCAGCAGCGGGTTCAGGACTGTCCACAGCATGCCGAGCCGGTCGGAGCTGTTGCGCGCCACGGTCTGCGCGGTCGACAGGGTCCAGATGAACGAGCGCTGCCCCCACAGGCTGCCCACGTAATCGCCGAACGGCGGCCGTCCGCCGAGCGACGGCAGGCCGTGGCGCTTGGCCAGCGCCGCAGCCTCCTCCGCGCTCAGCGCCGGAGGGGTCTGCGGCAGACCCTCCGGGCCTGCGGTCACAGGCGGGAGACCTTCTCGCCCGGGGCGGCGACGCCCCGGGTGTCGAAGAACCGCTGCGCGCGCGCGGCGAGGGCGTCCACGTCATACTCCCGGTGGTTTTGCACGAGGATGACCAGGTCGGCGGTGGACACGGCGGTCTCCAGGTCCTCGGCGCGGCTCGCGGACCCATTGGCGGCCGTCCAGTCGGGCACGTGCGGGTCGTGATACTGCACGACTGCGCCCTTGTCGGCCAGCGCCTTCGCCAGCGGCACGGCCGGGCTCTCACGCTGGTCGGCGATATTGGGCTTGTAGGTCACGCCGAGCAGCAGCACCCTCGAGCCCCGGAGCGGCTTGCTGTCGAGATTGAGCAGGTTCTGCGCGCGCGAGGTGACATAGGACGGCATACCCGCGTTGATCTCCTGGGCCAGCTCGACGAACCGGAACGGGTAGCCGAGGCGGGCGCGGACATTGTGCGAGAGGTAGTTGGGGTCGATCGGGATGCAGTGGCCGCCGACGCCGGGGCCGGGATAGAACGCCTGGAAGCCGAACGGCTTGGTCTTCGCGGCCGCGATGACATCCCACAGGTCGATGCCGAGGTCATGGCAGAAGCGGGCCATCTCGTTGACGAGGGCGATATTGATGTGCCGGTAGGTGTTCTCGAGCAGCTTGGCCGTCTCGGCCTCGCGGGTGCCCTTGGCTCGCACGACGGTGTCGACGAACTGGCCGTAGAAGGCCGCGGCCGCGTCGCCACACGCGGGGGTGTGGCCGCCGACGACCTTGGGGGTGTTCTTGGCGCCGAAGTGCTCGTTGCCCGGGTCGATGCGCTCGGGGGAGAAGGCGAGGTGGAAGTCGGTGCCGGCCTTCAGGCCGGTCTCCTCGAGGATCGGGCGGACGACCTCGTCGGTCGTGCCGGGGTAGGTCGTCGACTCGAGGATGACGAGCATCCCGGGCTTGAGGTTGTCGCGGATGGTGTTGACGGCCGCGATGACGGGCCCGAGGTCCGGGCCCCCGTCCGCCGAGAGCGGCGTCGGCACGCAGATCACGATCGTCTTGGCTTCCGCCAGCCGGCTCGCGTCGGTCGTCGCCTCGAAGCCCTGCTCGAGCATCTTGGCGATGTCGGCGTCACTGAGGTCGTCGACGTGGGAGGCGCCGGCGTTGAGGCCGTCCACGACCCGCTGGCCGATGTCGAAGCCCAGCACCTTCAAGCCCACGTGGGAGGCCTCCTGCGCGAGCGGCAGGCCGACATACCCGAGGCCGACGATGGCAACGTCAACGGACATACGTGTTTCTCCTTGATGGGCCGAGAGCCCGCGGGATGGCAAGCGGTGGCGATCGCGACCTGCGCGACTCCGTGCAGCGGGAGTCCTCAGATCCACAACATTCTATCCGCACCCCTGCGGGCCCCCGATCCACGACACAGTGCGCCCGGGGGTGCCAGGCACGCCGGCCCGCCGGGGCGAGCGTGACATGATCGGGCCACCATGACCAGCGCCGGATCGCCGAACCCTGCACCGCGCCGGCAACCGCCCGGCGCCGAGCGCATCCTGCTCATGTCGAGCAATGGAGCCGGCATGGGTCACCTGACCCGGCTGCTCGCGTATGCCGCGCACCTGCCGGCCGAGGTCGAGCCCTACGTGCTCTCGCTCTCGCAGGCCGTGCCCGTGGTCGCGCAGTTCGGCTACCGCTATGAATACCTGCCCTCGCACGGCGCCCTCGGGATGACCTCGGCCTTGTGGCAGCCCCTCTTCCAGGAGCGCCTCATCGAGACCGTGGGCCGGGTGCGGCCCCGCGTCGTCGTCTTCGACGGAACCCACCCCTATCGCGGCATCGACGCGGCCCGGGAGGTGCACCCCGGCGTGCGCTGGGTGTGGTCGCGCCGGGGCATGTGGAAGCCGGGCCTGAACGGCGACCAACTCGCCAAGTCGGCGTGGTTCGACGAGGTGATCGAGCCCGGTGACATGGCGGCCGAAGCCGACAAGGGTGCCTCGGCGACCGCACCGGCATACCGCGTGGGCCCGGTGACCCTGACCGACCGGGAGGACCTGCTCCCGCGGGCCGAGGCGCGGGCGGCCCTGGGGCTGCCGGCCGAGGGCCGCATCGGCCTGATCTCGTTGGGAGCCGGCAATATCAACGACACCTCGCGTGACATCGGCGCGGCGGCGGCGGCGCTGCGGGCGGCGGGGTGCGCGGTGGCCGTGACCGATGTCGCGATCGCCGAGTCGGCCCACGCCAGTGACGTCCACCTCGTGCGTGCCTACCCGCTCGCGCGCTGCTACGCCGCCTTCGATCTCGTCGTCGCGGCGACGGGATACAACTCCTTCCACGAGGTGCTGCGGCTCGGCGTGCCGGCGATTCTGATCCCCAACGCCGGCACCTCCCTCGACGACCAGGCCGCCCGCGCGACGTATGCCGCCCAACGCGGCTGGGCCCTCGCCCCCGAGGCGGGTGGCCTGGACGACGCGGTGCGCACGATGCTGTCGTATGGCGCGGACATGGCCGCCGCCGCGCAGCACGCCGATCCCGGCAACGGAGCCCGCGCGGCCGCCGAGCGTCTCCTGGCCGTGGCGGTGGGCGATGTGGAGGGGGGCCGGGTATGACGCGTGGTCGCACGAGCGATGGCAAGCCGCGTTGGCTGGTGGGCGCGGCGCGCACGGTGCGGTCCTCGGGCCGGCTGTCCGCGCTGGGCAACCGAGCCGTGGGCGGGGTGCAGGGCAACCGCACGCTGGTCGACGTGGCGACACGGGTGTTCGCCTTCTCCGGCGGGGTGCCTTTGATCTATCTCAAGGGCGGCGTGGCGGTGGCGGACGTGCCCAATCCGGAGCGGCTCCCGGTGGTCTTGGTCAATGCCGTCGGCGCCGGCGTGGAGGCGATCCCGGGACTGATCGAGGAGGTTGCCGGGCTGCAACGGGAGACGCTGGGGTTCCGGCCCGTGCTGCTGGTCTCCGTGCCGTGCTTCCGGGAGGTCCGCGCCCAGGGCTGGCCGATGGAACTCGTTGTGCCGCAGCAGGAGTGGGACTTCGAGCAGGAGTGGGAGGATTATCTCGCCGGGCGCGTGGCGATGATCGCGACGCGTTATCGAACATGGGGGAGTGTGGGGGTCGTGGACGGTCGTCTCGAGCCGATGGGGCGGCGGGTGTTGCAGCAGCTGGCGACCTATCGCCCGTGGGAGGCGAGCTTCCTGTGAGGCCGGTGCACCAGCACGGCGAGTGGAGCGAGGCCCAACTGCTCGGTGCCAAGGCCGGCCAGCGGGTCAGCGTCGTCATCCCGGCTCGGGACGAGCAGGACTCGGTGGGTGATGTCGTCGCGCGAGTCCGGGAGGAATGGGTCGAGCGTCATCCGCTAGTCGACGAGGTGATCGTCATCGACAGCGACTCCAAGGACGCCACGGCGGAGCGCGCGCGCTCTGCGGGGGCCCTCGTGTTCGCGGCTGCGGAGGTCAGGCCCGATGTCGGTGCGGCACAGGGCAAGGGCGAGGCACTGTGGAAGGCCCTGCACGTCGTCACCGGCGACCTGCTCGTCTTCCTCGACGCCGACCTGCTCGACTGGGGACCCCATTTCGTGCCCGGGCTGTTGGGCCCGCTGCTCACCGACCCGCAGGTGCGGCTGGTCAAGGCGGTCTACGACCGGCCCATGGTGGACGACGGTGGACGGCAGGCCGAGGCGGGCGGCCGCGTGACGGAGCTGGTGGCGCGCCCCCTCATCGCGCTGCACTGGCCCTACCTCTCCGATCTTGTCCAGCCCCTCTCCGGCGAGTGGGCGATCCGCCGCTCCACCTTCGAACGGCTGTCAGTGCCGATGGGCTACGGCGTCGAGATCGCGGCGGTCGTGGACGTGGCCGAGCGGCACGGCGCCGACGCGATTGCGCAAGTCGATCTCGGGCGGCGCACGCATCGTCACCATCGCCACGACACGCTCGGCCCGATGGCCGTGCAGGTGCTGGCCGCCGCGGAGGTGCGGCTCGGCTGGCGCTCACCCGGGCGCCGCGACGATCATGTGACGCTGGTTCAATATGACCGCACGCCAACGGGATTCGTGCGCCACGAACGTCATCCCAATATTGGTGAGCGACCACCGGCATGGTCGGTGGAGGGTTACCGGAACGAGACGGGCGAGGATTTGCGGCAATGACCTTCCGCTTGGGGCGGACCGTGTTCGACAGCGATGCCCGCCTGGTGATGGCGATCGTCAATCGCACCCCGGACTCGTTCTATGACAAGGGTGCGACGTGGGACGACGCCGCGGCCAAGGACCGCGTCCGGCTGGTCGTCGACCAGGGCGCCGACATCGTGGACATCGGCGGCATCAAGGCCGCGCCCGGGGTCGAGATCGACGCCGAGGAGGAGAAGCGCCGGGTCGTCGACTTCGTCGCGTGGGTGCGTGGCACGTTCCCCGATCTGATCATCTCGGTCGACACCTGGCGTGCCGAGGTGGGTCGCGCGGTGTGCGAGGCCGGCGCCGACCTGCTCAATGACGCCTGGGGCGGCGCGGACCCCGAACTGCCCGCTGTCGCAGCGGAATTCGGGGCGGCGCTCGTGTGCACACACACCGGCGGGGTGCCGCCGCGGACCCGGCCGTTTCGCATCGAGTACGACGACGTGGTCGACGACATCCGCGAGTCGCTGGTGGAGCAGGCCGAGCGAGCGGCTGCCCTCGGGGTCGCACGCGACCGGATCCTCATCGACCCGGCGCACGACTTCGGCAAGAACACCTACCACTCGCTGGAGGCGACCCGGCGGCTCGGTGAACTGGTCGCCACCGGCTGGCCGGTGCTGGTGTCCTTGTCCAACAAGGACTTCGTCGGCGAGACGCTGGACAAGCCGGTCGGCGAGCGACTCACCGGCACACTCGCGACGACAGCGGTCTCGGCCTGGCTGGGCGCCAACGTCTTTCGGGCCCATGAGGTGGCCGAGACCCGGCAGGTGCTCGACATGGTCTCCAGCATCGCCGGCCACCGTCGGCCGGCGCGCACGGTCAGGGGTCTGCAATGAGTCCGTCGGCTGAGCAGGATCTCGGGGCGATCCGGGGTGCTCTCGTCGTGCCCGGCCTGCCGATGCAACTGCCGGAGTATGCCGGGCAGGCCGACGCCGGCGGTGAGATTCGCGAGCGCTCGGTGGCTGCGCTCGTCGAGGCGATTGCGGACTGGAAGCCCTCGGCCGTCGTCGTCGTGGCCGGGCATGACCCGCTCGCGGAACACACCAAGGGGTCCGTCGGGGCGCGCGTGGCGCGCCTGTTGCTTGCCGGGGCCGGCTGGGAGGGGCCGGTCCGGGAGATCTCCGTCCCGATCGACGCCGACCCCGGTGAACTCGACGGGGCCGCGGAACGGGTGCTCGAGGGCCGCACGGCCACGGGCGCCCTCGTGCTCGTGCCGGCCGACCTGAGCGCCAAGCGCACCGAGGCCGCGCCCGGCCATTTCGACGAGCGCGCCGCCGCATTCGACGCGCACGTCCTCGACGCCATCGCCTCCGGCGATGCCGCGGCGCTCATCCGGTGCGATCTGGTTCTGGCCCAGGAGCTGTGGGCCACGGGGCAGGCGCCCCTGCAGGTCCTCGCCCGGGTGCTACCCGCTCCGGTGCGCAGCGAGATCATGTGGAGCGCGCTGCCCTGGGGTGTTCAGTACGTCCGGGCCCGCTGGTGGGGCCGCAAGGCCTGACCCGCCGCCTTCCCTAGCCCGGGACCGACCGACGGGAGCAGACTGGCCCACACGCGTCATACCGTGTGACGCCGCGAAGGAGGCAGCGAAACCATGTCCGGACACACCTACGGCATCTCCGAGGTCGTCGGCACCTCCGACGAGTCCATCGACGCCGCCATCAAGAGTGCCATCGCCAAGGCCAGCGAGACGGTGCGCCACCTCGACTGGTTCGAGGTCGGCAGCATCCGCGGCCATGTCGTCGACGGCGGCGTCGGCCACGTCCAGGTGACCCTCAAGCTCGGCTTCCGCATCGAGGACTGACCAGCCGGCCGCGATCGTGCCGGTGCCACTGGATACCCTTCGAGGAGGTCCCGCACACCCGACGAAGGAGTCCCCATGGAGTTGGCCGGTCGTTCTGCGCTCGTGACGGGGGGTGCGTCCGGGCTGGGTGCGGCCACGGTCCGCCGGCTGTATGCCGAGGGCGCCGCCGTGGTGATCGTCGACCTGCCGGCGTCGGCCGGTGCCGACCTGGCAGGCGAGTTGGGGGAGCGGGCCCGGTTCGTCGCGGCCGACGTGACCGATGAGGGGCAGGTGGCCGCTGCCG
>NZ_HG764815.1:1310332-1320497 GCF_001050535.1 Nostocoides australiense Ben110 | reverse complement strand
GACGGTCGGCGCGGCCGGGGCGGCGGAGACGACCGGCCGGCCGACGCCCTCATTGGCCGTCCTCGGCACCCGCAGCCGCCTCTATCCCGACAGCGCCCGCCTGATGGGCTGGGACGTGCGGGAGACGGGTCTGCGCATCGTGCTGGGCGCCGACGTGCCCGATCTGGTGGAGGCCAACGTCCGAGCCGACGTCGACGAGTTCCTCGCCGGCCACGAGATGGTGCGTGGCGACGTCGCGTTCTGGGTGGCCCACCCGGGCGGCCCGAAGGTGCTGGAGGCTCTCCAAAGCTCGCTCGACGTCGACCGCGAGGCGCTGCGCCTGACGTGGAACTCACTGGAGCGCGTGGGGAATCTGTCGTCGGCGTCGGTCCTGCACGTGCTCGCCGACACCCTGCGGGAGCGGCCGCCTGCGGCGGGCAGCCGCGGCGTGCTGCTGGCGATGGGTCCGGGCTTCTGCCTCGAGTGCGTGCTCCTGGAGGCCAGGTGACCCCGGTCCTCTTCACGGTGATCGTGGCCCTGGTCGGTCTTGAGCGCCTGGCCGAACTCGTGGTGTCCAACCGCAACCTGGCCTGGGCCCGCGAGCGCGGCGGCCAGGAATACGGCGCCGGTCACTACCCGGCCATGGTGCTGCTGCATACCGGCTTCTTGGCGGCAATGCTCGCCGAGGTCTGGATCATGCGGCCCCCCGCGCCGGCGTGGTGGGGGGTCGCGTTGGCGGGCGCGGTGTCGGCACAGGCACTGCGGTGGTGGTGCATCCGCACCTTGGGGCATCGTTGGAACACCCGCGTCGTCGTGGTGCCGGGACTGCCCCTCGTCGACTCCGGCCCGTACCGTTGGTTCGCCCACCCCAATTACGTGGCCGTCGTGCTCGAGGGAGTGGCGCTGCCGCTCATCCATGGCGCGTGGTGGACGGCCGTCGGATTCACGCTCCTCAACGCGGTCCTGTTGCGCACGCGCCTGCGGGTCGAGAACGCTGCCCTGCAGCAGGCGCCGTCGTCGCCCGGCGCCCGGCCGGCCGCCCGCGGTCAATGACGCCACGGCGGTGAAGGACGTCATCGTCATCGGCGGCGGGCCGGTGGGACTGGTCGCGGCGATCCACGCGGCCCGTCGCGGCTTGTCCGTCACCGTGCTCGAGCCGCGGGGCGCCCCGATCGACAAGGCGTGCGGCGAGGGCATCATGCCGCACGGCGTTCGGGAACTCGACGCCATCGGCGTGCGACCACCCGGTATGCCGATCCACGGCATCGTCTATGCCGACGAGCGCCGCTCGGTGCGGGCACCGATGCGTTCGGGTCCGGGGCTCGGGGTGCGGCGCACGGCGTTGCACCTGGCCCTCACCGAGGCGGCTCGGGGGGCCGGTGTCGAGACCCTGGCCGCCGCCTCGTCGGGGGTGGCGATTCACGAAGGCCGGGTTGAGGTGAGCCTGGGGCGAACCGGGGAGCTGCTGCGGTCCCGCTATGTGGTCGCGGCGGACGGACTGCACTCACCGACCCGTCGTGGCCTGGGGGTGGACCGGCCGGTTGGATTGCGGCACAAGCGTTTCGGACTGGTCACGCACGCGAGGACGTCCGAAGTGCCCACCGACGTCGAGGTCCATTGGGCGCGCGACTGCGAGCTCTATGTCACCCCCGTGTCCGAGGATGTGGTGGGTCTGGCCGTGCTGTCCGAGGCCCGAGCCCCGCTGAGTGCCAAACTGCCGGAATTTCCGAGTGTGCTGGCACGGGTGGATCGAGGCAGCGTGCAGGACCGGGTGCTGGGCGCCGGGCCTTTCCGGCAGCGGTCCGCCCGGCGGGTCGTCGGCGGCCGCGTGCTACTCGTCGGGGACGCCGCCGGTTATGTCGACGCCTTGACCGGGGAAGGATTGTCGCTCGGGTTCGCCCAGGCGCGCTTGGCGATCGACTCGCTCGTTTCCGGACGGGTGCAGGGCTACGAGACGGCGTGGCGCCGCACCGTCCGCGAGCCCACCGCACTGACCGGCGGGGTGCTCCTGGCCTCTCGCTGGGGTCCGGTGCGGTCCGGCATCGTGCCTGCAGCCGTCGCCCTGCCCACCGTGTTCGAGGCCATCGTCAACCGGCTGGCCGGGGCGCCGGCGCATCCGAGCGCTCGATGAGGTAATCGATCGGGGTGCAATGTCCGTTGTTCGAGCCCTCGGCCGAGCAGGCGGTGATCCCCACGTGGATCGGTCGCAATGCCCTGATGGTGAACAGGTCGCCCGCGACCGTGGGCGGCGGGTCGATGTGCAACTCGCCCTCGGGGTCGGTCCACACGTTCATGAAGACGTTGAGCGTGGTGCCGATGTGGCGCGCGTCGACGCCGACAGGCGCCAGCGCGGCAACCAGATTCGCGTGACACGAGGGGTGGGCTGCGCCGCCCAGGTGCGGGTAGAGGATGTCGAAGGTGTCCTGACTGCACGGCGTCAGCGTCATATCGTGGACTCCGACCGTGTCGCGCGTGACAGCCGCCAATCGCCGGCTCGTGGAGCTGTAGAGGATGGTGCCGGTGCTGGGATAGATCGTGTTGCCGTAGTCGGTCGTGCGACCGGCCGAGAAGTGATCCTCGACGTCCTCGACGTCCACCAGGTAGAGGTCGGAGACCTGCTCGCCGACGGGGTCGATGAGCGTGAGCTGGTCACCCGTCTCGAGACGGACGTAGGCACCCCGCTGGGCAGGGATACGTTCGCGGTCCCCTCCGCCGGACTCCGGCGTCCGGGGCGTCAGCTTCCCGACGTAGCGGCTGAAGGCTGGATTCATGGTTCTCTCTGTTGTCCCGATCCCGGCGACGATCGTCGTCCGGATGGCGGAGCGGTCTAGAGGTCGACCACCGGTGCATCTGAGTCCTTGGCCGGGTCTTCCTTGCCCAGCGCGCCCTTGGCCACCTGCACGAGCATTCCCAGCTTGCCCGGGGACTCCCAAAGCTGAGCGGTGTCGCCGCTAACCTCGAGCAACGCGCTATTGGGATCGTCCGGACCGCCCTGCATGAACGCCGAGGCCGAGGGGTCCCACAACTCCTCCAGCTTTGCGCGATCCTGGTTGAGGCTCGCAGTCCCGGAGAGCGAGACCCAGCCCTTGTCGCTGGCATACGACACATTGACGCGCGGCTGCCGGGAGATGGCCGCGACCTTGTCGCTGTCGGCCTCGGTGATGAACCACACCGTCGCCGGGTCGTCGAAGTCCTGTGTGCCCATGGGCGTGCTCACCAAGCGTCCCTGCTCGTCCTCATAGGTCAAAATGGCGATCCGCGTGGCCTTCATGACCTCGGCGATGGTTTCTCGATCCGACATGACAGTCCTTTCATCGGGCGACCCTCGCACGGCCGCGCGTCAGGTTGTGTGCACGCTACCGCGCGCGCTCGGCAACGAGACTCGTTGTGGGCCAACGAATCCACGATCGGTCGCCGTTCGCTGTCGAATCGGCGGACGTGGTCGGAATCCCTTCCCTAGGGATGTACCGCGAAGCGACTCGAGGTGCTTTGGTGGGCAGGACACCCGTGTCCACCGCAGCGACGTCACGATGGGGACGGGACGGCCATACCGTGTCGGCACCTCATGTCGTGCCGACCCGCAGACCACCCGACCACCAGACCTGCCGCGGGCGTGGGCACCCCCGACACAGTCATCTCGATCTGGGCACACTGGCGCCGTGGAGTCCGATGTGTCGCCGAGCCGGCAGGTGCTGCAGCTGGCGATCCCGGCGTTCCTCGCACTGATCGCGGAGCCGCTCTTCCTGCTCGCGGACACGGCGATCGTGGGTCACCTCGGGACGGCGCCGCTGGCGGGACTGGGGCTGGCAAGTTCGGCGCTCCTGACGGCGGTCGGTGTCTTCGTCTTCCTCGCCTACGGCACAACCGCGGTCGTCGCCCGGCAGTTGGGTGCCGGCAACGTGCGGGCGGCGATCGCCGCCGGCGTCGACGGCACCTGGCTCGCCGTGGGGTTGGGACTGGTCGTCGCGGCGCCTCTCGCGCTTGCGGCGCGGCCGGTATGCCGGTGGCTCGGGGGCGAGGGGGCGGCGCTCACCAACGCCGTCGGCTACTTGCGGATCGCCGCCTTCGGCATCCCGCCGATGCTCGTCGTCATGGCCGTCACCGGGGTGCTGCGCGGACTGCTGGACACGCGCACGCCGCTGGTGGTCAATGTTGTCGGGGCCGTGGTCAATGTGGTCCTCAACGTGCTCTTCGTCTACGGATTCCGTTGGGGCATAGCGGGTTCGGCGATCGGCACACTCCTCGTCCAGGCCGGTATGGCGAGTGCCCTCGTCCTCGTGCTGCTGCGGCATGCCCGCGCGGACGACGCTCCCCTACGCCCCCACCCGGGGAGGGTGCTCGCGGCCGCGATCGACGGCATACCGCTGCTCGTGCGCACCCTGGCGCTACGCGCCATCCTCCTGCTGACCACCTGGGTGGCCGCGGGCCTCGGCGTGGTGCCGCTTGCCGCCCATCAGGTGACGGCGACCATATGGTCCTTCCTCGTCTTCGCGCTCGACGCCATCGCCATCGCGGCGCAGGCGCTCACCGGCAGGGCCCTCGGTGCGGGCGACGCGCGCTCGGCGCGGGAGCTGACCTCGCTGATGATCCGATGGGGTATCTGGAGCGGGCTGGCTGTCGGTGTGGTGGTGCTGGCATTGCACCGGGTGCTGCCCGCGCTCTTCACAGACGACCCAGGGGTGCGCGCGGCCGTCGCGGCCGGGCTGGTCGTTGTCGCTGTGGGACAGGTGCTTTCGGGCTTTGTCTTCGTCATCGACGGGGTCCTCATCGGGGCCGGGGACGCCCGCTGGCTGTCGATGTCGATGTGCCTGGTGCTGGTGGCATACCTTCCGATGGTGCTGGCCGTCCGCGCCTTCGCCCCCACCGATCCACCCCTCGCGATCACGTGGCTGTGGGTCGCGTTCACCGGCTTCATGCTGGTGCGCGCGGTGTTCCTCGGCTGGCGCGTGCGCTCCGATCGCTGGATGGTGCTCGGGGCCGGCCGCTGATCCCACACGCCGGCCGGCCAACGGAGGTGAGAACGGCGATCGTCCAGGTCTGCACGGACAGGGGGCGCTCGCGGACAACCGCGGCGGACGGGTGCTGAGCCACCGGTTCGCGCACGCGTGTGGCTCAGCCGGCCGCGCGGAAGGACGTGGGCGAGACACCGCCCTGCGCCGCAGGCAACCTGCCCTGGGGCGACCCCTCAGTCCTTGCGCGCCGCGCGGATCTGGCGGATGCGCTCTGGCGGGACAGCGCCATGTTGGCCCAACTGTCCGGCGCAGGAGGTCGGTGAGCGCATCTCCGCCCGCACCAGGCCCAGTCCAGGGGGTCGAAGCCGTGGGCCGGCCCAGGTTTTCGGATCGCTGACATCGTCGTGGACGACGAGCAGTATGCCGCCCGGCGCCCGGCAATTCCCCCGCGCCGGACCCTGGGCGGCAGCACGTCAGGCCACGCCGGTAGCCGCTTCGCGACGGGGATCCCCGGCGGCGAAGAGGACACCGGTCGCGCTGCGCGCCGCCCCGCCCACACCGCCGAAGAACATCGCGTGCGGCTCATGCTCGTTCGCCGGCAGTCCACACGCGGCGATGGCCGCCCGGATGTCGTCGTCCCTCTCGAACTCCACCCGCGTCGGCTCGCCGCGGACCACCCGCACGTGGGCCCGCGGGGCAGCGATGGCCTCGCCGAGCGGCATACCGATCAAGCAGTGGCGGGCCAGGACCTGCATGAGAGCCGTCGTGATCCGGTCGGCACCCGGACTGCCGATTGCGAGGACGTCGCCGCTGTCGTGGTGGGCGACCGACGGCGCCATATTGGACGCAAGCCGGGTGCCGGGGGCGAGGACATGCAGCCCGAGCCGGTTGAGTTCGGGCTCGCCGAGACAGTTGTTGAGGAGCAGTCCCGTGCCAGGAACCGTTGCGCCAGAGGAGTATCCGCTCGACGCCGTGATGGCGCAGCCGAGCCCGTCGCTGTCGACGGCGGACACGTGCGCCGTCGATTGCGACGTCGTCAGGCCGGCCACCCCTGCGCGCCTGACCTCCTCGAGCATGTTGTAGCCGTCCTCCTCGAGGTCGGCGGAGAAGTCGTGGACCTCGCTGCGATAGGTCAGGACGTGCCTTTGCACCTCGATCGTGTCCACCCACGAGAGGCTGCCGCGGCGCGCCATTTCGCTCAGCATGACGGCGAGCATGGGGCCGCCGACGCTCGGGGGCGGGTTGGTCGCGATGTCCCAGGCGCCCAGGCGCTGACGCAGCGGTTCGCGCACCACCGGCCGGTATGCCGCGAGGTCGGCTGCCGTGATCAGCCCACCCTCTGCGGTGCACGCCGCCGCGATCCTGCGGCCGATCTCGCCGGTATAGACGTCCGCGGCTCCATGCTCGGCGATCCGGGCCCAGCTGTCGGCCATGTCGGTGTCGATGAGCAGGTCGCCGGGCTCGAGCGCACTCCCGTCCTCCCGGGTGAGCGCCTGGTGCGTATCGGCGTCCCAGCCGAAGAGATTGTCGACCGTCAGAGCGAGATAGCTGGCTGCCGCCGAGCCGAGTCGAAAACCTTCTCGCGCAGCCTTTTCCGCGGGTGCGATGGCCTGAGCCCAGGCGCCGGACCCGTGCCGGTCATGGGCGAGTTGCAGGGCCGACAAGGCGCCAGGGATCGCGACCGAACCATATCCACCGAAGACGGTGATGCCGCCCCCGTAGTTCAGGTGGAACTCACGCAGCCCCTGGCCGAACCGGGCTGGGTCGAGGCCCCGGCCGGGCATCTCCACGTTGCCGTCGATGGTCTCCGGCTCGCCGCCGGCGGGCCAGATCGTCACGAACGCCCCGCCCATCGGGCTGACGACGCCCGGCTCGGTGGTCATGGCAACGCACATAGCGGCGATGGCCGCGTCCACCGCATTACCGCCGGCCCGCACCGCGGTCAGGCCCGCATCGACAGCAGCGGGTCCGGTGGCGGCAACGGCGACATGGTCGGTCATGGGGCGATTCTGCCCGACCGGCGCGGATCGAAGCTGTCGCCCGTCACGAGCTGGGCCTCCCGCATCCCGGGCCGTGACCGCGGCATACCCTGAGATGCATGCTGCTCGGGGAGGAAGTGCTCTTGCTCGTCACCGACGACACGACGGGTCGGGCGCCGGCGCTGTCGCAGCATCTCGATGTCGTCATTGGCGGGTCGCTATTCGCCGAACTCACTCTGCGCGAACGGATCACACTCACGCCGCACGAGCTCGGGTGGCGCGAACGTGACCGAGTCCAGTGCTGTTGGAGCGGACGACCGAGGACCGCATCCTCGACGAGGCGCTCATCGACATCAGCGCACGAGCGGGCAAGAAGCCAAGGGACATATTGACCCACTGGGGCATGGTCGGACGCACCAGGCGGTGGCGCAAGGAGCTGTATGCCCGGCTGGTCGCCCGTGGAATTCTCGGCGAAGGCCACGACAAGGCGCTCGACATCTTCAGATGCACGACGCATGTCGAAGTCGATCCGGGCCCCGAGCGCGACGTCCGGGCTCGGCTCAACGCGGCCCTCTTGACCGACGAGGTGCCCGATCCGCGCACCGCCACCTTGATCGCCTTGCTGGTGGCGGGCGACCTGCTCTCCAAGGTGCTCTCACCCGAGACCGACAAGAAGGCCGCCAAACGGCGCGCGCACGAGATCGCCGAATCTGATTGGGCCGCAAAGGAAGTTATGCGCACGATCCAGCAGATGCGGGGCGCCGCGGCAGCAGGCGGCGCGGGCGGCGGCTGCCGAGCTCCCCCCGTCGAGATGTCGATTCGACCCCGGCGAGATGTCAATAGGACCCGGCCGACATGTCAATGGGTACGACGCGGACGGTCAAGAGGCCGGCGCGAAGGGGAACTCGGCCAGCACGTCATACAGCGGACGGCCCTGCCGACCCTGGCCCAGGCGCGACTGGACCAGGCAGGCGGACTCGGCGACCCAGCCGGGCGACTCATACCCCTGCAGGATGCGGATCCAACGCGTCGCCTCCGTCGGACGGCGCAGGCGGGCGACGGTGACATGCGGGTGGAACCGGCCGCCGTCGACGACCACACCCGCGAGACCGGCGGCGTTGCGCGCGGCCCGCGCCACGTTGCCGAGCCACGGCTCGGGCTCGGCGGCGGCGAACAGGACGCGGGCGGCATACGGATTGGGGAAGGCGTTGCCGCCGCTCAGCCGCATCGCTGCCGCCGGGAGGGCCGCGCAGCGCTCCGTCAGCGCCTCGGTCAACCGGTCCAGCCCGGCCTCCCCGACCTCGGGGAGGAAGGCGAGCGTCAGGTGCAGGTGCTCCGGATCGGTCCACCGCAACTCGGCACCGGCGTCTCGGCGCGGCCGCAGGAAGTCGGTCAGGTTCTCGACCACCTCAACAGGCGGGATGATGGCCACGAAGAGACGCATGTCCCCAGTGCACCATCCCGCCACGAGGCGTGGTGGCCAGGGCCGGCACTTTTCCGCCCAGTGCCGGTTCCTATCGGTTCGCAGCGGAAATGTTGCGATGCGAACCGCAATGAAGTGGCACTGGGCGGAAAAGTTCAGCTGCGGACGCGACTACCGCACGACCCCGTTCGCGTTCACGATGCCGAAACCGTTGAAGCCGTTGCGGTCGGTGGTACCGCGGCAGATGGCGGTGTAGGTCTCGTCGCGGTCCTCGTTGAAGTACTCCTGGACGCCGCCGGCCGGGCAGGCGTGGTCGGTGGCGGTCTGCGCCATCAGCCAGCGGACCGCGCCGGGCTTCATCGTCAGCCCGTCCGCCGACTTGTGGCCGTGCGCGCTGACGGCCAGGGCGGCGACACCGGTGGCGTGCGGGGCCGCCATCGACGTGCCCTGGAGGTACTGGTAGAAACCACACCGGTCAGCGCCCGGGGCCGGATTGGCCGTGCAGGCCTTCTTGACGCCGAGTTCCTTGCCGAGCGGGGTGATATTCCCCTTCGGGTCCACCGCGCCCTCGGCCTGCAGCACCCGCCTCGGGGCCGAGGAGAGGATCATGTTCTCGTTGGTGCGGTAGGTCGCGGTGCCGAAGCCGTCGCGGTACCAGCCGCCCGGAGCCGAGAACTCGATCTCGGTCGAGTAGACCTCGGTCGTGTAGTTGGAGAAGTCGGACTTCGTGCCCGATGGGCCGAGCGAGGAGATGCCCAGCACGTTCGGGCCCTCGGTCGGCAAGGTGACGCAGCGGCTGTTGAAGATGGTGCGCCGGTGCGGCTCGGCGCCGTAGTCGGGGCTCGAGACGTCCTGGCGTGGTTTGGCCAGGTCGTCGTGCTGGTTGCCCAGGGCCGCCACCAGCGTGACGTTCTTGCTGGTCGCGTACTTCAGCGCCCGGTTCATCGTCGCGATGACCGTCTCCTGCTCCCGCGCCTGCGCAGGCGTGTCCTCCGGAGCACCGCCGGTGCAGTTGTAGAGCCACGGGTCGACGTAGAACGACATATTGACGACGTCGAGTCCGGTGTTCGCGGCATACGTCAACGCGTTGGATACCGGGCCGAGGAAGAAGTAGCCGCTGTCCTGCCCGCCGCGGATGTTGACGATCGTCGCCTTGGGCGCGACGCCGCTCAGGCCCATGCCGTTCATCGCCGCGGCGATGGTGCCGGCGACATGCGTGCCGTGGCCGTTGTCATCGACGTTGTTGGGGTCCTTGCACGAGGTGTACTCGCACTCTCCGTCGACATCGGTCATGTCCGTGGTGAAGTTGCGAGAGAGGCGCCGGTCGAAATTGGCGGCCAGGTCGGGGTGGCGGCCGTCGACGCCGGTGTCGAGGATCCCGACACGAACCCGTTTGTCGCCCAGCGTCTTCTGGTGCGCTGCGCCTGCCTTGATCATGTCCATGCCCCATAGCCAGCGGTCCAGCGGGTCGCCGCTGTACTTCGCGTCGGCGCGGTCGGAATCGCTGGTGCCCCGTTCGGCGGCGGGGGTGACGCGGTTCTCCTTCTCGACGTCCGACGGCCGGGGTGCGGCGCCGGGGGAGCGGCCGATGGCCCGGTCTCGGGCTACGCCCTGGACTCCGTCCATCCGGCTCGTGTCGTCGACGAACGTGCTGCTGGTCGTGTCGAGGCTGATCAGCCCGATATCGGTGTTGACATTGGTGATCCGCGCGCCGCCGGCTGCGAGGCGGTCGGCGATGGCCTGGGCGTCGGCGCCCTCGCGCGCGAGCACGATATACGATCCGGCGGCAGCGAGCTCGGCGGTCGGGGCGGCGGAGGCGGTTCCGGCGGTGG
>NZ_HG764815.1:1290347-1310232 GCF_001050535.1 Nostocoides australiense Ben110 | reverse complement strand
TGACCGCGACGACGGCCGGCCGGTCGTTGCCCAACCGGCCCCGCAGGTCCAGCGCCATCGTGCGCACGTCATCCGCCGCCGCGTCGGAGCCGGCGTCGTGACCGAGGAAGGTCACCCCGCCGACATCGCGCGCCGACGCCGTCAGGCCGGCGCCCGCGGCCGCGAGCGACTCCTTGCGCAGCTTGTCCAGTTCGCGTTCCGCGTCCTTGAGCTTGCCCATGAGGCCGTGCACGCGCTCGGGCAACTCCTCCGGCCGGCCCTTCATCAGCTCGGTGAGCTGACCGACGATGGCGCGCTCGCGGGCGAGGAAGGAATAGGCGTCGGTGCCCACGAGGGCCTCGACGCGGCGTACCCCCGAGCCGATGGACGACTCGCCGAGCAGCGTCACCAGACCCAGCTGCGAGGTGCGCTCCGCGTGCGTGCCGCCGCACAGCTCGCGCGCCCAGTCGCCGACCGAGATGACGCGCACGGCGTCGCCGTACTTCTCCCCGAAGAGCGCCATCGCCCCGGACTCGCGCGCCTGCGCCTGCGTCATCACGTCCGCCCGGACCGCGAGGTCGTCGAGCAGCACCTGGTTGACCCGCGCCTCGACGTCGCGCAGCACCGAGGCCGGCACCGCGCTCGAGGCGTTGAAATCGAAGCGGAAGCGGCCCGGTGAGTTCTCCGAACCGGCCTGGGTCGCGGTGTCCCCCAACGCTTCCCGGATCGCCTTGTGCACCATGTGCGTCGCCGTGTGGGCGCGCGAGATGGACCGGCGGCGCGCGATGTCGACTTCGGCGAACGCCTGCTCGCCCGTGCCGACCTCGCCGTCGACGACCCGGCCGCGGTGGACGATCAACCCGGTGATGGGCTTCTGGACGTCGTCGACCTCCACGAGCGCACCATTCGCCAGGCGCAGCAGCCCACCGTCCGCGAGTTGCCCACCGCCCTCGGCATAGAAGGGCGTGCGGTCCAGGACGATCTCGACCTCCTGGCCGCTGGTGGCCGACGCCGCGCTGACGCCGTCGATGAGCAGGCCCGCGACGGTCGCTTCGCCCGTCACGTCCTGGTAGCCGGTGAACTCCACCTCGTGCCCGAGCGCGTCCGCGACCGAGCGGTATGCCGTCGTGTCGCCGTGCCCGGACTTCTTCGCCTTCGCGTCGGCCTTGGCCCGCTGCCGCTGCTCGCCCATCAGGCGGGTGAACCCGTCGCGGTCGACCTGCAGCCCCTGCTCGGCCGCCATCTCCAGAGTCAGGTCGATGGGGAAGCCGTAGGTGTCGTGCAGCGCGAACGCCTGATCGCCCGAAAGCACCGCGCCCCCAGCGGATTTCGTCTTCTCCACGGCGACGTCCAGGATCGTCGTGCCCGCCGCGAGCGTGCGCCGGAAAGCCTCCTCCTCGGCATACGCGATCTGCGAGATCCGGCCGAACCCGCTCTCCAACTCGGGATAGGACGCCTTCATCTTGTCCATCGAGATCGGCAGCAACTCGGGGAGGCAGGGCTCGTTATACCCCAGCAGGCGCATCGAGCGCACGGCGCGGCGGAGCATCCGGCGCAGCACATAGCCGCGGCCCTCGTTGCCGGGGGTAACGCCGTCGCCGATGAGCATCAGCGCGGAGCGGACGTGGTCGGCGACCACGCGCAGCCGCACATCGTCGGGGTGGCTCTCGCCGGCCGAGTGGCCGGAGTGGACGCCATACCGTTTTCCGGTCATCTCCGCTGCGCGCACGAGGACGGGCTTGACCTCGTCGATCTCGTACATATTGTCGACGCCCTGCAGGATCGACGCGATGCGCTCCAGGCCCATCCCGGTGTCGATGTTCTTGTTGGGCAATTCCGCGGCGACGTCGAAGTCCTCCTTGGAGCGCACCGCCGACAGCTCGTACTGCATGAAGACGAGGTTCCAGAACTCCATGAACCGGTCCTCGTCGACCGCCGGGCCGCCCTCGGGGCCATAGGCGGGGCCGCGGTCGTAGTAGATCTCGCTGCACGGGCCGCCGGGGCCGGGCACGCCCATGTGCCAGTAGTTGTCCGCCTTGCCGCGGCGCACGATCCGCTCCGCCGGTATGCCGGTCAGGCCGAGCCAGAGGTCGATCGCCTCGTCGTCGTCCTGGTAGACGGTCGCCCACAGCTTCTCCCCGTCCAGGCCGAAACCGCCCGACTCGACCGAGGAGGTGCACAGCTCCCACGCATAGGCGATCGCTCCCTCCTTGAAGTAATCGCCGAAGGAGAAGTTGCCGTTCATCTGGAAGAAGGTGCCGTGCCGGGAGGTCTTGCCGACCTCCTCGATGTCCTGGGTGCGCACGCACTTCTGCACGCTGGTCGCGCGCGGCCCGGGCGGGGTCTCCTGGCCGAGGAAGTAGGGCTTGAAGGGCACCATGCCGGCGTTGACGAAGAGCAGGTTGGGGTCGTTGAGGATCAACGAGGCCGACGGCACCACGAGGTGGCCCTTGCTCTCGAAGAAGGACAGCCAGCGGCGCCGGATCTCAGCGGTTTCCATGGGTGATCGACCTAGGTGCTCGGGTTCGTGCGGGACAGTGCAGTCTAATTGCCTTCACGTTCCTCTCCTCATGCAATCAGGGCGCCCTGCGCGTTCCTCGCAGCGCGACCTCCTCGCATCGTCGACGAACCGGAGTCCGGTTCGCGAGCAGGCTGACTTGGCTGCCGTCTCCCCGTGGCTCAGAGGTCGAATCCCGCCGGGTCGCGGATCAGGTCGCGTGCCCGCTCGTCGCTCAGGCGTGCTCCCCCGGGTTGATTGGCCGCCGCCTCGTAGCCCAAGGCGTCGCGCAGCTCGCGTTCGCGCTCGGCCATGCCGCCGCGCACCTGCCGGACGAAGTCGCCGAGTCCGGCGACGGGATCACTCGGACGATAACGGCCGCCGAAGCGATACAGGCCGTAGGCGGCGGCCCCGCCCGCGAGCGCCGCGAGGCCGAGCGTGAGTGGCCGGCCGGTCACGACTCGTCCTGTTGCGGGAGGCGCCCGCCGGCCGGCTTCGCCAACGCCGAGCGCACCCCATAGGAGAAGGCAGCGGCCTTGACCAGCGGCTGCCCGACCGTCGCGGCGAAGAGGGAGGTGAGCGCGTTGGCGTTGGTGGCCATCGACCCGACGTTGGCGGTGATGGAGTCGACCCGCGCGAGTTGGTCGTTGGTCAGCGACACGGTGTCGGTGAGCTTGACCAGGGTCGGCTGCACATTGTCGGTCGTCACCTTCAGCGACGCCTGTGTCTCGTCGAGGATCCGCCCCGCCTTGCCGATGAGCGACCCGAGCCGATAGACGAGGAAGGAGACGGCCAGCGCCAGGATCAGCAGGGCGATATCGCCGAGCGAGACATTCTCGAACATGCCGGCAAGACTAATCCCGCCGCGCAGCCTGCCCTCGCGAGCTTCGGTGTCGCCAGAGGGCCGCATCGTGCTTCCCGACCAGAGCGGCCGATCCCTAATCTGGAGCGATGATCGACCTCGCGACCGTGGCCCGGCCCATCATCGGCGCACCGATGGCGGGCGGACCGTCGACGCCCACCTTGGTGGAGGCGGTGGGCGCGGCCGGTGGGTTCGGGATGCTGGCCGCGGGTTACCTGACGCCCGCCGCGCTGGCGGACGCGATGGCCGCGACCCGCGGCCCGTTCGGGGTCAATCTCTTCTGCCCGCCGGACACGGAACCGGATCTGGCTTCGGCGCAGGCGTATCGCGAGAGCCTGGCTCAGCTGGCGCAGCAGTATGCCGTCGAGCTCCCGCCCGTAGCTGTTGCCGCCGCAGCCGACGACGACCACTGGGCCGAGAAGGTCGACCTGCTCTGCGAGCGTCCACCCGCGGCGGTCTCCTTCACGTTCGGGCTGCCCGATGCCGAGACCGTCGAGCGCCTGCACGCGCGAGACTGCACCCTCCTCGCGACGGTGGCGTCGGTGGCGGACGCCCGGGCCGCTGCGGCGCTGGGGGTGGATGCGATGTGCGTGCAGGGTCCCGAGGCCGGTGGTCACCGGGCCACCCGGCGCATCGCCGACGAACCCGAGGACGTGCCGTTGCTCGAGCTGATCGCGGCGGTCCGGGCCGCGGTGTCGGTGCCGGTGATCGCGGCCGGTGGGCTCATGGACACCGCGGCCGTCGAGGCGGTGCTGAAAGCGGGAGCCGTTGCGGCACAAGTAGGTACGGCCCTGCTCCTGGCAGACGAGGCCGGCACCTCGGCGACCCATCGGGCGGCGCTGACCGACCCGCAGTTCACGGAGACAGCGGTGACGCGCGCCTTCACCGGTCGCCCGGCCCGCGGCCTGCGCAACGACTTCGTGGAGCGTTACGACACCGGTGCGCCCGCGGCATACCCGGCAGTGCACCAGCTCACCCGCCCCATTCGCGCCGCCGCGGCAGCCGCGCGAAACCCCGCCCACGTCCACCTCTGGGCCGGCACCGGCTGGCACCACGCGCGTCCGGCGCCGGCCGCCGACATCATCACCCGCCTGACGCCGGCGTAGTCGCCGAACCGTCGAGCGAAGCGAGTTCCTAGCCTTCCGGGGACTGGCAGCGGGAGGCGAGGCCAGAATTCCGCGCGAGCGGACCGGGGAACCGTCGAGCACAGCGAGCTTGGTTCACCGGAACGGAAAACCAGCGCGAGCGCCAGCGAACTCCTGGCCTTACGGGTCAGTACTTGCCGGTGATGAAGATCGGCATGCGGTCGACGTTGTGGTAGAGCCAGTCGGAGTCGTTGACGGTGACCCGGATGCAGCCGTGCGAGGCGGGATAGGTCGGCACCGACGTGGAGCCGTGGACGAAGATGGCCCCGACGACCTGGCGTGGGTTGTACATGTTCCCGAAGTTGGAGATATAGGCGAACTCGCCGGTGGTCTGCTTGCGGCACGACTCGGGGTAGAGCGTGGAGCAGTACCAGCCGCGCGTGGTGTTGGCCAGCGTGTAGTAACCGAAGGGGGTCTCGTGGCCCCGGACCCCCGTCGAGACGGGCAGGACTCGCTGGACCTTCTTGTCCTTGACGTAGAACATCGTCTGGCACGCCTGCTGAACGTGCACGAAGGTCGACTTGCCCTGGAAGGAGGAGACCCCGATCTGGTTGAGCCGGGAGTATTTGTTGTCGTATTCGACGAGCTTGCGATAGGTCTCGGTGTTGAGGCTGTAGCGGTTGACGGGCAACCCGGAGATGCGCCGGAAGGCGCACAGCCCCTGGCGGGTCTGCTGACCGGTGATGCCGTCGGCCGGGCCGGCGGGGATGCCGAACTTGGCCATGATCTGCTGGGCACGCTTGACGACCGGGTCGGATTCGCCGCGACGCGCCTCCTGGGGCACCGGCACGGTCGGGCCCACAGCGGCGTTGGCCAACTCCTTGGGCGCGGGCACCGTGGTCTCGGCGAAAGCCGGTGCGGCAGCGGTGATTCCGAGGCCCGCGGCCATGGCGACAACGGTGGCGCGGCGTGCGATCTGCATGTTCATGGTGATTCCCTCTCCCTTTGGACCCGATGGCGGGTGCAGCGAGCTTCAGCGTCGCTGTCATCACCTCAGACGCCTCAGGGCACTCACAGGTTGTGCAAAGACAGATTACGGTCTGATCACGGCCGGCCGAGCCGCGAGCGCAACCATTTCCACCGCTCCTGCAGGCGGGCCTCGAATCCCCGGTCGGTGGGCCGGTAGTAGTCGGTCGTGCCCTGCAAGTCGTCCGGGAGGTACTGCTGCTCCGCCACGCCGTCGGGCTCGTCGTGGGCGTAGCGATAGCCGTCGCCGTGACCGAGGCGGGCAGCGCCGGCATACCCGCTGCCGCGCAGGTGCGCGGGCACCGCGCCGCCCTTGCCCGCCCGCACGTCGGCGATCGCCGCGTTGATCGCGAGATAGGAGGCGTTCGACTTCGGGGCGAGGGCATTGTGAACGACGGCCTGCGCCAGGATGATTCGCGCTTCGGGCATCCCGATCTGGGCGACGGCGTGCAGCGCCGCGATGGCTGTCTGGAGGGCGGTGGGGTCGCCCATGCCGACGTCCTCGGAGGCGGCGATGACGATGCGGCGGGCGATGAAGCGCGGATCCTCACCCGCCTCCAGCATGCGCGCGAGGTAATGCAGCGCTGCGTCGACGTCGGAACCCCGCATCGACTTGATCAGGGCCGAGGCGACGTCGTAGTGCTGGTCGCCGGCGCGGTCGTAGCGCACGGCCGCGTGAGCCATCGCCTGCTCGACCGCCGGCAGCGAGATCGTGGTCGGCTGATCGTCGCCCCGTATGCCGCGCAGATCCTCCGCGACGCCGGCCGCAGCTTCGAGGGCGGTCAGGGCGCGGCGCGCGTCACCGCCGCTGACGCGCACAATGTGCTCTCTCGCGTCGTCGTCGAGCGTGTATGCCGCGCCCAGGCCTTCCGGCGCGGTGAGTGCGGCCTCGACGACATCGCGAATCTCGTTGTCCGACAGGGATGTCAACGTGATCAGGACGGAGCGGGAGAGGAGGGGAGCGATGACGGAGAAGGACGGGTTCTCGGTCGTCGCCGCGACGAGGATGACCTGGCGGTTCTCGACGCCGGGCAGGAGGGCGTCCTGCTGGGCCTTGGTGAAGCGGTGGATCTCATCGAGGAAGAGGACGGTCTGCTTCTCGTAGAGATCGCGGTTGCGGGCGGCCTGCTCCATGACGGCGCGCACGTCCTTGACTCCGGCGGTGATCGCCGACAGTTCGACGAAGTCACGTCCCGCGGCGCTCGCGACGAGGTGGGCAAGGGTCGTCTTGCCCGTGCCCGGCGGGCCCCACAGGATCGCCGAGACCGGTCCCGCCCGGCCGCCGCTGCCCTCGATGAGTCGCCGCAGCGGCGAGCCGACCCGGAGCACATCGCTCTGGCCGCGGACCTCATCGAGGGATCGCGGGCGCATCCGAACTGCCAGCGGCGGCAGCACCGAGTCGCTCGGCGCCTCGTCCCCGGCCGCCGCGGCCCCGAAGAGATCCGGCTCGCTGCTCACTGGCACAGGCTAAGTCAGCCGCCGGCCAGAGGTGGGGCGCAGCTGAGGTAGCGGTGTCCGGAGGGGGTCCGGATCTCGGTCACATGCATGTTGAGCCCGGCGCGTTGCGCGATGCCGGTGTTGGGATCGTCGGGGTGGCCGTGGGCGTACTCGGTCACCTCCTGCGGCGTGAGCACCCGGGTGCTGAAACCGGGCAGGTCCTTGGTGTAGTTGCAGCGGGCGCACAGCCCTTGCCCGTTGGCGAGGCTGGTGGTCCGCGACCGCGCGAACGGGGAGACGTGATCGGCATGGCGGATGACAGCCCCGCAGTATGGCGTGCGGCAGACATCGTCGCGGATGATCAGCGCCCACCGGAGTGCGGGGGGGGGAAGCCGCGCCGACGATTCGAGGCCGACCAGGTCGCGGCCGTCGCGACTGGTGAAGATCCGCTGGATCAGGGTATGCGCCGGCTCGCCGGGCATGGGATCCGCCGGCCTCGCGTCGGCGGACGTGAGGTCGTCGGGCGTGAGGTCGTCGAAGTTCTGGTGGCCTGCGTCGCTCGAGTCATCGGCGGCGTCGCACCCGCGCAGCAAGAGCCGGCGGGCGAGGGCGGCCGGCAGCGGGCCGTGCCCGACGACCCAGGCGGGCCGGTCCACGCAACGGTCAGGGTCGTCCTGGGCATGGCCGAGGAGGGACTCGGGCCGCATGAGCAGGCCGATGTGGACCGGCTGGGTCTGCCCGGCGGTGCGTCCGCTGAGCAGACGCAGGGCGGTGTCGGCCATGATCTGGGCGTGGGTGCGCTCTGCGGGCGGGTCGTCCTCCTCGTGGTGACCACCGAGGACGCCATTGGCATAACCGCGCAGCGACGCCAACGCCCCCACGACATCGGGCAGCGGACCGAAGACGCTCAGATAGGCCATCCCGTCCGGCGCCGGCCGGGTCCACACGCCCCGCTCGCTCACGGCCTTGCGGTGCTTGGCCACGATGCTCGCGGGGTCGAGTTCGGCGGCGTGACGGGCGGCGAGTTTGCCGATCTCGCGCGCGATAGCCCCCGCAAACCGGGGCGCCACCAGTTCGTCCACCGCTGCGCGGTGCTCATCGGACAGCGGGCTGGTCTGGTGCACCACCGCGGCCGCAGCGGCCTCGTCGATGATCCCCGCGGTCAACGCGGCTCGCGTGTGGGGCATCTCTGTCAACGCCCGCGCCACGCTCAGGTGCCGATCGGCCAGCGAAGGCGAACACCGCCGGGCCAGCGCGATCTGTGGGGCGATCCCCCGGCGCGCGGTCCGCAGCGTCCGGCGGGCCGCCAACGCTTCCCGGATCGTGGTCCGCGCGAACGCGTGAGTCGCGCGCGCCTGCGCTGCGGCGATCGGGCCTTTGCCGCCCTCCAAGGTGGCGATCAGATCGATCATCTCCGCACGCGTGGCCTCCGGCCCGCGTGTGTCGTCCGGTGCCACTGACCGTAGCCAGTCCACCAGCCCCTTCAGCGCCGAGACCTGGGCCTGGACGTCCGGCTCACCGGAGTGCTCCTCGCCGGCATCCTGTCCCTCGGCGTCCTGCCCGTCGCCGTTCTGACCATCGGCATTCTGCCGACTGATGTCCGGCTCGCCGTCCTCGCAGGCCCAGTCGGCCACCTGGCCCTCGACCCAACGGGCGAACGCGGCCTCCTCGTCGGGATCGGCGACATAGTCCCGTATGCCGTCATCGGCACACCGGCTCACGTGCTGATCAGCGCCTCGCGCTCCTCGGCCAGCTCGCACTCGTAGGCGGACGGCTCGGCGAACAGGCTCTCGTCGAACCAGTCCGGCGGCGGCACCCACCCCGGCTCGCGTCGCCCGCCGACGCCCCCAGTCACACCGACGCCCCCAGTCACACCGACGCCCCCAGCCGCGTCAAGACAGCCAGCCGCGTCAAGAAAGCCACTCTCACCGGCGCGGCCGGCTGCCCGGTCGGAGGTGGATGCGGTGATCTCGACCATGCCTCATCGTACTCCAGTTCTACCTGTCCGACAAGCGTTTTCGACAAGCAAATCATTCTGCTGCAACGCAATTCGAGTGATGAGCCAACACCTATAACGACCCCGAAGACAGCATACGCAGACCCCCCGACAACCGGCATGAACCGGCAGCAGCAGCGCTGCCGCCCACGTCGAGCTCACGGTTAACGACGCGGACGACGCCGAGGCCCGAGGCCCCACGGGTGCCGGGATAGCGTTGGGCGAGTGAACGCGCGCCCGGTGACCAGCTTCGGCGAACTCTGGGCGGCCAGCGGCGAGCACCCGATGGTGCGCGCCGAGATCCCATCGGATCAGCCGCTGGACGCCGTCGTGCTCGGCAACGCGATCGCCTTCGCCCGGCCGAGCCACATACGCGGGATCGTGCTGACCCTCCTCGGCCCGGAGGCGGATGCCCGGATATTGCTCCGCGACCCGCAGCTGGCCGCGCTCCTCTTTCGGGAGCGCCCGACCGGGATGCTCAGCGTGCCAGCGAGACTGCGCGCCGATGTCGAGGAGATCTTCCGGGCCGGTCCCGGCGGGGATTGGGAGTGGATGTCCACCACCACCCCACCGCCGGCCCAACCCGCCGAAGACGACCTGATCGAATTCGACGCGACGGCCAAGGAGGAGTTGGATACCTTTCTCGCCGAACACAATTCCCGCACCGACGGCCAGCCGTTCCGCCGCGACGGCCAGCTCTGGCTCGGCGCACGCGACCCCGCCGGCCACGTGATCGCCTGCGGGTGCAGCGAGCCCTCCGCGGCCGGCATACCCGAACTCTCCGGGATCACCGTCGCCTCCGAGCAGCGCGGCCACGGCTGGGGCGCTGCAGTGACCGCCGCCCTGACCCGGCGCGCAATCTCCGAAGTCGGCATGTGCGCGCTCGGGATGTACTCCGACAACGACCGAGCCCGCGAGATCTATCACCGACTCGGCTTCGTGACGGCGCAGGCATTCAGCTCCCGCGTCGTCGCCCGGCAATGAGCCGGCTCGGCAGCGCCGGGTTCACCGTGTCCGCGGCTTCCTTGCCAGCACGCGCGTGCCCAGCACGAGACCGAAAGCCGTCAGGACCACCGCGGTCACGGTTTCGGCGATCCGTGTCGGCCAGCCCGTCAGCGGCTGGCTGAGCCAGGGCCACATCGACACCACCCAGGGTTCGACCAGCGCGCCTAACGGGACGATCAGTCGGGCGAGCAGCCCCCATGGACTCCGGGGGCGGGCCAGGGCGCCGATCAATCCGAGCGGGGCGCCGACGACGACTGGCGCGATGAGCCACTCGACATTGCTCGCCCAGATCCCGGAGTCATAGATGCCCGCGAGATGCCCGAGTCCGGCGTGCGCGTAGACGGCGATGCCGGTCGCAACCACCCCCGCGGCCGCGGCGATCCCGGGTCGGCGCACGAGCCAGCCACCGAGGATCCCGATGCCGGCCCAGGCCGTGCCGGAATTGGTGATCTTGCTCAGCGTCAGCCGGATGGTCAGCCAGGTGTCTGCCGCCCCGGACAGCTGCTCCGTAGACGTGATATTGGACAGCAGCGAGAGGACGGCGAGGGCAAGAGACCACGCGATCACCAAGCACCACGCGCGACCCCGGGTGCCTTCAAAGGCCATCAGTCGGGTTGCCGCGCAACGACATACAGCCGCGGGGTCTGCGCCTCGGTCGGCAACGCCGAGCGCAGGAACCACTGGACGTCGACGAGTCCCGCGGCGGAGACCGCATCGACGACCTCCTGACTGTCATGCAACACGAAGTCGAGATCCGTTGCGGCGCCGAAGAGTTCGTCGACATGGCGCACCTCGTCCCCCACGTGGACACAGAACGCCAGCACTCCCCCGGGCTGCAGGACCCGCGCCAGGCCGCTGAAAATGCCGACCAATTCCGAGCCCGCGGCGTGCACGAACGCATACCAGGCGGTGATCGCGGCCCACGCCGAGGCCGCGGGTGGCCGAAGCAGACGCGTGTAATCGCCTGCCTTAAATGTCACGTCCGGGTGCAAAGCGCGCGCCTCGTCGAGCATGGCGAGCGAGAAGTCGAATCCGGTGACCCGCGCCCCGGCAGCCGCCAGCACGGCGGTGGTCTGTCCCGGCCCGCACCCGACGTCCGCCACCGGGCCACCGCCCGCCTGATCCGCGACATGCGACAGCAGCCAGCGGTCGAATGGCTTGCCCGCCAACTCATTCCCGAGTTCTGCTGCGTATGCCGACGCCACCGCGTCGTATCCGGCCCGCACCTTCTCGTCGCGCGCCGACGCGCCCAGCGCCACCACCACGTCGCGATCGACAGTCGGCTCCGCTGCGGCCACGGGGGCGAGGCCGGCGATCGGGCCGAGCAGGTGGATCCAGCGTTCGTCGTGCTGCCCCGGGCGGCGAGGTAGCTGCTGCACCAGGGGCAGGGAACGGCCGGCGAGCCGCTGCAGGACGATCTCGACATCCTCGCGGCCGGCGAACTTGTGCAGCCGGTCCGTGCGCGTCTTCAGCTCACCCGCCGTCTGCTCGCCGCGCAGCAGCAGCACCGTCAGCACCGCCTTTTCGTCCGCGGCCAGTTCGAGGGCTTCCTCGAGCCGCTGGTGGTACTTCAGCACCCGTGAGCCCGCGCCCGCCCACACGATCCGCACCAGCCCCCGGTCCTTGAGGGCACGGCATACTGTCTCGATGTCCGAGGCGGCATAGTCCGTGACCGGCTCGCGGCTCGTCGCCTGATTGCAGGCTGTCTGCAAGCCGTTGAGCGACAACGGATACGACGCCGACACGGTGACCTGCTTCTCCATCAAGGAGCCGAGCACGCGCTGCTCGACGGGGTCGAGGGTCGGCACCTCCGTGGGCTCCGGAGCGGACTCATGGGCCATGCCACGACCCTACTTGCCCGCTCTCCCCGCCGACTGCACGTGGGACGCGGCGACGGGCCGCGTAGTCTCGCGGCACATGGGACGCCGGTGGCTGTGGTTGCTGATCGCCGCCGGTGTCTGCACTCAGACGGCTCTCAACGTCGTCCGGCCGGTCCTGTCCTACAAGCTGATCGCGCTCGGCGCCGACGGGACGACGATCGGTCTGGTCACCGCGGCGTATGCCGTGCTCCACCTTTTCGTTGCGCTGTCCCTCGGGCGCTTGACGGACCGCACACCGCGGCTGCGGCTGCTGATCCAGGTGGCCGCCGTCGTGCTCGGTGTCGGCGGAGTGCTGGCGGCGGTGTCCGGCTCGGTCGTGGGCGTGGCGCTGGGTTCGGTGTTCCTTGGCTTGGGACACCTCGTCTTCACCATCAGCGGGCAGGCGGCCATCGCGCGCTACTCCCGGGACCGCGACCTCGACCTGGGCTTCGGGTGGTTCACGGCGGCATACTCGTTCGGGCAGACCATCGGTCCCCTCATCGGCGGCGCGCTGGTGGGTTCGGGATCGGTCGCGCAGCCGGGACGGATCGGCGCCATCAACACCGCCCTCGCGGTGGGTACCATTGTCGCGCTGGCGGCCGTGCCGGTGATGGCGATTCCGGCCGTGCTGCCGGCGTCCAGATCGACTGCGGGAAAAGCGGATTCGGATGTCCGGCCGCGTGCTTCCATTGCCCAGATCCTGCGTGTGCCGGGAGTGTCGGCGAGCATGCTTACGTCCCTCACCCTGCTCTCGGCGATGGACATCCTCATTGCCTTCTTGCCGGTGGTGGGCGAACGCGCCGGCGTCTCCCCGGTCGTCATCGGATGGCTGCTCGCGGTCCGGGGCGCCACGGGTATCCTGTCGCGCTCACTGCTGCCGTGGATCTCGGCGCGCATCTCCCGTCAGCGCCTGCTCGCGGTGTCCGCGCTCGGCGCCGCCGTGGGTCTGGCGATCTCGCCGCTGGTGATCAACAACTGGCTCGTCTCCGGTGTCGCGCTGGCGGTCGGCGGGTTCTTCCTCGGCCTCGGCCAGCCCATCACGATGACGCTCATATCGACGGCCGTGCCGAGCATCTGGCGCTCCCAAGCCCTGGCCGTCCGGCTGATGGGCAATCGCGTCGGTCAGGTCGGTTTCCCGCTCGTGGCCGGCCTGGTCGCCACTCCCTTCGGCCCGGCCGGGGCGATCTGGATGTCCTGCCTCGCCCTGGTCGCCTCGGTGGCCCAGCAACTGCATACCGGCGGCAGCGGGCACGAGCCCCGCTAGCTGTGCCGGGATTCGGCGTCGCCTCGGCGCCGCTCTGACCAGGCGTTAGAGTGCCTACCATGCGTGCCCGTGCTCGTCTCGCCCTGGTCGGTCTCGCCGTCCTGATCGGGGCTACCAGCACCGCGGTGGCGGCCCCCGCAAGCACCGCCCTCGAAGCGGTGGGCCGCGGCAACCTGCTCGCCTACACCGCGGGGATCGACATCGACCAGGACGGCATGTTCGCGGCCGGCACGCCCGAGGAGGAGGGCACCGATATCTGGGTGCGCGATGTCACCGGGGCCACCCCGCCGGTCATGCTCAACCGCCCGAACTCGGTAGCCGACGTCACCCCGAGCTTCTCCCCGGACGGGACGAAGATCGCGTGGGCGTCGCGGGACACCCCGACCGGCACCCTCGACATCCTGGTCAAGACCCTCTCGACCGGCGCCGTCACGAACCTGACGAACAGCGGATCGGCGGACGAGCGCTGGCCGTCGTGGTCCGGCGACGGCACCCGAATCCTCTACAACCGTCGCACCACCCCGACGTCGAACCTGGACATCTGGGTCACCAACGCCGACGGGACCAGCCAGCGCTACCTCGCCGGCAAGATCGGCGACGGGAAGTTCTACGAGGACTGCTGTGCCTCATTCACCACCGACGGAGCGTCGATCGTCTTCGCCTCCAACCGCACCGGCCAGTTCGACATCTACCGTTACGACCTCGCCGGAGCGGGCTCGAGGGAGCGGGCGAAGTACCTGACCCGGTTGACCTACGCACCCTGGTATCAGGGCACCCCGGCCGTCGAGGCCCGCGGCACGGTGGTCTATCGCAATGCCTCCGACCATCAGATCTATCGCCTCGACCCGTTCCGCGCGCCGGCGCAGGCGCCCACCGCGGTGCGCGTGCCGGGCCAGGTCCGCACGCCTCAGGGCACGCCCGATGGCAGGGGTCTGGTGTTCGGCTGGCGACCCGGTCCCCGGCAGGCACTGGACATCATCCTGACGGACCGCTTCGGCGCCAACCCGGTCAATATGACCAATACGCGCGTGATCACGGAGACCAATCCCACCTGGCAGCCGAAACCGCCGCGGCCGTAGCGCGTTCGACCACGGTGACGGAGGGGTCACCCGCAGTAGCTGGGAGTGACGTCCTTGTCCGGCAATTGAGTGCTGCCGTTCCACCGGTTGTCGAACCGGCTCCAGTAGGTCTGTGAGGCTGGGCTGAACCAGATGGTGGTGAACGCGTTGGTGTTCAGGCGGGCGTTCATCACCGCGCCCACGCCGAGGGACTTCGCCTTGCCGACCGGCTTGAAGGCACGGTTGCAGCGCATGATGACGCCATTGGTGCTGGTGTCCATCGACGGCAGCGGCAGCTTGGCGTCCTTCAGCCGCAGGCCGTAGCCGAAGACGCGGAAGTTGGTGACCGCGTTGTATTCCCAGGTGTTGCCCCATCCGGCCATCTGCTCGTTGAAGCCGATGGCGACCTTGTTGGCCCGGTTGAACTGGAACAGGTTGTAGCTGGAGTCGACGTCCGTGTTGTAGGCCCGCCCGTCACCTGGCAGGTCGTGGACAGAGTTGCGCGCCACGTAGTTGTAGTTGCTCGCCGTCCCGAGGCGAATTCCTTCATGCATGTAATGCTCGGTGCTGGCTGCGGACAGTCGGGAGATGTCGTTGTCCGCGATCGTCCAGTGGTCGCTGAACGTCATGACCCACACCCCTGGTCCGGACCCGCAGATGATGTCCGAGATGACATTGCCCTGGATCACGCCATAGTTGCTCAGGGAGGCGTGGATGCCGCGGCTTCGGATCTTGTTGCCGTACAACCTGATCCGGTCGGCGGACGCCATGGATCTCGCGCCGGTCACGCCCTGGAGGTACGGGATGACGCGATGCGTCGACGACGGATCGCGTTGGCCGCGGCCCGGAACCTTGCGACGGTCGGCCCAGTTGCGCTCCTTGACCTTCGTCGCATGCCAGTTGAAGGCGGCGGTCGACTTCTCGCCAAGGATCAAGAGGCCGTGGACGATCGTCAGCCCGCGAATCGTCCAATCGCTCGCCCCGCCCGTGATCTTGATCGTGCGCCGCATGCTCGGCTGGTGGCTGGTGCACGAATCCGGTGCCTGGTCGGAGGTGACGACGACCTCCCCGTCGCCGGCGTTGGTCAAGGTGATGGGCGCCGTCGGGGTGCCGGACTTGCGGATCTTCACCTCGCCCTTGTAGGTGCCTGCGTGCACCTTGATCACCGTGCCCGGCACAGCGGCGTCGACGGCGGCTTGGATCGTGGCCAGGGGGGCCTGCGACGTCCCGGACGCTCGATCGGAACCACCCACAGCGACGTGTATCGCTTGTCCCGCCGCAGAGGCCGATTGGGCGGCGCCGGCGGGGACGAAGGCACCGGCAAGGGCGACGATCGCCGTCGCCGAGATCATCGATCGCTTCACGAGGTCTCCAATTGCTGCTGGTGGGGGGTAGTCAGCAGTTCAGAACCCGAACTTACACGCAAACCGGATCCGCCCTTGCGGTTCGGGCCTTCGTAGCGGCGGAGTCAGCGCTGGTCAGGGGTTCGTGACCGCCGGGCCGGTCAGGTCGCCGGCCGCGCGAGCACTGAGCGCAGCCGCGCGAGACTCGCTGTCAGGCCAGGGTCGCCCCGCCGCGCGCGATCGCAGACGCCGAGGATCCCCGCGCGTGCGCCGTACCAGCGCGCCCGCACGGGCAGTTGCTCGTCGGTGCCGCCGTATGCCGCCCACGCCCCCTCGAAGAAGGCGTCACCGAAGTCGAAGAGCAACAGGGCGAAGTCGCGGGCCGGGTCGTCGTGGACCGCATCGCTCCAGTCGATGACGCCGCTGATCTGCCCGCTGGCAGGATCGACGATGACATGCTCGTCGCCGAGATCGTTGTGGCAGAACACCATCCGCTCGGGGCGCGGCGGGAGAGGGGCCGCGAGGAAGGAGTCGACCTCACGTTGCACATCCTCCGCGCACAAGGCCCGGGCCTCCCCCCAAGCGCTGGCCGCTTCACGGCGCCAAAGCCCCAGATCGCGTCCCGGCTTGACCAGCCCCGGAGGTGGTTCGGCGGTATGCAGTCGCGCGAGGAAGACCCCCAACTCACGGGCCGCTCGCGCCGGGTCGGCGGGCGACAGCAGGTCGGCGCTTCGGCCGGGCACCGGCGTCAGCAGCAGCGCACCCGTCTGCGGATCAGCGGCGAGCACCCGATTCGTGGCGAGTGTCGCGTGCGCCGCGACGAAGTCGAGCAGGGCGACGTCGGTGCGCAGCGTACGTGCCCGCTCCTCGGGGTCGGCGAACTTGCTGATCCGCAGCAGTAGGTCGTCCCCGACGGGGCGGCGCACGGCATACGCAACATTGTCCCAGCCCTCGCCGAGCTCCTCGATCCAAGCCTGCCCCAGCCCGGGGTCCAGTTGGTGCAGCACCGCCGCCAGGTCGAGGTCCCGGCGCGGCATCTTCATCGATGCCTCGTCACTGCGGCAGCTCCAGTCGTTCGAGGAATGCCTCCTGTGCGGCGACCACGCGAGGCCCAGCTTCTTGGAGGGTGCACCATTGCGTCCGGTCGATCTCCGGGAAAGTGATGCTCGTGCCGGACCGGGGCGGCCACTGCGTCGTCACCGTGTTGCCGGCTCCGGCGGGCACGTCGAAGGGTTCAGTGACGAGCACGGCGAAGGCATGGACGACCTTGCCGCCGGACTGTTTGACAGTCCCCATCTCGAACCAATCACCCTGCGGAACAGGCAGTCCCGTTTCCTCAGCCCACTCTCGTTCGGCGGCTTGCCGCGGCGACTCGGTCTCGGGGTCGAACTCGCCCTTGATGATGCTCCAGGCCCGCTCGTCCTTGCGCGCCCACAAGGGTCCACCCATGTGACCGATGAGCACACGGACCACACCGTCGGCTCCAACATGGATGGGCAGGATGCCCGCGCTGGTGCGCGCTCTGGCCGGACTCATGCTGCAGCCATCCTTTCGATCGCGTCCGCCGCCCGACCGGCGGGTGGCCGGCGGGCGGCATACGGCGGAAGCTCAGGCCTGCGGCGCCGGCCCGGACGCTGCCTCGCCGGGGCCGGCCTCGCGCGGGTTGGCGTCGGACGGCTTGGCGTCGATGCCGGCCTCCTTGCGCTGCTCCGGCGTGATCGGCGCGGGCGCGTCGGTGAGCGGGTCGTAGCCACCGCCCGACTTGGGGAAGGCGATGACATCGCGGATCGAGTCGTAACCACCGAGCAGCATCACGATGCGGTCCCAGCCGAAGGCGATGCCGCCGTGCGGGGGCGCCCCGAACTTGAACGCATCGAGCAGGAAGCCGAACTTCTCCTGCGCCTGCTCCGGCGTGAGCCCCATGATCGCGAAGACTCGCTCCTGAATGTCCCTGCGGTGGATACGGATCGACCCGCCACCGATCTCGTTGCCGTTGCAGACCATGTCGTAGGCATAGGCCAGCGCGGACCCGGGGTCGGACTCGAGGGTGTCGAGGAACTGCTCCTGCGGGGAGGTGAAGGCGTGGTGCACGGCCGTCCAGGCACCGCCACCGACGGCGACGTCACCGGCAGCAACAGCCTCCGAGGCAGGCTCGAAGAGCGGCGCGTCGAGCACCCACAGCAGCGACCACGCGTCCTCGTCGATGAGCCCGCACCGCTTGCCGATCTCCAGCCGCGTGGCGCCGAGCAACGACCGCGACGGCTTGGCCTCGCCCGCAGCGAAGAGGATGCAGTCGCCCGGCTCGGCCCCGACGTGGCCGGCCAGCCGGCCGGTCTCGGCCTCGGAGAGGTTCTTGGCGACCGGACCGGTCAGCGAACCGTCTTCTTGCACAAGGACATACGCCAATCCCTTGGCACCCCGCTGCTTGGCGAACTCCTGCCACGCGTCCAGGGTCTTGCGGGGCTGAGACGCCCCGCCGGGCATGACCACGGCACCGACATACGGCGCCTGGAAGACCCGGAACGTCGTGTCGGCGAAGAAGTCGGTGCAGTCGGTCAGCTCCTGACCGAAACGCAGGTCGGGCTTGTCCGTGCCGAAGCGAGCCATCGCCTCGGCATACGGCATCCGCAGGAAGGGTGTCTCCAGCTCGACCCCGATGAGTGACCAGATCTCCTTGGCGAGCGCCTCGCCGAGTTCGATGATGTCGTCCTGGGTGACGAAGGACATCTCGATGTCGAGCTGGGTGAACTCCGGCTGCCGGTCGGCGCGGAAGTCCTCGTCGCGATAACACCGGGCGATCTGGTAGTAGCGCTCCATGCCGGCCACCATGAGCAGCTGCTTGAACAGCTGCGGCGACTGCGGCAGGGCATACCAGGAGCCGGGCGCGAGGCGCGCCGGCACGAGGAAGTCGCGCGCCCCTTCGGGGGTGGATCGGGTCAGCGTCGGCGTCTCGATCTCAACGAAGTCGCGCTCCCCCAACACCTTTCGCGCTGCCGCGTTGACGCGCGAGCGCAGCCGGAGCGCGTGACCGGCGCTGTGGGTGCCGGGCCGGCGCAGGTCGAGGTAGCGGTGCTTGAGGCGCGCCTCCTCGCCAACCGTGACGCGCTCGTCGATCTGGAACGGCAGGACATCGCTCGGGCTGAGCACCTCGATGGCCGAGGCGACGACCTCGATCTCGCCAGTGGGCAGGTCGGGGTTGACGTTGTGCTCCCCACGAGCGATGACCGTGCCGGTGACCTTGACGCAGAACTCGTTGCGCAGATCGTGCGCGGCACCCGTGAGCACCTCGTCGCGCGCCACGACCTGGACCACGCCGGAGGCGTCGCGCAGATCGATGAAGGCGACTCCGCCGTGATCGCGCCGCTTGGCCACCCAGCCGGTGAGGGTGACGGTCTGGTCGATCTGCTCGGCGCGCAGCGCGCCGGCATGGTGGGTGCGAAGCACAGGGGTTCCTTCGTCGGTGGATGGGGTGGTATGCCGTGGCGTGCGTCATCACGCCGTGCGGCTGGTCCAGTTTACGGATCCGCCCGCGGGCGGCCTAACTGTTATCGCCCGGCCGGTGGCGCCAGCGCGGGATCGATCCGAGAGACCACCGTCGGGAAGTCCGCCGCGAGGTCGAACTCCGGTGGCAGCGCAGCCAGTTTCGCCAGCGCTTCCTGGACCTGGGCGACGGCGTCGCTCTGGTCGCGGAGCATGTCCTGGGCCGGGTGTCGCAACTGCAGCCAGGCCACCTCGCGGGCGTCGGCGATCGTCGGCATCATGCGGGCGACCTTGGTGTGATTGCGCCCGATCGTCATCGTCAAGGTCTTGTCCGCGGCGCGCCAGCTGCCCACATACGCCTGCCCCTGCGCTCCGAACACCCGTTGCTGGTCACGCAGCGGCCCGATGCGCCCGTCGAGATAGATGGCACCCGCGCCACGGCACAGACTGACGGCGCGACCCCGGTCTCCCGGCACGGCATACGCCGACAGTTTGTCGAGATAGCTCGCGGCGAGGATGTCGTCGTCGTCGATCCGGAAGAGCACCACCGTGCGGTCCGGGGCACCGGTCTCGATCAGGTCGCGGCGCATCATCACCCGCACCGCGCTGACCTTTTCGGCATCGACGAGCCGGAGCACGGGATACCGGCGGGCGGTCTCGCGCAGCCGGCTCTGCCACGGATCCGGCATCACGCTCGAGTAGTGCACGAAGTGGCGGTAATCGTGCTTGTCCGCCATGACCTGCAGGATCGGCGCGGCCAGTTCCAGGAAGATGTCCGCGCGCGGGCCCATCCGCTCCGCCGCATACAGCTGCTCGGCGTAGCTGCCGCCCTGGTCGCGGGTCAACTTCCACGATCCGCTGTCGGGGCTGTAGACGCTGAACCGGGTCAGCCCGTAGAAGCGCGGCGGCGCGTCCTCGCCGACGCTCGCGTGCGCCGCGGCTTCCGGCTCGGCGATGCGGGCGGCGAGGGCACGCTTGAGGCGTCCGGCCGCGC
>NZ_HG764815.1:1281464-1290247 GCF_001050535.1 Nostocoides australiense Ben110 | reverse complement strand
GGCCGGCCGCCGCGACAGCGCTCGACCCCCGCTGGGTCGCGGCCGCCGCGGGGTCGGCCATCCTGCTCGTGCCGGGTACGCTGATCCAGGTCGACCAGGCCTGGACCGAGCCGCTGCTGCTGACCGGCCTGACCTGGTGGGCGGTGCTGATGACCCGCGGCCGGACGTGGTGGGCGATCGTCCCCCTCGCCCTGGCCTGCGCGAGCAAGCAACATCTCGCGCTGGTCCTCCCCCTGCTGGTGGCCTGGCGGCCCTTCGGTCCCGCCCGCGCGATCGCCACCGGCGCCCTGACCGGCGCCCTGATCGCCCCGTGGTTCCTCACCGCGCCCGCGGACTTCTTCCGCGACACCGTCACCTTGTTGACGAACTTCCCGCCCATCCGCTTCGCGAACACGTGGTACCTCTACTTCCAGCACTACCACGGCATCACCCCGCCCTTCTGGGTCCCCGGCCTGATCGTCTTCGGCACGCTCGCGCTGGCCATACTGCTGATCTACCGCCGGCGGCCGCCGCTGGGCGAACTGCTGCGCTGGAGCGCGCTGATGCTGCTGGTGGCCAACCTGGTCAACAAGCAGGCGTTCTACAACCAGTACTGGCTCGTCGGAGCCCTGGTCGCCCTCTCGCTGATCGCCGACCAGGCCGACGACCGGGCCGAAGACCGGCTCAGCCGGTCGCCGAACGCGGCGGACCCGACTGCCACAGCTGCGCCGCCGACAGATCGAGACGCGCTCGCACCGTCGCGGCCTCCTCGGCGCTGAGCAGCCCCGAGGCCACCAAGGTCGTCACGGCCGCCCGCTCACTGGCGTCGAGGTCAACGAAGACCTCGCCCGGCGCCGCGGACGGCACTGCACCCGGCGCCGGAGCCACCTCGGGCGGCGGCTGCAGCGGGATGGTCGCCAGCATCCCCGTCACCATGCACCCATCGCAGTGGGTGCCGCGCACCGGGCAGCCATTGCAGTCGATCCACATGTGCCCTTCTCCTTCGTCCGAGCGTCATCCGGGCCGCCGATCGGCCCGCTGAGAAGAACGCTAGAGACGAGGTCCGACAACCCCCTCAGCCGAGGAGCTGACCAGGCCGGACGTGGCCTCTCGCGGGCGGGAAGGCGGGTCCCCGATAAGCACCGAACCTCCCGATGCCACGAGCGACGGCTAACGTCACCCCCATGATCGACCTCGCGACCGCCGGCGTCGACGACGCCGTCTGGCAGCTGCGCCCGGACTACGCCGCCTGTCTCGTCACCGCCCGGGGCGTGCACGGCGGCCCCAGCGACGAGGCGAGCGATGCGGCCCTCACCCGCGCCGAGCGGTATGCCGCGCAGCTGCTCGACGCGCAGGATCTCCCCGCGATCGCCCAGGTCGCGCAGTGGCGAGAAGCCTTCCGCACCTTCGGTGTCCGACCGCACTCGGCCACGAGCAGTCTCGAGTCGCTGCTGCGCCGGGCCGCCGCCGGCCTGCCACGGATCGATCGCCTCACCGACCACTACAACGCGATCTCGATCGCCCACCTGGTGCCCTTCGGCGGCGAGGACCTGGACGCCTATGCCGGTGCCCCACGCCCGGTCGTCGCCGACGGCAGCGAGTCCTTCGACGCCGTCGAGGGCGGCGAGATCGTCCACACCACCCCCAACCGGGCGAGGTGGTGTGGCGCGACGACCGCGGCGTCACCTGCCGCCGCTGGAACTGGCGCCAGTGCGCGCGGACCCGGCCGACACCGCATACCACCAACGCCGTCTACGCATGCGCCCCGCCGCGGGCATGACCGGGGTCATGCCTGGCCTCCTGTGCTCATGACCAGCGGCCCGGCGCCGGTGACCGGGGTGGGTCGCCGCGCAGTGCGCCGAGCGCAAGGCTGGTCCCCGGCGGTTCGGTTCGGGTGCCGGCAGGGGGGGCACCCGAACCGTCGCACTCGCCTACTCTGACCCGCGTGAGCAGGACCGCGGCCGAGAGCGCCGCCGCCAGAGCCGATGAGCAGGTCGCCGATCCGGTGTGGCACAAGAGCGCGTGCATCCTCTGCGAGTGCAATTGCGGACTGCAGGTGCAGCTCGACGGACGGCGGATCGCGAAGATCCGCGGCGACAAGGAGCATCCCGGCAGCCGCGGCTACACGTGCAACAAGGCGCTGCGGCTCGACCACTATCAAAACGGCGGCGTCCGGCTGACCAGCCCGCTGCGCCGGGCAGCCGACGGCACGTTCGAGGAGATCGACTGGGCCACGGCGATCCGCGAGATCGCCGCCGGATTGGCCGCGGTGCGGGACCAGCACGGCGGGGAATCCGTCCTCTTCTATGGCGGTGGCGGACAAGGCAATCACCTCGGCGGCGCCTACAAGGGCGCGCTCATGGCCGCTGTCGGCGCACGCTATTCCTCCAACGCCCTGGCCCAGGAGAAGACCGGCGAGGCCTGGGTCGATGCCCACCTCGCCGGCGGGCACACGGTCGGCGACTGGGAGCGGGCCGAGGTCGCGATCTTCCTGGGCAAGAACCCGTGGCAGTCCCACGGCGTGCCGCGCGCTCGCACTGTGCTGCAACAGATCTCGAAAGACCCGGCGCGGACGATGATCGTCATCGACCCGGTGCGGACCGAGAGCGCCGACCTCGCCGACATCCACCTGCAGGTGCGGCCCGGCACCGACGCCTGGTGCCTCGCGGCGATCCTCGCCATCCTGGTCGGGGAGGATCTCCTGGATCACGATTTCCTCGCCAGCCACACCAGCGGCGCGGAAACCGTTGTCGCGCAAGTGAAATCGATCGACGTCAGCGCGTATGCCGCCGCCTGCGGGATCGCGGAGGAGCAACTCAGATCGGCGGCCCGCCGGATCGCGACCGCAGGAAGTGTGTCCACCTACGAGGATCTCGGCGTCCAGCACAGTCTCAACTCCACATTGGTCTCCTATCTCAACAAGCTCATCTGGCTGCTCACCGGCAACTTCGCGAAACCCGGCGCGATGCAACGTCATTCGTGGGTGGCGCCGCTGTCGAAGTGGAAGACCACCTATCGCACGACACCGGTGACAGGGGCCCGGATGCTCGGCGGCATCGTGCCGTGCAATGCCATCCCGGACGAGATCCTGACCGATCACCCGAAGCGGTTCCGCGCCATGTGGGTCGACTCGGCCAACCCCGCCCACTCCCTCGCCGACACCCAGAGGTTCATCGAGGCCATGGCGGCCCTCGACCTCGTCGTCGTGCTCGACGTCGCCCTGACGGAGACCGCCAGGCACGCCGACTATGTGCTGCCGTGCGCCTCGCAGTTCGAGAAATGGGAGGCGACGTTCTTCACAACCGAGCACCCGCACAACGTTTTTCAGCTGCGGGCGCCGCTGCTCGACCCGCTGCCGGGCACCTGGACCGAGCCGCAGATCTACTCGGCGATCGCGCGCGAACTCGGCGCGACACCGGCCCGCGCCGAGCGGATCCTGCGCGCCGCCGCGGGGCGGGGGCGCGCGGCATACACTCTCGCCTTCGCGGCAACCGCGGTGGCGGACAAGAGAGTTCGCGGCCTGGCGCCGACACTGCTCTACGAGACCCTCGGCCCCACATTGCCCGACGGCGCCGCGAGCGTGGCGATCCTGTGGCCGCTGGCCCAGCGCGTCGCGCTCACCCACCGCGCCGGGATGAAGCGGGCCGGACATCGTTCCGCCGCAGCGCTTTTCGACGCCATGCTCACCAACCGGTCGGGCGTCGTCTTCACCGAGGACCGCCCGGAGGACTCCTGGTCCTATGTGCCGCACAAGGACAAGCGGATCCCGCTCGCGATCCCCGAACTGCTGGCAGCGCTCGATGGGTTGGCGAGCGGGCCGCATGCCCACACGAGCGCGCAGTTCCCGGTCGTGCTCATGGCCGGCCAGCGGCGCGCCGAGAGCGCCAACACCATCTTCCGGACGACAGCCTGGCGCGCCCGGGACCCCGAGGGAGCGCTGCGGATGAACCCCGCGGACGCCGAGCGCCTCGGGCTGGCCGCGGGCTCCCGGGCGCGGGTGGTCACCGCCCGAGGCAGCGCGTTCGCCGTCGTCACTGTCGACGATCGCTACCAGCCCGGCCACGCCGCATTGCCCAACGGGCTGGGTCTGGACCTGCCCAGTGGCCGAGGCGAGGACGGGCCGACCGAGCGGACGGGCGTAGCCCTGAACACCCTCACCGACGGCACCCGGCGCGACCCCTTCGCCGGGACGCCCTGGCACAAACACGTGCCTGCCCGGATCGAACCCGCCTGAGCCAGCAGCTGTCGCGGGCAGCAGCTGTCGCGCGGCCTCGCTACGCGGCGTCGGGATCCGGCTGGTGGATCCCGAAGACGTTGTTCTCGGTGTCGTGGAAGTAGCCCTGCCAGGCCATGCCGGGCAACGCCATCTTCGGCAGCGCGACCGTGCCACCGGCCGCCTCGATCTTGGCGGCGGTGGCGTCGAAATCCGCTGTGCCCATTGTCAATACCGCCCCGGCGACCATTCCGCCCACGGCGGGGTTGGACCCTGGCCGCGACATGATCGCGCCATTGATCCCCGGCTCCCCCTCCGGACCGGTCGTGACCCCGAAGTAGGGGGACCCGGCATACTCGCTCCAGTCCTCGGCCTGCCAGCCGAAGACCTCCTGATAGAAGGCGACGGCGCGTTGGACGTTCTCGGCCTGGATCTCGAAGTGGATGACTCGGCTCATGGGGAACTCCTCGGGATTCGTGCGACTGCGGTATGCAGTGTGGCACCGAATCCGCCCGCCCTGGGATGATGAGGTGAGCCGTGACCAAGAGCTGGCCCGGCCGACCAAGGAGGCACTCCCCCGAATGACCCAGACGACCCCGTCCTGGCCCGCGCACGACCCCGCAACCCGCCGCTGGTTGCCCGAGAGCTCGAAGCCGTTGGACCCCGGGAAGGTCGCCTCGCTGCTCGCGGCGGAATGGGACCGGTTCACGGCCGATACGCCCGAGTCCGGCGACCACAACCGGCGGGCGAGCAAGTCGCTGCCCCTCGGCGTCACCTCCTCGTTCCAGCACTGGGACCCCTACCCCATCTCGATCGCTTCGGCGCGCGGCGCCTGGCTGACCGATGTCGATGGCCGCCGTCTGCTCGATCTGTCGATGGGGTTCGGTGCCATGCTCGTCGGCCACCTCAACCCGACGATCGTCAGCTACGTCGAAGAGGCGCTGCAGTCGGTCGGCACCCTGTTCGTCACCCCCTCGCCCGTGTCGACCGAGGTCGCCGAACGCTTCCAGCGCCGCTTCGGCCTCGACATGCTGCGCTTCACCCAGTCCGGCACCGAGTCGCTGATGTATGCGGTCCGCGCCGCCCGTGCTTACACCGAGCGCAAGGCGATCATCAAGATCGAGGGCGGCTACCACGGCGGGTATGACGCGCTGCAGGTCTCGGTCAAGCCGGCCCTGGAGGACATCGGCCCAGCGGAGGCGCCGATCCCCGATGTGCCCTTCGATGTCGAGGCGGGCACCGTCCACGTCGTGCCCTACAACAACCTGGAGCGGCTGACCGAGATCCTGCACGAGCACGGCCGGGAGATCGCGGCCGTCGTCATGGAGCCGGTGATCGAGAATCTCGCCATCGTCGTGCCGGACGAGGGCTATCTCGCCGGCGTGCGGGCGCTGTGCGACGAGCACGGGGTCCTGCTGATCTTCGACGAGGTCAAGACGGGCCTGACGGCAGGGTATGCCGGGGCCTCGCAGCGCCTGGGCGTCAAGCCCGACCTCGTGACGCTGGCCAAGTCGATCGGTGGCGGGCTGCCGCTGGCGGCGTTCGGCGGCACCGAGGAGGTCATGCAGGTCGTCGTCGACGGCCGGATGGCGCACTTCGGCACCTACAACGGCAACCCGCTCGTCATGGCCGCCGCCCGCGCTGTCGACGACATCTGCACCCACGAGGCGCTGGACGCGGCCGAGACGATCAACGTCGCCACCCTCGACGCGGTCGACGAGATCATCACCGAGTTCGAACTACCGGCGCACACCGTGGCCCTCGGGGTCAAGGGGTGCATCACCTGGTCCCCCACCCCGGTGCGCAACTACCGCGACTACAAGGCCACCGACTTCGGGGTCGCCGAACTGTCGTGGCTATGGGGTGTCAACCGCGGCATCCTCACCCCACCTGGGCTGGACGAGCAGTGGCTCGTCTCGCTCGCGCACAAGCAAGACCAGATGGACGTCCTCGTCTCCGACTTCCGCGAGCTGGCGCAGGCGCTGCGCTCCTGACCTGCTCCTTCACTTCCCGCCAACTCCCGCAATCCCCGCCAACGACGCCGGTAAGCGCGAACTCCACCGCCTCGACCCGCCCCGGAACCCCGAATCGCCTCGGAAGGCGCGAACAGCCTGGCTTAGCCCGAACTCCCTGGCACATATCTGCCGGAGTCCGGGCTACGCCAGGCAGTTCGCGGCACACGAGGTGGTGTCCGGTCAACCGCCCGACATCTCGTCACTGCGACGCCGCCGTCGGGGTGTCTGCCGGGGGTTGTCGGTGGGCTTCTTTACTGTCCTGCGTATGACGATCACCGCCCCGGCCCGACCCGCGAGGGCGATCCAGGGCACTCTCGACGACCTCGGCACCCCGCTGCACGAGGTCACCTTCGTCGTGGTCGACCTGGAGACCACCGGCGGCAGCGCGCACGCCGACCACATTACCGAGATCGGGGCCGTCAAGGTCCGCGGTGGCGAAGTGCTCGGGGAGTTCCAGACTCTCGTCAACCCGCGCGTCCCGATCCCCGCCGTCATCTCCGTCCTGACCGGCATCACCAACGCCATGGTGGCCACCGCCCCGCGCATCGAGCAGGTCCTGCCAAGCTTCCTGGAGTTCCTCGGCGACGCCGTCGTCGTGGCCCACAACGCCCGCTTCGACGTCACTTTCCTCAAGGCGGCCGCCTCCGCGACCGGCAACCGCTGGCCCGACCCGGTCGTCATCGACACCGTGCTCCTCGCCCGGGCCCTGGTCACCCGCGACGAGGCGCCCAACCACAAGCTCGCCAGCCTGGCCCGGGTCTTCCATGCCCAGGTCACCCCGGATCACCGCGCCCTGCACGACGCCCAGGCGACCGTCGATGTTCTCCACGGCCTGCTCGGGCGGCTCGGCGGGCTGGGCGTCCATACCCTCGAAGAGCTCGCCACCTATTCGGTCCGGGTGCCGCAGGCCACCCGGCGCAAGCGTTATCTCGCCGACGACCTGCCGAGCGCGCCGGGGGTCTACATGTTCAAGGACGGGCAGGGCCGGGTCCTCTACGTCGGCACCTCCGTCGACATCCGTACGCGAGTCCGCTCCTACTTCACCGCCTCCGAGCAGCGGCGCCGCATGGCCGAGATGGTCCGCATCGCCGAGGCGGTGACCCCCGTCGTGTGCGCCACCGCCCTCGAAGCCCAGGTCCGCGAGCTGCGCCTGATCGCCGAACACAAGCCCCGCTACAACCGCCGCTCCCGCCACCCCGAGAAGTCCGCCTGGGTCAAGCTGACCGTCGAGCCCTTCCCCCGGCTCTCGATCGTCACGGCGGTCCGCGGCGACGAGACGACCTATGTCGGCCCGTTCCCCTCCAAAACCGCCGCCGAGGACGCCGTCGCCGCACTGCACGACGCGCTGCCACTACGCCGGTGCACCGATCGCCTCTCCCCCAAACGCCCGAGCCCGGCGTGCGCGCTGGCCGAGATGGGCCGCTGCGGCGCGCCGTGCACCGGAGCCCAGTCGCCGCAGGAGTATGCCGCGCTCGTCGCCCGCGCCCGCGACGCGCTCCTCGGGGACCCGGGCACCGTGCTCTCGCCCCTCGAGCAGCGCATGCAGTCCCTCGCCCAAGACGAGCGCTACGAGGACGCCGCATCGCTGCGGGATCGCCTGCTCACGTTGCTCCGCGGTATGACGCGCAGCCAGCGTCTCGCGCCGCTCGCCGCCGCCCCCGAGATTGTCGCCGCCCGTCGTTCCCCGCTGGGCGGGTGGGAACTGGTGTGTGTGCGCTACGGCCGCCTGGCCGGCAGCAGTCACAGCCCCCGCGGCGCCGACCCCATGGTCTATGTCGACGCGCTGACCGCGAGCGCGGAGGTGGTGGCGCCCGGCTTGGCGCCGGCACCCGCGGCATACCCTGAAGAGACCGAGAAGATCCTGCGGTGGCTCGAAGAGCCGGGTGTGCGGCTGGTCAGCGTCGAGGGCGAGTGGACCTGCCCGGTCGGCGGGGCGGTCAGCGCCGCTGCCCGCTTCGGCGCCACCCCCGCCGCGAGCCCAAGCCCCTTCGAAGCCTGACCCCGCAGGCAGCTAGATTTGGCGGCATGATCACCGCCATCGTCCTGATCAACGCCGAGGTCGACAAGATCCCGGAGGTCGCCCAGGCGATCGCCGACATCGACGGCATCAGCGAGGTCTATTCCGTCACCGGCGATGTCGACCTGATCGCGATGGCCCGGGTGCGCGAACACGACCACCTGGCCGACGTCATCGCCGACAAGCTCAGCAAGGTGCCCGGCATCCTCGGCACGCAGACGCACATCGCCTTCCGGGCCTATTCCCAGCACGACCTGGAGGCCGCCTTCAGCCTCGGCATCGAGGAATAACCGGCGATCTCGCACGCACCGCCGTCGAGCGGCCGCGCCGCGACTACTCGGCATCCCTACCTCCGCGAGATGTCACTTCGACGGGGCCGAATCGACCTCTCGACGGGGTCGAAATGACATCTCGACGGGAGGGGTCAGGAGCGGGTGGCGGCGACCCAGCGGTCGAGGGCAGCGGCGGCGGCACCGGAGTCGATGCTTTCCCGGGCGGCGGCGATGCCGGCGTGCAGCGCCTCCTCGACGGCGTGGGTGTCGGCGCCGGCAGGCACGTC
>NZ_HG764815.1:1261206-1281364 GCF_001050535.1 Nostocoides australiense Ben110 | reverse complement strand
GCGGTCATGGATCCCGCTGCGGCACAACGACTCCTGATTGCCCACTTGCGCGCGCACACCCCATACGGCCGGGTCGAGATCGAACCCCTCACGCTCGGAAGGGGATTCGCGGCGCGGACGGATGGCCCGGCATACGGCGCGATGCGGGCCGCGATGCGGGAGGCGTTCGGGGTCGATCCGGTGACCACGGGACAGGGCGGCTCGATCCCGCTCACGGTCGCCCTCAGCGAACTGCATCCCGGCGCCGAGATCATGTTGCTCGGCGTCGAAGAACCCGCCTGCCGCATCCACGTCACCGACGAGAGCGTCGAACCGAGGGAGCTGGAGCGCACCGCCCACGCTCTCGCTCTCTTCCTGGCCGCCATCTGAAGTCGAGAGGGGAGAATCGGTACGGTTTTCGCGGGAAAGCGTGCCGACGCTCCCCTCTCGACGCGCCCACGTCGCCCGCAGCTCAGGGAACGGCCCGGCTGGGCAAGGCGTCCATGAGGTGGTTGAGTAGAGCACGCCTGGGCGTGGGACCACCGGCACGAGGGGGAGAAGTGAACGCACGCATATACCGGATCGTGGTGATCCTGATCGGCCTGCTGGCCGGGCTGGGCCTCGCGCTGCCGGCCCACGCGGAGGACGGCGACCGGATCCGCAGTTTCACGATCGACTACTCGATCCGCGAGGACGGCCTCGTCGACGTCGTCGAGACCATCGACTACGAGTTCGCCGGCTCGGACCGGCACGGGATCTACCGGGCCCTGATCACCCGCCAACCCGACGGCGACACCGATCAGGACGTCCTGTACGGCATCGACGACATAGCGGTCAGCTCGCCCGACGCGTCGGCCGATTTCACGACGTCGACGCATTCCAAGGGGCTGCGCACGAAGTGGACCGAGCTGAAGATCGGCGACGCCGACGAGACGATCGACGACGGCCGCGCCGGCTACCGCATCAGCTACACGGTCGACGGCGCGCTGCGCACGATCAACGGCATACCCGAGCTCTATTGGAACGCGACCGGCAACGGCTGGGACGCGGCGATCGACGACGTCCGCATCACCGTCAACGCCCCCGCCGGCGTCACGTCCGTCAGCTGCTATCAGGGCCCGCCGGGCTCGACGCAGCAGTGTTCCGGCGCGGTCCGCGACGGCGCCGCCGTCGCGCAGGCGCAAGGACTCGACAAAGAGGAGGGCGTGACGATCGCGGTGCAGGTGCCGGCCGGCTCGGTGCGCAACGCCGTCCCGACGCTCGAGCCGGCCCAGACGTTCTGGGGCGCAGCAAGATTGGGCGTCGGCAGCATCGCGGCGACGGTGGGGACACTGGTGCTTTCGCTGCTCGCCTTCCTCGGGATGCGGCGGGGGGGGCCCCCCCCCCCGCCGCTTCGGTGGCGTGACGCCGGGCATCGTTGAGCCGAGCGCGCCGACGGTGATCGACACGATCGACAAGGACACCATCCCGGTGCGGTTCAATCCGCCGGACGTCCCCCCGGCGCTCGGCGGGAAGTTGCTCAACGACACGTCGGCCAGCAAGGCCGCTGCGGCCACGCTGGTCGAGTTGGCGAACGCCGGAGCGCTGACCATCGAGGCGACGCCCCAGGACGCGGGCAAGTTCAAGAAGAGCGGCGGTATGCAGCGGGTCGCGGTCGCGCGTGACCTGGGCCGCGCGCCGTCCCCGTATGCCGCGAAGTTCGCGCAGGACCTCTTCAAGGGCGCGCCGACGATCGTGCTCGACAGGCCCGAGAAGGAGGGGGCGAAGCGCTTCGCGTCCGCGGTCTCCGCACTCAACTCGGGCGTCGCGAAGATCCCCAAGGAGCAGGGCTGGAAGGCCAAGGGCGGCTTCCGCGGGAGCGGCGTCCTGTGCGCCCTGGCAGCCTTCTTCATGATCTTCGTCATCGTGATCTCGTTCGTGCTGTTGCAGATCGGAGCGCTGGCCTATCTGGGGCCGCTGGTGCTCGTCATCTGCATCCTGGGCGCCGCGGCGGCGGTGCGCCTGCGCGGCTACCGCACACCGACGGGCCGCGCCCTGACCGATCAGGTGGAGGGGTTCAAGCGTTACCTCTCGACTGCGGAGGCGGGCACCTTGCGCTTCGAGGAGGGGCAGGACATCTTCAGTGCCTTCCTGCCGTGGGCGATCACGTTCGGGGTCGCCGAGCGCTGGCAGAAGGTATGCCGCGAGCTCGCCGAGGCGGGCCGCATCCCGGACTCGCCGGTGTGGTACTCCGGCCCGGCCTTCTACTCCTCCTTCGACTCCGGGTCCTCGTTCGGCGACAGCCTGAGCACGTCGGTGAGCAGCTCCACGTCCAGCGGCAGCAGCGGCGGCGGCTCCTCCGGTGGCGGTGGCGGCGGTGGGGGCGGCGGGTCCTGGTGACCGTCCGGTTCGGCGGATCCCGGCATCGGTGATTGGCGACGGCGGTCTTCACCCAGGCTTCCGAGCTCGAACCCCTCGTCGCGCGGCGGACGGTCTGAACCGCCCACCGTGGGATCGCCGCTGAGCCGATGGCCTTGCTCACGTCCAATTTGGCAGCACCGAGTAGCGCTACGTGTCACCATCCTCAGATGCGTCAAGCGGCACAGTCAGTCAACGAGCGACTTCGGCGGTTTCTCTTCCGTGCCGACTTCGTTGCCTCGTCGGAGCATGCAGCAGTTCCCGATCGTGCGGCGTGGAGACAGCAAGAGGAAAGCGCGTTCGAGCCTTTCGTGGACGATCCGTAGGAACGATTCCTCTCACGTAACGCCCTCTCAACGCGTTCTGAGGCTGGGGTCAAGCCGTTCGAGCACCGGAGCCGGCGTCCCGACGAGCGTCTCGCTTGAGGGGGGGTGTTATCGGCGTCAGGACAGCGATAACGCCACACTCTGCGAGGCCGGCTGACGTGGTTGATCAAGATCGAATGCCCGGAGCTGCCGAGCCGCTATCGACGCCGCCTCCCCGTAGCGTTGGAGCATGAACACAGCTTTGCGTGATGGCGCGGCGATCCCGGAGATCGGTTTCGGCACCTCGCCGCTGAAGGGCGAGGACGCCATTCGCGCGGTCGGCTCGGCCATCGAGGCGGGCTATCGGCTCATCGACACCGCGGTCAACTACGAGAACGAATCGGAGGTGGGAGAGGCGATCCGGCGCAGCGAGGTGGAGCGTGCGGAGTTCGTCGTGCAGTCCAAGATCCCGGGGCGGGATCACGCGTATGACCGTGCCGTCGCCTCGGTGCGCGGGTCGCTGTCCCGGCTCGGGCTGGACCAGCTCGACGTGGGGCTGATCCACTGGCCGAACCCGTCGGTGGATCTGTATGCCGACGCCTGGCGCGCCCTCGTCGACCTGCAACGCGACGGACTCGTCCGCGTCATCGGGGTGTCGAACTTCCACCCTCACCACCTGGCCCGGATCGTCGACGTCACCGGCGTCGTGCCGGCGATCAACCAGGTCGAGATGCACCCGTACTTCCCGCAGTTCGCCTTACGGGCCGAGCACGAGCGGCTCGGCATCATCACCGAGGCGTGGTCACCGCTGGGCAAGGGCATGAACGCCTATGGCGAGGCGCCCGTCCGCGATGCCGCTGCGGCCCACGGGGTTTCGCCCGCCCAGGCGATCCTGCGCTGGCATGTGCAGCTGGGCTCGGTGCCGCTGCCGAAGTCGGAGAACCCGCAGCGGCAGCGGGAGAACCTCGACGTCTACGGCTTCACGCTCACGGACGACGAACTCGCCGCCATCACCGGCCTCGCCCGCGCCGACGGGCGCCGGTTCGGCGGCGACCCCGACACTCACGAGGAGATGTAGCCGCCCCGGCAGAGGCGGCTGTGCCGGATCGGGGCAGGTGGTGGACTAGAGATCGTCGCGGTGCGCGGCGAGGAAGGTGCGCCACTCGTCATCAGTCAGGTCGAGCTGGTCCGCGGCCGGGCGCAGGATCTGTTGGGCGGCGGGCTGGCGCGCGGGCAGCGGTATGACGTGCGCTTCCTCGATCCGGTGGTGCTGGGTGCCGGTGCCCTCTTGGACCACACCCGAGACGGCCACCTGCTCGCCGACCAGACGCGCGGCCTCGGACGGATTGCCCAGGTCGCTCACGTCATACGCCTGCCCCAAGGGATCGCGGATGCGGCAGCGCCGGGAGCGCAGGTCGACCATCTCCAACCGCCCGGTGACGGTGCCGATGCGGGCGGGCTCCAGGCGCGTCTGCTGCCAGGGGTCGCGACGGATCTCGGCCGGGTCGCAGGTCGCCACCTGGCCGTCGGGCAGCACGATCGCGACGGGGCGCCCGAGGTCGAGCAGCACCCGGATGAGCCCGTCGACCGCATCGGCGACGGGGTTGGTCAGGTGCGGGGGCCGGGTGTTCAGGGTGATCGCGTCGAGAACGATCGCGAACGCGGCGTCGGTCGCGTCGGCGAGCGGGTCGATCTCCAGGGCATCGGGGTCGCCGACCTTGACGAGGAGCGTGCCCGCCTCACTCCACGACACGTGCGCGCCGCTACTCAACTCCACCGGCCGGACCGCCCGACCCAGGCCGGCCTGGTCGGCCGCCTCCCGGGTGAGACGGTAGAGCAGGGTCTGCAACGCGGTGAGGAAGTCGGCCAGCACCCCGGCGGGCAGCTCGGGGGCCGCGCCGTCCGGCATACCGAAACACACGGCATACGACCGCACTCGGGCACCTCCAATCGATCCGGTGCCCACTCTCGCACCCGGCACCGACAACCGACAGTGACGGCTGGTGGAGCAGCCACCATACTGAAGCGTTGGTGGTGACCAGGCTGCAGGAGGTGCGGATGACCCGAAAGACCTTCCTCTTCTATCCCGAGACTGCCGCGACAACGGCGCGATCCTTCTGCCTCGATTGGAATGTGGCTGCCCGTTTATGCAGCCTCTATGAGGGGCAAACGTTCATTGGCAGCCCGGAGATGAGAGACCGGCTGCTCGATTTGGCAGCGCGGATGACCGACCAGTCGGCGGTCATCGCCGGGTTTGCGGCCACTGAGCCCGAGGCGCGGCCTGACATGCCTGCCACGGTGGTGTCACGCATGACCGAGCGCGCCGTGGTGGCGACCGCGATGTTGGAACAAGGGCATGCCCAGCTAAGCGACTTCCTGGACGGCACCTTGGATCCCAAACAGGTGATCCTGGTCGATCGGGCTCCGGGGGGCGTTGGGCGTGTGGATGACCTGTCGGAGATCTGGGTTCAGCCGGGGTACGTCATCTTGCTCAAGGCACTGACGCTGGCCGCGTCAGGGAAGGACCCGCTGGCTTCCATCGATGAGTTCCGCTTCTGGTTGAACTTCGACTTTCGGTACCGGCCGAGCCGCGAGGTCTGGCTGGGCATGCTGCTGATTGGGGGGAACGGCAAGGGCAAAGCACTCGTAGAGAACCTGCTCAAGACACAGCGCGCGCGGACGCGCGCGGAGCGTATCCGTGATTTGTGGGGCGCGTCATGGGACGTCTTCTATACGCGTCTGGTGGGCATGACCGGTGACGTCCTCCCGGAGTTCCCCAGGCCGGTCGTCTTCGTCAGTGATGATGAGAAACTCATCGAGGCCGTGCATGAGGTCGAGTTGGCCGGTGTCTCCGAGAGTCGGGGTGGGAACCCTCTCGGTCACGACTATGTCCCCATCGAGGGGTACTTTGACCAGCCTGTGGCGTCGGCTGTGCAAGTCGCCATCAATGATCTCAACAGCCGGGTCCTCGAAGACACGCGCTCGGCGCAGCGCATCGTGACGCAGTTGCGGATCAAGGCCAGGCACGAGCGTCCACGTCTGGAGCAGCTGCTGTAGACAATTATCAACCAGTGGGTTGACAAGGCGGCATCATCGGGTCATGATTTAATCAACCACTTGGTTGAGGAGTTAGGATGTCGGATCAGCTCAGTCTCGTCTTTGCGGCGCTCGCCGAGCCCACCCGTCGCGACATCGTCGCGCGGCTCGCGGTCGGCGACGCGACCGTCGGCGAGTTGGCCGAGCCGTATGCGATGTCCCTGCAGGCGGTCTCGAAGCACCTGAAGGTCTTGGAGGCGGCCGGACTGGTCACCAAAACCCCTGCGGCCCAACGCCGTTCGGTGCACCTTGAAGCGGAGGTGTTCGACCTGATGACGAAGTGGATCGAGAGATACCAGCGACAGGCCGAGGAGCGTTATCAGCGTCTCGACGCGCTGCTGGACCAGCTGGACGAGGACGGCAACGTCATACCCACCGATGAGAGGAAGACGTCATGAGCGACTACACGACTGCCAAGATCGAGGCCGACCCGACGGTGCCGGTCATTCACATCACGCGCGACTTCCGGGCGACGCCGGCGCAGCTGGTGCGCGCACACACCGACCCGGCGCTGGTCGCCCAGTGGATGGGTCCGGACAGGCGGACCATGGAGCCCGACTACTGGGACGCGCGCAGCGGCGGGAGCTGGCGGTATGTCGACCGCACCGACGGCGCCGAACTCGGCTTCCACGGTTGCTTCCACGAGATCTCGGACAACCGGATCGTGCAGACCTTCACCTTCGAGGGGATGCCGGACAGCGTTGCGCTCGAGACGATGACCTTCGAGGACCTGGGCGACGGGACGACGCGCCTGCACGCCCAGTCGCTGGTGGACTCCTTCGAAGGCCGCGACGCCTGGCTCTCCTCGGGGATGGATACCGGGGTCAACGAGGGGTATGCCGCCCTGGACGCCCTGCTCGCGGACGGTTCCGTCTGAGCTGGTCCAGGCGCGGGGCGCCGGGCGGCGTACACGAGCGGTCCCCGATGGTGATCGACGCGGTTACCCGATCGACGCGGTTACCCATTGGTGGGGGGTGATCACCCCACCCACCAATGGGTAATCCCGTATCTATCTCCGTGGCCTCTTTATGTGAGGTCGCAACACGCCGATGCCACGGTTGCGCCGGCCCGGAGTTAGGCTGGCGATTGCGCGGGTCAACGAAGACGTCGTCGATGACGACGCACGCGCGCCGTCCGGCATTACGTACGCACGCCGGACCTGGGTCGGCTCCGGCCACTCGGCATACCGAGCCGACACCGACTTATCCACAATTTTTGGGATCGCCGGTATCCAAACCGGGGCCCCGGGCGTCTCATGGTGCAAAGGCACCGATGAGGGGGCAGTGATGACCAAGCAGGAAACCGAAACCCGCGCCGCAGTCGCCAGTGTGACCCTGGCGGCGGCCCATCGGCGCGACCACCAGCACCCCGGCGGCGAAGCGTGCGCACCGCACCGCGTCCAAGTCGTCCATCTCGGCGGGAGTGCAGCGATGGTCTGTCACGACTGCTGCACCGACTCGGGATTCGTCACCGCGCGCGAGGCGGAGCTGCTGGCCACCCGGCATACCCGGGACACCGCGCCGACGGCTACCGGTTCGGCCGCCTGACCACGCCTCAGGAGGGCGCAGACGCCCGACCGGTTCGTCCTCACGGACCGCCTGCCGCGCGCGCCACGCGGTCCGGACCCCTCGCCAGGCAGACGATTGGGGCGAGCTGACTAGCCCGCCGGCTTCGGGCACGTGGCGCCAGTCGGCGGAGACATCTCCAGGTCCTGACCGGTGTAAATCAGAGGCAACTGGTCGCGTTCGCGCTGGGCGCTCACCGGCCCGACGACAAGGTGGCCATTGCCCGTTGTCAGGACGACATAGGGGAGGTGCGCGTCTGCCCAACCGAGGTTCGCGGCGTTGACCAGGCAGACTCGTGCGGCGATGTGTCCGGTTGTCCGGAGGTCACCGGCGCGTAGAGCGGCGCCCGCAGCCCATACTCCACACCAAAGGCTAAGGGCGGCGGGGGCGAGGAAGACCGCGCCCAGCACGGGGCCGACGAGCAACCGCGTCATGGCAGAGAACGGCTGTCGCAACAGCGCGAGCAAAACGGCCGTGATGAATCCCAAAACGACTAGGCCCAGGCTTGAGCGGGGAGCGGTCGCCCAGATGTCTCCGCCGGCAGTTGCGAGAGGGAAGCTTGGTGCGCCCATTCCGGCAAGGAACTGCCGGGTAAGCAGGGTTTGGCCAACCTGTTGGATGCCGGCGAGTCCGACGAGGACGGCCAGTGCCTGGGCGGCAACCAGCCACCGGCCTCCGGCGAAGGCCTTGACGATCAGGATCAAGGACAAGACAGCGGCCACGTACACCATGGCAGCCAGGACGGCGACTCCCAGGCCGCGCCAGCTGGTGGGGCCCAGGGCAGATCTGGCAATGAGCGTCCCAACCCCGAACGCGCTCAGGACGGTCAGCATCCCGACCCCCCGGCGCCAACCACGACTCTGGTCGTGCTGGGTCGGTAAGACCCAACCCAACACTGCCAGTACACCGGCTGCGAGGACGAAGAGGGTGTCGCCGGGCAGCTGCAGGATCCCTCCGAAGTATGCGCAGAGAGTTGCCGCGGCGTAGGCACGGCCATCCGCGGGAAGGAGTGACCAGACGTTTTCCTTGGTATAGACCCAACCGCTCGGGACGGTCGCAACTTCTGCCTCCGCGGGTGTCATCAACCTGGTTGGAAAGAGGCTCGCCGAGGGACGTGGCCCGGGAGACATCACGCGGCCAATCCACTGGCGAGGTGTCGGCCTCGGCCCCGGCTTCCGCTCCCTCTTCAGCGACCACCACATTCGCGTCGACGCCGGAGGGCTCTCAGTGGAGTCCTCGATGGCGGTGAGATCGAATCCGTGCCTCTCCAGGAATCGCACCCACCCGCGCACCCGTGCCAACCCCGTCGCGCGCAATGTGCCGCGGTCGACCTCCGAGATAGCGATGATGCGATTTCCTTGGCTTTCAACATGATCAACCAAGGGAGCGAGAACGCGGCAGGCGCGGTCGGCGAGCTCCTGGTCGGCCAGTCGGGCCTGCAGGCGGATCACACCAGACCACTGGAATTCGTACTTGACGCGGTCCACGACCCCACGGGACTTGAGCGCGATGTCTGCCATGTAAACGAGCCTGGCATCGTCCACCGACAGTCGACCGCCCCCTCGGGCGTCGTGAGATCACGGCGAGAGTGACACATGCGGGGTCCGCGCAGTCGGAGGCCGTACCCGGGACATCGCGCCTGGCGCAAACGGCTCGGCCGCCTGACCACGCGTCATACATCGACGACCATCGCGCTGAACTCACCTGAACGCACGGACGGCCACGGACCCGACGGGGATTTTTTCGAATGCATGAAGGGATGGGCCGTCAGAGGGCGAGTTGGTCGCGACGGCGGGTGAGGTAGGCGCGCTCGGCGGGGTTGCCGGCGAAGGCTATCGCCCGGTCGTATGCCGCGCGGGCGTCGCCGCTGCGACCGAGCCGGCGCAGCACGTCGGCCCGGGCGGCGTGGAACGCGTGATAGCCGTCGAGGGCGTCGGTGAGCCGGTCGATCTCGGCGAGACCGACGAGGGGGCCGTCGAGTTCGGTCACCGCCACGGCGCGGTTGAGCCGCACGATCGGGGAGGGGTCGATCAGGGCCATCCGGTCATAGAGCGCGAGGATCTGGGACCAGTCAGTGTCGCGCGCGGTGGGGGCGTCGGTGTGGACGGCGTTGATCGCGGCGAGCAGTTGGTAGCGCCCGGGCGCCGGCCCGCCGGCGGCGACGGCGGCCAACCGCTCCCGCACCAGCGCATGTCCTTCCGCGATCAGCCCCCGGTCCCAGCCGCCGCGGTCCTGCTCGTCGAGGGTGATCAGTTCGCCCGTGCGGGAGACGCGTGCGTTGCGGCGGGCGTCGGTCAGCAGCATCAGCGCGAGCAGGCCGGTGACCTCGCCGTCGTCGGGCAACAGTTCGTGGAGCAGCCGTCCCAGCCGAATCGCCTCGTCGCACAACGGAGTCCGCACCGCCTCGTCGCCGCCGCTCGCGAGATAGCCCTCGTTGAACACGAGATAGACGACCGCCAGGACCCCCGTGAGCCGCTCGGCGACATCGGTGGCGGCGGGCACCGCATACGGAATGCTCGCGGCCTTGATCTTGCCCTTCGCGCGCGTGATCCGTTGTGCCAGAGTGGTTTCCGGCACCAGGAAAGCGTGAGCGATCTCGGCCACCGTCAACCCGCCGAGCAGGCGGAGGGTGAGCGCGACGCGCGCCTGCATCGACAAGGCGGGGTGACAGCATACGAAGATCAGGCGGAGCCGGTCGTCCTCGACCGGGCCGACCGGCTCCGGGGGCGCGTCATCGACAAGATGTTGCGCCGCAAGGTGTTTCACGTCGCGCTGGCTCTCCCGCCGCAGCCGGTCGAGCGCCTTGCGGTTGGCGGTCGTCATGAGCCAGCCTCCGGGATTGGGCGGTATGCCGTCGTCCGGCCACCGCTGCACCGCCACGGCGAACGCCTCGGCCGTCGCGTCCTCGGCGAGGTCGAGATCGCCATACCGGCGCGCCAGCCCCGCGACGATCCGCGCCCACTCCTCGTGGTGGGCGCGGACGAGCGACGCATCGACGTCGGGAGGAGTCACGAATCCAGCAGTGCTGCAACGGATTCCGCGGTCTGGAAGGGTCGCACCTCGATGACGCCGCGGCACGCTTTCGAGCCGTCGGCGGCGAGGGCCAGGGCGACGTCGAGGTCGGGGGCCTCGATCACCCAGAACCCGCCGATGTGTTCCTTGGTCTCCAGATAGGGCCCGTCGGTCAGGACCGGGGACTCGCCCTGCCCGTCGACCGTGGTGGCGGTCGTGGCCGGCTCGAGCCCGTCGGCGAAGACGAAGTAGCCCTCGCGTTGCAGCCGGTCGTTGAAGGCGCCGGTGTCGGCGAACGCCTGGAGCATGTCCTCCTTGGAGGGGTAGGGGCCGTAGTCCGTGCGCGCGGCCGGACCGAAGACGGACAGCAGGTATCGGGGCATGGTGGTCACTTCCTCGGGTCGTCGGGTCGGGGCCGGTCCATGGTGGGGAATCGGTGCACTTCCTGCGGCCACTCCAGGGCGACCGCGAGCCGGCCCGCCCAGTAGCGCGCGGCCGCGTCGTCGGGGACGTCCACGACGGTGAACCCGCCGAGGTGTTCCTTGGTCTCCGCATACGGCCCATCGGTGAAAACCGGCTCCCCGTCACGGGATTCGACGTTGCACACCACGGTGGAGGCGTCGAGGGCGCCGTTGCCGTAGACGAACACCCCGGCCTCGCGCATCTCGTCGATCACCGCCCAGCTGGCCACCCCCTTGGCCCGGATCTGCTCGGGCGTATGCGGTGGCACCCACTCGTCGTTGAAGGCAATCAGATACTGCGCCATCCCTGGTTCTCCTCTCTGGCGGGCCATCGCCCGCTCGTCGGTCGCGGCCCGGCCGGCCGCTCACCCATACGACGAACGCACCTGACGCCATACGACACCACATCCGCACGAATTTCGGCAGCGGGACTTATCCACAGCCCGGTCGCGCTCGCCGCGACAGCATCGCGATCCCGGGGGAGGCTCGTCGTATGCCGCGCACCCCAGTCCCCGTTGCCCTGACCCTCCTCCTGCTCCCGCTGGCGGCGTGCGAGAGCGATCCGCCGGCCACCTCCGCCACTACCTCGTCCGCGTCGAGCGCGCCCACCACCTCCGCGCCCGCCCGGACCGCCGCCATGACGACCAAGGAGGCCGCCACGTTCTGGAAGGCGGCGCCGAAGCACCTCAAGTCGGCGTACGCCGCGGCCTACGGGAAGAAGTACGACCGGTCGGCGCTCGCGGAGGTCTTCGCCGAGCCGAGCCTGTCCGTGTTCACCTTCGCCAGCCTGTACAAGCAGGCCGTCAAGGACACCGACAAGCCGGGCACGATCCGCTTCGCCCCCGAGGTGCTGTATGCTGGCGCGCCGGGTTCCGGGGCCGAGTCGGCGTTGAGCGTCGGCCGGGGATCGATCGGCTGGGGGGGACAGAGCGCCGCCGCCTCGGCCGCCGTGTGGCTGCGCCGCACCAGTCCCGACGCCGACTGGCGGGTTGCGGCGTCGGTGCCCGTCGCGATGGACCGCCTCCCCGAAGCCCCCGACCCCGGCGCCGCCGAACCCAGCGACGCCGACCGGGCCTGGGCGCGCAAGGCCGTCGATGCCATCGCTGACTATCTCGAGACCGGGCGGGCCAAGGGCTTCACGCCGGGCACCTTGCTCACGAATATCCACAAGAGCGAGAAGGATTCGGGATTCAAGGTGCGCACGACGGCCGCCCTGTTCGGCAAGAAGACCGACGACCCGACCGCCCCAGGTGGGTCGGTCAGCGTGTGGCGCGCAGGCTCGGAAGTCGTCGCCATCGGCGTCATCGAGCGGCACCAGGTCGTCACCGACCCGAACGGCGGCATGCTGACCTACAAGGACGAGATCCGCAAGCTCTATCGCCTCCCGTCCACGCAGGCGAAGGAGGGGTCGTTGTATCAAGCGGTCACCGTCCTGATCACCGGCAAACCGGCGGGCAAACCCACCGTCGTCGCGGCCCAGTCCGGCGCCCTGATGCCCCCACGACTGCGCGACTGACGCCAGGCACGTGTGCCCGATGACGCGCCAGAGCGCACACGGCGTACCGCCCCGCACCCGGGGCGACTCAGCCCCGGCCCGCCCGGGCGAGGGCCACGAACTGATCGAGCGCCCCGGGGTCGTCGACCGCACTGGGATTGACCGCCTGGTCGAGCGGCACACCCTGCAGCAGCCGCTTGACCGGCACCTCCATCCGCTTGCCGGTCATCGTGTGCGGCAGGGCCGAGGTGAAGATGACCTCGTCCGGCACATGCCGCGGAGAGACCTCGGCCCGGATCAGCTGCTTCAGCTCGGCCGCCAGCTCGGAGGTGCCCCCGCCGGTCTCGGAGGGCACCACGAACAGCGGCATCCAATACCCGCCGTCGGCCAACTCGACGCCCACCACCAGGCAATCCCGGACCGCGGCCACCTGGTCGACGACCTCGTAGATCTCCGCACTGCCCATCCGCACCCCGAGGCGATTCATCGTGGCGTCTGACCGGCCGTGCACCGTGACGCTGCCGCGAGCGCTCACCGTCACCCAGTCGCCGTGCCGCCAGACCCCGGGATAGGTGGAGAAGTACGCGTCGAGATAGCGCGCATTGTCGGGGTCGTCCCAGAAATACAGCGGCATCGAGGGCAGTGGCCGGGTGACCACCAGCTCGCCCACCTCGTCGACCACCGGCCGCCCCTCGGGGTCCCACGCCTCCATCGCGACCCCCAGCTGACGCGCTTGCATCTCGCCCGCCCGGGACGGCTCGGTCGGCACGACGCCCGCGAATCCCGACGCGATATCGGTCCCCCCGCTCGCCGGCCCCACCCACGCGTGCGGCAACGCCTCCTTGATCCACGCGTGCGTCGACTCCGGCAGCGGCGAGCCGGTGCTGCCCAACGACTCCAGACGGGACAGGTCGCGACCGTCACTCGGCCGGACCCCCGACTTGTGCGTCGCGATGAGGTATGCCGCGCTCGTCCCCAAGAAGGTCAGCTCCTCCCGCGCCGCGAGGTCCCACAACGCGTCGGGGCTCGGCCAGCCGGGGCTGCCGTCATACAGCACGATCGTCGCGCCGAGCAGCAGCCCCGACACCTGCATGTTCCACATCATCCAGCTCGTCGTCGTGAACCAGAAGAAGCGGGAGCCGGCGCCGATATCCATATGCAGCCCAAGCATTTTCAGGTGTTCGAGCACGATCCCGCCGTGCCCGTGGACGATGCCCTTGGGCCGTCCCGTCGTGCCGCTCGAATACAGCACCCACAGCGGGTGGTCGAAGGGCACCGGCGTCGGCTCGAGCGGGTGCGGCTCGGCGATCACCGCGTCGTATGCCGTCGCCCCCGCCCCCGCCGGACCGCCCAGGTTGGTGACCCACAACGTCGCCGTCACGGACGGCAGCAGGTCGAGCAGCTGCGCGACCTCGGCGTCACGCCGGTGCGTCGAGCCGTTGTAGTCGTAGCCGTCGGCGGTCACCAACAGCACCGGTTCGAGCTGGGCCAGCCGGTCGGCGGCCCCCTGCGCTGAGAACTCCTGCGAGCACATCGACCAGATCGCCCCGAGCGACGCGGCGGCCAGGAAGCACACCACTGCGGGCGCGATGTGCGGCACATAGCCCACGACTCGGTCCCCGGGGTTGACGCCCTGCGCGCGCATCCACGCCGCGACCGAGCCGACCTGCTCCCGCAACTCGTCCCACGTGAGCTCCGCACGCCCGCTCTCGCTGAGCGCGACGACCGCCGTGCCGTCGCCCGTGCGCCGCAGCGCACACTCGGCGTAGTTGAGGGTGGCCCCGGGGAACCACACCGCCCCCGGCATCCGCTCCTCGGCGAGTGCCCGGTCGGCGCGGTCGTGGAAGGGCACGTCGAAGAAGTCCGCGATCGCCTGCCAGAACGCGTCCGGGTCCGCCGTGGACCAGGACCACAGCTGCGCGTAGGTGCCGAAGTCGAGCCCGCGCTCGGTGCGCAGCCAGCGCACGAAGCCCCGCGAGCGCGCTGCGTTCGATCGCCTCCGGTGACGGGGCCCAGGTCTGCTGATCCGCGGTCATTTCCGTTCTCCTTCAGTGAGTTTGGCGCACAGCGGCGGGTATGCCGCCGCCCCGCCTCGTCGTCAGACGGCGCCTTGGAGGAGGACGTCGGTCGTATGGGCGATGTGGCTCGCCAGCGCCTGGACGGCCAGGTCCTCATCGCCCGCCTCGACCGCCGCGACGATCGCGCGGTGCTCACCGGCGATGTCGCGGGTGGGGGGCCCCGGCATCGGGCTGGACCACCGCCGGTAGACCTCGGCCGAGTCGCGCAGGTTCTCCGCGATGTCGAGCAGTCGCTTGCTGCCGCACGCGGCCAGGAGCAGGTGGTGGAACTCCTGGTGGGCGCGCGCCCAGTCCTCGCTCAGCGCCGACGGGTCGTCGGGGAGGTGTTGCGGAGTGTTGCTCAGGCGGTATTGCGCCGCCATCAGTTGGGCGCGCCACTCGACGTCGCCGCGCTGGACGCTGCGGCGCAGGGCCAGCGTCTCGATGTCGAGCCGGGTCGAGGTCAGGTCGAGCAGGTCCTCGCGCGAGAGCGGGATGACCTGGAACCCCTGCTGCGGCTGGGACACGACCAGCCCCTGCTCACCCAGGCGCGTCAAGGCCTCGCGGACCACGCCGAGGCTCACCCCGAAATCCTGCGCGATGGCGCCGGGACTCAACCTCTCCCCGGGAGCGAGCCGCCCCGCCAGGATTGCGCTGCGGATCTCGGAATGGACCTCGAGGACGCGGGTCTTGGCGCGGCTGCTCACCGTCGCGATGCTAGTCATCCGGCGACCAGCGCCCCGCCATTCACGACGCCGCCATCCGCGAGACCTCCATCCGCGACGCCAGCATCCGCGCTGCCACCCGGGGCGACGCCACCATCGAGAACCCGTCGCAGGGTGCCCAGCACCGGTTCAAGGCTCCCGGCGCGACCGGCGTCATAGATATAGAAGTCCGGCCGCAGCACGACGAAGTCCGCGTCGATCTCGTCGAACCACGCGGCATAGCCGCCGTCGGCGTCGACCAGATCCGCGCCCTCGCCGCCGACCGCGGCCAGGATCACCCCGTTCGCCTGCGCCCAGGCCAGGGTCTGCGGGGTGAGCTCGTGGGCCGGGGCGCCGGCCCGGCTGACGACCGCCCACCCGTAGCCGGCGACGTGGTCGAAGTAGTCGGTGGTGTCGCCGCGCTGCACCCGGTATTGGTGGGAGAGGTGCCCGGCGAGCGGGTGCGAGCCGATGACTCCGGCGGTCAGCGTCGGCGGTGTTGGGGGCGGCGGCGCGAGGCTCGGGTCCGCGATGGCCGCCTTCATGGCGGCGTCCCGCTGGGCCGCGGCCTCGGCGTCCTGGACACAGATGACCTCGCCGAGACCGACGGCGAAGTTGATCCAGTACTGCATGTTGTTGCTGCGCTCCGGGCCGTAGCTGTCCAGCAGGGTGTCGGGGGAGCGGCCGGCCAGCACGGCATGCAGCTTCCACGACAGGTTCTGCGCGTCGCGGATCCCGGCGCACATGCCCTGCCCCGCGAACGGCGGCGTCAGGTGGGCGGCGTCGCCGGCGATGAGCACTCGGCCTTTGCGCCACTGCTCCGGCTCTGCCCACATCGCCCGGAACGTATAGACCGCGTGCCGCTCGAGCACGGAGTTGTCGGGCGTGAGCCGCCACGGCTCCATCCGCTTCCACGCGGTCTCGGTGGTGATGAGTTGCTCGATGGTCTCGTCCGGGAGCCGCATGAACTCCCACCGTCGACGGCCGGGACCGCCCGGCACGATGGTCGTCGGGGCGGTGGGGTTGCACCACTGCCACGCCGGCGGTTCGAAGGTCATCGGCTCGTCGGAGATCATGTCGACGATCAGCCAGTCGAACGCGAACCCGCGGTCGTGCATCTCGGCCTTCAGCCACCGGCGCACGAAACTGTTCGCGCCGTAGCACCCCACCACATACTGCCCTCGGAACGTGCGAGTGGACACCGCCCCGGCGTCCTCCGGACGCATCGCGCGGGCGGTCACCGTCACGCCGTCGGCGTCCTCGTCGAGCTCCTGCACCTCCCAGCCGCGGATGACGTCGATAGTGGCGAAATCCCTGACATACGAGTCGAGTTCGGCCTCAAGCTGCGGCTGCGAGAAGAAGTTCGCCGTCTGCCAGCCGGACGGGCCGATGCCCCGCCACGGCAGGTCGAGCAGGATCTCCTTGTCCGCGTTGACCCAGCGATAGGTGTCGTCGTATTCGTCGATGATCGGGTTGGTGCGCGAGTCCAGGCCCACGGACTTGAAGACGCGGGCGATCTCGTGGTCGAAATGCACGGCGCGGGGCAGCCCGTAGGGATCCTTCCAGCGTTCCACGCAGACCACGGAGTGCCCGGCCTGGCCCAGCTTGAGCGCGAGCATCTGGCCGACCGGGCCGTAGCCGACGATGACGACGTCATAGGTCTCGGTCATGGCAGCGCCCTCATTCGCTTTGTGCGGCAATGATTTCGGCGACATCGGCGGGTGCCATGAAGTCGGCCGGCAGGGCCGGACCCCAGTTGTAGAGGCCGCTCTTGCCTTCGCAGACCTCCGGCGTCCACAGGTCATCGTCGGTGATCTGGTCCATGTCGGCGTAGTACTCGCTGAAGGTGCCGGCGGGATCGCGCAGATACCAGAAGAAGTTCGACCCGGTGTAGTGACGGCCGAAGCCCCACCCCTGCCGCTCCGGCTTGGCGGTGAGCAGGTCCTCGGCGCCGCGGCCGATCTCGTCGATGTCCTCGACCTGCCACGAGCTGTGGTGCGGGAAGCTGGCCGGCCCGCCGAAGATCGCCACATTGTGGTGGTCGGCCGAACAGCGCATGAAGGCGTTGGCCTTGTTCTCGGCGTAGTCGGTGACCTTGAACCCGAGGCCGTCGGTGAAGAACTTCAGGCTGCTCCCGGATTCACCGGAGATCAGGGCGATGTGACCGAGGCGTCGCGGGCGGACCCGCTCGGTGCGCTGGACGCCGGCGGCGCGCTGGTTGACCCGCTCGACGCGGCCGGTGCCGTTGACCGCCACCGGGGCGATCTCGGGCTGCGCGACGCGCTGCTCGACGGTGAGCTGGACCTTCATCTTCATGATCGGCTCGCAAGCCACCAGCGTCTGTCCGTCGCTGTGGACCTCCACGTGCAGAGCGCAGTCGGGCGGCGACCCGGTCCAGATCGTCGGGATCGTCGACGCCCAGCTTGATGCCGCTGATCCGCCGTTAGGGGCCCTGCTCGAGGTAGAGCTGGCGACCGCCGTCCACGGTCGCGAAGCTGCCGTCGCCGTTGTCGGTCAGGCCGAAGTCTTGGTAGTAGGCGCTGGTCTCGGCGACATTGGGGACCTGATAGGTGAAGGACGCGAGCCGGTGCAAGGACATGGTCAATCCGCCTTGCCGACCAGGGTGATGGACAGGTCGCCGATGCCCTCGATCGAGCTGACCAGTTCGCCGGGCACGAGGAACCGCTTCGGTTCGCGTCCCATCCCGACGCCCTTCGGGGTGCCGGTGTAGATGAGGTCGCCGGGATAGAGCGTGAGCGCCTCGGACAGGCGGGCGATCAGGTCGGCGACGGGGAAGATCAGGTCGCTGGTGCGGCCCTCCTGCAGCACCTCGCCGTCAAGGGCGCAGGAGATGGCCAGGTCGTCCTTGTCGGCGAACTCGTCGACCGTGACGACGTACGGCCCGAGCGGGCTGAACCCGGGATAGGACTTGCCCATCGCGAACTGCGGCGCCGGCCCGCGCCCCTGCACCTCACGCCACGACAAGTCTTGGCCGACGGTCAGGCCCGCGACGTGGTCCCAGGCCTGCGCTGCCGGGATCTGGTGCCCCTCCTTGCCGATCACCACGACCAGCTCGACCTCCCAGTCGACGCCGTCGCTGGGCAGGGTGACCGTCGCGCCGGGGCCGACGAGCGAGGACTGGAATTTTGTGAAGACGACCGGGTGCTCCGGGATGGCGAGGTTGGATTCGATGGCGTGCTCGCGATAGTTGAGCCCGATCGCGATCAGTTGCCGGGGCATGGGCACCGGGACCCCGAGCTCGCCGGTCGCCTCCGGGGCGTCGGCGGGGAGCGCGTCGCCCACCCAGTCGCGGATGTCGGCCACCTGGCCGTATGCCGCCTGCGGGTCCGCCGAGAACCGTCCCTCGCTCGCCGCCTCGAGATCGATCCAGGCACCGCCGGTGCTGATCGCCGCTCGTCCCCCGACATTCGCCATCCGCATGCTTGTCTCCGTTTCCGCGTGGTGCGCCTCTCCGTCGAGGCGCCTGCATCCATGGAAGCAGAAGTCGATCGACTTGACAAGAGAAAATCGATTATCGAATGGAGATCGATTTCTGGTGCGGGTTGCCGGTCCCCGTAGCGGACGTGTCGCGCGCTTTCGACTCTGGGGCTACGCCTCCCGGTCGCGGCGGAACGGGGCTGGCGTCATACCCTGGGGTTTTGCGGTCAGATCCGTGAGGGCGTCGAACCGGCCGGTGGCTCTGGATACCCGCCGCCGGAGTGTCGGCGGCGGTCACTGCCGCGGCGGCGCGCCGTCTCGCGCTGCTGCGCGCCACGACGGACGAGACGAACTCGCTCCTTCCCGGTGACGAGTTGGTCGACCGGCCCACGATCGTGGCGACCCGGGGCATCGACATCGCTGCGCCGCCGGCGGCGGTGTGGCCGTGGGTGGCCCAGCTAGGGCAGGAGCGCGGGGGCTTCTATACCTATGCCTGGCTCGAGAACCTGGTCGGATGCCGGATGGTCAATGCCGATCGCATCAACCCCCAGTGGCAAGACGTCGCGGTCGGGGACATCGTGCGTCTGCATCCTGACCTGGGACTGCGGGTCGCGGTTGTCGAACCCGGTCGGACCCTGACCCTGACGGGCGACGGCGCCGTCGACCGGAACGGGGAACCGGTGGCCGACCCCGGCTACGACTTCTCGTGGACCTTCACGGTCATCCCGACGGCGGCGGGGTGTCGCCTGCTGACCAGGGAGCGGTTCCGAGCGCGCACGAGACCAGCTCGTGTCATGACCAACCTGGGCGTCCGGCTCAGCACGATCATGGCCGAGGGCATGCTGCGCGGCATCCGTCCGTGATCGCGCCCAGCGTGCCGGATCCGCCGGTTGGCTGGACGAAGGTCGACGATCCTCACGTGAGAGTCAGCGACGCTCCCATGTCGCTAGGGAAGCGCTGATCTTTAGGACTGTGCGGCCTGTTGGCTGGCTCGGCCGGGCGGGTCGGGAAATGATGGGGTCGTGGACAGTGAGCAGCTCTCCTTCACCGACGTCGAGTACGGCAACCGGCGGCGGGTTTCGCGCCGGGAGAAGTTCTTGGAGCAGATGGACGCCACGATCCCGTGGGGTCGGTGGGTGGGGTTGATCGAGCCCCACTACTTCCAGGACAGGCCTGGTAAGCGGGGCCGTAAGGCCACGCCGATCGGCACGATGCTGAGGATGTATCTGCTGCAGGTGTGGTTCAACCTCTCCGATGAGGGCGTGGAGGAGGCGATCTACGACTCCTATGCGATGCGGAAGTTCATGGGCCTGGATTTCGCTGTCGAGCAGGTCCCCGATGCGACCACCCTGCTCCACTTCCGCCACCTGTTGGAGGAGCACCACCTGGGGGAGAAGTTGTTTGCGGCGCAGAACGAGGTCTTCGAGGAGCGGGGGTGGATCATGCGGGGCGGTTCGATTGTGGATGCCACGATCATCGCCGCGCCATCCTCGACGAAGAACGCCACCGGTACCCGGGATCCGGAGATGCACCAGACCAAGAAGGGCAACCAGTGGTACTTCGGCATGAAGGCCCACATCGGCGCCGACGCGGGCACCGGGTACGTCCACTCGGTCACCGCGACCGCCGCGAACGTGCACGACCTGGAC
>NZ_HG764815.1:1234556-1261106 GCF_001050535.1 Nostocoides australiense Ben110 | reverse complement strand
AGCGCGGTGGCAACGAGGGGGAGACGGCGACGGAAGCGGAGCCTCATACGCGAAACGTATGAGGCTGGCGAAACAGTGCACAGGCCAGCCCGCGAATTGACGTCCTACCTGTTATCAACGACGGGCACCACAACCTACGCGGGAGTAACTTACGGTTCCGTAGGTTAGAATGGGACATATGACAGCCGCCCCGCCGCGTCCGGCGCGTGGAGTGCTCCCCGCTCTCACCAGTGGGGTGTGGAAGGTAGCAGCTGCAGCCGCCCCCCCCCATCGTGCCCACCGAGATTCTCGACATGATCGCGCCCCTGCGCGCCGGTGCCGAGTTGCGCGGGCGGATCGTCGCGATCCACCGGGAGACCGACGACGCCGCGACCGTCGTCATCCGGCCCGGCAAGTCCTGGCGGGGGCACATCCCGGGCCAATACATCCGCATCGGGATCGACATCGACGGTGTGCGCCACTGGCGCGCCTACTCCCTGACCTCCCGGTCCGACGCTGCCGACGGCACCATCTCCATCACCCCCAAGGCGATCCCGGACGGCCTGGTCAGCAACCATCTCGTCCGCGACGTCCGGCCCGGCACCCTGGTCATGCTCGACCAGGCCGTCGGCGACTTCGTTCTCCCGGCCACGCTCCCCGCCAAGATCCTCTTCGTCACCGGCGGCTCCGGCATCACCCCTGTCATGGGCATGCTGCGCAACCTGCCGCTGCACCCGGCCGCCGACATCATGCTGCTGCACTCGGCGCCCCAGCCCCAAGACGTGGTCTTCGCCGCCGAGCTCGCCGAGCGCGCGGCGAGCGGACAGATCCGGCTCAGCGTGCGGCATACCGACGTCGACGGGATGCTCGACTTCGCCGGCCTCGACGCCGAGGTCCCCGACTGGCGTGAGCGCAAGGTCTGGGTATGCGGCCCCACCGGTCTCCTCGATGCCGCCGAGATGCACTGGGCCGCCCACGAACTCACCGACGCGTTGCACGTCGAGCGATTCCGGCCGACGATCATCGAGCCCGGCGAGGGCGGCGAGATCACGCTGCTGGACAGCGAGCTGACCATCGACGCCGACGGTTCCACCCCGATCCTCGACGCGGCGGAGGACGCCGGCGTCCTCATGAAGAGCGGATGCCGCATGGGCATCTGCTTCGGTTGCGTGGTGACGATGCGGCAGGGCGCGATCCGCGATCTGCGCACCGGTGAGATCACCACCGTCGAGCCTGGTGACGAATTGCCAATTCAGACGTGCATCAACGCGGTCGCAGGGTCCTGCGATCTGGAAGTCTGATAGCGGACGCCCCCCGAGAGGACACCCCAACATGACCCTGGCACCGGACCGCACGTCGATCTCCCCGACGGCACCGCACGTCAGCGAGCCCACGCATGTGGCTGCGCCGCACCATACGCTCAACACCCGGCTATCGGTGAGCGGCGGCGCCGAGCGCACCCACCCGCCCAAGAAGTCGGGCGAGCCCAACCCGATGGGGCACCTGACCAACGAGCAGATCGAGCAGATCGGCATCGAACTCGACGCCATCCGCGCCGAGGTGATGAACTCGCGCGGGGCCAAGGACGCGGCATACGTCCGGCGCATCATCAAGACCCAGCGCACCCTCGAGATCGGCAGCCGCGCTCTCCTGCTCTTCAGCGGCGTGAAGGTCAAGGGCGTGCGGCCGGCGTTCTGGCTCGGCACCGCCGGCCTGTCGCTGGCGAAGATCCTCGAGAACATGGAACTCGGCCACAACATCCTCCACGGCCAGTGGGACTGGATGCGCGACCCCAAGATCCACTCCTCGACGTGGGACTGGGACATGGCCTCCCCGGCGCGGCAGTGGCAGCACAGCCACAACCAGCTGCACCACACCTACACCAATGTGCTCGGCAAGGACACCGACCTCGGCTACGGCCTGCTGCGCGTCGACAAGGACCAGCAGTGGGAGCTGTTCCACCTCGGCCAGCCGATCTGGCACCTGGTCAACGCGATGTTCTTCGAATACGGCATCGCGGCCTACGACCTGGAGTTGCGCGGCAACCTGCAGAACTGGGACCAGCTCTCCGACGAGGACAAGGCCACCTTCAAGGCCAACCTGCACGAGATGCTCACCAAGATCCGCAAGCAGTGCACCAAGGACTATGTCGTGCACCCGCTGCTGTCGGGCCCCAACTTCGGCTGGACCTTGCTGGCGAACTTCTCCGCCAACATCGTGCGCAACGTGTGGTCCAACACGGTCATCATCTGCGGGCACTTCCCGGACGACATCCAGACCTTCGAGACCGACTCCATCGACGGTGAGACCCGCGGCGAGTGGTACATCCGCCAGATGCTCGGCTCGGGCAATATCTCCGGGCCGACGCTGCTGCACATTCTCAGCGGCAATCTGAGCAACCAGATCGAACACCACCTCTTCCCGGACATGCCGTCCAACCGCTACGAGACGATCTCGCCCCAGATCCGGGATCTGATGCAGCGCAACGATCTTCACTACACGAGTGGTCCGTTGCTGAAGCAGGCCTACCAGGTCTATCGCAAGGTATGCCGCCTCGCCCTCCCCAACGAGGAGCCCGGCCGCACCCGCTGGTCGGTCGTGCGCGGCGAGCTCGGCAAGGTGCTCAAGGGCCAGGGCGGGGCGCGCACGAAGCGTCACGCGCCCTCGACCGCCAGCTGAGTTTCGCTGGGGCGCTGCGGATTTCGGTATGCCGTCGCTGCCCCTCTTCCCGCTGGCGACGGTCGCCGTGCCCGGCGGGGAGCTGCCGCTGGTGATCTTCGAACCTCGCTATCGGGCGCTGCTCGCCGACGTGCTTGCGTTGCCCGAGACCGAGCGGATCTTCGGAGTGGTCGCGATCCGTTCCGTCGCGGGCACGAGGTGGGAGCCGGGCGAGCCGAGCAACTGTATGACGTGGGCACCGCCGTCCGGGTCGTGAGCGTCCACCCGATTCCGGCCGGGATCCGCGTGGGTTGCGTTGGGGTGCAACGCTTCCGGCTGGATGCGCGGGTGCCTGGGGCCGACTATCTCGTTGGCGAGGTGACCTGGCTCGATGAGGAGCCCGGCGATGTCGACGCGCTGCCCGAGCTGGTGGTCCAGCTCCGCGAGGCGTGGCTCACTTACGCCGACAGCGTCGGCGCTCCGGCGCTGCTCGATCCGCCGGCTCCCGTTGCCGATGGGGTGGACGGGGACCGGGCGAGAGCACTGGCATACGCAGTCCTCGACCAGCTCCGATTGCCCCTTGCGGAACGCCAGCACGTGCTGGAGGCCGTCACGACGAGGGAACGCCTGCAGGAACTGGTGGCCCGTGTGCGGCGCGAGGTGGGGTTAGCCGCCGCGCTGCAGGCCCGGCCGCTCGCGCCACCATCCGTCGGCCCCTCTCTGAATTAACGCCTTGAGGGCGATCACGTCGGCGTCGACCCGAACGTCAGCTGCGGCGATGACCCTCTGTAGGGTTACTGCCGAGTAACGGCACACCCAGGAGGGCCCGCGTGGCGGCACAAGAACGGATCATCATTCTCGGTGCGGGACCCGCGGGACTCGCCACGGCGGGGGCGCTGGCGATGCGTGGCATACAGGCGACGGTGCTCGAGCGGGCCGGCGATGTGGGCGAGAGCTGGCGGCGGCACTACGACCGGCTGCACCTGCATACGACCCGGCGGCTGAGCGGCCTGCCCGGGGTGGAGATTCCCGCGGCCTATGGGCAGTGGGTCTCGCGTGAGGATCTCGTGCGCTATCTCGAGGGCTACCGCGACCACCATCGCATCGACGTGCGCACCGGAGTGGACGTCGTTGCCGTGGAGCATGGTTCGGATTTCGACGGGGCACCGTGGGTGGTGCTGGACGCGGGCGGTGGGCGATGGCTAGCCGACCACGTCGTCGTGGCGACGGGCTACAACCACACGCCGGTCGCCCCGTCGTGGCCGGGACAGGACGGGTTCACCGGTGAGGTCATCCATGCCTCGGCCTATCGCAACCCCGGGCCGTTCATCGGGCGGTCCGCCCTCGTCGTCGGCACCGGAAACACTGGCTGCGAGATCGCGCAGGATCTCGCCGAGCATGCGGTGTCGCCGGTATGGCTGTCCTACCGCACCGCGCCGCACATCCTGCGCCGCACCACGGGACCGGTGCCGCAGCAGTGGACCGGGGTCGCCGTCCGTCGCCTGCCGCCGCGGGTCGTGGACCGCCTCGGCGCTGTCGTCGAACGCATCTCGATGCCCGACCTGACGGCATACGGGCTCCCTCTGCCCCAGGCCGACCTGTATTCGCGCGTCGACGACGCCTCGATCCCGGTGCAGGACGTCGGAATCGTTGCCGCCATCCGCAACCGCAGCGTCCTGCCGGTCCCGACGATCGAGCGCTTCGAGGCAGCGCAGGTCGTCCTGGTCGACGGGCAGCGGCTGCGACCGGATGTCGTCATCGTGGCGGCGGGCTATTCGCGCGGCCTCGAGCCGATGCTCGGGGCCCTCGGCGTGCTACGCGCCGACAGGTGTCCGGTTGTGCACGGTGCCCACAACCCACCCGGGGCTGCGGGGTTGTGGTTCAACGGCTTCACCAACCCCATCTCCGGGATGCTGCGCGAAATCGCTATGGACGCCAAGGCGATCGCCGCCGCGATCATCGCTGAATAACGTTCTCGCGCCCAACGTCCAGCCATGGCCGGATGGACTCCCGGACATACCTCGTCTCGACGGCCATGGGAAGCATGAGCGCATCGACGCCGTTACCCACCAGTAGTCGGGGGTAGGCACCCCCACTACTGATGGATACCGGCGTCGATACCGGGGCGGACGTGGTCGCGGTCATCCGGTCCGCTGGCTGAAACCGCTAGGCAGAAGCGGCGTGCTCGCTCGCATCGACGGCGGCCCGGCCGGCTTCGAGACGCGCGACGGGCACGCGGAAAGGGCTGCACGAGACATAGTCCAGACCCGCAGCGTGGAAGAAGTGGATCGACTCCGGGTCGCCGCCGTGTTCGCCGCAGACTCCGACGTGGATCCCGGGCCGGGTGGCCCGGCCGGCTTCGACGCCCATTTTGACCAGCTTGCCGACACCGAAGCCATCCAGGGTCTCGAACGGCGAGATCGTCAGGACGCCCGACTCGAGGTAGTCGGCGAAGAACGCACTCTCCACATCGTCGCGCGAGAAGCCCCACGTCGTCTGCGTCAGGTCGTTGGTGCCGAAGGAGAAGAACTCGGCCTCCTCGGCGATCCTGCCGGCAGTCAAGGCGGCACGCGGCAACTCGATCATGCACCCGATCGGAATCCGCAAGGCGGTGCCAGTGGTCGCCGTGACATCGGCGATGATCTTCTCGGCGCGGTCGCGGATGATCTGCAGTTCGCGCACCGAGCCGACGAGCGGGACCATGATCTCCGGCTTGGGCCGCTTGCCCTGGCCGAGGAGTTCGACCGTCGCCTCGGCGATCGCCCGGATCTGCAAGTCGAACAGGCCGGGGATCTTCAGCCCGAGCCGCACGCCACGCAGACCCAGCATCGGGTTGGCCTCGTGCATGCGCTGGACCGCGGCGAGCAGCTTCAGCTCGTGGGGATCGGCCTCCTCGCCCTTGGCCTCGGCGACGGCAACCTTGACCGACAGCTCGGTCAAGTCCGGCAGGAACTCGTGCAGCGGCGGGTCGATCAGCCGGATCGTCGTCGGCAGGCCGTCCATCGCGGTGAGCAGTTCGACGAAGTCCTGCCGCTGGACCGGCACCAGCGGGTCCAGCGCGGCCGTGCGCTCGTCCTCGGTCTCGGCGAGAATGACCGCCTCGACATAGGTGCGGCGCTCGCCGAGGAACTGGTGTTCGGTGCGGCACAGGCCGATTCCCTGCGCGCCGCGCTCGCGGGCGCGGATCGCGTCCTCGGCGGTGTCGGCATTGGCGCGCACGCGCAGCCGCCGGACACCGTCGGCATAGCGCAGCAGCCGGTCGACGGAGTTGATGAGGTCCTGGGTCTCCGGGTCGCCGTGCGCGGCCTGCTGGGCTGCGTCGATGCCCTCGGAGATGTAGACCATGACGGGGGAGTCGACCACCGGCACCTCCCCGACGAAGATCTCGCCGGTGGCCCCGTCGATGGCAATGATCTCGCCCTCGTGCAGGACCGTGCCACCAACGGTCACGGTCTTGGCGTTCGGATCCACCTTGAGCGCCTCGGCGCCCACGACCGCGCACATGCCCATGCCCCGGGCGACGACAGCCGCGTGCGAGGTCTTGCCGCCGCGGGCAGTCAGGACGCCCACCGAGGCGACCATGCCCGGCAGATCGTCTGGTGAGGTCTCCCGGCGGACGAGGATGACCTTGGCCCCTGCCTCCTTGCGGGCCGTGGCGCCGTCGTTGTCGAAGACGATCTCACCGACCGAAGCACCGGGGGAGGCGCCGAGGCCCTTGGCGAGCGGCATGACGCCGGAGTCGGCGGCGAAGTGCGGGAAGAGCAACTGGCTGAGCTGATCCCCGCTCACCCGTCCGAGCGCCTCGTCCATGGTGATCAGGTGCTCGTCGACGAGTTGGGTCGCCACGCGGAAAGCAGCGGCGGCGGTGCGCTTGCCGATGCGGGTCTGCAGCATCCACAGCTTGCCGCGCTCGACGGTGAACTCGATGTCGCACAGGTCGCGATAGTGGGTCTCGAGCTGGCGCATGGCCGCGCGCAGATCGGCATACGACTTCGGGTCCAGCTTCTCCAGCTCGGCGAGCGGCAACGTATTGCGGATGCCGGCGACGACATCCTCGCCCTGGGCGTTGGACAAGTAGTCCCCATAGACGCCGGAGTGGCCGGTGGAGGGGTCACGGGTGAAGCAGACGCCGGTGCCGGAGGTCTCGCCGAGGTTGCCGAAGACCATCGCCATCACATTGACGGCGGTACCGAGGTCGTTGGGGATGCGCTCGCGGCGGCGATAGAGCCGGGCCCGCTCGGTGTTCCAGCTGTTGAAGACGGCCTCGATGGCCATATTGAGCTGGGTGCGGGGATCCTGCGGGAACTCCAAGCCCGCCTCGTCCAGGACGATCTGCTTATAGGCCGCGACGACCTCCTTGTGGTCCGCAGCGGTCAGCTCGGGGTCGCTGGCGACGCCGGCCTTGGCCTTTTGCGCATCCAGCGCCGCGGCAAAGAGTTCACCGTCGATGTCGAGGACGGTCTTGCCGAACATCTGGATCAGGCGCCGATAGGAGTCCCAGGCGAAGCGTTCGTCGCTCGCGAACTCGGCAAGACCCTGGACCGAGGTGTCGTTGAGACCGACGTTGAGGACGGTCTCCATCATGCCCGGCATCGAGAACTTCGCTCCCGAGCGGACGGACAGGAGCAGCGGCTCCTTGTCGGCGCCGAAGTGGCGCCCGATCTGGTCCTCGGTCTTGCGCAGTGCCTGGGTGACCTCGACACGCAACGCGTCGGGGGACTTGCCGTCCTTGAGGTAGGCCTTGCAGGCCTCCGTGGAGATGGTGAAGCCGGGCGGAACCGGCAGCCCCATGTTGACCATCTCGGCAAGGTTGGCACCCTTGCCGCCCAAGAGATCCTTCTGGTCCTTGTTACCTTCGCTGAAATCAAAAACGAATGTCGCCATGATCGCCTCCTTGCGTCGACTCATGCTTACACCCCTCCCAGGCCCCCACCGACCAAAAGACCAGCATGAGGAACGCAGGTCGACCTGCTGACATACCCCCGTCCATCCGGCCTACCATGCGAAAATGATTGGGGGAGTGCGTTATCGCCGTCGCAACAGGCGATAGTGAACAATTGGTGACCGGATCCGATGGTGAGACGGCTCGTGATCAATCAGACAGGACGGGAGGGAGCCGCCGGTATGCCGCGTTCCTGGACCGGGCAGGAGGTCGCCGAGGTGGTGGCGGCCCACCCCGAGTGGCTGGGAGCTCCTCTTTCCGCTGGGGAGCCGCATCGCGTGGGCAGGGGCGAGTCATACGAGGCGTGGCTCCCCGCTCCTGCAGGGCCGCTTGTGCGTTTCGCCCGCCGTCCGATCGGGGAGCTCCCCGCGGATCCTGCGGAAGAGGTCGCCGGTATGCGGCTCGCCCCTCAAGGCGTTGGCCCGCGCCCGATCGGGGCGGACGTGCTGTGGGTCGACGACGAGCAGTACCCGGTGGTCGCCCAGGAGTTCGTGCCTGGTCGCGTCCTCGCGCCGATCGAGTGGACCGGCGCGCTCCGGCGCGTGCTGGCAGCGCAACTGGCGACGCTGCATACCGTGACCTATCCGCGTCCCGGTTCCGTGCGCGGGGTGTCGCAAGCCCTCGATCCCGAGCCGGGACGGCTCGACTTCGCGGCCGAGGTCGACGGGATCATCGACCACTGGGCTCCCCGGCTCCCTGGTGCCCCCGGTGAGGCGTGGGCTGCGCTCTGCGGTCCCATGCAGCGCTATGCCGCCGAAGTCGCCCCCGAAATTGCTGCCCTGCAAGAGTTTTCGCTCATTCACGGTGACCCGGTGCTCACCAACATCGTGGTCGATGGCAATCGGCCGGTGCTCATCGACTGGGAATGGACCCAGATCGGCGATCCCGCCCGCGACCTGGGGTTCATCGGTGGGGCGGTTCACGCGGGGGACTGGTATGCGGCGCTCACCGACAAGCAGATCACCGACCTGCTGCGGGCGTACGTGAGCGCCGGCGGGCGCGGCGAGGTGGTCGCCTTGCGGCGGCGACGCGACGCCTGGCTGGCCGCCGAAGGCTTGGCAGTGCTTGCCTATCTGTGGTGGGTCGACGCCGACCCTGCCCAGGCGATCACCCCAGCCAATCGCTCCGCCGCCGCCGACCTGCAACGGACCGTCGCGGCATACCTCGCCGCCTGGTGACCGGCGAGCACGAGGCTCGGGTTCAGCTGCGGACCACCATCACGGGGCACGCGGCCTCGTGCAGGAGCGCGTGCGAATTGGATCCGAGGAGGAGCCCGGCGAAGCCACCCCGGCCGCGGGAGCCGACGACGACCAGCCCGGCCTTGTGCGATTCGCGCCCGAGGACGAACGCCGGGGCGCCGTCGAGCGTCGCCTCCTCGATCACGAGATCGGGGTGCTTCTCGCGGACCTTGGCGGCCGCGTCGGCGACCATCGTGTGCGCCTCGTGGCGTAGCGCCTCGTCATACTCCGCGACCGTGGCCCCATCGCTGGCGATCGTGGGAATGAAGGCGTGATATTCGAGGGCCCGTACGACGCGCAGCGGAGCGCCCGACCGCTCGGCGACCTCGGCAGCCGCCTCCAGTGCGGCACCGGATGGCGCGAGGTCGTCGACGCCGACGACGACCGGGTGGTCGGCGTCGGGCCGGACCGGCCGCGTCGGCCCACGCGGCGGGACCCGCACCACGACGACGGGGCAATGTGCGTGCGCCGCAACGGCATACGCGGTGGACCCGAGCAGGACCGACGTCAGGTGCCCATGCCCGCGGCGTGCCCGTGACGACGAGGTCGGCGTCATGACTGGCCTCCACGAGATGCCTGGCGGCATTGCCCAGCGTCCGGTGCACCGTGACGAGGTCTTCGCCCAAGGCCTCCTTGGCCCGGGTCACGGAGTCTGAGTCTCCGACGACATCGGATCGCGCGTAGGCCCAATCACCCCCACCCACGCCCGTGCCGTAGACGGCCAGGTCCACCTCGGCGGTATGGACCAGTGTCAGCGGCAGACCGGATCTGCGGGCTTCCTCGATGGCCCAGGTCAGGGCCACCTCCGACGACGGCGAACCGTCATACCCGACGACAACTCCACGTGCTGCGGTCATGGCAACTGCCCTCTTTCTGCCCTTCCACCGTACGCCTGACGCACCCGACAAAACAGGGGAGAGACGTGTCTGCTGCGTCTCCCGTCGAGATGTCGATTCGACCCGTCGAGATGCCACTTCGGCGGGGAATCCGGCGGGGCGGGCGGGGTCGACCTGGCAGGCTAGCCACATGACCCGGCCCCCCTTCGCCCTCCTGGTCACCGGGGCCCCCGGTGCAGGCAAGTCGACCGTCGGCGCGGAGCTGGCGCGCCGGCTGCGGGCCGCGCTGATCGACCTCGACCCGGCGACGGAAGCGCTCACCCAGGTCGTGGCCGGCTTGCTCACCGTAGACGATCTCGACGACCCGCGGCTGGCGAATGCCACTCGGGCAGCACGCTATTCGACGATCGAGGCGCTGGCGGTCGAGTCGCTGCGGGTGGGCACGGACGTCGTACTCGTGGCGCCCTTCACGGCGGAGCGGCGCGACCCGGCCGCCTGGTCGGCGCTGCGCGGGCGCCTGGAGTCCGCGGGCGCGCGGGTGGTGCTGGTATGGCTGCGCATCACCCCCGCCGAGATCACTCGCCGGGTCGCGCAACGCGGGGCGCAGCGGGATCTCGCCAAGGGCGATCCCGGCTGGATCGGGCGTCTCGACCTCACCGCCCCAGTGGTGCCGCACCTCGTGGCAGATGCTTCACTGCAGCCCGAGCAGGCCGCGGAAAGCGTTCTGGCCCAGCTGGATTCGCCCCAAACACAACGTAACCTCTGCTAGCAGAGGTTAGTCGAATCTGCACACCTAGCACGGTGTGTAGATTCGACCAGGGTCTGCTAGCAGAGGTTAGGTTGACCTGGTGGGGGCTAGGTCAGCACTTTGACTTGTAGGCGGCCTTGCCACCGTCACCGGACAGGTTGTCCTTGGTGATGATGGTGAAGCCGGTCTGGATCTTCTTCTCGACGGTGCCGCCGGTCAACGCAGCGTTGGCCTGCTCGACACCGTCCATGCCGATCGTGTTGGGCTGCTGGGCGACGAGGGCCTGGACGGTGTCCTCCTCCAGCGCCTTGATCTGGTTGGGGCCGGCGTCGAAACCGACGATGGTGATCCCGGTCTTGCCGGCCTGGCGGACACCGGTCGCGGAGCCTTCGGCGGCGAAGAGGTTCGTCGCGAAGATGCCCACGATGTCGGGGTCCTTCTGCAGGGCGGCGCTGACCAGGCGGGCGCCGGTCGAGGGGTCGTTGTGGCTGTACTGGACGCCGAGGTAGCTGAACTTGGAGTCCGTCTTGACGGCGTCCTCGAAGCCCTTCACGCGCGCGTCGACGGTGGAGACTCCGGGGTCGGTGGAGATCACCAGCACCTTGCCGCCGTCCGGCTTGGCCTGCTGGATGGCCTCGAACGCGGCCTTTCCGCCGCCGACGTTGTCGGAGCTGATCTCGGACACGGCGAAGGACGGGTCGTTGACGGTCGTGTCGACCAGGACCACCTTGATGCCGGCCTTGGCGGCCTGCTCCAGGGGCGCCTGCATCGCTTGGACGTCGGTCGGAGCGACGAGCAGAGCGGCCGGCTTGCTCGCCGTCACCGAGTCGACGATCGGCTTCTGCAGCGTCGGGTCGAACTTCTGCGGACCCTGCGTGGTGACGGTGTAGCCGAGTTCCTTGGCCTTCTCCTGGATGCCGCATTCCATGGTGATGTAGAACTCGTCACCGGCGACGCCCTGGACGAACGCGATCGACTTGTTGGTGTTGGCGGCGGCCGTGCCACCGCTGGCCGACCCGCTCGAGGTGGAGTCGGTCTTGGCGCTGCTGCAGCCCGCGACGGCGAACATGGCCACGGCGCTGAAGGTGGCGAACTTGGTGAGGGGCTTCATGCCCGGATTCCCTTCTGTTGGTGCTGTTTTTCTGTTCGATTGCTGGGTATGCCGGGTGGTCCGGCCTGCTGGTATGCCGGGTGGTCCGGCGCGGGGGGTGCGCCCGCTGAGTGCGGCTACTTGCCACCTCGCAAGGCCGCTGCGCGGCGCTGCTGGTCGACGTAGACGGCGGCGATGAGGATGGCGCCGACGGCGACGGTCTGCCAGTAGGGCGAGACGCCGATGATGACGAAGCCGTTCTGCAGCACGGCCGGGATGAAGAGACCGACCATCGTGCCGAACATCGACCCCTGACCACCGAAGACCGAGGTGCCACCGATGACGACGGCGGCGATGACGTTGAGGCTCGTCAGGGAGTTGCCGGCGATCGAGGTGGTCCCGAACTGTGCCAGGGTCATGATGCCCGCGAGCCCGCCGAGGAATCCGGCCAGGGCGTAGATCATGATCAGTTTGCGGTCGACGTTGATGCCGACCCGGCGGGCCGACACCTCGTTCGAGCCGATCGCATAGGTGTAGAGGCCGAATCGCGTGCGGTGCAACAGGATCCCGCCGAGGACCACGACGATCAGAGCGATGATGACGATGACAGGGATCCCGGCGATCCGGCCGTAGCCGACGGCGTCCTGCAACTCGGTGGGCACCGAGCGGATGTCGAGACCGCCGGTGATGATCTGGGCGAAGCCGAGGGCGATCGACATCGTGCCGAGCGTGACGATGAGCGGCGGCACCTTGGCCTTGGCGACCACGATGCCGTTGAGCATGCCCCAGAGCAGGCCCGCGACGAGCGCGACGGCCGTGCCGACCGCAGCCGTCGACCAGCCGGAGCCACCCATCTTCTCCATCGTGAGCGCCGAGACGACCGAGGAGAAGACGAGCACCGAGGCGATGGACAGGTCGATGCCGGAGGTGATGATGATGAAGGTCATGCCGACCGCCAACACGGCCCAGATCGCCAGGTTCTGGCCGATGTTGATCATGTTGTCGCCGGTCATGAACTGGCTCGGCGCCTTGATGGCGAAGAAGGCCGTGATGAGGACGAGGACCCCGAGGATCCAGATCGACTGCATACCCTTGAGGCGTTGCAGCAGTGGTCCCTGCGCGTCGCCGACATCCATCGCGGCGTTGCGGTTGGCATCGCGGGCTCGCGAAATGTGATCCGTGGCGCCGAGCGAGGTCGATTGCTCGGCTACGGGGTCGGGGCTGCGCGGCGCCGGTGCGTTGGTCACGTCGTCGTTGCTCATGCCACGTCCTCCCTTCGGTCCAGGGCACCGGTCATGGCACCGACCAGTTCTTCGATGGTGGTCTCCTTGGCCTGATAGGTCGCGACGCGGTGGCCGAGCCGCAGCACCTGCACCCGGTCGGCGACGTCGAGGACCTCGGGCATCGAGTGCGAGATGAGCACCACGCCCAGCCCCTTGTCGCGCACCCGCCGGATCATGTCGAGCACGTTTTGCGTCTGGACCACGCCCAGCGCGGCGGTGGGCTCGTCGAGGAAGAGCACGCGGTCGGCCCACGCCACGGAGCGGGCGATGGCGACGCTCTGCTTCTGGCCGCCGGACATCTCACCGACCGGGGTGACGACCGACCGGACCGCGGACCCGAGGTCGCGGAAGGCGTCGGCGGCACCACGCCGCATACGGCCCGTGTCCATGAAACCGAGCTTGCCCAGGAGTCCGGGGCGCATGATCTCGCGACCGAGATACATGTTCTGAGCGGGGCCGAGATGGGGCGCGAGCGCGAGGTCTTGGTGGACGACCTCGATGCCGAGCTCGGACGCGTCCTGTGGGGTCGCGATGGTCACCGGATTGCCGTCGAAGAGCACTTCGCCGGCGTCGATCTCCAGGTTGCCGGTGATCGCCTTCACGAGCGTCGACTTGCCGGCCCCGTTGTCGCCGATGAGGGCGACGACTTCGCCGGGGAAGACGTCGAAGTCTGCACTGTCGAGCGCCTGGACGTGCCCGAACTTGCGGCTGATGCCGCGTGCCTCCAGGACGGCGGTCATTGTCGTACCTCCATTGCTGTCACCTTCGTGCGCTTCATGTCGTTCCTTGTCTGCGGTGCGTCGGGGGGCGGCAGGAGTTCGCCGGAGCCGCGCGGGATCAGCCGCGTGGGCAAGACGATGTCCTCGGGGGCGAGCTCGGTGCCGGAGATGCGGGCGAGCAATCGGTCCATTGCCGCGTGGGCCAGGGTTTCTGGGCACTGGTCGATGACGGTGGTCGGGGGGGAGGTGACGTCCGCGAGCGGGAAGTCACCGAAGGCCACATGGGCCACGTCCCGACGCCCGGCCAGTGCCAAAGCGCGAACCACGCCTTCGGCGATCATGGGCGTGCTGGAGAAGACGGCGGTGGGGGGCGCTGCCGCATCCAGGCGGGGGCGCAGTAGTTGCGTCGAGTCGGTCGCGTCCGCGCAATGCGTCTCGATGATGGTGGGATCGGCGGGTATGCCGTGCGCCGCCAGCGCGGCGAGATAACCGTCCAGGCGATCACTGACCGTGCTGAAGCGCAGGGGCGCGCCTAGGAAGGCAATGCGCTTGTGCCCGTGCGTGATCAGGTGCTCGACGGCGGCTTTCGCCGCTTGCTCGTCGTCGGCCCGGACGACGTCGAGGCCCTGGACGCCGCAGCGTCGGTCGATGAGGACCACTGGGCGGTCCCGCGGGATCTCCCGCCAGATCGGGTCGTCGTCGCCGAAGGGGGCGATGAGCATGCCGGCCACACCACGCTGCACGAGCCGAGCGAGGTGAGCGGTCGCCCGATGGCCCTCGACTCCCGTCGAGGCGACGAGGACGTCCATTCCGAGCTCGAGCGCGCGCGCCTCGGCGACGGCGACGATCTGGCCGAAGAAAGGGTCCTGCAGACGGTCGACGATGACGCCGATGGTGTCGTTGCGGCCCGCCGCGAGACTGCGTGCCGCGGCGTTCGGACGGTATCCGAGGTCGTCGATCGCGCGCTGGACAGCGGCCGCGGTCCCGGGCCGGACATTGGGCGCTCCGTTGATGACGCGGGACACGGTCTTGATGGAGACGCCTGCGGCCTGGGCGACGTCGTAGATGGTCACCCCCGCAGCACCATTCCCCATGTCCAGGCCTCCTTGCCGGTGCCGGGAACGCTGCTCGGTGGGTCCGATCCCACCGTTGCCGTTTCCCGGATTAGCGCTAAGCTACGACTGGATGACAGCGCTGTCAAGAGTCTTGATCGGCGTTACTCGGTTGTTATGACGAGCGCATCCGCTGTTCGTGCCACCCGCCAACAAGGAGCGTCCAATGTCTCGATTTCCCGATGGTCTCTATCTCGTCACCGGTGCCAGCGGTGGCATCGGCGCTGCGACGGTGCGTCGCTTGGTTGCGGAGGGTGCTCGCGTCGCCGCGAGTGGCCGCGACCAGGCCAAGCTCCAGGAGCTCGCCGACGAAACCGGCTGTGAGGCTTTGCCTTTCGACCTGATGGACGAGGACTCGATCCGTGCGGCCGTGTCCGGTCGCGACTGGTTCGGCATCGTCAACTGCGGTGGGGACGGTGGCGAGATCGCGACGCCGATGGACACCGACATAGCCGTTTTCGACCGCGTCATGGCCGTCAACGCCCGTGGGGCGCTGCTCGTCATCAAGTACGCCACGCCCTCGATGGTCGAGGCCGGCCGGGGTGGCTCGATCGTCAACGTCTCGAGCCAGGCCTCCCTCGTCGCCCTCGAAGGCCACATCTCCTATGGCTCGTCCAAGGCCGCCCTCGACAACATCACCCGGGTCTCCGCGCTCGAGCTGGGCAAATACGGCATCCGGGTCAATAGCGTCAATCCGACGGTGATCATGACGCCGATGTCGGAGTGGTACTGGGGCCGGCCCGATGTCGGCGGGCCCTTCCTGGAGCAGATGCCCATGCACAAGTGGGCCACCGTCGAGGACGTCTCGGGCCCCATCGCCTTCCTCCTCAGCGACGACGCCGCGATGATCAGCGGCGTCAGCCTGCCGATCGACGGCGGCTTCACCTCCCGGTGAACGCGCCGCTCGTCGCCGGTCTCGACATCGGCAGTACCAACGTCAAGGTCCAGATCACGGATCTCGACGGACGCGAGATCGTGGGCGCCGACCGGCCGACGCCCTGGCGGGTCGACGCCAACGGGACCGCGTTGGAGCAGGAGAGCCTGCGGCGCACCATCGAGGAGGTGCTGCACGAGGCCGCCGGGCGGCTCGAAAAGCAGGAGTATGCCGGTGCCACGGTCGGTGCGCTGGCTGTCGCCGGCATGGGCGAGAGCGGCTTCGTCCTCGATGATGCCGGCGCCGCGCTGGCACCCGCGATCGCGTGGTTCGACGCGCGCGGCGCCGAGCAGTTGGACGCCTTTCCGTCGAGCTTGCGCGCCGAGTTCGCCGCCCGCACCGGGCTGCCGCTTGGAGTCCAGGTTCCCGTCATCAAGCTATTGTGGTTGAGGGACAACGGAATTCAGCTGCAAGGGCAGCAGTGGCAGAACGTCCCGGAGTATGCCGCCGCCGCGCTTGGGGGTCGCCGCGCCCTCGAGCGTTCCCTGACGGCACGCCTGGGCCTGATCGATCAGGACGCTGAAGGTCCGTGGGCAGATCTGCTTGCGCACATCGGCATCGACGCCTCGTTCCTGCCGCCGGTGGTGGACTCGGCGACCGATCTCGGTGGGGCGAATGCCGACTGGCTGCCGGCAGCATTCGAGGGCGCTCGACTCGCCGTTGCCGGGCACGACCACTTGGTCGCGGCGACCGCCGGCGGCGCCACCGCGGACGGCCGCTACTACGGATCCTTCGGCACCGCCGAGGTGCTCGTGCGTGTCCTGGACACACCCTTGAGCGCGGACGCCCGAGCTCGGCTGGCCGAGTTCTTCATCAACCACGTCCCCCACGTCGAGGCCGGGCGCTATGTGCTCGTCGCCGGCGTCAAGACCGGGCTGATCATGCGCCGCATACTGCACCTGGCCGGCATCACCGATCGGGAGGCGAGGGACCGGCTCGACCGCGAGGTCATGGCATTGCCCGTCGAAGGGTCCCTGCCGCGCGGAGCCGTCACGGTCGGAGGTGCGCGCAATGACGACGGCATCCTCGCGCTGCGGGTCGCGCACGACGGCGCGGGACCGGCGGAGGTCTTCGCGGCCGCGCTCCGCCACGGCAACGACGAACTCGCCCGGCTCATCGAGGCGATGGACCGCGAACTGCCCCCCGCGACCGGCTCGGTGCTGGCCGGCGGGTGGGTCGGCATGAACAGCGTCGGCCGGGCCCGGTCCCTCGTGCTGCCGGACCTGCACCTTTCCACGCGGGCGCAGGACACCGCATACGGCGCGGCTCTGACTGCCGCGCGTCTCCTCACCACGAACTCACCAACGCCCATCGAAGGGGAAAACCCATGAGTCCCATGACCACCATCGAACGCCGTGCGCTGCAAGCGATTTCGACTCCAAACGGGCACATGCTCATCGTGGCGGCCGACCAGCGCAACAGCATGAAGGCGGTGATGACCGACGCACCTGACGGCCCCGGCTCGGTCACGCCGGACCAGCTCATCGAGGCCAAGGCCGACCTCGTGCGTCACCTCGGCAACAACGCCCCGGCCATCTTGCTCGACCCTGAGACCGCCCTGCCGCAGGTCGTCGACGACGGCACGCTGGCCCGCGGGAGTGCGCTCGTGGTCGGCATGGATCAGTCGGGTTACGAGACGGTCGACGGCTTGCGTTTCACGCGGGTGGTCGAGGGGGTCACGCCCCGCCGAGTGCGCGACCTCGGCGGTGACGCCGCCAAGATGCTCTGGTACATCCGGCCGGACAAGCAGGACGCGAATTCGCTCGTGGGGCAGGAGATTCGCGAACTGACGGCCGCGTGCGAGGCCGAGGGCGTGCTGTTGATCGTCGAGATCCTGACCTACCGTTTGGAGGGAGAGACGGAGGAGGACTACCGCGCGGCGTTCCCCGGTTTCATCGCCGACGTCGCTCGGCTGAGTGTCGAGTGCGGAGCGAAGGTGCTCAAGCTGCCATACCCCGGCTCGGCCGAGGCCTGCGCGGCGGTGACCGAGGCGGCGGCTGGCGCCCCGTGGGCCGTGCTGTCCGCCGGCGTCGATCACGAGACCTTCATCGGACAGGTCCGCACGGCCGTGGCCAATGGCTGCGCGGGCGCGATGGCCGGCCGGTCGCTGTGGAAGGACAGCCTCGCCGTCGATCCGCAGGTCCGCACGCAACTGCTCACCGAGCGCGCCCTCCCGCGCCTGCGCGAGTTGGCTGCCACCGTTGACGGCGCCGCCTGATCCCCGTCGAGTGAACACCGCCACGCGATCGAGTGAACATGCTGTCGGGTAACGACCCGACAGCATGTTCACTCGATGTGCTCGCGGTGTTCACTCGACGCGAGGTGGGGGCCTAGCTCAGGCCGACGATCTCGCCGTCGACGAGGTCGATCTTCTCGGCGTTCGGATGGCTGGACAGGCCGGGCATGGTGCGCATGTCGCCGCAGATGGCATAGACGTAGCCCGCGCCCGCCGCGGCGCGCACCTCGCGGACCGGCAGGCGCCATCCCGTCGGGGCGCCGAGCAGCGACGGGTCGTGCGAGATCGACAGGTGGGTCTTGGCGATGACGACCGGCAGGCCACCGAAGCCGAGCCGCTCGTACTCGGCGAGGGCCTTGGCCGCCGGTGGGGCGAAGTCGACGCCGTCGGCGCCGTAGACCTGCTTGGCCACCGCCTCGATCTTCGCGGTCAGGTGGGCGTCGGAGGCATAGGTGAACCGGAACCGGCTCGGTGTGCGCAGCGCGTCGACGAGCGTGCGCGCGAGATCCTCGGCGCCCGCACCCCCGTTGACGACGTGGGTCGAGACGGCGCACTTGACGCCCATCTCGGTGCACAGGTCGCGAATGACCTGATGCTCGGAGTCGAAGTCGGTGTCGAAGGCGTTGATGGCGACGACCGGCCAGATGCCGAAGCCCTCGATGATCTGAATGTGCTTGCGAAGATTGGCGATTCCGGCGCGTACGTCGCCGGGGTTCTCGGCGAGCAGCTCCGGCGGCAACGCTTTGCCCGGGGTGATCTTGAAGCGTCCGGAGTGCGCCTTGAGGGCTCGCACGGTCACGACGAGCACGGCGGCATCGGGCCGCAACCCTGCCACCCGGCACTTGACGTTGAAGAACCGCTCGGCGCCCATGTCGGAGCCGAAGCCGGCCTCCGTGAGCACGATGTCGGCCCGGCGGGTGGCGACGATATCGGCGACGACGGAGGAGGAGCCGGTGGCGATATTGCCGAACGGGCCGCAGTGGATGAGGGCCGGCGTGCCCTCGATCGTCTGGAGCAGGTTGGGGTTGAGCGCGTCCTTGAGGATCACGGCCATCGCCCCGGCGGCGCCGAGGTCGTCAGCGGTGACCGGCCGGCCGTCATACGCATAACCCACGACGATGCGCCGCAGGCGCGCCTTCAAATCGTCCAGCGAGGTCGCGAGCGTCAGCAGCACCATGACCTCCGACGCCGCTGTGATGTCGAAACCCGTCTGCCGGGTGACGCCGTCGATGCGGGCGCCGAGGCCGACGACGATATTGCGCAAGGCCCGGTCGTTGACGTCGAGCACCCGTCGCCAGGTGATATTGCGCGGGTCGATGTTGAGCGAATTGCCATGGTGCAGATGGTTGTCCAGCATCGCAGCCAGGAGATTGTGCGCCGCTGTGACGGCATGGAAGTCGCCCGTCAGGTGCAGGTTGAGCTTGTCCATCGGCACGACCTGCGCGTAGCCGCCGCCTGCCGCACCACCCTTGATGCCGAAGGTCGGGCCCATCGACGGCTGGCGCAATGTCACCGCGACGGTCTGCCCAATGCGCGACAGCCCGTCGGCAAGCCCGACCGCAGTCGTCGTCTTCCCCTCGCCGAGCGGCGTGGGGGTCACGGCGGTGACGACGACATACTTCGCGCGTTGTGCTGTCGGCTGGCCCTCGGCGGTCAGGACGTCCAGGTCGATCTTGGCGACGCTGCGGCCATACGGCTCGACGAAGTCTTGGGGGATGCCCAGTCGGTCCGCGATCTCGTGGAGCGGACGGAGACTGGCTGCGGTGGCAATCTCGAGGTCGGAGGGAATACCCATACCAGCATCCTGGCACTTCGCGTGTGGTCAGCGAGCCGCGCAGCCCGGCTGACCGGTTCGCGCAGTTTCATCGCGCGGGCGGCGCCGAGTGGCGTCCACTTCTCGCAGACTTCGCGGTATGACGATTGGCAGGCTGGGGAGGGCGGTGGCCGTGTGTGCGGTGCTGGGTTTGGGTGCCACTTCTTGCAGTGACCCGGGATCGGAGCCCTCGGTGTCGAGCGCCAATCGCACCTCGACGCCCGTCTACGCGTCGGCGACCGACACGCGAACGGGCGCCTCCGGCTCGGCGTCGAGCAGCCCCGAGCGGCGCGTGACGGAACCGACCGCGGACACGGCCGGACCGGCATACCCGATGACCAAGGCGGACCTGATCGTCGACGGCATCGACTGGCGTATGCCCGATTGGGTTCGCCCAGCGCAGAATTCGGGCTTCTTCTCCGAGTCCGCCTCCCCGGCTGACAAGGTCTACGTTCGCGGCCTCGACCAGAGCTGGCGGCAACTGCAGCCGACACCGGGCAAGCCCATCTACACCGACACCGGCACGGCCCAGGGCATGAGCGTCGAGCCCCTCGACCAGGCGCTGGCGTAGTCGGGTGACGTCTGGATGCGGATCTTCGCCAGCGGCGTCGACTGGGCGCCGGAGTGGGTCGCAACCGAGTGCAAGGTCGAGGGCTTCGCGTCCGACGACGACGGCTTGCCGCACCTGTCGATCTGGGACGACTGCGTCTGGGGACACCTGCTCGGTGGCGGTATTGGCCAAACGCGCGACGGACGCGGGGATCGGCATCCGCAACGGCATCCCGGAGATGTCCAGCTTCCACCTCAACGAGGCTCCGGCCTACGGGTCGCATGTGCAGCCCGACGGCCACTTAGGCCACCCCACGACGTGTCCTCGCTCCTTCGTCGCTCCGGTACTCCGCGGGGACCCCGTCCCATCGGTCGCTTCGTTACACGTCCCAGTCGTCGACGAAACCCTCCCCACCCACAATGGTGAATATGTCGTCGCCATGGAGAACGAGTGCTTCACCGACTGCGGCTTCGACGCGGGGGACGAGCTGGAGTATGCCGCACCCAGACCAGCCTGAAATCCCTTCAGCTGCGAGCGAATTGGGTCTACGTAATGCCCACTCAATCCACGATGGACCTGTTCCCGGAGGAGTGGGACTGGGTGCGCTTGTCGATCGGCCGCACGCCCGCCACCACCGCCGACGCCTGGGCCGACCTTCGGGAGGCGGAGGACGTCTACCGGCGGGACAACGACTTGCTGCCGTTCGACGGCACCAGCGAGTGGACGAACAAGCCGTCGGTCCGCAACCTGAACGCTGGGTGGTGCAGAAGGACGTGAGGGGGCCGTCGCGCACACCACCGATGTCGATGTGCACACCGGAGTGTTCGAAGAGGAGAACGGCGAGGCCAAGGAGGGCCTGTCGACCAAGGTCGCCGACGGGGACATTCGACTCGCGTTCGACATCGACGGCCGGTTCACTGCCGCAACGGATCCCGGCTCCGAGGTGGCGATCAAGGTGACCTTCTGGGATGCCGGCGGGCCGTTCCGCGTGGTTGCGGCGGACTACGCGTCCGATCCGGTCACCCCTGGTGGTCAAGACGCCTGACGGACGGCTACGGCCACGCTGCCCGCGAAGGCCCTGGACGGCACGCAGATCGGCGACACCGCCTTCGTCGTCGAGGCGACCACCGACGCCGACGCGATCGCTCGACTAGGGGATGGGCTCGACGGTGGCTGCGGCGGCGAGCTCGGCGGCGACGCGTGGATCGATATGTCCCGCAACGGGATCGAGGACGGCGGCGCCGGAGGCTCCGATGGCCAGGCGCAGCGCCTCCGGCCAGGAACGACCATCGACGAGGCTGACTGCGATGGCGGCGACGAGGGCGTCGCCGGCGCCGGTGGGGTTGCCGCGCAGGGGGCGTCCCGGAGTCGCGCGCCACGCGCCGTCGGGGCCAACGCACAGCAGACCTGCTTCGCCGTCGGAGGCAACGACCACGGCGTGTGGTGCCTGGGCGCGCAGTGCCTGCACCCCCTCGATCCCCTCCGCCCCGACCGTCGCGCGCAATTCGTGCCGGTTAGGTTTGACGACGCTCGCACCGGCAGCGAGGGCCGCGAGCAGCGGGGGACCGGCGACGTCGACGACGGTCAGGACGCCCCGATCTGACGCTGCCGCAACGCATTCCGCGTATGCCGTTTCGGGAGCTCCGGGTGGGACAGAGCCGCTGAGGACAAGCACTCGGACGTCGCCGGAGTCGAGGAGGGCGTCCAGTGCCGCGCGCACGTCGGCCCATTCCTGGTCCGGCATCGCCGGTCCGGCCTCGTTGAATGCCGTTGTCGTGCCGTCGCTTTCGACGACCGTCACCGTGCGGCGGGTATGCCGTGTCGTCGCCACCGTGGTCGCCACGAGTCTGCTCGCGCGAAGGTTGTCGGCGTAGGTCGCACCGGCTGGCCCGCCCAACGCGGCCAGCAGATGGGTGCGCCCCCCGAGCTGCGCCGCAACGCGGGCGACATTGGCCGCCTTGCCGCCGGCCCGTTCCACGACATCCGAAACCCGTTGCGCCTCACCATGAACCATGCGATCGATGCGGTAGGTGACGTCGAGAGCCGGATTCAACCCCAGACACAGGATCAGGCCCGTTGCACTCTCGATGGGCGTTAGGTGTTCACTCGACGGGTTTTCGGTGTTCACTCGACGGGGGGTGGGGTTCACGAGGGGGATCCCGGGGCGGTTGGGGTTGCCGGGGATGCGGCGGGAGTGGTGAGAACGGCGAGCAGAGCGGCGATGAACCCGGCGTCGAGGGTGTCCCCGGCGCCGGTCGTGTCGACGGGATCGAGCGGCATACCCGGCTCGTGGAACACCTCGCCGCGATACACTGCGAGCGCACCGCGTCCGCCGTCCTTGACCACCACAGTCGGACCATAGCCCGCCACGGCGCGGGCGGCGACCGTGAGGTCGTCGGTGCCGACCCGTGCGACACCACGCGCCATCCCGAGGGACCTCTTCGGCGTTGGGCAGCAGGTAGTCGACGAAGGGCAGCACCTCTGCGAGGCCGGCGAAGGCACCGGATGGGTCGAGGTCATGTCGACGCGCTTTGACAACTCGGTGAGCGTCATACCCCGCTCCTCGAGCAGGCGATCCACATTGCAGACGATCCGGCCGTCCTCGTCGGCCGGCATCTCAAGCCAGTCCGTCGTCGTCGCGCAGCTGTATGCCGCGGCGCCAGACTTCGGCGAGGACGGCGATGAGGAGTCCGCCCACGAGTGGCACGAAGGAGAAGTAGTAGCCGTTCGCGACGATCGGCGCGACGGCGGAGTTTTCCAACAGCCAGCGATCCAGCAGCTTCGATGTATCGATTGTCGATCTTATCGAATATCAACATATATCGAGACTCGATAAGTCTCGTGTCAACCCCTCGGGTCTGGCGCGTTTGCGGTGTGTTGCGGGGTCGCCTGATCACGGTGTCGTGAGTACCGTCTTCTTTGACACGCTTTATCTGTCACGGGAGGAGGCCGGTATGGCGGCATACGAGAGCACCGCTGAGTTCACCATCGAGATGACCCCTGTGGAGGGCCCGCTCCAAGGCACCAGCCGGTTCGACTTCACCAAGGTCTGGACCGGCGCGATGGAGGGCCGGGGCGCGGGGGTGATGCTCTCGGGCGGTGATCCCAACGTCGGCGAGGCGGGGTATGTCGCGCTCGAACGCTTCGAGGGCACCGTGGACGGACGGTGCGGGTGCTTCGAGTTGCAGCAGTTCGGGCTGATGTCCGGTGGCGAAGGGAGCCTGTCGTATGCCGTCGTCCCCGGCTCCGGCACGCGCGATCTGGCCGGCATCCAGGGCACGATCGACCTAAACACCTCCAACGGCCACCACGTGACCTTCCGCTACACCCTGCCGGACTGAACCCGCCCTCAGGCGGGTGTCATTCCTCGCTTGTGGAAGGGGCGGTAGGTGCCGTAGCCGGGCCAGTAGGGGAAGGGGATGATCCGGTGCACGGCGCCCTGAGAGGAGGACTCCTCATACCCCCAGTAGGACGTGTGCTCGGCGTCGGCCCACTTGTCGAACAGGACGACATGGCGGGTCGGGTCGAGCAGGAGGTCGCCACGCTTGAGCTGGGGCTTCTTGATGAAGTCGCCGACGCGGCGCAGGGTGTATGTCGACAGGCCCGGGCGCGCGAGGCCGTAGGCGAACGAGACATAGCCTGAGCAGTCGGTGCGGTAGCCGTTGTAGTAGCTGGTCTGGCTGTAGGGCACGTCGGCATCCACCCAGCGCTGGGCGCGGTTGCAGGCCTGTATGCCGGTGGCGACGATGGCGCGCTCGTCATCTTCGGCGAGCGCGGGGGTGGCTAGCCCGAGGAGGGCGGCGGGGGCGAGCAGGAGTGCGTCGCGACGCACGAAAGCGCCGCGGTTTGTGCTGGTCATACGGGGAGATCCTCCGGGGGGCTGGGGCGGCCCGCCGGAATCCGGGCTCGCCACGCGAGGTGTGACGAGGGTAGCGAATGTGACCCATGGAGCGGAAGTGCCTCCCGAGTCATGTGGGCCGCCCGAGCATGATCGCCTCCGCGATCCTGCAAAAACGGCTAGTGACCAGCCGCAAAAACGGCTAGCGACTAGCCGCTTATGCAGCACCTCGCCAAATGCCTCGGCTTGGTCATGGGCTGACGAGATCCCCGCCCAGGGCTGATCTCAGGCGGCGCGGCGCTCAGGGAACAGCCCGGGTGGTCCCGCGCTGCTGTCGCCGCCGGGAACCGCGTAGATTGCTGCCACGTCATTCACGGTGCGTGGCGGGCTTCGCCACGCGCATTGACACGCCGCGACACGGCCGGCCGCAGGTAGCGGGCCAGAGGGAGTTCTGAGTTATGACCGAGCAGCCGGTTCAGGATGCGGCCGTCCAGCCGCTTGCGCCGCCCACCGAGACCCTCACGCTCGAAGCGCCGCCGGCGGTGCTCGCGATCCCCGAGACCGCTGCCCCCAAGATGGCGCCGGCGGTGCCGGCGAGCGCGGTGCCGATGCTCGACCAGAAGGTCGACTCTTATCTCGATGCGCTGATGAAGAGCGAGACCAAGTCGCCGGATTATGAGGCCAAGGCGACCGAGATGCGCACCATGGGTGACGACGACATCCGGCGCGCCGCCGAGTCGTCCAACCGCCTGCTCCAGAGCCCGGTCAAGGCGCTCCAGGAGGGCGGCCTGGCCAGCGGCTCCAAGGTCGGCAAGACCCTGCTCGAACTGCGCCGCACCGTCGAAGAACTCGACCCGAGCCAGGCCAGCGGGACCAAGAAGGTCCTCGGCATGATCCCCTTCGGCGACAAGATCACCGACTACTTCCGCAAGTACCAGTCCGCCCAGAGCCACCTCAACGGCATCCTCCACAGCCTGCGCAACGGTCAGGACGAACTGCAGCGCGACAATGTCGCCCTCAACCTGGAGAAGCAGCAGCTGTGGGACTCCATGGGCCGGCTCAACCAATACGTCTACATCGCCGAGAAGCTCGACGCCAAGCTCGCCGCCCAGATCGCCACCCTCGACTCCAGTGACCCCGAGAAGGCCAAGGCCCTGCGCGAGGACGTCCTGTTCTATGTCCGCCAGAAGCACCAGGACCTGCTGACCCAGCTGGCCGTCAGCATCCAGAACTACCTGGCCATCGACATCGTCATCAAGAACAACATCGAACTCATCAAGGGCGTCGACCGGGCGACCACGACGACGATCAGCGCCCTGCGCACCGCTGTCATCGTCAGCCAGGCCCTCTCCAACCAGCAGCTCGTCCTCGACCAGATCACCGCACTCAACACCACGACGAGCGGCCTGATCGAGCGCACCTCCGAGATGCTCAAGGACAACAGCATCCGCATCCAGGAGCAGGCCGCCAGCGCCACCATCGGCCTGCCCCAGCTGCAGCGGGCGTTCCAGAACATATACGCCACGATGGACGCGATCGACACCTTCAAGGTGCAGGCGCTGGACAACATGGCCGCCACGATCGGCACCCTCGAGACCGAGGTTGCCAAGTCCCGCAGCTATCTCGACCGGGTGCAGCGCCAGGATCAGCGGGTCATCTCCGGCAGCCTCGACATCGGCAAGACCAACACCTTCTAAGACACGCCGCGACGAGCTGATCGAGACATGGGTATCGGGGAATGGTTCGGTTTCGGGAAGAAGAAGGAGCCCGAGCCGATCATCGAGGTGCCCGCGGCTCCGACGAGTGAATCCCTCGCTGCCGCACTGGATTCGGTCGAGGCGATGGCCCGCGACGGCAAGGTGCCGCCGATGGTCATGGCACGACTGAAGCGCGTGACGAATGTCGTGCGCCAGACCATCCCCCGCCTGGACAACCTCGGCGCCGGGAGCGCCTCGGCCTACAACGTCATGGCCACAGCGACCGACTATCTGCCGGGGGCGATCGGGGGCTATCTGCGCCTGCCGCGCGACTGGGCGGACACCCGCCCCGTGGACCGCGGCAAGACCTCGCTGCTCATCCTCATCGACCAGCTCGACCTGCTGGGCGGGACGATGGACAAGGTGTACGACGCGGTCAACCGCGCCGACGCCGAGGCCCTCGTCGTGCACGGACGATTCCTGCAGGAGAAGTTCGGGACCGCCGCCGGCGGCGAACTGGGGCTGGGCGCCGACGCGCAGGTCCCGCCGCAGCCGACCAGCGGATCGTATGACGCGGGCGGGCGGCTGGCCCCGCCGACCGCAACCCCGGCGTGGCCGGCCCCGGACGGGCAATCGGCTTTCACCGGCACGGATTGGCTTGCGCCGGACAAGGATCCGGACACCGGGGATGTCCCCAAGGTGATCCACCCCGCGACGCCTGCCACACCGCTTCGCCCAGACTCGACCACGCACGCCGGCTCGGCCACCGCCGAGCCGGGCCGCCTGACGCCCCCCACGGGAAGGGACGCCTGACACATGACCATTCCGGCCGACAACCTGCGCACCGCCGTCGACCAACTGGCCGCCGCCGCCACCG
>NZ_HG764815.1:1225233-1234456 GCF_001050535.1 Nostocoides australiense Ben110 | reverse complement strand
GGTCAGCGACTTTCGGGAACTACCCACTCTGGGGATGTTCCCGAATGTCGGGGTCATCTCTTCCCGAAACTCCCCGGTCAGAGCGATCTGGCCGGGGACTTCGTCGTTGTTGGCAGCTCAAGGACGCGGGACGGGTGGACCGGGCTGTTCGCGGCCGGCCGTGGAGGCCCTCGCACGCTTGCGAGGCGTGAGTGAACCCGTGCGAGAGCGCCTGCGAGGTGTCGGAGAGCCCGAGCCGGGCAATAAGTTGAGTCCATAGCCTTGGTGTACGACGATCCCGGTGAGCGTGTCCTGCTGACGTAGGTGCGGTCACCGCGTGATCCTTCGAGTGATCTCTGACAACCGACTCGAAGAAGGACACTGCGATGACCGCGACCCTCAGTATCGACCCTGACGTCTTCTTGCACGAGCAGGGGGCTCAGGCCAGCCCGGACCTGATGCGGGAGCTGTTGACGACGTTCATCAACGCGTTGTTGTCGGCGCAGGCCGACAGCGTGTGCGGCGCCGAGTACGGCGCCCGGGACCCTGAGCGGACCAACCGCCGCAACGGGTACCGGCATCGGGACCTGGACACTCGCGCCGGCACCATCGATGTGGCGATTCCCAAGCTCCGCGAGGGCAGCTTCTTCCCGGACTGGCTGCTGGAGCGGCATCGCCGGGCCGAGGCCGCGCTGACCACGGTGGTCGCGACCTGCTACCTGCTCGGGGTCTCCACCCGCCGGATGGACCGGTTGGTGCGTTCCCTGGGGATTACCGGCCTGTCCAAGTCGCAGGTGTCGGTGATGGCCGCCGACCTCGACGAGCAGGTCGCCGCGTTCCGGAGCCGCCCGCTCCACGAGGGCCCGTACACGTTCGTCGCCGCCGACGCGTTGACGATGAAGGTCCGCGAGAATGGGCGGGTCGTCAAGGTTGCGGTCATGGTCGCGACCGGTGTCAACGCCGACGGCTATCGAGAGGTTCTCGGAATCCAGTGCGCCACAACAGAATCCGGTGCCGGCTGGCTGGCGTTCTTCCGGGACCTGGTCGCCCGCGGACTGTCCGGGGTCGCGCTGGTCACCTCCGACGCGCACACCGGCCTGGTCGAGGCCATCGGGGCGACCCTGCCGAACGCGGCCTGGCAGCGGTGCCGCACCCACTACGCCGCGAACCTGATGGCCGCCACCCCGAAGTCTCAGTGGGGCTGGGTCAAGGCGCTGCTGCACTCGGTGTACGACCAACCCGACGCCGAGGCCGTCCACGCCCAGTTCGACCGCGTCTTGGCCGGCCTGCACGACAAGCTCCCCGCCGTCGCCGAGCACCTCGAGGGTGCCCGCGAGGACATCCTCGCCTTCACCGTCTTCCCCAAGGTCCTGTGGCGACAGATCTGGTCGAACAATCCCAACGAACGGCTCAACCGGGAGATCCGCCGCCGCACCGACGTCGTCGGCATCTTCCCCAACCGCGACGCCCTGATCCGGCTCGTCGGCGCCGTCCTCGCCGAGCAGCACGACGAATGGGCCGAACAACGCCGCTACCTCGGTCTCGACGCCCTCAAAACCGCTCGCGCCGTCCTCACCGACCGCCAGACAGCCCCAGCCCAGGAGGTGACCAACAACCTCATCACCGGCGCCATCAACGCCTAACGAACAACCTCGAAGGCATCACCCTCGTACACCACCAGCCCGGACTTGACCCGGGCAATAGTGCAGCAGGTTGCTGCACAAACGGGCCAAGCGGTGGAAGCGCGGCTACGGACGGGCGCCGGGGCTGCGGGCTCGCCGATCCGTGCGGTAGTAATGGTCGAGCGGCCTATCATCCGGCTCCTCGTCGAGGACCAGCCGCCAAGGGTCGTCGAGCTCTCGGCTGGTGTGCCACTTGTGCAGGCGCCGAACGTTCATGCCCAGAAGCGCAAAGGCGGTGAGCAGCCCGGTGGCCGCGCGTCCGCGGCAGCGAATGAAGCCGCGGTTGAGGTTGACATCGAGGTAGCGGGCCAGGCCGTTGAGCCCTTCTATGCGGCTGCGCCGGTTCCAGGACTTCGCCCACGCGGTGCTCTGCCAGGGCAGCGGTTGCCGGTCGCGTTCCAAGGCGGTGACGGGCACGGTGACGGTGGCCCCACATCCACACGGCGTGCCCTTCTGGCAAGCGGTGAGCGGGCGGGTCGCCGGGTCGCTGCGCATGCTCTTGGGAACGTTCCGGCATCGCACTCGTCCAGCCAGGGCTGGGCCTTTGAAGCGTTGGGCGCCGGTCACCGGGTCCGGTGCCTTGTGCGCGACGTACTCGTACTTGCGGCGTCGGTCGAACTCCTCGCGGCGCCGCGCCTTGGTGGTGGCGGTGTCGGCGGGTCGTGGCGGGTCGAGCTCGCGTAGATCGATGGGGATGGCGGCACTGTGGAGGCGAGCGTCGAGCCAGATCGTGTCGGGCACCGGCCCGGGTCGGACACCTCGTTGGCTCTCGTGTAGATCCTTGGTTTCGGTGATGCCCATGGTCCGCAGGGGTCGTGCCCAGTGCTCGGGCTTGGCGGTGGTGTAGGCACGGTCAGCGAGCACCTCGGTCACACGGTCCAGGCGGCGGATGATCGCTAGGGCTGCGGGGCACCTTTCTCTGACGCCGGGTCGCAGCGCAAGGCCAACTGCCAAAAGCGGGATCTCTTGGGCGGTACCGGTCGGGACGATGGTGGCGATGTGGGCTTCGTACCCGAGGTAGAACTCGTTCCGCCGCCGGTCGGTGGGTGTGCGTTTACCGAGGGCGACTTCGGTGTCGACGCAGTCCCAGTTCTGGCCGGCCAGCGTCGTTGGGCCGGGACGACGGCTTCGGTAGTGCGACTCGATGTCAGTCCCGTCGACGGCGATGGCCGTCGGCAGTGAGGACAGGTAGTCCGTCGGCAGGCTGGCCAGGACGATGTCGGTCAGGATCTCGTCCAGCCCGATGTCCACATGGGGACAGCCAGGAAGGCAGTCGATGACCTCGCCCGTGACGGGATCGGCTTCGGGGTGGTCGTGCGGGATCTGCAGACCGGCGGCCGAGCGACCGATGAGTGCGGTCACACCACTGCGGATGCGCTTGTCGTTGAGGGCGACCCCTTTCGGGATGCCGATCGTGTGTCGCTCGCTCGGGGTGAGGTCGTCGGCTGTACTGACGATCCGGGAAATGATCATCGATGAGCCGGTGCGGATCGCATGCAGGGAGAGCAGGATCGCGATCGACCGCAAGGGGAGCTTGCGAGGACGGCCGAACCGGGGCGCGGCGTGGTCGACCAGGCTTCTCATGGCGGGACTGTCGGCACACCCGATGGCGCGGGCGATCTGTTGCGCCCTGGTCAGCTTCCTGGGGATCAGGACTCGGCTGGGCGCCGGACCTGACCCTCGGGGGTTCTTGGCTGCTCGGCTCATCGCCTCGTCATCAAAGCGAAGACCTCGGCCTCGGGAAGGTCGGGAAGGTAGCGCATGAGATGGCCGAAGGTCTTCGCTGTGCTGACCCCGGAGACTTTCGAGAGCTCGTTGAGAGGCACGAGGTTGCGCATGAGGTGCAGGAACCACGTGGCTCGCAGCCGGTGCAGCTTGATGACCGGTGTGCCGGGAGGAAACTCGCTCCTGCCGAGCAGGTTGCTCAGCCGAGACCGATCCCACTCCGGCGCGGCGTAACCGAGCAGCGTCGAACCCGGATCATCTCGCCAGATAGCCCGCAGCGTGTCGTCGTGGGGCGGAAGGATCGGCACGACCCGAGGACGGTCACCGGGAACCATCAGGCAGAGGACGCCGTGCTTGTCCACTAGGTCGTCCGTGGTGACCGACCATGACTCCTTGGGGAAGAGGCCGGCGCCCAGACCGAGTGCGAGGAGCGCCTGCAGATGGCGTCGCTGGCTTGTGGTGCGTCGCGAAGCGGCGACCTCGAGCAGCCCTGTCGACCTCGGCATCCGTGTACGGCACTACCGCGTAGTCCTGACGCAGCGGCCGGATGGAGGGGGGCCAGGGTGCTGTGGTCGTGATCTGTCGTCCGTAGTTGCGCAGGTATGCGCGCCGGGTTGCTCGGGAGGAAGCTGCGAGGTGGGGGCAGCCGCCGGCGATGTAGCCCTCCACCGTGTCGGGGTCAAAGATCAGCTCCACGTCGAGCGGGAGACCTTGGGTGCGTGCCCAGTGAATGAACTGCGAGAGCGTGCGCATCGACTCGATGGCCCGCTTGGGGTGACTCGGGTTGAGGCGAAGCGCGATGTCGACGGTGAAGTCGGCTATCGCCGCCCACTGATCCGGTCGCAGGGAGTTTGGCACGTAACGCCGCACGGCCAGCTCGGCCGTAGACCGCTGCGACTCGCCGACCGTGTCGTGGTTGACGTCGGGAGTTCTGGAATCCGAAGATGGCATGGCAAAGCCCTCCGCATTGGGGTGAGTAGTAGGAAGCAGCGGTGTCGTCCGCTGTGAAGGCGAATCGGCCGGGATGGCACTCCCGGCCTTTCGCGCGTTCGGCGCCCTGCGCCGGCTTGGTCATGTCACGCAGTGCCCCTCTCGCTCGGCGAGGGCGGCAGCCAAGAGGTCGGAGGCGGTGGCGCTCACGGGGCGGCCGGTGTCGGCAGCGAGAGCGAACACCTGGGCGGCGATCATCGCCGGCATGCGTACCTCGACGCGGACAATCTCGTTGGGTGCGAAGCGGCGGGACCGAGCAGCTGGCCGACCAGCGCGGGCAGGCGCGACGGAGACCTTGTCGTCGTCGCTGGTCCTCACTCGCCTCACCTACTCCCGGTCGATCACGTCCGCCACGTCGCTTCGCTGCGCTGGTCAGACGCTGATCTCATCGGGGCTCGGCTGGTGAGGCCGACTGATAGGTGAAGACTACTGCCGCGGCCGACGCCCATTCCGCAACGCGTCGCGGTCGGCGTGCCCGACTCAGACGGCTGTGGCGAAGAGTGCGTCACTTGCGGCGAAAGGACGCACTCACTATGGCCAAATGAGTGCGTTGGCCGAACCCCCGCCGGAGGGATCGATTTGAAGACGCTCGCTGCGAACTCGATGCGGTCGACGGTACATCGAACGGAAGTTCGATTGCTACCGACTGGGCGGATGTTTCGGCGACCGCCTCCGGGGCGCGCGGACCGCGACAGGAGGGAGCCATGCCGCTCGGGGGCAAGGCGGGCTGGTGCCGCACCGTGTGGGTCCGCACAGGTAGGTTCTGCGTGGACCGTTGCATGCCGCTGCGGCAGTCAGCCCCCGACCAGGAGACCCATGCCAGCCTCAAGCACCGGGACGGATGCTAGCCGGATCGCGGGGCTGCCGTGACGACGGAGTTCGGCGCCCGGTTGAGCTTGCTGGGTGAGCCGGAGCGTGGGTGCGACGGGCAGCTAACGGTGTTCCGGTGGGCGCTGCGGGTGGACCCGGGTGATGTGGCGGCTCTTGCGGTAGCGGTGGGCCGTTCGTACGTCACTGATGCGGCGCGTCTGGCGTACCCGGGTGCGCGAGTGGGGAACGCGGTGCCGGGGGCGGACTCGGTCCGTAAGGGTGATTTCGGCGAGATGGTCGCCATGGGCATCTACAGCACTCGGATGGGGCGCACGGTGCCGTACAGCAAGCTGCAGTTGGCGAAGCCGGTGGCGAACGCGACCGTTCAGGGCCCGGACACCTTGTGTTTGACGATCACTCAGGGCGAGGTTGTGGAGCCGGTCGTGGTGGAGGCGAAGTGCCGGCTTCTAGCGCGAGCGTCGGACACGTTGGCGCCGATCGAGGCGAGTTCGGGCGTGGTGACGGAGCAGTATTTGGTGGAGGCGTGGGCGGCCGGGGTGCAGATGATGCACGGCCATCCGGATTTCGCGCGGCACTTCGCGTTGTCGGCGGCTCAGCACCTTGGCCGGCTGATCGACCCGGAGGCACCGTTGCCTCCGCACCTGCGGCACGCGGTTGCCGTGGTTGGGGAGGACCGGCTGCCGATGTCGGAGATCGAGAAAAGGTGGTCTGGCGCCCCGTACGTGTCGGAGCTGCACATCGTCACCGTCGCGGACCTGGTCGCCGCCATGTCGCGCGTCTTCGACGCAGCCGCAGGCCTGACGTACGCGGACCTGACTGGCGGCGCGTCTGCGGTGGTTCGTGCTGCTCCGGCGCCTGCGTTGAAGGCGGGCATCTCGGGTCTGGTGAGCAGGGACGTCCCGGCGCAGCTCGCTGATGCCGGCTCCGCTGACGCTCTTCGAGCCATCCTCGAGGCGAGCTTGTGGTTCTTGGCCGATGAGGACGGTGTTGGTGGGGCGCGGGCGACGATGTCGCGGCAGCACACGGATGCGGACGTGCGGGGGCTGGCGGAGCTGCTCACGGGTGCACGGGGGCGGGCGGGCGGCACGTTGAAGGGCCGGCCGCTGGAGGCTTTCGCGGTTGCTGCGCGTGACGTGGTCGACCTACAGCAGCCGCCGGACCGTCTGCGGGTGGTGCTCGAGGAGGCGGAGCGGAACGGGCTCGACCGGGCGTTGCTGGATGCGGCCCGGCATGTTGCGGCGGCGTTGTTGCATCGCCTCGAGCGGCACCCGAAGGTGATGACGGAGGCGAAGGGCGCGACGGGGGTCGCGGTCCAGCATGTGGTTGCGCGGATGCGGCAGATCGGCCGGCACGCGTTCTGGCCGTCGCAGGCCGACGCGGTGCGGGGCGGGCTGCTGGACCCGGCGCAACGGTCCCTTGCCATCAAGATGCCGACGAGTGCCGGGAAGACGACGCTCATGCAGCTGGTTGCTGCGGACGCGGTCGACCGGCATCCGAACGGGGTGGTGGCGGTGCTGGCGCCGACGCGGGCGCTGGTGAGTCAGCTGTACCGCGACCTGCGTGACGGGCTTCCTGCTGACGTAGTGGTGCGGTCGTCACACGGTGGGTTGGACTACGACACTGACCTTCCGTCGACGTGTGGGGTGCTGGACGGGCCGGGCGTGGCGGTGGTGACCCCGGAGCGGTTCGACCTGGATTGGCGGCGTGCGGTGACCGATGACAGTGGTGTCGAACTGGACGACATCAAGCTGCTGGTGGTCGACGAGGCGCAGCACGTGGACAGTGGTCCGCGGGGTGCGACGTTGGAGCTCCTCATCGCGAAGGCGTTGCGGCGCGGCATCCGTGTCGTCTTGTTGGCCAGCCAGTTCTCGAACGTGGGAGCCATCGCGCATTGGGTGAACGGCGACGCGCTCGAGTCTGACTGGCGGCCCGCTTGGCTGGAACGACACGTCTACATCCGAGGCCTGCCAGGCTCCTCGTCGACGACGGCGCGGACTGGCTACCTGTGGCCTGAAGGGGCCGACCCGGTCAAGGTGCTGACCCTCAAGCCGAGCGAGAGGACCAGGGGTGAGGGCTGGATTCGCGACCGGAAGCACGAGGCTGCGGGGCTCGTGGACAAGTGGGCGCCCGAGGGGCTCGTCGTCGTGTTCACGGCCAACAAGGCGTACTCCCGGGACCTCTTCAACACCATCTCGGCGAGCACCGTCCACCTCGGACCTCCTCGCCGAGCGTTGGCGGAGATCGCGAACTCGATTGAGGCGCTCCACCCGGTCGAAGCGGCGGCCCTGCGCAACGGGTTCGGGCTGCACCATGCCGACGTTCCGAGAGCCGTTCGGCAGGCCATCGAGTCCGCGGCACGTCGTGAGGGCGGACTGCTGCGCTGCATCGTGTGCACGCCCACGTTGCTCGAGGGCGTGGACTTTCCCACGCGCACGGTCATCGCGGCGTACCCGCCGCGCACCCCCTTGCGCCGGCCCGACATCGCCCGTCTGCGCAACCTCGAGGGTCGTGCTGGCCGCGCTGGCCGGTTCGTGAGCGGCCGGCTCGTCGTCATGACGTCCGACCACGAGCAGGGTCGCACGTGGCGGCGCGCGATGAGGCAGGAGCTGCCGCCGACCGAGACCGCGCTCACGGCGGCGCTTAAGGTGATGCAGACGCGTGCACCCGAGTACATGTCGGACGACGACAAGGCCATCATCGACGCTGTCACCATCGAGGCGCTCGCGGAGTCGGCCGCGGCCGACGGTGACCTTCGCAGGGCTCTCGAGGAGGCCCTGCAGCGGACCTTCTGGTCGGCGACGTCAGCACCACAGGTGCAGACCATAGCTGTGGACAACGGCACCGGCTACGCGGCGCGGGTCGCCCAGCGGGTGCCCAACGCCGCGTTGCGTGCCGCCGTGTACCGCTCAGGGTTGAAGCTCGAGGGCTGCCTGGCGTTGCGGGACGCGATCGCCGCCCAGCTCGGTCCGATTGTCTCGGTGCTTCGCTCGGACCCGCCGGACGTCGCCGCCCACGACAGGCTCCTGCGGTGGCTCATCCAGGCTTGCGTAGCCACCTTGGAAGAACTCAGAGATCTCCGAGGGGTCGACCCCGACGCCCTGTGGGGTGCGTTGGCGGCATGGGTCGCCGGCACGAGCGAGGACGACATCGAACGGCTCCATGGCGACGCCTGGGGTGCGGTGAAGGCTCGGCACCTCGAGACGCTGTTGGTGTGGGCGCTCACCGGGTCGTTCGAGCTCATCGCTGCGCTCGACGGAGACCTGCACCTGCGTGAGGCAGCGCACACCCGACTGGGGCCCAGTCGGCTGCGGTACGGCGTCTTCGACACCGAGCTGTGTGCGTTGGTGCGTGACGGGGCAGACCGCCTACAAGTGGTACGGATCGCCGAGGAGTACCTCAAGGAGCCGCAGCCGCCGACTCCGCCCCTCGGCTTCCTGCGGCCCCTCAGCGTCGTCGTGGAGCAACGCATCGCGGCGGAGGCGGAGGCCGCAGCGCTCGCCGCGGCATCGGGCGATGCTGTCGACCCTTGTGTGCCACCTGTGCCCGCCGCGCCTGCGTCCCCCGAACCGGGGGCCGGCTACTAGTAGCCGGCAGCCAACCCTGCCGACCCATCAGGAGAGCAGGTCGTCCCGCCCGACCTGGTGCTCGGACGGGACGCGGGTGATGACGGGTGGTGCAGCGAGTGATGCGACGTCAGGACCGGTCCTTAGCGGCTGGCCGGCGGCGGAGCGGCGGCGGGTAGTAGCCGGGTGCGCGCTGGGTGGGGATGAGCGCCCAGCCGTCGGCCGCTAGGGCGTCGTACGAGACTGTCCGATTAACGGTGTAACTGGCCCGACACGCCAACGAGGTTGGCGAGGAAGGTCAGTGATGACCGAGACACTGCCGAGCGTGAGCTCGATGCCGAAGGAAGCGAAGAAGACCAGGAGGGTTTCCCGTTCGGAGACCGAGCGGGCTGCGGTGCGGGAGTTGGTCAAGGCCGCCCGCGCCCGCGGTGAGGACCTGACCGGCCCGGACGG
>NZ_HG764815.1:1207982-1225133 GCF_001050535.1 Nostocoides australiense Ben110 | reverse complement strand
GCGGTCCCCTCGCCACGCCAGGACGAAGCGGGGCCAGGTTGCGCGACGGGGGCCGGGTTATAGCCCGGCCCCCGTCGGCGAACCTGGCCCCGCTTCCGTGAAACCCGGCCCCGCTTGTGGTCGACGTGATTCACTGCCCCGTATGCCGGAGCCTCTCGCCGACCAGTTCCGCGGCCACTTCGGCCACCGCCAGCACCTGTATGGCGTGTTGCTCGATCACCTCGCGGACGACCTGGAGGCGGGCGGGCCGACAGCGGAGACATGCCGCGACCAACTCGATGCGGTGCGGGCCGATGCGATCCAATTGCGTTTGCTGGCAGCGGTTTTCCGCATCGTTCTGCGTGGCGAAGCACCACAGCTGACGCCCTTCTATGCCTGTCTGGGTGGCACTGCGCCGGCGGAGCAGTGCTGGCCGGTGCTGCGCGCCGTGCTGCCTGACCACGTCGCCGAACTCCGGGCCGGGTTGACCCGGCCGCCGCAGACCAACGAGGTGGGACGCTCGGCGGTCCTGGTGGCCGGCTTGTTCGAGGCGGTCCGGCGCACCGGTCTCAACCGGGTCCGGCTCCTGGAGCTGGGGGCCTCAGCCGGATTGAACCTGCATCCCGACCGCTATCGGGTGTCGGGGCCAGGGTGGACCTGGGGGGAGCCCGATTCGCCCCTCGCGCTCGATACCGAAGCGGCGGACATCCGCCCCCTCGATCTGACAATCGTCCGTCGGGGCGGGTGTGACCTCGACCCGGTGGATGTGACCACCCAGGAGGGCCGGATCTACCTGACCTCTTTCGTCTGGCCCTGGCAGCTCGAACGGCATGCCCGCCTCGCGGCGGCGTTGGCCGTGGCGCAGGCCGACCCCGTTAGGGTCGACCGGGCTCCGGCGTCGGAATGGGTTGCCGGGCAACTGAATCGACCGCCGACGCCAGGTGTGCTGACGATCGTATGGGAGTCGATCACGCGGCAATACTGGCCGGCACACGAGTCCGCTGACGTCGACGCGCACCTGGCCGAGGCCCGCCGTCGTATGCCGCTCGCCCACCTGTCGATGGAAGGCGTGCCTCCGCGACAGGGGACCGACGGTTATGACATCCGGCGAGACGGCCCCGTGCTGCGTCTGGACGGCGAGCCGCTAGCGCGTAGCCACCACCACGGGCCACCCGTCCTGCTGGAAACGTGATCTCCGAAACATTCACCGGCGTGCGCAGCATACCCCCGTAGGTATTATTGTGGAGTCATGTCAACAGTGGTGATCCTGGGTGCCGGAACCGTTGGCACGATGCTCGCCAACAAACTCCGCAAGGCCTTGCCGCACGACTGGTCGATCACCGTCGTCGACAAGGACGACGAGCACCACTACCAGCCCGGCTACCTCTTCGTTCCGTTCGGCACCTATACGCCCGAGCGTGTCGTGCGTTCTCGCAAAGCCCAACTCGACCGTGGGGTCGACTTCGTCATCGACGCGGTGGCGCACGTCGACCCGGTGCATCAGCAGGTGCGGCTGGCCAGTGGCCGGCAGCTGTCCTATCAATGGCTGATCATCGCCAGCGGCACCGTGCCGCGGGCCGATCAGACGCCGGGCCTGCTGGACGAACGAGTTTGGCGCACAAGCGCCTTCGACTTCTACACGCTCGACGGAGCGGCGGCGTTGCAGGATGCGCTGGAGTCCTTCGAGGGCGGCCGGCTGCTGGTGCACATCACCGAGATGCCGATCAAGTGCCCGGTGGCTCCGTTGGAGTTCGCCTTCCTCGCCGACGACTACTTCCGGAAGCGCCGGATGCGGCACAAGGTCGACATCACCTACGTGACGCCCCTCGACGGCGCGTTCACCAAGCCCGTTGCGTCGGCCGCGCTCGGAGATCTCTTGGAGGACAAGAGCATTCGCGTCGCGCCTGACTTCGCGATCTCGCACGTCGACCCGGAGAAGCAGGCCATCGTCGGCTACGACGGTCGCGAACTCCCCTTCGACCTGCTCGTGACCGTGCCGCTGAACATGGGCCAGCAATTCATCATCGACTCCGGGCTGGGCGACGACCTCGGCTTCGTCCCAGTCGACAAGCACACCTTGCGCTCGCAGATCAGCGACCGCATCTTCGCCATCGGTGATGCCACCAATGTGCCGACCTCCAAGGCCGGCGCCGTCGCCCACTTCGAAGTCGAGCATCTCGTCAAGAACCTCGAAGCCGCGATCGCCGGCGAGCCGCTGCCGAGCAAGTTCGACGGACACGCCAACTGCTTCGTCGAGTCCGGTCACGGCAAGGCGTTGCTCCTCGACTTCAACTACGACACCGAGCCGTTGAGGGGCACCTTCCCGGCGTCCAAGGTCGGGCCCATGAAGCTCCTTGGCGAGTCCCGGCTCAACCACATCGGCAAGCTGGCCTTCGAGAAGATCTACTGGAACATGCTTTTGCCCGGCAAGCCGCTCCCCGTTCCGACGGAGATGTCGATGGCCGGAAAGATCCCTGCAGGACATAGGAGTTGACAGCGGTGCCCACCAACACCATCGACGGCCACACGTTCGCCGTCAACGACGAGGGGTTCTTCACGAACCGCGAGGAGTGGAGCGAGGACCTCGCCGTCATCCTCGCCGACCTCGTGGGCATCGAGCAGATGACCGAAGCCCATTGGGCGCCGTTGCGGTTCATGCGGGAGGACTCCGCGAAGACCGGCGTCACCCCGACGCTGCGCCGCATGCAGGCCGTCGGCGGCTTCGACGTCAAGGACCTCTTCGCTCTCTATCCCGGCAAGCCGGCCAAGAAGATGGCCTACCTGGCCGGCCTCCCCAAGCCCGTCGGCTGCGTTTAACCCCACGACCTGAGTGACGAAATGCGAACTCTTCCAGAGGGATTCATCATCCCCGACTTCGGCGGCAGCGCCGCCAAGGCGACCACGACGAGCCCCGAGCCGGCAGCAGGGGGTGAGGCGACGGCATACCGCGGCCCCCGCAAGCTGGCTCTCATCTGCTCCAAGGGCAACCTCGACATGGCCTACCCGGGACTCATCCTCGGCAACGCGGCGGCGGGCGAGGGCGTCGAGGTGCACATGTTCTTCACCTTCTGGGGGCTGGACATCGTCAACAAGAAGACCCACAAGAACCTCAAGTTCACGATGCTCGGCAACACCGCCATGCATATGCCCGAACTGGGTTATCTGCGGACGGGTTTGGAGCACGCGTCGATGCCCCAGCTCATGGGGCAGCTGCCCGGCATGACGGCCATGGCGACCAAGATGATGAAGAAGCAGATGGCCGACCTCGAGATCCCGGACGTGCCCGAATTCCTCGACCTGCTCTCCGCCGCGGGCGTGCACATGTATGCGTGCAAGCTCTCCTTCGACATGATGAAGATGATCGAGGCCGACCTGCATCCGGGCGTCGAGGGCGTCATCAGCGCTGCCGACTTCATCGAGATCAGCGAGGGCGCGCAGACCATCTTCATCTGACCTCCGGGGAAGGCTGTCGCACCGGTCGGCCAGACTGCTGAGCATGGACATTCGTGACCTGCGCCCGCCCGTCGAGGACGGCCCGTGGCCGCCCCTCACCCAACTGCCGCCGATGACCTTCGAGCCGTTGGCCCGGGCCACCTCGTGGCAGCAGCTGATCTATGCGCAGGGCGGTGGCTTCCGTCCGCTGCTGATGGACGTGCACGTGCCGGCGACGCCCCGGCCGGCGCCGGTGGTCTTGTGGGTGCACGGCGGCGGCTGGGGTGAGGGCGATCGGCGCCTGGTGCCTCTGCAGTGGGGGCAGCAGGAGTTCTTCCAACAGTTCGTCGACGCCGGCATCGCGGTGGCGACGTGCGACTACCGGCTGATCGCGGAGGCGCCGGTCGAGGCGATGGTCCAGGACATCGTCGCTGCCATCCGCTATCTCCGCCGGTATGCCGGTGAGCTGGCCCTGGACGCCGATCGCGTTGCCGTGTGGGGAGATTCGGCCGGCTCGCACCTGAGTTCTCTCGCGGCGCTCGCGGGCAGCGCACCGGATCCGGATCCGGCGATCCTCGGCTCGCAGGGCGTAGGCGAGGGCCGCGCCGATGTGACCGGCATCGTGTGGTGGTATGGCGCGTCCGATCTGACCGTGCTGCCCGAGCTGTGCGAATTCCTCTGGGACACAGCGACACCTGAGGAACGGACAACCCTGGCCGAGCGCTATTCGCCGGTCACCTATCTGCGCGCCGACTCGCCGCCCCTGTTGATCATGCACGGCGACCAGGACACGATGGCGCCGTGCGACCAGGCCGTGCGCCTGCACGAGGCGGCCGTCGCCGTGGGTGCCCCGAGCCGGCTCCTCGTCGTGCCCGGCGCCGAGCACGCCTTCCTCGGCGCCGACATCCGCGCCCAGTGGCAGACCGGCCTCGACTTCCTCGCCGGCCTCTTCGCCGGTGGCCGACCCGGTCGTCGGTCTCCGCTCTTCTCATTGAACCTCGGAGGCGCATCCCAAGTTGCACATACAAGTGCAAACCGCTACGTTTGTGACTGAAAAGGAGGTTCGTCATGACCCTCCGACCGAACGTCGTCATTGCCACGCCCGAGCAGATCGATCAGGCCCAGCGCGTCTTGGGTGCCCAGGATGCCGGACGCCCCGCGCTAGTGAGCGACTCCCGCAACGGAGCGCGCCCGCTGCCGCCCGAGCTTGCTCAAGTCTTGGAAAGCGTTCTCCTGACGCTTGCCCGCGGAGGGTCGTTGACCATCGAAACGATGCCGGATCTGCTCACGACCACCCAGGCCGCCAAGCTCCTGGGCGAGTCGCGCCCAACACTGATCAAGCGTATCGAGTCTGGAGAATTGCCGAGCACAATGGTCGGCAGCCACCATAGGTTGCGCACCAATGACGTGCTCGCCCTGCGCAGGATGCGGCTGGAACAGCGCCGGGCCGCCGCCCTTGAGTTGCTCGACCTGGAGGACAAGTTGGGGCTCTGACACTCGCCCGCATGCGAGCAGTCACGCTCAAACCTCAACTGTCACTTTCATAACACGACCTAGGGCCCGTGAACCTGCAGACCTACCGGTGGGTCACTGCCGGGGCACAGCGAGCGCACAGCGGGTCGGCGCACCCTGGTCGTATGACCAGTCGACACGGCTTCTCGGGAAGGCGGCGGCACTGCGCCACCGCAGTGGTGGCGCTCCTGGTCCTCGGCGGCTGCGGCACCGCGCCTGACCGCACGAGTTCGCCGCCGGTCACGTCCGCGGCGACGTCGGCAACCGTCGTCTCCGTCGGCGGGGTCACCGATGTCTCGACCTATGCGACCTGGGCCGACCCGCGGATCACCGAGTCCAGCAGCCTCACGCGTGTCGGCGACCACCTCATCACCGTCAACGACAGCGGCGACCCCGCGGTCCTCTATGTCTCGACGGGCACGAGCGGTCAGATCACCGGCACGATCACCTACGCCGACGCCGCGCCGGACGACGTCGAGGCGCTCGCGACCTCACCGGACGGGACGATCTGGGTCGGCGACATCGGCGACAACCCCCGCGCCCGCTCCACGATCGTCATCTACCGCCTGCCGCCCATCACCCAGTGGGACGGCGACACGACGGTCACCGCCCAACGCTACGAATTCGCCTATCCCGACGGCGCCCACGACGCCGAAACCCTTCTCGTGCAACCTGATTCCGGTGATCTCTTCGTGGTCACCAAGGACGCCTCCGGCGGTGTCGTGTATGCCGTGCCGACCCTCGACGCGACCCGAACCGTGACCTTGGAGAAGGTCGCGCAGGTCGCGGCGACGGTGACCGACGGCGTCTTCGACTCGAGCGGCGAGCACGTGCTGTTGCGGACCTACGGTGAGGTCACGGCATACGGCTATCCCGGCTTCCAGCAGGTCGCGACGGCGACGCTCCCGGCCGAGCCCAAGGGCGAGGGACTCACCCTCGGACCCGACGCGGGCACCTATCTGACCGCCACCGAAGGCGCCGGGACTCCGGTTCTGCGGTGGCGGTGGACGGTGTGACGCTCAGGCAGTGACTGGCTGCTGCAGCTCGGTCACCCAGTCGTCCGGGCGATCCATCGGCGTCGCGATATAGACCTCGCGGCAGCGGCCGGTGTTGGACAGACCCTGCGCGCCGACATACTGCTGCAGCGCCTGCCACGTGTCCCCGATGGTCTCCATGTCGCCCCGGTGGACGACGGTGATGGCGCGCGGGACGGCCTCGAGTTCGACGTGCTCGGTGCCGGGCAGGAGCGGCAGACCCTCGGTCTGCGGGATGCAGGCGGCGATCTCCATGGGGTCGCCGCCGTCGCCGTACCACGCGATGGTGGAGGCGTCCAGGTCGTAACCCAGAGCCTCCGCCTGGTCGATGAGGTTGCCGAACATCGGGCCGATCACGCCTGCGATCTCGGTGCGATCCTCGACCTGGGCGCGGCGCTGCGAGACCTGGACGGCGGGGAGGGACTTCTCGGTGAACGTCAGATCGGACATCTGGTTCTCCTTCTCGATCGTTCGGAGACGTCGCTCGATCGCGCGGAGCCGGGCGTGATCGGCGGTGATCTGCTCCTCGACCTGCGAGCGCCGCAACAGCAGCATCGCGCGCAGCTCCTCGGCGGAGACCGAGGCGTCGAGGATCGGGCCGATCTGTTCCAGGGTGAAGCCCAACTCCTTGAGAGCGATCAGCCGGTTGAGCCGCGAAAGCTGTTCCGCGGCATACCAGCGATAGCCCGAGGACGGGTCCACGTGGACAGGCTCGAGCAGGCCGAGGGCGTCATAGTGGCGCAGCATGCGCACCGACACCTGACCGTGTAGGGCGAAGTCTCCGATACTCAACATGGCGCTGTCAGCGAATCGCCTGACACCGTGTCAGGGTCAAGCGCTCCGGACAAGTTTCTCGAAAGTCTTCTCAGAGATCGAAGTTCGTCGGCATGAGGATGACGTCGCGGATGGTGACATTCCGCGGGCGGGTCAACATGAAGAGGATGACCTCGGCCACATCGCTGGGCTCCATCAGCGAGCCGGACTCCTTCGCCTCGCGCAACTTCTCCTCGGGCCAGTCCGAGAGCAGCGCGCTGGCCACGGGGCCGGGGGAGACCGAGCCGACGCGGATGCCGTGCTTGAAGTACTGACGCCGTGTCGTCTGCACGAAGCAGTTGATCGCCCACTTGCTCGAGGCGTAGACCGGCTCCCACGGCGTGGGGTAATGCGCTGCAAGAGAACTCGTGACGAGGATGTCGCCGCCGCCCGCCTCGATCATGTGGGGCAGGACATCGTGGACGTTCTTCATGACGACATTGACGTTGAGGTGCAACATCCGGTCGATGGCCTCGTTGCTGGCCTCGGTCAGATCGCCGCCGACATAGATCCCGGCGTTGGAGTGGAAGATGTCGAGCTTGCCGCCGAAGGATTCGAGCACCCGGGGGATCAGTCCGGCGCACTGCGCCGTGTCGAGCAGGTCGGCCTGGATGGGCACGACGGCCTCGCCGTGCTCGTCCTTCATCTTGTTGAGCAGGTTCTCGTCACGATCGATGATGGCCACCCGCGCTCCGGCCCCGATCATGGCCTCGGCGCTGGCCCTCCCGATCCCGGCGCCCGCCCCCGTGACCGCTGCCGTCTTGCCGCTCAATGCACCTGCTGACATCGCCTGCTCCTTCGGGTGGTCGAGATCATCCGTGCTTCATCGAAGCACGGATCACGCCCGCCTGCCCACCCTTACGGGACGACGGCCCGCACCGCCTCGGCGAGGCGTCCGGGCTCCTGCTCACGCAAGGAATACCGAGCGCGCACGAGGGGCTTTTCGACCGTCAGCACGCGGCTGAGATCGATCGGGGTGCCCGCCACCACGGCATCCACGGGCATCGCTTCGATCGTGGCCTGGAGGTCGTCGACCTGACCTTCCCCGTAGCCCATGGCCGGCAGGATCCCGGCGGCGTTCGGGTACTTGGCGTAGGTCGCGGCGATGGCGCCCACGGCATACGGCTGCGGGTCGACGATCTCGGCGACCCCCGCGGCCTTCGCGCCGACGACACCCGCGCCGAAGCTCATCGACCCGTGCGTGAGGGTCGGACCGTCCTCGACGACCACGACGCGTTTGCCGGCGATCGCCTCCGCGTCGTCGACTGTCACGGGTGAGTCGCAGCGCAGCACCGTCGCCGTCGGATTCATCTGCCGCACACTGGCTTCCACGGCCTCGATGTCCTCGCGCGCGGCGCTGTCGCATTTGGCGACGATGACGACATCCGCCATTCGCACGTTCGCCTCGCCGGGGTGATAGGTGGCTTCATGCCCCGGGCGCAGCGGGTCCGTGAGCACGATGTGGAGGTCGCTCTTGTAGAACGGGATGTCGTTGTTGCCGCCATCCCAGAGGATGACATCGGCCTCGTCCTCGGCGGCACGCAGGATCTGCTCGTAGTCCACCCCGGCATAGACGACGAAACCGTTGTCGATGTGCGGCTCGTACTCCTCACGTTCCTCGATCGTGCACTCGTGCAGGTCCAGGTCCTCATAGGTCGCGAACCGCTGGCAGGCCTGCTTGGCCAGGTCGCCATAGGGCATCGGGTGGCGGATGGCGACGACGCGCTGGTCCAGATCGGCGAGGATCTTCGACAGGTACCGGGTGGTCTGGGATTTGCCGACCCCGGTGCGCACGGCGGTGATGGCGATGACGGGTTTCGTGGACTCCACCATCGACGAATCGGCGCCGTGCAGCAGGAAATTCGCGCCTGCCGCGATCGCCCGCGAGGCAAGGTGCATCACCTGTTCGTGAGGCAGGTCGCTGTAGGCCAGCGCGACGGTGTCGATGCGTCCGTTCTCGATGAGTTCTTCCATCCGCGCCTCTTCGTAGATGGGTATGCCGCCCGGATACAGCGAACCCGCCAGTTCAGGCGGATAGGTGCGGCCTTCGATGTCCGGGATCTGGGTCGCGGTGAACGCGACGACCTCCTTGGCCGGGTCGTCCCGGTAGATGACGTTGAAGTCGTGGAAGTCGCGGCCGGCGGCGCCGAGGATGAGGATGCGTTCGCGGGCCTGGGGCAGTGCGGACACTGGGGCGGTCATGGTGATCTCCGTCGCGGCTGCGGTCGCCCGCCGGAACCGACTTGCCCTGACTTTGGGCAGTCCTGGCTGCGGGACCCGCCTGTCCCCAGCCTACTCGGCGCTTTTCGGCCAGCCCGGACGGGGTCAGCGGGGCCGAGAGGTGCGTCAGTCAAGCCCCGAGTCCTATCGGGGAGCTTCGTATGGTTGGCTAATCTGCCGTTATGGCACATACGCTGCTCGTCCTGCGACATGCCAAGTCGGACTGGGCCGTGCCGGTCAGCGATCGCGAACGGCCACTCGCGAAGCGTGGTGTGCGTCAAGCGCCGCATACCGGCCGGTGGATCGCCGACAACGATCTTGTGCCGGATGTCGTCATCGTCTCCCCGGCCACCCGCGCAATCCGGACCTGGGAACTCGTCTGCGGCGCCTGGACCGCTCCGCCGACGGAGGTCAGGATCGACGAGGCGGCCTACACCTTCGGCGCGGGCGGTTTGCTCGGCCTCGTGCGCGCGACGCCGGAATCCGTCGCCCGGCTGGCATTGGTCGGCCACAACCCGGCCGTCGAAGACCTGGTCGCCGTTCTCACCGACGAGTCCGTGCGCATGCCGACCTCCGCCCTGGCCGTGGTCGACCTCGATCGCTGGCAGGGCGCCGGTATGCGGGACGGTCGCCTCAGGTATGCCGGTCGCCCCGCCGACGAATCGGGTTTCTGATCCGAACTGCCAAGTGCCGTGACTAGACGGCTGCTTCGCGCCAGCGCGGAGGCAGGTAGGCGCACGTCGGGTCGGAGGCGAGCGGATCGCCGGTGACGGCATACGCGTGGGACCGGGAGCCGCCGCACACCTGGTTGAACTCGCACACCCCGCACTTGCCGGCGAAGTGATCGGGGTCGCGCAGCGCCTTGAGGATCGGCGCCTCACGATAGATCTCGCGGAAGGTCGTGCCCTCGTCGCGGACGTTGCCGGCACGCTGCGGCAGGAAGCCGGAGGGGTAGACCCACCCCTGATGGTCGACGAAGACGAAGCCGCGTCCGGAGTTGGTGTCGATCGGCGGTCGTGCGGGCCGGGTGGGCAGCTTGCGTCCGGCAAGGACCTCGGATGTGCGCTGGGTGAGAGCGGCATACAGCTGTCCGGTGGCGAACGCCTCGGCGCCGTGACCCTCCTTCTCGGCTGCGGCGCGCTGCACGACGACGCGCCGATAGTGCTGCGCCTCAGTGGTTTTCACCGGCATGGTGTGCGAGATGTCGACCATCCAGTGCAGGACGTCCTCCACCTGGTCCGGGCTCAGCGCCTCCAGCGCCTTGCCCCGCCCGGTCGGGACGAGGAAGAAGAGACTCCACAGGTGGACCTTGAGATCGAGCAGCAGCGCCAACAGCTCGGGAAGTTCTGCGACGGTTCGGCTGGTCACGGTCGAGTTGACCTGCAGCCGGAAGCCCGCGTTGTTGATGAGGCCGGCCGAGTCGATCGTGCGCTGCCACGTGCCGCCGAAACCACGGAAGGCGTCGTGCACGGCCGGGGTCGCCCCGTCCAACGACAAGGACATCGCCGACGCCCCCGCCTCCCGCATCGCAGCGAGCCGCTCTGCGGTGACATTCGGTGTGGCAGAGGGGGACAGGGCCATGTGCAGGCCGAGGGAATGGCCGTATGCCGTCAGCTCGGCCAGGTCTTCGCGCTCGAAGGGGTCACCGCCCGTGAGGATGACGATCGGGTAGGGCTTGCCGAAGCCCGCGATGTCGTCGAACAGCGCTTTGCCCTCGGTTGTGCTCAGCTCCAACGGGTTTCGCTGATGGATCGCCTCAGCACGACAGTGCGCACACGCGAGCTGGCAGGCACGCGTGACTTCCCAGATGACGATGAACGGCCGCTCGCTCACATCGTGGCGGATCTGCCGCACGACCCGGCGATCGGCCTGGAGACTGCTCACCCGTCCATACCATCATCGATCTGCGTTGCGCGCGTAGTGAGGGGTGCCTCAGCTGACGTAGAGGCAGAACGGGTGGCCGGCGGGGTCGAGCAGCACGCGCACGTCGTCTTGCGGCTGGTATGCCGCGAGTTCGGCCCCCAGGGCGATCGCACGTTCGACTTCGGCGTCGAGATCCTCGACCTCGAAGTCGAGGTGCGACTGCATCTGTTGGCCACCCGGGGGTGTCGGCCATACGGGCCGCACATAATCCGGGTTGCGCTGCACGGCGAGATAGGCGACCCCTTCGCCCAGGTCGAGAGCGCCGTCCTCCTCATCGGCCTTGTAGATCGGCCAGCCTCGCAGCTTCGAGTAGAAGTTCAGCAGGGGTGCAACTTCCGGGGCGTCGAGCACCACGCCCCAGAAGTCCTTCCGTGCCCAACGGTCCGTCTCTGGAGTGTCCGTCACCAGTCGGCTCCTTCGCAGTCCGTGCCGGGGGTGGTCTCGACCTGGATTGTGGCATGCGCGATGCCGAACCGGTCGCGCAACAGGGCGGTCGCGGCGGCGAGCGGGTCCCCGGCTGCGTCGCCGGCCCGGACCAGATGTGCCGTGGCGACATTCATGCCCGAGGTCAACTGCCAGACATGCACGTCGTGGACCTCCGCGACCCCGTCGAGGCCTTCGAGTGCGGCGAGGATCTCTCGCGGCTTCATCCCGGCGGGGGCGTGTTGGCCGAGCACGGCGAGCACTTCACGACCGAGGAGCAGGGCGCGCACGGCGACGAAGAGCGCGATGGCGAGGGCGATCACGGTGTCCCACCGCGAGTCGCCCGTCGCCTCGATGAGCAGGGCGGCGGCGATCACGCCGACGGACCCGAGCGTGTCACCGAGGACCTCGAGGTAGGCACCCTTGACGTTCAGGCTCTCGCCGGCGACGGAGTGCAACAACGCCAAGCACACGAGGTTGACGATCAGGCCGAGCGCGCCCACGAGCAGCATCGCCTGCAAGACCGGCGCCGTGGCGTGATCGGCGCGCTGCACGGCCTCGATCACGATGTAGACGGCCACGCCCAGCATGACGAGCACCGCGATGCCCGACGCGAAGACCTCGGCCCGATACGAACCGAACGTGCGCCGCCCGGTCGTGTCCGGCCGTGTGGCGATGCAGGTCGCCACGAGTGCCGCCCCGAGGGTGACGACGTCGGCGGCCATATGGCCGGCGTCGCTGATCAGGGCGAGCGAGCCCGAGACCAGACCAGTGATCAGTTCCACCGCGAAGAAGCCGGAGATCAGGGCGAAGGAGATCGCGAGCCGCCACCGGTGATGGGCCGCCGCCGAGCCTCCATGGGCGTGCCCGCCGCTCACGTGGACCTCTCCATGGTCGCCATCATCACCTGTGGGGCGTGTGGATGGGGGAATGCGCGAGGTCTAGCGTGAGGGTTGGACCCCACGAGGAGGCTCGCAGGGGCGGTGCCGCCGCAACGTCGGACCGCTTGGGGTCGACTGGACGAAAGGGTTCCCGCGTCATGACCACGTTGCACACCATGGGCCAGCAGCATTCCCGCCGCAGTTGGGCCGAGCCCTACAAGATCAAGGTCGTCGAGCCGCTCCGGACGACCACGCGCGAGGAGCGCGACCGGGCGATCGCCGAGGCGGGCTGGAACACCTTCTTGCTGCACTCGCGCGACGTCTACATCGACCTGCTGACCGACTCCGGCACCTCCGCGATGTCGGACCGGCAGTGGGCCGGGATGATGCTCGGCGACGAGGCCTACGCCGGGAGCGTCAACTTCTACCGCCTCGAAGAGACCGTGCAGAAGTACTACGGCTACAAACACCTGGTTCCGACGCACCAGGGTCGCGGCGCCGAAAACCTGTTGTCGCAGGCGGCAATCACGCCGGGCGATCACGTGCCGGGCAATATGTACTTCACGACGACGCGCTTCCACCAAGAGAAGGCCGGCGCGACCTTCCACGACGTGATCATCGACGAGGCGCACGACACCGCCTCGCTCCATCCCTTCAAAGGCAATATCGACCTCGACAAGCTCCAGGCCCTCATCGACGAGGTCGGCGCCGACAAGATCCCATACGTGTGCATGGCGGCCACCGTCAATATGGCCGGGGGACAGCCGATCTCGATGGAAAACGCGCGCGCCGTGCGGGAGTTGACCGACCGCCACGGCATCAAGGTCTATCTCGACGCGACCCGCGCGGTGGAGAACGCCTACTTCATCATCGAGCGCGAAGCGGGGTATGCCGACAAGCCCCTCGCCGAGGTCCTGGCGGAGTTCTGCTCCTACAGCGACGGCGCGACGATGTCGGGCAAGAAGGACCACCTCGTCAACATCGGCGGGTGGTTCGCCACCAACGACGACGAGCTCTTCGAGGAGGTCCGCAACCTCGTCGTCGTCTACGAGGGTCTGCACACCTACGGCGGCATGGCCGGCCGGGACATGGAGGCGATGGCCATCGGCGTCGAGGAATCACTCGACATGCCCTACATGCGCTCACGCATCGGACAGATCCAATACCTCGGTGAGCTGCTCGAACGGTGGGACATCCCCTTCGTCAAACCCGTTGGGGGACATGCGATCTTCCTCGACGCCCGGGCCTTCTATCCCCACCTGGATCAGGAGCAGTTCCCAGCGCAGACGCTCGCCGCCAACCTCTACGCCGACTCGGGCATCCGCTCGATGGAGCGCGGCATCGTCTCGGCCGGCCGTGACCCGGAAACGGGGGAGCACCGGCACCCGAAGCTGGAACTGACCCGGCTGACGATCCCGCGGCGGGTCTACACCCAGGCCCACCTCGACCTGGTCGCCGAGAGTGTCAAGGCGTGCTTCGACGCGCACGATTCGGCGACGGGTCTACGGCTGGTTTACGAGCCCAAGTATCTGCGCTTCTTCCAGGCCCGCTTCGAACCGCTGCCCTGACCTCTTCCGCCCGACACGGGCGGGGTCAGTGGTGTTCGCCCCGGGTGATGAGGTCCGCGTAGTCAGGGTGACGTTGGATCCAACTCTTGATGAACGCGCATTGCGGCTTGACTCGGCGGGTGCCCTCGCGCACTTCGTCCAAGGCGAACCGTGCCAGCGCGCTGCCGACGCCCTGCCCCTCGAACTTGTCGTCGACTTCGGTGTGGGTGAAGACGATCAGGTCGCCAGAGAGGATGTATTCGGCGAAGCCGGCGAGTTCGCCGTCCAGGTGCGCCTCGTAGCGGTCCTGAGCGGGATTGTTCGTGACGACGACATCGGACATGCGGACCTCCTCGGTGAGGCCTCCATCCTGACAGGCGCACGTGGAGGAGGCGCCTGCTAGAGCGCGCCCGAGTGCTGCGCTCGCGGTGGCGAGGGCCGGGGGCGCGTTGCCGTCGACGTCAGCACCGGCCGAGGATGGCGGCGTCCAGGTCGCGATTCTTCAGGATGGTCGAGAAGCGCGCCGGCCGGTCCGCACAGACCTTGCTGATCGGTCCCTTGTACTCGATGTGCAGGACGGCCTTGCCCGCGTTCAGCATCGGACGGTATCGACAGCCCTCGCTGATGGGCGAGTGACAGCAGCGCCCGCAGGTATGCCGTGGAGTCCGCCTTCGTCAGCGAGAAACCGGTTCCGTTCTCGTAGCGGTCGACATTGTCGGGGTCGACTGCCTCGAATCCCTTTGCCTTGCACACATCCATCCGCGTGCCCATGATCGGCAGGAGCACTTTGAGGGCCCGCGTATCGAGCCAGCGCTCACCCTTCCACCCCGACAACGGACGGCCTGTGACGCGGTCGGGGAACGCGCCGGCGTCGGAGCGCCAGTCCTCCCACGATCCCGCGCTGAGGTAGCAGATCGCGTGCCGGCCCGAGGCCCGCAGTGATGCCGCTGCGGCCCCCGCGCGGGTATGCCGGCGTGGCCGGATCCGGTGGACTCGACGGACTCCTCGCCGATCCGGGGATCCAGGCGTTGGGCGCCGACGCCACGCGGCTGACCCTGTGTCTCGCGGTCTGGGCCATGATTATGGGAGCCGTCACGGCGGAAGTGTTCTCCCAGTACGGCAGCCAGGCGATCAGCGACCCGGCGGCCCACTTCGCCGACGTCGTGGAACTGGCGGTCGGCGTCATCGCCGGCGGGCAGACTGGTCGGTGACCACACCGGCATACGACGAAAGGCACCGCCATGGCTGACTCGCCGGAGGACTATCTCGCCGCCGCACCCCAGGCCGGCCGGCCCTGGCTGACGGAGTTCTGGGACCACGTCCGCCGCCGCAGCCCGGAGTTGGAGCTGGCGATGTTCCGCGGCGTGCCGATGTTCAAGTTCGAACGGAGCTATCAGGACGGCTATGTCATGTTCACCGCGGCCAAGGGCCACTTCTCGGCGCATTCCCTCGCGTTCGAGCTGATCGAGGAGACCAAGGCCGAGATCCCCGGCTCCTTCGGCGGAAAGGGTTGTGTGAGTGTGAAATACGCCAACGAGGAGGCGAAGCCGGCGCTGAAGGCGTATGTGGACGAGGTGCTGCGGGCGGCGTCAGCGGAGGACTGATGCCGACCGCCTATGTCGTCGGCAGCGGTCCCAACGGGCTGGCGGGTGCCGTGCGGCTGGCCGAGGCCGGTCTCGACGTCACCGTGCTCGAACGCGCTGACCGGATCGGCGGCGGGATGCGCACCTCGGAGAACACCCTGCCGGGTTTGCTCCACGACGACTGCTCCGCGTTCCACCCGACGGGTGCCGCCTCGCCCTATCTGCAGTCACTCGGCCTCGAACGCCATGGGCTGCAATGGCTGTGGCCGGAGATTCAATACGCCCACCCGCTCGACGACGGCTCGGCCGGGCTGGCCTTCCGGTCCGTCGAGTCGACGGCCGAGGGTCTGGGTCGTGACGGGGCGTCGTGGGCGCGGCTGTTCGGGCCGCTGGCCCGGCAGTACGACGCGCTGGCGGCCGAGCTCTTCCGGCCCGTCCTGCATGTCCCGCGCCATCCGCTCGCCCTGGCCCGGTTCGGTCCCGCCGCGCTCCTCCCGGCGACCGTGCTCGCGCGCCGGTGGCAGGACCCGCAGGCCAAGGCGCTGTATGGCGGTGTCGCCGCCCATCTCCTCGGTCGCCTCGACCGGCCGGTCTCGGCCGCGGTCGGGCTGATGCTCGGTGCCGCCGCGCACGCGTATGGCTGGCCGGTCGCCAAAGGTGGCTCGCAGGCGATCGCGACCGCCCTCGCCGCCCGGCTGACCGACCTCGGCGGCCGCATCGAGACGAGGGCGGAGATCACGGCATACGACCAGATCGGCGACGCCGACGTCGTCCTCTTCGACCTCTCGCCACCGGCGGTGGCGCGGATCCTGGGCGAGCGGCTGCCGCAGCGGGCGGCGGCGGCATACCGGCGGTATCGCTTCGGCCCCGGCGCCTTCAAGGTCGACCTGGCCATCGAGGGCGAGATCCCGTGGCGCAACCCCGACGTCGGCCGCGCCGGCACCGTCCATCTCGGCGGGACACTCGAGGAGACCGCGGCAGCGGAGGCGGACGTCGTCGCGGGGCGGATGCCGTGGCGGCCGTTCGTCCTGCTGGGGCAGCAGTATGTCGCCGACCCCACCCGCTCGGCCGGCGGGCTCAATCCGGTGTATGCCTACGCGCATGTGCCGGCCGGCTGGGTGGGCGACGCGACCGACGCGGTCGTCGGCCAGATCGAGCGGTTCGCGCCCGGCTTCCGCCATCGCATCCGGGCCACCTTCACGCGGGGTCCCGCGGAGCTGGAGGCGTACAACCCCAACTACGTCGGTGGTGACATCGCGACCGGCCGCAACTCGCCCGTCCAGGTCGTCATGCGCCCGCGCATCTCGCTGCACCCCTACCGCACCGGGGCCGCCGGTGCCTACCTGTGCTCGGCGGCGACCCCGCCGGGCGCGGGTGTGCACGGCATGGGCGGCTTCCACGCCGCAGAAACGGCGCTGGCCGATCTCGAGCCCCGTCGGGAACGCGGAAACGCCTGAGCGCCGGCGCCGGTCAGGGGCGCTCCAAGGTGTCGCGCAGGAGGGCCTCGAGTTCGGCGTAATGCCGTTGCGCCGCCTGCGCGTCGTAGGCACCGGTGTCCGCCATCGTGAAGCCGTGGCGGGCGCCGGGATACACCGCGGTCGTATGCCGCACCCCCGCCTCAACGAGCGCCGCGTCCAGCCGGGACTGTGCCTCGGCGTCCATGCCGGCGTCCTCGTCGGCGTGACCGTAGACGAAGGCGGCGCGGGCATGCGCGAGGCCCCGGTGCGGGCTGTCCGGGTCGTCCGTGGCCAAGCGGCCACCGTGGAACCCGCCGCAGGCCGCGATGCTCGCGTCGAGGCCGGCG
>NZ_HG764815.1:1197317-1207882 GCF_001050535.1 Nostocoides australiense Ben110 | reverse complement strand
CCCCCCCCGCCGAAATCGTCGCCGCGTCACCGGCATTCGCGCCGCAGGTCGCCAAGATCCTGGCGCCTGTCCCGCTGCTGACGGTCGCGCAGGTGCGCGCCGCGCTCGCCGAGCCGACCGCGCCGCAGGGGACAGTATGACGCCCGCCTCCGCCGTCCGCCTGCGGCCGCGGTCGGTGCTCGCCATCGCCGTGGTGTCGGTCGCGGGACTGCTCGCCTTCGGCTGGCCGCTGATCATCGACCCCGGGTCCGGGATCGCGCACGGCGGCGACGCGCCGTTCGTGTTCGCGCTGCTGCTGCCGCTCTTGCTCGCCGTCGTCCTGGCCGAGATCTCCGAGGGCGGGCTCGACGTCAAGGCCGTCGCGATGCTCGGCGTCCTGTCGGCGGTCGGGGCGGTGCTGCGGCCCCTCGGGGCCGGCAGCGCCGGGGTCGAACTCGTCTTCTTCCTGCTCGTCCTCGCGGGCCGGGTCTTCGGGGCCGGCTTCGGCTTCGTCCTCGGCGCCACAACGCTTTTCGCCTCCGCACTGATCACCGGCGGCGTGGGCCCGTGGCTGCCCTACCAGATGCTCGGCGCCGCGTGGGTGGGGCTCGGCGCGGGGCTCCTCCCCCGCGTCACCGGACGCGCCGAGGTGGCCATGCTCGCGGCATACGGCGCGCTGGCCGGACTGGCATACGGCTGGCTGCTCAACTTCTCCTTCTGGCCCTTCGCCGTCGGCACCGGCACCGGCCTGTCGTTCGTTCCCGGCGACCCGGCGACGGCCAACCTGCACCGCTTCGTCCTCTTCTCCATCGCCACGAGTCTTGGCTGGGATCTCGGGCGCGCCATCACCAATGCCGTGCTCATCGCCGTGACCGGGCGTGCCGTCCTGGGCGCCTTGCGCCGCGCGGCCCACAAGGCGGCATTCGATGCGACGCCGGAGTTTTCGAGGGCCCCGGAGGCCTCGGCGATGGTAGAAACACGGGATGAGCCCAGCTGACATCGAGCGCCAGGAATCCTGGCTCAGCCAGGAGGACCTCGCCACGGTCCGTGGCCGGATGCCGATCCTCTATGTCGAGGCCGTTCCGGTGCGCGTCGCGGCCGACGGGTCCGTCACCGCTGTCGGGTTGCTGCTGCGGGCCTCGGACAAGGGTCGGATCCAGCGCGAACTCGTCTCGGGCCGCGTGCTGTTCCACGAGCGGATCCGCGACGCGCTGCTGCGCCACATCGAGAAGGATCTCGGCGCAGTGGCACTCCCCCAGATCCCGCCCATCCCCGTGCCCTTCACGGTCGCCGAATACTTCCCCACTCCCGGGGTCACGGCCTTCCACGACAGCCGCCAACACGCGGTCGCGCTCGCGTTCATCGTGCCCGTCGCCGGCGACTGCGCGCCCCAGCAGGACGCCCTCGACCTCGCCTGGCTGACGCCGCAGCAGGCGGCCGACCCGGCGATCATCGCCGACATGGACGGCGGCCACGGCGTGCTGCTGCGCCACGCCCTCGCGCACCTCGGCCACACCATCTGAACCGGCCCACGACGTGTCCGAGACAACCCCACTCCCACTCCCGGAGGTGCCTCCATGCCCGCGACGGAAATGAAGCGCGACGACGAGCCGAGACGTGCCCAGACACCATGGCGCACAGAGGGTTTGCCGGACAACGCGGCCAAGGACGAGAAGAAGCGGCCAAAACTCAACTGGCGGCGCCTGCTCACCACGCTGGCGCTCACCTACCTGCTGAGCTTCCTCCTGCTCTCCTTTTTCGCTCCCAAACCGCACTCGATGTCCTACACCGACTTCAAGGCGCAGGTCGCGGCCAAGAATGTCGCCGAGGTCTACGCCAAGGGCAACACCATCCAGGGCAAGCTCGCCAAGGCCGTGGCCGAGCCCGACAACGCCGAGGCGACCTTCACCGAATTCGCGACGGAGAGACCGGAGTTCGCCCAGGACGATCTGCTCCAGGAGTTGCAGGAGCAGAACACCAAGGTCGTCGCTGAGCCGATCGTCGGTGGTAGCACGCTAAGCAATCTGATCTTCTCGTTTCTGCCGTGGATCCTCATCATCGGCTTCTACGTGTGGATGATGCGCAAGCAGTCCTCGATGATGGGCGGCGGACTCCTCGGCGGCAAACGCAAGGGCCCGGTCGACCCCGAGTCGATCCGTGTCACCTTCGACGACGTGGCGGGCATTGACGAGGTGGAGGGCGAGGTCGCCGAGATCGTCGACTTCCTCAAGAACCCCGGCAAGTACACCGCGCTCGGCGCGCGCCCGCCTAAGGGCGTGTTGCTCGTCGGCCCGCCCGGCACCGGCAAGACCTTGCTGGCCCGGGCGACGGCCGGCGAGGCCGGCGTGCCCTTCTTCTCCGCCAGCGCTAGCGAGTTCATCGAGATGATCGTCGGCGTCGGCGCCCAACGGGTCCGGCAGCTGTTCGAGGAGGCGCGCAAGGTCGCCCCGGCCATCATCTTCATCGACGAGATCGACACGATCGGCCGGGCCAGGGCCGGGAGCCGCGCCCTCGGCGGCAACGACGAGCGGGAGCAGACGCTCAACCAGATCCTCACCGAGATGGACGGCTTCACCGGCAAGGAGGGCGTCGTCGTGCTCGCCGCCACCAACCGCGGCGATGTCCTCGACCCCGCTCTGGTGCGGCCCGGCCGCTTCGACCGGACGATCACGGTCAATGCCCCCGACGCTGCGGGGCGCGAGCAGATCCTGCGCGTCCATACCCGCGAGGTGCCGCTGGCCGGCGATGTCGACCTGACGGCCGTGTCCAAGTCGACCCCCGGTATGACGGGTGCCGACCTCGCCAACCTCGTCAACGAGGCCGCTCTGGAGGCGGCCCGCAAGGGCCAGAAGGACGTCACCCAAGCCAATTTCTTCTCCGCGCTCGAACGAATCCAGCTCGGCGCGGCCCGGCACGTCGTGATGCCGGAGGAAGAGCGGCGGCGCACGGCATACCACGAAGCGGGACACGCCCTCCTCGGCATGCTGCAGCCCGGCGCCGACCCGGTGCGCAAGGTCTCGATCATCCCCCGCGGCCGCGCCCTCGGCGTCACCCTCTCGACGCCCGACGCCGACCGCTACGGCTATGACGAGATCTACCTGCGCGGGCGCATCATCGGCGCCCTCGGCGGGATGGCCGCCGAGGAGGTCATCTTCGACGTCGTCACCACCGGCGCCGAGTCCGACCTCGAAACCTCGACCGGCATCGCCCGGCAGATGGTGGGCCGGTGGGGCATGTCCGATGCGGTCGGTCCGGTGCAGATCTATCCCACCGACGCCGACGCCCGCTCGGCCGGGTTCTCCGAGGAGATGCTGGCCCGCGCCGATGCCGAGGTGCGCAGGATCGTCGAGGAGTGTTATGCGCAGGCCAAACAGCAACTGACCGAGAACCGCCCCAAACTCGACGCGATCGTCGCCCAGCTGCTCGAGAAGGAGACGCTCGACGAGGGCGAGGTGTATGCCGCGGCCGGCATCGACCGGTCCGCCGCCCCCTCCCCGCAGGACACGATGCCGGGGGCACACGCCGACGGCCCCTGACGGGTGCCAGGCCGTGCTCGACCGGCGCTGGACCTAAGTCAGCGCGTGGCCGCGACCAACGGCACCCCTGCGCCCGGCTCGTGGGTGTGCACCATGAGGCGGACTCCTTGAGTGCGGTGGATCGCGATCCCCTCGCGATCATCGGCCTGTCAAAGAGTCGCCGACATCGACGCTGACGCCGACGACCCGGCTTGCGCGGCGGCGCGCGGCCGTGAACACAAGCGTATAACCGCAGGTCAGCCCCACGCTAGAGACGTCAATGCCATGTCAAATGGCGTAGTCGACGCACACGGGCGCGTGGTCGCTCATCCGGATGCCGTCGACCTCCCGGTCCACCCACGTCCGCCGGGCCGTGCGCGCGAGCCCGGGACTCGCGAAGTGGAAGTCGATCCGCCAGCCGGCGTCCGCGGCATACGTGGTCCCCAGCCAACTCCACCAGGTATAGGGCCCGGCCTGGTCGGGATGGAGCCGGCGCACCACGTCGACGAGGGTCCGCGGGCCGAGCAGGTCCTCCAGCCACGCGCGTTCCTGCGGCAAGAATCCCACCGACGTCTTGCTCCGGCGCCAGTTGGCCACATCGGCCTCCCGGTGCGCCGCATTGAAGTCCCCCATGACGATGAACTCCCGCCCGCGGGCCGCAGCGGAGCGCCGGGAGCGGTTCAGGTGCCGGGTCATCCCGGCCATGAACCGCAGCTTGCGCTCGAAGGCCGCCCCGCCGTCGGGTGCCTCGCGCATGCGCGCCGGGATCTGCAGGTGCGCCGGCAGCCCGCCCTTGGGGACATAGACCGAGGCGACGGTCAGCGGCGCGTCGGCGAGGTCGACCTCGATGTAGCGCCCTTGGTCGGCATACGCTCGCAGCTCGCGGGCGAGGGTGAAGTCGTATCCGGCGGGATCGAGGGTGCGCACCGCGGCGGGGTGCTTTCGTGTGAGGATGGCGACACCATTGCGGCCAGCTCGCGCCCCTGCGTCGTATGCCGCGTGGTAGCCCCCGAACGCCTCATCCGGGAGCGCTGCCTCGGGGCAGCGAACCTCCTGCAGCGCAACGACATCTGGGTCGGTCCGCGCCAGCCAGGTGCCGAATCCGCGTCGCCGCGCCGCGCGGATCCCGTTGACGTTGAAAGTGGCGATCCGCACCGGAGGATCGTATGCGGCGTCAGGAGTTGAATTCGTCCCGATGGCGGGTCATGTCGTGGGCGTCGCGTTCGTGCGCCTCCTCGGGGGTGGGGGCGGTCCCACCGAGCCGGGCCGGGAGATAACGCAGGTCGTCGCCGGTCAACGTCGGATAGGCCGCCTGCTGCCGGTCGAGCTGGGCCTGCATCGCCGCGCTCAGTTGTTCGTTGGCCGCTTCCACATCGCCGCCCTTGGGGATGAAGATCGGCTCGCCGACCTCGATATAGATCGGGATCTTGCTGCGGCCCCGGTGTTTCGGCGCCTCCTTGGTCCACACCCGCTGCGCGCCCCACAGGGTCGTCGGCAGCAGGGGCACGCCCGCGTCCCGGGCCATCCTGGCCGCTCCGGATTTGAACGGCTTGAGTTCGAACGATCGCGACATGGTCGCCTCGGGAAACACGCCGACGATCTCCCCCGACTTCAACGCCGTCAGCGCCTCCCGGTAGGACGCGGCCCCCGCGTGCCGGTCGACCGGGATGTGCTTCATGCCCCGCATGAGCGGCCCGGCGATCTTGTGCTGCCAGATCGAGGCCTTGGCCATGAAGCGGACATACCGCTTGCTCTTGCGCGCTGCCAGCCCGGCGTAGGTGAAGTCGAAGTAGCTGGTGTGGTTGATCGCCATCACCGCCCCGCCCGCACGCGGCACGTTGTGCTCGCCGACGATCGTGAACTGCAGGCCCTGGGCCTTGAACACCGACAGGGCCAAGCCGATGACGGGACCGTAGACGCGCTCCATGGGGCAAGGCTACGGCTCACCACCTTGTCGGTGGCGGAATCTAGGGTGAGTCCGTGGCCATCCACCTGCACCGCGCGGCGCGGACCGATCTCCTCGTGGAGGAGCTCGCGTCCGTGCTCGCCGTGCCGGCGTCCGATCCCTTCGCCACCGAGCTGGTCGTGGTGCCCGCTAAAGGGGTCGAGCGCTGGCTGACCCAGCGGCTGGCGCATCGCCTCGGGGCCGCCAATGGCGACGACGGGGTGTGCGCGGGGGTGCGTTTCCTCTCTCCCAACCGCCTGGTCACCCTGCTGCTCGGCACCGATCGCGACGATCCGTGGCTGCCCGATCAGCTCGTCTGGCCCGTGCTCGCCGCCATCGACGACAACCTCGGTATGCCGTGGGCCACCCAACTCGCCGCGCACCTGGGGTATGGCGACGAGAGTCCCCAGGGCCGGTTGCGCGCCGGCCGGCGGTATGCCGTGGCGCGCCGCCTCGCGGGGCTTTTCGATGCGTATGCCGCGCAACGCCCCGCCCTGCTGCGGTCGTGGGAGGCCGCAGCAGACGTGGGGCCGTGGGAGGACGGCTCGGGTGCGCCGCTCGATGCCGATCTCGCGTGGCAGCCGCACGTGTGGCGGGCCGTGGTCGACCGGGTCAGGCTGCCGACGCCGGTGGCGCGGCACGCCCAGACGGTCGAGTCGTTGCGCACGGCACCCGAGGCGTTCGACATCCCGGACCGGCTCTCCCTGTTCGGTCACACGCGGCTGGCGTCGACCGAGGTCGAGCTCCTGGCCGCCGTGGCCGAACACCGCGACGTGCATCTGTGGCTGCCACATCCGTCCGAAACCCTTTGGGCGGCACTGCAATCGGTCGTCATTGATGGGCCGTGCGCCCGCGCTGACGATCGATCCGTCCTTGCGGTGCGGCACCCGTTGCTCGCCTCGCTCGGGCGCGACGTCCGCGAACTGCAGCGCACCCTCGCCCTTGCCGGCCCGATGAGCGAGGAGACGATCGCCGAGCCGGCCGGGGGCGGCATACCCGACCCGGCGACCTGGCTGGAGTGGTTGCAGGCCGACCTGCGGGCCGACCGGGTGCCGACGACGGCCGAGGCCGCCCAGCGCGGCATACCCGTGGGTGATCGCAGCATCCAGGTGCACGGTGCGCACGGCCCGGCCCGGCAGGTCGAGGTGCTCCGGGAAGTGCTGCTCGGGCTGCTCGCGGACGATCCATCGCTCGAACCCCGCGACATCCTCGTCATGTGCCCCGACGTCGACACCTTCGCCCCGCTGATCCACGCCGACTTCGGGCTGGGCGACCTGTGGATCGGCGACACCCCCGGCAGCAGCCTGCATCCCGGGCACCACCTGCGCGTGCAACTCGCCGACCGGTCCAAGATCTTCACCAACCCGTTGCTCGCGATCGCAGCCCAACTCGTCGAACTCGCCGCCGGGCGGATCACGGCGAGCGAGGTGCTCGACCTGGCAGCGACCGAACCGGTGCGCCGCCGGTTCGGGTTCGACGAGGACGACCTCGAGCGCTTCGCGGCGTGGACCGAGCAGGCCGCGATCCGCTGGGGCCTGGACGGGCGGCACCGCACCGAATTCCAGCTCGACGGACTCGACGCCAACTCGTGGCACGCCGGGCTCGACCGCCTACTGCTCGGGGTGACCCGCGCCGAGGACGGCACGCGCAGTTATCCCTTCGTCCTGCCCCTCGACGATGTCGACAGCGGCAGCATCGAACTGGCCGGCCGCGTCGTCGAATTCGTCGACCGGATCGCCGCGTTCCGCGACGCCTGCACGTGTGCCCAGAGCGCCGCCCAATGGACCGCTGCCCTGCGCGACGGGGTGAGCGCGTTGACCGACGTGCCCTTCACCGACCTGTGGCAGCAGGCCGAGTTCGAACGCGAGCTTGCCGTTATCGCCGGGTCGGCAAGCGCGATCACCCTGTCTCACAGCGATATCCGCACGCTGCTCAGCACCCGGCTGGAGTCTCGCGCGACGCGCGCCAACTTCCGCACCGGCAGCCTGACCGTGTGCACGATGGTGCCGATGCGTTCGGTCCCGCACCGGGTCGTGGCGCTGCTCGGGCTGGACGACGGTGTCTTCCCCCGCGCCAGCACCCCCGACGGCGACGACGTCCTGGCCCGGGCCCCGCGCACCGGGGAGCGCGACGCCCGCAGCGAAGACCGGCAGCTGCTCCTCGACGCGATCCTCGCGGCCACCGACACACTGGTCGTGACCTATTCGGCGGCCGATCCGCATACGGGGGCACCCCGGCCCCCAGCGGTGCCGCTGGGCGAACTCATCGACGCGGCGCGCGCCACGGCGGGCCTCGACCCCACTGGTGCCATTGGTGCCATTGGTGCCATTGGTGCCGACGACGCCGACACCCGGCCGGTGCGCCGCCACCGGCTGCAACCATTCGACACCGAGAACCTCACCCCCGACGCGATCTCCGGCGTGCCGTTCAGCTTCGATCCGCAGTCCGTGCCGGCCGCCCAGGCGCTCCGGGACGGCAAGGCCCTGACCGCGTCCGGGGCCGCGGCGACCTCAGGTCTCGCGGTGCCCGGTCCGCTGCCCATGCGTGACGGCGACGACCTGACCGTCGCCGACCTGATCACCTTCTTCGCCAACCCCACTCGCGCCTATCTGCGTGAGCGGCTCGATGTCGCCTCCCCGCTCGAGGAGGAGTTGCGCCCCGATGCGATCCCGGTCGATCTCGACGGCCTGCAGTCCTGGCAGATCGGAGAGCGGCTGTTGTCGGACCTGTTGGCAGGCAAGGCATCCGTGGAGATCGAGCGCGCCGAACTGCAGCGTGGCAGCCTGCCCCCCGCGGCCCTCGGCTACCGGCTGCTGGTGGACATCGGACCGCGTGCCGACGCGATCGCCGCAGCGACCGGGCGCATCCTCACCGACTCCCCCGTGGCGGCGCGGTCGGTCGACATCGATGTCGAGATCGGCGGTGGCCGGCGCCTCGTCGGGAGCGTCCAACGGGTGCACGACCGGGCCTTCGTGCTGCCGACCTATTCCACTCTCTCGGGCAAGCACCGGCTCGAAGCCTGGATCACCCTGCTGGCCCTCACGGCCGGCACGCCCGCCGGCGCCGGGCCGTGGACCGCACACGCGATCGGACGGCGGGGCAAGGACTCCTGCGTCGCCAATGTCGGCCCGATCGCCCCTGACCTGGCGCGCACCTTCCTGCTCGAGCTCGTCGAGCTGCGCGACCTGGGGCTGTCGATGCCGCTGGCATTCGCGCCCAAGACGTCCTACGACTACGCCGCCCGGCTCCATCAGCTCAAGGGACGCAAGGAGACGCTGGCGCTGGCGGCGGCACGAGAGCAGTGGGAGAAGCGGTTCGACAACAACGACCCGTCCATCGCCCTCCTCTACGGCCCCAATCCGCCACTCGACATCTGGCTCGGCCCGCCGAGCGCGGACGAGGTATGGGAGTTCGCCGGCGAGGCCGAGAGCCTGCCCTCGCGGCTCGGGCATACGGCCATGCGCGTCTTCCGGCCGGCACTGCTCGCGGGGGTGGGCAAGTGAGTGCCCCAACCGCCACCGCCCCGGTCTTCGACATCACCGCGCCCGTGCCTGCCGGGACCACCATCCTCGAAGCGAGCGCGGGCACCGGCAAGACCTGGGCAATCGCTGCCCTGGTCGCGCGTGTCGTTGCCGAGGGCACTTCGTTGGACCAGATCCTCGTCGTCACCTTCGGCCGGGCGGCCACTCAGGAGTTGCGCGAACGGGTCCGCGAACGGCTGATCCGCTCCGAGCTCTATCTGCGCCAGCTCATCGATGGTCACGAGCCGGCCCGGCGCATCGACCGGCTCGAGAAGACCCTCAGCGGCGATGCGAGCGGCACCCGTTTCGACGTGGCGGAGCTGCGCGTCCGCCACCATCGCCTCCGCGACGCGCTCGGTGCCTTCGACGACGCGACGATCGCGACGATTCACCAGTTCTGTCATTCGGTGTTGCGCAGCCTCGGGGTGGCCGGTGACACCGATCCCGGCACGACGCTGGTCGAGGATCTGAGCGATCTGCTGGCCGAGGTCGTCGACGATCTCTACCTCGCGCGCTATGCCCGACTCGACGCGGTCCCGTTCTCGCACAAGACCGCTCGCGAGATCGCGACGAAGGTCGTGGGCGATCCGGCCGCGCGTATCGGGCCGGCCGACGCCGAGCCCGGCAGCGTCGAGGCCGAACGGGTGGCCTTCGCCGAGGAGGTCCGGTCCGAGCTGGCCTACCGCAAGCGCCGCCTGGGGGTGCTGTCCTATGACGACTTGCTCGCCGACCTGGCCGCGGCGCTCGAAGATCCGCGGTCGCCCACCCGCGCGCGACTGCGCGAACGCTGGTCCGTGGTGCTGGTCGACGAGTTCCAGGACACCGACCCCGTGCAGTGGCAGGTCTTCGAGCGGGCCTTCCACGGGCACGGCACGCTGGTGCTCATCGGTGACCCGAAACAGGCGATCTACGCCTTCCGAGGTGGCGACATCAACACCTACCTGCGGGCCCGGCAGGTCGCCGATCACCAGCAGACCCTGGCGGTCAACCGGCGCTCCGACGCTCCTCTCGTCGCCGCGCTGAGCGCAGGACTCGGCGGCATGACGCTCGGGGACCCGGCGGTTGAGGTCCATCCCGTCACGGCGGCCCAGCACGAATCGCGGCTGAGCGGACTGCCCAATGCCCAGCCCTGGCGGCTGCGGGTGGCCTCCCGGGCCATGCTCGACACCGACCCCGACCGGCTCGCCCGGGTCGACAAGGCCCGGCCCATCCTGGCCAAGGACTGCGCCACCGACATCGCCCGGGTGCTGTCCAGCGCAGCCACCTTCGACGGCCGCCCGGTGGCTCCTGGCGATATCGCCGTGCTCTGCCATACGGGCAAGCAGCTGCGTCATGTCCGCGACGCCTTGCAGGCCGCCGGCATCCCAGCCGTCCTGGCCGCCGACGACTCCGTCCTCCGCTCGCCCGCAGCCAAGTGGTGGCTCATGCTCCTCGAGGCCATGGAGATGCCCAACCGGTCGCGGCGCGTGCGGACCGCGGCTCTGACGCCCTTCATCGGCGAGTCCATCACCGCGCTCGATCAGCGGGGCGAGGTCCTGACCGACGACGTTGCCGCCCAGCTGCGGCGCTGGGCCGAGCTGTTCGCGCTGCGCGGCATACCGGCGG
>NZ_HG764815.1:1183880-1197217 GCF_001050535.1 Nostocoides australiense Ben110 | reverse complement strand
CAGCGAACTGCTCGCCGAACGCGCGCTCATCGGCGACATGCCGGCCCGCAGCGCCCTGGTGGCCCGCATCGTGCGGCCGCTGGCCGAGGCCGGCGGCGGCGAACTGCTCCGCACGGCCACGGCATACCTCGACGGTGGCCGCAATCTCGAGGCGACCGCCCGCGTCCTGTTCGTCCATCCCAACACGGTCCGCTATCGCCTCGGGCGCATCGCTGTACTGACCGGCTACGACCTCGGGGACCCGCACGACGCCGACACCGTCCACCTCGCCATTCGCCTGGGGCGCCTGGCCGAGGCCGGCATCAGCGGCACCGCCAGCGTGGCCCGTTCCTGAACCGACTTGTAGGAATCCTCCAAAAAGCACTTGGTCTATTCCGTGACCTTTCGCCGCGCTTTTGACGGTCAAGTGCGGGACGGTTGGATGGTGCTTGCGATCGTCTGCCCCGGACAGGGCTCCCAGACCCCCGGCTTCCTGACGCCCTGGCTCGAGCTTCCCGGTCTGCGGGAGAACGCCGAGGAGTTCAGCGACGCCACGGGCATCGACGTCGTCGAGCACGGCACCGAATCCGACGAGGAGACGATCAAGGACACGGCGGTCGCCCAGCCGCTCATCGTCGCCGCCGGGCTGCTGACGTATGCCGCGCTGGCCGAGGCCGCGTCCGTCGCCGACGCCGGCAGCGCCGATCTGCTCGCCGGGCACTCGGTCGGTGAGATCACCGCCGCGGCGATTGCCGGGGCCCTGAGCGACGAGGAGGCGGCGCGCTTCGTCGCCATCCGCGCCAAAGGCATGGCGTCCGCCAGCGCGATCACCCCCACGGGCATGTCGGCCGTCCTCGGCGGCGACCCCGACGAGGTCCTCGCCGCTGTCGAGACGCACGGCCTGACTCCCGCCAACAACAACGGCGCGGGGCAGATCGTCGCCGCCGGCACCCGGGAGCAGTTGGCGGCACTCGCGGAGGCGGTGCCGGCCAAGGCCCGCATCATCTCGCTCAAGGTGGCGGGCGCCTTCCACACCCAGCACATGGCCCCCGCGGTGGACGCCCTCGCGGCATACGCCGACCTGCTCACCCCGAGCGCTCCGCGGATCCCGATACTGTCCAACGCCGACGGCGGCTCCCTCACCGACGGGCAGGAGATCCTCTCCCGCCTGGTCTCCCAGGTCACCAACCCGGTGCGCTGGGACCTGTGTATGCAGTCCATGCTCGACGCGGGCGTCACCGGCCTGATCGAACTGGCCCCCGCGGGCACGCTCGTGGGGTTGGCCAAGCGCGGCATGAAGGGCGTCGAGACGCTCGCCGTCAAGTCCCCCGACGACCTCGACGCCGCCGCCGCCATGATCCGCAACCACTCCACCACGACCGAAGGCACCGCCGAATGAGGCTGCGAAAGTCCCGCTCTCCCAAGGGAACCGGCAAGATCAAGGGCGCCACCGGGTCGTCCGGCTCACGCATCACGGGCGTCGGCGGCTATCGGCCCGAGCGCGTCATACCCAACTCCGAGATCGTCGACGCGATCGACTCCTCCGACGAATGGATCCGCGAGCGCTCCGGCATCACCGAGCGCCGGTTCGCCCGTCCCGACGAGAGCGTCGTCGACATGGCCGAGGCCGCGAGCAAGGGCGCCATCGCGATGGCCGGCATCGACCAGTCCGACATCGACGCCGTCCTCGTCGCGACCGTGACCCATCCCTACCAAACCCCTGCTGCCGCACCGATTTTGGCCGATCGCTTCGATCTGCGGTGCGCGGCGTTCGACATCTCGGCGGCGTGCGCGGGCTACTGTCACGGCATCTCGCTGGCTTCCGACATGGTCCGCGGCGGCAGCGCCAGCAATGTCCTCGTCGTCGGTGTCGAGAAGCTCTCCGACTTCACGGACATGACGGACCGCTCCACCGCCTTCATCTTCGGCGACGGCGCCGGCGCCGCCATCGTCAGCCGCAGCGACAAGACCAAGATCGGGCCGACCGTGTGGGGGTCGGAGGGCGACAGCTGGCAGACCATCATGCAGCGCGAGTCCTGGACCGAGTTCCGCGGCAACGACGAAAAGACCTGGCCGACAATCGGAATGGAGGGCCACAAGGTCTTCCGCTGGGCCGTCTGGGGCATGGCGCCCGTCGCGCAGAAAGCGATGGAAGCAGCCGGCGTCAAGGCCAGCGATCTCGACGCGTTCATCCCCCACCAGGCCAACATGCGCATCATCGACGCGATGATCAAGCAGCTGAAGCTGCCCGAGGACATCGTCGTCGCCCGCGACATCGCGACGACGGCGAACACCTCGGCGGCTTCCATCCCCCTCGCCACCGAGCGCATGTTGCGCGAGGGGCAGGTCCAAAGCGGCAGCCTCGCGCTGCAGATCGGTTTCGGCGCCGGCCTGGTCTATGCCGCGCAGGTCGTCGAATTGCCTTAGGGCGCAACAAGTTCCCGGTGGTCCACGGGTCGATCGGGCCGAATCACATCCGACACAAGGAGAGAACAATGGCTCAGACCGAGCAGGAGATCCTCGAGGGTCTCGCGAACATCGTCAACGAAGAGACCGGTGTGGACGTCGCCGACGTTCAGCTCGACAAGTCCTTCACCGACGACCTCGACATCGACTCGCTGTCGATGATGACGATCGTCGTCAACGCCGAGGAGGCCTTCGGCGTGCGCATCCCCGACGACGAGGTCAAGAACCTCTCCACCGTCGGCGACGCCGTCACCTTCATCAAGAACGCCCAGGCCTGACAGCCCCGTATGCCGTGCGCCCGCGACCGCGAGGGCGCACGGCATCCGGCCCCCTCCCAGCACCCGCCCACAAGGAGAGTCCGCACATGAGCGCTGGATCCAGCGACACCAAGGTCGTCATCACCGGCTTGGGAGCTACCACTCCTCTCGGCGGCGACATGCCCACGACGTGGGAGGCGCTGCTCGCGGGGACCTGCGGGGCCCGCACCATCGAGGCGGACTGGGTGGCGAAGTACGAGTTGCCGGTGACCTTCGGCGCGCCCATCCACACCCCGGCCGACCAGGCGCTCACCAAGGTCGAGGTCCGCCGGCTCGACCCCAACGCCCAATACGCGATGATCGCCTCCCGCGAGGCCTGGCAGGACGCCGGCGTCCCGGAGGTCGACCCCGAGCGTCTCGGCGTCGCCATCGGCACCGGCATCGGCGGCGTCTGGACCCTCCTCGACCAGTGGGACAACCTGCGCGAGAAAGGGCCCCGCCGCGTTTTCCCGCTCGCGGTGCCCATGCTCATGCCCAACTCGGCCACCGGCAATGTCTCGCTCGACCTCGGTGCGCGAGCGGGCGCCCATACGATCGTCTCCGCCTGCGCGTCGGGCGCCGAGGCGATGGGTCTCGCCGCCGAGATGATCCGCTCCGGCCGCGCGGATGTCGTCGTCGCCGGCGGCACCGAGGGCGCGATGCACCCGTTGTGCTTCGCCGGATTCGCTGCGATGCAGGCGCTTTCGAAGCGCAACGACGACCCGGCTCACGCGTCGCGGCCGTATGACGTGGCCCGCGACGGCTTCGTCATGGGCGAGGGCGCGGGAATCATGGTCCTGGAGTCGGAGGAGCACGCGAAGGCCCGCGGCGCCCGGATCTACGCCGAGTTCGCCGGTCATGGCATGAGCGCCGACTCCCACCACATCGCCGCTCCGGAGCCCGAGGGCGCCGGAGCCTCACGCGCGATGACCGAGGCGGTGCGCAATGCCGGCCTCAGCGCGACCGACATCATCCACATCAACGCCCACGCCACCTCCACGCCGGTTGGTGACGTGGCCGAGGCGGCTGCAATCCGCCGCGCGTTCGGCGAGGCCGCAGACGGTATGCCGGTCAGCGCCACCAAGTCGATGACCGGTCACCTCCTCGGGGCGGCGGGGGCCCTCGAAGGCCTGTTCACCGTCCTCGCCGTGCACCACCGCGTCGCGCCGCCAACCATCAACATCGAGAACCTCGACCCCGAGGTCGACCTCGACGTCATCCGCGACACCCCCCGCGAGTTGCCGGCCGGCGACATCGCCGCGCTCAACAACTCCTTCGGCTTCGGTGGCCACAACGTCGCCCTGGCGATCAAGAGCTACTCCTGACCATCCCGCGGTGATGGTGACACCTCATGTGAGAGGTAGCGACGCTATGTGACGTCGCTACCTCTCACGTGACGAATCAGGGTCTAGCTAGCCGACCTTGTGCAGCCACCGGACGGGGGCGCCTTCGCCGGCATATCGGAAGATCTCGAGTTCTTCGTCCCAGGCAGTGCCGAGCAGTTCCTCGAGCATGTCGGTCACGGCCTCGTTGCTGCCCTGGGCATAGAGGATGACCTCTTTGAGGCGTTCCTCGTTGACCATGGTGTCGCCATTAGGCGCCATCCAGCCGTGGTGCAGGCCCAGGCTGGGGGTGTAGCTCCAGCGCGAACCGTTGGTGCCGGGGCTGGGCTCCTCGGTCACCTCGAAGCGGATGCCGGTGAAGGCTTTCAAGGCGCTCGTCAGCTTAGCCCCGGTGCCAGCCGAACCGGTCCACGAGATCTCCGTGCGCTTCAGGCCGTACTGGGCGCCCTGCTCGGTCCAATCGAGCAGCACGCGGCCCCCGAGCACTGCTTCGAGAGCCCAGGTCAGGTGCGGGCACAGCGCGGCAGGGGTCGAGTGAATGAACACGACCCCGCGCGTGGCACCACGCATCGGTGCATACGACATCCCTGGACCTCCTGGTGTGCGGGTGGACGTCTTCCCCAACGCCAACTTGCACACCACGAGTCACAGTGATCTCGTCACGTCACATTGTGCCCTATGACGCGTGCAGGCACCATATGCAGGCCGGGCCCAGCTTTCACGCAGGCGCGCCGGTCTCGGCTGCAAAGGTCAGCGAGCCGCGCCGCGCCGCGAATCGCCAGCCGTCCGAGGTCCGCGCGAAGCGGTCGTGGAAGGAGCCGACGATCGGCGCCTTGTACGCCGTGTAGAGCACGAGCGCACACTCCCCGCGCGCGGAGGTCGCCGACTCGACGTCGATGACGACATTCGAGGTGACGTGCCGTGTGGTGCGCCCCGGCCGCGCCCGGAACGCCGCCAGGATTGCGTCCCGTCCCTCGATTAAGTCGTCCGGCGCTCATAGCCCTAGAGCACCTCGACCCCGGCGAGATCGCTCTGTCGCGTTACGGGCGCGTAGCAGACGGCACCACGTTCACCCGACGGGTGCGGCCCGGACAAACCCTGTTCGGGAAGCGTCGCGCCTACCAGCGCAAGGCGGCCTACGCCGAGGTCGACGCCATCTGCTCCGGCGACATCCTCGTCTTCGAGGCCATGCCCGGCCAGATCTCGCCCCGGCTGCTGCCCTTCCTAGTCCACTCAGACGCGTTCTTCGACCACGCACTCGGCACTTCCGCAGGCTCGCTCTCGCCGCGTACGAACTGGCGGGCCCTGGCCGACTTCGAAGTGGCACTGCCCGACATCGACGAGCAGGAGCGCATTGCCGACCTGCTCTGGGCGATCGAGAACCATAGAGCCAGACTGCAGACGCTCAGGGCTGCTGGAGACGTAACAAGAGAGGCCTCAGTTCGGCTAGGACTGAAGCGGGCAGCCGAGGAACAAGTCACTCCCGTAACGGAGCTTCTGGCCAAGTCTGCCGTCGGTGTCGTGGTGCGCCCTGCCTCCCACTACACCGATGCGGCCGACGGGGTGGTTGCGCTCCGTTCGCTTAACGTGCAGCCGGGCGGGTTCACACTCGACGACGTCGTTCGATTCAAGCCAGACTCGCATGCGGCATTGTCGAAGTCGACGTTGCAGGTCGGTGACGTGGTTGTGGTGCGCACTGGGCGACCCGGAGATGCAGCGGTGGTAAACGAGGAGGTCGCTGGCCTCAATTGCATCGACTTAATAATCCTGCGCACGAAGAACTCACTGGACCCTCACTACCTAGCGGCTTTCCTGAACTCCGATGGGGGGCGCTCACAGGTTCGCCGCGGCTCAGCTGGTACAGCACAGCAGCATTTCAACGTTGGCGCCTTGAGGAAGTTGGAGATCCCCTTGCCCGAGGTTGAGCAGCAACAACGGCTCGTGGGCGTTTGGCAGCGACTCACGGAGAACGTCAACACTGTCCAAGCCGAGATGGACTCACTCTCAGCCCTAAGGTCGAGCCTTGTCGATGCGGTCTTCGGAGGTGCGCCGTGACATTCACCGAGGCGAACACGGTTCGTGACTTCATCGCGAACGTCGCGACCGAGGCAGAGATCTCGTTTAAGGCCGGGAAGGACCTTCCTCGGACAGCGTCCGCGGTCATGCTCGCAGACCCGCTGCGTGATGCATTGATCCGGCTGAACCCTGAGATCGCAGATAAGCCTGACCGCGCCGACCAGGTGATGTACGAGCTGAACAAGATCATCGACGGGGTGCGGCACGGGTCCGTGGTGAGGCAGAACGAGGTCTTCATGGCGTGGGTGCGCGGTGAGCACTCGATGCCGTTCGGGAAGGACGGCGCGCACACGACCGTGCGGCTGGTCGACTTCGACTCCCCGTACGAGAACGACTGGGCCGTCTCGACGGAGGTGACATTCCGGCAGGGGCATGTGGAGCGTCGCTTCGACCTGGTGATCTGGTGCAACGGCATCCCGGTCGCGCTCGGTGAGGCGAAGCGGGTGGACCGGCATGCCTACTCGTGGTTCGACGCGGCGGCGCAGTTGCACTCGGACTACGAGAAGAACATCCCCATGTTCTTCGTCCCGAACGTGCTCCTCTTCGCCACGGACGGCAAGGACTTCCGCTACGGCACAGTGGGCATGCCGGAGGACCTGTGGGGTCCGTGGCGCGAGGACGGCTCGCCGCTGGCCGGCATGGAGCATGTCGGGGACGCGGCCGAGGCGGTGCTGAACCCTGAGTCGATCCTGAAGTTCCTGCGGCACTACACGCTGTTCGCCACGGACAAGAAGCATCGGCGGATCAAGATCATCGCCCGCTACCAGCAGTTCCAGGCCGCGGACCTGATCGTCGAGCGCGTCGTCGAGGGTCAGATCAAGAAGGGCCTGGTGTGGCACTTCCAGGGCTCGGGCAAGTCACTGCTGATGGTGTTCACGGCGCTGCGGCTGCGGTCTCATCCGGACCTGCGCTCTCCGACCGTGTTCATCGTGGTCGACCGGGTCGACCTGGACTCTCAGATCAGTGGCACGTTCAACGCCAGCGACGTCCCCAACACGCTCTCAGTCGAGTCGCGCTCTGACTTGGAGAAGCTGGTCACGGCCGGCTCCCGGAAGGTCATCATCACGACCATCCACAAGTTCGCCGAACTGCCCGCCGACCTGGACACCCGCAGCGGCATCATCGTCATGGTCGACGAGGGGCACCGCACCCAGGAGGGCGACCTGGCCAGTCGGATGCGCGCCTCCATCCCGAACGCGTTCTTCTTCGGCATGACCGGCACCCCGATCAACGCCCGGGACCGCAACACGTTCCGGCTGTTCGGCGCCGAGCCGGACCCGGGCCGGTACCTGTCGAAGTACTCCTTCGAGGACTCCATCCGCGACGGCGCGACCCTTCCGCTGCACTTCCAGCCCCGGCCGACCGAGCTGAAGATCGACCGGCAGGCGATCGACGAGGGCTTCAAAGAGCTGGCCGAGGCGGGCGAGCTCAACGAGGACCAGCGGCGCGAGCTGTCCAAGAGGGCGGCCTCCCTCGAGCGGCTGATCAAGGCACCGGGCCGGATCGAGAAGGTCGTCGCCGACATCGTCAGACACTTCACCGAACACGTCGAACCGCAGGGCTTCAAGGCTCAGGTCGTGGTCTACGACAAGGAGGCCTGCGTGCTGTTCAAGCAGGCGCTCGACCAGCGCCTTCCGGCCGAGGCGTCCGCGGTCGTGATGAGCATGGACGCCCGCGATCCTCAGGACTGGAAGGACCGGTTCTCCCTGGACCGCGCGGCCGAGGAGAAGCTGCTCGACCGGTTCCGCGACCCGGCCGACCCGCTGCAGATCCTCATCGTCACCGCCAAGCTCCTCACCGGCTTCGACGCTCCCATCCTCCAGACGCAGTACCTGGACAAGCCGCTGAAGGACCACACCCTGCTGCAGGCGATCTGCCGCACCAACCGGACCTACCCCGGCAAGAGCCACGGCGTCATCGTCGACTACCTCGGCATCTTCGACAACATGGCCGCGACACTCGCCTTCGACGAGTCCACGATCGAGAAGGTCGTCACCAACATCGAGGCCCTCCGCGAAAGGTTCCCCGCCGAGCTCCAGACGGCCCTCGACTTCTTCCCCGGCGTCGACCGCACCGAGCACGGCTACACCGGCATGATCGCCGCCCAACAGAAACTCCCCGACCAGGACACCATCGACCGGTACGGCGCCCAGTACCGCGTCGTCCTGCGCCTGTGGGAAGCGCTCAGCCCCGACCCGACCCTCACCCCGTACGCGGCCGACTACAAATGGCTCACCAGCGTCTACGAGTCCGTGCGTCCCGTCGACCTCACCGGACGCCTGGTCTGGAACCGCCTCGGACCCAAGACGCTCGAGCTCATCAACGAGAACATCACCGTCGAGGTCCCCCGGCTCGATCTCGACGCGATCATCCTCGACGCCGACCTGCTCGCCGAACTCGCCGGCGGCGACCCCACCGGCAAGGCCAAAGAGATCGAGATCGCCATCACGGCCCGGATCGCCCGCCACTTGAAGAACCCCAAGTTCGTCGCCCTCGGCAAACGGCTCGAAGACCTCCGCCGGCGATACGAGGACGGCATGCAGGACAGCCTCGACTTCCTCAGAGGCCTGCTCGACCTCGCCAAGGACACCCTCGCCGCCGAACGCGAGGAAGAGGCCGTCAGCCCCGAAGAGCGAGCCAAGGCCGCCCTGACCGAGCTGTTCGAGTCCCTCAAGAACGAAGAGACACCCATCCTCGTCGAACGGCTCGTCGCCGACATCGACACGGTCGTCAGGGAAGTCCGCTACGAAGGCTGGCAGAGCAACCCCGAAGGCATCAGAGAAGTCCAGAAGGCCGTGCGGTCCCTGCTCTGGCGACGCAAGATCCGCGAAGAGGACGTCTTCCAGAAGGCCGTCGACTACATCAAGGAGTACTACTGACCCCTGGGAGTCCACTCCCCCTGCCGATCCTTGCCCAGAAACGCCCGCCGGCCGGTTTCGGCCCAATTGGTTTCGGTCGAGGGTTTCGAGCGGACTCGGCACGCTCAGTGAAGGATGTTCCGGATGTGGCTTCGTTCGCTTGGTGGCGGGGTTTTTGCAGCGCTCCGTGGCGGTCTTGTTGCCGCGATCACGCAGGACTGGCTGCAGGTAGGTGTCGCGGTCTGAACCGAGAGGGGTGCGCCCGGTCGGGGCCGTTTGGATCGCTGCCGCTACGTCAGAGCCCGAAGGCTCCGCCGCTGACGAGGATCACGATGCCGAGGCCGATGAGAACGATGGGGAAGAGGATGTGCTCCCAGCGTTCGAGCACTTCGGCGATCGGGGGGCGGGTGGCGACGAACTTTGCCAGGGCCACCAGGACCGCGACGAGCGCGAGGAAGATGATGCAGTAGGCGACTACTGCGAGAGGTTCCACGCTGAGGAAGACAGGGGTGTAGACGCCGATGTTGTCGCCGCCGTTGGCAAGGGTGACGCCTGCGACTGTCCACACGCCGACCTTCTTGCCGGCAACCTTGACCTCGTCGTCATCGTCGTCATCGTCTCCGCGCCAGGCCTGCCATGCGGCCCAGAGGCCGAGGCCCAGAGGGATGAGACCGAAGTACGGGATGGCTGCCGAGGGCAGGAATGCTCCGGCACCGATAGTCACCAGGACCGCGGCACCGAGGATGCCGGCGAATCCGAGGTACTGGCCGGCCAGAATGCGGGCGGTAGTGCCGCGCTGGCCTGCCCCTCGCGCGAAGAAGAGGGAGAGCACGATGATGTCGTCGATGTTGGTCGCTGCGAACAGGCCCATCGCCTGCAAGACCGAGGTGAGGATCATGCGCCCTCCCCAGCTGCGTCGCATCCGGGAAGCGAGCAGGCGGGATCGATGCACGGGGCGTCTTCGTCCACTGCCAGGGTGGCATCGACCAGTGCCGTCAGCGCCTGCGCCAGGTGCGAATCGGCGATCTCATATCGTGTCCGACGACCCTCGGGCTCGGAGACGACGATCCCGCAATCGCGCAGGCATGCCAGGTGGTTGGACACGTTCGGGCGTGTCAGGTCCAGATCTCGGGCCAGTTCCGCCGGGTAAGCGGGATGGTCGAGCAGGGTCAAGATGATCCGGGATCGAGTGGGGTCGGCCAGTGCACGACCCAGGCGGTTCATCACGTCGAGACGCGAAGCAATAGTCAGCATGCACTGAACTATACAGCGCGCACTGAACACTCGGTCACAGGCGTCAGCCCAGATCGCATGCCCGTAAGGGGAACCCTCACCGGACACCACCGCTACTTATCGAGAGGAACGATGTGACTCCCGGCGGAAGTTGGCGGGCTCCTGCCGGGACTAAGTGGCGGTGGGCTGGCCGGGCGTTCGATCCGCTGACCAGCTGGCCGTGGGTGCCGTCGTCGCGGTGAACGGACCTGACGGGCAGGAGTGGGGCGACGGAGCCACGACGGTGTCCGGCGCCACTGTTACCCAGCGCCTTGGCGATGGCCTCCCGGCCGGGGACTTCCAGGTCGCTTGCGCTCCGTGTCCGGTGACGGCCACCCTGTCGACGGGACCTTCCGCTTCACCGTTGAGGCGGCGCCTGAAAGCGCGAGCACATCTGAGCCGTCGCCCGAGCGTGCCGACGAAGGGGCGACACCGACCTGGCCGCCTACAACGCGATGCTCGCACGCCTGGCCCGGCGCGCCGATGCCACCGCCCCTGGGCGCACCCAGCAACCAGGGGCCCCCCAAGCGCTCGGCGGAGGTGTCGAGGGACTGAGCGGCTACCAGGTCAGGTCTGAGCACTCGTGCTGCTGCTGGGCCGTCTCCACCTGGAGCGTGGCGTGGGCGATGCCGAAGCGATCCCGCAGGATGTCCCGCGCGGCGGCCAGGACCGCGGCGTGATCCGATCCGCTGCTCGCGACGAGGTGAGCGGTGGCGACGTTCATCCCGGAGGTCAGCACCCACAGGTGCAGGTCGTGGATGGCGCTCACGCCGGGCACGGCGCTCAGCTCTCGGCTGACGGCCTCCGGGTCGATGCCGGCGGGTGCGTGCTGGCCGAGTACCGCGACGACCTGCCGCCCCAGGGTGACGGCACGCACGATGACGAAGATGGCGATCGCCAGGGCGACGACGAGGTCCCAGACCGGTCGCCCGGTGGCGATGATCAGAACACCGGCGACCATGACACCGACGGAGCCGGCAGCGTCGGCCACCACTTCGAAGTAGGCGCCCCGGACGTTGAGGCTGTCCTTGGACCCGCTGCGCAGCAGCAGCATGGAGACAAGGTTGATCACCAGGCCCACGAAACCGACCGCGAGCATCACGCCCGAGGGTAGGGACGGGTCCTCGCCGATCCGGCTGATCGCCTCGACCACCACGTACACCCCGACGCCGAGCATGATCAGCACGGTCAGGCCGGAAGCGAAGACTTCCGCGCGGTACGAGCCGTAGGTTCTTCTTCCGGTGGGGTCGGGGCGGGTGGCGATCCGGGTGGCGAGCAGGGACGCCCCCAGGGCCACGACGTCGGCGGCCATGTGCCCGGCGTCGGAGATCAGCGCGAGCGAGCCGGAGATCAGCCCCGCTGCCAGCTCGACGGCGAAGAACGTCGCGGTCAGGAAGAACGCTGCGGCGAGGCGGCGGGGGTGGAGCGCCCGCCGGCGTGCTCAGCGACGGGGGCGTGAGCGTGCCCGGCGCCCATCAGCGGATCCCTTCGTGTCCGGTGTGCTCGCGGCACACGTCCAGCAGCATCCGCACGTGGGTATCGGCCAACCGGTAGTACACCCGGCGGCCCTCTCGCCGGTTGCCCACCACCCCCGAGGCCCGCAGTAGACGCATCGTCTGGGACACCGACGCCTCTGGGACCTGCACCGCTGCGGAGATGTCGCACACGCACAGCTCACCGGCCTCCAGCAGCGCGTAGAGGATCTTGGTGCGCCGTACGTCACCGAGCAACCGGAACAGCTCGGCCAGCGTCCCTGCCTCGGCGTCGTCCGGGACGCTGGCGCGGACCAGCGCCACGCGCTGCGACAGGGGATCATCACCGACGCAGCCGTCCAACGGCAGGACCCGACCCATGGGCATCTCCTCATCTACGCGGATCTTCAGATAACGTCACCCTAGCGCTGCGATCGCCGTGGGGTCGCAACCGGTCGATCGGTCTTCAGACCCATGTCGCTGTCAGGGACGCAGGCGGGGAGGAACGTATGCAGGACGACCCGGGCGTTACGGGGCCGGTGTGGCTGCCGACCGCACCGGCGTCCCTGGAGACGATGCTGGCACCGACGCTGCAGCCCGTGCCGGTCCTTCCGGTGCTGGCGGTGGTGCTGCTGGTGCTGTACCTGGCGGGCGCGTGCCGGCTGTGGCTGCGGGGTCGGCGCTGGTCGATCGGTGCGACCATCTCGTTCACGGTGGGCTGTGTGGTGCTGGCGCTGGTGACCGGTGCGGGCATCGAGGGGTACGGGTTGCGGCTGTTCTCGGCGTTCATGTTCCAGCAGCTGACGTTGATGATGCTCGTCCCACCGCTGCTGGTGCTGGGGCGGCCCGGCACGTTGCTGCTGCGCGCGACCCCGCACCGGGGGGTGGGCACGGTGGTGCTGGTCACGGCGCGGCGGGCCCTGCGCAGCCGGGTCAGTCGGGTGGTGCTGCACCCGGCGGTGATGGTGCCGTTGTTCCTGCTGGCGTTCTACGGGCTGTACCTGGCCGAGCTCGCCGACCCGCTGCTGCGCACCTGGACCGGGCACCTCGCCCTGGAGGTGGGGTTCCTGGTGGCCGGTCTGCTGTTCACCGTGCCGGTGCTGTCCACCGACCCGTTGCCTATCCGGCAGACCCATCACGGCCGGGCACTGGACCTGCTGCTGGAGATGCCCCTGCACGCGTTCTTCGGGGTGATCGTGATGATGGCCACCGCGCCGATGGTCCCGCTGTTCGCCGCGCCGCCGGCCGGCTGGGGGATCGATCCCCTGCGCGACCAGCAGCTGGCCGGTGGGCTGGCCTGGTCCTACGGGGAGGCGCCGGGACTGCTGATGCTCCTGCTGATCGCCAGCAGGTGGCAGCGCAACGACACCGAGCGCTCCACCGCCCGAGACCGGCAGATCGACCGCGACGGCGGCGCCGACGCCGAGCTCGAGGAGTACAACGCCTACCTCGCGCGCTTGAACGGCTCGGGGCCCTCGGGGGCGCCACCTGCACAACTGTGATGGTCGAGATTCACGGGACCGTGGCATCGGACGTTGTCGACACCGCGGTGGTGGTCTTCTCGACGATGTCCTG
>NZ_HG764815.1:1174491-1183780 GCF_001050535.1 Nostocoides australiense Ben110 | reverse complement strand
CGGCCGCGCCGCCGAACTCGGCGCGCAGGTCGTCCACGGCAGCGACAACCCGTTCCTGTCGTGGGCCGGCGCGGCCCCGACCGTGCGCCTCGTCGACGGCGCCCAGATCGCGGCCGGCTGGCTCGACGGCGAGACCCTGCAGCCGTTGGACTGCGAGGGGGATCCCACCGGACCGCTGCGTGCAGAGCGGCTGATCGCGGGCGTGTATCGCAGCCTCGGGGTCTTCATGGCCGAGCGGCTGGCGGTGACCGGCGCGGTGCGCATCGCCGGAGCCAGCGTGGCGACCGGCGACCTGTTGCGCGGCTGGACCGAGCAGATCGCCGGCATCGACCCCGGAGCTGAGACTCTCGCGCGCTACCTGACGGACGCCGCGGTGCGACCACCACCGGGGGAGAAGCATCTGCTGCCGGGCGGCATGACGACCCCGCTCGAGAAGGTCGCGGCCCAGCTGCCCGTCACCCTGCGAACGACGGTGCGGCACATCAGTATCGACGGCGCAGGTGTCGTCGTCCGGAGCGAGACAGGACAGATCCGCGCGCGTCACGTCATCCTCACCGCGCCGCCCAGCGTCGCTCACGCCATCGACCTGCCTGACATGCCGGCCGCGCAGCGCGCCGCAGGAGACCAACTGCGCGCCATACCCGCAGCCGTGGCGATCCTCCCTCTCGGTGAGGCAGCGGCCGGGGACAGCTTCGCCTACGTCCCCGGCGTCGGTTTCCTGACGGCCAACGACGGACAGGAACACGCGACCCTCGTGGCGAAGGGCGCCCCGGCATACCGCCTGCGCGGCTGGACCCGCGACCGCGCGGCTTGGGCGAAAACCGTTACCGCGCTTGGAGTCCAGCCCGACAATCGCCGCGAGGTGATCGTCCGTGAGTGGCACGACGACCCGCTGGCCGGCGGCGGATTCACCGCACCGGTCGAACCCGCGGGCGACGCTGCGCGGCAGTGGCGGACGCCCGTGGGCGGGCGCCTCCACATGGCGGGAGAAGCAGCGTGGGCCGACGAAGGGCATCCGTACGTCGACCGCGCCTGGCACAGCGGCCGCCGCGCCGTCGACGCGATCCTGGAGGAGTTGTCCCGATGAACCAGACCCTGCACGCCGGGTGGTATCTCGTCGCCACCGAGGACGAGCTGACCGCCGATATCACCCCACTCGACGTCGGTGGCCGCCGGCTCATGGTGACCCGCACCGCCAGCGACGACGGTGACGCCATTTTCACGCTCGCCGACGCCACGTGTCCGCACCGAGGCGCTCACCTTGGCTATGGCGGTGTGCTGGACCGGGATTGCGTCGTCTGCCCCTTCCACGGCCGCCGGATCGTCGTCGGTGAACACCCGACGCGGCCCTTCGTCAGCACGCACCCGACCCTCCAGGTGGGGCCCCTCGTCTTCGCCCGGTTCGCCACCGATCCGGTCGGGGACTGCGACTTCTCCGTCGACTTCGCCGGCCTCGTCGCAGACCGCGAGATCCGCGTCGCGGTGCACGCGGTGGTCGACATGCCGGTGGAGTTCGTCGTCGAGAACGCCTTCGACTCCGACCACTTCAGCGCAGTGCACCAGGTGCCCGGCCTCGGCCCCATGACCACAACGGCCCTGCCCTCCGGAGCCTTGCGGATCAGTGGCGACTTCCGCACCATGGCCGACCCGTGGTACGACATGCGCTATGCGGCGGCACTGAACGACTTCGTCAGCGACTACCGCGGAACTCCCACGCGCAGTTCGGGATTCGAGGCGACGGCATACAGCCCGACGATCGTCTCCACCGCGTTCGGCGAGGGACCCCGGCCGCCGTTGATCGTCACCATGGCGACCCCGACGAGCGAGGGCGTGCACATCCGGGTCGCGATCGTCGGCGGCGCGCACGACCCGCTCGACAGCATCGCCGTCGGCGCCAAGATCGCCATCGCCCAGGACATCGCGGTCTGGAAACACATCGACCCCGACGCTCCGTGGCAACTGGACGACCTCGACGCCGGAGTCATCGCCTTCCGCCGGTTCGTGGCCGACTTCCCGCCGGCCGCCAGCCCGGCCCCGGCACCGTCAGGAGCCTCCGCATGACCGGCCCGATCGCCTGGCTGCACGGCTACACGATGTCGTCGCGGGTCTGGGAGCCGCTGTGGGACCTCCTGCCCGGCCGCGACCACCTCGGGATCGACCTGCCCGGCCACGGATCCAAGGCGAAGACCCCGATGCCGCGCAGCATGTCCGGCTGGACCGACATGGTGGCTGCCGAGATGCGAGCGGCCGGCAGCACCGAACTCGTCGGGCTGTCCTTCGGTTCGAGCATCGCCCTGCAGGTGGCGGCCGACCATCCCGATCTCGTGCGCCGCCTCGTCCTGGCAGCGCCGACCCTCTCCGGTGTCCCGGACGACCCGGCGGCACGGGCGAAATACTGGATGCTCGCCATGCGCATCGGCGAACTCGGACCCGGCCCCGACATCGCCCGGATCTGGATGACCGACCCCCCGCGGATCTTCACCGGCCTCCGCGAGGTCCCGCAGCGGTATGCCGCGATGGCCGACATCATCGCCGGACACCCCTTCGGCGAGCTGCGCTCCGGCGCGATGGCCACCTTGTCCAGTCACGTCCAGGACGCCGCCGTGCTCGGGCGGATCCGGGCCGAGGTGCTGCTGATCGTCGGCACCGACGACATGCCCCAGTTCATTGCGAACACGGACACCATCGCCCAGGCGATCCCGGCGGCCCAGGTCAAGATCATCGAGGGCGCCGGGCACCTGCCGCTGCTGGAACGCCCCGAGGTGAGCGCCGGGCTCATCGCCGGATTCGTCAGCGCCTGACCCGCGAGCACGTGGCTCTGGGAGAGTTCATAGCGGTGCGCCTCGCGAACGTTGCGAGGCGCACCGCTATGAAGTGGCATTGGGCGGAAAACTGCGGGCCGCAGACGACCGTGATGGCAAGGGGGTGGCGGGCGGTCAGGGGTGGCAGGCGGTCAGCCGTATGCCGCCTCGCTCGCCCCGTCGCTGCTGAGCGGGAACCGGCGGGCCCAGCAGATCAACTCGTCGCGCGAGGACAGGCCGAGCTTGCGATAGATATTGCCCAGGTGGGTGTCGATCGTGCGTTTGCTCAGGAAGAGCTTGCGGGCCACCTCACGGTTGCTCAGCCCCTCGAGGACCACGACGACGACCTTGCGCTCGGCCGGCGACAGCTGTGAGGGGCCGGGCTCGTTGGGGCTCTCCTTGGGCACCAGCCCCAGTTCGGTCCCGACATCGGCGAGCGCCCGCACCCGTCGCCCGGCCGCCGCCGGCTCGATCCGGTCCCAGCGCCGCCACCGGCTGGCGAAGTCGTCGGTCACCTGGTTGTGGAAGTCCGTCAGTCCGCCGGCCCGGAAGACGCGCACCAGGTGCGGCAGCCAGTTCAGCAGCGACGGGTTCTCGATGCCGGCGCGGGCAAGGTCCCGCCCGCTGCCGAAGAGATAACGCACCGCCACGTCGGTCTCGCCGTGCCGCAACAGGGTGCGCCCGCAGACATAGGCGCGGTAGGCGATCCACAACGGGTGCACCGCATCCGGCAGGGCCGCGGCCAACGCCTGGGCGTCGGCCGGCTCGGCGCCGGCGACATCCTCGGCGTCGATGTGCGCCAGCGTCCAGACGCACACGTCCATCATCGTGGTGGCGTTGAAGCGGGCGAAGTTGGTCTTGGCGAGTTCGGCCTGCTCACGGGCCCGTCCGAAGTTGCCGAGGCGCAGTTGGGCCTGGGCGCCGATGAGATAGCCCATCGCGCAGTCGGCGGCCTCGTTCTCGGCCGCGGTGAACGCCGCGATGGCTGCCCACCGGGCAGCGGCCTCGTAGTCGGTGAGGAACAGCCACGCGGCGGCGATCCGGCTCGCGAGCGCAGCACCGACGCCCAGCGGCCCACCGAGCGCCTCGGCACATTCGCTCAACGCGGCCAGCCGAGGGCTCGCCCGGTGCCCGATGAGCGCACACACGGCGAGATAGCTGGCATAGGTGGGCCCGGTCTCGGCCGCGGCGACCACACCGCGCAGATAGGTGGTCGGGACCGTCGCCATCCGGCCGGAAAGGAAGGTGGCGTCCAGGCCGCTCCACGCCCCGTCGGCGGCTGGCGCTTCGAGGAGCAACTCGACCGTGGCCGGTGATTCGAGGGCCAGCCACGCGGAGGGCCGGGCGCCGTCGAGTTCGGCGAGCACCGCCGGGTCGGTCAGCCATTCGCGCTGCCGGTGCAGCGCCGCCCAGTCCGAGCGCATCCATACGGCCAGCTGCGCCGCGCGGGCCCAGGCGATCTCCCCGGGATCGCTCGATGTGGCCTCGAGGTTCTGCGCCACCTGCAAGGCTCGGTCGAAGGCGTCCTCGAAGAGGGCGGCGGTGAAGATGTCCTTGGCCAGCAGCATCCGCCCGGCGACATCGTCACCGACGAGGGAGTGCAGGGCGAACAGGTCGACGGCCTGGGCGCGGTGGGCCTCGAGGAGACCGCGCGCACAGCTCGCCGCCCGGCGCCGGATGTCCTGACCCGCCTGGGCAGCGACCACCCGGTGCACGATCACCTGCGCCTCCGGGCTGTCGGGCGCCAGACCGCTCTCGCGCAGGAACCGCTCGAGACGCCGCGCCGTGCGCGGCAGGATGCCCAAGGCACCGGCTGCCTCGGCCGCGTCCACGGTGTGACCGGCGAGCGCCATGACCAACGCCAGGGCGACGGCATCGGGACCCTGCCGCAGCAGCTGCGGGACGGCGGAACTCTCCAGGGCATTGGCGTAGACGTGCGGGAAACGCGAGTCGGTGACCTCACCCTCGATCGCGGCGGCGCGGCATACGGCGGTCGTCAGTCCGGGACTGCCGGCGCAGAAGGCGGCCGCGCGGTCCAGCTCGTCCGCACCCGTCCACCGCGCCGCCCGCTCCAGCGCGTGCCGCAGCCGCTCGGGGGAGGGCGACTGCACGTCGATCCAGTGCACCTCCGGGTTCATCGCGACCAGCGTCCCGACCGCGTCGATGTCGGCGGCCGGGGCATACCCGAGCAGCAGGCGCGTGCCCCGCAACCGCGCCAGCTGGGCCCACACGACCAGCGCATTCGCCGAGGAGGTGGACAACTGCTGGACGCTTTCGACGATGAGCAGCGCGGGCCCCTGCACCTGCGCTGTCAGCTGATCGAGCAGGCCGCCCATGTCGTCGGCCGTCATGGCCAGGCCGTCCTGCTCGCCGTCGCGGGCCGCCTCCTGCACGATGCACCGCTGATCCCCGTCGGGCCGCGGCGGCAGCGAGTGCAGCCAGAAGCCGGGCAGGTCGCTGGCCGCCGCGACCCGCCGGATCGCGGAGTTGACCAGTCCGCCGATGGGGCCGGTGATGACCACCGGTTGCAGATGCTCCGGATCGACGTTCAACAGCGTGCGGGCCCGGGCCGCCAGGTCCTCGTGCTCCTGCCGGTGCGCCGCGCTCGCCCTGAGCGTCGACGTCGCCGACGTGGTGTCCCCCTGCACGATCCCTCCTCGGTGTCCAGGTCGAGAGGGCCCTGCTCCCTCTCGTGTGTAACGCGATCTGACTTGCCTGGGAACCTAACAACCCGCCAGCGCCCCCACCAGGCGATTTGGGTAAAAATCAGGTTAGGACTTGGTTAGTTTCTGCCCGGATCGGGGAGTCCGCGAGGCTACCCACCGGCAAGTTGCCCACTTCGCGCGTCGCGGCGCCCGAGAGATCGTCCACTGTCCATCGACGTGCGGTAGCGCGGACGCCTGCCGTTCACCCGGCGGCGGCGCAGCGGGCGACGGTATGGCGGTGCGGTCGCCCCAGGCGCGCGACGTAGGCTGAGCGGGTGTTGCGGACCGCGGTGAAGCCGAAGTGGCTCGCGCTCCTGCTGCTCGCGGCGCTGATCGCGATCGCCTTCGTGCAGCTGGGGCGCTGGCAACTCGGCGTCGCCCACGACAAGGCGCGCGCCGACGCGATCGCCAAGGCCGGCGAGCAGCCGGTGGCCGAGCTGACAACCCTGCTCACGCCGCATACCGAGTTCCCCGCGGCGGCGGGCGGCCGCCTGGTCACCGCCACCGGACGGTATGCCGCGGGCCAGGTCCTCGTCGCCGGTCGCCTCCTCGGTGGGGTGGACGGCTACTGGGTCATCACCCCGCTGCGGCTCACCGCCACCGGGGCGACCTTCCCGGTGCTGCGCGGGTGGACCCCGCAGGCCGTCCTGCCGGAGCCGCCCGGCGGTGAGGTGACCGTCACCGCCAGCCTCGCGCCGGGCGAGTCGCCCGCCGAGGGTACCTATCCGGCGGGCACGCTCGGCAGCGTCAACCTCTCCGAACTCGTCAACACCTGGCCCGGTGACCTCTACAACGCCTTCGGGTTCGCCCAGCGCGAGACCCCCGTGAGCGACCCCCAGGCTTCCGACGCGCCCGCCCCCCTCACGCGCGTGCCCCCACCGCGACCGGACACCGGGGTGCAGTGGCGCAATGCGGCATACGCGCTGCAGTGGTGGGTGTTCGCGGCCTTCGCCTTCTTCCTGTGGGTGAAGATGGTCCAGGCCGACGCCCGCGGCCCTGCGGTCCGGGGCGCGGCCGGCCCTGCGCCCGAGCATGCGGCCGGCCCTGGCGCCCGGCACGGCGAACCCGAGCCACCGCATACCCAGCCCCGACCCGACCCCGACCCCGACGTGCGCGTCAGCGCCGGCAAGCAGGAGCAATGAGCACCCCGACCACCGACCGCGATCCCAAACTGGCGAGCGCACTGAAGTTCTTCGAGATCATGGCGTTCATTGTCGGCATCGGCCTGCTCGTGCTGGTCGCCGAGATCATTTTGCGCTACGGCTTCGACAACCACGCCCTCGACTGGTGGCCGCAGCCGCACGGCTTCCTCTACATCGTCTATGTGGCCGCGACCGCCAATCTGGGCTTCAAGGCCGGCTGGTCGCTGCCGAAGATGGTCGGCATCATGCTCGCCGGATGTGTGCCCTTCCTGTCCTTCTGGGTCGAACGCAAGGTTGCCGCGGAATTCGCGGCGACTAGCATTCCGGCGTGACCACCGCCCGCCGTCCCGTCATCGTCGTCGACTTCGGCGCGCAGTACGCCCAGCTGATCGCCCGCCGGGTGCGTGAGGCACGGATCTACAGCGAGGTGCTACCGCATACGGCGAGCGTGGCCGATCTCCTCGCGCGGGACCCGCAGGCGATCATCCTCTCCGGTGGCCCGTCGAGCGTGTATGCCGAGGGGGCCCCGGCGCTCGATCCCGCGCTCCTCGAGGCGGGGGTGCCGGTCTTCGGCATGTGTTACGGCTTCCAGGCGATGGCGCAGGCGCGCGGGGGCACGGTGGCGCGAACCGGGTTGCGCGAGTACGGGCAGACGCGGGTTGAGGTGGCCGACACCGAGTCCACCCTCTTCCGCGGGCAGCCGCGCGAGCAGTCGGTATGGATGAGTCACGGCGACTCGGTCACGGAGGCGCCCGCGGGGATGCGGGTGACGGCATCGACGGCGGGGGCGCCGGTGGCCGCCTTCGAGGACGACGAGCGCCGGCTGTATGGCGTGCAATGGCACCCCGAGGTGCTGCACTCGACGTTCGGTCAGGAGGTGCTGGAGCACTTCCTGTATGCCGGGGCGCGGCTGACCCCCGACTGGGACGCCGGGTCGGTCATCGAGGAGCAGGTGGCGCAGATCCGCGCGCAGGTGGGGGACAAGCACGTGTTGTGCGCCCTCTCGGGCGGGGTGGACTCGTCGGTGGCGGCGGCATTGGTGCACAAGGCTGTCGGCGATCAGCTCACGTGCGTCTTCGTCGACCACGGGCTGCTGCGCGAGGGTGAGGCGGAGCAGGTCGAGGAGGAGTTCGTCGCGTCGACGGGCATCAACCTCGTCGTCGTCGACGCGCGCCAGCAGTTCCTGGATGCCCTTGCGGGAGTTAGGGATCCGGAGGAGAAGCGCAAGATCATCGGGCGCGAGTTCATCCGCGTCTTCGAGCAGGCCGCCCGCGACGTCGTCGGGCACGCGGCCGAGGACGGGCACCCGGTGGAGTTCCTCGTGCAAGGCACGCTCTATCCCGACGTCGTCGAATCCGGCGGCGGGTCGGGGACGGCCAATATCAAGAGCCACCACAACGTCGGCGGGCTGCCCGACGACTTGCAGTTCTCGCTCGTGGAGCCGCTGCGCGACCTGTTCAAGGACGAGGTGCGCAAGGTCGGGCTCGAACTCGGCGTGCCCGAGGCGATCGTGTGGCGCCAGCCCTTCCCCGGTCCCGGGCTGGGCATCCGGATCGTCGGCGAGGTCACTGCGGACAACCTCGCCACCTTGCGCGCGGCCGACGCCATCGTGCGCCACGAACTGACGAGGGCCGGCCTCGACCGCGACATCTGGCAGTGCCCGGTCGTGTTGCTGGCCGACATCCGCTCAGTGGGGGTGCAGGGCGACGGCCGCACCTACGGCCACCCCGTCGTGCTGCGCCCGGTCTCGTCCGAGGACGCGATGACGGCCGACTGGACCCGGGTGCCGTATGACGTGCTGGCCCACATCTCGAACCGGATCACCAACGAGGTCGAGCAGGTCAACCGGGTCACCTTGGATGTGACGAGCAAGCCGCCGGGGACGATCGAGTGGGAGTGACCCCGCAGCCGCCGCCGCGCTCCGCGTTCCGCGACGCCGCCGATGTCCTCCTCGTCTTCCTTGCAGGGCTCGTCCTGCTGTCGGTCATCGTCGTGCTGGCGCTGCGCACGGACGCCGGCATCCGGCTCGACCGGGACGTCGTCGTCTCCTTCGAGGTCGACGAGTTCCGTCCGGGCCGGATCACCGCGCTGCTGCAGGAGATTCGCATCCCGACGATGCTGTTGCTCACGCTGATCGCGATGCTCGTCGTGCTCGCCCGGCGGCTGTGGCGCGTCGCCCTGGCGCTGCCGCTGCTCGTCATCTGCGCCAACCAGACCACCCAACTGCTGAAGCTGCGCTTCCTGACCGATATGCCGAGCGATCCGGCTGTGCGGGTGAGCATGCCGAGCGGGCACTCGACGGCGGCGATCTCGCTGGCCGCCGTGGCCATCATCGCCGCGCCGCGCATCCTGCGGCCGTTGGTGTGCCTGCTCTCGGGCGCGATCGCCGGCGGGGCCGGGCTGGGCACGATGGCCGAGCGGTGGCACAAACCGGCCGACGTCATCGCTGCGGTCGGTGTCGTCCTGATCTGGGCGGCGGTGGCGACCCTCATCGGTGCCCAGTGGGTCGAACCGCTGCAGGTCCGGCCCGCGGGATTCGATCGGGCGGTCGGGCACAGCGCGCTGGCCGTGCTCGGCGTCGCCGCCGGCGCCTTCGTGCTGCACCGGCTCGGCATGGGGCCGGTCCCGGGCGCTCGCGCGG
>NZ_HG764815.1:1159968-1174391 GCF_001050535.1 Nostocoides australiense Ben110 | reverse complement strand
CGCGGCGGCGGGCGCGGGCGTCGCCAACGCGGCACCGACACCAACGCACTTCCACACCAACGCACTCGACGCCGGCGCACGCGGTCCGCGCCGACGCGACCGCACCGGCCATACCCAAGATCGTGCAGTATGCCGACCCTGCGGCGTCCGCTCGCGGCGTCGGCGAGCGCGGCGCGCTGGGTGAGCATCGAGTGCTGGTGCAGCCGGTCTACTGGACCGGGTCCGAGCCGGGGGCGCTCGACACCACGGCGGTGGCAGAGGCCATCGGGTCGGCCAACACCTACTACCGCACCTCCACCAACTCGGCCATGTCGGTCACCCTCGCGCAGACCCGGCCGTGGGAGCAGATCACCCTCACCGCCGAGGAGGCCGCCAGCTGCGACACCGAGGCCATCGAGCGCGAGACCCGCAAGGTGGCGCCCGACACCCCGGGCGTGCGCAAACACCTCGACATCGTCTTCCCGGAGACCTCCGCTTGCAAGTTCGGTGCCCTCTTCTCGCGCGGCTTGACCGAAGCCGGTGATGGTGTCGCCTTCCTCAACGGCCAGCAGCAGGTCGCCTGGAACCTGATCGCCTACGGGATCGGCAGCAACTCCGGTCTCGGTATGGCGAATTCGATCAGCTGCTGGACCGATGCGGCGCACACCACGCCCGTCCCGCTGTCGGACTACTGCAAGGCCGAACCCGGCGGCGACCCCTGGGACCTGATGGGCTGGTGGCACTACGGCAAGGTCGGCAAGATCTCCGCCGCCAACCTGCGCCGGATGGGAGTGCTCAGCGACGCCGACTTCCCCGAGGTGACGCCCGGCAGCGGGCAGTACACCTTCATCCGGCCGCTGTCGGCCTACCGGGGCCAGCGCGGCTTCGCGATCACGGTCGGCGACACCCGCTACACCGTCGAATACCGCACGCCCACCGACCTCGACTCGTGGATCGACGATGCGACGTGGACCGATCCGACGGGCGTCGTGCGCACCGATCCCGGTGGCGGCGTCATCGTGCGCATGCAGGACCTGGCCAGCGAGACGCCCGCCGACACGACCGTCCTCGACTTCCACCCGGACGGCAAGGACGTCCCCACCGACCGGCACCCCGGCCTGGAGCCCGGTGAGAAATGGACCAGTCCCGACGAGGTCGTCAGGCTCGAGGTCGTCTCGGCCACCGCCAAGGGCGCGAGCATCAAGGTCGACTTCCCGTCGCTCGAGAAGGTGGAGCGGTGGTCCGGCGCCGACCGGTATGCCGCGTCCGCCGCCATGTCGGCCAAGAGCTTCGACCCCGGGGTCGCGGTCGCCTATATCGCCTCCGGTGAGGTCTACCCCGACGCCCTCTCGGGCGCGCCGGTCGCCGGCAAGGACAGGGGACCGGTTCTGCTCGTCGAGGACGACCGCTTACCGGGAGGCATTCAGGCGGAGCTGCGGCGCCTGACGCCCGGGCGCATCGTCATCCTCGGCGGCCCGGCCACCGTCGGCACGGCGGTGGCGGACAAGCTCGAGGACTACACCTCCGGCGGCGTGAGCCGGCTCTTCGGCGACGACCGGTTCGCGACCTCGGCCGCGATCTCCCGGGATGCCTTCGACCCCGGCGTGCCGACCGTCTACATCGCCTCGGGCCGGATCTACACCGACGCCCTCTCGGGTGCGCCGGTCGCCGGCAAGACCGCCACGCCGGTCCTGCTCGTCGACACCGACGCGATCCCCGCCAGCATCGCCGCCGAACTGACCCGGCTCAAGCCGGGCCGCATCATCGTGATGGGCGGCACCAGCACCATCACCGCGAAGGTCGAGACCGAACTGCGGCGCTACACCAGCGGGGGGGTGCTGCGCTACTCCGGCGCCGATCGCTTCGACACCTCCGCGGCCATCGCGCACGAGAACTACAACCCCGGCCTCGCCGTCGTCTACGTCGCGTCAGGCCGGGTCTTCCCCGACGCCCTGTCGGGAGCCCCGATCGCCGGTATGACGCGTGGTCCCGTCCTGCTGGTCGACACCGATGCGGTGCCGCCGGCGATCGACGTGGAATTGGAGCGCCTGAAGCCGCGCCGGATCGTCGTCCTCGGCGGCCCGGCGACGGTCAGCGAGCGGGTGCGCGCGGTCCTCGGGTCCTACCTGCCCTGACCAGGATCTACCCTCCTCACGGCGCCACGACAGACGTGGCGCCGTGAGGTATTTTGGGTGGGCTTGCCAGGTGGTCGGTCCGGTGTGGGACATTAGCGCCGTGATCGAGGTCGGCGTGGCGTCCCACCCGGGGCATTACCGGGAGCAGAACGAGGATTGTGCCCTCGCTGCCTACCCCATTTTCGCTGTCGCCGACGGGATGGGCGGACATGCCGCCGGCGAGGTCGCGAGCGCGCTCGCCATCTCGGTCCTGCGCGGTCTGGAGGGCGCCCGGCTGGGCGAGGTCGAGCCGGTGATCTCGGCCGTGGAGCAGGCCAACGAGCGGATCTGGGCGGCCGGGTCGGAGCCGGGTCAGCGCGGCATGGGCACCACGCTCGCCGGCTGCGCGGCGCTCACCGACGGCGCCTGGGTGGTCTTCAACGTCGGCGACTCGCGGGTGCTGCACATCCACGAGGGCGAGATCCGGCAGGTCACGATCGACCACTCCGAGGTTCAGGACATGGTGGCCCTCGGCATCCTGGCGCCCGAGGAGGCCCAGGTGCACCCGATGCGCCACATCGTCACCCGCTCGCTCGGCGCCCGGCCCGATGTCGACGTTGCCCACGAGCGGCTCGAGGTCACCAGCGGTGACCGGTTGCTTGTCTGCTCCGACGGCCTGACCGACGAGGTGAGTCCGGACGACATCTTCTGGGTCCTCGACACGGCCCGGGATCCCCAGGACGCCGCCGACGCCCTGGTGCAGGCCGCCCTCGCAGGTGGTGGGCACGACAATGTCACCGTCGTCGTGATCGACATCCGGGACGCGTGATCTGCGCCTGATACGCATGCTTCACGTGTGAAATGTCCGTCCTCCGGGCATCAGGTGTGTCCTCACCCGGGCGAATTCGTTACCCTCCTGGGGACGACCGACCCATTTGGGTCGTCGGGGCAGTCGTTTCGAGGAGATTCACACATGAGCAGTGCAGTTGTCCGGCGGGGAATCGTTGCGCTCGTGGCGTCCGGAGGGCTCGTCGTCGCTCCGCTAGCCGCGCCCACCGCCTTCGGGGCGGATTCTGGCCGGGCCGAAGGGGTCGAACGCATTGCGGGCGCCGACCGCTACGAGACGTCGGCGGAGATCTCCCGACGCAGCTTCGACTCGGGGGTGGGCACGGCCTTCATCGCCAGCGGTGAGATCTTCACCGACGCCCTGTCGGGTGCACCGGTGGCGGCCCAGCGCAAGGGCCCCCTGCTCCTGGTCAAGGCGGGCGAGATCCCGTCGGCCATCGCCGCCGAGCTGACCCGGCTGCGGCCGCGGCGCATCGTGGTCCTCGGCGGTCCGGCCACCATCAGCACCTCGGTGGAGTCCCAGCTGGGCAGCTACACCAGCGGCGGGGTGGACCGCTGGATGGGGAAGGACCGGTATGAGGCGTCCGCCCAGATCTCGCAGGAGACCTTCGACCCGGGCGTGTCCAAGGTCTACCTCGCGTCCGGCGAGGTCTTCCCCGACGCCCTCTCCGGCGCCCCCGTCGCCGGCATGGACGGCGCGCCCATGCTTCTAACTGCTGACGACCGGCTGCCCAGCGCGATCGCCGAGGAACTCGACCGGCTCAACCCCAAGACCATCTACGTCCTCGGCGGACCCAACAGCGTTTCCGACGAGGTCTCGGCCGGGCTGACGGACTACACGGACGGCTTCGTCGAGCGGCTCTGGGGCGCGGACCGCTACGACGCCTCGGCGAACATCGCCACGGAGTCGTTCGCCCCTGGCGTCTCTGTCGCCTATGTCGCCTACGGCCAGGTCTTCTCCGATGCGCTGTCCGGCGCGCCGGTCGGCGGCATCCGCCGCGGCCCGATGCTGCTCGTCGACGACACCGACATCCCCGACTCCATCCGCGAGGCGCTCGGCTACCTGCAGCCCAGGAAGATCGTCGTGCTCGGTGGCACCGCTTCGGTCAGCACCGCCGTCGAGGAGGAACTGGCCGGCTACGTCTCTCCGTGAGGCCGGTCCGGCCCGGGGGCCGGCTCGGTTTCGCCCCGTCGGCTCGCGTCATACGGCGTGGGTCACCCCGCAAAGGAAGTGAATCAGTTCATGAAGAGCACCATCACCCGGCGCGCCGCGCTCGCGGCCGCCACGCTGACCGGCGCCCTCGCCCTCAGCCCCGTCGCCGGCGCCAATGCCGCCGACGGCGGCGTGTACCGGATCGCCGGCGCCGACCGCTACGAGGCCTCCGCCAATATCGCCCACCAGAGCTTCTTGCCGGGCCTCGATGTCGCCTATGTCGCCTCCGGTGAGGTCTTCACCGACGCCCTCACCGGTGCGCCCGTGGCGGGCATGGAGCGCGCTCCGGTGTTGCTGACCAAGGCGGAGAGCCTGCCGGAGTCGGTCGAGGCCGAACTGATGAACCTGAAGCCGAAGAAGATCATCATCTTCGGCGGCCGCGCCTCCGTCTCGGGCGCGGTGGCCAACAAGCTCAAGAAGATCGCCACGACCGGCGAGGTCGAGCGCATTGCCGGCCCCACTCGCTACAGCACGTCGGCGAAGATCAGCCTGGAGAACTACGAGGCCGGCGTCAACACGACCTATATCGCCTCCGGCGAGGTCTTCCCCGACGCGCTCTCCGGTGCTCCGGTCGCGGCCAAGACCAACGGGCCGCTGCTGCTCGTCGAGCACGACGCCGTCCCGGGCGTCGTCAAGAACGAACTGAAGCGCCTCCAGACCCAGCACATCGTCATCCTGGGCGGTCCCGCGACCGTCAGCGAGGAAGTCGAGAGCTTCCTCGGCAAGTTCACCGTCGGCGGCACGGTCACCCGCCAGTACGGCGCGGACCGCTTCGACACCTCTGCAGCGATCGCGGAGGCCAACTACGCCCCGGGCGTCGAGACGGTCTACGTCGCCTCCGGCCGCGTCTTCCCCGACGCGCTCTCCGGCGCCCCGGTCGCCGGCATGAAGGGCTCGCCGGTGCTGCTCGTCGACACCGATTCGATCCCGGCGTCGATCGATGAGCAACTGAAGAAGCTCAACCCGACGAATATCGTCGTCCTCGGCGGCACCGCCACCATCACCAAGAACGTCGAGGATCAGCTCGCCGCATACCTCAGCTGAGTTCGCTTCCGCGACAACGCAAGCGGGCGGTATACCCAACCCTGGGTATGCCGCCCGCTCGCGTTTGCGAGCCCCGCCTCAGCGGGGCTCGGTGCCGGCGATGAACGCCTCCAGGCGGGCGCGGCCCTCGGTGTCCTCGCGCTGCTCCGGCGGGGACTTCATCAGGTAGGCCGCGGCGGAGAGCAGCGGGCCGCCGACGCCGCGGTCCTTGGCGATCTTCGCCGCGCGGATGGCGTCGATGATGATGCCGGCGCTGTTGGGCGAGTCCCAGACCTCGAGCTTGTATTCGAGGTTGAGGGGCACGTCGCCGAAGGCGCGGCCCTCGAGGCGGACGTAGGCCCACTTGCGATCGTCGAGCCAGGCGACGTAGTCGGACGGGCCGATGTGGACGTTGCGGTCCTCCTTCTTGCCGGCCAGCGGACCGTTGAGGTTGGAGGTGACGGCCTGGGTCTTGGAGATCTTCTTCGACTCCAGGCGCTCGCGCTCGAGCATGTTCTTGAAGTCCATGTTGCCGCCGACGTTGAGCTGGTAGGTGCGATCCAGCACGACGCCGCGGTCCTCGAACAGCTTGGCCATGACGCGGTGGGTGATGGTCGCGCCGACCTGGGACTTGATGTCGTCGCCGATGATCGGCACGCCGGCGTGCTCGAATTTCGCGGCCCACTCGGGGTCGGAGGCGATGAAGACCGGGAGGGCGTTGACGAAGGCGACGCCGGCGTCGATGGCGCACTGGGCGTAGAACTTGTCTGCCTCCTCGGAACCGACCGGGAGGTAGGAGACGAGAACATCGACCTCGGCGTCCTTGAGGGCCTGGACGACGTCGACCGGTTCGGCGGCCGATTCGTCGATGGTCAGGCGGTAGTACTTGCCCAGCCCGTCGAGGGTGTGGCCGCGCTGGACGGTCACCCCGGTGGTGGGAACCTCGCAGATCTTGATCGTGTTGTTCTCGCTCGAGTTGATGGCCTCGGCGAGGTCCTTGCCGACCTTCTTGTCGTCGACGTCGAAGGCGGCGACGAACTGCACGTCAAAGACGTGGTAGTCGCCGAACTTGACGTGCATCAGGCCCGGCACGCTGCCGGCCGGGTCGGCGTCCTTGTAGTACTCGACGCCCTGCACGAGCGAGCTCGCGCAGTTGCCGACGCCGACGATGGCGACGCGGATCGAACCCATGGTGGTGCTCCTTATTTCTGGTTGGTCTGACGTGGGGTGAACGCCGGATGGGAGGGGTCGGTGAGGGTGCCCGGGCGGGCGGGTGCGGATCGCTCGGCGGCGATGAGTTCGCCGAGCCAGCGCAGGTCGCGTTCGAGAGTGTCCTCGGAATGCCGGGTCAGGGCGCGGCTCCAGATGTCGCCGGCGCTCGGGGTTGCCGGGGCCGTGCGAAGGGCGGCCAGCCGGTCCTCGAGGCGGGCGCGCCGGCCCTCGAGGATCCGCAACCGGACTGCGGACTCGGTGCGGGCGAAGAACGCGATGCGCACCTCGAACCCGTCGTCGTCGTATGCCGTGTCGTCGGCCCGGTTGTTGAGCTCGGCGAACCGGGTGCGGCCGGCATCGGTCAGTTCGTAGACGATGCGCGGCCGGCGGGAGGCGGGTGTCGCCGGGGCGTGCCCGGTCGCCGGGTTCGAGGCGGAGACGGGGTTCGGTGCGGAGACCGGGTTCGACTCGGAGATCAGGCCGTCGGCGACCAGGCCGCGCAGCGCCGGATAGAGCGTGCCGAAGCTGAGGGCCCGGAACGGGCCGAGTGCCAGGTTGAGCCGTTTGCGCAGCTCATAGCCGTGCATCGGAGCCTCGTGGAGCAGCCCGAGGACGGCCAGGTCCAGCAGGTGCTGTCGCCGCGGCGCCACTGCATACTCCTTCGATATATCTATTCGATACATGGGATCATAACAGGACAAAGCCCGCCTTTGTCACTCCGACACACCCGTCGAGATGTCCTTCCCACCCCGTCGAGGCGTCACGTCGACCCGTCGAATAGGTCAGTGCGACCCCCTCGGGGGTGCGGCGGCCGGGCGCCTGCGCCGCGGGAGAACCGGCCCGTCACTGCATACAACGGGCTGATAGAATGTCAGGACAAACCGTGGCCTTAGTCAGTTCAAAGGAGAGTGCGATGGGTCGTTCGCTGCGTGACCGGGTCGGCGGGGCGCCGATCTCATGGGGAGTCTGTGAGGTTCCCGGCTGGGGGGTGATGCTGCCGCCCGAGCGGGTGCTGCCCGAGATGAAGTCGGTGGGGCTGACCGCGACCGAACTCGGGGCACCGGGCTTCTTCCCCGAGGACTCCGACGGGCTGGACGCCACGCTTCGGGAGCATGAGATGTCGCTCATCGGGGGGTTCGTGCCGCTGGTGCTCCATGACCCCGCGCAGCGCGCCGACGCGCTCGATCGCGCCGAGTCGGTCGCCGCTCACTTCGCCGCGCACGGCGGCACGCATTTCGTCACTGCGGTTGTGCAGGACTACGACTGGTCCAAGCCGGTGCCCCTGGACGCCGACGGTATGGCCGAGCTGGGCCGGGGCCTGCGGGAGGTCGACGAGGTGTGCGCCCGCCACGGCTTGACCCAGGTCCTGCACCCGCACGTCGACACCCTCGTCGAGACCAAGGCCGACGTCGACCTCGCGCTCGAGCACACCGACGTGAAATGGTGCCTCGACACGGGGCACCTCTACATCGGTGGCGTCGACCCGGTCGCGTTCGCCAAGGAACACGGCTCCCGGGTCGGGCACGCCCATCTCAAGGACGTCGACGCCGCGGTCGCCCAGCGGCTGATGGGCGGCGAGCTCACACTCCTCCAGGCCGTCCAGGCCGGTTTGTTCGAGCCGCTCGGCAGAGGCGATGTCCCTGTCGGAGAAGCGATCTCGGCGCTCGAGGAGCAGGGTTACCAGGGCTGGTACATCCTCGAGCAGGACTGCGCTCTCACGGACGGCGTCCCCGCCGAGGGCGAGGGCCCGATCCACGACGTGCGCACGTCGATCGCCTACCTGGACGCGCTGGCCTGACTCACACGTGACCCAGGGTCTGACCGAGCGGGGCCTGGTTCGCCGACGGGGGCCGGCTTATAGCCCGGCCCCCGTCGCGAAACCAGGCCCCGCTTCGGAGGAGGGCGAGTCGGCTTTAGAGGTAGTGGCGCTGGGCCTTCCGGTTCTCCACATGCTCGGCGTATGCCGCCTGCGTCGACTCCAGGTCGCTCACCTCGGCGACGGGCACGTCCCACCAGGCCGAGCCGGGCGGGTTGGGACCCATGAGGTCGGTCTCGATATAGAGGACGGTCGTGTGGTCCGCCGCGGCGGCCTTCGCGTAGTTCGCGCGGAACTCCTCGATGCCGTTGCAGCGCAACACATCCGCGCCCCATGAGGCGGCGCTGGCCGCGAGATCGAAGGGCACCTCGGCGCCGTCGAGGCGGCCGCCGGCACCTCCCGAGCGCATGCGGTACTTCGTGCCGAACCGCTGTGAGCCGCGGGACTCCGACAGCGCTCCGATCGAGGCGAAGCCGTGGTTCTGCAGGAGCACGATGATGACCTTCAGACCCTCGGAGACGATCGTCGCAATCTCCATGGGCGACATCTGATAGGTGCCGTCACCGACGATCGCGACCACCTCGTGGTCGTCACCGAGCGCGAGCTTGGCACCCAAGGCAGCCGGGATCTCGTATCCCATGCACGAGTACGCGTACTCGACGTGATACTGCACGGGAGTCGTTGCGCGCCAAAGGCATTGGAGGTCACCGGGCATCGAGCCGGCCGCGTTGATGACGACATCCTCGGGGCCCATCAACTCGTTGAGCGCACCGAAGACTTCGGTCTGCGCCGGAAGTGGCGCGTGGTCGCGGTGATAGCACTCGTCGACCTGGCGCTGCCAGTCTGCGTCGAGGTCAGCCGCTTCCTGACGGTATGCCGCCTCGACCTCCCACCCGTCCAGCGCTGCGGAGAGCGCTGTCAGAGCCTCGCGCGCGTCGGCGAGCACCATCGTGGCGCTGTGCTTGGCCGCGTCGAAGCCGAGCGTGTTGATGTTGACGAAGCGCACGTCACCCTCGACGCCGTCGCCCGCGAAGATCGTGTGCGAGGCAGTGGTGAAGTCGCTGTAGCGGGTTCCGATGCCGACAACCACATCCGCGGTGCGCGCCAACGCATTGGCGGCTGTGGTGCCGGTGGAGCCGACCGCGCCCACTGCGGAGGGGTGATCCCAGTTGATCGCGCCCTTGCCCGCGTGGGTGTCCGACACGGGAATGCCTGTGGCCGAGGCGAATTCGCGCAACTGCTCGGACGCGCCCGAATAGACGACCCCGCCACCGGCGACGACGAGCGGACGCTTTGCGGAGCGAAGCACCTCGACGGCGCGCTCGAGCGCTGCCCGCTCCGGCACCGGGCGAGCGATATGCCACACGCGCTTGCGGAAGAAGGCGACCGGCCAGTCATACGCCTCGGCTTGCACATCCTGCGGCAGCGCGATCGTCACGGCTCCGGTGTCGGCGGGGTCGGTCAGGACGCGCATCGCGTTGAGCAGCGAGGGCATCAGCTGCTCGGGGCGGACGATCCGGTCGAAGAAGCGCGAAACCGGACGGAAGCAGTCGGTGACCGCCGTATCCAGCGTCTGTGGCGATTCGAGTTGCTGCAGAACGGGATCCGGCATCCGGTTGGCGAACTGGTCGGACGGGAAGAGCAGCACCGGGATGCGGTTGGTCGTCGCGAGCGCGGCGCCCGTGATCATGTTCGTCGCCCCGGGGCCGATCGACGTCGTCACCGCCATCACCTGAAGGCGCTCGCGACTCCGGGCGTATGCCGTGGCCGCGTGCACGCCCGACTGTTCGTTGCGAATGAGGTAGTAGGGCAGATGTCCGGCCGCCAGCGGGTCGTCCGCGCCGGCGTCCTCGAAGGCGATCTGGTCCTGCAGGAGCGCCTGGCCGACGCCGCATACATTGCCGTGCCCGAAGATCCCGAACATCCCCGTGACGAGGCGTTGTTCGGCCCCGTCGCGCTCCGAATACTGCTGGCCGAGGAACTTCACGATCGCCTGCGCCGTGGTCAGGCGGGTGGTCTCGCTCATCGTCATCCCGTCTTTGCTGTATGCCGTGTGCGTGCCGGTCAGGGCGCCGGCACCAGGACGTCGCGCACCATCTGGTCCAGCTCCTCGTCGGCACCGAGGAACTGCCGCAACGTCTTCCGGGTCGCACCGAAGGTATCGAACTCTTCCGGGCTCATGCCGTCCGGGTCGTAGGCGCGGCGGAAGTCGGGGAAGGCCGCGGACAGGGCCTCCACGATGGCTGGGTCGACTGGCACGTCCATACGGTTCTCGGGTGCCGCCCCGGCGGCCTGGATCTTCTCCTGCCACGCGAAGGGCGGGGAGATGACGACATCGCCGCCGACGAACTCCGACCACTGCTTGGTGTTACGGAAGGCGGCCGAGAGCAGGCGTGAGCGGTAACCGCGTTCCTGCCAGATGCTGTAGGCGCGCTTGAACGCAGCGACGCCGGCCCACTCGAGATACTCGGGGTCGATGTCACTGCCCTCGGTCTTGGCGCAGTCCTTGAGCCAGTCGTCGAGCCGGCCGACCATGATCGTCACGACGTGGCCCATGTTGGACACGTCGTGTCCGGCAGCCTCGCGCTTGGCCATGCCGCGTTCGATCGCCTCGGCGGCGGCGACGGCCTGCGGGACGGTGAAGGACACGGTGACATTGATGGAGACTCCACGGCTCACGGCGTCCTCGATAGCCGTGAGGCCCGTGGCCGTCGCGGGGATCTTGACAATGATGTTGGGCGCCAGCGTCGAGAAGTATTTGGCCTGGTCCGCAAGGGCTTTCGCGTTGCGGTGGTTGCGCGGGTCGGTCTGCATCGAGAGGCGCCCGTTGCGTCCGCCGTGCTTGTCGAAGGCCGGCTTCAGCTGTGCGGCGGCCTCCTTGGAGATCTCCTCGACGACTTGCCAACCGATCTCGCTCTCACTCGCCTCGGGGCGCTCCTGGGCGATCTCGCTCATCCGAGCCGTCCACCGGGGCAGATCGTTCTTGATGCATTGCACGGCGATGACCGGATTGCACGTCGCCCCCACGGCGCCCCACGCGATGGACTGACCCAGCTCCCGCGGATCGGCCGAGTCGTTCCACAGCACGGTGGGGAAGTCGCCGGCGGTCATCTGCTCCAGGGGGGTCGCGGTCATCGTCTGCTCCTCGTCATCGGTGGCGGTTGACCTAATGTTAGGACAAACACGACGCGAGCGCTAGGGCTGTCGGGGAATCGAGAGGCATTGTGAATTGGTGACCCAGGTGTTTTGATAGGACATCAGATCATTTCGTGACGAGAGGATCGCGTGCCCATGTCCGACAAGGCCGTCAACCCCGACGAGCGCTACCGCAAGCTGACCATCGGCGTGTGTCCCGACCAATGGGGCGTGTGGTTCCCGCAGGACCCCGTTCAGATCGACTGGCGAACTGCGTTGCAGGAGATGCGGACTGCCGGCTTCTCCATCATGGAGACCGGCCCCTACGGCTACTTCCCCACCGACCCGATCGAGCTCAAGGACGTGATGGACGAGCACGGCTTCCGGGTCGTCGCCGGCACGGGCTGGGGGATCCTGCACAAGGCCGAGGCGTGGGACGACACCGAGAAGCTCTTCCGGGCCATCGGCCAGACGCACGCCGAGGTCGGCGCCGAGTATGTCGTGCACCTGCCCCCGATGTTCCGCGACGAGAAGACCGGCGACTACATCGACGACAAGGTGCTCTCCCCCGAGGCCTGGCAGCGTTACATCGCGAATGCCAACCGGCTCGGCAAGATCATGAAGCAGGACTACGGCCTGACGATGGTGCTCCACCCGCACGGCGACAGCCACATCGAGACCCCCGAGGACATCGACCGCGTCTTCGAGGCGACCGACCCCGAATACGTCGGCTTCTGCCTCGACACCGGCCACATCGTCTACGGCTCCGGCGACCCGATGGAGTTGTGCCGCAAGTATCCCGAGCGCATCTCCTATGTGCACATCAAGGCGATGGATCCGCTCATCGTCAAGCAGGCCCACGACGAGGACTGGCCCTTCGTCAAGGCCGTCAAGGCCGGCTGCGCCGTCGCCCCGCCACTCGGCGAGCCCGACATGGGCCTGATGATCGAGGCCCTCGCCGACCTCGACAAGGACCTCTACGTCATCTGTGAAGAAGACATGTACGGCTGCGACAAGTCCTATCCCCTGCCCAACGCCGTCAAGACCCGGGAATACCTGGCGTCCCTCGGTCTGGGCCTGCCTTAGCCTGACGACGTCACCTCGACCCGCCGCTCACCCACACCTCAGCCATCAGGAGACCGTATGACCGTCGCCGTCGCCCACCAGACCTCGCGCTACAGCCAGGCCGTCCTCACCGAAGCAGCGCGCCAGGCCGCCCAGCGCGGCGAAGAGCTGATCGTGATCAGCGTCGAGAAGGCGGCCGACGAGGATCACCGGGCCGCACTCGAAGCCTCGGTCGGCGACGACCTCGCAAAGGCCTTCGCCGCGGCGTCGGTCGCGGACGTTTCTTGGAGCCTCGACCTCGAAGCGGCCTCGGCCGAGATCGACGACACTGCGGAGACGATCCTCGATGCCGTCAAGCGAACTGGGGCCACGCTGCTCGTGATCGGTGCACGCCGCCGTTCCCCCATGGGCAAGGCGCTGCTCGGCAGCGTCACCCAGACCCTGATCCTCGACTCTCCCGTTCCCGTCCTGGTCGTCAAGGCGCCGAACTAGGAGCGAGCACATCTCGCGAAGTACCGCAGCGACGAAGGAGCGAGGACACTTTCGTGGGGTTTCTTCGTGGGGTTTCTTCGGGTCCTCGCGAAGTACCGCAGCGACGCAGGAGCGAGGACACTTCGTGGGGTTTCTTCGTGGGGATTCTTCGTACGGCGTGTTATCTCTCGTGGACGGTCACGTCGAAGGCGTACTGGTCGAACCGGTAGCAGTGATCGCCGTACTCGACGGCCGAGCCATCCGCGGCATACGCCCGGCGCGACATGGTCAGCAGCGGGTCCCCGGCCGCGAGTCGCAGCAGCTTGCGCTCGCCGGCCGTCGGCCGACGAGCCCCGATAACCTGGTGTGCCACAACAGGTTTGATGCCCCTCGCCTTGAGCCAGCCATAGAGGCTGCCGCCCTCGAGGTCGGCGAGGGTGATGTCGGCGTATGCCGGCGGGAGCCAGTTGTGCATCAGCGCGGCGGGGACGTCGCCGGCGCTGCGCAGCCGCTCGATGAACACCAGTGGCGTCGTGGCCGGCACGCCGAGCGCCTCCGCGGCCACGGGGTCGCGCACGTCGTGCTCCAGACGCAGCACCCGCGTGACCGGATGCTGACCGCGGCGCTCCATGTCGTCATACAGGCTCGTCAGCTCATCGCGACGGTGCACCATGGGACTGGCGACCGTCGTGCCGACACCCCGCCGCCGAACCAACAGTCCGCGCTGGACCAGTTCGGCGATCGCCCGGCGCACGGTCGGCCGTGACAGGTCCAGCCGATCGGCCAACGCCAACTCGTTCTCGAATGGGTCGCCCGGGCCGAGGCGGCCGCTCTCGATCGCCGCGGTGAGTTGCTCGGCCAGCTGGTGATAGAGCGGGACCGGGCTGGCGCGATCGATGACGACCGGGATGGTGTCCATCGGCGCAGTGTAGGTCACCGGACATACGAACAAAGCAACAAAGAGCCGCTCATGACATGGTGTCCTGACAGCATCCCGGATACGTCATCCGGCTTATTGGCCTAATGTCTTGACATTTGAAGACGGAGGCTCTTGAGTATGTGGTGTCGACCCGCGCGTCGGCGCGCCCCAGCGCTCAGCTCGCCGATCGCGCATCACCAACCAACGATGGGAGTGGCATGGCCGGGCAGGGTGCAGGGTTTGGGGTTGCCGAGGCGGACAGCCGCCCACCCGTGCGGATGGGTGTCGTGGGCACTGGCCGGATCGGCCGGATGCACGCGGGGTTGCTGCTTCGTGAAGTGCCCGGCACGACGGTCACGGCCGTCGCCGACGCCGTGCCCGAGGTCGCTCAACAGGTGGCCGGCGACCTCGCGGTGGCGGCCCTCGGCATCGACGAGCTGCTGGCCAGCCCGGAGGTGGACGCTGTCGCCATCTGCACGAGCACGGACACCCACGTCGACCTGACGATCAAGGCAGCCGAGGCCGGCAAGGCAATCCTCTGCGAGAAACCGGTCAGCCTCGACCTCGCCGAGGTCGACCGCGCCCTCGCCGCCGTCGAGGCCGCCGGCGTCCCCTTCATGGTCGGCTTCA
>NZ_HG764815.1:1146274-1159868 GCF_001050535.1 Nostocoides australiense Ben110 | reverse complement strand
TCGGTGGCCGGCAGCGGCCGGCCCCGTCATGGGTTCGCCCCTCGTGCGGCATACCGGTCCAACGCCTCTTGGCGCTCGGCCGCATGGTCGACGATTCGTGGCGGGTAGCCTGCGACGTGCGGGCCGGGGTGCTTCCACGGCTCGTGCGCCGCCGCCCCCGGCAGGTGTGCCAGCTCAGGCACGTAGCGGCGGACATACGCCCCGTCGGGATCGAAACGGAGCCCCTGGGTGACGGGGTTGAAGATGCGGAAGTAGGGCGCTGCGTCAGTCCCGGTACCGGCCACCCACTGCCACCCGTGGGAGTTGGAAGCCAGATCGCCATCGCGGAGCAGGTCGAGAAAGTGGCGGGCGCCGTGGGGCCACCAGATGTGCAGATCCTTGGTCAGGAACGAGGCGGTGACCATGCGGACGCGGTTGTGCATCCACCCCTCCGCGCGCAGCTGACGCATCCCGGCATCGACGAAGGGATAGCCGGTGCGGCCTGCCTGCCAAGCTGAGAGATGTTGGGCGGCAAGGGGATTCGTCTCGGGATGGTCATACTGCATGCCGTGAAGGCTGTCCTTGAGGTCGTGCCACGCGGACCGCGGATGGTGCCACAGCACATCGGCATAGAACTCGCGCCACGCCAGTTCGGTAATGAACCGCTCGACGCCGTCGCTGCGGGTGGCGGCCCGTGACCGCAGGTCGGACAGCAGCGTCCGGGGATGGATGGATCCGAGCTTCAAGGCGGTCGACAGGCGTGAGGTCGCCTCGTGGTCGGGGCGATCGCGATCCCGGCCGTAGCCCGCGATCTCATCCGTGAGGAACTCCTGCCACCGAGCCCGCGCCTGCGCCTCCGTCACGGGAACGGGGTGCGTTGCGGTGCCGGTCTCGGGAAGGTCGGCCGAGACCACGCGGGTATACCGGACCCGGGCCGGCGGGTCCGGCGGGCTCGGGACGGGGCTGTCGCGCCAGGCCCGAGCGAACGGCGTGAAGACGTGGAAGGGCATCCCGGCTCGCGTGCGCACCCTGCCGGGCGTCACGGCATACGGCGAGCCGGTCGCGATCCACTCCACCCCGGCTCGCGCCAGGGCCAGCCGGACGGCAGCGTCCCGGTGTCGGCCGTAGGGCGTGACCTCGGCGGAGACGTGCACGGCGCCGGCGCGGGCCTCAGCGCAGACCGCGGGAACGACGTCTCGCGGGTCACCGACTCGCACGACGAGTCCGTCGAGATCCTCGCGCAGGGCGCGGACGGCATGGAGGTAGGATTGGAAGCGCGGGCTGTCCTGGGTCAGGCGCGGGTCGAGCACGACCAACGGGACGATCGGCCCCTCGGTGGCCGCGGCGCAGAGCGCCGGGTGGTCGCGAACGCGCAGATCCCTGCGCAGCCACACGACACCGGTCATGCCCTAACCTTAGACAAACCTTGGACAAATCGCCTCGTCGACGGACGACGTCTTTGGGTCAGGAAGGACATGAACGACGTGGACAATGCGGATCGGCGGCCGAGCGTGATCGTCGTCGGTGCCGGTGTGTCCGGGCTCACCGCCGCCCACCGGCTCGCCCGCACCCACCGGGTGACGCTCGTGGAGGCCGACGAGCGTCTCGGCGGGCACGCCCACACCCACGAGGTGCCGACGGCCGACGGCCCGCTGCGCATCGATTCCGGATTCATCGTGCACAACGAGCGCACCTATCCGACATTTCTCAGCCTCTTGCGCGACATCGGGATCGCCACCCGGCCCACGGAGATGAGCATGTCGGTGACCTGCGACGCCTGCGGCCTGTCGTATGCCGGCGGCAAGGGACTCGGAGGCATCCTCGCCGACCCCGCTCGCGTCGCCGATCGCCGCTTCCGCGCGCTCCTCCAGGACGTGCCACGCTTCCATCGGGCCGCTCGGGACGTGCTCGCGTCGGGAGACCGCGAGACGACGTGGGGAGGCTTCCTGGCCGACCACGGATTCTCCCCATACTTTGTCGGCCACTTCGCCGGGCCGCTGGTCGCGTGCGTCTGGTCGGCCGGACAGCGGGTTGCGTTGGACTATCCCGCGCATCACCTCTTCGCCTTTCTCGACAATCACGGCATGCTCAGCGTGACCGGTTCACCGACGTGGCGAACGATCGTCGGCGGATCGGCGCGCTACGTCGAGGCGCTGGCCGCGCTCCTTCCCGACATCCGCACGGGCGCGGGCGCCGTCGCCGTGAGGAGACTCGACCGAGAGGTCGAAGTGCGGCTGGCGGACGGGTCGGTGTTGGCAGCCGATGGGCTGGTCCTTGCGGTGCACGCCGACGACGCCCGCACGATCCTGACCGACGCGACGGCGTCCGAAGCTGCTGCGCTGGAAGCGATTCCATACTCGGACAATCACGTTGTGCTGCACCACGACGAGCGCGTCCTCCCGCGACGGCGCCGGGCCAGGGCGAGCTGGAACTACCGGCAGTCCACGTGTGCCAATCTGACCCAGCCGGCCCGGGTGGACTACTGGATGAACCGCTTGCACGGCCTCGATGGGGCTACTCAGTTCATCGTCTCGCTCAATGCGAACGACGTCGATCCCTTCACCTATCTCGCCCGAATGCGCTATCGACACCCCGTTTTCACTCGCGAGTCCGTCGCTGCGGCGGCGCGATTGCGAGATCTGGGCGGCCCTCGCCTCGCCTTCGCCGGGGCTCACCTGGGCTGGGGTTTCCATGAGGATGGCGCCCGGTCGGGGCTCGAGGCCGCGGAGCGCATCGCCGCAGCGACGAGGTGGGCATGATGCGCGACACCGGCGCGCAACTCGTGCGCGTGCGCATCACCCACCACCGCTTCTCGCCGATCCGGCACCAAGTGCGCTTTCGTGGCTACCTGTGGCTGGTCGACGTCGCCGCGATCCCCCGGGCTCGCTGGTTCGCGGCCATCCTGCCGCGTGATCACTTCGGCGGCCAGGCCGACAGCATCGTCGAGTCACTCGGGGAGTTTCTCCGCACGCGCGGGGAGGCCGTGCGGGACGGTGAGCGCGTCCTGATGATGACGAACGCGCGTGTTGCCGGGCATGTCTTCAATCCCCTGACGACCTATTTCGGCGTGGCTTCCGATGGCCGCGTGCGCTGGGTGGTGCTGGAGATCCACAACACGTACGGCGAGCGCCATGCGCACCTCCTCCATCCCGACCGGCACGGACGAGCCGTGGTCGCCAAGGAGTTCTACGTCTCGCCCTTCTTTCCCGTCAGCGGCGAGTATGCCGTCATCGCACGACTTGAGCGAGACCGAGTTGTCCTGTCCATAACATTGCGGGAGAACAGCATTCGCCGATTCGCGGCAACATTGGTGGGTGACCGCGTGCCAGCCACGCGGGCCCGTCTGCTCACCGCCATGGCCACCACACCACTGATCACCTACCAGGTTTCGACCCGCATCCGCATCCACGGCATCTGGCTCTGGCTGCGCCGGCTGCCGGTCCAGATCCGTCCCGCCCACATCCCCCCGGAAGGCTTCCGATGACGGCCGCACCAATCGCCCGACTGTGGGCGTGGTCCCGCCCAGCGACGCAACCCGACGACCCGCGGCGAGCTCGCGTGCGGGGACGGGCCGTTCGCCTCCTGACCCGCCGCATGGCCGATCGCGCGGGCGTTCGCATCACGCTGCCCGACGGCAGCGGCATGGGACCCGACTGCGGTGACGCGTTGCACCTTCTCGTGCATGACGAGCGGGTCTTCGACCGCATCGGGATCGACTTCAAGATCGGTGTCGGGGAAGGCTTCGTCGCCGGGGAGTGGGGACCCGGCCCAGGCACCGACCTCGCGGATCTGCTCACCCGGTTCGCCGCGAACCTTGGCGACCTGGTGCCACCGGTCCTCACGAGATTCCGGAGATTGGTCGAGCCGCGGCAACCGGAACGCCATCGCAATGACCGCGCCGGAGCCCGAGCCAATATCTCCCACCACTACGACCTGTCCAATGACGCCTTCGCCGTGTTTCTGGACGAGACGATGACCTATTCGGCGGCCTGGTTCGCACCCGAGGACCCGGCGGGACCGGCCGGCCTAGCCACCGCACAACGGCGCAAGGTTGCCGGCATCCTCGACCTGGCTAATGTCGGCGCGGGGACAGAGTTGCTCGAAATCGGTTCTGGATGGGGACAACTGGCGATCCAGGCGGCAGAGCGGGGCGCGCTGGTCCACACCATCACGCTCTCTCACGAGCAACAGAGCCTCGCGCGCGAGCGCATCGCCGCCGCGGGCTTCGCCGATGTCGTCGACGTCGAATTGCGCGATTACCGCGATATCGCGGGACGCTACGACGCCGTCGTCAGCGTCGAGATGATCGAGGCCGTCGGCTACGAGTTCTGGCCGCGATACTTCCGGAGCCTGGCTGACGCGGTGCGCCCCGACGGGCAGGTGGCGATCCAAGCCATCACGATGGCGCACTCCCGCATGCTCGACTCCCGGCACGCCTACGGCTGGATCCACAAGCACGTCTTCCCCGGTGGGCTGATCCCCTCGTACGCGGTGATCGCTCACCATGCGTCGAGCGCCGGGCTGCGGGTGACGGCGCGTCGCTCCCTGCGCGACGATTACGCACGCACGCTGCGGGAGTGGCGTAAAGCATTGTTGGACAACCCCGGAGCCGTCCGCGCCGCGGGTCTCGACGACCGCTTCCTGAAGGTATGGGAGTTCTATCTCGCCTATTCGGAGGCCGGCTTCCGGTCCGGGCACCTCGACGTGCTGCAGCTGCGCCTGACCCCGCGGACGGCGGATGGCTAGGGTCGGCCCGTGTACACGATCAAGGCCGTCGCGGAGGCGACGGGGATCCCGCCGGCTACCTTGCGTGCCTGGGAGCGGCGGTATGCCGTGGTCCGCCCCCCGCGCAGCCCCACCGGCTACCGCCTCTACGACGAGTCACTGATCCAGGACCTGCGGGTGATGCGGGAGCTCGTCGCCGTGGGCCACCCGGCCAGCGAGGCGGCGCGGATCGTCGCCGGAAGGCGACAGGATGTCGCGGCAGCGTCGCCGTCACCACCCATCTCGGAGCTCATCGCGGCGGCCCGCTCCGCTGATCCGGCTGTCATCTCCGCCGCCGTGGCTGCTGGGCTGGCCGCACCATTGCCGGTCGCCGTTTCCGGCTGGCTCGTCCCGGCCCTGACTGCCGTCGGCGAGGGGTGGGTCGATGGCACCGTGGGCATCGCGACCGAGCACCTGATCTCCCACGCTATCCATCGGGCTTTGGCCACCCGCTTGCACCGCTATACCGCCACTGCACGCGCTGCTCCGGTGCTTGTGGGCCTGCCGAGCGGCAGCCACCACGAATTGGGGGCATTGGCATTCGCCGCGCTGGCGGCCCGGGACGCCCTGCCGGTCCGCTATCTGGGCGCCGACCTGCCCGCCGCCGCCTGGGTGCAATGCGCGCGCCAGACACGTGCGGCCGCGGCCGTCATCGCGGTGCCTACCCACGTCGACGTGGCGACCACCCGGCGGACGACCAAGGCACTCGCGAGCGTCCCGGCCATTCGCGTCTTCGCGGGCGGCGCATACCAGGACGACATCTGCGAGACCGCAACACCCCTGGGGCACGACATCGTGACCGCCGTCTCGGTCCTGCGCGCCCGCCTGGAGTCGCGTCCGTGACGCGATGCCCGGGGTCTCGTCCGGCGCAACAAGTCCCCGTCGCCTGAGATGTTGGCGTCGGTGTCCCCCGCCGGAGCGGGTCACCCGGATCGATCGTCGCCGATCTCCTTGGGAGAGAAGGGGGCCTGCCACGTCGTTTCAACGCGGCGTCCTGAGTATTGCCGCGCTTCCGATGCTTCGCCATGATCGGCGGCCATCGGGTTGACCGACCCTTGCACCTTGGTGTCGCGGCGGCGAATGGCGGTGCGCATCCGATCGAAACCCCCTTCGGCGCGCAACTTCTCGAACTGCTCGTGCAGGTTGAAGACGAGCGTGGGCAGCGGCGCTCGCCGGGCGATGCGTGAGGCCCGGGGGTGCAGTCCCACGATGAAGTAGGCGCGCCCGGCGTGGCTGAAGGCAAATTGCGGGGCCTCCGGGTCTGCGGCGACGCCGTCAGCCCACGGGTGCGTGTCCTCGTCGTGCAGCTGTTGCAGGACCTGCCACAGCCGGGCCTCGAAATCCTTCTCAGTGGGCGTCACGGGCTCGCGGAAGACGGCGATGAAGGAGACGAAGTCCTCGGGGTCGCGGTTGGCGTTCGAGAAGGCCTCCAAGTGGACTGCCAGCTGCGCGACCGCGTCGGGATCCGCCATCGAGTCCAGGACGACGATCCGGGCAGCATCGCGTCGGAACACCGATCGCGCGCCGAGACAAGGGTATTCGGGATGAGCGATCATGCGGGCCACCGCATCCGAGATCGCGTCCTCGCCGGCGTCGGCGAGCGACTCGCGGGCAATGTCGCGCAAGTACTCGTTCAGCGGTGGCCAGGTTCGTTCGACTGTTGTCACGCTTCGACCCTTGCCAAATCGGGGGTGCCGGCGAACCATCCGCAGGGGTGCCCGCGGACGCGTCCACGCCAACACCTCGCCGTGCAGCCCGCGACCAGGCACCGATCAGGTTGCGTCGGCATCACCCGAAAACCCCGCCATCCCGGCGGTCAGGCTGGCATCGTGTCAGCCGTGACGAGCAGCGATTACTGGGATGAGGCGACGGCGCAGCGGTATGACGTGGCGTGTGCCGACATGTTCGCGCCCGATGTCTTGGCACCGGCCGTCGAGTTCCTGGCCACCAGGGCTGGTGAGGGCCGGGCGCTGGAGTTCGCGATTGGGACCGGGAGAGTGGGAATCGCGTTGCGGGAGAGCGGGGTCGACGTGGTCGGCATCGAGTTGTCGCAACCAATGGTCGATGTGCTGCACCGCAAGGAGCCGGATCTTCCGGTCGTGGTCGGCGACATGGCCACAACGCGCGTCGAGGGGGAGTTCAGCCTCGTCTATCTGGTCTTCAACACGATCGCCAATCTGCGCACCCAGGCCGAACAGGTGGAGTGCTTCCGCAACGCGGCTCGCCACCTGGCTCCGGGAGGACGGTTCGTCATCGAGCTGTGGGTCCCCGGCATACGGCGATTCCCGCCGGGCTCGGCCGCGGTGCCCTTTGACGTCAGCCCCGGCCACGTCGGGCTGGACACCTACGACTTGGCGACCCAACAGGGGACCTCGCACCATTACACCCGTCAGGAGGACGGCACCTTCCGCTACGGCGAGACGAACTTCCGCTTCATCTGGCCGGCCGAATGCGACCTGATGGCCCAGCTGGCGGGGCTGGAGTTGGAGACGCGCGTTGCCGACTGGGACGGCACGCCCTTCACCGGCGACAGCCCCAGTCACGTCTCCGTCTGGCGTAAGCGCCCCTGACGCCGGGGGCGGTGGCGCCCGTCGTGCGACGCCGGAGCGGATCCCGAGTGGCGCGTGCGGAGGTTCAGGGGGCGTCCTGCGGGCCCGGCGGTTCGCACCGCGAGCGCGCTCGGCATTCCGGCGGGCCTCGGACTCGATCTCCTCCGCCGTGGGATCGTGGTCGCGCATGGAGAGCACGTAGAAGGTCAGGCCGATCCCCCAGGCGATCAGGAGATAGACCGGCCAGGACGTCCCCGATGGTCCGGTGGTGACGAGCCACAGCAGCACCATGCGATATTGACGATGAGGAAGGCGCTCACGTGCCAGCGCAAGGCCCGCCGCTTCTCCAGATTCTCGCGCGCCCTCCTGCGAAGGCACCTCGTCCGACCCCGGCCCGAAGGGGACCGGGAGTCGCGACAGGCGTTGTTCTCTCCGCCGCCCGCGTCGTATGGCGAGTTCTATCAGCCGCACGATGCTCGTGGCCCGGATGACGCTGCGCTGCTGCTCGATGCGGCCGGCAACGGCGACCCGCCGGCGCGGGCGGCGATCACGACACGACTCCTGGCCAACGGCGCCCAGGCGACCGATGAGACGATCCCGAAGGTCGACGCCGTCGAGATCATGCTCGGCCACAATCGGCACGACTTCATGGTGGAGGCGCCCGTGCTACGCCACCTCTTCGATGCCGGCGTGCCGGTCAACCGGCGCGTCCTACAACAAGGACCTGTCGCAGCAGCGGGCCAAGGCCGTGGCGGCCATTCGCGAGCGGCCCGACCCGACCTGAAGCTCGACGTCGAGGGATTCGGCAAGGGCCGGCCGGTGGCGCCGAATTCCCAAGGCGGCGAGGACAATCCCGAGGGCCGGGCCCTGAACCGCCGGGTGGAGATCCGCTACGAGGGCTAGTCCCGTCGGTCAGTCCAGGGCGAGTCGCCCCCGGGCGGCCCGGCGCCCCTCCAGGTGCCGCATCACCGGTGTCGCCAGGACCCCATGCACGATCACCGACAGCACGATGGTGAACGCGACGGCCGACCACAGCCATCTGGCCTCGGCGAAGTCGGCGTGGCCCACGGCATACGCCAGGTAGTAGACCGACCCCACCCCGCGCACGCCGAAGAAGGCGATGGCCAGGCGCTCGCGGCCGGTCAGGCGCCCGCCGGACGGTGAGCGGGTGCCGGCCAGGGCGGCCATACCCGCGGCGGGGCGCACGACGAAAACCAGGGCAAGCGCGAGTCCCGCTGCGCGCCAGTCGAGATGGGCGAGCAGTCCCCGGCTCATCGCGACGCCGAGGACGAGCAGGACGAGCAGGGTCAGCAGCCGTTCGAGCCGTTCCACGACCTCGTGCATGGCCCGGTGGTACTCGTGGTGGCGCTCGGTCGCCCGCACGCTCAGCGCGCATGTGAAGACCGACAGAAAGCCGTATCCGCCGCACACCTCACTCGCGCCGTATGCCGTGAGCAGGGCCGCGAGCGCCAGCAGACTCTCGCCGTGCTCGGCCAGGCGCAGCGGTTCGCTGCGCGCCCCGAAGGCGACCTTGCCCAGGCCCCACCCGACGACCAGTCCGGCGAGCACGCCGACAGCGATCTTGCCGAGGAGATACCAGCTGACCCAGTGCGCGAGGTCCCCCCACCCGAGTGCGGACGTCGTGGCGAGCAGGATCGCCGCATACACGAAAGGGAATGCCAGGCCGTCGTTGAGTCCGGCCTCGGAGCTGAGGGCGAAACGCACCTCGTCGTGCTCGTCGATCTCCTCGATCGACTCCACGGCGTCGGGATCGGTGGGGGCGCCGACCTGGACGTCGGAGGCGAGGACCGGATCGGTCGGTGCCAGGACGGCGCCCAGCAGCAGCGCCGTCGCCGGGGCGATTCCGGCCGCCCACCCGAGCAGCGCGACGCCGGCGATGCACAGCGGCATCGTGACGGCGAGCAGGCGCCAGGCGGGCGACCAGCGCCGGATCGAGGCCAGGCTGCGCAGGTCGATCGGGCGGTCGATGGCCAAACCCACGCCCATGAGGGCGATCAGGACCGTCAGTTCCGTGACGTGTTCGACGATGGGCCCGTTCTTGACCGGGTCGAATCTGACGCGGTCGGCGATGGGGGTTGCCCCCAGCCCGAGCCCGACGAGCACGAGGACGGGGGGGGGGGAGAGCCACACGTGCTGCAACAGGCGGGGGAGGATGACGGCGAGGAGCAGCGCCAGGCCAGCGACGAGATAGAGAAGGTCGGCCATGGTGGCTCCAACCTACGGCCTGAACGCCCTGCAAAGGCCCCACAATGACCGGGCTGGTTCATCTCACTCACCAGGCGACGATGCCCTCACTGCCGATCGGTCCGGGCAGCTTGTCGGCATCCATCTTCTTCAGCACCCCGGTGGCCGAAACCCGATATGTCTCAATCATGTTCGTGCCCCCGGTCTGCACATAGAAGTACATTCCATCGCGGCTGAACGTCGAGTCGACGGGCGCCGCGCCGGTCTTCATCACTCCCAGCCGGACAGGCGCGGCGGCGCGTGAGCGCAGGCTGGTGACCGTATTGCTGCCGGTGTTGGAGGAGACGATCAGGTCGTCGTGCACCGCGAGCCAGCAGACGGCTTCCCCCTTGGTCGGCGTCTGGCCGTAACGCATGAGCATGCCGCTGCTGCGAATGCCGTATGTCCCCACGGTGCCGGTGCCGGCGTTGGCGACATTGAGCCGGCCGTGCATGTCGAAGTCGAAGGCGAACGGCACGGCACCGGCAATCGTGTTGACGGTCGGTTCGGTCCGGAAGGCGCCGTCCTTCGTCATCGGCCACACGAGGATGCTGTGGCTCGAGGCCTTGGTCGTGACGATGACGTTGCGGCCGTCGGGGCTGAATCCGACCTGGCCGGGCGTGCTGACGAACTCCATGTCCGTGCCGGACATCGTGTCCAGCATGAGCTTGCGGTTCCAACTCATCTTGGCCACGAGCCTGCCGTCCACGAGCTGGTAACCCTGGATCGAACCGCCGCGGCGGGCGTTGAGCACGAAGACGCGCATGCCGTCGGGGGAGACCGCGACGCTGACGGGGAAGGTGCCGTGAGTCGACACCGTCTGCGTGCGCTTCAGCATCCCGTTCGTCATCGAGAAGACGGTGAGGGTGTTGCTGCCGGGATTGACGGCATACAGCTTGCCGTGCCGCCGGTCCGCAGCGAGCGCTCCCTGCGAGGCCGTGCGGTCGACCACCGCACCGTGCAGCGAGGCGCCCTTGCCGCCGGTCAGGTACGTGCCCGACATCATGAGCATGCCCATGCTGTCGCGCTTGTAGGCGACCACGGCATTGTCCATGGGGTCGTTGGTGAGCGCGTAGACGTTGCCCATCCCCATCGCCGCGGAATCCGCGACCGGGGCCACGGCAGCCGTGGCGACTCCGGGTGCGACGGTCGTGGTGGCGCCGAGGGCGAGGGTGATGAAAATCGTTGGGACAGTTCGCATTGGTTGCTCCTGAAGGTGAGTGATTTCGACCTTTCAAGAAAACCGCGGACCGTCGCCGTGGCCTAGGGGTGGGCGCCTTAAGGACTTCTTACGGATACCTCGGGCCGCGTCTGGCACCGGGACCGGGAGGTCAGTCGACCCAGCCGGCGAGCACCGAATAGGGGGGCACGAACATGCTGTCCGGGTCGCGAGGGAGCAGCCACAGCAGGTTGTCGACGGCGACGGCCTGCGCGAGGGCGCGGGCACGCGTGCGGTGGAGCCCGGCAGCCTCGCTGAGCCGGTCGAGCCGGCGGGCGAGGAAGCGGTCGGGATCGCCACTCGCCACCGTGTCCTCCCACCGATTGCGCAGCGGCGCAATGACTTCGATCTCGCGGACGCCCGCGCTCGGGATCGGGTCGATGACGACCCACCGGGTGTCGTCGAGGTCCCGCAGCACGTTGTTGTAGTGCAGGTCCCCGTGGCACAGCAGCCGATCCGCAGCGACCGTCGGGTCCTCGGTCATCGCGTCGAGGGTTGCGAGCGCCGCGGAGACCGCGCGCACGGGGAGGACGGGCGCCTCGGCCCAGTGCTCTCGGATCGCGCCGGCGATCCGCTCCAGTTCGACAGTCGTATGCCGCACGCCCGCCGGCGCTTCCACCGCACCGAGCGGCGCGAGGGCGCCGGCGATTTCGGCGTCCGCCGCGTCGATGTCAGGATGGTCTTGCAGCGGCCGGCCGGCGTCGAGACGCTCGAGAAGCAAGGCCTCGGGGATGTCCGCGATGTCGTTCACCCGGTCGATGAGCCGCACGACGCGGGACGCGCACCATGCGTCACCCGCCCACGTCTCCAGGGCCGCACCCTCTCCCGCCGGCGTGTGGTGTGTGTCCAACATCTTGACCGCCCATGCCTGGCCCTCGGGCCCGCGCACGGGCCACACGGACGACATGAACCCGCGCCACGGCATACCGTCGGGCGTGAGGGACCAGCGATGAACCAATGTCGTGGGTGGGGATGCCGCCGTGACGGGGTCTGGGTCCGGATCAACCACTCTCCCAATCTATTCCGTTCACCTCCCTGAAGCCGATGCATGACGCATCCGCTCACCAGCTTCCAGCCCGGCGTCATCCGGACCGCTGGGTGAACGCCGTGATCAGGGTGCGGCGACGTAGGCGGCGAGGCAGGTGAGGGCCGCGCGCACGCCGGTCCGCTCGGGGTCTTCGCCGAGGGCGGCGCGCGCCTGCGCCAGGCCGGCGGCAGCGCTGTGGCCGCTGCTGATCGCGGCATACACAGCGCGGGCGACCGCGGGAGCGGCCTCGTCCGGCAGCGGGATGGAGGAGGCAATGACCTCGGCCGCGACGCGTTCGGCGAGCATCGGAACCGCCCCCACCATCACGGCGTCGCTCGGCGCCGAGGCGAGTGAACACGCAGACAGATAGAGCAGGCGCATCCGGGGGCGATCGGCCGCATCGACGCGTGCCAATCGGATCAGTTCCGTCAGGGCGAGCGGCCCGTCGTGCAAGTGAATGCTCGATTGCAGCGGGTTGTCCCAACGCAAGGTGGCGTGTGCCGCAAAGTGCGCGATGTCGGCCTCGCCGATCATCTCGCTCACCCCCGTGCCGGTCGTGAGCGGCGCGTCGTCGCCCCAGCCCTGCGCGACCTCCGCGGCCTCGTCGGCCGCGTACTGCAGGCGCGGCCCTTCGGCGACCACGACTCGCGGCCGAGCCGGCAGAGCGGGCTGCTGGGGGACCGGCGCCGTCACCGCCAGGGATGCGAACCGCGCTGCGCGTTCCCAGATGCGAGGCAGCCCGGTCAGCGGCGCCGAATCGAGTCCTCGATCGAGGACGACGAGCAACTCGCGCCCGGCCTCCTCCGGCAGAATCGCGCCGAGGGTGGCGTCCAGATCCATTGCCAGAGAACGAACTGCAGCGTATGCCGCCTCGCTCGCGCCGCCCGTCGCCAGCCGGGCACAGCCGCGAGTCAGCTGCCCCATGTCGGCGAGCACCTGGTCCCAGGCCCCGATGACGACGCGTTCCGTGCGGTCGTCGTCATGATGGAAAGCGACCGCATCGCGGCCGATCCGGGCAACGACCAGAAGCGGACAGCCGGCGACGGCGGCGAGGTCGGCGAGCCCGAACGGGGCCCGGCCCCCGCTGCCGCCTTCGCGGGTCCATTCCGTCGCCCGCAGGCGACGCTCCACGGCCGCGAGATCCGCGCCGAGCGTGGCCAGGGTGAAGGGATCTTCCTGGGCCGACTCGACACGCCGCGACAGATCGCGCCAATGGGCCCGTTGGTCGTCGACCGCAGTCCCCGGAGCCAGCGGCTGCTGCGCCGGAGGGCGATGGCGCAGCAGCGAATCCAACTGAGCGGCAGCAGAATCAGCGACGCACGCGTCCCGCAGGAGGAGTTCGAAGGTGGCGCGTTCCGTCGCGATTCGATGCCGCAGGTCGGGAGCGTCCGCCAGGGCGGCCCGGCCGTCGATGATCCCCAGCGCCGTGACAGCGTGGGCTCGAGCTGTGGCAAAGTCACTGTGAGCCAAGGCGATCCGCGCCAAGGCCTCGGCCTTCAGGGTGGCGTCGGCATTGTCCGATGCCACGACTCGGCGCAAATAGTCCTCTGCCGCAGCGCTTTCCCTGCCTTCCCCGGCAGCGGAAGCGGCCTGTGACCACGCCCAGGCAGCATCTCGAGACAGGCCCGACTGGGCCAGCTGCTCGGCATACCCTGCCATCGCCGCGTGATCCCCGGAGCCGTCCAGGATCAGCGCGTGCACCGACGTGATGGCGACCCCGACGGGACGATCCTGCGCCTCATACAACGCCTTCGCGTCGCTCAGCAGCCGTCGCCCGGCGTCGAGGTCACCGTCGGCGATCGCCAGTCGCGC
>NZ_HG764815.1:1133712-1146174 GCF_001050535.1 Nostocoides australiense Ben110 | reverse complement strand
CAGGCCCGCACCGCACCGGCGGCGGCCGCGGCATACGACTCGATTCCGGCCCAGGTGCTCGGCGCGACGGGATGGCCGGGCAGGCTGATCGAGCGTCCGATCAGGTCGTCGACCTCCGGGCGCGGCTGCTCGCGCGGACGCGTGTCGTCGAGGTCGGCCCGCACGACATCCAACCGGGTGGCGCCGTCGGAGAGGAGTCGCGCTGCCGCGGTCGTGGCCGCCTCGTCCCGCCACGGGGAAAAGGCCCACGAACTCACCAATACCGAGGTCATGCCGCTGATTGTCCCCGCTGCGGGCGCCCGGTCGGGGACAGGGGCGGTCAGGACCGCGTGTCACAATGCCCGTTGTGCCTTTGCGTGTCCCTGCTACGCTCCCCGCCCCTCCCCGCCGCCGAAACCCCCGTCGCGGCGCCCTGATCGCCGCCGGCGCCGTTGCGGTCATCGTCAGCCCCGTGTTGGCGAGCGCAGGCCCGGCCGCCGCGGACGGCGAGCGGACTGCCGGCCCGGTGCAGGTGGCCGCGCTGACGTGGACGAAGCCGACCTTCGTGCGCACGATCGGCGCTCGTGGGTCCGCGGGGCTGTATGCGTGGGGCGTGGCCTACAACCCGGTCACCAACCAGACCCTCGTCGGCGACTACCGCAACTTCCAGATCCGGCGCTTCAGCAGCGGCGGCACCCTGCTCGGCTCGTTCTACCGGCCCGCCTCCTCCCGGCGCGGGGTGCCCGAGGGACTGGCCGTCGACCCGCGCGACGGCTCGGTCTATGTCTCCGACCACTCCAAGGACAACCGCGGCTATGTCGCGAAGTTCTCCAAGGACGGCAAGTTCATCTGCGAGTTCAAACTGACCTCCACCTATCAGGCGTGGATGGCGATGGACGCCAACGGCTACCTCTACGTCAGCGATTCCCACGTCTGGCACAACTCCACCAACCCGCCCCAGGTACGCAAATACTCCCTCAACGACACCACCGCCACCGCAACCGAGGTCGCCCACTTCGGTTCCTACGGCTCCGGCGTCGGCGAGATCCGGCAGATCACCGGCCTGGCGATCGACGACAAGACCGGCAAAATCGCCGTCGCCGACACGATCAACAAGAAGGTCAACGTCTACGACGGCAGCGGCCGCTTCCAATACACCTTCGCCGGCGGGGTCTTCAAGGGCGACCTGCGCGGGGTGGCTATCAATGCGAGTTCGCGGGTGGCCTATGTCGTCGACGCCAGCGCCGGACAGGTCGAGCGCTTCAATGTCGACACCGGCGCCTCGCTCGGGCATTTCGGGTCGCTCGGCACCGGCGCGGGCCAGTTCGCCGACGGAGGCCGCCAGATCGCCATCGACGGCAGCGGCAATGTGTGGGTGGCTGACTACGGCAACACCCGCGTCCTGAAGTTCACCGCCACCGGCGGGTTCATCGGTGCTTACCCCAACCCGCCCCAGAACGCGCCCAAGGGGTCGTTGGCCCTCGTGCGCGATGTGGCGATCCAGCCCTCGACGAGACAGATCTTCACGATCGAGCAGGACAACCACAGGATGCAGGCCTTCCGGCCCGACGGCACCCCGGCCGGGATGTGGGGCCGACGCGGCACCACCCCGCCGCTCGGGTTCAACTACCCCCGCGGCCTCGGCATCCAGCCCGGCAGTGAGCGGTTCTGGATCTCCAACACCACCGAGCACCAGATGCGCGTGCTCAACAAGGACAAGTCCCTCGCCTTCAACCTCGGGCTGCCGTCGGGCAGCCCCGCGAACCACTACAACGAGCCGATCGACGTCGAGTTCGGCAACGGCCAGGTGTATGTCGGCGACGACGCCGACCGGAATGTCAAGATCCTCAACGCCCAGACCGGGCAGGAGGAGGGCCGGCTCAATGTCGCGGGGGCGGGGGTGGCCGTCGACCCGGCCACGGGCGACATCTTCGTCTCGTCGTGGCGCGACCGGCGCATCTACCACTACACCAAGAACGGTGGGCAGGGCTCACCTGCGGTGATCGGTTCGGCGGGCACGGGCGCCGGGCAGTTTCAGAAGCCCTGGGACATCGACATCGTCGGCGGGATCATCTACGTCACCGACGCGACCCGCAATGTGCTCGTGGCGTATGAGCGTGACGGCACCTTCCTCGGCGAGCTGGGGTCTGCCGGCACTCGGCCGGGCCAGTTCAACAACCCCTCCGGCCTGACCCACGACGCGGCGGGCAAGATCTATGTCGCCGACGCCGGCAACGACCGGTTGCAGGTCTTCGACACCAAGGGCTGGGTCAAGTCCGACGCGAACCCGCCGTCGGTGTCGATCGCGGCGCCCGGAGCGGGCGCTACGGTCGGATTCCCCGTCACGATCACCGGTTCGGTCACCGACAACCTGCGCAATGGCACGGTCGAGGTCGCGGTCCAGGACCGCAAGACCAAGCTGTGGTGGGACGGGCGCATCGCCACGTGGAGTGCGACGAAGGTCTACATCAATGCCGGCATCAAGGGCGGGGACATCAGGAACCAGCAGTGGTGGTTCCCACTGATCGGCGCGCAGGCGCGTGCCGGGTATGCCGTGTCGGTGCGCGGCGTCGACGGGGCCGGCAATATCGGCTCGGTCGTCACCCGCTCCTTCAACACCGGCAGCTGACCCCGATGCTCCGGCGCGGCCTCAGCCGGCCGTGGCGGATGAGCACGTCGGCGGCGGCGAGAGTTCGGTGAACTTGTCGCCGATGACGAGGTCGATCGTGCTGTCGGTCCGCTTGTCGTTGACGAACTTCGCGTCGTTGAGGGCGAGCCGCACGGCCCTGGCGAAGGGGACGCCCGGCGTGCCGTAGCGGATCTCCCCTGTGCCCTTGACCTTCTTCTTGAGGGGGTCGTTGTCGATCTCGACGACCGAGTAGCCGCGTTCGCGTAGTTGACCGGCCACTTTCGCGGCCAACCCGGGCGTCGACGTGGCGTTGTAGACGTTGACCTTGGCGTCGGAGACCTTGGCGATCGGCTTCTGCGCGGTGCCCGTCATACAGTCGCTGGCCTTGGCGGACTCCGGGCTGGTGTCCTCCTGGATGTAGGAGTAGGCCTTGTAGAAGGCGCCACCGAGGAAGGCCAGGGCCAACAGGAGCACCACGGCGGCGCGGATCTGCCGGACCCGCCGGGGAGTTCCGGCGGTGAGCTGAGCGGCCATTGCTCTGCGGGCTTCCTCTCAGGAGCGTGCGGGCCGGGTCGGACCACGGACTACATTGACTGCGTGACTGAAACACCTTCCCAGACCCCGCCCGCGGATGCGAACGGAGACCAGGAGACGGCTACCGCCCCTTCCGACGCCGCATCGGCGCCGCAGGTTGGGTCCCCGGCTCAGCCATCCGTCAAGGGTAGCGTCGCCGAGAACGTGGATGCGCCGGCGGACGGCGGCGCGGCGGGTAACGCTCTGGCATCGGAGATCCGCGACGGCTACGCCTTCGAAGGCCCGGCCATCCAGTTCGGTGCGGCGGTCGTCGACGGGCAGGTGTATGCCGACGCTCCCATCCGCATCCCCCTCGCCGTGATGAACCGGCACGGGCTGGTCGCGGGGGCGACCGGCACCGGCAAGACCAAGACGCTGCAGCTGATGGCCGAGCAGCTGGTCGAGCAGGGGGTGTCGGTCTTCCTCGCCGACATCAAGGGTGACCTGTCGGGTATGGCCAGTCCCGGTCAGCCCAACGACAAGATCACCGCCCGCGCACAGGACGTGGGGATGGCGTGGACCCCCACCGCATACCCCGTCGAGTTCTTCTCCCTCGGCGGCTTGGGCAAAGGGATCCCGATCCGCGCCTCGGTGTCGACCTTCGGGCCGGTTCTGCTGTCGAAGGTGTTGGGGCTCAACGCCACCCAGGAGTCCAGCCTCGGGCTCGTCTTCCACTACGCCGACACCAAGGGCCTGTGGCTCGACACGATCGAAGACCTGCGGGCCGTCATCCAGTTCCTCACCAGCGACGCCGGCAAGGCCGATCTGAAGGAGTTGGGCGGCATCTCCTCCGCGACGGCGGGGGTGATCCTGCGGGAGCTGATCAACTTCTCCGCTCAGGGCGCGGACGTCTTCTTCGGCCTGCCGGAGTTCGACACCAACGACCTGCTGCGGGTGGCCTCGGACGGCCGCGGCGTGCTGTCGATGCTCGAATTGCCGGCTGTGCAGGACCGGCCGGACCTCTTCTCCACCTTCTTGATGTGGCTGCTGGCCGACCTCTTCCACGACCTGCCCGAGGAGGGCGACCTCGACAAGCCGAAGCTGGTCTTCTTCTTCGACGAGGCGCACCTGCTCTTCAACGAGGCGAGCAAGGACTTCCTCGACGCGATCGAGCAGACGGTCCGACTGATCCGGTCCAAGGGTGTCGGCATCTTCTTCGTCACCCAGTCGCCCAAGGATGTGCCCGCCGATGTGCTGGCCCAGCTCGGCAACCGGGTCCAGCACGCCCTGCGGGCCTTCACGCCCGACGACCAGAAGGCGCTGCGGGCGGCCGTCAAGACCTACCCGCACACCCAATACGACCTCGAGGAACTGCTGACGAGCCTCGGCATCGGCGAGGCCGTCATCACCGTGTTGTCCGAGCGGGGCGCGCCGACGCCGGTGGCGTGGACTCGCATGCGGGCCCCGCAGTCCCTGATGGACCCCTCGCCCACCGAGCTGATCGATGCGGCGGTGAACGCCTCGCCGCTGACGCCGAAGTACCTCACCGCGACCGAGCGCGACTCGGCGTCGGAGATGCTCGGCAAGAAGGTCGCCGAACTGGACGCCGCGGCCGCGGCGGCCGCCCAGGAGGCCGAGAACGCCAAGGTCCGCGAGGCTGCCGCCCGGCAGGCGGAGAAGGACCGGCTGGCCGCCGAGAAACAGGCCGAGAAGGACCGGGAGGCGGCCGCGAAGGCCGCCGCCAAGGAGGCCGCCGCAGCGGAGAAGGCGGCCAGGGCGGACGAGCGGCGCCGTGAGGAGGACCCCGGCGTGGTGGCCTCCGTGGTCAAGTCGGGTGCCTTCAAATCGATGCTGCGTTCGGCCGGCACCGTCATCGGACGCGAGATCACCCGCTCGATCTTCGGCACCGCGCGCCGGCGCTGACGCGCCGCCCGCTCGCCCGCCCACTCAGGCCAGGAGTGCGGTGATGAGCGCGATGACCGTAACGCTGCCCAACGTGGTGACCAGAATGGTGTCGCGGCAACTCGGGCTCGGCTTTCGTTCTCGGGCCTGGAAATAGGCTGGCCCGGGGACGAAAACCTGGCCCGTGTCACCGACAACCAGGCCCGGCAACGACAGCCAGGCCCGACAGTGCGCGGCACGTCCAGTTCATCGAAGGACTGGACCCCGTTCGTCCCTGACGCATCACTACGCTTACCGCAGTTGCCCATCGGCAGGGGGTGCTGCACCGAGCGCCGACGCAACAGGCCAGCCCAACGCCAGCAAGACAGTGACGGTGCCCGAGAGATGTCCCGACGTTCCGCCCCCGCGCGCTCCGTGCTCGCGCTGCTTCTCACCGCGCTGACGGCATTCGCCGTCGCGGCCGGCGCCGGCCCGGCCACGGGCTCGGCCTCCGGCTCGGTCTCCGGCTCATTCTCCGGCGAGGCCCGAGCGGGGTCGGTCACCTCCTATGTGGCGGAGCGCATCATCGGGGCGCCGTCGTTCCCCGGGGTGGCCGCGTGGGGGCTCGCCTACAACCCGGTCAGCGACGAACTCATCGTCGGCGACTACGTGTCGCGACAGGTGCGCCGCTACACCCGCGGCGGGATCTACCTCGGCGACCTGCGCAACGCCGGCAAGACCATCGGCGGCGTTGCGTCGGCCCTCGGCGTCGACCCGCGCGACGGGGCGATCTACGTCGCCGTCACGGGGGAGGGGCGCTCGTCGCTCGATGTGCGTAAATACGACAAGGAAGGCAACTTCCTCTTCGACCTCGACATGCCCGGGGCGGCCACCTGGCTGACCGTCGACCACGACGGCAACCTGTGGGTGCCGGAGGGGTTCTCCGGTTCGGTCGTGCGCAAGTTCACCGTGGACGACGCCACCAAGTCGGCGCAGCTACAACTGCTGATCGACAAGGCCGGTCCCGGCACGACGCTGAAGGTGCTCACCGGTGCGGCCGCAGACGCGGCGGGCAATATCTATGTCGCCGACGTCGGCAACAAGGTGATCCACTCGTGGACCTCGACCGGGGAGTGGCGTTTCGACATCGGCCCGGACCCGATCCGCGGCGACCTGCGCGGCGTGGCCATCGACGACGAACTGGGTCGCATCTACCTCTCCGACGCCGTCTACGGCGGCATCCGCTACTGGGACATGGACGGCAACTACCAGGGCGTCATCTCCGGCCTCGGCCTGCAGGACGGCGAATTCACCGACGGTGCGCGGCAGATCGCCGTCACCCCCGACCACCACGTCTACGGCGCGGACTACGGCTCGTTCCGGGTGCAGGAGTTCCTGCCGGACGGCACATTCGTCAAGGTGTTCCCGGACCCCGTCATGCGGCCCGACCCGGCCGGCATCTCGCAGGCGCGCGGCCTGAACGTCGACCCGGTCACCGGCGATGTCGTGACCGTGGACGCCTTCGGGCAGCGCGCGAACCGGTATTCGGCCCAGGGCGAGCTGCTCGACCAGTACGGCCGCCGCGGCTCCAGCCCGCCGGAGGGCATGAACTACCCCAAGGCCGTCGCCGTCGATCCGGCGACCCGCGACCTTTGGGTGTCGAGCTTCGAAGGACCTCCGGGCGTGGTCGGCTACACCTTCGACTTCTCGTCCGTCGTCGGCCGGCCGAACATCCCCCGGTGGGTCGGTGACCTGGAGTTCTTCGGCGGCAAGCTCTATGCGCTCGAACGCCGCCCGGGTGCGGTGCGGGTGATCGACCCGAAGAACTCGAAGGTCGAACGGACGTGGCTGACGAGCGTCGGCCTGCTACACGGCCTCGCCGTCGATCCCAACAACGGCAATATGTGGATCACCCACGACTTCAAACCCGTGATGTATGTCGTCACGCCGGCCGGGCGGATCATCAGGACGATCACGCTGCCCGGCGTGGGCTGGGGAGTGGCGATCAAGGGCGACGAGGTCGTCGTCGCCGACACCACCACGGGGTACCTCGACGTCGTCAGCCGCACGACCTACGCCGTCAAGGGCAAGATCGGCAAGGGCAACGGCTTCGGTTTCGGGCAGCTCAAGACGCCCTCCGGGCTGCAGTTCGGACCCGACGGCAAGCTCTATGTCATGGAGCAGGTCAGCTCCCGCGTGACCGTCTTCGCTCCCGGCCCCGCACCGGCCGCGGAGACGGTCAGACCGGTCGTCAAGATCGACGCCGGGCCGATGGTGACCGGAGGGCAGATCGTCCTCACCGGCAAGGCCACGGACGCATCGGGCATCGCGTTCGTCGAGGCACGTGTCAAGGACCTCGCCACCGGCCGCTTCTACGACGGGAAGGCTGCGACCTACCTGGCGACCTCGACCTGGTCACCCGGCGTGGTCTGGGGCGACCTGAAGGCGGCGTCGTGGCGCTACACCGTCCCCGCCACGCTGCCGAGCCGCTCGTATGCCGTGACCATCCGCGCCACCGATCGGCGCGGCAATATCTCTCTGCTGCTCAACCGCACCGTCGCCGTCCCGTAATCACCCCGGCACCGTAATCACCCCGGCGCCGCTTCGGCGGGTGGGAACCAGCCGGCCCGATCGGCGACCGGCTCAGTGCTGAGTGGCCTTCAGGGTGTCGGTCAGGGCATCGAGGACGCCGACGTCCTCGATCGTCCCGGGGATCGAGGGCACCTTGCCGTCGGCGATCTCACGCATCGTCTTGCGCAGGATCTTGCCCGAACGCGTCTTGGGCAGGGCGGCGACGATGTCGACCTGCTTCAGCGACGCCACCGCACCGACCTCGTCACGAACCCGCTGGATCAGCTCCTTCTTGATCTTCTCGCCCTCGAGATCGGGGTCGTAGCCGCCCTTGAGCACCACCAGCCCGCGGGGGATCTGGCCCTTGAAGTCGTCGTGCACCCCGATGACGGCACATTCGGCGACGGCCGAGTGCCCGGCGAGGGCGGCCTCGATCGAGCCGGTGGAGAGCCGGTGGCCGGCGACATTGAGGACGTCGTCGGTGCGGCCCATGACGAACACATAGCCGTCCTCGTCGATCATGCCACCGTCGCCGGTGAGGTAATAGCCGGGGTAGGCCGACAGATAGCTCGTGACATACCGCTCGTCGTCCTGCCACAGCGTGGGCAGCGTGCCGGGCGGCAGCGGCAGCTTGATCGCGATGGCGCCGTCCTGGCCGCGCGGGGCGTCCTGGCCGTACTCGTCGAGGACTTGCACGTCATACCCCGGCACTCGCACCGATGGGGACCCGGGCTTGATCGGCATCGGGTCCAGACCGCGCAGGTTGGCCGCGATCGGCCAGCCGGTCTCGGTCTGCCACCAGTTGTCGACGACCTCGCAGTGCAGCACGTCGTTGGCCCAGTGGTAGGTGTCCGGGTCGAGGCGCTCGCCGGCGAGGAAGACATTGCGCAGGTGGGAGATGTCGTGCCCCTCGAGCAGCGCCGCCTTGGGGTCGTCGCGCTTGATGGCCCGGTATGCCGTGGGCGCGGTGAACATCGCCACCGCACCGTATTCGGCGATGATCCGCCAGAAGGCGCCTGCGTCGGGGGTCCCGACGGGCTTGCCTTCGTAGAGGATCGTCGTCGCGCCGGTGAGCAGCGGGGCGTAGACGATGTAGGAGTGGCCGACCACCCAGCCGACGTCGGAGGCGGTGAACCACACCTCGCCCGGCTTGACGTCGTAGACGTTCTCCATCGACCAGCGCAGGGCGACCGCGTGCCCGCCGTTGTCGCGCACGATGCCCTTGGGCCGGCCCGTCGTGCCGGAGGTGTAGAGGATGTAGAGCGGGTCGGTCGCCGCGACCTCGACGCAGTCGACCGGGTCGGCGCCCGCCATCAGTTCGTTCCAGTCGATGTCGCGGGCGGTCATCTCGGCCTCGGCCTGCGGGCGCTGGAGCATGACGACCCGCTCGGGCTTGTGCGTCGAGCGCTCGATGCCGGCGTCGAGCATCGGCTTGTAGGGAATGGTCCGGTTGGGCTCGATGCCGCAGCTGGCCGAGACGACGACCTTGGGGGCGGCGTCCTCGATCCGGGCCGACAGCTCGGCCGGCGCGAACCCACCGAACACGACTGAGTGGATGGCGCCGAGGCGGGCGCAGGCGAGCATGGCGATGACGGCCTCGGGCACCATCGGCATATAGATGACGACCCGGTCGCCCTTCTCGATGCCGAGGTTGCGCAGGCCACCGGCGAACCGCGAAACCTGTTCCAGCAGTTCACCGTACGTGTACTCGGAGCGGTAGCCCGTCACGGGCGAGTCGTAGAACAGTGCGATCTGCCCGCCCCTCCCGTCGCGCACGTGCCGGTCGAGCGCGTTGAAGCAGGTGTTGAGGGTGCCACCGGCGAACCACCGATAGAACGGCGGGTTGGAGTCGTCGAGCACCTTCTCCGGCGGCGTGATCCACTCGATCGACTCGGCCGCCTTGCCCCAGAAGGCGCTCGGGTCGCTGATGCTCTGCTCGTATGCCGCCGCGTAGGCTCCATTGCTCATACCGCCATCGTGGCCCTCCCCTCTCGCTCGCGCCACCCCGGGGTGGATGACTTAGGTCAGCGGCCGGTATGCCGCGCCCAGCGGGGGCGCAGTCCGGTGACCCGAGCCGGTTGTACGGGCGCCGGCCCAGCTCGACGCCAGCGACTGGGGGAGCAGCCGTGGTCGCCGGCGCCGAGCCCCCCTGCTAAGGGCCGCCGGCTCCGGCATCGGGCCGTGACCCGGGGCGTCGCGGCCACGCGATGCTCGCATCGCGTTGCGCGGCAACGGCTTCCCGCACGGCGGGAGTCTGCGCGGCGACCCCGGCTGCGGTCATCGTGACGACCTCCCAGTGGTCGGGCACCTCGAGTGTTCGGCTCAGGCCCTCTCGCTGAGCACGTGATCGGGCGCGAACTCGCGGGGACTCCAACGCCGCAGCAGGACGGGCAACAGTGCGGATGCGTCCGCCGAGGAATCGCCGCCTGTCGCATCGCTATCGGCAACATCGTCAGGATGGGGAGTCTGCACGACCTGAGACAGTAGCCGGGCATGTCGGCTCTAGCCTGGACGTGGAAGGAGGCGGACGATGGCTGAGGCGACAGTCGGGGTGGTCGGCGGCGGGATCGTCGGGCTGGCCGTGGCGCGGGCGCTGACGAGGCGCCGGCCGGGGATCCGAGTGGTGGTCTACGAGAAGGAGGATCGCCTCGCCGCGCACCAGACGGGCCACAACTCCGGGGTCGTGCATGCGGGCATCTACTATGCGCCGGGGTCCGCCAAGGCCCGCCTGTGCACGCGCGGCCGGGGGCTGCTCGAGGACTACCTCGCCGAGCACGATCTGCCCTATCGCCGCTGCGGCAAGCTCGTCGTGGCGCTCGACAACGAGGAGCTGGGCCGCTTCGACGAACTGGCGCGTCGCGCCGGCGAGAACGGGGTCCCCGGGCTACGCCGGATCGACGCCGCCGAGATCCGCGAGATCGAGCCGTATGCCGTGGGCCGGGCCGCCCTGCACTCGCCCCGGACCGGGATCACCGACTACGTCGCGGTGGCCGAAGCCCTCGCCGCCGAGGTCCGCGCCGCCGGGGGAGCGGTCCACCTGGCGACTCCGGTCCGCGCGATCCGGGCCCGGGCGAGCGGCGTCGAGGTCGCCGTCCCCGGCGCCCGGCACGGCCTCGACGGCCTCATCGTGTGCGCGGGTCTGCAGTCCGATCGCGTGGCCCGTCTCGCCGGCGGCGCCCCCGATCCACACATCGTGCCCTTCCGAGGCGAATACCTCACTGTCGCAACGGAAAAGCAGGAGCGCGTCCGCGGCATGATCTATCCCGTCCCGGACCCGCGCTACCCCTTCCTTGGTGTCCATTTCACCCGCCGCGTCTCCGGGGAACTCCAGGTCGGCCCCAACGCCGTCCTCGCGCTAGCGCGCGAAGGCTACGGCTGGACCACGGCGAGCCTGCGCGACCTGGGTGAGCTGGCCGCATACCGCGGCATGTGGGGACTGGCGAAGGCGCACTGGCGCACCGGTTTCGAGGAGATGCGGGGGAGCCTGTCGTTGGCGGCATACATGCGGGCGGCCAGCCGCTACGTCCCCACCATCACGCGCGCCGACGTATGCCGCGGCGGCGCGGGGGTGCGCGCCCAGGCCGTCGGCGCGGACGGCACGCTCGTCGACGACTTCGTCGTCGAGCAGGAGGACGCGATCACCTTGGTGCGCAACGCCCCCTCTCCCGCCGCCACCTCCAGTCTCGCCATCGCCGAGTATGTCGTCGACGGCCTGCCTGGCCGCTGACACATGCGAAAGGGCGAGCCGGGATCCGGCTCGCCCTTCTCGGCCATGCGGCTGGCGGAGGATGCGGGATTTGAACCCGCGAGGGGTTTCATCCCCAACACGATTTCCAATCGTGCGCACTAGGCCACTATGCGAATCCTCCGCCGGAGAGGGTACCTGAGGGCGGGGCCGCGGCCGAAATCGGCGGGGCCGGGTGCGGGGGCCGGTCGCCCCAGGCGTGGAGGCAAGGACACCCCGCGTACCTGGAAGAGCTCACTTACCCTTGCTGCATTCCTGCCCTGGGGGAGTTGGGTGAGGTACCACCACGCGGGGTGCCTGCCGCAAGTATAGGTGCCTGCTCGACGCAGCCGCGCATCACCGACGAGTGCGGGCCACAACCGGCGAGGTGGTTGACCAGGGCCCAGCCGGGGTCGGGGGTGACCACGGTCTGCGCGTCGCCCTGGTCCCACTCCGCGGCCGTCGCGGCGACCCGGTCGGCGGCCTCGGACGTGCCGTCGACATAGGCATGCAGCAGGCGCACGCCGTCGCTGCTCTGATGCGCGACCACCCGCCCGTCCGCCCCGAGCACCTCGCTGAGACGGTCTGCCATGCGGGCGGCCCGGAGACGTGCAGCGCGGTGAAGTAGATGACATCGGATCCTTGTCGTTCGATCGTCACCGGGAACTCGCGCACGGCGACGACGAGGGCCGCCAGGAGCGGCAACGAGACCGGCCAGATCGACCACTTCTTGTTGCTGATCAGGAAGCCGCAGCCGATGCCGAGGAAGGAGCCGAGCAGCACGAAGTTGGAGAAATAGCTCAGGTGCACGACGTTCGCGCCGAGCCAGCGGATCAAGGCCAGCTCGACGAAGAGCATGAGCGCGGCCGAGAGCACCAGCCGGCGGTCGATCGCCCCTGACGTGGTCGCAGGCTCGACCCGCGAGGAGGACGACGTCGTAGTCACGGGCGAGATGCTTTCAGACGGCCGGCTTGGGGCTAGGGAGGGCAGTACGAACTTTTCCGCCCGATGCCACTTTGTAGCGGTGCGCCTCGCGACATTCGCGATGCGTACCGATAAAAACCCGCCCGAAGCGTCAGGCGCCGGCGCAGGTGCCGCACCCGCCCGTGCCACAGGCGGCACCGGCGGCTCCGGCGGCCCCGTCACCGCAGCCGTCCCCGTCGGC
>NZ_HG764815.1:1124082-1133612 GCF_001050535.1 Nostocoides australiense Ben110 | reverse complement strand
CCCCCCCCCCGCCGCCCCGACCGGTGGCGCGACGTGCAAAGGCCGCCGGGCCCCCGCGGCTCAGGGTCCGTCCGGGCGCGTGACCGTCGTGTCCGGGCCGGGCAGTGGCCGGCCGCAAGTCAGCGCGGTCGTCTATCCCCGCCCGGAGGGCCACTTCAAGCTCTGGTCCCAGTGGGGGCAGGGCGTGGTGCTGCCGGACGGCCGGTTCCTTTCGGCTGCCGGCACGCATGACGGCGTCGACGGCAACTCCTACGTCTTCGTGTTCGACCCGGCCACGGGATCGCTCACGCGCATCGCCGACGTGCTGACCAACGTGCCCCACCAGCCGGGCGCCTGGGGCTACGGCAAGATCCACGCCCAGCTCGTCCCCGTCGGGTGCGACGCCGTCCTCTTCGCCACCTACTGGGGCGACCGGGACGGCCTGATCTACGCCAACGGCTACACCGGCGACCATCTGCTCTCCCTCGACCCGTGGACGTATGCCGTCACCGACCTCGGTGTGCCCGTGCCGGAGCACGGCATACCATCGCTCGCGGGCGACGGCGCCCTCGTCTACGGCGAGGCGGTGGACCCGCGCGGCCGCACCGACGGCACGAAGAACGACGTCGGCACGTTCTTCGTCTTTGATCCCGCGACCCGCAAGGTCGTGTACCGCTCGGATGACCTAGGCCACACCGGCTTTCGCAATATTGCCGTGATGAGAGACGGCACGGCGAATGTCGCGGGGCCGGGCAGCTCGCTGCTGCGCTACTCCGTGGGCGGCGAGCTGGCCGAGAGCGGGGCGAGCGCCCCGGCGGGCTGGATGCGCGCGAGCACGCGCTCGACGTCGGACGGGAGCGTGTATGCCGTCAGCCGCGCGCCCGAGCGCTTCTTCGCGATCCACCGCGACGGCACGGTGACGGACCTCGGGCCCGCGCCAGGCTATGTCGCCTCGATGGCGCTCACGGCCGACGAGCGCGAGATCGTGTTCGTCCCCGACGCCCACGGTCTCGCCTGGGAGAAGAAGACGCCCCTCATGGCCTTCGACCCGGTCACGCGTTCGTCCCGGACGATCGTCGAGCTGGAACCCCTGGTCAAGGACAAACTGGGTCTGGTGGCAGGCGGCAGTTACGGCGTCGCCGTCGACCAGGCGACTGGCCGGATCTTCGTCGGGCTCAACGCCGGACCGACCACGGACAACCCGTGGGGTGAGGTCGTCCTCGCGGTGGTCGAACCGTGACCGGCCAGACACGACCCAGCCTGCTCCCGGCGGCAGCCGTGCTGGCACTGGCAATCACCATGGCCTCCTGCTCTGACGCACCGCGCGAAACAGATTCCGCGACAAGCCTTTCGACCCCAGCCGCCCGGTCTGCTGCCGCGAGTTCCACGCACGGTTCGGCCTCCCCGACCACGTCGACCACCGTGCGCCAGGAGTCGGCGTTGACCGTCTGCTGGTCGGCCCCGGCCGAGCGCGGGTCCCTCGGCCTGAAGGATGTGACGGCCACTAGCGGCCTCGACGCCGAGTTGACCGGGATGATGGTCCACGCCATGGCGACCGGCGATGTCAACGGCGACGGCTATGCGGACATCTTCGTCGGGAGCTTCGCCGACCGTCCCGCCAGCGAATACTCGTTCCGCGGTGCAACGGGAGCGGCGCCCGATCGGCTGCTCCTGGGATCGGCCTCACGTTTCCATGTGGACGAGGCGTTCCCGCCGATCCGTGGGCGTACCGCCGGCGCGACCTTCGCGGATCTCGACGACGACGGCGACCTGGACCTGGTGCTCAGCCGCAACCCCCGGCCCAAGTCGAATGCCGAAGCGCCGAGTGTGGTCATGCGCAACGACGGTGGCAGATTCACGCAGGCGACCGTGCTCGACACGACCCGCGGAGGACGCTCGCTTGGGGTGGCGGACCTCGACGGCGACGGACGGCTGGACCTGATTCTCTCCGAGGATAAGTGGACCGGGGCCTCGTCGGTGCTGCTGCACAACGACGGCGGGCTGCGGTTCTCCGACCACACCGTCCAGGCCGGCCTGCCGCGGGATATCTACGCGCTGGGCGTGAGCGCGGTCGACCTCACCGGGGATGGACTGGCGGACCTCTTCTTCTCCGGATCGAACCGCCTCTTCCTCAATGATGGCGACGGCAGGTTCACCGAGGAGACTGCGCCCGAGTTCACCTGGCCGGTCTACGGCAACGAGGACGATGTGGCCGGCGTGGCGGCGGGCGATCTGAACAACGACGGCCGAGTGGACCTCGTTCTGGGACAGCACTACAACAGCACCCTCGACGACAACCGGCGGGTGCCGGTCCGGGTCTATCTCAACGAGGGGAAGTCAGCAGGGCGAGCCTTGACGTTTCGGGACGTCACGGCCGAGGCCGGATCGCCCGGCCTGCCGACGAAGGCGCCGCACGTCGAGATCGCTGACCTCGACGCCGACGGCCGGCCCGACATCGTCACGTCCGCGGCCTCGGCCGGCAAACCGGTGATCCTGATGAACCGGACCGAACAAGAAGACGCTCCGCGCTTCCGGCCCCTCGAACCTGTCCAGGCGCCCGGCCAGCCGACCTATTGGGTCACCGGCGCCACGGTCGACACCGACCACGACGGCCGGCTCGAACTCTTCCTCGCAGAGTGGTATCCCGAGCGCTCGTCGCGCCTGTGGGAGGTGAGAGGCGCTGGCGGGCATTGGGTTTCGGTGGCCAGCCGTGCCGGGACCGTCGTCTCCGCATACCCTCCCGGACTCGCGGGCGACGCAACGAGCCTCCTGGGCCGACAGGAGGTCGTCGCGGCCACCGGATTCGGCGCCGGGAGCCAGCAGGTGGCACGCTTCGGCCTCGGCGCCAAGGCGGCGGCTGACATCACCGTCGCTGCGCCGGGCCGGGCACCCGTGACTTTCAGCAGGGTGAACGCCGACACCTTCGTGGACCCGGCCGGTCGATGCCGCAACTGATCCGGCGGTGCCCCGTGTCCCTCGTGATGACGACTGTCGCATCCAGAACCCCGGGCTTACCCATCGGCTGGTCGCACGCAAGACGGAGGTAACGCGCGAATCAGGGGGCGCCGTCGAAGGCCACCGCCCGGGCTATCCGCTCGTGTGAACTGGCCCGCAGCGGGGGCAGGGCATCGAGGTCGAACCAGGCGACGGCGGTGTTCTCGCCGTCGATCGGCTCCCGGTCGCCGCTGACATAGGTGCATGACCTATCGCCGAGCGGCGCCGGCATACGCCCGATAGAGCGCGTGGGCCGCGACGGCGCACAGCAGGTGCCAGAGCGCGTGGCCCTGCAGCAGCGAGTGCGGGTGGCACCACCGGCTGCCGGTCTTGGCCTGCGTCCAGATCGCGAACGCGAGCGCGAGCGAGCCGCCCGCGGCGAGCATCCAGCGGCGGTGGAGGCGCGGCATACGGCCTTCTGCGGCGCGGCGATCCAGGGCCACCTCGACGCCGATGGCGACGGCGAGTGTTGCGGCGAAGGCCGCATTCCCCGAATGCATGAACAACGGCACTCCCCCGCCGCGGAAATAGGCGATCTCCTGCGCGAGCAGCGCAGCGAGGAAGATCCGGGCGAAGGAGGACAGGTCCGGGCACCGCAGCAGGCGAGCGACGGCATACGACACAGCGAAGGACGAGACGAGGAACATGCTCGTCAGGTCCAGATCGCCGCCGATCCGCGACTGTGTCGCATGCATCGCCGCGCTGCCCGGACCCAGCGTCACGACAAGCAGCGCGAATGCCGCCGCCAGGCCCCGCGGCATACCCTCGCCGCGCGCCCGCTCGGCATCGCGCGCGGGGCGTGAGGCATGCCAGGCGATCGCCAGCCCGGCAAGCACGAAGCCGGTGTTGCTCACGGTATTCGCCGGCTGCGCCATCCAGCAGTCGCGGGCCGCCTCGCAGAAGCCGGTGCCGACGCCAGCGTCCGGGCCGAGCCAGCCGCCGCGGGCGGCGAGGACCAATGCGCCGGAGGCGAGGAGGGCCCAGGCGAACGCGACTATTACCACGCGCGCAGGCTAATGCGGGCCTTGCGCTCTTGAGCATTTCGAGTGTTTTGCGGATCGCACCTCACCCCAAGGGGTGAAATTGAAGTTGCCTGATCATTATCTCCCACAACGGTTTTGCCGTCTGCTGTCATCGATGTGGACGCCCGGCAACCACCGGGCGCAAAGGTTCCCGGCAGCCCCTGCCGGATGCTTCAAGGAGATCGCATGATCAACCGTGACAACGTTGCCTCCATCCTCGGCAGTGACGTCTACGACGCCGACGGCGACAAGATCGGCGGCGTGGGCCAGGTTTACCTCGATGACGCCACCGGTGACCCCTCGTGGGTGAGTGTCTCGACCGGGTGGTTCGGCACCGCGCAGAGCCTCGTGCCCCTCTCCGAGGCGTCGTATGACGCGGACGGCGGCCTGCGGGTCCCCTACAGCAAGGACATGGTCAAGGACGCCCCGCGCGTCGAGGACGACCAGCACCTCAGCCCCGCTGAGGAGGAGCAGCTCTACTCCTACTACTCGCGCACCGACTACAACGACTGGGACGGCCGCAGCTTCGACGCGACCGACGACGACGTCGCCCTGGCCGGCACCCGCCGCGACGTGGACGTCGACCGCGACGTGGACGTCGACGTGAACCGCCGTGGCGTGGACGTCGATGTCGACCGCGATCGTGGCCTCGACGTCGACCGTGACCGCGACCTGTCGATGACCCGCTCCGAGGAGCGCCTCAACGTCGGCAAGGAGCAGGTCGAGGGTGGCCGCGTGCGGCTGCGCAAGTACGTCACCACCGAAGAGCAGCACGTCACCGTGCCGGTGCAGAAGGAAGTCCTCTCCGTCGAGCGGACCCCCGTCGAGGGCGACGCCCGCGCCGCCGGCATCATCGGCGACGAGGGCGAGCAGGTCGAAGAGGTCGTCCTGCGCGAAGAGCGCCCGGTCGTCACCAAGGAGACCGTGGCGGTTGAGAACGTCGCCATCAACAAGGACGTCGTCACCGAGCAGCACGACGTGACCGAGACCGTCGCCAAGGAGCACATCGAGGTCGAGGGTGACGGCGTGGACGTCGACGGCAACCGCGTCGGTGACCTCAACCGCGACTACGACCGCGACCGTGACGGCGACGACCGCAGCCTGTGGCAGAAGGCCAAGGACGCTGTCGACCCCGACCGCGACGGTGACGTCGTCGAGACCGGCGGCGAGCGCCGCATGGCCGACAACGAGGGCCTGGTCGACAAGGCCGCCGACAAGGTCGACGGCAACCCGCGCACCTGATCCGGTGCGGTGACCGGCGCCGCCCGGTCAACCCAAATAGCCAGCGGTCCCCCGAGTGACGGGGGGCCGCTTGCTTTCGGTGATTGACGCTTGTCTGGTCCTGCCCCCAGCCGATAGCTGCCGTCTTGGGGGGGCCGAGCAGGTCACGGGTGTTTGCGCACCACACCCGATCTGGCACTAACCCCCAGGCCCCGTTCCGGGTTCGCCCCAGCATCGCCGCCTCAAGTTGCAGTGAGGGGAGCGTCATCCATTGGGAGGACTATTTCCACATTCGGCTGCGCGCCGACGTGGGTCGTGCCATTCTCCAGACAACCCGAGTGATTTCGGTGCTGGCGATCGGGAAAGCGGGTGGGTTTCGTGTTAGCGGCCCTGATGAATTGGTGGGAACGCTTTTGGCAAGTAAGCCAAGGCGGTGAGGACGAGCGTGTGCGGACCTTCCTGCTGGCCGTGGTGTCTCTGGGGACGTTCGTGGTGCTGGTGCGGGCGGCTCTGCAGTTCTACCTCTACCGGCCAGTGATGGCTGTCCTCTCCGGTCAGTTGGCGGACCTTGGAGAGCAGAAGGTCTCGCCGGAGAAACTGTACCCACTGATGTTCCAGGTCTACAGCGCCCGGAAGAAGTCCGAGCGCGAACGCGCACAAGACGACGCGCAGCTGCCCGCCATGGCCGCGGCCTACTCCCATCGACTCCCGGCGTCGCACGCCTGGCTGTCCGAGGAATTGCTAAAGAAGGGGCGCTCTCCCGCCGAGTTGCGGGGATGGTTGGATCAGGCCATCGACGTCGTCGAGGACCTTGGCCTAGACCAGGATCGGCAGGCGCTCAAGACGCTGCGCAAAGTGACGTGGCTGGCGTACGTGCTCAGCGCGTTCCTGCTGCTCTTCGTGACCGTCTTGGGCAACCCAGGTCCGGCCCTCATGGGAGCCGCCGGCGGGCTCATCAGCCGTCTGCTGCGGTTCTTCCGAGGCCGGGGCTCAGCCCAGGACGACAACTTCGACTGGCAATTCCTGATTCTCACCCCGTTGGTCGGAGCGCTCAGCGGCCTCGCCGGTGTCTTACTCGTCGACATCGCCGGCAATTGGGGCCTCATGGGCTCGGCCGTCTCCGGCGTCGTCTGGTCGGCGCCGTCGATGAATCCGACGACGGCGCTAGTGGCCCTCCTCTTCGGCTTTTCCGAACGACTCCTGGACCACGCTGTCAAGGTGGTCCAGACCAAATTCGGGGAAGGTTTCGATGAGTCGAAGGAGCAAGCAGGCTCCGGGGGTGCGCAGGAAGTACGACCCCCGGGCGAGACATCGGTCGCGGTCGAGACGGCCGTGGATCCCGATCTGGTGGCCTTGCCCATCAAGGCCACATCCGCTTTTGGCGGCATCTTCCACGAACCGGGCTGTTCGTACTACGACGCCACCGTGGCAGATGCTCGATTTGCCACGGCCGAAGCCGCAGAGGCCGCGGGCTATCGCCACGGAGTCGACAACTAACGAGGCCGTGCCTGTCCGCGAGCGTGCGGTCGTCTGCATCCTGGCTGGTCCTCGCCTCCGCTGTGGCCAAGAAATCCGCCCCGGGAAGCAGGCATGACGCCAGCCGACCGTCGTTGCTGCGCCTTCCCGCGGGACGGCATGACCCACGCTGCGAATCGAAGGAGCACGCGACTAGAGTCGGAGCATCCGGTATGCGGTGCGGCAGGGCTGCGCTGCATACTCCCGTCGTCGACTCGAAAAGGTTGAGAAGCACTGTGAGTACTCCCGTCAAGGTCGCCGTCACCGGCGCCGCCGGCCAGATCGGCTACAGCCTCCTGTTCCGTCTCGCCAGCGGCGCGCTGCTCGGCCCGGACACCCCGATCGAACTGCGCCTGTTGGAGATCACCCCCGCGCTGAAGGCGCTCGAGGGGGTCGTCATGGAACTCGACGACTGCGCCTTCCCGACCCTCGCCGGCGTCGAGATCGGCGACGACGCGACGAAGGTCTTCGACGGGGTCAACCTCGCCCTCCTCGTCGGCGCCCGCCCGCGCGGCCCGGGCATGGAGCGCGGCGACCTGCTCGAGGCCAACGGCGGCATCTTCGCCCCGCAGGGCAAGGCGCTCAATGAGGTTGCGGCAGAAGACATTCGCGTGACCGTCACCGGAAACCCGGCCAACACCAACGCGCTCATCGCGATGTCGAACGCGCCGGACATCCCCCAGTCGCGGTTCTCGGCCCTGACGCGGCTCGACCACAACCGCGCCATCTCCCAGCTCGCCGCCAAGCTCGGCGTGCCGGTCACCGAGATCACAAAGATGACGATCTGGGGCAACCACTCGGCGACGCAGTACCCCGACCTGTTCCACGCCGAGGTCTCCGGGCGCAACGCGGCCGAGGCCGTCGGCGACCAGGACTGGCTGGCCAACACCTTCATCCCGACCGTCGCCAAGCGCGGCGCGGCCATCATCGAGGCGCGCGGGTCCTCCTCCGCGGCGTCCGCGGCGTCGGCCACGATCGACCACGCCCGCACGTGGCTGCAGGGCACGCCTGAGGGCGACTGGGTGTCGATGTCCGTGGTGTCCGACGGCTCCTATGGTGTGGCCGAGGGGCTCATCTCCTCCTTCCCCGTGACGGTTGCCAACGGCGAGTGGTCGATCGTGCAGGGCCTAGACATCGACGACTTCTCCCGCGGCAAGATCGACGCCTCCGTGGCCGAGCTGGCCGAGGAGCGCGAGGCCGTCAAGGAGCTCGGCCTCATCTGAGCCTGGCGTGTCTGCCCCGGTACCTCGCGTCCGTGGGAACGGTTGCTAGCGACCGTTCCCGCGGACGCGCCTGTTGGGCGGGCGTCTCGCAGCGGATCAGGATGCTGTCGCTGTCGGTGCTGACCCGGGCCTGCCGGCCGCCGAGGTCGGCCAACGCCTGAGCGAGGTTCGGCGTCTTGTCGAGGAGATCGCGCGTGGCGGCGCTGAAGGTCGCCCCCGCGCCGCCGCTGCCGGCGTGCCAGTTGATGCGCACCCGCGTGTGGGGCGGCACTCCCTCGACGAGGTCGGCGACCAGGCGCCGGCACAGGTCGAGACTCTCGTCGCCGCCCGTCACCGCGTCGGTGGGGCTGGTGTCGACGACATCGATGCGTATGCCGCGCGCTCGCGCCCGCGCCAGAGTGGCGGCGAGCGCCGGGTCCACCAGGTCGGGTGCGGCCAGTTGGTCGCGGGCGGCCGCCTCCAGGTCGGCCAGTTGATCCCGCAGCGCCGGGGTCAGCCGGCCGCCGCCGGCGATGAGCTGCAGAGCCGAACCGATGCTCGCCTGCAGCGCCTCGGTGCGACGGTCGTCCTCGAGCGCACGCTCCTCGCTCACCGCCGTCGCCAGACGTGCCTGGATGTCCTCGGCCATCGCCTCCGCCGTGCGGACATACGCCGAATCGAACGCCGTCCGCACCAACTGGCCGGCGGCAGCGGTGGTGATCAGCACCGGGACGGGACCGACCAGGCACTGCCAGAAGCTGCGGCCGGCCAGAGCGTCTGCCACCATGCAGACCAGCGTCGCCGCGCCGGCCAACGCCAGCCCGGCCCAGGGCCGGAACCGGAAGGCCATCGCGCCCACAGCCGGGGTGAGCGCGCCCAGGAACCAGTAGCGCCACGACTCCGGCGCCCCCTGCGGGATCGTGCCGGCGAGCGCGGCGATCGTGACCACCGCGAGGACGGCAAGGGGCACCCAGTTCCAGTCGCTCGGGGTGAGCAGGGTGGTGGCGACCGTCAGCCCGGCGAGGACGACGGTGGCGGCCACCGTCAGGCTGATAGCGGGGCTCAGTCGCCACTGGTCGATGGCGAGAAAGACGTTGAGCAGGAAGGCGATTGCGCCGACCACCATGATCGGGGCGAACAGGCCGAGCTGCCAGGCTTGGGAGGCGGCGGTGGGGCCCGCGGCCGACCAGTCGAGCCGGACCTCGGTGCCGTGCTGGGGCGTGCTGCGCACGTGGGCGTGGCCACCGACGGCCCGCATCCGGGCGACGATGCTGGTGGCGATGCCGGCCCTATGGCCCGTCTCGGAGACGTGGAACCCTCGCCCGGGATCGGTCACGGTCACCGTGGCACGGGTGGGGGTGAGTATGCCGTGCAGCACGGCCATGCGCTGTCCGGAGTGCCGCTGGACGTTGGTCAGCGCTTCGCGGGTTGCGTCCCGCAGAGCCAGCCGCACCTCCGGGTCGGGGACGTCGCCGGTGACATCGACCGCCACCTCGAGCCCGAGGCGTTCGGCGTGCTCGCGCCAGATCGCGGCCAGGGCCCCCGGGCGCGGCTGCGTCGCGCCCGTCAACGCCGTCAGTCCCGTCGCGGCCAGCGC
>NZ_HG764815.1:1113395-1123982 GCF_001050535.1 Nostocoides australiense Ben110 | reverse complement strand
CGCGGCCGCCTGGCGTCCTTCGCGGTACAGGCGGCGCGGGTCGGCCCAGCCGGCGTCCACGGCGGCCGTCATCGTCTGCGCGGCGAGGGGGTGCAGCGGCCCGCTTGCCGCGTCGAGAAAGGCCCGCTGAGCGGGGAAAGCGGCCACGCTTCGATAACTTAGCCGACCCCTTCGTTGCGCGGCTTTGAGCCTGCGGTACCTTTACTGCCAAGCACGTCGCTGCCAGCGGGTGCCCGCTGCACAAAAGTGACCGCATGTCGATCCGAAGAGGTGCCCGTTGCGACTGTCTGACACCGTCACCCGCCGACGCTCCCGCGCCGGACTCGGCCTGGCGTTGACGGCTGCCGTCCTCAGCCTTGGGGGATGCGGCCTGGCCGGCGCCCAGGGCAGGGTCCAGGACGGCTATCTTCCGCAGGGCGCCACCGAGGGCGCCGAGCGCGTCCGCAGCCTCTGGATCGGTTCGTGGATCGCCGCGCTGGCCGTCGGCGTCCTGGTGTGGGGGCTGACCGCGTGGTGCGTCGTGGCCTACAAGCGCAAGAAGGACGACCCGCCCCTTCCGCCGCAGCTGAAGTACAACATCCCGCTGGAGATCCTCTACACGGTCGTCCCGATCATGATGATCGGCGTGCTGTTCTACTACACCGACCGCGACGAGCGGGAGCTGACGGACACCAAGCAGACGCCGGACGTCACCATCCAGGTCATCGGCAAGCAGTGGAGCTGGGACTTCAACTACCTCGAGGGCAATGCCCACGAGTCCGGCACCCAGGCCCAGTTGACGGGCAAGCCCGGGGTCGAGGAGACGCTGCCTTCGCTCTATGTGCCCGTGGGCAAGCGCATCGAGTTCCAGCTCGTCGCCAATGACGTCATCCACTCCTTCTGGGTGCCGGCCTTCCTGCAGAAGCTCGACTTGATCCCCGGTCGCGTCAACACCTTGCAGGTCGTGCCGACCCGTGAGGGCACCTTCGCCGGCAAGTGCGCCGAGTTGTGCGGCGCCTACCACTCGGAGATGCTCTTCAACCTCAAGGTCGTCTCGCAGGCCGAATACGACAAACACATCAACGATCTGAAGGCCCAGGGCAACGAGGGTCTGCTGCCGGCGAGCGTGCTGCGTGAGCCGATCATCGAGCAGGACAAGGACAAGCTCACGACGGGGAGCAACTGACCATGAGCAGCATCACGAACGACGGGACGATGCTCCGCACGGCCGAGCGCGTCGAGCACAAGCGCCTCGCCCCGGGCACGACCTTCGTCAAGTGGGTCACGACCACCGACCACAAGGTCATCGGCAATCTCTACTTCATCGCCTCCTTCGCCTGGTTCCTCATCGGCGGCCTGATGGCGTTGATCATCCGCCTGGAGCTCTTCGAGCCGGGCATCCAGATCGTCGATGACAAGCAGCAGTTCAACCAGCTGTTCACGATGCACGGCACGATCATGTTGTTGCTCTTCGCGACACCCCTGTTCGCCGGCTTCGCCAACGCACTGGTGCCGCTGCAGATCGGCGCCCCCGATGTGGCGTTCCCGCGCCTGAACATGTTCGCCTTCTGGCTCTACTTCTTCGGCGGCCTGATCGCGGCCTTCGGCTTCCTCACCCCGATGGGTGCGGCTGCTTTCGGCTGGTTCGCCTACGCACCGTTGTCGAACTCCGTCTTCAGCCCCGGCGTCGGCGGTGACCTGTGGGTCTTCGGCCTGGCCATGGGTGGTTTCGGAACCATCCTGGGTGGCGTCAACTTCATCACGACGATCGTGTGCATGCGTGCCCCCGGCATGACGATGTTCCGGATGCCCATCTTCACGTGGACCATCCTGATCACCTCGCTGCTGATCATCCTCATCTTCCCGCCGCTGGCCGCTGCGCTCTTCGCGCTCGGTGCCGACCGTCGCTTCGGGGCCACGATCTTCGACCCCGCCAACGGGGGCCCGATCCTGTGGCAGCACCTGTTCTGGTTCTTTGGCCACCCCGAGGTCTACGTCATCGCGCTGCCGTTCTTCGGGATCATCTCCGAGGTGCTGCCGGTCTTCTCGCGCAAGCCGATCTTCGGGTACAAGACCCTGATCTTCGCCACCATCGCCATCGCCGCCTTGTCGGTCAGCGTCTGGGCGCACCACATGTACGTCACCGGCCAAGTGCTGCTGCCCTTCTTCGCCATCATGACGATGGCGATCGCAGTGCCGACCGGCGTGAAGTTCTTCAACTGGATCGGCACGATGTGGGGTGGCCACCTGGTCTTCTCCACGCCGATGATCTGGGCGATCGGCTTCCTCGTGACCTTCCTCTTCGGTGGCCTGACGGGGGTTATCCTGGCCAGCCCGGCGCTCGACTTCAGCCTGTCCGACTCCTACTTCGTGGTCGCGCACTTCCACTACGTCGTCTTCGGCACCGTCGTCTTCGCCATGTTCGCCGGCTTCTATTTCTGGTGGCCGAAGTTCACCGGTCGCATGCTCGACGAAACGCTCGGCAAGATTCACTTCGTGCTGCTGTTCATCGGCTTCCACACCACCTTCCTCATCCAGCACTGGGTGGGCGTGGACGGTATGCCGCGCCGGTACGCCGACTACCTCCCCGAGGACGGCTTCACGCTCGCCAACCAGGTCTCCACCGTCGGCGCGTTCATCCTGGGCGCCTCGATGCTGCCGTTCATGTACAACGTGTGGAAGACCTGGAAGTACGCCCCGCTTGTCGACACCGACGACCCGTGGGGCTACGGCGCCTCACTGGAGTGGGCGACGTCCTGCCCGCCGCCGCGGCACAACTTCAACTCCATCCCGCGCATCCGCTCCGAGCGTCCGGCCTTCGACCTGAACCACCCCGAAGGCGCCCCCGCTTCGTTGCGCCGCGCCAACGCGGCCGACGCCCTGACCGCCGGAAAGGCCTGATGCCTGTATGAAGGTCGAAGCCATCGTCTTCTTGGTCGTCGGGATCTTTGCCACCGTCATGGGCCTGATCTACGGCATCGTCACCGACTGGCAGGAACTCGTCGGGGCCCCCGCGCTGTTCCTCAGCGGCGGCCTGGGCTTCATGGTCGCCTTCTACTTCTGGCTGACCGGCAAGCGCATCGGTTACCGGCCCGACGACAACCCCGAGGGTGAGATCCGGGAGTTCGAGGGCGAGTACGGCTCGTTCTCGCCCTATTCCTGGTGGCCGCTCTGGCTCGCCCTGACCGCATCCTTGATGTTCATGGGCCTGGCCGTCGGCTGGTGGATGTTCGCCATCGGCGCCTTCTTCGGCCTTTTCGCCCTCGTCGGCTGGACCTTCGAGTACTTCAAGGGCGCCCACGCCAACTGAGCTGGGTCCTGGAGGGCGTCAAGCGGCGGCGGGGGTGCGTGCCGCGTCGAGGAGTTGGCCGATGACGGCGGCGAGTCGCTCGTCCACGGCGGGGTCCAGGAGCGCGTCGCCGGCGCCGAACGCGGCATAGGACGACGCAACACCGAGCGTCTCGGCCAGGGGAGCGGCGCCGGCGATCTGCAGGACGCGCACGGCGGCCTCTCGGGCCCACTGCGCGCCGCGCGGGGAGCCGGACGCCGCCAGGACTAGAGCGGGGATCCCGGCGATCGGAGCGGCGCCCCGGGGGCGCGAGGCCCAATCCAGGGCGTTCTTCACGACACCGGAAACCGAGCCGTTGTATTCCGGCGTGACGACGATGATTGCGTCCGCCGCGGCGACCTCGGCCCGGAAGGCATCGACGAGCCCGGGGCGCCGCTCGTCGGTGTCCAGGCTCTCGTCATAGAAGGACAGGCCCGCCGGCAGCGTGCTGACGTGGGCGCGCGCCGACTCCGGGAGGTGCGCGAGGGCCGCGTTCGCGAGTTGGCGGTTGGTGGATTCGGGACGCAGGCTGCCGAGCAGGACCAGGACGTTCATGATGTCTCCTGAAGCGATGCGGAAAAGTCAAGTGCTTGACCAATATGACACCACGATCCCACACTGTCAAGTCGCTTGACTATTCCAGTATGCTGGTGGACATGGCCAACCCTTCCCCGGACTGCGCGCTTCCCGGCTCGTGCGCGCCGGCGCGCGGGGAGGAGCGGGTGCCGCTCGTGGCGCTGCTCGGGCGGCTGGAGGCGGCTTTCGTCGCCGAGTTCGACGCCCGGCTGGCCACCTCGCCGTTCTGCGCGCTGTCCCTGGCCCACTCACGCAATGTGCTGCGCCACCTGGGGGCGGGGCCGCGGCGCGCCAGCCAGATCGTCGCCATGACCGATGTCAGCAAGCAGGCCATCAGCCAGCAGATCGCCCATTTGGAGCGCAATGGCTACCTGCGCACCGAGCCCGATCCCGACGACCATCGCGCCCGCATCCTCGTGCTGACGGCGAAGGGGGAGCGGGCCCAGGCGCACGTCAAGGCGACCTTCGTCGAGATCGAGCAGGACTGGGGCGCGCTCCTGCCCGCCGAGGACGACCTGACGCAGCTGCGCAGCCGGCTGACCGACCTGGTGGCCGCACTCCAAGGCGCCGGGCCGGGGCGCCCGGCTCCACCGCATACCGAACCCTGCTGATCATGATCGCGATGAGCCCCGAAGAGTTCGAGCTGGCCGTCGGCGACGCCCTCGACAGCGTGCCGGCCGAACTGATGGACCTGCTCGACAATGTCGCGTTCTTCGTCGAGGACGAGCCGCCGGCCGATCAACCGGACGACCTGCTCGGCATCTACGACGGGATGGCGCTGACCGAGCGCAACAGCGGCTGGGGTACCTTCAACCTGCCCGATCGCATCGTGCTGTTTCGCGGCCCGCTGACGCGCATGTGCGACTCGCGCGAGGAGTTGCTCGACGAGATCGAGATCACCGTCGTGCACGAGATCGCCCACCACTTCGGCATCGACGACGCCCACCTGCACGACCTCGGCTGGGGCTGAGAAACGGCCCTGGCCGCGAGCACGGGGCTCGCGGCCAGGGTCAGCAGTGGCGACGCCAGGAGCGGCGTCAGGAGGCGTCGGATCAGTGCAGCGCCTTGGTGGTCTCGCCCGCTTCGAGGTGCTCCGTGGCGTGCCCGTCGTGGTGGGCGGCCTCCAGTTCCGCGGGCGTCACCGGCTGGACGACGTCCTGGAAGTAGAAGCGGCTCAGGCGGGTGCGCCACTTGCCGTTGGACGGTGCGGCCACCCCGTGGGCGTCGACACCGGACGTGAGCTCCAGCGGCTGCTGGCCCTCGAAGCCGACGAGCTTCCACCGGGTGTAGGGGTCGAGCGGCTCGTGGGCCTCGAAGAACTGCCCGTCCGCGGTCCGCACGATGCGCCCGGTCTCCCGGCCGTGCAGCACCTTGTTGCGGTCGGCGCGCTGCAGGCTCAGGCAGACGCGCCGCGTGGCCCAGAACGCGATGACCGGCAGGACGAAGGCCGCCGTCCGGAAGAAGTAGGTGATGTCGTTGATCGACATGTGCAGCTTGATCGCCATGATGTCGTTGGCCGCGGCGAACATCAGCACGCCGTAGAAGGTCAACGCGGCGACACCGAGGGCGGTGCGGGTCGGCTGGTTGCGCGGGCGGTCGAGCAGGTGGTGCTCGCGCTTGTCGCCGGTGACCCAGGCCTCGATGAACGGGTAGGCGGCCATGATGCCGTACATGATCGGGATCAGCATCAGGGCGCCGATGGCGACGTTGAGGCTCAAGGTGTAGCCGAAGGCGTGGAACTCCAGCCAGCCCGGGAGGAGCCGCAGCGCGCCGTCGGCGAAGCCCATGTACCAGTCCGGCTGGGCGCCGGCGGTCACGGCCGAGGTGTCGTATGGCCCGTAGACCCAGATCGCGTTGATCTGAACGAGCGCGGACAGCACCGCGATGAACCCGAAGACGATGAAGAAGAAACCGCCGGCCTTCGCGGCATACACCGGCATGACCGGGAACCCGACCACGTTGGAGTTGGTCCGGCCTGGCCCGGGGTATTGGGTGTGCTTCTGCACCGCCACCATGACAATGTGCGCGGTGAACAACCCGACCAGGATGGCCGGCAGCAGGAGCACGTGGACGCCGTACAGGCGGGGGATGATCGCCTCACCGGGGAAGGGCCCGTCGAAGACCATATAGGCCAGGTAGGACCCGATGATCGGTGCGGACTGCATGAAGCCTTCCGCCGCCCGCAGACCGGTGCCGGAGAGCAGGTCGTCGGGGAGGGAGTAGCCGGCGAAGCCCTCGACCAGGGCGAGCATCGACAGGATGCAGCCGATGACCCAGTTGAGTTCACGCGGCCTGCGGAAGGCGCCGGTGAAGAAGACCCGCAGCATGTGCGCCGAGAGCGCGACGATGAACATCAGCGCGGCCCAGTGGTGCATCTGCCGGATCAGCAGGCCGCCCTTGATGTCGAAGCTGATCTTCAGGGAGGAGGCGTAGGCCTCCGACATGCCGACGCCCTGCAGCGGCACATACGACCCGTCGTATGTGGTGTGGCCGGCGCTGGGAATGAACCAGAAGGTCAGGAACACACCGGTCAGCAGGCAGACGATCATCGAGTACATCGCGATCTCGCCGAGCATGAAGGACCAGTGGTCGGGGAAGACCTTCTTCATCAGGTAGTTGACGCCCTTGGCCGGGCCGAGGCGGTCATCGACCCACCCGGCCACGCCTCCGAGCTTCTTGGCGCCCGCGGACGGGGGCGCGGTCACGGGCTTGTCGCCGCTGCGCAGCGCCTCGGCCGGGCGGTCGTACGCGTTGGTGCTCATCCACGCTCCCAGAAGCTCGGGCCGACCGCCTCGTGGAACGGTTCGGCAGCAATAAGGTAGCCCTCGTCGTCCACGTCGATCTTCAGCTGCGGCAGGGGACGCTTGGCGGGGCCGAAGATGACGTGGCAGTCATCGGTCACGTCGAAGGTCGACTGGTGGCACGGGCACAGCAGGTGGTGTGTCGTGCGCTCGTAAAGGCCGACGGGGCAGCCGACGTGGGTGCAGATCTTGGAGTAGGCCACGATGCCCTGATAGCCCCACGACAGCGCCTTCTGGCCCCGCTCGGTCGGCTTGAAGTCCTTGGGGTCGAGGCGCAGGAGCAGGACCACGGCCTTGCCCTTCTCCTCGAGCTGGCCGTGCTCGAGACCCTCGACACCGAGTTCCTCGTTGGTGAGCAGGCCCTCGGGGAGCACGTGGTAGACCGAGCCGATCGTGACGTGCTCGGCCTTGATCGGCATCGCCTCGGGGTCGGTGACCAGCCGGGGACGCTTGTCGTATGGGGTGTAGCCGCCGTGCCCGTCGGGCTCGCCGTTCCACATGGTCAGCGAGAGGTGGTTCTTCGGCAGCGGGCCGAGGCTGCCGACCAGCTGCACGAGCAGCGGCAGGGAGAACAGCCCGAGAGCGCCGCCGAGGGTGGCCTTGATCAGCGGCCGGCGGAAGAGCTGGGCCTTCTCGCCCCCGTCGCGCATGATGCCGACGAAGTCCTCGCGGGCGGCGTCGCTCGAGCGCAGCGGGTGGCGCTCCTCGACGACCTCGGCGTCGGGCATGAGGGTCTTGGCCCAGTGCACAGCGCCGAGGCCGATACCGAGGAGGGCCAAGCCGAGGCCGATTCCGAAGAGCAGGTTGGTCGTGGAGACGTTACCCAGGCCCGGCACCCAGCTGCGGTGCGCGGTGTCGAAGGCGAAGTAGGCGACGAGAAACAGGATCGTGCCGAGGATGGAGAGAGTGAACAGGCCGGCGACCTGCCGCTCGGCACGCTTGGCGGCCTTCTCGCTCGTGTCCGCCATCCGCTCGACGTGCGGTGGGAGGCCGGGGTTCTCGAAATGGGCCGGCAACGCTCCGTCGCCGACGACGTGGTGACCGTCATCGAGGCGGACGGCGGTCGCCGAGGACTCCTCGGCGGCGAAGTCGTCGGCACCGTATGCCGTGGATCCACCTCGTGGGGTGGCGTCGGTGTCGCTGCTCATCGGTCAGGCTCCCTTCTGCCCGAGCCAGTACGCAGCGCCCACGAGGACCCCGAGGCCGAACACCCAGGCCACGAGGCCCTCCGGCACGGGACCGAGGCTGCCGAGCGCCATACCGCCGGGGTTGCCTTCCGCCTCCATCGCCTTCAGGTAGGCGATCAGGTCGTTCTTGGATTCGGGCGAGATGTTGTCGTCGTTGAACACCGGCATGCTCTGCGGGCCGGTAAGCAACGCCTCATAGATGTGCTTGCCCTCGACACCGGTCAGCTTGGGGGCGTATTTGCCGCGGGTCAGCGCCCCACCAGCACCAGCGGAGTTGTGACACATCGAGCAGTTGGTGCGGAAGATCTCGCCACCCTTGCCCGGGTCGCCGCCAGCGCCGGTGGTGTACTCCTCGGCCGGCACCGCGGGGCCGGGGGCGAGGGAGGCGACGAACGCGCCGATGGCCGCGATCTGCTCCTCCGAGAACTGGACTTCCTTCCCACGCGGGGCTTGGACACCCGGTTCGGCCATCGGCATCCGCCCGGTGCCCATCTGGAAGTCGACCGCGGCCGCACCCACGCCGGCGAGATTGGGTCCGACGTTCGTGCCCAGCGCGTTGGCGCCGTGGCAGGTGGCGCAATTGGTCTTGAACAGCTCTTGGCCTTCCTTGACCTGCCCGGCCGACGCCTCGGCGGCGATGGCGGGCTTGGGGGCGAGGGCGGCATACGCCCCACCGGTCAGGATCAGTCCCAACAACAAAAGCAGGAAGATCGCGGCCGGGTGCCGTCGCCGTGCGGCGAGTGCGTTCACTTCGGTCTCTTTTCTGTTGCGCGGGTGATCACTTGAGCAGGTAGATCGTCGCGAACAGCGCGATCCACACCACGTCGACGAAGTGCCAGTAGTACGACGTCACAACCGCGCCCGTGGCCTGGGCGTGGCTGTAGTGCCTGGTTGTGAAGGTGCGGGCGATGATCAGCAGGAACGCGATCAGGCCGCCAGTGACGTGCATGCCGTGGAAGCCGGTCGTCAGGTAGAAGACAGAGCCGTAGCCGTCCGAGGCGAGCGTGATGCCGTCGTGGACGAGGTGGGCGTATTCGTAGACCTGGCCGGCGATGAAGATCGCGCCGAAGATGTAGGTCAGGACGTACCACTCGCGCATGCCCCAGCTGCCGACGTTGAGCAGGCTCCCGGACCGGAAGGCCTTGCCGTGCTCGGCCTGGTGGACCCCGAGCTGACACCACACCGAGGAGATCACCAGGATCAAGGTGTTGGCGGCCGCAAACGGCACGTTCAGCGTCGGCGTGTGCTCGGCCCACAGATCGGGGCGGACCTGGCGAATCGTGAAGTACATCGCGAAGAGACCCGCGAAGAACATCAGTTCGCTGGAGAGCCAGACGATGGTCCCCACGGACACCATGTTGGGACGGGTTACGGTGCCCGTGGCGTGCGCGTAGGGCGTCGGAGACGTGCCGGAATGAACGGCGGATGCTGTGGCCACGGCAGCATTATGTCGGTAAACGAATCGGCGGGGGAGCCGACCCCCCCGAAACGGGTGGATCGAGTCCATAACGTGCCTCGTCGGGCCGCGGTTCCATCGTGGTACGCCCCGCCGAAGGTCCGGCGGGCGGAGGTGGCGTGGGCCGAGCGGGTCATCCCGTTAGTCTTGTCCCATGGCCGAGAGCTCTTCGCACGCCGAACCCGCCACCGCGACCGGGCCCCGCCCGCTGTCGGTGCTGCTCTACAGCGACGACTTCACCACCCGCGACGCCGTGCGCGCCGGTGTGGGTCGCCGGCCGACCCGCGACCTCGAAGTCACCTCGTGGCATGAGTGCGCGACACCGCCGGCCGTCATCGAGGCCGTCGCGAACGAACGCTTCGACCTGCTCATCCTCGATGGCGAGGCGGCCCCAGCCACTCGACCCGATCGCCCTGTGTGCCGGCATCGAGCAGGCTCTCGCCTCTGCCCCGGCCCCCGGGCCGGAGCCGGCCGCCCTCTGATCCCCGCGTGAGCGAGTCCACGGGCCCCGTCTCGACGTGGCCGGACATCCTGACTGCCCTCGTGACCGGTCGTGACCTGTCGTATGCCGAGGCCACCTGGGCGATGGACCAGGTCTTCGCCGGCGAGGCCAGTCCGTCCCAGGTGGCCGGGTTCGTCATCGGCCTGCGAGCCAAGGGCGAGACGGTGGAGGAATTGCACGCCCTCGCCGACGTGATGCTGGCGCACGCCAACCGCATCCCCACCCCCGAACACAGCATCGACATCGTCGGCACGGGGGCCGACCGGGCGCACACGGTCAACATCTCGACGATGTCGGCGCTGGTGCTCGCCGGGGCCGGGCTGCGCGTCCTCAAGCACGGCAACCGGGCCGCCTCGTCGTCGTCCGGCAGCGCCGATGTTCTCGAAGCGTTGGGTGTCGATCTGTCGCTCGCGCCGGAGCGGGTGGCCGCGGTCGGCGACGCGGCGGGCATCACCTTCTGCTTCGCCCAGGCCTTCCATCCGGCCATGCGGCATGCGGCGACGACCCGCCGCGAACTCGGGATCGGCACGATCTTCAACAGCCTCGGGCCGCTGACCAACCCCGGTCAGCCCACCTTTGCCGCCGTCGGCGCCGCCGACCTGCGGATCGCCGAACTCATCGCGGGCGTATTCGCCGCCCGGAAGCGCCCGGCGCTGGTCTTCCGCGGGGAGGACGGCCTCGACGAACTGACGATCTCCGGACCCTCCCGCCTGTGGTGGGTGCGCGACGGGCAGATCGGCGAGCACCTGATCCACCCC
>NZ_HG764815.1:1103130-1113295 GCF_001050535.1 Nostocoides australiense Ben110 | reverse complement strand
ATCGCGGCGGCCGGCATCGCCGCGGCCGGGCGGATCGAGGGCGGCGAGGCCGACGCTGCGGCCGACTCGCCGCTCGCGAGTCTGACCAAGGCGCAACTCGCGGTCGCCCAACTCGTCGGCGCCGGGCTGACCAGCAAGGAGATCGCCGAGCAGCTCTATCTCTCGCCGCGCACCGTCGACAACCACCTGGCCCAGATCTATCGCAAGCTCGACATCCCGTCGCGGTCCCGCCTCGCCGCGATGATGGCAAAGAGCGCATGAAAACCCCTGCGCCACAAGAGTTTTCGCCATCGCCGCGGGGCACGGACGAGGTGCTGTATGCCGCGGGCGGCGGCACGGCATACGTCCGGCTCAACCGGCCGAAAGCGCTCAACAGCCTGACCCGCGTCATGGTCGAGGACCTCCTCATCCAACTCGACGAGTGGGTCACCGACGACCGGGTCACGGCCATCGTCCTCGACGGCACCGGCGACCGGGCACTGTGCGCCGGCGGCGACGTCAAGGCCGTCCGCGCCGCCATCGTCAACGGCGATCCCGATGCGGCAGTGGACTTTTGGGCACGCGAATACGATCTCGCCCTACGCCTGGGGACCTATCCCAAGCCGGTCACGGCTCACATGCGCGGCGTCGTCATGGGCGGCGGGCTCGGGCTGAGCGCCCATGTCACGCATCGGCCCATCGGCCCAGACGCCCGGGTCGCCATGCCCGAGACGGCGATCGGGTTCTTCCCCGACGTCGGCATCACCCGCATCTTCGCCCGGAGGCCGGGGGAGCTCGGGACGTATGCCGCCGTCACCGGCGACACCTTCGGCGCGGCGGACGCGGTGTTGCTCGGCCTAGCCGACCCGTCCGGCGATTTCGGACCGGCGCCGATTCTGGTGCAGCAGAACTGGATCGACGAATGCTTCGCCGGTGACGACCCCGCGGCGATCATCGGCCGGCTGGAGTCGCACCCCGCCTCCGAGGCGCGCGAGTGCGCTGCGGAGGTGCGCCGGCGTTCCCCGCTCGCCGTGTCCGCCGCCCTGGCGCGCGTGCGCCGCGCGGCCACCGAGGCCGATCTCGCCGAGACCCTCGCCGTCGACACCAGGTTGGCGCGCGGGATGATGCTCGCCGGCGACTTCACCGAGGGCGTGCGCGCCAAACTCGTGGACAAGGACGACCGGCCACGCTGGCGGCATGCCCGGATCGAGGACGTCACCCCCGCCGACGTCGACGCCCTCTTCTCCGCCTAGCCGCACCGCCGCTCGCCACCCAACCCTCCGTCGAGATGTCATTTCGACCCCGGCGAGATGCCGTTTCGACCGCGGCGAGATGTCAATTCGCGACCGACGAGACGTCGATCTGGGCTGGTTGGGCTTCCGGACCCGGGCGCACGGCGGCCAGCAGCATCTGGGCGATGTCGACGACCTCCACCTGCTCGAAATAGCCCTCGGACTGCCGGGCGGTCAGCCCGTCGGAGAGCATGACGCGGCAGAAGGGGCAGCCGATGGCGATGCGCTGGGCGCCGGTGCCGAGGGCCTCGTTGGTGCGGTTGATGTTGATCCGCTCGCCGAGCTTCTCCTCCATCCACATGCGTGCGCCGCCGGCGCCGCAACAGAAGGACCGCTCTCCATGGCGCGGCATCTCCTTGAGCGTGACGCCCGGGAGGGAGCCGAGCAGTTCGCGGGGCGAAGTGTAGACGTGGTTGTGCCGGCCGAGGTAGCACGGGTCGTGATAGGTCACCGTGTTCGCGCTGGAGGCGGCGTCCTTGTTCGTCGACTTCACGGGGTCGGCACCGGGGCGGGTGACCGGCACCAGTCGCTTCTCGCGCACGAGACGGTTGAGCAGCTGGGTGTGGTGCAGCACCTCATACGACCCGCCGAACTGCGGGTACTCGTTCTTCAGCGTGTTGAAGCAGTGCGCGCAGGTGACCACGATCTTGACGGCGCCCGCCTCGGCGAGGACCTCGACATTCTGCTGCGCGAGCATCTGGAAGAGGAACTCGTTGCCGGCGCGGCGGGCGGAGTCGCCCGTGCACGTCTCGCCGTTGCCGAGGACGGCGAACTTCACCTCGGCGAGGTGCAGCAACTCGGCGACCGCGCGGGTCGTCTTCTTGGCGCGGTCCTCGTAGGCCCCGGCGCAGCCGACCCAGAACAGGTAGTCGTAGCCGTCGAGGTTTTCGACGTCCTCGCCGACGACCGGCACCTCGAAGGGGAGGTCCTTGGCCCAGTCGAGGCGAGCCTTCGCGCCCATGCCCCACGGGTTGCCCTTGCCCTCGAGGTTCTTGAACAGGCCGGCGAGTTCGCCCGGGAAGGCGGATTCGACGAGCGCCTGGTGGCGGCGCATGTCGACGATGTGGTCGACGTGCTCGATGTCGACGGGGCACTGCTCGACGCAGGCGCCGCAGGTCGTGCAGGACCACAGCACGTCCTGGTCGATGACGGCGTTCGGGCCGTGCGGGTTGTATGCCGTGAGCGGTTCGGCGATGTCGTAGCCGGTCTGGCCGATGAGGGGAAGTTCGGTCAGGGCGGCCAGATCGGGGTCGGCTTCGAGGAGGGCCGTACGCTGTTCGGCCGCCGCGGTCAGGTAGGGCGCCTTGGCGTTGGCGTGCTCCCGCAGCGTCATCATCAGCAGCTTGGGGGAGAGGGGCTTGTCGGTGTTCCACGCCGGGCACTGGCTCTGGCAGCGGCCGCACTCGGTGCAGGTGGAGAAGTCGAGCAGGCCCTTCCAGGTGAAGTCTTCGATCTTGCCTGCCCCGAGTTGGAGTTCCTCGTCCTCGGGGTGGTCCTCGAGGGTCTCCATGGTCACGGGCTGGCCGTCCTTGACCATCGGCTGCAACGCGCCGAGGGCGGTGCGGCCGGAGGACTCGCGCTTGAACCAGATGTTCGGGAAGGCGAGGAAGCGGTGCCAGGCAACGCCCATCGTCGGCTGCAAGGAGATGGTGATCATCCAAGCGAAGGAGACCATGATCTTGATCGTCGCGACGAGGTAGACGAGGTTGTTGATCGTGTCGAGCGAGAGCCCGTCCCACATGCCGGCCAGCCAGCCGGTGAGCGGGAAGTGCAACGCCTGCGACTCCTCCGGGTGGGTGATCTTGAGCATCGCCGCCTCGAGGGTGCGCAGCAGCAGGATGCAGATCGTCACCACGAGGATGGTGAACTCGACGTAGTAGGCCTGCCACCAGGTCGAACCGAAGAAACGGGAGCGGCGGCCGTGCTCACCGGCGGCGCTGCGCGGGTGCGCCAGCTGGCGGATGACGATGAGCACGAGGATCCCGATCAGGCCGCCCCACGCGAAGGCCTCGATGAGCCATTCGAAGGGCGGGAAGTGACCGATGACCGGCAGGCGGAAGTCCGCCCAGATGAGCTGGAAGAAGGCGTTGACCAGGGTGGCGAACAGGATCAGGAAGCTCAGCGCGGTGAACCAGTGGGCCAGTGCGACCAGCGGCAACCGGGACATGCGGGTGTGCCCGAGGAACTCCTTGATCAGGGTCCAGGTCCGCGACGTCGGGTTGTCCAGGCGCACCGCCGGTTGCCCGGCGCGATAGAGGGCGCTGAAGCGCCAGATCTGCCGCGCGAGCAAGGCCCATCCCGCGAGGGGGATGGTGAAGCACAAGGCGATCCCGATGATCTGCAGAGGGGACATGATCGCGAGTCTAAGTAGGCAGCGGGGTGCGGATGGGGCGCCTGTGATGACCGGCTCATGTGGTGTCCGTCGCCCCGGGCGATTTGCCGCATGCGGTTACGCATGACATATAACGAGATGTTTGTGCGGGCATAAATCGCGGTTGGGTAGTGTTGCCGCGTACACGACCCGCTGGACCACGCACCATACGGAGAAGCAGTGCCTATCTACGACGACGTCACCAAGCTCATCGGCAACACCCCGCTCGTGCGGATCAACCGCATCATCGACAGCGAGGCGACCGTTGCCGCCAAGCTCGAGTTCTACAACCCGGCCAACTCCGTCAAGGACCGCATCGGCGTCGCGATCATCGACGCCGCCGAGGCGTCCGGTGCCCTCAAGCCCGGCGGCACGATCGTCGAGGCCACGTCCGGCAACACGGGCATCGCGCTGGCCATGGTCGGGGCGGCCCGCGGCTACAACGTCGTCCTGACCATGCCCGAGTCGATGTCCAAGGAGCGCCGCGCCCTGCTGCGGGCGTTCGGCGCGGAACTCGTCCTCACCCCGGCGAGCGAAGGCATGAAGGGTGCGGTCAACCGCGCCGACGAGATCGTCGCCGAGCGCGAAGGATCCATCCTGGCGCGCCAGTTCGCCAACGAGGCCAACCCCGAGATCCACCGCAAGACCACCGCGGAGGAGATCTGGAAGGACACCGACGGCGGCGTCGACATCGTCATCTCGGGCATCGGCACCGGCGGCACCATCACCGGTGTCGGCCAGGTCCTCAAGGAGCGCAAGCCCGGCCTGCAGATGATTGCGGTCGAGCCAGAGGAGTCGCCGATCCTCAACGGCGGCCAGCCTGGCCCGCACAAGATCCAGGGCATCGGCGCCAACTTCGTGCCCGAGATCCTCGACACGTCCATCTATGACGAGGTCCTCGACATCAACGCCGACCAGGCCGTCGACTGGGCCCGGCGCGCCGCCAAGGAGGAGGGCCTGCTCGTCGGGCTGTCCTCCGGCGCCGCCCTGGCCGCCGCCGACATCGTCGCCCGCCGCCCCGAGAACGCTGGCAAGACGATCGTGGTGATCATCCCCAGCTTCGGCGAGCGCTACCTGTCCACCGTCCTCTTCTCCGACCTCCTCGACTGACCCAAGCCGGGGCCGGGTGCTTCCAGGGCGCCCGGCCGGCGGTCCCGACCATGAAGGTGAAAGCGATGCTCGTGTCTCCCACCGTCCGCGAGGGCGGCCTGCTTGCTGCGGCGCGTCACGGCATACGTGAAGACCTCGACGCGGCGATGCACCGCGACCCCGCCGCCACGTCGCGGCTCGTCGTGCTGTTGACCTCCGCGGGCCTGCACGCCATCTGGCTGCACCGGCTCGCCCACGCGCTGTGGCTCCGGCCCGGCGGCAAGTGGCCCGCGCGGTTGATCGCGTATCTGTCGCGGTCGTTCACCGGAGTGGAGATCCATCCGGGGGCGACCATCGGGCGGCGCTTCTTCATCGACCACGGCATTGGCGTCGTCATCGGCGAGACGGCCGAGGTCGGCGACGACGTGATGCTGTATCACCAGGTCACGCTCGGTGGGCGCTCGATGGAGCGGGTCAAGCGCCACCCCACCCTCGGTGACCGGGTGACCGTCGGGGCGGGGGCCAAGGTGCTGGGACCGGTCTATGTCGGCTCCGACGCCCAGATCGGCGCCAACTCGGTCGTCGTCAAGGACGTCCCCGCCGGCGCTATCGCGACGGGCGTGCCCGCGGCATACCGCTTCCCGACGATGCCCGCCGAGGACCCTTACGAGGCGCTCTTCCGCGATCCCGCGCTTTTCATCTAGCCGCAGACGACGAACCGCCGGTTGCCCACTCTGGGCAGCCGGCGGTTCGTCGTCTGCGGGGGCTCAGGGAAGCTTGCCCGGCCCCGGTCCCCAGTTGTGCTCGGCGTGGAGTCGGCCGTCGGTGCCGCGATGGATTCCCGCAGGCAGGTCCTCGTCCTTGTCCCCGCCGACGTTGTCCTTGACCTCCCGCAGCTTGTTGGCGGTGGTCTTCGCGGCGTCGCTGACGACGTCCGCGACGAAGGGGGCGGCTTTGGTCTTGGCCGCGTCGGTCGCCTGGCTCACCTTGGTCTGCACCGGGTCGCTCGACCACAGCTTGTTCGCCTGGGTCTTGATCTGCTCGTAACGCTGCGTGCCAGCGCGGGCACCGAGCACATAGCCGGCGGCCGCTCCGGCCAGGAATGACAGCTTGCCCATTCGTTCGCTCCTTCTGCTCGCCACGGTATGCCGTGGCCCGACTCCTGGCCTTCGACCCTAGCCGCCGTCCGCTGCCCGTGGTGGCTCGGCACCCGGCCAGGTGTTCGCGTACCGTTGACCCGCGGCCGCCCCCGGCGGCCCAGGAGGGCTCGCATAGTGGCCTAGTGCGGCGGTCTTGAAAACCGCTATGGCGGCAACGTCATCGTGGGTTCGAATCCCACGCCCTCCGCACTACCAGGCCCTCCGCGCCTGTTGTCACGACTGTCGCATTCAGCTCGCAGTCGAGGTCTCTTCCCGCCCCCGGCCGCCGGGCGGTCCCCCGACGACACGAAGTCGCTTCTCACACCGGCGGGCCCGCTTGCACGGCCCCGAGCTCAGGACTTCGTGTAGTCGGGGGTCCGGTCGCCCTGCGGCGTCGCGGCGTCTCGTCGGAGAGATCACGCGCGTTGGGTGGCGAGGGTCTCTTGGTGGCGGGCGCGCTTGGCGGCGACCCGGGCCCACACCGGTTGCTGGATCCACAGTGTGGCCCAGCCGGCCACGGCCATACCGGCGATATTGATCAGCAGTTGCAAGCCGCTGCCCCTCACCTCGCCCCAGTCGCCGAAAGCGAGGCCGAGGGCGACATTGCCGGCCGCTGGGATGGTGGTGACCGAGATGAAGACTCCCGACAGGCCGCCGACCTTGGCCGAGGTCAAGGAGAGCACCCCGGCCGCGGCGGCGAGGACGGCGACGACGATGGACCAGCGGTCCGGGTGATAGATGAAGTCGGTAGCCATCCGCCGGGACGTGAGGTCCTCGATCGTCACCCAGCCCAGCCAGCGCCCGCCGAGCGAGATGAGGAAGGTGACGAGGATGGCCGCCGAGAAGCCGACCACCAGCGTGCGCGCGGCCATGCGGAGCAGTTGCCAGCGGCGCCGGATGAGTGCCACCCCCAGCGCGGCGATCGCCCCGAACTCCGGACCCAGCACCATCGCCCCGACCGTGAGGATTCCGCTGTCGAGGATGATCGCGATGCCGGCGAGCAGGGTCGCCATGACCATGAAGGAGATATATGTCCAGTTCAGTTCGGACCGCGCAAGATGGTCAAAGCGGTGACCGCGTCATCTCCCTCGAGGATGCGTAAGGCCGGCTCCGACAGCTCCTTCGGCACAACCGCCCGCATGTGCAGCACGCCTTCAGTGTGCTCCACGAGCGGCATACTGGCCGGGTGAGTGCGACCATCGCCGTCCTCAACGGCCCCAATCTCAATCTGCTCGGCGAGCGAGAGCCGGGGATCTACGGCTCCGAGACCCTCGCCGACGTCGAAGCGCGCTGCCGTCGCACCGCCGAGAGCCTGGGGTATGCCGTGGAGTTCCGCCAGTCCAACAGCGAGGGCGCGCTCATTGATGCCGTGCACGAGCTGCGTGGGTCGGCCGGTTTCGTGGTCAATCTCGGGGCGTATACCCACACGTCCATCGCGTTGCGTGACGCGCTGGCCACCGTCTCAGGGCCCATTGTTGAGGTGCACATTTCGAATACTCACGCTCGCGAAGCCTTCCGGCACGTTTCCTATGTCGCACCCCTTGCGGCTGCGGTCATCGCCGGGTGCGGGACGCTCGGCTACGACTTCGCCATCCAGGTCATCGCTCACCGGCTCGGTGCCAAGACTTAGGACAAATTTTACCTACCCGTCGGTAATGACTTGAGGTTCCGGTTCTCTGCCAAAAGCGTTGCGGGACAACGATTTTCGACGGCCCCACGCCGGATCCTCTGGCCACCTGTCAAGTCCGATCCCCGCTGGGGGCCCAGCACGTGGTCGATCCGCCTGTCCTTGGGCCGTACGGTTCGTCTCGGCGTGCTACCGTTCACGCCGGTTGCACAAGCAGTACTCGCATAATTGGCCACATCCGCCCCGCCAGGGTGGCGTCGGCCGGGGATCAGAATGCCCCACATGGGAGAAGGCAGGGCAGCTACGGATATTCGAGCAGTTCGGATATCTACGGCAATAGAAGGAAAGAGATTTACCCCATGGCACAGGGCACTGTTAAGTGGTTCAACGCTGAAAAGGGCTTCGGTTTCATCGCCCAGGATGGCGGCGGCCCCGATGTGTTCGTTCACTACTCCGCGATCGACTCCTCCGGCTACCGCACTCTCGACGAGGCGCAGCGGGTCGAGTTCGAGGTCACCCAGGGCCCGAAGGGCCCGCAGGCGGACCGCGTTCGCGCTATCTGAGACTGACGCGATCGGCGGACCCGGGAGTCCGCCACCGCACTGTCGTCACGAACGGCCCTGACCGAGCATTCGGTCGGGGCCGTTCTACGTGCCCGCTTCGTCTTCTAGACTTTCCTTGAGAAGACATACCTGGTTCGTTCCAAGGAAGCCCCACCCGTGTCCGGTCCATCGGAAGACCACGAGGCCGGCACGCCGGTCACGCGATACCGCAGTCGCCATCGTCGTCCGCGGCGCTGGCGCCGTCTGGTCGCGGTGTTGCTCTCGGCTGCCTTGGTCGTCTTCGTCGCCCCCACGGTTCTGGCGTACTTCAAGCTCAACCACAACATCAAGCGCATCGACATCTCCAAGGCGCTCGGTTCGCGCCCGTCGACGACCTCGGTGTCCGCCGGCGTCGATCGACCCCTGAACGTCATGGTCATGGGGTCCGATACGCGCGAGGGCATCGGCACCACCGAATACGGCAAGGACACGGTCGAGGGCGGCGCGCACTCGGACACCAACCTGCTCGTGCACCTCTCCGCAGACCGCAGCCGGGCGCTCATCGTCTCGATCCCGCGGGACTCGATGACCAAGGCCCCCAAGGACTGCAACGACCCCAAGAGCACCGTGGCCAATGGGGAGGTCCGCCAGTGGAACTACAACTTCAACAAGGGCGGCCCGGCCTGCACGATCCGGACCCTCGAAGGCCTGACCGGGGTCTTTGTCGACCACTTCATCGTCGTCGACTTCCGCGGATTCCAGGAGATGGTCGACGCCCTCGGGGGAGTGGAGGTGTGCACCAATGTCGACATCGCCGACTCGGACGCGCAGTTCACGCTCGCGGCGGGCCGACACCGCCTGACCGGGAAGGAAGCCCTCGGCTACGTCCGCGTGCGCAAGACCGTCAACGACGGCAGTGACCTGAACCGGATTCGCCGCCAGCAGGCCTTCTTGTCCTCGGTCGTCCAGGAGGCGACCGACACCAAGCTGCTGCTTCGCCCGGACAAGCTGTTCGCCTTCCTCGACGCCGCCACCAAATCGATGACGGCCGACGCCGACCTCGGCGCCACCACGCTGGCAGGGATCGCCAACAGCCTGCGCCACATCGGGGTCGACGAGATCGAGTTCGTCACCGTGCCCACCGAGGTCTACCCGAAGGACCCGAACCGGGTGCAGTGGAAGGACAACGCATCGGAGATCTGGGAGGCCATCAAGGCCGACCGGCCCCTGCCGGGATCGAGCGACAAGCCGAAGCCGACCGCCACCAGCACGACGAAGGAGCGCCTGACGGTCGCCCCGGACAAGATCTCCGTCGAGATCAGCAACGACTCCGGCGTCGGAGGTCTCGCCACGCAGGCCGGCGCCGCGCTCAGTGTCCAGGGCTTCACTGTTGCCGGCTATCGCAATGGCGCGGCCGGCGAGACGGAGGGCGTCGTCATCCGGCATTCCAAGGCCCAGAAGGCGGCCGCCCGCACCGTCGCAGCGGCCTTTCCCGGCGCCAAACTCAAGGCGGACGAAAACCTCGGCTCGGTGATCGTGGTGCACCTGGGCATGGGCGCCGCCAACCCCGTCGAAGTCCCGAACCGCAAGGGCAAGGACCCGCTCCCGAAGATGACCGTCTCCGCGCCACCCGCGGTGCCCGACGGCCTCGACACCCGCAAAGCCGACCAGGACATCTGCAGTTGAGCGGGCGGCATACCAGCCCCTGACGAGAACCCGACGAAGCTCGGCGCACGCCGCCCGGGCGTGAGAAGCGGCTTTGTGTCGTCGGGGGTCCGCTCGGCGCCCCGGGTTGTCCGGGCGGGCGTCCCGCCCGAGTCGTGCCAATTTAGTGTGTCGCGGGCTCGTGGCCTGTGGCGATGAGGATGTCTCGGGCGGCGTCAGTGAGGGAGTCGGCCGCGGTGTGGGGGTGGCCGGCGATGGTGATGGTGATCTGCTGGATCGGGCGGAGCGCGCGCACGATCTTCTTGATGCTCATGCCGGTCTGGTCTTGGAGGCGCCGGGAGATGGCCAGCGCGGCGAAGACGATGGTCAGGTGGGCCTCGATCGCGTCTTTGGTGTGGTGGAAGATCGGTCGGGCGCGTAGGTCGCTCTTGGACATCCGGAACGACGCCTCGACCTGCCAG
>NZ_HG764815.1:1090556-1103030 GCF_001050535.1 Nostocoides australiense Ben110 | reverse complement strand
GCTGGGCGCCGGCGACGACCGCGACCCGGGTGGTGGCACCCCAGCCGAGAGCCGCGGCCCGCGACTGGATCGAGTCGTCGGCGTCGCCGCGCAGGATCGCATCGACGACCAGCCCCTCGAGGCGGGCATCCCACGCGCCGCGCTGCTCCGCGGCGCGGGCATAGATGTGCGCGGCCCCGAAGGCCACATCGCGGCTGTAGCGCAGCATGGCTTCCAGCAACTCGGGCGCTGTCCCCGGGCCGACGAGTTCGGCCGCCCGGACCTCGACCACGTCGACCACGGAGCGGATCAGATCAAGGGTCTGGGCGAGGCTGATCGAGCGGGTCAACTCCGGCGGGGCAGCGTCGAAGAGGGCCTGCGCCGGGACCTGAACGGTGGACTCGTCACTGAGCCAGGCGACGAAGTTCTCGATCCCGCTGTGGGCCACGAGCGCAACCGACGCGCGGTCGCGGGCCGACAGCGCGGCATACCACCCGTGGCGCGCCTCGATGTCCGCCACGGCGGCGCGGACCAGGCTCGCGGTGTTCGCCGCGATCTCGCGGCGAGTCTTCGCGGGCAGGGCGGCGCGACGCGGCATACCCCGTAGCCTATTTGTACGGAGCCCACAATCTGCGGCCACCTCGGATTCGGCGGCGAATCGCGGCCCGGTCGGCGTGAGAGGCGAAGGCGCGTGTCCGGATCCTGAGATTTTTCCGGGCCGGGTCTTCCCTCGTCCTGCGCGGCGAGGTCTATGGTCGCGGCATCCCGATGACCTCATCCGCCTCGGTCCCGCCAGACATGACAACGTTGTCAGGCCGAGCTAGACCAGTCGTCCTCGGGAGTCAACGACGACGACTTACAAGGAGAACCCGACCATGTCACGACGACGATTGCGCCTTCCGGTTGTCACCGGCCTCGTGGGCGCCGGCACCACGCTGAGCCTCCTGGCGACGAGCGCTCAGGCGCTCCCGAGTGCGGTGGGCGACGAGCCCTATCGCCCGGCGATCCACTTCACACCGGCGCGCAACTGGATGAACGACCCGAACGGGCTCGTCTACTACAAGGGCACGTATCACCTTTTCTTCCAACACAATCCGCGTGGCGACCGGTGGGGAAACATGAGTTGGGGGCACGCGACCTCGACGGACCTGGTGCATTGGCGCGAGCAACCGCTGGCCATCCCGCAGACGCTGAACGCCGCCGGGGAAAGCGTGGAGGACATCTTCAGCGGCTCGGTGGTCGTCGACAAGACCAACTCGAGCGGCTTCGGCACGGCGACGAACCCGCCGCTGGTCGCGATCTACACCAGCGCCTACACCGACAAGCACCCGACGCTCGCCGGCAAGCAGGCGCAGTCCCTCGCCTACAGCACCGACGGCGGTATGACGTGGACCAAGTACGCCGGCAACCCCGTGCTCAACCGGGACTCGGCGAACTTCCGCGACCCGAAGGTCTTCCGCTACAGCGGACCCAAGGGCACCTACTGGGTGATGGCGGCGGTCGAGGCCCAGGAACACCGGGTCCTGCTCTACAAGTCGAGGGATTTGAAGAACTGGACCTACCTGAGCGACTTCGGTCCGGCGAATGCCGTTGGCGGGCAATGGGAATGCCCGGACCTGTTCCAGCTGCAGATCCAAGGGACGACGACGCGCAAGTGGGTCATGGTCGTCAACATCAACCCCGGCTCCGTGGCCGGTGGCAGCGGCGGGCAGTACTTCGTGGGCAACTTCGACGGTGAGCGTTTCGTCTCGGAGTCGACGGTCAGCGCGGACACGCTGCCGCCCGGCACAAGCTTCGCGAGCTTCGACGACGGGACCTATGGTGACTGGACCGTGTCCAACGAGCCGGGCAACTGGGCGAACGGGCCGTGGGGCGACGCCCCGGCCACGGGCACGCTGCCGGGGCAGAACCCGGTCAGCGGGTTCGTCGGATCGGGTCTGGTCAATGGCTTCCTCGATTACGACTGGCCGGTCGGCACGATGCGCTCACCGGAGTTCACGGTCGACGCGGCATACCTCAATTTCCTTGTCGGAGGAGGCAACCACCCGCATGTCGCCGGCACTCAGCTCAGCAACGACCCGCCGGCGGGCAGCCTGCTGTGGGACGGCTTCGAGTTCCCCGACGGCACCACGCTCGCCGACACCGGCTGGCAGGCCACCGGCGACTTCGCGACGGAGCCGTGGCGCAATCCGTCGACTGCCGGTGGCGATTACTACATCGGGCGCAAGCGGATCAACACCTGGGAGGGCGGCCCGCGCGGCGACGACAACCTGGGATCGCTGACCTCGCCCGCCTTCGAGATCACGGCCGACCACCTGAGCATGCTCGTCGGCGGCGGGCGCCGCACCGACGGCAGCCTCGAGGTGCAGCTGCTCGTGGGCGGCCAGGTCGTGCGCAGCCTCACCGGGCCGGAGGGCGGCGCGCTGAACTGGCGCAGCTGGGACGTCGCGGACCTGCGCGGGCAGCAGGCGCAGCTGCGGGTGTGGGACCAGGCCGCCGGCGGCTGGGGTCACCTGACCCTCGACCACGTCGTCATGGGTGACACCCCGGCGATCCCGCGCTCGGACGAGACGGCCGTCAACCTCGTCGTCGACGGCAAGGTGGTGGCGAGCGCGACCGGCGCCAACAGCGAATATCTCGACTGGCACTCCTTCGACCTGCGGCCCTACGCCGGGCGCACGGCATACCTCGAGATCGTCGACAACAACCGGTTCGGGTGGGGACACATCCTCGCCGACGAGTTCCGGTTCGGCTCGCAGCCGGCCGCGACGCGTGCCGAGAGCTACGACTGGCTCGACTGGGGCCGGGACTACTACGCCGCCGTCTCGTGGAACGACGTGCCCGGCGGCAAGCGCGTGATGATCGGCTGGATGAACAACTGGGACTACGCCAACGACATCCCGACCTCCCCGTGGCGCAGCGCAATGTCGCTGCCGCGCAACGTCTGGCTGGCGCAGACACCCAAGGGCCCGCGGATCGTCTCCCGGGTCGTCCCGCAGGCGGCAGCCTTGGGTCTGACCGAGCAGGCGTATGCCGCTCCGGCCCAGTCGGTCTCGGGCAGTCGCCTGCTCCCGAAGCGGGGAAGTGTGGCGCGCATCGACGCCGTGCTGCGGCCGGGCACGGCCACCCGGTTCGGGTTGACGGTCCACGGTGCCGCTGATGGCTCGGAGAAGACCGTGATCGGCTACGACACCACCACGGGCCGCCTCTTCGTCGACCGGACCGACAGCGGCAACGTCGGGTTCCACCCGGCCTTCCCCTCGGTCGAGGACGCCCAGGTCTCCCTGGTCGGCGGCAAGCTCACGCTGAGCGTTTATCTCGACCGCTCCTCCGTGGAGCTGTTCGCCCAGGGTGGGCGGACGGCCATCACCGACCAGGTCTTCCCGTCCGCGGGAAGCAACCGGATCGGGATGTGGGCCGAGGGCGGCGCCATGCGGGTCGAGAGCCTGAAGATCACTCCGCTCAAGGCCTCGATGTTCACCGGGCAGTAAGACGACAGATGATGGAGGCATGATCGAGCCGATCACGCCGACGACCCCGAGGCCGGTCCGCCGGGCCGTGCTCACCCAGTGGTGGCGCGACCTGGCGATCCTGCACTGGCCTGTCGCTCCGCACCTGGTCGCGCCGCTGTTGCCGCCCGGGACGACCCCCGACACCCGAGGAGGGGTCACCTATGCGGGCCTGATCGCCTTCGAGATGGATCGGGTCGGACCGGGTTTCGGTGTGCCTTTCTTCGGCCGGTTCCCGGAGATCAACGTCCGGCTGTATTCCGTCGACGGCCAGGGGCGGCGCGGAGTCGTCTTCTGCTCGCTGGAGGCGGCACGCCTTGCCCCGGTCATGGTGGGCCGAGCGCTGGGGTTGAACTACCGCTGGGCGCGCATGCGTATGACGCGCACCTCCAGCGGGGTCTGGAAACACAGCAGCCGCCGGATCGGCGGCTCGCCTGGGCGCTGCCGTCTGGCCGTCGAACCCCACGACGAGGTCGCCGACGACGATCTGACCCACTGGCTCACCGACCGTTGGGGCCTGCACGTGCGTCGCGTCGGACGCAGCCTCTATGTGCCCAACGAGCACCCGCCATGGCGGATCCAGACGGCCTCACTGCTCGAGCTGGACGAGACCCTGATCACCGCGGCGGGCCTGTCGGTGGACTCGGGGGCCCCGGTGAGTGTGGTGTATGCCAGCGGCGTGCCCGTGCGCTTCGGCATGCCCCGTCCGGTGTGACCGGGTCATCGTCGAACTCAGTCGGTGCCGAACTCCATGGCCGCGGCGTCGAGGGCGTCGTCGGTGGAGGGGTCGGTCGCCGGGTTGCTGGCGATCTGCGCCGCGCCGCCGGCCTCGAGCTGGCCGACGAGGACCTGCTGACCGCCGGTGAGCTGGCCCTGCGCGGCATACAGCTCCAGCTTGGAGCGGGAGTCGGCGATGTCGAGATTGCGCATGGTCAGCTGACCGATGCGGTCGACCGGCCCGAAAGCGGCGTCCTCGACGCGCTCCATCGACAGCTTGTCGGGGTGGTAGCTGAAGTTGTCGCCGCGGGTGTCGACGATCGTGTAGTCGTCGCCGCGGCGCAGGCGCAGGGTCACCTCACCGGTGATCGCGGACGCCACCCAACGCTGCAGGGACTCGCGCAGCATGAGCGACTGCGGGTCGAGCCAGCGGCCTTCATAGAGCAGGCGGCCCAGGCGGCGACCCTCGGCGTGATAGTTGGCGACGGTGTCCTCGTTGTGAACGGCGTTCAGGAGACGCTCGTAGGCGATGTGCAGCAGGGCCATGCCGGGGGCTTCGTAGATGCCGCGGGACTTGGCCTCGATGATGCGGTTCTCGATCTGGTCGGACATGCCCAGGCCGTGCCGGCCGCCGACGGCATTGGCTTCGCGCACGAGCGCCACCGGGTCATGGTCGGCGCCGTTGATCGCCACGGGGCGGCCCTGGACGAAGGTGATCGACACATCCTCGGTAGCGATCGACACGGCCGGGTCCCAGAAGCGCACACCCATGATCGGCTCGACGGTCTCGAGCGAAACGTCAAGGTGCTCGAGGGTTTTGGCCTCGTGCGTGGCGCCCCAGATATTGGCGTCCGTCGAGTAGGCCTTCTCCTGGCTGTCGCGGTAGGGCAGATCCCGCTGGCTGAGCCAGGCGCTCATCTCGTGCCGCCCGCCGAGCTCACCGACGAAGTCGGCGTCCAGCCACGGCTTGTAGATCCGCAGGGCCGGATTGGCGAGCAGGCCGTAGCGGTAGAAGCGCTCGATGTCGTTGCCCTTGAAGGTCGACCCGTCGCCCCAGATGCTGACCTGGTCCTCGTGCATCGCGCGCACGAGCAGGGTGCCGGTGACGGCCCGGCCGATCGGGGTGGTGTTGAAGTAGGCCTTGCCGCCGGAGCGGATGTGGAACGCGCCGCACGCGATCGCGGACAGTCCTTCCTCGACAAGGGCGCCCGTGCAGTCGACGAGCCGGGAGACCTCGGCGCCGTATTGGTCGGCGCGGCCGGGGATCTGGTCGATCTCCGGCTCGTCGTACTGACCCAGGTCGGCGGTGTAGGTGCAGGGGATCGCGCCCTTCTCGCGCATCCAGGCCACCGCCACCGAGGTGTCGAGACCGCCGGAGAAGGCGATGCCGACGCGCTCGCCTACGGGAAGTGAAGTGAGGACCTTGGACACGGGGGCCAGCCTAAGTCCCGCCCGGGGCGGCCCGGACCGCACGTCCAGAAAGCGCTCCACCGATCGACGTATCACGAGGACGATGGCCGCCTCTGTTGGCTTGGAGGTCGCACGACCCCGAGGCGGCCACGAGAGAGGAAGGCATCACGATGCAGCGCAGGAAGTTCATTGCGAGCGCGGCCCTGGCGGCGGCTATGACCGGATCGCTTGTTACGGCGGACGCGGCGACCGCGGTCCCCGAGTCGGGTCAGCGCGCCGGGTGGACCAGCACCTTCAACGGCAGCAAGGCGGGCTGGCAGAACGTCGTCGGCACCTGGGTGCTGAAACCGGGCAACCTCTACAACACCGGGATCGCGGGCAAGCGGACATCGGTCAAGCACATCAACAACTACACCAACTTCTACTACACGGTGCGGATGAAGCGGTGGGGCAACTCGACCGGCGTCGCGGCCAATGCCATCGTCATCCGAGGCAATCCGTCGTCGCGCGACGGAACGGGCTACTGGCGGCCGAGCTACTTGCTCCAATACAGCAACAACGGGTTCTACTCGGTCTGGCGGATCAACGCCGACGCCACTCAGACGGCGATCCAGGGCTGGACGCCAGTGTCCGGGGTCATCTCGAAGTCCGGCTACAACAAGCTAGAGGTGTGGGCCGGTGGCGATTCGCTCGACTTCCACATCAATGGCGTTCACCTGTGGTCGGGTTTCGACTCGGCGCTGACCTTCGGCAACGTGGGCGTCAGCCAGTACACCGAGCCCGGCAAGTGGTCGCAGACGTGGCTGGACTCGGCATCGCTGACCGTCGCCACCCGGGTCGCACCGCATGACCACGGCGCCGCCGGCACCCCGGTCAAGGGCGGCACGATGGACATGGCGCCCCGCTGAACCGGCCGCATACCCATGGACAACTGATCGGCCCCTGCTCCCCGGAGTGACCCCGCTCCCCGGCGTGGGGCCGATCTGCTTCCACGGCGATGCCAGACTCGTGCGATGGAGATCCTTGACGCCCTTGCGGCGGAAGAAGACCAACTCGCCGCGCTGCTTGCCGGCCTGACGCAGGAGCAGTGGGGGGCGGACTCGCTCTGCGCGGGCTGGAGTGTGGCCGACGTGGTGCTCCATCTGGCTCAGTGCGAGGAGGCCGTGATCGCCACGATTCGCGGCACCCCCGTCGACTGGGGCGGGCTCGGCGACACGGTCGGCGCTGCCATGGAGTCCGCGGTTAGCGCCGAGCGATCAGGTTCCGGCGCAGCGGTATTCGAGCGCTGGGAGCCCGCACGCGGGCAGGCCTTGACCGTGCTCCGGGCCGCAGACCCGGCCCGGCGCGTCGCGTGGGTGACGAACACCCTCCGGCCGGCGACGCTGGCGACCACTCGCCTGGCCGAGCACTGGGCGCACGCCCTCGACATCGCCGAACCGCTCGGCCTGCCTTATCCGGACACCCAACGGCTGCGCCACATCCTGTGGCTGGCGCACGCCACCCTGCCCTACGCCTACTCCGCCGCCGGGAGCACGGCCCCGTCGGTGCGGGTCGAGGCGGTTGCTCCGAACGGGCCCGCGTGGGTGCTCGGCCCGGATGATGCCGACGTCATGCTCAGCGGTCCGGCCGGTGATCTCGCCCGTATCGCCGCCCGCCGCCTGGACCCCGGTGACAGCGCCGTCCGGATCTCGGGGGCAGCCGCCGCCGAGGTGCTCGTCCGGATCCGCACCTACGCGATCTGACACGCGTGGTTTGGACGGTCGATAAGGTCCATGAGCGTTGAGGATCGCCAGCGGGGGGCGGATACTTGGCGGTGAGCAGGGTTCCGGCGGATCAGGAGGCAGCCCTGTGGAACCTCTTGTCCCCGTGATCGTCGCCCACCGCGGTGCGTGCGGCTATCTGCCCGAACACACGCTCGCGGCATACGAACTCGGCATCCGCCTGGGGGCGGACGCATTAGAGATCGACGTCGTGGCGACGAAGGACGGCCACCTCGTCGCACGCCACGAGAACGAACTGAGTGTCTCGACCGATGTCGCGACCCGCCGCGGATTCGCCGAGCGGCGCACCACCAAGCTGATCGAGGGCGCCGCGCAGGACGGCTGGTTCGCCGAGGATTTAACCCTCGTCGAACTGCGGCAGTTGCTGGCCCGTCAGCCGCTGCGCGGCCTGCGCAGCACCGCGCACGATGATGCGTATGCCGTGGCCAGCCTTCCTGAGATCCTCGCCCTCCGCTCCCGGCTGGCCGCCGAACTGGCCCGCCCGGTCGGGCTGAAACTCGAGGTGAAATCCCCGGCCCACTTCGCAGCGATCGGCCACCCGATGGCAGACCGGCTGATCACTGACCTCGATGCCGCGGGGATGCTCGGCGCGGACTCGCCGGTGGAGATCATGACCTTCGAGCCGGCATTCCTGCGCTGCCTGCGCGCCCGCGGAGTCGACAACGACCTGGTCCTGCTCGTCGAGGAAGACCCCACCCGCCCGGTCCCGGGGGAGGGCGAGACCACCTTCGGCGACCTGACCACACCGGCGAGCCTGGCCGAGCTGGCCTCGCTGATCACCGGGATCGGCCCCGGCCGGCACGCCCTCTTCAGCGGCCTGCCTGGGGGCCGGCTAGGGGAGCCCTTGCCCCTCTTCGCCGACGCCAAGGCGGCCGGCCTGCGCCTGGATTGCTGGACCTTCCGGGCCGAGAACACTTTCCTGCCAACCGATTTCCGCATCGGTGACGACCCGGCCGCCTATGGTGATATGGCGGGTCTCGTCGCGGCATACCGGGAGCAGGGCCTCGACACGGTGATCACCGACCACCCCGACCTGGTCATCCCCACACCCCAGTAGCCGCCGGTCAGCGAACAGCCGCCCCAGCCAGAGCTGGGGCGGCTGTTCGGGAACTCCGGCGACCTGCGTCAGGCGTCGCCGCCGGCATTGCCGGAGGCTCCGGCGGTGACATCGAGGAGGCGGTACTTCTCGGCCGCCTGGGCGGGCACCGACGCATCGATCTCGCCGCGCGCGGCGAGCGCCTGCAGCGCCCGCACCACGACGGACGGACCGTCGATGTGGAAGTAGCGCCGCGCCGCAGGGCGAGTGTCGGAGAAGCCGAAGCCGTCCGCGCCGAGGGAGTGGAAGTCGCTCGGCACCCACTGCGCGATCTGGTCCTGTACCGCCCGCATGTAGTCGGACACGGCGATCACCGGACCCGGCATGCCCGAAAGACGCTGCGTCACATACGGATCGGCGACCTGCTGCTCGGGGTGGAGGAAGCGCGTCCTGTCCACCTCGAGAGCCTCACGACGCAATTCGTTCCACGACGTGACCGACCAGACGTCGGCGTTGACGCCCCAGTCGTCGCGGAGCAGCTGCTGGGCCTCCATCACCCACGGGACGCCCACGCCGGATGCGAGCAGCTGCACCGACGGGTTGTTCTCCCGGCCGGACCGGTCGGCGTCCGCAAGCCGGTACATGCCCTTGACGATGCCCTCGACGTCGACATTCTCCGGCTCGGCCGGTTGCACCATCGGCTCGTTGTAGAGGGTGAGGTAGTAGATGACGTTCTTCTCGTCCCCGTCGCCGGTTTCGCCGTACATCTGCTCCAGGCCGCGCTTCATGATGTGCGCGATCTCGTAGCCGAACGCCGGATCGTATGCTCGCACAGCCGGATTCGTGGACGCCAGCAGGTGTGAGTGCCCGTCCGCGTGCTGCAAGCCCTCACCGGTCAGGGTCGTGCGGCCGGCCGTCGCGCCGAGCAGGAAGCCGCGGGACATCTGGTCCGCCGCCGCCCAGATCGAATCGGCCGTGCGCTGGAAACCAAACATCGAATAGAAGATGTACATCGGCACCATGGCCTCGCCATGGGTGCTGTAGGACGTGCCCGCCGCGGTGAACGCCGCCATCGAACCGGCCTCGTTGATGCCGGTGTGGACGATCTGGCCGGCCTCGGATTCCTTGTAGGCCAACATGAGGTCGGCATCCACGGAGCGGTAGCGCTGCCCGTGCGGGTTGTAGATCTTGATGGTCGGGAAGAAGGAGTCCATCCCGAAAGTGCGCGCCTCGTCGGGAATGATCGGGACCACGCGTTGCCCGAAGTCCTTCTCCCGCATCAGGTCCTTGAGCAGCCGCACCCACGCCATGGTCGAGGCGACCTGCTGCTTGCCGGAGCCCTTCTTGACCGCCTTGTAGGCGTCGTCGCCGGGCAGCTGCAGCGGGGCGTAGTCGACCTTGCGCCGCGGCAGCCCGCCGCCGAGCTTGCCCCGCATCTCGAGGGCGTACTGGATGGCCTCGTCCTCGGGGCCGGGGTGGTAGTAGGGCGGCTGGTAGGGGTCGGCCTCGAGTTGCGCGTCCGTGACCGGGATGTGCAGCGTGTCGCGGAAGCCCTTGAGGTCATCGAGAGTCAGCTTCTTCATCTGGTGGGTCGCATTGCGCCCGGCGAAGTGCGACCCGAGGGTGTAGCCCTTGATGGTCTTGGCGAGGATGACCGTCGGCTGGCCCTCGTGCTCGGTGGCGGCGCGGTATGCGGCATACACCTTGTGATAGTCGTGGCCGCCCCGCTTGAGGTTCCACCAGATCTCGTCGTCGGTCCACTTCTCGACGAGCTTGCGGGTGCGCGGGTCCCGGCCGAAGAAGAAGTCGCGGACGTACTTGCCGTCGTTGGCGCGGAAGGTCTGGTAGTCGCCGTCGGGCGTCTGGTTCATCAGATTGACCAGGGCGCCGTCGTGGTCGGCGGCCAGCAGCGGATCCCAGCCCCGCCCCCAGACGACCTTGATGACATTCCAGCCGGCACCGCGGAAGAACGCCTCGAGCTCCTGCATGATCTTGCCGTTGCCGCGGACCGGCCCGTCCAGGCGCTGCAGGTTGCAGTTGATGACGAAGGTCAGGTTGTCGAGCTCGTCGTTGGCCGCGGTCTGCAACAGGCCACGCGACTCGACCTCGTCCATCTCGCCGTCGCCGAGGAAGGCCCACACCCGCTGCTGCGAGGTGTCCTTGATGCCGCGATTGTGGAGGTACTTGTTGAACTGGGCCTGATAGATCGCGTTCATCGGGCCCAGGCCCATCGACACGGTAGGGAACTGCCAGAAGTCGGGCATCAGGCGCGGATGCGGATAGGACGGCAGCGCGACGGGCACGCCGTCGACGACGTGGCTGTGCTCCTGCCGAAACCCGTCGAGCTGGGTCTCCGTCAGGCGGCCCTCGAGGAAGGCGCGGGCATACATGCCGGGGGAGGCGTGACCCTGGAAGAAGATCTGGTCGCCGCCGCCGGGGTGCTCCGCGCCCCGCCAGAAGTGGTTCATGCCCACCTCGTACAGCGTGGCCGCGGACGCGTAGGTGGAGATGTGGCCACCGACACCGATGCCGGGCCGCTGCGCGCGGTGGACGAGCATGGCGGCGTTCCACCGGTTGATGCGGCGGATCTGCTTCTCGACCTTCTCGTCGCCCGGATACCACGGCTCGTGCTCGATCGGGATCGTGTTCACGTAGTCCGTCGTCGTCAGCGACGGGACCCCCACCTGCATCTCGCGGGACTTCTCGAGCAGGCGCAGCATGAGATAGCGCGCCCGCGCTCGCCCGCCCTCGTCGATGACGGCGGAGAGCGAGTCGAGCCACTCCTGGGTCTCGTCGGGGTCGATATCGGGCAGTCCGGTGGGAATGCCATTGAGGATGGGGCCTACATCCTGCGGTCCGGCCACGGTGTGATCCTCCTAGATCGGCGTCGGCCTCGGTGGGCGTACCCGCCCATCTTCCACCCGAACGTGGTGCCAGTCACAATCCGGGCTCGCATTTTTGGATGGCCGGTCAATCCCGCTCGCCGGTGCATCGCTCCCGCGGACCACCAGGCAGACTTGGGCCATGACGGTCGCCCTGTATGACGACACCCCAGGAATCGTGTGGCGTCCGGTGTCGCCTCGGCTGGCGAGCGCGCGCCGGATCGCCACCGTGGTGACGATGGCGCCGTTCCTCCTCGGCGCCCTGGCGCTGGCGATCTTCGTGACGCGCTGGTCGTGGGTCGCCGTGGCCGTGCTCCTCGCTCTGATCGTGCTCCAGGTCGTGCTCATCGGCCGGCAGGTCAGCGCCATCTCGTATGCCGAGTTGCCGGAGGAACTGGTGATCCGCCGGGGCCGCCTCTTTCGCCGGCTGGTGAGCATTCCCTACGGGCGGCTGCAGTATGCCGACATGGCCTCCGGTCCGCTGGAGCGCCACTTCGACCTGGCGAGCGTGACCATCCACACCGCCTCCTGCCGGTCGCCGAGGCCGAGGACCTGCGCGAGCGCTTGACCGCGCGCGGCGAGGCGCAGCGGGCGGGCCTGTGACCGAGCCCGCGATCCCCGATCCGACACCGCCGCCGGAGGAGGAGTGGCAGCGGTTCCATCCGCTGACCCCGCTGCTGCGCGGTGGCGTCGTGTTCATGGCGATCGTCGGTTATGTCATCAGCACCCAGACGGACCGCCTCTTCGGTTCCGACCCCGAGGACCCCACCCAGGGCCACCTCGGAATCGCCGCCGCCCTGGCCGGCGTCGTGCTCCTGGCGGTCATCGCGGGCAGTTGGGTCATCTGGCTGGCCTCGCGCTTCCGGATGGGCCGCACCACCCTGGAACTCAAGCACGGACTTGTCATGCGCCAGCACCGGCAGGTGCGCTACGACCGCATCCAGGCCGTCAATATCACCCGCCCGCTCTTGGCCCGGCTCGCCGGGCTGTCCGCGGTCAAGGTCGAAGCCGCCGGCGGTGCCGGCTCCAATATCGAACTCGCCTTCCTGCCCCAGGCGCGCGCCGAGGATCTGCGGATCGACCTGATGCGCCGCGCGGCGGTGGCGAGCGGCACCGTGCCCGCCTCCGCCGTCCCGGGCCCGGCCGCCGACGGGGACCCA
>NZ_HG764815.1:1061053-1090456 GCF_001050535.1 Nostocoides australiense Ben110 | reverse complement strand
GCCCCGGCCCGCCCGACGATGCAGCGCCCCGCAACCACGACCCAGCGGCCGGTCCAGCGTCGGGCCGCGCAGCCTCCGGCACGGGTCGCCCAGGCAACCGCCGGCGGGCGTGTCGAGACCGTCGGCGATGACACCGCCGATGCCCCCGCGACGGTCCAAGAGACCCCGGTTGCCCGCGAGACCCTCTACGACCTGGCGGCGATCGAAGAGGCCGAGGCCGAGTCCGCCCGGGCGCGGGCCGCGGCGGAAGGGTGGAACCCGGTGCCGGTGCCGCCCCCGACCTACACGCTGAAGGCCAAGGCCGTCCCGGCCGAGGAGATCCTCGGAGACGAGGACGACGATGTGGCCAGCCCGTTCAGCGGGGATGTCACCGACCTGAGCGAGTACGCCGAGCGCGCCCGCCTGTCGGGCTGAGGCTCACTCGCTCCCGAGCGCGTCGTCGGCGGCGGCCTGCCGAGCCCGGGCATCCGCTGCGGCGACCTCGCCGTCGACCTGGGCTCGCTCGCCCGCGGGCAGCAGATCTTCGGCCTCGTCCGGAGCCGGTTCGTCGTCCGCGAGGAGGTGATGCCCGACGGCGTTGACGACAGCCGCCACGGGCACGGCGATCAGGGCGCCGACGATGCCCCAGACGATGACGCCGGCCGCGATGGACAAGATCACGGCGAGCGGGTGGACGCGCACGGCCCGGCCGAGCAGGAAGGGCTGCAGCACGTGGCTCTCGATCTGCTGCACGGCGATGACGATGCCGAGCATGATCAGGGCTTGGACCGGCCCCAGCGCGACGAGTGCCAGCAGCACGGCGACGATGCCGCTCATGAGGGCACCGACGACGGGGACGAAGGCTCCGAGGAAGACCAGCAGCGCGATGCCGCTGGCGAAGGGCACGCGCAGGATGGCGGCGCCGATGCCGATGCCGGTCGCGTCGACCGCGGCGACGAGGATGGTGGCCTTGCAGAAGGCCTTCAGCTGCCCCCAGGCGATCTCGCCGCTCGAGGCGACGCGGGCGCGAGCCGAGCGCGGGAAGAGCCGGACCACCCACGCCCAGATGTGCGGGCCTTCGAGCAGGAAGAAGAAGAGCGCGAACATCGAGATGAAGAAGCCTGCGACGACGTGCGTGGCCGTCAGGCCGAACTTGGCCGCCGTCCCGCCGAGGTCGCTGCTGCTGTTGCTGAGCGCCTCGCGGGCCTTCTGGAAGTACTCGCTGAACTGGCTGTCGGAGATATTGAAGGTGTCGCGGATCCAGGTGCGGATCTGGTCGATTCCCTCACCGACCTGGTCGGTCATGTCCGGCAGCTGCTCGGCGAACTGGCTGCCGACGAAGGTCATCAGCCCGGAAAGCACCGCCAGGGTGCCGAGCACGGTGATGGCCGCGGCGAGCCCGCGTGGCAGATGCTGGTCGAGGCGCCAGAAGAGCGGGTGGAGCAGGGCCGCGAGCAGCAGGGCGACGATGATGGGCACGACGATCTCCGACAAGTGCCCGATGAGGAAGCCGAACAGGGCCAGTGCCGCCGCGATGAGCAGGAAGCGCCACGCCCATTCGCTGGCATCGCGCACCCCCTTGGGCACGGCGCTTCCGGGTTCCGTATGCGGCTCGCTCACGCCCATACCGTAGGCCCTCGCCCCACCCGCTGCCCCGCCTGTATGCGGCCCGCTGCCGCGATCGTGCCCGATTCGGTATGCCGCCTGGCCCGGTGTTAAGGTTTCCTACGCATCTGGGGCTGTGGCGCAGTTGGTAGCGCGTCTCGTTCGCAATGAGAAGGTCAGGGGTTCGAATCCCCTCAGCTCCACCAAACCCGCTGGTCAGAGGCCATGTCCGGATCCTGAACTCAGGAGGACGGAGTGGCAAGTCACCAGAAACTCCCCATTTACTCGCCCCGAGGGAGCTGCCTCTCGGGCGCCCTGGTCTCGTCTCGACCTCTCTCGGCGGCCCGTGCGCACCTATTCGTCATGGACACCGTTACATGCCACCAGCCCGGTATCGAAGCCTCCGCAGGGGACGGGCTCGGCCCCGTCTTCACGACGTCTCAACTGGCCGCCCACCTCGGCGTCAGCGTGCAGACTCTTTACGATCTGCGCAACCAGGGGCGGGGGCCTCGTGGCTTCCGGGTCGGTCGGGAACTGCGGTTCCGCCTCTGCGAGGTGCACGCCTGGCTCGAGCGGATGGAGGAAGCCGATGCCGACCGCCACCCGGCGGACGTCCGATGACCGGCGGACGGCCCCGGCTGCCGGTTGGGACGCACGGCGCAATCAGCACCCGGAGGTCGGGGACCCGGGTCGTCGCGCGCACTCGAGTCCGTGACCTCGACGGACAACTGCGCGAGGTTCGCGCCACTGCCGCGTCGGCCTCCGCTGCGCGGGCTCGGCTCTTGGAGCGGATCCGCGAACGGCCCTCGCTGCCGAGCGCCGGCGTCCTGCGTACGACCAGCCCGTTCCGCGACCTGGCCGACCTGTGGGTGGCGGACCTGGAACTGCGCGACCTCGCCCCGAACACGAAGGAAAACTACCGGGCCTGCCTCCGGCTACATGTCCGACCCGCGTTCGAGCACTTCACCTTGGCTGAGGTGACCACCGGCCGGGTCGAGTGGTTCCTCTCGCGCCAGGCGAAGGCATCGGCCTCCCAAGCCAAACAGGCCCGGACGCTGTTGAACATGCTCTTCGGCTACGCGCTCCGGCACGACGCCGTCAGCCGCAACCCAGTTGAAGGCACCTCGCAGCTGCGGCGGAGCAAGACGACGCCTCAGGCGCTGACGATCGACCAGATCACCGCGATCCGCAGCGCGGCCGCCACGTGGCGCACCCAGCCCGGCCTGCCCGGCCCCAGGCCCGACGGCCAGGTCCGCGACATCATCGAGATCCTGCTGGGGACTGCCATGCGCACCGGCGAGGTCCTGGCGCTGCGCCCCTGCGACATCGAAGATCTGCCTTCGGGGATGATCGCCAACATCAACGGCACCGTCGTACAGCGCAGAGGCAACGGAGCCGAGCGCCAAGACCGACCCAAGACCGACGCGTCGATCAGGCGCATCCCCGTGCCTGAATTCGCCGCCGTCGTCCTCCGGCGACGAACGGCGGATCTACGAGGCAGCGGACCGACCCGGACGATCTTCGCCAACCGCACGGGAGGCCCGCTCAGCCCCTACAACGTGCGCCGCACGTTCCGAGAGTTCCTCCTCCTTGCGGGGCTCCCCGACACCGGCATCAGTTTGCGGTGGTACCGACGCACCGGGGCAACCGTGATTGCCCGGGCGGTCGGGACCGAGGCTGCCGCGTCGTTCCTGGGGCACACGTCCACTGCCATCACCGAAGGTCACTACATCGAGCCTGATCGTTCGGTCGACATGACTCCCGCCGCGCACCTGCAACGGACGTTGCGGCCGGCCGAGCCGGACGGCTCGTTGCTGGCGAACCGTCCGGCGGACCGGGAGGAAGAGTTGATGGCCGCGATCGACTGTGAAGGCGATGACGATGCGGTTGCCTAACGTTCCGGCGGCTCCGATTTGGGCTCACGTTCCGGGGGCTGTGGAGATACAGATCGAGCGTGCCCCAATCCAAGCCGTCGGCACTCGACAAGCTGAAGATCGACCATGGTACGAGGCGATAGCGCTCAGCGCCTGAGCATCACATCGAGAGTGAGGGTCCGGTCGTTCCGGTTCCGGGTTGATGCACGATCGCGGAGTGCAGTTCGGCCCGGCTCCGCGCCGCACCCGCTGGCGCAGCAGGTGGTTCCGGTGGGGGGCGGAGGCGGTCGCGCACCAGCCCGATGATGGCGGCGTGGTCGCCCTCGGCCAGGGGGAGGTAGCGGTGCCGGGGTGGGGCGACCAGCTGGCCGCTGTTCTCCACGATGCGCGGCATGGTGACGCGGGTGAAGTAGCCGTTGCGCCTGATGCCGGCCTCGATGATGTCGGCGATCCGGGCATCGAGCCTGGCGAAGAGGGTGGTGAAGGCGTGCAGGGCGCGGGGGTCGAGGTCGGCGTCGCGGCGGATGGTCTTGAGTCGGCTGACGGCGTTGGCGGCTTCGGTGACCGCGAGCCCGCCGGTTCCGACGCGGCCGCCGATGTTGCGCAGCTGGTGTTGGAGGTCGAGGTAGGTCTGCGCGCGGGTGAGCCAGGCCTGTTCGAGGTTGGTGTCGGTCTTCGCGGCCAGCGGCGCGAGTCCTGCGGAGAGGAGTCGTTGGGAGTCGACCACGAGCCGCAGGTTCATCGCGCTGGGGAAGGACTTCATCCGGATGGTGAGGTTGTGCTCGGCTTGGAGCACCCCGGGCAGGCCGGGTTTGGCGGGACCGGTGATGACCTTGGCATTGGGGCGCCAGCCGCGCGCGTCGAGGGCGTAGTCGGGTGGTTCGAGGCTGGCGTCCAGGGCGCAGGCCAGCGCGGCCCAGCCGAGCCGTTCACCGCGGTGGAGCTTCTCCCAGCTGGGGATGTTGGAGTAGCGCTGGTCGAGCACGACCAGCGCGCGGACGGTGGCGGCGATGTCGCCGATCAGGGTGTGGGTCTGCCGGGCATCCAGGCTGTCTCGGCGGAGTCCGGCGTCGAAGTCGTGCTCGCCGAGTGCGGCGGCGCGGGCGACCTGGCGCCAGTGCTCGACCATCGGCAGGTCCTGTGGGGTGGTCAGCTCCTCCATGGTGGGGAGCCGGGCGCTGGATGCGTCGATGGCCTGGTCGAGTGCCAAGGCCAACGCTCCCAGGGCGCCGTGGTCGAGGCTGGGTAGCCGGAACGGGTTGGGCTGCCCGGGGTTCAGATTGCTGGCGGTGTGTGGTGCGACGGCGCGGGTGGCCTGTCGGCACCACAGCAGTGCGGCTTGCCGGTAGCGGCCGATCTGGTCCCCGATCTGGCGGCGTTCGGCGTCGGTGGTCGTGATCGGGACGCTGTGGGTGCCGTCGCCTCCGATGCGGAGTTGGACGCGGTGCTGGGTGAGCAGCGAGGCCAGCTCTGCTCGTAGGAGGGCGCCGTTCTCGCCGTACATCAGGGCTCATCCAGCGCGTGGGCGTCGGCGAGGGAGGCCAGGACCAGCTCGATGTGGAGGGCATCGACGCCGTAGTCAGCGAGCTGCTGCACCGCGGAAACGGCGAGACCCATCACGATGTCGCGGTCGTGGGTGATGCCGGCGGTGTCCAGGGCGGGGGTGTCGTCGCCGTGGACCCAGTCCAGCTCAATGAGGGTCCGTTCGTAGGCCGAGGACGCCTCGACGGCCCGGGCGTGATCGGCCAGCGCGGCGAGGTAGGAGCGGGCCCCGGCGAGGGTGGCTGCATGGGCGAGCAACATGATGAGTCCTTCCGTTCGGGGGTGGCATCCCGTTCACCGTCATCCCGGTGTCCGGGAAGCGCCGGCTGGGTTGCTCTGGCTGTGGAGCCCCTTGAGATTCAGGCTGTTGTGCAGCGCTACGAGGCGGCGCGGACCTGCTCCTCGATCCGCCGGCGCGCGGCGACGTCGTCGGCCACGAACTGGTGGAAGTCGGCGTTCCGGTCCACGATCCCAACTTCCGGACCGGTCTCGATCGGCGTTTCCCCCGGCCAGGTGGTCTGCCTGGTCGGCCGGTCCCGATCGAGGCGGCAGCCGGCGGTCGAGACCCATTCCCGGAGCCGGTTGCGGGCCTCAGCGAAGTCGCGGTGCCACCCGATCGGCCCAGACGGTGAGCCCTCGGTGTCGTAAGCGTTGAGCCAGTGGGTGTGGAGCGCGGAGAGTTCCCACACCAGCTCGTCGTGGCGATGCCAGTACGGCGGGACCACGGTCGGCGGGAGCCCGTAGGACAGCCGAAGCCAGGTGACCCAGCCGTTGAGGTCCAGCCACTCGACCAGGGCCTCGTCGGCGCTCAGCAGGTTCCAGTTGATCGGCCGTAGCGGCCGGTCGTTGTCGAAGTCGGCGCTCCCGAACTGCTCGGGATCGCCGTACTCCGCCAGGTCACTGCCGTCGTAGTCAGGGTCGAGCAGCGACTGCTGAGGGTCTTCGACGTGGGTCATCATCACTGGCCCTGCTCAGATGCTGGCAGCCCGTGCAGGCTCGTTGACCACCGTGAGCTCGTTGGTCGGCGGGTCGGGCTGCTGGGCCGGGGTGCGGTCGACGACGTAGCGGGTCCGGGCGCAGTCGTGCCCGATGCGGCGGGCGACGAACTGCTCACGGATCTCGCTGCGGCCGCCGGGGCGGTCCTGTTCGTACTCGTGGATGTAGCCCGAGGCGACGATCTGGTCGCCGGGCTTGAACCTTGGGTAGGCGCGCTCGGCCGACCGGTCGAACATCACCAGGTCGCAGTAGACCGGGTCGAGTTTGGTGAAGGACCCGTCGACCTCCTTGCGGTGCTGCTCGATGCCGACCCGGCAGTAGAACCGCGGGTGGCCCTTGCCGGTGAAGGTGAGTTCCGGCGCGGTAGCGATGAACCCCTGGAGGCTCATTTGGGTGGGAATCGACATGGGCTGACTCCTGGACTCACGCGGCGCCTCGACTGGCGACCGCTCTCAGGAGTCAGGTGTGCTGGCTACTCCGTCGGCTTGTCCGCGTCGATGACGCGACGCCAGTCGTCGTGGAAGTCCTCCAACGGTTCGGGGGCAGTGCCCTCCCACCGGCGCGGGATGTCCTGCAGTGAGTCCGGCATGAAGGGAGCGCTCTTGCGCCACTCGCTGAAGTACGTGTGGGCCATCGTCAAATGGTCACTCGGGCCCCGGTCACCGAAGATGATGAGCAGATGGTCGAGCGTGGCACCGTCGTTGATGGTCGCGACAGCAACGGCGGTCACCGTCTCCGAGCTGAGGTCGGGGTAGAGCTTGGCCGTGTCCTCGGGCGGCTCACCGTTGGCCATGAAGTAGTTCTGACGCCAGAGATCGAACGGGCCGCCAATCGGGCATCCGTACTTCGCATGCTCAACCCAGTACTTGCTCACAGAACCTGTCTACAGGTCGCGTCCGACAGAAGCGCTTTCGCTCAGCGTCGTTGCAGGGCTTTCTCGATGGCAGTGCGCTCAGTGCGGAGTTGCTCGACCTCCTTGCGGGCGGTCCAGGGGCGCAGGTCGGTGACCAGGGGTGGGGAGCTGCGGAGCAGGACCAGGGCGAGGCCGAACGGGAGGGTGCGGATCGTCTCGGGTGGCATGGTCAAAGCACCCCGCGTGGAGCCGCCTCTGGTGGAGCCGCTCACCGACGACGAGCTACGCGCCCTGATCCGGACCTGCGCAGTGCCCGATGCCGACCTGCCGGTGGGGGAGGCCCTCCATCACCGTCGCGACGAGGCCATCATCCGGCTCATGTTCGAGACCGCGATCCGCTCCGGCGAGGTCGTCGACCTCCAGCTCGATTGCCTCGACCTCATCGGTCGGCTGATCACGATCCGCCGCGGCAAAGGTGGGCGGGGGAGAGTGATCCCGATCGGACAAGCCACCACCGAGGCCCTGCTGGTCTACCTTGACGAGCGCGAGCGGCCCCCCCTTGCCCATGCCCCTGACCTGTGGCTCGGCAATCGTGGCAAGCAGTTCGGCCGCGAGGGGCTCAGCCGCTCTCTGCGCCGGCGAGCCCAGCGCGCCGGAGTCCAAGGCTTCCGGCCGCACCGGCTCCGGCACACCGCCGCCCACCCTTGGCTCGCCGCTGGCGGCTCCGAGTCCGGTCTCATGGCCATCGCCGGCTGGACCCGCACCGACATGCTCGTCCGTTACACCCGCGCTCGCGCCTCCGGCTGAGCCGCGATCGAGGCCCGCAGGCTGCATCTCGGGGAGCTCTGAGCGGTGTGCCTGCTGCCAACAACGCTGGCTGGGCCCAGCTCTGAGTCAGGTCCACGCCGAGTGGAACTCAAGGGGTGGGGGTGCGCTGGTCCTCTGAGTCGTCGACAGAGTCCCACCGTCGCGGGTGCTTGGCCTGGATGGCGCGACGTACCCCTGGGGCGAGATGGTGTCGACACGCGCCTCCTCGGTGGATGGCGTATTGGACGGCTGGTCCGGTCGGAAGCTCGAGATGGACCAGCCAGTGGTTCGTCCGCCCGTCGAGAACGCGTCGACCCGAACTGAGATCGAGCAACGCCGTGCAGAGCATCAGCCCCGCAGTTGCGGAGAGGAACGGCAGGGCGGCATCGTCGCTGTCCTGGTCGCTCGGGTTCGCCGGGCCTTCTGAGCACAGGAACGTTGCCTGGGTCTTCGACGGGATGCGACAAGCTGGGCAGTCGTCGCGACCCGGGACATGCCGGTGCAGCTCCGCGGTCCAGTTCGGTGAGGTCGTAGCGTGCAGCAGTAGTGGTTCGCCGCTCTGAGCTACGGTTTCGCGGATCCCGTGCTCGTTCGCAAGGACAAGGACCAGGTCTGGCCGAGACCTGCCGACCGGCAGGTCGTGGTACCAGAACGGGATCGGGGCGGCTCCGCAGTTCCGTGCAGCGGAGGCTGCCTTCTTCGAGGGCTGTCCGGTGGGGAGACCGTCGGGCCAACCGGCGTCGGCCACGGTCATCCCCATGCACCGGTTGGTGTTGTGGATCTCCGCATCGTCGCCGTCGATGACCTCCCAACGTCCCGCAACGTTGAAGACGTTGGCCCAGTAGGTCAGCGCGTGCCCGACGGCGCCACCGCCGATCACGTCGACGTTACCGGCGTCGATTGGACCGACGGCGGTGTCTTCGGTGGCGCCGACGTCGCTTGTTCTGGTGAGCAGGTTGATCGCCGCGGGCGACGGCTCGCGGTCGTGCACCAGTGCGAACGTCGTAGCGGCGGCCAAGCAGGCGGCGGTGGCCGCCCCGAGCAGGTCGCCGTCGTCGCCGTGCGGCGCCGATGCCGGGACCTCGGGTCGTGCTCCATGGATGTGGACCTCGCCGCGGCCTCCCGACCAGGTGCCGACGACGTCGGCGTCGCTCGTCTCGGGGTTCGTGGTGAGGTGGAGCCGGAGCTCGCCGTCGATGGGTTCGCGTCGTGGGTTCTGGAAGGGATCGATCGCAGCGGCCGCGGCGAACGCCAGCTCCTCGAGTTGGTCGCTGGCCGCGGTGTTGGCCTGGTGCAAGTCGAGTCGGATGTTGCGGTGGACGCGGAAGAGCATGTCGACCAGGGCGAGGAGGGCGGTTCGGCCACTCGGAGTGGTGGCGATTTCGGCTTGGATGCTGAGCGAGACCGGCCTGCTCAGCGCGGCCTCGGTTGCGCCATACTGGAGGGTGCGCCTGTCGCGTGCGGCGTAGAACGCACGCGCCTGGTCATCGCGGCCGGTCACAGCCCACCACCGAGGAGGTGCGGGACGACGATGAAGGCGTCGTGGTTGGCCACCTTGATCCAGCGCCCATCTTGGAACTGGTGAAGGCCGGCGCCCCCGGCCGGATGGACGGACCCGAGGCCGTAGTCGGCGATCACGAGGGAGAACATCGACTCGTAGGGCAGCAGCACCAGTTCGTCGTCCCCGTCGGAGTGGCGGGTGTCCTTGCCGGGGTGCGAGTGCACCTGAGCGATCACGCCGAGTCCATGTGCCCGGGCTGCGGACGCGGCGGTTCCGACGGCGGCCTCGTCGACGTGCACGCGCCCCCAGTCGTGGGTGGTCCGTGGGATCGCGCATGCAAGTACCAGCGAGGTGTTCTCGATGTTGCGGCCCAGCCATAGGACGAGGCCCTCGTCGGGGCGGGAGTTGGTGCTGCTTGCCTGGATCGCGGCCCGGGTGGGAGGGAGGACGCCTTCGCTGACGATCAGTCGGCCTCGGGCAGGGAGCTCGGGTAGCTCTGTCAATCTGTGGACGCTCATTAGCCCTGCATCCCGTCGCTGCGGTCGAGATGGATCGACAGTGCCGAGAGCATGTCCGGGATGGTGTGCGCCTGGGTGTAGCCGGTCCCGTAGGTCTTCCAGGCCGCCAGGGAAAGCCAGTCGTGCGCGTGGGGTCCGCCGTGGACGCCGTACGCCAGTCGGTTCCACGGCGCGCAGATCACCGGGTTGGTGTGGAAGATCGACCCGTTCGGTAGCCCTGGGGGAGGGGTGGCGGACGGCCGCGGGTAGGCGGCCTTGTTGACGCTGACCGCGGTTCCGTCACCGCCGCACCACCAGGCGGGCGGCTGCAGGTTGGGGTACCCATCGACTGCGAACCAGAAGACGACAGTCTGGTTCTCCAGGTGCGGGTGAGTCACGAGGGCGCGTCCCTTGAAGCTCACCGGGTCATAGCTGAGGTCCCAGGCGTGCCGGGCGGCCCAGGCGGTGATGGCGGGCAACTCGTCGGCCATCACCGCCTTGGTGACCTCGGTCATCAGACCCCGCCGCCGACGTCGACGAACTCCAAGACGTCGCCGTCGCGCACGTGCTCGCCGCGCAGCGGCTTGCCGCGGTCGAGGACCTCACCGGCGGCATTCTTGAACGTCGGGGTGCCCGGGGCGTAGCCGAAGGCATCGGCCACGATCTGCGCGGCCTCGCCGACCGTCATCGCGTTCGGGAAGCTGAACGGGACGGGGTCCGGATGTCGCGGTGAGAGCACCGTGACCTCGAGGGTGGAGCCTGGCTGGTCGGGCTTGCCGGGCTCGGACTGCTGGTCCGGGGCGTTGCTCATACCTATCACCTCTTTGGGTCGGGGCTGCTGTGGCGGCCTCTTGTTTCCCCAGAGTAGACGTAGTAAAGTCATCACGTCAAGGGTGAAGGGGTGAGAGCGAGATATGAACAGCCTTAGCAAGTCGTGTAGGCGTGTCGCTCGCCGGAGTGAGACTGTCGACCTGTAGGTTCGCGACACCACATCAGCCCTGGGGTGATGGAGTGACACCGAGTGCAGATCGAGTACGGCGACGAAACCCTTCGTCGTCTGGCAGAGGACCCGGACTTCGCGCCTCGGCAGTGGAGCCGCGACGTAATCAGGGCCTACCGCAAGAAGATCCAGCTGCTCGGAGCGGCGAAGGATGAGCGAGACCTTCGCCAACTGCGTGGGTTGCGACTCAAGGAGTTGTCCGGCAAGAGGGCCGGCACCTCGTCGATCCGGCTCAACGACCAGTACCGGCTCGTGCTCCGGTTCCGCACGGACCCCGAGGGCCGGGTTGTCATCGTCCTCGAGTTGGTCGACTATCACTAGATCGGAAGGTTCGCGATGAGCACCGCGTTGGCAGAGGTTTTCCCCGTCGGCGAGTTTCTCGCTGAGGAGTTAGACGAGCGCGGGTGGACCCAGGCGGAGTTCGCCGAGATCCTCGGCAGGCCCGCTCAGTTCGTCTCGGAGATCATCTCAGGCAAGAAGGAGATCACTCGCGAGTCGGCCGCTCAGATCGGAGCTGCTCTCGGAACGAGTCCGGAGCTGTGGCTCAACCTGCAAAACGCATATCACCTCTGGCGTCAGGCGACGGACCAGCGTTCCCAGGGCCAGCTCGAGGACGTCCGACTCCGTGCCCGCCTCAAGGAACTGGCCCCCATCTCGGTGTTACTCGATCGGGGCATCATTCGCGGTCGAACGCTGCGGGAACAGAAGGTCGAGATCGAGGCCCTTTACGGGATCGCCGACATCTATGACGAACCCGAGTTGCTGGTGGCGGCGAGGCGATCCCAGCCAGACGAAATCGTCTCAAGCACGCAGCTGGCCTGGGTCGCCTGTGTCCGCGCAAAGGCGACGCCTTTGACCGTCGCGCCCTACTCACGGAAGGGACTCATCGAGCTCGCGAAACGTCTGACATCGGAGGTGCCGACTCCCGACGACATGAAGAGACTGCCGGATCTGTTCGCCGCGGTCGGCGTCCGCTTGGTCTTCGTAGAGGCGTTCCCATCGAGCAAGATGGACGGTTGCTCATTCCTGCATGCAGACAGGAAGCCGGTCATCGGCATCTCGGGCCGAGGCAAGCGGCTCGACAAAGTCCTCTTCACCATCCTGCATGAGGTCGCGCACATCGTTCTGGGCCATCTGAAGGACCACGAGTTTGTGATCGACGATGCAGGGGACGGTCCGACGCTCGGGCTGGAGGAACCAGCCAACGAAATGGCTGGTGAGTGGGTGTTGCCGAAGCCGATCGGGCGGTTGCCCGAACGCGTGACCCAGGGCTGGGTCGCTGTCCAGGCCTCCGAGAGGAATGTCCATCCAATCGTCCTGATCGGTCGCCTGCAGAACCAGGGCAGGCTGCCGTGGCGCACCACGCTGGTTAAGGGCGCACCATCAGTCGACCGGCAGTTGCAGGACTGGGGCTGAGCCCTAGTGCCCCTCGTCGGATTAGGTCAGGGTCCATCTACTGTCCACATTGGGTCCGTCCGACTCGGTACTGGACGGGTATCCTGAGATCGGAAGCGAGGGCGAATCCCTCACCACACCGAGCGAATCGGTAGTTTCCGGCCCGACTCCGTAGTCGTTGCGATGCCCCCGACGGCATCCAGAGGTTTTCGGTTCAATTCCTGTCCGACGCTTCGCGGGCGATGAACGGCGAAGGCCCAACATCGGTTGGTCAACGAGCGCGGCGTCGACCAAGGCAGCGGTGCCGACTGACGCCGTTAGGCGAGCAGGTTCTCCCACGTGCGGCCTTCATCGGTCGACCTGTAGATGCCGTGAGTGGTCGCGAGATGCCAGAGGCCGGGTTCAGCGTCGAGAGCTTGAGGTTCCCCAGTCACGCGGGGGAGGGGCTGCCAGCTCCGACCGCTGTCGCGGCTCAGAAACAGCTCACCCGCTGCTGAGACACCGACGACGGAATCGCCCTCAACCCAGTCGATCAGGTAGAGCGGCGGCGCACCATCCACGGATTCGCGCGTGCCGGGAGGCACGTCGTAGGCGAGAAGTTGCCCTTGCGGGGTGGTGGCCAATAGGCGGCTCGAGTCGGACGGGTCGGCTGCGATGTCTGCCAGCGGGCCCCGGTCGATCACTTGCCAGCGTCGCCCATTCAGTGTCTTGAGCAGCGCTCCGTTGGCAGAGTCGTAGCCGTAGATCAGGTCACTGGAGACGTCGAGAGCATGGAAGTCCGCTCGCCCCTGAAGGGACAAGGACCGCCACGTCTCCGCTGCATCGGTCGACTCGATGAGCCCCAGCTGTGGCGGCAGGTCTTCGCGCAGGTCGGGGTGCCCACTGGCGATGAAGTGCCCGGGACCGACGACGGTGAACGCCATGGTGTCCTGCCACCGGTCCGCGACCCGCTCGAGCCGGCCGTCGTCTTGGCGACGGAACACGCCCATGTGGGAGGCGACGTACAGCGTCCCGTCGTCCGGGTCGGTCCCGAGTCCGTGGACATGGCCGAGCAGCTGGTCCTGATCGGTACTGCCGGAGGACTTCGCGGTTTCGCTCAAGCAACCAACGAGGACGACAGTCGCGACCAAGCTGGTCGCGACGCCGAGGGCGCGGCGCTTCAAGGTGTCTCCTCCCAGTCGTAGTCGGCGACGTGGGTGGGCCGGGGCAGTCGCGCCGGCCCACCGAACCGGGTCAGGAGTCGAGCATGCCCTTCATCTGCTCGATCTCGGCCTCCTGGGTGGAGATGATCTGCTCGGCCATCGCGATCGCGTCCGGGTTCTCACCGTCGGCGACCTCGGTCTGAGCCATCTCGACCGCACCCTCGTGGTGCTCGATCATCATCGTGAGGAACATCCGGTCGAAGTCCATGCCGTTCGCGTCCTCGAGCATGCCCATGTCCTCTCCCGTCATCATCCCGGACATGTCGCTGCTGGAGTCGCCGTGTCCCATGTCGCCGTGACCCATAGAGTCCGAGGGCACCTCCGCATCCCAGTCCTCGAGCCAGCTGGTGAGCTGCTCGATCTCCGGAGCTTGAGCCGCCTCGATCTCCGAGGCCAGCTGCTTGAGCTCAGGGCTCTCCGCGCGGTCCTCCGCCATCTGCGCCATCTCCACCGCTTGCTGGTGGTGCGGAATCATCCCTTGCGCGAAGGTCACGTCGGCGTCGTTGAACGCCGCCTCACTCGAGGTGTCGCCTGAGCCGGCGTCGTCGTTGCTGGTGCTGTCGTTCCCGCAGGCGGTGAGCAGCAGGGCGGTCAATAGGAGGGCTACGAGGCCTACGAGCTTCTTCACAGTGATGCCTTTCGTCAAGGTGATGGGTGGAGTTGAGGTGATGGGTGGAGTTGGGTCCGGTTCGGTGCGTCAGCCCACGGGGGTGAGCGGGCGGGTCGGGGTCTGTGCCTGAGGCGCAGCAGGCTGCTCGGGGAGTTTCAGCCGTTTGAGCAGCAGCGCGTTGACCGCGACCAGGAAGCTCGATCCGGACATCGACAGTGCGGCGATCTCGGGTCGGAGCACGAGGCCGAAGGCCGGTTGGAAGACGCCGGCCGCGATCGGGAGCGCGATGGCGTTGTAGCCGACCGCCCAGCCGAGGTTCTGGCGCATCTTGCGCAGCGTGCCGCGGCCGATGGCCAGCGCAATCGGTACGTCGAGCGGGTCGGCGCGCATGAGCACGAGGTCGGCGGTCTCGATGGCGACGTCGGTGCCGCTGCCGATGGCAATGCCGAGGTCGGCCGCGGCAAGCGCGGGTGCGTCGTTGACCCCGTCGCCCACCATCGCGACCCGGCGCCCGGCCTGCTGGAGCTCGACGACCTTGGTGGCCTTGTCCTCGGGGAGCACCTCGGCGATCACGTCGTCGATGCCGAGCTCCTCGGCGATTCGTTCGGCGGTCGCGCGGTTGTCACCGGTCAGCATCGCCACCCGGACACCGGCCTCGTGCAAGGCGGTGACGGTCGCGGCGGAGGTCTCCCGAACGGCGTCGGCGATCCCGATCACCCCGACGGCGCGGTCGTCGACCGCGACGAACACGGCAGTCCGTCCGCCGTTGGCGATCTCGTCGCGCCGGGCGCCCAGGTGCTCGCTGACCGACATGCCCTCGGACTCCATGAGCCGCCGGTTCCCGATCGCCACCTTCTGCCCGTCGACCTCAGCCAGCGCGCCGATGCCGGTGACGTTGCGGAACCCGGTGGCGCGCAGCTTGGGCACCTGCGTGCCCTCGACGTGGCGCACAATCGCCTGGGCCAGTGGGTGCTCGGACTCACGCTCGACGGCTCCCGCGAGCGCCAGCAGCCGTTCCTCATCGATGTCGCCGGGCACCACGTCGGTGACCTCGGGCTCGCCCTTGGTCAGGGTGCCGGTCTTGTCGAAGACGACGGTGTCGATGCGGGCGGAGGTCTCGATCGCGGTGGCGTTCTTGAACAAGATGCCGCGTTTGGCGCCGAGCCCGGAGCCGACCATGATCGCGGTCGGCGTGGCCAGGCCGAGGGCGTCGGGGCAGGTGATCACCACGACGGTGATCGCGAACAGCAGCGCAGTGGCTACCGGCGCGCCGGCGGCCAGCCACACCAAGAAGGTGCCGGCCCCGCCGATCAGCGCCACGAGCACCAGCCAGAAAGCCGCGCGGTCGGCCAGCTTCTGCCCGGGTGCCTTGGAGTTCTGGGCCTGCTGCACCAGGGCGACGATCTGCGCCAGCGCGGTGTCGGAGCCGACCTTGGAGGCCCGGACGCGCAGGGTGCCCGTGGTGTTAACTGTGGCGCCGATGACCGGGTCGCCGGGTGCCTTGGACACCGGGAGGCTCTCGCCGGTCACCATGGACTCGTCGACCTCGGACTCGCCTTCCTCGACGACGCCGTCGGTGGCGATCTTCGCGCCGGGTCGCACCAGCATCAGGTCGCCAACCGCAACCTCGGCGCTGGGCACCTCGACCGGCTCGCCGTCACGGATCACCAGCGCTTGGGGTGGGGCAAGGTCAAGAAGTGCGCGGATCGCGTCGTTGGCGCCGCCGCGGGCGCGCATCTCGAACCAGTGGCCCAGCAGCACGAACACGGTCAGCATCGCCGCGGCCTCGTAGAAGACCTCACCCTGTCCGGTGATCGTCACACCGACCGAGTAGAGCCAGCCGGCGCCGATCGCGACCGCGACCAGCACCATCATGTCCAGGGTGCGGGCCTTCAGCGCGCGGTAGGCGCCGTCGAAGAAGATCCAGCCGGAGTAGAAGACCACCGGGAGCGAGAGCAGCAGTGCGAAGACGTCGTCACGCATCCCGAACGGCGCCGGGGCGCCGAACCCGAGCATGTCGCGGCCCATCGGGGAGTACAGCGAGATCGGGATCGTGAACACCAGCGCGACCAGGAACCGGTTCCGCATGTCGCGGACCATGTCGGCCATCGACATCGACCCGTGTCCGCCGTGCCCCATCGCGTCGTGGGGTGAGGCGACCGGCCCGGAGCCGGCGTCGGGGTGACCTTGGTGGCCGCCGTGCTCGTCGGACGCGTGCTCTGCGGTCCCGGCGTCCACCGTGTGGTCGTGCCCGGACGGTTCGGTCATCGGGTCGCAGACGTGGTTGGGGACCGACTGGCCGGCGCAGTGGTAGCCGCAGTCGCGGACCCAGCCCCGCAGCTGGCTCAGGTCGGTGACCTGTGGCTGGTAGGTCACGGTCGCGGTCTGGGAGACCGGGTTGGCGTCGACGCCCACCACACCGGGGCGGCGCGACAGCACGCTCTCCACGACGTTCTTTGTGGTCGCCCAGTGCACTCCGGAGACCTCGAGCACCGCTGTCGCCGTGCCGTCCGTGCCGGACGAGACCTGCCCGGGCTGTGCCTCGGGGCGCAGGCCGTCACCGCTGTGCGGTGCGTGGTCGTGGTGATTCACGATGTCGCCTCCTGCCGGTTGAGCTGGGTCTCGGTGCCGGTGGAGATCGCCTTGAAGCGGCGGAGCCGCAGGCTGTTGGAGACCACGAACACCGAGGAGAACGCCATCGCGGCGCCGGCGATCAGGGGGTTGAGCAGCCCCAGGGCGGCGAGGGGGAGCGCGGCGACGTTGTAGGCGAAGGCCCAGAAGAGGTTGCCTTTGATGGTGGCCAGGGTGCGTCGGGAGAGCCTGATCGCGTCGACCGCGGTGCGGAGGTCGCCTCGGACCAGGGTGAGGTCGGAGGCTTCGATGGCCACGTCGGTTCCGGTGCCCATGCTGATGCCCAGGGAGGAGGCGGCCAGGGCGGGGCCGTCGTTGGTGCCGTCGCCCACCATGGCGACGACCTTGCCCTCGGCCTGCAGCCGACGGACGACCTCCACCTTCTCGGCCGGCAGGACCTCGGCGATCACATCGTTGCCCTCAACGTCAATGCCGACCTCGGCGGCGACGGCGCGCGCGGCGCGCTGGTTGTCGCCGGTGAGCAGTACCGGGCGAAGACCGAGCTGTCGGAGCTCGGCGATCGCCTGCTTGCTGGTCGGTTTCACGGTGTCGGAGACCACCAGGACACCGCGGGCCGAGCCGTCCCAGCCGACGGCGATCGCGGTGCGACCGCGGTCCTCGGCCTCACGGACGGCTGTTGCGAGCGTGGGGTCCAGCGGCATCGACCATTCGGTCTGCAACCAGCTGGGGCGACCGGCCACCACCGCGTGGCCCTCGACGACGCCGGCGACGCCCAGCCCAGGGGTGGAGTCGAAGCCCTCGACCTCGGGGAGGCGCTGCCCGATCCGGTCGCTGGCGCCGGCGGCGATCGCCTCGGCGATCGGGTGCTCCGAGGCGTTCTCCAGTGCACCGGCCAACCGCAGCAGCTCAGCGGGGTTGGTGTCCGGGGCTGCGACGGCGTCGACGAGGGTCATCTTGCCGGTGGTGATCGTGCCGGTCTTGTCTAAGACGATGGTGTCGACGACTCGGGTGGACTCCAGCATCTCGGGGCCCTTGATCAGGATGCCGAGCTGCGCGCCGCGTCCGGTGCCCACCAGCAGCGCGGTTGGGGTCGCCAGCCCCAGGGCGCAGGGGCAGGCGATGATCAGCACCGCGACCGCCGCGGTGAAGGCCGCGGTGGCGGAGTGGCCGGTGAGCAGCCACCCGGCCAGGGTGACGAGCGACAAGGCGATCACGATCGGGACGAAGACCGCCGAGACCCGGTCGGCGAGGCGCTGCACGGCGGCTTTGCCGCTCTGAGCCTCCTCGACCAGCTTGGCCATCTGCGCCAGCTGGGTGTCGGCGCCGACCCGGGTGGCGCGGACCACCAGCCAGCCGCCGGCGTTCACCGTGGCGCCCACCACGGCATCACCCGGGCCTACCTCGACAGGCACCGGCTCACCGGTGAGCATCGCTGCGTCGACCGCGGAGGTGCCGGATTCCACGACGCCGTCGGTGGCGACCTTCTCACCGGGGCGCACGACGAACAGGTCACCGACAGTCAGCTGCGCGACGGGGACCCGGGATTCGACGCCGTCGCGGAGCACCGCAACGTCCTTGGCGCCCATGTCGAGCAGGGCCCGCAGCGCCGCGCCAGACTGTCGCTTGGCGCGGGCCTCGAAGTACCGGCCGGCGAGGATGAACGTGGTGACGGCGGCGGCGACCTCGAGGTAGATGTGCGGCTCGGTGCTACCTCCGTCGGGCAGCAGCTCGAAGGGCATCCGCATCCCGGTCATGCCGGCGTGGGTGAAGAACAGCGCCCACAGCGACCACAGGTACGCCGCGGTGACGCCGACCGAGATCAGGGTGTCCATGGTGGCCGCGCGGTGCCGGGCGTTGGCGACCGCGGCCTTGTGGAACGGCCAGGCGCCCCAGACCACGACCGGGGAGGCCAGGGTGAGGGAGAGCCACTGCCAGTTGTCGAACTGCAGCGCCGGGATCATGCTCATCGCGAGCACCGGGACGGTGAGTACGCCGGAGATGACCAGCCGCTGCCACCAGCCGGCCGCCTCGACGTCCCGTTGGTCCGGCACGTCGTCGCCCGTCCGCGAGGACATCTCGTCCGTCCCGGCCGGGGGTGTCGGCAAGGTGGCCGTGTATCCGGTGGCCTGGACAACCTCGACGAGCTGCTCGGGGCTCACGGTATCGGAGTAGGTGACCTTGGCCTTCTCGGTGGCGTAGTTGACCGACGCGGTGACGCCGTCGAGTTTGTTCAGCTTCTTCTCGATCCGGGCCGCGCACGACGCGCAGGTCATCCCGCCGATGGTCAGCTCGACCTGGCCGGCCGGCCCGGTGGTAGGGCCGCCCTGGGACTGTCCTGCTGTCGTGTGCTCGGTCATGGCTCCTGCTCTCCGTCCGGCATCGGGGCCGGTCTCGACTTGCGCGTGCGGGCTGTACGTGGTGCGCGGCCTTGCTCAGGCCAGCCGGTAGTCGCCGGCCTCCTCCAAAGCGGTGGCGACCAGGGCGTCGTCGAGGGGCTCGGGGCCGGTCACCCGGACCGTGGAGGTGCCGCCGGCGACGAGGTTCACGGTGACGTCGGTGACGCCGGGAAGCTGCTTGATCTCGTCGGTGACTGCGGAGGCGCAGTGCCCACAGGTCATGCCGGTCACCTCGAAGCTCTGAACGTCCTGCTCGGTCATCAGGTTCTCCTTCTGCTGGGGTGGGGTCGTGTGTCGGCTGGTGTGCTCCTCGGCGGCGGAGCTGCATCCGCAGCCGCTTCCTCCGCAGCAGCCGCCGGAGGCGCTGACGAGGGGCAGCTCGGTGGATGTGGACCTGTTCATTCGTACTCCTCGGTTGGGGTGGAAGCGGTTCTCAAGAGCGGACCAGGCGCGCGATGGCGGCGGTGGCCTCGGCGAGCTTCTCGTCGGCCTCGGGTCCCCTGTTCCGCGCGGCGTCCGTCACGCAGTGGTGCAGGTGTTGGTCGAGCAGCGACAGGGCGACGTTCTCCAGCGCCTTGGTGGCGGCGGAGACCTGGGTGAGGATGTCGATGCAGTAGGTCTCCTCGTCGACCATCCGCTGCAACCCTCGGACCTGGCCCTCGACGCGCTTGAGTCGGTTCAGCAAGGCCTGCTTGTCGGTGATGTACCCGGGTTCTGTGTGGGCCACGACGAGGCTCCTGTCTGAGCGGATGAGCTTCTGCGAACCAATGTACCCCCCAGGGGTATGAAGACAAGAGCCTGGCCGAACCCTTCATGGAACCTTCATGAAGGGTTCGACCAGTCCCGATCGTGCCGATTCACGCGCTCGGTCAGAGCCGCTTGGTCACCTCCGCAAGGAGCTCCTGCGGGGCCAGCCACATCGACGGGTACTCGCCGTACCAGCGCTGCTTGCCCTCGGTGTCGATGAGCACGAAGCTGTGCCCGGGCAGGCCGGCGTGCATGCCGTTGCCGATCGTGCCGTAGGCGTCGGAGACGGTGCCGTCGTCGAGGAGGAACGGTGTCTTCACACCGTTGGCGGCCATGTCGGCGGTGATCTGCTCCTTGGTGTTCATCACGATCGGCAGCACGGTCACGTTCTCCTCAGCGAACGCCGCGGCGTGCTTCTCGATCTCACCCATCTGCACGATGCAGGACTGGCAGCCGGCGCCCTCGGAGAAGTAGAGGACGACGTTCTCGCCGCGGTGGTCGGACAGGTTGTGGGTCTCGCCGGCGGTGTCGACGAGGCTGAAGTCCGGTGCCGCCTTCGTCGCGTCGGAGGACTGCGGACGAGAGGTGAGCAGCATCGCCGCCACCACGGCGATGAGCACGGCTCCGGTGATCACCCAGATCATCGTGCCCTCGTGGGTGCGACGGGTGCGCGACAGCTCGGCGGCGGCCCGCTCGGTGCGGTTCTGGACGGCGGCCTTGTGGGACATGGACTCGTTCTCCTTCAGTGGTGGTGCGTCGCGGCCGGAGCGGTGGTGGACGTCGGGGCGGTGCCGTGGCACGAACCTTCGAGTTCGTCGGGCTCATCGGGTCCGTCGCCGGATGATGCGCCCCGATCACGGAGGGTGGCGACCACGAAGACCGCAGCGAGCGCGAGTACGGCGACGCCGAGGACCGGCTCGGGAACCGGGTCGACCCAGGCTTCGATCCGGGTGAAGACCCGCTCGAGGCCCTTGCCGATCGCCACCTGGAAGCCGGGGCCACCGGTCATCTGGGCGGAGCCGGCCAGCCAGATCACGAAACCGCCCATGGCCGCGAACGCGACAGCGACGCCGAGATTGATGGTGTTGGTGGCCAGCACTCGGCCGGCGACCCGGATGCGCAGCGGCTTGGCGCGCAGCCATTGGCGCTCCCCGAGCCGGTAGCGGTCCCAGGCAAGGGCCATGACGAACAGCGGGAACACCATGCCGAAGGTGTAGGCGAGGCCCAGGGTCAGCCCGCCGAGCGCCGAACCGGACAGCGCCGAGAGCGTCATGACACCGGCGAGCACGGGGCGCAGCAGCTGGAGGCGATCCCGGAGAAGACGCCGAGGGCGAAGAAGCTGGCCGAGTCGCCGCGCCGGGTGTCGGGTGCCCGAAGGAACGAGGGCAGCGACATCATCCGTCCGGACAGGCTGAAGAGGGCCAGTGCCAGCATCAGCGCACCGCCCGCGTAGTACAGGGGCTGGTGGTAGTTGGCGATCGCGGAGGCGACCAGGCTCATCCCGAGCGTGATCGGCACCAGCACCAGCGCCAGACCGGCGGCGAACACGAAGGTGAGCGGCAGCAGCCGCCAGCGACGATTCTTGACCGCGACCGCCATGTAGGAGGGGGCCAGGAACACTATGCAGCAGGGCGCGAAGAGTGCCACTCCACCGGCGAAGAAGGCGGCGAGGACCGAGCCGGTCGTCAGCAGGTCACCCATGGCTCAGCGCGCCTTCGGCGGTTCGGCGAGCCGGGTCGCCGTACCTGGCGTGCAGGACCTTGGTGAGCTTGCGGCGTGGCAGGCGGCCGTGGCTGAAGAAGGTCCCGTCGAGCAGCACCAACGGGCTGAGTGCCGCCCGGTGGCTGCTCATCAGCTCTTGACCCGCGGCGGTCCGGACGCTCACCGTGTCGATCGCCAGCGGGTAGCGGACGGCCAGCTCCTCGAGCACCCGGTGGGCGTCGTCGCAGAAGTGGCAGGCATCGGACTCGACGACGATGACCCGGGTGGGCGCCACCGCCGAGATCGGATTCGTGGACAAGACGGGTTCCCTCGTTCGACCCAGCAGTTACGCCCCGAGCATCGGCGGCCGACCCGGCGGGTTCGACCGAGGTTGCGTCAAGATTCGCTGAAGATCGCGGGCCGGGCCACTCGCGTTTCAGGAAGCGCTTTGCGGCGCGGCGGGCAGCCGCACGATGAACGCCGACCCGTGCCCAGGCCCCGCGCTGTCAACGGTGATCCGGCCGCCGTGGGCCTCGACGAGCGCCCTGGCGATGCTCAACCCGATCCCGGAGCCGCCATGCTCCCGGTCCCGCGCTGTGTCCGCACGGTAGAAGCGGTCGAACACGTGGGGCAGGTGCTCGGCGGCGATACCGTCACCGGAGTCGGCGACGGCGTACTCCACCTGATGGTCCACCGCGCGGCAGCTCAGACTGACCGTGCCACCTGCCGGGGTGTGCCGTAGGGCGTTGTCCAAGAGATTGGTGAGCACCTGCCCGATCCGTTCCGGGTCCGCCCACAGCGGCACCTGCTCGAGCGCCTCGCGCAGGCCGACTCCCTTACCGGCGTACCGGTCGCGGGCTGCCGCCAACGCGGTGCGCGCAACGGCCGCCGCGTCGACGTCCCGGCGATGGATCTGCAGCTTTCCCTCCTCAGCGCGCGACACCGCGGAGATGTCCTCGGCCAGCCGGCGCAACCGCCCGGTGCTGGAGCGGATGACCGCCAGCGTCGTGGCGTCGAGGTCCCGGACGCCGTCCTCGACCGCTTCCAAGTGCGCCTCGACAGTGGCCAGCGGCGTCCGCATCTCGTGCGCCAGGTCCGCCAGCAGCCGCCGCCGGGTGACCTCCACCGTCTCCAACTGCGCGGCCAGGGCGTTGTACCCGTCGGCGAGGGTGTCGAACTCCGCGCCCAGGCCGGGCGAGGGCACCCGGGTATCGAGTTGTCCGGCAGCGATTCCCGCCGCGGCGGCAGTGACCGTGTCGATGGAGCGCTGCACCCGCCGACTGAAGTACCACGACACGGCCAGCGCGGCCGCGACCGAAGCGAGGAGCGCCACGGCCACTGACAGCAGCAGCGCGGACCCGAACGCCTCCTCGATGTGGGAAGTCTCAGCGGAGGTGTGGGTGTCGCCGGCGCGGGTGAGGTGTTCGCGGAACAGCCCTGGTCCAACGGCCGAGGCCACTACCCACGTGGTCAGCGCCCCGGCGACGAGGACGAGGGCTTGGGCGACCATGAGCCGGGCAGCGAAGCCGCTGCGCCGACGCCGGATACCGAGATTCTCGGGCCCGGACGCGGTGCGGTGCCTCATGGGTGTCCGGTGCCCATCCGGTAGCCGACGCCGCGCACGGTCCGGATGAACCTCGGGCGGGCGGCGTCGTCACCGAGCTTCCGCCGTAGATGGCCGATGTGAACGTCGACCAGATGCTCGTCGCCCACCCACGCCGCGCCCCAGACGGCCTCGATCAGTTGCGCGCGACTGAACGCCATCTGCGGTCGCCCCGACAGGGTCGTCAATAGGTCGAACTCGGTCCGGGTCAGTGCCACCGGTTCCCCGTCCAGCCAGACGTCGCGGCCGACCGGGTCGACAGTCAACGGGCCGAACTCGCGTGACGTGTCCGGCATCACCCCGTCGTCGAGACGGCCCGGCTGCGGGGCCCGCGGCCGACGCAGCATCGCCTGGATACGGGCCATCAGCTCGCGCGGGGAGAACGGCTTGGTCAGGTAGTCGTCAGCGCCGACCGAGAGCCCGATGAGCGTGTCCACCTCCTCGCTGCGCGCGGTCAGCATCACGACGTAAGCGTCGGAGAACGTGCGCACCTGGCGACAGACCTCGATGCCGTCGAGGCCGGGCAGCCCCAGGTCGAGTACGACGACGTCGGGGTCTACCTCCCTGCAGGTCCGCACCGCCTCGGTGCCGTCGTGAGTCACCGTGACATCGAAGCCGGCGCGTTCCAGGTAGCTGGCCAGCAGGGTCGCCAGTGGCACTTCGTCCTCCACGACCAGCGCTCGGCGCCCGGCGCCGTCGGTCGCAGGGTGACCGGGGCCAGCCGCAGCCGAGTTCTGTGCCATGGACACATGGTGGCAGTCCCGTCGGTCACTGCGGCTGGCCGAGACCTTGGCCGGAGTGTTCTTCAGCGAACCTTCACACGATCACGACCGCCTGAGTGAGGTGGGTCGCCGACAGTGGACGGGAGATTCGCGGAGAGCGAAAGGAGCTGAGGACGATGATGGGCTGGTACCACGACGGCATGGGCTGGGGCGGCTGGCTGCTGATGACGCTGGCCATGGTGGCCTTCTGGGCGCTTGTGGTGTTCGCGGTCGTGGCGCTCTTCCGCGGCGCTGATCCGCGCACGGACCGTCGCACCCCGGAGCAGATCCTCGACGAGCGGTTCGCTCGCGGTGAGATCGACGAGGTCGAGTACCGGATTCGCCGTGATGCCTTGCAGGCCAACCACCACGGGTCGCAACCGCCCGCCACGGCTCCGCTGCCGTGAATGACCTGACGAGCGCGCGCGTCCACGACCATCACAGCGGCGCAAGACCTGCGGGCGACCTCGCACCGCAAGATCGTCATGGTCGTTGGGCGGGCATCCGCGACGCGCTCGGCGCGGTCGTCGGCGCCGCCCTCGGGCTGCTGCCGCACCTGTTGCACCACGTCTCGCTGTTCGCCGGCGCCCTGGTGATCACCGGCGCGGCCGGGAACCTGCTGTTCGGAGCACTCGGCCTCTTGCTGTCGGTTCCGCTGCTGCGGCGGCTCTCCCCCGCCGGTTCGGCACATGGAAGGCACCAACGCTGGCCCTCGCAGCGTTCGCCGCGATGTTCTCCCTATCTACATTCGTGATCGGACCCGCGCTGACCGGTGCCGAGGCCGACGCCACCCCCACGCCGCCGGCCTCAGAAACCCCGGAGCCCGGATCCCCGTCCAGCAGCGTCGACCATGACGGGCACCACGGCGGCTGAGTCCACCGCCCCAAGCGAGTCAACTGGCGACGGTCACGTCCCAGCGATGAGGAGCTCGGCGCGGAGCTGCTGACGAACCTCGAGGGCGACGAACAGCAGCAGAGCGACGGACCACGCCAGTTGACGCCGGCGGGGCGTCCATCCGAGGGCGACGTTGAGCCAACGGCCGGACACGAGACCCACCGCCGCACGGAGGAGCGCCAGGAGTGCGCCGTAGACGACGACGATGCCGAGGGGGTTGTAGGTCCAGGCATCCTCAAACCGGCCCTGCGCGGCGTACCGGGCGGCCCGGGTTCCGCCACACAACGGATCCATGATCCCGAGCCGGTGCAGCGGCGGATGGAGGTCGACCGCCGGTAGCCCATAGATCGCCATCGCGACCGCGATGCTCGCCCCCATCGCAGCCAGGTACGTGACCCATCGATGCGCGTCGCTGCGTCCCCACCTGGCCCACAGCCACTGCGAACTAGCACCAGACCTGAGCGAACTCGTCATAGGAGACAGCATGCCGAGCAGGCCACACCTGGAATGGTTCGCAGGGCCTACGTCGGGCTTTCTTGAGCGAACCTTCACAGGAACGGCGGAGCGACTTCATCACCGGCGGCAAGGCTGACAGCAACAAGCCAATCGAAGGAGGGTGGAGATGCGACTCCATTGGACAATCAACATCACGCCAGCGGAGCGGATCGCTCGCGTGGTCGTGGGCACACTCGCCGCCATCGTCGGTTTGGTCCTGCTGACCGGCGCCACCAGCGGCATCGCCGTGCTTCTGGACGGGTTGCTAGTTCTCGCCGGGCTCGACTTCGTCGTCACCGGCGCACTCGGCCACTGCCCGCTGTACGCGAAGCTCGGCCACATGCCGGCCTCACTGAAGGGAAAGACATCATGACCGTCCAGCGACCCGACCCCCACGACCTCCCGGTCACCGAGTCGACCCAGCCGGAGCACCAGCCCGGCGTTGGGCACCAGCATGGCGGGCACCGGCTGATCATGATGATCTGCTGCGTGCCAATGGTCGCCATCGCCGTCCTGCTGCTGGTCACCGGGGTCGCCGGCTCCGGCATCATCGTCTCCGCGCTGCTGTGCGTCGCGATGATGGCGGCGATGATGTTCGCCATGCCCGGTGGGCACGGCCACAAGTAGCCCGGGTCCGCCATGACCACGGCAGGACGAGCCGGCCTCCAGATCAGCAGGGGCGAGGTGCCGGTCACTCGGCGGCCTCTCGCGGCTCGACCTCTTCGCACTACCGCCGGCGCTCTCGGCATCGGCATGGCGCTGATGCTGATGCTTCTGCTCAACGGCCTGTGGAGCGGAGTCCAGGAACGGGCGACCATCTATGAGGACCACCTCGATGCCGACCTCGTCGTGGTGCCCGCCGAAACCGGCAGCCTGTTTGCCGACCCGGGCGTCCTGCCCGCGGACACCGTGGCGACGGTGACGCGTACGCCGGGCGTCGACGGCGCCTTCCCGCTGCGCACGATGTATTCGATCGTCGAGCTGCCGCACGGCAAGGCGGCAGTCGCCGCGGTCGCCAGCGACCCCACCGGCCCAGGAGGTCCCTGGTCGTTCGCCGCGGGCCGGGCGCCGCAGACCTCGGACGAGGTGGCGCTCGATCGGTTGTTCGCGGAGCAACACGGCCTCGCGATGGGAGACCGGCTTCCGATCCTGGGTCATCCGATGCGCGTCGTCGGCCTCACCGAGGACACCGCGATGTTTATGACGCCGCTGGTCTTCGTCACCGAGCAAGCGATGACCGAGATGCTGCGCGCCGGCGACACCACCGGCTCGGTCCTGGTCACCACCGGAGATCCCGCAGCGGTGGCCGACCGGCTCCGGGAGCAGGGTCTGAACGTGCGGACTCCCGAGCAGTTGCACGACTCGGCGCTTGAGCAGGCCACGAAGGTCTACGGCTCGCCGGTTCGGCTGATGGTCGCAGTGGCGTTCGCCGCCGGCACCCTGATCGTCGCGCTCGTCGCGTATACCCGCGTGACCGAGCAGCAAGGGGACTTGGGCGTGCTCAAGGCGCTGGGCGCCACCCCGGCCAGGATCCGTCGCATCGCGGTCACCGAGACAGTGATCCTGACCATCCTCGGGGTTCTCGCCGGTGTGCTGCTGCTGCTGGCCACCCGGGAGGTGCTGGCCTGGTGGCGTCCCGCGTTCCCTGTCGTGCTCACCGGCGACTCGGTGACCCGGACTGCCGTGGCTGCCGCGGTCATGGCGTTGCTGGCGGCCTGGCTGCCGGCTCGCCGCCTTGCAAAGCTGGACGCAGCATCGGCGTTCCGGAGCGGCACATGAACGCCGTACGCACCCTGACCCGCCCGCCCACCGCCGACGCGGTCCCTGTGGGACGCCGGATGCTGTTCGCCGAGCGGCGCCGAGCCACCCTGACGATCCTCGGCGTCGCCTGCGCCCTGCTGCTCGTGCTGGTGCTGCGCGGCATCTTCGCCGGCGCCATCGAGCAGGTCACTAACTACATTCGCACCTCACCGGCGGAGATCTTCGTGTCACAGGCCGGAGTGCGGACCATGCACATGAGCGCCTCCGCGCTTCCGACCGACTCCGTCGCGGAGGTCGCCGCGGTGCCCGGAGTCGCCTGGGCCGAACCTATCGGATTCGCAACCGGATCCGTCGCCGGACCCGACGGGCGCCAGCTCTCCTACGTCATCGGCTACGACACCACCACTGGCCGCGGCGGACCGTCGACCCTCGAAACCGGACGCCAACCGGGACCCGGTGAGGCGGTGCTCGATCGGCAGGCAGCCGACCAGCTCGGAATCAAGGTGGATGACCTAGTGACCGTGCTCGGCACCCCCCTCCGCATCGTCGGGCTGTCGTCCGGCGGCACCAACATCGCGAACACCACGGTCTTCGTGTCGGCCGAGCAGTTCCAACGCATGGGTCACCACGAGGTCTCCTACATCCTGATCGGCGTCGAGGACGACGTCTCTGCAGGCACTGTCGCGGGCCGAGTCCAGGACGCGCTGCCGGGGGCGACGGTGCAGACCCGGGAGGAGTTCGCCGACTCAGAGACCCGGGTGGTCACCGACATGAGCGCCGACCTGCTGCGGCTGATGAGCACCATCGGGCTGCTCATCGCGCTTGCCGTCATCGCCCTAGGGCTGATGACCGCGACGCTGAGCCAGATCCGGGACTATGCGGTGCTCAAGGCATTGGGGGCCACCACCCTCCGACTGGCAGGCACCGTCGCGGTGCAGGTGGTGGTCACCGTCGCGCTGGCCGCCGCTGCCGCCACCGTCCTCGCCCTCGGGCTAGGGGTGCTACTGCCGCTGCTCTCCTCCTCGGTCCCGGTCAGCGTCACCGCCCCCGCAGTGGCCCAGACCGCCGGTGGCGCACTGCTCGCCGGACTGATCGCAGCCTTGTGGCCGCTGCGCCGCATCGCCAGCATCGACGCCGCCACCGCCTTCAGGGAGACCCGATGAACACCCCACCTACCGAACCCCTGCTGACCACGCCGACAGCAAGCGCGGGCACCGAGAGCCAGGTGAGTCTCCGAGTACGGCGTCTCACCAAGACCTACGGTGACGGCCCCACCCGCGTTGATGCTGTGCACGAGCTCGACCTCGACGTACACCGCGGGGAGGTGCTGCTCGTGATGGGCCCCAGCGGATCGGGCAAGACCACGCTGCTGCTGATGATCGGCGGCCTGCTGCGCCCCACCTCGGGCTCCATCGAAGTGACCACCGAACACGGACGCACCGTTGACCTCGCAGTCACCCCCGAACGGCAGCTCCCCGGCCTGCGGGCCCACACCTTCGGTTTCATCTTCCAGGACTACGCGCTGCTCGATGCTCTCACCGCGACAGAGAACATCGCGGTCGCCAACAACCTCGCCGGCCTGCGCGATCCTGCCGCCACCGCCCAGGCGCGTGAGCTTCTCGAACGGGTCGGCCTTTCCCACCGGGCGACAGCGCGCCCCTCTCAGATGTCCGGCGGCGAACAGCAGCGGGTCGCCGTCGCTCGAGCGTTGGCCAACGACCCACCCGTGCTGCTCGCCGACGAACCGACTGCCAACCTCGACGCCTCCCGTGGCCGCGACCTGGGCCGTCTGCTTCGGCGTCTCGCCGACGAGGATCAGCGGTCAGTCGTCATCGTCAGCCACGACGACCGCCTGCGTGAGGTGGCCGACCGGGTCCTGTGGCTCGAGGACGGCGGGTTCAAGGTCGTCGCGGGCCTGGTCGTGGACCCGGTGTGCCGCATGCTCGTGGAGGCGAACGGACCGAGCTTGGAGTTCGCCGGGCAGACGCACTGGTTCTGCTCCGAGGGCTGCCGCCGCGAGTACGCCGAGGCGCCCGGCCACTTCCAACCGCAGAACGAAACGCCTCGCTGACCCAGGAGCCCTGCACCTCTAGACGACTGATTCCAAGGGGTGTCAGTGGTCATAGGCGGTTAGGGATCGTAGGACGGGTTGGCTGGTGTGGTCGTTGTGCCAGATGGCGGTGGTCAGGGCCAGGAGTCGTTGGAGGACGCGGACGATGACGCCGGCTTGGGTTCGTCCGCCGTGGCGTTCGAGGCTGAGCTGGCCCTTGAGGGTGTCGAACACCGATTCGATGGTTTGCCGTAGGGGTTTGAAGAACTGGGCGCCTGGTCGGGGGTTCTCCCCGGTCCGGGCTTTGCGCAACAACGTGAATCCGGTTGCGGCCAGGGTGGATTCGAACTCGCGACCGTAGTAGTTCTTGTCCGCGATGAGGGTCCGGCCGCCGCCGGCCAGAGCTGGGGTGGTGGCGATCAGGTCGGTCAGAACGGTTCGTTCGTCGGCCTTGGCTCCGGTCAACGCGAACGCGACGGGCAGCCCGTGCAGGGTGGTCACCAGGTGCAGCCGGAGCCCCCAGAAGTAGCGCGAGTGGCTGG
>NZ_HG764815.1:1050950-1060953 GCF_001050535.1 Nostocoides australiense Ben110 | reverse complement strand
TGCCGTGCCGGTCGTGGATGGGCAGGGCGGCGGCGAAGATCCCGCCCAAGGACACCAGGGCGGCGACGATGCGCCAGACCACGGCGAACGACGCCCAGGGGCCCGGCTGCAGCAGTGCGGCGCACGCGGCGACGAGCCCGCCGATCATGAAGGCGACCACAACGCCGAAGACGCCGTCCGCGCTCTCCCCGGCCTGCCAGGCATACCACGCGGTGAGCGCGCCGAGCCCGACGATCAGGGCGGGCCGGGACCGGACGGCATACGCATAGAGCGCGGCGCCGATCCCCCACGCGGCAAGGAGCCTCGGCTCATAGGCAGGCACCTGCACGCTCTGTGCGGCCTGGAAGATCACCGCTCCGAAGGCCCCCGCCGCCAGGAGCCGGCCGACGCTCCGGAATGGCTCGTCGAGGCGCTCGGCACCCGCGCTCAGGCCCACCCAGATCGCGGCGAGCAGCACGAACCGCCACAGCGGGGAGAGCTGGTCGAGATTGCTCGCCACCAGCCAGATCAACCCGACGACCACGAAGGCGCCACCGAGCCACAGCAGCACATCCCATGCTGAGCGGCCGCGCGAGGGCGGCCCCTCGACATACCTCCCCCGGATCGCGCCGGCGGCGTCGGGGCTGACCAGCCCCTCCCGCTCCCAGTCGCGCAATTGCTCGACCAGCCAGTTCCACTGCTCCGGGTTGACCGGATGTTTGGTTCCAGTCGGTGCTGCCATGCCGCCATTGAAGCGCCGGCGACCGGCGCGCGTCATGAGTTGCGCTACTCAGAAGCCAAGTCGTTGCAACTGCTTGGGGTCGCGTTGCCAGTCTTTGGCGACCTTGACCCGCAGGTGCAGATAGACCCGGCGGCCGAGCAGCTTCTCGATGCCGGCTCGGGCCTCGGTGCCGACCTCGCGCAGCCGCGAGCCGCCCTTGCCGATGATGATGGCCTTCTGGGAGTCGCGCTCGACGAAGATGTTGACCTGGATGTCGAGAATCGGCTTGTCGGCCGGGGCGTCCTCGCGCTCGGTCATCTCCTCCACGACGACGGCGATCGAGTGCGGCAACTCGTCGCGGACACCTTCCAGGGCGGCTTCGCGCACGAGTTCGGCGATGCGGGTGTCGGTCTCCTCGTCGGTGACGACGCCCTCGGGGTAGAGCGGGCCGGGCGACGGCGGGAGGTATGCCGTGAGCACCTTCAGCACGTCGTCCACCTGGTCCCCGCGGGCGGCCGAACACGGGACGATCGCGGCCCAGTCGGCGAGTTGGTCGATGGCGATCAGGTGCTCGGCCAAGCGCTTCTTGTCGACCGTGTCGATCTTGGTCGCGATGGCGACGACGGGCAGCTTCTTGCCGCGCATCAGCTCGGTGAGTTCGTTCGCGATGAACCGGTCGCCGGGGCCGATCCGCTGGTCGGCCGGCAGGCAGAACCCGACGACGTCGACGTCGAGCAGCGTGGCCCGGACCAGGTCGTTGAGTCTCTCCCCCAACAGAGTTCGCGCCTTGTGCAGGCCGGGGGTGTCGACGAGGATCAGCTGGCTCGCGGGTCCGGTGACGATGCCTCGGATGGTATGCCGCGTGGTCTGGGGCTTGGAAGAGGTTATCGCCACCTTGTCGCCGACGAGGGCGTTGGTCAGCGTCGACTTGCCGGCGTTGGGCCGGCCGACCAGGCACGCGAAGCCGGCGACATACGGCTGCTCGGAAGGCCTCATGCGCGCTGCTCCTTGCTGCGGCTGCCGGCCGCATCCTGCGCCTCGACGAGTTCGCCGTCGGCCCCGACCACGGAGGGCAGCGGCGTGACGAGCACCGAGGCGATCCGGTGACGGCGCCCGGCCATCCGCTCGGCGGTCAGCAGGAAGCGGCCCACCTCGCACGTGGATCCGAGGATCGGCACCTGTCCGAGCTGCTTGGCGATCAGGCCACCGACCGAGTCGACGTCGTCCTCGTCGAGGTCGATGTCGAACTCCTCGGCGAAGTCGTCGACGTTCATCGTCGCGGGGATCCGGAAGCGACCGTCCCCGAGGTCTTCGACTCCCGGTGTTTCCCGGTCGTATTCGTCGTCGATCTCGCCGACGATCTCCTCGATGATGTCCTCGATGGTCACCAGGCCAGCGGTGCCACCGTATTCGTCCACGACGATGGCAATGTGCACCGAGCCGAGTTGCATCTCCCGGAGCAGGTCGTCGACCGGTTTCGACTCGGGCACGAAGGGCATCGGCCGCATGATGGAGGCGATAGGGAGCGTGCTGAGTTCGACTCCGCCGGAAGTCATGTGGCGGACTAGGTCCTTGAGGTAGACAAGCCCGACGACATCGTCCGGTCCGTCGCCGACGACCGGCAGCCGAGAGAACCCGGAGCGGTTGAAGAGCGACATCGCCTGGCGCCCGTGCTTGCCCACCTCGATGGAGACCATGTCGGTGCGCGGCACCATGACCTCGCGCGCCACGGTGTCGCCGAGTTCGAAGACCGAATGCAGCATCTCTCGCTCGTCGTCCTCGATGAGCGAGTTCTCCCCCGCGATGTCGACCAGATCGCGCAGCTCCGACTCGGACTGGAAGGGCCCGTCGCGATAGCCGCGGCCCGGGGTGACCATGTTGGCGATCAGCACCAGGAGGCGCGCGACCGGACCAAGGATGCGACGCAGCCATGCGATCAGCGGCGCGAGAGCGAGCGCCACCCGGTCGGAGTGCTGGCGACCCAGCGTCCGTGGCGAAACACCCACGGCGACAAAGGAAACCAATGACATGATGCCGATCGAGATCAGCAACGTTCGCCAGAAACTGTCGGTGAGCGAACTCACCGACAAGGTGATGCACACGGCGGCGACTGCTTCGGCGACCGCGCGCAAGAATGCGGTCACCGAGAGATAGGCGGCGCTGTCGCCGAGGATCTTGGCCAGGGAGCGGGCCCCGGCGCGGCCCTCGTCGCCGAGCTCCTCGGCGCGCACCCGGCTGGAGCGGCTGATGGCGGCCTCACCGAGCGCGAGGACGAAGGCGAAGAGGATCGCGGCGATCGCGACGAGGATCAGGCGGGTGGGCATCGTCAGCCGGCCGGCCGGCCGCGGGAGGCGAGGAAGGTCAACAGCAGCTGGCGCTGCAGGTCGAACATCTCCTTCTCCTCCGCGGGCTCGGCGTGGTCGAAGCCGAGCAGGTGCAGGATGCCGTGGGTGGTGAGGAGCAACATTTCCTCCGCTGGGGCGTGGCCGGCTTCGGCGGCCTGCTTGGTGGCGACGCTCGGGCACAGCACGATGTCGCCGAGCACACCCTCTTCGGGTGCCTCGCCCTCCCGGCCGGGACGCAGCTCGTCCATCGGGAAGCTCATCACGTCGGTCGGGCCGGCAAGGTCCATCCACTGCTCGTGCAGGACGGTCATCGTGGCCTCGTCGACGAGACGGACACACAGCTCCGCCTGGGGGTGGACCCGCATTGCGGCCATCACGTGCCGGGAGAGATCGACCAGTTCCACCTCGTCGACGACGTAGTCGGTCTCATTGAGGACGTCGACGCTCACCGGCGGCCTTTCGCGTCGTCGGGGCGTGCGCGGTCTTGGTGTCCCAGCGCCCGTAGGCGTCGACGATCTCACCCACGAGGCGGTGGCGCACGACGTCCTGTGAGGTCAGTTGCGAGAAGTGGACGTCCTCGATGCCCTGGAGGATCTCCTGCACCACGCGCAGGCCGCTCTGGGTGCCGCCGGGCAGGTCGACCTGGGTGACATCGCCCGTCACGACCATCTTGGAGCCGAAGCCGAGGCGGGTAAGGAACATCTTCATCTGCTCGGGCGAGGTGTTCTGGGCCTCGTCGAGGATGACGAAGGCGTCGTTGAGAGAGCGGCCGCGCATGAACGCCAGGGGTGCGACCTCGATGGTGCCGGCCGCCATCAGGCGGGGGATCGACTCGGGATCGATCATGTCGTGGAGGGCGTCATAGAGCGGCCGCAGGTAGGGGTCGATCTTGTCGGTCAGCGTGCCGGGCAGGAACCCCAGCCGCTCGCCCGCCTCGACGGCCGGCCGGGTCAGGATGATCCGGTTGACCTGCTTTGCCTGCAGCGCCGCGACGGCCTTGGCCATCGCGAGATAGGTCTTGCCGGTGCCGGCCGGGCCGATCCCGAAGACGATGGTGTGGGCATCGATCGCGTCGACATAGCGCTTCTGGTTGAGCGTCTTGGGACGGATGGTGCGACCGCGGTTGGAGACGATGTTCATCGTCAGCACATCCGCCGGCCGCTCCGTCGTCTGCGCCCGGAGCATGGCGATCGAGCGCTCGACGGCGTCGCGGTTGAGCGGCTGACCGCCGGCGATGACGGCGAGCAACTCATCGATCGTGCGCTCGACGATAGCGACGTCGGCGCTCGGACCGCTCATGCGGAACTCGTTGCCGCGGACGAGGATCTCGACGGCGGGGAATTGCCGCTCGAGCGTGCGCAGGAGTTCGTCGCGAGGGCCGAGCAGGGAGACCATCGCGACGCTGGATGGGATCTCGACGGTGTGCATGGGGTGCACCGGCTGCGGCAGGCCGCTCGCCTGGGATGGATGGTCACTCATGGGTCCGGCCATTCTAGGCGGGGTCTCACCCAGGGGGCCACGCCATTGTCCGGCCACCCAGCAGGTGGAAGTGGCAGTGGAAGACGCTCTGGCCGGCGTCGGCGCCCGTGTTGGTCACCAGGCGGTATCCCGCGCCGAGCCCCTCGTCCTGCGCCACCTGGGCGGCGAGCGCGACCACTGCCGCCAGGTCCCCCGGGTGCTCGCCGAGCTCCGCCGCCGTGGCAACGTGCTTCTTGGGGATCACGAGCACATGCGTGGGCGCCTGCGGGTTGATGTCGCGGAAGGCGAGTGCCAGCTCGCTCTCCGCCACGACGTCGGGCTCGATGTCGCGGACGATGAACTTGCAGAACAGGCAGTCCTCACTCATACGGTCCAACCTAGCGCCGCGCCAGGCCGCGAAACCTGGGAGCGGGACCCGGCCTGGCCGAGACGGGCGCGGTTTTTGTTGTCGGGCCGGCCTATTTCCCGGCCCGACAACGAAAGCCTGGCCCCGGTCACCGAGAACCTGGCCCCACAACGAGAATGTGGCCCGACAACGTGGCCGAGCTGCCGGTCAACCAGATCCGTGCGTGATACGTGGATGGCGCGTGAGAATGGCGGCCGTGGCGAAGCCTGCAGATCTACACCGGATGGGTGCCGACGAGGCGCTCGCCGCGCTGTATGCCGCGCAATGGGCCCCGATGGTGCGCCTGGCCTGGCTGCTCGTGCGCGACCAGGGGGTGGCGGAGGACGTGGTTCAGGACGCGCTGCTGGGCATTCACCGGCGCTGGGGGCAGCTCGCCGACAAGGGGCAGGCGGTCGGCTACCTGCGCCGCAGCGTCGTCAATGCGTGCCGTTCGGTGCAGCGGCACCGCAAGGTCGAGTCGGACTATCTCGCGAAAGCCGGCCCCGCCGGACGCGACGCCACCACCGCCAGCGCCGAGGAGCTCGCCCTGCGCCAGGTGGGCAACGCCGCCATGCGCGCCGCGGTGGAGCGCCTCCCCCGCCGACAGCGCGAGGTGCTCATCCTGCGCTACTACGCCGACCTGTCCGAAGCCCAGATCGCCGACACCCTCCAGATCTCGCCCGGCTCGGTCAAGGCCCACGCCCACCGCGGCCTGCTCGCCCTGCGCGACCTGGTCACCGACCCCCGCCCCTCCAGGGAGGACACCCCATGAACGCCCCCACCGACGACCTGCGCGACCTCGAGGATTCGCTGCGCGCGGCCTTGCGGGCCGACGCGGACGCGATCACCCCGGGCGATCGCCTCGGGGAGGTCCGGGCAGCGGCGATGCGCCAGCCCGGCCAGACACGCCGCGCCCGCTGGCTGACCGTGCTTGCGGTCGCGGCCGCGGTCGTGCTGGTCTCCACCCTCGCGATGGCTTCGCTGCGGGCGGGCAAGCCCGCGGTCGATCCCGCCGCCTCAGCCGTGACCCTCTCCTCGGCCCCCGCGGGGTCGAAGACGTCGGCGGGAGCGGCCACCGGGGCGTCGGAGGCGACCGGTGCCGCCCTTCCGGTCTACTACCTGACCAAAGACCCATTCAGGGACCTGCTCCGACTCGACCGCACCTTCGTGGCGCCGGGCGACCTCGAGCCCCCCCTCGCCGCCGACGCGTCCGTCACCGACCGCATTGCGGCCGCGCTGGCCTGGCCGGAGCCGGGTGTCCATGCCGGTGAGGGCATCCCGACGCCCACCGCCGACATGACCGTGACGGGAGTGGACGTCAGTTCGGACCTCATCACGATCGGCCTCGGGGGCGTCTCGGGCAACGAGAGCGGCTGGGACGAGACGACGACCTCGCGCGCGCTGCAGCAGATCGTGCTGACCGCGCAGGCGGTGCTCGGCCGTGGTGACATCCCCGTGACCTTCGAACTGGCCGACGGCGCCACCGAACTGTGGGGCCGCTATGCAGCCACCGAGCGCTACCACCGGCCGAGCACCCCACTTGTGGAAGCGATGGCCGACCCCATCTGGATCGACCGGCCGGGCTACGGCCAGACGGTGCCGGCAGGGAGTCCGCTCACCGTGTCGGGGCTGACGGCCGAGACGAGCGGGCGGCTCTTCTGGCAGGTCGACGACCAGCCGTGGCAGGAGGTCGCGACGGGCGGGCCGGCCCCTGACGGCGCCTTCTTGCCGGTCGCCTACTCGTTCGCCGTGCCCGCGCTGCCCTCCGGTCCGCATACGCTGCAGGTGCGGACCGCGGACGAGCGGGACGTCAGCTCCACCCGGTTCGTCGTGGAGTAAGGCTCAGCGCCAGCGCTCGTCCGCGGACAGCACCGCGATCGCGGCGGGGCCGGCGGAGGAGGACCGCAGGACGGTCGAGCCGAGGCGCACGGGGATGCCGCCGGCGGAACTGAGCGTCGCGAGTTCGCCAGACGAGATGCCACCCTCCGGGCCGACGATGATGATGATCTCGCCGGCACCCGGAATCGGTTGTGCCGCAAGGGGAAGCACGGCCTCCTCGTGCAGGATGAAGGCGACCGTGGCCTGCCCGATCCGGCGCGGCAGCTGGGAGGTGTCGACCAGTTGCTCGACCGGCGGCACGAACGCGCGGCGGCTCTGCTTGGCCGCCGCCGTGACCACGTCGACCCACTTGGAGCGCGACTTCTCGGCGCGTTCACCACGCCACTGCACGATCGATCGCTCGGCCTGCCAGGGCACGATGCGGTCGACGCCGTACTCGGTGGCGGCCTCGATGGCCGCCTCGTCCCGCTCACCCTTGGCCAGGGCCTGCACCAGCGTGATCGACGGCACGGGGGGCGGCTCGTCGGTGACCTGCTCGACGCTCATCGTGACCTCGTTGCCCGCGGCCTCGATGACGGAGCCGGTGATCTGGCGCCCGGCGCCGTCGCCGACCATCAGCTGCTCACCCGCCCGCAGGCGCTTGACGGTGGCGGCATGCCGGCCCTCGGCGCCGCCGAGGACATAGGCCGAGCCGGCCCGCGCGTCCGCGAGATCGCCGGGGTCGGTCAGGAAGAGCGGGAGGGTCATCGGATCACCAGATCGGGGTCAGCGGGGTTTGAAGGCATCACGCAGCTTGCCCATGAAGCCGTGGTCGCCCGGAGCGGACAATTTGCCCGTGGGTGCTTCCTCGTGCCGCAGCGCGGCCAGCTGACGCAGCAGCCCCTCCTGCTCGGCGTCGAGCTTGGTCGGAGTGCGCACGTCAGTATGCACGAGCAGGTCGCCCCGTCCGCCCGCGCGCAGGTGGGTCACGCCGAGACCGCGCAGGGTGATCGTCTCCCCCGGCTGCGTGCCCGGCTTGATGTCGATGTCCTGGACGCCGTCGAAGGTCTCCAGTTTCATCCCGGCGCCGAGCGCGGCCGCCGTCATCGGCACCTGCAGGCTCGCGTGCAGGTCGTCGCCGCGCCGGGTGAAGGTGGGGTGCGGGTTGACCGACACCTCGACATACAGATCCCCGGGGGGACCACCACCCGGCCCGACCTCGCCCTCCCCGACGAGGTGGATCCGGGTGCCGGTGTCGACACCGGCCGGGATGGCGATCGTCATCGTGCGCTGAGTGCGCACTCGGCCCTGCCCCGAACACTCGAAGCACGGGTGGGTGATCGTCTCGCCGAAGCCCTGGCACGCGCCGCAGGGGCGCGACGTCATGACCTGCCCGAGGAAGCTGCGCTGGACCTGCTGCACCTCGCCGCGGCCACCGCATACCTCGCAGCGGCGCTTGCCGGTGCCCGGCTGCGACCCGTCGCCATGACACGTGCCGCACGCGGCAGCGGTCTCGATGGTCAGGTCCTTCTCGCCGCCGAAGACGGCGTCCACGAGGTCGATCGGCAGCCGCACCAGGCCGTCCTGACCTCGCGAGGTGCGCGAGCGCGGGCCCCGCGACGACGCGCCGCCGGCACCGGGCCCGAAGAAGGCGTCCATGATGTCGCTGAACGAGAAGCCCTGCCCGAAACCGGCGTGCGCCCCGCCGTACGGGTCGTTGCCCATGTCGTACTGGCGCCGCTTGTCGGGGTCGGAGAGCACGTCATACGCCTGCGAGACGCGCTTGAACTCCTCCTCGGCCTCGTGGCCGGGGTTGACGTCCGGGTGCAGCTTGCGGGCGAGCCGGCGGTATGCCGATTTGATCGCCTCGGGGCTGGCATCCCGGGAGACCCCGAGATCCTGGTAGTAGTCGTTCACCTGATCCTCTGATCGATTCGGTCGAGTTCGCGCCGGGCTAGGTGGCCAGGAGCGAGGAGATGTAAGCGGCGACGGCGCGGACCGCGGCCATGCTGGCGGGGTAGTCCATCCGGGTCGGACCGACCACGCCGAGCCCGCCGACGACCTGGCCGCCCGTGCCGTAGCCGGTGGTCACCATCGAGGTCGACTGCAGCCCCGTGACCGGGTTCTCGTGGCCGATGCGCACGGCGATGTGCTCGCCACCGGCCGCTGTGGAGAGCAACCGAAGCAGCACCACATGTTGTTCCAGGGCGTCGAGCACGGGCTCCAGGGTGGCGGGGAAGTCGGCCGGCCGGCGCACCAGATTGGCCGTGCCGGCGAGGGTGACCCGCTCCTCGCGCTCCTCGACGAGAGCGTCGTCGAGTGCCCCGACGACATGGCGCACGATGTCCCGCTCCCCCGGCGCGAACGCATCGGGCAGGGCGGACAGGGCCGCCGCAGCATCGACGAGGAGCCGGCCGGCGGCGGCCGAGTTGATGCCGGTGCGCAGGCGCGCGACGAGGTCGGCCTCGTCCGCGAGCGGGGTGTCGATGTCGAGGATGCGCTGTTCGACCCGTCCGGTGGTCGTGATGAGGACGACCATCAGGCGGGAATCGACGATCGGGACGATCTCGATGTGCCGCACGCTCGAGCGGGTCAGCGACGGGTACTGCATCATCGCCACCTGCCCGGTCAGCGACGACAACAACCGCACCGTGCGATCGACGACGTCGTCGAGGTCGACCGGGTCCTGCAGGAACTCGGCGATCGCGGCCTGCTCGGCCCGGCTCATCGGTTTGATCTGGGAGAGCCGGTCGACGAAAAGCCGGTAGCCGGCGTCCGTCGGCACTCGCCCCGCGCTCGTGTGCGGCGCGACGATCAGCCCCTCCTCCTCGAGGGCGGCCATGTCGTTGCGGATGGTGGCCGCCGACACGCCGAACGCGTGCCGCTCCAGGAGCGCCTTGGACCCGACCGGCTCGCTGGTGTGCACATAGTCGCGGACGATGGCCCCGAGCACGGCGAGGCGGCGATCGCCGGACGTATGCCGTTCGCTGGACATCTCGTGGGCCTCCTCCCGCTGGCACTCGCGCATACAGAGTGCCAATTCTATCTACCTCCCGGAGTCCGCTCGGCTCCGCGCATAAAGTGCCCGGGTGAGCGATCGGTATGGCAGTGACGTCCTCTCCGGCGACTGGCGGAAACCGGCGCGGGGCCGGGCGATCGATCAGCCCGCGGAACCGGGCCTGGTCGTCGAGGAGGTAGAGACCGGCTGGGTGGGGGCGATCGTCGGCGTCGAGACGATCGGCGGCCAGCAGGTGGTCCGGTTGGAGGACCGCCGCG
>NZ_HG764815.1:1040382-1050850 GCF_001050535.1 Nostocoides australiense Ben110 | reverse complement strand
GCGGTCCACCGCAGCGGCGACGCGCGCGGCCCCTGGCACCCGGAGCAGTCCCTCACCGTGGCTGAGGCCCTGGCCGCAAGCACCGACGGCCGCACGACGACCGCCCCGGGCATGCCGGCCGATCTCGTTCTCGTGGACCGCAACCCACATGAGGCAGCAGGTATGCCGGGCCCGGAGGCCGCGGCATACCTGCGCGCAGTCGGGGTCGAGGCCACGTTCGTCGCCGGCCTCCGAACCCACTAGTTGCGGACGTCGGGAGGTTTCTCAGCCCTTGTCCGCGCCGGCGTTGGCGCCTGGGTGAAGAAGCGCTGGAAGATGATGAAGACCAACGCTGTCGGGATCGTCATCAGGAGGGCATACATCATCTTGATCGGATACTGCGTGCCCGATCCGAGCCCGCCGGAGGTGAAGCCGGCGACGCCGCGCGTCACGGTGTAGAGCTCCTCACGATCGGTGGCGATGATGAAGTGCCCCAACTCGTTCCACGACCCACACGATCCCGGGCACGGACATCACCGCGAGGATCGCGGTGAAGAGTGCGCCCCGGCCGCGGAACTTCAAGCGGGCCAGCGCATATCCGGCCAGCGAGCAGAAGAAGACCCGAGCCGCCGTGACGATCAGCGTCACCCAGACGGAGTTGAAGAACCAGCGGAAGAAAGGCGTCTCCTGGAGCCGTTCGAGGGCCTCTGTCGTGAACGGGTGCGGGATCAGGCTCAGCGCGTTGTTGCTCGCGTCGGTCTGGGTCTTGAACGAGGTCACCAACTGGATGATGAAGGGGAATATGTACAGCAGCGCGAAGAGGACCAGCAGCGTGTAGAAGAGGGCCTTCTTGGTGCCGCTGGAGCGCTGGGCGACCTGCCCGCCGTCACTCGCCGACGATGCGCGCGTCTCCACCTTGGTGAGGGCGTCGGCCTCGGCTGCCGTGACCCGAGGATCGGGTGTTCCGTGTGCGTCGGTCATGCCGGCACCTCCTTCTTGGCTGCCCGCCGTTGTTCTCGGGCGAGCTTCTTCTCCCGGGCCGCGTCCTTGTCCCGCAGCAACCAACGCTGCAGCTGGGTCAGGCCGAAGATCAGCAAGAAGAGCACGAAGGCCATCACTGCGCCGCGGCCCCACTTCTGGGCATCGAAGGCGGCGGAGTACGACAGGTATGCCGGCGTCAGCGTGGTCTTGGCGGGTCCGCCCTGGGTCATGACGTACATCTGGTCGAAGACCTGCCACGTGCCGATGATGCCGAGCGTCACCACGAGGAGGATGGTGGGTCGCAGGTGCGGGACGGTGACATTCCAGAAGCGCTGCCGCGCCGTCGCACCGTCGACCATCGCGGCTTCCTCGACCTCGGTGGGCAGGTCCTGGAGCGCCGCGATGAACATCAGCATGAACGTCCCGGCGGTGGTCCAGATGACCTGGAGCATGATCGAGGTCATCGCTACCGAGGGGCCCTTGACCCATTCCCACAGCGACAGGTTCAGGACCTTGGTGCCTGTCAGGCCGGACGGTGGCTGGTCGATGTTCCACAGGCCGACCCAGTTACCGAGGAGATGGATCAGCCCACGCGGGTCTGCGAACCAGTTGGGCCCGTGCACGCCGAACCACGCCAGCACCCCGTTGATCGCGCCGGATCCGGCGAAAAGGAACAGGAAGACCAGGGAGATCGCGACGGAGGAGACCACCGACGGGAAGTACAATTCCGTCCGGAAGAAGGTGCGGCCCTTGAGCCAGCGCTGGTTGACCAGCACGGCCAGCAGGAGTGCCAGCACGGTCTGCAACGGCACGACGCCCAGCACGTAATAAAAGGTGTTGCGCAGCGAGGTCATGAAGTCCTGGCGCGCCAGGCCCTGCTTGGTCAGCAGGTCGGAGTAGTTCTTCAAACCGATGAACTCGGTGTTCCCGCCGAAGGGTGACCCGCGGCCGGACCAGTTGCTCACCGAGACCCACAGGGCCATGCCGATCGGGATCACGAGGAAGAGACCGAGGATGATGATCATCGGCGTCACGAAGAGCCAGCCCGCGACGGGCTGACGCATCGGATCACCGGTCTTGCTACGCGCCATGGTGATGTCCTTGGGCTGTAGGCGGATCAAGCAGGTCGGCATGGGCCGGCGGAGCGCATGCTCCGCCTTCCGGTGCCAGGTGGGTGCTGCGCCGGGCCGGTCGCAGGGGAAGGCCGGCCCGGCGCAGAGTCGGTGTCAGCCGCCGATCGCCGAGGCGGCGTTCTCGTCGAATGCCGTGGTCGCGCCCGCGATGTCGGCCGTGCTCATCTTCTCGAGCTGACTGTTGAGATCGGCGACAACCTCGGTCATGTCCGGCAGGTTGATCGGGCCGTGGCCGTACTCACCGCCGGCGACGAAGGCGGCATCCTCGGGGTACTTCTCCTTGTAGGTCTCGGCGGCGTCGGTACGCGACGGCATGACGCCGAAAGCGTCGGCGAAGGCCATCTGCTGCTCGGCGGTGGTCAGGGACTTGATGAGGTCCTTGGCAGCGTCCTTGTTCTGGCTGTCGGCGGCCAGGCCCCAGCACTGGGTGAACATCAGGGTGCCCTTCTGGGCGCCGGCGGGCAGTTCGACGGTCTTGTATTTGACGTCGGGGAAGTCGTTCTTCATGGCGCCCTTGATCCAGTTGCCCTCGATGACCATCGCGGCCAGCTGCTTGCCGAAGGCCTCCCCACCCCAGCCCGCGCCGAGGTCGTTGGACATCTGGAAGTTGCCGGCCTTGACGTGTCCTGGACATACTTCAGGGCGTCGGTGACCTTGGCGTCCGCGGCGGCACCGGCGGTGTTGTCGGCGTTGAGCCACCACCCGCCGTTCTGCACGACGAAGGCCCCGAGCCGGTCGATGCCGACGCCGATGCCGAGCCCGGCGACCTTGCCGCTGGTGAGCTTCTTGGACACCTCGGTCAACTGGTCCCAGGTGGTGGGGATGTCGGCGTCGGTCAGACCGGCCTTCTCCCACATGTCGGTGTTGATCTGGAGGGCGAGGGAGGAGAAGTCCTTGGGCACGCAGTACTGCTTGCCGTCGTAGGTGACGTCCGCCGCCGCCTTGACGGCGGCCGTCTCGCGTCGCCGGAGGAGGCGATGAGCATCTTCAGGGCAGCGCCGGTCGGCACCGAAGCCGAAGCGGAGGCCGATGCCGAGGCCGACCCGGAAGCGGAGGCGGAGCCGCCGGCGCCGGAGGACGTGGTCTCCTCGAACCCGCCGCCACCGCAGGCAGCGAGGGTGAGGGAGCCAAGCGCGGCGACGGCGAGGGGGACGCCGCGGCGGGCGGTGGTGCCTGCCATGAGTTCTCTTTCTCGTCGGGCCGGCCGGTCGACCGGTCGGGGGGTATGCCGAGTGGCGGGGTGGGAGCGGTGGCGTGCGGTTATCGGGTGGAACTGGAGCGGATCGTCAAGCCGGGTTCGACGAGCAGCCCGGCCGCCGGCGGGGGAGCGCCGCCGAGCCGGTCCTGCAGGAGGCCGAGGAGGTGATCGGCGATCTCGTACAGGGGCAGGGCCACGCTGGTCAGCGACTCGATCTCCGCGATGACGGAGGCGTCGAAACCGCAGATGCCGATGTCCGTGCCGGAGCGCCACCCGCGGGCGGCAGCGGCACGCTCGACACCCAGCGCGAACATGTCGGAGGCGCAGGCGATCGCGCCGCCGCGCCCGACCTGGTCGAGCAACGGTCCGGCAGCCGCGGTGGCGGCGCCCAGATCCTGCACGGCCATGGCTTCGGGGCCCAGCGGCATGCTCCGGTCTTCGTGGACGGCGGCCCATCCGCGGCGGCGATCGTCGCCGACCTGCGACCCCGCCGGCCAGCCGAGGAAGCCGACTGTCGAATATCCTTGGGCGAGAAGGTGTTCGGTGGCAATGCGCAAACCGTGCGCACCGTCCACGTCGGCCCACGAGGTCAGCTCCGGGCGACCCCAGAGGCGGCCGAAGGCGGCATACGGGATGCGCGCGCCATCCAGCCAGTCCGGCCGCGGGTCCCCCTCGTGGGTGTCGGCGAGGATGAAGGCGTCGACGAGCTGGCTGCGGACCATGTCCTCGTAGCCCGACAGGAGCGGGTGCTCGCTGGTGGTCCCGAAAGTGACGATGTGCCCGTTGTGGGCCGGGGCGCGCTCACTCAGGGCGAGCACGAAGGGAAAGCTGACGGCATTGCGGGTGGCCGATCCGGTCGCGTTGAGTTCGAAGCCCACGGCGCCGGTGCGCTGCGAGCGCAGGCTCTGCGCGGCATTCGAGGGCCGGTATCCGAGTTCGTCGATGACGCGGCGCACGCGCTCCAGCGTGGGTCCCTTGACGCGCTCGGGGTGGATGAGGGAGTTGCTCACCGTCTGGCGTGACACGCCTGCCGCATCGGCGACTTCGCGGATCGTCGCCCGTCCCGCCATCGTGGTCATGCCCTTCACCTCGTCTCCCTTTTCTCAACCGCTAGGCTGCTGTGAACGTTCAATTCTTACCACTGATCGTGATCGACTAGGGTGAGTTTGAACGATCAAGTTGTGGCAACTGGGGACCCCATCCGGGCCCCTGTCAAGCCGTGAGCCGCGATTCCGCGTAGAAGAAGAGGGACTGTGACCAGCGACAAAGGCCGCCAGCCCTGGCTGCACGACCGGCAGGTCGCCGTCTACGGCAATGCCACCGTCCTGTCGGCGCCCGACGCGACGATCGGCGACCTCGGCACGGGCCTGATCGTCGACGACCGGCTCGTTCTGGGACGGCTGCGGATGACGCTCGACGGCGAAGCGCCGCGGGTCATCGCACAGACCTCCTCTGGTGCGCTGACGAGCGTCTGGGCGTGCGCACGCAATATTGGCGACACCGGCCCGGACCCGACCGTCGAGGTGCATATCCGTCGTGAGGTCGTCGCCGGTGGGCTGCAGGAGACCATCTAACTGATCTCCCGCGCCGCCGACCCGGTCTGCGCCCCTGTTCGACTTGCAATCGGCTCTGCCAGTTGTGAACTCGCCGACGTCAAACACGGGCACGTGCCCATGAGCGCACCGGCGGTCGTCGCCGTGGGCGAGACGCTCGAGTGGGCGGATCGGCGCCACCGCACCAGCGTGCGCACCTCGCCGGCCGCGGATCTCGCGGTGGCCGACGAACCGGCTTCGACGGCATACTTGACGTGGGTCGTCGACCTGGCCCATGGGGTGCCGGTCACGCTGCGCGCCGAGGTGCGGGCGGAGCGCTCCGGCGCCTCCCTCTTCGACGCCGACCCGGGCGCCCCGCTCGTCGACTGGTCGGGCGTGTCCATGCGCGCCGGCGATCAACGGCTGGCCAAGCTCGTCGCTGGCGGCCTCGCCGACCTGCGCTGCCTGCTGCTGACGGACCCGCAGGAGCCGCGCGATGTCTTCCCGGCGGCCGGAACTCCTTGGTACCTCACACTTTTCGGGCGGGATTCGATCTGGGCGGCGCGGATGCTCCTGCCCGTCGACCTGGAAGTAGCGGCCGGCACGCTCCGCACGCTGGCCCGGCGGCAGGGCCGGCAGGACGACCCGCAGACGGCCGAGGAACCGGGCAAGATCCTCCACGAGGTCCGGCGCACCGTCTTCGTCGACTCCGACCACGGCATGGAACTGCCGCCCGTCTACTACGGCACGGTCGACGCCACGGCCCTGTGGGTGGTGCTGCTGCACGACGCCTGGCGCGCCGGCATGCCGCAGGACCAGGTGCGCGCCCTCCTGCCCAACCTGCAGTCCGCCATGGCATGGATCCAAGGCGCCGCCGACAACGAGACCGGCCTGCTGCGCTATATCGATGCCACCGGGCACGGCCTGTCCAATCAGGGGTGGAAGGACTCCGGCGACTCGATGCGCCGCCGTGACGGCTCGATCGCCCCGGCACCGATCGCGCTTGTCGAAGCGCAGGCGTATGCCGTCGAGGCGGCGGCCGATGCCGCGCACCTGTATGACGCATTCGGCCTCACCGGCGGGGAAGACGTGCGGGCCTGGGGCAAGACCTTGGCCGAGCGGTTGCGGGAGCGCTACTGGGTCAGCGACGAGCGGGGCTCCTACCTCGCCATGGCGATCGACGGTCAGGGGCAGCCGGTCGACGGCGTCGGCAGCAATATGGGGCACGTGCTCGGCACCGGCGCACTCACCGACGACGAGGTCGAGACCACAATCGCGCGACTGAACTCTCCGGATCTGTTGGGAGAGTTCGGGATCGGCACCCTGGGGCGGGGGAACCCGGCATACAACCCCATCGGCTATCACACCGGATCGGTCTGGACGCACGACTCCGCCATCGCATTGCTGGGCATGGTCCGGGAGGGTCGCGGCGCAGATGGCGTGGCTATCGCCCGTGGTCTCGTCGACTGCGGCGCGGCACTCGGATATCGGGTGCCGGAGCTTTACGCCGGCGAATCGGCCGCCGGGGCACCGGCGCCGTATCCGGCGTCCTGTCGGCCGCAGGCGTGGGCCGCGGCCTCGGCAGTGGCCCTCGTCTCGGCCGTCCTCGGTCTGGTGGTCGACGTGCCCGGTCGCCGGATCGCGCTCTCGCCGATGCGGCCGGCGCCGTTCGGTCCGGTGACCGTGACCGGGCTGCGCTTCGGCGCGACCCGCTTCACCGTCGAGGTCGACGCCACGGGCAATGTGGGAGTGTCCGGGCTGCCCGTCGACGTCGAGGTCGACATCCGGTAACCTAGAACATGTGTTCGATTCTCGGCCGCATGCGGGACCTCCCGGGTGGCCGAGCGCCGTGCCCCCGCCCGGCGTGTCCGGCTGGGAGGTGCCGGCGGTGTCGTGGCTGCTCGACCACTGTCCCGCCGACTATCGGCTGTATGCCGGGTGGCGCCGTCATCCCGTCGCGCTTGCCTGGCTGACCGAGCGGCACGTCGAGGCCCAGCTGATCGCCATGCGCCAGGCCTATCGAGAGGCACGCGTCGAGATGAGCGATTATGTTCCGCCAGAAGGAATTTCTGAGCTCATGAACGGGCTGGAGCGGGAGGGGGTGCGGCTGCTGGCGGCCGCTCGTGGCGTCAAACTCATCCACGAGGCGCTGCAGGGCAAGACCTTCGTCGCGAAGCTGTGACGACCGGCTTCGACAACGTCCGCCGTGGGTGTCTCACCGAGCCGGGCGGGCTGCTCTGTGACAGCACACGCCCCCATTCCACGCCCAGGAGAAAATGATGCTGCGCTCCATACCCGTCCTCGCCGTGACCGTGACCCTGACTCTGCCGCTCGCCGCAATGGCCGTGTCCGAGGCCTCGGTCCCCGCCGGCGCCCCCGTCACGGCCGCCACGGCGCCAGCCGGCGCAGCAGGGCAACCGGTCGTCATACGCTCCTGACATCACCCCCGACGGCCGATATGTCGTCTTCCTCTCGAACGCGACCACCCTGGTCGCCGGCGACACCAACGGCAAGCGCGACGCCTGCCGCACGGACCTTGTCACCGGCGCCGTCGTGCGGGTCAGCGTGGGGACCGGGACCGCCGACGATCGTGTGATGCGCGTGCCGATTCGGCGCAGATGAGCGGCGCGCCCGCGACCGGCGCGTAAACTTTAAGGGTTTACGCGCCGCTCGACCCCGCGGCATACCACCCTGGAAGGACCGGGCGCACTCGTGAGTCTGCTGGAGTCAATCACCGGCCCCGCCGCCGTCAAGGCCCTCACGCCGGAGCAGTTGCCCCAGCTGGCCGGCGAGATCCGCCAGTTCCTCATCCATTCGGTTTCCAAGACCGGCGGCCATCTCGGCCCCAACCTCGGCGTCGTCGAACTCACGATCGCCGTGCACCGGGTCTTCGACAGCCCCGACGACGCCATCGTCTTCGACACCGGCCACCAGTCCTATGTGCACAAGGTGCTCACCGGACGGCAGGACTTCAGCGGCCTGCGCGCCCGGGGCGGCCTCTCCGGCTATCCCAGCCGCTCCGAGTCCGAACACGACATCGTCGAGAACTCCCACGCCTCGACGTCGCTGTCCTGGGCCCACGGCATCGCGCGGGCGCGGCGGCTGCAGGGCGAGACGGGACGGCATACGGTTGCCGTCATCGGCGATGGGGCACTCACCGGCGGCATGGCGTGGGAGGCGCTGAACAATATCGCCGCCGACAAGCAACTCCCGCTGATCCTGATCGTCAACGACAACGAGCGCTCCTATGCCCCCACCATCGGCGGGATGGCCGACCACCTCGCCACGCTGCGCACGACCCAGGGCTACGAGCACTTCCTCGAGTGGGGCAAGACGACGCTGCGCAAGACCCCACGGGTGGGCGGGCCGGTCGAGCGCGCGCTCCACGGCGTCAAGAAAGGCATCAAGGATATCGTTGCGCCCCAAGGTCTTTTCGAAGATCTTGGGTTGAAGTACGTCGGGCCGATCGATGGTCACGACCCGGTCGCCCTCGAGGCCGCACTGCAGCGCGCCAAGGCTTTCGGCGGCCCGGTCATCGTGCATGTCCTGACCAAAAAGGGTCGCGGCTACGAGCCGGCCCGCCGCGACGCGGCCGACCGTTTCCACGCCGTCGGCGTGATCAACCCCGAGACGGGGCTGCCCTTCGAGATCGCCGGCCGCAGCTGGACCGAGGAGTTCGCCGACGAGATGGTCGATCTCGGTGCCGAGCGCTCCGATGTCGTCGGCGTGACGGCGGCGATGACCATCCCGGTCGGTCTGGGCCCGTTCGGCACGACGTACCCGGAGCGGCTCATCGACGTCGGCATCGCCGAGCAGCATGCCGTCACGATGGCGGCCGGGCTGGCATTCGCCGGCCTGCACCCGGTCGTCGCCGTCTATGCGACCTTCCTCAACCGGGCCTTCGATCAGCTGCTCATGGACGCGGCGCTGCACAAGGCCGGCATCACGCTCGTGCTCGACCGCGCCGGCATCACCGGACCTGACGGCGCGTCCCACCACGGCATGTGGGACATGACCATCTGCGGAGCGATACCCGGCCTGCGACTGAACGCGCCGCGCGACGGGGCGACCGTGCGCCGGGCCTTGCGCGAGGCGGTCGACGTCGCCGACGCCCCCACGGTCATCCGCTTCCCCAAGGGGACCGTCGGCGATCCGCTGGAGCCGGTGCGCACGGTCGACGATCTCGACATCATGGCCGACCACACCGACGGGGGCGAGACCGACCTGCTCCTGGTCGCGGTCGGCTCCATGGTCCCGACGGCCATCACGGTTGCGGAGAAGCTCGCCGCCGAGGGCGTGCGCTGCTGCGTCGTCGATCCGCGCTGGGTTATCCCGGTGTCCGATTCCCTTGTGTCGCTAGCTGCTTCGGCGCAGCGCGTCGCGGTCATCGAGGACAACCTCGTCATCGGCGGGATCGGCAGCCAGGTCGAGACTGCGTTGCGCGCTGCGGGGCACGATGTGCCGGTGCGCTGCTTCGGCATACCGCGCGGCTTCCACGACCACGCCTCCCGCGGTCAGGTGCTCGACCTCATCGGCCTGACCCCCGAGGCCATCGCCGCAGCCCTGACCTGAGCGCCATGTGGTACTGGTTCTTCAAGTTCATCGGCCTCGGTCCGGCCGCGTGGTTCTGGCTCCGGCTGCGCTGGTCCGGCCGCGAGCACCTGCCCCGCAGCGGCCCGGTGATCCTCGCCGCGAACCATGTCTCCTTCCTCGACCCCATCGGGGTGAGCATGGGAGTGCCGCGCAAGGTCGTCTACGTCGCCAAGACGAAGTACTACTCGGGCCGCAGCCTCGGCGGACGCTTCCTCGCCTGGTTCCTGCGCGCCATCGGCCAACTGCCGATCGACCCCGAGAGCGCCTCCACCGCGAATCCGGCGATCGAGACCGCCCGCCGGCTGCTCACCGACGGGGGAGTGGTGGCGATCTTCCCGGAAGGTACTCGCTCACCCGACGGCCGCCTCTACCGCGGGCGCACCGGCGTCGCCCGACTGGCCCTGCCGAGCCGGGTCCCCGTCATACCGGTGGGCATCGTCGGTAGCCGGGAGGCGCTGCAGGCACTCCCCAGGCGATCTCGCGGCATACGCATCATCTATGGTGCGCCAGTTGACCTTTCGCCGTGGTACGACCGCGCCGACGACCCCGACGCCTGGCGCGAGGCGACCGACCTCCTCCTAGCCCGCATCGCCGCGCTCACCGGCCAGGAGTATGTCGACCGCTATCCCACCGCCGACGAGATCGGCAAGCGCGACAGCGCCTGACCTCCGGCCCCCCCGAGGAACCTCTGCTGATATGTGACTGGTTTCTGTCAAGTGGCAGGGTGAAGCGGGGTCTGCTGTGGCCTGGAGCAGACCCCGCTTCGTCGTTCAGGGGTGGGTGGCCGGGAGGCAGTCGTGTCAGGCGACGCGCGGTCAGTCTGATATTCGCGGGTTGGTTACCGCATTACCTTGTTTCGGCTGGAGAGTCGGGTGCTTGTCTAGGATCGAGCGTGCCCGGTCAAGGGTGCTCATAGCAGACTCGCTGGTCCTCTCCTCGCGCTGGCGCCCGGTCACCCGGTGTGGTTGTCCCTGAACGGGTTTGAGGGTGGTGTTAGTCGTCCATCACGGCCAGGGACCAGCACCAGCCGGCCAGTTCGCGGGCGATGGCGG
>NZ_HG764815.1:1030104-1040282 GCF_001050535.1 Nostocoides australiense Ben110 | reverse complement strand
GCGGTGATCCGGGCGGCGGTGGTTGCCGGGGCCCGAGAAAGCGCGCCGCACAAGGACATTCGCGAGATCGCCGATCGCGCCGAGGCCATCGCCGCCGCAGTTGCGGCTGCGGTCGCGGCGGGTCGTGGCGCCGTCGTCGCGGTCGTCGGCAAGGGACACGAGACGGGTCAGGAGATCGGCGGCGTGGTGCATCCCTTCGACGATCGCGAGCAGGTGCGAGCAGCCCTCGACGCGGCATACGGTGAGGCCTCGTGATCCCGACGACCCTGACCGAGCTGGCGGAGGTGACCGGCGGCCGGATCGCCGGACTCGGCGAGAGCGAGGCCGGCGGGCTGACGATCACCGGCGCCGTCGTCACCGACTCCCGCGAAGCCGAGCCTGGCAGCCTGTATGTCGCCCGCATCGGCGAGCACGCCGACGGGCACGGCTTCATCGCCGGCGCGGCACAGCGAGGCGCGGTCGCGGCACTCGTCACGCAGGACACCGGACCATTGCCCCGGGTGGTGGTCGCCGACGAGCAGGCCGCATTCGTCGCGCTCGCCCGCCACCTCGTCGACGCCCGGCCGCAGCTGAACGTCGTCGGCATCACCGGCTCCTCCGGCAAGACCTCGACCAAGGACCTGCTCGGCCAGGTGTTGGCCCGCGACGGCGAGACGGTGGCGCCGGTCGGGTCCTACAACTCCGAGGTCGGTGTGCCGCTGACCGTATGCCGCATCACCGACTCCACCCGCCACCTCGTCGTCGAGATGGGCGCCCGCGGCATCGGCCACGTGCGCTATCTGACCGAGATCGCGCCGCCGCGCATCGGTATCGTCTTGAACGTCGGCTCGGCCCACGTGGGGGAGTTCGGATCCCAGGCGGCCATCGCCGAGGCGAAATCCGAGCTGGTGCAGGCGCTTCGGAGCGACGGCGTGGCCATCCTCAACGCCGACGACCCGCTCGTCCGGGCCATGGCCGGGCGCACCACGGCGCGGGTCCTGCTCGTCGGTGAGGCGCAGGACGCCGAGGTGCGGGCCACCGGCGTGACGCTCGGCGCCGACGGCCGGGCGCGGTTCCGCTGCTCGGGGCCGTTCGGGACCGCCGAGGTGCACCTGGCCGTCGCCGGCCGGCATCAGGTCGGCAATGCGCTGGCCGTCATCGCCGCCGCGCACGAGTCCGGCATGGCCATCGAGACGATCGGCGCCGCCCTGCGTGATGCCGGGCCGGTCAGCCGCTACCGGATGGAGATCGACACCCGGGCCGATGGGGTCACCATCGTCAACGACGCCTACAACGCCAACCCCGAGTCGATGACGGCCGCCCTCGACGCGGTGGCGGCGATGGCGGGCGGTCGCCGGGCCGTCGCCGTGCTGGGGCCCATGCTCGAGCTGGGCGCTGAGGCCGAGGCGGCCCACCGGGCGGTGGGGAGCGCCGCGGCCGAGCATGGCGTCCATACGGTCATCGTCGTCGGCGACCAGGCCCGCGGCATCGGCGAGGGGGCGAGCAGCGGCGGCTCGCACGTCGAATATGCGCCGGATGTGGAGTCGGCTTACGCTATGACCGTCGACATCGTGGAAGCCGGAGACATCGTGCTGGTCAAGTCCAGCAATGGCGCCGGCCTGCGTTTCCTTGGGGACCGGCTGCGCGACACGCCCGTGTCCGCTAAGGAGGACCTCACGTGCTAGCCGTACTCGTCTCTGCGGTGGTGGCGCTCGTCATCGGCCTGCTCGGGACACCGGCGTACATCAAGTTCCTCGTCAAACGCGGCTACGGCCAGTTCATCCGCGACGACGGCCCGACCTCCCACCACACCAAGCGCGGCACCCCGACCATGGGTGGCACGGTCATCATCGCCGCGACCGTGGTCGGCTACTTCGTCGCCCACTTCTCGACGGCCGTCATCGGCTCGACCGGGTATGCCGCGCCGACCGCCTCCGGTGTCCTCGTGCTCTTCCTGATGGCCGGGCTCGGCCTGGTCGGCTTCCTCGACGACTACATCAAGATCAGCCGGCAGCGCTCGCTCGGCCTGCGGAGCAAGCAGAAACTCGCCGGCCAGGCACTCGTCGCGATCATCTTCGCCGTGCTCGCCCTGCGCTTTCCCGACGCCAATGGCACCCATCCCGCCTCGACGGCCATCTCCTTCGTGCGCGACACCAAACTCGACCTCGCCTTCGGCGGCACCCTGGTCGGCATCGCCCTGTTCGTCATCTGGGCCAATGTGATGATCTCGGGCACGTCCAACGGCGTGAACCTCACCGACGGCCTCGACGGGCTGGCCACCGGCGCCTCGACGATGGTGTTCGCGGCCTACGTCCTGATCGGGGTCTGGCAGTCGAACCAGAACTGCGCCACCTCGCTGAACATCAACAACTGCTACGCGGTGCGCGACCCGCTCGACCTGGCCGTCGTCGCCGCGGGGGGCATGGGGGCCTGCTTCGGCTTCCTGTGGTGGAACGCCGCCCCGGCGAAGATCTTCATGGGCGACACCGGATCGCTCGCCCTCGGCGGCGCGCTGGCCGGCCTGGCCATCACCAGCCGCACCGAACTGCTCGTCATCATCCTCGGCGGGCTCTTCGTCACGATCACCCTCTCGGTGATCATCCAGGTCGCCTCCTTCAAGTCGACCGGCAAGCGGGTCTTCCGCATGGCGCCTCTGCAGCACCACTTCGAACTGAAAGGCTGGCAGGAGGTCACGATCGTCATCCGATTCTGGATCATCGCCGGCCTGTTCGTCGCCTTCGGTCTGGGCATCTTCTATGCGGAGTGGGTCGTCGGTGCCCTCTGACCGACTCCAGGGCCTGACCCACGGCGGCGCCGACTGGTCGGGCCTGCGCGTCCTCGTCGCCGGCCTCGGCATCAGCGGCTTCGCCGCCGCCGACGCCCTCGCCGAACGCGGCGCCCGGGTCGTCCTCGTCGACGGCCAGACGCCCGCAGCAGGAAGCGAACTCGCTCAGCGAGCCACGATCCTGCAGGTCCTCGACGTCGAGGTGCGCACCGGGCCGCAGGCGACCGCCGCCCTCCCCGCGGACCTCGACCTCGACGTGATCGTTACCTCGCCGGGCTGGCGCCCTGACCAGCCTCTTCTCGCCGCTGCCGCGGCAGCGGGCATCCCCGTCTGGGGGGAGGTGGAGCTGGCCTGGCGGATGCGGCCGGCCGAGGGCGCGGCGCCCTGGCTGACACTGACCGGGACCAATGGCAAGACGACGACGGTGCAGATGCTCGCGAGCATCCTGCGCGCCGCCGGGCTGCGCGCGACCAGCGCGGGCAATGTCGGCACCCCGATGCTCGAGGCCGTGCTCCACCCCGAGCCGTATGACGTCATCGCCGTCGAACTCTCCAGCTTCCAGTTGCACTGGTCGGAGTCGATCAGCCCGCTGGCCTCGGCGTGCCTGAACATCGCGCCCGACCATATCGACTGGCACGGCTCGTTCGAGGAGTACTGGCGCGCCAAGGCCAAGGTCTACGCCCGCACCGAGGTGGCGTGCATCTACAACGTCGCCGACGACGAGACCCGGCGCATGGTCGAGGAGGCCGAGGTGGTCGAGGGGGCGCGCGCGATCGGCTTCACCCTCGGCATACCGTCGGTCTCCATGGTCGGGCTCGTCGAGGACGTGCTGGCCGACCGGGCCTTCGTCGCCGAACGGGCTACGAGCGCGGCCGAGATGGGCACCCTGGCCGATTTGTCCCAGGGTGATGTCCCGCCGCCGCCCCACGTCGTCGCCAATGCCCTGGCCGCCGCCGCCCTGGCCCGGGCCTACGGCGTGCCGACCGGAGCCGTCCGCGACGGGCTGCGGGCCTTCGTCCCCGAACCACACCGGGTCGCCGAGGTCGCCACCGTCGGCGGGGTGCGCTTCGTCGACGACTCCAAGGCCACCAACCCGCACGCGGCCGCGGCGTCGCTGGCCGCCTTCCCCTCTGTCGTGTGGATCGCCGGCGGGCTGCTCAAGGGCGCCGACGTCGACGAACTGGTTGCCGCCCACGCCGCCCGGCTGCGCGGCGTCGTCCTCATCGGTGCCGATCGCGCCCGGATCGGCGAATCCCTCGCCCGACACGCGCCGGATCTCCCCGTCGTGGACCTGTCCGACACTGACACTGGTGCGATGGATCGTGCCGTGGCGGCCGCCGCCGGCCTCGCCCAGCCCGGCGATGTCGTGCTGTTGGCTCCCGCGGCCGCGTCCATGGACATGTTCGCCAACTACGGCGCCCGCGGCGACGCCTTCGCCGATGCGGTCCGCCGGCTGCCGACCACCGGGGAGTGATCCGTGAGCAGCACCACCGCGTCGCCGCTGTCCAGCCGCGCCGCCGGCCGGCGACGGCTGGCGCGCCTGCGCGAACTGCTTGACAGCCCCGTCGCGACCTACTATCTGCTGCTGTCGGTCACGACCTTGCTGACGGTGATCGGGCTGGTCATGGTGCTGTCGGCGTCGATGATCGTCTCCATCAAGGACAGCGACAACCCCTACGCCGTCTTCTACACCCAGGCGATCTTCGCCGCGATCGGCACGGTCGCGATGCTCATCGCGATGCGGCTGCCGCTGGGCTTCTGGAAACGCATCGGCGGCGCCGCCCTGATCGGCGCGATCGGGTTGCAGGCCCTCGTGTTCTCACCTCTCGGTTTCGATGTCCAAGGCAACCGCAACTGGATCAAGCTGCCCGGCTTCAGCCTGCAGCCCAGCGAGCTGGCCAAGATCGCGCTGATCCTCTTCGGCGCCCGGGTGCTGACCCAGAAACGTCGCTTCCTCGGCTCCTTCAAGGAGTCGGTCTTCCCCTTCGTGTTCCCGGCCGCAGCGATCACCCTCGGCTTCGTCATGCTCGGGCGCGACCTCGGCACCGCGATCGTGCTCGCGGCGATCGTCGGAGGGATGCTGCTGGCCGGTGGTGTGCCCTTGCGGTGGTTCGGGCTCGCCGGGCTCGGGGGCCTGGCCCTGGTTGCCGCGGCGACGATGACCAGCTCCAACCGGATGCAGCGCATCAGCATCTGGCTCGACCCCAGCCAGTGTGTCCCGAGCAACGAGCGGCTCTACTACGACATCTGCCGCCAGCCACTGCACGCCCGCTACGCCCTCGCCGACGGCGGCCTGACGGGCATCGGCCTGGGCGCGTCGAAGGAGAAGTGGCAGTGGCTCTCCGAGCCGCACAACGACTTCATCTTCGCGATCATCGGCGAGGAACTCGGCCTGATCGGTGCGCTCATCGTGCTCGCGCTCTTCGCCCTGCTCGGGTACGCCGCATACCGCCTGGTCGTGCGCACCGACGACTTCTTCGTTCGCATCGCCGCCTCCGGTGTGATGGTGTGGATCCTCGTGCAAGCCATCGTCAATATCGGCGCCGTCATCGGCGCCCTGCCGATCATCGGCGTCCCGCTGCCCTTCGTCTCCTCGGGCGGCTCCTCGCTCATCACGACCATGCTCGCCATGGGCATCCTGCTCGCGTTCGCCCGCGCCGAACCCGGCTGCGCCGAATCGCTGTCCGTGCGCCCCAAGACCGTGCGTGACTCGATGGCCGTGCTCAGCCGCACCCGCGGGAAGCAGCGATGACCGACGCCGGTCCGGCCGCCACCACGCCGGCCTCGTGGCCCGCTGCCGTCCTGCTCGCCGGCGGCGGATCGGCCGGTCACGTCTCCCCGCTCCTCGCGCTCGCCGACAAACTCCAGCAGTTGCGTCCCGACATGGGGATCGCCGCGCTGGGCACCGAGACCGGCCTGGAGGCGCGGCTGGTGCCCGCCCGCGGCTACCCCCTGCACATGGCGCCCAAGGTGCCGCTGCCGCGCCGGCCCGGGCCCGACCTGCTGCGGGTCCCCGGCAGGCTTGCGGGCGCGATCAAGGCCGCCGAGGCCGCCATCGACGCCACGGGGGCGGAGGTGGTGGTCGGCTTCGGTGGCTACGTCTCCACGCCGGCATACCTTGCCGCCCGCCGCCGCAAGCTGCCGATCGTCATCCACGAACAGAACGCCCGCCCGGGCCTGGCCAATCGCCTCGGCGCCCGCATGACCCCCTTCGTCGGCACGACCTTCGCCAGCACCAAGCTGGCCCACGCCCGGCGGGTCGGGATGCCGCTGCGACCCGAGATCTCCACGCTCGACCGGCCCGCCCGCCGCGCGGAGGCGCTGCAGCGCTTCGGGCTGGCGGACCACCGCCCCACCGTGCTGGTGACCGGTGGCTCGCTCGGGGCCAAACGCCTCAACGAGGCCTTCGCCGCCCGCGTCCTCGAGCTGTCCGAGGCCGGCATCCAGGTGCTGCACGTCACCGGCAACGGCAAGGCGTTCGCCGCGCCCGACACCGGAGCGGGGGCGCGCTATGTGGTCCTCGAGTATGCCGACGCGATGGAACTCGCGTATGCCGCCGCCGACCTCGTCGTCGCGCGGTCCGGAGCCAACACGGTGTGCGAGCTGAGTGCCGTCGGCCTGCCCGCGGTCTATGTGCCGCTGCCGATCGGCAACGGGGAGCAGGAACTCAACGCGGCCGATGTCGTCGCGGCCGGCGGCGGCCTGCTCGTGCCCGACGCCGAACTCACCCCGACATGGGTGACCGGCACCCTCATCCCGCTCGCCACCGACGCCGAGCGCCTGCAGTCGATGTCCGCCGCCGCTGCGGCGGTGGGGGAGCGCGGCGGCGATCAGCTGCTCGCCGACCTCGTCGCGCAGGCCTACGCCGCCGGGCGAGCGGGAGGCCACTGATGGCCCCCGGCCGGCTGGGCGTCAACCCGCGGTTCGACTTCGCCGCACCGACGACCCCCGCGAGCGAATTGGGCGCCACCCATTTCGTCGCCATCGGCGGCAGCGGGATGTCCGGCATCGCCCAGCTGCTGCACGACCTGGGGGTCGAGGTGAGCGGGTGCGACGGGGCCGCGTCGCCGGCCGTGGAGCGCTTGCGCGCCGCCGGTATGGCGGTGTCCATCGGTCACGACCCGGGGCACCTGGACGGGGTGCGAACCGTCGTGGTCTCCTCGGCGATCCCCGAGACCAATGCCGAACTCACGGCCGCCCGGGCCGGGGGGCTGCGAGTGCTCCATCGCGCGCAGGCCCTGGCCAGTGCCATGGGTGACGATGTCCGGGTCGCGGTCGCCGGGGCCAACGGCAAGACCACGACGTCGGCGATGCTGACAGCGGTCCTGCGGGCGGCGGGTGCCGACCCCTCCTTCGCGATCGGCTCCGAGCTGGCCGACCTGGGCCGCAACTCCCTCCGCGGGACTGGCGGAGTGTTCGTCGCCGAAGCCGACGAATCCGACGGATCCTTCCTCAGCTATCGACCGCACGTCGCCGTCGTCACCAATGTCCAACCCGACCACCTCGACTTCTACGGCGATTTCGCGCACGTCCAGCAGGCGTATGCCGCCTTCGCCCGCTCCGTCGAACCCGGTGGCTGGCTGATCGCCGCGGCGGACGACCCCGGATCGGCTGCCCTGGCCCGGTTGCTGCGGTCGGAGGGGCGGCAGGTCCTGACCTACGGCGAGGACCCCGCCAGTGACGTCCGGATCGAGGAGGTCGAGCTACACGGCCTGACCTCGACCGCTCGCGTCGTGTCCGACCGCGGGGCAGTGCCGCTGCGGGTTGCCGCGCCCGGCCGGCACAATGTGCACAACGCGGCCGCCGCGCTCGCCGCCGGCTGGCTGGCCCTGGGCCGCGACCCCGCGCAACTCACGGCCGGGTTGGCAGCCTTCCCGGGCGTGCACCGCCGCTTCGAACGCAAGGGCGAGGTGGACGGCATCGTCGTCGTCGACGACTACGCGCACAATGCGCCCAAAGTAACCGCACTGGTCGCCGCCGCGCGGGCCGTGGTCGGTGCCGGTGGCGCGGTCCGCGTGATCTTCCAACCCCACCTGTACTCCCGCACCCGCGACTTTGCCGCCGGTTTCGCCGCCGGGCTGCAGCCCGCCGACCAGATCGTGCTGCTTCCGGTCTACGGCGCCCGAGAGACCCCCATGGCCGGGATCGACTCCCACCTGATCGTCGAGCCGTTGCGGGACGCGGGGGCCGACGCCACGCTGGCGGCCGGCTTCGACGAGGCGATCGACCTCGTGGCGTCCCGGGCCGGGCCGGGCGACCTGCTGCTGACGGTCGGCGCGGGCGATGTCACCCGCATCGGGCCGCGACTGCTCGCCGCCCTGGCGGCCCGATCACACGCGGGACCGGATCGTGCGTGAGACCCCTCCGTCGACGCTCGAGTCGGAGCGCACCGAGCAGCGTCGGGTCCTCTCCTTCGCCGACGGGTGGAAGCGCCGGGCTCGAGCACTGCGCCGCCGGCGCGCGGGCAAGGTGGTGTGGCTGATCGGTGCTGCGGTCCTGGTACTGGTCCTAGCCTGGCTGGCGCTCTGGTCGCCGCTGCTCGCGGTCACCGAGGTTCAGGTCTCGGGGACCACTCCGGCCGTCCGCTCACTCGGCAAATCTGTCGGGGGGCAGGAGGTGGGGCGCTCGCTGTTGCGCGTCGACACGGCAGGCGTCGAAGGCCGGCTGGAGGAGGACTCGCGGGTCGCGGATGCCACCGTCCGCCGCGGATTCCCGCGGTCGCTCGTCATCGAAGTCGTCGCCCGGGTGCCCGTGCTCGGACTCCAGAAGTCTCAAGGTAAAGTAGAGCTTGTGGATGTGTCCGGGGTGACCATCGAGACGGTGTCGGAGGCGCCGGCCGGCGTTCCGGTGGTGCAGGGGGCCACCGGGGTGGCGAGCGGCGACGGCGTGAATGCGACCGTGCAGGTGATGGCCGCCCTTCCGGAGTCGCTGCGCACTCGGGTGCGTGATCTGCACATCGACGACTCGGGCTCGGTTTCGTTCGTCATCTCCGCGACGCGCATCGTGTGGGGCCCGGCCGCGGAATCGGAACTCAAGGCGCGCCTGGTCCAGATCCTGATGAGCAAGAAGCCCAAGACGATCGACGTCAGCGCCCCCGAGACCCCCGTCACGACCTGACGCGGTCGGCGCGGACCTTCGACTCGGACGCGGGACGGGTGTGATGGACGGGGCCGGCGATACGCGTGAGGAGAGCGCGCGCAACTTCTTTCCCGCGACACGCGCGGACGGCGTTTGCACCAGTGCCTTCCGACGCATACCGTCGACCCGGAAGGCTTGCAGTGCAATCTGAACCTCGACTAGAGGGTGAGGATTGGCGATGGGCCGAGCCGCAGGAGACCGGGCCTGCGGTGCCAAACGGATATCCGAGAACGAAAGCTAGGAAGGCCCCACGAAGTGGCTGCTCCCCAGAACTATCTGGCCGTCATCAAGGTCGTCGGCATCGGCGGCGGCGGTGTCAACGCCATCAACCGGATGATCGAAGCCGGGTTGAAGGGCGTCGAATTCATCGCCATCAACACCGACGCGCAGGCGCTGTTGATGAGCGACGCCGACGTCAAGCTCGACGTGGGTCGCGACCTGACCCGCGGGCTGGGCGCGGGCGCCGACCCCGAGGTCGGCCGGCGGGCAGCCGAGGACCACGCCGAGGAGATCGAAGAGGTCCTCAAGGGCGCCGACATGGTCTTCGTCACCGCCGGTGAAGGCGGCGGCACCGGCACCGGCGGCGCACCGGTCGTCGCGAAGATCGCCAAGGGGCTCGGCGCACTGACCATCGGTGTCGTCACCCGCCCCTTCACCTTCGAGGGCCGCCGCCGCGCCAACCAGGCCGAGACCGGCATCGGCTCGCTGCGCGAAGAGGTCGACACCCTCATCGTCATCCCCAACGATCGGCTGCTGTCGATCAGCGACCGCAATGTCAGCATGCTCGACGCCTTCCGCAGCGCCGACCAGGTGCTGCTCTCCGGTGTCCAGGGCATCACCGACCTGATCACGACGCCGGGCCTGATCAACCTCGACTTCGCCGACGTCAAGTCGGTCATGTCCGGGGCCGGTTCGGCCCTCATGGGCATCGGGTCATCCCGCGGCGAGGAGCGCGCGGTCCAGGCCGCCGAAGCCGCGATCTCCTCGCCGCTGCTCGAGGCCAGCATCGACGGCGCGCACGGTGTCCTGCTCTCGGTCCAAGGCGGCAGCGACCTGGGTCTGTTCGAGATCAACGAGGCCGCCCGGCTGGTGCAGGAGGCGGCGCACCCGGACGCCAACATCATCTTCGGTGCGGTCATCGACGACGCCCTCGGCGACGAGGTGCGCGTGACGGTGATCGCAGCGGGTTTCGACGGCGGCACCCCGCAGAAGCGCACCGACGAGCGGGCCCTCGGCACCGTCGTCTCCCGCCCCGGCGTCCCCGCCCCGGCCGCCG
>NZ_HG764815.1:1007507-1030004 GCF_001050535.1 Nostocoides australiense Ben110 | reverse complement strand
GCGGTGCCGTGTCCTTCGTGGGCGTCGTGCTGCTCGCGAGAGTCTTCGTGCCCGCGCTGATCCGCGGACTCGGTTCACCCGTGCAGCGCCTGGCGGGGGTGCCGGGGGAACTGGCTGTCGACAATGCGGTCCGCAATCGCTCCCGGACGGCGAACACGGCGACCGCCCTGCTCGTCGGTGTCACGCTGATCTCCACCATGACCGTGGGGGCGGCCACCCTGCTCCGCTCGGTCGACACCCTGCTCGATCACAAGATGGCCGTCGATGTCGTCGCCTCGGCCCTCCCTGACGCGGCGCTGCCGGCCCGGGTCGAACCACTGATCGCCGCAGTGTCAGGCGTTGCCGAGACCACGACGCTGCTCGGCGCCCACGCCACCGTCGGGTCGCTCGAGATGGACGTGCGCGGCATCGACGTCGCCGAGGTGGACGTCATCCACGACGACGCGATCACCAGTGCGCTCCGCTCGGGCAGGGCTTTCGTCTCGCCGGGAGTCGCCAAGGACGCGGGCGTCAAAGCCGGCGAACGGGTGCGATTCTCCGGAGACAAAGGGTCGGCGGACCTGATCGTCGAGATCGCCGACAACCTGCCGGCGGCCGTGCTCATGCCGCGGAGCGATCTGCGGTCGATCGCCTCGGCCCCCGGGCCGATTGCCGTTCTGGCCCGCCTCGACACGGGCGCCGACAGCGGTGCCCTGATGGCCGATCTCGAGTCGGCGCTGGCGACGACGCCCGGCGTCACCATGAGCGGCACCGCGCAGCAGCGGCAGGAGTTCGTCGACATCCTCGACACTGTGCTCGCCGTCGCGGCCGCCCTGCTGGCGGTGGCGATCGTCATCGCGGTCGTGGGCGTCGCCAACACGCTCTCCCTGTCGGTCCTCGAACGCGGCCAGGAGCACGCACTCCTGCGCGCCCTCGGCCTGACTCGCCGGCAACTGCGTCGGGCGGTCGCCGTCGAGGCCGGGTTGATAGCGCTCGTCGGAGCCCTGGTGGGTGTCGCACTGGGCATCGGCTATGGCTGGGCCGGCGCCCACACCATCGCCGGCGAAGAGATGACGGTGAGCCTGGGTATGCCGTGGCCTCGCCTCGTCCTCATCGCCGCCGCAGCACTGGCCGCCGGCTTGCTTGCCTCGCTGCTGCCCGCCCGCCGGGCCTCCCGCACCGCCCCCGCAATCGCACTCGCACAGGAGTAATCCCACATGACCCGACTCGCCATGCCCCACTCGCCCGTCCCGTCGGCCCACCTGGACGCCGCCGACCTGCTCGCCCGCGACCTCGTCCACTCCTACGGCCGAACCGCCGACACCCCGCCGGCCCTCGCCGGTGTCAGCGTGCGCATCGCCGCCGGCGAATCCGTCGCGGTCATGGGGCCGTCCGGGTCGGGCAAGACGACGCTCCTGCACGTCCTGGCCGGCATCGTGCGGCCCACCTCCGGGGCCGTGCACTGGCGTGGCCATGACCTGTCACGGCTCTCGGACCGGAGCCGGGCGGCATTGCGCCGCAAGGATTTCGGGTTCGTCTTCCAGTCCGGCCAGCTGCTCCCGGAGCTGCCGGCCGAGGAGAATGCGGCCCTGCCGCTGATGCTCGCCGGTATGCCGCGGCCGGACGCCGTGCGCCGGGTGCGCGCGATCCTGGACGGGCTGGGTCTGCAGGGACTGAGAGAGCGGCGTCCCGGGGAGTTGTCGGGTGGTCAGGCCCAGCGCGTGGCGGTCGCCCGCGCGCTGGCCACCACTCCGGGAGTCGTCTTCGCCGACGAGCCCACAGGCGCGCTGGATCAGCAGACGGGTGCGGCGGTCATGGGCCAGCTCGTAAGCCGCGACCCGCGCGCACGGCGCCTCCCTGATCGTCGTCACCCACGACCCCGGCGTGGCCGGCTTCTGCGAGCGCATCCTCGTCATGCGCGACGGGCGCCTGGTCTCCGAACACCACCGAGGAACGACCCGATGACCACCCTCACGCCGACAGTGCGCCTGTGGTGGCATCTGGGCCGCCGAGCAGACGACGGCGCGCGACTGATTACCCTGCTTCCGGTGCTCGCCTTCGCCGTCGCCTCGGCCTGCCTCCTCATCGCTGTCTCCGGTCTCGTCGCCTTCGACGGCCGGCGCGTCGGCGGGCTCGTCGACGGCCCGGGCGAGTCTGACCCGGCTGCGCTCTACACGATCCTGGCCGCTGTGGCCGTGGGTCTGATGGCCGTGCCGATCCTCACCCTCGGCGGGGTGGCCGCACGCCTGATGGTGAGCCGGCGTAACCACCGTCTCGCCCAGCTCCGGCTCGCCGGCGCGACCACGGGTCAAGCGCCACTCATGACCGTCCTGGAGACCACGAGCCAGGCGCTCGCGGGCGCGGGACTGGGGACGGCGGCATACCTTGCCTCGTTGCCGTTGTTGGCTCGAATCCCGTTCTTGGGCAGCCATTTGCAGGTCCACGAACTCTGGGTGGGGCCGGCCGTCCTCCTCACGTCCATTGCCGCCCTCGCCACCCTGGCTGCGCTCTCCGGGCTGGTGAGCATGGCGACAGTCGCCATCACGCCGCTCGGGGTGACGAACCGGGTGACGCCGGCCCGATTGAGCCTGCTGCGGGTCGGCGCGACCGGCCTCCTCATGGCTGCGTGGGTGGCCGTGTCGGGCGGCATGGGCCAGGTCGGTATCGGCGTGCTCGCGGCCGCGCTCGTCGCGGCCGTCGCCTCGATCAACCTGATCGGGCCATGGGCGTTGATGGTCTTCGGCCGGATGGTGGCGCGCCTGTCGCGGCGCCCCGCGACGATGCTGGCCGCGCGCCGGATCGTCGACGACCCGCGCAGCGCGTGGCGCACGACGAGCACGATGGCGCTGGGTATCCTCCTCGCGACTCTGGCCACCGTCACCGACGGGATCGAAACAGAGCCCGGCGACAAACTGCCGTATCTTGCCGAGGACATGGGCACCGGTGCCCTCGTCACGCTGGGGATCGTGTCCGTCATCGCCGCGACCTCGGCCGGTGTCGTCCAAGCTGCCCGGGTGCTCGACCAGGCACCGCAGTACCGCGCTCTGGCCTATGCCGGAACGGATCTCGCGACCCTGCACCGGGCGCGGACGCTCGAGGTCGGCCTGCCGCTGCTGATCACGATGGGCCTGACCCTGGGCTTCTCGTTGCTGCTCTTCGCCTCTCTCGCATCCTTCGTCGGAACCGGCATGGTGGTGCGCTACGCGGTGGCCGTCGGCCTCTCGGTGGCCCTCCTCTTCGCCGGCCTGACGGCTTCGCGGGGGCTGCTGCGCAGTGCCGCCGCCTTGGACTGAGTTTTACCCACGAAGTTCTCAGCCGAGTGCCTCGTCGACGAAGCACCAGCGCCACGCCTCGCCCGGCTCGAGTGAGCGCATGACGGGATGGCCGGTGTCGTGGAAATGCGCGCTGGCGTGCTTGCCGGGGGAGGAGTCGCAGCAGCCGACGTGCCCGCACGCGGTGCACATGCGCAGGTGGACCCACTGCATACCCGCCTCGAGGCAGCGGTGACAGCCGTCCGCGGTGTCGGGCACCACGCAGGCCGGCTGCGCCTTCAGGTGCTCGCAGGCGGCCGCCACGGCGTCCGGCGGACGCAGCGGAGTCTCCCGCAGGCGCCCCGAGCGTTGCTGCCCGTATGCCAGTGCCGCCTCCTCGGCGTCCATCCCGTTGAGCACCCGCGCGAGGACATGCTGGTCGACCTCGTCGGCGTCACGCATGCGCAGCAGTTCGGCGCGTTCGGCGCCGATCATCGACAGGCGCAGGCGGCGGTATGCCTCGCTCGGCGTCTCCGCGCCGTCGCCGCCGAGCTGTTCCCAGATGCGGTTGACGCGACTCGTCGACTGTTCGCGGATCTGGGCGACCACGTCGGGGTCGGCGTTCTCGTCGCTCTCGAGGGCGCGCAGTCCGGCGCCGGTCGCGGCGCCGACCACGGTGGCCTCGACGAGCGCGTCCTCCCGCGGATCGGGGCCCCGCACGTCCAGGCGGCGAGCCAAGCCCGGCAGGGTGAACCCCTGCAGGACAAGGGTTCCCACCGTGACGATCAGCGCGATGAGCACGAGCACGGGACGTAGCGGCGTGTCCTCCGGCAAGGTGAGCGCGGCGGCGAGGGTGACCACGCCGCGCATACCCGCCCACGAGCTGACGGCGCTGGCGCGCCGGCGTTCGGAGGGGGTGAACTCGGCTCGGCTGAAGATGGCCGAGAAGGGGAAGACCCACAGCGGGCGCAGGAGGAGCGTCGCCGCGAGGACGGCGAGACCGATCAGGACACTGCGCGCCAGGGTCAGCTCGCTGTCGACGACGTCGCGGATGATCGACTGCATCTGCAGGCCGATGAGGAGGAAGACGGCGTTCTCGAGCAGGAACGTGATGCTCGCCCAGTTGACGCGCTCGGACAGGCGCGAAGAGGCACTTTGCAGGACCGGCGCCTGGTGGGCGAGAAGCAGACCCGCCGTGACGACGGCGAGCACTCCGGAGGCATGGATCTTCTCGGCCGCCACATAGGCCAGGAAGGGCACGACGAAGGACAGGGCCGTGTCGGCGGGCGGCTCCGTGAGATTGCGCCGGACGATCCCCACGACCACGAAGACCAGCCAGCCGATCGCGATGCCGCCGAAGACGGCGATGCCGAAATCCTGGGCCACGTCGAGGAATCCGTTCTCCTCATGACCTGCCTGGCTGCCCGATCCGTGGGCAGCGAGCCCCGCGGCGCCCAGCGCCGTGCGCAGGGACACCAGGGCCGTCGCGTCGTTGAGGAGTGACTCGCCCTCGAGGATGGTCGTCATCCGCCGCGGCAGCCCGATGCGCCGGGCCACCGCCGTCGCCGCCACGGCATCCGGCGGCGCGACGATGGCACCGAGCGCGAAGGCGAGCGCGAAGTCGATGGGCAACAACCAGCTGGCGACCACCGCGACCCCAAGCGCGGTGAAGAGCACCAGGCCGACGGACAACCCGAGGATCGGAGTGATCAGGCGGCGCAGGTCCACGAGCGAGGTGGCGAGGGCGGCGGCATACAGCAGCGGCGGCAGCAACCCGAAGAGCACCACATCCGGCGAGAGCTCCAGCTCGGGAATCCCCGGGATGAACGAGGCGGCCACGCCGACACCGAGGAGGGTGAGCGGGGAGGGTATGCCGAGCGGCTCGCTCAGCCGCGCGAAGAGTATGACGGCGGCCGCGACGGCGACCAGGGTCAGGACGAGATCCACGCGACGCATTCTCCCCCGCCCGGGCGCATGCGGTGTCCGTCAGCCGGCCGGAGCCCCCAACCCAGGAGCTCAGGCGGTAAAGCGCCTCCGTCCGAGAGAGTGGGCGAGTGACCGGAGAGGCGGATTGGGTGACCGGAGAGCGGGGCCGGGTGGGTGGGGCCAGGGAGTTGAGCCCGAAGGTCGCGCTGCGACCGGAGGGCGAATCTCCTCCCTGGCCCCACCCACCCAACCCGCGAGCCAACACGCAGGGGGAGAGTCAGAGCTCCCCGAGGACGGCGGCGCGCAGGGTATCGAGGCCGACGCCGCCGATGTCGAGGGCCCGGCGGTGGAATTCCTTGAGGTCGAAGGCCTTTCCGGCGCGTTGCTGGGATTCTTCGCGCAGTTGGAGCCAGAGGCGCTCGCCGATCTTGTAGGACGCGGCCTGGCCGGGCCAGCCGAGGTAGCGGTCCAGTTCGAAGCGGAGCATCGCCTCTTCCATCTGGGTGTGGGCGCGCAGGAAACGCCAGGCCTTGTCGTAGTCCCAGGCGCCGCCGCCGACTTCGGCGGGCGCGGCGAAGCCGCAGTGGACGCCGATGTCGACGACCACGCGGGCGGCGCGCAGGGACTGACCGTCGAGCCAGCCGAGGCGGTTGCCGGGGTCGTCCATGAAGCCGAGTTCGGCCATGAGGCGCTCGGCGTAGAGAGCCCAGCCCTCGCCGTGGCCCGAGGTCCATGCGGACAGGCGGCGCCAGCTGTTGAGCAGCTCGCGGCGATAGACGGTCTGCGCGACCTGCAGATGATGGCCGGGCACGCCCTCGTGATAGACGGTCGTCAGCTCGCGCCAGGTGGTGAACTCGGTGACGCCGCGAGGCACCGACCACCACATGCGCCCGGGACGGCTGAAGTCGTCGCTGGGGCCGGTGTAGTAGATGCCGCCGGTCTGGGTCGGGGCGATGCAGCCTTCGATGACGCGCACCGGCCCGGGAATGTCGAAGTGCACGTCGGCGAGGGCGTCGATGACGTCGTCCGCCTTGGCCTGCATCCATACCTGCAGGGCCTCGGTGCCGTGCAGTTGGTATGCCGGGTCGGCGTCGAGGATGTCGATCGCCTCCTCGAGCGTGGCGCCGGCCTTGACCTGGTCCGCCACCTCGGTCTGCTGCGCCTCGATGCGGGCGAGTTCCTCCTGCCCCCAGTCGTAGGTCTCGGCGAGATCAACCTCGCTGCCGAGGAAGTAACGGGAGTGCAGCCGGTAGGTGTCGATGCCGCAGGCGTCGACCTCGGGTGCCTTGTCGAGGAGGGTCTCGCGCAGTGTCCGGCCCAGTGCATCGTATGCCGTGGCCGCCGCGTCGATGCCCTCGCCGACGCGGGCACGCACCGCGTCGTCGAGGCCGCCGGCGGCGGCCAGTCCGTTGCGCAAGCCGACGAAATAGCCGTCGTCAGAAACGAATTCGGCGCATTGACCGATGCAGGCCGCAACCTGGCGGTGCGGCGCCACCTGTCCCCGCGCGGCCGCGGCCTGCAAGGTGGTGACCCACTGGTCGAGGGCCGCCGGCACTGCGCTCAAGCGGGCGCCGAACGTGCTCCATTCGCGGTCGGTGTCGGTCGGCATCAGATCGAAGATCCCGCGGATGCCCTGCAGGGGCGACGCGAGGACGTTGAGCGCCGAATCCTCAAGTCCCGCAGCGTAGATCTCCTCCGCTACGCCGAGTCGCTCGCGCATCGCGGCGATCGTCACCGCGTCGATGTCGTCGGAGGGGGTGGCCGCGGCGAGGCGGGCCAGGGTTTCTCGCCGCAACGCGGAGCCGGCCGCGAAACCATCGGGACCGAAGTCGTCGAGTTGGTCGTCGTGTCCGGGGATCCCCAGGCTTGTGGCCGTGATGGGGGAGAGGGCGACCTCGGCTTCCAAGTGTCCCTCCGCAATGGCGTCGACATCGGTAGGTGTCCTGGTCACGGGGCGAGAGGCTACCCGACCGGACTGCCGGATGCGGGCTGAATCGCTGCCATAGGGTTGGCCTGTGACGGCGCGCATCCACTCGGTCAATATCGGGTCACCCACGGTCTCGAACACTCGGTCACGGCAACCGACCGGCATCGTGAAGGCGCCCACCGACCGCATCGACGTGCGCGCCCCCGGGCCGGTCAAGGGGCACAGCGGTGTCGTCGGAGACTTCATCGGCAGCGCCAAGCATCACGGCGGCGACGGCCAGGCGGTTTACGCCGTGGCCCGCGAGGAACTCGACTGGTGGGGCGCGGAGCTGGGCCGCGAGCTGCCCGACGGGATGTTCGGAGAGAACCTGACCACGGCGGGACGGGACGTCGATGGCGCGCTGGTGGACGAGGTGTGGCGAATCGGCACCGCGGTGCTGCAGGTGACCGGCCCGCGAATCCCGTGCTCGACCTTCGCCGGCCGGATGCAGGAGAAACAGTGGGTGAAGCGATTCGCGGCGCGCGGCCATACCGGGGCCTATCTCGCTGTGCTGCAGGCTGGTTCGATCAGCGTCGGTGACGCCGTCGAGATCCTCGAGCGTCCCCGTCACGGCATCACCGTGCCGGTGAGCTTCCGCGCGGCCATGGGTGACAGCGACGCCAAGGAACGCTTCCGCGCCTCCGCCGCCGGCTCGCCGGGTCTGCGCGACTACATCCTGGCCTAGAGCAGGTTCGAGCCCGTCAAACAGCGCCGGACAGCGGCGCCAGCCGTTGGGACATGGTGGCGGGAACCTTGTGGGGTCATCTGGCCCACGCGCTGGTGCGCCAGGCACCGCGGCTCGGGTGCGCGGGCGCCCGGACGGCCCGCTCGGGACTGGACCATTGGGTGATCCGCCGCGGCCCGGCCGCTTCCTCGTCGCCACCGGCGGCGGACAGCACCGCCACGATCGCCGCGATCTGCGCCGCATCGGGGTTGCCGTGCACGATCCGCAGGACCGGCCGCGCGTCCGGCCCGGACGCACCGTCCGCGGTCTGGGTGTTCTCGGTCATCTGCTGATCCATCACAGGGGAATGTTGCCGTGCTTCTTGGGCGGCAGGGACTCGCGCTTGTTGCGCAGGGCCCGCAAAGCTCGCGTGACGTTCATCCGCGTGTTGGAGGGGGAGATGACGGTGTCGATATACCCCCGCTCGGCGGCGATATAGGGGTTGGCGAGAGTGTCCTCGTAGTCGGTGATCAACCGTTGACGCAGCGCGACGACATCATCACCGGCGGCCTCGGCGGCCTTGATCTCCTTGCGGTAGAGGATGTTCACCGCACCCTGGGCGCCCATGACGGCGATCTGGCCGGTCGGCCACGACAGGTTGATGTCCGCACCGAGGTGCTTCGATCCCATGACGTCGTAGGCCCCGCCATAGGCCTTGCGGGTGATGACGGTGACCTTGGGGACGGTGGCCTCGGCGTAGGCGTAGATCAACTTCGCGCCGCGGCGGATGATGCCGTTCCACTCCTGGTCGGTGCCGGGCAAGAAGCCGGGCACGTCGACGAACGTCAGCACCGGCACGTTGAAGGCGTCGCACGTGCGCACGAAACGTGCGGCCTTCTCGGAGGCGTCGATGTCGAGGGTGCCGGCGAACTGCATCGGCTGGTTGGCGACGACGCCGACGCTGCGGCCGTCGATCCGGCCGAACCCGACGAGCATGTTGGGCGCGAAGAGTGCCTGAACCTCGAGGAAATCGCCGTCGTCGAGGACGTGCTCGATGACGGTCTTCATGTCGTAGGGCTGGTTCGCGGAGTCCGGGATCAGCGTGTCCAGTTCGAGGTCGAGGTCGGTGACCGCCAGGTCGTTCTCGAGGTCGTAGGCCGGGGGCTCCTCGAGGTTGTTCGACGGCAGGTAGCTCAGCAGGGCCTTGACGTATTCGATCGCGTCGGCCTCGTCGGTGCCGAGGTAGTGGGCATTGCCCGACTTGGTGTTGTGCGTGCGCGCGCCGCCCAACTCCTCGAAGCCGACCTCCTCGCCGGTGACGGTCTTGATCACGTCCGGGCCGGTTATGAACATGTGCGAGGTCTTGTCGACCATGATCGTGAAGTCGGTGATCGCGGGGGAGTAGACCGCGCCGCCGGCGCATGGGCCCATGATCAGCGAGATCTGCGGGATGACGCCCGAGGCGTGGACATTGCGCAGGAAGATCTCGCCGTAGAGGCCGAGCGAGACGACGCCCTCCTGGATGCGCGCGCCGCCGGAGTCGTTGAGCCCGACGACCGGGCAGCCGATCTTCATGGCGAAGTCCATGACCTTGACGATCTTCTCGCCGAAGACCTCGCCGAGCGAGCCGCCGAAGACGGTGAAGTCCTGCGCGAAGACCGCGACCGTGCGCCCGTCGACCAGGCCGTAACCGGTGACCACGCCGTCGCCGTAGGGGCGCGACTTCTCCTGCCCGAAGGCGTTGCTGCGGTGGCGGGCATATTTGTCCATCTCGATGAACGTGCCCTCGTCGAGCAGGGTGAGGATGCGCTCGCGCGCGGTCATCTTGCCCTTGGCATGCTGCTTCTCCACGGCCACCGGTCCACCCGCGTGCGCGACCTCGGCGACACGGCGTTTGAGATCGGCAAGCTTGCCTGCGGTGGTGTGGATGTCGACATCCTGAGCGGCGGCATCGGCGGTCATGAGACCAAACATAGCCTTGCCCACATGCGCCTTTCTCTAGATCTCCCGCGAATCGAGACGGCCCTCCGGGAGAGTTCCGTCACGCAGATGCTCTGCCACGACAAGATCGACTCCACCAACACCGCCGCGCTGGCGCTCGACGCCCCCGGCGCGCTGGTGCTCGCCGAGCACCAGGTCGGCGGCAAGGGACGGCTCGGGCGGGAGTGGACGGAGACTCCCCGCGCCGGGCTCGCGATGTCGCTGCGAGTGCCGGTCCCGCCGCATGCCGTGGGTTGGGTCCCCCTGCTCACCGGGCTCGCCCTGCGCACCGCCGTGGCGCGCGAAACGGCATACCGTGCCGACCTGAAGTGGCCCAACGACCTGCTCGCCGCCTCCGGAGGCAAGCTCGCCGGGATCCTGTGCGAGATGACGCCCGACGCCATCGTCATCGGCGCCGGCCTCAACGTCGACCACACCCGCGAGGAGCTGCCGGTGCCCACCGCCACCTCACTCGCCCTCGAGCTGGGCCGGCCGATCGGCGCCATCGACCGCAGCGCGTTGGTGATCGCCTACGTCCAGGAGCTGACCACCTTGCTCGCCGCACTGCATACCGGCGGGGGCGGGCTGCGCGCGGCACAGGAGGCCTACCGCGCCGCCTGCTCCACGATCGGCGCGCGGATCACCGTCCAGACCCAGGACGCGCCCGTCGCGGCGGAGGCCACCGGTGTCGACGACGACGGGCGCCTGCTCGTCCGGGACCCGGCGGGCGCCACGCGGGCCATCGCCGCAGGTGACGTGCATCACGTGCGCGTGGCAAAGTAGGGAGGGCGACGGGAGAAGCATGCGGCAGGACGATCTGGCCGTGCAGGAGTTCCTGGACCACATTCAGGAGCGATTGCTCGGCAAGCCGGTGGCGACGGGGAGAGAAGAGGTCTCTCAGCGCGCCGATCTGGCGTTGAGCAGCGTCACGGCGTTCTGGCATGCCCTCGGCTTCCCCACCGAGCATTCCGACTCGGGAGTCTTCACCGAAGCGGATCTCGTTGCCCTGCACCGGATCGTCAGCCTCATCGACGACGGTGGCGTGGACGAACAGCTGGCGTTGGGTATGACGCGCGCCGTGGCCCGCACCGCCGACCGGCTGTCGGTGTGGCAGACCCAGCTGGTCGCCGAGTCGGTCGCGCCCGACGTCTCGCCGGACGGCTTGGGCGCCGATCCGCAGACGGCGGCCGAGGTCGCCCGTCGCCTGACGGCCGCCGCCGACGCCTTCGAGCCGTTGCTCGTGTATGCCTGGCGGCGCCACCTGTATGCCGCGCTGACGAGGATGGTCAGCGACGCTGACCCGGCGCAGGCCAGCTCCGGGCCGGTGCGGCTGGTGGGGTTCGCCGACCTGGTCAACTTCACCTCGGTGGTGCGGCGGGCCACCGAGCGGGAACTGGCCGTGATCGTCCAACGGTTCGAACGGCTCGCCTCCGACATCGTCACCGCGCACGGCGGCCGCGTGATCAAGACCGTCGGCGACGAGATCCTCTTCGTCAACCAGGACCCGGTGGCCGGCACGGCGATCGCCCTCGACCTGGTCGACACGATGGCCGAGGAGGAGGTGCTGCCGCAGGTGCGCGTGGGGCTGGCATACGGTCCCGTGCTCTCCCGGCTCGGTGACGTCTTCGGCACCACCGTCAACCGTGCCTCGCGGCTGACGGCGGTCGCCGGGGAAGGCCGCGTCCTCGCCGACGAGGCGCTCGCCGCCCGCCTGGCGCAGCAGTCCGGCTTCCGGTTGCGCACCCAGCGCCGCCGCTTGTTACGCGGGATCGGGACCCATACCCCACGCGAGGTGACCAGGAGTCATGGCGGACGCCGGAGCGAGGGCGGGGGCCCACTGCATACCATGGGGACATGACGAGGGTGCTGCTCGCCGAGGACGACGAGGCTATCGCTGAGCCGTTGGCGCGCGCCCTGCGCCGCGAAGGCTATGAGGTCGAAGTCCGCGCCGACGGTGCGGAAGCGCTCGAGGTCGCCCTCCGCGGAGTCGACCTCGTCGTGCTCGATCTCGGCCTGCCCACCATGGACGGACTCGACGTCTGCCGGCGGCTGCGGGCCGCCGGATCCACCACCCCGGTGCTGATCCTGACCGCCCGCAGCGACGAGGTGGACACCGTCGTCGGGCTCGACGCCGGCGCCGACGACTACGTCAAGAAGCCCTTCCGGCTCGCCGAACTGCTCGCGCGGACCCGGGCGATGCTGCGCCGCGGCAACGCGGACCCCGAGAACGTACCCGCGCTCGTCATCGACGAGGAGTCGCGGCGGGTGTTCCTGCGCGGAGAAGAGCTCAGCCTCACGGGCAAGGAGTTCGCCCTGCTGCGGGTGCTGCACCGCGACCGCGGCAAGGTCGTCTCCCGCGAGCAACTGATGCACGAGGTCTGGGACACCGAGTGGTACGGCTCGACCAAGACGCTCGATGTGCACATCTCCGTGCTGCGCCGCAAGCTCGGCGACAACGACGAGCCCCGCCTGATCTCGACGGTGCGAGGAGTCGGGTTCCGGCTCGACGTCGATGAGTAGCCCGTGAACCGCCTGTTCGTGCGCGCCACCATGTCGGTGGTGGCCGCCGTCCTGGCCACCATGGCGGCCCTGGTCATGTTGCTGCTCGTCATCGCGGGTTTCCGCGCCCCGGGCGACCGGGTGATGGACCGGGTGCCGTCGACCACGTTCGTGTTCATCGTCATCGGCATCTGTGCCGCGCTGGCGGCTGTCGCGAGCGTCCTGGGGCTGGTCGTCGCGCGCCGCCAGGCGGCCCGGGTGACCGCACCCCTGTCGGCGCTCGCGGCCCAGGCGACCCGCCTCGGCTCGGGCGAGGCGAACATGGCACCGCTGGCGACCGGCGTCTCGGAGGTGGATGCGGTCAGTGCGGTCATCGCGGCGAGTGCCGGTGACATGGCGCGATCGTTGGCCGCCGAACGGGACTTCGCCGCTGATGCCAGCCACCAGCTGCGCACCCCGCTCGCGGCCTTGATGCTGCGGCTGGAGGAGATTGCCGACACCGACGACCCGGACGTCGTCAAGGAGGAGGCCGGGGTAGCGATCGCCCAGGTCGCCCGCCTGACCGATGTCGTCGACGACCTGATGAACCGGGCCAAGCGCCGGCCGCCGGAGGCGGCGGTCGTGTCCGTCGACTCGGTTCTCGCTGCGCTGCAACGCGAGTGGCAGCCGGCCTTCGCCCAGACCCGGCGCAGCATGCGCGTGCACGGCGAACGTGATCTGCAGGTCTTCATCGCCCGCAACGCCCTGTCGCAGATCCTCTCCACCCTCATCGAGAACTCGCTCGCCCACGGGTCGGGCACCGTTTCGGTGGCGGCCCGGCACAGCGGGCCGACTGTCGTCGTCGAGGTCAGCGACGAGGGCCCGGGCGTGGACCCGGGCATCGCGCGACACATCTTCGAGCGATCCGTCTCCTCGTCGGGGTCCGGCCTCGGGCTGGCCCTGGCCCGCGATCTGGCGGAGAAGAACTACGGCAGGCTGGAACTGTTGCGCGCCGAGGGGGCGGTGTTCGGGCTGTTCCTCTCCGACGCCGGGTCCAGTTCGTTGGCGAAGACGAACTTGCGGTAGGCCCAGAAGCGGAACAGGGTGCCGAGGCCGATGCCGACGACATTGGCGATATTGTCGGCGAAAAGGGTCTTCAGGCCGAGCCCGTAGTGGGAGAACGCGATCGCGCCGGCGCCGATGACCAGAGCCACGATATTGGTGAAGGCGAACAGCGCGAACTCGTGGTGAGCGGGGCGGTTGCGGCGGGCCCGGAAGGTCCACTGCCGGTTGCCGATCCAGGAGAAGACGGTCGCGACCGAGGCCGAGACGACCTTGGCGGTCGTGGGCTTGTCCTCCATGACGGTATTGCGCAGCAGGTTCATCGTGCCCACGTCGACGACGAAGGCGAGCGCGCCGATGATGCCGAACTTCACGACCTCGCGCCACAAGACGTTGATGGTGCCGCGGACCCAGTCCACGAATGCATGGGCGGGCGACGTCACCGGCAGATTTTACCTGTCTCAGCGGCCTGTCCCGGCACGGGGCAGCGCGCCGGTCGCCGGTATCCTCGCCGGGTGAACGCCAGTGCACCCACTCCGCTTCGAGCACCCGGCGGTTTCCCGGTCGTCGGGATCATCGGCGGTGGCCAGCTGGCGCGGATGTGCGCCGGCCCCGCAGCCGAACTCGGCGTCACGCTGAGCGTGCTCGCCGAGGAGGGCGACGGCTCGGCGGCGCAGGTCGTGCGCTCGGCGCCCGTGGGGGACTACACGGATCCGGCGACGGTCCTCGACTTCGCCCGGCACTGCGATGTGGTCACCTTCGACCACGAGCACGTGCCGGCACCGGTGCTCTCCGCGTTGGCGCAGGCGGGGGTTCCCCTGCATCCCAGCCCCGAGGCACTCGTCTTTGCCCAGGACAAACTCGCCATGCGCACCCGGTTGACCGCGCTGGGCATACCGTGCCCTCGCTGGGCCGCCGTCGCGACGGCCGCTGAGGCCGCGGCCTTCGGTGATTCCGTCGGCTGGCCGGTGATCGCCAAGGTGCCCACCGGCGGGTATGACGGCAAGGGCGTTCTCGTCGCCTCCGCGCCCGAGGAGGTGGCGGAGTGGCTGGCGCGCGGGCCGGTGCTACTGGAGGAGCTGGTCGCATTCCGGCGCGAACTCGCCGTGCTCATCGCGCGTTCGCCGTCGGGGCAGGCGGCGGCGTGGCCGGTGGTGGAAACGGTGCAGGAGAACGGGATCTGCGTCGAGGTGCACGCGCCGGCAAAGGACCTGTCACCCGATCTGGCGGCCGACGCGACCGCCGCCGGGCTGCGGATCGCGGGTGAGCTCGGGGTCACCGGCGTCCTCGCGGTGGAGATCTTCGAGACCGCCGACGGCTTCGTCGTCAACGAGCTCGCCATGCGCCCGCACAACAGCGGCCACTGGAGCATGGACGGCGCGATCACCGGCCAGTTCGAGCAGCATCTGCGCGCCGTGCTCGACCTGCCGCTCGGTGACCCGCGACCCCGTTGCGGCGTGACGGTCATGGCGAATGTCCTTGGGGGGCAATACGATTCCCTCTACCCTGCCTACAAGCACGTGATGGCGCGTGACCCGGGACTGCGCGTGCACATGTACGGCAAGGGCGTGCGGCCCGGGCGCAAGATCGGGCACGTCAACGTCGTCAGCGAGTCGTATGCCGATGCGCACGAGCGGGCCCGGCATGCCGCCGATTATCTGCAAGGAGTGGTCACCGAATGAACCCCGTCGTCGGCGTCGTCATGGGCAGCGACAGTGACTGGCCCGTCCTAGAGCAGGCCGTGATTGCGTTGCAGGAGTTCGATATTGCGTATGAGGCGGATGTCGTCTCGGCCCACCGCATGCCTGAGGACATGATCGCCTACGGGCGCGGTGCGGCCGCCCGCGGCCTGCGCGTCATCATCGCCGGCGCCGGGGGAGCGGCCCACCTGCCCGGCATGCTCGCCTCCCTCACGCCGTTGCCGGTCATCGGCGTGCCGGTGCCGCTGAAGTACCTCGACGGCATGGATTCACTGCTGTCGATCGTCCAGATGCCGGCCGGGGTGCCCGTCGCCACGGTCTCCATCGGCGGGGCGCGCAACGCCGGCCTGCTCGCCGCCCGCATCCTCGCCACCGGCGCCGACGACGAGGCCGCCCGCCTGCGGGCCGCGATGGTGACCTTCCAGGAGTCGCTGCGCCAGACGGCATACGACAAAGGTGCCGCGTTGCGCGAGCAGCTGTCCTGACGCCCCCGCCTTCTTCGCGGATTGCGGATGTCGCTCGCGGACGCGGCGGGCCACGCGTGCCACACTGAACAGGTGGCGATGACGCACCAGAACGACCCCGACCTCGTCCGGAACCTGCTCGTGGATCCAGGGACGTGGGTGATCGTCGGCCTGAGTACCAACCGCCAGCGCGATGCCTGGCACATCAGCCGCTACCTGAAGATGGAGCAGGGCAAGGCCATCATCCCGGTGCACCCCAAGGCCGAGACCGTGCACGGAGAGCAGGGCTACGCCAGCATCTCCGACATCCCCGACGGCACGGACGTCAAGGTCGTCGACTGCTTCGTCAACAGCGAGCACGTCGGTGCGGTCGTCGACGACGCCATCGCCAACAAGGAGCGCCTCGACATCGACGCGATCTGGATGCAACTCGGGGTGGTCGACCCCGATGCCGCCGCCCGCGCCCGCAAGGCCGGCATCGACGTCGTCATGGACACCTGCCCCAGGATCGAGTACCCGAAACTGCGCCCCGCCTCCAGCTGAGATCGACGTCAGTCGGAGCCGAACAGGTCGCGGGTGTAGACCTTGTCGGCGACGTCCGCGAGTTCGGGCGTCTGTCGGTTGGCGACGATCAGGTCGGCCCGGGCCTTCAGCTCCTCGAGGCTGTCGACGACCTCGGAGCCGTACCAGCTGCCGTGGGCGAACTCGGGCTCGTAGACGATGACCTCGATGCCCCTGGCCTTGATCCGCTTCATGATGCCCTGCACCGATGAGGAGCGGAAGTTGTCGGAGCCGGCCTTCATGATGAGCCGGTAGATGCCAACGACCTTCGGCTGCCTGGCGACGATGTCCATCGCCACGAAGTCCTTGCGGGTGGTGTTGGCGTCGACGATCGCGCTGATCAGAGTCTGGGGGACGTCCTGATAGTTGGCCAGCAGCTGCTTGGTGTCCTTGGGCAGGCAGTAGCCGCCGTAGCCGAAGGACGGGTTGTTGTAGTGGCTGCCGATGCGCGGGTCCAGGCCGACGCCCTCGATGATCTGGCGGGTGTTGAGGCCGTGGGTGGAGGCGAAGGTGTCGAGTTCGTTGAAGTAGGCGACGCGCATGGCGAGGTAGGTGTTGGCGAACAACTTGATCGCCTCGGCCTCGGTGCTGCCGGTCAGCAGCACCGGCACGTCGGGCTCCTCGGAGGCGTCCCGCAGCAGGTCGGCGAAGCGTTGGGCCCGGTCGCTGAGTTCGCCCACCACGATCCGGCTGGGGTGCAGGTTGTCGTGCAGCGCCCGGCCTTCGCGGAGGAACTCGGGGGAGAAGATGACATTGTCGGTGTTCAGGCGTTCGCGGATCCCGAGGGTGAAACCGACCGGGATCGTCGACTTGACGATCATGACCGCATCGGGGTTGGTGTGCGCGACGTCTTTGATGACCGACTCCACGGAGCGGGTGTCGAAGTAGTTGGTCACCTCGTCGTAGTTGGTCGGGGTGGCGATGATGACGTATTCAGCACCGGCATACGCCTCCTCGGGGGAGGTGGTGTAGGTGATGTCGAGGTCCTCCTCGGCGAGGAAGCGCTCGATGTCGGGGTCGCTGATGGGGCTGCTGCCCGCGCGCAGCATCGCGATCTTGTGCTCGTCAATGTCGTGGGCGCGCACCGTGTTGTGCCGCGCCAGCAGCATCGCGAGCGAGAGGCCGACATACGAGGTGCCGACGACGGCGATGGTGGCGGGGGCGCTGTAGGACACGATCGGCAATTCTACGGGGGCGGGCGGCGTGGGCCGATCGGCTCGCCGCGGTCGGGATAGGTTGGGGGTATGCGGTTCGGCATCTTTGTCCCTCAGGGCTGGCGGATGGATCTGGCCGGCATCGACCCGGCACAGCACTGGGGGGTGATGGCCGGGCTCGCGCGGCGCGCAGACGCCAACCCCGAGTGGGAGTCGATCTGGGTCTACGACCACTTCCACACGGTGCCCATGCCGAGCCAGGAGGCGACCCACGAGGCGTGGACCATGATGTCCGCCTTCGCCGCGGTGACCGGCCGCGTCCGGCTGGGGCAGATGTGCACGTGCATGAGCTATCGCAACCCGGCCTATCTCGCGAAGGTCGCCGCGACCGTCGACATAGTCTCCGAGGGCCGGCTCGAGATGGGCATCGGCGCCGGCTGGTATGAGCACGAGTGGCGGGCCTATGGCTACGGCTTCCCCCGGGCGGGGGAGCGGCTCGCTGCGCTGCGCGAGGGCGTGGAGATCTTCCGGCAGGCCTGGACCACCGGGAGCGCCACGCTCGACGGCGAGCACTATCAGGTCGACGGGGCGCTGTGCTATCCCCGTCCCCTGCAAGGCACGTCGGCGCCCGGGTCGCCGCGCAACGGCATACCCATGTGGGTCGCCGGTGGTGGCGAGAAGGTGACGCTGCGGATCGCGGCGGAGTATGCCGACTACACCAACTTCGACGGCTCGCCCGAGGGGTTCGCGACCAAATCCGCTCTCCTGCAGCAGCATTGCGCCGACGTCGGGCGCGACTTCGGCGAGATCGTGCGCAGCGCCAACTACAACGTCTTCATCGGCGAGACCGAGAAGGAGGTCGAGGACCGGCTTGCCTGGTTCGCCGACCACATGCGCCAGGCGGGCGTGCCGGAGTCGAAGATCGACGAGCAACTGCCCGGCTTCCGCAACGGCCCGGCCGTCGGCACACCCGAGCAGATCGTCGAACGGCTCTCCGCTCTGCAGGACATGGGCATGACCTACGCGATCACCTACTTCGCGGAGTCGGCCTACGACCTGTCCGGTGTCGAACTCTTCGAGCGCGAAGTGATGCCCGCGCTGCTGGATGAGCCCAAGGCCGACGCGCACGAGCACCGGTGGCACCTGCGGGGACGACGCTGACCCTCCGTGTGACCGGCTCAGCCGGTCGTGCAGAAGCTCTTCTCCACGAACAGCATTCCGCCCGTGACCTCGGCGCGGGGGCTGTCCAGCCCGACCCAGCCCAGGAGCCCGGTGCTGGCCGCGGCATTGGCGTAGGTGTCGACCACCTTGCACCCCGACCCGAACCAGACGGGGGCGCGCAGGTGCTCACCACCGGGCCAGAGGGTGACGTCCAGTGCGGTGGAGGTGTTGCGGATGCCGGAGGCGGTGAGCACCCGCACCGGCACGCTCCCAGCCACCCGCAGGCCTTCGCGCCCGGTCCTCCCGCCGCCGGTCTCGGCATACCACGTCTGGTCGTTGCGGAGGAGGGTGCACACGTGGTTCGGTGTCGCGAACTTGGGCGGTTGCACGCCCGCTGGGCACGACCAGTCGTTCCACTCCGCAGCGTCGACGCGGGCCCACGGATCCGCGGCCGCGTCCCAGGCCACCTGGGTGTCGACCCACCCGCTGTGCGCGTTGCCGGGGCGGCCCAGGACGGTGCCGAGGCGCAGCCACGACACCGACCCCTGCCGGTCGTCGCTCGTGCTCACCCAGTCGCGCTCCGCCGGGGGGCGTGGTGCTCCGGGGCCGGTCCATTCATACGACGTGGCGCCGGTCAGGCTCACCGCGGTCGCTGTGACTCCCTCCTGAGACAGTCCCCAAGGGCCGACACGGCCGGCTGCGGTGCCCCGCAAAGCATCCCAACGCTGCATGAGCCGCTCGCCGTAGGGGCTGTGGATGGTGTAGCCGATCCGGCCCAGCGGTCGCAGGGAGAGTCGCACGGGATAGGTGGCGCCGGAGTCGCCGCTCACCGTCCCCGCGATATCGACGCCCACCCGCCCGACCCGAGTCATCGTCGCCGCTCCCGGCGACGAATACAGCGTCTCCGACCCGGACTTCGCGCAACCCGCAGGCCCGACTATGCCTGTTGGACAGGCATAGTCGGTGATGTCGACCATGATCCCCTCGTCCCAGGAGACACGTATCGCGTGGACATTGCCCGGGCGGCCGGCGACCTTTCCGGTGCCGAAGAGCAGCACGTCATACCAGTTGCTCGACCGGGGATTCACCCAGCCGGCGGCAAAGCCGGCGGGTGCGTGGACGGGTGGGCCGGGCTCGGCGGCCACACCCGGGCCGGCGACGAGGGCGGGAAGGACCGTGGCGGCGACGACCACGGACGGATACCGGCGGAAACGAGCGAACACGGCGCAGACGACTCCCGGCTGTCGGCGTCGACGGCCTCTGGTCTCACGCTACTCGTGCGGGCGACGGCGCGGCAAACCCCCCATGCCCGGGAGTCATCTGAGTCACGCCAAGGGTCCTTGGGGTGGCCGGAACAGCGGCCGTAGTGTGGATGCGTGAACGCCGATTTCGACACCTACCGCCTGTCCGAGGACCACGAGGCCATCCGCCATGCGGTCCGCGAGATCGCCGAGGCCAAGATCGCGCCCTACGCGGCCGCGGTCGATGAGGAATCGCGCTATCCGCAGGAGGCGCACGACGCGCTCGTGGCGAGCGACTTCTTCGCCCCGCACGTGGCCGAGGAGTACGGCGGAGCGGGCGCCGATGCGCTCGCGACGTGCATCGTCATCGAGGAAGTCGCCCGCGTGTGTGTCTCCTCCTCGCTGATCCCGGCCGTCAACAAGCTCGGCAGCATGCCGGTGATCATCGGCGCGAGCGAGGAGGTCAAGAAGAAGTACCTCACCCCGCTCGCGGCCGGCACGGGCGGCTTCTCGTACGGCCTGTCCGAGCGCGAAGCCGGGTCGGACACGGCGTCGATGCGGTGCAAGGCGACCGACAACGGCGACGGCACGTTCACCCTCAACGGGCAGAAGGCGTGGATCACGAATGCCGGTGTCTCCGAGTACTACACGGTCATGGCGGTCACCGATCCGGACGGCCCGCGCGGCGGCAATGTCACGGCCTTCGTCGTCGAGAAGTCCGATCCCGGATTCACCTTCGGCGAGAAGGAGAAGAAGCTCGGGATCAAGGGCTCGCCCACGCGGGAGCTGATCTTCACGGGCTGCGTCATCCCCGAGGACCGCATGGTCGGTGGCCGCGGTGAGGGGCTGAAGATCGCCCTGCGCACCCTCGACCACACGCGGGTGACGATCGGGGCCCAGGCCGTCGGGGTCGCGCAGGGAGCGCTCGAGCAGGCCACGGCATATATCAAGGAGCGCAAGCAGTTCGGCAAGGCGATCGCCGACTTCCAGGGTGTGCAGTTCATGCTCGCCGAGATGGCGATGCAGCTCGAAGCGGCCCGCCAGCTGGTCTATGTCGCGGCGGCCAAGTCCGAGCGCAATGCGAGCGACCTGACCTTCTTCGGCGCCGCCGCGAAGTGTTTCGCCTCCGACGTCGCCATGCAGGTGACCACCGACGCGGTCCAGTTGCTCGGCGGTGCGGGCTACACCAAGGACTTCCCGCTGGAGCGGATGATGCGCGACGCCAAGATCACCCAGATCTACGAGGGCACCAACCAGATCCAGCGCCTGGTGATGGCTCGCCAGCTGCTGCGCTGAGGGCCCTAAGCTCACGAACATGCCCAAGCTGACCGAAGTCTCCGAGTCGTCCGCGCATGTCGGTCTGACCGAGGCGCTGCCGGTCGTCGCCGAGTCGACGACCTCACGCGTCCTGGTCAACAACGACCTGCTGCGCGTCGTGCAGTTCACCTTCGACGAAGGGGAGATGCTCACCGAGCACGCCTCGCCTCGGGCCGTCGTGGTCCAATTGGTCAGCGGCACAATGCGATTCACCGTCGACGGGGTCGAGCACACGATGGGCGAGGGGGATGTCATCTACCTCGCCCCGGGCGCCCGTCACGCGCTGGTGGCCGACACTGCCTGCCGCATGACCCTCGTCATGGTCGACACCACCGCCTGACGGCCGAGTATCGCGTCCGAAGCGCGCAGGAGGGGCCCAGTCCGAGCAGCCACGGCTCGGGTGCATTGATGCCGTGGCCGTCGAAGCGCTTGGTCACCTCGACGACGGTGAAGCCGTGGGCCGCGGCGCGGGCGGCGATGACGGAGTTGAGCAGGTGGGCCCCGTCGTTCATCAGCTGCTGCTCGGCCGCGGTGACCGTGCCGTAGGGCGTGACATAGTCGCCGTATTCCGGCGAGAACAGCCGCGCATAGCCCGTCACCAGCACGCGCGCGTTCGGCGCGTCCCGATCGATGCTGCTGTATGCCGTGTCGAGCAGACCGGGCAGCGACTGGAGAACCGCTGTGCGCGAACGGTTTACGGCTCCTTTACAGGTCGCCTCGTCCGCGAGGATGCACGTGGCGACCGCCTCGATCCAGGAGATGTCGTTGCCGCCGACGGAGACCGTGACCAGGTCGGTGTCCGTGTCCAGCGCGGTGACTTGCCCAGGAATGTCCATGGCCTTGGCACCGCCGCACGCGACGAAATCGTTCAGCACGATGCGCTTGCGGCCATCCACGAGCCGAGCCGGCGCCGACACCGAGCGGGCGCGGGGACCGGGATCGTAGGGCAGCACGCCGGCGCCGGACGCAGAAGAATCGCCGAGCGCGTCATAGACGATCGGCGCCGGTGCGGCGGCGCCCGCGGGTGCGGCGGCGGGGACGAGGGTTGCCACGGCCGCGGCGAGGGTGACGAATGAGCCGATCGATCTGCCGGCGCGCGGGGTCAAAGCCATCCCGCACGGTAGCCCTGCGCGGATCCGGCGGGAAGCGTTTCGGGGAATTCCCGCAGATCACGGCCAGGAGCGCGACACAGTTCTCCAGATCTTCGCCAGGGCACAACCCGCGCGCGACTTCCGGCGTCTGGAGTGGTGGGAGCGCGGTCGCGATCTGCCGCGTCCGGTCCCGAAGCGGTCCACTCGAAGGGGAGTCCTGGATGTTCGTTCATCGTCGTCGCACCATCCTCGCGGCCGTCGTTGCCGCACCGATCGCCCTGGCGGGCCTTCCGGCCGTCGCCGGCCCACCGGTCGTCGCACACGCACTGCCCGCCGCCACCAGCAGCGCCGCCGCTCCCGCCGCGCCCGAGCAGCACACCGACCTGGCCGTCCCGGTCGCCGGGGCCACCGCCGCGGAGGCGGCCTTGGCCTATGCCCGCGCCAACCATCGCGGCACCGGAGACCTGAAGGTCCTGTCCGAGGACACCGACGACATCGGCTC
>NZ_HG764815.1:992676-1007407 GCF_001050535.1 Nostocoides australiense Ben110 | reverse complement strand
GGCGGTGGCTGCCAGGCTGGAGGCGCTGGGGGCTGCGGCGCTCTTCGTCGAAGGTGATGTCGCCTCCACTGACGACGCGAAAGCGATGGTGGCCCAGACGATTTCGCGGTTCGGGCGCATCGACTGCCTGGTCAACGCGGCCGGCATCACGACTCGGGGAAGCCTGCTCGAGACCACACCAGAACTCTTCGACCAGCACATCGCCATCAACCTGCGCGGGCCCTTCTTCACCATGCAGGCGGCGGTGGCCGACATGGTCGGCCGCGGCGCGCCGGGCACGATCGTCAACATCATCACGATGTCCGCTCACGGTGGCCAGCCGTTCTTGACGCCGTACTCCGCCTCCAAAGCCGGCTTGATCGGGCTGACGAAGAACGCGGCATACGCCCACCGCTGGGACAAGATCCGCATCAACGGCATCAACATCGGGTGGACGCAGACGGAGGGTGAGGACGCCATCCAGCGCGAGTTCCACGGCGCCGGTGACGACTGGGTCGAGCAGGCCAATGCGACCCTGCCGATGGGCAAGCTCGGTCAGGTCGACGAGATCGCCGAGTTCGTCGTCTTCCTGCTGTCCGATCGCAGCGGGGTCGTCACCGGCTCAGTGATCGATTGGGATCAGACCATTCCCGGCGCCCACGACTGAGCCAGCCCGCGCCGGTTCAGACGGCGTGCGTGGTTCAGACAGTGCGCGGTTCAGACAGTGCGCGTTCAGGGCGGTGGCGCGGTCGACCCGCGCACGACCAGCGCGGGTGGGACGACGACGTCGGCGGTATGCCGCCCCCGCCCCTTCGGCTGTCGTCCCTCGACTGTGTGCCCCTCAACTGTGTGCCCCTCAACTCTGTGCCCCTCAACTCTGTGCCGCTCGACTCCGTGTCCCTCGACTCCGTGGCCCTCAACCCCACCGCCGTCGAGCCGCTCGGCCAGGAGGGCGACCGTCGCGTCCGCGAGCGCTGCCGGGTTCTGGCTGACACTGGTCAGTTCCACCGTGGCCAGCCGAGCGGGCGGGCTGTCGTCATAGCCGACGATGGACACCTGACCGGGCACGGCGATGTGGGCACGGATCAGACTGTCGCGCAACCCCAATGCGCACCGGTCGTTGAAACAGACCGCAGCCGTCGGGCGCTCGGCTGCCGGCGGGCGGAGTAGTTCTGCCGCCGCTGCGATACCCCCCGCCTCGGTGTGATCGCCCACGACGACGTGGATCTCGCCGCCCAGGCCACGCCGGGTCATCGCCCGTTGATAGCCGCGTCGCCGGGCCGTCGCCACACTGCCCTTCGGGCCGTCGACATAGACGATGCGCCGATGCCCGAGGTCGGCGAGGTGATCCACGGCGGCCGCCAGGCCGAGATCATCCGCCGCCCGCACCCCGGGCACATGGTCCGTTCCGGGGCGCCCCAGCACGAGCGCCGGCACGCGCTCGCCGATGGCATCCAGCTGCCGGCGGTTCATGTGCGGGCCGATGAGGATCAGCCCCTCGCACCGGAAGTCCAGGAGGGTCTCCACCGCCTGGCCTTCGTCGCGTCGTTGCGTCACCGAGCTGAGCACGAGATCGAAGCCGTGTCGTTCCGCGGCCGCGTCGAGGGTGCCGACCAACTCCGCGTGAAAGGGACTGGTCACGTCGAGCAGGACACCGAGCAGGTGACTGCGGCGGCGAGCCAGCAGACTCGCCGTGCGATCGGGTCGATAGCCCAACTCCGCTGCGGCCGCCCGCACCCGCTCGCGCGTCGCGTCGCTCGGTCCCGGCTGATCACGCAGAACGAGCGACACCGTCGCCGTGGACACGCCCGACCGAGACGCCACATCGGCTATTCGAGCGCGCACCGCTGCCTCCTCACGGCTCTTCGCTTCAAGCGCTTTGCAAGCTTATGCCCGCTTGCCCTTGACAGGCATGACGTGGGAGGAGCACAGTTGGTTTAAAGCGTTTTATATCGCACTCCGCGAAGGGTAGGCAACAATGACGACCTCTACCTCGAACACCGGGCCGATCGGTGTCGCCGTGATCGGCGCCGGCATGGCCGGCCGGGCACACTGCGCCGGATACCGCAGCGCCCCAACGCTGTTCGACCCACCGCTGCCACCTCTTCGCTATGTCGCGGTCATCGACGCCGACGCGGCGGTCGCGGCCGACGCGGCCACCCGCTATGGCTTCGAGCGCAGCGGCACCGACTGGCGCGAGCTCCTGACCGACGACAGCGTCCACGTCGTGAGCATCGTCGTCGCCAACGCCCTCCACCGCGAGATCGCCGAGGCCCTCCTCGACGCCGGCAAGCACGTGCTGTCCGAGAAGCCGCTCGCCGACACGATCGAGAACGCCCGCGCCATGGCCGATGCAGCGGCAGCGCACCCGGACCTGGTCACCGGCACCGCCTTCGTCTATCGCCGCCAGCCGGCCGTGGCCGCGATCAAGAACCTCGTCGGGCAGCGTCTCGGGGAGGTGTCCCACTTCAACGGCCGCTACTGGTGCGACTACGCCAACAGCCCCCTGACGCCGATGGCCTGGCGTTACCAGGGCGGCCCGGGCACGGGCGCGCTCAACGACATCGGCTCCCACCTGATCGACCTCGCCGAATTCGTCTGCGGGCCGATGACCCACGTCTCCGGCGCCTCCTTCACCACGCTGGTCAAGGAGCGTTTCGTCGCCAAGGGCACGACATACGGTCACTCCCGCGCCGAGCTGACGGAGGAGAAGAAGGCCGTCGAGAACGACGACGTTGCGACCTTCACGGCGACCTTCGCCAATGGGGCTGTCGGCACCTTCTCCATCTCGCGCATCGCCCCCGGGCACGCCAACTCGATGGCGTTCGACGTCTTCGCCCAGCACGGCGCGGCGAAATGGGACATGGACCGGCCCGCCGAATTCTCCGTGGTGCTCAACGAATCCGACGACGCGCTCGCGGCATACAACGGCTACAACCAGGTCCTCGTCGGGCCGGCCCACCCCTACCTCAAGGGTGGCGTGCCGATGGACTTCCCCGGGGTGTCCTATGGCGTGGGTGACCTCTTCGGTTTCCAGGCCCGCGCCTTCCTCGAGCAGGTCGCCGGCATCGAGGGCGGCCTGCCTCCCGTCGCGAGCTTCGCCGACGGGCTGCGCGACCTCGAGATCATCAACGCCGTCATCTCCTCCGCCGCCGCCGGCGGCGCCACCGTCGAACTCCCTTCCCACCACTGACCCCCACCAAGTGTCCTCGCTGCGCTGCGGTACTTCGCGGGGACCACAGTCGCATCGATAGCCCACGAAGAGCCCCAAGGAGCAAGTCATGTACATCGGTGTCTACAACGCGTGCCTCGGCAACAAGTCCCTCGGTGAGGCCCTCGACGTCATCAAAGGCCTCGGCCTCAACAGCGTCGAGATCAACTCCGGCGGCTTCCTCCCGCCGATCCACCTGCCCGTCGAGGAGTTGAAGGCCAGCGAGGACGCCCGCCAGGCCTACCTCGGGGAGTTCGAATCCCGCGGCCTGACCCTGACGGCGTTGAACTGCAACGGCAATCCGCTCTTCCCGACCGCCGGCTTCTCCCACGCCCAGGACCTCGTCGACTCCATCGAGCTGGCGTCCCTGCTCGGCGTGAAGCGCCTGGTGACCATGTCCGGTGCCCCGGCCGCCGAGGCCGGCGGCCAGCACATGGCGTGGAATGTGTTGCCCTGGTGGAGCCCGCTGCTCGACGTGCGCGACTACCAGTGGGAGGTCGCCGTCCCCTTCTGGAAGGACATCCAGGCCCGCGCTGCGGACGCCGACGTCAAAGTCGCCATCGAGATGCACCCGGGCAATGTCGTCTACAACCCCGCGACGATGCACCGCCTCGCCGAAGAGATCAACGCCACGCACGTCGGTGCCGAGATGGACCCGAGCCACCTCTTCTGGCAGGGCATCGATCCCGTTCTCGCGCTGAAGGATCTGGGCTCGCTCGTCTATTGCTCGGCCGCCAAGGACACCCGCATCAACGAGGCCGCCAAGATCAACGGCGTCCTCGACGATCGCTTCACCCGCGTCGCCGAGGGTGAGCCGGGCTACCTCCCGCTCGGCGGCGGCACCACCCTCTCGGGCTGGCCGAGCAACTCCTCCTGGGACTTCGTCGCCATCGGCAAGGGCCATGACGTCGCCTTCTGGACCGAGTTCCTGCGCGCGCTGCAGGAGATCGACCCGGATCTGCCCTGCAATATCGAGCACGAGGACGCCGAGCTCGGTCAGCTCGAGGGCCTGGAGTATGCCGCCAGGAACATGCTTGCCGCGGAGCAAGGCCTGTGACGGTCCTCCCCGAGGTCGAGCCGCTGCGCATCGGTCTGCTCGGTGCCGCCCGGATCGCGCCGCTGTCGATCGTCAGCCCGGCGCAGGCGACGGGCGCGCGCCTGGTGGCGGTGGCTGCGCGGGATCGTTCTCGCGCAGCCGACTTCGCCGCCGCCCATGGCGTCGAGCGCGTCGTGGAGTCGTATGACGCGCTGCTCGCCGACCCTGAGGTCGAAGCCGTGTACAACCCGCTCGCCAACGGGCTGCACGCTCCGTGGAATGCGCGCATCGCGGCGGCCGGCAAGCACGTCCTGGCCGAGAAGCCGTCGGCCGCCAACGCGGCCGAGGCGCGCGACGTGGCCGACGCCGTGCGGGCCGCCGGGGTGGTGTTCATGGAGGCGTTCCACTTCCCCTATCACCCGCTCTTCCAGCGAACGTGCGAGCTCATCGGGCAGGGCGCCATCGGTGAGGTCCGGCATATCGACGTGCCGCTGCTCATGCCCGACCCCGGCGCCGACGACCCCCGCTGGCGAATGGACCTGGCCGGCGGCTCGATGATGGACCTCGGCTGTTACTCCCTCTCCTGCCTCGCCCTCCTCGGCGAGCAGTTCTGCGGCGGCTCGTTCACGATCAACACGGCCGAAGCCGCCGAGCGCGAGGGTCATCCCGGCGTCGACTCCCACCTCTTCGTCGCTGGCGAGTTCCCCTCGGGGGCAAAGGGTTCCGGCGGCTCCGATATGGATGCCAAGGACTGGTCGTTCACCCTTGTGGTCACCGGCAGCGAAGGCGAGATCGTCGTGCCGAGCTTCCCCTTACCGCACGAGGACGACCGGCTCATCCTGCGGCATACGGCTGCAGCGCCCCGCTCCCGACGCCTTCCCGACGAAGCCGCCGACCTGACCAGTGAACGCGACGGTGACGTCGTCGAGCACCTGGGCAACCGGTCGAGCTACACCTACCAACTGGAGGCGTTCGCGGCAGCGGTGCGCTCCGGCGCCCCTGTCGTCACCGACGCCGAGTTCGCCGTGCGCAATATGTCCCTCGTCGACTCCGCGTATGTCGCGGCCGGCCTCCCGGTGCGTGAGAGCATAACTCCCTAGTCACCCCACGAAGTGTCCTCGCTGTCGTCGAGGTCACCGCACCAATCGGCGGCAGCGTCATTGTCGAAGGGGCCTGTCTGCCACGCGCTCACGGCGATCACTCTCGCCGATGGCCTTGGGCGACAGGGCGATCAGTCCTCATCCCCACGCCACCTCGAGAGTCAGGTGACCGTGAAGGCCTCGCGGAAGCGCTGGAGGGCGAGGTCGGAGTCACCGGAGGCGAAGGCTTCCAGGCCGACCACACCGGCATACCCCATCTCGCGCAACGCGCGGGCGACCCCGCTGTAGTTGATCTCGCCGGTGCCCGGCTCGCAGCGGCCGGGGACGTCCGCGACCTGGATCTCACCGATCCACGGCAGGGCGGCCCGGCACAGTTCGATCAGGTTCCCCTCGCCGATCTGCGCGTGATAGAGGTCCAGGTTGAGCTTCAGGCTCGGGCTGTCGATGCCGCTCACCAGGGCGAGGGTGTCCTCGGCGCGCGCGAAGGGCGTGCCCGGGTGGTCGACGACCAGGTTGAGGTTCTCCAGGAGGAAGGTGACGCCCTCCCGCTCGCCGAGGTCGGCGATGCGCTGGAGGGTATGCCGCGCGGTCGCCCACATCTGCTCGCTCGCCACCTCGCCGGGCGCCAATGCCTTGACGGGCAGGCCCTTGTCGTCGAGACCCGTGCCGTGCAGGTTGAGCCCCCACGCACCGATGCGCTTGGCGACCGGGATCGACTCGGCCGCCGTGCGCAGCAGTTCGTCAGCACCATCAGCATCGCCCAGGGTGCCGGTCGTGTAGCCGGTCATCGACGTGAAGGTGACGCCCTCGTCGTGGAGGGCCTCCAGCGCGTCGATGTCGTGGCCCCGCCAGTCCCAGATCTCGACGGCGAAGCCGGCCTCGTGAATGCGTCGAATGCGCTCTGCCACAGGCAGATCGCGATAGAGCATCTCGCTGCTCGCCGCCAGCGTGAACGATCCGGCCGGGGCCATGTCAGGTGTTCTGCGGGAAACCGAGGTTCAGGCCGCCGTGGCTCGGGTCGAGCCAGCGGGAGGTGACGACCTTGCCGCGGGTGAAGAAGTGCACGCCTTCCATGCCGTGGGCGTGGGTGTCGCCGAAGAGGCTGTTCTTCCAGCCGCCGAAGGAGAAGTAGGCCATCGGCACGGGGATCGGCACGTTGATGCCCACCATGCCGACCTCGACCTCGTTTTGGAAGCGACGGGCGGCGCCGCCGTCATTGGTGAAGATCGCCGTGCCGTTGCCGTAGGGGTTGTCGTTGATCAGCTTCAGTCCCTCGTCGTAGGACTGCACGCGCACCACGGACAGCACCGGGCCGAAGATCTCGTCGTCGTAGACCGGCATACCGGGCGTGACATTGTCGAAGAGCGTCGGCTTGAGGAAGAAACCCTCGCCGTCGGCGTCGACGTCTCCCTCGCGCCCGTCCACGACGAGCGTCGCTCCCGCGTCGACGCCCTTGTCGAGATAGGACGTGACCTTGTCGGCGTGCTCGCGCGTCACGAGCGGACCCATGTCGCTGCCGCGGGTGCCGTCGCCCGTGACGAGCTTGCCCATCCGGTCGGTGATCTTGGAGATCAGATCGTCGGCGATCGGTTCGACGGCGAGCAGGGCGGAGATGGCCATGCACCGCTCGCCCGCGGAGCCGAAGCCGGCGTTGACGGCGGCGTCGGCGGCCAGGTCGAGGTCAGCGTCGGGGAGAACCAGCATGTGGTTCTTCGCGCCGCCGAGGGCCTGCACGCGCTTGCCGTGGGCGGTGCCGGTCTCGTAGACATACTTGGCGATCGGCGTGGAGCCGACGAAGGAGACGGCCTTGACGTCGGGGTGGGTCAGGAGCGCGTCGACCGCCTCCTTGTCGCCGTGCACGACGTTGAGCACGCCGTCGGGCAGGCCGGCCTCTTTCCACAGTGCCGCAACGGCATTCACCGCTGAGGGGTCCTTCTCGGACGGCTTGATGACGACCGCGTTGCCGCAGGCGATGGCGATGGGCACGAACCACAGCGGCACCATCGCCGGGAAGTTGAAGGGACTGATCACCGCGACGACGCCGAGGCTCTGGCGGATCGAGTAGACGTCGACCCGGGTCGAGACGTTCTCGGAGAAGCCGCCCTTGAGCAGCTGCGGGATGCCGCACGCGAACTCCGCGACCTCGAGGCCGCGCGTCACTTCGCCCACCGCGTCGGAGAGCACCTTGCCATGCTCCGACGTGATGATTGCGCCGATCTCCTCCTTCTTGGCGTTGAGCAGTTCACGGAACGTGAAGAGCACCTGCGTGCGCTTGGTCAAGCTGGCGTTCTGCCATTCGTTCTGCCAGGCGGCCTTCGCACCCCGCACGATCTCGTCGACGAGGTCCGTCGAGGCGAGGTCCAGGACGCCGGTCTGGGCGCCGGTGGCCGGGTTGTAGACGGGGGAGGTTCGCTCGGCGGTGCCCTCCCAGGCCGCGCCGTTGATCAGGTGGGTGATGCGAGTGGGCGTGCTCATGGTTGCTCCTCCGGCTGCTCAAATGTTGTTACATACTAACATACACCGCATTCGGTATGCGGTCAGGTCACGCGGTGGGTGACTCCAGTTTGGGTGGGCTCGCCCAGGCGCTCAAGTGCTCCTCGATCGCCCGCTTCATGAATCGGCTGGACTCCTCGGCGCGGTCCTCCCATGCGAAGACACACGCGGTGAGTATGCCGTCGAAGCCGTTGCGCTCCAGCGCGGCGAAGAAGCGACCGAAGTCGACTTCCCCTTGTCCCATGTCGAGGTGCTGGTGGACCGTGACCTGGGAGCCAGGCGGGTTGACGATATAGCGCAGGCCGGAGGATGCCGTGTGGTCGTAGGCGTCGGCGAGGTGGCACATGGTCGTCAGGTCGCCGGCCTTGTCGAGGATGCCGTCGACGTCGTTGCCCTGATGGAAGGTGTGCGGCGTGCAATAGAGGAAGGAGACGTTGTCGCTGTTGAGCGCGCGGATCAGGTCGATGGCCCGCTTGCCGTCCTCTTCGAAGTCGTCGGGGTGCGGCTCGAGCACGAGCCGGATCCCCTCCTTCTCGAAGACGGGCAGCAACTCCTCCATCGAGCGCCAGAACTGCGCCTCGCAGACGTCCGCCTGCCGCGGGTTGCCGTTGAACTCCGAGTTCATCGTGTCCACCCCGAGCAGCGACGTCAGCTGGATCGCGCGCTTCCAATAGCGCACGGCTGCCTGCCGGGCGTCCTCGTCCGGGCCCGACCACGTGTAGAGGGGCAGCACCGACGAGACGCCGACCCCGGCCCCCTGCAACGCTTTTCGGAAGGCCTTCGCGCCGGAGTCGTTCACGCGCGGGTGCGTGAAGAAGGGCGTGAAATCCTCACGGGGCGACAGTTCGATCCACTCGTAACCGAGGTCGGCGACGACCCCCGGGAGCGACTCCAGGGTGGTGACCTCACGGAACATGTAGGGGTCGAGGGCGATCTTCACGTCAGCGTCTCCTTGTCCACGAGGGTGACCGCCACCGGCTGACCGGAGGCGAGCGACTGCATACCGGCCTCGCACACGGCGGTGGAGGCATAGCCGTCCCACGAGGTGGCGCCCACCACCTCGCCGCGGCGGGTGGCATCGACCCAAGCCTGGAACTCCAAGTCATAGGCGAGGCCGAAGCGAGCAATGAAGTCCGGGTCCACTGTGCCGCCCCAGGATCCGGCCGGCTCACCGACCCGTGTGGTGTAGAGGCCCGACTGCGGCCGGCCCGCGATGGCCGTGCCGCGCTCCGAGACCGCCTCGCAGCGCACCTCATACCCGACCTGGCAGTTGACGAAGACCTCGTTGGACACGACGCCACCGCCCGCCATGGTGAAGAGCGCGACCTGCGGGTCGACGACGCCTTCGCAGGCGTGGCTCGTCGGCGCAGGGGAGAGCACCTGGATGGTGGTGATCTCCTGGCCGAACATGAAGCGCGCGACGTCGACCTCGTGGACCAGCGAGTCGCGCACGATCATCTCCGAGCGGAACTCGGGGTTGGGAACCGATTTGTTCCGGTGCGTGTTGTGCAACAACAGCGTTCGGCCCAGATCGCCGGACGCGAGCAGCTGCTGCAGCTGCGCATACTGCGGGTCGAAGCGGCGCATGAAGCCGACCTGGATGAGTTCCTTGCCGGCCTCGCGCTCGGCGCGCAGCACCCGCAGGGACGACTCGCTGTCCATCGTCAGCGGCTTCTCACACAGGACATATTTGCCCGCCGCGATGCACGCGAGGACTTGCTCCTCGTGGACGAAGCCGGGGGAGGCGATGACCACCGCATCCACCTCGTCGTCGGCGACGAGCGCCAGCGGATCGTCGACCGAGCGCACCCCGTCATACCGCCCGGCCAGGGCCGCGGCTCGGGCCGTGTCGGGATCCGACACGGCCACGAGCCGGGCTCCGGCGACGCGGTGGACGAGACGGTCGGCGTGGTCGGCGCCCATCATGCCGACACCGATCACTCCGACGCGCAGTTCGTTCTCAGCCACGGTGGTTCCTACTCCTTGTGCTCTTCGACAGATGTCGCACCGTGCCCACGCTGGAAGAGCGAGTGGTCGACCTCGGCCTCGACTGCGTCGGCCGCCGCAGCGTCCGCGGTGCCGTCGGCCTCGCTCGCACGCAGCTCGTGGCTGAGCTCGGCGAGTTCCTGGCCACCGGCCATCTCCGCCGTGAGCTGGTCGAGGGTGATCTCGTCGCGGTGGGCGTCGAGGACCAACCGGCCCAGCTTGAGGATGACGAAGTGGTTGCCGACCATGTAGGCGTGGTGCGGGTTGTGGGTGATGAAGATGACGCCGAGACCGCTGTCGCGCATCTTGGTGACGTACTTCAGCACGACGCCGGACTGCTTGACACCGAGGGCCGCCGTCGGCTCGTCGAGGATGACGACGCGGGCACCGAAATAGATCGCGCGGGCGATGGCGATGCACTGCCGCTGGCCGCCGGAGAGGGCGCCGACCGGACGGTCGAGGTCCGGTATGACGATCCCCATCTTCTGGAGTTCCTCGCCCGAGATGCGCTTCATGGCGTCGATGTCGAGGCCGAAACCCTTCTTCATCTCGTTGCCGAGGAAGAAGTTGCGCCACACCGACATCAGGGGTGCGAGGGCCAGGTCCTGGTAGACCGTGGCGATGCCCTTGGCCTGCGCCTCGCGCGGGGAGTTGAAGCGGATCTCCTCCCCGTCCATTCGCACCACACCTTCGGTGTGCTGGTGCAGCCCGGCGATGATCTTGATCAGTGTGGACTTGCCCGCGCCGTTGTCGCCGAGGACGCAGGTGACCTCACCCGGACTGACGCTGATGTTGACGCCGCGCAGTGCGTGGACGTTGCCATAGCTTTTGCCGACCTCGTCGAGTTCGAGAAGTCGGGTTCCTGTCGCCGTTGCCGTGGTCATGCGTCCGCCCGCTTCCTGACGTAGTTGTTGATGAGGACGGCCGCGATGAGCATGACGCCGAGGAAGGTGCGCAGCCAGTCGACATCCCAGCCGGCATAGCTGATGCCCAGCACCGCCATGCCGTAGATGAGCGCACCGATCGATGCACCGACGATGGAGCCATAGCCGCCGGTGAGCAGACACCCGCCGATGACGGCCGCGATGATGTAGATGAACTCGTAGCCGGGGCCGGTGCCGGACTGCAGGGTGTTGTACTCGAAGAGGGTGTGCATGCCCAGCAGCCAGGCTGCGAAACCGGTCCCCATGAAGAGCGCGATCTTCGTCGCGACCACCGGAACACCCACCGCTCGAGCGGCAGCGGAGTCGCCACCGGCGGCGAGGATCCAGTTTCCGTACTTGGTGCGCAGCAGCAAGTAGGAGACGGCGACGGTCAACAGGATCCAGTAGATGATCGGGATCTTGATGTTCACGGAACCGATCGAGAACTCCGATGCGAACACGGCGTGGGCGGAATTGAAACCCTCCATGTCACTGATCGAGTTCGAGGACACGCCGCCGGTCACGATCCGGGTCATAGCGAGGTTGGCGCCCCAGAAGACGAAATAGGTGCCAAGTGTGACGAGGAAGCTCGGCAGCTTCGTGACATGCAGCAGCCAGCCGTTGAAGGCGCCGATCGCGAGGGCGAAGAGCAACGAGATCAGGACGCCGACCCAGACGTTGAGGTTGAAGTACCACGCCGAGTGGGCTGCCGTAAGCCCTGCGGTCGTCACCGCGACACCTGTCGAGAGGTCGAACTCGCCACCGATCATCAGCAGGGCCACGAAGACGGCCATGATCCCGATGGTCGATGCCGAGTAGAGGATGGTGCCGATATTGCCCACGCTCCGGAAAGCCGGTGCGACCGCGAGGAAGAGGGCAACCAACACCGCAGCACCGATAAGGGCACCGACAGCCGGCATGCCGAAGAAGGTCGAAGCGGCGGACCTGGTCCGGACTCTGTCGTCCGAGGCGGTCGCGGTTGATGCTGTGCTCATCGGCCGATCACCGGGTCCCGTTGGCAGCGAACTTCGCTACCGCTTCGATGTTCGTGGAGTCGATGAACGCCGGGCCGGTCGGCACCCGCTGGCCACCGCCGATCACGTTGCCGTTGATCTTGTACAGATAGAGCGACGTCACGGCCAAGTAGCCCTGGAGGAAGGGCTGCTGGTCGATGGCCCACTGGACCTTGCCACCCTTGACCGCGTCGACGAGTGCGGGGTTGGTGTCGAAGGTCCCGATCTTCGCTGCCGACCCGGCACCCTCGACGGACTTGACAGCGTCCAGAGCGAACGGTGCCCCGAGAGTGACGACCCAGTCGATCGTCTTGTCCTGCGTCAGCTGCGCCTGCAGCGACGTCACCACCGCGGCGTCGTTGCGACCATCGACATAGACCCGCGCGACCTTCACGGCACCGCCGGCACCGTCCTCGACGCCTTTGCAGCGCTCCTCCAGCTGCTGTTGGCCCTGCTCCTGGATGACGCAGATGGCGTTCTTGGCGCCGTCCTTGGCCAGTCGCTCGCCGACCGCCACGCCAGCATCGGTCTCGGCCTGGCCGAAGTAGCCGATCACACCGAGGTCCATGGCATCCGGGCCACCGGCGTTGAACATCGAGACGGCAATGCCACCCTCGATCGCCTTCTTGACTACGGGGCCGATGGCTCCGGTGTTGGGGTTGGTCGCGGCGATCCCGTCGACTTTCTTGTCGATGGCCGCCTGGATGAGCTGAGCCTGCTTCGTCGCGTCGGGGTCGTTGGTGTATTCGAGATTCACACCGACGTCGGTGGCTGCCTGCTCAGCGCCCTTGCGGATGATGTCCCAGAAGGTGTCACCGGGAGCTTGGTGAGTCACCATCGTGACGGTCATGGTCTTTGCCTTGGCGCCGTCGGCACCGACCTTCTGCTCGACGGCCTGCCGGCCGCCGGTCGAGGAGCACGCCACCAGCGAGCCCATCAGTGAGAGTGATACGGCGGCGACGCCGAGCTTCTTGCGTTGGATCATGTGAGCACTGACCTTTCGAACATCACCGCTTCGTCGAGGCGGTGTCCTTGCGGTGGGTGGTGATCTGCAGTCGGCGTCGGTGCCGCTCCAGAAGATGTCGCGGGCGTGGTCACCTCCCTGCTGTGAAGGGGAGACGGGGGTCGGGCGGGAGGTCCGACCAGGCGTCCCGCACCCAGACGTGTGCCGGGTCCATGCAGATGCGCCACGCGCGTTCCGCGCCGGGGCCGGCCATGACGTTGAGGTAGTAGAGGTCGGCCGTCGGCGCAGCCATCGCGGGGCCGTGCCAGCCGTAGGGCACCAGGACGACGTCGCCGGAGCGCACCTCGGCGACCACGTCGATGGGCCGCTCCGGCTGCTCGTTCGACCCATAAACTCGTTGGTAGCCAACGGGATCGGTGCCACGCGGGTCGGTGGGCTGAAGCTCGAAGTAGTAGATCTCCTCGAGCTGGGTCTCCTCGTCGGTCTCGGTGTCGTGCTTGTGCGGCGGCCAGGAGCTCCAGTTGCCCGCCGGCGTGATGACCTCGCACACGAGGATCGAGTCGGCGTCGAGGACCTCGGGCAGTCCGAAGGAGCGCACCTCCCGCGAAGAGGTGCCGGCACCACGGATCTCGACGGGCACCTCGTCAGCGCGGATGTGGCGGAACGGTTTCGGGGCCGCGAGCTTCGTCGCCGGTGCCCCCGTGAGGGCCACGCGGGCGGGACCACCCTCGGCGGTGACGCGCACGACGGCGCCGCGGCCGGCATACGCAACATCGGTCGCGGACGCGAAGACGTGCGCCCGGCCGGCCAGCACGATGTCGTGCGCGGTGCCGTCTTCGTCCGTGACCTCGACGCGGACCGAGCCGTTCAGCGGCACGACGATCGTCTCTTCGACGCCGCTGTCGTGGGTCACCGACGCGCCCTCGCTGATCTCGGCGACGCGCAGCATCGTATGCTGCCAGCCGTCGATACCCGCGTCGATCACGGTCGCGTAATCTCCTTGGGCGGCAGCGCCTTTCGGGAAAACCCAGCGCTCGTTGTCGCGGCCGGTGCCGGTGGTCATGGGGCCTCCTGGTGGACGAGTCGGGCGGCGATGTCGACGGCGGCGGCGACGTCACCGTCCGGGGGGAAGAGCAGGGCGCGACCGACGACGAGACCCCGCACAGGCGGGATGGTCAGGGCATGGGCCCACCGCTCATAGGTCTCGTCGGCGCGGCCCTGCGGGTCGCCGCCGAGCAGCAGCGTCGGCAGGGTCGTTGCCTCCATCACGCGCTCCAGGTCGTCGACGACCGGCAGCTTCAGCCACGTGTGGGCGCTGCTGTCGCCGAGCCCGGAGGCGATGTGGATGGAGCGGATCGTCGAGTCGGGGTCCAGCAGGTTGTGCACCCGCCCGTCGCGAACCTCCGACATGAATGGCTCGATCATCGCCATCAGGCCGTAAGCCGCGAGCTCGCCGATCGCCCGAGCGCTCGCTTCGAGGGTGGGCGCGGTGCCGGCGTTGCCGAGCGAGATGCGGGTGAGCATCTTGCCGCCGTCGAGACCCCGCTGCTGCAACGCCGCCGCCGTGTAGGCCGTGAAGCGGTCGTCGAGTTCGAAGCAAGCCCCTTGCAGCCCACCGCGATTCATCGAGCCGATCGCGAGCTTGCCCTCCAGGGAGCCCATCAGCACGAGGTCGTCGAGCACATCGGGCGTGCCGAGCACACCGTCGACCCCCGGGGGCGACAGGGCACTCACGAGCCGCTCGAGCAGTTCGGCGCGGCTGGCCATGGCGAGCGGGTCGGTGCGCACGCCCAAGGCGCCGCGGGCGGGGTGATCGGCGGCCACGATCAGCAACCGGCCGTCGGCACCCACCCGTTCGCGACGGCGGCGCGTCGCCCAGGCCGCGGCGATGCGTTCGGGTTCGCGGACGCGGATCTCGGTGACGCCGGCCATCGTCAGCGGGGTGGCGGCGGCGGTCATGATTCGGACCTCCGGCCGTCCAGAGCCGCCTCGACCTCCGCGGTCGTGGGCATGGCGGGGGGGGGGG
>NZ_HG764815.1:974941-992576 GCF_001050535.1 Nostocoides australiense Ben110 | reverse complement strand
CCCCCCCCCCCCGCCAACCGGCTCGCGAACTTCGACGACGCCAACCTGCGCCGCTCGGCCCAGGCGGCCGTCGCCGCCGGCGCCCGCGTGCAGCGGGCGCTGGAGATCCTCGGCGACGACGTGCCCGATCACCTGCGCGTCGCCGGCGACCTGCGGATGGCGCACAAGCAGGCTTCTCTGGAGGAGCTCGGGGCGCTGGCGCAGCCACCCATGACCAAGGACGCCGTCGCCGGGCGTATTCGGCGGCTGCTGGCGATGGCCGACAAACGGGCGGGTGAACTCGGCGTTCCGGACACCGAGGCGGTGATCTCCGCCGACCTGCTCGACGACTGAGTCGCGCCTCTCACGCTCTGAGACGCAGCCGAGAAAAGCGTCCGATGGCTGGGCGGGGTGCCTTGGCGAACCGGGGCGCAATAGGCTGGGTATCGGTCAGGTGCCGCATAGAGGCGACACCGCATACCCCCTACGGAAGGCAAGGCTTTCAGCAATGACTGTTCGCGTTGGCATCAACGGCTTCGGCCGGATCGGCCGCAACTTCTTCCGCGCCGTCCAGGCGTCCGGCGCCGACATCGAGATCGTGGCCGTCAACGACCTGACGGACAACAAGACGCTCGCGACCCTCCTGAAGTACGACTCGGTCCTGGGCCGCCTCGACGGCGACGTCACGTTCGACGAGGAGTCGATCACCGTCAACGGCAAGTCCTTCAAGGTCTTCGAGGACCGCGACCCGGCCAACCTGGACTGGAAGTCCGTGGGCGCCGATGTCGTCATCGAGTCCACCGGCTTCTTCACCGACGCCACCAAGGCCAAGGCACACATCGACGGCGGCGCCAAGAAGGTCATCATCTCCGCCCCGGCGAAGAACGAGGACGCCACCTTCGTCATGGGCGTCAACGAGGGCGACTACGACCCGGAGAAGCACCACATCATCTCCAATGCCTCCTGCACCACCAACTGCCTGGCGCCGATGGCCAAGGCCCTCAACGACGAGCTCGGCATCGTCAAGGGCCTGATGACCACCATCCACGCCTACACCGGTGACCAGAACCTGCTCGACGGCCCGCACAAGGACCTGCGCCGCGCCCGCGCCGCCGCCCTCAACATCGTGCCGACGACCACCGGTGCCGCCAAGGCCGTCGCCCTCGTCCTGCCCGAGCTCAAGGGCAAGCTCGACGGCTACGCCCTGCGCGTGCCCACCCCCACCGGCTCGGCCACCGACCTCACCTTCGAGGCCAGCCGCGAGACCACGGTCGAAGAGGTCAACGCCGCCGTCAAGAAGGCCGCCGAGGGCCCGCTCAAGGGTTACCTGCGCTACTCCGAGGACCCGATCGTCTCGATGGACATCGTCACCGACCCGGCGTCCTGCATCTTCGACGCCCCGCTGACCAAGGTCATCGGCAACCAGGTCAAGGTCGTCGGCTGGTACGACAACGAGTGGGGCTACTCCAACCGCCTCGTCGACCTCGTCAACCTCGTCGGCAAGAGCCTCTGATCCACCATGGGTGATCTGGCCTCCCTGGGCGACCTGCGCGGCAAGCGCGTGCTCGTCCGGTCCGACCTCAACGTGCCGCTCGACGGCACGACGATCACCGACGACGGCCGGATCCGGGCCTCGATCCCCACGATCGAGGCTCTGACCGAGGGGGGCGCACGCGTCATCGTGTGCGCCCACCTCGGCCGGCCCAAGGGCGCCCCGGAGGACAAGTACTCCCTCGCGCCCGTGGCCGCCCGCCTCGGTGAACTGCTCGGCCAGGACGTCACCTTCGCCACCGACACCGTCGGCGAATCCGCCCAGGCGGCCGTCGACGCGATGTCCGACGGCGACGTCGTCCTGCTCGAGAACCTGCGCTTCAACCCCGGCGAGACCGCCAAGACCGACGAGGAGCGGGCCGAGTTCGCCGGCGCGCTGGCCGGCCTGGCCGACGCGTATGTCTCCGACGGCTTCGGGGTCGTGCACCGCAAGCAGGCGGCCGTGTATGACGTGGCCACCCTCCTCCCATCGGCGATGGGTGGTCTGGTGGCGGCCGAGGTCGATGTCCTCAAGCGGCTGACCGAGGACCCCGAGCGGCCGTATGCCGTGGTCCTGGGCGGCGCGAAGGTCGCCGACAAGCTCGCGGTCATCGACAACCTCCTCGGCAAGGCCGACCGGCTGCTGATCGGCGGCGGGATGCTCTTCACCTTCCTCGCGGCCCAGGGCCACGAGATCGGCAAGAGCCTCTTCGACGCCGACTCGGTCGAGGCGTGCAAGGGCTATCTGGAGCGGGCCGCCGCCGAGGGCGTCGAACTGGTGCTGCCGGTCGACATCGTCTGCGGCAAGGAGTTCTCCGCCGACACCGAGACCGCCGTCGTCGACGCCGACAAGATCCCGGCCGACATGATGGGCCTGGACATCGGCCCGAAGTCCGCCGAGCTCTACGCGTCCAAGCTGGCCGACGCCAAGACGGTCTTCTGGAACGGCCCCATGGGTGCCTTCGAGATGGCGCCCTTCGCTGCCGGCACCAAGACCGTTGCGCAGGCCCTCGTCGACGCGACGGCCGCCGGTGCGCTCACCGTCGTCGGCGGTGGCGACTCGGCCGCTGCCGTGCGGCAGATGGGCTTCGCCGACAGCGACTTCGGTCATATCTCCACCGGTGGTGGGGCCTCCCTCGAATACCTCGAGGGCAAGGCGCTGCCGGGCATCACGATCCTGGAAGGCATCAAATGAGCCGCACCCCGCTGATGGCGGGCAACTGGAAGATGAATCTGGACCACCAGGCGGCGGCGCTGTTGGTGCAGAAACTCGACTGGACCCTCAAGGACGCCAACCACGACTTCGGCGCCGTCGAGGTCGCGGTCTGCCCGCCGTTCACCGACCTGCGCACCGTGCAGACCCTGGTCGACGGCGACAAGCTGGAGATCAAGTACGGCGGTCAGGACCTTTCGGTTCACGACTCCGGCGCTTACACCGGCGAGATCTCCGGCGCCTTCCTCGCCAAGCTCGGCTGCACCTATGTCATCGTCGGGCACAGCGAGCGGCGCGAGTACCACAACGAGACCGACGAGGTCGTCGCGGACAAGCTCGCCGCGGCATACCGCTATGGCTTGACGCCGATCTTCTGCTGCGGCGAGGGCCTGGAGATCCGCAAGGCCGGCACCCATGTCGCGCACGTCCTGGATCAGATCCGGGCCGGCCTGGCGCAGCTGACGCCCGAGCAGGTGCGCTCCATCGTCATCGCCTATGAGCCCATCTGGGCCATCGGCACCGGCGAGGTCGCCACCCCCGATGACGCCCAGGAGGTCTGCGGCGCCATCCGCACCCAGCTCGCCGAGATGTACACCGGCGACACCGCGGACGGCATCCGCATCCTCTATGGCGGCTCGGTCAAGTCGAGCAATATCGCCCAGATCATGGGCGGCAGGGACGTCGACGGCGCCCTCGTCGGCGGCGCCGCCCTCGACGCCGCCGAGTTCGCCGCGATCTGCCGCTACCAGCAGCACGTCGTCCCCGACGCGTAGATCGCCGGAGTCACAACTTTTCCGCCCAGGGCGGAAAACTAGCGGTGCGCAACGGAACATTTCCGTTGCGCACCGCTATGTTCCCGCCCAAAACCCCGCCGTATGCCGGGGGAACCGGTCCGCGCAGCCGGCGCGTTGGGACGGGTAGGCCGCGGCAGGTATCCTTTTTCGGTTGGCCGCGGCCGGCCACACTCGATCGAAAGGTTGGAACCGATGGATGCGGTGCGCATCGGACTGCAGGTGCTGCTTGTCATCTCCGGGCTCTTCCTGACCCTGCTCATCCTGCTGCACAAGGGCAAGGGCGGTGGCGTGTCCGACATGTTCGGTGGCGGCCTGTCGACCTCGATGTCCTCTTCCTCCGTGGCCGAGAAGAACCTGACCCGCATCACGATCATGATGGCCCTCGTGTGGGTCACCGCCGTGGTCGGCATCGGCCTGATCGACCGCTTCAACGCCTGAGGGCCGGACCGGGCGCCACACCGACCGGGCTCAAGAGGTGGGGCGATCACCCCACGTCCGGATGGGTTGCCCGTCGAATGAACCCGCAGCCGCGGGTCCGCCGGACTCGTGACTGATACGGATCGCACCTGGAACCGGGTCGCCCCACACACATCTCACCCGTCTCGACGTACACTCCACTCGACACTGCACAGGTCATGACGTCAGTGCACAGGTCATGACGTCAGAGAGGACGAACGGGAACTATGGCTGGTGGTAATGCCATTCGCGGGAGCCGGGTGGGTGCCGGACCGATGGGTGAGGCCGAGCGCGGCGAAGTCGCCGCCCGCGTCTTCGTCTCCTACTACTGCGCCAACAACCACGAGACCCGGCCCAGCTTCGCGGAGGAGCCCGGCCTCGTCATACCGGAATTCTGGGACTGCCCTCGCTGTGGCTTCCCCGCCGGTCAGGACAAGGACAACCCGCCCCAGCCGCCCAAGGTCGAGCCCTACAAGACTCACCTGGCCTATGTGAAGGAGCGCCGCTCCGACACCGACGGCGCCGCCATCCTCGACGAGGCGCTCGGCAGCCTCCGCGACCGTGGCCTGATCAAGTAACGCGCGTCTGACTGCGTCAGCGCTTGGTGGCCGCCCGGCCCGCTCGGCTGGTGGGCTCCGAAGGTGGCTCCAGGTCGGTCTTGGTCGACGCGGCCAACTTCTCGGCGGCGGCCACCTTCACGCGCTGCTCGTCATCGCTCGCGTCGGGAAGTTCGGTGACCATCGACGCCGCCTTGCCGAGACGGTTCTTGCGGTGCACGCGGTTGGCGATCTCCATCGCCTCCTTCTCCGAGACCGCGAGTCCCGAACGAACGGCCGCGCCTGCGGTCATCGTCTTGGCGGTGATTTTCGGTATGCCGCGACGCAGCGCCTCCTCGTAGACCTCGTCGGAGTCCAGCCGGCGCAGTTCGTCGGCGAGGCACTCGGCGTCCTTGCGGTGCGCCAGGGCGATGGTGCGCTCGGGCTGGCCAGTCTGGATGGCCGTGGCGACATTGCCCTCCTGCGGGCGCACCAGGTCGATCGTGCTGGACTTGCGGGTCAGGCGCACGGAGATGATGCCGCTGCGGTGGGCGCCGCGGACCAGCGCGACGGGGCACTTCAGGTAGGCGGCGAGCCAGCCCGCCAGGAGGTCGCCGGACGGTGAATCCGGGGCGGCGACGACGAGGGCTTCGGTCACCGGCTCGTAGGGCGCCTGGTCCAGGGCAGCGGCGAGCAGGCCGCGCCACAGGGTGATCCGCGACCAGGCAAGGTCGGTGTCGCCGTCGGTGTATGCCGCGGCGAGCCGGCCGAGGACCGCCTTGGGTTTCGCGGCCGACTTCGCCGAGTCGGTGACCCGCCGCTGCGCCATCGCGCCGATGGGATCCGCGCCGGGGTCCTTCGGCGGCTCACCCGGCCACCAGACGACGATGGGGGAGTCAGCCAGCAGGAGGGGCGTGACGACCGAGCGGCCGTGTGCGGCCAGGGGCCCGTAGAGGCGGATGACGACGACCTCGCTGGCGCCGGCATCCCCGCCCACCCGGATCTGGGCATCCAGCCGTGCGGCCCCTCGCTTGTTGGCGGTGATGACGACGATGATCCGGGAGGGGTGCTGCCGGCTCGCGGTGTTCGCCGTGTCGATCGCCGCGTCGGCGCCCTGTTCGTCGGTCACGACGACGAGGGTGAGCACGCGCGAGAGCGCCATGGCGCCGACGTCCTGGCGCAGCGCGATGAGCTTCTTGGAGATGTTGGCGGTCGTGGTGCTGGGCAGGTCGACGATCACTTCCGGGGTCCCCGATCAGTAGCGGAGCGACGGAGGAGCGCAGAACTTATTGGGGTGGTCATGGAAGCCTCCATTCGCGGCCGTCGCGGCGCATCAACTCATCGGCGGACTTGGGCCCCCAGCCGCCGGAAGCATATTGGTCGGGTTTGCTGCCCTGGCGCGCCCAGAAGGCCTCGATCGGGTCGAGGATCTGCCAGGACAGCTCGACCTCCTCGTGGCGCGGGAACAGCGGCGGCTCGCCCAAGAGGACATCGAGAATGAGGCGCTCGTAGGCCTCGGGAGAGGACTCGGTGAAGGCACGGCCATACCCGAAATCCATCGTCACATCGCGCACTTCCATTTGCGCCCCAGGCACTTTCGCGCCGAAGCGCAAGGTGACGCCTTCGTCGGGCTGGACCCGGATGACGACGGCGTTCTGGCCGAGCTCTTCGGTCGCGGTGTCGGTGAACGGCAGGTGCGGTGCCCTCTTGAAGACGACGGCGATCTCGGTCACGCGTTTGCCGAGCCGCTTGCCGGTGCGCAGATAGAAGGGCACCCCCGCCCACCGGCGGGTCTCCACGTCGAGGCGGACCGCGGCATACGTCTCGGTTGTCGAGGTGTTGGGGACGCCCTTCTCCTGCAGGAATCCCACGACGTGTTCGGCGCCCTGCCACCCCTCGGCATACTGCCCGCGGGCGGTGCCGGTGGCCAGGTCCTTCGGAATGCGAACCGCCCCAAGGACTTTTTCCTTCTCCAAGCGCAGCCCGTCGGCGTCGAACGAGACCGGTTCCTCCATCGCGGTGAGCGCCATCAGCTGCAGCAGGTGGTTCTGGATGACGTCGCGGGCGGCGCCGATGCCGTCGTAATAGCCGGCCCGGGCGCCGATGCCGATGTCCTCGGCCATCGTGATCTGCACGTGGTCGACGTAGTTGCTGTTCCACACCGGCTCGAACATCTGATTGGCGAAGCGCAGCGCCAGCAGGTTCTGGACCGTCTCCTTGCCGAGATAGTGGTCGATCCTGAAGACCGCGTCGGCCGGGAAGACACCCTCGACGATGGCGTTGAGTTCGCGGGCGCTCTTGAGGTCATGCCCGAACGGTTTCTCGATCACGACCCGGCGCCACGAGCCCTCCTTCGGCGTCGACAACCCGGCACGCTCGAGTTGCTCGCAGACGGTGGCGAAGAAGCCGGGCGGGATCGAGAGATAGAAGGCCGTATTTCCGCCGGTGCCGCGCATCTCGTCCAGTTCGGCGAGCGTGGCGGCAAGCAGGTCGAAGGCGTTGTCGTCGTCGAAAGTCCCTGGGACAAAACGGATTCCCTCGGCCAGGGAGCGCCACACCTCCTCCCGGAAGGGCGTGCGGGAACGCGCCTTGATCGACTCGTAGACGATCTTGCCGAAGTCCTGATCGGCCCAGTCGCGCCGGGCGAACCCGACGAGGCTGAAGCCCGGCGGCAGCAGACCCCGGTTGGCCAGGTCATAGATCGCCGGCATCAGCTTCTTGGTCGCCAGGTCGCCCGTGACGCCGAAAAGCACCAGGGCGCAGGGTCCGGCGATCCGTGGCAGCCGTTTGTCGCGAGGATCGCGCAGGGGATTGTGACCAGGAGCGACACGGGCGGGACTCATCGCGTCCTTTCAGGTGAGAGCGGAGGACTTCTCCGGGGTCTTCTCGGGGAGTCTTGGCGGCGGGCGCCGGCTTGCGCCGACGCCCGCCACGATGGGGGTTATTTGGCCGCCTCCAGTGCGGCCTGGAGGTCGGTGAGGAGGGAGTTCCAGGACGCCTCGAACTTCTCGACGCCCTCCTTCTCCAGCAGCTCGGTCACCTCGGTGTACGAAATGTTCTGTGCCGCAATGTCATCGAGCACCTTGGCCGCATCGGCGTAATGCCCCGTCACGGCGTCTCCGGCGATATTGCCGTGGTCGATGACTGCGTCGAGGGTCTTCTCGGGCATGGTGTTGACGGTGTTGTCCGCGACCAGGTTGGTGACATAGAGGGTGTCGGAGTAGTCCGGGTTCTTCACGCCCGTCGATGCCCACAACGGCCGCTGCTTGTTGGCGCCCTCGGCCGCGAGCGTCTCCCAGCGCGACGTCGAGAAGACCTCCTCGTAGGCCTGGTAGGCCAGCTGGGCGTTGGCGACAGCGGCCGTGCCGCGCAATGCCATCGCCTCCGGAGAACCGATCGCCTCCAGCCGCTTGTCGATCTCGGTGTCGACCCGGCTGACGAAGAAGGAGGCGACCGACCAGATCGTCGAGAGGTCCTTGCCGGCGGCGAGCGCGCGCTCCAGCCCCTCGAGATAGGCGTTCATGACAGCGCGATAGCGCTCGAGGCTGAAGATCAGGGTCACGTTGACGCTGATGCCATCGGCGATGACCTCGGAGATCGCCGGCAGCCCTGCGAGAGTGGCCGGGATCTTGATCATCACATTGGGACGGTCGACCTTGGCGTAAAGCGCCTTGGCCTGCTCAACCGTCGGCCCCTCATCATGGGCCAGTCGCGGGTCGACCTCGATGGAGACGCGCCCGTCCTTGCCGCCGGTCTTGTCGTAGATCGGCCTGAGGACATCACACGCGTCGCGCACGTCCTGGGTCGTGATCTCGAACACCGCCTCCTCGACGGACTTGCCCGCTTCGGCGAGTTCGGCCACCTGCGCGTCATACGCATTGCCGTGATCCAAGGCGGCCTGGAAGATTGACGGGTTCGTCGTGACGCCGACGACCCCGCTGTGTTCCATCACGTCCTTGAGGTTGCCGGAGGTGAGGCGTTCGCGGGACAGGTCGTCCAGCCACACCGAGACGCCGGCGTCGGCCAGGGCGGTCAGATTGGCATTGTCAGTCATCTGTTCTGCTCCTTGTGGGTATGCCGTGCTCAGGACTTGCCCGCGTCCACGTCGGTGTCGGCGGAGCTGGGTTGCGGTGCGTCGGGTCCCGCGGCCGCGGCGGCCGCCTTGATGCTGCGCTTCGCGGCGGCGACGACCTTCTCGGGCGTGAAACCGAACTCGCGGAACAGGGTTGCGGCATCCGCGGACGCGCCGAAGTGGTCGATACCGACGATCTCGCCCGCGTCGCCGACGACGTCGCGCCAGCCCATCGGCACCCCGGCCTCGACCGAGACGCGCGCCTTGACGGCGGCGGGGAGCACCTTCTCCTGGTAGCCCTTGGTCTGGGTCTCGAACCACTCGCGGCACGGCATGGAGACGACGCGGGTGGCGATCTTGCCCTTCTCGAGCGTGTCGGCTGCTGCCATCGCCAGGCCGACCTCGGAGCCGGTGGCGATGAGAATGACGTCCGGTGTGCCGGAGGAGGCTTCGCGCAGGATGTAGGCGCCCTTGCCGACATTCGAGATCTTGCCGGCGACCTTGGGGTCCTGCGTCGGCAACGCCTGCCGCGACAGGCACAGGCCGACCGGCTTGGCGTTCTTGAGGATCTGCACCCAGGCCGCCGCCGTCTCGTTGGCGTCGGCCGGCCGCACCACCTCGAAACCCGGGATCGCGCGCAGCGAGGCCAGGTGCTCGATCGGCTGGTGTGTCGGGCCGTCCTCGCCGAGGCCGATGGAGTCGTGCGTCCACACGAAGGTGACGGGCAGTTCCTGGATGGCCGCCAGCCGCACGGCGGCGCGCATGTAGTCGGAGAAGACGAGGAAGGTGCCGCCGTAGGGGCGCATCAGGCCCTCGAGGGCAATTCCGTTGAGGATCAACCCCATCCCGAACTCGCGGATGCCGAAGTGCAGGGTGCGGCCGTAGGGCCCGCCCGACCACTCCCGCGTCTGCTTGGAGGCCGGGATGAAGGACGGCTGCCCCTCCATCGTCGTGTTGTTGGATTCCGCCAGGTCGGCCGATCCGCCCCACAGCTCGGGCACCACCTCGGCGAGCGCGCCGAGCACCTTGCCCGAGGCGGCGCGGGTGGCGATGCCCTTGGGGTCGGCGGGGAAGGACGGGACGGCCTTATCGAGACCGGCCGGAAGCTCTTGGGAGACAAGGCGATCCAGGAGCGCGGCGCCCTCCGCGTTGCCCTTGCGCCACGCGGCATACCGCTTGTCCCACTCCTTGTGCAGCGCCTTGCCGCGGGCCTTGACCTTGCGGGTGTGGGTGATGACGTCGCGGGAGACCTCGAAGGTCTTCTTCGGGTCGAACCCCAGGACCTCCTTCAGGCCGGCGATCTCGTCGCTGCCGAGCGCGGACCCGTGCGATTTGCCGGTGTCCTGCTTGGTCGGGGAAGGCCACGCGATGATCGTGCGCAACACGATGATTGTCGGTTTCGTGGCGTCCCGGGACTTCTCGCAAGCCGCCAGCAGGGCGTCGACGTCCTCGACGTAGGTCGCGCCGTCGCCGTCCTTCCGCCAGTCGATCTCGACGACATTCCAGCCGTATGCCGCGTAGCGGGCGCCGACGTCCTCGGAGAAGGAGATCTCGGTCTTGTCCTCGATCGAGATCGTGTTCTGGTCGTAGATGACGGTCAGGTTGCCGAGTTCCTGGTGGCCGGCGAGCGCGGAGGCCTCGTGAGTGACGCCTTCCATGATGTCGCCGTCGGACGCGATGACCCAGATGTGGTGGTCGAAGGGGCTGGTGCCCTTCTTGGCGTCCGGATCGAACAGGCCGCGCTGGCGGCGCTGGGCGAAGGCCATCCCGACGGCCGAGGCAAGGCCGGACCCGAGCGGGCCGGTGGTGATCTCGACGCCCGTGGTGTGGTGCACTTCCGGATGCCCGGGGGTCTTCGAGCCCCAGGTGCGCAGCGCCTTGAGGTCGTCGAGTTCGAGGCCGTAGCCGGAGAGGTAGAGCTGGATGTACTGCGTCAGCGAGGAGTGCCCGCACGACAGGACGAAGCGGTCGCGGCCGAGCCAGTGCTCGTCGTTGGGGTCAATGCGCATGACGTTCTGGAAGAGGAGATAGGCGACGGGCGCCAGGCTCATCGCCGTCCCGGGGTGGCCGTTGCCGACCTTCTGCACCGCGTCGGCGGCCAGCACCCGGACGGTGTCGACGGCACGCACATCCAGATCGCTCCACCCCGCCTTCGTCGCCTTGGGCGCCGGCACCGAACGGGTCGGGGCCTTCTTGGCGGCGCGTTTGCGGGCGGGCGCGGTGGACGCTGCAGTCACGGTTGTCCTTCCTGGACGGGCGTGCGGGATAGATCTGCTCGGTTCAGCCTAATGCGTGTGACGCGCGCCGCAGCGGCGGTGATCGGCCGACTTGCGATGGGCCGGTTAGGCACGAACGCCGAGACCGCGCCATAGCTCACAGCGGCCAGGATGCTGGCACTCGTCGACATTCGAATGCCGGGCCTGGATGGGCTCGCGGCCACCCGGGCCCTGGCTGCCGTCCCGCACGCGCCCGCCGTCATCGTCGTGACGACCTTCGACGAGGACAGCTATGTCCTCGACGCCATCGCCGCCGGGGCTCGCGGCTTCCTGCTCAAACGGTGCTCGGGCCGCGAACTGGTCGAGGCGGTGCGCCGGGTCGCGGCCGGGGACTCCATCCTCAGCCCGGACGTCACCGGCGCGGTCCTGGACCGGGTGCGTGCGCTCGGGCCGGCGACGTTGGCCGACCTGACCCCCTTCGCGCTGACGGAGCGGGAGCGCGAGATCCTCGCGCTCCTCGGCGCAGGGCTGACCAATGCGGAGATGACGGTCCGGCTCCACCTGTCGATGAGCTCGGTCAAGACGCACGTGAGCAATGTGCTGGCCAAGACGGGAAGCCGCGACCGGGTCCAGGCTGCCATCCTCGCGATCCGGGCCGGACTGTCGTAGGCCCCGCCCCGCCCGGCCCCGTCGCCCGTGGCCGGTCAAGGGGGCCGGTAGACTTCCAGGAGAACACGCGCCGACCTCCGGCGCCCGCACCAGTCGAAGGCCGAGGGCCCGCTTCCGTGACCACGCTGCATACGCCCGCCGCCGTGCCGACGCAGCCGACGTGGCGGCGCACGCTCGCGGCATACGTTGCGCTGACCAAGCCACGGATCATCGAACTGCTGCTCGTGACAACGGTTCCCACGATGTTCCTCGCCCAGCGCGGGGTGCCGTCGCTGTGGCTCGTGGTCGCCACGCTCATCGGCGGCTCCCTCTCCGCCGGTTCGGCGAACACCTACAACATGGTCTACGACCGCGACATCGACGCGCACATGGGTCGCACCGCGAACCGTCCGCTCGTCACCGGCGAGGTCACGCCGCGAGCCGCCCTGATCTTCGCGACCGCGCTCGCGCTCATCTCGACGATCTGGTTCGCCGTCTTCGTCAACGGTCTCTCGGCGGCCTTGTCGCTCGCCGCGATCGTGCTGTATGCCGTGGGCTACACGATGATCCTCAAGCGCCGGACCGCACAGAACATCGTGTGGGGCGGCATCGCCGGGTGTATGCCGGTGCTCATCGGATGGGCGGCCGTCACGGGCACCGTGTCGTGGGCGGCGGTCGTGCTCTTCCTCGTCATCTTCTTCTGGACTCCGCCGCACTACTGGCCCCTGTCGATGCGGTTCAAGGAGGACTACGCGCAGGCCGGCGTGCCGATGCTGCCGGTGGTGGAGGGCAATGTCGGTGTCGGCCGGCAGATCGTCGCCTATTCGTGGGTGATGGTGGTGACCTCGCTGGTGCTGATCCCGGTCGCGCCGATGGGCTGGCTGTATGCCGTGGCCGCCGTCCTGTCCGGTGGGCTGTTTCTCGCGGAGGCGCACCGTCTGCTCAAGGCGGCGAAGGCGGATGCGTCGATGGCGCAGTTGAGGCCGATGCGCCTGTTCCATTACTCCATCACCTATGTGACGGTGCTCTTCCTCGCCGTCGCCATCGACCCGCTCGTCTTTCACGCCTTGCCCTGGGGTTGATGAGCCTCTGCGTCGCGTGGCCGTGGGCCATGACGTTGGCCACAATGACGCCTCGATGGGGGGTTGAGGGGGATCTCGGTACATCCGGTGGCGGATAATGGAGGTGGTGGCCGGAATGGCTATATCGCGGGGCGCTGTTTGGACGGGATGTCCACCCGTGATCGCGTTCGAGGCGAGCCGGCCGCCGCGACAGGAGAGAAGAAATGAATATCCACACCGGCCCGGACTTCGTGGCGTCGGAACTGCACTACCGGCTCGAAAGCGCCACCCCGACAACGACATCGCCGGCGCGCTCCCACCGCCGGCGCGGGCTGCGGGCGTTGCTGCGGCGCCTCACCACCCCTGAGTACCGGCCGTGGCCGGACGGGGACGGTCCCACCCAAGTTCCCTGATCCCGCCGACATGTGGTCTCCCTGACCCCTCGGCGGCAGCGCGCCGAAGAAAAGGGTGATGCCCTCGCGGCGTCCTCGGGTAGGGTGCTTCCGTCTCACCTGATCGCCGGAAGGGGATGCGAGATGTCGACCACAACATCGATGGCGCGCCCCCGTCTCACCTGACCGAGACTGGTGCGTGCCTGCATACCAGGAGAAGCACCATGAAGATCAGAGCGATCATGATTGATTGCACCGACCACTATGCCCAGTGCCGTTGGTGGGAAAGCGTTCTCGACGACTACGCGGACGCGCCCGACGACCCGAACTATCCCGACGACGAGACGATGACGCTCGTCGGGCCGGAAGCACAGCCGTGGCTGTGCTTCCAACGGGTCGAGGACTCCAAGCGCACCAAGAACCGGCTGCACTTCGACCTGCATCCGCTGGGCCGGACCCGGGATGAGGAAGTCGAGCGCCTCCTCGGGCTCGGTGCCACGCTCGTCGGCGACCATCGGCGCCCGAACGGCTCCGGCTGGGTGACGATGGCCGATCCGGAGGGCAACGAGTTCTGCGTCGAACGCAGCGAGGCGGAGATGGCCGCCGGCCAGTAGCCGCAACGGCTCCTTGCGTCCCGCGTGATTGCCGACGTGACACTCACGCGGGACCAAGGGTCTGCCCGCCGTGCTTTCTCGCACTTGCAGGGACCAGGGCACCTCCACCCGTTCGGCCGGCCCGGCCCCGCCTTCGATGCGCCGGATCAGCAGGTCGAGAACGCTCATGGTCAAGGCGCCGAGATCCGGTGCGATCGTTGTCAGGGTGGGCGTGTGGTAGCGCCCTTCGGGGATGTCGTCGAAGCCCGCGATGGCGATATCGTCCGGCACCCGGACCCCGGCCTCGTGGCAGGACTCCGCCAAGGTGCGCGAGGCCTTCATGAGCGGCGACTCTCCGGCCGACTTCCCCGAGGAGCACTACGAGGCGGACTGGACCGGCCGGTTCACCCTGGAGCAGCTCAACGCCACTGGTCGCCGGGGGATGGGCCTGGACTGACGCAACAGGTCAGCGGCCGTTGGCGGAGAAGTGCTGCCAGTCCTTCAGGGAATGCCAGTCGCCGCCCCAGGACCAGCCGACGCCGGCAAAAGCCCGCACCACGACGTCACCGGCATGGATCATGCCCGTCGCCTCCTGGTCGCGGTCGACGAAGTCGCCGGCCGTCGCGGGATAGACCTTGCCGTCCTTGACCATCGGGTTCTCGAGCGGGTTGATGTCGATGGCGCGGCCGTATGCGTGCTGGGAGCACGAGGTCGTGCCTTCGACGAAGCGGCCGTTGAAGGCGGAGCTGTTGTCGTCCCGCATCGACATCTCGTCGTCGGCGCCGTAGTCCTCGACGGTGACCATCTTGCGGATCGGGAAACGCGCGTCGTAGAGCGCACCAAGAGCCGAGACGACGGCGTCCACCGCGTCCTCGTTGAGGACGAGTTCCCCGGTATGCGGCGTCTGGTCGAAGCCCCAGTAGCTCACCCGCACCAGGCGCAGGTCGGCGAACGGGACCGAACAGGTGCCGTTCCACGAGCCGCTTTCGATCATGCGCTGCCCGCGTCCTTCGTAGATCGGGAAGACTTCGGCGGCGAACGCTGCCGGCGATGATGAGTCTCGACTCGAGGGCGCCGTCGTGGGCACCGTCGTCGACGGGGTGCCCCGGGGTGTGGTCGTGGCCGGAACCGATGCGGAGCCGGTGTCCGCGGTGGTGGTCTGTGACGCGCTCGTCGACGTGGCCGGGTCAGTCGCACAGCCGGCGACGAGGAGCAAGGCTCCTGCGGCGACAGCCGTGCGGCGCATGGTCATTCCACGGTTACGTCATGTGCGGTCGGACGCTTGAACTGCTTGATCGCGGCGACGAGGGCGACGACCAGGAGGCTGGCGAGCAGCATGTGTGTCAGGACCAGCGCCTCCGGCAGCTTGGTGAAGTATTGCGTGTAGCCGACGGCGCCCTGGGCGAGGGTCACCAGAAGCACGGCGCGCCAGGCGTCGCGCAGGTGGCTCGAGTGGGACGAGATGCGAGTGGCGACGACCATGGCCACCACGAGGCCGACGAAGAGCATGACGGAGTCGGCGTGCAGCCACGAGGCCGAGCGCGGGTCGAAGGACAGGCGCGCCGGCTCGTCCGCGTCACCGGAGTGCGGGCCGGACCCCGTCACGACGGTGCCCAGGACCAAGACGACCACCGCGAGTGCCACTGTGGCCCAGCCCAATTGGCGGACGATCTGGGGGGCCGTATGCCGCCGGGGACCGGGCGGCATACCGCTCTCGACGAAAGCGGCCATGGCCGCGGCCACCAGGCCCATGGACACCAGGAAGTGGGCGGCGACCGTGGCGGGGTTGAGGCCGGTGCGGACGGTGATGCCGCCGAGCACGGCCTGGACGCCGACACCGACCAGGACGAGCAGCGCCGGGACGAGCAAGGCGCGGCGGCGGTCGGTCCACTTCCAGATCGCGAGGACGGCGGCGATGGCGACGAAGCCGACCAGGCCGGTCAGGGTGCGGTTGCCGAATTCGATGTACTTGTGGAAGCCCTCTGCCTGCTCCCGCACGGGGGTATACGAGCCGGGCACGCACTGCGGCCAGCTCGGGCAGCCGAGGCCGCTCCCGGTGAGGCGGACCAGGCCGCCGGTGACGACGATGAGCACCTCGACGATGACGTTGAGCAGGAGGATGCGCCGCAGCCACGGCGTCGTCGTGCCCTGATGCTCAGCGGTCAAGCGCGGTCGATCGTGGTCGAGCGTCGTCACGGGCCCAGCCTACGCTCGGCATACGGTTGGCCCGAACGGCCCCGCTGCCGTCGCGCGGACGGATCACTAGGGTGAGTGGTATGACGATCGTCGACCCGACCACAACCACCGCCTGGGCCACGCTGACGGGGCTGAAGACCGCATACACACCCGATCTGCGCGCCGCGTTCGCGGGCGATCCGGAGCGCGCCGCCCGCTTCACGCGCACGTGCGCCGACCTCTACGTCGACCTGTCCAAGAACCTCGTCGATGACCACATCCTCGAGGCCCTCGTCGCCCTTGCCGACGAGGTCGGCCTGGGCGACCGGCGCGATGCGATGCTGAGCGGCGAGCGGATCAATGTCACCGAGAACCGGTCGGTGCTGCATACGGCGCTGCGCCGGCCCGCAGGGGACTCGCTGGTCGTCGACGGCACCGACGTGATGCCCGAGGTCCACGAGGTGCTGGACAAGATCTACGCGTTCGCCGACAAGGTCCGCGACGGGGAGTGGGTCGGCGTCACGGGCAAGCCGATCGAGACGGTCGTCAATATCGGCATCGGTGGCTCGGACCTCGGTCCGGTGATGGTGTATGAGGCGCTGAAACCCTATGTCCACGAACGCATCCAATGTCGGTTCATCTCCAACATCGACCCCACCGACTCGGGGGAGAAGCTCAGCGATCTCGACCCGGAGACCACGCTGTTCATCGTCGCGTCCAAGACCTTCACGACCCTGGAGACGCTGACGAACGCTCGCATGGCACGCGATTGGCTGTGGCGCCGGCTCATCGAGCAGGGGGCGATCGAGGACACCGAGGAGGCGCGGAAGGGCGCGGTCGCCAAGCACTTCGTGGCGGTCTCGACCGCGCTGGACAAGGTCGCCGACTTCGGGATCGATCCGGCGAACGCGTTCGGCTTCTGGGACTGGGTGGGCGGTCGCTATTCGGTCGACTCGGCGGTCGGCACCGTCGTCTGCGTCGCCATCGGCAAGGAGAACTTCGCCGACTTCCTCGGCGGCTTCCACGCCGTCGACGAGCACTTCGCCACTGCGCCGTGGGCGCAGAACGTGCCGGCGCTGATGGGCTTGCTCAACGTCTGGTATGTCAACTTCTTCAAGGCCGCGAGCCACGCGGTGCTGCCGTATGCGCAGTACCTTCACCGCTTCGCCGCCTATCTGCAGCAGCTGACGATGGAGTCCAACGGCAAGGGCGTGCGCGCCGACGGCGAGCCCGTCACGACCGAGACGGGCGAGGTCTTCTGGGGTGAGCCGGGCACCAACGGGCAGCACGCCTTCTATCAGCTGATCCATCAGGGGACCCAGCTGATCCCGTGCGACTTCATCGCGATGGCGAACACGGCATACCCGACGAAGGACGGCGACGCCGACGTCCACGAACTCCTCCTCGCCAACTTCTTCGCCCAGACCAAGGCGCTCGCCTTCGGCAAGACGGCCCACGAGGTTCGGGCGGAAGGGGTTGCGGAGGAACTGGTCTCGGCCAAGGTGTTCGAGGGCAACCGGCCGACGACCTCGATCATGGCGCCCGCCTTGACCCCGTCAGTCGTCGGTCAGCTCATCGCGCTCTACGAGCACATCACCTTCACCCAGGGCGTCGTGTGGGGCATCGACTCCTTCGACCAGTGGGGCGTCGAACTCGGCAAGCAACTCGCGATGCAGATCGCCCCGGCGATCTCGAAGGACGACGCTGCACTCGCGCAGCAGGACGCGTCGACGCGCGGGCTGATCGCGTACTACCGCTCCCAACGGTCGTAGCCCCCGGAGGGCCGGCTTTCGGATCGTCTCGGACCTGCCATGGCGCACGTTGGGCGATTCGGGTGCCTGCATCGCCCAACTCGTGACATCGCGCTGGTGCGGCGTCAGCGAGCGGTCTGCCGCTGCGGGCGCCGACGAGCGCGGTTGCCGGGGTTCGCGGCGGGCTGGCTCTCACGGCGGGCCCGATCGGCCCGGCCC
>NZ_HG764815.1:950419-974841 GCF_001050535.1 Nostocoides australiense Ben110 | reverse complement strand
ACGACGCCGCCCCGGCCACCGCCGAGGCGACCGAGCCGACCACCGAGGACGCGCCGCTCGACGCACCCGTCGAGGAGACGGCCGACGTCGTGGCCCAGGCACCGGCCGAGGACGCCGTGCCCGCCGAGGAGACCGTGGCCGTCGCCGCCGAAACCACCGAGGCCCCGACGGCCTGAGTGCCGCCGCCGCGTCCACCGCATACCGAAAGAAGGACGAAATACTCCATGGCGAACTACACCGCCGCTGACATCAAGGCCCTGCGCGAGGCCACCGGCGCAGGGATGATGGACGTCAAGAAGGCGCTCGACGAGGCCGACGGCGACTCGGTGAAGGCCACCGAGATCCTGCGCGTCAAGGGCCTCAAGGGCGTCACCAAGCGCGAGGGCCGCACGACCTCCAACGGCCTGGTGGCCGCGAAGGCCGAGGCCGGCGTGGGCACGCTCGTCGAGGTGCTCTGCGAGACCGACTTCGTGGCCAAGGGCCAGAAGTTCATCGACCTCGCCGACACGGCGCTTGCTCAGGCGGTCGCCATCGGCGCCGCCGACGCGCAGGCCCTGCTCGACTCCGACCTGGACGGCCAGTCCGTGCAGGCCATCCTCGACGAGGCCAACGCCACCATCGGCGAGAAGATCGAGATCAAGCGCGTCGCGCGCGTCGAGGCCCCGACCGTCGTTGCCTACCTGCACAAGACCAGCCCCGACCTGCCCGCGCAGATCGGTGTCCTCGTCGGCATCACCGGCGGGGACGAGCACGTCGCCCGCGATGTCGCGATGCACGTCGCCGCGTTCAGCCCGACTGTGATGACCCGTGACGAGGTCGATGCCGCCGTCGTCGAGAACGAGCGCCGCCTCGCCGAGGCCACCGCGCGTGAGGAGGGCAAGCCCGAGGCCGCCATGCCCAAGATCATCGAGGGCCGCGTCAACGGATTCTTCAAGGAGAACGTCCTGCTCGAGCAGGCCTTCGCCAAGGACCCGAAGAAGACGGTCGCCAAGGTGCTCGAGGAGGCCGGCGCCACCCTGACCGGGTTCGCCCGCTTCCGCGTCGGCGCCTGATCGGCTCACCGCTGAAACGGCCCTGCCCCGAGTTCGCTCGGGGCAGGGCCGTTTTTCGCGCTCGCGGTAGCCGGAGTTGGCGCGCGGTGGTGCACACCGACGAGGAGTACCGCCGCTCACGCGGTGGGTCGGGCTGTTTGCGCAGGTCAGCGGCTTGCGAAAAGCCCGGCGCGGGACTACTCGTAGCTCGTGTGTCCCGGCCGGGGTCGATGCGGCCGGTGTGCCAGCGGCGCCCGTGCCCATAAGAGTCGTCATGACCAGCTCCCCCCCCTCGACCGCTTCGGAGCCCGCGGCCGGTGTGAGAAACTGACCCGAACCCGGGGCGACGCGATCGCCTCCCCGCTGCCCAACACCCAAGGAGCTCGGCGTGACCGCTGCTGCCCCCCCGGCCCCCGAACTGGCGCCGGTCCCCGAGGAGGCGCTGCATGGCGCATACCGCCGCGTCCTGCTCAAGCTCTCCGGCGAGGTCTTCGGCGGCGGCAAGATCGGGCTCGCTCCCGAGGTCGTGCGCGGCATCGCCCAGCAGATCGCCGAGGCCGTCCGGGCCGGGGTGCAGGTCGCCGTCGTCATCGGCGGCGGAAACTTCTTCCGCGGCGCCGAACTGCAGCAGCAGGGCATGGACCGCACCCGAGCCGACTACATGGGCATGCTCGGGACAGTCATGAATTGCCTTGCGCTGCAAGACTTCCTGGAGAAGGAGGGCATCGACACGCGGGTTCAGACCGCCATCACGATGGGTCAGGTTGCCGAGCCCTATATCCCGCGTCGCGCGATCCGGCACCTCGAAAAGGGGCGGGTCGTCATCTTCGGCGCCGGCGCCGGGATGCCCTTCTTCTCCACCGACACCGTCAGCGCCCAGCGGGCCCTGGAGATCAAGTGCGATGCCGTGCTGATGAGCAAGAACGGGGTCGACGGAGTCTATGACTCCGACCCGCGCACCAACCCCGGCGCCAAGAAGCTCGACAAGGTCACCTACGCCGAAGCGCTGCAACAGGGACTGAAGGTCGTCGACGCCGCCGCCTTCAGCCTGTGCATGGACAACGGCCTCGACATGATCGTCTTCGGCATGGAGGGTCCGGGCAATATCACCCGGGCTGTCCGGGGCGAACGGATCGGGACCCTCGTCACCGCCAGGTGACCGCCCAGCCGACTCTAGCGCCCACCACCGCGCATTGCGTCCGGGGCGCGGCGAGGTGGGAGACTAGGTCACCGCACCGCATACGACCGACTGTGACCCGCGCGCCAGCGCACCCGAAGGAGCCGACATGATCGACGAGACCCTCTTCGAGGCCGAGGAGAAGATGGAGAAGGCCGTCGAGGTCGTCAAGGAGGACTTCGCGGGCATCCGCACCGGCCGCGCGAACCCGGCGATGTTCCACAAGCTCCTCGTCGACTACTACGGCGCTCCGACACCGCTGCAGCAACTCGCCTCCTTCCAGACGCCCGAGGCGCGCACCCTGCTCATCAGCCCGTTCGACAAGGGCGCGATGAAGAACATCGAAAAGGCCCTGCGCGACAGTGACTTCGGCGCCAACCCGAGCAATGACGGCAATGTCATCCGCATCGTGTTGCCCGAGCTGACGCAGGAGCGGCGCAAGGAGTACATCAAGCTCGCCAAGCACAAGGGCGAGGAGGGCAAGGTTGCCATCCGCAATGTGCGCCGGCACGCGATGCACGACCTCGACAAGTTCATCAAGGACGGCGAGGTCGGCGAGGACGACGGCAAACGCGGTGAGAAGGAACTCGACGCCCTGACGAAGAAGTATGTCGACCAGGTCGAGGACCTGACCAAGCGCAAGGAAGCCGAACTCCTCGAAGTCTGACGGCACCATTTACCGGCCGCCGCCTTTCGAACAGCAGATGAACACTCCGCCCCCCGCCTCGCCCGTGGCCGACCCGGGCGCCGCGCCCACCTATCCCCATGGGCGGGCCGGCCGCAACCTCGGCGCGGCCATCGGCGTCGGCGTCGGCCTCGCGGTCGTGATCCTGGCGAGCCTGATCCTCGCCAAGGACTCCTTCGTCGTCATCATTGCCGCCGCCATGGTGGTCGGGGCCTGGGAACTCGCCCGTGCTCTGCGCAACAAGGGTTTTCAGGTCCCGCTCGTGCCGGTCGGGGCCGGCGCCGTGGGCATGATCGTCGCCGCGCATCAGCGCGGCCCGGAGGCGCTCGCCATCGCCTTCGGCCTCACGTGCGCCGGCGTCCTCCTGTGGCGAGTGATCGATCCGCGCCCGGGCAGCGCCCGCGACACGGCAGCCGGCATCTTCACCGCCCTCTATCCCTGCCTGCTCGGCGGGTTCGCCGCGATGATGCTCGCGCCCGACGACGGCCGATCCCGGCTGATCACGTTTCTCCTCGTGACCGTCTGCTCCGACATCGGCGGGTATGCCGCTGGCGTCCTCTTCGGCAGGCACCCGATGGCTCCGCGGATCAGCCCGAAGAAATCCTGGGAAGGCTTCGCCGGATCGGTGTTCACGTGCGCCGTCGCCGGCGCGGCATGCCTGTTCTTCTTCTTCGGGCAGCCGTGGTGGCAGGGAGCACTCCTCGGGGCCGTCGTCGCCGCCGTGGCAACGATCGGCGACCTCATGGAATCGGTCATCAAGCGCAACCTCGGCATCAAGGACATGAGCAATCTCCTTCCGGGACACGGTGGTTTGATGGACCGGCTCGACTCGCTGATCATGGTTGCCCCCCTGTGCTGGGCGGTTCTGCACCAGGTCGTCGGGGGCTGAATATGGCCACCGACGACGAGTTGCCGATGCCGACCGAGCGGCCGACCCCGGGTCAACTGACCTTCACCGCTCCGCGTCGCGGCAAGCCACCGCGACATCTGGCCGACCTCGACCCGGCCGAGCGCCGCGCTGCTGCTCACGCGTCGGGTATGCCGCCCTTCCGCGCCAATCAGCTCGCTCGGCACTACTTCGAGCACCTGAGCATCGACGCCGCGACGATGACCGATCTGCCTGCGGCACAGCGCGATCAATGGGTCGCCGATCTCCTGCCCCCGCTGCTGACACCCGTCCGCGAGTTGCAGGCCGACCGTGGGGCGACGATCAAGTCGGTATGGCGCCTCCACGACGGCGCCCTCGTCGAGTCGGTGCTCATGCGCTACCCGAAGCGGGTGACGATCTGCATCTCCAGCCAGGCCGGCTGCGGCATGAACTGCCCGTTCTGCGCGACCGGCCAGGGCGGGCTCACCCGCAATATGTCGACGGCCGAGATCGTCGACCAGGTGCGCGCCAGCGCCGCGCGCCTGCGGCTCGGGGACCTGCCGCCCGTCACCGCACGCACCCCCGGCGCTGGCCTCGGGAGCGAGGCGGGCGACGTGGGGGAGGGCGCGGCATACGGCCCCACGCGGATCAGCAATGTCGTCTTCATGGGCATGGGCGAGGCCCTTGCCAATTACCGGGCCGCCGTCGGAGCCATCCGGCGCCTGACCGACAAGACTCCCGACGGCTTCGGCCTGAGCGCACGCGGCATCACGATGTCGACCGTCGGCCTGGTGCCGGGCATCGACAAGCTTGCGGCAGAAGGCATTCCGGTGACCCTGGCGCTCTCGCTGCATGCCCCGGACGACGACCTGCGGGACGAACTGGTGCCGATCAACACCCGGTGGAAGGTCGATGAGGCGATCGACGCGGCATACCGCTATTTCCAGGCGACGGGGCGTCGGGTGAGCATCGAGTACGCCCTCATCCGCGACATCAACGACCACGCCTGGCGCGCGGATCTCTTGGGGGAGAAGCTCAATGCCCGCGGCCGCGGGTGGGTGCACGTCAACCCGATCCCGCTCAACCCGACCCCCGGGTCGAAGTGGACCGCCTCCCGGCCCGGCGTCGAGCAGCAGTTCGTCGAGCGGCTGCGGGCGCACGGCATACCCACCACCGTGCGCGACACCCGCGGCTCCGATATCGACGGCGCCTGCGGCCAGCTCGCCGCTGCCACCGCCTGACGGCCGGGCCACGCCCCCCGTCGGCGGGAGCGATTGGGGCGGCATACGCCCGGGCGGTTAGCCTGTCGCCCATGGCCAAGGAGATCTCCACCGTCGACACCGTCGTCAACCTCTGCAAGCGCCGGGGTTTCGTCTTCCCGTGCGGCGAGATCTACGGCGGGACGCGCTCGGCGTGGGACTACGGACCCCTCGGCGTGGAGCTGAAGGAGAACATCAAGCGCCAGTGGTGGCGGGCGACGGTGACCAGCCGCGACGACATCGTCGGCCTCGACTCCTCGATCATCCTGCCGCCCCAGGTGTGGCGCGCGTCGGGGCACGTCGACGCCTTCGTCGACCCTCTCGTCGAGTGCCTCAGCTGTCACAAGCGTTTCCGGCTCGACCACCTCCAGGAGGCCGTCGCCGAGAAGGAGGCCAAGAAGGGCAAGAGGATTGACCCCGACTCGGTCGAGCCCGCCACCATCGCCTGCCCCAATTGCGGCACGCGCGGCCAGTGGACCGAGCCGCGCGAGTTCAACGGGCTGCTGCGCACCCAGCTCGGTGTGGTCGAGGACGAGTCCGGGCTGCACTATCTGCGCCCGGAGACGGCGCAGGGCATCTTCGTCAACTTCCTCAACGTCATGAACGCTGCCCGGATGAAGCCGCCCTTCGGCATCGCCCAGACCGGCAAGTCCTTCCGCAACGAGATCACCCCCGGCAACTTCATCTTCCGCACCCGCGAGTTCGAGCAGATGGAGATGGAGTTCTTCGTCCCACCGGGCAGCGACGAGGAATGGCATCAGTACTGGATCGACGAGCGGATGCGCTGGTACACCGACCTCGGGATCAACCCCGACAACCTGCGGATCTACGAGCACCCGACCGAGAAGCTCTCGCACTACTCCAAGCGCACCGTCGACATCGAATACCGGTTCAAGTTCGCCGGATCCGAGTGGGGTGAGTTGGAGGGCATCGCCAATCGCACCGACTTCGACCTCTCGACGCACAGCCAGCACTCGGGCACCGACCTGGTCTATTTCGACCAGACCTCAGGGGAGAAGTACACCCCCTACGTCATCGAGCCCGCCGCCGGGCTCTCCCGCTCGCTGATGACCTTCCTCGTCGACGCCTACGCCGAGGACGAGGCACCCAACACCAAGGGTGGGGTCGACAAGCGCGTCGTGCTGCGGCTGGACCGTCGTCTCGCCCCGGTCAAGGCGGCCGTGCTTCCGTTGTCCCGCAACGCCGATCTCTCGCCGAAGGCGCGCGACCTGGCGGCGCAGCTGCGCAAGAACTGGAATGTCGACTTCGATGACGCCCAGGCGATCGGCCGCCGCTACCGGCGCCAGGACGAGATCGGCACCCCCTTCTGCATCACCGTCGACTTCGACACCCTCGAGGACCAGGCCGTCACGATCCGCGAGCGCGACACGATGGCGCAGGAGCGCATCGGCCTCGACCAGGTCGAGGGCTACCTCGCCGCCCGCCTGCTCGGCTGCTGATCCGGGGGCCCGAAGAGCGCAGCGGAGAATTTGTCGGACAAGTCAAGACCAGTGCATTGGTGCGGAAGAATTGGGCATCTGATGACCCACTTCCAGCCCACGCCGCTTCCGCTCAGCCCGAGCCTCAACCGGATGCTGCTGGCGGACCTTCCCGCTGTGACAGAGGGCTTTTCGGGCACGCAAGGCAATGTGTGGGCGATCGCGTGGCTGATGGACGCCGAGCCCGGCCTCGTGGCGAGGCTCCGGGAGTCCGGGGTCGATCTGCCCGCGGTCCCGTCCCGCACCGAGGTAACACCCGAACTGATGACGGCGGCGACCCGCTGGCCGTCGGCTCTCGATCTGCTGCTGCGCGCCGGACCGGCGGCACCGGGGTATGACGCCGCCTCCGCCGTCGCGCGCCGGCTCGGGTCCGCTCTTGGAGCCCTCCTCGTCACGCTGGTCACCGGGCCGGTGCGCATCCGGGCGCAGCGTCCGGACTGGCCTTCCGAGCCTGGTCAGCCTGGGCCGCGGTGCAGCGAATCATGCTGGGCGGCGGCACGATTCGCGGTGAACTGGGCCATTTGCTCGTGTCAGAAGCGCAGGAGGTCGTGGACGTCGCGGGGGTTGGCGTCACCGTGCACCGCGTCCCGGAACCGGAGTCCCTGGTCCTACGTGGTGTCGCAGCCACCGTCGGCGACGGGGTCGCGATCGATTGCGGGGGAACGAACCTCACGGCGTCGAGAGTCCGTCATGGCCGGCCTGTCGGAGACGTGCAGGTCATCCCGGCCCCGGGGCGGGTCAGGGCGGACGACGTCCTCGATACCATCGTGCGCTCCCTGCTGCCGCTCCTCGTACCCGGCGCGGAGATCGTGCCGGTCGCGCTAGCCCTCGCCACCTAGGTCGACGAGACCGGACAGCCATACGGCAACCAACTCGGCGTCTATGCCCCACTCGGCCACGTCGAGATCCAGTCGGCCTTCGCGGAAGCCGGTGCGCGGCATACGGATCGACGGCTGGCGCCGGTGTTCGTGCATGACGGGGCGGCGCCCCTGGCCGGCGCCCGCCTGACCGATCCACGGGCAGACGCGGCCATCGTCCTCGGCGCCGCGATCGGCAGCGGCCTGACGATAGCCGCTTGAGCTCAGGCGATCAGGTCCGCCGGCCGCAACTCCACCGGGAACGGAACGTCGGTGGTGAACAGCTCAGTGCCACTGGCTCGACCCACCTTGACGTAGACGCCGTCCTGAAGCTCCCAGGCGAGGATCGACGGGGCGTCGGGGTCGACGACCCAGAAGTTGGCGCACCCTGCCGCTTCGTACCGGGCCCGCTTGGGATGCAGGTCGAAGCGGCGGGTGCTGGGCGAAAGCACTTCGACGGCCAGCAATGGGGCGACGGGGAGATCGCGCTGACTGAAATCCGCTCGCCGCGCGACCAGCACATCGGGCTGCAGGATGGTGTCGCAGCGGTCGCGCCGGGGCCACGAGGTTCGTTCACAGGCGCACCGACCGCTGGTGCCGAGGAGTGTCAGAGCTGAGCAGCGAGCGTGGCCCCCAACTCGTATGCCGACTCCCTCGCTTCTTCGCCGACGTCCCCGAGGACTTCCAGCACGTCATACGCCTGCCGCCAACCGAGCGCGGAGACGATCGAGAGGACCGAGCGGACCGCGCCCGTCGTGTCGTAGCGACCGTGCACGTACAGGCCGAACGGCCGGCCGGCAGTGGCCCCGCCGGGGCCGCCCGCTCCGCCAGAGTCGTCCAGGGCGCCGCCGATCTGGAGGAAGGTCGAGTCGAAGAAATGCTTCAACGCACCGGACATGTAACCGAAATTGGCACTCGTGCCCAACAGATACGCATCCGCGTCGAGCACATCCTCGGCGTTCGCCTCCAACGCCGCCCGGACAACGACATCGACCCCCTCCAATCCGTCCGCGCGGGTGCCGTCGAGGACGGACTCGGTGAGTGCCTGGAGGTTCCGGGTCGGGGAATGGTGGACGAGCAGCAACCGGGGCATGATCCGAGCCTGGCACGGGTCAGTGCCCCTTACCCTGGAGTAATGCGTTTGCGTTCCGTGTTCACCGCTCTGGCGGCCGGGCTGCTTCTCGCCGGCTGCGGCGGTGACCCGGCGGCGCTGCCCCAGCGCATCGACAACCACCACACCCCAGCGGCGTCCCCCGCAGCGCCCACGAGCGACGCCACCGCTCAGGTGGCCAAGGAGGTCGCCCTGCGCCCGGGGGAACGCTTCGTCGAAGTGCGAATGGCTGCGGCATACACGCCGAAAGCCCCGGCCGGTGAGGGCACCGACGACTACCGCTGCTTCCTCGTCGACCCCGAGCTCGCCACGGACGCAGTCATCACCGGCGCCCACTTCCTGCCGGCCAATGCCGAACTCGTCCACCACGTCATCCTCTACAAGGTCGAGCCGCAGGACCTCGCGAAGGCCGAGGCGAAGGACGCTTCCGAGCCGGGGGACGGGTGGACCTGCTTCGGCGGCACGGGGATCGGCGGCGGCGGCGCCAGCCTGAATCTGGACGAGGCGCCCTGGCTCGGCGCCTGGGCACCTGGCGTCAGCGAGCGAGTCGCCGGCGACGGCATCGGCACCCAGCTGCCCAAAGGCAGCCGGATCGTCATGCAGATCCACTACAACCTGCTCGCGGGTCAGGGGCAGGACCGCAGCGCCGCCCGGCTGCGGCTGGCGAAGGATGACGGGTCCTACGACTACCTGCAGACGATGCTGCTCCCGGCCCCCGTCGAATTGCCTTGCCGCCCAGGCAAAACGGGGCCGTTGTGTGCGCGCGAGAAGGCAATGAAGGACTTGAACGCCCGCTTCGGCTCGGAGGCGAAGGTCGCCGACCTGCTCCACATCCTGTGTGGTTCGGAACCGATCGGGCCCACCCAGACGTGCACCCGGCCGGTCAATGGCACCATGCGGGTCCGGGCGACGTCCGGACACATGCACCTGCTCGGTCGCGCAATCAGCATCGTCGCCAACGCGGGCCGGCCGGACGAACGCACCCTGCTGGATATCACCAACTGGGACTTCGACAACCAGAGCGCGACTGCCCTCCCCCAGCCGGTTACGCTGACCTCGTCAGACACGCTCACCGTGAAGTGCACGCACGACCAGTCGCTGCGTGACCGGCTGCCGGCCCTGGCCGGTGTGCCCGAACGCTATGTCGCCTGGGGTGAGGGCACGACCGACGAAATGTGCCTCGGCATCGTGATGTTCACCAAGTCCTGACCCGGATCACCCTGGGGCGGGGGAAGGCAGGTGCCAGTTGGTCAAGAAGCATGTCGATCTGCCCGAAGGCGCGGACGACTCCGGTGAGTTCAGTCACCGGGTCGGCAAGGCCGGCGGCACCGGCAATCCGGAGGACTACAAGACCGACGGCCGCCTGAAGAACTCGGTCTACGAGGCGGAGATGGAGCGTCTCCAGGAGCAGCTCGTGTTGCTGCAGTACTGGATCCAGTCCCAGGGCCTGAAGGTGCTCGTGCTCTTCGAGGGGCGCGGCAGCGCCGGCAAGGGCGGGGTCATCAAGCGCATCACCGAGCGCACCAGCCCCCGCACCGTGCGAGTCGTCGCTCTCCCCAAGCCCACGGAGCGCGAACGCACCCAGTGGTACTTCCAGCGCTACGTCGAGCACCTCCCGGCCGCCGGCGAGATGGTCCTCTTCGACCGCTCCTGGTACAACCGCTCCAACGTCGAGTGGGTCATGGGCTTCTGCACCGAGAACGAGCACGAGGAGTTCCTGCGCAGCTGCCCCGAGTTCGAGCGGATGCTCGTGCGCTCCGGAATCGTCGTCATCAAGTACTGGTTCTCGGTCTCCTTCGACGAGCAGCGACGCCGCTTCGAGGCCCGCAACGCCGAACCCCTCAAGCGCTGGAAGCTCTCCGACATGGACCTCGCCGAGCACGAGCTCTATGTCAAGTACTCCATGGCCAAGGACAACACCTTCCAGTACACCGACATCAAGCAGGCCCCCTGGTATGTCGTGCCGTCCGACGACAAGAAGGCCGCGCGCCTCAACTGCATCCACCACCTGCTGAGCCAGTTCAGTTACGAGGACGTGGCGCCCGAGGTCGTCAAGCTCCCCGACATGAAGCAGATGCCGTATGTCCGTCCGCCGATCCAGGACCAGACCTTCGTCGACCAGCGGTTCTGAGGCCTACGTCAGGTAGGCCACGGCGTCCTCCACCGAGTCGACGAGCGTCACGCGGTCGGCCATCGCCCGGCCGGCCGCGAGTGCCTGGATCAACGGCCAGACGGGCAGCGTGTCACGCCAGTGCCCGCTGTCGACGATGACCAGCGGTGGCGGGGTCTTGCTGGCATAGTAGGCGCGCGTCGCGAACTGGAAGATCTCCTGGACCGTGCCCGCGGCTCCGGGCAGCACGACGACCCCCGCCGCGGCGTGCGCGAGCAGCCAATCCTCGCGGATAGCGTTGGAGAAGTACTTCGCGATCCCCTGGGCGAAGACGTTCGGCGGTTCGTGGCCGTAGAACCACGTGGGTATGCCGAGGCTGCGCGGCACGGGCTGTCCGCTCACCGGCCGCAGCACGGCTTTCGCCCGCATCCCCGCATCCGCCCACGCGCCGATGTCGGGCACGAAGCTCGGCACCTCGGCGACGATCGCCAGGGCCGCGTCGAGTTGGTCGGCGCCGTATGCCGCCGCCCCCAGGTTCGCCGCCTCCATCGCCCCCGGCCCACCGCCGGTGACGACGAGGAACCCGTGCTCGGCAAGGTGGAAGCCGAGGCGCGCTGCGACAGCGTATGCCGCCGTGCCCCGCTGGAGTGCGTGGCCGCCCATCACCCCGACCACCGCGTGACCGTCGACGAACTCGGCCAGGGCATCCGAGATCGAGTCGTCGTGAATCGCTTGCAGCAGAGCGGAAAAGACGTCGGGATGGCGCTGACTGTTCTGATACCAGTCGTAGGCGAGCGCATCCGTGGTCTCCGCATAGCCGTCCACGAGCCCGGCATACAGTTCCTCTGCCGTATAGAGGTGGGCGCGGTAGGGGCGGACCGGTGTGGCGTCGGGGTCGTCGGGGAAGACGATGGCGCCGTGCGCGCGTAAGTGTGCGTCGAGCGAGGGGGAGAGGCGGCCGCCGAGGACGACCAGCTCGTCGAGGTCGGTCCGGGAGTCGAGCCCGGTGTAGCCCGTCAGGTCGAGGTCTTGCAGGCGCAGCCGGCGCGGCGAGATGCCCTGCGCCAAAAGGGCATCCAACTCTTCGGTCGACTCCACCTCGATCCCGGGCTCGGGATGGCGGCTGCTCATCATCGGGAGTGCTCCCGCAGTGCAGCGAGCCGCGGCTGGCGGCTCTTGGGGGAGTCGAGCGACATCCCGCGGTTGTCGCCGAGGTCGTCCCGGACGTATGCCGCCGTCCGCTCCACCGCGGCCAGCTTAGCTTTCCGTTGTACCGAAGTGAGGTCGGTGATGGGGGACCACACGACCTCCTCAGCCTCGGGGTCGAAGTCCCACAGCCCGATGAGCCGTCTCCGGTCCACGATCCCCTCCGAGCGGGCCCATCCGACGCGCTCGAGCACCGTGGCGCTGTCCGCGCCGGCCAGGGACCCGTCCAACCCCTGGCGGTGACTCCAATACGCGCGCAGAACCGCCTGGTCGACCATGCGCCGAAGTGTAGGTGGTGACGGGTTGGGCCGGGTCAGTGACCGATGAGGGCGGAGAGGAGGCGGGCCAAGCGGGCGGGGCGGCCGGTGCGGGCTTCCTCGGCGTCGGCAAGGGCGGCCAGGCGCAGGCCGGCGTTGACGCCGAGCCAGCGCAGGGGCTCCGGTTCCCAGGAGGGCGAGCGGTGGTTCACCCAGGGCAGGGCCGTGAGCGGGCTACGCCGGTTCGTCACGAGATCGGCCAGAGTGCGGCCGGCGAGGTTGGTGGCGGCGACGCCGTCGCCGACATACCCGCCCGCCCACCCGACGCGGGCGGACGCGTCATACCCGACGCTGGGGTGCCAGTCCCGCGGTATGCCGAGTGGCCCGCCCCACGCGTGCGTGAACGTCACATCGCCCAGCTGGGGGAGGAGCTCTCGTAGGGCCGCGCGCAGCAGTGCGAAAACCGTTGCGTCCTGGTCGAATCCGGGGCGAATCGCCGAACCCCAGTGATACGGCGCACCCCGTCCGCCAAAAGCGAGACGGTCATCGAGGGTGCGCTGTCCGTAGACGATCACGTGCCGGTAGTCGCTGAAGACCTCGCGCTGCGCGAGCCCGATCTCAGCCCACGTGCTGTGCGGCAGCGGCTCGGTCGCGACCATCAGCGAATAGACCGGCGCGAGCCGCGGCCGCAGGCCGGCAAGCCCGGCCGTGTAGGCCTCGGTCGCCCGGATGACATGGCCGGCGCGGATGCGAGTCCCATCGCTCAGCGTCACCACCCCCGGCGCCGCCGAAGCGACTCGCGCCCCTTCGGCGATCCGCCCGCCGCGGGCTCGCACCGCCGCCGCCAGGCCCTCGACCAAGGCCCGCGGCTGGATGCGTGCGCAGTGCGGGTTCCAGGTGCCGCCGAGGATCTGCGTGGCGGCGAGACGTTCCGTGGCCTCCGGGCTCGACAACCAGAGCGTGCCGGTGTCCCACACCGCTCCCGCGGCGACGTCGGCCTTTGCCCGGGCGACCTGCGCGGCGTTGCGCGCGAGACAGAGGGTGCCGCCCTTGGCATAACCGGCCTCGCAGATCCCTTCTGCGGCAATGACATCGCCGACCTCATCGACGGTATGCCGCAGCTCGCTCAGCAAGGCACGCGTCGGCGACGCCCCGTGCCGGGCCGCCAGGGCGTCGGCTCCGAGCGGAAAGAGCGCAGAGACCCAACCGCCGTTGCGGCCGCTCGCACCGAAGCCGACGTGCTCGGCCTCGAGCACGAGCACGGACAGGTGGGCGGCATCGCGAAGGAGGTAGTACGCGGTCCACAAGCCGGTGAAGCCGCCTCCGACGATGACCACGTCCGCCTGCGAAGGCAACGCCTCGGCAGGCGGGACAGCGGCGGGTGAGGGCGCGGCATACCCCTCCCACCACAAGGGAAAGCCCGTCGGGCGCAGCTCGCTCATCGGTGCCAGGTCACAGGTGCCAGGTCACAGGTGCCAGGTCACAGCTGACAGGTCAGTGGCGGTAGGTCAGAGATGATCCGGCGCTTCGCTCAGGACCGAGCGGAGGCGGGACTCGATGTCGTCGAACTCGGCCTGCCCGATCGTCAGCGGCGGGGCGAGCTGGATGACCGGGTCGCCGCGATCGTCTGCGCGGCAATAGATCCCGGCGTCGAAGAGCGCCTTGGACAGGTAGCCGCGCAGCAGCCGCTCGGCCTCGCCGTCGTCGAAGGTCTGCCGGGTCGCCTTGTCCTTGACCAACTCGATGCCGTAGAAGTAGCCGGCACCGCGGACGTCGCCGACCAGGGGCAGGTGGAGCAGCTTCTCCAGCGTCGCCCGGAAGGCCGGGGCGTTCCGCTTGACGTGATCGGTGAGCCCCTCGCGTTCGAAGATGTCGAGGTTCGCCATGGCGGCCGCGCACGAGACAGGGTGTCCACCCCACGTGTAGCCATGCGGGAAAAGTGTTGTGCCGGAACGGAACGGCTCGAACAGGCGATCGTGGGCGATCATCACGCCGAGCGGCGCGTAGCCGGAGGTCACGCCCTTGGCCGTGGTGATGATGTCGGGGACGTAGCCGAAGTCGGTGCACGCGAACATCGATCCGATGCGCCCGAATGCGCAGATGACCTCGTCGGAGACGAGCAGCACGTCGTACTGATCGCAGATCTCGCGCACCCGCTCGAAGTATCCGGCCGGTGGGGGGAAGCACCCGCCCGAGTTCTGCACGGGCTCGAGAAAGACAGCCGCGACCGTGTCCGGCCCCTCGAAGAGGATCGCCTCCTCGATGCGGTCGGCGGCCCAGCGCCCGAACGCCTTCTCGTCGTCACGCAGGTGCTCCGGCGCGCGATAGATATTGGTGTTGGGCACGCGGAAGCCGCCAGGCACGAGCGGCTCGAAGGGAATCTTGGCCGCGGGTATGCCGGTGATCGCCAGGGCCCCCTGCGGGGTGCCGTGATAGGCGATCGAGCGGGAGATGACCTTGTGCTTGGTCGGTTTGCCGACGAGCTTGAAGTACTGCTTGGCCAGCTTCCACGCTGTCTCGACGGCCTCGCCGCCGCCGGTGGTGAAGAAGACGCGGTTGAGGTCGCCGGGGGCGTGGGAGGCGAGCCGCTCGGCCAGCTCGATGGCCCGCGGGTGGGCATACGACCACAGCGGGAAGAAGGCGAGTTCGCGCGCCTGCGCGGCCATGGCGTCGGCGATCTCGGTGCGTCCGTGACCGACGTTGGTGACGAAGAGGCCGGCGAGCCCGTCGATGTATTCGTTGCCGCGGTCGTCCCAGATCCGATGTCCCTCACCGCGAACGATGATCGGGACCGTATGCCCGAGCCCGCCGTCGGAGGGGTCCTCGAAGACTGAGTGCCTGGTGAAATGCATCCAGAGGTGGTCACGGGCCGCCTGCGAATAGAGGGCACCGGTCGGTGTATGCCGGTCGGAGCTGGGCTCCCAGACTTCGGCGGGATAGATGGTCATCGGGTTCCCCAGTTGTAGTGCTGTTTGTTGAGTTTGAGATAGACGAAGGTCTCGGTGGAGACGACGCCGGGCAGGGTGCGGATCTCCCTGCCGACCAGGTCGAGCAGTTCGTCGTCGTCCTCGCAGACGACCTCGCAGAGCAGGTCGAAACTCCCGGCGGTCGTGACGACATAGGCGACCTGCGCGAGGCCGGCCAGCGCGTCGGCCGCCGGCGCCAGCTCGCCGCTGACCCGGATGCCGATCATCGCCTGCCGGGTGAATCCCACATTCAGCGGATCGGTGACCGCCACGATCTGCATCACCCCGCTCTCGAGCAGGCGCTGGACTCGCTGACGGGCCGCGGCCTCCGAGAGGCCGACCGCCTTGGCGATGGTGGCGTAGGACGCGCGCCCGTCGTCCTGGAGCAGTTCGATGATGCGCTTGGAGACATCGTCCAGCCGCGGCGGTCCGGACCGGGCGGCACGTGGCATACCGGCATCATTGCCCACGATTCGATGCCGATCAACCCCCTTTTACGACGGAATCCGTCGTGCATGCGGGTCTTCTGTATCGGCTGCGTTAAATCTCGCCGTTCTCGGGCTGCGGGCCTGTTCGCCCGTGCGCCCGACGAACTAGAGTGCGCTCAGCCGTCAATGGTGACGATCCGTCGACTCCCGGAGAGAGAGCTCGTGAGCAGCCCGCGCGACCTGAAGAACTTCATCGGCAACGCCTTCGTCGATGCCCGCAGTGATGCCCGCAGCGAGGTGATCAACCCGAGCACCGGCGCGGTCGTGGCCAGCGCGCCCGTCTCGTCCGCGGAGGACGTCGACGCGGCATACCGCAGCGCGGCCACGGCCTTCGAGGAGTGGGGCCAGACGACTCCGAGCGAGCGCCAGCAGGCCCTCCTGCAGTTCGCCGACGCCATCGAGGCCCGGGCGGAGGAGTTCATCGCGCTCGAGTCGGAGAACACCGGCAAACCGCACGCCCTGACGGCGAGCGAAGAGATCCCGCCGATGCTCGACCAGTTGCGCTTCTTCGCCGGTGCCGCCCGCGTCCTCGAAGGCAAGGCCGCCGGTGAGTACATGAAGGGCATGACCAGCTGGATCCGGCGCGAACCGATCGGCGTGGTCGGGCAGGTCACCCCGTGGAACTACCCGATGATGATGGCGGTCTGGAAGATCGGCCCCGCCCTCGCCGCGGGCAACACGGTTGTCCTCAAGCCCAGTGACACCACTCCGGAGACGACCCTGTTGCTCGCCGAGATCGCGAGCGAGTTCCTGCCGGCCGGCACCTTCAACGTCATCACCGGCGACCGGGAGACGGGCAAGGCACTCGTCGAGCACCCGATCCCCGGCCTGGTCGCGATCACCGGATCGGTGCGGGCCGGTATGCAGGTCGCCGAGAGCGCCAGCCAACAGGTCAAGCGGGTGCACCTCGAGTTGGGCGGCAAGGCGCCGGTCGTCGTCTTCGACGACGCCGACATCGAGGCCGCGGTCGAGGGCATCGCAATCGCCGGCTATTTCAACGCCGGGCAGGACTGCACGGCGGCCACGCGGGTTCTGGTCGCGCCGGGCATCCACGACGATTTCGTTGCAGCACTTGCGGATTACGCCAAGTCCAGCGCCAAGGTCGGTATGCCGGACGACGCGGACGCGCTCTTCGGGCCGGTCAATAACGCCCGCCAGCTCGAGCACGTCAGCGGTTTCATCGAGCGACTGCCGGGCCACGCCAATGTCGCGGCCGGCGGCAACCGGATCTCCTCCATGGGCGACGGCTACTTCCTCGAACCCACCGTCCTCGCCGGGCTGCGTCAGGACGACGAGGCCATCCAGAACGAGATCTTCGGACCCGTCATCACGGTCCAGAAGTTCACCGACGAAGCCGAGGCGATCGCCTTCGCCAATGGCGTCGACTACGGTCTGGCGTCGTCGGTGTGGACCAAGGACTTCGGGCGCGCCATGCGCATGAGCAAGGCCCTGGAATTCGGCTGTGTGTGGATCAACACCCACATTCCCCTCGTTGCCGAGATGCCGCACGGCGGCTACAAGAAGTCGGGTTACGGCAAGGATCTGTCGATGTACGGACTCGAGGACTACACCCGCATCAAGCACGTCATGGCGAACCTCGACTCCTGACGCACCAACACCGCACGAAAGGCTCCCTGTGCCGCGCCGCATACCCCCGTCGGATCCTGCTGTCCGCGCCCTGATCCGCTCCGCCCGGGCCTCCTCCCTGAGCCGGCGGTCCCTGCTGTCCGCCAGCGCTATGGGCGCCGGCGCCGCGGCCTTGACCGCCTGCGCACCACCGAAGCCACCGGCCGGCGGGCGGTCAAGCTGCCGACCGACGTCTCCGCCACGGAGAAGGTCGTCAACTGGGCCAACTGGACCGCATACCTCGACATGGACGACGAGGGGAAGACCTACCCGACCCTGGAGGCCTTCATCAAGGAGACCGGGATCAAGGCGACCTATACCGAGGACATCGACGACAACGACTCCTACGTGAGCAAGGTCCGGCCGCAGTTGGAGGCCAAGCAGGACATCGGCAAGGACATCATCACCTTGACCGACTGGATGGCCAACCGGATGATCCGCGACCAGCTGGTCCAGCCGCTGGAGCTGATCCAGATGCCGAACGCCGGCAACCTGTTGCCCCCGTTGAAGGAGGTCTCCTTCGACCCCGGCCGCAACTACTCCTTGACCTGGCAGTCCGGCTTCGCCGGCATCGGCTACGACAAGGAACGCGTCGGCAAGGAGCTGAAGACTCTCGACGATCTTTTCACCCCCGAGCTGAGGGGCAAGATCGTCGTGCTGTCCGAGATGCGCGACACTCTGGGGCTGATCATGCAGTGGCAGGGTGTCGACATCGCCGGCAACTGGGGCAAGCCCGAATACGACAAGGCCATCGAGAAGTTCAACCAGCTCGTCTCCGACGGGTACATCCGCCGGATCAAGGGCAACTCCTACTTGAACGACCTCAAGAGCGGGAACGCGCTGGCCGGGATCGTCTGGAGCGGTGACCTGTTCATCCTGCGGGCCGAGACCGAGAACGACAACTGGGAGTTCACCATCCCCGAATCCGGTGGCACCTTGTGGTCGGACAACATGATGGTGCCGATCACCTCCACGCACCGGCGCAATGCCGAGACCCTGATGAACTACTACTACGACCCAAAGGTCGCCGCCGAGGTCGCCGCGTGGGTCAACTACGTGTGTCCCGTCGTGGGCGCGAAGCAGGAGATGGAGAAGATCGACGAGGAACTCGCCCAGTCGCCCTTCATCTTCCCCAGCGAGGACTATCTGACCAAGAACAACATCCAAGGCTTCCGCGCGCTGACGGCGCAAGAAGACGCCGATTACAGCGCCGAGTGGGCAAAGGTGGTGGGCAACTGATGGCCGGCTTCCGAGAGGCCACGGGAGATCTGCGGATCGAGAATGTCACCAAGGAGTTCGGGGATTTCACCGCCGTCGACGATCTGACCCTCAGCGTCCCGCGCGGGTCCTTCTTCGCACTCCTCGGGCCATCGGGTTGTGGCAAGACCACCACCCTGCGGATGGTCGCCGGGCTCGAACAGCCCACGCGCGGCAGGATTCTCATCGGCGATACCGACCTGACGGGGTCGCGGCCGTATGAGCGTCCGGTCAACACCGTCTTCCAGTCCTACGCCCTCTTCCCGCACCTGACGGTGCGCGACAATGTCGCGTTCGGGCCCAAGCGACGCGGTCAAAAGGACGCGACGAGGATGGCCGACGAGGCGCTCGAACTGGTGCAGTTGCCCCACCTCGCGGCGCGCAAGCCGGCGCAGTTGTCCGGCGGTCAGCAACAGCGCGTCGCCGTGGCCCGGGCGCTGGTCAACCGGCCCGAAGTGCTCCTCCTCGACGAACCTCTCGGTGCCCTCGACCTGAAGTTGCGCCGGCAGATGCAGGTCGAACTCAAGCGCATCCAGACCGAGGTCGGCCTGACCTTCATCCACGTCACCCACGACCAGGAGGAGGCCATGACGATGGCCGACACGGTCGCGGTCATGAACCACGGACGCATCGAGCAGATGGGCCCGCCGGCCCAGATGTATGACCTGCCCAAGACCGCCTTCGTCGCCAACTTTGTCGGCCAGTCCAACCTCGGCCATGGCCGCATCACCGGCCGGGACGGCGACTTCTTCGTCGCCGACGTGCACGGCTCTACCGTGAAGATCCCCGCTGCGCGTTCTGCAGTCGACAGCGGCGACATCCTCTTCGGGGTCCGTCCCGAGAAGGTCCACCTGGCGCGTGACAGTCACGACGTCATCGACCGCACCCGCAAGGTTGCCCTCGGCGACGACATGAAGGCAACCGTTGTCGACGTGTCGTTCATCGGGGTGGCCACGCAGTATCTGGTCCAGGTCGCCAGTGGCGCGACCTGGTCGGTCTACGAGCAGAATCTCGACGTCGACCCGATCGACCTCAAGCCCGGCGACCCGGTCTGGATCGAATGGGATCCGGCGCACGCCTTCGCGGTAGCCGCGGAGGGTGCCGAGATCCCGGCGGGGCCGGTCCTCGGAGATCCCGTCGATATGCCGCGGGACACCGTCTCGTGAGCGCCCTCGCCCACATCGGTGCGGGGCAGGGCGCCCCGGCCGGTCCGGATACGGCCAAACGCGGCAGCTGGATGCCGTACCTGCTGCTGCTGCCCGGCATGTTGTGGCTCATCGTCTTCTTCGTCGTCCCGCTGGTCCAGCTCTTCACCGTCAGCCTGCAGTCGAAGTTCCCGGGTTATCCCGGCTACTACTACCGCGATCTGAACTTCAAGAACTATTGGTCGGCGCTGACGGAGTTCGCCCCGCACTTCGGCAGATCGCTGCTATTTGCCGGCCTGGCAACCTTTTTCGCCTTCTGTCTGGCTTATCCGCTCGCCTATGCGATGGCGTTCAAGGCCGGCCGCTGGCGCGGTCTGATGATGATCTGCATCATCGCGCCGTTCTTCACCAGCTTCATCCTGCGCACCATCGCGTGGCGGCAGATCCTCGCCGACGAGGGCCCGGTCGCCAAGACGCTGAACTTCCTCCACGTCCTGCCTGGTGGGCATATCACCGAGACATGGATGGCCGTCGTCGCGGGGCTGACCTACAACTTCCTGCCCTTCATGGTGCTTCCCATCTATGCCTCGCTCGAGCGGGCCGATCCGCGCATCATCGAGGCCGGTGGCGACCTGTACGCGAACGGCTTCACGACCTTCCGGACCGTGACCTTGCCGATGAGCATGCCGGGCGTCCTCGCGGGCACGCTGCTGACCTTCATCCCCGCGGCGGGTGACTATGTCAACGCCGAACTCCTCGGCTCCGACCGTAGCACCAAGATGGTCGGCAATGTCATCGAGAGCCAGTTCTTCAAGGTGCCCGGTGGGTACCCCACGGCGGCCGCGCTCTCCTTCACGTTGATGGCGCTGATCCTGGCCCTGGTCTTCGTGTATGTCCGCAAGTTCGGGACGGAGGAACTGCTGTGAGCGCCGCGACCCAAGGCACGGCATACCGCCCCTCGACCGGACGGCGGATCCAGGCGTGGTTCGCCAATCGCTTCGCGCTGATCGTCGCGGTCTTCGTGCTGCTCTATCTCTTCGTGCCGGTGGCCTACACCTTCGTCTTCTCGTTCAACAACTACCGCAAGTCGAATATCACGTGGAACCCCGAGGGCAGCCCGACGCTCAAGCACTGGCAGAATCCGTGCGGGGCGCCCGGGGTCTGCGACTCGCTGGTCAAGTCCCTGGAGATCGGCGCCATCGCCACTTTGGCGGCGACCGTGCTGGGCACGCTCCTCGCGTTCGCGCTGGTCCGATACAAGTTCGTCGGGCGTGGCACGGGCAATCTGCTGACGTTCATCCCGATGGCGACGCCCGAGATCGTCCTCGGCGCCAGCCTGCTCACGATCTTCGTCCAAGGATTCTCCAATGTCGGTCTGCGACTGGGATTTTGGACGATCGTCATTGCCCACATCATGTTCTGCATCAGCTTCGTCGTCGTGACCGTCAAGGCCCGCTTGCAGAGCCTTGACCCGCGCCTGGAGGAGGCGGCTCAGGATCTGTATGCCGGTCCGGGTTCGACCTTCTGGAAGGTCACCTTCCCGTTGGTGCTGCCCGGCATCGTCGGCGCGGCGATGCTCGCCTTCTCCTTGTCCTTCGACGACTTCATCATCACCAACTTCGTGTCCGGTTCGGAGACCACCTTCCCCAAGTTCGTCTATGTCTCCTACCTGCGCGGGATCCCGGCGCAGGCCAATGTCATCGGCTTCTCGATGTTCGTCATCGCCGTGCTCCTCGTGGTGCTCGGCCAGGTGATCGGGAACGCGCGCAAGCCGAAGTAGCGGCCCCTGGGGGCCGGCCCCCAGAGCGTCGACGTGATCCAGACAAGGGCGAACCGGAGCCCGAGCAAGGAAGTGAAAACCCATGCGGGTGTTGATGATCGGCGCCGGGGGCGTCGGTGACGCCGCAGCAAAGATCGCCGTCGAACGGGACTTCTTCGATGTCTTCGTCGTCGCCGACTACGACGTGGAGCGTGCCCAGCGCACCGTCTCGGCGGTCCAAGAGCGCCGCCCCGGCGAGCGACGATTCCACGCCGTCGGCGTCGATGCCTCCGATGCCGAGAATGTCGCCGCCATGATCCGGCTGACAGGTGCGACGCACGTGCTCAACGCGGTCGACCCGCGGTTCGTCATGCCGGTCTTCGACGGGTGTTTGGCGGCCGGCGCGAACTATCTGGACATGGCCATGTCCCTCTCCAACCGGCACCCGGACAAGCCGTTCGCGATGACGCACGTCAAGCTCGGCGACGAGCAGTTCGCCAAGGCGCACGACTGGGAGCAGGCGGGCAAGCTGGCGCTTGTCGGGATCGGTGTCGAGCCGGGGCTGTCCGACGTCTTCGCGCGCTACGCCCAGGACAACCTCTTCTCCGAGATCGACGAACTCGGCACCCGCGACGGCGCCAACCTCGCCTACTTCGGCCCCGACGGCTCCGAAGCGTTCGCGCCCGGGTTCTCGATGTGGACCATCATCGAGGAGTGCCTCAACCCGCCGGTGGTGTGGGAGAAGGAGCGCGCCGAGAAGGGCGGTTCGCTCGAGGCGGGCTTCTTCACGCTGCCGCCATTCAGCGAGCCCGAGGTGTTCGACTTCCCCGAGGGCATCGGGTCGGTGGAGTGTGTGCAGGTCGAGCACGAGGAAGTGCTGCTCATGCCGCGCTGGCTCGACGCCAAGCGGGTCACGTTCAAGTACGGCCTCGGCGAGCAGATGATCTCGATCCTCAAGGCGCTCAACGCACTTCGGCTCGACTCGACCGACCCGATCACAATCAAGGGGGTGCAGGTCGCTCCCCGGGACATCGTGGCTGCCGTGCTGCCCGACCCCGCGACGATCGGCCCGCAGCTGACGGGCAAGACCTGCGCCGGCGTCCACGTGACGGGCACGGGCAAGGATGGCCGGCCACGCTCGACCTACCTCTATCACGTGGCCGACAACGAGGTGACGATGCGCGAGTACGGCGCCCAATGCATCGTCTGGCAGACCGCGATCAATCCGATCGTCGCGCTGGAACTCCTCGCGAACGGCACCTGGGCCGGTTCCGGCGTCCTCGGTCCCGAGGCCTTCCAGGCCGAACCCTTCCTCGAACTCCTGGCCGCTCCGCAGCCCGAGGGCTACGGCTCGGCCTGGGGCATCGAGGAGAAGTAGTCGTCACCACGCCGAAGCCCCCGCCACCCATACCGGGTGTCGGGGGCTACGCTGTTGCGGCGCAGGCGGAGTGCCTGCCGGTGGAGTGACTACCGGCGGAGTGACTAGAGGGCCTCGTGGAGGTGACTCATGTCGAGGCCGTGGGTATGCCGCTGAGTGGCCATCTCGACATACGAACTGGCCACCTGGTCCTTGCCGGCGCCGATGATCGAGCCGATCAGTCCGAGGTCGGCGACGACGTCCTCGGTGGGGGCCACCTTGACGACGTTCTCCCAGAGGGCGGTCTCCAGGGCGTTGAAGGTGGTCAGCAGTTCTTCGATGTGAACGCCCGCGAGGAAGCGGTCGTGGGCGATTGATTGGGCGTGCGATGCGAAATGCACCGGCTCGCCGGTTTCGACGCTCTTGAGCATGGCTTCCGCCAACTCGCGCAGGCGCAGCTTCACACCCTGCGGATCGAGCGACATGTAGTGCGGCAGTCCCGCGGCATCCACCACTGCTGCCGCTTCAACGACGATATTGTCGAGATTCGGGCGGATGACGTCACTGAGGTTCATTACTGGCCTTTCGTCCCAGGTTTCAGGACTACTTCGATGGAGCCCACGGCCGGGGTGTCCGGCCATGACCAATTTTACTCTCGGGCCACAGTCGGATCAGCCAAGGTCGGGCTGAGTGACGCGGGCCACCTCCGTAGGATGCCGCCATGGGTCGCTATGGCGCGCAGTTCGGTCCGGACATCACCTTCCTCGGCGTGGATCGGTGTGATCTGGACGATCCCGCGTCTTATGCCTGGGCCGACATCGTGATTCTCGGCGCACCGTTCGACGGGGGCACGTCGCACCGGCCAGGCACCCGCTTCGGCCCGCAGGCGATCCGGATGACCGACTACCTCCCGCACGACGGGTCGCGTCCCTCGTTGGCGCTGCGCACCGACGGTCTGCAGGACCTGCGTGTCCTGGATGCGGGAGATGTCGAGATGTATTCCGGAGACATCGAGACGGCGCTGCCGGCCCTGGAAGCGGCGGTGACCAAAGTCGTTGCGGCAGGGGCGATTCCGATCGTCCTCGGCGGCGACCACTCCATCGCCTTCCCCGATGCCAAGGGGTGCGCGAACGTCATCGGGCAGGGACGGGTGTCGATGATCCACTTCGACGCCCACGCGGACACCGGCGACATCGAGTTCGGCTCCCTGTGGGGGCACGGGCAGCCGATGCGCCGGCTCATCGAGTCCGGGGCGTTGCGCGGCGACCGCTTCCTGCAGATCGGGTTGCGCGGCTACTGGCCGCCACCGGAGACGCTCGACTGGATGGCACAGCAGAACATGCGCTCCTACGAAATGACCGAGATCGTCCACCGCGGCCTCGGGGAATGCCTCACCGAGGCCTTCGCCATCGCGACCGACGAGTGCGAAGGCGTCTTCCTCTCCGTCGACATCGACGTCTGCGATCCCGGGCACGCGCCGGGCACCGGCACGCCCGAGCCTGGTGGCCTCTCGGCGCGCGAGTTGCTCGACTCCGTCCGGCGCATTTGCCTCGAAGTGCCCGTCTGCGGCGTCGACGTCGTCGAGGTCAGCCCGCCCTACGATCACGCCGACATCACTGCTGCCCTGGCGAATCGTGTTGTCCTCGAAGCGCTTTCGGCCATCGCGCGCAAGCGCAAGGACGAACGCGACGGCACCACGTGGGATCCTGCGCTGCCGCTGCTGTCCGGTCGGGCCGCCGACATCCCGGAGGGCCACATCGGCGG
>NZ_HG764815.1:929777-950319 GCF_001050535.1 Nostocoides australiense Ben110 | reverse complement strand
CGGCTTGCGGCCGGCGGCGCGCGCGGGCTCGCCGAGCACGTGCGCCGCCGCGACGGACAGTCCCAACGCCAGCTCGGCCGTGATGTCCTTGTTCGCCAGGCCGCGAACGCCGTCGGTGCCGAAGAGACGTGCCATGAGTGGCCTTCCGCTGGGGGATCGGTTTCGGCCGCCCGGTGGGGAGGCCCCAAGAATGGTAGTCCGCCGCGAGCTACTGCCCGTATGCCACCGCGCCACCAACCGCTCATCCGGGCGTCACCCATTTCGGTGTCACGAGGTGCACTCGTGCTGATCTCGGCGGCTGCGGACCCGTGCCGCCGGCGCGAGGCGGACGGCTGGGTGGAGCGGCTAGACGTCCTGCGGTAGGGCGGCGAGCGCCTCCCTGGCCCACGTCAGGTGAGCGCGCGCGTGATGCTCGCCGTAGGACAAGGTGAGCGAGCGAAAGGTGCGCGCCTCGCTCTCGGGCTCCGCCACCACCTCGGCCCGGATCGCGGCGAATCGCCCCAATGCCGTTGTGGCTCGGTCGATTTCGGCCCGAAGCAACTCCGCGGCGCGCCCTGGCGGAAGCTCGCTTCCGAAGAACAGGCGCAGCAACAGCGCATTCCGGGGCGGAGGCGCGGTATGCGGTTCGGCCAGCCGCTCGCGCAGCACGGCCCGGCCGGCGCTCGTGATCTCGAAACGGCTCCCGGAGGTCCGCCCCGGGGTCGCCCGGCGCACGGAGCCGCTCTCCTCGAGCGTGGCGAGCGTCGGATAGATCTGGCCGAAGCTCTCGTGCCAGAAGTCTCCGAGGACGTCGGTGATGGCAGCGCGCAGCTCGTATCCCGTCATGGGGCCGATGGACAGGGCACCGAGGATGGCAATTTCCGTCTGCGGGCGACGTGACATCGCGCCATGCTATCTGCTAGATATGATTCATGATATCTGCCAGATATGTGTCGGTGGGCGTGCTCGGCGTCGTGAGCGCTTTCCACGCGGGACTGGCAGCCGGTATGCCGTGGGGCGCGGCGGCCTGGGGTGGGCACCATTCGGGCGTGCTGCCCGGCCCGTTGCGGGTTGCCTCGGGGTGTGCGTGTGTCGCCTGGGCCCTGGCGGCGGCCGCCGTCGCCCGCGCCCCCTCGTGGCGCCGTCGGCCACGGTGGCTGTTGCACGTCGGGCTGACTTCGGTGGCGACGGTCGGTGCAGTCGTGAATGCGTTGTCGCCCAGCGGATTCGAGCGCTATGGCTGGGCGCCTGTATGCCTGGTGCTGGCGCTGGCGGCGTGGCGTAGCCGACAGCCGTGATGCCCAGCACACCTGGTGTCCAGAAACCGAAGACGCGGCCCTCGCCGAAGCGAGGACCGCGTCTTTCGGTGCTGAAGATCAGCGCTTGCTGTACTGCGGCGCCTTGCGGGCCTTCTTCAGACCGGCCTTCTTGCGCTCGGGGACGCGGGCGTCCCGGGTGAGGAAGCCGGCCTTCTTCAGCGCCGGGCGGTTGAGCTCCGCGTCGACGCCGTTGAGGGAGCGGGCAACGCCGAGGCGCACGGCGCCGGCCTGGCCGGAGGGGCCGCCGCCGTGCACGCGCACGAGGACGTCATAGGCGCCGTCGAGCTCGAGAACGGCCAGCGGCTCGTTGACGATCTGCTGGTGCACCTTGTTGGGGAAGTAGTTCTCCAGGGTGCGACCGTTGATGGTCCACTCGCCGGTGCCGGGGACGATGCGCACCCGGGCGATGGCCTGCTTGCGGCGGCCGGTGCCGGCGCCGGGGGCGGAGGCGGTGGGCTTGCGCGCCGGCTCGTCGGAGACGGGACCCTCGGACTCCGAGGTGTACTCGGTGAGCTCGACGTCCTCGTCGTGGTCGTAGGTGGTGTCAGTCACGGCTGTGAAAATCCTTGTCTTGTCGGGAGATCCGCGCCGTTACTGCGCGACCTGGGAGATCGTGTAGGGGACCGGCTTCTGGGCCGTATGCGGGTGCTCGGCACCGGCGTAGACCTTCAGCTTGCTCAGCTGCTGGCGACCGAGGGTGGTCTTGGGCAGCATGCCGCGGACGGCCTTCTCGACAGCCTTGGCCGGGTCGCGGTCGAGCAGCTGGGCGTAGGTCTCGGACTTCAGGCCGCCCGGGTAGCCGGAGTGGCGGTAGGCCCGCTTCTGCTGCAGCTTGGCGCCGGTGAGGGCCACCTTGTCGGCGTTGATGATGATGACAAAGTCGCCGGTGTCGACGTGCGGGGCGAAGGTCGCCTTGTGCTTGCCGCGCAGGAGCGCAGCCGTCTGGCTGGCGAGCCGGCCGAGCACGACGTCGGTGGCGTCGATGACGTGCCACTGACGGGTGATCTCCGCCGCCTTGGGGGTGTAGGTACGCAAAGTCTTGCCTTTACTTACGCTTCGGATAGGGCGTGGTATGCCGCGTGCTCCCGTCGGGCGGGTGAGGTCGCCCACCAGGGGCGCACGGCACGACAACCATCAATTCTACGGGCGGCACGCCTACGCCCCAAATCCGCCTTTCAGCCCTCCGCCGCCCACTTGACCTGCGCAAACGCGCCTCCATACATTCTTTGCATACTACTTGTGCAAAGGAATTGTGCACAAGTAGTATGCAATCTATGACCGACTCGGCCTCCTATATCCGGCTCGACTCCACCTCCGTCAAGGTGCTCGCGCACCCCCTGCGCTCGCGCCTCGTCGGCGCGCTGCGGCTGCACGGTCCCTCGACCGCGACCGCCCTGGCCAAGGTGCTGTCGACGAACTCGGGGGCCACGTCATACCACCTGCGAAAGCTCGCCGAAGTTGGCCTGGTCGTCGACACGGGCGAGGGCGATGGCAAATCCCGCCTGTGGGCAGCCGCCTCCGAAGCGACCCAGTACGTGAGTAGTGACTTTTCCGAGGACGAGGACGCCGCGACGGCTCTTGGCTGGTTGGAGCGGGACTGGCTGAAGCATTTCACCGAGAAGTTCGGGCGATGGCTCGATGTCCGGCAGGGGTGGCCGGCGGTATGGCGCGACCGGGCGAGCATGAACGACGACACCGTGTTGGTGACGGCCGACCAGTTGCGCGCACTGCACGCGGAGATCGGCGAGGTGGTGGACCGCTATCGACGCGTGGGACAGGGCAATCCGGACGCCAAGCGAATCGCGACCTATCTGGTCTTCTATCCGGTCGACATGGAGAAGGCCCCCCGCGCGTGACGACCATGGAGACGACCACACCGCCCACCATGAGTCCGGCGCAAAGGCGCGGCGCGTCTTCTACATCCTGACGGTGACTCGGTGGTTCCCCGTCGGTGTGATCGTCGGGATCTTCGTCCTCCTGGCGACTGGCCGTGGCCTGACCACCACGCAGGCACTGACGTATGCCGCGGCCTCGGGCATCGTCACCTTCGCCCTCGAACTGCCGACGAGCGGCTTCGCCGACGCCTTCGGGCGGCGGGCCGTGTATATCGCCGCGGCCGTCGTCAACGTCATCACGGCCTACGCCTATGTCGTCGCCCATTCGTTCTGGGCCTTCGTCGGCGCCGCGACGCTGATGGGCATCTTCCGCGCGCTCGACTCCGGCCCGTTGGAGGCGTGGTTCGTCGACGAGGTGCACGTGAGCGAGCCCGGCAAGGACGTCGACCAGGAACTCTCGCGCCAGGGCACCGTCCTCGGCCTGTCGATCGCCGCCGGCTCCCTCGTCGGCGGCAGCCTGATCTGGTGGCATCCGATCAAGAGCGCACCGGCCATCAACCTGTCGGTCTGGTGCTTCCTCGGTCTCAACCTCATCCACGTGCTCGCCGTGGTGACCCTGCTGAAGGAGACGCCCCGGCATCCCGTCGGCGCCCGCCGCCGGCAGCTCCTTGCTGAGTCCGTCACAGGGGCACCGAGAGTCATCGCGGACGGCCTGAAGTTGTTGCGGCACAACCATGTTCTCCTTGGCCTGATGGCCGCGGAGGTGTGCTGGTCGATCGGGATGATCGCATTCGAATCGCTCCTGCCGCTTCGGCTGGAAGAGATGGTCGGCACCCAGCAGCGCGCGGCCGCCCTGATGGGGCCGGTGGCGGCCGTGGGCTGGCTGATCTTCGCCCTCGGCACCTGGCTGTCCGGGTTGACATCCAGGCGGATCGACATCGCCCGGACCGCGGTCATCGGGCGCCTCCTCAACGGGCTCGGTGTCGTCGTCATGGGCCTGGTCCTCGGCCCGGTTGCCTTGATCGCCGTCTACTTCTTCACCTACTCGGCTCACGGTTTCAACGGCCCGCCGCACGCGGCCCTACTCCATCGCGAGGCCAGCGCAGGCAACCGCGCGACGGTGCTGTCCATGAACTCGATGATGGCTTTCCTCGCCTACGGCGCGATCGCCCCGGTGGCGGGGTGGCTCTCGGACCGAACGTCCATCGCCCTGACGACGGTCGTCGTCGGGGTCGTCAGCGTCCTCGGCGCCATCTTTTACGTCCCGGCCCGCCGGGCCGAGCGGGAGGGTCGAGTCGCCGCCTGAGCGTCGTCGTCACACTTTCAGCCAGGCGAGGACGGCCAGGACCCGGCGGTTGTCGTCGACATCAACGGGCAGGTCGAGCTTGGTGAAGATGCTGTTGATGTGCTTGGCGACGGCCTTCTCGGTGACGAAGAGGGCGTGCCCGATCGCTGCATTCGAGCGCCCTTCGGCCATCAACCCCAGCACCTCACGCTCCCGCTCCGTCAACCGGTCGACCGGCTCGTCGCCACGCCGGTGCATCAGCGCCGCAACGACTTCCGGGTCCAGGACGGTGCCGCCGGCCGCCACACGCCGCACGCTGTCGACGAACTCCCCCGCGTCAGCGACCCGGTCCTTGAGCAGATAGCCCACCGCCCCCTCACCCGAGGCGAGGAGCTCACGGGCATACAGGTGCTCGACGTACTGGCTCAGCACCATGACGGGGAATCCCGGCCGGGTGCGGCGGGCCTCGATTGCCGCGCGCAACCCCTCGTCGGTGAAGGAGGGCGGGAGGCGGACGTCGAGGATCGCTGCGTCGACATCGTTGCGCTGCAACGCTTCCGGCAGGCCAGTGGTCCCGTCCAACGCCTCGGCGACCTCCAGCCCGTAGGCCGTGAGCAACCGGGTCAGCCCGTCCCGGAGGAGAGCGTGGTCCTCGGCGACGACCACTCGCATGGCACCTCCATCGTCACGACGGTCGGCCCGCCGTCGGGGCTCGATATGTCCATGGTGCCGTCGAACGCGCCCAATCGGCGGGCAATCCCCGCGAGTCCCGTGCCACGATCCAGTCTGACGCCGCCGCGGCCGTCGTCGCCGACCTGGAGCCGCAACCGGTTCTTCGGCGCGGCGATGACCACCCACGCCGTCTGCGCGCCGGCGTGCTTGACGACATTCGCCAGGCACTCGGCGACCGCGAAATAGGCTGCCGACTCCACCGGCGCCCCCGGCCGGCCGGGCAGGGCTGCGTCGACCGTCACCGGGAGGGGCAGGTCCAGCGCGAGGGCCTGGACCGCGCCGATGAGCCCGCGGTCGGCGAGCACGGGGGGGTGTATGCCGCGTACAACCGAGCGCAGGTCGCCCAGAGCCGCGCCCGTGGCGTGACGGGCCTCCTGCAGCAGCTGGCGGGCGAGTTCGGGATCGCGGTCCAAGAGATCCGCAGCCATCCCGAGGTTCATCCCGAGGGAGACGAGCCGGGCTTGCGCCCCGTCGTGCAGGTCGCGCTCGATGCGCCGCAGTTCCGCGGCGGAGTGGTCGACCGTGTCGGCCCGGGAGGCCGTCAGATCCGCAACGCGTTGCTCTAGAACGGCGTTCGGGTCCGGTCGCAGGATGGCCGCCTCGGTGTGCGTGCGCAGCCGCATGAAGACATCGCCGTAGTACCACCACAGGGGTGCGAGGCCGATCCCGAGCGCGAAGAGGAGCAGCGAGACCCACAGCGGTGCCTCCCCAGATGACCAGAGGCCGAACGCGGTCGCGACGAGCGCGATGATCCCGAACGGCAAGCCGGCCGCGAGGGCCGAGAGGGCCAGCCCGCCGGTCGCGGCGAACAACAGCCACAGCACGAGCTGCCAGAACGTGCGCTGCCCGAACCAGGCAATGACCTGCCTCCACGGACCGGCGCCGGTCCGGGTCAGCCGCGCCTCGGGAAGGTCCCGGCCGAGGAAGCTGGCTGCCATCCGCCGGTGCACGCCCGCGAACCCGGCCAACGCGGGTGCAAACGGTCGCACGAGAAGCACCCCGAGCCCCACCACGGACAGTCCGACGATGAGGCTCGCGCCGGCGACGAGCAGGGCCAACGGCACCACCATCAGGACATGGCCCAGCCCGTATCCGGTGGCGAGCCAAGGAGAGCGGCGAGTGGACGTCATACCGGACATCCTCACCCGTGACGTCCGGTCCCGTCAGGGGTGCTAGCACCACTTCCACATCGGGTTCCAGGGCTCCCGACATCCGAGCCGTGAGCGAGCAGGCTCGACGCGTCCGCCTCGACAACCGGAGGAAATATGTCCACCCTCACCGCCGTCCCCGTCCCCGTCCGCACCGCACGCTGGAGTGCGACGCACCCGTGGCGAGCCATCGGCGCATGGTTCGCATTCGTCGCCCTTGCCGTGGCGCTTGCCATGCTCGTTCCCACCCGATCGACGACCGACACCGACTACGGCATCGGTGACTCCGGCCGCGCACACGCGATGCTCGCCGATGCCGGCATCGATGCGCCGCTGACCGAGAGCGTGCTCATCACCGCGCGCTCCGGGGCCTTGGACCCCGCCCAGGCCACCCAGGCCGCAGCCGAGCTGACCGACCGCATGATCCGGGCCCCAGGCGTCGCGTCGGTCGCTCCGGTCGAGTGGAGCGCCGACCGGTCCGCGGCCTTGGTGACCGTGATCCTGGACAAGGGCACGGACGATGCCGCCCCGTTGCGGGCGCAGACGGCCGCGACCGGCACGCAGTTCCCCGGGCTCGCGATCGATCAGGCCGGTGACCTGACCCTGGACGACGGGATCTCCGACCGGGTGGGCGAGGATCTGCGTACGGCCGAATTGATCAGCGTCCCAATGACTTTGCTGTTGATGCTGCTTGCCTTCGGAGCTCTCATCGCCGCGGGTGTACCCGTCTTGCTGGCGGGCACCTCGGTGGCGGCGACCATGGGGTTGGCCGCCCCGATCTCGCACCTCGTCCCGGCAGAACCCACCGTCAACTCCGTCATCGTCCTGATCGGCATGGCCGTCGGCGTCGACTACTCACTCTTCTATCTCAAACGCGAACGGGAGGAGCGCGCCAAGGGTGCACGCACACTCGACGCTGTGGAGATCGCCGCTGCCACGTCGGGACACGCGATCCTCGTCTCTGGCGGGGCCGTCATCGCTTCGATGGCGGGGCTGTATGTCGTCGGTGCCGCCACCTTCACCTCGCTGGCGACCGGCGCCATCGTCGTCGTCGCGGTCGCGGTGCTCGGATCGCTCACGGTGCTTCCGGCGCTGCTCGTCAAACTCGGCCGCTTCGTCGACCGGCCGCGAATTCCATTGCTGTGGCGACTGAACGCACGGATCGGCCGCGGGGGCATCAGCAGGCGGCTCTTGGCACCGGTCCTTCGTCACCCCCGGATGTCTCTCGTGGCGTCGCTCGTCGCAACCATCGCCCTGGCCTTTCCCGCGGTCGGGATGTCCTTGCACAGCGCGAACCTGACGACCTTGCCGGCCGACATACCGCAGGTCGCGACCTTCAGCCGGATCGTCTCGGCCTTCCCGTCGCAGGGCACGACCGCCGTGGTGGTCGCCCGCATCACGTCGGCTGACCAACCAGGGATCGAGGCCGCTCTGCGGAGGTTGACGACGGACGCCGTCGCGACAGGTTCCTTCACCGACCTCGGCCACGATCCCATCACGGTCTCCGCTGACCGTACGGTCACCAAGCTGACCGTGGCCATCCCCTTCGAGGAGCAGGACTCACGCACCCGGGTGGCCATCGATTCCCTCCGAGAGTCGTTGGCACCCAAAGCACTCGGCGCCACGGGCGCGGAGTATGCCGTCGGCGGAAGCGCAGCGGCATCGCTCGACTTTGCGGATCGACAGGGCACGCGAATGCCCTGGGTGATCGGCTTCGTCTTGTGCCTGACCGGACTGATGATGATCGCCGCGTTCCGAAGCCTCCCGCTGGCCCTGGTGTCGGCGGCTCTCAACCTCTTGTCGATCGGTGTGGCCTTCGGTGTCCTGCGGTTGGTGTTCCAGGACGGGCATGTGGAGTCCGCCCTCGGGTTCACCAGCCCCGGATTCCTCATCGACTGGGTCCCGCTCTTCGTGCTGACGATCCTCGTCGGGCTCTCGATGGATTATCACGTGTTCGTGTTGAGCCGCGTGCGCGAGTATGCGGCGTCGGGATTGAGCGCTCCCGATGCGGTGCGCCACGGCATCAGCGACACCGCCGGAGTGGTGACCAGCGCGGCCGCGGTCATGGTGTCGGTGTTCGCGATCTTCGCCACGCTGTCGATGCTCGAGATGAAGATGATGGGCGTCGGGTTGGCCGTTGCGATTCTTTTGGACGCCAGCATCATTCGTCTCGTCATGCTTCCCGCCATCCTTGTCCTGCTCGGCGATCGGGCATGGGGTCGGCTAGTGCCGCGGGAGGCCGAGTCGGCGCAGCGTGCGGCGGAACGCGTCCCGGAGTTGGTCGTCGCGGGCCCACCCCAGAGCGCCGGGGTAGCCCACTGATGCGGTTGCGACCCGGCTGGCGAAACTGACGGCGTCGAGAATGCGCTCGCGGTCGCCGAGCGCACCGAGCGCGGCGGCACACGCCCCGTGCAACACGTCCCCCGCGCCCAGTGTGTCGACCACCGGCACACTGGGCACGGGGATGGACGCGCGGCCCAGCGCTCCATCGAGGTCGATGGCGCCCGGCCCAGCAGACCGGCCTGCTGTCCACGCCCCTGCGCGGAGGGCCCACGTGATCGAGTCCCCCTGCGGGGCAAGGAAGTCCTCGGACAGCAGGGCGAGGTCGACATCGCCGAGGTAGGCGGACATGGTCTCCTTGTAACTGCCGCCGTCGAGGACCACTGGTATGCCGCATTGCCGAGCAGCGCGGGCGACCGCCGCGGGCAGATCACCGCCGTGCCCGTCGATCAGCGCCGCATCCACCCCGTCGAGCCATTCGTTAGGGGCGAGGGGATAGGTCTGGGTCCGGGTGCCTCCCGCAATCACCGCGCGGTCGCCGGAGCCGATGTCGATCAGCACCGACGACACCGGCGTCGGGTTGGGCGATCCCGCGAGAGGGTCGACCCACTGGATTCCCTCGTCGGCCAGGGTGCCGGCCAGAAATGCCGTCACCGGGCTGTCGCCATAGGCGGCGACCAGCCGGGCCTGTGCACCGAGGGCCGCCACCGTGCGGGCAGCGTTCGCCGCCGGCCCACCGACAGAGATGGATTGGCCGTCGTCGAAGAGTTTCGCGTTGCGCTCGGGCACGCGTCGCACGCGGTGGATCACGTCGACGGTCACGAGTCCGGCGCAGAGCACTCTGGTCACGGGGATGCGGCCGCCGCTCGGTGAGTGGCCTCGTCGTAGCTGATCGTCACGGGCTGCCCATCGGTGACGGTGAAGGAGATGTTCGTCCCGTCCTTTTTCCCATCGCCGCCGTAGTTCTCGTCCCAGGTGCCGCCGATGGCGATCTTGAACTCGTAGTCGCCTGCCGGCAACCCCGTGAGTTCCAGGGTGTAGGTGCCATCGCCGTCGGGGTCGGTCAATGCCGTTGCCGTGCAGTCCGGTTGCCAGTCCCCGGAGCAGCCGGCCTTGGCCTGGTAGCTGCCGGGGGCGGTGACCTGCGTGCCACCCTCGGCACCGGCCGCGACGGTGGTGGAGGCCGAGGCATAGCCGACCTTGCCGTCCAGGGTGCGGGCGACGGCGACCACCTCGTAGTCGCCCGGCACGACGGCCGAGGTGTCGAGGTAGCGGCCGTAGGCCGGATTGTCGTCCGTCCCGAGGACCGTCCACTCCCCCGTGCCCTTTGGGCGACCGGCAAAGGTCACCTCCACCGGCGCACCCGGGGCGACGTCCGCGGTGAGCTTGGCCTGCCCCGTCAACGGGCCCCCATTTCCGGCCTTCACCGCCGCCGTCACGGTGGGCGGATGCAGTGCGGCGGGGATGGCCGCTCCCGCCTTGAGCACCAGAGCTTCCCGCCCGGGGACCGTCATCTCGAGCGACCCGTCCGTCCCTGACGTCGCGCCCTCCCCCGATCCGAAGACGGACGCGAACGCCGCGCCAGGGGTCGCTGTCGCGACTCTGACCGCCTGTGGATCCTTGGCGTTGTTGACGGCGACGAGGTACTCGACGTTGCTCTCCCGGTCGATCCGCGAGAACGCATAGACGCCTTCGCCGTCCGCGGCAAACCGTTCGATCTGTATGCCGTTTGCCAGGGCCGGGTGCTCGGCGCGTAGCTTCGTCAACGCGGCAATGTGTTGGTAGACAGGGACATCGGTGCCGTAGTAGTCCCGCGCCCCCGGTGTGCCGCCGATGATCGCGTCCTCGGCATATTGCTCGACGCGAGTCGTGAACATGTCCTGCCGTGAGTCCTTGTCGCCGCCCCCAGCCGACGAAGCCCTGCTCGTCGCCGTAGTAGGTGACCGGCTGCCCACGCGAGAGGTACATCAGCGACATCGCGAGCCGGTCGCGCTTGAGCAGGTCGACGTCGTCGTCGGAGGCGCCGACGAGGAAGCTGCCGATGCGGCCCATGTCGTGGTTGCCGAGGAAGGTCGTCAGCGAATAGGCGTTGGAGTCCGCGTCGAGGTAGGCGTTGTCGCCGGCATACAGCTCCTGGAGCTGCTTTGCCGAGTTGCCCATCGCGTAATCGACTGCGGTGCTTTGGAATCCGAAGTCGAGCGTGCCGGGCAGCCGGCCTGACGTCGAGTAGAGGGACATGGTGCCGGGTGAGGTGTCGTAGACCTCGCCGAACATGAAGAAGTCGTCCCTGCCCTTGGCCTTGGCGTGCTCCATGATCGCCGGGCCGAACCGCTGCCAGAACGGCAGGTCGACGTGCTTGACGGTGTCGATGCGGAAGCCGTCGATGCCGAAGTCGACCCAGCTCTTGTAGATCTCGATCATCCCGTCGACCACCTTGGGGTTCTCCGTGAAGAGGTCATCGAGGCCGAAGAAGTCGCCATAGGTCGACGACTCGCCCTCGAAGGTCGAGTTGCCGCGGTTGTGGTAGAGCGTCGGATCGTTGAGCCACGCAGGCGTTTTCGCCTTGGCATCCGCTTTGGAGTTGAAGACGGGTGTATAAGGGAAGGACTTCTCGTCCAGCGCCGGGAAGCTGTCACCACCCGCGAGCGGCGCGTCGTCGAAAGCCTTGCCCGACGCGTCGGCATATGGCTTGTCCTCTTTGGAGATATAGGAGTACTCGCCCGGGTCCTTGTAGTCGATGACGTCGGCGGTGTGGTTGGTGACGATGTCGAAGTAGACCTTCATCCCCTTGGCGTGAGCGGCGGCGATGAGCTCCTTCATCTCCGCGTTGGTGCCCAGGTGGGAGTCGATCCTCGTGAAGTCGGTGATCCAGTACCCGTGATAGCCGGCGCTCAGCTCGCCCTCGGGGCCTTGCGTGGGCCGGTTCTGGAAGGACGGCGTCAGCCAGATGGCCGTCGTCCCAAGGCCCTTGATGTAGTCGAGTTTGGACATCAACCCGGCGAGGTCGCCGCCGTGGAACATGCCCTTGTCCGTGGGGTCGAATCCCGTCTCGGCGACACCACCGGTGAAACCGCCCTTGTCATTTGTCTTGTCCCCGTTGGCGAAACGGTCGGTCATGACGAAGTAGAAGTTCTCGTGCCGCGGCGTCGGCACGCGGCGGGCCAGGTCGGCGACTTCCGCCTCGGTGAGGGTCACCGGCCCGCCGCCGGAGGCCACCTGCCCCGACGCCCCTGCGGATCCCGACCCCGAGGCGCCGGGCCTGGCTCCGTCGCCGCCACGGGTGGTCACGGCATACGCGACGAGCGCTCCGAGGAGGATGCCGACGAGGGCGAAGACGAGCAGGCGACGGCGGTTCACGCCTCGCAGGCTATCCTCCCGACCACCGCCGGCCGGGTGGAACCGCTCAGCGCCGGCGCTGCACGCGGGCCTCGTCCCAGACCGGATCGGCCGACTCGTAGACGCGCCCGTCGGCGCCGAAGACGAGGAAGCGGTCGAACTGCCGCGCGAACCAGCGGTCGTGCGTCACCGCGACGACGGTGCCTTCGAAGGCGTCCAGCGCCTCCTCCAGCGCTTCCGCCGAGTGCAGGTCGAGGTTGTCCGTCGGCTCGTCCAACAGCAGCATCGTCGCGCCGGACAACTCGAGCAGGAGGATCTGGAAGCGCGCCTGCTGTCCACCGGAGAGCATCTCGAAGGTCCGCTCCCCCGCCATCGCGAGGCCGTAGCGGTCCAGCGCCTTGGCCGCCTCCTCCCGCGGCTTGCCCGCGCGGTGCTCGTCGCCGCGGTGCAGGATCTCGAGCAGGGTGCGCCCGTGCAGCGCCGAATGGTCGTGAGTCTGGGCGAACCAGCCCGGCCGCACCCGGGATCCGAGCCGCGCGATCCCGGTGTGCGCCACCGGTGTCGGAGCGAACTCCCCCACGGGCCGGTGCTCGATGTCCGGGTCGCTGCCGCCGGCGGCGAGCAGGCGCAAGAAGTGCGACTTGCCCGATCCATTGGAGCCGAGAATGGCGATCCGCTCGCCGAACCACAGCTCGGCGTCGAAGGGCTTCATCAGCTGGGTCCCCGAGCCGCCGTCGGGTGACGCGATCTGCAACTCCAGCCGCTCACAGACGACGGCGCGCTTGGCGGTGCGCCCGCCGGCCAACCGCATACGGACGTTCTGCCGCAAGGGCACCTTCTCCGGCGGACCGGCCTCTTCGAACTTCGCGAGCCGGGTCTTGGCCGCCTGATAGCGCGAGGCGAGGCCGTCGTTGTAGGCGGCCTTGACCTTGTACATCTGCACGAGGTCCTTGAGCTTCTGGTGCTCCTCGTCCCAGCGGCGCAGCAGTTCATCGAGCCGGTCGTTGCGTTCCTGGCGGGCTTGGTCGTATGTCGTGAACGACCCCGGGTGCACCCAGATCGTCGCGCCGGCCGAGTTAGGTTCCAGCGTCGCGATGCGAGTCGCGCTCTGGGACAGCAGTTCTCGGTCGTGGCTGATGAAGAGCACGGTCTTGGGCGAGGTCCGCAGTCGTTCCTCGAGCCAACGTTTGCCCGGCACGTCGAGATAGTTGTCGGGCTCGTCGAGGACGAGCACTTCCTCGGGTCCGCGCAACAGTGCTTCCAGCACAAGGCGTTTCTGCTCGCCGCCCGAGAGCGTGGTGACCTTGCGCCACTGCGCCTTCTCGAACGGCATACCGAGCGCCGCCATCGTGCACTCGTCCCAGAGGGTCTCGATCTCGTAGCCGCCGACATCGCCCCAGTCCACGAGCGCCTGGGCGTAGGCGAGCTGATCGGCCTCGGAGTCGCGCTCCATCATCAGCAGCTCGGTGCGGTCGATCTCGGCGGCGGCCTTGCGAATCGGCTCCGCCCCGGCGAGCAGCAGCAGATCGCGGACTGTGGAGTCGTCGCGGACCTGGCCGATGAACTGCCGCATGACCCCGAGGCCGCCGGAGCGCACGACGGTGCCGTCGTCGGGGACGAGGTCGCCGGCGAGGATGCGGATCAGCGTGGTCTTCCCGGTGCCATTGGGTCCGATCAGCGCGGTCTTCGAGCCCTCGCCGACGCGCAGATTGACATCGCGCAGCAGCGGCCGCCCGTCCGGCAGCCAGTACTCCACTCCAGCGATGTCGACGTGACCCACGAGAGTCAATGATGCGGTGTGCCGCCCGCTTCACCCAACCGATTTGCGCCGGGTCGTCATTCGCCCGGGTAGGAGTCGATATTCCAGAGGTTGCCCTCGGCGTCGCGCACGGCGGCGCTGCGGCCACCGTGCGGCGGATGGTGCGGCTCCTGCGCGAGCGTGGCGCCGTGGTCGAGGGCGGCGGTGAGCACGCGGTCGACCTCCGCGTCGCTCGTCACGACGAGATTGCAGGCGCCGCCACCGGGCCGCGATGCGAATCCGAGCGTGTCGTCGTGGCGGACCGACCCGAACATCAGCCCGCCATGGTCGCGCCAGCGGAATTGCGCGTGTACGACGGTCGCCGGGTCGTCCGGGTCGCGGACCACGACCACCTCGGTGAAGCCGATCGCGGTGAGGAAGTCGATCGCACGATCGACATCGGTGAAGGTCAGGCAGTGGAAGAGTTGCGGCTTGTCCATGCCTCCAGACTGCTGCACCCAGTGAGCTGGGTCTTGGAGAAATGGGAAGTCTCTCGAGATGCCGGACCGGATATGCACATGTTAATGTGCATAGACATGAGCGCTCTCGAACGACGGCTCCACCTGCTTCTCGACCAGGACCGTCACGATCGGCTCGTGGCAGAAGCCGAACGCACGGGCCGATCCGTGAATGCGGTGATTCGTGCCGCCATCGACGAGCATTTCGACGAGCAGCGTGACCAGGTGCGCCGCGCCGCGGCAGCACGGCTGTTGCTGGCAAGCGCCGCGGCACCGGGCTCCGAGCCGGCCGAGACCTGGGAGCAGATGCTGGCCGCGCAGGACGCCGACCTCCAGGACTCGCTGCGCCCGTGATCGACCTCTTTGTCGACAGTCCCGTATTCCTGCACGCGCTGGGCGCGCCGGTCGCGGTGACGCCGGCCTGCCAGGCACTGATCCGTTCGGCTCAGGAGCACACAGTGCGACTGCATACGGCGGTCGAATGCGTGCAGGAGATCGCCTTTCATCGAACGCGGATGGGCGGTGTCTCCCGCGCGCTGGCTCAGGTCAACGCGATCCGTGACCTGTGCGTCGTCCACCCCTTCGACGACCGCGTCCTCGACCGCGGCCTTGAGCTCATGGCGGTGACCACGATTCGCGGGCGCGATGCCTTCATCGCCGCGACGGCGCTGCTTGCCGGCTTCGAGTCGATCGTCACGACGGATGCGCGATTCGTGGAGGTGCCGGGGCTGCGGCCTGCCGGGCCCGGCAGCTGGACCGCCTAGTTGGCGTCCCGGACGTCCGCGGCATACAGAGCAAGGATCCGGTCTGCCGCTTCCATGGCTGACAGTGACCCGGCCCGCACCGCCGACTCCAGGGCCGCGCGCTGCTCGCGCACCGAATGGGTATGCCGCACAGCGTCTTCCAGGTGCGCGTCCACCATCGCCCACATCCAGTCCTGCTGCTGTTGGGCGCGGCGAGTGGCCAGCGATCCCTCGGCTTCGAGGTGGCCGCGGTGATCGAGGACGGCCTGCCACACCTCGTCGAGCCCGGAATGCGTTGCGGCGGAACAGGTCAGCACCGGTGGCCGGCGAACATCCTTGCCCGGCAACATCAATCGCATCGCGGTGGCGAGGTCACGGGCGGCAACGCGCGCCCGTCCTTCCCCGTCGCCATCGGCCTTGTTGACGGCGATGACGTCGGCGAGTTCGAGGATGCCGCGCTTGATGCCCTGCAACTGATCGCCGGCGCCGGCCAGGGTCAACAGCAGGAAGGTGTCGACCATCTCCGAGACGGCGATCTCGTTCTGCCCCACGCCGACCGTCTCGACGATGATCACGTCATACCCGGCGGCCTCGAGCACCAGCATCGACTCACGCGTCGCGCGCGCCACCCCGCCCAGGTGCCGCCCGCTGGGCGACGGACGCACAAACGCATGATCGCTCGTGGTCAGCTCGGCCATGCGGGTGCGGTCGCCGAGGATCGACCCGCCGGTGCGCCGCGACGACGGATCGACCGCCACGACACCAACCCGGTTCCCCCGCTGGATCAGCCGCGTCCCGAGCGCATTGATGAAGGTCGACTTGCCCGCGCCGGGCACGCCGGTGATGCCCACCCGCACCGAGGAGCCGGTATGCGGCGTGAGTGCGCCGATCAACTCGCTCGCCTTGGACCGGTGATCCTCGCGCGACGATTCGACGAGCGTGATCGCACGGGCGATCGCCGCCCGGGACCCGGACAGGACGTCGGCCGTCAGCGCGGCGACGTCGATCTCACGCATCCAGGCGGGCCCGCAGGTCGCGGATGAGGTCCTGAGCCGCGGCGGCGATCACCGTGCCGGGCGGATAGATGGCGTCCGCGCCGGCAGCCCGCAGTTCCGCGAAGTCCTGGCTAGGGATGACCCCGCCGACGACGATCATCAGATCCTCGCGACCGAGCTTGTCCAACTCCTGGCGCAGCGCCGGCACCAGAGTCAGGTGGCCGGCCGCGAGCGAGGAGACACCGACGATATGCACATCGGCTTCGACGGCCTGCCGCGCAACCTCTTCCGGCGTCTGGAAGAGCGGGCCCACGTCGACGTCGAAACCGAGGTCGGCGAACGCGGTCGCGATCACCTTCTGGCCGCGATCGTGCCCGTCCTGCCCCATCTTGGCGACGAGGATGCGGGGCCGCCGGCCCTCTGCCTCCTCGAACTCCTCGACCAGCTGCTGGGCAGCGTGCACGCCCTCGTCGTCGCCGGCTTCTGCGGAATACACCCCACCGATCGTACGGATCGTCGCGGTGTAGCGGCCGAAGGACTTCTCCATCGCCTCCGAGATCTCGCCCACGGTCGCCTTCGCCCGGGCGGCGTCGATGGCCAGTGCCAGGAGATTCGACGACAGATCGCGGCCGCCGTCCTTGCTGCACGCCTCGGTGATCTTCGCCAGCGCCGCGTCGGCCTCGGCCTGGTCACGCTCGGCGCGCAGCCGCTCGAGCTTGGCGATCTGCTGCGCCCGGACCGCGGCATTGTCGACCTTGAGGACGTCGATCTCCTCGTCGTCCCCGACGACATAGCGGTTGACGCCGATGACCGGCTGCTGCCCGGAATCGATGCGCGCCTGGGTGCGCGCCGCCGCCTCCTCGATGCGCATCTTCGGGATCCCGGCCTCGATGGCCTTCGCCATGCCGCCGGCCGCCTCGACCTCTTCGATGTGCTCCCACGCGCGGCGCGCCAGATCGTGGGTGAGTTTCTCGACGTATGCCGATCCGGCCCACGGGTCGATGGTGCGGCAGGTGCCGGACTCCTGCTGGATGACCAGCTGGGTGTTGCGGGCGATGCGCGCGCTGAAATCCGTTGGGAGAGCGATGGCTTCGTCAAGGGCGTTGGTATGCAGTGACTGCGTGAGCCCCTGCGTGCTCGCCATCGCCTCGATCCCGGTGCGCACGACATTGTTGAAGACGTCCTGCGCCGTCAGCGACCAGCCGGACGTCTGGGAGTGGGTGCGCAGCGAGAGCGACTTCGGGTTCTGCCCGCCCTGCTCCTTGACCAGCCGCGCCCACAACAGGCGGGCCGCGCGCATCTTGGCGACCTCCATGAAGAAGTTCATCCCGATGGCCCAGAAGAAGCTCAGCCGCGGAGCGAACGTGTCGACGTCCAGCCCGACGGCCTTGCCGGCCCGGATGTATTCGACGCCGTCGGCCAGGGTGTAGGCGAGCTCGAGATCCTGCGTCGCGCCGGCCTCCTGCATGTGATAGCCGGAGATGGAGATCGAGTTGAACCGCGGCATCTTCTCCGACGTGAACGCGAAGATGTCGGAGACGATCCGCATCGACGGGCCCGGCGGATAGATATAGGTGTTGCGGACCATGAACTCCTTGAGGATGTCGTTCTGGATGGTCCCGGTCAGCTTGTCGGGCGCGACGCCCTGCTCCTCGGCCGCGACGACATACAGCGCGAGGATCGGGATGACCGCACCGTTCATCGTCATCGACACCGACATCTGGTCCAGCGGAATCCCGCTGAAGAGCGTGCGCATGTCATAGATCGAGTCGATCGCGACACCGGCCATCCCGACATCGCCGGCGACGCGCGGGTGGTCGGAGTCGTAGCCGCGGTGGGTCGCCAGGTCGAAGGCGACCGACAAACCCTTTTGTCCCGCAGCGAGATTGCGCCGGTAGAAGGCGTTGGACTCCTCGGCAGTGGAGAACCCGGCATACTGCCGGATCGTCCACGGCTGGTTGACGTACATCGTCGGATAGGGCCCCCGCAGGAACGGCGGCGCACCCGGCACGGTGTCGAGGAAGTCGAGCCCCTGGAGGTCTGCCTCGGTGTAGACGGGCGCGACCTCGATGCCCTCCGGGGTGGACCAGGATTCACCCTGCGGCACAGGGGCGTCCGCGCTCGCGCCGTCGCCGAGATCGATAGCGGTGAAGTCGGGGATCGTGGTCATTGCGCGGCTCCTTCCGCCGGGGCGCCGAGTCTGTCGAGCGTGTCGCTCAGGAAGGCGACGACGTCCATGCCGTCGTAGATCTCACCGTCGACGGATGTCTCGCCGAGTTCCCGGGCTCGCCCGGCGACGAGAACACGCGGTATGCCGGCGCTGCGCAGGGCCTCGACCGCCGCCGCCGCGTGCGCTGCATAACCCTTGGGAGAGCTGGCAATCACGACCACCTCCGGCTTGGCCGCAGCCGCATCGGCCGCCGCCGACTCGCCCTCGTAGAGGGTTGCGGTCACGCCGCCGGCCGCCAAGAGGTTGGACGCGAACGTCTCGCGGGCACCGAAGTCGCGACGCGCGCCCAGCGCGACGAGGGCGACGCCCGGCGCGGACCCGTGCGCCGCGGCATACGCTCCGGCCCGGTTCCGCAGACTCTCATACAGGACAGAATCCCGTTGCGGCGCAAGCGCTTTGTCAGAAACAGCCAGAGCGGCGCGCTGCCGGCGCGCCACCGGCTGTTGGGGGGTGCGGGGGAACATGCTCACGCCGGTGATCGGCAGGCGCCGGGTGGCCAGACGTGCGCCGTCCTCGTCGCGGGTCGACCGGATTCGGGCAGCGACCGAGCCGGACGCGAGAGCCGCAGCCATACCGCCGGCCTTCTCGATCTCCTGGAAGGCAGACCACGCCCCGTGGGCGATGTCCGCGGTGAGGTGCTCGACATAGTAGGAACCGCCGGCCGGGTCGGCGACACGGCCGACGTTGGCCTCGTCGGCGAGGACGATCTGGGTGTTGCGGGCCAGCCGGCGGGAGAACTTCTCCGGCAGTCCGGCGACCGTGTCATAGGGCAGCACCGTGATCGCGTCCGCGCCACCGGCGCACGCACCGAAGGTCGCCAAGGTGCTGCGCAGCACGTTGACCCACGGGTCGTCCCGGGTGAACATCCGCTGGCTGGTGACCGCGTGGATCCGCGCGCCACGCTCGGGCTCGGGGACGCCGCATACCTCCCCCACGCGCGCCCACAGCCGGCGCAGCGCCCGCAGCGCGGCGATCGTGAGGAACTGATCGGCGGTCGCAGAGACGCGGAAGTCGATCTGCCCGAACGCCGTTGCCGCGTCCACCCCCGCGTCCGCGAGCGCTCGCAGATACGCGACTCCGGTGGCGACGGCATACGCAACCTCGTCGACAGCACTGGCGCCGGCGTCGCGATAGACCCGGGCATCGACGGTGATGGCGCGCATGCCGGGGATGCCGGACAGCGACTCGACGGCTCCGGCCAGACCCGCGAGGTCGGCCGCGGCGCCGGTGCGGGCCGCCGCGCCGAGCGGGTCGAGGCCATAGTTGCCCTTGCCGTGGACGTCCGGGGACCCCTGCAGCACGCTCTGGAGCGCGGCGGCGGCGTCGCCCTGCGCATCCCACGAGGACACGACGACGGGAGCCATGTCGAGCTTGACGTCCGCGAGGACCGCCGCGAGGTCGCCGGGCGCGACGCCATCGGCGCCGACGTGCACCCACACGGACGTCACGCCGTGCTCGAGGTCGTCGAGGACGGCAGCCCGCGAGATGTTCGCGTCCGGGTCGTCATGCAACTGCCGGACATCCCACGGCTGGTCGGCCGGCCGCAGGCCGGTGCCGCGGGTGAACGGCATGGCGCCCGGGACACCGATGGCAGCAGCGTCCGCAGACCGCTGGTAGAGCGGGTCGACGACCAGGCCACCGGACAATGTGGTGCGCAGCGACGCCTCGGCGTCCTCGGGGGTGAGCTTGGCGTCCTCGGCACGGGACTTGTTGACCACGCCCGCGACCAGGCGCTGCCAATCCTCGTGCGTCTGCTGCGGGAACTCCCCCGCGAGGGCCATCGACTCAGCGGCGGACATGCGCGCTCCTTTGACGAACCGGTTTGCACAAAAGCGGCGAGGGCGCACGTGCGGCGGCCTCGCCGGGCTTCGACCAGCCTATCGACGTGACGCGAAGCTACCCACCAGTTGGAGCGAGAGGTTCCGCACAGCGTCAGTCCCGGCGGGCCCGGGCCTCCTCGGCGCGCGCCGCCATCAGGCGCGGCGGCGGGTAGCCGACCTCTTCGAGCGCAAGCCCGTGCGCCGGCATGACCTTCACCCGTGGGTCCCGGATGCCGGCGATCATGACCTCCCGCGGAAAGCTCACCCCGGCCCGCCCCAGCCCGACCGGCATGACGACGCCCACGAGCGCGCGGACCATCGAGTGGCAGAAGGCATCGGCGACGACGCGCGCTTCCAGGACGCCCTCGGCGGTACGAGTCCACGAATACTCCAGGAGCGTGCGCGTCGTCGTGGCCCCCTCTCGCTTCTTGCAGAAGGCCGCGAAGTCGTGCAGCCCCAGCAGCCCCTGCGCCGCGTGATGCATGGCGGCCGCGTCCAGGGGATCGGCGACGAGAACGGTGTCCCGGAGACGCAGCGGGTCGCGGGCGGCCGGGTCGTCGCACAGCCGGTAGCAATAGCGACGG
>NZ_HG764815.1:906106-929677 GCF_001050535.1 Nostocoides australiense Ben110 | reverse complement strand
CAAACCCTCCACGATTCGGGGGGAACCACATACGGCGCCTTGCTCGGTACGGAGCCAACTGGCCGTTTCAACCCACCGGGGCTGGTGTTCTTCGACTTGGACGGAACCCGGCTGCTTCTCGACGCGATTGCGCCGTCGTCGATGCTCTATCTCGAGGTTGATGACGTCCGGAGGAGCCTCGAGGCATTGCGGGACCGTCCGCGAGCCGCACCCCATCTTCAGGCACGAGGACGATGTCCTGGGTCCTGCAGCCACGACCGAGTGGCAGGCTTTCGTCACCGACTCCGAGGGCAACACCCTCGGTCTCGTGAGCTTCGCCCGCGAGGAGTCCTGAGCGATTGCAAGCCTGCTGGACAAGTGCTGTCGGAACGGAAGGTGCGCCGATGCCCGATCTCGACCCCGTCTTTGAGCGTCTTGCAGCGATGCTGCGCGAGCACGCTGAGGGGCTGGTCGCCACGCGCGACGACGCGGACCAGCTGTACCTGGAGACGTCGCAGGATCCCGCGGAGTTCTTCGGCGCGGTGATGCGCAAGAAGGCGCAGGTGGCCTACCACCTGATGCCCGTCTATCGCGATCCGGGGCTGCTCGCCGACCTCAGCCCGGCCCTGCGCAAGCGCATGCAGGGCAAGTCATGCTTCAACTTCACCCGGATCGACGACGACCTGTTCGCCGAGCTCGCCGTACTCACCGCCCGTTGCCGAGCCGCCCAGGACGCCCAGCCCGCCGGTCGATGACCGAGCTGCTGCTGGCGACCGGGGGGACCACCGCGCCACCGCGGCCTGTCCGGGTGCTCGCCACTGACCCGGCAGCAGTACGACAAAGACCCAGCCGCCCAGCAAAAGGTCCCGACCAGCTCAAGACCCTTCGGGGTGAGATCAATAGGGCGACCGCGTTGTTCGTGCAGCTCCCGGCCAACACCGGGTTGGTTGGGTTCTCGGCGCACTTCTGCAGGGCATCGAGCTTGTCCAAAGCTGCCCTGATCATGTCGCTGAATCCGGCGGCGGCGCCCCCCACCTTGTCGGCCGTTCCGCCACGCACCTGACGGGCTTCTTCAGGGAGGTGCTCTGAACTGCGGTTATACGAACGTCCCCACCGATGTTCCTCGCATGTCGGGCCACGTCCCGGGACGAATCCGGGTACAACCGGTCTCCACCTTTCTGCCATGACCACATGGCGGAAGGACTTGGAAATGAGCGTCGCGACGCAACTGGGACTGGATGATCCGGACAGGGGCCTGCGGGCAGCAGCCCGCCGCGCATTGGGGGGGTGGGCGGGCCAGCACGAGGCGCTGGGCGTCGTCGCCGAGCTGGAAGACCTGCCCGCCTGGCTGACCGCGCACCCGGGTGAACGCAGCACGGTCCTCGGCGTGCTGTCGGGTTTGGCGGCGCAGCAGGAGGGCGACGACGTGCCGGCCGCGGCCGCGTTGGCCTGGCTCCTGGTCCCGCGTGCGAGCCTGCTGGCGAACCGGCTGGCCACGCTCTCCCCGGACATCGATGAACTGGTCGCCGCCCAGTTGTGGATCGAGGTGCGGACCTTCGGGTTCGGCCGGGGCCGCCGTCGCCGGGACCATTCTGCGCAACACCCGCAAGGGCGTGCTTCGCGACCTCGGTGTCGGGGACCACGCGGACTCGGCCTGGCAGCGGCGTGTGGTCCTGGACCCGGGGGACCAGATGTGGCAGCGAACTTTGCCGCTGCACGCGGGGTCGGACCTACCGTCCCCCGTGCTGCGGGCCCATCATCAACGGCCACCCGGACGTGGCCCGAAGCGCCCTCACGGGGCCGCCAGGTACCGGGCGGGCCGGCGTCGTCCCGGTGGTCGTCGTCGAACTCCATCCGTCGGCGCGCGATCGCTCGGTCGCCATTGCGGCCGTGCTGGTGGAGCTGGCGGCGCGTCATGAGGCCACAGCGGGCATCGATCGCTTCGCGTTCATCGACGAGCTCCCCGTCGACCGTCGGCACAACGCGAAGATCGACCGCGCGGCTCTGGCCCGTCAGGTCGCCGCCGGTCGGATCGGCTGACCGGCCGGGCGAATCCTTGCGAGGTCACGCTGCCTCCACCTAGGCCGAGAGGCGGGCAGGACTCAGCACCGACCCCGAGTGACCAGCGATGCTAGGGAGGGACTAAGGTTAGGCTTACCTAACTAAGAGGAGCCCAAGCGATGATCGGCGAGAGAATCCGTCACGACCTGCACACCAGACTGGGGGCGGTGTCCGAGGTGTCCGACCTGAGCGATCGACTGCGTCGCGTCAGGATCACCTTCGAGCCGGGGACGGCGCCGGTGCCCCACATCCCCCTCGCGGTCGGTGACCACGTCAAGCTCGCATTCCCGCACCCCGACAGAGGTGAACTCGACCTCGAAGGCGGCGAGCGCCCCATCATGCGCGACTACACGATCCGCGCGGTGCCCGACGAGGACAGCGTCATCGTCGACGTCGTGCTTCACGGCAGTGGCCCCGGCGGCACGTGGGCGCGCGGCGCCGGCGTCGGCACCAGGGTCGGCGTGCTGGGTCCGCGCGGGTCACACGTCATGCCGGCGGATCGGTCTCGATACCTCGTCCTGGTCGACGACAGTGCTCATCCCGCGGCAGCGCGCTGGCTCGAGGAGGCGCCCGACGGGGCCGAGGTGCACGTCGTGCTCGAGACCGAGGACAGCCTCACCGCCGACTTGCCGACGCGGGCCGAGGCGAGCGTCGCCGTCGTGGCAGGCGCCAACGGCACCGCGCTTGTCTGTGAGCTCATTGCTCTCGGGCCGCGCCCGGGCGACCTCGTCTGGGCGGCCGGGGAAGCCGGCGCGATGCTCGCCGTCCGCCAAACCGCGAAGGGTCTCGGGGTCGCCCAGGACGACCTAGAGGTCGACGGCTACTGGAAGCGCGGCATCGCCGGACGCGACCACCACGCCCCACTCGACGAATGACAAACCGACCACACGGCATACGAAGTGACTCCGCAACACCGACCGAAAGGCATGACCTGATGTTCTACCTCCGATCCCGCCGGGGAGCAGCAATCGCCACCATCGCGACGGCCGCCCTGCTGGCGACCGGTTGCGGCAGCTCCACCGCAGAACCATCCGCGAGCGGCTCGCCCGGCTCGGGCAGCACGGCCGCTGGCAGCACCGCGCCGAGCGGCCCGGTCACCATCACCGACGCACAGGGGCGCACGGTCGAGATCAAGACCAGGCCGAAGACCGTCGTCGCCATCGACTGGAGCGTCATCCGCACGCTCAACGACCTCGGCGTCGAGGTCCAGGCCGTCCCGAAGCCGAACTCCGCCTTGCCGGCGGACCTGGCCAAGTACGAGAAGGCGACCCAGGTCGGCACCCTCTTCGAGCCGAACTATGAGGCCATCGCCGCGATGAACCCCGACCTGGTCATCGTCGGATCCCGGAGTGGGACACCGGAAGTCGTCAAGGAGTTCGAGAAGTTCGCGCCCGCCGTCATCGACATGTCGGTGCGCTCCGAGAGCCCGGCCGACACCTTCAAGCTCACCACCGAGCGGGTCACCCAGCTCGGCTCGATCTTCGGCAAGCAGCAGCAGGCGAGCGACCTGATGGACAAGATCGCCACCGACGTCGCCAAGGTCAAGAAGTCCGCGACCGACTCCGGCTTGACCGCGATGGTCGTCCAGGTCTCCGACGGCACGGTCAGCGCCTATGGCCCGGGCTCGCGCTTCGGCACGGTCTATGAGGACTTCGGCTACAAGCCGACCGGCGCCCCGCTCGACGACCAGGGCGGGCACGGTGAGGAGATCAGCCAGGAGTTCTTCGTCCAGTACAACCCGGGCGTCCTCTTCGTCCTCGACCGCGCCAAGGTCGTCGGCCAGAAGCAGGCCCCGGCGCTCGACGTGCTCAACAACGGTCTCGTCGGCACCACCGATGCCGCCAAGGACAAGAAGATCGTCGAGATCGACGGCTTCTCCTGGTACATCGCCACCTCTGCGCCCAGCTCGTGGCAGCAGATGGTCAAGGACGTGCAGGGCTCGCTCTGACGATCACCCAGCACGCGCCGGCCGCGGAGTCTCGCGGGGGGAGACTTCGCCGCTGGCACCTCGGCGTCGCCACCGTGGCGCTGCTCGTCGCGGCCTATCTGTCGCTGGCGGTCGGCGTCGTCGACATCCCCGTGGGCGACTTGCTCGACCCGAGCCCCGCGCAGTGGCAACTCCTCTCACTCTCGCGCATCCCGCGCGTGTTGTCGATCCTCATGGCCGGTGCGGCACTCAGCGTCGCCGGGCTGATCATGCAGCGGATCACCCAGAACTCGTTCGTCTCCCCGTCGACCTCCGGCACGACCGAGGCTGCGATCCTGGGCGTCCTCATCGCGACCCTTGTCGTCCCCGGCGAGAGCCTGCTGGCGAAGATGGTTCTCGCCATTGGGGTTTCGCTGCTCGGCACCTTCGGCTTCCTCCAGATCCTGGGGCGTATGCCGGCCCGTGACCCGATCGTCGTGGCGCTCGTCGGCCTGATGTACGGCGGCGTCATCGGTGCGGTCACGGTCTTCATCGCCTATCAGGTCGACCTGCTCCAACTGCTCGAGATCTGGTCGAGCGGGTCGTTCAGCGCCGCCATGGCGGGGCAGTACGAACCGCTCTACCTCGTCATCGCGGTGGGGCTGGTCGGTTATCTGTATGCCGACCGGTTCACCGTCGTGGGCATGGGCCGGGAGTTCGCGACCAACCTCGGCGTCTCCTATCGCGCCGTCCTCAACATCGGCCTTGTCATCGTCTCGGTCATGGCGGCCACCGTGATCGTCGTCGTCGGCACGATCCCCTTCCTCGGGTTGATCGTGCCCAATGTCGTCTCCCTGCTCATGGGGGATCACGTGCGCCGCACCCTCCCGGTCACGGCGCTCGCCGGAGCCGGCTTCGTCCTGCTCTGTGACGTCATCGGGCGGGTCATCCGCTTCCCCTACGAAGTGCCGGTGGGCACGGTGGCCGGAGTCATCGGTGCTGCCGTCTTCGTCTGGCTGGTCATGCGCAGCGCCGCCGGCAAGGAGGCCCACGGATGAGCGCCGTTCTCGCAGGCAGCGATCCGGTGACCCGGAGCACTGACACCTCACCCACCACCTCCGGCGGGCGCTCCCCTCAGGAGGCCCAGCGGTGGCGGCGGGTCAAGGTGACCCTGCTGGTCCTGGCCGGCCTCTGCGTCGCCGCGTGTGCGGCATACCTCGTCTGGAACGTCCGGGGGAACTGGAGCTATGCGCTGAGCCTGCGCTCCCGCCAACTCGGCGCTCTCGTCGTCGTCGGGGTCGCGGTGGGGGTGTCGAGCCTGGTCTTCCAGACTGTGTCGGGGAGCCGCATCCTCACGCCGGGGGTCATGGGTTTCGATGCGCTGTATTCGTTCATCCAGACGGTCATCGTCTTCACCCTTGGCGCGGGGACGCTGCAACTCCTCGGGGTCGTCGAGCAGTTCCTGCTCACTGCGTTGTTGCTGTCGGCCTTCGGGTTGCTGCTCTTCCGGTGGCTGTTCCGGGCGCACAGCCGCAACCTCTTCGTGCTCGTGCTGGTCGGGATCGTCCTCGGCGGGCTCTTCTCGTCACTGAGCTCGTTCGCCTCGCGGCTGCTCAGCCCGGACGACTACCTCACCTTGCAGGCCGTGCTCTTCGCGAGTTTCACGACGGTGGACGTCGATCTGCTCCTCGCGTGTGCGGTCGTGACCGCGCTGGGGTGCGCCGTGCTCTGGCCGCTGCTGCGCCAACTCGACGTCATCGACCTCGGTCGTGAGCGCGCCGTGGCGCTAGGCGTCGACCACCATCGCATCGTCACGCGGGTGCTGCTCGTGGTCACCGTGCTCGTCGCGACCTCGACGGCCCTGGTCGGGCCGATGGTCTTCCTCGGCCTGCTCATCGCCAACCTCGCCCGCCAACTCGTGCCGACCCACGAGCACCGCTGGCTGGTCCTCGCCTCGGGGCTCGTCGGCATCCTCGCGCTCGTGCTCGGGCAGTTCGTCGTCCTGCACGGCCTCGGCCTGGCCGTCCCCCTCTCGGTCGTCATCAACCTCGTCGGCGGCCTCTATTTCTTGATCCTCCTCGTCAAGGCGGTCCGACTGTGATCCGCGCGCAAGGCCTCCGGCACTCCTACGACAAGGGCTCGACCCTCGTCCTCGACGACGTCTCGGTCGAGCTCACGCGTGGCTGCGTCACGGGGCTCATCGGGCCCAACGGTGCGGGCAAGTCGACCCTGCTCTCGGCGATGGCTCGCCTGCTCGTGCCCGACTCCGGTCAGGTGCTGCTCGATGACCTCGACGTCCTGCAGGCGCCGCCCAAGGAGGTCGCGCGGCGACTGGCCGTGCTGCGCCAGGACGCCCGCGTCACCGCCCGGCTGACCGTGGTCGACCTCGTGCGCTTCGGGCGCTTCCCCTACAGCCAGGGCCGGCTGACCGCTCGCGACCACGAGGTCGTGCAGAAGTGCCTCGACCAGGTCGGCATGGATCGCTTCCGTGACCGCTATCTCGACGAACTCTCCGGCGGGCAGCGGCAGCGCGCCTTCGTGGCCATGGTGCTCGCCCAGGAGACTGAGTTCGTGTTGCTCGACGAGCCGCTCAACAACCTCGACATGGAGCACGCCGGCGCGACCATGCAGTTGCTGCGGCGGGCCGCTGACGAGATGGGACGCACCGTGATCGTCGTGCTGCACGACGTCAACGTGGCCGCTGCCTTCTGCGACGTCATCGTCGGCATGCGCGACGGGCGCGTCGTGGCCCACGGGCCGGCGCACGACGTCGTCTCGGCCGAAGGGTTGCGCCGGGTCTTCGGCCTCGACATCCCTGTGCACGAGATCGACGGGCGCCCGGTCGCCCTGCACTGGGCCATCGGCGCTGCAGTCCAGGTGTGAGCGGGGGGTTTCGAGGCCGTCGGCCGTCCAGGAACCAAGTCTCAAAGCCCTCGCTCGAGATCGGTCTCAGGCTCCTCGATCCACGCTGATCCCAGTGTCGTTTTCCTGCAGGCCCGACACAACGGCGAGCGATTTTGAGACTTACCCGCGAGTATGAGACGGCGTGAGACAGATCGTCGCTCCAGCGGCGGACGTTGAGACGTCAGTCGAGGAGTTTGAGACGGCCTCCAAGGTGACGTCCCCATCTGGCGGTTGATCGCGCTCGCTCCGATGTCGACCGCGAGATCCCGGCCGGCGTTGCCAAGGTATGCAGCGGTCTTGCGCAGCCAGCCCTTCCGCTCTGGATCCGGCTCTCGGTCGGCTGCCTCGTCGAGGGCGGTAATGAGTCGATCGGCGATGCTCTCGAGAGTGGGCCCCGCGCCGACCGCGCGTCGTGCGTGACCAGTGGGCTTGCCAACGAGACCGATCCCACCTGAGGCTCGCCGCTCCAGCTTGGTGATGAAGGGCGGGTCTTCCCCTTCGAGAGCTCGCAGTGCGGCCTCGACCTCGTCAGCCCGCAGACCCGATTGCTCCTCGATCTCGTTCGGACTCATGACTCTTCCCGTGCGCTCGAACACCTCCACGATCGCGGTGAGCACGGGTAGGTCTCTGCTGGTCCAGGTCTCGTCCATGCCCCATTTACTCAGATGCCACTGACCAGGCCCGGCGACTGCGGCACGCTGGGTACATGACAAGCGGTGACGACACCGGCGAGCGGAACGACATACCCGAGTTGGCAGCCGCGGTCGACGAGCTGCGCACGCTCCTCCGAGCAGTCGACGATGTCCGGCCGGCCGACATGGACGAGCGCTTCTACATCCACGCCTACAACGAACTGGACCTCGCCGGCCGGACGATCATCGATGCGTTCGACCGCGAACGGCGAGGGGACGGATGACCGTCGGGGGAGAGTAGCGCTGGTACCGGGACGGGGGCGTGGTCGCCGTTTACGGTTGCGAGCAGTGATTACCGGTAATGGAGACCCGCAGCTGGCGGCCGAGCAGCGCGCTCGTGTGCTCATCGACCGTCAGCTTGCCGATGCCGGGTGGTCGGTGCAGGACAAGACGAACCTGAACCTGTTCGCCAGCGATGGCGTGGCCTGCCGCGAGGTCGTCATGAAGGCCGGCCACGGCCGGGCTGACTACTTGCTCTACGTCGACAGGAAGGTTGTCGGGGTCACCCAGGCCAAGCCCGAGGGCACCACCCTCTCAGGTGGCTGCGCCGACGAGGATTCTGAGAATGGCATCTTCGACCTGAACTGCCCGTCAGGTGAGTGGCCAGAGCCATGTACTCGGGCGGATCTCGACGCTGAGGGCGCGGGGTTGGCTGCAGATGACCTGTCGGAAGCCAGCTGTCCAAGGGCGGGCTGACGACCAGGACCCGATCCCCCTGAAGCCAGCGCACCGAACAGCAGGTCCAGGACCACGAGCAGGCTCGGCGTCACGACTGTGACGGTGACCCCGACGCGGTACCGACCGCCGACTGGGTCGGAGGCGGCCAGGGACGGGGGGCCAGGAGGGTTAGGAGAGGTCGAGCACATCAGGTGCCGAGGTCCAGTGTCGGCGTGAGAACTCCTCCGGATAGTCGGCGATCTGCGGGTCCGTGTCGAACACGCAGCACCTACCAGAGTCGAAGGTTGGCCATCCGGGGGTCCCTGTGGCGGCGAATGCCGTCCAGGCGGCCTGCATCCGATCGGACACTGCACGAGCGGCGGCTATCTCGTCACCGATGAGCATGGCCGTCTGGCCCTCCGCGAGGTTGCCGAATACGAGGGGGACGTCGAGGCCGTGGCAGGCCCCGAGGATCCCGCCCATGCCCGGGGCTGACCAGGTCAGCTCATAGACGTATGTCGGTCCGACGGTGAGATGGGCCTCTGCGAGCTTGACTGAGGGCATCCGGAAGAGCCAGTCGGACCGTGCGAAGTCGTCCAGCTCCTCGGGGTCGCTGAAGCGCCGCAGGTACGCCTCCGGGTCCGGGGCGAAGAGTCGCGCGCTCTCCTGCGCCTGCTCCACCGTGACCCGGCCGAGGCGGCCCGTGAGGGCACTGAGCAGTCGCTGCTCATGGCGCGTGTGGCCGACGAGCAGGTCGACGCCTTCGCCCAGTCCGGACCACGGTGTCGTCGGGAGGACATCCCCGTCGACGACCGGAGCGAACACCACGCCCGCGTGCGCTGCGAGCCCCCATCGTTGGACGTGCTCGTTCGCGGTCGCCAGGACTGCGCCACCAGCCTCCGCCAATACCCTGGGGTCGACGCGGTCGAGCTCCGTCGGTAGCCGACCCACGTGGGCGGCGCAAGCCCTGGTGATGTCCGCAGCGAGAGCGGGCGTGAAGAACACCCCCGGCACGCTCTGGGCGATCGCACGCGCGAAGAGGCCGGATGCCCGGGGCATGACGAGCAGGCTCGCGATCGAGCCTGCCCCGGCGGATTGACCGAACAGGGTGACCCGCAGCGGGTCGCCACCGAAGGCGGTGATGTTGTCCTGCACCCACGCAAGTGCAGCAACCTGATCGAGGAGCCCACGGTTGGACGGGGTCCCGTCGATCTGACCGAAGCCCTCGAGGCCCACGCGGTAGTTGAACGTCACGACGACGACACCTTGCCGGGCCAGCCTCGTCCCGTCGTATTCCGGCAGGCCGGATGTCCCGAACAGGTAGCCGCCGCCTTGGATCCAGACCATGACGGGGAGCTGGCCGGCGAGGTCGGGTGACCAGACGTTGAGCGTCAGCCAGTCGTCGCCGTCGGTTGCAGAGACTGCGCTGTCTGGTGCGCCGGACTGTGGCGGCGGAGGTCCGAATGTCGTCGCCGTCCGACGGCCGGTCCACGGCTCCGGGGGAGCCGGCGCGGCGAAGCGCGCTGGGAGCGAGGCAAAAGGCACTCCGCGGAACACCGCGACGTCCCCGCTCCACGAACCGTGGAGTTCACCGTCGGACACTCGGGTTCTAGGATCCATCAAGACGTCCTCTTCGTCGCTCTCGACAACTTTCAACATGTATCATGTGATACATGTTGAAAGCCTACGCAGACACCTCCGCTTCCGTCCAGCAAGTTTGGACAGTCCTGGCCGACGTCACCTCGTGGCCGGAACAGCTGAGCACCTTCACGTCCGTCACCCAGGTCGAGGGCGACGGCCTCGTCGAGGGGGCTCGTTACCGTGTGCGCCAGCCCGGTCTCCCCCCGGCGACATACGAGGTCCTCGAGCTCACGGATGGTGAGAGCTTCACGTGGTCGGCAGCAAGCCCCGGTATCACGACCAGGGCCACGCACGTGGTGACGGCCGGTGCAGACGGCGCGAGCCTCGAGCTGGGCATCGAGTGGCGCGGCCTGCTGGCGCGCCCGGTCGCCCTCCTGGCCGCACGCCGCACCGCGCGAATGATCGAGCTCGAGGCACGGACCTTCGCGCGGCTCGCGGAGCAAGGGTGACAGCCGCACGGGACGCGCTGCTTGCCAAGGTCGTCGCGCACTACGCCGAGCACGGGGTCCGTGACACGAGTCTGCGCAGCCTCGCGGCCGCGATCGGGACGAGTCAGCGAATGCTCCACTACCACTTCGGATCTCGTGAGGACGTCCTGACCGCGGTCATCGATGCTGTCGCCGGTGGACAGGCCGAGCGCATCGGGCGCTTGTTCGATGAGGAACCGGATCGCACGGCCGCCGGCGACCTCAACTGGCGTAAGACCGTCGAGGGCGCCGAGGTGTTCGGCGCCCTTTGGTTCGAGCTCGCAACCCACGCCATGCGGCACGAGCCGTATGCCGCGCGCCTCGGGGAGGTGATGGTCGCGGCACAAGTGCGGGAGTTCACGCGGCTCTACGCCGAGCGAACCACTGCGGACAAGGCCGCCCGGCTGGCCCGGCTGACCTTGGCGGTCGGTCAGGGCCTGATCTTCGGGCTGCTCATCGACCGCGACCGGGACGCAGCCGACGCTGCGGTCGAGGAGTTCAGTGGGCTGGTCCGCCGCGAGCTCGAGGGCTAGACCAGTGGCGCGAGGGCAATGGCAAGAGAGAGCGGACACGCTGCGCATACGCCTCGTAGTCCCCGCCGAACTCGCGCCGCAGGTCACGTTCCTCGAAGCACACCCCGAGGAGGATGTATGCCGTGGATCCGGCGGCGAAGACAAGATGCCCGCGACCCATGTGAGGGGTGGCCCAGAACGCCAGCAGAAGGCCGGTCATGAGCGGGTGCCTGACGACGGCATACAACCCACGGGTCTGGAGAGCCCCGACGTCTTCAGGGGCACGGGCAGGCGTCCAGCCCGCCTGACGCAGCCCGGTCAGCTCGAGGTGGTCGACGCAGACCATTGCAGCCGGGGGGGCGATTGCTGTCCGGCGCGAGTGAATCGAAGACTTGGCCGGGGATCTGAGACTTGGTGAGACGTAAGAGGTCCACGCCGCACTTTGCCGGCCGGCGCCGAGAGCAACGCGTTGAGGAACGTGGAGAGCAGCTCCCGCATCAAGTCCGGGCTGGCCCGCGCGAGCTGTTGTGCCCAACACGACGGGTTGCCCGCATCTCCCTACACTGTCTAGATGCGCAGCGTCGCTGCACTTGAGGCGTCCCAGCGGGTGCGGTTCTGCCGGTCCGCGGACGGGACGCGGATCGCGTATGCCGTGCACGGCACCGGTCCACCGCTCCTGCTCGACGCCTGCTGGCTCAGCCACCTGGAGTACGACTGGCAGAGCCCGGTCTGGCGCCACTACCTCGTCGAGCTGGGCCGGGTCGCCACCGTCGTGCGGTTCGACGAGCGCGGGCACGGCATGTCGGATCGTGACGTGGCCGACTTCAGCCTGGAGCGGCGAATCGAGGACCTCGAGGCCGTCACCGACCACGCCGGCCTGGACCGGTTCGCGCTCATGGCGATGGCCCAGGGCGGGCCGGTCGCGCTGCACTACGCACATCGTCACCCCGAACGGGTGACGAGGCTGGTCTGCGCGAGCACGTATTCCGCGTCGTCGCAGCACGTGACGGATGACGACCGGGCCCTGGAAGAGGCCTTTCAAGCGATGATCCGTGCCGGCTGGGACCGCAAGGATCCCCTCTTCCGGCGCGTGTTCACCTCAATGATGATCCCCGACGCATCGGAGGAGCAGATGGTGTGGCTCGACGAGCTGCACCATCGCTCCGCGTCCGCGAAGACGGCATATGAGTCCCGGGTGGAGCGGGGCCGGGCGGACGCCACCGGTGTCCTTCCCGACCTCACCGTGCCGACCCTCGTCATCCACTCGCGGCATGAGCGGATGAACGACTTCGAGCACGGACGCTCCCTCGCCGCCGGCATCACCGACGCCCGGCTTGTGCCCCTCGACAGCCGCAACCACATCCTCCTCGAGGACGAGCCGGCCTGGCCGGTCTTCGTCCGTGAGGTGACGGCCTTCCTGGCCGGGGACGCCTCGGCGTCAGGTGATGCCGGCCTGGGTGTGGGCTCCCTGTCCACGCGCGAGCTGGAGGTTCTGCGCCTGGTCGCGCAAGGCCGTGACAACTCCTCGATCGCCGCAGACCTGACCCTGAGCGTCCGCACGGTGGAGCGGCACCTCCAGCGGATCTACGCGAAGCTGGGACTGTCGGGCCCGTCCGCTCGCGCGGGTGCGGTGGCGATCCTGTTGGGCGCCACACCTACTGAGCGCTGACCGACAGCCGGCTCCCGGGACGACGCGGCAGGTTGAGTGGTGGCGCGCTGTTGCAGCCGTCAGCCGTCGGCCTAGCGTCGTGATCACTGGCCAAGGGGTCGGTGACACGGACAGGAGCGCAGCATGAACAAGGCAGCCATCAGTGTGACGACCGGCCTCGAGGATCCGGAGAAGGTCACCGTGGCCCTGCTCGTCGCCGTCGGTGCCGCCGAGTCGGGTCGGCCGACCTTGATGTTCCTCACCAAGGAGGCCGTGCGCCTCGCGGTGCCCGGTCACGCCCGCGCCGTCGCGTGCGACGGGTGCCCTCCGCTGGACAACCTCATGCAGCGGTATGCCGCGGCCGGAGGAACCATGATCGCCTGCGGAATCTGCTTGGACGCCAAGGGAATCGACGGCGACGACCTGGTCGACAACGCCACCAAGGCCGGCTCGGTCCAGCTGTGGGAATGGATCGGCGACGACCCGGCAACCACCTTCAGCTTCTGACCTCCGACAGCGACTGCCGTGTTCATCTCGACAACCCCGACCCCGGAGGCCGAGACCGCCTTCGCGGCCTACGTCGACAGCCAACGCGATGCCTGGGGCTTCGTCCCCGACTACACCGGCTGCTTCGCCGCCCGGCCCGAGGTCGCCACGGCGTGGATCGCCCTCGCCTCCGCTGCGCGAACGACCATGGACCGGCGACGCTTCGAACTGGTCACCATCGCTACCGCCCGCGCGCGCGGCTCGGCCTACTGCACCGCCGCGCACGCGAAGATGCTCAGGGACGTCTGCCGCGACGAGCCCACGCTCCGAGGGCTCGTCAAGGACCCGGACGGCGGCCAGCTTGGCGCCGTGGACGCCGCCATCTACCGGTTCGCGACCCAGGTCGCGACTGCCCCCAGCTCAGTGCAGCAGCCCGACGTGGACAAGCTTCGCACCCTCGGCCTGGGCGACGCGGACATCGCGCACATCGCGTATGCCGTGGGCGTCCGCCTATTCTTCGCGACCGTGCTCGACGCGCTCGGCGCCCAACCCGATCCCGAGACCCTGGCCGTGCTCGACCAGGAACTTCTTACCTTCGTTGGAGCTTCACCAGACATCGAACAAGGCCCCTGACCTACCCGTTCGGCCACTTCCACTGAGGAGTGTGGGACGACTGCGACGGATTATGGGAATGGCGCCCTGGGCTACATCCCAATCTGGCGGTTGATCGCGGTCGCTCCGATCTCGACTGGGCGCGATATTGCGGGCGTCCTGCCGGATGGACGCCGCGGTCAGGGTGCGCGTGCCGGTGACCGCGCTCACCGGCTGCCCTCTGCAGCAACGGACTTGGCGGTCTCGGCAGCGCCCTGGCCCTCGGCGTATTCGCGCAGGAAGAGGTCTTCGAGGGAGGCCGGAGAGACGGTCAGCCGGGACATCCCGTAGGGCTCCAGCGCCGCCATCGCGGCGTTGACCTGATCGGGAGCAACCGCGGCGGTGAGCCGGTTGTGCTCGTCGAGGCGCACCTCGTCCAGCACCTCAAGAGCGCCGGCCGCGTCGGGACGGCGCTCGAGGACGGCCGAGATCGACACGTGGGTCTGAGCGCGCAAGTCCTCCAGCGTGCCGGTCTGGACAATCTCCCCGAGGCGGATGATGCTGACCCGGTCCGCCAGGGCCTCCACCTCGGTGAGGATGTCCATTTGGTGTGCGTATGCCGGGGCCGAAGCACCAGAACGTCGACCCGACGCGCGCCGCCTCCCCACCCATCAGACATCAGCGAAAGGCATCGAAGGCCGTTGCGCGACGGAGCGTCTACGCTGGCCGTGAGCCGGCCGGGCCCCGGTCGGGCACACAAGACGGAGGCGCGGATGAAACCGCTCGGCGGGGAGGTCACCCTGCATATCGACGCTCCACCAGGGCGCGTGTGGGCGCTGGTTACCGACGTGACCCGGATCGGGGAGTTCAGCCCCGAGACGGTGGCCGGCCGCTGGACCGGTGGCTCGACCGGTCCCGAGGTAGGCGCCACGTTCGCCGGGAAGGTGATCCGCAATGGTGTCGGCCCGACCTATTGGTCGGCGTGCCAGGTGACCCGGTGTGAGCCGGAGCGGCTCTTCGAGTTCTCCGTCGGCACCAAGAAGGTCGCGGTCAACAATTGGGGATACCGGTTGGAACCGTCAGGAGCCGGGACCGACGTCACCGAGTATTACCGGCTCGAGCCGGTGCTGCCGGTCCGTCTCTACTGGGCGTTGCTCGGCCGCGGCCGCGGCCGCACCAACGAGAACGGGATGCGGACCACGCTGGAGCGGATGAAGTCGGTCCTCGAAGGGTGACCCGGGCCCGCCGGTCAGGAGCGGTTGGGGCCGAGCTTCTCCTGCAGCAGGTGCAGCCCGCGGCGGGCGGTCTGTTCGCTCGCACGGACGCGTTCCTGCATCCGCTGGGCCTCCACCAGCGCCTCGGCGGCGCGGCCCTCCGCCGCCCGGCAGGCATCCACACCCTCTGCGAGCTCCCGGTGCAGCGTGGCCTGGTCATCGTGGAAGCGCGCCACCTCGGCCATCGCCAGTTCCACCGACCGGTCGAGAAGGAAACGGTATGAGGCCCTGACCTTCCTCTCCGTCGTCTTGCGCTCCAGCCCATCGACCTCGTCCTCGACGGAACGGCGCATGAAGATCAGCGGGTCCGACGCGTACGGCGCGTTCGCTGCCGATTCGGCGCGGGCCAGACGGCTCCTGGCCTCGGCCAGCACGCGCTCGGCGTCCCGGACCGCGGCAGTGGCCGCCTCCAGGGCCGGCGCGAACCGGGACTCCAGGACATACAGCAACTGCTCGCGCTCCCCGGCGGCGAGACCCCCACCGGTTTGCGTCGGAGCGCTACCGTGCTCAGCCACGTGGACAGCCTTCGCGAGTCGAGTTCATTACGACACCCTCTCATCACCGGCACTCGTCGCGAATCACGCCACCGTCCAGCTCGCGCCGCACCATCCGGCTGAACTCCCGCACCGCCGCGTCCGCGGCCCGCCGGTCACGGTCGATGAGCAGGTCGAAGATGAGATCCTGCCCCACCGCGACGGTCAGCCGGGCCAGCCAGGCCGCCTCTGCCGGCGTGGTAAGCCTCGCGTAGATCCGGGTGAACTCGCGCAGTTGCGCGGCCACCATGACGTCGGCGAGCCCGGCGGCATACGGCTCCTGGCGCATGGCGTGGGTCGCGAGCTCGAACCACAGCGCGCCGTAGACCTCGGCACCCGCCACGGTATGCCGCCAGTTGCGTTCCCCGGCCAGGACCGGGTCGGGCTCGTCGACGAAGGGCCGGCCGATCTGTTCGGCCTGCCCCCCGGCGATGGCGACGGGCAGGTCGATGCCCGGGCGACGTGGATCGCGCTGGCGTGGTGCGCCGGTATCACTCTCGTCTGCGGGTGGTGGGCGACCCGGATGTATGCCGCCAAGCCCGCTCGGTGAGAGCCGACCAACTCATCTGAGCGGTAGCGACCGCCCCGTGTCGCTCCCCCTCAGATGACGGACGGGCGCCCCCTGCCGGATCGGCGCGCGCCTGGCTATCGTGATTTGCATGAGCATCGAACGTCCCGTCGCCCCTGATCCCTACGACCTCCTCCCGGCCACCGCGTCCTTCAGCGTCACCAGTACCGACGTGACCGATGGGCAGCCCCTCAAGGACGACCAGGTCGCCCACCTCGGCAACACCTCCCCGCAGCTGTCGTGGGAGGGGGCGCCAGAGGGCACTGGGTCGTATGTCGTGACCTGCTTCGACCCGGACGCGCCGACCCCATGTGGGTTCTGGCACTGGGCCGTCGTCGACCTTCCCGCGTCCGTCACCTCGCTCGACACGGGAGCCGGCGCCGACGGCGGGGCCGCCCTTCCTGCGGGCGCCTTCATGCTGCGCAACGACGGCGGGTCGGCGTCCTTCATGGGCGCGGCTCCACCCGAGGGCGATCAGGTGCACCGCTACTACTTCGTCGTGCACGCCGTCGGCCCGGAGAGCCTGGGCATCGACGCCGACGCCTCCAACGCCGTCATGAGCTTCAACCTGGCCTTCAAGACCCTGGGCCGAGCCATCGTCAAGGGCACCTATCAGCACTGACACACGTCGTCAAGACGAGCCACGCACCCAACAAGGTTCGGCTGGACGACCCCGCCGCCGGGTCCCGACGTCGCGTCACCGGCTTGCAGGGTGGTGAACAGGTCAACCTCGTAGTCGACGGATCGCACCAGCTACTCCCCCAGCGCCGGGTCACGGTATGCCGCTGGGCCCACTCCCGCGAGCGAAGACCTGCCGCACGGCATACGGGCGGATGTAGAGCCCATCGAGGACGGTCTCCCGCGAGCGGCTCAGCACCTCGCCCACAGCGCGCACCACGGCGGGGTCGTCTCCGAAGGTGCGCGCGATCCAGTCGGCGTTCACCGCGCCGAGGTCGCTCGACGGGTCCCAGCCGAGACGGCCACCGGCATACCCATTGAGGTCGTACAGCTGCCAGAACCCGCTCTTCAGATAGAGCGACATCGGTCCGGCCCGCCACGGCCCGCCGTCCTGGGTCCACTCCACAGCCCGTCGATGTGGGGGTTGCCGGCGAGGAAACGCTGCAGGGCGACCTGATGATCGGAGCCCATGTCGTCGGGGATCGCGTTGAAGGCCTCGAACTCGCGGTGGCCCTGCATCTCGACCAGGCGGGCCTGCTCCCCGACGCCGAGCGTCGGATTGAGCGGCAGCCACGAGTCGAAGTCGCCCATCGTGAATTTCGTTGAGACGACAAGGTTTTTGGGGTGGAAGTCGGCGAAGAGCCGTTCGTAGGTGTCGGGGTTGGTGTGCATGTCCCGTCGAGTCCGGTCTCGCGCTGCAGATAGTCCTCCAGCGGTCCGGTGAGGGCCAGCATGTCGCACTTGAACACCACCCGCATGCCCATGTCGTGCGCGTATTTCCACATCGTGCCGACCTCGCGTTTCATCACCTCGTGTCGCGCGCGGTAGCGGCTGTCGGCGGCATACACCTGGTGCCCGTCGCCGAGCCGGTCGAAGTTGACGTATTCGAGGAATCCGGGGATCACCACGCCGTTGTAGCCGTAGGCCACGGCGTGGTCGACGAACTGTCGCCAATCCCGTTGGGCCGCAGCGAGTCCGGCGGGATCGACATACGGCGCCTCCGAGGTGGCCACCTTCTCCAGCGTCAGCCGAACGAAGGGCCCGGACGGCCCGCAGGCTAGATTCGGGCCCATGCGGCTCGATCGACGGCTCTGGAGCACCATCGTCCTGGTCGGTCTCGTCGGGCAGCTCGCGTGGACGGTCGAGAACATGTACCTCAACGTCTTCATCTACGAGACCATCACCGACAATCCCGCGGTCATCGCGACAGTCGTGGCGGCAAGCGCCATAACCGCTGCTCTCACAACGCTTTTCATCGGGCCGCTCTCGGATCGACTCGGTCGCCGCCGGCCGTTCATCTCGGGCGGTTACCTGCTATGGGGCCTGGCCACCGCCGCGTTCGGCCTCATCGCCGCGGGCGGCCCCTTGGGCCTGTCCGTGGGGGCCGCGATCGTCGCGGTGATCGCCCTCGACTGTGTGATGACCTTCTTCGGCTCCACCGCCAATGACGCGGCATACCAAGCCTGGGTCACGGACGTGACGACCCCCGCCGTGCGCGGCCGGGTGGACGCCGTCCTCCAGACACTGCCGCTCATCGCCATGCTCCTGGTCTTCGTCGCCCTGGATCCGCTCACCAAGGACGGCCAGTGGCTCACCTTCTTCGCAGTCGTCGGCGTGATCGTCACCGTGGTCGGCGTGGCGGCGCACACCCTCGTCCGGGACGTCGCCGCACCCAGCCCGCCCGGCGAGTCGTATGCCGCGAGCGTGGTGAGCGGCATACGGCCGAGCGCGGTGCGCGCCAATCCTCTGCTCTACCTCACCCTCGCGACATGGGCGCTGTGGGGGATCTCGACCCAGGTCTTCATGCCCTACCTGTTGATCTACCTCGAGCATTATCTGCACCTCGACGCCTACGCCTTAGTGCTCGGCGGGGCGCTGATCATCGCGAGCGCGATCACGATCCTGTCCGGCCGCCTGATCGACCGGTTCGGCAAGGCCCGCGTGCTGATCCCCACCTTGCTGCTGTATGCCGTGGGCCTCCTCCTCTTCGCCCCCGCCCGGGGAACCGTTCCCACCCTGCTCGCCGGGGCCGTCGTGTTGACGGGCCTGATGCTCACCGCCGCGGCCTTGGCCGCGATCACCCGGGACCGGACGCCGGCCGATCGGGCCGGCCAGGTCCAGGGAGTGCGGATGCTGCTGGTCGTCATGCTCCCGATGGTGACCGGCCCCTTCCTCGGCGCCGCGGTCATCGCCGGCAACGACGCGACCTATACCGACCTCGGCACCGCGCGGACCGTGCCGACGCCGGCCATCTTCGTCGCCGCCGCGGCCGTCGTCGCTCTCGCTCTCATCCCCGCCCTCCGACTTCGCCGCGTCCTGGAGTCGGCATGATCCCCCTACCGGAATACCCACGGCCGCAACTGGTTCGAGAAGGCTGGCTCAACCTGAACGGGTCCTGGGACTGCGCCATCACGGACGGGGACCCGCCCGCGGCCTATGACGGGACGATCCTCGTGCCCTTCTCCCCTGAGGCGCCCTTGTCGGGGGTCGACCGCAGCCTGCAGCCGCACGAGACCCTCTGGTATCGGCGCGTGATCAGCCGGGAGTCCCTGCCACCCGGTCCCGACGGCAGTCGCCTCCTGCTGCATTTCGGGGCGGTCGACCAGCAGGTCGTCGTCCACGCCAACGGCACGCAGGTGGCCGACCACGTCGGCGGCTATCTGCCCGTCACCGCGGACCTGACAGCCATCGGCGGCGACATCGAACTCGTCGTCCAGGTCACCGACGCCAGCGACACCGGCTGGCACACGCGCGGCAAGCAACGGATCGACCGGGGCGGCATCTGGTACACCCCCCAGTCCGGCATCTGGCAGACCGTCTGGATCGAACGCGTCCCAGCCGGCGGTGTAGAGCGCCTGGTCACCACGCCCTACCACGCGAACGGCATGTGGGGTCTTGAGGTGACTGTCGAATCTGACTCTGCCACAGCGGAAGTCGAAATCGTCGGCAGCGGTCGACGGACGATCTCCTGCGGGGAGGCACACCGCATACCCATCCCCGAGCCGCGGCTCTGGTCGCCCGAGCATCCCCACCTCTACGACCTCGCGATCACCTGCGGCGGCGAGACGGTGACCTCCTACGCGGGACTGCGGACCGTCGGGATCGGCGCCGACGACGATGTACCCCGCCTCCTGCTCAACGACGAGCCCTACTTCCACGCGGGCATACTCGATCAGGGCTATTGGCCGGATGGGCTCTACACGGCGCCGAGCGACGAGGCCCTGCGCGCGGACGTGGTGGCGGCCAAGGAGTTCGGCTTCACGATGATCCGCAAGCACGTCAAGGTCGAGCCGCTGCGCTGGTATTACCACTGCGACCGCGAGGGCATCCTCGTCTGGCAGGACATGCCGAACGGCGGACGCAGCTACCGAAGCACGGTCATCAGCGCCCCCGCTGTGACTCCGATTCGCCTGCGCGACAACCGGTATGCCGCCTTCGGCCGCCAGGATCCCGCCGGAAGGACACAGTTCCGGGCCGAACTGAGGGAGATGATCGAGCACCTGCGATCCCTCACCTCGATCGTGTGCTGGGTGCCGTTCAACGAGGGCTGGGGCCAGTTCGACGCGAACGAGATCGCCGACGAGGTGCACCGTCTCGACCCCACCCGCCATGTCGACCACGCGTCGGGCTGGCACGACCAGGGCGGCGGGGACATCCGCTCCCTGCACGTCTACTTCCGGCGTTTCCGGATGCCGCGCCGCACCGACAACCGGCCGGTCGCGCTGAGTGAATACGGCGGCTACAACCTGCGCGTGGCCGGCCACACGTGGGGAGAGAAGGACTTCGGCTATCGCACGGCGAGCGATGCCGATGACCTGCTGGGCAGGTTGACGCGGCTGCACCGCATACAGATCGAGCCGGCGCTCGCCCGCGGCCTGTGCGCGTCTGTCTACACGCAGCTGACCGATGTCGAGGACGAACTCAACGGCTTGCTGACCTACGACCGCGTCGACAAACTCGACCGCGCCGCCGTCCGCGCCCTCCTGGCACCGATGACCGGCCACAGCCGCGGTTGACTGCCGCGGAGTGAGCAAAATGCCCGACTCTCCTGCCGCGATTGGGCGTTTTCGTTCCCTACCCTCGTGGTGTGGGGTCTATGGCGAGCACAAGCGCGGCAATCGCCTGGCTGTGCGACAGCGATCCGGCGATCGCGTGGCAAACGCGGCGCGACATCCTCGGCCAGGACGAACACGAGTGGCATCCGGTGCAGGACCAGGTCGAGACGACCGGCTGGGGTGCTCGCCTGCTCGCGCAGCGGGGTGCGGACGGACTGTGGGCGGGTGGCGCTTTCCTGCCCTCCGGGTTCACCCGAGAACTCTGGGAGGCCGAGGGGCAACCGTGGACCGCGACGAGCTACGCCCTGACGGACCTGCGTGAGTACGGCCTCAATCCCGCCACGCGCGTCGGCGGCGACATCGTGCGCCGGGTCGGCGCCAACGCTCGGTGGGATCACGACGACGAACCCTTCTGGGAAGGCGAGGCCGAGGAGTGCATCAACGGCCGGACCGTGGCGGACGGCGCATACTTCGGCGCCGACGTGTCGGGCATCGTCGAGCGACTGCTCGGCCAGCGGCAACCCGACGGCGGCTGGAACTGCGAGCGCGCCAAGGGCTCGACCCGGTCCTCCTTCCACAGCACGATCAATGTCCTCGAGGGTTTGATGCAGTATGCCGCGCATGAGGGCGACTCCGCGCAGCTGCGCCAGGCGCGCCGCTCGGGTGAGGAGTTCCTGTTGCAGCGCAACCTGTTTCGCCGTCTTTCCACGGGCAAACCTGCCAGCGAGGAGATCCTGAAGATCACGCACCCGAGCCGCTGGCACTACGACGTGCTGCGCGGCCTCGACTACTTCCGGGCGGCCGGCCGCTACGCCGGAACCCGCCCCGACGCCCGGCTGGCGCCCGCCTTGGACTGGCTGCGCAGCCGCCGCCTGCCCGACGGGCGGTGGTCCGTGGACGTGCGGCCGCGGGGCCGCGCGTGGTTCCACGCCGACGACGGCGAGGGTATGCCGTCGCGCTGGGCCACCCTGCGTGCCCTGCGCGTCCTGACCTGGGCCGAGGAGAGCCCGGCGATCTGATCAGTAGACGAGGTTCAGCGCCGTGGCCGCGTGCAGGAGTTCGTCGCGGAAATCGGGATGCGCGATGGCGATGAGCTCGCGGGCACGCTGGTTGAGGTTCTTGCCGCGCAGTCGCGCCACCCCGAACTCGGTGACGACCAAGTCGGTGTCGTTCTTGGGAGTCGTCACGTGGGTCCCCGGGGCAAGCACCGGGACGATCCGCGAGATCGTGCCGCCCTTGGCGGTCGAGGGCAGGACGATGAAGGACTTGCCGCCTCGGGATCGATTGGCGGCACGGACGAAGTCGGTCTGTCCGCCGGTGCCCGAATAGGGAACGCTGCCAAGGGATTCCGAGCCGCATTGCCCGATGAGGTCGATCTGGAGGGATCCATTGATCGAGTGCAAGAGGTCGTTCTGTCCCGCCAGATAGGGGTCGTTGACGAGATCGACGGGCAGGATCAGCATCTTCGGGTTGCGGTGTAGATACTCGTAGAGGCGGAGGCTGCCCATGGCGAAGGTCAGCACGGTCTGGCCGGTATGCAGTGACTTGCGTTCGTTGGTCACGGCACCCGATTCGATGAGGTCGAGCAGGCCGTTGCCGAACATCTCGGTGTGCACTCCGAGGTCGTGTTTGTGCGTCAGTTGCTGGACGATGGCGTCCGGGATCGAGCCGTAGCCGATCTGCAGCGTCGCGCCGTCGGGGATGAGCTCGGCGACGTGTTCGGCGATCGCGATCTCGGTGGGCCCGATGGGATTAGGGCCGATCTCGGTCAGATCGCCCCGGCTCTCGACGATGCCGGTCACCTCCGACAGGTGCACCCGGCACATCCCGTTGGTCTGCGGCACGCCGGGGTGCATCTCCAGGACGACGGTCCGCGCCCGGGAGATGGCCGCCATCGTGTAGTCCGCCGCGAGACCGAGGTAGACGTAGTCGTTCTCGTTGGGGGGCGAACACACGCTGAAAACGGCGTCCACGGGCAGGACTCCCCGCCGCAGCATCTCCGGGATCATCGAGAAGTGGGTCGGCACGACGTCGCCGTACCCCTCTCTCGCCCCCGGCCGGGCGGCGCCTCCGAGGAAGTAGGCGCTGTGGCGGACATTGTCGGCCGTCTCCGCGTCGAAGTAGTCGAACGGACAGGTGGCGAGGATCTGGGAGACCGTGACGCCGTGGAACTCACGCCGGCGTTTGGACAACTCGGTGAGGAGGGTGGGCGGCTCCCCCGCCCCGGTCGGCACGACGACGGTCTGACCGCCCCCGAGCAGGTCGATGGCCTCGGTCGCCGACATCAGCTTGTGCTGGAGCAAGCTGCTCATACACCGAAACTATCGAGCCGCGCCGGCGGGCGCCAGGGCTTGCCCGCGTGATGCTGCCCAACTCACGCGATCCCCAGATAGTTCTCCTGAATCCGGCTGTCCGCCAACAACTCCGATGCATCGCCGGACATGACCAGGTGCCCCGTCTCCAACACCTAGGCTCCCGCAGCGGCTGTGTGAGCTGGGTCGACACCGGCGTACGAGGTCTGGATGGTAGTTGGCGCTGAACACGAGATCCACGCCCTGCTGATATGTGACTGGTTTCTGTCAAGTGGCAGGGTGAAGCGGGGTCTGCTGTGGCCTGGAGCAGACCCCGCTTCGTCGTTCAGGGGTGGGTGGCCGGGAGGCAGTCGTGTCAGGCGACGCGCGGTCAGTCTGATATTCGCGGGTTGGTTACCGCATTACCTTGTTTCGGCTGGAGAGTCGGGTGCTTGTCTAGGATCGAGCGTGCCCGGTCAAGGGTGCTCATAGCAGACTCGCTGGTCCTCTCCTCGCGCTGGCGCCCGGTCACCCGGTGTGGTTGTCCCTGAACGGGTTTGAGGGTGGTGTTAGTCGTCCATCACGGCCAGGGACCAGCACCAGCCGGCCAGTTCGCGGGCGATGGCGG
>NZ_HG764815.1:876298-906006 GCF_001050535.1 Nostocoides australiense Ben110 | reverse complement strand
CGCCTGACGGGGGCGACCACACCGCATACCCCGCCCCCGTCGCGGGCCCCTCGCGCCGCGGCCGGCACCGACGCGACCACGCTGACCGCGCCCATGCCCGGCGTCATCCTCACCATCGTGGCACCCGTCGGAACCGTTGTCGCCCAGGGCGATCCGCTGCTCGTGCTCGAGGCGATGAAGATGAAGAACACGCTGCGCGCCGGCCGGGACGGGCGTGTCGCGGAGGTCGCGGTCGGGGTGGGTGACCAGGTGAAGTTCGGCGACGTGCTGGTGCGGGTCGAGGACGCATGAGTCCCGACACCCTCAACTCCATGCTCGCCGGGGTGCAGGCGGTCACGTGGCAGTCGCTCGTCATGCTCACCGTCGGGTGCCTCCTCATCGCGCTGGCCGTGGTCAAGGAGTACGAGCCGTTGCTGCTGCTGCCGATCGGCGCCGGCTGCATCCTGGCGAACCTGCCGCTCTCGCCGCTGGCCGACGAGGGCGGGATGCTGGACATCCTCTACAACATCGGCGTCGGCAACGAACTCTTCCCGCTGCTGATCTTCATCGGCATCGGCGCGATGACGGACTTCGGTCCGCTGCTGGAGAACCCCCGTATGGTGCTGCTCGGCGCCGCAGGCCAGCTCGGCATCTTCTTGACGCTGATCCTCGCTCTCGCACTGGGTTTCAGCCGGCCGGAAGCGGCGTCCATCGGAGTCATCGGCGCCATCGACGGGCCGACGTCGATCTATGTCAGCGGCATCCTGGCGCCGGACCTGCTCGGGCCGATCACCGTCGCGGCATACAGCTATATGTCGCTCGTGCGGATCATCATGCCGCCGATCATGCGCCTGCTCACCACGAAGCGAGAGCGCGCGATCCGGATGCCCTACTCCCAGCGCGTGATCAGCAAGCGCACCCGCGTGCTTTTCCCGGTCGTCGTGACGATCGTCGTCGGCATCCTCGTGCCGTTCGCCACGCCGCTCATCGGCATGCTCATGCTCGGCAACCTGTTGCGCGAGTCGGGAGTCGTCGAGCGGCTGACGCAGGCGGCCTCCAACGAGCTGGCGAACGTCGTCACCCTCTTCCTCGGTCTGGCCATCGGCTCGACGATGGTCGGGGAGGACTTCATCAAGGCCTCGACGCTGTTCATCCTCGGGCTCGGCCTGATCGCCTTCTGTCTCGACACCGCCGCCGGGGTGATGTTCGGCAAGCTGCTCAACCTGTTCAGCGGGGGCAAGTTCAACCCGCTGATCGGAGCGGCCGGCATCTCCGCCTTCCCGATGGCCGCCCGCGTGGTGCAGCAGGAGGCGCAGCGGGAGGACTACGACAACTTCCTCCTCATGCACGCCATGGGCGCCAACGCGGCAGGCCAGGTGGCCTCCGTGGTCGCCGGCGGCGTGCTGCTTGCCCTCATGGGCGCCGGCTGAACGGCCAACTGCGTCAGAACGCGCGAACTCCCGGAGAAGGCGCCAACTGCCGCGGATATATGTCCCGGAGTTCGCGCTGGAACAGGGGGTTGGTGTTATCCGAGGGGGTTGGGGTCAGTGGGCCGGCGACGGCGACTCGGCCGGTGATGCGACAGGTGATGCGACAGGCCGGGCAGGGGCGGCATACAGCTGCCTCACAGGGTTGGTCACCTACCCTTGACGCGTGATGATGCCCACCCTTGGCCCCGACTGGATGGACCCCGCCTGGCTGCTCGATCGATTCGGCAGCCAGTTCTTCTGGGTCAGCACGCTGATCGTGTTCGTCGAGTGCGGCCTGCTCTTCCCGATCCTGCCGGGCGACTCGCTGCTCTTCGCGGTGGGGCTGTTCATCGCCAATGGCGCGCTGAAGTTCAATATCGTCACCGCCTGCGTGATCCTGACGATCGCCGCGTTCGCCGGCAATGTCGTCGGCTACGAGATCGGCCGGGCGATCGGTCAGCCGCTGTATGAGCGCCAGGGGCGGTTCGTCAACAAGGCCAACTTCGACAAGACCCACGACTTCTTCGAGAAGTACGGCGCGAAGGCGCTGGTGCTCGGCCGCTTCGTCCCCATCGTGCGCACCTTCATCACCGTCGTCGCCGGCGTGGGCAAGATGGATCGTCGCCACTTCTTCGTATGGAGTGCGGTCGGCGCCGCCCTCTGGGCCACCGGCGTCACGCTGGCCGGCTACTGGCTCGGCCAGGCTTTCCCCGCGCTGCAGGACCACCTCGAGGCCGCGATCCTGCTGATCGTCGCCGTCTCGGTGATCCCGATGGTCCTCGAATACCTCAAACACCGCCGCGAAGCCAAAGCCGGCCTGAACGCCTGAGCCGCGGCCGCCACTGCACTTTTCCGCCCAGTGCCACTTTGTGTCGGTACGCATCGGAAATGTTGCGATGCGCACCGACACCTCTCCGCCCGGAGTTCGACGCTGCCGCGGGTTGTCGGTGAGCGCGCCTCAGGCGGCCCGGGCGTATGCCGGGTGCTCGCTCGCACGCAACAGGTCGGCATACCGCCCGCCGCGGGCGAGCAGCTGGTCGTGGGTGCCGATCTCGGCCACCCGACCATGGTGGAGCACCGCGATCTGGTCGGCGTCGCGGATCGTCGAGAGCCGGTGGGCGATGGTGATCGTCGTGCGTCCGGCGGCGAGCCGGTCCAGCGCGTCCTGCAGGGCGCGCTCGGTCTTGGTGTCCAGGGCCGAGGTCGCCTCGTCCAGCACCAGCACCTTGGGGTTGCGCAGGATGGTGCGAGCCACGGCCAGGCGCTGCTTCTCGCCACCGGAGAACCGGTGGCCGCGTGAGCCGACCATGGTGTCGAGGCCCTGCGGCAGGCCGGCGACCAGGTCCGCGACCTGGGCAGCGGCGAGCGCCTGCCATAGTTCGGCCTCTGCGGCGGCCGGCTTGGCGAGCAGCAGGTTCGCCCTGATCGTGTCGTGCACCAGGTAGGTCTCCTGGCTGACGACACCGACGATGGCCGCGAGGTCCTGCTCGCCCATCGTGCGCAGGTCGATCCCGTCAATCGTCACCGTGCCGGCGGAAGGATCCCGGAGCCGGGCCACCAGTGAGGCCAGGGTGGACTTGCCTGAGCCGGTGTCGCCGACGAGCGCGAGGCTGGAGCCGGCCGGCACCGACAGGGTGATCTCGTGGAGGACGGGCGTGCCACCGGCCTCGTAGGCGAAGCTCACGCCGTCGAGACGAACGTCCCCGCGCATGCGGTGGTGGTCGACCGCCACCGGGGCGATCGGAGCAGGGACGTCGGTGACCAGGTCGAGATAGCCGAAGATCCGGCTGAAGAGCGCCATCGAGCTGACCCACTGCACGCCCACGTTGAGCAGCCCCATGACCGGACGGAAGAGACCGGCCTGCAGGGCGGTGAAGGCGACCAGGGTGCCGATCGTCATACCGCCGCTCGTCGCCGGGAAGCCGGCGGCGAGGTAGAGCAGGGCGGGGATGATCGCGAAGATGATTGCCATCGTCGCCATCCGCCAGCGCCCGGCGAGCTGCGAGCGCAGCTCCAGGTCCACGAGTTCGGTGGACGTCGATGTGAAGCGCTCGGTGGCCTGCGCGCCGGCGCCGAGGGTCTTGGTCAGCAGGACGCCGGAGACCGACAGGCCCTCGTCGACCTGGACGTGCATGTCGGCCAGGCGGCGCTGCAGCTGCGCGGTGATCTCCTTGCGCAGCAAGGCGACTCGCCGGGTCAGCCAGATGGCTGGCGGCATGACGATCAGCGACAACAGTGAGAGCCGCCACGACAAGGCGGCCATCGCGATGGCCGTCCCGACCGCCGTGGTCAGGTTGGAGGCGATGGAGGTCGCCGTCGAGGTGACGACGGACTGCATACCGCCGATGTCCTGGATGATGCGCGACTGGACCTCGCCACCGCGGGTGCGGGTGAAGAAGCCGAGCGACTGCTTCTGCAGGTGCGCGAAGACGTCGGTGCGCAGGCGGTGCATGACCTCCTGTCCTACGCGCGTGGAGATCCATGTCTGCGCGACGCCGAGCAGCGCCGTCGTCACGGTGACGGCGAGCATGCCGCCGACGGCGAGCAGGAGGAGACGGACGTTCTGGTGCGGCAAGGCGTCGTCGATGACGGCCTTGACGAGGAAGGGCTGCGCTAAGGCGATGGCCGAGGAGGCGACGATGATCGCCACGACGATAGCGAGGGCGAGCCGGTGCGGCGCGAAGAGCGCCAGGATGCGTCGAGGGTCGACCGGGGAGAGCGCCAGTTGCGCTCGATCCGCCGGGTCGAGTTTCTGCGGGCCGCGGCCCCCGCCACGGCCACCAAGGTTGACGTCCTCGTTCAAGAGGCCCTCAATTCGGGGAGGTATGTCGTGAGGTTCCCTCACTAGTTGTAGAGGTTACCTCACTTTGTGGCTGCCACGCAAATCGCCGTATGCTGTTCGGTATGCCGGTCGCCGACGAACCCCTGGATGTGCTGCTGGGTCGCGCGCTCCGCCAGTTGCGCCACCAGTGGGGAGCGGGAGTCGGTGAGGTGGACCTCGCGCCGCACCAGGCCCGGGCCCTGCGGATCGTCCACGAGGACGGGCCGCTGCGCCTGTCCGAGCTGGCACGCCGGCTACGGATCGTGCCGCGTTCGGCCACCGAGGTCGCCGACGCGCTGCAGGAGCGCAGCCTGGTCCTGCGCTCCCCCGATCCGAGCGACCGGCGGGCCACCCTGCTGGAGATGACCGAACACGGACGCTCCGTCGCCACCGAGGTGGGGCGGATGCGGCGCGAGCAGGCGGAGGCCTTCTTCGGCAGGCTGAGCGCGAACGACCGGGCGAGTTTGCACCGCATACTGACCGAACTCCTCGACCAAGGAGAATAGGCGCGTGGCCACCATCGTCTTCTTCCATGCCCACCCCGACGACGAGGCATCGCAGACCTCCGGGTCTATGGCTCGCGCTGCGGCACAGGGCGATCGGGTCGTCGTGGTTTACGCGACCAATGGTGAGCACGGCGAGGTGCCGGACGATCTGCTGCCCGGCGAGACGCTCGTCGAACGCCGCCGCAAGGAGGCGACGAAGTCCGCCGCAGCTCTGGGCACAGCCCGCATCGAGTGGCTCGGCTACAGCGATTCCGGGATGACCGGGTGGGATCAGAACGCCCATGTCGGGGCCTTCCACAATGCGACGTTGACCGACGCCGGCATGCGGCTGGCACAGATCCTCGATCGCGAGGACGCGGACGTGATCGTCGGTTATGACTGGCACGGCGGCTACGGCCATCCGGATCACGTCAAGGTCCACCACGTCCTGCATGCAGCGGCCAAGCTCGCCGCGCGGCCGCCCCGCGTGCTCGAGTCGACGATGAATCGAGACGTGACGCGCCGGCTCTACCAGGAGGCGGTCGCCGCCGGGGCCACCGAAGAGCAGGCGTGGGACCCCGACCAGCCCATGGATGACGGAAACCCGTTCGGCAGCAACGAATACGAGATCACCTGGGCTGTCGACGTCCACAAGTTCCTGCCGCAGAAGCGGGCCGCCCTCGCCGCCCATGCCAGCCAGAAGACCGACATCGAGAGCCTGCTCTCGATGCCCGAGGAGGCGTTCACGGCGGCGTTCGGCACCGAGTACTACATCGAGCCGGCCCTCGGTCCGGGCATGCGCGACGGCTGGCCCTTCACTCGATCGTGAGCAGACCGCGCCGATAGGCCTCCGTCACGGCAGCCGTGCGATCGGCTACCTCGAGCTTCTGGAAGGCCCGGATCAGGTGCGTCTTGACGGTCGCCTCGCCGATGAAGAGGCGAGTCCCGATCTCGGCATTGCTCAGTCCTTCGGCGACCAGCCGCAGGACGTCGAGCTCGCGGGTGGTGAGATCCGCAGCTGCTGGCTTGCGCAGTCGCTCGGCCAGCCGGCCCGCGATGGCCGGCGCGAGCACCGTCTCGCCGCGCGCCGCTGACCGCACCGCTGCCGAAAGCACCTCTGGCGGAGCATCTTTGAGCAGATAGCCCCGCGCTCCTGCTTCAACCGCCCGCACGATGTCCGCATCGGTGTCATAGGTCGTCAGGATGAGGACCGGCGGCCCGTCGGGGAGGGCGGTGATCGCCGCGGCCGCTGCCGCGCCGTCCAGCACGGGCATCCGCAGGTCCATGAGCACCAGATCGGGATGATGTTCGGTGACGGCGACGATGGCCGCGGCGCCGTCGGCCGCCTGGCCGACCACCTCGAAGTCCGGCTCCTCCGACAGCAGCGCCACCAGGCCCGCCCGAACGACGGGATGGTCGTCGGCGACGACGAGCCGGATGCGCGTCACCGCAGGTGTCGTCATGACTCACTCCTCGACAAGGAAGGCGGCAGGCCGGTTCTCCCCAGATCGGGCTCGGCCGCAACGGGGTCCGGCTCAGCGGGAAGAGCAACGTCGATGGTTGTTCCGTGATCGGAGGCGCTGCGCACCTCGACCGTCCCACCGATCGCCTGCGCCCGGGACTGGATGCCGTCCAGACCGAAACCGCGCCTCGGGGTCGAGGTGTCGAAACCGCGGCCGTCATCGGTGACGATCAACCGGACGTCCTCCCCGTAAACCAGCTGCATGGTCACGTGCCGGGCCCCCGAGTGCCGGCGGGCATTGGTGATCGCCTCCTGGGCCGTGCGCAGCAGCACCACGTCCGTGGCGCCGCCGAGCGCGATGGGCATGCCACGGGTCTGCATCTCGACACGGAGTCCACTCTCGGCGCTGACTGTCGCGGCGAGCCGCTCCAGGGCCTCGGCCAGGGATCGCGACTGCAGGTGCCCCGGGGTGAGTTCAGCGACCATGAGCCGGGCCTCGTGCAGGTTGTCGCCGGCGGTCTGCTCGATGAGGTCCAGCCGCGCGAGCGCCGTCTCGACGTCCCCTCGCCCAAGGGCCGCCCGGGCGGCGCGGGTCAAGGTCAGCACACTGGTGAATCCCTGGGCCAGGGTGTCGTGGATCTCGCGCGACAGCCGCTCTCGCTCCTGAGCTACGCCGCTCTCGCGTTCTGCTGCAGCGAGTTTCGCCTGGGCGGCGCGGAGCTCGTCGATCGTCTTCGCACGGGCGGACGCCTCATTGGCCATGGTGGCGATGAAAAGCCCGAGTCCCAGTGACAGCACGAGCGACAGCGTCGTCGAGACGATGACACCGGCGGCGTCCCCCGAGCTACGGTCGGACTGCCACCACTGCACGACCCCGATCGCCAGCGTCACCAGGATGGTGACCGAGAAGGCGCGCCATCGCGAGAGCAGGGCCCACGTCTGGGGGAAGAGCGCGAAGAAGAGGATCCACGTCTCGGTGTTCGGGTTGAGCCATTGGACGGTGATGACCAGGCCCCACGCAATGAGCAGGTAGGCCGCACCCTGCCACTCGTTCTCGCGAGCCAGTCCGCGGGCACCGAGGGCGGCATACGCCACGCCCACGCCGACGATACAGGCCAGCTCGAGTCCTCGACCCCGCGGGCCGGAGTCGTACAAGAGGGTGACGATCACCGCGCCCAGCCACACGGCCGCAAAGACGAGATGCCAGAAGACCATCTGCCGTTGCCAGGTCGTCTCCAAGTCCTCGTGCGAGCTTCCCGCCTCAACGGTCATACCGTCACGCTCTCATGGCCGACCCTGCCGGCCTACGAATCGCGCGTCCAGCGGAAGGTGCGCAGGCACAGGACCAGCCCGGATACTGCCCATACCGCCAGCACCAGCAGGGTCCGGCCGACCTCCCAGGTGCCCGTCATCTCCTGGCCGGCCCAGCTCGCGGGATAGAAGACCGAGCGCATGCCCTGCGCGATCCACTTCAGTGGGAAGACGGCGGCGATCTGCTGCAGCCACGACGGCAAGGCGCCGAAGGTGAAGTAGACCCCCGAGATGAACTGCAGCACCAGCAGCGGCCCCACGACGACCGCCGTGACCGAGCGCGGGTTGGCCAGCGACGAATAGGCGACGCCGAGCGTCGTGCCGCCGACGACGCCCACCACGAAGAAGGCGGCGAAGTGCAGCCAGGCCGCCGGCTCCGTGGGCATCCGCACGTCGAAGACGAACCGCGCGACAACGAGGAGCAGGGCCAGCTGGGCCAGCGCGGTGATCAGGACCAGCCCGACCTTGCCGAGGAAATACGCGACAGGTGGTAGCGGAGTCCCGCGCAGTCGCTTGAGCGTGCCATCGTCGCGTTCGATCGCGACCGACATCGCGAGGGTCTGGAAGCTGGTGAGCAAGACGCCTGCGGCGATCATGCCGGGCAGGAAGACCCGCGCCGCGTTCATGCCCTGCGCCTTCTCGCCGGCGTCGATCTCGGAGCCGAAGACGACGCCGAAGATCGCCAGCATGATGACCGGGAAGAGGAACGAGAAGATGACCATATCCCGTTCTCGCGCATACATTTTCAACTCCAGGATCGTGCGATCCCAGGCGAGTCTCAACGTGTTCATGCCGCCACCTCATCGGCGTTGCCGACCGCGGACTGCGGGCCGATGAGCGCGAGATACGTCTCCTCGAGCGAGCGGCGGGACACCGTCAAGCCGGGGACCTCGCCGCCGAATCGGCTTGCCAGCCGGGCGATCTCGGCCGTCGGGCGGTCCGTATGCAGCGTGGCCCGGCGCCCACCCTCATCCCAGGCGAGCGTCGACGTCCGTCCCGACCCGCCGAGTTCGCTCGGAGTCCCGAGCGCCACCATGCGGCCGGCCGCGATGATGCCGACGCGGGACGCCAGCGCCTCGGCCTCGTCCAGATAGTGCGTCGTCAGCACGATGGTCGTACCGTCCTCGCCGAGGGCTCGGATGAGGGACCAGAAGTCGCGGCGCGCCTGCGGGTCGAATCCGGTGGTCGGTTCGTCGAGGAAGAGCAGTTCCGACCGGCCGACGATCCCCAGGGCGATGTCGACTCGTCGTCTCTGGCCGCCGCTGAGACCGCGGATCCGGGCGTTCGCCTTGGTCGCCAGGCCGGTCACCTCGATGACGTGATCGACGTCGAGCGGATTGCGGTATGCCAGTGCGGTGCTCGCGATGATCTCGCGTGGGGTGAGCAGGTCGAGTCCGGTGCAGCTCTGGGAGACGATGCCGATGCGGTCGCGCCATGCGCGATCCGCAGTGGCCGGGTCGACGCCGAGGACGCGGACCTCTCCGCTGTCGGCTCGTCGGAAGCCTTCGAGGATCTCGACGGTGGTGGTCTTGCCGGCGCCGTTCGGGCCGAGGATCGCGACGGTCTCCCCCTGCGCGACCTCGAACCCGAGCCCGTCGACGGCGGCCACCGTGCCATAGGACTTGTGCAGGTCGGTGACCTGGATCGGTGTCGTCATGTCTCAACGATGCGCCGCCGCGGCGTGGCACCACCACCGGCGACCGGTTGACCCACCGGTCCACCGGCCGGTGGACGCCGCTGCCGGGGTCCAGGTCCTCAGGCAGCGGGCGCGACGTGAACGAAGCGCCCGATGGCGCGGAAGGCCTCGATGGTCGCGATCAGCTTCTCGCTGTCCTGGGGCAGCGGCCAGCTCGAGAGCTTGACGCCGACCAGGCCGGTGGACCACTCGACGAAGACCATCTGTCCGTGAATGCCGAGGCAGAGCAGGATCGGGCCGTTGTCGCCGGGGACGAACCAGAACTGGTTGCGATACCAGCCACCCGGGAGATACGGCTCGTTGACCGAGCGAGCGAAGGCGTCACGCACGTCGGCCGGCGGCTCGGCGGCCGTGGTGATCCAGGAGGCCGGGATCACCTGCCTCCCGTCGACCGTGCCGTATTCGGCCAAGAGCTGGCCGAAACGCCCGAGGTCGCGCAAGGTCGCCGACAGACCCCCGTCGTGGATGGCGACCCCGAGCGGGTCGGCCGTGATCTCGGCATCGTGGAAGGCTCCCATGGGGCGCCAGACGTGCTCCCCGATGAGATCCGACATGCGTTCTCCCGCAGCCCGTTCCACGATCCAGCCCAGAACGTCGGTCTCGATGGACCGGTAATCGAAGACCCCGTCATGCGGGCGGTCCGACACCGTCGAGAGGATGTAGGGGTACATGCCCAGCGGGTCGCCATGGTTGCGCGGGGCCCACCCCATGGAACGCTCCATGACGCGGACCTCTGAGTCGGGGTCGAGGTAGCCCTCCCGGAAGGCGACACCCGATCGCATGTCGAGGACGGTGCGCACGCGCGCGCCGGCGTAGCCGCATGAAGCGAGTTCTGGCACATAGGTTTCCAGCGGAGCCTCGGGATCCAGCAAGCCCCGCGCCGTGATCGCTCCGGCCACGCAGGACACGACCGACTTCGTCACCGACATGACCAGGTGACGCCGGCGACGTGTCATGTCGCCGAAATACCTCTCGTCGATGATCCGCCCGCCATGCAGGACGAGAAAGGCGTCGGTATCCGTGCGCCCCAACAGTTCCGGCAGCGTGGGAGCCCACGGGGTACTCAAAGTGACGCCGTCCAGATCACGTTGCGCCTCGAGCAGCTCACGGGGCTCGTCGGTTCCCTCGATGACCTGGCTCGGCATCAGCTCCCGCATGTGTTGGAAGGACCACACATGATGCGGGACTTCCTGCCAATTCGCCAGCGTGACCAGCGGCGCGGACCCGACGACGAGGGATCCGGCCGCGTCCACACCCTCCCAGGCCGTGCCGGGCTGAGGGTGGTAGTAGGGGTGTTCGGTCGCCGTCGGCTCGCTCACTCTCCCATCGTAGGAACCCGGCATTGCGAGCCCGCGCCGGGCCCCCGAGACCGCGTCCCGTCAAAGCCACCTTGACACGACGCCTTTTGTCAAAGCAGACTTGACGTCATGGCAACCTTGACGACCATCCGTCCCCCCGCCGCCGACGCCGACTGGCAAGCCTGGATGGCCTACGGCCTGGCGCTCGCCGCGGCCTCGCCACACCACCACGCCGCCCGTCCCGCGCCCGCCTGGGCCCCGGCACGTGCCACGGCAGGCCGGACCGAACTGGCCCACACCCTGCACGCCTACCGCGAGGACCGGCCGGGTCCGCGCTGGCAACAACTGGCCCGGGCCACCTGGCCGGCATACCAGCGCTGGTTCCGCTCGGAAGGGACGGCCGCCCGCCCGTCATACGACGACTGCCGAACCGCACTCCGGCACCACCTGCCCGAACTGGTGCCCACGTGGGAACGGCTCACCCAACTCGCGATGGACGCGACGGGCGCCAGTCGCGACGAAGCCGGCCGGCTGCTCAGCCTCTGGTGCCCGACCCCCTTCGTCACGGGCTGTTCACAGGTGCTCGTGCCCGGCCCCGACCCGGCCCTGATCCGCAGCTACGACTACGACCCGGCCCTCTTCGAGGGGGTCATCGCCACGACCGACTACTCCGGCCGGCGCCGGGTGCTCGGCACCTCGGACTGCCTGTGGGGATTGCTCGACGGGATCAACGACGCCGGCCTGGCCGTGTCCTTGACCTACGGAGGCCGGCCGGGGCGCGGCACGGGCAGTGTCGGGCCCGGTTTCGGCATACCGCTCGTCATCCGCTACCTGCTCGAGACGTGCGCCGACGTCCCCGCTGCGGTCGCCGTGCTGCGCCGGGTCCCGGTCGCGCAGGCCTACAACATCGGCCTCGTCGACACGGCCGGACGGCACGCGACCGTCTTCGTCGCGCCGGGCGAGGACGCCGAGGTCAGCACGCAGCGGATCGCCTGCAACCACCGCCTGGACGTCGTCGAGCACCCGCACCTGGCGGCCCGGCTGCGCAGCCCGGAGCGACACGCCGAACTGACCCGGCTGCTGGCCCGCGGGACCGACGAGGCGGGGTTGAGCGACGCTTTCCTGCGGCCCCCGTTGCGCTCGCGAGAGTACGGTGCGGGCTTCGGGAGTCTGTATGCCGTGGCCCTGCGGCCGGGGGCGGGTACTGTCGAGTATCGCTGGCCGGGGCGCACGTGGACGCGCCGGTTCGACGATCCCGACGAGGTCATCACCGTGGAGGTGCCCCATGAGCCGACCGGCCCCGGATTCGGTGAGCGACACGCGTGCCGCGGCCGAGGCCGCCATCCGCGCCCTCGCCACGACGCCGACTCCTGAGGCGTTCGCCGCGCTGCTGGAGTTGAGTTCTCTCACCGGGGTCGCGCTGGGCGACAGCGCCCGCCTCCTTGCCGCGACATCCTCGTGGAGTACGGTGGGGGAGGCCTCCGGAACGACGAAGCAGGCGGCCTGGGCTCGCTGGCACGGGTGACCGCTAATACCCCGAACGATGCGTGAGTAGGGCCGGATTGTCCACACCACCTCGGCCCACGGGACGATCCGGCCCTCGCTCTGTTCGCTGAGCGCTGACAACCTCCCAGGAATCAGAGCCTGCAAGGTTGGTGGAGGTCAGAAGAATGACAGCGACAACGGACGAGGTGCGGACCGACGGTCTGCACAAGGGTCTGCGGCAACGGCACCTGACGATGATCGCGATCGGCGGGGTCATCGGAGCCGGCCTGTTCGTCGGCTCCGGGGTCGTGATCAACGAGGCCGGCCCCTCCGCCTTCATCACCTACGCCCTGTGCGGCGTCTTGATCATCATGGTCATGCAGATGCTCGGGGAGATGGCAGTGGCCAAGCCACACACCGGATCCTTCTCGCAATACGCCCGGGACGCCCTCGGCAACTGGGCGGGCTTTTCCGTCGCCTGGCTCTATTGGTACTTCTGGGTCATCATCGTCGGCTTCGAAGCCGTCGCCGGCGCGAAGATCCTCCAGTACTGGATCGATCTCCCGCTCTGGGTGATGTCGCTCGTCCTGATGCTCTTGATGACGGCGACCAACCTCTACTCCGTCAAGACGTTCGGCGAGTTCGAATACTGGTTCGCCGGCATCAAAGTCGCCACCATCCTAATCTTCCTCGTCACCGTGACCCTGTTCGTCCTCGGGTTGTGGCCGGGGGCGCAACTCGACTTCAGCAACCTGACAGCCCACGGCGGGTTCTTCCCCAACGGCAAGTCGATCATCCTCGCCGGCATGGTCACGGCCATCTTCTCGATGGTGGGGGCGGAGATCGCGACGATCGCCGGGGCCGAGTCCGACGACCCCGAGCGCGCCGTGACCAAGGCCACCCGCTCCGTCGTCTGGCGCATCTCGCTCTTCTTCGTCGGTTCGGTGTTCCTCCTCGCCGTGATCCTGCCGTGGAATTCCACCGAACTCGGCGCCTCGCCCTACGTCAGCGCGTTCGAGAAGCTCGGTGTCCCGTATGCCGCGAACCTGATGAACGCGGTCGTTCTCACCTCGGTGCTCTCGTGCCTGAACTCCGGGCTCTATACCGCATCGCGGATGCTCTTCGTCCTCGCGCGTGAGGGTGAGGCTCCGCAGCGGGTGACCCGGATCAATTCCCGGGGCGTGCCGATCTACGCGATCCTGCTCTCGACGATCGTCGGCTTCCTCTGCGTCGTCGCCGCCTACCTCTCCCCCGAGGGCATTTTCAGCTTCCTCATCAACTCCTCGGGCGCTGTGATCCTCTTTGCCTACATCCTCATCGCCGCGTCGCAGCTCGTCCTGCGCCGGCGGGCGGAGGCCGAGGGCCGGGAACTGAAGTTCAAGATGTGGGGCTTCCCCTACCTGACCATCCTCACCATCGTCGCCATGCTTGCCATCCTCGTCTCGATGGCCTGGCGGACGGACACCCGCTCGCAAATCACTCTCGGCCTTGTCTCGTGGGGCGCGCTCATGGTCGCCTACGTGATCATCCGGGCCCGCAAGAAGGCGCCGCTGACGTCCGACGTCCCCGCGACGTCATGACTGGGTTGGCCACCATCCACCCGCTCTCACCCGGTGCGCACGAGCGGGGGGTGACCCTCGACAACTGGGCCGAACCGCCCCAGAACCGGTGGACTTTCCTGCACCTCGACGAGGTCCTGGCGACAGTCCGGATCCCCGCGTCGTCGCGCCCCGAGCCGTTGGCGGTGGACATGGCCCCGCTCACGGACCTCGTCAGCCCACGCTACGACCCGACCGGGCGGATCGTCGGGCACGCGCCGATCTGGAAGGTGCTGGCGGAGACCTTCACCGACGCCTTCCTCGTCCTCCATCACGGGCGGCTCAAGACCGAGTCGTATGCCGAATCGATGACTGCCTCGACCCGCCACCTCCTGATGTCGGTCACCAAGACCGTCGTCGGCGTGATCGCCAACGCCCTGGTGGACGAGGGGTTGCTCGGGTTCCACGACCGCGTCGGGGACGTCATCCCTCAACTGCGGCAATCGGGGTTCGCCGGGGCCACCGTGCGCGACATCCTCGACATGCGCTCCGGTGTGCGGTTCAGCGAGACCTATCACGATCCCGACGCCGACGTCTACCGGATGGAGCACGCCATCCATTGGCGCACCCCCCGGGCCGATGTCCCGACCACCCTGCACGACTTCCTCGCGACCTTGCCGCAGGAGCGGGAGCACGGCGGGACCTTCCACTACCGCTCGAGCGAGACGAACGTGCTGGCCTGGCTGTGCGAACGCGCGGCCGGCACCGACCTGGCCACCCTCATCCACGAAATGGTGTGGGAGCCGATGGGCGCCGAGGACGAGGCAGCCATCACCGTCGACAGCGTCGGCACCGCGGTCGGCGACGGCGGCATGTGTGCCACCGCCCGCGACGTCGCCCGCTTCGCCGAGATGTTGCGACACAGCGGCATCAGCCCCTCAGGACGCAAGGTCGGCCCGAGCTGGTTCACGACGGACACCCTCTTGGGCACCGAGGACTTGCGGACCGCGTTCGCGGAGACCTCCTCCCCGACGGGGATGCCCGGCGGCCACTACCGCAACCAGGTGTGGGTGCCCTTCCCCGACCGCACCACCTTCCTCGCCCTGGGGATCCACGGACAGATGGTCTACGTCAACCAGCGCGCCGCGGTGACCGGCGTCAAGCTGTCCACGTGGCCGACCGCGCGGAACGCGGCCTACTTCTACGACAGCCTCGCGGCCTTCGAGATCATCGCCGCCCACCTCGGCAAGACCCACTTCGCCGCCCATCCAGCCGCAATCCGGGAGCATCGATGAGACCCACGCACGAACTGCGGAATATCTCCGAGATCCGCACCTTCTACCGGACCAATGACGAGCCCATCTACTTCGTCGGGCCGACACCGTTCAACCTTCTCGGGCTGGACCGGTGGGTGCGCAACTTCAACTACGTCACCTACTACGACCCGTGGGACGGGGAGCACCCGCGGATCATCACGCCGGCCAAGGTCCCCGACACGACGTTCACCTCCTCGGAGCAGATCACCAACCACCTGCTGACCTCCGACGAGGTCCGCACGAAACTCGCGGCACGCGGGGGCGTCCCGCGCGTCATGGCGGTCTTCATCGACGAGGAGACCGAGGCCATCTGCGCCGACCTGGGCTACCAACTCACCTTGCCCCCGGTCGCCCTGCGCAAACGTCTCGACTCCAAGCTCGAGACCACCCGGCTCGGCAACGAGGCCGGCGCTCCCAGCGTCCCGAACACGCTCGCCGCCGCCGACAGTTACGAGCAGCTGCTCAGGCTCGCCGCCGACGCCGGGCTCGGTGAGGACCTGGTCATCCAACTCCCCTACGGCGACTCCGGGAAGACGACGTTCTTCATTGCCGGACAGGAGGATTGGGACAGGCACGCCAAGGATCTCGCCGGCAAGGAGGCGAAGATCATGAAGCGCATCCGCAACACCGCGCTCGCGGTGGAGGCCTGCATCACCCGGCACGGCACCATCGTCGGCCCGTTCATGATCGACCTCACCGGATACGACACGATGACGCCCTACAAGGGTGGGTGGTGCGGCAACGACGTCTTCCCCGGGGTGATGAGCGCCAAGCAGCGCACCGCCGCGACCAGCCTGGTCCGCCGGCTCGGGGACCGGCTCGCTCTCGAGGGCTACACCGGCTTCTTCGAGGTGGATACCCTCATCGACCTCGACACCGACGAGGTCTACCTCGGCGAACTCAACCCGCGCATCTCCGGGGCCTCACCGATCACGATGGTCACCGCCGGTGCCTATGCCGACCTGCCCCTCTATCTCTTCCACCTGCTCGAATACATGAACGTCGACTACACGATCGACGTCGACGAGATCAACGAGCGCTGGAGCGAACTGGCCGCCATCGACCAGTGGAGCCAGCTGATCATCAAACAACCCGAGGACGAGGTCAGCCAGATCCTGGCAGCCCCCCGCACCGGGACGTGGGGGATCGAGCCGGGCGGCGGGCTCGCCTACCGGCGCCCGTCGCGGGACTGGCACGGATTGGAGGACGAGAGCGAGCTGTTCTTCATGCGGGTCTACGGCGCCGGCGACTACCTGTTCAAGGGAGCCGATCTCGGGATCGTCATGGCCAAGTGCCGGATGCAGACCGATGATCCCAAGACCCTCACGCCCCGCTGCGAGCAGATCGTCGCCGGCCTGCGATCGCAGTACGTCAGCGCTTCTTTGAGCGAGCCGGCTTTGCCGATGCCTTCCCTGTTGGGAGGGAAGGCCCTTTAGCCTTGTCCGCCGCGCCGGCCGAGGTGAGACTCAACAGTTCCCTTGCCTTCAGGGCGAGCCAAACCTCCGCGCGTTCGGAGGCGGAGGTGAGATCGCGCCCGAGAAGTGCCGAGATCCGGTCGATGCGGCTGCGGAGGGTATGCCGGTGCACCCCGAGGGCGGCCGAGGTCGCCTCCCACTGACCGCCGTGGGAGACGAACTCGTTGGTGGTGCGCAACAGGTCTCCCGGATGTCCGTGAACCGCGGCATCCAGCGGGGAGAGCACCGATCCGGCGATGGCCGCGAGCGTGTCGCGGGACTGGGTGCCGAGCAAGAAGTCGAAGATTCCGAGGTCGGAGAAGTCGACGACCTCGCCGGGGTGTGAGGCGGCATACCGTGCCGCGGCGCTGGCCTGCCGGAAGCTGTCCAGCACCGCGGACACGTCGACCGACCCGCCGACGCCCGCGGACAACGGTTGCGCACGTTCCCGTTCCAGTGCCGCGCGAGCCACCTCGGCGACCTCCGCGATGGACTGCGCCGGCGCCAGCACGGCGAGGCCCTTGGAGTTCGCCATGATCAGGACGGGCACGCCGGTGGCGCTCAACGCACTGTCGACGAGCGCCTCGGCGGCCCGCGGAGCGCCGGTATCGACGAAGGCGACGACCGCCACGCGCTGCTCCGGCGTGAACCCGACATACCGCAACAGGCCCAGGTCCGCCTCACCGCCGGGCCGCAAGAGGGACCGGAACAGCATCCGCCGCAGCCGCATCTCCGCCTCGCGCAGGTGCGCCGGACGGTCGAGGAGAAGGGCCAGCAAGGTGGCAGCATGCGCGACGAGTAGCCGCTCGTTGGGCTGCAACTGGCGCCGCCGGCCGACGGCGAGCACCCCGGCTCCTTTGACCTTGCCGAGCTTCTGCACGATCAGGTAGCCCTCGTCGTCCACGTGACTGAAGCTGCGTTGGCGCGATGCGCCGCGACGACCGCCCTCAGACAAATGCTTGCCCACGCGCTCGGCCAGGGCCTTGCTCTTCGGGCCGGCCGCCTCGACGAGTTCGCCGGAGGCGTCCAGGGTGATGGCCGTCGCGGACAGCGACCGCTGCAGGCTCGACAACACCCCGCTCGAGCCGCTCACCAGCGCGGCGCCCGCCAGCCGCTCCTGGTTTCGGCTCAACTGAGCCACCTCGGCGACCTGATCCGCGGTGATCGAGGTGATGACCGCCCGGGAGATCGCGAGGAACGGGGTCGGACCCGGGATGGCGACGATCGGAAGACCGAACTCGTCACCCGCCCGGACGATCGCCTCGGGCACCGCGTGGTGAATGACGCCGGCGTCGAACGCGAGTCCGGCCAGACCGACCGCGGCGAGCCGCTCGACATACAGTCGTTGCTCGACCGGGTCGTCGGGCAGCTGCAGCCCGAGCGTCATGAGCAGTTCCCCGCCCTCGAGCCATCGCGTCGGGTCGGGCAACTCGCTCGTGTGCGCCCAACCGATGACGTTCGTCTTGGCCTGCTCGCCGGCCACCAGACGCAGGCCGAGATCTCGTTGCGAGCACAATTGCTCGATCGTCAATGGCACGGCGGTCACCTCACCCTCAAGTGGACATCTCGTCCGGAGTATGTCGGTGAACGGGACTTTGCGTCCAGAGACGCCGACTCGCGCCGCTGCCTACCGTGACAGGAAGCGCCGGGCCCGACAGGAGCCCTGCGACGACGCTACGGAGGCTGACATGGTGGCAGATATCGCAACGATGGCACCGGCACCAGGGATCCCGGTGCAGGAGGGCTGGCCCGAGCAGACCCGCATCGTGCACACCGCAATCCCCGGGCCGCGATCCCTCGCCCGGCATGCGCACCGGCAGCAGGTTCTCTCCACCGGTCTCGGGACCGTGTTGCCGGTCTTCGTCGAGCGCGCCGGCGGGGGCATCCTCGTGGACGTCGACGGCAATCATCTGATCGACTTCGCGTCCGGGATCGCCGTGACGACGGTTGGTTCGAGTGCCCCGGCCGTCGTACGCCGCGTGCGCGACCAGGTCGCCCAGGTCACCCACACGTGTTTCCTCGTGACCGAGTACGACGGCTATGTCGAGGTCGGCGAGAAGCTCAACGCCCTCACTCCGGGCACGCACGCGAAGAAGTCCGCGCTCTTCTCGACCGGCGCCGAGGCGGTCGAGAACGCCGTCAAGATCGCTCGCGTCTCAACCCGTCGCCCGGCCATCGTCACCTTCGGGCACGCCTACCACGGCCGGACGTTGTTGACGATGACGATGACGGCCAAGAACGCCCCCTACAAGGACGGCTTCGGCCCCTTCGCCCCGGAGATCTACCGCGCGCCGCTCGCCTATCCCTACCGCTGGCCGACCGGACCGGAGCGCTGCGCCACCGAGGCCCTGGCCTCCCTGGAGGACCTCGTCCTGAAGCAGATCGGCGCAAACAACACCGCTGCCATCGTCATCGAGCCGATCCAGGGCGAAGGCGGCTTCATCGTGCCGCCGGCCGCCTATCTCAAGGGCGTGGCCGACCTGGCCCGCGCACACGGAATCGTCCTGATCGCCGACGAGGTCCAGACCGGCATCGCCCGCACCGGTGAGATGTTCGCCTGCGAGCACGACGGGATCGTCCCCGACCTCATCGTCACGGCGAAGGGACTCGCCGGCGGGCTTCCCCTGTCCGGTGTGACGGGCCGGGCGGAACTGATGGACGCCGTCCCGCCCGGAGGGCTCGGCGGCACCTTCGCCGGCAACCCGGTCGCCTGCGCCGCCGCGCTCGGCGTCTTCGAGACCATCGAGAGCCTCGACCTGCTGTCCCGGGCCCGGCACATCGAGGCTGTCGCCCGGCCCATGCTCGAGGAGGCGGCTGCCGGAAACGGCTGGATCGGTGAGGTGCGCGGCCGCGGGGCCATGATCGCGGTGGAGTTCGTCATCCCCGGCACCAAGGACCCGGCCCCCGACGCCGCCGCCGCGGTGATGGCCAACTGCCATCGCCAAGGCGTCGTCACCTTGCAGTGCGGCACCTACGGCAACGTGATCCGGTTGTTGCCGCCGCTGGTGATGAGCGACGAACTCCTCCACGACGGCCTGTCCGTGCTCATCGACGCCTGGAAGGGGTTGTGATGACGATGAGCGTGCCCACCGCCGCCGCGAACGCCATCGCCACGGAGTCCACATTCGACGATGTCCAGGCCGCCGTGGCCGCCGTCTCGGTCCTCGCCCAGGTCTCTCCGGCCGAACGCGCCGGGTGGCTGGACGCGATCGCTGCCGCGGTCGAGCACCATGCCGACGAACTGGCGGCCGTGGCCGATACCGAGACCGGACTCGGCCGTGTCCGCCTCGACGGGGAGGTACTGCGGTGCGCGGCCCAGCTGCGCTTCTACGCCGACGTGTGCGCCGAAGGATCCTGGCTCGGCGTCACCATCGACCACGCAACCCATACCGGCCCCGACCTGCGCCGCATGAACGTCTCGCTCGGCCCGGTCGCGGTCTTCGGTGCCAGCAACTTCCCCTTCGCCTTCGGCACTCTCGGCAATGACACGGCCAGCGCCCTCGCCGCGGGCGCACCCGTCATCGTCAAGGGCCACCCGGCCCACCCGCAGACGCACGCAGCGTTGATGGAGCTCGCCTGTGCGGCACTGGATGCGGCCGGCGGCCCCGCCGGCACGTTATCCGCCCTCACCGGGCTGGACGCCGGCCGACAGCTGGTCCTCGCCGAGGGCATCGGAGCGGTCGCCTTCACGGGGTCCGAGGTGGCCGGGATGACGCTGCACCGCCTGGCCGCGACCCGGCAGCAGCCCATTCCCGTGTATGCCGAGATGGGCACGGTCAACGCCGTCGTGGTCACCACAGATGGCGCCGACGCGGGCGACGATCTCGCTCGAGGGTGCGTGAACTCCTTCACCCTCGGGTTGGGCCAGTTCTGCACCAAACCCGGCCTGGTGCTCGTCCCGGCCGGCAGCGGCGTCGATGTCGCGATCGCCAACCACCTCACGGCGGAGCCACCCTCCGGGGTGATGCTCACACCCGGGATCCACGAGGCCTACGACCACGGCATCGGCGCCCTGCTCGCCGCCGGCGCCGTGCCGGTCGCCCAGACGCGGGCCACCGATCCTCTCGGCCCGAATGCGTGGGTTCTCAAGGCCGATCCCGTTCTGCTGCAGCCGGGCTCACGCCTCCTCGCCGAGTGCTTCGGTCCTGTCATCCTCGTCGTCGAGTATGCCAATCGCTACCAACGCGACCAGCTGATCGCCAACCTGCCCGGTGGTCTCGTCGCCACGATCATGTCCGGCGGGAAGGGCGATGAGGAAGTTCCCGAGCTGGTGTCCGCGCTCGCGCCGGGCGTCGGCCGGGTCACCGTGGACACGTGGCCCACCGGCGTCGTCACGACGTGGGCTCAACAGCACGGGGGTCCGTGGCCGGCCACCACGGACCCCCGTGCGACCTCCGTCGGCGCCTTCGCTCTCGACCGTTTCACGCGTCCCGTGGTCTTCCAGAGCACCCCCAACGCCGCCTTGCCGACGGCCGTCCAGCGGGGCAACCCGTGGAATATCGTCCGACGCGTCAACGGGCGGATCAAAGTCCCGCACGAGGTGGCCAGGTGCCAGGTCCCCTGACCGGTCTGCTCGTCGCCGACTTCAGCCGCGTCCTGGCCGGGCCACTCGCCACGATGACCCTCGCCGACCTCGGCGCCACGGTCGTCAAGGTGGAGCGGCCAGGCACCGGAGACGACACCCGCGCCTGGGGGCCCCCATGGACCGCTCACACCAGCTCCTATTTCGAGGCACTCAACCGCGGCAAACTCAGCGTCGCCTGGGACCTCGGCGCCCCGGCCGATCTGGCGAAGGCACGAGAACTCGCCTCTCGTGCAGACGTTCTCGTCGAGAACTTCATGACGGGGACCTTGAGTCGCTTCGGCCTGGACTACGCGAGTGTCGCGGCGGTGAACCCGGGGATCGTCTACGCGTCCATCAGCGGTTTCGGGTCCGGCGCCGGGGCATCCCTCCCTGGCTACGACTTCGTCGCCCAAGCGGTCGGCGGTCTGATGAGCATCACCGGCGACGCCGGCGGCGAGCCGCAGAAGGTCGGCGTCGCCCTCGTCGACGTGCTCACCGGCAAGGACGCCACGATCGGTATCCTCGCCGCCCTTCGCGAGCGAACCGAGACCGGGAGGGGCGGGCGCGTCGAGGTCAATTTGCTCTCGAGTGTCCTCGGCGCCCTCGTCAACCAGGCCAGCGCATTTCTCGCGACCGGCGTCCCGCCACGCGCAATGGGCAACCAGCATCCGTCCATCGCGCCCTACGAGCCGCTGCGATGCCGCGACACGCACTTGGCGGTGGCCTGCGGCAACGACGGCCAGTTCGCACGGCTGTGCGCGGCGATCGGCATACCGCACCTGGCAACCGACCCGCGCTTCGCGACCAACGCCGACCGGGTCCACAACCGCCCGGAACTCATCCGCTGCCTCGAGGAGCGCCTCGGCACCGAAACGGCCGCCCACTGGGAGCATGTCGTTCGCGCGGCCGGGGTCGCCGCCGGCCCGGTCAACTCCCTCGACTCGGCGTTCGCCGAGGCCGAGGACCTGGGACTGGCACCGCTTTTCTCAGTCGGGGACGACCATCCGCGACAGGTTCGCAACCCGATCACGTTGTCGGGCAACGTTTTCGACGTATCCACGCCGCCACCCGACCTCGGTGAACACACCGCACTCGTCGAGCGCTGGCTCGACTCGTCTGACCCTTTACCCACCCTCGCACCCAGCAGGAGCCACGCGTGAGCACCCAACTCAGCATCAGTGACCGACTCGATCTCGCCGGCCTCGAAGACCTCTTCTCCGAGGATGAGCGCGCGATCCAGCAGAGTGTGCGCGCGATGTGCGAGCGCCGCATCGACCCCTATGTCGCCGACTGGTTCGAACGCGGCGAGATCGACGACATCCGCGGCCTGACCAAGGAGCTCGGCCAGCTGGGCGTCCTTGGTATGCACCTGACCGGCTACGGCTGCGCCGGAATGTCCGGGGTGGAGTACGGCCTGGCGTGCATGGAACTGGAGGCCAGCGACTCCGGCGTGCGGTCGCTGATGTCCGTGCAGGGATCCCTCGCCATGTTCGCCATCTGGCGCTGGGGCTCGGAGGAGCACAAGCAAGGGTGGCTCCCGGACATGGCGGCCGGCACCGCCATCGGCTGCTTCGGTCTCACCGAGCCCGATCATGGCAGCGACCCCGGCAGCATGCGCACTCACGCCCGCCGCGACGGCGACGACTGGATCCTCACCGGTTCGAAGATGTGGATCACCAACGGCTCGGTCGCCGACGTGGCGGTCGTGTGGGCACAGACCGACGAAGGGATCCGCGGGTTCGTGGTGCCCACCGACGCACCTGGCTTTTCCGCCCCGATGATCAAACACAAGATGTCGCTGCGGGCGTCGGTCACGAGCGAACTCGTTCTCGACGACGTCCGGCTTCCGGGCGACGCGGTCTTCCCCGAGGTGCGGGGACTGAAGGGTCCGCTCTCGTGCCTCAACGAGGCCCGCTACGGGATTACCTGGGGCGCGATGGGCGCTGCCCGGTCGGCGCTGGAGACGGCGTTGACCTACGCGGAACAGCGCACCCAGTTCGGGCGCCCGCTCGGCGGGTTCCAGTTGACCCAGCAGAAACTCGCCGAGATGTACCTCGCATACACCAAGGGAGTCCTGCTCGCGCTGCACCTCGGGCGACGCAAGGACGCCCACACGCTCACGCCGAACCAGGTCAGCCTCGGCAAGCTCAACAACGTCCGGGCAGCGCTCGACATCTGCCGCACCACGCGAACCATCCTGGGCGCCAACGGGATCTCGCTGGAGTTCCCGGTCATCCGGCACATGAACAACCTGGAGTCGGTGCTGACCTACGAGGGCACCGTCGAGATGCACACCCTCGTGGTCGGACAGGCGCTGACCGGCGAGGCCGCGTTCCGCTGAACCACCCGCCGTTGAACCACCCCGCCGTCAGCCCTGCGCTAAGCGCTCAGTTCTGGGTCGGCGGCGCCGCCTGCTGCCCCGGCTGCGGGTTGGGGACCTGGGTGTTCGGGAGCTGGCCCGGAGGCGGGGTCGTCGGGATCTGGGTCGGCGCGGTGTCCTGCGGCGAGTTGTAGCCCGAGGGCGGGGGGATGTTGTAGTTGCCTTGGCCGAAGTCGACCTTGACCGGGTCGCGCTCAATGCCCTCGACCTCGAAGTACTCCTCGCGCTTTATGTTGAACATGCCGGCGACGACGTTGCTCGGGACGGTCTCGACCTTGGTGTTGAGTTCACGCACGTTGGCGTTGTAGTAGCGCCGGGCGGAGGCGATGCGGTCCTCGGTGGAGGTCAGTTCGTTCTGCAGCGCCGTGAAGTTCTGGTTGGCCTTCAGGTCCGGATACGCCTCGGCGACCGCGATCAACCGGCCGAGGGCGGCGGACAGCATTCCTTCGGATTGGGCCTGCTGGGCGGGGCTCTGGCCACCGGCCATCGCCGCGCTGCGGGCCTTCATGACGTCCTCGAGCGTGCCCCGCTCGTGGGCGGCATACCCCTTGACCGTCTCGACGAGGTTGCCGATCAGGTCGTGGCGCCGCTTGAGTTCGACGTCGATCTGGCGCCAGGCCTCCTGGACGAGGTTGCGCTGCTTGATCAGCCCGTTGTAGACCCCGACCGCCCACAGCGCGAAGAGCACGATGATGCCGAGGATGATGAGCAACGCGATCATTGCCACTCCGTTTCGTATGCCGCGCGTGAACGCGGCCGGTCGCCTGTCGCTGCCGATCCTAACGGGCGGGCGGCGCCGGAGCCGGGATCAGGCGAGTCCGAGGTCGTCGAGGGAGAAGGCGTGGCGGTAGTCCAAGCCGGCCTCCGCGAAGCGCTCTGCCGCGCCCGTGGCCCGGTCGGCGATGGTCGCGACGGCCACGACCTCCGCCCCGATCTCGCGGGCGGCTTCGGCGGCGTCGAGGGGGGAGGCGCCGGTCGTGGAGGTGTCCTCGACGATCAGCACCCGGCGGCGGGCGATGGACGGTCCTTCGATGCGTCGCTGCAGCCCATGGGCTTTGCCGGACTTGCGGACGACGAAGGCGTCGAGCCGCTGCCCAGCCGCCGCCGCGGCGTGCAGCATCGAGGTGGCGACCGGGTCGGCGCCGAGCGTGAGCCCGCCGACAGCGTCGAAGTCCAGGTCCTTGACCAGCTCGCGCATCACCCGGCCCACCAATGGAGCCGCCTCCCCGTCGAGGGTGATGCGGCGCAGGTCGACGTAGTAGTCGGCCTCCTTGCCCGAGGACAGCGTCACTCGTCCGTGCACGATGGCCTTGGCCTTGATGTGCTCCAGTAGCGCGGCCCGGTCGGCGGCAATGTCCGTCATACCGCTCACCCTATGCAGTGACATCTCGATGGGGCCGAATCGACATCTCGACGGGGGTCAGGGTTTGCGGTGCTGGCCGACGATGCGGGGGTGGCGGGCCAGGGCTCGCGGGGTGAGCTTGAGGATGCGGGTGGCGGCCTTGTACTGCCACCCGGGCACCGAGATGACCTTGCCCTTCTCGGAGTCGAGGAGTGCCTCACGAACGAGCTTGTCCACCGGCACCCAGGCCACATCCGGCAGATAGTCCATCCCCATCTCGGCGCGCTCGTGGAACTCTGTGTGCACGAATCCCGGGCACAGCGCCGTCGCCGTCACTCCCGAGCCTGCGAGAGCGACCGACAGCGCCTCCGTGAGCACGGTGACATAGGACTTTGCCGCCGAATAGCTGCTCCCCGCAATGAAACTCGCGACGGAGGAGACGTTGATGATCCGGCCGCTGCCCCGCTCGCGCATGGCCCGGGCCGCCGTGTGCGAGAGGACCAGCACCGCTCGGCAGAGCACGTCGAAGAGCTCTTCCTCCTGCGCGAGATCGTTGTCGAGGAAGCCGCCCTTGAGGCCGAATCCGGCGTTGTTGACGAGGATGTCGACCGACCGGGCCGGGTCGGCGAGCCGGTCGGCAACTCGTTGCAGCTGGTCGCGAACGGACAGGTCGGCCACGAGGATCGCCACGGCGCAGCCGTATGCCGCCCGCAACCCCTCCGCGGTCGCCTCCAGGCGGGGCTGGTCGCGGGCTACGAGGACCAGATCATGCCCCTGCGCCGCGAGCTGGCGCGCGAACTCGGCGCCGATGCCCGCCGTCGGGCCGGTGATCAGAGCCGTCGTCATGGACGTGACCCTAGCCACCCCGCCTGGGATGCCCCGCGTGGGCCGGCTGGCCTACTGTGAGGCCGTGCGGATCGCCACCTGGAACGTCAACTCCATCCGCTCCCGGATCGAGCGCGTGGCCGCCTGGCTGGAACGCTCCGATATCGACGTGCTCGCCATCCAGGAGACCAAGACCCGGGTCGACCAGTTCCCCTTCTTCCGGTTCGAGGACTTGGGCTATGAGGTGGCTCACCATGGCTTCGACCAGTGGAACGGCGTCGCCATCGCCTCGCGCGTCGGAATGGCCGATGTGCGCGCCGGTTTCGACGGCGCTCCCACGTGGCGCGAGGCCACAGAACCCGAGGCCAGGCACGTTGCGGCGACCTGCGGCGGCATCCGGGTCAACTGCGTCTACGTGCCCAACGGGCGGCACCTGACCGACCCCCACATGGACTACAAGATCGCCTGGCTCGATGCATTGCGCGTCGCGGCAGAGGGCTGGATCACAGACGGCCCGAGCATGATCATGGGAGATTGGAATATCGCACCGAGGGACGAGGACGTCTGGTCGATGGAGTTCTACGAGGACAAGTCGCACGTCAGCCCCCGCGAGCGGGCCGCATTCGAGGCGGTCGTCGCGTCCGGGTATGCCGATGTGGTGCGCCCCTTCCTCCCCGGGCCCAAGGTTTACACCTATTGGGACTATCAGCAGTTGCGCTTCCAGAAGGGCCGTGGGATGCGGATTGACTTCCTGCTGGCCAGCCCGGACATCGCCTCCCGGGTCACCGGCGCATCGATCGACCGCGAAGAACGCAAGGGCAAGGGGGCATCCGATCATGCGCCCGTGATCGTGGAGGTGGCCGATGTCTGATCCTTTGCGCGGGCACCGGTTCGAGGTCGACGTCGAGGGTGGCGCCCGGTTGATCGGCGAGGTCTACGCGCCGGCCGGACACATCGACGCCGACACTCCCACGGTCGTCCTCGCCCACGGGTGGACGCTCAACCGCACGCTGTGGAGCCGGGTCATCCGGCGTCTCCACGACCGGCTGCCGGTGCGGATCGTCGCCTATGACCAGCGCAGCCACGGCGAGTCGACGCGGGGGAACCTGGCAGCCTCGATCGGGCAGCTCAGCGACGACCTCGCCGCCGTCATCGAGGTCGTGGCGGGCGCGGATCGTCTTGTCCTGTGCGGGCATTCGATGGGCGGCATGACCATCATCTCCTACGCCGGCCGGCACACGGAGGAACTGCACGACCGGGTCGACGGGGTGGCGCTGCTCGGAACCGCATGCGCCGAGGTGGGCCGGCCGGGGTGGTTCGGCAAGTTCGAAGCCGGTGTCATGCACGCGGCCCGGTGGGGCCCGGCCATCCCCGCCGGAGCCTTCGTCACCTCCCGTCACCAGCGTTTCCTCAACTTCGGTGACGACCCCGACCCGCGCGACGTGCGCCTGGTCCGCAAGGCCATCGCGAGCACCAAGATCCGGGACATGGGCTCCTACTTCGGCGCCCTGGAAGCGCTCGACGAGCGCGAGTCCTTGGCCGCTCTCGCCGCGGTGCCGACGGTGATCATGGTGGGAGAGAAGGACAAACTGACTCCCGTCCACTATGCCCGGGCCCTGCACGAGGGCATCGACGGCTCGACGCTTCTCGAGTTGCCGGGCAAGGGCCACATGCTCGGGTATGAGGCGACGGACCAGGTCGTCGACGTGCTCGCGGCCCTCGTCGAAGGGGAGCCCGTCCCCGAAGCCGTCAACGGCTGATCCGGCTCAGCTCGTCGAGGCGCTGCCGCCGGGCGGGGCGCCTCCGGGCTGGCCGTCGCCGCCGGGAGCGGAGCCGCCGGTGGGCTCGGTCCCCGTGTCGACAGGCGCGGTCAGCGCGATCGTGTAGCCGTTGGTCACGTCACCGGTCATCGTCGCCAATTGCGTTGCGCCGGAGTCGTCTCCGAAGACATTGTCGGTCGCCAGCGTGCGTTGGCCGAGGTTGGTCACCGAGTCCTCGTAGCCGGTGGTGGCGTGGACCGTCTCGCGCTCCGCCTGGGGTATCGCGATCTGCGAGGTCGCGATGGCGTTGGTGCTGTCGGTGATGCTGGCCTGGTCCGGATAGACCTCGAAGTGGATGTGCGGCCAGCGGCCCGAATAGCAGGCCGGGAAGATGCTCGTGAAGGACACCTTGCCGGACGCGTCCGTGACCTGGACGCCGCGGAGGTAGTTCTGGTCGGTGATCCCCTCGGAGTACATCGAGTAGGTGCCCTTCCAGATGCCGCCTGTGCAGGTCCTGTGCCTGGCCTTTTCGTCAACCGTGAGCGACACGGACAGCCCTGCGGCGCAGTGCATCCAGTGATTGACTGAACCCCGATGGCTCTCCTGCGCGCCCTGTTCGACGTCATCCTCCCGGTGGTATTGGTCGCCGGCGTGGGAGCCGTCCTCGCGCGCCGCTTCACTCTGGACCGGGCCACGATCACCAAGATCGCCCTCAACGCGCTCACGCCCGCCCTGGCGTTGCAGACGGTCTTGACGACCAAGGTGTCGGGGACGGTCGGCATCCGGCTGGCGTTGGGATTCGTCGCCTTGACGGTGCTCGCCGCGGGCCTCGGGTGGCTCGGCACGATCGGTTCCCCAGGGCGCACCCGCCGCTCGGCGGCGGTGGCCGTGGCCATCGGCAACAACGGCAATATGGGCCTGCCCATCGGCTTGTTCGCACTCGGCCAGGAAGGACTCGATCAGTCCGTCCTGATCTTCGTGCTGTCGGTGGTCATGACCTTCCTGCTCGCGCCGGCGCTCTATGGCGCGCACGAGGGCTGGCGTGGCGCCGTGTGGAATGTCCTGCGGCTACCGACGATCTGGGCCATCGCGATCGGTCTCGGGATCCGGGTCACGCACGTGACGCTGCCGACCGGCGTCAGCCGCGGCATCGAATTGCTCTCTGCAGCAACGCTCCCGATGATCCTGCTCACCCTGGGCATCCAGCTGGGCATGACGGGGCGGGTGCGCGTCACGCGGCCCGTCCTCACCGCGTCGATGCTGCGGGTCCTGGTCCTCCCGGCCCTCGCGATCCCGCTCGGGCTGGCCATCGGGCTGCGCGGCGTGCCGCTGCAGGCGTTCGTCCTATCCAGCGCGATGCCGACGGCCGTCAACGCGTTCATCCTGGCGACGGAGTACGACGGGGACGTCGAGTTCGTGGCCCACACCGTGACCGTGTCGACGCTGCTGTCCTTCGTCACGGCTGGGGTGACGACCGCCCTGCTGCCCTGGACCGGTGGCCTCGGCTGACGCCGTCGCTCATCCGAGAAGCAAAGTGTGGGTGGCGGCGCCGAGACGGCGCAGGCCGAGGCGCAGGGAGGCCAGAGCGCCGAGGGCGGCGGCCACGGCGGCACCGGCGAAGACCCAATGCACCTGGGCGATGGCGGCATCTTTGAGGGCTTCCTTGTCCGTCGGGTCGGGAAGGACCGCGACGATGGCGAAGTAGCGGTGCAGGCCGATGGCCGTCAGGAGGGCCAGGCCCAGGACCATGCCGACCATCCGGGCGACGACGACGAGCGCGCTCGCCGCGCCGTGGGCCTCCTCGCGCACGGCCGCCAGCGCAGCGTTGTTGACCGGCGCGAGCGCAAGGCCGATGCCGAAACCGCTCAGCGCCAACACGATCCACGCTCCGGCGGTGTCGAAGACGCCGCGGCCCCAGGTGGTCATCAGACCCAGCCCGAGCGTCGCGAGCGCCAGCCCGGTGGCGGAGACGACGCCGTCGCCGAGACGGCGCAGCGACCAGCCGCCCAGCAGCGCGCCGACCGGAACGGCCAGGAGGAAGCGCAGCAGCACGAACGCGGCCGCTGTCTCGTCGGCCGCATTGGCCACCCGCGCCAGCAGGGGGATGTTGACGATGACCGCCACCAGGGCCGCGCCGACGCAGAAGGAGACGACCAGCGCCCAGGCCGTACGGCCGCGCACCACGCCGTGCGGGATCACGGGATTCTCCGCGCGCCGGTGGTGCAGCACGTATGCCGCGCCGCAGACCGCCGCGACGGGCAGCAGGGCATAGCCGAGTGGCCCGACGATCTCCTTCTCCGGCTGCGCGGCCGCGAAGGTGAGGATGACGCTGCCGAGCGCGCCGGCGAGCATGGCCGCCCCGAATGGACCGGCCTGGCGCAGGATCGGCCAGGCCCGGCGGAGCGACCAGGCGAGCGCGAGCGTCACCAGGCTCAGTGCTGCGGCACCCACCGGAGTCGTCAGGCGGGAGATCGTCGACCCGAAGGGCACGAAGGGCACCCCGAACGTGACATCGGTGGCGAG
>NZ_HG764815.1:859719-876198 GCF_001050535.1 Nostocoides australiense Ben110 | reverse complement strand
GGCGGCGATGACCGCGGCCCCCGCAGGCGGGGGTGCCGAGGCGGGCGGTCCGCATACCACCGGCGCCGCAGGCCCACACTCCCGCGAGCGCGGGGAGGAGCGCACCCCGATCAAGGGGGTGCGCAAGGTCACCGCGGCGGCGATGGTCTCCTCGGCGTTCACCGCGCCCCACGTCAGCGAGTGGGTCGAGGTCGACGTCACCGCGACCATGGAACTCGTCGAAAGGCTCAAGCGGGACAAGGAGTTCCGTGACGTCAAGGTCACGCCGCTGCTGGTCCTCGCCAAGGCGATGTGCTTGGCGGTGCGGCGCAATCCGGGCGTGAACGCGACCTGGGACGAGGCGGCCCAGGAGATCGTCGTCAAGCACTACGTCAACCTCGGCATCGCGGCCGCCACCCCGCGCGGGCTGCTCGTGCCCAACATCAAGGACGCCGACCTGATGTCGATGCGCGATCTCGGCGCGGCGATCAACGCCCTGACGGAGACGGCCCGCGAGGGCAGGACGCAGCCGGCCGAGATGAGCGGCGGGACGATCACGATCACGAATGTCGGTGTCTTCGGCGTCGACGCCGGCACCCCGATCATCAACCCGGGCGAGTCGGCGATCCTGGCGTTCGGGTCGATCACCCGCAAGCCGTGGGTGGTCGGCCGCGGCGACGACGAGCGGATCGAACCGCGCTGGGTCACGACCCTGACGCTGTCCTTCGACCACCGCCTCGTCGACGGGGAACTCGGCTCCCGCTACCTCGCCGACGTGGCCGCCATCCTCGCCGATCCCGCCAAGGGCCTCGTCTGGGGCTGACTGGCCGAGCTCATCGCATGGGCGGTCTTGGTCGCACCGGATTTCTGGGTAGTCGTGCGATCAGAGGTCGACGGCGGCAAGGAGCCGGCCTTCGGGGTCGTAGGTGGTCTTGAGCGAGCGCAACCGGTTCAGATTGGCGCCGAAGTAGCGGGCGGCGGGTTGTCCGGGCTCGACGTAGTTCACATAGCCGCCGACGCTCGCGGCGGAGACCTGCGCGTGTGCCGCGTCGATCCATGCGCGGGCCGCCGCGAAGTCGGCGGCCGTCGCGCCGGTCGGCAGCCCGGTCACCCATTGCACGGCCCCAATATGCCGCCGATAGGGGAAGGGCGTGCCCGTGGGCGTGCGCGCCGCGATCCCGCCACCGAGGGGGCTGAGCTGCACCACGCAGCCGCCGCCCGTCCCGGGACTCGACCCCATCGCCGCGACGATCCCGGCAGCGGTCGTCGACGACACGTCGGTGAGGACGTCGCTGCCGTGGTCGTTGTCGCGCCGCGGCGTGGTTGTGCCATTGCCCAGGGTCGTGACGAGTTGCAGGTGCGTCAGTTGCTTGACCGTCCGGGACAGCGGAGTGACCCCGACCGCGTCGATGAGGTCTTGCGCGACGCGGTTTTGCATGCCGGCGTCGGTGACCCCGAGCAGCTGGCAACGGACGCCGCCCGCCGCGCTGCGAGTGATTTGGGCGCGCACCCAGGTGCCGGCGCTCGCCGCGGGCTGGTATGCCGCCCACGCCGCGATGACCGCCTGCGCCGCTGATCCGGGGAAGGCCAGATCGAGATAGCCGCGCGAACTCGCGGCATGGGTCGCCATCCGCAGCTGGGTGACGATGCCCAACTGGCCACCCCCGCCGCGCAGGGCCCACAGCAGATCCGGCTGGCTGTTCGAGACGGTGACCGTCCGGCCGTCCATGAGCACCATCGTGGCTCCGGTGACGCTGTCGGCCGTCAGGCCGTGGCGATGGTCGTCCGGCCCGAGCCCGCCGCCCAGTGCCAGCCCCGTCGTCCCGACCGTGGGACAGGTCCCCGTTGTGATCGTGCGCCCGGACGTGACCAGCTTCGCGTGAACGTTGTACAGCGTCGTCCCCGCGCCCAGCACCGCGGTGGCGCCCGCGCCGGCCAGCTGGATCCCGGTCAGCTTGCGCAGGTCGAGCACCATGAGCGCATTCCCGGAGGACCGGCCGGTATACGAGTGGCCGCCCGCCCGCGCGGTCACGCGCAGATCGTGTGCTCGCGCGAACTTCACCGCCGTCGCGACGTCGGCCGTCGTCGCCGGCCGGACGACGGCGAGGGGTCGCAGCACGTCATACCGTGGAGCGAAAAGCTGCTTCGCCCCGGCGTATGCCGTGTCCCCCGGCAACAGCACATCTCCCGCCATCGCCGTGTCGAGCCGGCGCCACTGCGCGACCGCCGGCGGCGACGCGACGGCCGGCGCCGCGGCATACGCCCCGACAAAGGGGGTCAGGACCGCAGCGGTGAGGACATGGCGTCGGGCAGGCTCGATCATGTTTCCCCTTCTCGGCCACCACCGGTGCCGCGCCGCCGGCCGCGGGCAAAGGCCCATGGCCGGCGGCGCCGACAACACTGACTGGCGTGCCTACTTCGTGCTGACGAGAACCAGGCTGCCAGAATTCCAGTTCCACAGATAGATCTGGCCGCTCGACGTGGAGCGCATGGCGACATAGGCCCCGTCCGGAGACATGGCGAGGGAGTCGGTCCCGAACCAGTAGGTGTTCTGCACGCCGTACTGGTCGCTCACGCGGACCTCATCGGTGGCCGAGTTCGTGGTGACCATGGTGCCGCCCCAGCGCGCCACATCCCAGTAGGGAGTCGAGTACGACGAGCCTTCGTAGATCGAGTCGTAGAGGTTGTAGAGCCCGCGGGCGAAGAACTCCGTGTAGCCGTAGTCGGAGGCGACGGTGTAGCCGACCTTGTTCTGCATGTTGGCGCGCGGCTCGTAGACCTGCCTGCGCACCCCGCTCTGGCGGCAGACGACCTCCGTGATGCTCGACTTGGACGTCGAGACGGTCCACTTCATGATGACCGAGAGGGCGTCGGCGGTGCGGCCGCAGTAGGAGTTGACCGTGGGGTTGGCGTAGGCGTCGGTGTGGAAGCCCACGATCTTGCCGTCATAGGACACCGACGGCGAGAAGGGCATGACGCTCAGTTGCGCGCCCGTCGGGCTGACCGAGATCCGCTTGACGCTGTTGTTGTTCAGGTTGCGGACGAAGATGTCCTGAATCCGGTTGGTGTCGCCCGGCACGAGATTCGGTGCCGTGCTCACGTACGCGATGACCGTGGCAGCGCTGTTGATGCGGGGCCGCTTGGAGACGCCGTTCGCCTGGGCGCCGCTTTGCGACGTGCTGATCCGGGTCGTCTTCATCGTGGTCATGTCGGTGCGGAAGATGTCCGTCTTGCCGTTGGTGTCCCCGGGCACCAGGTTCGTCGCGTCGGACATGTAGACGACATAGCGGCCGTCGTCGCTGACCTGCGGCTCGGTGCTGTTGCCGTTGGCCGGTCCCCCGGTGTAGCTCTTGGTGACGATCTTGGTCTTCTTGAAGGCGATGTCCCGCAGGAAGATGTCGGACCTGCCGTTGGTGTCGCCGGTGACCAGGTCGGTGGCGACGGAGGAGAAGACGACGTGCCGGCCGTTGGTGGTGACATCCGGAGCCGTGGACGAGCCATTGGCCTTCGACCCCGCGGCCGGCTCTGCGGTAGCCGACGGGGCCACGGCGCATAGCGCCAACACTCCCGCGCCCAGGGTGGCGAGCAACTTCTTCGGGTTCACTTCAACTCCTTGGATTCGATGGACTGGTGCGCTACGAACCTAGGAGGGTGCGCCAACCGCGGTCACGTCCCACATCTTTAGGACCAACTCGAGTGGCGCGATGGTCGCCAGCCAACTACCGTGTGCCGCAATTTTTTTCGTCGCGAGTTGTTACTTGCCGGTATGCCAGCGGCGAATGAGGGCGATGCGCTCGTGGACCTGCTCGGTGGTCGCCTTCGCCAGCGAAGGACCACCGGCCTGCCGGCGCAACTCCGCGTGGACGTGGGAGTGCGGCACGCCGCGGTGGTGGGCGTAGGCGCTGACAAGGGAGTTGAGCAGCTTGCGCTGGGCCTCGAGCGCGCGGTGCAGCGAGACCTCAGGGCTCACCTTCTCTCGTCGCTCGCGGCGGGTATGCCGCGCGGCGTGCTTGCGCTGCCGCTCGCGGAGCACTTCGGCAACCTGGTCCGGTTCGAGCAGCCCCGGCAGCCCGAGGTAGTCGGCCTCCTCCTGCGACCCGACAGCGCTCTGCAGGCCGAACTGGTGGGCGTCGAAGAGGACATGGTCGAAGTGGGCATTGGAGCCCAACGCCTCCCACTCGCCGAGCAGGTCGTCGGCCGCCGACTCCTCGCGCTGCGCCGCGGCGAGCAGCCCGTCCTCCTCCGACCAGTCCTCGCCCTTCGCGGCGCCGAGGATGTGGTCGCGCTGGCGCTCCAGCAAGGAGGCGTGCGAGAGCAGCGGCGCCACGGTCGGCAGGAAGATCGTCGCCACCTCCCCGCGCCGCCGCGCTCGCACGAACCGGCCCACCGCCTGCGCGAAGAACAATGGCGTGGACGTCGCCGTCGCATAGACCCCGACCGCCAGCCGCGGCACATCCACCCCTTCGGAGACCATGCGCACGGCAACGAGCCAGCGCGCGTCGGACTCGCTGAACTCCTCGATCTTCTGCGACGCGCCTGCGTCGTCGGAGAGCACGACGGTCGGTTTGTCGCCCGTCAGTTCGTGCAGGAGCCGGGCGTATGCCCGTGCCTGCGCCTGGTCGGTGGCGATCACCAGACCGCCGGCGTCGGGGATGTGGCGGCGCACCTCGGTCAGCCGGGTGTCGGCCGCGCGCAGCACCGACTGGATCCACTCGCCCTTGGGGTCGAGGGCGGTGCGCCAGGCGTGGGCGGTCAGGTCCTTCGTCAGGGGAGCCGCGAGATCGGCCTCCAACTCCTCGCCGGCCTTGGTGCGCCAACGCATCGGCCCGCCATAGGCCATGAACAACACCGGCCGCACGACGTGATCACGCAACGCATCGGCATACCCGTAGGTGTAGTCGGCAGCCGAGCGCTTGCTCCCGTCTGGCAACTCCTCATACCGGACGAACGGGATCGGGTTGTCGTCGGAGCGGAAAGGCGTGCCAGTCAGCGCCAGCCGCCGCCGGGCCGGTTCGAAGCACTCGGCCACTGCTTCGCCCCACGTGCGGGCGTCGCCGGCGTGGTGGATCTCGTCGAGGATGACGAGGGAGTTGGAGTTCTCGGTCAGCGCGCGATAGTGGAAATGGCGCGCTGCGACACCGGCATACGTCACGGCGGTGCCCACGAACTGCTTGCTGCGGCCCCGGCGCGAGCCTCCCAGCCCGGGGTCGATGTTGATGCCGGCCTTGTGGGCGGCGTCGGCCCATTGGACCTTCAGATGCTCGGTAGGCGCGACGATCGTGATCTTGTTGACGACCCGCCGGTCGAGCAGTTCGCGGGCGACCCGCAGGGCGAAGGTCGTCTTGCCGGCGCCGGGCGTCGCGACGGCGAGGAAGTCCCTCGGCTCCTCGCGCAGGTACTGCTCCACCGCCGCGGCCTGCCAGGCGCGCAGGCTGGACGCCGTGCCCCACGGCGCGCGCCCCGGGAAGGCGGGGGAGAGGTGCTGGAAGTCCTTGCTCACGCGGGGACCTCGCGAAGCAGCTGGCGGGGCGAAGCGGGGAAAGAGCTTCGTGGGGTAGCGCTCATCTGTCCATTTCGGTGGTCCGGGCGGCGGGCACGGACTGACTATCTTGCCTCATCCGGCGCATCGCAGTGGGAGGTGCCACAGTCGTTGTCGGGGCCGCGATCTAGGCTGGACGGTATGACGTCCTCCCCGCCCCAGGGGCTGGACCGGCGACTCGGTCTGGCTGTGCTCCTCCCCGCCCTGGTGGTCGGGATCGTGGGGGCGGCGCTGTCGGGGGCGGTCGTCGCCTATGTCATCGGCGATCCGGGGCCGGTGATGCGCTGGACCGCCCTGATCAGCCGCATCCTGCGGGATGTCGCCGCCACGGCAACGATCGGATTCCTGCTGGTCGGGGCCTTTCTCGCCCCCGAAACGCGCCGGACGTCCCGGCGGGCGCAGTTGACCCGGCTGGCCGCCGCCTCCGGCAGTCTGTGGCTGGTCACGCTCGTCGTCAGCGTGGTCGCGGAATTCGCCGACATCAGCGGGCTGGCGCCGACGCAACCGAACTTCTGGACCCAGTTCTTCGGGTTGACCTGGGAGCTGTCGACGACCCGAATGACCGTGCTGGCCGCGATCTTCGTCGCGATCCTCGTCGTCATCTGCAGCGCCCCGCGAGGCACGACCGGGCTGGCCTGGGCCTTCGTCCTCGGCTGGCTCGCGCTGATGCCCCAGGCGCTCGCCGGGCACGCCTCCGTCGCGGGCGACCACATGAGCGCCGTCAACGGGTTGGCGGTGCACCTGGTCGCCGCGACGACCTGGGCCGGGGGTCTGTTGGCGATCCTGGTGATGCGCCGTTCGCTGCACCCGCACCTGGCTGTCGTGGTGCGGCGCTTCTCCACGATCGCCGTCTGGTCGTATGCCGCGCTCGCCCTGAGCGGTCTGCTGATCGCCTGGATCGGGATGGCCGGCTTGGGTGACCTGCGCAGCGGGTATGGCGCGTTGCTGCTCATCAAGGTCGGGGCCCTCGTGGTCCTCGGCTATGTCGGCTGGCTGCATCGCCGCGGGATGATCGCGCGGCTCGAGAAGGATGACGGCGACAGCGCGGCCTTCCTGCGGCTCGCCGTGGGCGAACTGCTGCTCATGGGGGTGGCGCTCGGTGCCGCCGTCGCCCTGGCCCGCACACCACCGCCGTCGTCCGACGTGCTCTCGCCCGATCCGACCAGCGTCTACGAACTGACCGGCTATCCCGATCCGGGGCCGGTCCCGGTCCGGGCCTGGATCAGTGTCTGGCACAACGACTGGCTGTGGATCGCCGTGGCGGCGGTGGCCGTCTTCGTCTATCTGCGCTGGGTGCACCGCCTGCACAAGCGGGGTGACAGGTGGCCCTTGTGGCAGAGCCTGATCTGGGTGCTGGGGTGGGCGATCTTCGTCTACTCGATGTGCGGTGTGACCGGGGTCTACGGGCGAATCATGTTCTCCTGGCACATGATCATGCACATGACCGTGGCGATGCTCGTCCCGCTGCTGCTCGTCCCGGCCGCACCGATCACCCTCGCGCTGCGGGCGCTGCCGGCCCGGCACGACAAGACGATGGGCCCACGCGAGTTCATCCTCCAGCTGGTGCACTCGCGCTATCTGCGGGTCGTGGCCAATCCGGTCGTCGCGGCCGTCATCTTCTTCTTCAGCCTGGCGACCTTCTATTTCACGCCGCTCTTCTATTACGCCTTGGCCACGCACACCGGGCATGTGCTGATGACCGTGCACTTCCTGGCGTCGGGCTATCTCTTCGCCTGGGTGCTCGTCGGCACCGATCCGGGCCCACGCCGCTGGCCGCCGCTGGTCCTGCTCGTCGTGCTCTTCGCGACGATCTCCTTCCACGCCTTCCTCGGTGTCGTCATCACCGACAGTCATGCGCTGTTGGCGCCGGAGTTCTTCACCCGGCTCGGCCTGGGCTGGCTGCCCGATCCCCTCGAGGATCAGCACAAGGCCGGTGCCATCGCGTGGGGCATCGGTGAGGCGCCCACCCTCGCCCTCGCGATCATGGTCACCATCCAGTGGCTGCGTCAGGACCGCCGCGAGACCGAGCGCTGGGACCGGCAGGCCGAGCGCGACCACGATGCCGAGCTGGCGGCATACAACGCCCGGCTCGCCAAGATCGCCGAGCACGACCGCGAACTCGCGGCCGGCGACAAGACCCACCAACGGCACTGAGGAGAACCATGAAGGTCGCCGTCATCCAACTGGCCTATGACGACGCCGAGCCCATCGGGGAGCGGCGTGAACGGGTCGCCGAGCTGGTGCGTATGCAGCGGGGCCACGACCTCGTGATGCTCCCGGAGCTTTGGGGCGCAACGGGTTTCGACTACCAGAAGTGGGAGGCGAGCGCCGAGCCGCTGTATGGGCCGACGGTCGAGCTCCTCGCGGGGGTGGCCCGCGACATCGGGTCGATGGTGCACCTGGGCTCGATCATCGAGAGGCTGCCCGAGCCCGGGGTCGAGGGCCGGCACCTGGCGAATACGTCCGTCGTTCTCTCGCCTGCCGGTGAGCCCGTTGCCGTCTACCGCAAGATCCACCGCTTCGGCTTCGGCGCCGGTGAGCCCAAGCTGCTGGAGGCCGGCGGCGAGATCGTGACGGTCGGCCTGCCCGGCGGGCATACGGCCGGCTTGTCGACCTGCTACGACCTGCGCTTCCCTGAGCTCTATCGCCGGCAACTCGACGCCGGGGCCGAGGTCTTCCTCGTGCCCGCGGCATGGCCGAAGCGACGTGTCGAGCATTGGAGCCTCCTCGGCCAGGCGCGGGCCGTCGAGAACCAGTGCGCCTTCATCTCGTGCAACACCGCCGGCACGCACGGGGGCTACGAGATGGGTGGCCGCTCCCAGGTGGTCGCCGCCACGGGGGAGGTGCTCGCCGAGGCGGGCCTGGACGAAGCGGTGCTCAGCGTCGACCTCGACCTCGGGGCGGTCGCCCGGTGGCGCGAAGAGTTCCCGGTCCTGGCCGACCGGCGCCTTTGACGCCGCGCTGCGCGCGGGCCCCAAGGAACCTCTGTTAGCAGAGGTTGGCGAAATCAACACACCTAGCACGCTGTGCTGATTTCATTAACCTCTGCTATGGCGTTGTGGGGCAATCGGATTGGGTCGACGCGGTCCAGATCGGGCGGGTCAGAGGCCGTCGACCCGGTGCTCTTCCACGCGCGTGCCCGTGTTGGGGTCGACGTGCGAGACGGTGCGGCTCTCGTAGCCGCCGGCAGCCGTCCGGCGACTGCCCATGATGAGGGAGAGCAGCACGGCGAGCGCACCGCCGCCCATGAGGATGTAACCGATCATCGTCAGGTCCACGGCGTCGATGCTGTCCCGGACGGCGAAGGACAGGATCGCGCCGACGACCAACAGGAAGATTCCGAGTCCAACCCACATCGCGTGTCTTCTCCTCATGCTCGAAGTAGGTCTGGCGCCTAGCAGAGTAGGTGCCGGCGGGGCCGCTCTCGGGCTTAAGCACGCAGTCAAATCCGCCCTTTGTCCGGGTGACGTCTATCGACCCTTGACGTGGCGTCATAATGACGTCACCATGGCGTCATGGAGATGTCACCGTATGTCGAGCGGTTGCGGGAAGCACTGGACTCCGCCGCAGCCGGCGCCGGGGCAGACGTCCAGGACGCGGTGGATCGGCTCAACCGCGCCCTGGATGCCGCAGTCCGGCTCACGTTGTTCGAGGTCCTGGCCGACGCCGCCGCCGAGATCACCAGTTCGCTGCCTTCGGGCAGCGTCACCGCGCGGCTGAGCGGCCGCGGGGTGGACTTCGTGGTCGAGGGTGTCGCGCGCGGGGAGACGCTGCCTCTGGTCAGCGATGGAAGCCTGTCCACCCAGCCCCCTGGGTCCGGCGGCTCGATCCAGGACGCGGCCCTTGATGAAGGTGACCTCGCCCGGATCACCGTCCGACTCCCCGAGGGCATCAAGGACCGCGCGGAGGAGCAGGCCGGCCGACTCGGTCAATCCCTCAACAGCTGGATCGTCAAGACCCTGCGCCAGGCCACTGGTCCCACGGGGATCCAGTTGGACCTCAGCGGCGACCGGTCATTCGCCGACCAGGACTTCCCCCACGGCGGCTCACGGGGCCGCCTCAGCGGCTGGATCTAGGAGGCACTCAGATGAGCATTCACGAGGTTTTCACCACACCCGGCCCGGTCGCGCTCGAGGTCGACCTCGATCACGGCCAAGTGGTCGTCGTCGCGGCGGCCCAGGCGACGACGAGTGTCGACGTCACCGGCCCACACGCGGACGACTTCTCCGTCGAACATCGCGGCGACGGCGTGCGTGTCGCGCCTCCGAAGTGGCGCGGGTGGGGGTTTGGGCGGCATACGGTGCGGGTCGGCGTGCCCGACGGCAGCAGCGTTCGCGCGCGGTGCGGGTCCGCGGGCATCGATCTGGAGGGCGAGCTGGGCGAGGTGACGCTCAAGTGCGGTTCGGGCGGCGTGCACTGCGCCCGGGCCGCGGACCTCATGTTCGAGTCCGGCTCGGGGACGATCGAGATCGGTCACGTCGAGAAGCTGCAGGGCAAGTCCGGTTCCGGGTCGGTGCACATCGGCCGGCTCACCGGCGAAGGTCAGGTCGCCACGGGTTCCGGGAGCATCCACCTCGACCGCGTGGTTGGCAGCCTGGATGCCAAATCCGGTTCGGGGAAGTTGCGCATCACCAGCGCCAGCGGGGATATCCGCTGCCGCAACGGCTCCGGGGCGATCGGCATCGACGTCATCTGGCGTGGGCGGGCGGATCTGCGCACCACGTCCGGCCGCGTCCGGCTCGGCATCGAGGAGGGCAAGCCGGTCTGGGCCGATGTCTCCTCCGTCTCCGGCACGGTGCGCTCCACCCTGCCGCCCGTCGGCGAGCCGGGGCCCGGGCAAGACCACGTGGAGCTGCACGTCCATACCGTCAGCGCAAGCATCTCCCTCGACCCGGCGCCCAAGGGGCTCCAGGACGACACGGAACCGGCCCGCCCATACGACGCGCCCCGCGGACCCGACCGGGCCGCGGCATTCGCACCGATCCCGACGGAACAGGCAGTGGAACTCTCCGCGCAGGACTCCTGAGGGCCAAAACAAAGTCCGACGTCTGTCGAGTTATAACTCGACAGACGTCGGACTTCGTGGCGGATCAGAAGGCGGACTCGGGGACTTCCATGAGCGAGTTGTCCATGGCCTCGGCGACGGCCCGCTCGGCGGCCAGCTTCGGCAGCACATTGCGGCTGAAGAACTGCGCCGCCGCCACCTTGCCGGTGTAGAAGTCCTTGTCGGCGCCGGTGGCGCCCGCGTCGAGCTTCTCCTGCGCGATCGCGGCCTGGCGCAGCAGCAGCCAGCCGACGATCAGGTCACCCGCGGCAAGCAGGACACGCGAGGTGTTCTGGCCGACCTTGTAGACGTTCGTGACGTCGCCGCCGGTCCGCGGGTCGCCCGACATCAGCTGTCCGACCATCGCCGTGACGATGCCCTGCACGTCCTCGACGCCCTTGCTCAACAGCTCACGGTCCTTGTCGACCTTGCCGCCCTGCTGGCCGAGGTCCTTGGCGAACTCCTGGATCTGCATCGACACCGTGCTCAGGGCCTGCGCCTTGTCGCGGATGATCTTGCGGAAGAAGAAGTCCAGGCCCTGAATCGCCGTGGTGCCCTCATAGAGGGTGTCGATCTTGGCGTCGCGGACGTACTGCTCGATCGGGTATTCCTTGAGGAAGCCCGAACCGCCGAAGGTCTGCAGCGACTCGGTGCCCAGCAGCACCCAGGCCCGCTCGGAGCCGAGGCCCTTGACGATCGGCAGGAGCAGGTCGTTGACGCGGCTGGCCAGGTCGGCGGGGCTGTCCTTCTCGAGCTGCTCGGAGCCGGATTCCAGCTGCGCCTGGTCGACGATGTCCTGCTGGCAGGCGGTGAACAGGACCAGCGAGCGCAGGCCCTCGGCATACGCCTTCTGCAGCATGAGGCTGCGGCGCACGTCGGGGTGGTGCGTGATCGTCACGCGCGGCGCGGCCTTGTCGGCCATCTGGGTCAGGTCGGCGCCCTGGACCCGGTTCTTGGCGTATTCGAGGGCGTTGAGGTAGCCGGTCGAGAGGGTGGCGATCGCCTTGGTGCCCACGAGCATCCGGGCGTGCTCGATCACGCGGAACATCTGGGCGATGCCGTCGTGGACGTCGCCGAAGAGGGTGCCGATGGCGGGGTGCTTGTCGCCGAAGGTGACCTCGCAGGTCGTGGAGACCTTCAGGCCCATCTTGTCCTCGACATTGGTGACGTAGACGCCATTGCGCTCGCCGAGTTCACCGGTCTCGAGGTCGACGTGGAACTTCGGCACGATGAACAGGCTCAGGCCCTTGGTGCCGGGGCCGGCGCCTTCGGGGCGGGCGAGGACGAAGTGGACGACGTTGTCGGTCATGTCCGACTCACCGGAGGTGATGAAGCGCTTGACGCCGGAGACGTTCCAGGTGCCGTCCTCGTTCTGCACGGCCTTCGTCCGGCCGGCGCCGACGTCGGATCCCGCGTCGGGCTCGGTCAGCACCATCGTGCAGTGCCAGCCCTTCTCGATGATCCACTTCGCCATCTTCTTCTGCTCGTCCGTGCCGAGGATGTAGAGCAGCTTGCCGAAGGAGTAGGACGCGGCGAACATGGCGATCGCCGGGTTGGCGCCGAGGATCATCTCGTTCATCGCCCACTTCATCGACGGGGGCGCGACCGTGCCGTCGAGCTCGCCGGGCACGTCGATATTCCAGAAGCCGGAGTCGATGTAGGCCTTGTAGGACTTGGCGAAGGACTCGGGCATGGTGACGGAGTTGGTGGTGGCGTCGAAGACCGGCGGGTTGCGGTCGGCCTCGACGAAGGACGCGGCCAGCTCGTTCTCGGCGAGCCGGGCGACCTCCTTCAGCATCTCCTTGGCGGTGTCGGTGTCGACCTCGGCATAGGGCCCGTGGCCGAAGACCTCATCGCGGCCGAAGACCTCGAAGAGGTTGAACTCGATGTCTCGCAGGTTGGCCTTGTAGTGGCCCATGGTGGTCCCCTTTGATCGCGGAGGGCGGCATTGCTGAGTAAGCGCTTGCTTAGTGCTTCTCAGGTTAGTCTCCCGCCTGGGTGCTTACTCGCGCAAGCATTAGGGTAAATTCGGTGACGCAGCCCACGTATGCGGTGGGGTCCGGCGCCGCCGTCGGTCAGCCGGGGTAGGGCTGCAGGGCGCTCGTCACGTGGACGACACCGAGACCGTATGCCGCGTCCATCGCCTTCTGCAGGCTCCCGTCGTCCCAGATCACCCCGAACTCCACCGTGCTCGTCTGGCCGTCGACGGCGCTGAAGAGCATGCCGTGCTTCCCGCTGAGTTCCTCCTGGATCTTCCGCAACTCAGCCTCCGGGCGGCCACCCTCGCTGACGCAGAGCATCCCGCCCCAGATCTCCCGCAGCTGTTTCTCGGCGCCCGCTGCATCCGTGGTGACCTTGACGTTGAGAATGAGCTTGACCGGATCGTTCATAGCCTCCGGCTGCTTCTCGGGGTCGGCCGGGTTGATCGACTGGTCCAGCCACGCCGCGGCATACGTCGGCAGTTTGGCCGCCGCTTCGAGTGCCGCGTCCTGCGCCGCTCGGGTGGCCTTGGCCGGGTCGACGACCCGCCAGCCGCCCTCAGGGACCGGGCAGGGGGTGGTGAACATGGCATCCGGCGGCGCCGTCGGCAGGGGGCCGTCGTACTCCTCGCGCGTGGTGGCGGGTTTGGTGAGGTGGAAGGTGGAGGCGGCCGCGTCGTACGTCCCGATCACCAGGTATTCGCCCCACCGCACATCCGCCGCCGTCTCGGACTTCGGCGCCGTGGCCCAGTCCCAGTTGTCGATGACCGGGCCACCGCACTGGGGAGGCAGCGACTCTGCGACGCCGCCCAGGCACAGCTGAGGCCCCTCACCCTTCTTCTCCAGCACGGTCGCGGCCGCAATGAACTCGCCCGTGCCGCTCGTGGCCTTCGCCGACGGTGGACCGGATTTCGCCGCCGATGACGAGCCACCGCCGGCCGGAGTAGCCGTCGCCCCGGGCGGCATCCCGGCAGCCCCCGTCCCGGTGGTCGGTGCCGCCCCGCCGGACCCACTCGCTCCGGGGTCGGCCACTTGCGTGCCGCAGGCCGTCAGCAGCAGGACGAGCGCGGAAGCGATGGCGAGCGGAGCGGTCCTCATGGACCTTCGACGTCGCCGGGGCCCCCGCCGGTTCCCGATCGCGGCCTCTAGGCCCGCATACGATTTGCCGGTGACCGAGGCGGAGCCGGAATATCCGACACTGGATCCTGACGACCTCGAAACCACTCTTCGCGTCCTGGCCGGCCTGCACGAACTCGCGCCCGACGACCCCGACATCCAGACCGTCAAGCGCGCGACTGGTGTCATGGCCAGCCGCATCCGCAAGGCGCGGCGGCGGGAGGCGCGGCAGGCGGCGTTAGCGCCGGGTCGGGAGCGCGACAAGGCGGTCCTGGAGTCCACGGCCACCGGGTCGCCGCTGCGGATCGATGACGAGACCCGCGGCATACCGCTTGTGGCGCAAGCGGATTCGCCGTATGCCGGGGAACTCGAAACCCCACGCGGCTGCTATATCTGCCACGAGAAGTACACCCTCGTCGACGCCTTCTATCACTGGCTCTGCCCGCGGTGCGCCACCTTCAGTCACGGCAAACGCGACCAGCACACCGACCTGAGCGGCAGGCGCGCCCTGCTCACCGGTGGGCGGGCGAAGATCGGCATGTACATCGCCTTGATGTTGCTGCGCGATGGCGCCGACCTGACGATCACCACGCGATTCCCGCGCGATGCCGCACGTCGCTTCGCCGAACTCTCCGACTCCGCGGAATGGCTCGACCGGCTGACGATCGTCGGCATCGACCTGCGCGACGCCACCCAGGTCGTCGCGCTCGCCGACGAGGTCGCCGCCGGCGGACCCCTCGACATCCTCATCAACAACGCCTGCCAGACCGTGCGCCGCACCCCCGGTGCCTATGCGCATCTCGTTGCGGGAGAAGGCGAACCGCTCCCCTCCGGTATGCCGCTGCCGCGCCTCATCGCGTTCGATCGGATCAGCGAGGCGCACCCCGCCTCGCTCGTCGGAGTGCTCGCCGAACACGCGCACACTCATCCGGACGGTGAAGGCGCGGACGGTGGGGGAGCGGACGGTGGCGGAGCGGTGTCGGCGGCGTCCCTCACTTCTGTTGCGCTGCAGGCGGGTTCGGCGAGTCTGGACAGGCACGTGGCCGGCACGGCCATCGACGCCGGCGGCCTGCTGCCCGACGATGTCCTCGTCAACTCCTGGACCCAGAAGGTCGAGGACGTCGACCCGCTGGAGCTGCTGGAAGTGCAGCTGTGCAACTCGGTCGCGCCCTTTCTGCTCGTCTCGCGACTGCGGCCGAGCATGCGGGCTGCCGTCGAGCGCGGCGCCCGGCGGGCCTATGTCGTCAACGTCTCGGCCATGGAGGGCCAGTTCTCTCGGCGCTACAAAGGCCCCGGGCACCCCCATACGAATATGGCCAAGGCCGCCCTCAACATGCTCACGCGCACCAGCGCCAAGGAGATGTTCGAGACCGACAAGATCCTGATGACCGCCGTCGACACCGGATGGATCACCGACGAGCGCCCGCACCGGGAGAAGCTGCGCATCGCCGCCGAGGGCTGGCACGCCCCCCTCGACCTCGTCGACGGGGCCGCGCGCGTCTACGACCCGATCGTGCGCGGCGAGGCCGGCGAGGACCTCTTCGGCGTCTTCCTCAAGGACTTCGCGCCCCACCCCTGGTAGTCACGCCCGTCACAACTTTTCCGCCCTGGGCGGAAAAGTGCGGTCCCGCGTCAGACCACGTAGCCGCTTCAGGCCACGTACCCACGTCAGGCCAAGTAGGTGGCGATGGCGGCCTTCTCGGAGGTGATGGTCTCGGCGCCGATGTTGTGACCGGCCACCTCGGTCAGCATCGCGGCGATCTCCGAAAGGCGTTGCGCCGCATACCCGCTCGCATAGAGCTCGGCGCGCAGCCGCTCCGCCGCGGCCGACTTCTGGGCGGCGAATGTCGCGTCGGCCTCGAAGCGGCGGGCGAGCACATTGCCGCTCTGGTTGCCGCGATTGGCGCCACCGGCCGGCATACCGCCTGGCCCTCCGGGAGCGCCACCGCCTTGACCCCCAGGGCGGTTCGTCACGCCGAAGGTCAGGTTGTGGTCCCAGCCGACCACGGTCATCAGGTCCGCCGCCTTGGCCCACCACAGGTAGGAGTTGTTGCCGGGCCCGTCGATGGCGTCGTAGTTGCCGATCAGATCTTCCAGCGCCAGATAGCTTGCGAAGGCCGCCACATCCACATGCGACGACAGGTCGGCGGCGAACCCGGCGTCGTCGATCTCGTTGACCCACTTGAGGAATTCGATGAGCGGGGCCAGGTCGTCATCGCCCGCCTCGACGTCGAAGCGCTCGTCATAGAGCGACGGCTCGTCGCCCAGGTAGTCGTAGTTCGACGTCGCCTCCGCCTTGTAGAGCACGCCGTCCTCGCCGAACTCCCGCGCCACCCAGGGGTCCGACGGGTGCTCCAGGATCAGCCGCAACACGGGCGTGGCCCCGGCGGCCGACACCGCGGCATACGACCAGGGCTGCGACGCCAGCCCGGCCTTGGCCAGCAGGTCCAGCGACAAGGCCTCGTTCAGCGCCGAGGCGGTGTTGTTCAGGCGCACGACGATCTCGGTCACCCCGTCGTGTGCCTGTCCGTCGACGTACTTGTCGAGTCGCACCAGCCACGGGTACTCCGACGCACTCGCCCCGTCGGCCACCCGCCAGATCGTCGAGTTGCCCTTCAGCCGGACCCCGCACCGCTCATAGCTGGTGCCGTCGATCGTCACGCTCGCCTCGACCCACTCTTTGCTCTGATCGGCCTGGTATGCCGCGAGCACGCCCGCGAAGTCGGCCTCGCTCATCGCGATGTCGAGGGTATGCAGTGTGGCCGAGTCGAACACGCCGGCGCCGCGCGCTGCCGGGCGGGCACTCGCCGCCCCGCCGGCCG
>NZ_HG764815.1:841938-859619 GCF_001050535.1 Nostocoides australiense Ben110 | reverse complement strand
TGCGGGGCCGAGCCACGCCATACGGCGCTCGCCTCCGGGGTCAGGCGGTGCACCCACGCCGGCCGGCCGCGCGCGAGCCCGGCCGCCCGCTCCCGCTCGACGATGCCGACCTCCATGAGCACGTTGAGATGAGCGCGGATCGCGTTGTGGTGCACTGACATTGCCTGCGCCAGCTCGTCGACGCGCGCGGCCCGGTCGGCGGTATGCAGGTACTGGACGATCGCGAACCGCGTCGGCTCGCCCAGAGCCCGACGCGTTGCGCTCGCCTGGGCGGCGGCCGCTGCGGCCGCCGCGTCGGAGGCGGGGCGTTTGGTGCCCATGGGGCCATTGTGGACCTAGGCCGTGACCTGGCACTATTTCTGTTGTCGAGTGGAAAAAGCCTCACCGCCAGGAGGGTTTTCATGAGCAGCACGGTCACGCCTCGCACGCCGGACGTCGACGCCGACGAGTTGGACGCCTACCACCGCCGGCACGACCGCCGTTGGTGGATCGCCCTCGCCTGCGTCCTGATCGGCTCCTTCGGAGTGTTGCTGTGGATGGGCAAGGCGATCAACACGCACAAGCCGCCCATCCCCGCGGCCGTGACCGTCACGGGCGGGAGCCAGCTGCTCACCCGCGAGGACATCGTCGAGGGGCAGAAGATCTGGCAGTCCCTCGGTGGACAGGAGATCGGCTCGGTGTGGGGCCACGGCGCCTACGTCGCGCCCGACTGGACCGCCGACTGGCTGCATCGCGAGGCGACGTTCATCCTCGACCGGTGGGCGAGTGAAGAGGGCGCCGCGACGTATGCCGCTCTCGACCCCGAGCCGCAGGGGGCGCTCAAGGCGCGCCTGAAGGAGCTGTTGCGCACCAACACTTTTGACGCCGCGAGCCAGACGATCACCCTGGATCCGATCCGCCAGGAGGCGTTCGACGCCAATGCCGCGTACTACGCCAAGCTCTTCGCCGACGGCAACCACGAATACGCCATCCCCAAGGGTGTGCTCACCGACGCCGCGGACGCGCGCCGGATGGCGTCCTTCTTCTGGTGGACGTCGTGGGCGTCGTCGACGAACTCGCCGGACGCCGACATCACCTACACCCAGAACTGGCCGCACGAGCCGCTGATCGACAATGTCCCGCCCCCGAGCAATGTGCTGTGGAGCATCATCAGCATCATCCTGCTGCTCGCCGGCATCGCCGGCATGGTCTGGTATCACACCGCCAACGACAACCGCGACCGCGAGGCCGACGAACACGCCGCCGCGCCCCACGACGACCCGCTGCTCGGCTACCAGTCCACCCCCTCGCAGCGGGCGACGCTGAAGTACTTCTTCATCGTCGGCCTGCTCTTCGTCCTCCAGATCGCCATGGGCATCATCGCCGCCCACTACGCAGTCGAGGGCGGCGCGCTGTACGGCATACCCATCGACCAGGTGCTGCCGTATGCCGTGGTGCGCACCTGGCATACGCAGCTCGGCATCTTCTGGATCGCGACCGCGTGGCTGGCCACGGGTCTGTACGTCGCCCCCGCCGTCGGCGGGCGCGAACCGAAGTTCCAGCGCCTCGGCGTCAACGTGCTGTGCGGCGCGCTCGTCGTCGTCGTGCTCGGGTCGATGGCCGGCGAGTGGGCCTCGATCATGGGCAAGATCGGCCGCGGGGACGTGGCGAACTTCTGGTTCGGGACGCAGGGTATGGAGTACGTCGACCTGGGCCGGATCTGGCAAATAGGGCTGACCATCGGCCTGTTCCTCTGGCTCTTCCTCATGTGGCGCGCCGCATCCCCGGCGCTGAAGCGCTCGAGCGAGATCAACAAACTCATGGCCACCTCGGACGCACCGCTCGCCGCGGGATCGCAGCGCTCGCTCGTCGCGATGCTGCTCGTCTCCTGCCTGGCGATCGCCGGTTTCTACGGCGCCGCCTTCGGGATCGGGCACGAGACCCACCTGTCCATCGCCGAGTACTGGCGTTGGTGGGTCGTGCACCTCTGGGTGGAGGGCTTCTTCGAGGTCTTCGCGACGGTGGTCATGGCCTTCCTCTTCTCGCGGCTGGGTCTCATCCGCCCGCGCACGGCGACGAGCGCCACCCTGGCCTCGACGGTGATCTTCCTCGCCGGCGGCATCATCGGCACGGCTCACCACCTCTACTTCACCGGCTCGCCGACCCCGGTCATCGCTCTCGGCGCGAGCTTCTCCGCACTCGAGGTGGTGCCGCTCTCGCTGATGGGTTTCGAGGCCTTCCGGCACTTGCGGCTGCTCAAGGTCCGCAAGTGGGTCGCGGGCTACAAGTGGGCGATCTACTTCTTCGTCTCGGTCGCCTTCTGGAACATGCTGGGAGCCGGCGTCTTCGGCTTCCTCATCAACCCGCCGATCTCCTTGTTCTATGTCCAGGGACTGAATCTCACTCCGCTGCACGGGCATACGGCGCTCTTCGGCGTCTACGGAATGCTCGGGATCGGGCTGATGCTCTTCTGCGTCCGCAGCCTGATGCCGGGCCGGGAGTGGAACGACAAGCCCATCGCGATCGGCTTCTGGTGCATGAACATCGGCCTCTTCCTCATGGCGTTCATGTCCCTGCTCCCGGTCGGGCTGGGTCAGGCCTGGGCGAGCATCAACGAGGGCTTGTGGTACGCCCGCAGCAGCGAGTTCCTCTCCGGCGACACCATGACCCTCCTGGTGTGGCTGCGGGTGCCGGGCGACACGATCTTCGGCATCGGCGCACTCGCCATCGGCGTCTTCATGGTCGGCCTGTTGACGGGCTGGTCGTTGAAGAAGGACGGCGGGGCGGTGGAGCAGGGCAGCGTGACGGCCGTCGACGAGTCGGTCGACGCCTGACCCGCGTCCGGCCTACTTCGCGACCGGCAGCGGGCGGGCCAGGAGCGCCTGCACCAGGACCCGGTCGATGTCCTCCGCCCGGTTGGCGATATAGGAGGTGCCGCCCGTGGCCGCCGAGATCTGCTTCAGCGCGGAGGCATCGGCCTCGCCCATGCCGATCGTGACCACGCGCACCGGGCGGTCCGGGTCGAATTCGTCCTTCAGCCGGCTCAGCAACGTTCGGAGGCCGAGCCCGCCTGTGGTGTCGTCATTGACGCCGTCGGTCATCAGCACGACCGAGTTGACGAAGTTGCCGTCGTAAGAATCGCGCATTCTCAAGAACGCGGCCAGAGTCGTGTCGTAGAGCCCGGTGTCTCCCTGGATGCGGCTCGGGATCCGTGCCAGCTGGCGGCGCAGTTCGTCGCGCTGGGTATGGCCGTTGACCTTGGCGTCGAGGCGCCGGATGGTGACGAGTTGACGCCAGTCCTGCTTCGGCCCGTCCTGCGCGGTCGAGAAGACCCAGGCGCCGATCTCGCTGCCAGCGGCAAGAGTGCCCAGAGCCCGGCCGGCCGAGCCGAGGAGGACATCCATACGGCTCTGTCCAGGGGTGCCGCTGTCCCACGCCATCGATCCGGAAACGTCGATCACCGCGAGCATGCGCATGTCCGTCCGCAACAGGTCCCACTGAGCCGTTGCCTCCTCCCGCGTGGCGCTCTCCGGGTTGTCGATGATCGTCGGCCGGGCCGACCGGCCCGCGACCTTCGGGCCGGCGTCGTCCGCTCCCCGCACGCGAAAACCGGCTGCTGTCAAGGCATCCCGGCTTTCGCTGGAGTCGAGCTCGGCGCGCAGCGCTTCCATGTCGCGGGCCTGAGCCGCCGACAACTGCTTCAGGCTGAGCCACGGATAGTCGAGGACCGGCGTGCCCGTCCTCGGGAAAGCAAGGACGAGTGGCTCCTTGGGCCGCTGCCGATCGAACGCGTATGCCGCCCGCTCCGAGATCGGGAAGGCGGAGGCGTCGTCGGGTTTGGTCTCGTAGTCCTTGAGCAAGGCCGACGTCGAGTTCTTGGTGTACCGGGACAAGAGCACCAGCCGGCTTCCGGCCTCCCGATCGAGGGGGCTGGATCGTTGTGCCCAGGCCGTATAGAACGCCAGGCGGGAGGCGGCGTCGCGGTCCGGATCGGCGAGCTTCAACGGCTCAGACCCCCGAACGACATCCGCCCACGAGGCGGGAGCCGCGCCGTCGGCGCCTGCCGGCCGGGCGAGGGCGATCGGCGACTGCGCCACGCCGGCGTCGACGCGGTAGCGGTCCCTGGCCTGCGAGGACAACGCGTCGAGCCAGGTGACCGAGTCCGGCACCCAGACCTGCGGGGGCTGGTCGGCCTGCGCAGCCGTCACTCCCTCTCGGTCTGCGGCGGTGTCGACGGTGTAGGTCCGGCACGGGTCGGACGCGGTTACGCGCTCGGCCGCCGCCTGCGTGACCGCGTCGAGTTCGGGCGCGACGAGCACGTGCAACGGGGCGGCGTCGGGGGCGCACTCGGCACCGCCGGTCGTGTTCGCCGGGGTTGTCGCCGAGCCGGTGGCGCTGCGCGACTGCGTCGAATTCGTTCCCGACGCGGATGCCGGTGATTCGTCATCCCGCATCGCGAGGATGCCGACGGTCGCCGTCAGCCCGACCGCGAGCGCCGCGGCCGCGGCATACGCAGGGACCGGGCTGCGTCGTGCGTGCCGTCCACCCATGAGGGAAAACCATACGGGCCGAGGCACCGGCCGCGCGCCGGGGCCGTGTCCCGCCGGCGGAGGGCACGTCGCGGCGTGACCAGTTCGGGGCCTAGAGACCGGCGTCCCGAAGCGCCCGGGACAGCGTGAAGGCGGCGGTGCGGACGGCCGGGCCGAGGAGTCCGGGGTCCATCGAGCCGATCGGGCCGGTGATCGACAACCCGGCGCGGATGCGCTTGTTGAAGCCGAAGACCGGAGCCGCGACGCAGGAGACGCCGAGGTGGGATTCCTCGAGGTCGAGGGACATGCCGATGCTGCGGATCTTGCGCAGGTCGGCGACGAGCGCGTCCTTGGTGGTGATGGTTCGCGGGGTCAGGGCGGGCAGGCCGGCTTCGAGGCGCGCCTGGATCGTCGCCGTGGGGGAGTACGCGAGGATGACTTTCCCCACCCCGGTGGCGTGAGCCGGGATCCGGCCGCCCGGTCGCGAGCCGACGTCGATCGACGTGGCCCCGAGGATCTCGACGTAGACCACGTCGATCCCGTCGAGCACGGCCAGATGCACGCGTTTGCGGGTGGCCTCGCGCAGGTCCTCCATGATCGGCAGGGCGACCGACGACAGCGTCCGGTGCACCGGGACGAGTTCACCGATCTCGAAAAGCCGCATGCCCAGCGCATACAGTCCCTGCTCGTCACGCACCAGCAGCCGCTCCTCCACCAACTCGCCCGCGATCCGGTGCACCGTCGTCTTGGGCAGCCCGGCGCGCCGGCACAACTCCGCCAGCCCGAGCCGGGTGGTGCTCGTGTCGAAGGCGCCGAGCACGGCGAGTATGCGGTGCAGCACGGTCCGGTTCCCCAACTCGCGGGCGTCGCGAGCGGTGTTCCGGTCAGTGGAACGCATCCCTTGATTCAATCGGAGTTTGCCGGGATTGTCATCCCATCGACTCGACGAGGAGGGATGGCGGTGAGCACGCTGACCGATGACAGTGCCTGGGTTCTGACGACGCCCAAGCGGATCCGTCCCACCGACTCCGCCGCGGCGAGTCTGAAGTCGGTCGGCTCGGCGCTCGACGTCCTCGAATGCTTCGCCACCGACGGCGAGCTGGGTGTGTCGGACATCGCCCGTCGCCTCGGCTGCGCCAAGTCCACCGCGCACCGCTTGCTCTCGACTCTCGTCAGCCGCGGGTTTGTCGAGCAGGACGTGGAGACCGGGCAGTACCGCCTCGGCATCCACATCTACGAGCTGGGCCAACTGGCGTTGCAGCGCAACCAACTTCGGTATGTCGCGCTGCCGATCATGCGGCAGGTCGCCCAGTCGACGGGCCTGACCGTCAACCTAGCGGTGCCGGACGGCGCCGACGTTGTCTTCGTCGAGCGGCTGGAGAACACCGACGGCGTGCGGATCCTCGGCCATGCCGGGCGGCGCCTGCCGGCACACTGCACCTCGTCGGGCAAGATCATCGCGGCCTTCAACGATCGCGCGAACGCCGCCCGGCTGGCCGCCGGCTTCCCGCCACGAGCGCGCGGCACCGTCCGCTCGGAGCGGGACTGGATCCGCGTCATCGAGCAGGCTCGCAAGGACGGGTATGCCGCGTCCACCAGCGAGTCGTTCGACGGCGCCTCCTCGGTGGCTGTCCCGATCATGCGGGGCAAGCAGGCGGTCGGGTCCTTGTCCGCGTTCGGCCCGACGGAGGCGGTCACCCCCCGGATCGACAAGCTCGTGCCCTTCCTCACCGCCGCCGCCAATCGCATCGCCAAGTCCTACTCGGGATAAGGCAGCGCTGACGTTCTCCGCTCTGCTCCTTCGCGGGGACACGACGAAGACACCCTACTCGTCGCCAGCACCGAAGCGGCTCGTTCCCGCAGGCGGAACGAGCACCCTGCCCCCTGTCCTGCACTCATAGCGTCACAACTGGAGACATCCGTCTCCGGCGAAAGGAGAAGCGTGGACGACAACACCCGCGCCCACGCCGCCGAGCGCCTGCTCGCGGCATACGACGGCGGTCCCATCCCACCGCTCACCGCGACCTACGAGGGCATGGCCCTCGACGATGCGTACGCCGTGCAGCAGCTGCAGATCTCGGCCCTCCTGGAGCGCGGCCGCACGATCAAGGGGCACAAGGTGGGGCTGACCTCGGCCGCCATGCAGAAACTGCTCGGGGTGAGCGAGCCCGACTACGGGCACCTGCTCGACGACTTCTTCTATCTCGAGCACACGCCTATCCCGAGTTCACGCTTCCTCCAGGCACGCATCGAGCCCGAGGTCGCTTTCGTGCTCAAGAAGCCGCTGCAGGGGCCGGGAGTCACTGTCTCGGAGGCAATCTCGGCCGTCGACTATGTGTTGCCCGCACTGGAGATCGTCGACTCCCGCATCGAGAACTGGAAGATCGGTCTCTTCGACACCATCGCCGACAACGCCTCCTCCGCCGCGGTCGTCCTCGGCTCGACGCCGACGCCGCTTGCCGACGTCGACCTGCGCCTGATGGGTGCCGTCATGCACAAGAACGGCCAGGTCGCCGGCACGGGCGCCGGCGGAGCAGTCCTCGGCTCGCCCATCAATTCCCTTGTCTGGCTTGCCAATACGGTCGGGGCACGCGGAGTCGTCCTCGACGCGGGCCACGTCATCCTGCCCGGCGCGGTCTGCGCCATGGTCCCTGTCGCCGCCGGTGACACGGTCACGGCGACCTTCGCCGGCCTCGGCTCCGTCACTGCTCGGTTTTCATAACTAGGAGATTCACGTGCGTACCAAAGGCACTGCCGCCATCGTCGGGCCGGGCAATATCGGCACCGACCTGATGTTCAAGCTGATGCGCCGCAGCGACATCATCGAACCGCGCTACATGATCGGCGTTGACCCCCAGAGCGACGGGCTGCGTCGCGCGAAATCCGTTGGGCTGGAAGCCAGCGCCGAGGGCGTCGACTGGCTGCTCGCGCAGGAGGAGCTGCCCGACATCGTCTTCGAGTGCACGTCGGCCAAGGCGCACGAGGCCAACGCGCCACGCTATGCCGAGGCCGGCATCCTCGCCGTCGACCTCACCCCCGCAGCCGTCGGACCTTACCTCTGCCCGCCGGTCAACCTCGAGTTCAACCTCGACGCGATGAACGTCAACATGATCACCTGCGGCGGGCAAGCCACGACCCCGATGGTCAAGGCTGTCAGCTCCGTCGTCCCCGTGCCGTATGCCGAGATCGTCGCGTCGATCTCGAGCTTGTCGGCCGGGCCGGGCACTCGGGCCAATATCGACGAGTTCACCGAAACCACCTCCGCCGCCCTGGAAGTCGTCGGCGGCGCGGAGCGCGGCAAGGCGATCATCATCCTCAACCCCGTCGAACCGCCGCTGATGATGCGCAACTCCGTGTTCTGCGCCATCCCCGAAGAAGCGGGCGAGCCCGGTGAGCTCCAGGACAAGATCCTCGAGTCCATCCACGCGATGGTCCGCACCGTGCAGGACTACGTCCCCGGCTATCACCTGAGGGCCGAACCGCAGTTCGACCACGCGCGCGAGACCTGGCAAGGCATGGCCCGAGTCTTCGTCCCCATCGAGGTCAAGGGCCGCGGCGATTATCTGCCCGACTACGCCGGCAACCTCGACATCATCACCGCCGCCGCAGCCCGCGTCGGCGACATCATGGTCGCCCACCGACTGGGCGTCGAAACGTCGTGGAAGTCCTCGGCCGATCTCGGGGACGCCCCCGACGCCATCGTCGAGACCGAGAAGGCAGGAGTCTGAACACCATGGGCGACATGACAATCCGTCCCGAGGATGCCCCGAAGGTCGACCACATTGTCACCGAGAGTGAGGTCCTGGAGAACCTCCCCAAGGCTGGCGGGGAGACCGATCTGCGCATCACCGACTCCACGCTGCGCGACGGCTCGCACGCCATGGCCCACCAGTACACCGAGGAGCAGGTGCGCGGCGTCGTCAGCGCCCTCGACCGGGCCGGGGTCCAGGTGATCGAGGTCAGCCACGGCGACGGCCTCGGCGGCAGCAGTTTCAACTACGGCTTCTCCAAGGTCGACGAATTCGACCTCATCAAGGCCGCCGTCGAAGAGGCCACGCAGGCCAAGATCGCCATCCTCATGCTCCCCGGGCTCGGCACCGTGCACCACCTGAAGAAGGCCCACGAGATGGGTGCCTCGGTCGCCCGCATCGCCACCCACTGCACCGAGGCCGACGTCTCGATCCAGCACTTCGGCGAGGCCCGCAAGCTCGGCATGGAGACCGTCGGCTTCCTCATGCTCTCGCACAAGGCGAGCCCGGCCAAGCTCGCCGAGCAGGCCCGGATCATGGTCGACGCCGGCGCCCAGTGCGTCTATGTCGTCGACTCCGCCGGGGCTCTGGTGCTCTCCGACGCCCAGGAGCGGGTCCAGGCCGTGATCGACGAGATCGGCCCGGATGGTGCCCAGGTCGGCTTCCACGGCCACCAGAACCTCAGCCTCGGCATCGCCAACTCCGTGCTGGCCTATCAGGCCGGCGCCAAGCAGATCGACGGCGCCCTGTGCGCCCTCGGAGCCGGCGCGGGCAACAGCCCGACCGAGGTCCTCGCCGCGACCTTCGAGCGGATGGGCATCAAGACCGGTGTCGACCTCGGTGAGGTGCTCTCGGCCGCGGAAGACGTTGTGCGGCCGTTCATTCCGCGGCTGCCGTGGATGGACCGAGCCTCGATCACCCAGGGGTATGCCGGCGTCTACTCCAGCTTCCTGCTGCACGCCGAGCGGGCCGCAGCACGCTACGACGTGCCCGCGCACGCGATCCTGCAGAAGGTCGGCGAGTACGGCTACGTCGGCGGCCAGGAGGACATGATCATCGACATCGCCCTCGAACTGCAGCAGGAGAAGGAGCGCATGGCGCTCGGCGACCTGGCTGCGGCAGGGGTGCGCTGACATGACGGACACGACCACCGACGCTCCGGCATACGGCACGGCTCCCGAGGGCGGATGGACCGTCGAATCCATTGCGGCAGAACTGCTCCGATGCGAGGACGAGCGCATCGAACGGCCCCCCTTCACCGACGAATGGCCCGAACTCGACCTCGCGACCGGCTATGAGATCCAGGACCTCAACCTGCAGAAGCGACTGGATCGCGGCGAGAAGCTCATCGGCGTCAAGCTCGGCCTGACCAGTCGCGCCAAGCAGCAACGGATGGGGGTGCACTTCCCCTTCGTGGCGTGGCTCACCGACGCGATGATCCTGCCCACGGGTGACCCGGTGCCGCAGGACAAGCTGATCCACCCGCGTATCGAGCCGGAAATCGTCTTCATCATGGGCGACCGGCTCGAAGGCCCCGGCGTCACCAACGCACAGGCCATGGCCGCGGTCGAATCCGTCTGGGGCGGAGCGGAAGTCATCGACAGCCGCTACAAGGACTTCCGGTTCACGGCCGGCGACGTCGCGGCCGACAACGCGTCGTCGGGCGCCTTCGTCACCGGCCCGGTCGGGCTGTCGCCGAGCGAACTCGACCTCGCCCTCGAAGGCGTCCTCGTCGAGGTCGGCGGAGAGATCGTCGACTCCGCCACCGGGGCCGCCGTCCAGGGACACCCGGGCGAGGCGCTCGCGCTGGCGGCCAACGACCTGGCCAGCCGCGGCCACGCCATCGAGGCCGGCTGGATCGTCCTCACCGGCGGCATGACCGACGCGGTCTTCGCGCCGCCGGGCTCGTCGATCGCGTGCCACTTCACCAACCTCGGGTCGGTGTTCCTCAACGGTGGCGAGGCAGGCTAGCGGTATGCCGTTCATCGACGTCACCCTGGCCGAGGGGCGCAGCCCGGAGCAGCTGCGGACCCTGATCACCAAGCTCACCGACGCGGCCGTCGAGGCCGTCGGCGCTCCCCGGGAGTCGATCCGGGTCGTGCTCCGCGAGGTGCCCCCGACCCATTGGGCCGCCGGCGACGTCACCATCGCCGAACGCCGCGCCGCGCGGCCCTGAACCTCGTCGAGCGTGCACGACGCGCCGTAATGAAAAAGCATTACGGCGCGTCGTGCGCTTTCGACTATTGACAGGGCGCTCGGCGTGCACCGTTCCGCATGGGGAAACGGGTGCTTCGGAACGGGGCGGGGGCAGAGGAGAGTAGGGGCATGGCTGATCTGGAGTTCTTCGGACACATCGTCGACAACGAGGAAGTCGAGTCGATCGACGGCACGCGCTTCGATGTCTGGAACCCGTGGAAGCGGGAGGTCTGGGCACAGGCCGCTGAGGGCGGTGAGAAGGACGCCGATCGCGCGATCACCAGCGCGCGCAAGGCCTTTGACGAGGGGCCGTGGCCCCGGATGGGCCGGGTCGAGCGGGCCAAGATGATCCACAAACTGGCGGACCTCATGGAGGCCCGCGCCGACGAGATCGCCACCTTGGACTCGACCAATATGGCCAAGCCTTTCGAGCAGGCCAAGCACGACGTGGCCCGCTCGGTCTGGAACTTTCGGTTCTTCGCCGACCACCAGCGCGACAGCGTCGGCGAGGTTTACCCGATGGACAGCGGCCACCACAGCTACAGCGAGTTCGGGCCGGCTGGCGTCGTCGCGGCCATCTCGCCCTGGAACTTCCCCCTCATGATGGCCAGCTGGAAGATCGCGCCCGCCATCGCCTGGGGCAACACGTGCATCATCAAACCGTCGGAGGACACTCCCGCGTCGGTCACCTATCTCGGCGGGCTCGCCGCCGAGGCCGGCTTCCCGCCTGGCGTCCTGAACGTCCTCAACGGCTACGGGCACCCGGCCGGCTCCACCATCACCGGCGACGACCGCGTCGACCGGGTCACCTTCACCGGCTCCAGCACCACGGGCAAGGCCGTGATGGCTTCGGCCGCAACGCATCTGGCGCCAGTCTCGTTGGAGCTCGGCGGCAAGGGTGCCAATATCGTCTTCGCCGATGCCGACATGGACAATGCGGTCTACTGGGCCGTCGAGGCGATCTTCCGCAACGCCGGCCAGATCTGCCTGGCGGGCTCCCGGCTCTTCGTCCAGGACGCCATCTACGACGAGTTCATGAAGCGGTTCGTCGACGCAGCCGAAGCCCTGACGATCGGCGACCCCTTCGACCCGGCGACGAAGTTCTCCTCCCTCGCCAGCAAGCGGCACTTCGACAAGGTCGTCTCCTATGTCGAGGGTGCGCGCGACCTGGGCGGCACCTTCCACACCGGCGGCATCGCCGAGGACGGGTCCTGGGTCGTGAAGCCGACGATCATCGACGGCCTCGCGCTGGACGCCGCCCCCTATTGCGAGGAGATCTTCGGCCCGGTCTGTGTCGTCAACCGCTTCGAGACCGAAGAGGAAGCCGTCCACCTCGCCAACGACACCCGCTACGGACTCAACGCCATGCTGTTCACGGAGAACCTCTCCCGTGCGCACCGTGTCGCCTCGAAGCTGCGGGCCGGCACGGTGTGGGTCAACTGCTTCTTCATCCGCGACCTGCGCACCCCGTTCGGCGGCGTCGGCGACTCCGGCGTCGGCCGTGAAGGCGGCAACTTCAGCCGTGAGTTCTTCACCGAGCCCAAGGCCGTCGTCATGCAGATATCTTCCTGACTTCTCTCCTCCTCACCTCGCGGGATCCGCTCGTTCCTCGCGTCTCCCGCTCGGTGCATCGTCGACAAGTCGCGGTGTGTTCGTCTCGGGTTTGGCTTGGTCTGCGCCGTCACCCCCATGACAAGGGCACGGCGGGGGGCTCCTCGGCTGTCGCTAAGCCGTCAGGACGACCTTGAGGGCGTGGTGGTCGGCGGCGGCGGCGAAGACGTCGTAGGCGTCCATGATCTGGGCCAGCTTGAAGTGGTGGGTGGCGAAGCGTTCCGGGGCGATCTCGTGGGCCGCGATCAGGCCCAGGAGGTCCTTGGTCGTGGTCGCGTTCACCAGGCCGGTCCGAATGGTGATGTTGTCGATCCAGGCCCGCTGGATCGGGAACTCCACCGGCTTGCCGTGCACGCCGACATTGGCCACCACGCCGCCGGGACGGATGGCGTCGAGGCAGGTGGTGAAGGTAGCGGGGACGCCGACGGCTTCGATCGCGACGTCGACACCGAGGCCGTCGGGGCTCATCTCCGCAGCGCCGCCGCGACATCGTCCACTGCGCCGATGTCGATGACATCGGTGGCGCCGAACGCGCACGCCGCCTCCAGCCGGAAGGGATCACCGTCGACGGCGATGATCCGCGATGCCCCCAACGGGCGAGCAGTCATGACGGCCGCGAGGCCGACCGGGCCGGCACCGACGACGGCGACGACATCGCCCGCGCCGACCGCGCCGTACTGCACCCCGATCTCATAACCCGTCGGCAGGATGTCGGACAGCATGACGGCCTGCTCGTCGCTCACGCCCGGAGGCACGGGTACTAAACCGTTGTCCGCGAAGGGAACTCGCACGTACTCTGCCTGCGTGCCGTCGATCAGGTGACCGAAGACCCAGCCGATCCCGCCGAGCGTCTGGCAGTGCGACGGCATACCCTGCTTGCAGTAGCCGCACGTGCCGCACTTGCAGATGCACGACACGATCACCCGCTGTCCGGCCCGGACCCTCGTGCATCCGGTGCCGGTCTCGAGGACTGTGCCCACGCCCTCGTGGCCGAGGACGCGGCCAGGGGTCACCGCTGGAACGTCACCCTTGAGGATGTGCAGGTCGGTTCCGCAGATCGTGGTCGTGTCGATCCGCACCAATGCGTCGGTGGGCTCGACGATGGCAGGATCTGCGACCTCCTCCCACGCCCGCTCGCCAGGACCATGGAAAACCAGTGCCTTCATGGCACGCTCCTGTCCGAAGGACCGGGTCACCGTCGCACAGCCAGGCGGTCGCCGCAGGCAACGTTGACCTCGGCTACATCCCAATCTACTCCGGCCCGGAGGAGGCCAGCAGGGTGGGTGTGGATAACTCAGCCCGGCCGGCGAGCACTGCTGTCAGGCTTGGTGAGCATGAGCGAACGAGAAGAAATCCCGAGCCCCCTGCACGCGCGCCAACGCCCTGGTGAGGACACCGACGCGGCGCGCCTCATCGATCAGATGGTGCCGCCGCAGCTGCGGGGCGTGCCCGCGCTGGCGATCCTGTGGCTCGACGACGAAGGCGGGGTGGTCCAGCCGATCATGATCGACGACGTCGGCGACGAGGTGCTGCAGGACGCGCTGCCGGCGGGCCTGGTCACCTTCGCCGCGATGGTCGGTGCCGCCGACGGCCGGGTCGTGCTCGCGCGGGTGCGTCCCGGCTTGCCCTTCCTGACGGCTGCGGATCGGGCCTGGCGGACGTATGCCGAGACCCTCTTCGGCGAGTTGCTCACCGAAGTCCTCCTGGTCACCCCCGACCTGGTGCGCCGAGTGGCCGCGCCGGAGCGCCGCACCGCCTAGCACCCAGCGGGAGGTGATGCCGGGCGGGCAGGATCAGCGTTGCGGCGCAGCGTGTTCGACGTGCGTGGTTGCCGTGGGCCGAGCCTCCAGGCGCGCCTCGGGGATCCGTTCACCGCAGACGGTGCACCGGCCGTAGGTGCCGTTTTCCACGCGGGCCAGGGCGGCATCGATCTCGGCCAGCTGGTGCCGCGCCTGCTGAGCGAGGGCGTCGGTTTGGGCGCGGTCGTAGGCGATCGTCGCGCCCTCCGGGTCGTGCTCGTCGTCGGCGTTCGAGCCCTCCGACGCGGCGACGATCCCGGCGATCTCGCCGAGCAGCCCCGTGAGGCGTTCGAGAGTCTCGGTGCGCGCCGCGTGGAGCCGATCGCGAGCGACGCCCACCCGGCCGTTCTCAGACGAGTCCGCAGGCGTGCTGCCCTCGTCCATGAGCTGACCCGGACTTCCGGTCAAAGTTCGAGATCCCGTTCCAAGGTGGCCACCTTGAACCGGGCCATCGCCAGGTTGGCGAGCGGCTTGTCGAGCACGAGGTAGAGGAACAGGCCGTCGCGCTCCGCGAAGGTTCGGATGATGTGGTACTGCGAGTCGAGGGTGATGAGGATGTCCTCGATCCGCTCGTCCATCCCGAGGTCGTGCAATGTGTCGAGCTTGGCCCGCACCACCCGGGCATTGCCGGCGACGGCGGTGGCCAACTGCATACCGTCGACATCGCCATCGGCCGCGAGCACCTCACCGGAGCGGCTGTCTGCCAATGCCACTGCGAGAGCGCCGTCGATGCGCATGGCATCGGCGAGCGCGCTCGCCACGTCGTGGGTCTGGGCGGGCCCGGCCGCCGCCGCCTCGGCGGCCGACCGGCGCGCGATCGGCGGAGCGGGCGTAGTCGGCGAGTCGGGACGTCGTAGCCCACTCTTCGTCAGCTGTCCGGCCGCATGCGCGGCCTGCCGCAGTCTTCCCACGGCGGGGAACTTACCAAACCAGCGCGGGCGCGACGGCGCAGGGTGCCGCCCAGTTCACTCGCTCAGCCCGTGCTCGTGGGCGAAAACGACAACCTGGACCCGGTCGCGCAGTCCGAGCTTGCGCAGGACTGCGCCGAGATGGGTCTTGATGGTCGATTCGCTGGCGAACATCGCGGCGGCGATCTCGGCGTTTGACAGGCCGCGAGCCACGAAAGCCAGCACCTCGCGCTCCTTTTCCGTCAGTGAGTGGAAGCCGGCCGGCAATGGCTTGCGCGCCCGGAACTGCCCGTCCAGCAAGGTACTCAGATCGGACGGGGCGAGGACGGCGTTGCCGGCATACACCGTGTGGATGGCCTCGCGCAGCATCACCGGCGTCGCGTCCTTGAGGAGAAACCCACTGGCGCCGTAGCGGATCGCCGTCGCCGCCCGATCGTCGAGGTTGAACGTCGTCAGGACGACGACTCGAACCGGCTTCTCCCGCTTGGCAACTCGCGCAGGAGCAAAGATCTGCCGGGTGGCCTCGACGCCGTCCATGACCGGCATACGGATGTCCATGAGCACCACGTCCGGCCCGATCTCGTCGACCCGGGCCACCGCCTCCGCGCCGTCCCCGGCCTCCCCGGCGACCGTGATGCCCTCCTGGGCCTCGAGGATGCGGGCGATTCCGGCGCGAAAGAGCTCCTGGTCGTCGACGAGGAGAACTCGAATATCGTTCACGTTCACCCTTCTTCGGCGATCTCGGCGGCGCGCAACGGCAAGTCGGCGCGGGCGGCATACATCGGCCCGCTGACGGTGTCCTCGGTCTCCACGTGCAGGCTGCCGCCCACCGAGGCGAGCCGGTCCCGCATCGATCCCAGCCCGATGCCGTGGCCCGATGCCGTCCGGCCGGTGTCCATGAGGTTGTGCACCTCGAGCAGCAGATGCCCCTCCGGCTGCGCGGGCCAGACCTGACGCACCCAAACCGGGCCTCCCTCCCGGCCGTGCTTGAGCGCATTGGTGAGCATCTCCTGCACGACCCGGTAGGCGACCTGCTCCAGCTCCGGAGGCAGCGGCCGGGGAGTCCCGTCGACGCGTTCGACGACCTCGTTGCCCGCGTTGCGCACTCCGGCGATGAGGGAGTCGAGACCTGCGCTCGCGGCGCTGGTGGCCTCGCGGGTGCCGGACAAGACACCTCGCACGTCCCCGAGCGAGCGGCGAGCCGAATCGGCTACGTGCCCAAGGGTTTCGCGCATCTTGTCGACTTCGTCGTCGCCGAGGTACTGCGCCGACTGGGCCTGGGCGAGGATGACGGCGAGGCTGTGTCCGACGACGTCGTGGACGTCGCGCGCAAGCTGGGTCTGCCCGGCCCGCAGGTGCGCGATCTCCTGGGCGTAGGCCGTCTCCCGGTTCGCTTGGTCGCGCTCCTCGACGGCGGCGACGGCAGCACGACGCGAGCCGGCCACCGAACGCCAGGCCAGCCCGGCTCCCCACGGCAGCACGACGATCACGAGGTAGACGAGGGCTGCCCAGCCGGGGAAGTTCCGGAAGGCGCGCGCGATGACGGAGGGCACCTGGGCCCACGACAGCTGGCGGAGGAAGGCGTCGATCGACGAGATGCCGTAGTTGCCGAGCGCCCAGAGGACAAACCCGACCACCGGCACGAGGGCCATGGCAATACCGGTGAGCACCACCGTGGTTCGCGAGCCGAAGGCGGTGCACGCGAAGAGCAGGATGACGCCGATCGGGATCGCGACCTGCGACACCCAGCCGCCCCCGTAGCCCGCAAGGATGAGGCTGCCCGCGAACACCACGAACCCGAGCCCGGGTGAACGGTCGGCCCCGAGAAGAGCCACGGCCGGGCCGATGATCCCGAAGAGCAGCACCCACGCCCTGTTGTCGTACATCTGCCCGGTGACGACGGCGAAGAGACCGTAGAGGCAGGCGGCGGTGGCGAGGGCCCGCGCGACCCAGCGCGGCGGCATACCGATGCGGGCCCGGTCGATCGTCGCCGGGGCCGGCGTCGGGGTGCGCGCCCCGGGAGTGGTCACAGTCATGATTGTCTTTCAGTATGAGGCGTGGCCGGGTGACCCGCCTCAGCCGCGGGCAGCGTGGGCGACGGCCGCGACGAGTTGCGGGTATGCCGTGCCGCTCGCCGCGAACTGCCGGGCCGTCAGCCCGTGTGGGCGTTGTGCGGGGGCGGGGTCGATCGCGCCGATGAGCGCGCGTCGGCCGTCGAGGATGATCTCGACGCTGACCACCCCGCGCATCCCGAGTGCCCGGTATGCCGCCCGCGCGGCTCGTCGCACCGACGCGCCATCCGTGGGACTCAAGTGGGCATCGTGCCAATCGTCGCCGGGGGCAGCCGGCCGATCGGCGGCGAAGAGGGTGCCGGGCGCGATCTCGTGGACCGCTCCGGTCAGCAGGTTGCCGGTGCCGTCGTCGAGGACGGGCACCATGACGGCCATCCCTTGGGGGATCTCCTCGACATAGGCCCGTTCGTCGAGGGCGAGGGCGAGATGGAGGCCGTCGCGCAGGCTCGCACGTGTGGTGGCGATGCTGCGCCCGAAGGGACCGGGGCGTCCGGCCGGGCGGATACGCACCGGGTCGAGATAGTCCAGGCCGGCGGCCCCGGCCGCGTCGACAGCGAGACCAGGGACGACATCCAGGCCGGCGCGATCCAGTGCGAGAGCAGCCAACTCGGCGTCGGCAGCGAGGGTTGACGCGCGGGGTGAGGCGCCGGCATACGGGATCTCCAGCCACTCGCACAGCGCGGCCAGCGGAGCGAGGAGCTCACCGGGCACCGACGGCACGACCAGCCCGGCGCCGGCGAGTCCGGGGGCGAGCCGGGTCCCGGCGGTGGCTTCGACGACCCGGCATTCGACGACGCCGCACGCGTCCGGCAGCGCCTCCGCCATGGCGGGGGGGGGG
>NZ_HG764815.1:828759-841838 GCF_001050535.1 Nostocoides australiense Ben110 | reverse complement strand
CCCCCCCCCCGCCGGCGCCGACGAAACCGGTGAGCAAGCCCACGCCGACACCCGCGAGCAGGACCGGCCCGACGGCCAGCGCGCCGGATGCCGCCGAGCCCGTCTCCTCGCGGTGGCCGCGGATCATGGCGATCGCCGTCGCGAGCATGAGGAGGGCGAAGGTCGCCAGCAACACCCATTCCGGAACGTATGCCGCGAGCCGGCCCCCGGCATACGCACCGGCCATCGCAGCGACTCCCAGGACGGCGCCGGCGCGCCACTGCACCCGGCCGCCGCGAGCGTGCGGGAGGACCGCGGCGATCGCCGTCACGCCGATGACGAAGAGGGAGGCGGCGATCGCCGTGCCGGGAGCGAGCCGGGCGACGTAGACGAGCAGCGGCACCATGAGGATCGATCCGCCGCCGCCCATCAGCCCCAGGGTGACGCCGACGAGCAGCGCCAGGGTCAGGGTGAGCAGGAGCATCGGGACGCGGTCAGGCCTTCGTGGTCGCGCAGCTCGCCGGCTCGAGGTCGTGCGCCGACCGCCACGCGTTGTAACCGCCGAGGATGTCGCTGACGTCGGCAAAACCCTTGGCGCGCAACAGGCTCGAGCCGACGCTCGAGCGCCAGCCGCCGGCGCAGTAGGCCAGCACCGGACGTTCCTTGTCGAGTTCGGCGGCGCGCCGGCCGAGTTCGGCGAGCGGAATGTGGATGGCGCCGGGGATCATGCCGCCGGCCACCTCGCCGGGGTTGCGGATATCGAGCAGTTGCAGCCCCGGCACCGACTCGAGTGCCGCGTCGGCCTCGGCCACGCTCAGCCGGCTCGCCATCGCCATGTCGTCGGGATGCGCCAGGAAGTACGCCTCTGGCTGCGGGATGAACCCGAGGACGTTGTCGTAGCCGATGCGGTGGAACCGGGTGGCGACCTCCTGCTCCTGCCCGTCGGGCGCGATGAGGATCACGCGATCCTGGGGGCCGAGGACCATGCCCACCGTCTCCGCGAGCCGCCCGTCCGAGGGGACGTTCAGCGACCCGCGGAGGTGAGCGACGGCATACTCGGCGTTGGGTCGAGCGTCGGTGACGATCGCGCCGCCGGCAAGCGCGTCGCGAATCTCGTTCTCGGACAATGCAGAAACGTGGTGGTCGACATCCAGGATCGAGCGCTCCTGCCGATTGACCGTCGCGTTGTAGACGAAGTATCCCGGGGCGCTGGGCTGCCCCTCGGTCACGACGTCGAGGAACTGCTCACGCGTCATCGGCTGGCACGCGTAGTTCGTCGCGCGCTGAGCGCCGATCGTGGACTGCTTCTCGGTCGAGAGATTCTTGCCGCACGCGGACCCGGCGCCGTGCGCGGGGAAGACGCGCACCGGGTCGGGCAGGCCCATCAGTTTGGTGTGGATCGAGTCATAGAGCATCGAGCCGAGTTCGTCGGCGGTGAAGCCGATGGAGGCGAGCAGGTCCGGCCGGCCGACGTCGCCGATGAACAGCGCGTCACCGGTGAGGACGGCGTACGCCACCTCGTCGTCCGCGTGCTCGTACACGAGCACCGAGATCGACTCGGGGGTATGGCCGGGCGTGTGCATGATCTCGAGCGTCACGCCGCCGAGGGAGAGCCGCTCGCCGTCGGCGAAGGCGCGGGTGTGGGGGTCGGCTTTGGCCTGGTCGCCGTAGCCGATCCAGGCGCCGGTGGCCTTGGCCAGCTCGAGGTGGCCGGAGACGAAGTCGGCGTGGAAGTGGGTGTTGAGGATGCCGACGATCGTCAGGTCGGCTTCCTTTGCCTCAGCGAGGTAGTCGTCGATGTCGCGGCGCGGGTCGACGACCACGGCCAGGCGGGTGGTCTCGTCCGCGACGAGGTAGGAGGCCTGCGAGAGGCAGTCGAGGTAGTACTGGGTCAGAATCATGGTGGTGCCCTCTCTCGTGTCGTGGGAGGCGTCTGTTACATACCCTAGGGGGTATATTGATGAGAGACAACTCCACCCGTCAGAAAGCCATTCCCATGACGCGTCACCTGACCTCCACCGCTGCCGCCCTGACGCTCGCGATCGCCGCCCTCGCCGGCTGCTCGGGCAACGACCCGGCGCCCTCCGCTTCGGCAGCATCCCCCTCCGCCTCCTCGGCGTCGGGCGCGGGAGCCGCGTCCGCGACTGCCGCCCCGGCCAACGGGGCGACCCTCGACGCCGCGGCCTTCGCCGCCGCCCTGAAGGCACCGCATACGACCATCCTCGACGTGCGCACGCCGGCCGAGTTCGCCTCCGGCCACCTGGAAGGGGCCGTCAATGCCGACATCGAGGGCGACTTCGCGGCGGCCATCGCCGATCTCGACAAGGCCGCGCCGTATGCCGTCTACTGCCGTTCCGGCAACCGCTCGGCGATCGCTGTGCAGGCGATGCAGCAGGCCGGCTTCACGGCGACCTATCACCTCGACGGCGGAATCACCGCGTGGCAGGCGGCCGGTGGGACGGTCGTCACCGGCTAACGTCGGAGGCATGACCGAGTTCGAGCGCAAGTTCGTCGTCACCGATCCGGGTCCGGCGACGGCCTGGAGCTACGAAGAGCTCGCCCAGGGCTATCTCTTCACCCGCCACGGCTACGCCCTGCGGGTCCGCTCGGCCACCGCGCCCGACGGCGCACGGGTGTGCACGATGACGCTCAAGGGCCCCCGCTCCGGGCTCGGCCGGCCGGAGGCGGAGTGGGAGATCCCCGCCGCGGACGCCGACGCCCTGCTCGCGGAGGCGACGGGCAGCGTTGCCAAACGGCGGCATACCCTCTTCGTCGACGACCTGATGTGGACCGTCGACATCTTCACCGGCGCCAACGCGCCTCTCGTCCTGGCCGAGGTCGAGGGGCCCGAGGCCAGCGTCGCGGCTGCCGAGATCCCGCCCTGGTGCGGCCAGGAAGTCACCACCGATCCCCGCTACACCAACGCCGCCCTGTCGGCGCAGCCCTACGGCACGTGGGCAGCCGAGGGTCCGGTATGACGCCCGCTCGCCCCCACGTGCGCGGGGAGTTGTCCTGGATCACCTCGGGGCCGGCCTATTGCGTCGAGGTCTCGGCGCTGGAGGTGCTCGAGGAGTTCCTGGACGCCCACGGCTACACCGTTGTCGCCCTCGACGGAGAGCAGATGACGACCCGCGCCACGACCTTCGACGAACTGCGCCGGGCCTTCGCCCTTGCGCCGTGGTGCGGCGACAACTGGGATGCGGTCAACGACTGCTTGGGGGAGTTCGTGCACGCCCACGACGGCCAGTTGGTGGCGATCGTGTGGTGCAACCAGGATGTGGCGGCCGCCAACGCGCCCGCCACCAGCGCGGAAGTCGGGTGGGCGCTGCTGGAAGTCGTGCTGGGCCGGATGCCGAGCCTCGGCCCGAACTGCCCGTGGCGGATTCACGCCGACCTGTTCCTCACCGGTCAGGGTGAGGACTATGACCGTCCGCCGCCGAAACGCCTTCCGCTCCCCGGGCCGGTCGAGTGCCCGGTCTGTGGTGAGATGGAGGGCGTGCCCATCCTGCGTGGCTTGCCAATGCCCATGGTGCAGGAGGCGGCCCGAGAACACCGCGCCGTCTTGCGCGGGTGCATCGTCTCACCCGAGGATGACAACTGGTTCTGCCGCGCCTGCGCATGGGAGTGGCGTTGATGGGGGCTGGATCCTTCGAGGGTTTTTCCCGGCGGGCGCTGGACTTCTTTGCCGAGGTGGAGAGGGAGAACTCCCGCGAATGGTGGCTGGCGCACAAGCCCCTCTATGAGGCGGACGTGAGGGCGCCGATCACCGCACTCGTTGGTGCGCTGGAGCCGGATTTTGGTGTGGCCCATGTGTTTCGGCCGAACCGTGATGTGCGCTTCGCGGCAGACAAGGCGCCCTACAAGACCCATCAGGGTGCCTATTGTGCGACCGCCGACAAGGCCTACTACTACGTCCAGATCGACGCGGACGGGCTGCTCGTCGGGGCCGGCGGCTACCGCTTCGCGGCGGATCAGCTCGGGCGCTACCGCGCGGCGGTCAGTGACGATCTCGCCGGACCGGACCTGGAACGGATCCTCTCTGCCTCGGGAGCTGACGGCCTCGAGGTGGGCGGCGAGCAGTTGAAGTCGCGTCCCCGTGGCGTCGCCGCTGACCATCCCCGGCTGGAGTTGTTGCGGCACAAAAGCATTCATCTATCACGGGGGATCGGGGACCCGGACTGGGTGTTCGGTCCCGAGGCGTTGCCGCGGATCCGGGCCGAGTGGGAGCGACTCCGGGCCTTCACCGGCTGGCTCGACCAGCATGTCGGCGCGACCGAGATCGACGACCGGTTCTCCTAGACCTCCTGATGTGTCCTCGCTGTGCGGCATGTCGCGAGGACCTCGAACCGACAGTCACAGAAAGGGACACGGACGATGGCTCGCTTCGACCTGACAGTCCTCGCGATCCCTGCCTACATCGGCGCGATGGGTGCCGAATATGTCTGGCTGAGTAGGCATCCCGCCCCGGAGGGCACCCCTCGTGCTGGGGATTACGAACTGTCCGACACCATCGCCAGCCTCACGATGGGCCTGGGCAGCCTCGTTGCGCCGCACGTTGCCAAGCGCGTGCTCGACCCCCTGACACCTGGCGTCGGCCGGTGGGGGAAGGCGCTGATCGGCACCGCCGTCGCTGCCGGCGTCGCGACGACCGCGGCGGACATCGTGCGCCGGCGCACGGCATACGGCCGATTGCCCGCGGCGGGCGTCGTCTCCGAGACCTCTCGATACGGGTCGAGCGCACCACCGCCGGCGCTGACCGCGAATCCCACGATGACCGGCGTGACAGCGGTCGCTGCCGTCGGGGCGACCGCACTCGCTGCTGCCACGACGTGGGCGGCGCAGACGAGAGGGAAACGTCTCTTTGCGCTCGGCCGACGCGACCTCGGGACCGGTTGGGCGGCAAGCCTTTTGGCGTTGTTCGGCTGGGACTTCATCTATTACTGGAACCACCGGCTCTCCCACGAGAGCCGCTGGCTGTGGGCGGTGCACGTGGTGCATCACAGCAGTGAGCACTACAACCTCTCCACCGCCCTGCGGCAGCCCGTCGCCGAAGGCGTGACGTGGACGGTGCCGTATGGCGTGCTGGCGTTGGCCGGGGTGCGGCCGAAACTCATCGAGAACGCCCGCGCCCTCAACTTGATCTATCAGTTCTGGATCCACACCGAGGTGGTGCGCTCGAGCCGCTGGCTCGAGAAGGTGCTGAACACCCCGTCGCACCACCGGGTGCATCACGGCTCGAACCGCCGCTATCTGGATCGCAATCACGGGTCGATCCTCATCATCTGGGACCGGCTCTTCGGCACGTTCGAGCCGGAAACAGAGCGTGCGGTCTATGGGCTGACGCGCAATATCAACACCGTCAACCCGGTCCGGATCGCGACGCACGAATGGCGGGACATCGCCCGCGATATCGCCAGGGCCGGCAACTGGGCCGACCGCTTCGGGTTCCTCCTGCGCGGCCCGGGCTGGGCATACGCGCGCAGGGCGTAGGGAGGAAGGGGCGCCGGCGCTGGATCGCCGCCGCGGGCGTGAACTACGGAACGCCGGCAGGCCGCGAGCGCCGGCAGGCGTCGCCAAGGCTCATCACGAGAATGACGAGCGCCAGCACCTGCAGGAGCGCCACGGTCACCACCACCGCGGTGAGGGACTTTTCGTACAGCCACCCGATGAGGAGCCCTCCCGCGATCGCGAGAACGCCGTGGATCCCCGCGAAGACCCCGTATGCCGTGGCGCGCCGGGCGGGCTCGACCAGCTCGGCAACGAGCGTCTTGATCGTCGAATCCTGCACTCCCACAGCGATTCCCCAGCCAACGAGGCCGGCGAGGGCCAACGGCAACCGGCCCGCCAGCGCGAGCGGCGGGACGAGAGCCACGAGTGGCGGCACGACATACAGCACCTTCGCCCCGTGCCGGTCGTATGCCGCCCCCACCCCGAGCGCGGCCGCCTCACCGGCACCGGACACCAGGCCCACGGTGACGGCGCTTGCGCCGAGAGCCCCCAGCAACGGGCCGTAGACGGAGCGAGCGCCTTCATAGACCATGTCCGCGGCGAGGCTGACAAAAGCCCAGGCCCCACTCGACCCGCCACGGGGTCCACCCGATCCCGCCAGGGGTCCGCCGTGGAGAGGTCATGGATGCCGGAGCACCGTCACAGCGAAGTCGGCGTCGCCGTGCCAGGCCCGTAGGTCCCAGGTGGCGAAGCGGTGCTCGATACGCAGGCCGGCAGCCGCGACCGCCGCGTCGAAGTCGGTCAGGGCGAGATCGCGCGTCGTGTGGAATCCGGTGATGACGAATCCGTCCGGCGCCAGATGCGCACCGAGCCGGCGCAGCACCTCGATCTCGGTGTCCGGGGCAAGGAAGACCATGACATTGCCGGCGACGAGGATCGCGTCGAGTGGTTCGCTCTCTCCGAGCGCGGCGAGGTCCAGTTCGCTGAGGTCGGCCACCTCATACCGCGGCCCGGGGTAATCCTCACGCGCCGCCGCGATCAACGCGGGATCGGCGTCCACCCCGATGACGTGATGACCCACGGCATGCAGATAACCGGCGTGCCGGCCCGGCCCGCACCCGGCGTCGAGGATGCGCGCCCCGCGCGGCACCATCGCATCGACCAGCCGCGCCTCGCCGACGAGGTCGACGCCCTCGGCGGCCATGGTCCGGAAGCGCTCGATGTACCACTCACTGTGTCCGTCGTCGGTCTCGGTCACCCAACGCGTCGGCTTCGCCATGCACGCCACGGTATGCCGTGCGCCCGCCGGTTACGATGCCAGTCGTGCACACTCTCCTGTTGACCGTCATCGGTGACGACCGCGCGGGGCTCGTCAAGGCCCTGGCCGACACGGTCGGCGAACACGGCGGCAACTGGGAACGCAGCCGCCTCGCCGAGTTGGCGGGCAAGTTCGCCGGCATCGTCGAGGTCAGCGTTCCCGACGAGCAGGCCGACGAACTGCGGGCGGCGCTCGCGGGGCACGCTGGCCTGCTCGAGATCGACGTCCACGAAGGCCGAGCCGAGGAGGCGGACGCCGGTCCGGTCGTGCGGCTCGAGGTGCTTGGCAACGACCGCCCAGGCATCGTGCGCGAGGTCTCCGGTGCGCTGGCCGCACACGGACTCAGCGTCGATGAGTTGTCGACCGAAACCCGTGACGCCCCGATGGCCGGGGGCCAGCTCTTCGAGGCGAAGATCACCGCTCACGCGCCCCCCGGCACCGACCTCGCCGCCGTGCGCGCCGCCCTGGAAGCCCTCGCCCAGGAGATCCAGGTCGACGTGACCGTCGACGCCTGACGCCCCGATCCCGGCGCTGCCGGGGCAGACTGGAGGAGTGGGCAGAGTGCGGGCGCCCGCCGTGGCGGGCTACTTCTATCCGGCGGAGCCGGAGGTCCTGCGTGCGCAGGTCACCCGGTTCCTCGGTGACGCAGGCCCGGCCTCCGGGCCGGTGCCGAAAGCCGTCATCGCCCCGCACGCGGGTTATGTCTACTCGGGATCGACGGCGGCCCTGGCGTATGCCGCGTTGGCGCCCGCCCGAGACCGGGTCGCCCGCGTGGTGCTGCTCGGGCCGACGCACCGGGTCGCGGTCGACGGTCTCGCCCTCCCGGAGGCCGAGGAGTTGGCGACGCCGCTGGGGTCCCTGCACGCGGCGGTGCCGACAGCGGACCAACGGGCGGCCCTGCCGCAGATCGTCGATCGCGCCGATGTCCATGCCCAGGAGCACTCGCTGGAAGTGCACCTGCCCTTCCTGCAGGTGCTCATGCCGCGGGCCGAGGTCGTGCCCTTCGCCGTCGGGCGGGCCAGGCCAGGAACGGTGGCGGACGTTCTCGAGCGGCTGTGGGGCGGACCGGAGACCGTCATCGTCGTCAGTTCCGATCTCTCGCACTACCTGTCGTATGACGAGGCCCGCCGCCGCGATGCCCAGACGATCGCGGCCATCACCGACCTGCGCGGACCGATCGACCATGAGCAGGCCTGCGGCGCCACGCCGGTGAACGGACTGCTCGAGGTCGCTCGCCGCCGCGCGCTGACCGCCCGGCTCCTCGGCGCGTGCAACTCCGGCGATACCGCCGGCGACAAACGCCGGGTCGTGGGGTATGCCGCGGTCGCCTTCGACGAACCGGAGCCGTCATGACGCGCGGACGTTCCGGCGACGGCCGGTCGGCGCCATCCCGACACGAAGGAAGGGCGATCTCGACGGGGTCGAATCGGCATCTCGACGAGGGCGAATCGACATCTCGACGGGGGGAGGTGCTGATCGCGCTGGCGCGCGACGCGATCGCGCGGGAGTTGGGGATGGGTGCGACGGGGGCGGCGGATGCCGCGCCGGGCGGGGCGGTCGACCGGCTCCCGGAGGCGCTCGAGCGGGCGCTGGAGGAGCCGGGAGCGTGCTTCGTCACGCTGCATACCCGCGGGCGGCTGCACGGGTGCATCGGGTCCATCAAACCGCGCCGCAGCCTTCGGGAAGACGTCGAGAGCAACGCCCGCTCCGCGGCATTCCGGGACCGGCGCTTCCCGCCGCTGACCCGAGAAGACCTGGGCGAGACCACGATCGAGGTCTCGCTGCTGTCGCCGATGGAGCCGGTGGCGGTCAGCGGTGAGGCCGAGGCCCTGCGTGCCCTGCGGCCCGGTGTCGACGGCGTGCTGTTCGAGGCCGGCGGCCACCGCGCGACCTTCCTGCCGCAGGTCTGGGCGAGCCTGCCGGACCCCCGTGCCTTCCTGCAGCAGCTGCGCCGCAAAGCCGGTCTCCCGCAAAACTATTGGAGTGACGATGTGATACTGCACCGCTACACGGTGACCGCCTTCGACGAGGCCGCGTCATGACCGGCGGCGAGGCGGGCGCGGCATACCCGGCGCGGTACTGGCACCGCGTCGACGACGAACGCATCCAGTGCGACCTGTGCCCGCGTGAGTGCCGGCTCCACGACGGGCAGCGCGGCTTCTGCTTCGTGCGCATGGCGTCCGAGGGCCGGCTGGTCCTGACGACCTACGGCCGCAGTTCCGGCTTCTGTATTGACCCGATCGAGAAGAAGCCACTCGCCCACTTCTATCCCGGGACCAGCGTGCTGTCGTTCGGCACCGCCGGGTGCAATCTCGGCTGTCGCTTCTGCCAGAACTGGGATATCACCAAGTCGCGCGAGATGGACCGGCTGATGGATCAGGCCGCACCGGAGCAGTTGGCGACGGCGGCGCTCGACCACGGCTGCCGCAGTGTGGCGTTCACCTACAACGACCCGGTCATCTTCGCCGAATACGCCCTCGACGTCGCCCAGGCCTGCCGCTCCCGGGGCGTCGCCACCGTCGCCGTGACCGCCGGGTACGTCAATCCCGGGGCTCGGGAGGACTTCTTCGCCGGCATGGACGCGGCCAATGTCGACCTCAAGGGTTTCACCGAGGAGTTCTACGTCCGCCAGACCGGCGCCCACCTCGCGACCGTGCTGGACACGTTGACCTATCTGAAACACGAGACGGACGTGTGGTTCGAGCTGACGACCTTGCTCATCCCCGGCCACAACGACTCCGACGCCGAGATCACCGCGATGTGCCGGTGGATCCGTGAGGAGCTGGGACCCGATGTGCCGCACCACTTCTCGGCTTTCCATCCCGACCACCGGATGCGCGATGTCGACCGCACCCCCGCGCAGACCCTCGTGCGGGCCCGGCGGATCGCGCTCGACGAAGGCCTGCACTTCGTCTACACCGGCAATGTCGTCAACCGCGACGGCGAGGTCACCGCGTGCCCGACCTGCGGCACCCGGCTGATCGAGCGCGACTGGTACGACCTGGTCGCCTACCGCCTGACAGCCGACGGCCGCTGCCCGGGATGCCGAACGCGGCTTCCCGGCCGGTTCGGACCGACCGCCGGGAATTTCGGTCGCAAACGCATACCGGTCCGCCTCGGGAGCTGAGGCGGACCGGCGTCCGGGGGGTCGTGCCGAAGGGCGTCAGTCCCCGCCTTCGGACACGCCATTGGTCGCGGTGACCTGGTCGGCCCAGGGGGCCTTGGCGCCGCTGTGCCCGGTGAGGATGACCGAGCCGGTCGTCGCCAGGGCCACGAGAACGAGCAGGGCTGCGGTCACATTGGCCAGGCCCGCGCGCTCGTCGTCGACGATCAGCAGGCGCACGGGACGGGCGGGCGGCCGGGCCAGCGCCGGCGAGACGCCGGAGGGCTGGTGTCGGTTCCGGATCGAGGTCCCCGTCGCCCCGGGCTGACTCAGACTCCCGTGGTGGCGGGCACCAGGCGATATCCCATGCCGCGGACCGTCTGGAGTGAGTTCACCGCGAATGGTGGGCCGGAACCGCCGGCGTCGCGAGCGCGGGCCGCGTCCAGCCGGACGAACCGTTCGAAGATGCGCACTCGTTCGGCCTCCGGAACCGGCGGACCGTCGTTGTCGACCTCCAGGACGGCACCTGCCGCCTCGCGCCGCAGCGTCACCCGGATGTGCGAGTGGGCGTGCCGGTCGGCGTTGTCGAGCAGGTTGCGCACGAGCCGGTCCCACAGCTTGGGGTCCGCGACGACCCGGGCCGGTTCGAGAGCCAGGGTGATGCGCTCGTCCGTCGTGGGCAGTGCGCGGACCGCCCGCAGCACCACGTCGTCAAGATCGATCTCGGTCTCTGGTGTCACCGCAGTCCGTTCGTCCATTCGGGACAGGACCAGCAGGTCGTCCACGACATAGCCGAGCCGGTCGAGGGCAAGGCGGGCGCGCGCCAGTGCGGCGACCCGCTCGTCCTCCGGCAACGCCCCATCACGCAGCCGGTCGAGGGCGACCCGGGCGCTGGCGAGCGGACTGCGCAACTCGTGGCCCGCGTCGGAGACGAAGGCACGGCGGGCGCTGTCGGAGCGCTGCAGCCGATCGAGTAGGTCGTTGAGAGTCGTTGCCAGCCGGGAGAACTCGTCGTCACCGGCCGGCACTGGCAAGCGCCTGCCGACCCCGATGTCCGTGATCGAGTGCGCCTGCGCGCGCATCTCCTCGACGGGGCGCAGGGCGGCGGCCACGGCATACCGCACCCCCACGGCCACCAGCGCCAGGAGACCGACCCCGGTGAGCGTGGCGAGGGTGAGGAGGGCGATCTGCGTGCTCTCCTCGAGAGTGGAGGGCGTGGCGACCGCCACCGTCACGATCTGCCCCTCCACGGTGCGTGCGGCCGTCACCGCCAGCGCGAACGAATCGCCGTCGACGCCGTCGATGCGCGGGATCGTCGACGCCGACACCTGGCCGACCTGGCCTTCGGCGCTCGTCAGGGCGGGCGCGTCCGCGGGCAGGCTCGCGATGACCCGACCGCCCCCGAGGATCTGGATCACGCGTTCCCCGGACGTCTTGTCGTCGGCGTGTCCGGCGATCACCGTGGCCGGCGGGTGCTGGTTGATCTCCTCCGCGATCCACTCTGCCGTCGCCTGGGCGGTCGAGCCGGCCTGCGCCCGCAGCGTGCTGAGCAGGACGAACGTCAACGCCCCGAGCCCGATGAGGATCACCGCGGCGAACGCTCCGAGCACCACAGCCAGGACGCGAGTGCGGATCGTGCGCAGGACGCTCACGTCCGGCACACTACGCCCCGCCCGGGGGCGTGCCCGGTCCTCGCGCTCAGCGCCAGAACGGCTCGAGCGCCATCACGCCGGCCCAGGTCGTCACGCACTCGGCCCGGCCGTGCACGGGCCCGAGGACGTCGGCGGGCAGTCCGTGGGCGCGCAGCATGTGCAGGGCGGTGGCGTGATCGTTGGCCTCGCCGAAGGCGTCCTGCATCAGACCCAGCGCCGTCGAGAACTCGTTCGGCAGCGAACCAGGGGCATCGGCATACAGATCGGCGAAGAACTCACACCCGTACCTCAGCTTCTTGCCCTCGATGCGCACCTTGTGGAGTTCGTGCGGTTGCAGGGTGAGCAGGTCGGGTCCGGCTGCGGCGACGCGGGCGTAGCGCTTCTGCAGCGCCGCGTCGGTGAGGTCCCGGGCCGGCGCATCGCGCAGGCCGGCCGCGAAGTCCAGCCACTGCGGGTCGGCCAGCCAGGCCCGCAGATCGGCCTTGACCTCCAGCCACTGCGGCGACCGCAGGAGCGGGACGGCCACGGCATAGGTCCGGCGCCGCCGCCCCCGCAGGGTGCGTCGGGTGCGATAGGGCCAGCCCTGGTCCTCGGCCTGCTTGAGCAGTACGTCGGCGTCCCGAGCGGGTCCGAGAGGGAGCACGATCTCGCGCATCCGCACCTTGAGTTCCATCGACTCCTCGTCGTGCTCGAAGAGTGGCCGGAACAACGACATCGCGGCCCGGGCCCGGCGCCACGAGACCCGCGTCTGGTGCAGGTTGTCGCGGTGCCGGCCCTCGAGGAAGAGCGGCTCGTTGGCGTCCAGGTGCGCCAGACAGGCCTGCAACGACGCTTGGAAGGCGTCGCCGACCGTGGCGTCCGGCGGCATGACAACCGGTTGGGACTTGACCGCCGGCGACTCCGTCGCGGCTGTTGCGGGGGTGGCCGGCGCGGTCATGTGCCGGCTTAGTTCACGGAGATGTGCACGTGGTCCATGTGGTTGGCCGTGGGTGACCCGCGGTCCTCCATCGCGCGCCAGCCGCCGGACCCGGCAAGCCAGATGCGTTGCTGCCAAATGACATACGAGATGCCGAGGCTGCCCATGTTCGCGATCGCGTAACTGGCGACGGCATCGCCCTGGCCGGAACTGGAGATCATCACGTCGACCGCGCGCCCGGTGCCGTGGTCGCCGGGGTCGCCCGGACGGACACCGCCGATGTTCGTGATGCCGAAGGTCGAGCGGATGGCCGAGTAGACCGCCGCTGCCGCGGGAGTCAGACCCATCGCCGCTCCGGCGCCCGCGTAGGTGGACGAACTGCCACCCGACGAACTGCTCCCTGACGACGAACTCGACGAACTCGACGAACCGGACGATGAGGAGGAGGTGGACGACTGCGTGCGCGCGGTCGTGCCGGACCCGGTCGCCGGCGCCTGTGCCGCGACGGGCTCGGGGGCCGGCTTGGGCTTCGGCTTGGCGACCGCCTTGACGCCGAGCGCACCGTATGCCGCGCCGGAACTCAGTGACGCCGGTGCCCGCAGGTCTGTCCGCAGGTCGGTGGTGGCGGCGAGGTCGGCGCGGGTGGTCGAGCGGGAGGCCCGC
>NZ_HG764815.1:810800-828659 GCF_001050535.1 Nostocoides australiense Ben110 | reverse complement strand
CCGCCGGGTCGCGAACGCGGGCCCACCGCGGGACGTCCAGGCCCGCCCAACCGAGGCGCGCGGCTCCGCGCGCGAGAACGTCCGACGAGGGCGGCAGCGGCGAATCGCCCCGACCGGCGATCGCCAGCCGCTCCTCGACAGTCTTCTGATGAGGCGCGAGGCTTGCCGAGTCGAGTCCTTCGAGACCGTATCGCCGTTCCCAGCCGGCGAGCACGGCCGCTGGCGTGCGGTGGTAGAGGCCGGAGTTCACCTCGCTACCGCCTCCAGCACAGCGCCCCTCGGTGTACGACACCGCTGGACGGCCAAGCGCGACGGTGAGTCCCTCGTTCCGGTACTGCGCCCGCATCTGGGCCAGCGAGAACGGCGGGACCGACCCCGGCTCGACGTATGGGCCATCCTCGACGATGACGACGCGCTGCCCCGCCCGGGCGAGTTCTCGGGCCGCGACCGACCCACCAGGACCCGACCCAACGACGATGGCGTCGGCATGCTCGGTCATCGGTTCCCCCCGAGCACGTCCAGCCCGCGGGCGGCTCGGTCATCGACGACGGCGACGAGAGCAAGCCCTCCGGTCAGCTTCAGCAGCTCCGGGACCCCTGGAAGCGGGAGCGACCGGAGTGTCCGGACACCGCGCTTCTGCGTGGACAGGTCGCCCGCCGCGCCGGCCCGGTCGACCCGGCGCAACAATGGCGCCAACGCCTTGGCCAGGGCAGCCAGCGGCAGCCGGGTCGCATCCGGCAACGCCTGGAGCGACCGCAACACGGCGGCGCCAGCGATCTCCTCCTCCGCGGGCGTCATGGTGCCGAGAACGTCACGGGTTAGCGCGATCCCGAGCGCCGCTGCGGACGCCTGCCACGACGGCGGACGGGGCTGCAACACAGCGTCACTGTAGCCCCGACCCGATCGGCGCGGCCACTGGGTTACTCGCCGGTTAGGATTGCCGGATGAGCCGAGCGCGCCGGGCCGCCGAGCCGACGGGACCGCGCCAGCAGCGCGGCATACGGCGGTCCCGGGACCTATTCGCCAGCTTCCTCGTCGAGCAGACGGACCCGCAACGCTTCTACGGCGACCTCGCGGCGGATTCACTGGCGACCCTGGGCGAATGGGTCGACGTGCGCGATCGGCTGGTGCTCGACGTCGGGGCGGGACCTGCTCAGTTCGCCGCGGCCTTCCGCGCGGCGGGCGCGCACTACATCCCATTGGACTACGACCCCCAGGTGGCCTCGGTCGCCGACGGTGGCATCGTGGGATCGGCCGACGCCATCCCGGTCGAGAGCGGGTCGGTGGACATGGTCTTCTGCAGCAACCTGCTCGAACATGTCGAGCAGGTCGAGCAGGTGCTCGATGAGTTGGTGCGGGTGCTGAAACCCGGCGGGTTGCTCTATCTGAGCTACACCAATTGGCTCTCGCCGTGGGGTGGGCATGAGGCCTCACCGTGGCATTACGTCAGCGGAGACTATGCGATCCGCCGTTACCAACGAGCCCACGGCAAACTGCCGAAGAACCGGCTCGGCGAGACCCTCTATCGCACCAGCGTGGCGGAGGTGTTGCGCTGGGCGCGGGCAAAGCCCGATGCGGAGGTGCTCGTCGCTCGGCCGCGTTATCTGCCCGACGCCGCACGTCATTTGCTGGAGGTGCCCGTGTTCCGGGAGTTCTTGACGTGGAACCTGCTGCTGATCCTGCGCCGCACCAACACCCGGTGACCGAACCGGCGGCGGACACCCCGCACAACGCACTGGCGCGCTCTTGCGCCGTCCTGGCCGTTGCGACCGTGCTCGCCGGCGCGCTCGGGTACGTCTACATCCTCGTCCTGACCCGGGCGCTCGGGCCCGTGGGATATGGCGTCCTCGGGTCACTTCTCGGGCTCTCCGTGGTGCTCTCGATCGCCTCCACGGCGGTGCAGTTGGAGGCGACGCGGGCCGTCGCCGTCGATCCGCGTGCCCCGCGTGGCTGGCTCCACCGGCGCGGGATCGCCATCTCACTCGCGACGGGCGCGGTCACCCTGCTGGCCACCCCCGTCATCGACAGTATCCTGCGGCTGCCCTCTCCCACACTGGTGTTCGCGCTCGCGGCGGTGATGGTGCCGCAAACGTATGTCGGCGTGCAGCTGGGCATCCTGCTCGGCGCCGGCCGGGTCGCGGACTTCGGCGTGCTCCTGGTGCTCAGCGGCGCCAGCCGCACCGTCGCTGCCGTCCTGACCGCTGCGCTTCACGAGTCCGCAGCCTTCGCGTTGTGGGCGTCGGCGGCAACCGCGGTGGCGACGAACATCGTCGGCGCGCTGCTGTTGCGGCGGGTCCCTCGCCCGCGCTCGTCGGACGGCGGGCCGAGGGTCGGTTGGTCGGGGATCCTGCGGGCCGCGCTCGGGGCCGGCGCCCTCGTCGTGCTGCTCAACGCCGACCTGCTCGCGGCCCGAGCCGTGTTGCCCGACAAGGAATCCGGGTGGTACGCCTTCTTGACCGTCTTCGGGCGCGTCACGTTCTGGGGCACGAACTTCATCGCCTTGTGGGTCTTCCCGCACGAGGCGGCCCGCTCCTCGGCGGTAAAAGCGCGCAGCTATGCCCTCGGCGCGGTGGCGGTGATCGCGTCGGCGGCGGTCCTCGCGTCGTGGGTCGGCGGGGCCGTGATCACCGACACCCTCGCCGGGCCAGAATATGCCGGTGCCGCCGGCTATGCGCCCTGGTTCGCCGTCGCCGGCAGCCTGCTGTCGGTGGTGCAGCTGGCGACCTACGTCGACGTCGCCCGGGGCCGGCGCCGGCTCTCGCTCGTGGTGTGGGCGGCGTCGCCGGCGATGGTGCTCGCGATCTGGTTGGCACCGCAGACGATCGCCGGCGTCATCTCCGCCGCGGTCGCCGTCCTGGCCGTCGTGGCTCTCGCCGGGCTCGCCTACATGCGACGGGCAACAGAAGAGGCCCGCTGACGGGACGCTCCGCGCCCGGCGGAGCGCCCCGGCAACGCGTCGGGTTCACCCGATCGGTGTCGCGACCGACGTGGGCCACCGTCTCGGGAGCGTCCTGCGACGCTCACAGCAGGATCGATGCTCGGCGGCGTTCTGCCGGAATACGCTGTCGGACAGCCAATCGCAATGGTGCCGGGTCGCCACGCACCCGCCTCTGGCACTCAGACCAGGATGCGCGGCTCGATCCGCTCCTCGCTGACCTGCCCGTCGCCACCGCGCTGCACGATGTAGGCACCTTTGCCGGGCTGCTCAGTGACCGCCTCGACCAGGTCGGTGCCGTGGTAAACGATGCCGACGCCGTCGTCGGTGCAGTGGGTCAATGCCAGGGTGCCGTCGCCGACGAGCCGGTGGACGGTGGGCCGGCGCTGCTCCTCGGAGTCGTAGTGCACGCCATTGCCGTATGGCAGCAGCCCCAGCCCGTTGGTGACCGCGCGCAGGTCGGGGCCGTAGGAGTCGGTACAGCCGCCGTCATACCAGCAGATCGAACCGGCCGAGACGCCGCTGAGCACGACACCCGCCTCCCAGGCGCGACGGAAGACCGGACGCAAGTCGTGAACATCCCACACCGCAAGGAGATTGGCGACCGACCCGCCGTTGACCCACACGACGTCCTGGGCCATCAGGTGGCCCTCGATGTCCTCGACGTTCGGCATCGGGAACAAGTGCAGGTGCGTCAGGTCGAAGCCCGCGACCCGGGCCGCCTCGTCCATCTCGGCGGCGAACCAGCGCTGGTCCCCGGAGGCCGTACCCACCAGGCACACCCGGGGTGCGTGGCCACTGACCCCCGCCAACTCCACCGCGTGGTGGACGAGATGGTTGAACTCCATCCGGGTGCGGGTGCCGAATCGGTAGCCGCCGGAGGTGGCCAAGATCGTGGGGTGGTCTGCTGGCATGCACCGACTCTAGGACCTCGCCCGAGGACGCGTCGTGGGGTGGCCTAGTGGCCGGCGTCGTGCCAGGAGCGGCCGATGCCGACACTGACGTCGAGGGGGACGTCGATCTCGCCTGCGGCGGAACCCATTTCGCGCCGCACGAGCGCTTCGACCTGCTCGGCCTCGCCGGGGGCGACCTCGACGACGAGTTCGTCGTGGACCTGGAGCAGCAGGCGCGAGTTCAGACCGGCGTCGCGCAATGCGTTGTGGGCGTTGATCATCGCGACCTTCATGATGTCGGCGGCGCTGCCTTGGATGGGTGCGTTGAGTGCCATCCGCTCGGCCATCTCGCGCCGCTGCCGGTTGTCGCTGGTCAGGTCGGGCAGGTAGCGGCGCCGGCCGAGCATCGTCTCGGTGTAGCCGGTCGCGCGCGCGTCGGCGACGACATCGCGCAGGTAGTCGCGGACGCCACCGAAACGGGCGAAGTACTCCTCCATCAGCGCGCTGGCCTCCTCGCGTGGGATCGTCAGCTGCCGGGAGAGCCCGAACGCGGACAGCCCGTAGGCGAGGCCGTAGGACATCGCTTTGATCTTGCTGCGCATCGCCGGCGTCACGTCCTGCGGCGCCACGGCGAAGACGCGTGAGCCGACGAACCGGTGCAGGTCCTCCCCCGACCGGAAGGCCTCGATCAGACCCGCGTCGCCGGACAGGTGGGCCATGATCCGCATCTCGATCTGGCTGTAGTCGACCGACATCAGCGACTCGTAGTCCGGGCCGACGACGAAGCTCTCGCGGATGCGCCGGCCCTCGTCGGTGCGGATCGGGATGTTCTGCAGGTTGGGGTCCTTGGAGGACAGGCGCCCGGTCGCCGCAATGGTCTGCTCGTATGTCGTGTGGATGCGTCCGTCGTCGCTGACCGACTTCAGCAGCCCCTCGACCGTGACCCGCAGCCGGGTCGCGTCGCGGTGGCGCAGCAGCGCCTCGAGGAACGGGTGCTCCGTCTTGGTGTAGAGATCAGCCAGCGCCTCCGCGTCGGTGGTCCATCCCGTCTTGGTGCGCTTGGTCTTGGGCATGGCGAGGGTGTCGAAGAGGACGACCTGCAGCTGCTTCGGAGAGCCGAGGTTGATCTGCTCGCCGCCGATCGCGTCATAGGCATCCTCCTGGGCCCGCTCGACCGCGTCGGCGAAGTCCTTCTCGAGGGCTTCGAGGTGGGTCAGGTCCACGGCGATGCCCGTCTGCTCCATCTCGGCGAGCACGCCGACCAGAGGCAGCTCGACCTCACGCAACAACCGGGTGCCCCCGGCCTTCTCGACCTGCTCCGCGAGAGTGTGGCCGAGGTCGAGGACCGCGCGCGCCCGGACGCCGGCGTCGGCGATCTCGGCCTGATCATCGGCGCCGAAGTCGAGCATCCCCTCTGCGGCACCGGTTTCGGCCCGCAGGTCACGACCGAGCATCCGCACGACCAGATCGGCCAGGTCGAAGTCGCGCTGGTCGGGTTTGACGAGGTAGGCGGCCAGCGCCGTGTCCAGCGCCAGCCCGCCCAGCTCCCACCCGCGCGCGTGCAGAGCGTGTATCGGCCCTTTGGCATCGTGAACGAATTTGGGCACCTCGGGGTCGGCCAGCCAATGCCCGAGGGCGGCTTCGCCGTCGGGATCGAGTTGGGTGACGTCGATGAAGACGGCCGGGCCCTCGGAGCCGGCCAGCGCCAGCGCCCCGACGTCCCCGTCACCGCGGGCCCACGAGCCGACGACGTGGACGCCGATCTCGCCCGTGCGCCCCGGGCCGGCGAGCCACTCCCCCACGTCGCCGCCTGCCAGCGAGCGGGTCTCGACGTCGAAGCCGCCCTCGGCCTCGACCGCGGTCGTGTCGAAGGTGGTGAACAGCCGCTCGCGCAGCACGCGGAACTCGAGGGCGTCGAAGACCTCGTGGACCCGCTCGCGGTCCCACATCCGCCGCTGGAGGTCATCGACGGTGAGCCCGGTGTCGAGATCGCGGACGAGCTGGTTGAGCCGCCGGTTGCGCAGCACCTGCTCGAGGTTGTCGCGCAGCGCGGCACCGACCTTGCCACCGATCTGGTCGACGTGGGCGACGATGCCGGACAGGCCGTCATACTGCTGAATCCACTTCGCGGCCGTCTTGGGACCGACTCCCGGCACCCCCGGCAGATTGTCGCTCGACTCACCGACCAGGGCCGCGAGATCGCCGTAGCGCTGCGGCGGGACGCCATATTTCTCCTCCACCTTGGCCGGCGTCATCCGCCACACCTCGGAGACCCCGCGGACGGGATACAGGAGGGTGACCGTGTCGGTGACCAGCTGGAAGGCGTCCCGGTCGCCGGAGCAGATGACGACCTCCATGTCCTGCTCGGCGGCGCGCGTCGTCAGCGTGGCGATGATGTCGTCGGCCTCGAAACCCGGCACCTCTAGCCAGCGGATCTGGAGGGCGTCGAGGACCTCGCGCAGCAGGGGCAGCTGGCCGGAGAACTCGCTCGGCGTTGCGGACCGGCCGGCCTTGTATTCGGCATACTCCTCCATCCGGAAGGTCTGCCGGGAGTGGTCGAAGGCCACGGCGATGTGTGTCGGGTCCTCGTCGCGCAGCACATTGATGAGCATCGAGGTGAACCCGTAGACGGCGTTGGTGTGCTGGCCGGTCTTGGTCGAGAAGTTCTCGGCCGGCAGCGCGTAGAAGGCGCGATAGGCCAGCGAATGACCGTCGAGGAGGAGTAGGCGACTCACGCATGGCAGCCTATGCGTCATGACCGACAACGCCATCTTCTCCTCCTCCGCGGACGTCCTCGCGGCCGTCAACGCCATGTCGAAGGGGACCCTCGCCGATCGGATGGGCATCGAGATCACCGAGTTGAGCAAGGACCGGGTGGTGGGCACGATGCCGGTGGCCGGCAACCAGCAGCCGTATGGCCTGCTGCACGGGGGCGCGAGTGTGGTCCTGGCCGAGACCCTCGGCTCGCTCGGCTCGGCCATGCACGCCGGTCCGGCGCGCGCAGCGGTCGGGATCGACATCAACGCCACCCACCACCGGGCCGCGCGCTCGGGCATCGTCACGGGAGTCGCCACCGTGCTCTCCGCCGGCAAGACGATGGTGTCGTATGAGGTGGTCATCACCGACGATCAGGGGCGCCGGTGCTGCACGTCGCGGATCACCTGCCTGCTGCGGGATCTCCCGCCGGGTGCGAAGGCCGAGTGAGAGCTAGATTGCGGTGCGGCGCAACGAGATTGCCCGCGCCGGTGCCGCCGAGCCCACGGCGCCGCGGGACCGCGCCCGGAGGGTGCGCCGTTTGCCGAGCAGGATCTCCTGGGACGCGGTGTCGGCGCCGGACAGCTTGCGGCGCAGCACCGCCGTCGGCACCACGCGGCGGGTGATGGTGGTGGCGAATCCGAGGCGGGCGAGATAGCGATTGCTCAGCTTGTCGGTGGCGGCGACATTGGCGAAGACCAGGTCGTGGCCCTCGCTCTCGGCCATGGTCGCCACCGCGCCGAGGAGGCCGGCCGCGACGCCCTGGCGGCGACCTTCGGGGATGACATAGAGCTCGTCGATCGCGAGGCCGGCCGGGTCGAGCAGGCCGTGATTGCGGTTGTTGACGACGGCGAAGCCGACGGGCCGGTGGTCAAGACGCGCCAGCAGCACGGTCGTTACGGGGCGCTCGAGGGCTTCGGTGATCCGCGCGACATTGCCGGCCCGCGCCGCCAGGTCGTGGCTCATCCCGGAGCAGAGCGCCCATTCGATCCACAACGCCGACAGATCACTGGCATCGACGGGGAGGGCCTTGGTCACATTGAGGTGGGGACGTGCCACCGGGGGCTCCTCATGAGGCGTCGAATACAGCGGTCGGACAGGTCCGGGAGAGCAGCGCGTGGGGGCGCGTTGACCAGCCGGTAACGGGCACTCTAAGGCCTGGGGGTCGGGTTGCGAAACCCGGTGTTCCGCACGCCACGACGAGGTCCCTGACCTGCGGGAACGCCTGGGACGTCTGAGTCGGATGTGACTTTTGTGACGAGTTGCAGCAGGACCGGCCGGGTCAGGCCTTGTCGATCCCGGCGATGACGGCCTCGGCGACGTCCTTCATCCCCATGCGCCGGTCCATCGCGGTCTTCTGGATCCAGCGGAAGGCTTCGGCCTCGGACAGCTTGAGCTTCTTCATCAGCACGCCCTTGGCCCGTTCGACGGCCTTGCGTGTCTCGAGGGCCTCGCCGAGGTCGGCGACCTCCTTCTCGAGTTCCTTCAGTTCGCTCCAGCGCGAGAGGGCGATATTGATCGCCGGCGCCAGGTCGGCGGCAGTGAAGGGCTTGACGATATAGGCCATCACTCCGGCGTCGCGGGCCCGTTCGACCAGTTCGGTCTGGGAGAAGGCGGTCAGCATGATGACGGGGCACAGGCGCTGCTTGCCGATCTCGTCGGCAGCCGCGAGCCCGTCCATCACGGGCATCTTGACGTCCATGATCACCAGGTCGGGCCGGGTCTGCACGGCCAGCTCGACGGCCTGCTCGCCGTTGCTGGCCTGCCCGACCACGTCATACCCGGCCTCGCCGAGCATCTCGACCAGGTCGAGCCGGATCAGCGCTTCGTCCTCAGCCACGACGATGCGGGGCGCGGTGGGAGCGCTCCCGCCAGCGGTCGTCGTGGCCTTGGCCTCGTTGCTCATCGTGCGTACCTCATCTGTCCTCGAGCCGACCCGCGTGGTCGCTCGTCGTTCACGTGCCGGGAGCGGGATTTGAACCCGCACGCCTTGCGGCAAAGCATTTTGAGTGCTCCGTGTCTGCCATTCCACCACCCCGGCGAGGTGCCCGCACAGCATACCGGTGACGTTCCGCGACAGCGGACGCCCGGGCGGCGGTGGACTCTTGTCACAGGTGCGAGAACGCCCCTCGGTGGTTGATGGCGTCCCCGACCGAGTGCACGCGCAAGGCGTTCGTCGTCCCGCTGACGCCGGGCGGGGAACCGGCGGCGATGACCACGCGCTCGCCCTCGGGGCACCGCTTGTCGCGCATCAGGGCCTCGTCGACCTGGAAGGCCATGTCGTCGGTGTGCGTGACATTGGGGACGAGGAAGGTCTCCACTCCCCAGGTGAGGGCGAGTTGGCTGCGGGTGGCCGGGCTCGGGGTGAAGGCGAGCATCGGGCGGTATGGCCGCAGCCGCGACATCGCGCGCGCCGAACTCCCCGACGTGGTGAAGGTGACCAGATAGCGGGCGCCGACGAGCTGGGCGATGTCGACCGCCGCGCGCGTGATGGCTCCGCTGACGGTCTGCGGCGGCGCGGTCAGGGCCGAGATGCGCTCGAACCCGGTCTCCTCGGTGTTCTCGATGATGCGCGCCATCGTCTTGACCGCGCCGATCGCGTGGGCCCCGACGCTGGTTTCGCCGGAGAGCATGAGGGCGTCCGCGCCGTCGAGGACGGCATTGGCGGCATCGGAGGCCTCGGCTCGCGTGGGGCGGGGGTTCTCGATCATCGACTCGAGCACCTGGGTGGCGACAATGACCGGCTTGGCGTTGCGGCGCGCGATCTCGATGGCGCGCTTCTGCACGAGCGGGACCTGCTCCAGCGGCAGTTCGACGCCGAGGTCGCCCCGGGCGACCATGATCCCGTCGAAGGCGGCGACGATGGATTCGAGGTTCTCGACGGCCTGCGGCTTCTCGATCTTGGCGATCACCGGCAGCCGCAACCCCTCCTCGTCCATGATCTCGTGGACGCGGCGGATGTCCTCGGCCGAACGGACGAAGGACAGGGCGATGAAATCGGCAGCCAGGTGCAGGGCCCAGCGCAGATCCTCCTCGTCCTTCTCGGACAGGGCCGGCACGCTGACCGCCACGCCGGGCAGGTTGATGCCCTTGTTGTTGGACACCGTGCCGCCCTGGACGACCTCGCAGGTGACGTCGGTGTCGGTCACCGCGGTGGCGACCAGTTCGACCTTGCCGTCATCGATGAGCAGGGTGTCGCCGGGCTCGACATCGCCGGGCAGGCCCTTGAAAGTGGTGCCGACGATCTCCTGGGTGCCGTCGACATCGCGCGTGGTGATGGTGAACGTGTCGCCGGCGATCAGCTCGATGGGACCCCCGCTGAAGCGCATGGTCCGGATCTTCGGTCCCTGGAGATCCACGAGCACGCCCACGGCGCGACCGCTGGCGTTGGATGCCTCGCGAACGTTGGCGTAGACCTTCGCGTGGTCCTCGTAGCTGCCGTGGGACAGGTTCATCCTCGCGACGTCCATGCCCGCCGCCACCAGCTCGGCCAGGCGCTCGGGAGCGGCCGTGGCCGGGCCGATGGTGCAGACGATCTTCGCTCGACGCATAGGTCAATGGTAACCGTGTAAACGCTTACTCATGACCGCGTCGCGGCCGCGGCAGGCCCGTTGGCCAGCGCCTGAGCCCGTCGTCAGCCCCGCGGGCGGACGTGTGGTTCAGACCGTCAGCGGACGATCGGTGGGGTTGATCGGACGCGGCAGCTGCGAGGCGCCCATGAGGTATTCATCCACCCCTCTGGCGGCGGCCCGGCCCTCCGCGATCGCCCAGACGATCAGGGATTGGCCGCGTCCGGCGTCACCGGCAACGAAGACGCCAGGCACAGTGGTCTGGAAGTCCTTGTCCCGCTTGACATTTCCGCGCTCGTCCAGCTCCACCTCCAGCTGTTCGACCAGGCCCTGCTGCTGCGGGCCGACGAAGCCCATGGCGAGCAGGACCAGTTGCGCCGGCAGCTCACGCTCGGTGCCCTCGACGGGGTCGAACCCCTTCTCCCCCAGCCGCACGTCCTGGACCCGGAGGGCGGCGACCCGGCCGTCGGCGTCCTTCGTGATCTCCTGGGTGGAGACGGCATACAGCCGCTCCCCGCCCTCTTCGTGGGCGCTGGCGACCCGGAAGATCATCGGATAGGTCGGCCACGGCTGGTTGCCCGGGCGCTCCGGCCCCGGCTGGGGCATGATCTCCAGGCTCGTCACCGATCGTGCGCCCTGTCGATGGGAGGTGCCGATGCAGTCGGCGCCGGTGTCACCGCCGCCGATGACGATGACGTCCTTGCCGGTGGCGGTGATCTGGTCGGCGACCCGCTCGCCGAGGGCGACCCGGTTGGCCTGCGGCAGAAAATCCATCGCCTGCACCACGCCGTCCGCCTCCCGGCCCGGCACGGGCAGGTCACGCGGGAGCGTCGATCCGATGGCGAGGACCACCGCGTCATACCGCGCACGCAGCTGCTGGCCCGTGAGCGAGCCACCGACGTCGACGCCGCACCGGAAGCGGGTGCCTTCGGCCTCCATCTGACCCAGGCGCCGGTCCAGGACCGCCTTCTCCATCTTGAACTCGGGGATGCCGTAGCGCAGCAGCCCACCGGGCTTGTCGGCGCGTTCGAAGACGGCGACCGTATGGCCGGCCCGCGTCAGTTGCTGCGCGGCAGCCAGGCCCGCGGGGCCGGAGCCGATGACGGCAACGGTCTTGCCGGACAGGCGATCCGGCGGCTGCGGCGTGACCGAGCCGGCCTCCCAGGCGCGGTCGATGGTGGTGACCTCGACCTGCTTGATCGTCACGGCGGGCTGGTTGATCCCGAGGACGCACGCGGTTTCGCATGGGGCGGGACACAGCCGCCCGGTGAACTCCGGGAAGTTGTTCGTCGCGTGCAGCCGCTCGATGGCGCCGCGCCAGTCGCCGCGCCAGGCCATGTCGTTCCACTCGGGGATGAGATTGCCGAGGGGGCAGCCGGAGTGACAGAACGGGATGCCGCAGTCCATGCAGCGCCCGGCCTGCCGTTGCAGCTGGGCGACGTCCTGCGCCTCGTACACCTCTTTCCAGTCCTTGATGCGGACCGGCACCGGGCGGCGCTCGGGAAGCTCGCGCTCGCGGGTCTTGAGAAAACCTTGTGCGTCAGCCACGTGCCGCCTCCATGATCCGTTCCCACACGATGTCGGACTCGGGCGCTATGCCCTCTGCCTCGGCGTCCGCTCGCACTTGCAACACCCGTGCATAGTCGCGCGGGAGGATAAGGGAGAAACGGGCCTTGGCGCTCTCCCAATCGGCCAGCAGGTCCGCCGCGACCGGGGAGCCGGTGGCGTCCGCGTGGGCCTGCAGCAGGGTGCGGACGAGATCCTCGTCCTCGTCGCGCAGCGCGACGATGTCGACGAACTCGCCGTTGACGCGATGGGCCGGCAGGTCCAGGACATAGGCGACCCCACCGGACATGCCGGCGGCGAAGTTGCGCCCGATGCGCCCGAGGATGAGCGCCACTCCACCGGTCATGTACTCGCACCCGTGGTCGCCGACGCCCTCGACGACGGCGGTCGCGCCGGAGTTGCGGACGCAGAAGCGCTCACCGGCGATGCCGCGCAGGAAGATCTCGCCGCTGGTGGCGCCGTAGCCGATGACATTGCCGGCGATGACGTTCTCCTCGGCGCGGAAGACCGAGCTGGGGTGGGGGCTGACGACCAGCTTGCCACCCGAAAGCCCCTTGCCGACATAGTCGTTCGCATCGCCGACCAAGCGCAGCGTCACTCCGGTGGGTAGGAACGCTCCGAAGGACTGGCCGGCCGAACCGGTGAGGGTGATGTCGATGCTGCCGTCGGCCAGGCCGGCGACCTGCCGGCTGGTGACCTCATGACCGAGCATCGTGCCCACGGTCCGGTTGACATTGCGGATCGCCAACTGGCCCCGCGCCTGGTCGCCGTCATCGAGGGCGGTGCGGGCAATCGAGATCAGCTGATGGTCGAGTGCCTTCTCGAGTCCGTGGTCCTGGGTGACGCTCTGGTAGCGCGTGACACCGTCGCCGGGGACGGCCTCGGTCAGGATCGGCGTCAGGTCCATGCCGTCGGTCTTCCAATGGTGGACCGCGGCGGTGGTGTCGAGGGCGCCGATCTGGCCGATGGCCTCGGCGATGGAGCGGAAGCCGAGTGCGGCCAGGTGCTCGCGCACCTCTTGGGCGATGTACTCGAAGAAGGTCTCGACGAATTCGGGTCGTCCGGTGTAGCGGGAGCGCAGTTCGGGGTTCTGGGTCGCGATGCCGACCGGGCAGGTGTCGAGGTGGCAGACCCGCATCATGATGCAGCCGCTGACGACCAGCGGGGCGGTGGCGAACCCGAACTCCTCGGCACCGAGAAGCGCGGCGATGACGACATCACGCCCCGTCTTCAGCTGCCCGTCCACCTGAACCACGATCCGGTCGCGCAGCCCGTTGAGGACCAGCGTCTGCTGGGTCTCGGCGAGGCCGAGTTCCCAGGGAGCGCCGGCGTGCTTGAGCGAGGTCAGCGGTGAGGCCCCGGTGCCGCCGTCGTGCCCGGAGATGAGCACGACGTCGGAGTGCGCCTTGGACACCCCCGCCGCGACCGTGCCGACGCCGACCTCGGAGACGAGCTTGACGTGGATCCGCGCCGCCGGATTGGCGTTCTTCAGGTCGTGGATCAGCTGGGCGAGATCCTCGATGGAGTAGATGTCGTGGTGCGGTGGCGGGCTGATCAGGCCGACACCGGGTGTCGAGTGGCGGGTCTTGGCCACCCACGGGTAGACCTTGTGGGCGGGCAGCTGGCCACCCTCGCCGGGCTTGGCGCCCTGGGCCATCTTGATCTGGATGTCGTCGGCGTGGGTCAGGTATGCCGAGGTGACCCCGAACCGGCCCGAAGCCACCTGCTTGATCGCCGAGCGGCGCTCGGGGTCGAGGAGCCGGTCGAGGTCCTCGCCGCCTTCGCCGGTGTTCGAGCGCCCGCCGAGACGGTTCATCGCGATGGCGAGGGTCTGGTGGGCCTCGAGGCTGATCGAGCCATAGCTCATGGCGCCGGTGTTGAACCGCTTGACGATCTCGCTGACCGGCTCCACCTCGGCGATCGAGATCGGTTCGCGCACCCCGTCCTTGAACGCGAACAGTCCCCGCAGCGTCATCAGCCGCTCGGCCTGCTCGTCGACCCGCCGGGTGTACTGCTGGAAGATGTCGTAGCGGCGCTGACGCGTCGAGTGCTGCAGCTTGAAGACCGTCTCGGGGTCGAACAGATGCGGTTCGCCCTCGCGGCGCCATTGGTATTCGCCGCCGACCTCCAGCGTGCGGTGGGGCAGCCGCACCCCCTCCGGCGGGTATGCCGCGGCGTGCCTCGCCGCGCACTCCGCGGCGATCACGTCGAGGCCGATACCCCCGAGCTGGGTGACGGTACCGGTGAAGTAGGTGTCGACGAGTTCCTGAGAGAGGCCGATGGCCTCGAAGACCTGAGCGCCGCGATAGGACGCCACGGTGGAGATGCCCATCTTGGACATCACCTTCAGGACGCCCTTGCCGAGCGCCTTGATGAGGTTCTTGACCGCCTGCTCCCCCGTGACGCCGGTGATGATCCCGGAGCGCACGAGGTCCTCGACCGACTCCATGGCCAGATAGGGGTTGACCGCCGCCGCGCCGTAGCCGATGAGCAGGGCGACGTGGTGGACCTCGCGGACGTCGCCGGCCTCGACGATGAGACCGACCTGGGTGCGGGTCTTCTCCCGGATGAGGTGGTGGTGAACCGCGGCCGTCAGCAGCAGCGACGGGATCGGCGCGTAGTCCCGGCCGGAGTCGCGGTCGGACAGGACGATGAACCGCGCCCCCCGGGCGATGGCCTCAGAGACCTCGGCGCAGATCTCGTCGATACGCGCCGCCATTCCCTCGCCGTCGCGCATGTGGTCGTAGAGACCCTTGACGACATGAGTGGCGTAGCCCGGCAGGTCGCCGTCGGCGTTGATGCGGATGATCTTCGCGAGCTGGTCGTTGTCGATGACCGGGAAGTCGAGGACCAGCTGGCGGCAGTGCGCCGGGGAGGCGGTCAGGACATTGCCCTCGGGGCCGACCGAGGTGCCCAGGGAGGTGACGAGTTCCTCACGGATGGCGTCCAGCGGCGGGTTGGTGACCTGCGCGAACAGCTGGGTGAAGTAGTCGAACAGTAGCCGCGGCTTCTGGCTGAGCACCGCGATCGGGGTGTCCGTGCCCATCGACCCGAGAGCCTCACCGCCGGTGCGGGCCATCGGGGTGAGCAGGATCCGCAGCTCCTCCTGGGTGTAGCCGAAGGTCTGCTGCCGACGCGCGACCGACTTGGCGGTGTGGACGATGTGCTCCCGCTCGGGCAGGTCGCCCAGGTGGATCAGGCCGGCGTGCAGCCACTCGGCATACGGCAGCTCGGTGGCCAGCTTGCTCTTGATCTCCTCGTCCTCGATGATCCGGCCCTGGGCGGTGTCGACGAGGAACATCCGGCCCGGCTGCAGCCGGCCCTTGCGGATGACCTTCTCGGGCGCGATGTCGAGCACTCCGGACTCGGACGCCAGCACGACCAGCCCGTCGTCGGTGACCCAGAACCGGCCCGGGCGCAGGCCGTTGCGGTCCAGGACCGCCCCGATCTGGGTGCCGTCGGTGAAGGTGACGCAGGCCGGGCCGTCCCACGGCTCCATCGTCATCGAATGGAACTCGTAGAAGGCGCGCCGGTCGGCGTCCATCTCCTCGTGATTCTCCCAGGCCTCCGGGATCATCATCAGCACGGCGTGCGGGAGGGAGCGGCCGCCCAGGTGGAGCAGTTCGAGCACCTCGTCGAAGGAGGCGGAGTCGGAGCCGCCGGGCGGGCAGATCGGCGACAGGCGCGACAGATCGCCGGGGATCAGGTCGCTGACCAGCTGGGACTCGCGGGCCGCCATCCAGTTGCGGTTGCCCTTGACGGTGTTGATCTCGCCGTTGTGGGCGATCAGCCGGTAGGGGTGGGCCAGCGGCCACGACGGGAAGGTGTTGGTCGAGAAACGGCTGTGCACCAGCGCGAGCTCGGTGACGAAGCGCTCATCGGACAGGTCGGGGAAGAAGGGCTCGAGCTGACCGGTGGTCAGCATGCCCTTGTAGACCAGGGTCCGCGCGGACAACGAGGCGAAGTAGACGTCGGCCTCCCGCTCGGCGCGCTTGCGCAGGCAGTAGGCACGCCGGTCCAGGTGTATGCCGCGCACCGCACCGTCGCTGGCCGCCAGGAAGAGCTGGGCGAAGTGCGGCATACAGTCGCGGGCGGCGGTGCCGACCAGATCGGGAGTGACGGGAACATCGCGCCAGCCGATGACTTCCAGGCCCTCCTCGTGGGCGAGGTCCTCGATGCGGTGGACGGCCTCGCTGCGGGCCTCCGGGTCGGCGGGCAGGAAGGCGGCGCCCACGGCATACGACCCACGCGGCGGCAGGGTGAATCCGGCGACCTCGCGCAGGAAGGCGTCGGGCACCTGGGTCAGGATGCCGGCGCCGTCGCCGACGAGCGGGTCGGCCCCGGTGGCGCCGCGGTGGTCGAGGTTGGTCAGTGCCGTCAGGGCCTGCACGACGATGTCGTGGCCGGCATGCCCGCGCAGCGTTGCCACCATGGCCACGCCGCACGCGTCATGCTCGAACTCGCGGCGATACAGCCCGTGGTCGGCGGGCTGGGCCGAGAAGAGGGCAGAGGCCATCGGGCACCGTCCTTTTCCAAACTTGTGAGGGAACCTGCGTGGACGGCAACGGCCACGTCGAGATCACCCTATCATCAGGCCGTCCTACGATGTGGTCAGGGATTTCTCACCCTGTGAGACGGCCGACCCGCGCCGGGAGCGGCGCCCCGTCCACGCGTAGAGCGCCACGCCCAGGAGAAAGACGGCGATCGAGGTCCAGACATTGATCCGCTGCCCGAGGATGATCGTCGCCTGGTCGGTGCGCATCTTCTCCAGGACGATCCGGAAGGTCGGGTAGCCGGCGACATAGAGCGCGAACAGCTGACCCGGGGCGAAGGCGCGACGCCGGTCCAGCATCAGCAGCACGATCGCCAGCAGCAGGCAGAAGATCGCCTCGTACAGGAAGGTGGGGTGGAAGGTGCCGAGCACGACCGGGTCGCCGCTTGCGTCCTTGACCGCGGACCCGGTGGCGGTATCCCACTGGTGGATCTGCACCGCCCAGGGCACATCGGTGCGCTCGCCGTAGACCTCGTTGTTGAACCAGTTGCCCCAGCGGCCGAGCGCCTGGGCGATGGCGATGCCCGGGGCGGCGGAATCGGCGAAGTCGAGGAAACCCACGCCGGCCCGGCGGCAGCCGATCCACGCCCCCAGCGCCCCAAGCGCGATGGCCCCCCACACGCTGAGTCCGCCCTGCCAGATCTTCAGGGCGTCGATGAGACGGCCGTCGGCGCCGAAGTAGGCCTCCGGTGAGCTGAGGACGTGATAGATGCGGGCGCCGACGATGCCGAAGGGCACCGCCCAGGTGGCGATGTCGAGGGCATCGGTGCGTTTGCCGCCGCGGTGCTCGAGGCGGCGCCCGGCGAGCCACACGGCGACGACGATGCCGGTGAGGATGCACAGGGCGTAGCCGCGGATCGCCAGCGGGCCGAGGTGTAGCGCACCCACCGTCGGGCTCGGGATGTAGGTGATCACGGCCGCCTACTCGGTCGCATCCACGATCGCCGCCCTCAGCCCGGCGGGCGTGATGATGTCCCGCAAAGCCACCGGCTTCCCGTCGATCCACACCGTGGGGGTGCCGGTGACGCCGTCGGTGGTCGCCGCGGCGTTGGAGTCGGCGACGAACGTGCTGTAGGGGGCCGATTCGGTGCACGCGGTCCACGCGTCGAGGTCTGGGACCTGTGCAGTCCTGGCGAAAGCGGCAATCTGCTCCACGCTCACCGACGTGCCTTCGGGGTACTGCTCGGCGAAGGCGGCGTCGTGGAATTCCTGCCATTTGCCTTGGTCCGCCGCACAGAAGGCGCCATTGGCGACGGGCGTCGACTGCGTGCCGCCGGTCATCTCGTCGAGGAAGTTCATGATCCGGTAGTTGAGCTGGATCTTGCCGTCCGCGGCCAACTCGTTCAGGGTGGCCCCGATCGCTCCCTCCAACTGGGCGCACGCCGGGCACTGGAAGTCCTCGAACACGGTCACCACGGGAGCGCCGGGCGGCAGATCCACCCCCGCGAACGAGCGGTAGCCCTCGTCCACGCCGGCGCCCTCGGGTGTCGACTGCGGACCGGTGGCGGACGCGGACGCCGTGCTCGTCGTGTTGCCGGCTGTCGGCGCCGTCGCCTCGGCCGCGCTCGCCGTCGGGACGGGCTCCTCGGT
>NZ_HG764815.1:798338-810700 GCF_001050535.1 Nostocoides australiense Ben110 | reverse complement strand
CGGCGGGCCGGGCCCACAGCAGGTCGCCGATCTGCCCGTCCCCCAACGGTTTCACTCCGTCGAGGAGCGCCGCGTCCGCGCCGAAGCGCCGCGGGTCGTATGCCGCGCCCTCCCACACCCCGGTCGCGTCCAGCCCGTCGATGGTCGTCTCGCCGGACGGCGAACGCAGCGACGCCAGGGCGGTCAGCAGCGCTTGCAGCGCGTCGGGGGCGGCGCCGCCGTACATGCCCGAGTGCGCGGCGTGCTCCATCGTGCGCACGGTGATGCGCACCGAGCCGGTGCCGCGCAGCGAGGTCGTCAGGGTCGGCTGCCCGAGGGCGATATTGCCCGTGTCAGCCATGACGATGACGTCGGCGGTCACCAGATCGGGACGCGCCCGGGCCAGCGCCTCCATCCCGCCGGCCGACTGCTCTTCCGAACCTTCCACCAGCACAACGAGATCCACGGGCCACTCGGCACTCGTGGCAGACAACGCCCGCAGCGCCGTGAGAATGGCGACCAGATTGCCCTTGCAGTCGGCGGCGCCGCGCCCATACCACCGGCCGTCGCGTTCGGTGAGAGTCCACGGGTCGCTCGACCACGCGGCGACGTCCCCCGCCGGCACGACGTCGTGGTGGGTGTAGAGCAGCACTCGCGGCCGCGCCGGAGCGGTGCCGGCAGGCCGTGCCGTCGATCGTCCGATGACGGCGGTGGAGCCGTCCGGGGTCTCGATCGACTCGACCTCGAGGCCGACCTCGGTGAGGAGATCGGCAACCGCACTCGCCGCGGCCGCGCACTGGGCCGGATCCTCGATGCGCGGATCGAAGACCGACCGCAGACCGACCAAGCGGGCGAGGTCGAGGCGGGCCCGCGGCATACCGTCGGCGACCGCGGCCCGGAGCGCTTCACCCGCCGGATCGGGTTGTCCCTCAATCGAAGTCATCGTCAGGCCCCGCTATTCGTAGACATACTTCTGCGGCCCGGGATAGAGCCAGGACAGGCCCGACTGGAGCCGGTCGCGCCAGTTGTCCCAGTTGTGACCGTCGCGGTTCTCCTCGTATTTCACCGTGATGCCGACCTCGCGGAAGACCGAGACCATGGAACGATTGGGCGTGATCAGGGGCTCGTAGATGCCGCACGACATGTAGAGGCGCTCGGTGAACCGGGTTGGTTTGGCGCGGTAGCGGTTGACGAACTTCACGACGGGGTCGAAGGCCGGCCCGCCACCGTGGTCCTGACCGATGTCGGTGAAGGCCAGCGACGCGGACTGGATGAGCATCGAGCCGAAGACCCCGGGATAGCGCACCCCCGTCGTGACGGAGGCGACGCCGCCGAAACTCGCGCCCATCAGGCATCGCCCCAGCGGCGACTCGACCAGGGGATAGGCCTCCTCGAGCATGGGCAGCAGCTCCCGCGCCAGGAAACGGGCGTGCGGGGCATTGTTGGCGTATTCCCGCAGCCGGTCGTGCGGCGGCACGAAGGCGACGATCATCGGTGCGATGTCGAGCCGGTGGATCAGGTTGTCCAGCACCGTTTTCATGGCCGAGAACTGCACATATTCGGGTCCGTCGTGGACGATCAGCAGTGGATAGCGCAGCACCGGGTTGAAGCGAGCGGGCGTGTAGATGAGCATCTGCTGCTCACGCCGCAAGGCCTTGCTCCGCATCCGGTGCTCGATCAGGTCGCCGGGCCGGGTCTCCGGATCGGGAACGGCCCACGACGGCACGTGATAGCCCTCGCCGGCGCACACCGAACTCGACCCCATCGGCGAGTGCGCGACGCGTTCGTTCAGCGGATCGTTGAAGCGCTCGTAGTGATCGCCGCGTCGCGTCTCGAGCTGATACTCCACCCGCGACCCGGCCGGCAGGTCGCACGTCGCGGCCCAGAGATCGGTCTCGCCGATCCGCTTCATCGGCAGCGGGTCGGGCAGGCCGACCACCCGGTGCCGGACGAACACCTCGTCCGCGTGGCCGAGGAAGAGGAAGGTCGCGTTCTGGCCCTCGATGATCGGCGAGCGGTACCTCTCGACGAACTGCGCCACCAGCTCGGGGCCGAGATCGGCGCGTTCCCGGAGCCGGTTGATCGCGAGTTTCCTTCTCACGCATCATCACCCGCCCGGATCAGCCCGTCCGCGCCGACGCGTCGCGCGTTGAGGGGGATGGTCCCGGTGGCCCCGAAGTCGAGCACCGCCCCGTCGTCGAGGAGCACGCACTCGGCCGGTTCGAACCGCAACGCGAGCATCCCCAGCCGCTCCGGGTCGTCCATCCGCAGCCGGCGCCGGGCGTGCGGGAAGGCGACGACGCCGTGGACCCGCCCCAGGCCGGCGTCGAAGAGCTCGGTCTCCTGCGACCCCTCCGGGCCGTGGTCGTGGAAGAGCGCGATGCGCTCGGTCAGCGCCATCGCCCCCGCCGACCACGCGATCACCGACACCGCATGCGGGATCGTCACGTCGAAGAGCCGCAGCGAACTCATCAGTGTCCGGATGTTGCCACCCGGCAAAATCCATGCGACACAGTCGTTCTGAGCGGCACGCACCTCCGCCCGATGCCACGCGATGACGTCACTGGAGTTCACGCCGCCGTCGACCTCGAGTTCGCCGTAGAGCCGGCGCACCTCCGCGAGGTACCACGTGTCGATGGCGCGGATGCCGGCGACGGCGTCTGCCAGGGCGCGGTAGGCCGCGGAGTTGCGTGCGCGGGACGGGTGGCTGGGGACGAGCCGCTGCACGGCATACACGCCCCCCATGGCGTGCTGCAACCGGACGCGATAGACGTTCGTCAGCTCGTCGTGCCGGTCCCGAAACCTACTGGCCTGCAATGCAAACCCGGGGTCCTTCTCGAGCACGTCCGCCAACCGGTGAAAGAGCCGCAGGTTGCGGGCGCGGTTGTCCAGGGCGGCGTCCAACTCTCCGATGTCGTCCTCGCGCTCCTCCCACCCGGCGTTGATCACCGCGACCGGTCCCTCGGTCTCGAGAGAGCGCAGGGCCCCGGTCACGCGGACGGTGAAGCGCTGGGGACCCAGCAAGATGGTGCGCACGGCGGAACTGGTCAGCCTCCGTAGACGTGGATGGTGCGGCCGACGTCGTCGAGCATGCCGCGCAGCACGTCATAGTCCGGATGCTTCAGGCGCACGTAGGCATTGGCCATGTAACCCGCCTCGACCGCCTGGGTCAGGTGACCGACGTGCGGGAAGTGGGTGTCGATGACCCACTGCCCGTAGCGGCCCATGACCTCCTCGATGCCGCTGTATCCCGTGATGACGCCGTCGCGGTCGGGCCGCAGCGCGACGAGCCCTGCCGAGTAGGCGCGGCTCATCTCGCGCTCTTTCGTGCCATGGGTCATCACGTGCGCCCACTCGCGATAGACATCGACGTCATTGCCCGCGGTGTACAGGTCCCAGCAGCCGACACCCGGTGGGCGGCACCCGATCTCGCTGAAGCGCAACCCTTTTGGTCCGTAGAACCACTCCATGTGCGTGGCCGAAGTGCCGATGTCGAAGGCCTCGATGACGCGGTGGCCGAGTTCGGCGACCTCGTCGTAGAAGTCCGAGTCGGACATCCGGTTGGTCGCGATGAACTGCGGGCTGATCCAGCGGGTGCGCATCGCCTCCAGGACGTTGGGGTAGTAGTGCGTGGTCCAGTCGTGGACGACCTCGTTGTCGTGGCAGATCGTGTCGTAGAAGCCCTCGTGACCCTCGACGAACTCCTCGACGGCGATCGAAGTGGCCCCCTCCGCCCCGAAGACGGTGATCGCGTGGGCCAGCTCGGTGTCGTTGTCGACGCGGGTCGTGCCCTGGGCGCCGGCGCCGGCGCGTGGTTTGAGGATGAGCGGGTAGCCCACCTCGGCCGCGAAGTCCCAGATCTCGCTCGCGTGATCCGCGGCCGTCGAGGCCGCCGTCGGCACCCCGACCTTGCGCAGCGCCTCCTTCATCGACGGCTTGTCCCGGCACAGCCACGTCGCGTGCACCGACGTGCCGGGGATGCCGGTCTTCTCCCGGACCTGGGCGGCCGGCATGGTGTGTGCTTCGACGGTCGCCTCGAGCTTGTCGACCCACATCTTGGACTGGATGTACTGGACCGCGTCGGTCAGCTCCCGCTGATTGGTGACATTGGAGACCTTGTAATAGCCGAGCATCGCATCGCGCAACTCGTCATCGAGATGCCACTCCTCCGACTCGCCCACGCCGATGACGTTGGCTCCCACGGCGGCCAGCGCGAGAACGAAACGGCGCTGGTTGCTGGGGAAGCCGGGCTCGACGAAGACGATGTTCATGACTCACGAGCTTAGGGCCCCCTTCACCCGTCAGCTGATGTTCTCGTTTGATTCACCCGAGATCACCCGTGTTGGACGCTCGGAGCGCAGAAGTGTGGAAGGCGGCCAGTCTCGTCCGAGGAGCGATTGACCGTGTCCCAGATCAACCGCCGCACCCTCATCCAGGCCAGCGGAGCAGCCGGCCTCACCATGCTGACACCGGGCCTCGCCCGAGCAGCGACCCTGCCTGGGCGCCACGACTACGGTGACATCCGCGACATCGAACATACGGATCTGGCGTCGTACTGCCTTACCGTCCGGACGTCCCCGTCCCGGTATGCAGTACCTCGCAGGCACCCCGCACGGCTGGTGGCATTCCCAACAGGCATTCGCGCGACCGGAATCGCTAATTCCCGGCAAAGAAGATCCTCAACCGGTGGCGACGGTGGTCGCTCTCGTGTTTGGATCGGCGCATGACCAACGTCATCGAGACGCGCGGGCTGGTCAAGAGGTACGGGGACCTCACCGCGGTGGACCATGTCGACATCACGGTGCCGCAAGGCACCTTCTTCGGCTTGCTCGGACCAAACGGGGCCGGCAAGACCACCACCCTCGAAATGATCGAGGGCATCCGGGAACCCGACGAGGGCGACGTGCGGCTCTTCGGCGAGAAGGTTTGGCCGCGTAATCGCGCCGTGCTGCCCCGCATCGGGGTGCAGTTGCAGGCCTCGGCCTTCTTCGAGCGGCTGTCCGTGGAGGAGCAGTTGCGCTGCTTCGCCGACCTGTATGCCGTCGACCACAAGCAGATCGACCGCATGATCGAGATGGTCGGGCTGCAGGAGAAGCGCAAGACCCGGACCGAAGATCTCTCCGGCGGGCAGAAGCAGCGGCTGTCGATCGCCTGCTCACTCATCCACGACCCGGAGGTCGTCTTCCTCGACGAGCCGACGGCTGCGTTGGACCCGCAGGCTCGGCGCAACCTATGGGACGTGCTGCGCGCCATCAACGACGAGGGCCGCACGGTCGTCCTGACGACCCACTACATGGACGAGGCCGAGATCCTCTGCGACCAGATCGCGATCATCGACCGCGGCCAGATCCTGACCACCGACACCCCCCGCAATCTGATCACCGGGCTGGGATCGGCATACCGGATCCTCGTCAGCGAAGGCGTCCTGAGCGACCAGGAGGCCGCAGCGTTGCCGGGCGTCGACAGCGCAAGCCTGAGCGACGGGACTCTGGCCATCACTACCCATACCCCCTCCCCCGTGCTCGCAGCGCTCGCCGAACGCGATGCGCTGCAAGGACTTCAGGTCACCGGAGCGACACTCGAGGACGTCTTCTTGACCCTGACCGGACGGGAGTACCGCGCATGACCAGCTTCTGGGCGCTGACGCGGGCGCAATGGTTCGGGTTCTGGCGCGACAAGCAGAACTGGTTCTGGCTGCTCGCCTTCCCGCTGATGTTCCTCGTGCTCTTCGGGTTCCTCTTCCGGGACGCCGGAGCGAGCAAGAGCAGCCTGACGCAGATCGGCTCGGTCGCGATCATCGACCAGTTGCCGGCGGAGGCCAAGGCGCAGTTCGACAACCTCTTCGAGGTCACCAAGACCGACGACGCGGCAGCGGCGCTGGAGGAGGTGCGCAAGGGCGACGTCGACGGAGCGGTGGAGCAGAAGGGCAACGAGGTCATCCTGCATTACAGCCAGGCCGACCAGGTCAAGGCGGCGACCGTGCGCGGGACGCTCGGCGCTTTCGTCGACGGCGCCAATGTCGCGATGTCCGGCCAGCCCCCGACCTTCACCCTCAAAGCCGAAGCGGCGGAGGACGACTCACTCAAACCCATCCAGTTCATCGCGCCCGGCCTGCTCGGCTGGGCAGTGGCGATGGGCGCGACCTTCAACGCCGCGATGCCCTTCGTGACCTGGCGGACCAACAAGCTGCTGCGGCGGCTGCGGCTGGCGCCGATGCGCACCGAGTCGCTGGTCTCCTCGCGGCTGCTGGTCTCGATCGCCGTCGCCATGATCCAGATGGGCGTCTTCCTGGCTGTCGGGGTCGGGCTGTTCGACCTGAAGCTGACCGGCTCGTGGTGGATGGCGATACCGCTGCTGCTGTGCGCGACGATCGCCTTCATGGCCATCGGCCTGATCGCCGGCGCCATCTCCAAGACCGCCGAGGCGGCCTCGGGCATCGCCAACGTCATCATCTTGCCGATGGCCTTCCTGTCGGGTTCCTTCATCCCCCTCGACCAGGCGCCGAGCTGGCTGCAGACGATCGCGAAGTTTCTCCCGCTCGGCCAGCTCAACGAGGGTCTGCTCGACAGCCTGGTCCGCGGCGAAGGTCCCGGCGCTGCGCTGATGCCGATGGTGTACCTCCTCGGCTTCGCCGTCGTCTTCGGCCTCATCGCCGCCCGCCTCTTCCGCTGGGAGGATTGACCCCGCCCACGTCGAAAGCGCACGACACGCCGTAATGCGTGTCGCATTACGGCGTGTCGTGCACTTTCGACGTGGGGGTGCACTTTCGACATGGGAGTTGTGTCGATTTCCCTCGCCCTCGCGCGACACCATGGTGACGGCGCCCGCCGTCGAGACGAATTGCGAAGGAGCACACCATGAAGTACTTGGTCTTGTTGATCGGCGACGGCGAGGAGCAGCCGTGGCCGAGCCTCACCGAGGCGGAACAGGGCGCGCTGATGCAGAAGTTCGGCGAGTTCGATGCCGAATGTCAGGCGCGCGAGGGCGTCGAGATCCTCGGCGGGGAGGCCCTCGGCGGGCCGTCCGACGCAACGGTCATGCGCACCCGCGGCGGCGAGGTCACGCTCACCGAGGGGCCGTATGCCGAGGCGCTCGAGGGCCTCGGCGGCTTCTACCTCGTCGAGTCCCCCGATCTCGACACCCTCGTCGACTGCCTGAGGAAGCTGCCGCGCTATGACATGCAGATCGCGCCCGTGCTCGACATGTCCTGAGTCGGCCCCGTCGAACAGCTGAGGGTATGCCGTGACGCCGGGCGGACCCGGCCCGCACCCCGTCCTCGCGCAGGTCGTGCGCGAGGACTGGGGGCGGCTGCTCGGGCTGCTGATCCGCCGACACGGCCGCCCCGATCTCGCCGAGGACGCGCTGGCCGAGGCCCTGGCGAGCGCCGCGGAGCAGTGGCCGCGCGACGGCATACCGGACAACCCGCAGGGGTGGCTGACGCAGGTGGCGTCCCGACGTCTCCTCGACGCCATCCGGCGGGAGGCGACCGCGGCGGGGAAGGCGCACCTGCTCGCGGTGCCGGAGGAGGCGCCGCCGCGGCATACCCACGGCCCGGGCGGAACCGAGGACGACCGATTGCCGCTCCTCTTCATGGCCACCCACCCCGCGCTGGCGCCGGAGGTGCGCCCGGCGCTCGCGCTGCGGTTCGTCCTCGGAGTCCCGACCGCCGACATCGCCGCGCTCTTTCTCGTCCCCACCACCACCATGGCGGCCCGGCTCACCCGCGCAAAGCAGCGGCTCCGCGCGATCGGCGCCGGCTTCCGCGTGCCCGAGGAGCCGGACCTCGGCGCCCGTGTCGACGATGTCGCGCGGGCGATCTACCTGGCCTTCACGGCCGGCTACGCCCCGCGCGAGGGGGAGGCCGTCGTCCACGTCGAGGCGACGAGCGAGGCGGTCCGCCTGGCCCACCTCACCCGCGCACTGCTGCCGAATACTGTTGTGCTGCAAGCCCTTTGTGCACTCCTCACGCTGCAGCACGCCCGCCGTGACGCGCGCACCGACGAGCAGGGCGGGCTCGTGCGGCTTGCGGACCAGGACCGGTCGCTCTGGCGTCGCGACGAGATCGACGCGGGTTTGGTTCTCCTGCAGGGGCTTTCGCCAACCAAGGGGTATGCGGAGGAGTTGCGCCTACAAGCGCTGGTCGGCGCCTTCCACGACAGCGCCGCCACCTCCGCCGAGACCGACTGGGCCGCCATCGCTCGTACCTACGCCCGGTTGGAGCGCCTCACCGGCTCGCCGATCGTGCGCCTCAACCGGGCGGTCGCCGTCGCCGAGGTGAGCGGCCCGATGGCCGGCCTGCGCCTCCTCCAAGTCGCCGCCGACCAACTGCCCGGTCACCACCGCATCCACGTGGTGCGCGCCGGGCTGCTGCGCCGCGAGGGCGACACCGAGGGTGCGCGGGCGGCATACGACCAAGCCCTGAAAACCTGCCCCGACGGCCCCGAGCGCCGCCACCTGCTCTCCCGGCTCGGCGAGCTGCCGCCGGCATAGGTCTTCCGCCGGCACGAATCTCGTCATTCCGGCACCTGCGCGGTCGTTGCCCGCCACGATGTGTCGTGCGGCAGCACGCGCGTCCCGCGGTCTGCCCGCACATTTCGTGGGGCACCTCTCGGGAAGGGAAAGGGCATGAACAAGCTGGGCCGCATCCGGCCCGACGGCAAGGCGGTCGTCTTCAGTTCACGCGCGTCCAACCTGGTCACCGGTGACACCAACGGCCAGCGCGACGTCTTCATTCGCGACCTGGTCGCCAACACCACCAAACGCATCTCGCTGACCGGAACCGGTGGCCAGGTCCACGACGCCTACCCCGGTGTCGACTACTCCACCGACGGCAAGAAGATCGGCTGGTTCCGCAATGAATGCGACACCGCAGCGTGCAGCTCCGGGACGGGATACCTCATGCAATGGTCGGCGGCCACGGGCAAGTCCGTCGTCGTCGCGGCTAAGTCGTGGTCGGAGTCTCCCTTTTCCATCGGGCCCATCCGTGCTGGCCTGAACGCTGTCGGGGTCAGCTCGGTGGGCGAGCATGACGGCGACATCTCGATCGCCACCCCGACGAGTGAAGTCTATGGCTTCGACTGCGAGACATGCGCCTTCGACATCGCCGCGTCCGGCACCGTGGGCGCGCTGGGCGAATCCACCAACCTCAAAGTTCACCAAGGGCAAGACGTGGCAGACGTTGCCTGCCAGCCAGATGGCTATCTACGGGGTCGCCATCACCCCGGACGGCGTCAAGATCGCGTTCAACGCCGAATTCTGGAACAACCCGATCTCGCAGCAGGTGTGCCTGTGCGACACGGCCGGCACCACCGCGACCGCCGTCAGCCTCCCGACGGGGCAGTCCGCCGCCTGCCCGGGTCGGCCAGGGCTGGCGCCGCCGCGGACCAGGGCGGTGTCGAGACCGACTACTTGGGCGTGACCCGCAAGACCTGGTCGGTGCTTCCGTTGGCGGTCAGGACGTACAGGGATCCGTCGGGAGCCTGACGCACCGTGCGCAGGCGGCCGAAGCGATCGTTGAGTTCGGGCACCTGGGCCGTGGAGCGCACATTTCCGGCCGCATCCAGAGCCAGCGCCAGCACACCTTCATCCTTCAGGAGCGCGGCGAACAGCTGACCGGAGTAGGTGCCCCACGCACTCCCCGTCACGAAGCTGATGCCCGACGTCGCGATGGTGGACGCACCGGAGGTCCACTTGGCCGGGACCGCGTTGGGGAACTTCTCGAGGTCCGTCATCGGGACGTCCTGGTTGTAGCCGTCCGGTCCCTTCGGATCCCAGCCGTAGTTGCGCGCCTTGAGCACCAGGTTGATCTCGTCGTCCCAGTCGGGTCCGTGCTCGGCACTGAAGACCTGCGTGGTCCCCGGCCGCGCCGCAAGTCCCTGGACGTTGCGGTGCCCGTAGTTCCAGACGAACCGTTTCGGACTCGTGGCGCTTGCCCACGGGTTGTCACGCGGAGCCGAGCCGTTGGGCAGAACCCGAAGAATCTTGCCGGCGAGGCTGGTGAGCGACTGCGGGCCGGAGGCCAGGGCGGCATCGCCGGTGCCGACCAGGAGGCTGCCGTCGGGGAGGAAGAGCAGGCGACACCCGTAGTGCGGGTTGCCGAGCGGTATGCCGCTGATCACCGGAGTCCCGGATCGCACCGCTCGCGTGCCGTCCGCCGAGAGCCGCCACCGCACCACCCGCACGTCCTTCGGAGTGCGGTTGGTCTGGCACGTGTAGAAGAGCCGGTTCGTGGCGAATCCCGGGTCGACCACCATCCCCATCAATCCTCCGCTGGCGATCGTGACCACGCCGGAGAAGTCCGCGGCCACGCGCTGGCGCGGAACGGCCGGATTGGTGTTGACCAGCCAGAGCCGGCCGGGCCGCTCGTTGAGCAGATAGTGCGTGGAATCGGTGAAGGCGAGATCCCATGGGATGTCCAGATTGCGTTGCACCACCTGCACGGCCAGCCCGGGAGCACCGGCGCGGTCCGCCGCGGCGGGCGCGGCGACCCCGGCAACGGCGCTCAACCCGCACACCACCAGCGCACCGACGGTCGCCGCGAGGGGCCGCGACGTGCGACGGGCAGGGAGCCGGCGCGACGGACGAAATGCCATAGCTCTCACCAAGCCGATCACGAGATGCGGAGTTCTATCCCAGTGAACTACGCGACCGGGTTCGTGTCATGTCCTACTGATGAGCGTCACGCACCGAGCAGGACCACGTGTGAGCCCAGGACCCGTCACTGTCCCCGCCCAACGGTCGGGCGACGCCCGGCCGGTCAGCCCACGATGCGCACCCAGTTGGCCCCGGCGCCGACGGGGGCGCGGTCGAGCACCGTGAGCGAGCCGTCCGCCTCGACGCGCGACAGGGCGGCGTGGGTGGACTGCTCGCCGACGGCCACCACATAGGGCGCCGTCGGCGGTGACCGTGAACCCGCGCGGCTGCTTCTCGGTGCTGCTGTATGCCGCGGGCTCGCCCAATGCTCCCCCCTCACCCACCGGGATGCTCGTGATGAGGGAGGAGGAGCGCTCGGAAGTGAGCAGCCAGTCGCCGGCCCGCCAGATGTCGGCCCCCCAGATGAGTGGCTCCTTCAAGGGCTCCTTGCCGTAGGCGCTGACCGCCAGCCCCGAGCCGGGCACCACCGTGTCGACCGCCTCGGCCATCGACAGCGTCCCGTCGGCGCCGATGTCATAGCGGATCGCCTGCCCCGTGAACTCGGTGATCAGATAGGCCGAGGCCCCGTCGAGACACAGGTGCCGCGCCCCCGACCCCCGGGGTGCGTCGACGACCAGCGGCTCCTTCGGCGCCAGCACCCCATCGGCCGACAACGAGAGCTGGGCGATCAGGTCCTCGCCGAGGGAGACGGCATACACGTCGGCGCCGGAGGCGACCACGCAGTGCAGGTTGCGGTACGAGAACTCGCCGCAGTGCTCCTCGAGCCGACCGCCCTCGGCGAGTGGCCAGACCCAGCCGTGGCCGGCACCATACGACACGCCGAGCAGGAACGACCCGCCATGGGCGAGGGAGAGATAGGTCACCGCCCCTCCGACGCTCGTGCGGCGCACCTGCGACAACGCCCCCGTCGCCGGGTCCAGCGCGAGCGTGGCGACCCCGGGCTCGTCGCCCTTGTCAGCGGCATACACCAGCCCCCGTGCGGAATCCACGGCGAAGGTGCCGCACCCCGGCAACCCGGTCGCCGTCGCCAGCGGAACCAACCGCCCGGCCTCGCGGTCCAAGCGCAGCGTGCTGATGGTGCCGTCGCCGGCGTTGGCGGTCAGAACCAATTCACCCATGCCGACACTCTAAGGACGGAACGGGTGATCAGCACCGCCCGTTACGATCAGCGTTGAAGTCGAGGAGGTGACTGGTGGGACGATTGCAGCGCATCGAGAACAAGCTCGAGCGCGCCATCAATGGTGCCTTCGCCAAGGCCTTCCGGGCCGAGGTGCAACCGGTCGAGATCGCGAGCGCGGTGCGGCGGGCCATGGACGACGGGGCGACGTCGCTGGCCAGGGGCCGCACGTTCGTGCCGACCCGCTATCGCGTGGTGTTGTCGGAGACCGACTACGACCGGTTGACCGCCTACGAGGACGATCTCGGCGACGAACTGGTGGCCGCCGCCGAGGAGCACGCGGAGTCGCAGCGTTACCTGACCAAGAACGACTTTGGCATGAGTTTCGCCAAGGACGGCGCGCTCGAGACCGGTGTCTTCCAGATCGTCACCGAGGACGAGCCGGCGCCAGCCGCAGCGCGTCGTATGCCGCCCGCTCTCGATGGCGACGATCCGCGCGCCCCCGCGCGCTCCGGTGAGCGGTTCCGCTCCCCGGGTCAGCGGGAGACGTGGGAGCCGGACCGGGCCGAGCCGCAGCCGGGCGAGGCGGGCTGGCGGGAGGCGGACCGGCGGG
>NZ_HG764815.1:783035-798238 GCF_001050535.1 Nostocoides australiense Ben110 | reverse complement strand
TCGGGCGACCCCGGCCGCGACCGCCGCCGCCAGCAGCGGGTCGACGCCCGCGGCCGCCGCCTCCAGCACCTCCAACGCCTCCGGCGCCTCCACCAGCTCCGCACTGCTCGCTGACAACGCCAAGGCGCATGCGGAAGAGGGCGACCCGGCATACGACGCGGAGGACGTCGTGAAGGTCACGCTGCAGGACGGGGCGAGCAGCGCCTCGACCCAGACCGGCGTGCAGATCGACGGGGACACGGTGACGATCAGCGCACCCGGCACCTATGTCCTGTCCGGGACGCTGACCGATGGCACCATCGTCGTGAACAGCGCGGACGAGGGCAGGGTCCGGCTGGTGCTGGACAATGCCGCCGTCACCAACAGCCAGGGCGCCGCCCTCAATATCGTGGCGGCCGACGAAGCGGTCGTGGTCCTCGAGGAGGGCACAACCAACAGCCTCGCCGACGGCACGGGCTACGACACGTCCGCCGAGGACGCTCCCAACGCCGCCCTCTTCTCGATGGCCGACCTGACGATCGGTGGGAGTGGCACCCTGAAGGTGACCGGCAACACCAACGACGGCATCGCCTCCAAGGACGGCCTGGTCATCCTCGGCGGCACCGTCGACGTCACCGCGGCCGACGACGGCATCCGCGGCAAGGACTACCTCGTCGTCCAGGGCGGGACCGTGACGGTCACCGCCGGCGACGACGGCCTGAAGTCGGACAACGAGGACGACGACACGGTCGGCTACATCCTCCTGGCCGGCGGCACGACCACCGTCGACGCCGGCGACGACGGCGCTCACGCCGAGGGCGACCTCGCGGTGACCGGCGGGTCCGTGACGATCACGAAGTCGAACGAGGGCCTCGAAGGCGCCAATGTCGTGATCGCGGGCGGCACCTCCTCGGTCACCGCGAGCGACGACGGCCTCAATACCACGCAGGGGTCGAGCTCCGGTGGCGGCGGCATGGGCGGCGGCGGAATGGCGAACGACGGCTCACAGCTGGTCACCTCCGGCGGCACCCTCGTCGTCGACAGCGGCGGCGACGGCCTGGACTCCAACGGCCAGACCACGATCAGCGGCGGCACGACCGTCGTCTACGGGCCGACGATGAACGGCAACGGCTCCCTCGACTCCAACGGCGGCATCGACGTCACGGGCGGCACCGTGCTGGCCGCAGGCTCCGGGGGCATGGCCGAGGCACCCGACACCAGCTCCACCCAGGGCTGGGTGCAGCTGGGCTTCTCCTCGAATGTCACTGCGGGCCAGACGGTTCAGATCGTCTCCGGTGACACGGTGATCGCCAGCTTCACCGCGAAGAAGGACTACAGCAATCTCGTGTTCGTCGGTGACGACATCACCAGCGGACAGTCGTATGACGTCTACGTCGGCTCCGGCTCTCTCGGGTCCGACCAGCTCGCCACCTTCTCCCTCGGCGGCTCCACCGACGGCGCCACCAAGGTCGGCTCCGTCACTGCGGGCCAGGCGACGGGCGGCATGGGTGGCCCCAGATGACCACCCCCGCGCCCAACCAAGAAGCAGCCCGGCCGACCACCCTGGCTCCGGCCGGCCGGGCGAACCCGGCTTTGCCCCTTGCCCCAAACCTATTGCGCTTCAACCCGATAAGGACCGTGACATGACCACCACCGTGAACTCCCTCCGGCCGGACCTCGACCCGGCCCCGGAAACCCCGCAGGGCCCCACACCCCCGAAGCGGAAGGTAGGCCGGCGCGCCGTCCTCGGCGGTGGCTTCGTCGCGCTGTTCGGCGGCATCGGTGCCACCGGTGGCTGGGCGCTCAACCGCTACGTCGTGGACCACGTCGAGGTGGAGAACGTCTCGCAGCAGACGTCCACGGCCATCGAGGCCGTGCAGGCCGACACCGCGAGCGCCACGAGCACCGCCACGAGTTACACGAGCGACACGGCGCAGATCTCGATCGAGAAGGTCGTCACCGGCAGCGGGAGCGACCAGGTCACCTACTTCGTCGCCGACGTCACCATCAGCGACGCAACCATCCTCAAGTCGGCCTTCGCCAACGACCAATTCGGCAACAACATCATTGCCTACCCGTCGGCGATCGCCGCCCAGGCAAACGCCGTCCTCGCGATCAACGGCGACTACTACGGCTTCCGCGACAACGGCATCCAGATCCGCAATGGCGTGATCTATCGCGACAATGGTGCGCGGCAGGGCCTGGCGATCTACAAGGACGGCTCGATGAAGCTCTATGACGAGACCGCCACCAATGCCAAGACCCTTCTCTCCGAAGGGGTCTGGCAGACCCTGTCGTTCGGCCCGGGCCTGGTCGAGGGCGGCAAGATCCTCGACGGCATCGACAATGTCGAGGTCGACACCAACTTCGGCAACCACTCGATCCAAGGCCAGCAACCGCGCACGGGCATCGGGATGATCGCCGACAACCACTTCCTCTTCGTCGCCGTGGACGGCCGCAGTTCCGGCTACAGCCGCGGCGTCACGATGAACGAGATGGCGCAGATCTTCGTCGACAAGGGTGCCCAGGTCGCCTACAACCTCGACGGCGGTGGCTCCACGGCGATGATCTTCCAGGGCGATCTCGTCAACAACCCGCTCGGCAAGGGCCAAGAGCGCGGGACGAGCGACATCGTCTACATCGCCGGGTGACCTGACCATGATCGTTCTCATCCCGTCCTACGAGCCGGACCAGCGCCTCCCCCAGCTGGTCGCCGACCTCGGCGGCGCCTCGCCGGTCGTCATCGTCGACGACGGCAGCGGGCCGGACTATGCGGCGATCTTCGCCGAGTGCGAGCGGCGCGGCGCGACCGTGCTGCGCCACCAGGTCAACCGCGGCAAGGGTGCTGCCCTCAAGACCGGATTCGCCTACCTCGCACAGGTTTTCCCCGGTGAACCGGTCGTCTGCGCCGACAGCGACGGCCAGCATTCGCCCGTCGACATCCTGCGCGTTGCCGCCGCCCTCGACGACAGCGGCCCCGACATGGTCCTCGGCGCCCGGCTCTTCACCGGTCGGGTCCCGCTGCGCAGCAAGGTCGGCAATGGCATCACCCGGCAGTTGTTCGCCCTGGCGACCCGTCGCAAGCTGATCGACACTCAGACCGGCCTGCGGGCCTACCCGGCCCGGTTGATCCCGTGGCTGCTGGAGGTGCCCGGCGACCGCTTCGAATACGAGCTGCAACTCCTGCTGCGCGCGACCGCGGAGGATCAGGACATTCGTGAGGTCGAGATCGCGACGATCTACCTCGACGAGAACGCCTCGTCCCACTTCCGTCCGCTGCACGACTCGGCGCTCATCTATCGGCAGCTGATCTCCTTCGTTGGATCTTCGCTGCTCGCCTTCGTGCTGGACACCTCCGTGCTCTTCGCGGGCGTCGCGCTGACCGGAAATGTCACGGGATCGGCCATCGCCGCCCGGGTGGTCAGCGGCGGCAGCAACTATGCGGTCAACCGGTGGTGGGTCTTCCGCAACGGATCCGCCAAGGCCCCGCTGCTCCCCTCGCTCCTGCGGTATGCCGCGCTCGCAGCGACCATACTTGTGGCGAATATTCTTCTGCTGCATGCACTTCTGGCCGCAACCGGATCACTGCTGGTAGCGAAGGTCGTGACCGAGGGTACGCTGTTCGCGGCGAGCTTCCTCATCCAGCGCGCCGTCGTCTACTCGTGCAAGAAGCGCGCGGGCAGCCTCCACGACGACCGGATCGGTGCATCCTTTCGCGAATCCGTGGATGCGTCGGCGGATCTCACGGCCAAGTAGCCAGTGACCGAGCCGATGCCCCACCGGGCGCAGCCAATCCGGCCGCACGTCGAAGGTGTACTTCCAGACGGCCCGGCAGCCCGTGCCCTCCCGCTCGAAGCGCCAGCCGCCGCCGAATCGCGAAAAGAACCACGGTCCGCGCACCATCGTCATCCCGACCGACGTCGGCGGACGGTATGACGCGTACTCGCTGACCATGCTCGGCCCCAGCCGCGCAAAGGTCTTGGTGCGCACCCCTGGGCCCGGCGCAGTGGCACCGTCCAGGAAGAACTGGCGCCGGATGAACGGGTCCCACCGCAACCGGACCTGGCCGGTCGTCTGCGAAACGGCGAAGGCGAGCTCCGGGGGCACGGGGACGTAGACGTCGGCACTGACCTGCGGCATACCACAACCCTAGGCAGGTGCGGCCGGTTATCGGCCGACGCTAATCGGCCTGATCAGCCGTTTGCCGTCCTATCCTCGTCGGTATCTGGTGCGAGCCAAAGGAGGAACACATGCGTGGTTCAGGACTGATCTGGACGATCGTCGGCGTGCTGCTGATCATCGCCCTTCTCATGTGGATCATGGCGCGCGCCTGAGCGCAGCCGTACACACTCACCGGCGGCGCCGGACCTTCGAGCGAGGGTCCGGCGTTGCCTTCACGTGGGCGGTCCGACGCTCAGGCGGACCCGGTTTCGAGGAGCCGCACGAAGCCGGCCTCGTCGAGGATCGTCAGCCCGAGTTCGCGCGCCTTGGCCTCCTTGGAGCCGGCGCCCGGGCCGACGACGACCCAGTCGGTGTTCTTCGACACCGAGCCGGCCGCCTTGCCGCCGCGGGCGAGGATCGCCTCCTTGGCCGAGTCGCGGCTGAACCCCTCGAGGGACCCGGTGACGACGACTGTCATGCCGGCCAGCGTCTGCTCGACGGATTCGTCGCGCTCGTCGACCATCCGCACCCCGTCGGCCGCCCACTGCTCGACGATCCGCACGTGCCAGTCGTTGCCCTCCCTGTCAAACCAATCGCGGACCGCGTCGGCGATGACGCCGCCGACACCCTCGACGCCCGACAGGGCCTCGGCATCGGCGTCCCGGATTGCCGCCATGGACCCGAAGTGCTGCGCCAGCGCCCGGGCGGCCGTCGGCCCGACGTGCCGGATGGACAGCGCGACAAGCACCCGCCAGAGCGGCTGCTCCTTGGCCGAGTGCAGGTTGGCGACGAGGCGCTGGCCATTGGCCGACAGCACGCGACCGTCGACGACCGCCTCTGGTGGATCGGTCTTCTTGGCCGCCCGCGTATAGAGGGGCACACGGGCGATCTCCTTCTCCCCCAACGAGAACAGCATCGACTCGCTGGGCCCGCCAAGCTGCGGGTCCGCCAGCACACCCGAGTCGAGCAGGCTCGTAGCGCCCTCCCAGCCGAGCGCCTCGATGTCGAAGGCACCCCGCCCGGCCAGCCCGAACAACCGCTCCCTCAGCTGGCTCGGACACGAACGGGCGTTGGGACAGCGGATGTCCTTGTCGCCCTCCTTCTCCGGCGCGAGTTCGGCCCCGCACGAGGGGCAGTGCGTCGGCATGACGAAAGCGCGTTCGGATCCGTCACGCAGGTCGACCACCGGCCCGAGGATCTCGGGAATGACGTCGCCGGCCTTGCGCAACACGACCGTGTCGCCGATGAGGATCCCCTTGCGCTCGACCTCTGAGGCGTTGTGCAGGGTGGCATTGGTGACGGTCGAGCCCGCGACCGTGACCGGCTCCATCACGCCATACGGTGTCACGCGCCCGGTGCGGCCGACGTTGACCAGGATGTCGAGGAGCTTGGTGTTGACCTCCTCGGGAGGGTACTTGTAGGCGATCGCCCACCGCGGCGCCCGGCTCGTCGCGCCCAGCTGACGTTGCACGGCGATCTCGTCGACTTTGACGACCACGCCGTCGATCTCGTGCTCGACGCTGTGCCGCCGCTCACCGAACCCGGCGATGAACCCCTGCGCCTGTTCGGGTGTGTCGAGCACCCGATAGTGGCTGCTCACCGGCAGCCCCCACGCCTCGAGCAGGTCGTATGCCGCGGACTGCCGGTCGATGTCGAACCCCCGCCGGGCGCCGATGCCGTGGACGAGCATGTGCAGCGGCCGGGTGGCGGTCACCCGGGGATCCTTCATCCGCAGCGACCCCGCGGCAGCGTTGCGCGGGTTGGCGAAGGGTGCCTTGCCGCCCGCGACGAGGCTCGCGTTGAGATCGGCGAAGGCCTCGATCGGGAAGAACACCTCTCCGCGGATCTCGACCAGCTCGGGCACGTCCGCTCCCCGCAGGACGCTGGGTATGCCGTCGATCGTCTTGACGTTCAGCGTCACGTCCTCCCCGGTGCGGCCGTCGCCGCGGGTGAGGGCACGGGTCAGCCGGCCCTTTTCGTAGAGGAGGTTGACGGCGAGTCCGTCGATCTTCAGCTCACAGAGCAGGTGGTATGCCGCGCCCCCCGCCTCTCGCTCCACCCGCGCCGCCCAGGCGGCGAACTCCTCCGGCGAGAAGACGTTGTCGAGGCTGAGCATCCGCTCCAGGTGGTCGACCGCGACGAAGTCGGTGCTGAAGACCGCCCCGCCGACCGTCTGGGTCGGGCTCTCGGGCGTGCGCAGCGAAGGATGGGCCTCCTCGAGCTGCTGCAGCCGCCGGATCAGCGCGTCATACTCCCCGTCGCTGATCGTCGGCGCGTCCTTGACGTGATAGGCGAACTGCGCCGCGGTCGCCTGCTCGGCGAGTTCGGTCCACTCGTGGCGCACGTCGTCGGGCACGACATCGGGGGCCAGGTCCGGCTGGTTGGTCACGCGGACATCCTGCCTCAGGCCACCGACAGCGGCCGGGTTTCCCCCGGGCCTAGAGTGAGGGCATGGCCGATGTCGTCCTCTATGCCTTCGACACCATGGCGGACTGGGAGTACGCCTATATCACCACCGTCCTGCAGATGCAGGCGCGCGGCGGTGACGACCGCTACCGGCTCGTCGTCGCCGGTGCCACCGGCGAACCGGTCACCACCCTGGGCGGCCTGCGCGTGCTGCCCGAACGCGCCCTGACCGAGGTCGCCAAGGACGACATCGCGCTGCTACTGCTCCCTGGCGGGAACACCTGGCTCGACGGCCCTCACCAGCAGGTACTCGATCTGGCCCGCCGCCTGCTCGACGCCGGGCGCCCCGTCGCCGGCATCTGCGGGGCGACGCGCGCGATGGCCCGCGCGGGCCTGTTGGAGCGGCACGCCCACGTCGTCGACGCCGACGCGGACGAGCCCGACTACCCGGGCAGCGCCTCGCGGGTGCACGCCTCCGTCGCCCACGACGGCCCCCTCGTCACCGCGATCGGCGAGGCCCCGCTCGAGTTCAGCCGCGCCGTCTTCACCCTCCTCGATCTGGACGACGCCGCCGGCATCGACGCCTGGTACGCCTCCTTCAAGTCCGTCCCGGACGCCAGATAACTCTTACTGCCCCAACGAGAAGTCCGGAAGCGTCGGCCAGCGCGCGGCGGCATACGACGGCCAGCTCGCCTGACCCGCCGGCGGCGGGGGCATCGGTCCGTAGCCGAGTTCGTTGGCGTCCGGGGCACGGTATGCCGCCTGGTAGCTGTCGTGGTCCGCCGCCGTCATCTCGAAGGTCTCGTGCGGCACGGCGAGCCACCGCTCGCCGGCGCGAGCGCGGCGCTCCGCCTCCGGCAGATGGAGGTAGTGGAGCACGAACCGGCCGCCGGCCAACTCGGCGAGGGAGCGCACGGCATACCGCTCCTCGGGGGACCAACACCCGAAGTCCAGGATGACGTCGGCTCCGGCGCGCAGCGCCCTGTACCCCACCCACACCAGCCGGCCTTCGAGGACATCCCGCTTGCCATCGGCGTCGTGGTGGCCGAAGAGGGGGTTCATCCACTCGTCCGGGGTCAGGCGAAGAGCGTTGTCGCGCGCCTCGATCTCCCGCGCGAGGGTCGTCTTGCCGGTCCCGGGCAGGCCGGTCGTCAGATGCAGCACCGGAGAACGAGACAACACTCACCCACCCTGCCACCGACGCGCGCGGACGTTGCACAATAACGCCAACCACCTCCCGGGACCGGACCCTCGAAAGTGAGAAAACGATGACCAACCTCGTCACCGACCTCGTCAGCACGGCGACCAAGCAGCCGGACGCGACATTCATCGCGATGAACGGCAACCACCTGCCCTACGGCGCGGTCCACCAGCTGGCGGCGAAACTCGCCGGCGAACTGCGCACCGCAGGGATCGAGCCCGGCGATCGGGTGGCGCTGATCCTGCCGAACGTGCCGGCCTTCCCGGTGGCCTTCTATGCCACGCTGCTCGCCGGCGGGATCGTCGTGCCGATGAACCCGCTGCTCAAGGCCGGGGAGATCGACTTCTTCTTCAGCAACTCCGGCGCCAAGATCGCCTTCGTCTGGCCGGATTTCGTCGAGGAGGTGACCAAGGGGGCGGCGAACAGCGGCACGCGCGTCATACCGTGCGACCCCATGGGGCCGGTGGCCGGGTCGCTGGAGCCGGGCGAGCCGATCGCGCACCCCATGGAGCGCGCGGACGACGACACCGCGATCATCCTCTACACCTCCGGCACGACCGGCCGGCCCAAGGGTGCGGAGCTGACGCACAGCAATATCCACCTCAACGCCACGCGCAGCGCCGTCGACATCGCCCAGATCAGCCCGGACGATGTGGTGATGGGCTGTCTGCCGCTCTTCCACGTCTTCGGCCTCGTCGTCGGCATGCACGCCGCAGTTATCGCGGGTGCCTCGCTCGCGCTGATCCCCCGCTTCGACCCCTCCGACGCGATCAAGACGATGGCCAACGAGAAGGTCACCGTCATGCTCGGCGTGCCGACGATGTATGCCGCGATCCTGCACCACCCCGAGAGCGACAGCTTCGACGCCTCCAACCTGCGCACCTGTTGCTCGGGCGGCTCGGCGATGCCGGCCGAGGTGCAGCGGGCGTTCGAGGAGAAGTTCGACGCCCAGATCCTTGAGGGTTACGGCCTGTCGGAGACCTCCCCGGTGGCCTCCTTCAATATGCCGGGCCGGCCCACGAAGTCCGGCACCATCGGGGTCGCCATCCCCGGGTGCGAGATGAAGCTCCTCGACGAGGACGGCAAGGACGTCGGCGTCGGCGGGGTCGGCGAGATCGCGATTCGCGGCGACAACGTCATGAAGGGCTACTGGGACAACCCGGAGGCGACCGCGCAGGCCATCCCCGACGGCTGGTTCCGCACCGGCGACATGGCCACCGTGGACGACGAGGGCTACTACACGATCGTCGACCGCAAGAAGGACATGATCCTGCGCGGCGGGATGAACGTCTATCCGCGCGAGGTCGAGGAGCTCATCTACACCCACCCCGACGTGCTCGAGGTTGCCGTCGTCGCGGTGCCGGACGAGCTGCTCGGCGAGAACGTCGGTGCCGCGATCGTGCTGCGCCCTGGCGTCACCACGAGTGTCGAGGACGTCCAGGCGTGGACCAAGGAGCGCGTCGCGGCCTACAAATACCCGCGAACCGTCTGGCAGGTCGAGGAACTCCCCAAGGGTCCCACGGGCAAGATCTTGCGCCGCGAGGTCCACCCCCCGACGGCCTGATCACCCGCTCTCGGGGACCTCCAGCTCCGCCTCGCCACCGGCGGGCCGGACGATGAGGACATCGCAGGCGGCCCGCTTGGTGACCTCCTCGGCCGTGGTGCCGAGGAGGCGGTCCGCGAGTGAGCGGTCCTGGACGGCCCCGAGCACGATCAGGTCAGCGCCGCGGTCGGCGGCCGCTTGGACCAGTGCCTTGGCCGGGTCACCGTCGACCAGCTGGGCCGCGGCGATCGTCGCCCCCTCCGCCTGCGCTGTTGCCACCGCGGCGGCGACGGCAGCGCTGGCGGCCGCTCTGCCGATGACCTGCCCGGCCCTGCTGTCACCGCCGATCGTGGCCGGGTTCTTCGCCTCGACCCGCCGGGGCAACTCGGAGAAGGCGCAGATGATCACCAGGTCGGCGTCATCGCGGGTCGCCAGCCAGGCGGCCCGCGCCACGGTGGGGGCCGCGAGTGCCGACCCGTCGGTGCCGACGATGATCGTGTTGTAGTCCTTCATGGCCATCTGGGGCTCAACTCCTCTCAGTGGCCGCCGGCCATCGGCATGGCCCCGACGTCGTCGACATCACGCACGATCGGCGGTTCCTTGATCCACTGCATGACCAGCGCGGCGATGGCCAGGAAGACGCCGGCGAACATGATGGCGTTGTTGGGGTTGTCGCCGAGGACGCTGGAATAGATGGTGCCGAAGGTGAGCGACTGGATGAGCATCGGGATGACGATCATCATGTTGATGATGCCCATGTAGACGCCGTACCGCGTCGAGGGAATCATGCGCACGGCCATGATGTAGGGCACGCCCATGATCGAGGCCCAGGCGATGCCGAACCCGATGATCGGGATGAACACCAGATATTTGTTGTCGAGGTGCGGGAAGATCACCAGGCCGATCGCGGCGAGGAGCAGGCAGGCGCTGTGCACCATCTTCGCCCCGCGCCGGCGGGCGAAGGCGACGAGCGCGAAGGCCACGCTGAATGTGACGATGTTGTACCAGCCGTTGACGAGGCCGGTCCAGCCGACTGCTTCGTCGAAGGCCGCCGATTCGGTGTCGGTGGTGTTCCACACCGACTTGGCCAGCGAGGCCGTGACGAACTGCCAATAGCAGGCCAGTGCATACCACTGGAAGAGATAGACCAGGGCGAGCTTGCGCAGCTCGGTCGGCATCTCGACGATGGCCTCCTTGATCTCGGCGATGGCCTTGCCGACGCCGCCGCCCTCGGCCTTCTTGGCCTGGATGGCCGCCAATTCCTCTGGGGTGGGCGGGATCTCGGGTGTCCGCAGCACCGATATCAACACGCTGCCGATCGAGCAGACGGCGCCCAGCATGAACGAGCCGAAGACCCAGTAGGGAATGCCGGCGTCGGTGCCGCCGGAGATGATCTTCTGGAAGACGAAGAGCGAGATGTTCGCCAGCGTGATGCCGAATCCGGTGAAGAAGGACTGCGCGAGGAAGCCCTTGGCGAGCTGGCTCGGAGGGAGCTTGTCGGCGATGAACGCGCGGTAGGGCTCCATCGCGGTGTTGTTGCTCGCGTCCAGCAGCCACAGCAGCAGGACGGCCATCCAGATCGCCGAGACGAAGGGGAAGAGGAAGAGGCAGATGCTGCAGCCGAGGGCGCCGATGAGGAAGAACGGCTTGCGCCGGCCCCACCGCGGGCTCCACGTCCGGTCCGACATGGCCCCGATCATCGGTTGGATCAGCAGGCCGGTGATCGGGCCGGCCAGGTTGAGCAGCGGCAGCGCGTGCCCCTCGGCCCCGAGCTTCTGGAAAATCGGGTTCACCGCGGTCTGCTGCATACCGAAGCTGTACTGGATGCCGAAGAAGCCGAAGTTCATGATGAGGATCTGCGGCATCGTCATCAGCGGCTTCTGCCGCACGATGGTGGTGTGCTGCAGGTTGCCCTCGCCCTGGGTGGCGACCGCGTCGGAACTCATGCCCGGCCCCCGTTCGCGTACTCGCCGGTGCCGGCGAGGAAGTTCTGCAGCCGGGTCAACTCCTTCTCCCAGCCCTCCCCGTGCCAGCCGGCGACATCGGGGTCGTACGGGCCCTGGATGATGCGCACGAGCGTGCCTTTGCCCTCGCGGCCGTACTTGGTGAATTCGACACGCAACTCGAGCGGGACGTTGGGGTCGATGCCGGGGTCGCCGGTGATCCGTTCGCGGGAGACGAAGACGTCGGGCTCGAAATACTCCGAATAGACGCCGTCGGTGACGACACGCGTCGTGGGGTCGTTGTCGCGGATCTTGACGTGCGTATGCCGCCCGCCCAGCTTGAGGTCGCCGCCGACCGTCTCATCCTCGACGTGCCAGCCGGGTGAGCCACGCCAGCGCTTGAGCTGTTGCGGGTCGGTCCAGGCCCGGAAAACTTCCTGTCGTGGAAAGTCGAACTGCCGCTCGACGACCACCATGACGTTGGCTGTCATAAGACCTCGATCCCCATCGACTGCCGTGCACCTGCACGGATGGCGTCAGCCAGCATCGCACGACCAGCGCGCGACGTCTACCGGAAGATTGGCGGTCGGTCAGGACGCTTGGCCCGGACGGCGCCGACGCGGTGCGGAGTTGATGGCGAAGGCGCAGGCCAGCACCACTGCGAAGCCGAGAACCTGTGCGGTTCCTAGGTGTTCGCCCAGAACGAAGACGCCGAGCAGCACCGAGACGACCGGGATCAGATAGGTCACGGTCGTCGAGACCACGGCGCCGGCCGCCCGCACGACGTCGTACTGCAGCACGTAGGCGATGCCCGTGCCGACGAAGCCGAGAGCGGCCACGCACAGCAGCGCCAGCCAGACCGGATGGACGGCCGTGTGCGCCCCCGGAGCGAGGGACCAGGGCCGCGGGAATTTCTCTCGTGCGATCAGCCACCACACGAGGGTGACCGGGACCATGAGCGCCGACCCGCACAGGAGCAGCGCGGCGGGCTGCGAGAGTCCACCCAAGTCGGCGTGAGCGAGGAAGCGCCGGTTGTAGGTCCAGCCGAGCCCGTAGCACGCGCCCGCGAGCACGACGATGAGGAAGCCGAGCGGGTCCGGTCGCCCGGCGGCATTCCACGGCTCGGCGATGATGACCACGCCCACGAACCCGACGAGGACCGCGGCGAGCTTGCGCCCGGACAACCGCTCCGACGGCAGCAGCGCGAGCGCGAAGAGCACGGCCGCGATCGGCGTCGTCGCATTGCCGATTCCGGCCAGAGCGGAGGAGACCCGGGTCTCGCCCACGACGAATCCGGTGAACGGCAGCGCGGTCAAGAAGACCGAGGAGACAGCCAGGTGACCCCAGACACGCCGTTCCCTCGGCAGGTGGGAACCGGTGACCCGCAACAGGATCGCCAGGATGAGCGCGGCGGCGAAGATGCGTCCGGAGGCGATCTGGATCGGGTGCAGGGCGGCCAGCCCGACCTTCATGAAGAGGAAGCTCGAGCCCCAGATCAGCGCCAGGGCGATGAACTTCGCCTGCCACGGTATTCGGCTCTGGGTCACGCGTGTTCCTCCTCGGTCAGTTGGCGGGCCACGTCCACCGCGGCGCGATGGGTATGCCGTGCCTGCGCCACCGAGGAAGACGCCAGGCCGCAGGTGGGTGTGATGGTCACATCGCGAAGACGTTCTGCGGCCAGGCCGAGCCGTTCGAACGCGTCGCTGATCAGGCGGCGGGCCGTCGCGACGACCGCCGGTGCGTCGGCGGGGAGGCACCCGGCATACAGCCCGACACCTGCCTCGAGGGTGGCCGCGAGCGACTCCCACCGGGCCGGGCTCGCGGTGAGCACGTCGACCGCTACGGCGGCGGCGCCGACGGTGCGGAGCAACGGCACGGGTGCCTGGTCGTCGCAGCAGTGGATGACGACGCACACCTCTTGCCGGCCGATGAGGTCACGCAATCCCTGCCCGGCCACCGGCGCCTCGATTGCGCGGACCCGTCCATACCCGCTGGCGGTCGGAAGCCGCCCGGCGAGCACCGCCGGCAGCGACGGCTCGTCGAGTTGCAGGATGACATCGGCGCCAGGGACGAGGCGGCGCACGTCCGCGGCATACCGCGAGATGCCCTCGGCGAGAGAGGAAATGACGTCGCGCGTGGCGCCGGGGTCGACGATGGAGCGTTCGCCGCGGGTCAGTTCGACGGATGCGGCGAGGGTCCACGGGCCGGCGACCTGGATCTTGAGCGGACCCGCATAACCGTCGTAGGCCTCGGCCAACTCGTCCAGGTCCTGCCGGTGCAGAGCGGCGGTGCGAGCGGCGTCCCGGCCCGGACGCTCGACGAGGCGCCACCCGCTGGGCTGGAGATCGACGGGCAGGTCCACGAGCAGGCCTGCCGCCCGGCCGATGATGTCGGCCCCGGGGCCGCGCGCGGGTGTCTCGGGGAGGTAGGGGATCCCGAGCCCGTCGGCCGCGGACAGCAGGTCACGCACCGTGATCACCGCCTCGCGGGCCTCGGTGCCGGGCCAGGAACCGATGCCGGTCGCGCGGGTCACCGGGCCATCATCCCCGAGCCGCCCGCGCGTCGCGAATCGGCTGCCCTCAGCGTTCGGGGCTGACCGCTCGCTCTTCGGCCTCGTGTCCCGGCCGCAGGTGCACCACGTCCCGCAGCCGCAGGGCGTCGAAAGCGCCGGCCCGCTGGGCAAGGTCGACGACGAGTTCGACGCAGGCGTGGTCCCCGCCCAGGTCGAGCATGGCGCGGCGGCGTCCGACGAAACGGTTGGGCAGCGCCTCGAGGAGCGGGACGCCGCCGGGGCCGTCGCTGACGGAGAGGGTGGTGAACTTGTCGCCGTCCTCGCCCGTCGTCGTGCCGAAGTGGGTCGCGATCTCCATATCGTCCCGGGTGAGCAGGTGGACCGCGAGGTGCTCGGCCCGCAACGCTGTCCGATAGGTGTGGTTGGCCTTGGACAGCCACACGCAATAGTGGCGCGGCTCGACGCTGGACTGGCCGTGGAAGCCGACGACGCAGCCCGCACGCACTCCCTCGGCGACCGTGGTGACGACGGCCATGACCGGGTTCGCCGACTCGATCAGATCGTCGAAGTCCTTCTCGCTCAGCATGATCCGCCTCGCCTTCTCTGGTATATCGCGGCCGTCGTGGTCACGGTGCTGGGTGGGCGCGCACGAAGTTCGTGACCGAGGGCGGGACGGGGCCGACGGACCACGGCGCGGCGACGGGCACCCCTGCCGTGACGGTCATCGGGACGACACCGCACCAGACGTCGACGGGACCCTCCGGCCGGCCCGGGTCACCCGAGCGCTGTTTCATGATCCAGTTGTCGGGTGTGATGGCCATGGCCAGGCCGATCGTCGCCGACTCCTCCTTGGCGGTCGACGGTCGGACCTCGTCGTTGCGGCCGGCGATGATCCGGGCCGTGATGCGCTGCAGGACATCGCTCTTCGTCTGTCCCGTCACGGATTCGAGGCTGCCGCGGATGACCACCGATCGATAGTTGGCCGAGGACTCGAAGGTGGACTCGGCGACGACCAGGCCGTCGACGGCGGTGACGCAGAAGGCGGCCGGCGCCCCGGACGCGACCTGACGAAGAGCTCCCGCGCCCGTCGAGCCGTGCAACAGGATCCGGTCGCCGTCGCGGCCGTAGAGCATCGGGACGACCCAGGGCTGCCCGTCGACCACCGTGGCGAGGGTGCCGACCAGTTGGCCGTCGAGCAGGCGGTTCATCTCCTCGCGCGTGCCCAACGCGCGTTCGGGCTTGCGGGTCAGGCGGGCGAGACGATCGGCGGGCGACGGCATACCACCATCCCACCACGTCCGCGGCCCGGGCCGGCGTCAGGAGTCCGTGACCGACTCCCCCGCCGCAGCGCGGGCCGAACGTTCGGCGACGGCATGGGGGTCGGTGCGAGCGTCATACCGCCAGAAATCGCGTAGCGCGGCGGCGGTCAGCGCCACGCCGGCGACGCACGCGAGCCCG
>NZ_HG764815.1:771878-782935 GCF_001050535.1 Nostocoides australiense Ben110 | reverse complement strand
GCGGCCCCGAGGCGGTGCGGATCGGCATACCCCTGCTCGTGCGCGAGCGTGGAGATCGCGCCTCCGGGCGACAGTGCGATGCCGAGCGTGGACCACGGCGCCGAGCCGTCGTGGGGGCGGTTGATGCCGGCGAGCACGATCGCGGCGCGGCCGGATGCGCGTTCGCTGATCCGCCAGAAGTAGCCCTCCATCGCCAGCCCGTGCGCGCTGAGCGGGTCCCCGAAGGGCAGGTCGGCGCCGCTGGCCCGGTATGCCGCGTGGAGCCTCCTGAGGGCCGTCACCCGCGCCACGCCTCGGAGAAGTCGGCGTGCTCGCGCACCCAGGCATGCATCGCGACCGCGGCGGCGACCGAGGCGTTGATGGATCGGGTGGATCCGAATTGGGCGATGGAAAATGTTGCGGCGCAGGCATTTCGGGCCTGCTCCGAGAGGCCGGGGCCTTCTTGGCCGAAGAGGAAGCACACGCGTCGGGGCAGGGGTGTATCTTCGAGGTGGAGGGAGCCGGGCAGGTTGTCGACGCCCCACAGTCGCACGTCCCGCTCGTGCAGGTAGCCGGCGAGTTCGGTGGCGTCGGCGTGATAGCGCAGGTGTTGGTAGCGGTCGGTGACCATGGCGCCGCGGCGGTTCCAGCGGCGGTTGCCGACGATGTGCACCTCCTTGGCGAGGAAGGCGTTGGCGGTGCGGACGATGGTGCCGATGTTGAAGTCGTGCTGCCAGTTCTCGATCGCGACGTGGAAGTCGTGCCGGCGGCTGTCGAGGTCGGCGACGATCGCCGCCATCGACCAGTAGCGGTACTTGTCGACGACATTGCGCCGGTCACCCTCACGCAGCAGTGTCTCGTCATAGACCTCCGCGCCCGGCCCGTTCGGCCACTCGCCCACCCACGGCCCCAGGCCGACCTCTTGGGGGCCGTGGGGCATGGGGTCGTAAGGGGCGCGCTGCTCCTGCGTCACTGGAGCGCCGAGAGATCGTCGGGTGCGTCCGCGGCATACGGCAGCAGCACCTCGAGGGGGATGACTTCGAGCGTCGCCTCGTGGGTGGCGGCCAGGCTGACCGGCGCGGCGGCGCCGTCCTGGTGGGCGTGCAACCAGCGCAGGGCCACGACGCACCAGGTGTCGCCGGGCTGCAGGCCGGGGAAGCGGTATGCCGGGATGGGCGTGATGAGGTCGTTGCCGGTGCGCTGTTGGTGGTCGAGGAACTCCGGCGTCATGACCGCACAGATCGTGTGCCGGCCGAAGTCCTCGGGCGAGGTCCAGCACGCCCCGTTGCGGAAGAACCCGGTCATCGGGTCGGTGCCGCACTCGGCGAGGGGGCCGCCGAGCACATTGCGAGCCGTCGTCACGCTGGGCAGATTACCTGCCGGGCGTCCTCGCGGAGTCGAGCGGCCGCGGCGCAGCACGGACGTCGAGCCACATGGCGCCGGCGACGAGCGCGAGGCCACGTGCGAGCCACGCCTTGGACGGCAGGTCGCACGGGGTTATCCCAGCGGTGCGGGATCCTTCGGGTTTGGGCGCAGCAGGCGGGCGAGCCGGTATGCCGGTGTCCGCAGCGTCGTGACCAACGGATAGCTGCCTGCCCCGGGAGTGGGGTGGGCGACGGCGTCGAAGCGGATCCGCTCGTCGTGGTCGCTCCAGGCGACCCCGAGCCGCCCGATCGGCTGCCACCCGCCCCGGCCCAGGGCGGCATACAGCTGATGCTCCGCAGGCGGGAGAAGTCCCTCCCCGTGGCCCTCAGGTTCGGCGCGCAGCAGCAGCGGGCCGGCGGGGGAGTCCACCGGGAGGAGGGTGGTCAGCGTGCCGAAGGTGCCGGGCTCGCGGGTCTGCAGCACGAAGCGGTCCAGCCCTCCGGCGCCCGTGGAGGCCAAGAGCCAGTCGACGAGCGCCCCCTCGGCCTCGAAGCGCACGGCCAGCCCGTGGATGTCGGCGCGCTGCGGACCGACGCCGATCGCCCACGAGAAGCGAGCGGTCACCTCATACGATCCGGGGGTGTCGAGGACGGGCACTCGGAGCGCGGCCGCGCCCGAGATGTCCAGCACTCCCCGTCCGACGACGCCCTTCGGGTGGAGGGGTTTGCGATCGCGCAGCAGCGCGAGTGCCGAGGTGGCCCCGGCAATCGCCACGCCGGGGACCAGACCGAGAAGTCGTTCCACAGGTGAGGGCAGCACCGGGCGAGCATAGGCCGATCCCCGCTCGGGAACAGCGTTGTCGGTGGGGGCGTTTACGGTTGAATCATGCGTCCGGTCACTGAACTGAAGCGGCGGGTGGCCCCCTTCGAGGTCGTCTCCGAATTCGAGCCGAGCGGCGATCAGCCGCAGGCCATCGGCGACCTCGCCACGCGGGTCAAGGCGGGGGAGCAGAACGTCGTCCTCATGGGCGCCACCGGCACCGGCAAGTCGGCGACGACGGCCTGGCTCATCGAGCAGGTGCAACGGCCCACGCTGGTGATGGCGCCCAACAAGACCTTGGCCGCCCAGTTGGCCAACGAGTTCCGAGAGCTGTTGCCGCACAACGCCGTCGAATACTTCGTCTCCTATTACGACTACTACCAGCCCGAGGCCTACGTCCCGCAGACCGACACCTATATCGAGAAGGACTCCTCGATCAACGACGAGGTCGAGCGGCTGCGGCACAGCGCCACCAACTCGCTGCTGACCCGCCGCGACGTCGTCGTCGTGGCGTCGGTGTCGTGCATCTACGGCCTGGGCACGCCGCAGGAGTATGTCGACCGGATGGTGCCGCTCAAGGTCGGCGACGTCATCGAGCGCGACCAGCTCCTGCTGAAGTTCGTGCAGATGCAGTACACACGCAACGACCTGGCCTTCACGCGCGGGACCTTCCGGGTGCGCGGGGACACGGTGGAGATCATCCCGGTCTACGAGGAGCTCGCGATCCGGATCGAGTTCTTCGGGGACGAGATCGAGCGGATCTACACCTTGCATCCGTTGACCGGAGAGGTGGTGCGCGAGGAGGAGGAGATGTACGTCTTCCCCGCCACCCACTATGTCGCCGGCCCGGAGCGGATGGAGCGGGCGATCTCCGGCATCGAGAAGGAACTGGAGCACCAGCTCGCGACCTTCGAGAAGCAGGGCAAGCTGTTGGAGGCCCAGCGGCTGCGGATGCGCACCACCTACGACATCGAGATGATGCGCCAGATCGGCTCGTGCAGCGGCATCGAGAACTACTCGATGCATATCGACGGCCGCTCGCCCGGGTCGGCGCCGAACTGCCTGCTCGACTACTTCCCCGACGACTTCCTTCTCGTCATCGACGAGTCGCACCAGACGGTCCCGCAGATCGGCGCCATGTACGAAGGCGACATGTCCCGCAAGCGCACCCTCGTCGAGCACGGTTTCCGGTTGCCCAGCGCCATGGACAACCGGCCGCTGATGTGGGAGGAGTTCCTCGACCGGATCGGCCAGACCGTCTATCTCTCGGCGACCCCGGGCAACTATGAGCTGGCGAAGGCCGACGGCGTCGTGGAGCAGGTCATTCGCCCCACCGGACTCGTCGATCCCGAGGTCATCCTGAAACCGACGCGCGGGCAGATCGACGACCTGCTCGACCAGATCAATCAGCGGGCGGCCCGCAACGAGCGGGTGCTGGTCACGACACTGACCAAGAAGATGGCCGAGGACCTGACTGATTACTTGCTCGAGAAGGGCGTGCGGGTGCGTTATCTGCACTCCGACATCGACACGCTGCGCCGGGTGGAGTTGCTCCGAGAACTGCGGTTGGGCGAGTTCGACGTGCTCGTCGGCATCAACCTTCTCCGCGAGGGTCTTGACCTGCCCGAGGTGTCGCTCGTCTCGATCCTCGACGCCGACAAGGAAGGCTTCCTGCGCTCGGCCCGCTCGCTGATCCAGACCATCGGCCGCGCGGCGCGCAATGTGTCCGGTCAGGTGCACATGTATGCCGATCAGCTCACCCCGTCGATGCAGGAGGCGATCGAGGAGACCAACCGCCGCCGCGAGAAGCAGGTGGCCTACAACCTCGAGCACGGGATCGACCCGCAGCCACTGCGCAAGAAGATCGCCGACATCACGGACATGCTCGGCCGCGAGGACGCCGACACCGACACCCTGCTCGGATCCGGGCGCACCCAGTCGCGCGGCACCCGCGGCGCCGGCCGCGGTGGCCGCGGGGCGATGATGGCCGACACCGGTCAGGTCGCGACGATCAAGGGCCTGCCCGCCTCGGATCTCGCCAACCTCATCCAGGAACTCACCGAGCAGATGCACCAGGCGGCCGCGGAGTTGAAGTTCGAGGTGGCCGCTCGGTTGCGGGACGAGGTCAAGGACCTGAAGAAGGAGTTGCGCCAGATGTCCGAGGCTACCCGCTGACGCTCGCCCGACGCGCGTCCCTCTGCCACACTCGCCCCATGACGCCCGAAGAGGTTCGTGACCACGCCTTGGGCAAACCCGGGGCACACCCCGACGAGCCATGGGAGGGCGACCACGTCGCCAAGGTCGTCGAGAAGATCTTCGTCTTCGGTCTCGGAGGCGACTCGGTCGGGGTCAAGTGCGGAGCCAACCGGGCCGAGGCGGATGAGTGGCTGCACCAGTACCCCGACGATGCGACGGTCATGGCCTACACCGGGCGCAACGGGTGGAACACTCTGCGGATCGGTGGGGCGATCCCTGACGGGGAGATCCTGGAGGCGATCGACACCTCATACGATCTGATTGTCAGCAAGCTGCCGAAGTCCAAGCGCCCCAGCTGATCCGGCATCAGCGTCGCGACGTGAAGCGCAGGGAGTAGCCGTCCGGGTCAACGACCCGGAAGTCGGTGAGCCCCCAGGGCCGCTCAACGAGATCCTCATCGAGCACGAGTCCGGCGGCGCCGGTCGGCCATGCTCAACGTCCTCGCCGTGGTCGTCGAGCTCGGCATCGAGGCACACCTATGCCCGATCAGTGATCCCACATGTCCGAGATCGTCGTCAACGTCATCCCCCGGGACCGCAAGGTGGGCACGATCGTCTTGAGCGCCTCGCCGGTGTGATAGCCGCCGAGGTGCGACAGGACGATGGTTCCGGTCTCGGGGGTCGGGTCGAGGACGGCGTCGATGATGTCCTGGGTCGTGGTCGCGGGATCCCAGTCGATCGTGTCGCGACTCCACATCATCGTCTTCGGATAGCCGACGCCTGCGACGACAGACTGAACGTGGCTGTCATACACACCGAACGGTGGACGCCAGTAGGGCCGGATCGGCATGCCAGACAGGCGCTTGAGCACCGATTCGGCGTCGCTGAGTTCGGACCGGATGAAGCTGTCGGTCATCGACCGCTGACACGGAGCTGACGTGGGCGACCCGCCGCCGCCGTTGACGAGATCGCAGTGGTGCACCGTGTGATTGCCGACCTCGAACAGCTCCGGGTGCGCGGCGATGAGACCGAGGATCTCCCGGCCTTCGCTCGTGTCGGCCATGATCGAGGTCGGGAAGAACGTGGTGCAGACCTGGTTGTCGATCAGGTAGCGGACGATGTCCGCGCCGCCGTCGAGCCGCCCGCCCATGTCGAGGGTGTATGCGATCTGCTGCACGGTCATCCCGTAGATCTTCTTGACCGCCTCGACGTCGGTGTTCACCGGTGGTTTGCCGGCCCAGCACACCCCGAGTTCCTTCTGGACCAGCCGCGGCACATTGATGGGCACCGACGCCGGACCGCCGAGGATGTATGCCGTGTCCGGTGACAACCGGGTGAGCTCGTCGCTCGTGCCGCTCGGTAGGGTGTCTCGCCGCGAGAGCAGGATCGGCCCGCGCGTCCTTGTCGCCTGTGCGCTGCCGGCCAACGCTTCGGGGTAGTTGGCGCCGGTGGCGATCATCATGGCGGGCCGGTCGGTGCCGAAGATCCGCTTGGATATGGCCAGTGCGGTGTCGTAACGGTCATCGCCCCAAAGACGTTCGACGGGAGCGATATCGGCGAGGTCTGCGGCGACGCCCGCGTCGACGGATGCCGTGCCACCGAGCAGGAAGATCCGCTTGGGTGCCAGCCGCCGCAGTTCGGTCGCGATCGCGGCCGGCACCCGGTCGGGCTCGGTGAGGAGCATGGGTGAGCCCTGCACCGCGGCGGCGGCGCCGCCGGTCAAGGCGTCCGGCCAGACCCGGCCGGAGGCGACGTATGCCGTCTCGACCGTCCCCGTGAAAACCTCGGCACTCGCCTTGGCGGCCACCGCGAAGCGGTCCGCCCCGTCGAGGCGTTCGGCCCCTTCGTCGGTCCAGGCGCTCAGGTCGACCATGACCTCGTCGCTGATGGTGGCCCTACCGCCCAGGACCAGGATCTGGCTCGGTCGCAGCCGGTCGAGTTCCTGCGCCGTCGCCTTAGGCACGCTGTACTTCGTGACGAACAGGACCGGAGCACCGAGCTTGGCCGCCACCGGGCCGGCGGCGACGCCGTCGCTCCACAGCTCGCCACTGGCGATGACCACCCAGTGTGACGTGCCGGGCTGGAACTCACGGCTGATCGCGGCCGCCGCGGCATACCGATCGGCTCCGGCGAGCCGCTCGATGCGGAAGGACAAGCTGCGCGCGCCGGCCTGCGACGAGACGCTGACCCCCGGCGCCAGCGCCGGCGCCATCGGAGCCACCGGAGCCACGGCCGAGGAACCACCACACCCGAGCAGCGCAAGCGCCGCACTGAGCACGCAGGCCGACAGGACTGACATACGGAACCGGCGCATGGCGCCCTCCTTCACTCGGACTTCCACAGTGTTCACGCCTGGACCGACAACCCGGTTGACCGGGGGAGCAAGATGGGTGGCCCCCGAGCCGACGCTTGCGGCCCAACTCGATGCGGGACGCTAGACTCTGCGAACGCGAAGGGTGGGCCTCCGAGCGGACGCTTGCGGCCTAATTCAATGCGGACGCTAGACTCTGCGAACGCGTAGGGTGGGCCCCGTGAGCGGGCGGCGGAGTCTGCTCGCCGGAGGCGCTAGACTCTGCGAACGCGAAGGGGAGTATCCCGACACGTCCGCCTCGTCATCACGGTCCCACCGGACCCGGGGCGGCGGTCCACTCGTGGGCGGGAGAGACCTTCGGACTGAATCACGTCATGTCCGAAAGGGGCCCTGCTTTGACCACGATGCTTGCTGCGGCGAATGAGACGCAACTGAACTTACCGACCTGGGCGTGGTGGCTCACGATCGGGATTGCGATCGCCGTGTTGGCGTTCGACGTCCTGTGGATCATGCGCAATCCGCACCGCCCGTCGACCAAGGAACTCGTCGTCGCCCTCAGTATCTACATCGGTGCGGCCGTGGCCTTCGGGATCGCCCTGCTCGTCACCAAAGGTGGCAAACTGTCGGGCGAGTTCTTCGCCGGCTGGCTGACCGAGTACAGCCTCAGCGTCGACAACCTCTTCATCTTCCTGCTGATCATGGCGAACTTCGCTGTGCCGGAACGACTTCAGCAGTTCGCTCTGATGATCGGCATCGTCATCGCGATCATCCTCCGTGGCCTGTTCATCTGGGCCGGCGCGGCGGCGATCAACAACTTCTCCTGGGTGTTCTACATCTTCGGTGCTTTCCTGATCTACACCGCGTGGAAACTGGCGAGCGGCGGCGAATCGGATGATGACGAATACGAAGAGAACAAGTTCATGAAGTTCGTCGAGAAGCGCATTCCCTCGACGAAGGAGTACCACGACACGAAGCTGTTCTCCCGGGTCAACGCCCGCCGGGTCGCCACGCCCATGCTGTTCGTCATCCTCGCGCTCGGCACGACTGACCTGCTCTTCGCGCTCGACTCCATCCCCGCGATCTACGGCCTGACCAAGGAGCCCTATATCGTCCTGGTGGCCAACCTGTTCGCGCTGATGGGTCTGCGCCAGCTGTACTTCCTGCTCGGTGGCCTGCTCCAGAAACTCGTCTACCTGAGCATCGGCCTGGCCGTCCTGCTCGCCTTCATCGGTGTCAAGCTGCTGCTGCACGCCCTCCACGAGAACGAGCTGCCGTTCATCAACGGCGGCGAGCACGTCAGCGTGCCCGAGATCCCGATCGCCGTCTCGCTCGGCGCGATCGTGGTCATCCTCGGCGTCACCACCATCGCCAGCCTCTGGAAGTCGAAGCGGGACGCGCGCCTGGAGGCCTGAAGGCAGGCGGGCTAGAAGCCGGTATGCGGTGCGGCCGGGGCCGCGCGTCCACTCAGGTGGCCGCGGCCTCGGCCGGATCCTTTTCGGTGCCTCCGCCGCCCATGATCAGGATGCTCGCGCCCACGACGAGCGCCATGCCCAGCAACTGCCAGACGTGCAGCCGTTGGCCAAGCACGAGCAACCCCGCCAGCGCCGCGCACGCCGGCTCCAGGCTGAGCAGGATCCCGAAGACCGCGGCGCTCATGCGGCGCAACGCGATCAGCTCGAGCGAATACGGCAGGAGCGAGGAGAGCACGGCGATGCCGAGCCCCTTCGCGAGCAGCGGCGCGCTCCAGTCGCCGACGGTGGCCAGCCCGAAGGGCGCGACGAAGCAGGTCGCGATGAGCATCGCGATCGCGAGCCCGTCGAGCTTGGGGAAGGCGGCCCCGGTCCTCCCGCTGAGGATGATGTATGCCGCCCAGCACGCCCCCGCGGTCAGCGCCAGCAGGATCCCGGCCCAGCTGAGCTGATCCAAGGGCACGTGCAGGGCCTCGGATATCAGGACCACCCCGACCGCGGCGCCGGCGACCGCCACATAGTCCGAGGGGCGGCGCGAGAGGACTGCGCTCAGCAGCAGCGGCCCGATGAACTCGATCGTCACCGCCACCCCGATCGGCAGATGCGCCAGCGAGCCGTAGAAGGCGAAGTTCATCAGCCCGAGCGCGAGCCCGAACAGGATCACCGTGCGCCAGGCTGCCGCGCTATACCCCCGCAACCGGGGCCGCACCACCGCGCAGAGGATGACGCTCGCGAAGAGCAGCCGCATGGTGACCGACCCGGCCGCCCCGATGTGCGGGATCAAGGTCGCCGCAAGCGCCCCGCCGAATTGCACTGAGACGATGCCCGCGAGCACCAATAACGGCGCGGGGACACGGTCGGCGGCAGTCACCCGAGCAGGGTAGGCGTTCGCCAGTCCCGGTGGTGGTCAGGTGAGGTAGCGACGTCATAGCGTCGCTCCCTCGCACACGACCAAGGCCATTGCTCGACTGAGCACCCCGCCTTGAGGAGGTCGTCATCACCCGTGCCGGGCACGACCCCGTCGTCATCGTCTCCCTTGCCGACTACGAGTCGCTTCGGGGGACGGCTTATCTCATGCGGTCACCCGCCAACGCCCGGCGCTTGCTCGATGCCATGGAGCGCCTCGAAGCTGGGCAGGGCCACCCCCACGACCTCATCGAGACCGACCGAACGTGTTGCTGGTCTGGGACGAGAACGCCTGGGAAGGCTACCGCTGGTGGCAGCGGCAGGACCGTCAGGTCCGCAAGCGCATCAACCTCCTGCTGACCGACATCACCCGCAACGGCAACGAGGGAATCGGCAAGCCGGAGGCGCTCAAACACGACTTCGCCGGCTACTGGTCACGCCGCATCACGGACGAGCATCGGCTGGTCTACAAGATCGACGGTGACCAGGTGCGCATCGCCGCATGCAGGTACCACTACGGGTAGCCACGGTCGTCGGCCGTGCTATGGGTCACCAGCCGCGGGCGCGCCACTCCTCGAGGTGCGGGCGTTCGGCACCGATGGTCGAGTCGTTGCCGTGGCCGGGATAGAACCACGTGTCGTCGGGATAGACATCGAAGATGCGCTCGGTGACATCGGCATACAGCGACTCGAACGACTGGCCGGGCAGCTTGGTGTTGCCCACGCCGCCGGGGAAGAGCGAGTCCCCGGTGAAGAGGTGGGTGATGCCGCCGGGGTCGGCATACGCGAGCGCCACGCCGCCGGGGGTATGCCCGCGCAGGTGGATCACGTCGAGCGTCACCTCACCCACGGTGATCGTGTCGCCCTGCCTCAGGCGCACGCCGGGCGCCACCGGGAGCGCGTCGGCGTCCTCCTCGCCGGCGTAGGTCGTGGCTGCTGTGACTCGGGCGACGTCCTCGAGGGCGCGCACGTGGTCCCAGTGCTGGTGCGTGGTGACGAGGTGCGATGCCGCGCCGGTGCCCTCCGCGATGAACGACATGATCCGATCGGCGTCGTCGGCCGCGTCGATCAACAGCTGCTCGCCCGTGGCCCGGCAGGTGATCAGATAGACGTTGTTGTGCATGGGGGAGACGGACATCTTCCGTATGGTGGCCCGGTCCAGCTCGCGCACATCGCTCGGTCCGCCCGGGTCCACGACGCCCGTGTAGTCGGTCGATCCTGGAGTCATCGTGGGTCCATCCCGCGGGCGAGCCGGGTCAACGCGGTGCCGAGAGCGGCCGGATCGCTCGTGTCGACCATGCCGATCTCCTGTTCCCAGAGGCGTCGCAGCAACGCCGGCTCGACGTCCGCGAAACCGAAGCCGGCATCGAGATCGACGTGGTGATAGATCAACTCGCGCAACCGCATACCCGGCAGGTTGCCCGCCTGGAAGGTGGGCCCACCCGGCACCCGCTCGACCTCGCGTGCGGGGTCGGCAGCGGCCAGCCGAGGCAGTGCCGCGACCAGCGCCGCGCCCTGGTCGCGCGCGAACGCACGCAACTCATCCGGCGGCAACTGGGCCGACCGGTCGATGTCGGCGTCCCGGTCGGCAACGCTGGCGTACATCGTCTCGCCACTGTCGTCACACGCGGCCCGGACCAGCCGCAGCAGGCCTTCGGCGTTGTGCCCGAGGTGAGCGATGATGTGGGCTCGTGTCCAGCCGGTGCACAGGCTCGGCTGGGTCAGGTCCAGGTCGGCGGCGGCGTCGTCCACGGCGGCGGTATGCCGCGCCACAGCGGCCAGCACGGTATCGATCGGCGAAGTCTCGTTCACGTGCCGACCCTAGCGAGCGCAGGCGGGCCGGGCCAGGCTCAGCCCGCCTTGCGGGCCCGGCGCGCCGCAGCAGATGCGGCCTTCGACACCTCGACCTTGGGCGGCACGACCCTCTTGGCCGCGACCTTCTTGGCCGGGGCGCGCTGTGCCGTTGCCTTCTGTGCCGTTGCCTTCTGTGCCGTAGCCTTGGTTGCCGTAGCCT
>NZ_HG764815.1:751200-771778 GCF_001050535.1 Nostocoides australiense Ben110 | reverse complement strand
CCCCCCCCCCGCCGATCAGCCCGGCGAGGAGTTGGTGCCTGGCGCCGCCGAAGGCCAGCAGCCCCGCTCCCGCGAGGGCGGCGGTCACGCCGATGCCGAGACGCGAGCCGCTGGTGCGTGCCCTAGCCGGCGCCCCGAGGTCGGGGCGCAGCGCCGCCAACGGCGTCACCTGGGTGGCGCGGCGCAGCGGCGCCAGGCTCGCAAGCACCGTGACGCCGGTGCCGACGAGCAGCGGCCCGAGCAGGTCCAGAGGGCGAACCACCAGGCCGGACCCGGCGAGCGCTTCCGTGCTGTCGAAGGCGGCCAGTGTCCGCATACCCACCCAGGCCAGCGCCGCCCCCGTCGCTACGCCCGCGAGCGAGGCCGCGAAGCCGACGACGAGAGCCTCGAGCGACATCGCGCGCAGGAGTTGTCGGCGCGTGGCGCCGACGCATCGCAACAAGGCGGTCTCCCGGGTGCGGCGGGCGGCCAGGATCGCAAAGGTGTTGGCGATGACCAGTGCGGAGACGAAGAGGGCGATGCCGGCGAAGCCCAGGAGCAGCAGCCGCAGCACGTCGGTGCCGCCGGTCACCTGCGCCCGCAGGTATGCCGCGTGGTCCGCCCCAGTGCGGGCCGTCGCCGTGTCGCCCAGCGCCGTGTTCAGCGCCGCGACAAGGGTTTTGGGGTCCGTCCCGGCGGTTGCGGTCACGTCGAGTTCGGCGAAGTCGTCCTCCCCGCTGACGGCGGCGACCGCCGCGCTCGTGGTGAACGCGTAGGTCCCACCACCGGAGAAGACGAAGTCGCCGGCGGTGTCGATGACGCCCACGACGGTGAAGCGGTGTGGCCCGTCGGCGCCGGCGTAGTCCACGTGATCTCCGATGCGGAGGTTCTTGCTGTCCCGGGTCGTGCTGGTGATGGCCACCTCTGAGTCCGACGCCGGCAGGCGGCCCGCCACGAGGTGGGAGCGGGACCCCGCGGCCGGAGGCGTCGTGAGGAAGACCACGCGGCTGGAGTCGCCCGACGGGCGAACCGCGGCGAAGCGGACCTCGTGGACGTCCTGGACTCCAGGGACCGCTTCGACCTTGGCGAGGGTCGACGCGGGCATGATCCCGACCTCCCGTGACGGTGGGGAGATCACGGCGGAAAAGCCTGCGCCCGCGCCGGCGATGGAGTCGGACAAGCCTTTGACGGCCGTCGTTCCCAGCACCAGGCTGGTGGTCAGGAAAGCCACTCCGAGCAGGATCGCGAGCCCGGGGGCGATGAACCGGCGAGCCTGGGTGCGCAGTGACGCGAGGGCGACGTCCAACATCGCGTCAGGCCCCCAGACCGCGCAACGCGTCGAGCACCGAATCCGCTGTGGGCGAGACGATCTCGCCCGCGACGACACCATCCGCCAGCAGCACGACGCGGTCGGCGTATGCCGCGGCGCCGGGGTCGTGAGTCACCATGACGATCGTCTGGCCGAGGTCCTGCACGGAGGCCCGCAGGAAGTGCAGCATCTCCGCCGAGGTGCGCGAGTCGAGGGCGCCGGTCGGCTCGTCGGCGAAGAGCACGTCGGGACGCGTCAGCAGGGCGCGGGCGACAGCGACCCGCTGCTGCTGCCCACCGGAGAGTTCGCTCGGCCGGTGCGCGAGTCGGTCCGCGAGGCCCAGCGTCTCCACCACCTGCCCGAGCCAGCCCTGGTCCGGCCGCTTGCCGGCCAGCCGCAGCGGCAGCGAGATGTTCTGGGCCGCGGTCATGGTCGGGACCAGGTTGAACGCCTGGAAGACGAACCCGACGCGCTCGCGGCGCAGCCGGGTGAGGGCGTCGTCGCCGAGCGCGCTGATTTCGGTCTCCCCGAGCCACACCTGGCCATCGGTCGGTGCGTCCAGTCCGGCCAGGCAGTGCATGAGCGTGGACTTCCCCGAACCGGAGGGCCCCATGATCGCGGTGAACTCCGCGCGGGCGAAGGAGGTGGTGACACCATGCAGCGCGGGCACGGCGGCGGACCCGCTGCCGTAGATCTTGGTCAGCTGCCGGGCGCGGACGGCGGCGGTTGTGGCGGGCGCATCCGGGTGGCGGACGGTTGTTGTCGTCATGCCCACAACGATTCCGCCACAACCGGGTTCGCCGCATCGGACCGCGGTCTGGACCTGGGCAGCGCGGCTGCGACCGCGGGACTACGACCGCGGTCGCACCCCGACGAGCCCCGTCTCGTAGGCGAGCAGCACCATCTGGACCCGATCCCGCAGATCGAGCTTGTGCAGGACCCGGCCGATGTGGGTCTTCACCGTCGCCTCGGCCATGAAGAGCGTGGCGGCGATCTCGGCATTCGTCAGCCCCCGCCCGACGGCCGTGAGCACCTCGACCTCGCGGGCCGTCAGGGGCGCCAGGCGGGAGCGATCCGCCGCGGCGGGCGCCCCGGGCGAGTCCGGCAACGCGCCGGCGAAGTGGTCGAGCAGCCGGCGTGTCGTCGAGGGGGCGATGACCGAGTCCCCCCGGTGGACGGCCCGGATCGCGGCCAGCAGATCAGCCGGGCCGGCGTCCTTGAGCAGGAAGCCGGCGGCACCGGCCTTGAGCGCCGCGAAGGCGTATTCGTCGAGGTCGAATGTCGTCAGGACGACCACGCGCGTGGCGCCGCTTCCCTTGCCGCACAACGCCTTCGTGGCAGCAACGCCGTCCATCCGCGGCATCCGGATGTCCATGAGGACGACGTCCGCCGGGACGGAAGCCAGCTGGTCGAGGGCCGCCTGACCGTCTCCCGCCTCGCCGACGACCGTCATATCGTCCTGGGCGTCGAGCACCATACGGAAACCGGCACGGACGAGTTCCTGGTCGTCGACGAGGAAGACCCGGATCGGGCTCTGGCCCGGCTGCGGCACGGACTCGCTCATCACTGCTCCCCTGTCGTTCCCGTCGGAATGAGCGCCTGCACCCGCCAGCCACCACCCGGCGCGGGGCCGGCGACGAAGCTCCCGCCCACCTGGTGGATGCGCTCCCGCATCCCGATCAGGCCGTTGCCCTGTCCGTCGCCGGAGCCCGTGCCGGAACCGTTGTCGCGCACCTCTATCCGCACCGGCTCACCGTAGTCGACCGTCACGCGCGCGGCCGCCCCGGGCCCGGCGTGACGCAGGACGTTCGTCAGGGACTCCTGAACGATGCGGTATGCCGCCAGGTCGCCCTCGCGGGGCAACGCGCGGCGGTCGCCGCGTTCGTCGAGCTCGACCGTCAACCCGGCCTGTCGCGTCCCGTCGATCAACTCGTCCAACTGCGCGAGCGAACTCGTCGGCGCGTAGTCCTCGGCATCCCCCTCCTGACGCAGGACTCCGACCAGTCGCCGGGTCTCGGCGAGCGCCGAACGCGCCGTCTCCCCAATGGTTTTCAAGGCGTGCGCCGCCTGGTCGCGGTCCCATGAGGACGCGTGCTCGGCGGCATACGCAGCACCATCGGACTGCACGACGACGACGGAGAGGCTGTGCGCGACGATGTCGTGCATCTCCCGGGCGATCCGCGCGCGCTCGGCCTGCGTCGCGAGGGCGGCCCGCTGGTCGCGGTCCCGGCGCAGCGCGAGGTTCTGCTGTTCGAGCCCGGCGACCAGGTCCTGGCGTTTGCGGTTCAGATCACCCCAGATCCAGAAGGTGATGACGAAGGCGGACAGGAATGCGCCGCCGGTGGCCGTCGCGGTGAAACCACCAGGTTCGAAGGTGTTCCAGTCCACCACCGCGAGGAAGCCGGACACCGCACATACGGCCAGACCCACCCGGCGCACCCGCACATCGTCCGAATAGCGCGTCAGTGCGTACGCGACGACGAGGACCGCCGCGTCGGTCGGGAAGATGTTGTCCGACGCGACGAGCTGGACCACGCATCCGGCTACGACCAACCAGAACGCCGTCACCGGCCGGCGACGCCGCAGGGCCACGCCGGCGGTGTGCAGGGACGAGACCACCAGGACCGGGACGAGCGACTCGTTGCCCTCCCGCGGCCCGGTCAGCAGGCTCAGAAGCACGAAGAAGGCCAGGATCAGCCAGAAGAGCGCGGCCGTCAGGAGATCCCACGCCCACGGGTGGTCGCGCGGGAACGCCCGAGCGGCGCGCCACCAGCGTCGGGGCGCCGTCGCGGAGGGATCGGGCGCGGAACTCACGCACTCGACAATATGGGGCGCAGACCCCTCGCACATCCGACCACGGTCGCAGTTGGCGCGTCGGTTGCCCCGGTTGTCCGGGGACGGATGGCGCTCGGCATAGATTTCTCGTATGCCGACCACTCGCCTCATCCTCGCGTCCGCCTCGCCCGCACGGCGGAACCTGTTGCGCCAGGTCGGGATCGAGGCGAGTGTCCTGCCCAGCGCGGTCGACGAGGACGCGCTCATCGCCGACCTGCGGTCCCGCTTCGGTGACCTCGCGCCCGAGGACCTGGTCATGGGGCTCGCGCGCGCGAAGGCCGAGGACGTGGCGAGCGGGCGCGACGCCCTTGTCCTGGGCTGCGACTCGATGCTCGAGCTCGACGGCGAGGTGCACGGCAAGCCCGCCGACGCCGCGGAGGCCACCGCCCGGTGGCGGCGGATGCGCGGGAAGGCGGGGACACTGCATACCGGACACTGGCTGATCGACGACCGTGACGACGGCTCCGGCGGGCTCGTCGGCGCCACCGCCTCGACCCGCGTGCACTTCGCCGACCTGACCGACGCCGAGATCGCCGCCTACGTCGCCACCGGCGAGCCGCTGCGGGTCGCCGGGGCCTTCACCGTCGACGGCCTCGGCGGCGCCTTCGTCACCGGCATCGAGGGCGACCACCACAATGTCGTCGGCCTCTCCCTCCCCCTCCTGCGAGACCTGTTGGGAGAGCTAGGCATTGCCTGGTACGACCTGGCCCCCCAAGGAACCTCTGCTAACAGAGGTCAGTCAAATCAGCACACCTAGGGAGGTGTGCTGATTTCACTAACCTCTGCCTGAGTTGGGGCTCTCCGGTGGTGTCAGTCCCGGATGAGGAAGTCGCCGTAGGTCTCCTTGGCGTGAGTGAGGGCGGCGACATAGCCGGCGCGCTCGTAGCCGGACGCGTCGACACCGGTCCCGACGGCGAGCAGGCCGCGGAAGGCGTCGACCGTGGCGTACTGTTTGCGCTCCATCCACGCGGCCAGTTCGGCGAGAAGCACTGCGGCATAACCCGGTCCGTGCCGCAGCAAGGCTGAGGCCGTCATGACGACGTCCGCGCCGGCGAGGAGGTACTTCGCGACGTCGGCACCCGTCTCGACACCGGTGGTCGCCGCCAGCGACGCCTGCACGCGACCACGCAGGATGGCGACCCACGTGCGCGCGAGGCCGGCCTCGTTCGGCGCCGACAGCGACACCGCCGGATGGACTTCGAGGGTCTCGATGTCGATATCGGGCTGCAGGAAGCGGTTGAACAGCACCAGCCCGTCGACGCCCGCCTCGTCCAGCTGCCGGCACATCGCCCCCGTGGCGGAGAAGAACGGCGACAGCTTCATCGCCACCGGCACGCCGACCGCCGCCTTCACCGTCTGGACGATCTCGACGTGGCGCTCCTCGATGCCTGAACTGGAGACGTCGAGATTGCCCGGCACGGCATAGGGATTGACCTCGATGGCCGCCGCGCCGGCCGACTCCATCCGCTTGGCCATATCGGACCAGCCGTCGAGGCTCGACCCGTTGAGGCTCGCGATGACCGGAATGTCCACGGCCGCAACGCAATTCTCGAGGTGCTTCAAATAGGGCGTCGCGCCGTCCGTCCCGAGTTCCACCTCGGGGAAATAGGACGTCGCCTCCCCGAAGGAGTCCTCGTGCATCGCGCTGACCTCGAAGTCGCGCAACTCCTGCAGCCGGATCTGCTCCTCGAAGAGCGAATACAGCACCACTGCCCCCACGCCTGCGTCGGCCAGCTCGCGAACCCCGTCCGCCGTCTGTGACAGCGGCGAGGCGGAAGCGAGCAGGGGGCTGCGCAACGGCAGTCCGAGGTAGGACGTGTGCAGATCCATCAGTCCTTCTTCCGCGAGTCGGGGAGGAACTGGGCGGCCTCGCGGGTCGCCATCTCCTCGTAGGTCGCCCAGCGCTGATCGACGGCCTGCTGCGCCATCTCCAGGAGCCGCTCGGCCTCCTCAGGTGCCGACGCCTTGAGCATCCGGTAGCGCAGCTCCTTGTAGATGTAATCCGAGAGCGGGATCGTCGGGCGCGGGCTGTCGAGGAAGAACGGGTTCTGCCCGCGCTCACGGACCTTCGGGTCGTATCGCATCAACGGCCAGTGCGCGGAGTTGACCGCCCGCTTCTGCTGCTCCAACCCCTTGCTCATCTCGATGCCATGCGCGATGCAGTGGCTGTAGGCGATGACGATCGACGTGCCGTCGTAGGCCTCGGCCTCGCGGAACGCGCGCAGCGTCTGCTGCGGGTCGGCGCCGAAGGCCACCCGGGCGACATAGACGCTGCCATAGGCGACGGCCTGCAGCGCGAGGTCCTTCTTCGCGATCGTCTTGCCGGCTGAGGCGAATTTCGCTACGGCCGCAATGGGAGTCGCCTTAGAGGACTGGCCGCCGGTATTGGAGTAGACCTCGGTGTCCATGACGAGGATGTTGACATTGCGGCCGCTGGCGAGGACGTGGTCCAGGCCGCCGGACCCGATGTCGTAGGCCCACCCGTCGCCGCCGACGATCCACACGCTGCGCCGGACCAGGTGGTCGGCGACGCTGCGCAGGTCCTCGGCCATGGGGCCCTCGACGCCCTCCAGCCGCCGGAGCATCTCGTCGACCCGCGCGCGCTGCGCGGCGAGCTCGGACTCCCGGATCTGCGGCGCCGTGAGGATCTCGTCGACCAGTGCGGCGCCGATCTCCTCGCGCATGGCGCTCAAGCGCTGTTGCGCAAGCTGCGTATGCAGGTCGCTCGCCATCTGCAGGCCGAGCCCGAACTCAGCGTTGTCCTCGAACAGGCTGTTGGACCACGCCGGCCCGCGCCCCTGGGCGTTGCGGGCCCAGGGGGTCGTCGGCAGGTTGCCGCCGTAGATGGAGGAACAACCGGTGGCGTTGGCGACGGTGAGCCGGTCGCCGAAGAGTTGGCTGAGCAGCTTCAGGTATGGCGTCTCACCGCAGCCGTTGCAGGCGCCGGAGAACTCGAAGAGCGGTTCGAGGAACTGCGCGCCGCGGACCGTGCCGAAGTCGACGCGAGCGCGCTCGTTGTGCGGGATTGTCTCGAAGAAGCCGACATTCTCGATCCGCTGATCGAGAGAGTCGGTCACGTCGGTGAGGTTGATCGCCTTGCGGCTCGAGCCGGGTATCGGCGTGACCGGGCACGCCTCGACGCACAGCCCGCACCCGGTGCAGTCCTCCGCGTAGACCTGCAGCGTGTAGCGGCTCTCGGGCAGGCCCGCCGCATTGAGCGGTGCGGACTCGAAACTCGCAGGCGCCGCGTCCAGGGCGACCGCCGGATAGAACTTCGAGCGAATCACGCTGTGCGGGCACACGAATGCGCAGTTGCCGCACTGGATGCACCCCTTGGGGTCCCACTCGGCGACAAGGTCGGAGATACGCCGCTTCTCGTATTTGGTCGTGCCGCTCGGATAGGTGCCGTCGACAGGCATCGCGCTGACGGGCAGGGCGTCGCCGCGCCCGCCCATCATGGCCGCGGTGACCGACTTGACGAACTCCGGTGCGTCGTCGGCGACGATCGGGCGCGGGTTGCGCTGCGAACTCGCCTCGTCGGGCACCTCGATGCGGTGCAGGTGCTCCAGCGCGGCGTCGACAGCGGCTTCGTTGCGGCGCACCACTTCCTGGCCGCGCCGGCCATACGACTTGCGGATCGACTTCTTGATCTCCTCGATCGCCTCGTCCCGGGGCAGCACGCCGGAGATGGCGAAGAAGCAGGTCTGCAGCACGGTGTTGGTGCGTCCGGGCAGCCCGGCGTTGCGGGCGACGGTGCCGGCGTCGATGGCGTAGACCTGCAGGTCCTTGGCGACGATCTGCTCCTGCGCCTGCCGTGACAGGGCGTCCCAGACCTCGCCGGCCGCCATCGGCGCATCGAGCAGCAGGACACCGCCGGGACGGGCCAGCCCGAGCACGTCGAGCTTGTCGATCAGCCCGAAGTGGTGACACCCGACGAAGCCGGCCGTGTTGACCAGATAGGGCGCCTTGATCGGGTGCGGCCCGAAGCGCAGATGCGAGATCGTGCTGCCGCCGGACTTCTTGGAGTCGTAGACGAAGTAGGCCTGGGCGAAGCGGTTGGGGTCCTCGCCGAGGATCTTGATGGTGTTCTTGTTCGCTCCCACCGTGCCGTCGGAGCCGAGGCCGAAGAAGACCGCGCGCAGGGTCTGGTCGTCCTCGATGTCGAACGCCGGATCGTAGTCGAGTGAGGTGCCGCCCACGTCGTCGTGGATACCGATGGTGAAGCCCGTCGGCGGACGCTCCTGGGCCAGCGCGGCATACACCCCCGCGACCATCGCCGGCGTGAATTCCTTGCTGGACAACCCATACCGGCCGCCGACGATGCGTGGCATCGACTCCAACGTGCCGTCGGCGAAAGCGCCCGACAGAGCGGCGACGGCGTCGAGATAGAGCGGTTCGCCGTTGCTGCCGGGCTCCTTGGTCCGGTCGAGCACCCCGACGACCTTGGCGGTGCGGGGTAGGGCGGCAACCAGTTCAGCGACCGGGAAGGGCCGATAGAGACGGACCCGGATGACGCCGACCTTCTCGCCGCTGGCGTTGAGGTGGTTGACGGTCTCCTCGACCGTCTCTCCCCCGGAGCCCATCACCACGACGACCCGCTCGGCCTCGGGGTCACCGGCGTACTCGACGAGGTGATAGGCACGGCCGACCTGCTCGGCAAGCAGATCCATGCACTCCTGGACGATGCCCGGAGTGCGGGCATAGAAGGGGTTGACGGTCTCGCGCGCCTGGAAGTAGACGTCGGGATTCTGGGCGGTGCCCCGGACGAACGGCCGCTCCGGCGACAGCGAACGCATGCGGTGCTCGTGCACGAGCGACTCGGGGATGAGCGCCTTGAGCACCTCATCGTCGAGCAGGTCGATCGTGTTCAGTTCGTGGGAGGTGCGGAAACCGTCGAAGAAGTGGACGAACGGCACCCGCGTGCGCAGGGTCGCCGCGTGCGCGACGAGCGCGAGATCATGCGCCTCCTGGACGGACCCGGACGACAGCAGCGCAAAGCCGGTTTGCCGCACGGCCATGACGTCCTGATGGTCACCGAAGATCGAGAGCCCTTGGGCCGCAAGGGATCGCGCCGCCACATGGATCACCGCCGACGTGAGCTCACCGGCGATCTTGTACATGTTCGGGATCATCAACAGCAGGCCCTGCGACGCCGTGAAGGTCGTCCCCAGTGCCCCACCCTGCAGCGACCCGTGCAGTGCCCCGGCGGCGCCGCCCTCGCTCTGCATCTCGATGACGGTCGGGATCGTGCCGAAGATGTTGGTGCGTTTCTTGGCCGCCCAGTCGTCGGCGAGTTCGGCCATCGTCGAGCTTGGCGTGATCGGGTAGATCGCGCACAGCTCGCTCAACCGATAGGCGACGTTGACGGTGGCCTCGTTACCGTCGATGGTGACGCGGTCAGCGGTTGCCATTTATGCCTCCTGGCCCGGTGCGAGGAAGACGTTCCCCGGCAGGCGATCGTGCTCGCCGATCATCTCGATGGCGTGGACCGGGCACTGGCGGAAGCACGTGCCGCAGCCGGTGCACTTGGAATAGTCAAAGCGGTAGCGGTGGCCCTTGCCCAGCTTGATGATCGCGTCATCGGGGCACGAGCCCAGGCAGCCGTCGCATTCGAAGCAGTTGCCGCACGACAGGCAGCGGCCCGCCTCGTACCGGGCCTCCTCGGAGGTGAGCCCGGCCACCACTTCGGTGAACACCTCCGCCCGGGCCGAGGGATCGAGCTCGCCCTGCTGCCGCCGGCCGTGGTCACCGAAGTACCACAAGTGCAGCTTGTCCATGTCGGCAACCGGATGCTTGTGTGCCGGAAGGAATTTGCCACCCCCGAGATAGGCGTCGATGGCGTTGGCGGCCTTCTTGCCGTGCCCCACACCAACGGTGACGGTGCGCTCGCTCGGCACGGCGTCACCGCCGGCGAAGATGCCCGGCGCCCCGGTCATCAAGGTGACCGGGTCGACCTGCACCACGTCGCCGTCGAAGGTCAGGCCTGCGATGTTCTTCAGGAAGCCGGTGTCGCTCTCCTGGCCCAGGGCGAGGATGACGGTGTCGGCCTCGAGCTTCTCGAATCGCCCGGTGGGTTGCGGCCGGCCGTTCTCGTCCAGTTCCTGGATCTCGACGGTCAGGTCGTCCTCCCCCATCTCGGAGATGGTCCGCAACCAGTTGATGCGGATGCCCTCCTCCTCCGCGTCGGCCGCTTCCTCTTCGTGCGCCGGCATCTGCTCGCGAGTGCGGCGATAGACGATGATCGTGTCGTCGGCGCCAAGGCGCCGGGCGACGCGAGCGGCGTCCATGGCCGTGTTGCCACCGCCATACACCGCCACGCGTCCGGTGATCGCGCTGCGCCCGCCCTCCTCGACATCGCGCAGGAACGAGACGGCGTCGAGCACCCGGCTCGCGTCTCCGTTGGGGATGTCGACGCGCTTGGACAGGTGCGCGCCGACGGCGACGAACGCGGCGTCGAAGCCCGTCATCTCCTCCTGGAGATCGGTGACGGTGTGGTTCTGCTCGAAGGCGACCCCGTAGCGCCGCAGCCGGTCGATCTCGGCGTCGATGACGTCGCGCGGCAGGCGGTATGCCGGGATGCCGTAGCGCATCATCCCGCCGGGCAGTTGGCTGTTGTCCCGCACCGTGACTCGGTGCCCCAGCCGGGTCAAGTGGTATGCCGCGGACAGGCCCGACGGTCCCGCGCCGACGACGAGGACGTGCTTGCCCGTGGACATGCGTGGCTCGGCATACGACCAGCCCTCCGCGATCGCCGTGTCACCGAGATGCCGCTCGACGGCGTGGATGGACACCGAGCCGTCCATGAGCCCGCGGTTGCACACGGTTTCGCACGGGTGATAGCAAACCCGGCCGTGGATGGCGGGGAAGGGGTTGTCCTGGGTGAGCTGATGCCAGGCGCCATGGGTGTCGCCGGCCTTGGCGAGCGCCAGCCAGGCCTGGATGTTCTCACCGGCGGGGCAGCCGGCGTTGCAGGGCGGGAGCAGATCGACATAGACGGGCCGCTGCGCGCGCACCGGGCCGGAGCGTTTGCGCCCGGTGCCCAGGGGCGATAACGGAGTGAGATCGCGTTCCTGCTCGGCCATTGCTGCCTCCATCCGGCCGCCGCTGCCGGGGAAACTGCCCCTGGCGGCCCCACTGCCTACGACCCTAGTCAAAACGGCCGGTCAGCACAGGATAGGCAGCCCTAACGCCCCGGTCCCTCGCGGCACAGGTCCCTCGCGGCACAGGTCCCTCGCGGCACAGTTCCCTCGCGGCACAGCTGCGGGCGGTGCGCCGCTCAGACGGGCGGGATGTCGCGGCGCTTGGTGGCGAAGTGCCGGTCCCGATGGGCGGCATACGCGAGCCGGTGGGCGAGTTCGGCTCGCAGGTCCTCGGGCTCGACGACCTGGTCGAGGACGAGGTCGGCGGCGAGGCGCTCGAGGTCTACGTCCTCCTCGTACTCCCGGCGGCGCTCGGCGACATAGGCCTCCCGCTCGGCCGGATCGGCGATCTCCGCGATCTTGTTCGCATAGACCGCATTCACGGCCGCCTCCGGGCCCATGACCGCGATCCGCGCGGTGGGCAGCGCAATGGTCGCGTCGGGCCCGAAGCCGGGGCCACCCATCGCATACAGGCCTGCGCCGTAGGCCTTGCGGACGACGACGCAGAACTGCGGGACGGTGGCGGAGGACACGGCCGAGACCATCTTGGCGCCGTGCCGGATGATGCCTCCGCGCTCGACCTCCGAGCCGATCATGAAGCCCGGCACGTCGGCGAGATAGATCAGCGGGATCGAGTAGGCATCGCACATCCAGATGAAGCGCGTGGCCTTGTCGGCGCTGTCGGTGAAGAGCACCCCGCCCTTGACCGCGGAGTTGTTGGCGACGATGCCCACCGTCTCGCCCTCGATCCGGCCGAATCCGACGACCAGTTCGGGCGCGAACAGCGGCTTGATCTCGAAGAAGGACTCCTCGTCGACGAGCCCGTCGATGACGTCGTGGATGTCGAAGGGCACCGATTCGCGTTCGGGGACGGTATGCCGCGTGAGCGGCTCGACCGGCCGCTCCGGGTGGTAGCTGGGCGCCGGGGTGTGCCAGTTCTGCGGCACATACGAGAAGTAGTGGCGCGCCATTTCGATGGCCTCGGTGTCGTCGTGCGCGAGCAGGTCACCGACACCGGAGACGGTGCAGTGCATCCGCGCACCGCCCATCTCCTCAAGTGAAACCTTCTCCCCCACAACCATTTCCGCCATACGCGGGCTGCCGAGATACATCGAGGCATTGCCCTCGACCATGATGATCAGGTCGGTGAAGCTCGGGATGTAGGCACCCCCGGCAGCACTGGGGCCGAAGAGGCAGCAGATCTGCGGGACCTTGCCCGAGAGGGCCACCTGGTTGTGGAAGATGCGGCCGGCGCCGCGGCGCCCCGGGAACATCTCGACCTGGTCGGTGATGCGCGCCCCCGCGCTGTCGACGAACCAGAAGACCGGCAATTCTTCGCGCAGCGCCATCTCCGTGGCGCGCACGATCTTCTCGACCGTCCGCGAGCCCCACGAACCGGCCTTGACCGTCGGGTCGTTGGCGATGACGACGACCGGCCGGCCCTCCACGAGCCCGCGCCCGGTCACGACACCGTCGGCCGGCAGACCCTTGGCGAGCGCATTGGCGTAGCGCCCGTCCTCGACGAAGCTGCCCTCGTCGACCAGCAGGGCGATGCGGTCCCGGACATACAGCTTGTTCTGCTTGGCCAGCTTGTCCGCCGCAGCGGGGGGCGGCGTCGCCGAGGCGTCGTATGCCGCGTGCAGCCGGGCGCGGACGTCCGCGACCTTGGGGTCGGCGTTGGGATCGACGCCCAGGTCGGGCGTGGCGTCGGTGCTCACGAGGGCAAGCCTAGGTTGCGCGCGATGACCATGCGCTGGACCTCCGAGGTCCCCTCACCGATCTCGAGGATCTTGGCATCGCGATAGAACCGCGCGACGGGGTATTCCTCCATGAACCCGTTGCCGCCGAAGATCTGCGTCGCGATGCGGGTGGCGGTCACCGCGGCCTCGGAGGTGTAGAGCTTGGCGATCGCCGCCGCCTGCTTGACCTCGGCAACCGAGCGCCGGCCCTGCTCCTGCTCGTCTTTCAGGTGCGCCGCCTTGTAGGTCAGCAGCCGTCCGGCCTCCTCCATCATCGCCAGGTCGGCGATCTGGAAGGAGACGCCCTGGTTGGCACCGATCGGCCGCCCGAAGGCGATGCGGGTGTTGGCGTAGGCCGTTGCCTCTTCCCGCATTCGCGTGATCAGACCGAGGGCCAGGGCGCTGATGGCGATCCGCCCGTCGTCGAGCGTCTTGAGGAACTGCTTGAACCCGGAGCCGCGCTCACCGAGGAGGTTCTCCTGCGGCACGCGGGCATTGGTGAAGTTGAGCCCGTGGGTGTCGGAGATATTCCAGCCGAGCTTGTCGTATGCCGGTGCCACCTCGAATCCCGGTGTGCCGGAGGGGATCATGATGGCCGAGATCTCCGGCCTGCCGTCCTTGGTGTCGCCCGTGCGGGCCGTCACCGTGACGACGGAGGTGATGTCGGTGCCGGAGTTGGTGATGAACGCCTTGGCGCCGTTGACCACCCACTCTTCGCCGTCGAGGGTGGCGCGGGTGCGGGAGGCCCCGGCGTCAGAACCTGCGTCCGGCTCGGTCAGGCCGAAGGCCGCCAGCGCCCGGCCCGCCACGAGATCCGGCAGGAAGCGCTCCTTCTGGGCCGCACTGCCATACGTCAGGATCGGGTTGATGCCCAGGCCCACCCCAGCCGAGAGCGTGATGCCGATCGACTGGTCGACGCGGCCGAGTTCCTCGATGGCGACGCACAACGCGGTGAACGGCCCCGACTCCGGGTCGGCGCTCCCCCCGAACTCCTCCGGCACGACCAGTCCGAACAGACCGAGCTCCCCCATCTTGGGGACCAGATCGGTCGGGAAGTGGTGCTCGCGATCCCATTGCGCGACATACGGTGCGACCTCGCGCTCCGCGAAATCGCGCACCATGGCGCGGAAATCCTCGTGGTGCTGGCTCAACTCGAACATGCAGGGGCTCCCCGGGTCGCGTGCTTGACGTTGACGTAAACGTAAAGCAGGATATCGGGTCATGGCAAGCGAGGCGACACCGGGTGACACGTGGACGATCGCGCAGATCGCCGACGAGTTCGCGATCACCCATCGCGCGGTGCGTCACTACGAGGACCTCGGCCTGATCTCCCCCGAACGCCGCGGCACGCAGCGGGTCTACCACCGCCGGGATCGCACGCGGCTCAATCTCATCCTGCGCGGCAAGCGGCTCGGCTTCCCGCTCGAGGAGATCCGCACGATCATCGACCTGTATGACGCCCCGCGCGGCAAGCGCAGTCAACTCGAGTACGCCCTGGGGCAGATCGACGAGCGTCGCGCCGACCTGGAAGCCCGCCGTCGCGACCTGGATGCCGCTCTCGACGAGCTCGACACCTTCGAATCCCGATGCCGGGCCGACCTCGGCGCCCTCAAGCCCACGCAGCGGACCTCGCCAACAGGGTGATGGGCGGTTACTCGATCCCGGCTGCCTTGTCGAACTCCTGGAGCAGCTGGTGGGCGGCGAGTTCGACCTTCTTGTGCCGCCATTGCGCCGCGCGATACACGCAGGCGATCAGGGCGGAGCGATGCACCTTGGTGAAGTCGCCGAAGCCGAACGCGTAGCGGGCCTTGGTCTCGTCGCCGGGCCCTTCGGTCAGGCCGAGGTGCCACCCGCTGTAGTCGTCCCATGAGTGCTTGTCGAGAAAGGCGTTCTCAGCGTCTGCGTCGGGTGCGGCGTCGCCCCATTCGGAGTCGAGGACATAGCGCTTCTTCGCGATGAGTTCCTTGCACTTCTTCACCCCGGCCGGGTTGACGTCATAGGTCACCATGGCTCGAATCTCCTTCTGCCGCATCCGCAACACCGAGCAGAGCGTTCTCGATCAGTTCCGTCGCGGCCGGGTGGATCCACATCTGTGTCGTCGCGATCTCGCGCGCCGGCAGTCCCCGCGCGCAGGCGTCGGTCAGCGGTTGGATCAGCGATGATGCGTTGGGCGCCATGAGTTGGGCGCCCAACACGACGCCGGTGCTCCGCTCCGCGACGACGGTGCACACCGATGTCGTGTCCTCCAGGGCCCAGCCGTATGCCGTGTCGCTCAGCCGCTGTGTGTACGCCACCGCGTCGTGACCCTCCTTCTGGGCCTCCTCGAGCAGGTAGCCCACCTGGGCGAGCTCGGGCTGAGAGAAGATCGCCGAGGGAATTGCCTTGGTGCGGAAGGGTTTCAGATCGTCGGGCGTAAGCAGGTTGTGACGTAGCGTGCGTGCCTGGTCGTTCGCCAGGTGCTTCAGCTGACGTTCGGTGCAGACGTCGCCCAGGGCCCACACGCCGTCCGCGCTCGTGCGCCCGAAGTCGTCGACGAGCACCCGGCCCGAGTCCGGATCGATGTCGACCCCGATCGTTTCGAGCCCGAAGCCGTCGCTGTTCGGCCGACGGCCGGTGGCGACCAGCAGGGCGTCACCGGTCAACGCCGTCCCGTCGTCGAGGCGCAGGTGGATGCCGTCGCGTCCCTGCTCCACCGCCGTCACCTCGGCGCCGAGATGGAGGGCCCACCGGGTGCGGGCCATGTCCGTGAACCGGCGCGCGATGTCCGCCCCCAACGTGGGGACCAGGGCCTCGACGGAGTCGACGACCGTGACCCGGACTCCCATGCCGCAGAAGAGAGTTGCCATCTCGACGCCGATGACTCCCCCGCCGATGACGAGGAGACGCTCCGGCAGGGCCGGGAGCCGCATCACGTCGTCCGACGTCACGAAGGGCACGCCGCTGTTCGCCACGACGTCCGGGACGACGGGCCGAGCGCCGGTGGCCAGGACGACCCGCTCGGCCGTGACCTCCGTGACACCATACCCCTCCTCGATGACGAGGCGACCGGGCGCGACGAAGCGGGCCGTGCCGACATACGCATCAACGCCGGCCGAGCGCACCTCGGCGGGGCCGGCAGCGGCATTCGGATCGATCCGGCCGAAAACCCGGTCCCGGATGTCGTCCCAGCGCACCCTCTCGACTCGGGCGTCGACTCCGAGCCGGGCGAGATCGGGCACGCCGGCCGCGGCCCGCGCGACGTGCAAGAACATCTTGCTGGGTATGCAGCCCCTGTTGAGGCAGGTGCCGCCATACGGTCCGTGATCGACGACAGCGGCCCGCAGGTGCGCAAGATCCGGCCCGAGCACCACGCGCCCGGACCCCGCGCCCAGGACGACGAGGTCGTAGTGCTGCGCGGCGTCCCCCATGCGGTCAGCCTGCCTGGTCCTGGCTGTAGATGAGCACCGAATAGGCCGGAAGATCCACGTGCGCGACGCCGTCGCCGCCGACCTCCAGCGCACCGATCCCGCCGTCGCCGAAGTCGCTGCAGTAGACCTGGGCGTCACTGCTCAGCCGCAGACTCCACCCGCCCGGCCGCGGGAAGGGCACCGCGAGGCCGACGGCCGGGTGCGCCGACAGGTTCACGGCGACGACGACGTCGTCGCCCGGGCCGCCGTCCGCCCAGCGGTGGAAGGCCAGCACCTTGGCGGTCTCGTCACCGACGAGCAGACCCACGCCGCGTCCCCTCAGCCCGCGGGACTGCCCGTCGCCGTTGCGCCGCAGGCGGATCAGATCGCGATACAAGCGGCTGATGCCGACGAACTCCTTGCTCTGATCCCAGTCCAGTGGCACATCGTCGCGGAACCAGCCGCCCTCGAGAAACTCCTGGCCCTGGAACAGCATCGGGATTCCGGGCGCCGTGAAGACGAGCGCCGCACCGAGCGTGGACCGCTTCCGGGCGTTCCATCCGGTCGGATCGTTCTCGTCGATCTCCTCCGGCACTCTGGCCCGGCCGTTGGCGACTTCGTCGTGGGACTCGGTGAAGATGACCCGCTGGAAGGCGTCGTCGTTGAAACTCGACGTGATCGATCCCCACACGGACTCCAGCGACCGGTCCCCGTCCCAGTCGGCCGTGACGGCCTCCCGCACGGGGTGGACGAACGCCGGATCCCATTGCGCGTGGAAGCCCGCTCCGGGTTCTTCGGTCCGCGTGATGCTCGGGTCGTCGTGCATATCTTCGGCGATCGTGATGCAATCCGGAAACTGTTCGCGCACAGTCGTGTTGATCCAGCGCATCAGACTCCACCCGTCCGGCAGGTCGACCTCACCGCCGTTCACGGAGCTGATGAACGGAGTCATGTCGAAACGCAGCCCGTCGAGACGGTAGTCCCGCAGCCAGGCCATCGCGTTGTCGTGGATGAAGCGCCGCACCTCCTCGCGGCCGTAATCCGGCCGGCTGTCGCCCCACGGGGTCTGTGACCGATCGTCGTTGTAGAAGTAGATGCCGCCCTTGTCGTTCTCGCTCCACCCGTCGAACTGCCACAGGTCGAGGTCGCTCGGGCCGAAGTGGTTGTAGACCACGTCCAGGACGACACCTATTCCACGCCGATGCGCTTCTCGCACAAAGGTCTTGAACGCGTCGGGGCCGCCGTAGGCGGACTCCACGGCGAAGATGTGCGCCGGGTTGTAGCCCCACGAGAAGTCGCCGGCGAACTCGGCGACGGGCATCAACTGGATCAGGTCGACCCCGAGGGCGTCGAGATGGTCGAAGCGTTCCATCGCCAACTCGAGGGTGCCGACGTGGCTGTCGTCGGGACGATAGAACGATCCGATGTGCATCTCGTAGATCACGAGATCGTCGTGGGAGGGGAGGCGAAAGTCGTCGCCCTGCCAATCGAAAGCGCCGTGGTCGTAGATCACGCCATTGCCGACAGAGCTGGTGACCTGCCGGGCATACGGGTCGATCCGCAGGAGCTCGTTCTGCCCGTTGCGGATCTGGAACTTGTATTCGTGGCCCGCGTGAGCACCCGGCACCTCCCCGTACCAATGACCGTTGCCCTCGGCGCTGAGCGGGTTGACCGCCGGGTCCCAGTCGTTGAAGGACCCCACCACGGACACGGTGTCCGCGTGCGGCGCCCACACGCGGAAGGCAGTGCCCCCCTCGATCGGGATCGCACCCATGCCGTCGGCCATTCGCACTCCTCGGATCGCCATCGACCCGGCGATCGGGCCGTTTGCACTGTAACCGCACAACCCACTCGGAGGAGCCGGGAAGGTCCCCGGGTGCCTTGTTCGTGCAACGATCGACACCATGGCCACGCCGACGAAACCGGCGACCACGTTGCTCATCCTCGGCGCGGGCGGTGATCTGACCCATCGGCTGCTGCTGCCCGGTATCGCCACCTTGCTCATGGCCGAGCGGGACCGGACGTTGCGCATCGTCGGATCGGACCGGGTCGAGATGACCCCTGCCGAATGGAAGGCCCGCATCAAGGACTCCTTCGCCACGGTCCAGGCCCTGCAGACGGTCACCCGCGCGGCGAGCAAGGACTCGGCATACATCAAGGCCGGCTACTACGACACCGCCGGCGCCTTGCGGGACATGATCCAAAGCACCTCATCCAGGTGCTCGCGATCTTCGCCCTGGAGTCGATCGCGACGCTGGACGCCCAGGAGTTGCAGGACCAGAAGGCCCAGGTCATGCGCGCCATGCGGCTCTGGGGCGGCGAGCCGCAAACAGCTGCCCGGCGGGCGCGCTACACCAAGGGCTCTATCGGGGGGCGCAAGATCCCTGACTACATCAAGGAGCCGGGCGTCGACCCCAAGCGGCTGGACCGAGACTCTCGCGGAGATGACCATCGAGGTTGCCAACAACCGGTGGTCGGGCGTGCCGTTCATCCTGCGCAGCGGTAAGGCCCTGGGCCGGATGCGCAAGGAGATCGTGGTCACTTCCGGGACGTGGCGCACATACCGCACGGGTTCGCCGGGCCGTCCGGGTCGGACATGCTCGTCATCGGCCTGAAGCCGGGCACCGTCTCATTGATCATGACCATGAACGCCGAAGGCGACCCCCTCGACCTGGAACAGAAGGCTCTCGAAGCCACCCTGGCCCCGCCGCGGATGCAGGCCTACGGCGAGGTCCTCGGCCAGATCCTCGACGGCTCCCAACTGCTCACGCTGCGCGGGGACTCGGCCGAGGAATGCCGGCGCATCGTCGAGCCGGTCCTGAAAGCCTTCTCCGACAGCACGATTCCCATGGAGACCTACGCGGCCGGCTCCCTCGGGCCCCGCGACTGGGCCACCAGCCGGGAACTCTACTGACTGGCGTCGTTGCGCCCGCGAGGCCGGTGACAGACTGGGAGCGTGCCTGAGCCACGCTTCGCCTCTGTCGATGATGTCGCCGCCCGCCTCACGGGTGTCGGTTACATCGCCTCCGACGCCATTGCCACGACCGTCTTCCTCGCCGACCGGCTCGGCAAGCCCCTGCTCGTCGAGGGTCCGGCGGGGGTGGGAAAGACCGAACTTGCCAAGGCGGTCACCGAAGCCGTTGCGGGAGAACTGATCCGGCTCCAGTGCTACGAGGGCGTCGATGAAGCCCGCGCGCTCTACGAGTGGAACCACGCCAAGCAGCTGCTGCGGATCACCGCCGAACAGGGTCAGGCCTGGGATGAGTTGCGCACCGACATCTTCACCGAGGAGTTCCTCCTGCCCCGGCCCCTGCTCAAGGCCGTGCGCGCCCGGAGCGAGACAGTCCTGCTCGTCGACGAACTCGACAAGGCCGACCAGGAGATCGAGGGCCTGCTGCTGGAGGTGCTCGGCGACTTCCAGGTGACCGTGCCCGAGCTGGGCACGATCCGCGCCGAGCGGCCGCCCTTCGTCGTCCTGACCTCCAATGCGACCCGCGAGCTCTCCGAGGCTCTGCGCCGCCGCTGCCTCTTCCTGCACATCGACTATCCCGACGCCGAACTCGAGCAGCGCATCGTGCGCCAGCACGTGCCGGACCTCTCCGCCGACCTCGCCGAATCCGTTGTCCGCCTTGTCAATCGGCTTCGCATGCTCAAGCTGCGCAAGTCGCCGTCGGTCGCCGAGACCGTCGACTGGGCCCGCACCCTGATCGCCCTCGGCACCGACGACATGACGCCGGAGCATGTCCGCGACAACCTCGGTGTCCTCCTCAAGCATCAGGACGACATCGAGCGGGCTAGCCACGCCCTGGAGTTGTGAGGGCAGTATGGCCGCGCCCCCCGCCGATGCGCCGACCGCGCGACTGGTCGCGTTCGGGCGGGCGTTGCGCGCGCACGGCATCTCGACCGGAACCTCCGATCTCGTCGACGCCGCCGCAGCCGCGCAGGTGCTGGGGTATGACGACCGGGAGCGCCTGCGGGCCGGGTTCGCCTCCGCGTTGCTGCGTCGCAGCAGCGAACGCCGGCTCTTCGACGACCTCTTCGACGTCTTCTTCCCCTCCGCCCTCGGCACGAGATCCGCTGTGGCGCAATACGATCCGCTGCCGCCTGCTGAGGATGCCGCCGGTCGGCGCGCCCGGGCGGCCGCCCTCCGCGACGAACTGGCAACCGCTCTCGCGCGCCGCGACCGGCGGG
>NZ_HG764815.1:736007-751100 GCF_001050535.1 Nostocoides australiense Ben110 | reverse complement strand
TGGCCGCCGAGCGCCTCGGCGCCGACCCGCGCGACTGCCTGGTCGTCGAGGACGCGCCCCTCGGCCTGGAGTCCGCGCGCGCGGCGGGGTGCGCCACCCTCGCGGTGACCACGACCACGGCATACGACCAGCTCGTCGCCGACCCGAACGCCGATGCCGTCATCCCCGACCTGGCCGCTGTCCACTTCAGCGTGACCGGCGATGGCCGGGTGCGGCTGGCGCCCGGCCGCCCCTGACTTCTACAGATACTGTCCGGTGCCGCCCACGCCGTCCGAGGGGACGACGAACGGCGGATTGCCCGGCCGGGCCGCCGGCCCGGGCATCGGCTGCTGCTCCGGGACGGCGGCGGGGTGCCCCGGGGGCAGTTCTCGACGCATCTGCTGCAGCTGCGCCTGGGCGGCCATCTGCTGGGCGACCAAGGCGGCCTGTATGCCGTGGAAGAGCCCCTCGAGCCAGCCCACCAATTGCGCCTGGGCGATCCGCAGCTCGGCATCGCTCGGGGTGCTGCCCTCACCGACGGGCAGGGCAAGCCGGTCGAGCTCCTGTACGAGTTCGGGGGCGAGGCCGTCCTTGAGCTCGGCGATCGAGCGCTGGTGGATCTGGGCCAGCCGGGCCCGGCCGGCATCGTCCAGCGGCGAGGAGCGCACCTCCTCGAGCAACTGCTTGATCATCGAGGCCACCCGCATCACCTTCGCCGGCTGCTCGACGAGCTCGGACGGATTGCGCTCCTCGTCGCTCGGGTCGTGTACCCCCATCCCCTCGGGGGTCAGGACGACGACCCGATCCGGGTTCTGCTGCTCGGTTGGGGCCTCGCCGGGCCGGCCGGCTGTCTGCTGCTCGCTCATGACGCCATCTTGCCGCACCCCCCCCCGACGTCCGAGCCGTGGCGGCCTATTTGCCCATGCCCTCCGTCAGGCCGCGCAGGAATTGCCGCTGCCCGATCAGGAACAAGATGATCATCGGCAGCGCCGCCATCGTCAGGCCCGCGAACTGCACCGGCCACTCGGTGAGCAGGCGCGACTGCATGTCCATCAAGCCGACCGGGAGGGTCTTGTTCTCAGTGTTGGAGATGAAGACCAGCGCGAACGCGAACTCGTTCCACGCGAAAAGCGCCTGCAGCAGGGCCGCGGAGACCAGGATCGGGCGGCATACGGGCAGCACCAGTCGCCAGAAGATCTGCGTGCGGGTCGCCCCGTCGACATAGGCCGCCTCATCCATCTCCCTCGGCATGTCGATCAGATAAGCCCTGATCAAGAAGGTGGTGAACGGGATCCGGAAGGCGGTATAGAGAATGAGCAGCGCCCAAAGGGAGTCATAGACGTGCAACCGCTGCAGCAGGCCGAACAGCGGGATCAAGGCGACGGTCGGGGCGACCATCAGCCCCCCGAGCAGCAGCCCCGTAATAGGGCCCGAGAAGGGCACGTTCACCCGGACCAGGCCGTATGCCGCCCACGCCGAGATCAACGTGGTCGTCACGATGGAGGCGGCGGTCACCAAGGTGCTGTTGACGAAGAAGCGGACGACGCCGGCGTTCCAGGCCCGCTCGAAGTTGCCCCATCGCAGCTCACCGGGCAGCGACCACGGGTTGGCGAAGAGTTCGGAGTTGTTCTTGAAACTGGAGAAGACCATCCACAGCAGGGGATAGATCACCGCCAGCACGAGCAGGACGAGGATCAGTCCGACGAAGAGCTGGGCGATGGCCCGGCGGATCCAGCCGGGGCCGCGGGTGGCGCGGTTGGCGGCGATGGGGGTCGAGGCGGATGTCGATGTCACGGCGGTCATGTCAGATCTCCACGCGGCGGCGCCGGCTGACCAGGATCTGCAGGATGGCGAAGGCGAAGGTCAGCACGAAGATGACCGTCGCGATCGCCGAGGCATAACCCATGTTGTCGGCGAGGAAGGCATTGCGGTAGAGCCAGGTGCCCAGCACCTGACTGGAATCGGAGGGTCCGCCGGCGGTCATGACCATGACCTCGTTGAAGACAAGGAAGGCGCCCGAGACGGTGAGGATGATGAGCAGCGTGGTCATCTCGCGCACCATCGGGATGGTCACGGAGAAGAAGGAGCGCACGGCGCCGGCCCCATCAACCTTCGCCGCCTCATACAGCTCCCTCGGGATCCGTTGGATGGCGACGACGAAGAGCACGGCCGTATAGCCGATGGACTGCCACTGGCTCATCCCGATGATGCTCCAGATCGCGGTCTTCTGCTCCCCGAGCCAGGCGTGCTGGAAACGCTCCAGCCCCATCGCGCCGAGCAGCCGGTTGAGCAGCCCGAACTGCGGGTTGTAGATGAAGGAGAAGAGGATGCCGGACACGGTGATGGAGATGACCGCGGGGATGAAATAGATGACCCGCAGGACCCCGCGCAGCTTCTGGTGCACGAACTCCTCGAGAACGGCGGCCAGGCACAGCGAGAAGCCGACCTGACAGATCAGCGACACCACGGCATACGCGATGTTGTTGCGAAGCGAGCGCCAGAAGATCGGGTCGGCCGCCGCGTCGGTGTAGTTCTGCAACCCGACGAAGACCGGATTGGGGGAGAAGGCGTTCCAGCTGTAGAAGCTGAGCCGGATGTTCTCGACGATGGGGTAGTAGACGAATATCCCCAACAGGGCCAGCGCGGGGACGACCCACACCAGGCCACGTAGTCGCGTCGTCGTTGACGCCATGCGTTGATCCTCCTTCGCCCGGGGGCGATATGGCGGATCGGGGGGTGGCCGGCTATTGCGGCGCGGCCACCCCCCGACGAGGGGGTATGCCGGTCAGCCGACCGACTTCTTGGCCTTCTCGGCCGCGCTCTGGACGCCCTTCATGACGTCCGCCGGGGTCTGGGATCCGTCGAGGATGCCCTGGACGCCGGAGAGATAGGCGTTGGCGACCTCGGCGTTGGTGACGGTGTCCAGCCAGATCGCGAAGCTGTTCGCGGAGCTGATGTCCTTCAGCGCCGTCTCGAGCTGCGGGAAGGAGTTCTCGGCGGTCGCGGTGCCCTGGACCGAGCTGAGCCAGCCGATGTCCTTGGTCATCGTGGCGCCGTTCTCCTTGCTCGTCATGAACTTCAGGAAGTCCACGGCGAGGGCGGCGTTCTTGCTGGCGGAGTTGACCATGAACCCGTCGGGTGCGCCGGTGAGGGCGCCCTTGTCGCCCGCGGCGTCACCGGCCGGCGGCAGCCGGAAGAAGTCCCAGTTGTTCGCCAGGTCCGCCGGGGCGCCGCCCTTCTCGGTCAGCCCGGAGAACTCCACCGACTCCAGGAAGTGCATGGCGGCCTTGCCCGAGAGGAAGTTCGCCTGCGCGGTCTCGTGCGAGAGGCCGTTGCTTCCGGATTCGAAGCAGGCGTCGTTGATCTGTTTGAACTGCTCGAGCGCCTTGGCGTAGCCGCCGTCGGTGAATGCGCCGGTCGCCGGGTTGTAGTCGGTGGAGCGTGTCGCCTCGGGGACGTCCATCGCGTTGAGCTGGGTCATGAAGTGGATCGCCGGCCAGCCGTACTGGTTGCCGAAGGCGATCGGGGTGTAGCCCGCCGCCTTCAGCGTGCCGCAGGTGCTGAGCAGGTCTTCGAGCGTGGCCGGCTTGGTGACCCCGACCTTGTCGAAGATCGCCGTGTTGTAGGCCATGTATTTCGCGTCGAGGTTGATCGGCACGCCATAGGACTTGCCGTCATATTGGAACGCCTTGAGCGCCGCGGGCGAGAAGGTCTTGCCCCAGTCGGTGTCCGGCCCGATCACGGAGGTCAGGTCGGCGGCCAGGCCGGCGCGCACGAACTTGTTCGCGAAGTCCCCGGCCCAGGAGAAGTAGATGTCGGGCAGCTGCTTGGAGGCGGACAGGACGCGGATCTTGTCCTTGAATGGCTGGTCCCCGACCTGCTGCAGGTCGACCTTCACGCCCGGGTTGGCGCTTTGGTATGCCGTGGCCACCTTCTCGAAGTAGGGAGCGTATTTCGGGTCGGCGAACTTGGTGATGATGCTGAGCGTGCCCTCCTTCGTGGTCGCGGAGGCCGTCAGTTGTGGGGCGGCCGACGTCTTGTCGGTCGCCGTCCCGGGGCCACCGCACGCGGCGAGTGCGCCGGCGGCGGTGACGGCGATGAGGGCAGTGGTGCGGGTGCGGTGCGTCATGGTTTCCTCCGTCAGTTGCGGGGCTGTTGCTGGGCCCACGCCGGGTGCTCCACGCCCGGCGCGGGGGTCTCGATGGGAGCGCCCGGATGGCCGAACGCTCCGAAGGTGGCGCACGCGTCGGTCGCGTATGCCGTGGCCGCGGCGAGCGCGTGCGCGGACGGCTCCTCCCGCAGCAGACCGGTCAGGAAGCGGGCGATGAACGCGTCGCCCGCGCCGAGTGTGTCGACGATCGGCCCGGTGCCGGCGGCCGCGTGCGCGACCTGCCCGTCGCTGATCAGCCATGCACCCTGCGGGCCCCCGGTGACGACGACGATCCGTGGCCCCAGTGCGGCGATCCGCAGGCCGTAGTCGACAGCCGTCCCGTGCTCACCCGAGGGCAGCGATGCGATGGCGATATCGGCGATGGGGGCGAATTGCGCGATGTACTCCCACGGCCGCTCGGAGAAGTCGAAGGAGAGGCGCGCCGCCGCCTGCGCGATGGCGGGCAGTTGATCCTCGACGCCGGAGCACTCGCCGGTGTGCACCAGGTCGAATGCGCCGACATCCGCGAGCTCGTCCGGCCCGAGGACGAACCGGGACACCCCGGGATCGCCGTGCCCGAAGACCCGGTTACCCTCGATGAGTCGCACGTCCGCGTATGCCGTCATACCGGGCCGGGTCTTCACGCGTGCCACGTCGACCCGCTCTGAGATGAGTGCGGAGCGCACGAGGTCCCCGGCCGCGTCGTCCCCGGTGACCCCGAGGTATGCCGCGTCGGTGCCGAGCCGGCGCGCGTGCACCGCGACATTGAGCGCGTTCCCGCCGGGATACATCACGCCGGTGTCGACATAGCGGTCGACGACGTTGTCACCGAGGCAGAGCAGCCGGGGAGCCACGTCAGTAATCGATCCGGCGGTAGTAGCGGCGCGTCGTGAGCGGGTGGTCGCGCAGGACCTCGAGGTGCGCGCTGACACGTTCCAGCAGCGCCGCGGCGACCACGGGTGCCATGGCCGCCGAGACGTCCGGGGGCAGCTGCCCCAGATCGGCATCCGCGGTGTCGATCACCAGGATGTGTTCGGTGATCGTGCGCGCGAAGTCGAGGACCCGGTCGGTCAGCTCCCTGGTCTCGTCGCGGCCGACGAGGACCACGAGTGAGGAGCCGGCCTCGAGCAGTTCGAGGGTGCCGTGGAAGAAGTGCGCCGCGTGGACCGGCCGGGTGCGGATCCACTGCATCTCCTCGAGGATGCACATCCCGTAGTAGTGCGCCTCGGGCCAGGCGTATCCGGCCCCGGTGATGATGTGGTAGTCGCGCTCGGCGAGGAAATGCGCTGCCTGCTCGGCCCGGTCTTCGTATGCCGTCTTGGCCGTCAGGAGGTGCTGCGGAACCGATTCGAGGTGGGCGCCCAGGGAGCCGGCGGCGCCCCAGTCGTCGGTTTCCGCCGCCAGCCCGGCAATGCCCAGGATCGACTGCAGATAGAAGGACTCGCTCGAGGTGTCGTCGGCGGCCTCGTTGACCAGGGTGAGGTCGGCAGCCTGTGCCAGGGGCGAGTCCCCGTGTGCGGTGAGCACGGCGGTCCAGGCGCCGTGGCGGTGTGCCAGCTCCTGCGCCGCCACGCTTTCCTTGGTCGTCCCCGAGAGCGAGGGGATCACGACCGCGCTTCCGGCTCCCAGCCCGGGACCGCCCGCAGCCAACTCCTCCGCGGGGTGCCGCAGCCGAACGGGAACCGACAACCGGCTCTCGGCCAACCGCAGGGCAGGCTCCATGAGAATGCCGGCGCCGCCGGTGCCGAGGAGGACGACCTCCTCGACCCGTCCCGCGGCATACCGCTGCGCAAGCGCGCTTCCGAGCTCCCGTCCGCGCGCTACCGCGCCGGACTGGATACGCACATAGCGCTCCGCGTCGAAGTTGAGCAGCCCGTCGGGCTGCGTCGCGGCGGTCGTCATCAGTAGTCGACCTTGAACATGTAGTGGCGGTTCTCCAACGAGTGGTTGCGCGTGTGCTCGTAGCGCTGCGCCAGCCGGTTGGCCAGGGCACCGACGACGAGGGGGGACACGATCGGTCGAACGCTCGCGGGAACGCCGGGCAGCTCGAGGGCGGCCACGTCGATCGTCCGGGCCCGCGCGGCATATGTCTTCAGGAAGGCCTGGGCTCGCTCGCCCATGGGGCGAGAGGCGTCCTCGCCCAGCCATAGGATGACGGCGGAGTCGTTGTCGATGACCTCGAAGGCGCCCTGGAAGAACTCGCCGCTGTTGAAGCCGGCGGCGTGCTTCCACTGCATCTCCTGCAGGAAGCACATCGCCATCCCATAGGCCCAGCCGTAGCTAGGACCGGAGCCGAGCACATAGGTCACCGGGTCGTCCTTGAAGTCCTCGGCGATGGAGGCGAGGTCGGCGTCGGCCTCTTCGACGGCTGCCTTGACGGCTGCCGGCAGGGCAGCGAGACCGGTCTCGATCTCGTCCCAGGGCAGGTCGGCGCCGGTCGCCTCGAGAACAGCCAGGGCGACGAGGAGTTCGAAGAGGTCGCTCTTGCCGGAGAACGCGATGGAGACGGCCTCGGCGAGCGGGCTGCCCTCCTTGGCGCCGGCGATGACGGTGGCGCCGGTGCCGGACGCCGTCTTGGCGGCCTCAACAGTCTCCTTCGTCTTGCCGGTGTAGGAGGCGAGCACGACCAGCGATCCCTTGCCCATCAGCTTGGGGATGCTGCAGTTGAGTTCGTCGCTCTGGAGCTGGAAGGTCGGGACCGAGGCGTGCTGCTGCAAGACGTAGTGGGCCGGGTAGCTGCAGATCAGGGAGCCGCCGGCGCCGACGAACCAGATATTCGTCAGGCCGTCCTCGACCGCCTTCGCGACCACCTCGCGGATCCGGTCGCGCTCGGCGATGGCGCCGCTGAGCTTCTCCTCGGTGTCGGCATCAATGGGCTTCAGGTCAAGCACCTGGGTCATGGGGTTGTCCTTCGTCGTGTAACCGATGTGTGGACCCGGCAGGGCCGGGGGAGCGTTTGTGGGGCGCACTGATAACGTTCTCAATGAGCCGATGCGATAACGTTCTCACCTTCGTCGATCGGCTGTCAATACCTCGAGAAGGGGAAAGTTCGCGGGGTTTCCGGCGCCGGGATAGGGTCGCGAGCATGGCGTCGGAGGTCCGTTCGCGTGTGACGGTGATCGACGTCGCCCGAGCCGCTGGGGTGTCCGTGGCCACCGCCGCCCGGGCGCTCGGGGGCTATGGCTCGGTGAGCCAGGCGAGCCGCCGCAAGGTCGATGAAGCCGCCGCACGCCTGGGGTACACCCCGAACATGGTGGCGCGCAGCATGATCACCGGGTCGACCAAGACGATCGGCGTGATCGTCGCCGACATCGAGAACCAGTTCTTTCAATTGGTGCTGCGCGGTGTCAGCCGAGTGCTCTCCGAGGCTGGCTTCGACCTCGTCCTGGCCAACACCGAGGAGAGCATCGAGGTCGAGCGCCGCTCCCTGCGGGTTATGACCTCCCGCCGGGTCGACGGGCTGATCCTCTCGCCCACCGAGGTGGCGGACGTCGCCCAGATCCGTGCCGTGGCGGACTCCGGCATACCCGTTGTCCTGCTGGATCGGCGGCTGCGTGGGCTCAAGGTCGACTCCGTCGGGATCCGCAACCGCGCGGCCTCGCACGAGGCGACGACCTATCTGCTCGATCGCGGGCATCGGCAGATCGCGGTGGTCACGGGCGGTGGGGCCGAGCACGCGGAGGAGCTGCGGTCCGGGAACGTGGGGCGGTTGCGGCGGATGTCGGCGACCACCCTTGGGACACGAACCGCCGGATATCTCGAGGCCATCGAGGCCGCCGGCATCGCGCATGTCCCGGACTACGTCGTCGCCAACGGTTTCCGGCAGAGTGACGCGCGCACGGCCGCTCGAGAGTTGATGCGGCTCCCCCAGCCCCCGACAGCGATCATGGCCTTCGACAGCCTGCTGAACCTGGGTGTCCTCCAGGGGCTAGGTGATGCCGGCGTCCGATGCCCTGACCAGGTCTCGCTCATCGGATTCGACGATGCGCCCTGGGCCGAGGTTGTCGACCCGCCTCTCACAGTCATCGCGCAGCCGACCGAGGAGATCGGAGCCCTGGCGGCACGTCAGTTGCTCGATCGCCTCGGCGGAGAGAGCGGCGCCCCGATGAACCATCGCTTGCCGGTGCGGTTGATCGAGCGGCAGTCCGTGGCCCGTCCTCCTGGCTGACGGCGGGCCGATGGCCGGGCCAGCCGCCCGGCAACCTGGTGCAGCGCGAACCCCTATGAGAACAGCACCGTGATGATGACCAACGTGATGGCCGTCTTCGGGCCCAAACTGCCGCTCGAGCTGTCCGCGAACTGCCTGAGGGAGCACTGGGGCGGGCTGACGGAGGGCAACCACTTCCCCGACTTCGAGGGCGAGGCCAAGACCTGCACCGAGACGCTCGCGAAGGGGCGGCCCTATTTCGCGGCGGGGGGCGACGGGCTAGGAGCGCGGCCGGACCCTCCCCTGCGAGGCCCGGCCGCGCTCGTCGCTGTGACTCGTCGGGGTCAGTTGCCCCGGCGCGTGACGTGCGGGGCGCGGCGGATGCTGACGGCGGCGACGAGCGCTGCGACGAGCGGGACGCCGATCAGGATGGACAGCAGGTGCCAGATCGGTATGCCGATCGTCGGGCTCAGCGTGACCTCTTTCTGGAGCGCTTCGTCCCAGCCACGCGAGGTGCTCGGGTAGGCGATGGCGACGCCCGCGACGAGGCCGATCAGTGTGCCGAGGGCGACTCCGACCAGAGCAACGGTGGCCGCCTGCGCTCCGGCGAACCGGCGCCGGGTGCCCTTGGTCGCGCCGACCGCGGCGAGGGTGCCCATGTCGGCCTGCTGCTCCGCCAACGCGAGCGCCGTGCTGATCAAGGTGACAGTGGTCAGCAGAAAGCCGGCGATGCCGAAGACGATGAGCATGATCTTCCAGTCGTTGCGCTGGAAGCCGCGCTCGACCTGGATGCGCATGTCCTCGCCGAGCTTGTCGTTGACCTTGTCCTCGGCGTCCTTGGAGATGGGGCCGTTGGGGTCGTAGATGTAGAGCCCGCTCATCGTGGTCGGGAGCTTCAGCTTCTCCACCAACTCCTGGGTCAGGACCACGCCGGTGTAGCTCTCGACGGCCCCGCGCCGATACGTCGCTTCGTCGATGACGATCGCGGGGTATGCCGTGCTCTTGGACCACGTGGGTTGGGCCGGCCCGGTGGGGTTGGCATCGGTGGGGATGGGCTGCCCGCCGTAGGCCAGCGTCACCTTGCCGCCCGAGGTCCAGGCCGGATCGCCCACGAGGACGGCACCATCGCGGATGGCCTGGGCCTGCGCGCCGGTGGCGCCCACGCGGCGGATGATCTCCGCAGCGGGCGTGACCATGACGCCGGCGCGCATGGACATGCCGCCGTTGGTGCCGGCCACCGCACACTTCTCCGTCTCTGGAGAGGGTGCGCCTTCGTAGTTCGGCATCGTGTCGGCCACGGTGCAGCCGGGAGGCTGGACGCTGAGGAAGGGCTCCTCAGTGGGCTTCTTCTCCGCTCCCGGCGTGCCGTAGTCGGCGGCGATGTAGCGCTGCTCGGCCGTGCGCCACGTCGGGGCGTTGGCCTGTAGTGACGCCAGCAGAGCCGGCATAGTCGCGGGGTCCACCCACGTCGAGGCCTCGCCGGCGATATTGCGCGGGGTGTAGAGCTTGGCCTGGAACTTCGTATCGCTCGCGAGGGCGACGGCGAAGGTCGACAACAAGGCGGCGCCGGCCATCACCGCTGCAACGGTGGGTGCGGAGCGGTGGCGCTGCCGGGCGGCATCGCGCGACGCCATGCGGACCGGCGCGGAGAAGCGCGAGGCGAGCTTGCCGCAGGCCACGAGCAGGAGCGGGATCAGGCAGATCGGGCCCAAGAACAGACCGAAGACCCCCAGAGCTGCCATCACCGCGGACTCCTGCACGACGGCGCCGAAGACACCGACCACGCCGAGCGCGAAGAGGACCGCGCCGACGATCGGCAGCTTGCGGTTGATCGGCGGCGAGACGTTCTGCCCCTTCATCACCCCGACGATGTCGAGGCGACCGAGTTTGAGTGCTGGGATCAGTGCGGCGAAGAGGGCGGCCAGGACGGCGCAGACGACGACGATGAGCACGCCCAGCCACGGGATCTCGGCGGGACCGAACATCTGATCCCAGGGCCGCATCCGGGTCCAGATCGCGGCGGCGGCGAGGGCAACAGCGGCGCCCAAGGCAGCCCCGATGAGCACGGCGATCGCGCCGAGGACCACGGCCGAGGCGAGGACGCTGCGGCGCAGTTGCCGGGTCTCGGCGCCATTGCTCGCGGCGAGGGCGAGGCTGCGACGCTGCCGGCCCGCGCTGACCGCGAAGGCGGGCCCGACGAGCAGAGCGGTCAGGAGGAAGAGCGTGGCGCCGAGCATCGCGGCCGCGATCCGCAGGCTCTTGGCGTTCTCGACGTCCTGCTGGTAGATGTCCGCGGGCAACTCGGACGCCGCCGGCGGGTTGAGGATGACCTCGCGGCTGGTGATGCTCAGGCCGTGTTCGTTGGCGTTGCGCACCTCGCTCCAGGTGAACGGAGCGTCGCGGAAGAGGAGATAGGACGCACTCGCCGGCCCTGACGGCCCTTCGCTCACCCACGGTTTCGTGGTGGCGAGCATGGTCATGCCGCCCCAGGCGGACGCGACGTCCGCCTGCCCGACGATCGTGACGACCCGGTCTTCGCCGCCGACGGTGAGGGTGATCGTCCCGCTCGTCGGCAGCCCCTCATGGACCGCGCGGGGGGTGACGACGACCTCGGAATTGTCGGTCGGCCAACGCCCGTCCGTCAGCTTGGCGCGCTCGCCGAAGTCCTGCTTCATGTCGAAGAAGGTGGCATCGCCCCAGGGCCGCCGGTCCCCGTCGTGCCAGCGGAAGTCGCCGCTCTCGACGGCCTTGACGGTGCCGCCGAGAAAGACGCCGAGGGCCGCGGCGATCTCGCTCGGCCGGCCCGTCTCGGGATCGACGCCCGGGATGGGTTTGGCCTTCGGAGGCTGGTCCTCGGGGCTCGGGCCGCTCACCTGATAGGAGTTGGATCCGTCAACGCCCTGCTGCACCACCGTGGTCTGGATGGTGTCGACGCGGGCGACGGCCGAGCCGAGCGTGCGCGGCAGGGCCTCGGCGGCGGACGTGAAGCTGGTGGCCGAAAGCGTCAGGCCGCCCACGATGAGTGCGACGGGGAGGGCGACCATGAGGATGACCAGCGCGCTTCTGCCCTTGTAGCGCAACGCATCCCGGCGCGCCATCTTGAGGGAGACCCGCCAGGAGTTGAGCCAGCGCTGCATTCGGCTGCCGCCGCGGGCGACGGGGGGCGGTGGGTTCGCGGGCGCCGTGGGGCGCTCGGTGAGAGTGGCCGACATCGTGGTCAGCTCCCCGATCCGACGAGGAGAGTCTCGGCCTCTTCGGGCGAACCGGTCGTGTCGACGACGACGCCGTCGCGCAGGAACACCACCCGGTCGGCCCAGGCGGCGTGCCGGGCTTCGTGGGTGACGAGCAGCCCGGCGGCGCCGGCGTTGCAGCGATCACGCAGCACCCTCAGGACGCCTTCGCCGGTCGTGGAATCGAGGGCGCCGGTGGGCTCGTCGGCGAGGACCAGGCGGCGGTCGCCGACGAGGGCGCGCGCGATCGCGACCCGTTGCTGCTGGCCGCCGGACATCTTGTCGGGATAGCGGTCGGCGAGTTCGGCGACGCCGACGATCTCCAGGATCTCGTGCGCTGCGCGACGACCCTCCTTGACCGACATGCCGTCGAGTTCCAGTGGGAGAGAGACATTTTCGGCGGCGGTGAGAGAGGGGATGAGGTTGAAGTCCTGGAAGACGAAGCCGACCCGGCGCCGGCGCAGCGAGGCGAGCTGGTTCGCGCCGAGCGCGCCCACCTCGTCGCCCTCGATGAGCACCTGGCCGCTGGTGGCCTTGTCGAGGCCGCCGGCGAGGTTGAGCAGGGTGGACTTGCCGGAGCCGCTGGGCCCCATGACGGCGACGAGTTCGCCCGGGAAGACGTCCAGGCTGACGCCGCGCAGGGCGTGGACGGCGGTCTCGCCCTCGCCGTGCGTGCGGGTGACGTCGACGATGTGCAGGATCGGTGCGGTCATTTCCGGGCCCCCTGGCTCGTGGTGGTGGTGTTGGCGGATCGTGCTGCGGCGGTGCGATATTCGGCGTCCTCGGCGGCCGCCGCGTCGGTCGAGGCGACGGCCCGCTTAGGGCGCGCGGCCTCGGCGGCGAGGCGGGCCTCGACGTGGTCGAGCCAGCGGACCTCGGACTCGGCGGCGAAGATGAGGTTCTCGACGACGAGCAGCCAGGCCAGGTCGTTGGAGGTGCCGTCGCTGGATGCCTGCTGATCGGAGGCCTGCACCTTGAGGCGGGTCAGGTCGCGCAGATGCCGCAGGGTCGCGGTCCGCTGGGTCTGCACCACGGCGGGCACGTCGACCCCGGGGGTCGTGACGGCCAGGGCCAGCTTGATGACCAACTCGTCGCGCGGAGTCTCGTCGCGGTCGACCGGGGTCCGCCACCACGTGGTGACCTCCTCGAGCCCGAGCGGGGTCAGGTGATAGAGGATGCGCCCCTCCTCGTCGGCCTGCGCGTCCTGGGCGACCATGCCGTCGCGCTCGAGCCGGGCCAGCGTCGTATAGACCTGGCCGACGTTCAGCGGCCAGGTCCCCCCCGTGCGCGCCTCGAACTCCGAGCGCAACTGCGCCCCATACATCGACTGCTCGGCGAGCAGTGCGAGCAGTCCCAACTTGACCGACATGGCCGTCCTCCCGTTCCGTGGCCGTGATACCCGGTATCCGACCAGTTGCCGCGAGCGTATACCCGGTATTTCGCTCAGCGCAATACGCGGTATGTCGCGGCGGATCACATTCTGGTCACGACGCCACCCCCACGCCGATCTGGCACCGTGGAGAAGTCATGCCCATGTGGAGAAGCGACCGATGACCTTCCGGGCTCGGTATGCCGCCCTGGTCCGGGCCGCTTTCCTGCTCACCGGGTCGCGCGAAGGCGCCGAGGACCTGCTCGGTCTGCAGCGCGGGGCCGGCGGGCACTGGCGGCAGGTGGCCCTGTCCTTGACCGACTGGTTGGCCGAAAGCGAGACGATCACATCCGGTCAGCCGGAGCCACCGACGGTGGATTGGAAGGGCCGCGGCCCGCTCACCGATGGCGCGCGCCGACACTGGGGAGGTCATCGCCTCAGCGCCGGCCGGGATGAGCGAACTCTCACTCTCCCAGTGGGTCCTGGACGAGCGCTAGAGCCCGCAACCACCCCCGGCTCAGGGGAGGAGCAGGAGCTTGCCGATGTGCTGGCTGGCTTCGAGGTCGCGGTGGGCCCGGGGGGCGTCGGCGAGGGGGTAGGTCGCCTGGATGACCGGGCGGACCTCGCCGGCCTCGATCAGGGGCCAGACGTGCTCGCGGACGGCGGCGACGATCGTCGCCTTCTCCGCCGCCGGGCGGGCGCGCAGGGAGGTGGCGATGACGGCGGCCCGCTTGGTCAGCAGGGTGGAGAGGTTGAGTTCCCCCTGGACGCCGCCCTGCAGGCCGATGACGACGAGGCGGCCGTTGACGGCGAGCGTGTCGACATTGCGGGACAGGTATTTCGCGCCCATGTTGTCGAGGATGACGTCGGCGCCGTGGCCGTCTGTGGCTGCCTTGAGCCGCTCGACGAAGTCCTCCTCCTTGTAGTCGACGAGGATCTCGGCGCCGAGGTCGCGGCATACCTCCAACTTCTCGGCGGAGCCGGCGGTCACGGCGACGCGCGCGCCGACGGCCCGGGCGAGCTGGATGGCCATCGTCCCGATTCCGGACGAACCGCCATGGACCAAAATGGTCTCTTCCGGTTGAAGATTCGCGGTCAGGAAGACATTGGACCAGACGGTGGACGCAACCTCCGGGAGGGCCGCCGCATGCTGCAGTGAGACGCCCGGCGGCACCGGGAGAACCTGACCAGCGGGGACCGTGACCAGCTCGGCATACCCGCCTCCGGACAGCAGCGTGCAGACCTCGTCGCCGACCTGCCAGCTCTCGACCCCCTCGCCGAGGGCGTCGATCGTGCCGCTCACCTCCAGGCCCGGGTATGCCGAGGCGCCCGGCGGCGGGGGATAGAAACCCTTGCGCTGCATGACATCCGCACGGTTGACGCCCGCCGCAGCGACGCGGATCCGCACCTCGCCGGCCGCGGGCTGCGGGTCGGGGACCTCGGCCAGGACAAGAGCCTCCGGGTCGCCGGGCGTGGGGATCGTGATCGCGCGCATGGTGACGATCGTAGAAGGGCGACGTCGGGGCGGGTCAGATACCCTAGGGGGCATGCTGTCGACATGGTCCGCAAGGCGCTCGCTCGTCGCGTCCGTCGCGACGCTGGCCACGGGACTGTTCATCAGCCTGGGCACGGCGATGATCGCGAACCCCGTGATCGGCCGCTCGATCCCGCCGACCTGGTGGTCCTGGCCGGTCATGGCGGTCACGGCCCTCCTGAGCGGACTGCTCTTCGCGACCTATGTCCGTGAGCCGGGTGCGGTGCCCGCCGAGTCGCAGGTGAACCGGCGCGGAGCCATGGGCGGGGCCTTGTCCTTCTTCGCCGTCGGGTGCCCGGTCTGCAACAAGGTGGCGCTCCTCCTGCTGGGCTCGGCCGGCGCGGTGCAGTGGTTCGCTCCCATCCAGCCCTACCTCGGGATCGCCGGCATCGCCCTCCTGGCCTGGGCATTGCGCACCCGGCTGGCGGGTGAGCGCTCCTGCCCGATCACCGTCCCCGGCCCCGGGCCGGCCTGAGGGCGGGGCGGCGGGGACACGCGGCACACCCGCGGCGTTCCGAGCGTTGACGAGAGTGCACCGCACCCCGGGGGAGCAGGAGAACCACCATGGACAAGACCCTCATCAGCCTCGGCGCCGCCCTCGTCGCCGCCGGGATTTCCGCCGTGCCCAAGGCGCGGGCCGCCGCGACCCTCACCGCGGCCGGCCTGGTGCCGCTCGCGGCCGGC
>NZ_HG764815.1:724331-735907 GCF_001050535.1 Nostocoides australiense Ben110 | reverse complement strand
GCGGTGGCCGGCGCCCTCGACACCCCGGCCGACGCGGGCTCCCCTCCCCCGTCCGCCACGGACCCCGGTGCCCGAATCGCCCTGCGGGACATCTCGGCTCGATGGTCACCGGAGCGCCCCCTCGCCCTCGATCCCCTCGACCTGGACCTGCCCGTGGGCGAGCATCTCGCGATCGTCGGGCCCAATGGCAGCGGCAAGTCGACACTGCTCGCCGTGCTAGCCCGCCACCTCGACCCGGAAACCGGCAGCTATGCCATCGGGGAGGCCGACGCCCTGAGCACCGACCTCGCGGCGACCCGGCGGCACTACGCGGTCGTCGACGACACACCGCACATCTTCGCCTCGACGCTGCGCGAGAACCTGCGCTTCGCCGCTCCGGGCGGAAACGACGCGGGAGACCCGCGTTCGGCCGGGGTCGCCGTGCCCGACGACGAGCTGCGCGACGCGCTGCGGCTCGCCGGCCTCGGCGAATGGCTCGCCGGCCTCCCGGACGGCCTGGACACCCGGCTCGGCACGGGCGGTCGGGGCATATCGGGCGGGGAGCGAGCGCGACTCGGCCTGGCCCGGGCGCTCGTCTCCGGACGGCCGGCCATCTTGCTGGATGAGCCTGTGGCACACTTGGATTCGGCGACAGCACGAGAGGTGATCAACGACCTGGTGCAGGCTTCGTCAACCCGGACGCTGGTGATGGTCAGCCATCGCGATGACGGTCGCGACGGATTCCAGCACACCGTCTCGCTGGAGTCGCCGACGCGCTCGGTGTGACGAATCAGTCACGACGCTTGGCGTCGCGGCGATCCCGACATACGATCGCCGCATACCGGGTATTCCTGGGTCGTTCGAGGCAGGAGAGGGCAGCGTGGGGATCACCCGGAGGCACTTCCTCGACGGTGCCGGCGCCTGCCTGCTCACGGTGACCGGCGGAGGCGCGTGGGCCGCCCACCGGCAGTCGGCGGGTCCGCATACGGACTCCCTCGCGCGACGCTTGCGGGTCGAACCCGGCGCCATCGGACGCGTCGAGACCGACGAGCGCGAGGTCTTCTTGACCTTCGACGACGGCCCCGATCCCACATACACCCCCGCCGTCCTCGACCGGCTTGATCAAGCCGGCGTCAGCGCCACGTTCTTCCTCATCGGACGCAACGCCCTCGCCCACCCCCACCTGGTTCACGAGATCGCGTCGCGCGGGCATGTCATCGGCAACCACACCCAGGATCACCTGTGGCTCGATGGCCTGCCGCAGCAGCAGGTGCACGGCCAGATCACCGCGTGCGAGCGCTCTTTCGCGAGCGTCGCGGTGGCCACGACCGGCCTGTTCCGTTCGCCGCGCGGCTGGACGTCAGACGCGGTGCGCGCGAGTGTCGACGACATCGGCCTGCGGTCGACGTTCTGGACCGACTGTGTCGAAGGCTTTGTGCGCGACCACGGCCCGCGCGGTGCGGCGGAACGAATCGCCGGCCGCATGCGCCCCGGATCGGTCATCCTCACCCACGACGGCGGCGCCCTCGACGGACCGAACGCGCAACGCATCGACCGCTCCGGAAGTGTGGCCGCGCTGCCCTACCTGATCGACGCGATCCGCGACCGCAGATTCACGATCCGCCCCCTCGCCGGCCGGTCACCCGTCACGTGAGGTCCGTCTGGTGACCGACAATGGGGTCGTGACCTACCGCGTCTGCGTCATCTGCACCGGCAACATCTGCCGCTCCCCCATGCTCGAGTTCCTGCTCCGCGAGGCCTTCGACCGCGAGGGGCTGTCGGACGCCGTGACCGTCGACTCGGCCGGCACGTCATCCGAGGAGTCGGGCAATGCCGCCGACTACCGGACCCTGGATGTGTTGCAGCGCAACGGCCACGACGACTGGGGCCGAGCCGCCCACCGGGCACGGCGGATCGAGAAGGACTGGCTCGCTGAGCGCGACCTGGTCCTGGCTGCCGATTCCGGCCACCTGCGGGCGTTGCAGCGCCTCGCGGGCGGGTCGCCGGAGCACATCCGGTTGATCCGCAGCTTCGACCCGGCCGCCGTCGAGGCCGGCGAACTCGATGTCGACGATCCCTGGTATGCCTGGAACGACAAGGCGTTCGACCGCACCTACGAGGAGATGCAAGCCGCCGTGCCCGGCATCGTCGAGCACGTCAAAGCCGAACTGGCACAGCGCTCCCGGACCGTGTGACGGCGCCGGACCGTTCAGGGCCGCTCGCGCTCGGCGATCACCTTGATGCGATCGAGACTAGCGCGGATGCCGTCGTCGAGCTCGCTGGTGTGCGCCTCACCGCCCAGGAACAGCTTGGTGAACACGTGGGCGAAGCCCGTGATGCCGTCGGCTGCCTCGCGCGCCTCGGTCAGTCGGGTGCCGTGGTCTATCGGTTCCAGAGAGTAGCTCCAGGTCGAGCCGTTCTCGGCGATGCGGTATGCCAGTTCGCGCTCGGGAGTGAAGCGCACCACCTTGGCGTTGGTGGGCCAGAGCATGAGCCTGCGCTGGTTGATCCCGACGAAACGTGACCCGGCACCGATTGTCTTGGGCGCCAATACCTTTCGGCACTCGGGCGACCACTCACCGGTCCGGCGCACGTTGGTGACGATGCGCCATACGGTTGCCGGGGGCGCGGCGATGTCGACGGACGCGGACAGCAGGCGAACAGGGTGACCCATGGAGCCATTCTCCCGTGGGCGCGCTCGGCATCGGAGTGGGTGGCTGGCAGGATTGTCGGCATGCCGAGTCTCGCCGACACCGACGCCGCCCTGGGCGCATTGGATGGCCGCTACCGCAGTGCCGTCGCACCGCTGATCGACCACCTCTCCGAGCCCGCCCTCAACCGGGAGCGCTTGCGGGTCGAGATCGCGTGGCTGATCTTCCTCACCGAGCGCGGCGTCATACCCGGCTCGGGCACGCTCAACGAGGACGAGAAGAGCCGCCTTCGGGCGATCGTCGACGAGTTCGGCGCAGCAGACATCGAGGCACTCGCCGAGATCGAGCGGGTCACCCAGCACGACGTCAAGGCGATCGAGTACTTCCTCAAGGAGCGCCTCACCGCGATCGCCCCGGCACAGGCGGAGACGATGAGTGAACTCATCCACTTCGGCTGCACGTCCGAGGATGTCAACAACCTCTCCTATGCGCTCATGATCCGCGGGGCGACGCGTGCGGTGTGGCTCCCCAAGGCTCAGGCCCTGCTCGACCAGCTCGAGGCGATGGCCCGTGAGTTGCGCGAGACGCCGATGCTCGCCCATACCCACGGCCAACCCGCCACCCCGACGACCATGGGCAAAGAGCTCGCTGTCCTGGCCTGGCGGCTGCGCCGTCAGGTGCGCAGGATCGACGCGGCGGAGTTCCTCGGCAAGTTCAACGGCGCGACCGGGACCTACGGGGCGCACCTGGCGGCGGTGCCGGACGCGGACTGGGAGACGATCAGTCGCGAGTTCGTCGAGTCCCTCGGCTTGACGTGGAATCCGCTCACCACGCAGATCGAGAGCCACGACTGGCAGGCGGAGCTGTATGCCGACCTGGCGCGATTCAACCGGATCCTGCACAACCTGTGCACCGACGTGTGGACCTATATCTCCTTCGGCTACTTCGCGCAGGTGCGCGGTCAGGGCACGATCGGGTCGAGCACGATGCCGCACAAGGTCAACCCGATTCGCTTCGAGAACGCCGAGGCGAACCTCGAGGTGAGCAATGCGCTGCTCGACGTGCTGGCCTCGACGCTCGTCACCTCGCGTCAGCAGCGGGACCTGACCGACTCCTCGATGCAGCGCAATATCGGCACGGCGATGGGCCACTCGTTGCTCGCGTTGGACAACGTCAGCCGCGGCCTGGCCGGCCTCGATGCCAACCCCGAGGCGATGGCCGCCGACCTCGACGCCAACTGGGAGGTGCTTGCCGAACCCATCCAGTCGGCGATGCGTGCCCTTGCGGCACAAGGGGTTCCGGGGATGTCCAATCCCTACGAACGACTGAAGGAGCTGACCCGGGGCCGGCGAATCGGACAGGCGGATCTGCGCGAGTTCATCGGCGGCCTCGGCCTGCCGGACGACGTCGCGGCGCGACTACGGGACCTGACGCCCGCGTCATATGTCGGCCTCGCCGCGACCCTCGTGGACCACCTGGGCGAGTGACCCGCCTCCCGAGGAACCTCGGGATGTCCGCTGGAATACCCCATGGGGGTATGCTCTTGTCAGAGGCATGAACCAACTGTCGGGAGGCAGCATGGCCGGGTACAGCGGCGACAAGGACGACTACCTGCGACGCCTGAAGCGCATCGAGGGGCAGGTCCGCGGCATCGCCCGCATGGTCGAGGACGACACATATTGCATCGACATCCTCACCCAGGTCTCCGCAGTCACTCGGGCCCTGCAGGCGGTCAGCCTCGGGCTGCTGGAGGATCACATCGGTCACTGTGTCGTCAACGCCGCCCGCGAATCCGACGAAGCCGCCGACGCCAAGGTCACCGAGGCGGCCGCGGCCATCGCGCGCCTGGTGCGCAGCTGACTTGAATCGAATCACAGACACGGCATCGAGTTGATGACAATGACTGAAACCCACACTGCCCCAGCCGAAACCGAAGAGGTCGATCTCGCGATCACCGGGATGACGTGCGCCTCCTGCTCGGCCCGGATCGAGCGCAAGCTCGGCAAACTCGAGGGCGTCGAGGCGAGCGTCAACCTCGCCACCGAGAAGGCGCACGTGCGCTTCGCCGCCCCGCACACGATCGACGAGATCCTCGGCACCGTCCGAGCCACCGGCTACGGCGCTGAGATCATCGCGCCCCGGCAGCCGAGCAGGGGCCGGAGCACACGGCATACGGCGGGACCCGCCGGCGCGACGTCACACGACGCTCTCGACCACAACGCCATGGACCACAACACCATGGACCACGACGGCGTGCACGACCGGGCGCTCGACCACCTCGACCACGACGTTGCACCGCACGCCGTCCTCAAGCGGCGGGCGCTGATCAGCGCGATCCTCACCCTCCCCGTCGTCTTGCTGGCCATGGTGCCGGCCCTCGGTGATGTGCCCGGCAACGCATGGTGGCAGTTCATCCTGACCACGCCAGTCGTGCTCTGGGCCGCCTGGCCGTTCCATCGTGCGGCAGCGATCAACGCCCGCCACCGAGCCTCGACGATGGACGCTCTCGTCTCGATCGGGGTGCTCGCGGCGTATCTGTGGTCGGCCGTGGGCGTGCTCACCGGTCAGGCCATGACTGATATGGGTATGGCAGACAAGGGAGTTCACCTCTACTTCGAGACTGCCGCCGTCGTGACCACCTTCCTCCTCCTCGGTCGGTGGCTGGAGGCGCGCGCCAAGGCGCAGGGCAAGTCCGCGCTGACCACCCTGCTCGATCTCGGTGCCAAGGATGTCGCCGTCGAACGGCGCAACGCCGTCACCGGCGTGGTCGAGGAGGTGCGCATCCCGATCGACCAGCTCGGCGTCGGCGAGCAGTTCGTCGTCCGGCCCGGCGAGAAGGTCGCAACCGACGGCGTGGTCCTGAACGGCCGGGGCACGATCGACGCAGCCCTGGTCACCGGTGAGTCCATGCCGGTGGATGTGGCAGCGGGGTCGGAAGTCACCGGCGGCACCATCAACGGTGCCGGCCGGCTGCTCGTGCGTGCGACCCGCGTCGGCGCGGACACCACCCTTGCCGGGATCGCCCGGCTCGTCGAGAGCGCCCAGACCGGCAAGGCGGGTGTCGAACGCCTGGCCGACCGGATCTCGGCGATCTTCGTCCCGGTCGTGCTCGGGCTCGCGCTGCTGACCTTCGTCGGCTGGTGGATCGGAAGCGGGTCCGCCACCAAGGCGCTGGCCGCCGCCATCGCCGTGCTCATCATCGCGTGCCCCTGCGCGCTCGGGCTGGCGACGCCCACCGCCATCCTCGTCGGCACCGGCCGGGGCGCCCAGCTGGGCATCCTGATCAAGGGCCCGCAGGTCCTGGAGGACACGCGCCGCGTCGACACCGTCGTGCTCGACAAGACCGGAACCCTCACCCAGGGCAAGCCGACGCTCATCGACGTGACACCGCACGGCAATCTCACCAAGGAGCAGGCGCTGCGTGCCGCCGCCGCCGTGGAGGCCGGGAGTGAGCACCCGATCGCCCACGCGATCACGTCCGCCGCCACGGCGCGCAACCTGCAGGTCCCGCGGGCGAGCGACTTCCACGCCCTTGCGGGCGACGGCGCGAAGGCCGTCATCGCGGGGCAGGAGGTCATCGTCGGCCGCTCACGTCTCTTCACCAAGATGCCCGCCGATCTGCCCGCCCACCCCGAGGGCACGACCGTATGGGTGGGGTGGAACGGTGTCGCCCACGCCAGCCTGACCGTCGCCGATGCCCTGCGGCCCGACGCCGAGGAGGCGGTGCGCGAGCTCGAGGACCTGGGCCTGACGGCCTACCTGCTGACGGGCGATGCCGAGGGCACAGCGCGCGCCGTCGCGCAACAGGTCGGGATTCCTGCCGAGCGGGTCATCGCCGAAGTGCGCCCCGAGGACAAGCACGCGATGATCGAGAGGCTGCAGCAGGACGGCCGCACCGTCGCCATGGTCGGCGATGGGGTCAACGACGCCGCGGCGCTCGCGCAGGCCGATCTCGGCATCGCGATGGGATCGGGCACCGATGTCGCGGCCGCCAGTGCCGACCTGGTGCTCATGCGCTCGGAGGTCGGATCGGTCGCCGAGGGCATCGGGCTGTCGCGCGCGACATTGCGCATCATCAAGCAGAACCTCGCATGGGCCTTCGGATACAACACCGCCGCGATTCCCCTGGCGATGGCCGGCCTGCTCAACCCGATGATCGCCGGCGCAGCGATGGCGATGTCGAGCGTCCTGGTGGTCACCAACAGCCTGCGGCTGCGCCGTTTCGGTCGCTGACGCCGGCACGAAAGACCTTTGGGAGAGCACGCATTCCAGCAGGTGCACGTTTGATCGTTCAAGTTGTCTCACCAGCCGATGCGGTGCTAGCGCATGAGCGGGGGCGTGGTCAAGAGCACCCCATTAGGTGTGGAACGATTGGCCGTATGCGAGTGGATCACGTGTCGTATGCCGCCGAGCCGGATGGTCTCCACGCGACCGCCGAGCGGCTGGCCGCGAAGCTGGGGGTCACCCCGGTCGAAGGGGGCAACCACCCGCGGTTCGGGACGCGCAACATCATCCTGCCGTTGGCCCACGAACGCTATGTCGAGGTCGTCGAGGTGCTCGATCACCCGTCGGCCGACAAGGCACCCTTCGGGCAGGCGGTGCGGCAGCGCAGCGAAATCGGCGGGGGTTGGCTCGGATGGGTCGTGCGCGTCGACGCGCTCTCCGACCTGGAGGAGCGCCTGGGTCGCTCGGCCGTCGACGGCAACCGCCGGATGCCCGACGGGCGCGAGTTCAAGTGGCGCCAGCTCGGCGTCCGGGGCCTGCAGTCAGATCCCCAGCTGCCCTTCTTCGTCGAATGGGACGCGGACTCCCCCCACCCCTCCGACGAAGCGCACACCCAGGTCACGATGAAGTCGATGCAGATCGCCGGCGACCCCGACCGGGTCAAGGACTGGCTCGGCCTGCCGGCCGAGACCACGAGCACGGTCATCCACTTCGATTTCGTTGCGCCCCACGGCACTCCGGGCCTGATGTCGGTCACCTTCAACACACCCGACGGCGACGTCACGGTCTAGAAATACCCACCAAAGTTCTCCGCTCCTGCGTCGCGCCGATACTTCGCGGGGACCCCGTCAGGGACCCCACGATTCACCCCAGGTGTTCTCCGGGTCCTGCGTCGTTCTGGTGACGCTCCGCCGCTGGCGAACTGCCTCGAACAGCACGATCGCGGCGGCGGTGGCCGCGTTGAGCGAGTCGATCCGGCCGGCCATCGGGATGCGCACCTTGACCGTTGCCGCGTCGAACATCTCCTCGTCGAGGCCGTATTTCTCGGTGCCGACGGCGATGGCGACCGCCCCGGTCAGGTCCGAATCCGTATGCCGCAGATCGGTGTCCGGCGTCGTCGCCACCAGCGCATAACCGCGCTCGCCCAACCAGGCCAGCGTCTCGGCGGTCGTCGCCGATGCCACGGGGACGGCGAAGACCGCGCCCTTGCTGGAGCGGATGACATTGGGATTGCCCCAGTCGGTGCCGGGATCGGCGGCGATGACCGCGGCCACGCCGGCGGCATCGGCAGTGCGCAGCATGGCGCCGAGATTGCCCGGCTTCTCGATGCCCTGCGCGATGAGCATCAGCGAACCGTCCGGCACGTCGAGGTCGGTCAAGGATCGCCCGGGTGCGTCGATGACCGCGAGAAACCCGTCCGGCCCTTCGCGATACGAGGCCTTCTCGAAGACCGCCCGGGTGCACTCGATCGTCTCGGTGCCGAGCGCGCGGACCTGCGCCACCAGATCCATGCCGGGGGCCTGCGCAGCCGTCGAGTAGTTGGCGTTCATCAGCTCCGGGCAATAGAACAGCGTGCGGGGTCGGGCGCCGGCCGCGAGCGCGAGGCCGAGTTCTTCCCGGCCCTCAACACGCGTCACCCCTGCCCGAGCCCGATCGCGGCGATTGCGCAGCGCGACAACCGCTTTGATGCGCGGGTTGGCCGGCGAGGTGATGACGAGGCCGGTCACGGGGCGATCAGTTCCTGGTGGCTCGGACCGACTCCGGGCAAAGTCCGCAATACCTGCGCCAGGCCGTCGGAGTAGACGTCCGCCGCGACCTCCTTGGCGATGGCTTTCACCTCGTCAGGTGCGTTGCCCATGGCGACCCCACGGGCGGCCCATGTCAGCATCTCGACGTCATTGCGCTGGTCGCCGACGGTCACGGTGTGCATGGGCTGCACGTCGAGCCGGCGCCGGATCTGCTCCAGCGCACTCCCCTTGGACACCCCCTCCGGGTTGATGTCGAGCCAGGCGGAGAAGCCGACCGCGTAATTGACGCCGTGCAGGCCGATGCGTTCGGCGAGTTTGGTGAAATCCTCGCTCGTCCCCGTGGGGCTGTGGAAGGTGACACGAGTGACGGGATCGGCCATCAACTCCTCCCAGGGCACGACCGTGACTACCCCCTCCAGGCGGTCGGGGAACGGGGCGCTGACCTTGAAGCCGACGCCGAGATCCTCCACCGCGACAACGGCATCCGACCAAGCGCCTCGCAGCAGCTCCAGTGCCGGCCGCGGGTCGAAGGTGACCGCTTCGAGAATCTCGTAGCCGCTCGGGTGCGCCGGGTCCAAGGCGATCGTGACGGCGCCGTTGGAGCACACGGCATACCCGTTGTCGATGCCCAGGTCGGCGAGCACCGGCAAGGTGCCCAGCACCGAGCGGCCGGTGGAGATCACGACGTGGTGACCGGCAGCTGCCGTGGCATGGACGGCTTCGCGGACGGCCTCACGCAGCTCCCCTTCATGAGTGAGGATCGTCCCGTCGACGTCGAGGCCGACGAGGTGTGATGTCGTCACGGTGTCAGCCGCGTCAGGCGACCGGGGTCAGGACGTCGAGACCGACATACGGCCGCAAGGCCTCGGGCACGATGACCGAGCCGTCGGGTTGCTGGTGGTTCTCGAGGATCGCGACGAGGAAGCGCGTCGTGGCGAGGGTGCCGTTGAGGGTGGCGACGACCTCATTGCCCTTCTCCCCCTTCATCTTCACGCCGAGACGGCGGGCCTGGAAGGTGGTGCAGTTCGAGGTCGACGTCAGCTCGCGATAGCGACCCTGGGTCGGGATCCACGCCTCGCTGTCGAACTTGCGCGCCGCACTCTGGCCGAGGTCGCCGGCCGCGGTGTCGATGATGCGGTAGGGCACCTCGATCTTGGCGAGCATGGCACGCTCCATTTCGAGCAGGCGATCGTGTTCGGCCTCGGCCTCGGCCGGGTCGCAGTAGACGAACATCTCGATCTTGTTGAACTGGTGCACGCGGATGATCCCCCGCGTGTCCTTGCCGTAGCTGCCGGCCTCCCGCCGATAACAGGTCGACCAGCCGGCATACCGCTTCGGGCCGCCCGAGAGGTCGATGACCTCGCCGGTGTGGTATCCGGCGAGGGCGACCTCCGAGGTGCCGGTCAGATAGAGGTCGTCGGCCTCGAGCCGGTAGACCTCGTCGGCGTGGCGGTCGATGAAGCCGGCACCTTTCATGACCTCGGGCAGCACCAGGGTCGGGGTGATCATCGGGACGAGGCCGTGCTCGAGTGCCATGGCCATGCCGGCATTGAGCAGGCCGAGTTCGAGGCGCGCGCCCGGCCCGGTCATGAAGTAGAAACGCGAACCCGAGACCCGAGCGCCGCGCGCCATGTCGATGGCACCGAGGCCCTCCGCCAGGTCGAGGTGGTCCTTGGGTTCGAAACCCTCTCTAGCGAAATCCCTTGGGGTGCCGATGGTTTCGCGCACCACATAGTCGTCCTCACCGCCGGCGGGCACGCCGTCGATGATGACATTGCCGATCGACATCAACAGCTCGTCGCGGGTGGCGACCATCTCGTCGGCCGTCGCCTGTAGCCGCTTGACCTCTGCGGCGATCGACTTGGTCTCGTGCAGGAGCTTCTGCTTTTCCTCACCTTGCGCCGACGCGATCTCCTTGCCCATGGACTTCTGCCGGGCCCGCAACTGCTCGAACTCGGTCAGCGCCGCCCGTCGCTTGGCGTCGGCGTCGAGGACCTGGTCGACGAGCGCAGGGTCGTCCCCACGCGCGGCCTGGCTGGCCTTGACCCGGTCGGGGTCGTCCGCAAGGAGCTTGATATCGATCACGAAAGCGAGTTTATCTGCGGGCCAGGGGCGACCGCCGACCAATTCAGGCCCGGCGCAGTCCGACTCGCGTCACGATCGGCTCGCGCTGGCCGCCGACGTGCACGACGTCCCCGCCCTCGACCTGCACCTGAGAGGCGTGGGCCCGCAGCGCTGCCTGGACCGTGGGCAAGTGCCGCGACAGATCGGTCCACTCGATCGTGTCGAGGTCGCCGGGGATGTCGTCGCGCCCCGGCGGGATGACTTCGAGGAAGGTCAGTCCGCACTCTCGCGCAGCCGTTTTCGCCACTTCGTGCATGCGCACGTGGTCGGGATGGTGATAGCCGCCGCCCGCGTCGTAGGAGATCACGAGGTCGGCGTCGGCCGCTCGCAGGTATGCCGCGAGGTCCCCTGCCGCTTCCCCGACGCCGGCCGCCGTGAAGGCATCTGCCCCCACGTCCGCAGCCGGCCCCGCGACACCGGGGCTCACCCAGCGCATCCCGGAATCGGCATACGACCGGCTCGGCAGGCCCTCCGCACGCGCCGGTGGCTGACCGAGAAAGGCATGGTGGCGTATGCCGAGCGCCGAGAGCGCGGCGGCCAGCTCGCCCTCGCGATAGGCGACATACGACCAACTGCCCGGCACCAGATCCGCGGCGCGGCCGGGTAGGCCCGGCATGAGTTCACCGCGCTCGCCGCGGGTGGCGGTGACGACGTGCACCTCCCCCGGGGCGGACGCGATCTCGGCGAGCAATGCCCCCGTGGCGAGAGTCTCGTCATCGGGATGGGCATGGGCGACAACGACATTCTGCCCACGAAGGCCCTCGAGCAGGCTCACGTGGAACGTCCGAGCAGGTCGCCGTAGACATCCTCGAGCCGCGCCGCCGACCACCGCCACTCGAAGCGACGGGCG
>NZ_HG764815.1:686340-724231 GCF_001050535.1 Nostocoides australiense Ben110 | reverse complement strand
CGGCCGCGAGGGCCGCGGCCAGGGACGTGGTGCGCTTGGCAGGCATGGGAAGTTCCCCCTTGTGATCGTGCCGGCGGACGCCGGATGGTCATGTCCTACTTTAGGTGCGGCACGTCTGTGCCGCTCGGGGCGGGACGGTCGGTGTGACGCCCGCCTCGTCCCCGAGGTTCCGTCCCCTGTCAACTGCTGGTGCTGCTGCTGGGGTTTCGGCCCGACATGAGATCGCTCATCGTCGCGACTTCCGAGGCCGGAGGGGCCGTGACGTCGACCGGTTCGCCCCATGTGGAGTAGGTCATCGTCATGATGTCCTGCTTGCCGCCCTTAGCCACTTCTTGCCGCCCGGCATATCCGGCATCCCGCCCATGAACAGCCTCTCCCCCACCTTGCGGATTTCGAAGTTCTGGCCGCCCAAGTCGCCGGAGAGGGCGAAGTCCATCGTTGCCATGTCGATGTCCATCGACATCGTGCCCGAGCTGTCGTCCGCGATTTCGGCGTGCGCCGTCTTGGCTGCCTTGAGAGCCGCCTGGGTCCGCTTCCCCAGTTCCATCGCGTCGATCGTGTCGCCGACCTTGACATCGACGTTGCCCGGCGCAGCGCTATTCGTTCCGTCGCTGCTGCTGGCGCCGGACGCTGTCGCGCCGGTGGCCACAGATGTGGTGGCGCGGTCCGTGCTGGCCGCGGCGGAGGTTCCGGTCGAGTTGCCCTCTCCGCAAGCAGTGAGGCTGAGTGCCGCGGCGGCAACGGCGGCGGTCATGGTGCTGATTCGCTTGGCCGACATCGATATCCCCGTAGTCGTGTGCGTGAGACTCACGATAGTGCGGACCCAAAGATGTGGGGCGCCGCAGCCCCGGCGAGCGCGGGGCTCACCGGGGCTGCAGACGGTATGGGCAGTGCCCGCCAGGTCAGGCGGTGGCGTCGGCCTCGTCCTCGAGCAGACCGCGGGTCTTGGTCGCGTCGAGCGGGATGCCGGGACCCATCGTGGTCGACATGGTCGCCTTGAGCAGGAATCGGCCCTTGGAGGCGGACGGCTTCAGCCGCAGCACCTCATCCAGCGCCGCCGCGTAGTTCTCCACCAGCTTGGTGTCGTCGAAGGACGTCTTGCCGATGATGAAGTGCAGGTTGGCGTGCTTGTCGTTGCGGAACTCGATCTTGCCGCCCTTGATGTCGGTGACGGCCTTGCCGGTGTCCATCGTGACGGTGCCGGTCTTCGGGTTCGGCATCAGGCCGCGGGGGCCCAGCACCTTGCCGAGTCGGCCGACCTTGCCCATCAGGTCCGGGGTGGCGACGACGGCGTCGAAGTCGAGCCAGCCGCCCGAGACCTTCTCGATCATGTCGTCGGAGCCGACGTAGTCGGCACCGGCGGCGCGAGCGGCCTCGGCCTTGTCGCCATTGGCGAAGACGAGGACGCGGGCGGTCTTGCCGGTGCCGTGGGGCAGGTTGACCGTGCCGCGGACCAGCTGGTCGGCCTTGCGGGGGTCGATGCCGAGCCGGAAGGCCACCTCGACGGTCGCGTCGTACTTGGTGGTCGAGGTCTCCTTGGCCAGGCGCACGGCCTCGAGCGGGGAGTAGAGCTTGTCGCGGTCGATCTTCTCGGCCGACGCCTGGTAGGACTTGGAGCGCTGCATTTTGTTCCTCCTGAGGTGGTGAACGAGGTTGTGGTGACGGGCCGCAGCGGCCCTCCCACACCGCATACCGCCTGATCAGGCGTATGCGGAGTTGGTGGTGAGCTTTCTACAGCTCGGTGGTGATGCCCATGGAGCGGGCGGTGCCGGCGATGATGCGCATCGCCATGTCGATGTCGTTGGCGTTGAGGTCCTGCATCTTCTGCTCGGCGATCTCGCGCACCTGGTCCTTGGTCAGCTTGGCGACCTTGGTCTTGTGCGGCTCACCGGAACCCTTGGCGACGCCCGCGGCCTTCTTGATCAGTTCGGCGGCCGGCGGGGTCTTGGTGATGAAGGTGAAGGAGCGGTCCTCGTAGACCGTGATCTCGACGGGGATCACGTTGCCGCGCTGGGCTTCCGTCGCGGCGTTGTAGGCCTTGACGAACTCCATGATGTTGACGCCGTGCTGACCGAGCGCGGGACCCACGGGCGGGGCGGGCGTGGCCGCGCCGGCCTGGATCTGCAGCTTGATGAAGCCGGCGACCTTCTTCTTGGGAGGCATTCCCTTATTCCTTTGTTCGTGGGCCTACGCCGTGGGCGATGACCCGGTTGCATGTGCTCGCGGGCGGAAAAGCACGCGAGCCGGTTCATTGTCGCTGGCGTGAGCCAGCCCAGGCAAACCGGGCGAGCGGAGCGAGCCGTTGGTTTGTCGGGATCAGAGAGATCAGGGCGAGCGCGATGAGCCCTCTGTAGTGGGGGCACGTGGCGGAGCCCCGTGGGATGTAGTTGTTTTGGGGGGCACGGGGCGGAGCCCCGTGGGTTACAGCTTGGCGACCTGGCTGAAGCTGAGCTCGACCGGGGTCTCCCGGCCGAAGATCGAGACGAGCACCTTGAGCTTCTGGGTGTCGGGGTTGATCTCGGAGATCGTCGCCGGCATGGTCTCGAAGGGGCCGTCCATGACGGTGACCGACTCGCCGACCTCGAAGTCGACGATGGTGGCGGTGCCGCCCGTGGCGCCGCCCTGGGCGGCCGGGGTCCCCGCGGCGGCCGCGGCCTTGGGTGTCTCCAGGTCGGCCGGGGCCAGCATGGTGAAGACCTCGTCGAGGTTCAGCGGCACGGGCGAGTGCGCGTTGCCGACGAAACCGGTCACGCCGGGGGTATGCCGCACGGCGCCCCAGGACTCGTCCGTCAGATCCATGCGGACCAGGACGTAGCCGGGCATCCGCACGCGGTTGACCTGCTTCTTCTGGCCGTTCTTGATCTCGGTGACGGTCTCCATGGGGACCTGCACCTCGAAGATGTAGTCCTCCATGTTGAGCGAGGTCATGCGGGTCTCGAGGTTGTGCTTGACCCGGTTCTCGTAGCCGGCGTAGGAGTGGATGACATACCAGTTGCCGAACTTGCCGGCCAGGTCGTCCTTGAACGCCTGCACCGGGTCCTCGGGGAGGGCGTCGCCGTCGGTCGCGATGTCCTCGGCTTCGTCGGTCGCAATGTCCTCGGCGTCGGAGCCGACGTCCTCGGTGCCGTCGGCCACGGCGTCCACGCTCGCGTCCGCCGGTTGCTCATCCGCGGGGGCCTCATCGGCCTCGTCGGCCTCGTGAGCCTCGTCGGCCTCGTCGGCCTCGTCGGCCTCGTCGGCCTCGGCCACGATGTCCTCGTCGGCCTCGATCACGGTGCCCTCGTCCACGGTGCCCTCGTCGGCGAGGTCCTCGTCGCCGTCGATCGCCTCGACGGTCTCGGTCGGCCCGTCCTCGGCGGGCGCGAGGTCCGCGGCGGCGTCGTCGGCCTCGGTCCACTCCTGGGGCATGCTCTTATTTCCTCACGTTTGGTTCGGTGCGGTCGTATTGGGGGCGCGCTCAGCCGCCGAAGACCCAGTCGACCAGCTTGGTGAAGCCGAAGTCCAGGCCCGCGGTCAGCGCCATCATCACCGTCACGAAGACGATGACGACCAGGGTGTAGTTGATCAGCTCCGACTTGGTCGGGCGCACGACCTTGCGCAGTTCGTCGAGGATCTGCTTGACGAACAGGCGCAGGCGTGCGACGAGACCCGCCTTGGCCTCGCCCTTGGCGGGCTGGCTCGAGCTGCGCGCGGGGGCGCCGAGGTCGGTCACGGTCACTGCTTCTTTCGGGCGGGGATGTAGGGACGCTGGACTCACCGGTGGCGAGCGGTGTCACGCATACGCAGGGCAGGAGGGACTCGAACCCCCAACCGCCGGTTTTGGAGACCGGTGCTCTACCAATTGAGCCACTGCCCTAGGGAAACGCGCGGGTTGAGGCGAGCGTTCCCAGCCGGTGACGATGGGCATGCTCACGCACGGCCACGATCGGCACCGAGGGAACAGCATACCGGCGTTTTGGGACGACAGGAAACTCGATTGCCGTCGGTGGGAGGATGCGGAGCGTGAGCGCAGTCGACAACCGGCCCCTGTCCGACCTCTCCCCCGCGGAACTGAACGATTTCCTCGCGGCCAAGCGCGCGGCATACCAAGCCCTGCAAGGACGCGGACTCAAGCTCGACCTGACGCGCGGCAAGCCGTCGGCGGCGCAGCTCGACCTGGCCGACGGGCTGCTGAAGCTGCCGACGAGCATCAGCGATGCCGACGGTGTCGACGTGCGCAACTACGGCGGGCTGACCGGCATCCGGCAGATCCGGGAGATCTTCGCCGAGCTGCTGTGGGTGGAGCCGGAGCAGGTGATCGCGGGCGGCAACTCCAGCCTGACGATGATGCACGACTGCCTGGTGCAGATGCTGTTGCACGGGCCGGTCGATGGGCAGCCGTGGGTGGGGCAGCCGATCAAGTTCGTCTGCCCGGTGCCCGGGTATGACCGGCACTTCACGATGCTTGCGTCCTACGGCATCGAGATGCTGCCGGTGCCGATGGAGGCCGACGGGCCGGATGTCGCGGCGATCGAGGCGCTCGTCAAGGATGATCCGATGGTCAAGGGCATGTGGATCGTCCCGACCTATGCCAACCCGGTCGGGTCGACGATCTCGCACGAGAAGGCTGCGTTGCTGGCGGCGATGCCGACGGCGGCCGCCGATTTCAAGATCTTCTGGGACAACGCCTACGCCTTCCATCACCTGACGGAGGAGGAGGCCAAGAGCGAGGACATCATCTCGCTGTGCTCGGCCGCCGGGAACCCGAACCGGCCGATCATGTTCGCCTCGACGTCGAAGATCACGTATGCCGGGGCGGGGGTCGCGGTGCTCGCCGCGAGTTCGGCGAATGTCGGCTGGTATCAGAAGCACTATCAGTACGCCTCGATCGGGCCGGACAAGGTGAACCAGCTGCGGCACGTGCAGTTCTTCACCAACGCTCAGGGCGTGCGCGACCACATGGTCAAGCACCGCGAGATCCTGGCGCCGAAGTTCGCGGCCGTCGACGCCGCACTGACGGCCGAACTCGCCGGGCTGGGGGTCGCGGAGTGGACCAAACCGACCGGCGGTTACTTCGTCAACCTCGACGTCGTCGACGGCACCGCCGGACGCGTGGTGCAGCTGGCCAAGGAGGCCGGGATCGTCCTGACGCCGGCCGGCGCGTCCTTCCCGCACGGGCACGACCCGCGCGATCGCAATATCCGCCTCGCCCCGTCCTTCCCCGTGCTCGAAGAGGTCGAGACGGCGATGGCGGGCGTCGCGACCTGCGTGGCCCTGGCCGCGGCGGAGGAGCTGAGCGGGCGGCATACCGCCAGCGCGAGCACCCCCGAGGGCCACTGAGGGCCGACGTCTCGCAGACCACACACTCCTGTGGCTGATGTGACGGCGCGGGGTGATTAGGATTCCGGTATGTCGGAGCAGAACGAAGGAATCAACGACGATTTCGGCACCTACAGCCTCGACGACGAGGATCAACTCCAGCCGGAGGACACCCTCATCGACGACGGTGTTGAGGACGTGCTGGACCGGGGTTACTCCCCTGCCGACACCGACCGCGGCTCCCGCGCCTTCGGCGTGACCGCCGAGGAGCAGAGCGAGCACGAGACGATCGACCAGCGGATCCGGCAGGAAGTCCCCGACCCCAACTCGGCCTACGGAGCGCCCTACCACGAGTCGGTGCTCGACGAGGAGTTCGTCGGCGGCGACGACCCGGATCACATTGCGGCCGAAGACGATTGGCTCGGCGACGAAGAGGTCGGCGATGTGCGCGCCGGCCGGCTGGTGGCGCCCGATCAGGGCGGCTCGGGGGACCATGACCACGAGATGATCGGCTCGGACGTCGGCATCGACGGGGCCGGGGCGTCGGCCGAGGAGGCCGCAATGCACATCATCAGCGGGGACGACCTGAGGTACGAGGACTGAACGCCGGGCGCGACCTGGCGGCGCTGCCGAAGGCGCACCTGCACCTGCACTTCACCGGCTCGCTCCGGCTGTCCACGCTCGTGGAACTCGCTGGGGCACACGGCATTCGGCTCCCCCACGCGTTGACGGGCGAGTGGCCGCCACAGCTGGCGAGCGTGCAGGACGAACGTGGCTGGTTCCGCTTCCAACGGCTGTATGACGCCGCTCGCGCCTGCGTGCGGGGCGAGGCGGACATGCGGCGGCTGGTGCGTGAGGCGTCGTTGGACGACGCTGCCGAGGGCTCGCGGTGGCTGGAGTTGCAGGTGGACCCCACGTCGTATGCGCCGTATGTCGGCGGTCTGACGCCGGCGCTGGAGATCGTGCTCGACGAGGCGGCTGCCGTTTCTCGCGAGGGCGGCGCACCGATGGGAATCATGGTGGCGGCCAGCCGGATTCGCCACCCGCTGGATGCCCGCACGCTCGCGCGGCTGGCCGCCCGGTATGCCGGGTCCGGGCCCGGCACGGTGGTCGGGTTCGGGTTGAGCAACGACGAACGCCGCGGCGACACAACGGAATTCGCAGTCGCCTTCGACATCGCCCGCAAAGCTGGGCTCGCCCTCATGCCGCACGCGGGTGAGTTGCTCGGACCGACTGCCGTCGAGGAGACGCTGGATGCCTTGCGCCCCAACCGGATCGGGCACGGGGTGCGGTCAGTGGAGGATCCGCGGGTGGTGGAGCGGTTGGCGAACGACGGTGTGGCGCTGGAGGTCTGCCCCGGCAGCAATGTCGCGCTCGGGGTCTACCGGGAGGCCGACGAGGTGCCGGTGCGCACCCTGCTCCGCGCTGGCATACCCATTGCCCTGGGGGCCGACGACCCCCTGCTGTTCGGCTCCCGGCTCGTGGATCAATACGCGTTAGCCCGCGACGAGCTCGGCTTCTCCGACCAGGAACTCGCCGAACTGGCCCGCGGGTCGATCCGCGCCTCATACGCCCCGCAGGACATCAAGGCCGCCGCCCTCGGGGACATCGACGCCTGGCTCGCGACCGGTCCGCCGGCGGGCTCGGACGCACCTCACCCTCAGGGGTGAGAAACGAATCGGGTTGCCCGCCAACGGCGCTGGGTCCGGGCACGCGGCCGTACTGTTCGGGACATGACCCAGTTCGGATACTTCCTCTCGAGCGAGGAGTACACCCCGGCGGAGCTGATCGAGCAGGCACGACTGGCCGAGGAGGCCGGTTTCGATGCGCTGTGGATCAGTGACCACTTCCATCCCTGGACCGACGCGCAGGGGCAGTCGCCCTTCGTCTGGTCGATGATCGGGGCCATCAGCCAGGTCTGCGATCTGCCGGTGACCACGGCCGTCACCTGCCCCACGGTGCGGACCCATCCGGCGATCATCGCCCAGGCCGCAGCGACCAGCGCGGCACTCCTCGGCCCGGGCCGTTTCCGCCTCGGTCTCGGCACCGGCGAAGCGCTCAACGAGCACATCACGGGCGAGGTGTGGCCGCACGCGCAGCAGCGGCTGGACATGCTCGAGGAGGCGATCGCGGTGATCCGCGAACTGTGGACCGGCGAGGTCGTCTCGCACGAGGGCCGCTTCTACACCGTCGACACGGCACGCATCTACACCCTTCCCAGCGAGCCGATCCCGATCTACGTCAGCGCTTTCGGGCCCAAGGCCCTCGACCTCGTGTGCGATGTCGCCGACGGCTTCATCACGACCCAGCCGGATGCTGACAGCGTCAAGACCTTCAAGAAGGCCAAGGGCGCCGGCGCCCCCACCCAGGCGGGGTTCAAGGTCGCATGGGGGCCGTCACGCGACGAGGCGATCGACGCGGCATACCGGCTGTGGCCCAACAGCGGCGTGCCGGGAGAACTGGCGCAGGTCCTTCCCAGCCCGCAGCATTTCGAACAGGCGGCGAAGCTGGTCACCCGGGAGAAGTTCGCCGAGCAGGGCGCCTTCGGGCCCGACCCCGACGATCACATTGCTGCCTTCGCCCCGTATGTGGAGGCCGGTTTCGACGAGATCTATGTGGCGAACATGGGCCCGCACTATGACGAGCTGATGTCCGCCTACGGCGAGAGCGTCCTCCCGCAGTTGCGGACGCGCAAGGGCAAGCGCGCCGCGGCGAAGAAGACGACCGCTAAGCGGTCGTCACGCTCCAAGCGCTGACATCATCACTCACGACGCTCCCACAACCAGCCCCCCAGGAGTAGTGCCATGACCTACGACATCCCCCGTCCCACCGGCGGCGACATCGTCGAACTGATCCTCGACGATCACCGTCTTTTCGAGGACCTGCTGCGCGAATGCCGGCGAGACGACCGCGATCGCGCCGCCGCCCGCGAGGCGCTCGCGGAACTGCTCGTCGCGCACGCCGAAGCCGAAGAGGCCGAGGTCTACCCGAAACTGCACAGCAAGCGGGCCATCACCGCCCACGAGGAGGAGCACGGCGAGGAGGAACACGCCGAAATCACCGAGGCGCTGCTCGCCTTCGTGGAGGCCACGGGCACCGACACGCAGAAATACGAGGACGCCCTCGAAAAGTTGGCCAAGGTCGTCAACCACCACTCCTGCGAGGAGGAGCTGACCATCCTCAACCCGGCGCGCGACGAGGTCTCCGACAGCGTGCGACATGACGTCGGCGTCGCGTGGGCGACCATGCGGAACACGCTCTTGGAGAACGGTTGTGCCTCTCGGGACCAGGTTGCGGCGCTGCTGCGCAAGGCCGAGAAGGAGGGGGCCATCCCGCCGCCCGCCGTGCGCGAGAGGCAGGAGGCCATCGAAGAGGACGCGAAGAAGCGGGCCGACGCGCTGGCCGAGGATGCCTAAAGGTCCGGGGCCCCCTGAGGTCCGAGGACGCCTAAAGGTCCGCCGACCACTGGCCCCAGTGTCAGCCGGTGGCCAGCGCGCGGTTGTCGATCGAGACGCCCTTCGGCGCGGAGGTGGGCGAGCAGGTCGACCAGCCCGCGCAGGTAGATCGCGTCCTTGGTCATGCCGCCCGCGCGGAAGACGCGCATGACCGTCGTGAAGGCATTGCCCGGCGGTATGCCGCCGCTCACCAGAGCTTCGTGTGCCTCGTGGAAGCTGGCGCCCGCCACGCGCCGGTCGACGGTGAGCACGCGCGATGCCAACTGCCGCAACCGGAATGCCGTCAAGCCGCCGCAGGCGATCTCGGCGACAACTGCCAGGCCCTCCTGGGTCTCGTCATAGCCGGCGAGCCCGGTGCCGAGCACCTTGATCGGCTGTGCGGCACCGTTGACCTGCGTGACGAGGTGGGTGCCGACCTCGTGATGGATGAGCGCGGCGGCGCGGCGTTGCTGCACGGCCGAGTCGGGCCCGATGAGCAAGGTGTCGCCCGAGACCATGACCCCCACGGCGTCGGGACGGATCTCCGCGTGCATCTCGATGTCGGGGTCTTGCTCCCGATAGTGCGCGATTTCCTCTTGTGCGAGAAGGAGAAAGGCTTCGGCGTCCAGGGCCGAGCCTGCCGACTCGGCCGCGAGTACCGCGGCGAGCACCTGCTCGGCCTGCGCGCGCAGCTTCGGCGAGACGCTGCCATACAGCTCGATCGACAACCCGAGGAAGTCCTCGCTGTCGCGCGCCCGGAGCATTTCGACCTGCAACTCCAACTCGCGGTGCTTGGCGCGCAACAGGTGACCGAGGGTGAGGTTCTCGACGTTCGTGACGTCGATGGCCGCGAGTTGGGCGGCGGTGACGTCCGGGTCGGCGTCGAGTTCGCGATAGGTAAACTGCGGGTCGGGTGCGCTGCGTCGAGGTATGCCGCGCGCGCCTCGTCGGCGTCGACCGGGGCCACTTCGAGCAAGAAGCGCATGCCGGAGGAAAGGTGAGCCAGGGCGTGGTCGACGGCCAGGTCGGTGGGGCTGAGTTCGACGGCGGGAGATGTCACGGCAGCCGGTCCAGCTCGGTTTCGATGCCCGGCAGGGGTGCGGCGAGATTCGCTGTCGCGCAGGCGATCTTCTGCTCGTCAGGCACTCCGGTCCATTCGTCCATGAAGGTCTTCTCGAACTCCAGGGCCAACACGCAGCCGACGCGGGGATAGCGGTCGTGGACCCACCACGCCAGCTGCCGGCCCTCGAACTTGACGTTCTCCCGCACGTCCACGGGTCCGCAGCCGAGCGACGGGTCCGCGAGGTCGGTCATGAAGCGCTCGATCAGCGGGCCGAAGCGGCTGCGGTCGACCGACCCGGTGCCGACATTGACCTCCGGATTGTCGGCCACCGGCTCCGGTGGCGCGTCGGCACCGTGGCGTCGGTGGTTGTCGGAGTGGACGTCGAGCAGCACGAACGGACTGCGCATAGCGACCGGGTCCAGGCGGTCCGCCAGCTGCTCGTAGAAGGTGTCCCAGATCGTGAGGCAGCCGCGGAAGAGTTCGTCGTCGAGGACCTCGTCGCGCCAGGTCTCCAGTCCCCACGCGTCCGCGGGGGTCCGATAGACCGCCTCGCGACGCGGGCGGTTGAGGTCGACCTCGAAGCGGGATCGGCGGGTGATGACCCGGCTGTCGACGGCATCCGCGATGCGGTCGTGAAGGGGTCTTCCTCCGAGAACCGGTCCGCCTCCGGGAGCACCATGGCGGCCGCAAGATCGGGCGTACGTCGTGCCCCGCGTGCACCGAGGCGGCCACGATCCGGCCAGTCCACGGGTCTATGAATGCGACCACCTCGTCGTGCCTCATGGCCCTTTTGTACCGCCCGGGCAGCCCAGCGGGCTGCTATGACCTGGTGCTTCTAGGGGATGCTCACGGGAGGGACCATGCGCCTCGGCCGGGGCCGCAGCGCCGCCACGTCGACCTCGATGACGGTCGGGCCCGGCCGGCCCACGGCCTTCTTCAGCGCCTTGTCGAACTCCGCGGCGCTGGCGATCAACTTGTGCCGCAGCCCGAACGCCGCGGACAGCGCCGCGAAGTCCGGGGTGTGCAGGTCGACCCCGCGACGGGTCCGGCCGCCGGCCTCCTGCAGATTGCGCAGCACGCCGTAGCCGCCGTCGTTGAAGAGCACGACGGTGACATCCGGCTGCTCCGCGGCGAGCACGGCCAGCTCCCCGAGATGCACGGCCAGGCCGCCGTCGCCGATCATAGCGAGCACCCGGTCGTCGGGCCGGGCGATCGCGGCACCGATGGCCATGGCCAGGCCCTGACCGATGCCGCCGCCGGCGGCGTACACATTGTCCGTGGGGTCGAAGACGGGCAGCAGCCGGTTGCCCCAGGAACTGCCGGGGATCGTGACATCGCGAACGATGGGGGAGTTGCGCGGTAGCCGGTTGCGTATGGCGTCACAGATGTCGGAGTAGGCGCCGATGTCCGCCCTGTGTGCGGCCCGGGCGGCGCCCGCGGCCGCGCTGATCCGGTCAGTCCACGCCGCGTCCGTCTCGACGTCGCCCAATGCCGCGAGCAGCGCCGGCACGGCCCGCGACGCCTCGGCGCGCACGCCGACGGCGACCGGGTAGTTGCGGCCGATCGCCTGCTCGTCGACATCGATCTGGATGTGCGTGCTCGGCAGGGGCAGCTCGAAGTTGCGAGTCTCGTTGGCGCGCAGATGACTTCCGATGGTCAGGAGGCAGTCGGCGTCCTCGATCAACTCCGCCAGTGCGTCGTGTGTGGCGAAGTTGCCCACACACTGGGGGTGGTCCTCCGGCACAGCGCCGCGTCCGTTGGCTCCCGTCAATACGCCCGCTCCCCACGCCTGCGTCAACGCGGCGAGGGGTGCACCGACCCGGCGCGCTCCGCCGCCGGCCCAGATCAACGGCCGCTTGGCCTGACGCATGACCGCAGCCGCCCGTTCGATGTCGCGGCGGGGGCGGTGTACTGCAGGTCGATGGGCCAGTCGACGCTGACCGGTCCTTGCGGTGGCGTCAGCAGTCGTTGGACGGCGTCGGTCAGGACGGCGCGAGCCTGGCGTGCGGTCTGGATTCGCAGCGCCTGGGCCGATACCGCATCGAGCATCTGCAACTGCCTCGGCACCTCGTGATAAGCGCCGCGGTGCTCGCCGAGCAGGTCGGCGTCGATATTGCCGGTCACGTGCAGGACCCGGCTCTGCGCGGTCAGCGCTTCGAGCATGGACCCGGCGGCATTACCGGCGCCGGTCCCGGTCGAGGTGAGGGCGACCCCGACGCCGCCGCTCGCGCGGGCATAACCGTCGGCCGCGTTGACAGCTGCCGCCTCGTGACGCATCGGGACGAACCGCAGATCGCGGTCGACGGCCTCGACGAGCGGCAGGTTGTGGATGCTGACGACCCCGAACGCCGCATGGACGCCCGCCTCGCGCAGCACGCCGACGAGGATGTCGCCGCCGGTCCGCGCGGGGGCGGTCAGGTCGCTCGTCGGCGCTTCGTGGGTCTCGGTCGTCGTATGCCGCTTCGGCGCCTTTCCCTGATCCCGTTTGCCCATCCCGCGCGGGTCCTCAGTCCTCGAGCTCCTCGTCCTGGTCGTGGGAGCACCTGGGGCACGTGCAGTCCGTGCACTCGCAGTCGTTGCAGCTGCATCCCACCTCGCAGTTGGGACAGTCACAGGCGTTGAGGGCCGTGGTCTGATCGGTCATCGCTTCGTGCATTGCGTCGTTCATCGAGCCTCCTCCGCTGGCGGCGACCGCTGCGTCGCCGTGCGTCGAGTCTGACAGCCAGAGAGCGGAAAGTGTCCGCCACCGCCTGTGGAAAACTCCTTCTCGACGAGCGAGGCTCGATCATCTGACCTACGTTCGAGGCATGTCAACGCCGCAGGGGGTCGTCGTGCAACGGGGTCCTCGATCCGCCGCCCGCGCCCGCATCCTGTGCGGAATCGTCGTGCTCACCGCTGGGAGCGCCTGCTCTCAACAGGCACCTCCAACCGCCTCGCCAACGACTTCCGCCAGTTTCACCATGACGTCGGCAGCGCCGACGTCGACCAACCGACCCACTGCGCAGGTGGTCTGGGGGGTCGCGGAACCGGCGCCGCTCACCGGCGTCACGCTGACGCCGGATGGCAGCAGCGTCATCTATTTCGCGGAGGCCGGGACGAAGCGATCGCTGCGGGCTCTCGAGGCCCGGACCGGAAAGGTGATCTGGGAAGCGGATTTGTCCGACCGGGGATCCGCAGTCAACCAGACCATCACACCCCCCGTCGTAGTGGGCGACTCCGTGGCCGCGGTCATCGCCGATGGGGAAGGCGGCCGAATCCGGGTCTTCGACGTGCGGACCGGCGCCCGGGTCGGCCGCGATTCTCCCGTCGCCGTTGAGATCGACCAGTTGGGTCCCTGCCCCGACGGCCGGGCGTGGTGCTTCATTGGCGATACCCGGATGCACCATCCCTTGCCGACCCTTCGCTACGCACCCGGCGATCGGTCCTTCTCCCCCGCGAAAGCCGGACTCGTCGTCGTCAATCCCGTCGCGGACCCCTTCGAATACATCGTGGACGGTGAGGTCCAGTGGACCCTGGATCCCCAATCGATCATGAAGACCTGTCCCCGATATGTGTGCATGAGAGGGTGGGCGACGATCGGCGAGGTCACCGCGATGGGTTTCCGCGAATCCGGCAAGGGCGGCCACCTCGTGTCAACGACGGTCGCGGCCTTCACCACCCGCACCGGCAGAAAGCGCTGGGTGTCCCCGGGAGACCAGCTCGCCCAGGTCGCGACCCAATCCGGGCATTTCAGTCACGAGGGTGATGTCTACGTCTTTACACCAGAACCTGCCCGCGTCAACGGAACCTATGACGACTTCGATGTACGCCTCCTCTACGGCGGGCGACTGCGGGCGCTCGATCCGGAAACTGGCAAGGAGCGGTGGAGCGTGGCACTGGGGCGCTCACGCTTTCAGCCCCGTCTGACTCGCCTGTCCAACGGCGACCTGATCTTCGACGAGGGCAACCAGACGCGGCTGCTGGACGCAGCCAGCGGGGACGTGATCGCCGATCGAGACCTCTCCTATTGGCGCAGTAGCACGGACGGCCCGCCCGGACGGCGGGCCCGCCTCGATATCACAGAGCCGATGATCGACGGAGGCCCGAGTGACACCGTGCGCGAACCCATCCCGGACGAGATCGGGGTGCAGGCCGGAGACCTGCGGATCGTGGCTCAACCCAATGGCGTCTACGCATATCGCTAGAGCTGGTGGCCGATGAAGACGGGCTCATTGACGAGGGTGACGCCGAAGGCGTCGTGGACGCCGTCGCGGACCGTGCGGGCGAGGGCGAGGATGTCGGCGGCGGTGGCGTCGCCGCGGTTGGTGACGGCTAGCGTGTGCTTGGTCGAGAGTGTGGCGCGACCGCTCAGGCCCGACTCCCTCGCGGCTCCGAAGCCCTTGCTGAAGCCGGCCTTGTCGATCAGCCAGGCGGCGCTGGTCTTGACGCTGCCGTCGGCGCCGGGGAAAGCGGGTGGGCTGACGTCGGAGCCCAGTCGTTCGTGCACCCGCTCGAAAAGCCGGTCAAAAGCCCGCTGGGAGAGAACGGGATTGGTGAAGAACGACCCGCACGACCAGGTGTCGTGGTCGTCCGGGTCGAGCACCATCCCGCGCTTGCGGCGCTGCGCCAGCACGGCCTCCCGGGTGGCGGCGAGCGGCACCCGCGCGCCCTGCTCGACGCCGAGCCCGGCGGCCAGATCGGCATACGCGATCGGCCGAGAGAGGTCCGCCACCTCGAGTTGGAACGCGACATCGAGCACGACATAGCGCGTGCTGGCCTTGAACACGGAATGCCGGTAGGTGAACGCGCATTCGTTCGCGGCGAAGGTGCGCGCCGATTGGGTCTCGCGGTCCCAGGTGCGCACCTGCGCGATGGTCTGGGCGACCTCCTGGCCGTAGGCGCCGACATTCTGTATCGGGGTCGCCCCCGCGGAACCGGGTATGCCGCTCAGGGCCTCGATCCCGGCCCACCCCTCGGCGACGGCGCGGGCGACGAAGTCGTCCCAGACTTCGCCTGCTGCGATCCGGACGAAGGCGCCGCCGCAGTAGTCCTGCGACTCCCGCGTCACGCCGGTGGTCCGGACGTGGACGACCGTGCCGGCGAATCCCTCGTCGGCGATGACGAGGTTGGAGCCGCCGCCGACGACCAGCAGTGGCTCGCCGGCGTCGTCGACCTCGCGGACGGCATCGACGAGTTCGTCGGTAGTGGTGACGGTGACCAAACGCGCGGCCGGCCCGCCGACACGCATGGTGGTCAGCGGCGCCAGGGGTGCGTCGAACTCCTCTGGCATCAGTCGAGCTGGACGACCGCGGTGCACCGGCCGAGGACCTTCTGCCCGGCAGCGGTCGCGGTCAGCTCGACGGTGGCGCGCTTGGTCGCCTCGTCGAGGGACTTGACGACCCCGGAGACCTCCAGCTCGGCCCCGTCCAGCGGCACGACGACCATGGCCGTGAACCGCGTGCCGTATTCGACGACCCGTCCCGCGTCGCCTGCCCAGTCCGAGACCAGCGTGGCGGCGGCGCCCATCGTCCACATGCCGTGGGCGATGACGTCGGGCAGGCCGACGCTCTTGGCGAAGCCCTCGTCCTGGTGGATGGGGTTCTGGTCGAGGGAAGCGTTGGCGTAGTCGACCAGCGTGCCGCGGCCGACGGGCATGGTCTTCGGGCCGAGTTCCTCGCCGACACTGACCGAAGCAAATGCGCGGGCCATGGTCACTCCCCTCCCCGCACGACGATCGTCGAGTGCGTGGTCGCGACCGGCTCCTCGCCGGCCGTGATCTCGCTGCGCACGGTGATCATGGCGTGCCCGCCGGCCATCCGGATCGAGTCGACGGTGGTCTGTGCGGTCAGCTCGTCGCCGGCGGTGATCGGGCGGTGGTGGGTGAAGCGCTGCTCGCCGTGCACGACGCGGGAGTAGTCGATGCCGGCGTCCGGGTCCTGGACGTACTCGCGAGAGGCCAGCTGGTCGAAGCGCACCGCCATCGTCGGCGGGGCGATGACATCCCGATAGCCCGCGGCGCGGGCCGCCTCGGCGTCGAAGTGCACCGGGTCGGTCGCGCCCACAGCGGACGCGAACGCCGCGATCATGGCCGGGTCCACGGCATACGGCCCCACAGGCGGGAAGCTGCGCCCCACGTAGTCCTCGTTCACTGGCATACCGGCGAGTCTAGGCGCTGGGCTTTGGGAGGGTTTGTGGCGGTTCGCCTCGCGAACGTTGCCAGGCGAACCGACGGGAAGTGGCACTGGGCGGAAAAGTGCGGTTGTCACCGACACGCCGAAGCGCCCCGACCCAGCTCGGGGTCGGGGCGCTTCGAGGCGCGAAACGTCAGCGGGTCTCGCGGTGCGGGGTGTGCTTGCGGCAACGCGGGCAGAACTTGGCCAGCTCGACCCGGTCAGGGGTGTTGCGGCGGTTCTTCTCGGTGATGTAGTTGCGCTCCTTGCACTCAGTGCACGCCAAGGTGATCTTGGGGCGGATGTCGGCAGTCTTCTTAGCCACGGAGCAACCTGCTTCTAGGGGTACGGACGGATTCAGCCTGCGATCGGGTCGCAGGACACCGACACAACAGAATACCGAGGCTTCGCATTCCCGCGAAATCCTCGGGTGGTAGCGGGAGCGGGGCTCGATCCCGCGACCTCACGATTATGAGTCGTGCGCTCTAACCAGCTGAGCTACCCCGCCAAGGGCGCGCACCGCATGCGGGCGGCACCTGAGCCCCCTGTCGGAATCGAACCGACGACCTTTTCCTTACCATGGAAACGCTCTGCCGACTGAGCTAAGGAGGCCTGGCGCCTCGCAAGGCGCCTGGGAGAGATTACACGGTGCAGCGGCCTGCGACCAAAACGCAGGTCAGGACCCGGCGACGAACCCGTCGGCCACGGCCAGCCCGTCCTCGAGCGCACGCACGCCCTCGGCGAACTCCTCCTCGGTGATCACGCACGGCGGCACGATGTGCACCCGGTTGCCGGCGATGAACGGCCACATGCCGGCGCCCTTGCACGCTGCGGCGACCTGGTTCATCTGGTCGGCGGTCAGGGGCGTGCGGGCGTCGGGGTCGGTGACCAGTTCGAGCGCCCAGAAGACGCCGATGCCGCGCACCTCGCCGACGCTGCGGTGGGCCTGCGCCAGCTCGCGCAGCTTCGGCCCGATGACCCGCTCCCCCAGGTCCCGGGCGTGCTCGACGATCCCCTCCTCCTTCATGATCGAGACGGACGCGACCGCGGAGGCGCAGGCCAGCGGATGCCCGGAGTAGGTCAGACCGCCCGGGTATGCCGTGTCCATGAAGGACCCGGCGACCGCATCGGACAGGATGACCCCGCCGAGCGGGACATACCCGGAATTGACCCCCTTGGCGAAGGAGATCAGGTCGGGAACGACGTCCCAGTGGTTGATGGCGAACCACTCGCCGGTCCGCGCGAACCCGGCCATCACCTCATCGGCGATGAGCAGGATGCCGAACTCGTCGCACAGCTCGCGCACGCCGCGCAGGTAGCCGTCGGGGGGCATGAGGATGCCGTTGGTGCCGACGATGGTCTCGAGGATGATCGCGGCGATCTTGTCCGTCCCCTCGGCGACCATGACCTCGCGCAGATGCTGCAGCGCCCGATCGCCTTCCTCCGCCTCGGTGGTGGCGTGGAAGGGGCTGCGATAGAGGTAGGGGCCGAAGAAGTGCACGACCCCGGGTATGCCGGGTTCGGAGCCGAAGCGGCGCGGCTCACCGGTCAGGGTGATGGCCCCGTGGGTGGCGCCGTGGTAGCTACGGTAGGCCGCAAGCACCTTGTGCCGGCCGGTGTGCAGGCGCGCCATGCGGATCGCGTTCTCGTTGGCCTCCGCCCCGCCGTTGGTGAAGAAGACCATGTTCATGCCGTCGGGAGCGACCTCGGCGATGACGCGGGCGGCCTCGGAGCGCATGTCGTTGGCCATCGCCGGGGAGACGGTCATCAGCCGGCCCGCCTGCTCCTGGATGGCGGCGACCAGCTTCGGGTGCTGGTAGCCGATGTTGACATTGACCAGCTGGCTGGTGAAGTCGATATAGCTCGTGCCGTCGACGGTCATCCGCACCCCGCTGGCCTCGGTGACCGGCGGCGGGTTGATGGCGTTCTGCGCGGACCAGGAGTGCAGGACGTGCTTCTTGTCCAGTTCGCGGGTGCGCGCATTGTCGAGGGTGGGCAGCAGGCTGGGTGCTGTGGCGACGTCGACCATAGTGTTGATCGTATGCGGACCGCCGCCGCGCGTCACGAGGTAGGGCGGCGGCGGTGGTTGATGACGAGCAGTCCCGCGACGAAGGCGCCGAGAGTCCCGAGGGCTTCGTCGCCGAGGGTGTCCTGGTATGCCGTGTCGAGTTCGGTGCCGTGGCGGATGAAGGTGTACCACTCCCCCAGTTCCCACCCGATCGCGAGGATCGCGCCGAGGCCGGTCACGAGCAGCACTCGGGCCCAACGCTTCTCGACGCTCGGCACGAGGAGCAGCCCAAGACCGGCGTTGAGGAAGATCCAGTTGACGAAGTGGTTGGCGTCGTCCCACCAGACGACGCTGTCATAGAGGTCGAGGGTGTTGCCCGTGACGTCGACGAGGAAGCCGAGCATGACGAGGGCGAAGGCAAGCCACGGAATACCCTCTCTCCCAGCGGCTCTCGCGCCCCGGGATGCCTCGGATGTCCCGCGGCTGCGCCAGGCGAACCAGATCGCCGGGACGAGCATCATCATCAGCGGATAGGCCCACAGCCGGGCCCCGAAGCCTTTGCCCTCGAACTGCGGCAGGTCGGCGAAGGCGCCGACCGCGAGCTGGATCATGGTCAGCACCAGCACCGCCGCGGGCAGCCACCAGCGCGAGCGCAACGTCATACGGCATTGTGGCGCGACACGGCCCCATTGGGCAGCAGATCCGCCTGACGGGGGCCGAACCGAATTCACCGTCCGGCTGCCGGCATCCCCCGCGGCAGCCCATGGCTGCTTCAGGCGGCGAGCGCGCCCAGCGCGACGGCGATGGTCGCGGCGATCTCGATCAGGCCGACCGTCTTCGGGGTCATGGCCCGACGCGGGAAGAGCGCGGCGCGCGCCGTGAGTAGCGCAAAGACGGCGACGAGGGGCCAGCTGACGACCAGCATGGCGAGCGTGCTCAGCGCGTGCCACGTCACGGACAGCAGATAGTGGGCGCGCGAATCACGTTCGCGGATCATCGTTTTCACATAGACGACGGTGCCGCCGAAGTAGGCGGCGAGCACAGCGGCAATGATCCAGATCCGTGACCAGTCGGTGCCGCCGCCGGCATCGTAGGCGACAACCGCCATGAGGCAGGACCCGGTGGCGGTCGCCAGCCCACTGACGAGGGAGCGCTCGGTGCGCGTGGCGGACGCGACCAGCCCGACCCCGAGCGGAAGCAGGAAGAGCGGCGCCCACCGGGCCAGACCCGGGTCCAGCACCAGGGTGACCACACCCAGCACGGCCGAGATGACGGCATACGCACGCACGGGCGGGAAGTAGCGCGCCTTGCGGCGCGACTTCAGCCACAGCCCGACGGCGAAGAAGGCGAAGTAGCCGGCGAACCAGAACGCCGTCAGCGGCACGAGGACGGCCGAGGGGCGGCTGGCGAGGATGCCGACCAGCAAGGGGGCGGCGAGCATCGCCCACGCGCCGTGCTGGTTGGGCACCCACCCGGGCGAGCGCCGCTTGGGCGCGCGCGGGCGGGTAGGTGCCGAGGTGCTCACGGGTTTAGGGTATGCCGCGTCCTGCGTCAGCCGGCGAGCTGACCCGCGCGGGTGGTGAGCTGGTCCAGGAGGGTCTTCAGTTCCTGCGGACGGCGCTCGTTGGGCTGGAAGCCATCGTCGCCGAACTCCAGGAAGCTGGAGAGGGAGACCTGCTGGCGCACGCCGACCATCCGGAAGTTGGCGACGATCTGGCGCCAGTGCTCGACCGCCCGGACCCCCGACTCGGCGCCGTAGGAGACGAACCCGACCGCCTTGTCGGCCCACTCGTTGCCGAGCACGTCGTAGGCGTTCTTCAAGGCACCTGGGACGGAGTGGTTGTACTCGGGTGTGACGAAGACGAAGGCGTCGCACGCGTCGATGGCCTTGCTCCAAGCGGTGACCCGCTCGTCGTCATACTGCTTGTTTGCGGCGCCGGGGACCGTCGCGCTCGTCAGGAGAGGGATGTCGAAGGACTTGAGATCGATGAGCTCGTACTCGGCGTCACCACGCGACTGGGCCTGCTCGAGAACCCAGTTCGCGACGGCTTCGCCAGCGCGGCCTTCGCGGATGGAGCCGAGAATGATGCCGATGTGCATGGGGGTGCTCCTCAGAGAGATGGGTTGACTGTCCTCAGCGGGACACTTGAACAATCAACCATAGCGCGTGGCTATCCCGGATCGGGGCGCGACGACCAGCGCATCGCGGGCGGTATGTACGTGCAGATGGGTCGCGATACGTCCCGAGTGCGTGCGGAGCAGAGCGCGACCCGCAGGTCTTGGGGTGCGCTTGGGTATGACGTGCGGTGTTGCCCGGTTGGCAGCGTCGGATTCCCTGGTTACCGGTTCGTAGCTAGCGGGCCCACGTGATGAAAGGACACCCCATGTCGAAAACCCGTTCCGCCTCCATCGTTCTTGCGACTGCCCTGGCCGGCACCGTGGCCTTCGCACCGAGCGCCAATGCCGCCTCGTCCGCGTCGGCGGTTGTCGTCACCGTCTGCAGCCAGGGTTCGCAGGCGCAGCTGAGCGCCTCGTCGAGCGGCGGCTCGATCGCGGTGGACTTCTCCGTCTCCGGCGCCCCCGCCGGCCACACCTGGCTCGCCGCCATCGCCAACCGCGGCACGGTCGTCTACCACGGGGCGAAGGTCTCCGACGCCAACGGCTCATGGAGCCAATCCGGCAGTACCCGCAACAAGGTCGGTGTCGATGTCGTCACCGGCTGGGCCGCCGACCTGTCAACAGGTGAGGTCTGTTTCGCTCTGAAGACGGTTTGATCCGTCCGAGTCAGGCTGGTGTCGCGGCCGGGAGTCGTCGAGTTTCGACGCCTCGGCCGCGACGCCGTCCTGTTGTGGCGAAAGGGCGGCTGCACGGACACGAGCCGACCCTCGCCAAGTCACCTTGGATGCGTCATCCTTTGCTCACGCCAGGAGTCGCACGAGGAGGTCGCTGATGGACAAGGAACTCGCCGATCACCTGGAGCGCGTGCGCGCCGCCCGCGGCGAACTCACCGAATCGATCCGTGCTCTCGAGGACGCCCTTGCCCAGCCGGCCGGGCTCGGGGACCTGTGGCGCCGCCGCGCCCGGGCTGCGCTCACCGAACTCGCCCACGACCTGCGCGACCACGTCGCACTGACCGAGGCAGACGGCGGGCTGTATGCCGATCTGCGGGCCAGCGCGCCCCGGCTCGCCCCCACCGTCCAGGCACAGCTCACAGATCACAAGTACCTGCTCGACGAAGTGGACCGCCTTCTTGCGGAACGCGATTCGGGTGAAGCCAGCGTCGACGCCGATGCCCATCGGCAGGCCGTCGGCGACATGCTCGCCCGGCTCACCCGGCATCGTCAGCGCGGCACGGACCTGATCTACGAGGCCTACGAGGTCGACATCGGCGGGTCGGGCTGAGCACTGCTAGCCGGGCAGCCGTCTCCCGAGCTTCCAGCCGATGTACAGGCCCACGAGCCCGGTGGCGATGTGCGGCGCGTAGGCCCGGGCGAGGACCGGCAGCACGGTGGCGCCGAGGTCGATGGCGTCGTCCTGTGCGCCCGGTCGCGCGACCGGACCTGTCGCTGGCCCGGTGGTCGGTGCAGGGGTGGGGGTCGTCTCGGCGCTCGGCTCGGCACGGTTATCGGGCGTGACGGCGACCGCGACGTCCTCTGGCGTGGTGTCCCCGAAGACGGCTGCCGGGGTCGGTGCGGGCGCGAAGCGACCCTCGATGCAGGTGACGAACTGCTGCAGCAGCTTGTCCGAGACGTCCTGCATCACCCCGCGACCGAACTGGGCGGGCTTGCCGGTGATCGCCAGGTCCGTGGTGACGTCGACGCGGGTGTGCTCGCCGCCATCGGCCGGGGCCAGGTGGACGGTGACGGTGGCACCGGCAGTGCCGTTGCCGCGCTTGTCCTTGCCCTTGGCCTCGATGACCGCGCGATGGGCGGCGTCGTCACGCTCGATGAACTTGCCCGCGCCCGTGTAGACCAGGGCGATCGGCCCGAGCTTGACCTTGACGGTTCCGGTGAAGCCCTCGTCGGTGACCGACTCGACCGTGGCGCCGGGGAAGCACGAACCGACCTGCTCCAGGTCCATGAAGGTCGCCCAGGCCGCGTCGAGCGAGGCGGGGACGACGAAATCGTGGGTGAGTTCCATTGGATCAGTCTGCCGCCGCGAGCACCGCCCGGCGCGTGAAGACGGTCGCCAAATGTTTGCGATAGTCGCCGTCTCCGTTGAGGTCGCTCGGTGGGTTGGTGCCGTCGGCGGCCTTTGCACACGCCTCGGCGATGGCCTCGGCACTCGCCTGCTTGCCGGCGAGCGCCTCCTCGGTTGCCGTGGCGCGCAATGGTGTCGACCCCATGTTGGTCAGGCCGACGCGGGCTTCGGCGATGGTGTCGCCCTCCATCCGAACCGTTGCCGCCACGGCGACGATCGACCATTGATGGGCCACGCGGACGAACTTCTCGTATGCCGCGCCCCACCCTGTGTGTTTCGGGATGCGGACGGCGGTGAGCAACTCGTCCTCACCGACGGCGGTCGTGAAGAGGTCTTCGAAGAAGTCCGCCGCGGCGACGGTGCGCTCACCGGCGCTGCCGGTGATCACGAGTTCGCCGTCGAGAGCCAGGACCGGGGCGCCCACGTCTCCGGCCGGGTCGGCATGCACTAGCGCCCCGCCGATGGTGCCGCGGCGGCGGATCTGCGGGTCGGCGACGGTCTCGATGGCGGCCTTGAGCAGGGCCGCGTGCTCCGCGACGAGTGGGTCGGCGAGCAGATCGACGTATGACGTCATCGCGCCGATGACGATCGCGTCGCCGTCCTCGCGGACGCCCCGCAACTCCGCGATGCGGCCGAGGTCGACGACCTTGTCGGGTGCGTTGAGACGCATCCGGAGAATGGGCAGCAGCGACTGGCCGCCGGCCAGCACCTTGGCGTCATCCGAATCGGCAAGTGCCGCTAGGGCATCCGCGACGGACTCGGGGGCGACATAGTCGAATGCGGTGGGGATCACTGGCCGTTCCCTTCTCCCGTGACGCCGGGATCGGCGTTGGCCGCGCCCTCGTCGAAGTGTGGTTGGGCTTGCGCGGCGACGTCGCCGGAGTGGTCCCCGGCGGTCTGGATGGCCTTCCACACCCGCTGCGGCGTGCACGGCATGACGATGTCGTCGATGCCCATCGGCCGCAGCGCGTCGACGATCGCGTTGACCACCGCCGGGGTGGAGGCGATGGTGCCGGCCTCGCCGACTCCCTTGGCGCCCAACGTATTCGTCGTCGACGGGGAGATGGTGTTCTCGGTGACGAACGAGATCGTGTCGGCCGCCGTCGGCAGCGTGTAGTCGACGAAGGAGCCGGTCACCAGTGTGCCGTTCTCGTCGAAGATCGCCTCCTCCCACAGCGCCTGCGCGATTCCTTGGACGAGGCCGCCGTGGATCTGGCCCTCGACGATGAGCGGGTTGATGATGTGGCCGATGTCGTCGACGCAGACATACGACCGCATCCGGCTCTGCCCGGTCTCGGTGTCGACTTCCATCGCGCACAGGTGCGTGCCGTGCGGGAAGGAGAAGTTGTCGGGATCGAAGGTCGCGTCGGCGTCGATGCCGGGCTCGAGGTGCTCCGGGTAGTCGTGCGAGGCGAAGGTCGCCAGCGCGATATCGGTGAGGCCGACGCCCTTGTCGGTCCCCTTGACGCCGTAGCGACCGCCCACGAACTCGAGGTCGTCCTCGCTCGCCTCGAGCATGTGCGCGGCGAAGCCCTTGGCCTTCTCGATCACCTTGTCCGCTGCTCGCACAACGGCTTCCGCGCCGACGACGAGCGAACGCGAACCATAAGTGTCGAGACCCTTGTAGGCGACGGCGGTGTCACCGTGCAGCACCTCGACATCTTCGAAGGGCACACCGAGCCGGTCGGCGACGATCTGGCTCCACGCCGTTTCGTGGCCCTGGCCGTGGGGCGAGGTGCCGGTGATGACCTCCACCTTGCCGGTGGGGAGCATGCGGATCGAGGCGTGTTCCCAGCCTCCGGCGCCGTATGCCAGTGACCCGAGGACTCGTGAGGGCGCGAGACCGCACATCTCGGTGAAGGTCGAGACGCCGATGCCCAACTGCACGGGGTCCTTGCGCTCGCGGCGCTCAGCCTGCTCGGCCCGCAGCGCGTCATACCCGAAAAGCTCTTTGGCCCGCGCCGTCGCGGCCTCGTAATTCCCACTGTCGTAAGTCATTCCGGCGACCGAGGTGAACGGGAACTCCTCGTGCTTGATCCAGTTCTGCTCGCGGACCTCGAGGGGGTCGCGGCCGAGTTCGGCGGCGAGTTCGTCCATGATCCGCTCGATGCCGAAGGTCGCCTCCGGGCGTCCGGCTCCGCGGTAGGCATCGACCCAGGTGGTGTTGGTCAGGACCGTCTGGCAGTTGAACTGGTAGGCGGGGAATTTGTAGATCGAGTTGAACATCCACGCCCCGAGCACCGGCACGCCACCGCCGACGATGGCGACATAGGCGCCGAGGTTGGCGACCAGGTCGACCTTCAGGCCGGTGACCGTGCCGTCCTTTTCCGCTGCGAGAGTGAGCTTCTGGTATTGGTCGCGGCCGTGGTGGCCGGAGATCAACGACTCGCTGCGGGTCTCGGTGTACTTGCACGGCTTGCCTAGCCGGCGCGCGACGGCGAGGGTGATGAACTCCTCCGGCGTCGTCTGCAGCTTGCCGCCGAAGCCGCCACCGACGTCGGGGGCGATCACGCGGACCTTGCTCTCCGGCATACCGGTCGTGGCCGCGATGAGGAAGCGCAGGATGTGCGGGATCTGCGTCGCCGACCACATCGTGACCTGCTCACCCGTGGGATCGACGACGGTCGAGCGCGGCTCCATGAACGCCGGTATGAGGCGCTGCTGACGGAACTCCCGCTCGATGACGACGCCGTCCTGCCGGGCCTTGGCGATGGCCTCGTCGACGTCGCCGCCGGTGCCGGCCTCCTTGGAGTCCAGCTTCCAGAAGGCGCTCTTGTTGGTGCCCTTGTCGGGGTGGGCGAGGATCTCGTCCTTCATCGCCTCCATGGCGTCGAAGACGGCAGGCAGTTCCTCGTAGTCGACGTCGACCTGCTCGGCGGCGTCGCGGGCTTCTTTGGCGGACCGGGCGACGACGACCGCGACGATCTCGCCGGCGCACGCGACCCGCTCGCCGATCATCGGCAGGTGGTCGGGAGTGACCTGCTCGGGGGTGATGGGCCAGGCGTTGGCGCAGGCGCCCATCCCGTCGGGGAAGTCGGCGGCGGTGAAGACGGCCACCACATTGGGCAGACCCTGGGCGCCGCTGGTGTCGATGCTGGTGATCTTGGCGTGGGCGAAGGGGCTGCGGACCATGGCCAGGTGCAGCATGCCCGGGAGGACGATGTTGTCGGTCCACTTGGTTCGGCCGGTGATGAGGCGCTGGTCCTCCTTGCGCAGCCGGCGGTTGCCGATCTCGGGTCCCGCCCCGCTGGGCTCGGTCAGGTCGGCCTGCGGGCTCTCCTCGGCGATCTCGACGAGGGCGTCGGGGCTGACGGTCATGTCACTCACCCACCTTGCTGCTTGCGAGTTCGGCGCCGGGCGCCTTGGCGGCGGCCGCGACGGCCTTGACGATGTTGTGGTAGCCGGTGCAGCGGCACAGGTTGCCCTCGAGGCCCTCGCGGATCTGCTGCTCGCTCGGGTCGGGGTGGTCCTTGAGGATGTCGATGGCCTGCATGATCATGCCGGGCGTGCAGTAGCCGCACTGCAGGGCGTGGTTCTCGTGGAAGGCCTTTTGCATCGGGTGCAGTTGGCCGTCGGTGGCGAGGCCCTCGATGGTCGTGACCTCGTGCCCGTCGGCCTGCACGGCCAGGACGTTGCAGGACTTCACGCTGCGCCCGTCCAGGTGGACGGTGCAGGCCCCGCAGTTGCTCGTGTCGCAGCCGATGACCGTGCCGACCTTGCCGAGATTCTCGCGCAGGTATTGGACCAGCAGGGTCCGTGGCTCGACGTCGTCGGTATAGGTGTCCCCGTCCACGGTGACGGTAATGCGCGTCATGCGGTCACTCCTTCGTGGCCCGATGTGCCTGGCTCGTCGGTCACCGATGATCCTGGCGGAGACGCGCCGAGGTGACAAGGCCCACACTCGCGGATTCCGTGGGCGTCACGTCGCGGTATGCCTGCGAACCTCGCCGACCACCGTCGGCCAGCAACGCGGCCGGGAGTGGGGCACGCTTGCCCTATGGACCGTGTCCCTACCGAATCAGTCGAGCCGGTCTTGCGTGACATTGAACGGAGCTGTCTACGGGCCTCAGGTTCGATGACCATGACTGGGCGGACGATCCCGATCGGGCTGCGTGCATGATGCGGGACGCCGATGGCAGCGCGACGGGGCTGGCGGTCGACCGATATGCACCCGTCGAGGACCGGGTCACCTCGGCCGCGGATCAGGTCCAGGAGGTGGTCATCGAGGGTCAGCTGTGGGAGCTCGGTCAGACCACCTGGCCGCCCTGCCCGGCTCACCCCGCTCGTCATCCGCTACAGGCGGCCGTCGTTGACTCGTTGGCATTCTGGGTCTGCCCCGCGGATCGTTCGGTGGTCGCGACCATCGGCGAAGCGGACGCGCACAACCCGTAAAGCCGCTGGGCTGCTTGGCGTGCCCAGGGCAATGATCACGAGTCGCGACATGTCACCTCGACCAGCCGACAACAACAAGTTCGTGTCTGCGCGATGAACCGACTGAGCATCACGCACCTACTCCCGGTTCGGACACGAAATGCGGAAATCGCGCCGCCAGCGCGAACCGGCCGCGAGGGTCGCCCAGGGATCGGGCCCAGCACGGCACCGACGGCGAGGGGAGCGTACTGCGGGATCTTTCCCACGTCAGCGGAATGGCAATTCCGCTCCAGGCCGCTCCCCAGAGCACGGCGTGAGGTCCAGGCCCGGCGACGACCTAACCGGCGTCGAGGGCGGTGATGATGCGGGAGCGCAGGGACCCCGGGGGGATGACCTCGTCGACGGAGCCGACGGCGACGGCGCGGTGGATGTTGTGCACGCCGTCGAACTCGGCGGCGACGGCGTTGACCATCTCGGCGCGGACTGTGGAGCGCACGTCGGCGAGTTCGGCCGCAATCACGCTGCGCTGTCCGTTGGTGGCGGCGGCGAGGCGGGTCTCGAGGTCGGCGACACGGGGGTCGGCGGCGGTGCGGGCGTCGACGTCGCGGCTGAAAACCACTGCGGCAGCGGGTGCTCCGCCGATCACCGAGGCGAACGAGCCCTCGATCGCAAGCACCGTCATGCGCGGATTGAGCGCCTTGGAGAAGACCACGAACGCGCCGCCGTGATAGCGGGAGATGACGACGAAGACGATCGGCCCGTCGAAGTTGACGATGGCCCGGCCGATCTCGGCGCCGTATTCGAGCTGCAGGTTGCGCATGGAGTCCGGTGACCCGTCGAAGCCGGACAGGTTCGCCAGGACGACCACCGGCCGGTTGCCCGAGGCGGCGTTGATTGCCCGGGCGACCTTCTTGGACGAGCGTGGGAAGAGGGTGCCGGCCGTGTAGGTGTCCGGCCCGTCCGTGGGCGGGAACCCTTGGCGCGCAACGGTTCTCGACTCGATGCCGATCAAGCACACCGAGTGGCCGCCCAGCCGCGCGTCAGTGACCACCGCCGTCTCGGCATCGGCCATGCCCGCCCACCGCTCGAGCAGCTCGTGGTCCTGATCCGCCACAGCGCGCATGACGGTGCGGATGTCGAAGGGCTTCTTGCGGTCCGGGTTCGACGCGGCGGACCAGATGTCGCCGACCGTCGCGAAGTCGCTCCCGTCGAGTTGATGCGGGTATGCCGTGACGTCGCGGTCGACCGGGTCGCTCGTCTCCGCGTGCCGCGGACCGTCCTCACCCGCGGCGACATAGGTCGCGTCATAGTGGGCGAGGAGGATGTCGAGGGCGCCCGCGAGATCGCGCGCCCAGTACTGCGCCTGACCGTTCGGACCCATGACACGGTCATAGCCACCGATGCCGAAGTTGTCCTCGGCACTGACGCCGCCCGAGAAGTCCAGCGACTGCTTGCCGGTCAGGACCATGGCCGAGTCGGGGGTCATGACGAGGATGCCCTTGGTGTGCATGAGCATCGTCGCCTCGGCGTTCCAATAAGGTTGCGCCCCAACGTTGATGCCCGCGACGACGACGTTGATCTCACCCCCGGCCTGGGTGAACTCGACGATCCGCCGCAGCGCCTTGGCGACCCAGTCCATGTTCTCGGTGCCGGAGTCCATCGCGATTCGCGCCCCGGCGGACAGGGCGAACCACTCGACCGGGACGCGTCGTTCCTCTGCCATGTCCAGCGCGGCCATGACCCGGGCACACTCCGCCTCGGCGACGGATCCGAGCGAGCGCAGCGGATCTCCGCACAGCACAACACGTTCGATGCCCTCGGGGTGCAGTTCGGTCGACGTCGTCACGAGGGCGGCGATGATGCCCGCGCGGTTCTGCCCGAACGGCCGGTCGACCGGGGCCAGGCCGCCGGACGCATCGAGATCGAGTTCGGTCACCGTGCCGCTGTCCCCCGCGATGAACGTCTGGAGCTCGTAGGGATAGACCAGGCCGCGGCGGCGGGCGCGGACGACCTTCTCGGCATACGCATCGAGAGCGGCCAGCCGCGTCGTCGCCGGCGGTTCGACCGTGAAGTCGACGCCCGAACCCGGTTGATAGGTGAAGCGCGCGACGATCGGGACGGTGCGGCCGCCGGCGGCGGCGAGCCGGCCCTCGATTCGCACCTCCTCGATGCCCGCGTCGGCCGTCATCGGCGCGATCTTGCTCTGCAGGGCCGTGAGCTGGTCGATGTCGGCGTCCACCGGCGGCCAGATGTGCACCCAGACGTGGTTCATGTCCAGCCGGTGCTCGCGCGTGCCGAGGGCGGCGCGGGCGTGCCGGATGCCGTCGAGACACTGTGCCAGGGCGCGCTCGACGTGCGGGAGGCCCGACACCTTGCCTGCCTCGTCCCGCACCAGCCTGAGCTGGCGGACCTGGGCGAGGGCGACGAGGCGTTGGTCGTCGGGGTTGTCGACACCGACGCAGTGCAACAGGAGCACGTCGGCCGGTGCCTCGAGGCGGGTGATGGTGAAGTCCCGCAGCCGCCACAGGTTGAGGCGCCGCCCGACCATCGGGTGGACGTCGCGAACCGGACGTTCTTCGACGAGGGTCCCGTCCGGTTGCGGGCGCAAGGTCACATAACCCACCTCGACGCCCGCCTCGCGCACGACGCCGATCGCGATCCTGCGTACGCGAGGGGTGAAGGGCAGCTCGGCGAAGACCGCGGAGAGGGCGGCGGACGCGGCGTCCGGATCCGCCGGAAGGTCCGGCGCGTGGACATAGAGGTCGAGGGCGATCTGCCGGTCGTCCCGGGCGATCGCCGACTCGACTTCGTGGGTGAGGGCGCGAGTCAGGGGCCCGTCCGCGCGGAGTTCTTCGAGCCGCCCGATCGTCGTGATCAGGCGTGTGGGGCGCCGGTCGAGCTGATAGTTCGCGGCGGCGAACGGGCGTCCGTCGACGGCATACTCGACGAGATCCGTCAGCTCGTGCTCGCGATAGTGGCGCCGGATCAGCACAGCAAGCATCGGCTCCGATCGCGGTGTCCCGGAACGCAACCGGTCGCCGAGAAAAGCCACGATCCTCTCGGGGATGTCGGCCAGCGCCTCCAGCCGGGCCGTGCGCTCGGGGCCCTCGGGCAGGGCGTCCAGCGCGATGAGTTCGGGCCCGACCGCTTCGAGTGTGACCGAACGGTCGGCGTCGACGGCGGGTTGGTCGAACCAGCGGAAGCGCACGCTGCGGGCCAGGTCACCGACGATCGGGAAACGCAATTGGGTCGCGACGACGAGCCGGTCGAGCACCTCGCGGATCGGCGCCGCGAGGTCCCCATCCGGTGCGGGTTCGCCGAGCCATCGCTGCAACAGAGCGGTCGCCATTTTGGTCTCGGGGGCGGAGCGTTGCTGCGCCAGGAAGATCCGGAAGACGGCCGACTCCAGCGCCGGCGTGCGTTCGGGGGCGGCGAGATCGCCGGGCAGGTCGTAATGCCCGAGCACCCGGGCCAGGCGTTCGCGGAAGGTGGCCGGCAGCCCGGCGCGTTCGACGTCCAAGGTGCGCAGATAGCTCTGGAAGTGCTCGCGCGGCGAGTGGATCCGCATTTCGTCGTGGGCTTCGCCGTCGGCGGGCCGGTTGCGGCTCAGCTCGGCGAAATCGGCAAGGATCCGCAACAGGTCGACATCGTCGAGGAGCGGCGATTCGCCTTCCCCGACAAGGCGATCCCGGGCGCCCAGGTATTCGTGCAGGGCGGTGGCGGCCGCCGGACCCTCGATGTCGAACCCCAGGAGCATCCCTTCGAGCACGTCGTGGGCCCGGTGCAGGCCCGCGGCACCGTTATCCCGGGCAACGGGCTGCGGGAGGGACAGGTCGAGCACGGCCGCCTCGACCGCGTCGTCACCGTCGCCGACCGGCTCGAGTTTCACGAGGGCGGCCCCGGTCTCGACCTGGGTGCCGGCCTTGACGAGCACCTCCTTGACCCGGCCCGAGTAAGGAGCCGGGACGACGGTCTCCATCTTCATCGATTCGAGCACGAGCACCGGTGCGCCGGCGGCGACCTCGTCACCGACGCCGGCGGGTGTGGCGACGACGAGGGCCGGTGCGGGTGCCCGCAGGACGCCGCCCTCGTCGCGGCTGATCCGATGCGTGACGCCGTCGACTTCGACGAGATGCATCGGTCCGTGCGTCGCCGTCACGAGCCGGTAGGCCGTGTCGTTGACGGTGAGGCGGGCGGCATACTCCCCCCACCGCGTCAGGCTCGCCTCGGCCGCAAGGACCTGCTCGCCGGACTGGATGACGGACCGAAAAAGGTTGGGCCCCAACCGGAACGTCGTCACCTTGACGGGCGCGCCCCGCAGCACCAGCTCGACCGGTGCGCCCACCTGATGCTGCACCTGCGGCCGACCGCCCCGTGCCGTGTCGAGGAGGCGGGCCCGCTCGATGACCTCCTGGTCGTCATACGCCTCGATGCCGGCGGCGATCAAGGCCACTGCGGAGTGGGCCGCGCTCACGAGCCGGCCGTCGGCGCGCACGCGGTCGATCCAGCCGGTGTCGGCGCTGCCGTCGATGACTTCCGGCTGGTCGAGCAGGTCGCGGATGAAGGACTTGTTGGTCGCCCCGCCCTCGATGACGACGGCGGTCTCGCGCATGGCGCGCCGCAGCCGGGCCAGCGCCTCGTCCCGGTCGCGGCCGTAGGCGATGATCTTGGCGATCATCGAGTCGAAGTCCGCGGGGATCGAATCCCCTTCCCCCACACCGGTGTCCACCCGGATGCCGGGGCCGGCCGGGAACTCCAGGTGCGCGATGCGGCCCGGTGCCGGCGCAAAGTCACGGTCCGGATCCTCGGCGTTCAGACGGGCCTCGACGGCGTGCCCCCTCTCGACGGGCTTCGCCCCTGTCAGCCGCCCGCCGCCCGCCACGTGCAGTTGCAGTTTGACCAGATCGGTGTCGGTGGTGACCTCGGTGATCGGGTGCTCGACCTGCAGCCGGGTGTTGACTTCGAGGAAGGCGAAGGTGCCGTCGGACGGCTGGAAGAGGAACTCGACGGTGCCGGCGCCGGCATACCCGACCGCGATGGCGAGCCGCTCTGCGCTCTCCTTCAGCACGAGCGCCTGCTCGGGCGTCATGACGACGGACGCGGACTCCTCGATGACCTTCTGGTTGCGCCGCTGCACCGAGCAGTCGCGCACGCCGATGGCCCACGCCGTGCCCTGTCCGTCGGCGATCACCTGCACCTCGACGTGCCGCGCGCCGGTGATCAGCTTCTCCAGGAAGACGATTCCCGAGCCGAAGGCGCGCTGCGCCTCATCCCGCGTCAGCTGGTATGCCGCGGCCAGCTCCGCGTCGGACGTCACCTTGCGGATGCCACGGCCACCGCCGCCTGCGGTCGCCTTGAGCATGAGCGGGTAGCCGATTCGCGCCGCCGCCTCCTGGGCATCCTCCAGGCTGTCGACCCCGCCGCGACTCCACGGCGCGACCGGGACCCCGACCTCCTCCGCGATCAGCTTGCTGCCGATCTTGTCGCCCAGCTTGCGCATCGCCTCGGCACTGGGGCCGACGAAGGTGACACCGAGCCGGGCGCACAGGTCGGCGAAGTTCGGGTCTTCCGCGACGAACCCCCACCCCACCCAGGCGGCATCGGCCCGCGTGTCGACCAGGGCTCGCTCCAGGACCGCGTAGTCGAGGTAGGGTCGCGCGCTCGCCGGGCCGAGGTCATAGGCGACGTCTGCCTCCCGGACGAACATCGCGCCCTTCTCGCCCTCGGTGTGCAGCGCGATGACGCTCATCTGCCGGTCCGCCGCAGCCGCGGCGTTCAGGTCGCGCACCGCGTGGATCAAACGCATGGCGGCCTCGCCGCGATTGACGATGGCGATGCGCGAGAACATCAACGACCCTTCGGCGGAGGCGACGGCAACCCAATAACCCTAGTGGGCCAGGTCACACCCAGCCGTTATGCGAGCGCTTAGGCCACCAAGACCCAACGTCCGGAAGTCGAAAGAGCGAGACACGCCCACAATCCGGCCGTTTCCTGGGCGTGTCTCGCTCTCTCGACTGGGTTTTCTTGTCGAGGAGATCACGGCGTCGTGTGGTGGATGGGGCCGCCGGTGGCACGGAGGCGCTCGCCGGCTCCGCCCCACTGCAGGGCGATGATCTCGGCGGCAATGGAGACGGCCGTCTCCTCGGGGGTGCGGGCGCCGAGGTCGAGGCCGATCGGGCTCGACAGCCGGGCCAGCTCGGCATCGCCGAGTCCGACCTCCCGCAGGCGCGCCAGCCGGTCGTCGTGGGTGCGGCGCGAGCCCATGGCACCGACATACGCCACGTCGAGCCGGAGCGCGATCTCTAGCACCGGCACGTCGAACTTCGGATCGTGCGTCAGCACGCAGATAACGCTCCGCGGCCCGACGGCTCCGGTCTCGACCTGCGCCGCCAGATAACGGTGCGGCCAGTCGACGACGACCTCGTCGGCGTCGGGGAACCGGGTCGTTGTCGCGAAGACCGGGCGGGCGTCGCAGACCGTGACGCGATAGCCGAGGAAGGAGCCGATGCGCGCCACGGCGGCGGCGAAGTCGATCGCCCCGAAGACGAACATCCGCGGCTTCGGCGCGAACGAGTTGACGAAGACGCGCATGCCCTCGCCCCGCCGCTCGCCGTCCGGCCCGTATTCGAGCGTGTCGGACCGCCCGGCCGCGAGCAGGCCGAGGGCGTCCTCGCGAACCGCGGCGTCGGCCCGCGCCGAGCCCAGCGTGGAGGCGGTATGGACAGTCTGGCCCGCCTCGTGGGGTTCGCTCGGCTCGATCACGAGTCGCCGGCCCACGAGCGCCGGGTCGGGGTGGGCGACGATCGTCGCCACCGCCACCGGCTGCTCCGCCTCGACGAGCCGAACGATCTCGGGCAGCTCGGGAAAGCTTGCCGGAGAGACTGATTCGACGAAGACGTCGAGGATGCCGCCGCACGTCAGCCCGACCGTGAACGCGTCGTCGTCGCTGATGCCGTAACGCTGCAGGACCGGTCGGCCGGAGGCGATGACCTGCTGACCCAGCTCGTAGACGGCGCCCTCGACACAGCCGCCGGACACCGACCCGACGACGGTGTCGTCCGAGCCGACGAGCATCGCTGCCCCCGCCTGGCGGGGCGCCGACTTGAAGGTCGCCACCACCGTCGCCAGCGCCGTCGTCTCGGCACGAGCAAAACGGTCCGACAACTGATTGAGAACGTCACGCATGCGCGATCACCTCCGTCAGATCGGTGAAGGTCGCCAGCGAGTGGCCGGCGAGGAAGTCGTCGATATGGGGCAGCGCGGCGGCCATCCCCGCCTGGATCGGTTCGTAGCCGGTCTTGCCGCGGTGCGGATTGACCCAGATCACCCGGTGCGCGAGAGAGTGCAGCCGCCGCATCTGCTCCCCCAGCTCCTCGGGCCGATCCCGCTCCCACCCGTCGCTGAAGACGACGACCACCGCTCCACGCAGCGGCCCGCGCCTGCCCCACGTCTGCAGGAAGACCGCAAGCATCTCCCCCAGCCGCGTGCCGCCCGACCAGTCGGGCACGACTTCTCCGGCGGCGATCAGCGCCCGGTCCGGGTCGCGCAGCTGGAGCGCCCGAGTTATGTGTGTCAGCCGGGTCCCGATGGTGAAAACCTCGACAGGAGAACCGGATTGGACGATGCGGTGGGCCAGGCGCAACAAGGCGTCGGCGTAGCCGCTCATCGACCCGCTGACGTCGACGAGCAGGATGATCCGCCGTGGCCGCGGTGCCCGGCGGCGATGCCGGATCGGCCCGGGCTCCCCCAGCCGGCGCACCTGCTCGCGCAAGGTCGCGCCGGCGTCGATGCGCCCCCGCCGGGCCCGCCGCAGCCGCGGCGACAGCCGCACCGGCGCCCGCACGGGTATGCCGCCGAACATCCGCGCCAGCGCCTCCCGCTCCCGCAAGGTCAACTGGGCGATATCGCGATGGCGCAGCACCTCGGTCCGGCTCGTCGCGGCGCTGACCGCGTCGTCATCGCCCGAATCTCCCTGCCCATCACCGGTATCCAGCTGGGCCATCGGTTTGGTGTGCACCGGCGGGCGGGAGGGGAGCATGCGGGCATATTCGCCGCCGAACCACGCCTCATACACCTGGTCGTGCCGCACCCGGTCCTGCGGCGAGGCGCAGAGGGTGGCGCGGCCGGCGACGAGCACGGCATACGGATCGCCGAGCCCGGCGGTGCGGACCGCCTCGAGGTAGAGCCGCTCACGGTCCGCCGTCACCCGCACCCCGGCAGCGCGCACCGCGCGCGCGAACGCCAGCAGCACCGTATCGGCCGGATGCTGCGGAAGCGTTGGGCCAGAAGTCATTTCGCGAGCAGCCGATCAATCGCGGCCCGCAGGCGTTGCGTGTCCTCACGGTGCTTGACCGCGACCCCGAGGGTCGCCGCCGCCGTCTCGAGGTCGAGTCGGCCACCGAGTTCGTGCAGCGCCCGCGCCCAGTCGAGCGTCTCGGCCACCCCCGGCGGCTTGATCAGCCCCGGCTCGACCCGCACCGCCTGCACGGTCCGCACCAACTGGTCGGCCAGCTCGGCGCTGACCTCCGGCGCCCGGCTGCGCACGATCTCCAGCTCGCGGTGCAGCGAGGGGTGGTCGATCCACTCATACAGGCAGCGGCGCTTGAGGGCGTCGTGCAGTTCGCGCGTGCGGTTGGAGGTCAGGACGACGAGCGGGGGCACCGCAGCCCGCACCGTGCCGAGCTCCGGGATCGTCACCTGCCAGGTCGAGAGCACCTCCAGCAGGAAGGCCTCGAACTCGTCGTCAGCGCGGTCGATCTCGTCGATCAGCAGCACGCACGGGGAGGACGTGAGCGCCTGCAGGATCGGCCGCCGCACGAGGAAGCGCTCGTCGAAGAGGCCCGCCTCGACCTGCGCCAGATCCCCTTGCCCACCAACGCTTTCGACGGCTCGCAGATGCAGGATCTGCCGCGGGAAGTCCCAGTCATAGAGGGCCTGCGCGGCGTCGATGCCCTCGTAGCACTGCAGCCGGATCAGTGGCAGGTCCAAGCCCTCTGAGAGCGCCTCAGCCAGCGCGGTCTTGCCCGTCCCCGGCTCACCCTCGATGAGCAGCGGCCGGCCCAGCCGGATCGCCAGCCAGCCGATCGTCGCCAGCTCGTCGTCGCAGACATACCCGGTCGCCCGCAGGGCAGCGGCGAGCGAGGCGGCGTCGGGCAGGTCGGTGAACTCCATCGCCCCAGCATTCCGTATCCGAGGCCCCGAACGGGGTCCTGGCTTGGGGCAGGGAACCGGACCCTGGCACACTGCGTCGCAGAACTGACCGACGCGGGGGCGGCGCTCGAGGGGAGCGCACGGCATACCCTCGGCGTCTGCCGGACGAACAAGGAGAGCCCAGGCCGATGGCCAAGCCGAATACCACCCCCACCATCTTCCCGACCGGCGACAACGGCGGCTCGAACTCCCGCGGCAGCGCGGCCGGCCGCATCACCGGACTGCTCAAGACCGCCGTCGTCCTCGGCGTCCTCGCTGCCATCGTCATCGGTCTCCTCAGCGTGGTGCGCACCGTCACCTCGCCGGCCGACGAGGTCGCCGTCCACAAGGGCGGCGGTGTGATCGAGGCCCCGAACTCCAAGGGCTGCGTGTCGGCGAACTCCCGCGAGATCCGCCGGCCGGGCGACAAGTACTTCTGGTACCCCGCGTCCCAGCGCACCTACAACTTCACCGGGGGCGATGGCGCCGACCACGCCGCGTTCAATGTGGTGAGCAAGGACTACCAGCCGCTGGACGTGCCCGGCTCGGTCGAGTTCACCCTCAATGTCGACTGTGAGGTGCTGACCCGCTTCCACGACTCGATCGGCAACCGGTATGCCGCCTACTACACCTCCTCCGACGAGTGGGACGACACCCCGCGCGGCTGGCAGACGATGCTCGACCTCTACTTCGCGCCCGCGCTCGACGCGACGCTGGACCGGGTGGCGAAGAAGTACACGTGGAAGGAGCTGTATGCCGACCCCACGATCAAGGACGAGATGAACAAGGCGGTCAACGAGCAGCTCGCCGCGCTGATCCAGCAGAAGATGCCCGGCGAGGACGAGTTCTTCAAGGGCTTCTCCGCGCTGATCCAGCAGCCGCAGCCGGCGGACACCCTCGTGCAGGCGCTCGGTGACGAGGAGGCTGCCAAGGCGCAGGCCGCGGCGGCCAAGGCGAAGGCCGTGGCCGACGCCGAGACCCAGCAGGCCAAGGCGATCGCCGAGGCCGAGGCGGCGAAGCAGGCCGCGCAGGCGCAGGTCGCGGTGAAGGAGGCCGAGGCCAAGATCGCCAAGCTCGAGGCGCAGATCCGCGAGCAGGAGATCGAGCCGTTCGGCAGCGTCAAGGAGTACAACAACTGGCTGGCGATCCGGCAGGGCCTCAACCCGTATCAGCCGACGTATGGCGGCAGTGTCGTCGCGCCGGCGCCGTCGTCCTCCCCGAGTCCGTGAGGTATGCCGCGTGGGCCGGCTGATCCTGCCAACCCTGGTCCTCCTGGGGATCCTCGCCGCCGCGGTCCTGCTCTCGCAGGGTCGCGGCGGGGGTGCGCCCGGGCCGGGGTCGGACTCGAATGTGCTCGGCGGTGACCCGGACGGAGCGCGCGCGATCCAGGACGCCCGAGCCTCCGCGCCGCCCTCGCCACGTCAGGAGGCGTGGCGCTGGACGCTGACGGTCCTGGGCATCCTCATCGTCAGTGCCGCCGTGATTCTCGGCATCGCCCTGATCGCCAAGAGCCTCTGGGATCTCTGACCTCCCTGACAACCCAGCGAGCCGGCCAGGGTTCTTGAAAGCCGGGCCGGGTTCTCGTTGACGGGCGGACTTCTCGAAAGCCGGGCCAGGCTCTCGTTCGCGGGCCGGGCTATATCCCGGCCCGCACATGAAAGACCGGCCCCACTCGGGGGTGACACACACTCGGTCAGGCGTCATACCACCCGGGGACGGGCGACGACGCGCACTCGCAGGCGGCGTCACACGGCAGGAACCGGTGCGCGGCGTGCCCACACTCCAGACACGGCAGGTCATGGCTCAGCACCCGCGCCGGTTGCTCGTCGTACTCCCACATGGCGTTCTCCTCGGTGAATCCTCCTGTGGGAGAGGAGCAGCCCGCGGCCGGCGTGATACGTGGTGGCTTCGTCAGTCGATCAGGCCCAGCAGGCGGCGCCCGTCTCGCTCAGGTCCGCGGCCGTGGGGCGGCCGGCCCGGCCCACCTCGTAGTCCTCCGGCGGGACGTCCGTCGGGGAGGTGCCGGCGAGGAAGGACTGGCCGCAGCGGGCGGCATACTCGGCGTTCTTTGCGCAGTACGGCGCGGCCGGGATGTACATGACATTGCCCCAGCCCTTCTGGTCCTGCACATCATCACCCGGGCCCTGGCCCTGCTCTCGACGGCCGAGGCCGGCGACCC
>NZ_HG764815.1:672272-686240 GCF_001050535.1 Nostocoides australiense Ben110 | reverse complement strand
CCGGAAGCCCGGAACCGACGCGCCGATCACCTGCATATCAAGCCGCCCGCTTCAAGATCTCGTTCGCGCGCTTGAGCTCGCGGTTCTCCTGCTCGAGCTCACGGATCCGCGTCGCCTCGCTCGTGCTGACCCCGGGTGCGTGGCCGTCGTCGATGTCGGCCTGCTTGACCCACTGACGCACCGACTCGGTCCCGTAGCCCAGCTGGGACGCGACCCGCTGGACCGTCCCGTGCTCGGACCCCAGCTCTGCTCGCAGCGTTCGGACCATCCGGACCGCCGCTGCCTTCTCCTGCGGGCTGTAGCGCCGCGTCTGCGGCTTCGCAGGCGTCTGTTCCTTCGGCATGGCTCCATCCTCGTTTCCAAGGTCACGAGCCTCCAACAAACCCAGGGCGGTTCAGTCCAGCAGGTGCACGAACCCGATCGGCGACGTTGCGAAGGATGACGTCGCGCCGCATCGCGTAGTCGAGCACGCGGCTGGTGAGATTGAGGGTGAGGCGCATGTACCGGGCTGACAGGCCGAGGTCCCGCATCTCAAGGAGCATGTCCTCGACGTCTTCGGTGCGCAGGTCCACGACACGGTCTTGGCCGATGGCGTGCGAAATCCGGCCGCGCAGGAGTGTCTCGTAGTTCGATCGCGTGGACTCGCTCACGCGCTCGCCTACGTCACGCTGAAGCCAGGCGGTGGCGATCTCATCGAATGTGGTGCCGCGGGCGGTTAGGTCCGCGCCTTTCCGGTGGGCGTTGCGAAGTTCTTCGAGCTTGGTTCTTACCTCCTCACGCGTGGCACCATAGACAGTTGGGCGCACGCGAGCGCCGGCGGCGTCGACGCCGAGGTCCACCTGGGCTGCCCACCGCTTGCGGCTCTTGCGGTAGAAGATGGTGCCGTCGCCGCGTTCGCGTCGCTCGCGTGCCACGATCCACCTCCAGGTCATGGGGTCCAACGTGACTGCCAAAGTCACAGCCTAATTAGGCCACCACGACGTGGGCAAAGGTGGATGTGCTGGGACGTGAAAGGACGCCTGGCCTGGGTATAAGTTCCCTGTTGGCGGTTCCCAAGCCCGGCTACGAAGCCTGGGGTCAAGGCTCGCAGGTTCAAATCCTGTCATCCCGACAGTGTTTTCGCAGGTCAGACGGCGCTTCGACTCGCCAACCTGCGTGGGTGGCTTTGTACCAACGTGGCCCTGTGCGGGGCGACCTGCATCTCCGCGCGCCTTCGGCCTATGGGGCGCCAGCATCTACGTGTCGGCCGTTTGGAGGGATGGGCGGCGTGGCGCCCAAAGGCATCTCGGTCCCGCCGTGTTCGTCTGGCAACCGCGGCAGTGCGCGGGTGAGCCAGCTCGGCATCCACCAGTTCCACTCGCCGGCGAGCTTCATGAAGGCCGGGACCAGCACCATGCGTACGAGGGTTGCGTCGATCGCGATGCTGACCGCGAGGGGGAGGCCTAGCTGCTTCATGTAGGGCGTTGGGACGAGCACGAAGGCGGCGAAGACGGAGATCATGATGGCCGCGGCCCAGGTGATCAGTGGTGCTGTGCGGCCGAGTGCTCGTGCTGTCGCATCCTCGGTGTTCGCTCCGCCATGGTGGAACTCCTGGATCCGAGTCATCAGGAACAGCTCGTAGTCCATGGATAGCCCGAAGACCACCGCGAAAAGCAGGATCGGTACGAGGAAGTCGAGCTGGGTGGTGGCGCCGAACGTGGTGGGTGCGAAGAATTCGCCCAGCCATCCCCACTGGAAGACCATGACCAGGATCCCGAAGCTCGCCAGGACCGATGTGAGGTTGAGCAGGACGGCCTTCAAGGGCAGCAGGAGGCTGCGCAACGCGGCGGCGAGGAGCAGGAAGGACGCCACGAGCGTCACACCTATGGCCACGGGGAAGCCGGACCATGCGTCATCGAAGAGCTCGAGTGCTTCCTGAGCCTGTCCGCCGACAAGGACGCTGGACAAGGGCCCCCCACCGAGGTCGGCGGCCTTGGCGCGGATCGCCTCGGTGAGCGCACGGGTGCTCTCGGTCGTCGGTAGTGCGTCAGGGAAGACCACGAGGACGACGTGCCGACCACCGGTGGCGACCGTCTGGTTCGCGAGGGCGCCCAGCTCTGAGTACCTCGCGGCTTCGCCGGTGGAGTACACAGCGGCGTAGTCAGCTGTTTGGATCGACTCCGGTCCGGTCGTCGGGCCGACAACCGCTCCGACACCGTCGATCTGAAGGATCTCCCGGGTGAGCTCATCGACAGCGATCACTGCTTGCGGGTCGTAGAAGCCACCCTCGCGACCTGTGTCGACAGCGACGTCGAGGGGAGAGGTCGCGCCGGCCATGCCAGCGCGTTGCAGACTCTCGGCTCCCTGTCGGGACTCGGCGCGTTCTGGGAGCACTTCGGCGCCGGGGGTCCCGACCTGCATGGCGAGCATGGGCAGGGCGAGGACGGTGAGGAGCACGCCGAGGCAGAGTGCGCCAAGGACGGGCCGACGCATCACCCTCCGGGCGAAGCGCTCCCAGAACCGGACGCGGGCGTCCACGCGGCGAAGCATCGGGCGGCTGAGCCACTGCGGTGCATTGATGCGCTCGCCCGCCAGCGTGAGGATCGCGGGGACGAGGGTGACGGACAAGAGGACTGCGGTCCCGACGGTGAGGATGCCCGTGATCCCCAGGGAGCGAAGCAGGAGGGAGTCGGGAACCAGGAGCGCCGCCATGGAGATCGCGACGGTGAGCCCGCTGTAGACGACTGTTCGTCCTGCGGTAAGGACCGTGCCGTGCGCGGCCAAGGCGGGATCCCGGCGTGCCCCGAGGTTCTCACGGAACCTCGTCACCATGATGAGCGAGTAGTCGATCCCGACGGCGAGGCCCATCATGCTGGCGATGGTCTGAGAGAAGACATTGAGGAACAGGCCGGTCGTGTCGTGCAGGAAGTAGAGCGCACCGAGCGCGACGACGACGCTGAGTGCTCCTACGAGAAGGGGCACGAGGACGGCGCCGAAGGCGCCGAACGCGAGCACGAGGGCGACCGCCGTGAGGGGTAGAGCGAGGAGCTCTGCGCGGCGAGTGTCCTGTTCACCCGTGGCAACGATGTCGTGGTTGACGGCCGGCCCACCGGTCACGTCGACGCGGGTCCCGGCGGGCCGGTCGATCTCCGAGGTCGCCGCTCGGACCGGCTCGACCATGTCCATGGCTTCCTCGGAGTCGCTGCTGCTCAGCGAGACCGACAGGATGCGTAGCCCGCCCGGGTCGGCGAAGCCAGGTTCCCCGCGCAACGCGTCGGCTGCGTCGACGACCGAGGAGACACCAGGAACTGCGTCGAGGCGCGCGCCGAGTCGTTGTACGTAGGTGTCCTGGTCCTCTCGAAAGGCGTCAGAGTCTGTGTTCTCGATGACGACGAGGAGCTGCTGTCCCGAACGGCCCGGAACGACGTCGGCGATCCGCGCCACCTGGGCGCTGTCACTCGTGGGGTCCGGTCGGCCGAGGGATCCGGTGAGGACGTCTCCGATCCGCGCGGCGCCGACCAGGGCGATCAGGAACAGTGCCGTCCACGCAGCTATGACCAGCCAGGGCCGGCGGCAGGACCACCGGGCAGCGAGTGTGAGCATGTCCTCACGCCACCTCAGGTCGGCCGAGGAGCACAGCGACGTTGTGTCCTCCGAAGGCGTTCGACGTCGACATGACCGTCTGCGGGTGCGCGGGACGGGCGTGGAGCGCGACCAGGTCGAGGTTGAATGCGGGATCCGGGTGGGTCAGGTTGGCCGTGCTGGGAAGCAGGTCGACGTCGAAGACCTGCGCGCACACGATGGCTTCGACCGCTCCGGCCGCCCCGATGAGGTGGCCGGTGTGCCCCTTGGTCGAGCTCACAGTCACCCTGGCGCCCCCGGCCCCGAAGACCTGGTGGAGGGCCTGCGCCTCGGAGGAGTCGTTGAGCACAGTGCCGGTGCCGTGCGCGTTGACATAGTCCACATCCGTGGGCTGAAGGTTCGCCGAGGCGAGGGCCCGCCGCATGGCGAGGGCAGCGCCGCCACCTTCGGGGTGCGGCGCCGTCACGTGATAGGCGTCGGACGCTCGGCCATGGCCGATGAGCCGGGCGTACACACGGGCACCGCGCGCGGCGGCGATGTCCTCGCGCTCGAGGACCATGACCCCGGCCCCTTCCCCGATGACGAACCCGTCCCGGTCCACATCGAACGGACGGCACGCTTGGACCGGGGAGTCGTTGCGCCTCGACAGTGCCCTCATCTGGGCAAACCCCGAGACCGTTGCCGGGGTCACCGGGGCCTCTGCGCCACCGACCACCGCCACGTCGCACTCGCCGGCGCCCAACGAGTGGGCGGCGGCGACGATCGCGTCCGAGCCGGAGGCGCAGGCGCTGACTGTGGTGACGCTCGGCCCGCGCAGGCCGAACTTCATCGACATGAACGCGGCAGCGTTGTTCGCCATGGACTTGGGGATGACCCTCGGGCCGATGTGTTGGGGTCCCTTCGTCCACAGGGTCTCGGTCGTCTCTTCCCAGGTGCTGAGTCCTGCACCGCCAGTAGCGAGAAAGACGCCGACCCGGTCCGTGTCTTGCCCGGACCTGAGGAAGCCGCTGTCCTCGATGGCGAGAGATGCGGCGGCGAACGCGAGCACGGTGAAGCGATCGACGGTGGCGAGGTCCCGACGCGACAACCAGTCGGTCGGGTCGATGTCGACCTCGCCCGCGATGGTGACGGCCAGGTCGGAGGCATCGAACCGGGTGATCTGAGCGATGCCGCTGCGTCCGGCGACCCAGGCCTCCTGGAACTCGACGGAGCCGACCCCGATCGGGGTCACCGGCCCGACGCCGGTGATGGCTATCCCGGTCACGCTGAACCGCTGCCGGCCGGCGCCGGCGTCGCGGCAGCGAAGTCGAGGACGTCCTGCACTGTCGTCCACTGGCGGACGACCTCTTCCGAGATCGAGATTCCCATCTGCTCCTCGAGCACCGTCAGGAGCTCAAGGGTGTCGAGGGAGTCAAGGCCCAGGTCCGAGCGCAGGTCGGCCTCGGGGACGACTTGCTCAGCTGACATGCCCATCTGGTCAACGAGGATCTCGGTCACGGTCATTCTTGGCTGGTCCATCGCGCTGCCTCCTGTCGTGATGACGACACATCGATCTGACGGTCGATCCGGACGGCGCCCGGATCGAGGCTGAGGTGGGTCAGGAGTGCCTCAGAAGCCCCGGTCTGCTCGGGCAGGAGGACTCCGGAGGCGATGTGCCCACCGAGGATGCGCGTCGCGAACCATGTGGCGATCCGCGCGGTCGCCCGGCTCTCCCCGGTCCCGGAGGCGCTCCATCGGGCGCGGCCCTCGGTTCCATGCGCATCGACGACGAGCGCGTAGGGCCGCGGTCGGGCTTCGGCGGGTCGCCCGAGGCGTTCCTGCCAGCGGTGGACGGCTCTGGACAGTCCGGGACGAGCGAGGAGCGGGGCAAGCCCTGCCACCGCGGCCAGGTGACCGAGGCCGGCCAGAATCCCAGGGCCGAGGGAGAGATAAGTGGACGCGCGCGCCACGCCCAGGGTCCGCGAGTAGTGGAACTGGCCCGGGAACGGGAACGAATAGCTGCGACGGCGTCCGATCCGACCGGGGAACTCGATGTCCGCACGTCTCTCGAACGTCCTGAACCTCCCAGCACCGTCGTGCCCGGCCGGAGGGTGTACGTCGTCGAACGCCGCGAGCATGTACTCCAACGCGCCAGGTCCGTGGGGATCGCGGACGTCGAGGTGCACCCCGGTGCGGATGGCGCTCACCGTCCCCACGTCCCGGGCGGCGGCAGCAGCGAGGACGTTCGAGAGGCCGGGTATGAGGCCGGCACCCAGGACGGCGGTCACCCCGGCGTCGAGTGCTTTCTGATGCAGCGGGAGCATCCGCCCCCACGCCTCGAGGTCGGCGCTGACATCGACGTAGTGGGCCCCAGCCTCGATCGCCGCGGCCAGGACGGTGGGGAACCCGACCGAGCTGGTGTTGATGACGACGCTCTTCCCGGTGAGTGCGGCTCGCAGCGCGGCGTCATCGGTGATGTCGACGTGGACCGGGTGCGCGCAGTGTCCGAGGCTTCGGGCCAGTGCGGTCACCTCACGGGCGTCACGGCCGCCGACGTGGATCTGGTTGGGGCACGAACCCGAGAGGGAACGGGTGATGCTGCCGCCGACGCTCCCGGTGGCGCCGAGGATCAGGATGTCGGCTCCATTGCGGTGCGGGTGGGTCTTGGTCATGGTCACTCCTCAGAAGTCAGCCAGGTCGTCGCAGACCGCGGCGAAGGCCGCGACGAACCGCCGGGCCTCCTCGGTGGTGAGGACCAGTGGTGGCTGGATGCGCATGACGTTGTTGTGGTTCGCCGACAAGAAGGTCAGGATGCGGTGCTCGTCCGACAGCTTCGTCACCACGCGCATCACCAGCAGATTCCCGAGGGTCCTCTCGACCTCCTGGCCAACGGCCGAGAGATCTGCGTTCAGGCGTGCGGACAGCAGGGGGCCGAGCCGTCCGAGGTCGCCTGGCGTTCGACGAAGCACCTCGGCGAACGTTGCCTCGAGGGCTCCGGCGAAGGAGAAGTCGAACTCGACCGCGTTCATCATCCCGACCCCTCGGACGTCTGCGATGAAGGCGTGGTGTTCGGCGATCTCCCGCAGGCCGGAGCGCAGGACGGTGCCGACCTGGTGTGCTCGTGCGGCTAGGTCTTCCTCGATCGTCGCGTCGAGGGCAGCCAGTCCGGACACCGCAGCGAGGTTGTTGCCGCCGAAGGTGGAGCTGTGCAGTCCGAGGCGCTCGGTCGACCCGAACGCCTCCTGCCACAGATCGCGTCGACACACGGTGGCTCCGATGGGGGTCAGACCGCCGGACAACGACTTGGACAGGCACACGATGTCTGGTGTCACGCCCTCACGTGCCGACGCGAACATGGAGCCGGTGCGGCCGAGGCCGGTCTGGATCTCGTCGACGATCAGGACCACTCCTCGGGAACGGCACAGGGCGGAGACGTCCTTGAGGTAGGCCTCAGGCGGAACGATCACCCCGCCCTCACCTTGGACAGGCTCGACGATGAAGGCCCCGATGGAGTGCTCGTCGAGGAGCCGTGTGAGCGCGGCGACGTCGCCGAAAGGCACGGGGTGCGCGCCCGGGACCAGCGGCCCGACACCCTGCCGCGCCCGCGCCGAACCGGTGACCGAGAGAGCGCCGAGTGTCTTGCCGTGGTAGCTGTTCGTCGTGTAGCCGACCGTCGATGTGCCGGTGGCGACCCTGGCGACCTTCAGCGCCGCCTCGACGGCTTCGGCGCCGGAGTTGCTGAAGAAGGTCACGGCCGGGCCGACCGGGCTCAGGTCGCTCAGGCGCTCAGCGAGCTCTGAGGTCTCCACGGGCATCGACACGTACTGAACCAAGGACGGCGCCCCGGAGGAGAGGTGCTTCGACACCGCCTCGACGATCCTCGGGTGGTTGTGGCCCAGGTTCAGGGCGCCGTAGGCCGCGACGAAGTCGAGGTAGCTTCGGCCCTGCGTGTCCGTGAGGGTCGACCCCTGGCCGTGGGTGAAGACGCGGTCGATGTGGTTGCTCTCCATGAAACGAGCCATCAGTGGGTTCACGTGGGCGGAGAACCGGTCGCGGGTGGTCTGGCGCAGGTCCGGCGACGACCCGCGAGGATGCCGTGGGCGGACCTGGCCGATCCGATGGGCGTCCACCGGCTTTCCGAATGAGGTGAGGGGAGTGGCGGCGAAGCCATGCCGAGCGGCTATGCCCCCGATCTCGAGCACGCCCTCGGGTGCGAGTTCACGTCCGATGGAGAAGGACTCGGCCCGGTGCTCCAGCGCCAGGAGCATCGTCTCGGCGACGCACGCATTGATCTGGTTGCCCGGCACCAGCCCGGCGAACGCCCCGCCGAGTTCGACGCCGTCACCCGCTGAGACGAATCCGCCGTCGATCACCACGATGTCCGCGCGGTCTCCATCACTGAGCACATCCCTCGGGAGAGCTACGTCGACCACGACTGACCCGGGCCGGAGGGCATGAGGGTCGATCACCCCTCCGGAGGACGTCGCGGAGACGTACAGGCGGCTGGTGCGATAGACGTCCTCAAGGCCGCTGTGCAGGGTCGCCCGATCGGCCAGATCCGCAGGCAGGTGCGAACGGAGCCTGTCTGGGGAGGATGTCTCTCGATGAACAAGGGCCAGGCGGTGACCGTCTCGGAGAAGCAGCTGAGCCACCGCCAGCCCGATCGAGCCGGGGTATCCGACGATGGCGATGGGTTCGGAGCCCGGAGAGATGTCGAGAACCTCAAGGCACTGGCGCAGAGCCTCGATAGCGGCGTAGGCGGTCAGCGAGTTGCCACTGGTCACCGGGACGGGAGCGTCGGCGGCCGTGCGCACCCCCCGCCCGCCGATGATGGAGGTAGCCCCCCCGAGGCCGACGATCTCAGCACCTACCTGATGGAGACGACGGACCCCGGCGCGGACCGCGTCGAGGCTTCCGGCGACATCGCCCAGAACCTCCTCTGCTGTGCGCGGCAGGTAGTGGATCGTCCCCTCGCAGGTAGCGCCAGTCGCGGACCGGATCTGAGAGAACTCGACGAACGGAACAGTCGGCTGCGCCCCCCATGCCGACGCCACGCCATGGCGGCTCTCCTCGGCGAGTCGGCCAACGAGATCGACCAGCTTCGTGTGGTTGCGGAGCCCCACGGAGGTGGGGTGGGCGAGGAAGCCGAACTTCATCGGACCGCTCCTGCCTGCGCGACCCGGTACGCCAGGGCCGGTAGCTCGGAGTTCTGCCAGCCGAGGGTCGTCATCAGGCTCATGCCGTCGCCCGTGCTGTTGTGGTCCAGCGGAATCGTGTACTCGTTCACGACCCCACGTGCGGTGAGCCCGTGCGTGAGCTCGGCGCCGTCGAAGGTCCACAGCTGTCGGCCGCGCACCCGGAGACGGCCGAGGTCGCGGTCGCCTGCGGGGGCGGCCAGGTTCGGGATGCCCATCTGCCGCCCGACCGGCCGCAACCGGCGGGTCTCCTGGTAGGTGCCGATGATCGAGTGCCCCCCGTTGTTGAGGGTGAAGATGGACAGGTTGGGGCACCTCATGTGCCCCCGCATCGCCTGCTCGACCAGGACCTCGGTGATGTCCGGACCGATGGCACGGGCACCATCCCCGATGAAGGCGAGGACCGGCTCGTCGGTGGAGGCAGTGATCGCCGGGAGCGCCTGGTAGGCGTCGCCCATCGACGCTCTCCCGTACCAGCCCGAGAACCCGGGGCCGGTGCGCGGCAGGTGGCGGACGGCGGCCGCACCGCCACGACCGACGTCGAAGACGCCGGTGTACCGATAGCCCCGGGAGACGATCAAGGTCTCGAGCAGGGTGGCGAGCGAGGCGAAGAAGTAGTTCGGGCTCATCGGCGAGGTGGGCACCTCTTCCGCGAGCACTGGTCGGGAGCGCCGTGCCTCCTCGATAGCGGCGCGCCGCGCTGCGACGACCTGCGGCGCGACATCGAGCCGCGCGTGCACGACTTCGAGGAACTCCTCGAGGTCGCACACCAGGGGGATGTCGGTGAACGGTGCGATGTGGTCAGCCCTACGCGTGAGCTGGACCACGGTCACCTTGTGGTTCAGGCCTGCCTCCGACAGGGGCGTCATCGCCTGCGCAGCGCGGCTCTTGAGGAAGAACAGGACCTGCGAGCCGCGGGGGCGCAGTCGCCCCTGCCGGTGCAGCAGCCGGTGCGCCACATCGGAGAACCCATAGATGCCCATCGGCCCCACATAGGTCGAGACCGGGGCCCCGTCGACGAACGCGCTGACAGTGCCCGGTCTCGTCAGTGAGTCCGCCAAGGCGATCCCAGCAGCCTCGGCGATCTCGACGACGAGCTTGCGCTCTTGAGCGTCGAGGTCCCCGCACTGCCAGAGCAACGTGGCCGGATCGGTGTTGATGAGACGCATGACGGTCTCGACGGAGGCAGGGTCCAGGGCTGGCCCCGCGGTCGTCAGCTGGGCCGGGAGCGTTGCGGTGGCCGTCAGGTCCGGTCGCCGGTCGCCCGTGGCGAGATCCTCCAGCACGCGCTGGGTCGCGAGGAGGACGACGGGTCCTTCTGTGTGACGAAGGAGTCCGAGCGCAGCCTCAAGATCACTCGCGATCCGTGCGGGCTCGTCCATGAAGATGTGGGCGATGCCGCGGGCTCTGAGGACTGCGCGACCGTCCTCGTGGTCGTGGACGGTGCCTTGGAAGGGCAACCACTGACCGGGGTCGGCTTCGCCGCAGACGATGAGCCCCGGTGCGCCAGCATCACGCAGATTCGCCAGCGCACCCTTGAACTCGTCGACCATCGCGCTCGTGACCACGATGAGGTAGGGCTGCTTCATGAGCTGCCAACGAGCGAGGGCGCCGGCAGCGAGGGCGCACTCGTTGGCCCCCCGAAGGACCTGGCCTCCGGTGGTCCCGGCGAACTCCTCCACGTCCTCGATGAGGCTCGAGACCATCGACCCGGTGTAGTAGTGGAACCCCCATCCCAGCGGGCCTAGTTGCCGCATCGTCCGCGCGAGGGCCGCACCGAGACTGGTGTGGGCGGCGGCCCCGCGATTGAGGGGGTTGAGGAGCGTGTTCTGGACGTGATCGGTGATCGCCATCAGCAGCTCTGTCCGCAGGAGCCACGGGTCCGTCGGCATGACCCGGGTGGCGTGCCGCCCCATGATCCGTGGCCCATCCAGCGCGTCGGCCGACGGCACGTAGAGCATCGCGGCGGGGAACGTCCGACCGGACGGTCGCTGAGCGTTGCCCGCGCCCGTCACCCTCGCCAGGTCGTCGCCCCAGGTGTCTGCGCGGTCTCCGGCCGGAAGAGTGCCAACGACCAGCACCAGGTCGAGGTTCCCCCCGAAGTCGGCAGCGGCGAAGCGCCACGCGGCCTCCAGGGCGGTGTCCGCCCGGATCAGCGCCACCGAGCGGTCCTTCAGGGTCCGGGTGAGGTACCGCGAAGCGAGTGCCAGGGCGCGCCGGTAGGTGGGACGGCCGGGCGTCGTCGGTGGCGACACGGCCTCCGCGCACCCGGTGGGACGGTGGGGGTCCTCGAGGCGCTCGGAGAACGCGCTCTCGGTCGCGTCAGCGATGTCACTGAGCACATCGAGGGTCGCCGACACCAACGCGACGTCCGTCGTGATAGCCACGGCAGCAAGCATCAGTTCCCCCTGTCCGGGTCGGACGCGCGCTCGCGGACCGACCCCAGTCCTGCCCTCGGCGCCCCAGGTCCTCGGGCGCCCGATGTCGCCACATTCGCGGCGATGACTCCCTCAATGGTTGCGGGCCGCGGTCAAGGCGGGGCTAAGGATCCATTGGCGTTCGGTGAAGGTTCCGTGAACCGCCCTGGGTCCGATGGAGGCTCTGGTCATTTGATTTCGGCCAGGGCCTTCGTGCCCTGCTGGGTATCGTAGAACGTCCTCTCGAACTCCGTCGGCGGGACGTCGCCGAGGTAGCCGTGCAGTCGTCGGTGGTTGTGCCAGTCGACCCATCCGAGGGTGGCCAGTTCGACGTCCTCGACGGTGCGCCACGGCCGTGCGCGGGTTGGCCCGCGGATTAGCTCGGCCTTGTAGTAGCCGTTGACTGTCTCGGCCAGGGCGTTGTCGTAGGATTAACCGGCTAATCGCAGCGGATTTCTTTCCGGTTCGGCCCTTTTCGTTGTTTGCCTCACATGGCGGTCGGGTGTGTCGCGGTGTCGTCGATCAGGGCGGTGAGGCGGTGGATGAGTCGGAGGTGTCGTTCGGTCTCGGCGTCCCAGCCGCGGGTGGTGGCGTCTGCGGCGAGGGCGGCTGCGTCGTCGCGTTGCGCGGTCAGCACGGGCAGGTAGGTGGTGGTGGTGTGGAAGCTGGGGCAGTGTTCGCAGATGTTCGCGTAGCTGCACGGGCCTTGGGCGGGGGCGCGTAGGCAGTAGCCGCCGGCGAGGGCGGTTTTGACGGTCGCGGTGGTGCGCCAGTCGTCGCCTGCGCTCGAGGTCGGCTCGCTCGGGGTGGGCAGGGCGCCGATGGTCTGCTTGGCCAGCTCCAGCGCGCGCTCGTACTCGGCACGGACGGTGGTGTCGAACAGGTGCCCGTAACGCAGGCTCATTTCGGCTGACACGTGTCCGAGGATGGCCATCAGTGCTTGCAACGAGACGCCGGCGTTGACCAGGGCGGTGGCGTAGGTGTGTCGGAGCTGATGAGGGGTGACGTGCCCGATGCCGGCGCTCTTCGCGGCGCGGTCGAGCTCCTTGCGCAGCCGGTTCTGTCCGATGCGGTGGCCGTGCGCGGTGAACAGGAAGTCCGCGGGCCGTCCGGTGCGTGGGTGTGGGATCGGCCGTCCGGGGCTGCGTGCGGCGGTGATCCGGTCGATCAGCGCGAGGATCTGGGCGTCGATGGGGACCATCCGTTCGGTGTCGAGCTTGCCCAGGGGCACCTTGAGCCAGGACCCGGAGCCGGGTAGGTCGATGACGGCGTCAAGCTCAAGGTCGAGCAGTTCCCCGATCCGCAGGCCGCAGGCGCGTTGCAGTAGCAGCGCGTCGGCGGCGAGCCGGTGCGGGGAGGCCTCGAGGGCCTCGGTGAGGCGTCGGTCGGCGTCTGGTGGCAGGAACCTCGGTAGGGGTTGGGGCAGTCGCGGGTTGTCGGAGGGGAACATCAGCCGCCGGGTGGGTGCCTCGGGCCAGCCCCACTCGGTGATCTCGGTCAGGAAGTTCGCGACGGCCAGGATCCGTCGTGCCTGCTCCGGGACGGACAGGGTCCCGCCGGCCTTGGTGTTCGCCGCGGTGGTCAGGCTGGCCAGCCAGGGTTCGATGTGCTGGCACCGGTCGAGCGTCGCGGGGGTCGCGTCCGGGTCGGTCCCGGCGAGGTAGGCGCCGAACGCTGCCAGCCTGGTGGCCAGCGAGGAGACGGTGGCGGGACGGCAGGTGACGGACTTGTGCTGCAGGTAGCGCACCAGGATGGCGTGCATCGGCTCCGGCACGTGTGCCAGGCGCCGGGCGAAGGGCCAGCGCTGCTCGAACGGCTCGGGCAGCGCAGGCAGCACACCGTGGTGGTACAGCACGGTCTTGGCGCCGGTGGCGGTGGCCCGGTAGTGCTTCCAGGTGCGCCCGGTCGCGGCCTGCCGTGCGAGGCCGGCGACCGCGAGGGCGTCGAAGTCGTCGTGGACCAGGTCGGTCAGGCGTTTGCCGGTGGCGAACAGCACCCGGGCGATCACCTGGGAGGCCATCGCCGAGGCGACCCGCTGGCTGTACCCGCAGCCGCGGGCGGCGGTGATGAACGCCGCGAGGTCCTGCCCGATGACGGTGCCGGGCACGTCGCGCCAGATCGAGGAGAACTTGCGGTGCACCAGGTACTCCCAGCTCGGGTGGAGCCGTCCGGTGACGAGCAGGAACGTGATGAACGGGCGGGTGCCGCTGTTCGCGGTCAGCTGCACCGCCAGCGGCTCGTGCTCCCAGGCGCGCACCACCGGCCATCGCCGCAGGAACGTCTTGGCCCAGTACGTGAACGCGGTGTTGCCTCGCCCGGTCCGCGCCTGGTGGGCGTGGTACGCGGCGAGTACCTCGGCAGGTGGCTCGTGCCGAGGCTCAACGGTTTTGGCGTTGACGGCTGCGCGCGGCATCGTATTCGGCTTTCACGTGGGTCGGGGCGAAGTGGATGTAACGGGCCGTGGTGTCGACATGCGCGTGCCCGAGCAGCGCCTGCATCACGGCCAGGTCCACCCCGGCCTCGGCCAGCGCGGTCCCGAACGTGTGCCGCAGCGCGTGCGGTGCCCCGGCCGGGACGCCGGAGGTGGCCCGGTGGTAACGGAAGATGGTCCGCAACCCGGCCGGGGTCAGCGGCCGCCCCGTCGTGGGGCCCTTCGCGACGAGGAACAACGCAGACGCGTCGCTGTCCGGGCGCTCGGTCAGCAAGTACGCGTTCAGCACGGCGGCGACGTCCCGGTCGAGGGGGACCCGGCGGTCCTTGCCGCCCTTGCCGTGCACGGTCAGCCAGCGACCGCCGATGTCGACATCGGCGACCTG
>NZ_HG764815.1:659561-672172 GCF_001050535.1 Nostocoides australiense Ben110 | reverse complement strand
GGACCGATCGACCTTGTACCGGCTGGCCGCCTCGCTCTGGGTGGCCTGCCCGGTCAGCACCGAGACCCACAACTCGTACTTCTCGCTCGGCGGCAGATGCCGCTTCGGTTTGCGGGCCACCGGACCCGCCCCGCTCGTACTGCTCATCTTCGGATTCGACACCTGCACCGACCTCCCGGTCGCTCAGGCACGCCGCCAACCTGTGGGCTGATTTCCCAGCCAGATGCCGATCTAAGTCAGACGCATAGCACTCCGTGGCAGGAGACATGCGGCGGCACGTCAGTTGAGCGGGTTCCCGACCAACAAGCAGATCACCGCCACCAGCAACGCCAGCAGCAGCCATGCCGAGACGCCGCCCCGGTCTCTGTCCCCACCCATAGTCCGCCACGCTACGGCGGATGACTCCGGCTCGCAGCGCGAGCCGCCCCGGAGGTCAGTCGTCTGGCTCCGTTGCGGTTCTTGATGATGCGCTGCCCGGCGTCACTTCTCCCATGCCGGCACCCCTCGGGTCAACTGGCCCAGCCGGCTTCGCGTTCGCCAGGCGGATCACCCATTCGTCGCTCTCACGGCCCTCCGCCTTGTCGAGCGCGATGAGGAGCCGGGCGTTGTCGACCTGGTCCTGTGCAACGCGGATCGTCATGGTGTGTGCCTCCTGCTCCTCGGTCCCATCATCGCCTCGGATCGCCAGGAGTGGAACCCCCCGTGAACTGGGTCGCCCGCTTCCAGTTGCGGGACCCCATGTGCTGAATACGATCGAGAACAGCGTCGCAGGGGTGGTGCACGACACAGGGGAGCGCACGAATGACCGACCAGAGCGATCTTCAGCGGCCGGACGGCCTGCTGGACGACGAGGAGATGAACGCCCAGACCATGGCGTACATGAGGCTCATGGGGATCGAGGAGGCACAAGCCGAGCTCCTGGCCAGAGGAGCACTGCGCAGCAGCCCCGAGTACCGGAGGCTCAAGCGGGCAAAGAAGGCCGCCTTCAAGGCGCTCAACGACGCGGCCGAAGCCGAGTACACATTCGAGGGTGTCCCGGTCGAGTATTGGGGGCACAAGCCCACCACGCGCATCAAGGGGTGCTATGAGCTGACGGGCTACGTCGTGATGAAACAGAAGGTCCCCGCTGGGACCGAGATGGTGTTCGGCCACTGGCAGGTAGGCCAGGGGCTCGAAGGCTTTGACATCCCCCACGTGTGGCTCCAGCTACCCGACGGCAGAATCTGGGAGCCCGTCTCGGCGACGCTCGACGAAGCCGAGGCTCAGATCGACCGTCACGGTCTCCGCGAGTACGACCACGTCGAGAAGACGCGCTTCTCCGACAAGGAGGCGATCCGCCTGATGTTGAAGTACAAGACGGTGGGCGGCGACTTCGCACAGCTCGAGGTGACGCCTCGGGGGTCCGCCCCCTTCCGCTGAGGCTGTCAGGCTGCGTCGGCCAGGATCGCCTTCTGCGCCTCGAGGTGGCGTCGCAGCGACACGACCACTCCGTCGGAAGACTCTTCGTCTGGGTCGGTGATGGGCTGGAGGTCGACGTCGTAGGCCTCGGCCAGCCGCGGAGTGTGCGCGATGACGAGGTCGAACAGAGGCACCAGCTCGTCGAGCGAGATCTTGACGTCGTTGCCGGAGTCGGAGAAGGCCTTGAGGGCATCGAGGTCGGTGATGAGTCGGTCGACGATGTCTGCCGTCAGCGCGCCGGTGCGTCCCGCCTCGACGTAGTCGCGCAGCGACGACTCGAAGTCCGCGACGGACTCCGGGCGACTCTCGGCCGCGAGGCGAACTGCCTTGGCCCGCTTCTTCGTCACGAGGAAGGTCGCTGCTCCGCCGACCGCAACCGTGGCGGCGACGACAGGCACGGCGATCTTCGGATTAAGCCTCCTGGCCGCCTGTTCGACCTGCTGGGAACTGGGCACGGCGCTCTTCAGGTGCTTGACGATCCGACCGGTGTCGGCTTCCCGCACGGTGCCGCCAAAGAGCTTCAACGCACCGGTGACCAGGCCGAGTTCGATCTCGGGCGGGATGATCAGCACTGGCTGTGTGTACATCTACATGTCCTCGGGCTGTGTCGGGCGTGTCGCCGCATCCTACGAGTGACGGCCGACATCGGTCACGCCTCGACATACTCGATCGTCGACAGCAGCTAAGCCGGTGGGACTCCCAGATTTGCGCTCAGTTCGACCGTTCGCTGCCGGGGAATACGATCCGCACCGCCGGGTCGGGTGACTGAGTCGGGTCTGCCGCCGCGTCGATCTGGTCCCATCTGGTTCTCAGCTCCGAGTACAGATCTGCGATCTCCCCTGAGCGCAGAGCAGCAACGGATCGGCTGCTGGCGTGGTCGACCGGCATGAAGTCTCCGACCCGGTTCCGCGCGCCGGCATTCACCAGCGGGTTCCGGTCCCGCTGCAAGAGGTACTCGAGGCACTTCCCGACCAGGGCTGCGCCCACTCCGTCAGCTGCCTCCTGGCCGCCCGGGAGCATCTGCCAGGCCACTACGCCGACCTTCGCTCAGATCTCGGGCGGGAACGTGTTGCTGAGGTGGTGGCTTTCCCCGATCGGGAGGTCTCGCAAGCGACGGCGGCCGTTGAGCGTCTGCCCGACGTAGAGGACGCCCCAGGAGAGCCAGACGTCGTAGACAACGGGCTGGCTGCTGCTGATCTCGACTTTGCCGGAGACCGTTTCGGTCAGCTGCTTGCCGAGCGACACAGCGAACGAGGTGCGTTTCTGCCTCCACGTCTGCGCGTCGTCCCGGGTATCGGTCTGCAGGCGCAGTGCACGCACCCACTCTGCGTGTGCGTCGTCGTCCACGTGGCGACTCTAGCCGTGGCTCCCTCTGTCGCCGTTCGTCATGTGCGTCGCGCCGTCACAGCAAGCGTCAGACCTGTCGGTGCTTGGTGCGACAGTAGCTACATGGCCAAACACCTCACTGAACCCGCGTTGGGCCCCCGGTTTCGCGTCGTGTCGTACACCAGCTAGATGCGCTCTCAACCGCTCGCGGACGGGAGCGACGTCACGGAGCGGCCCGTCGACTTTGGTCGTGATCGTCACATGCTCTGCGGGAACTGTAGACAGCGGTTCGTCGTCGGCCTCGACTGGCTCGATCGATGGCGGGAACGTAAAGAGGAATGCCCCAGCTGCGGCCTCACCTGCGAGCACGAGGATGCGCCCAGAGTGACAGTCGATCCCGACGACCCAGCCCTGGACGACAGTCGTGTTGCGCTGTTCTCCTGGTATCACTCCAGCACTCAGCCGGACTGGCCCACGCGCAATTTCGACCCGGCCGCCGTCCTCACCCCGCACACCCGCAGGGTGATGGGTGGCGACGGTGCAGTGGTCAGTTGGGCTGCCCGACAGCGCGCCAAGGCGCTTCACGTCGGCACCTACGAGGCCGCGGTCCAGAACATGCTCAGGCGGATCTGTGATCAGGCTGACCCGGGCGCGCAGTTCTACCTCTATCGCGTCCACTTGAAACCGTCCGTGGTTGTGCGGGATGGATGGCTCATCGATCCCAGCAACTTCGTCGGCGATGTCGCCCTGGCTGAGGTGTGCCCTGACGGAGTCGACATCGCTCGCTATCTCAACTACCACGAGGACCCCGGAGGGCTCTCCGTCGCGCTCGGTCGAGACGCGATCGCCTCCGTCCAGCGTGTGGCCGTCCCGGTCGCTAATGCCTGGGATGACCAGTGGGTGTGCGACGCCGCCGCCACACTTGAGGCCGCCTCCGTCACCCTCGTGCCGGCTACCGGCAAGTTCTCCCGATTCATGCTGCCGTCCTCGCCGCGTGCTGCGGAGGGCCGCAAGCTCGGTGCTGCGCTGGCGGCTCGGCTGCCCACCAACCTCCAGCGCCAGTACGAGTCCGCTGCAGCATTCGAGGAGGGCGACGAGCCACTGGTGTGGGCGCGCAGGGCCAGCGCCTTGGCTGGTCTGATCGAGGATCCAGGCCTGGTGCTGAAGGAGCTCGACGGACAATCTCACCGGCAGGTCTGAGTACCAAGGGCTCGCCAGGCACCGGACCGAACGTGAACACCCTTAGACGATCGGGGTTGGTGTGCGCGCGGACTTGCGGTGCCTGGCACACACCGGCGCGACGAGTTCGCCTAGCGGCACACCCAGTGCGTGGGCGATGGCGTGCAGTGTCGAGATGCGCGCTGCGACGCGGCCTGCCTCGATCTGGATCAGGGTCTTGCGGTGGACGTCGGCCGCCTCGGCGAGTCGGTCGATGGACAAGTTCCGCTCGTGTCTGAGTCTCGCGATCTCGATGCCCAGTGCACGCAAGTCCGGGACAGGTGTCGGCATCCCTCAACGATCACCACGGCGCGTTCATTGCACAGTGGCGCAAAAGCGCCTATCGGGTTATTTTGGCCGCAATCGACTCGTCATGGGGGCGTGATCGACGGGGCGGGGGCAGCCGATGGACAGCCGACCGTCTCGCGAACGCGGCCGGTCCGGGGCGAACCTCAACTCGACTCGGGAGAGACACGTGACCACGACGACCACCGGCAGGGCAGCAGCTGGCGCATCGCTCCTGATCGCACTCGGCATCGGCCTCGCCGGCTGCGGCGGTGACGACGCAGCCACGGGAAACGGCGAGTATTTCGCGGAGGACGGGGACGACCTGACCAGTGTCGTCATCGACGGGAACTCGTTGACCTACACCCGGATTCAGTGCGAGGGCGAGAACAACGGCACGAGCGTCGGGGAGCTCAACGACGACCGCAACCTCGTCGTGTGGCTCGAAGAGGGTCGCTTCGAGGGCGACGACACGGTCACGTTCACCGAGTCGTCGGTGACGATCTCGAGCAACGACGCCAACCCGAGCAAGTGGGACGAGCCGGACACGTTCACGCGCCAGGACGCCGGTGAGGCGAAGTCGCAGTTCGACCAGCAGTGCGCGGACGCTGCCAGGGCCAGCGAGGAGTCGGACGCGAAGCGCGAGAACGAGCAGCAGGCGGTCGACACCAAGCGCACCGAGATCCGGACCAAGCTCGACTCCATGACCACTGCGGAGATGGCGGAGTGTCTCGGTCAGACCGACGAGGAGTTCGCGGTGACAGAGCAAAAGGCGGCCGGGCCCGGCGGGACGCCCGAGCAGGTCAAGGAGGGGCTCGTCTCCGTGTTCGAGCAGTCGGGCTGCCTAGACAACTGACACAAGGAGCAGCAAATGGTCACGAAGAACATTCAGGTCATCGAGTCGGACCTCAGCGGCGAGCCCGGTGCCGAGACGACCCTGCTTGGGCTGAAGGGCGGGTCATGGAACTCGACCTGACCGCGGGGGAGCGGGCCAAGCTCGACGAGGTCCTCGCGCCGTACATCGCGCGGGGCCGCAAGCTGGGGCCGATGACGGCAAGGCCGGCCACGCCTCGGAAGGTCCCGGTGAGCACTCCGGAGGAGCGCGCGGAGATCCGCGCCTGGGCCAAGGCCGAGGGGTACGAGATCGCGGACCGCGGTCAGATCCCCAACGCCGTCGTGAAGGCGTACCGGACGGCTCATCTCGAGGCACTGGACGGCGGGCCCTCGGCAGCCTGACGCTGCTGGAGGGACGTTCGGCCCGCCACCGGCCCGATGGCGATGTCACACTCACCAGATGACTGGGCGCACTACCTCGGACGAGTACTACGTGCTCGATCTCTGCGATGAGGTCCTAGGGATAGCCGCTCGACGCCAGGCGACCTTCGACTGGCTCCGCGGCGACCCGTCACCCTCGCGGCCGCGAGGCACGAAGCTGCCAGTTGACGGGTACTGGGCGGAGCTCGCCCTTGCTGTCGAGTTCCAGGAGGAGCAACACTCTCAGTCGTCACCGTTCTTCGACCGACGCCAGACAGTTTCCGGCGTCGGCCGCGGCGAGCAGCGAAGGATCTACGACGAACGAAAGCGTCGAGTGATCCCCGAACACGGGGTGCGCCTAGTCGTGGTCCAGAAGTCCGCGTTCGAGGTCAAGTCCAAGCGGATCGTGCGCGACCGAGCGCGGGACATCGAGGTGGTTAGGGCTCGCCTCGGGCGCTTCTTCGGCTGACGGGCTCAAATTCACCGTTTGATTCGTGCGGATGCGGGTCAACCCGCTCGGTGGCACCGTGGAGGTCTATTGCATCGATCCAAGGGGGATGGGCATGACCAACGGTGAACCGAGCTGTTCAGGAGCAAGCTGCCAAAGCGCCGTAGCGCACACGCCATGCGAGTGTGGATGTGGTGGCTCGAGGCACGGGCTCCGGCGGATTGCCTGGGCTGACGCCGGCGCGCGGCATCGGATCGGGGTCCGCACTGCGGAGGTGACGACCCTCGTCGGCGAGTGGGACGATGCAAGGCGCGCTGCGCGCAAGGTTGTCCTGAACCTGACCCAGACGCAGCGTGATCGACGCGCGAAGGTCTCACCCCGCACGATCGCGAGCACGCCGCTGAAGAAACTGCAGAACAGGCAAACCCACGGCTCGGCCGAGTACGTGCGCACGGAGTGGCTGGTGCAGTGGCTGGTCGACAACAGCTCCGAACGCGTCCGCATCGAGCGCCTGGCCGCCAGACTCAGCGAAGTCGGGGCCGTGGTTCTAGACAAGGCTGTGCGCGACAGCGGCGGTACCAAGGCCGCTCGTCAACGTGTTCAGCGGCGGCTCGGGGATCACTTCTGGTGTGATGTCCTGGCCGCGCTGGTCGTGGCACTTCAAGAGGTCGACGGTTTGAAGGACAAACTGGCCGAGAGCCTCGAGGACGTCAGTTCGGAGCTGGCGACGCATGTCTGGCGCGCACTCAAGATCTCGCGCGCCACTTCGCACGGCTGGGGTCCCACCTCTCGGAAGGGCGGGTTGGCCCGCGCGGAGGCCGACCGGCGGGCTGGGCTGGTTGAGGCGTTCATCCGCACCGCAGTGACGTACGCCGTGCGCCGCCTGGTCCAGGCGATCCCTTGGACGACCGTGGGTCTGGATCAAGTCCTCCTCGACCTTCGCATCCTGACGATCCTCGTCTGCCCGGACCCCGCCGGCCACGAATTGGTGTGGACCAACTGCTGGCTGCCCCTGATCCGGATGGCTCTCCAGGACGAGATCACCGAGGACCTCAAGCAGCTCGATCAGTGGATCGGCGGCGGACTGGATCAACCCCACGTCTGGGACGCACCCTAAGCCGGCATGTGGGGCGTGACTTGCAGCGGTGCTCAGCGAAAGCCTTCAGTGCTTGGGAAGGAGAACCCCGCCGCCGTGCCACCAGGCACCGCACTCGGGGCAGGTGATCTTCCATTCGTCAGAACCGGGGATCTCGACCATCCGGCCGACACTTTGGCCGCTGGCGGGGCACTCGCTCGTGTTGTGCTCGGCGGGGAGTCCGTAATCGGCCCGGGCCCGCCGCAGCATCTCGGCCTCGTCGATCTCACCGCGGACGTAAGCCGCGATGCTGGCCTCGGCCGACGGCGGCACGCGGCCGCCTGACATCCGCGTCGAGTGGCTGAACTGGCGTGCCGCCTGGGCCGCCGCTCCTGCTCCTCTAGAGAGATCTTGCTCATCTGGTGCCTCCCGATAGCTGGGCCCGGTGTCGATGGGGCGGGTACGTGCTCCACTCAATCGCTGACCACCGACAGCGTGCCGCGGAGCGGGCGACGCGGCACGTGGCCCGTGCGGCCGGGCTGACGCCCGCCCCGGGTGACACCTCGAGAGAGGGGGCCCGCCCCTCGTGATCACCGGAGAGTCCCTATGACCGACAAGTCGCCCACCAAGACCATCAAGGTCGGCGAGCTCGAGCAGCGCGGCTGGACGCCCGAGTTGCGGCGGGCGCACCTGAGCCTTCGCCACAGCCACTACTCCCGAGCCGAGGCTGACGACATCAGGGCCAGCTTCTGGGGTGTGACCGGTGTCAACGACGTCTACGACCAGATCGTGCGGCCCCGCGTCGACGCCCTCGTGGGCCATGTCGTTGCCCGCCTCGAACGCGCGGCAGGCCGTCGGATAGGTGAGGCGGGCCGGCGACGCTCAGCCCTGAAGCCCGCCCAGGGGGTCCTCGTCGTGATCAGAGGACCATTGGCCCACCGGGATGTTGTTGGCGTCAGCGGCTGTCGGACTCTTCTGCGACGCTGTCCGCAGTGCACTCGGCAGTCGAATGCTGCAGGGTATTGAGTGGAGTAGTCGTCGGGCGGGACCTCTGATCCGGCCAATCGTTCGAGGGGAGTCAAGATGAGCGTTCTGTACAGAGCCATCTGGTCGGACAAGGTGAATGGGAACGCGGAAGAGGCGGTCGAGGCGCAGCTAGAGCAGGTTGCCTCCTGGATCCAAGCATCCACAACCCCTGACCCGCTGAGCGAAGGCCAGACTCACCTATCGGTCGCGGGACGAGATCGCACAGCGCTTCTTCGCAGAGTCGAACCCGCCGCTTTCGAAGTGACAGTGGCGGACCAAAGCCCCGGGGATGACACCGATTGGACGACCACGATCCGTATCGTCGCGCACGACGGCCGTGTCCACGCACTCGTCGAGAACGCCATGCAATCCGACGATGTGACCAAGCGTGTGTCCGTTGGCCGTCCTCGGATCGTGCACGACTTGCTGACGGCTGCCGACAAGCCTTGCCTGAATGGCAGCCCTGTTCTGACCGCGGCTCAGGCGCTCCCGGCAAATGGCATCACCATCCTCACGGACCTGTTGGCGGACCCTCACCGGACCCTTCCGGTGATCGTCTGTTCCGAGCCTCCGGGTGCCCACAAGGGCGAATGGCTCGACCGAGCCACCAAGATCGCAACGCGCACCGAAGGCGTGGCGCTTGTCGTCACCTTGGACTGGGCAGCCGTGACCGAGTTTCGGCGGGCAATCGATCGTTTGGCGATCTGGGGCGGTGGCATCAGGATCTATGCCCCAGGAACGGTGGTCGCTGAGTCCGACGGCTGGCGTCATCGGTACTTCCTGCACCAGCGTCTTGAGGACGCGCCCCAGCCGACCATCGACCGCATCGTGTATTCGGTCGCGCAACTGTCGACGCGGCGTCGGGTCCCTGAGGTGTTCGCCGTATTCAGCGAGCAGGCCGGCCTTCCGGCGCAGGCCGAGGGCAGCACGGTCCCGGCAGAGCGCTTGGAGGAAGAACGTGAGCAGTGGGAGTTCGCCATGGACCTGGCGCTCGAGGAGCGAAGCGAGGTCGAGAAGGAACTCGCGCACGCCAACGGGCACCTAGCGCGCTTGAAAGAGGAGTTGGTCGCGCAGGGACTGACCGACCTGCTGTGGGGTACTGAGCACGAGCCAGGAACCTCGATTCCTGACGAGGTGCAGGATGCGTCGGAGGCCGCTCTGGCAGCCCAGACCTACCTGTCTCAATGGCTCGCTGTTCCCGACTCCGCCATCCGAGAACTTGAGGACGTCGACACGGCACCGACCGCGTTTGCCTGGGGGAACCGCACCTGGGGTGGTTTGCGAGCTCTGGCGGCCTACGCGCAGGACAGGGCGGGAGGTTGGGACAACGGCGGGTTCTGGGAGTGGTGCGCGTCCGGGCCTCTTCTCGGTTGGCCGGCGACACCGAAGAAGCTCGCGATGACAGAAGGAGAGACGGTTCAGAACAACGAGAAGTTGCGTCGTGCTCGTGTCTTCAAGGTCGATCCCGCGGTCGACCCCGCAGGCGAGATCACTATGCTGGCTCATCTGAAGGTGTCCGAGGGTGGCGGTCCCCTGGCTCCGCGGATCTACTTCCACGACGACACTGGAGGGGCGACAGGAAAGGTGCACGTCGGTTTGATTGGCCCGCACTCCTTGGTGCCCAATAAGTCGACCAACTAGCGGGACGGCAAGAGTCTGCCGTGACCCGGCCAAACTGTCCGGGGTGGCGGCTACCCTTCAAACGACGTGGCTGTCCGTCTGACCAAACTGGTGGTGCATGTGGCTCGTGGCAGGACCTCGCGCTCGGGGGGAGACGGAGCGCAAGAACCGACCGAGGGGTCGTCTGGGGGGCAAGGCGTGTCTCGCGCAAGGAAGGCCATGTACCGAGACTGGGTTTGGTGGCCGAACGATCCGGGTCGCCGCTCCAGGGCGCTGGAAGAGTTCAAGGACCTGCCCAAGCCCGTTCGGGGTGAGTTGCTCGCGCTCATCCGCCGCTTCCTGCAAGGGGAGTCGCGCTTCAAGGACGTGAAGGACCTCGGCGGTGGCATCAAGGAGATCCGCCACCGCGCCGGCAACAACCACTACCGCGTGCTCTTCTTCATCGAAGGCGAGGTGTGCGTCGGCCTGACCTGCTTCTACAAGAACCAGAACAAGACCGAGAGGGACGACCTCGAACGAGCGAGGAGTCGCAGGGCAAGCTACGGCTGACGGCGGTCGATTGTTGAGATTGGCCTTTACAACTCGGGACCTGTGCCTAGAATATCGGCTACAACCGATGCGAGCACCGCTGATGCTCGATCAACTGCTTGGGAGACACTCATGACCGCCCACGACCAGATGGCCTCGTTCGAGAAGTTCCTCGCTGAGGAGCTGGCTGATGACGAGGTTCGCGCCGCCTTCGATGACGCTCAGACGCGCAACCAGCTCGTCGATGCGCTGGTGCGGATGCGCCGCCACCTGGGCATGACGCAGAAGGATGTCGCTGCCCGCATGGGGGTCAAGCAGCCCACGATCTCCGGATTCGAGAACGAGGGTAGTGACCCGCGCCTCTCCACCATCCTGCGATACGCGCGCGCCGTTGATTCTGCCCTCGTCTGGGACGTCCGACCGCGCTTGGAGCAGGTGCCGACTGACACCTACCGCTTCACCGGCGAGACCCGGCACTCCTTCGTGAACCGCAATGCCCCCAGTAGGCGGGCATCGGGTTGGCAGACTCAGGTTGCGCACCGGGACCGTTGGCTGCAAGCCGTCTGCTGACGATGGTCGACCTCAATGAGCTCCGCAACCTCGCAGCTCGAGTAGCAGCCAGCGCGGACCTGGTCGACGTTCGTCTCTTCCACCTCGACTTGACGTTGGAGCGGGTCCCGGTCAAGGGCCACGCTCTCAGCTACTCGTTCGATTCCGTGGTGGAAGTTCAGGAGTCGAACGATCAGAGCACGGCTCTGCTGGTAGACGGTTCCTATGACGTCACGCTGCGCCAGGGCGACACCGACGCGCACGCTGAGGAGGGCTCGGACGCTGACGAGGTCATTGCATACCTGAAGATCCAGCTGGCGGCGCTATACGAGATTCATGAGGACGCACCCGAAGAGTTCGCGGATGAAGAACTCGATGCGTTTGCTCAGACGACCGGCCTGTTGACCTTGCATCCGTACGTTCGTGAGCTCGTCGCCAGCATGACGTCGCGGATGGGCTTGCCGGCACTGCACCTTGGGACCGTCCGTATCAACCTGGACAAGAGAAACGACGACGACTGACCTCGCGACGGCCGCGCTTCGTCGATCTGCGACCCCAATGCCGAAGGGCGACATCTGCACGCAGATCAAGCTGTAGTCAGCCTCTGCGTTGCAGAAGTTGTTGATGGCCGACGTCGGATGCTCGCCGAACAGTGAGTCGAATCCGGCTGTCGCACAACAGCGGTCAGTCGGCGAGCTCCCCGCGCGCGTCGCGCTGGCCGCGGTCGTAGCCCTCGATCCCGCCCTCGAACCACGAGTGCGTCGCAAGGTGGATCAGCACGGCCTCGACCCCGTCGACCTGGAGGTTCCGTCGGGCCTGGTCGAGCAGCGCCCGCAGCACGGGGTTGTCAGTCGCCGGCCATGGCGGCTCGGGCATCTCGCCCCTGCGCGGGCTGACCCAGGGTCCGCGCTGCCTGTCCTGCTCACTGACGTGGACCCACGCGGCGTTCCACAGTTCCTGCTCCGCATCCGAGTTGCTCACGGCTCGACACTCCCATCGGCTCCCGACACGGTCTCGTAGCTGCCCTGCCCCGGAAGATGTCAAGCAGTCTGAGACACGTGTCGTTACGCGGTCTGTATGAGGGCCTCCGGTGAGGGTTGGTTGATCCAGGCGGCCTGGGGCAGTTTGGGTGCCTGGGTTCGGCGGTTGCCGAATCGGTGCGGGTGGGTGGCGTGGGCGGCGTCGAGGGTGGCCTGGCGCTGGGCGCGGATTGAGGTGTGTCTGAGTTAATTCGGCATCCGGGCTGATCAATAGCCATCAGCGTTGGTGTCGTGCTCGTGGTTGTGTTGTTCATTGTCCTCGACTCCGTCGGTGGTGGTCGAGGCGTTCTTGGCGGGCCTGGTCGAGTCCGTCTCGGCGGGCCTTCCTGATGGCGTCGCCGCGGCCTTCGTGTTCGTCGTCGGGTGTGACGTAGCCGATCGAGGCGTGAAGGCGGACGCTGTTGTATTGCTCGCGGACGTGGTCGAGCTCGGCTTCGAGATCGCCGGGATCGACGATCTTCTCCAGGTGGGGCCACTCGCCCTTGACGTGCCCGAACAGGGTCTCGATCCAGGCCTGGTCGGTCGGGGTGTGCGGGCGGCCGAAGTGCTGGGCGATGTGCACGCCGGCGAGGAACTCCCGGGTCGAGTGGGACCGCATCTGGGGCCCGTTGTCGGAGACCGCGAGCAGGAGCGGGACCTGGCCTCCGTCGACGGCTCGCTCGATCTGCTCGGGATGCCCGGACAGCAGCGCTTCGCGCAGCTGTGCGGTGTCCCGGGCGTCGATGACCTCGAGCAGGCCCTCGGCCTCGAGCGCGGCCAGGAAGCACACCTCGACCTGGGTGGA
>NZ_HG764815.1:647555-659461 GCF_001050535.1 Nostocoides australiense Ben110 | reverse complement strand
GCGGGGCGGGCTGCCCTTCACCGTCGCGGGCAGCGGCCAGGTGCGCGGCGGCGAGGTGACCCTCGACGCCTCCGCCTCGTCGCAGTTCGTGTCCGGCCTGTTGTTGTCCGGGGCGCGGTATGACGACGGGGTCACCGTCCATCACGACGGCAAGAGTGTCCCCAGCCTGCCGCACATCGAGATGACTGTCGAGACCCTCCGCGACGCCGGCGCCGTCGTGGACGACAGCGAACCGCACACGTGGCGCGTCGAACCCAGTGAGATCAACGCGCTCGACGTGGTCGTCGAGCCGGATCTGTCGAATGCCGCCCAGTTCCTTTCGGCCGCCCTCGTCACGGGGGGGCGGGTGCGGATCCCCGGGTGGCCGCAATACACCACCCAGGGCGGAGACGCGCTGCGCGACATCCTCGACCAGATGGGAGCGGAGGTCCACCTCGACCGCGACGGGCTGACCGTCGCCGCCGGTGAGGCGATCCACGGCATCGACGTCGACCTGCACGACTCCAGCGAGTTGACCCCCGTGATCGCCGCGTTGTGCGCGGTGGCCGACGGGCGCAGCATCATCCGCGGCGTCGCCCACATCCGCGGGCACGAGACCGACCGCATCGCGGCGCTGGCGACCGAACTCGAGCGGCTCGGGTGCGAGGTGGCCCAGACCGCGGACGGCCTGCGGATCACCCCTCGCCCGCTGCGCGCCGCCCGCTGGCAGACGTATGCCGATCACCGCATGGTCATGGCCGGCGCCGTCCTCGGGCTGGTCACCCCGGGCCTCGTCGTCGAGGATGTCGGCACCGTCGCCAAGACCCTGCCCACCTTCGTCACGCTCTGGGACGACATGCTGCGGCAGGGTGGCACACCGCGGGCCGGGGGCGGTCGGTGAGCCGGCGCGACTGGGACGAGGACGATGTCCGGGTCCGCCCCAACCGACGTGGCTCTCGTCCCCGGTCCAAGGACCGTCCGGCACACAGCGACGCCGAGATCGCCCTGGTCACCGCCGTCGACCGGGGCCGTTACACCACGCTGCTCGAGGACGACGGTGACAAGCGGGTCGTCCTGGCCATGAAGGCCCGCGAACTGGGCCGCAAGGGCATCGTCGTGGGTGACCGGGTCGGCCTCGTCGGCGACACCGGCGGCGGACCCGATGCCCTGGCCCGCATCGTGCGCATCCAACCGCGCACCAGCGTCCTGCGGCGCACCGCCGACGACACCGACCCCGTGGAGCGGGCGATCGTGGCCAATGTCGACCAACTCGTCGTCGTCTCGGCGCTCGCCGACCCGGAGCCGCGGCCACGGCTGATCGATCGCTGCCTCGTCGCGGCATACGACGCTGGGCTGGACCCGCTGCTCGTGCTGACCAAGGCGGACCTGGTCGACCCGGCCGGATTCCTGGCCAACTACGCGCCGCTCGAGGTCCCCTATGTCGTGACCTCGACTGAAGGGTCAGACTTTGCCGGGCTCGAGAGCGTGCGAGGACACCTGCACGACCGGGTGAGCGTGCTCGTCGGGCACTCGGGCGTCGGCAAATCGACGCTCGTCAACGCGCTCGTGCCACAGGCCGACCGGGCGACGGGCGCGGTCAACGACGTCACCGGGCGTGGGCGGCATACCTCCACCTCCGCCGCGGCTCTCCCCCTGCCCGACGGAGGGTGGGTCGTCGACACTCCCGGCATCCGCTCTTTCGGGCTGGCTCACGTCGACCTGGCTCGGATCATCGTCCACTTCCCCGACCTGGAGCCCGGCACCGAAGAGTGCCCCCGCGGGTGCACGCATGACGAAGTGGACTGCGCCCTCGACGACTGGGTCGCCTCCGGCAAGGCCGGACCTGCCGGTCCCGCCCGCTTGGACAGCCTGCGGCGCCTGCTGCGCACCCGCAGCGCCCAATCGGGCGACTGAGGCACGCGGCAGCCGCGGCAGACGATCTATGAGAGCGTGCGCGCGACGAGCGAGTTCAAGGGCCCGCTCATGTGAAGTGCCCTCTCGACGGGTTCTCCCGGTCGAAAGGGCACTTCACATCATCGAGGGACACGCGTCAGGGGCGTGGATCCTCGACCTTGCCCGGGTGACCCTCGTCGTGCATGGTCAGCGAGGACATGTCCGCAGCCCGCTGCTCGGGGGTTTCCTCGACCAGTCCCTCGGCGTCCTGCACGGGGCCGTCCATGCCGGGTTGGCCCTCCACCGCGGCGATGGTCGCGGGGTCGCGCACGTCCGTGTCGGCGAAGCGCTCGTCGGGCTCGACATCGGTGACATCGACGGTGTCGACCACGGCACGCGGCTCCGCGTAGTGACAGGCGGAGAAGTGCTCGCCCCTACCGTCGGGACGCAGGATGAGTTCGGGCACGTCCGTGCGGCACCTTTCCTGGGCCTTCCAGCACCGGGTGTGGAAGCGGCACCCCGCCGGCGGATTCGCCGGGGATGGCACATCGCCCTGGAGGACGATGTGCTCGCGCTTGCCGCGCAGCGTCGGGTCGGGCACGGGCACCGCCGAGAGAAGCGCCTGGGTGTAGGGGTGGGTGGGACGGTCGTAGACCTCGTCCTCTTCGCCCAGTTCGGCGAGCTTGCCGAGGTACATCACACCGACCCGGTCGGAGATGTGACGAACCACCGAAAGGTCGTGCGCGATGAAGACGTAGGCGAGGCCGAGTTCGTCCTGCAGCTTCTCCATCAGGTTGACGACCTGCGCCTGCACCGAGACGTCGAGCGCGGAGACGGGCTCGTCGCAGATGAGCACCTTCGGATCGAGGGCGATCCCCCGGGCGATGCCGATGCGCTGGCGCTGGCCGCCGGAGAACTGGTGCGGATAACGGTTGATGTGCTCGGGGTTGAGGCCGACCAGATCGAGGAGTTCCTGCACCCGCTTGCGCCGACCGCCCTTGGGGGTGACATCGGGGTGGATGTCCAAGGGCTCGCCGACGATGTCGCCGACCGTCATCCGCGGGTTCAGCGAGGTGTACGGGTCCTGGAACACGATCTGGATGTTGCGCCGCAGGGCCCGCAACTCGCGGCCGGAGGCCTTGGCCATGTCGGCGCCCTCGAACTCCACCGACCCGTCGGTCGGAGCCTCCAGGCGCACCAGCAGCCGGCCCAGCGTGGACTTGCCACACCCGGACTCCCCGACGATGCCCAGGGTCTCGCCCTTGTGCAGGTCGAAGGAGACGCCGTCGACGGCCTTGACGTGGCCGGTGGTGCGGCGCAGGATGCCCGTCTTGATCGGGTAGTGCTTGACGAGGTCCTTGGCGCTCAGGATGACTTCGGACGTGGTGGACCGACCGATCTCCGACGCCTTCGGCAGAATGATCTCAGGCATCGATGACCTCCTCGGCGAAGTGGCAGGCGGAGTGCCGGCCGGACGCGACCTCGCGCAGTGCGGGCAGATCGACCCGGCAGACATCCTTGGCCATCCGGCAGCGCGGGTTGAATGCGCAGCCGGGCGGAATCCGCAACAGGTTGGGCGGGAGGCCACCGATGGCCGCGAGAGTCTGGCCCTTCTGGTCCAGGCGCGGGATGGACTCGAGCAGACCGCGCGTGTAGGGGTGCGCCGGGTTCCGGTACAGGTCGTAGACGTTGGCGGTCTCGACCAGCCGACCGGCATACATCACGACAGACCGGTCGGCCACGTCGGCCACAACGCCGAGGTCGTGGGTGATGAGGATGAGCCCCATCTGCCGCTCTTGTTGCAGTTCCTGCAGCAACGACATGATCTGGGCCTGCACCGTCACGTCAAGGGCGGTCGTCGGCTCGTCGGCGATGAGGACGGCCGGGTCGAGCGCGATCGCCATCGCGATCATGATGCGCTGGCGCATACCACCGGAGAACTGGTGCGGATAGGCCTTGACGCGCTCCTTGGCCGCCGGGATCGCGACGCGCTCCATGAGCCGGACTGCCTGCGCCTGGGCATCGGACTTGTTCATGCCGCGGTGCTGCCGGAACATCTCGGCGATCTGCCAGCCCACCGGGAACACCGGGTTCAGGGAGGAGAGAGCATCCTGGAAGATCATCGCGATCTCCGCACCCCGCACCCAGCGGCGCCGGTCGTCCGGCATCGTCAGCAGGTCGACGCCGCAATACTTCACGGCCCCGTGCGGGATCTTGGCGGGCGGCATGTCGAGGATGCCCATAATGGCCTGGGCCGTCACCGACTTGCCGGAGCCGGACTCACCCAGGATGGCCAGCGACTCGCCTTGGTCCAGGGTGAAGCTGACGCCGTTGATGGCCTTGGCGATCCCGTCGTCGGTGTGGAACTCGACGTGCAGGTCCTCCACGTCGAGCAGCCGGCCGTCCACCGGGGTGTAGGTGATCTTGCCGGTGGCATTCGCCGGGCGGATGCCCGGCTGGGTTGTTGTCGTCACAGAGCCTCCCTATCGCGTCTTCGGGTCGAAGGCGTCGCGAATGGCATCGCCGAGCATGATGAACGCGAGCACGGTCAGGCTCAGGAACAGGCTTGGGAAGGCCAGCATGTGCGGCGTGGTGCGCAGGCCGACAATCGCGTCGCTGATCGAGACACCCCACGAGATGACCGGCGGTTGCAGGCCGATGCCGAGGAAGGACAGCGTGGCCTCGGCGGCGATATAGGCGCCGAGGTTGATGGTCGAGACGACGATCAACGGGCCCATCGCATTGGGGATGATGTGCTTACGGATGATCCGCCACGGGCTTGCGCCGAGGGCCCGTGCGGCCTGGACGTAGTCATTGGGAAGCACCTGCATGACGCTCGATCTCATCAACCGGGCCAATGACGGCCAGCCCAGGATGGAGATGGCGGTCACGACCAGCAGGATGATCACGAAATAGGGCTTGCCCCGCGGCTGGGTGGCGGCCATGAACAGGATGGCGCCGAGCAGCAAGGGGATGGCGAAGAAGATGTCGGTGACGCGCGAGACGAGCGCGTCGACCCATCCGCCGGCGTAGGCGGCGAGCGTGCCGATCGCGCCACCGAGCAGCACGGTGAACGTCGTGGTCAGGACACCGACGAGGATCGAGGCCCGCGCGCCGTAGACGACCCGGGAGTAGATGTCGTAGCCCTGAATGTCCCGCCCGAACCAGGCGTTGGCGTTGGGACGCTCGCGAGCCTGCCGCAGGACGGCATTGTCGGGATCGGTGTTGGTGAACAGGCTGGGCCAGATCGCCATGAGCACGAAAATGGTGATGAGCACCAGCGAGACCCAGAAGAGCGGCTTCTTGCGGAGGGCCCGCCAGGCATCCGCGCCCAGCGAACGGGCCTCGCCGACATCGCCGGCGGCGTTGGTTGCCTCGACGGCTTGGACAACAGTCGCACTTTCAGTCATGGCTGATCCTCGGGTCCAGGACGCCGTAGAGCAGGTCCACGAGCAGGTTGACGAGTAGGTAGACGATCACCAGGGCGGTCACGGCACCGACCACCGCGACGCCGTCGCGGTTGTAGATGCTGCGGAAGATGTAGCCACCGATGCCCTGGATGTTGAAGATGCGCTCGGTGACGATGGCGCCGCCGAGCAGGCCTCCGAAGTCGAAACCCACGAAAGTGATGACGGGAATCATCGAGTTGCGCAGGGCGTGCAGGCCGACGGCGCGCTTGCGCGACAAACCCTTGGCGATGGCCGTGCGGACGTAGTCGGCGCGCAGGTTCTCGACGAGGTTGGTGCGCGTGAGCCGGGCGACGTAGGCGATCGAGAGGGAGCCCAGCACGAAGGCGGGCATGAACAACTCGTAGAGCGTGGGCTTGGCGGACACGGTCACGGGGAACAGGCCCCACTTCACACCCAGGAAGTATTGGCAGAGCGCACCGATGACGAACACGGGTATGGAGATCACGAACAGCGTCGAGACGAGGACCAGATTGTCGATGAACCGGCCTTTGCGGATCCCCGAGAGGATGCCGGCCGCGATACCGATGACCACCTCCACCGCGACGGCCATGAGGGCCAGCTTGCCGGTGACGACGTAACGCTTCTTCAGGTCTTCGGTGACCTTCACGCCATACCGGTTGGTCCCAAGGTCGCCGGTCGCGGTCTTGGCGACGTATTTCGCGTAGCGGATGGGCATCGGGTCGTCGAGATTGTGCTCGGCGCGGTATTTCGCGACGTAGGCGGCCGGGCAGGGGCGTTCGCCGCACTTGCCTGCCGTGGGGTCGCCGGGCAGGGCGAAGACCATATAGAAGATCAGGAAGGTCGTGCCGATGATCACCGGGATCATCTGCAGCAGCCGGCGGATGATGTACTTGCCCATGCCACCTCCTCCAGGTCGTGACGAGGCCAGATCTCGGCCTCGTGCGAGTTCGTGAGCTGGAAGTCTCCAGCGAGTCAATGCGTACCGGACCCTATCGCGCCTACCCGCGTCCGATACCCCAACCCGGACTCTCGATTTCTTTTCGGGCGCCGCGAAGTCGTTGGTAGGCAGCCGATCGGCCTGCCGGTGACGAATCATCGGCAGGCCGATCAGTCACGTGGTGACGAACCCGCCACGGGTCACTTCAGCGAGATGCTCGTGAAGTCGGCGGTGCCGAACGGGGTGATCTTCACCGGGTTCAGCTTGTCGGACCAGCCCATGGTCGCCTTGCCGTAGAACAGCGGGATGGTCGGGAAGTCCTCGGCGAGGACGGCCTCGGCCTCCTGGTACTTCACGTTGGCCTCGTCGTTGCTCGGAGCGGCAGCGGCTTCCTTGAGCAGCTTCTCGAACTCCGGGTTGTCGTAGGGGCCGAAGTAGTTGCTGTCCGCGTTCTTGGCGTAGATCGGCGTCAGGTAGTTCTCGATCGACGGGTAGTCCATCTGCCAGCCGTTGCGGAACATGCCCTTGGTCTTGCCCTCGGTGAGGTTGGTGAGGAACTCACCGAACTCACCGCCCGGGGTCGCGGTGCACTCGATGCCCAGGGTGTCGGTGATGCTGTTGCACACGGCGGTGGTCCAGGTCTTGTGGTCACCCTCGGTGTTGTAGGTCAGCGTCAGCTTGCCGTCGTAGCCGCCGGCCTGCTCGAGCATGGCCTTGGCCTTGGCCGGGTCGAAGACACAGGCCTCGCCACAGGCGTTGGCCTTGTAGCCGGACACGACCGGGGAGACCCAGCCGGTGGAGACGGTGCGGGTGCCGTTGAAGATCTGCTTATTGATCGTCTCGCGGTCGATGGCCATCGAGAGCGCCTTGCGCAGTTCCGGCTTCGCCAGCGTCGGGTCGGCCTTCGGGTTCATGCCGATCCACTGGATGGTCGCGGTCTCACGCTGGGCGTTGCGGTCGGTCAGCTCGGTCTTGTACTTGTCGTCGATCAGGGCCGAGACCGGGATGGCCGTGAGCAGGTCGAGCTGGTTGGCCACGAGTTCGTTGTAGGCCGCGTCCATGTCCTGCATGAACTTGAAGGTGATCTTGTCGATCTTGGCGGTGTTGGTGCCGGAGTAGTCAGGGTTCTTGACCACGACGATGCTCTGGCCCTCGGTCCAGGACTCGAACTTGAACGGGCCGGCGCCGACCGGGGCCTTACCGAAGGCCTCGGGGTCGCTGAAGAACGACTCCGGCTGCGGGGCGAAGGCGGTGTAGCCCAGGCGGACCGGCAGGTTGGAGACCTTCTCGGTGGTCTTGATAGTGAAGGTCTTGTCGTCGACGACCTTCAGGCCGGTCATCTCCTCGGCCTTGGGCTTGCCCGTGCCCTCGCACTCCTTGCCCTCTTCGGTGCCGGTGCACTGCAGGGCGTCGAAGCCCTCGATCGGGCCGTAGAAGTAGGAGCCGCCCTGGCCGTTGGGGCCGTATGCGGTGTAGTTCCACGCCTTGACGAAGCTGTCGGCCGTGACGGGGGTGCCGTCGGCGAACTTGTAGTCCTTGAGCTTGACGGTGAAGTTCTGGTTGTCGTCGGTCTCGATCGACTCGGCGATGTCCATCTCCGGCTCGGCGGTGTCGGAGTTGTAGTGGACCAGCTTGGCGGTCAGGGTGTCGAGGACGTCACCACCACAGGTCTCACTCGTGTTGCCGGCGATGAGCTGGTTCTCGGGCTGGCAGCCGTTGACGGTGATCTCGCCGCCGGAGGCGCCGGTGTCGCCGGACGCGCTGGCACTGCCCGTGGCGCCACCCGTGGCGCTGGTGGTTTCGCTGGAGCCGCCGTTACAGGCCGCCGTCAGCAGGGCGAGCGCCGAAACACCGGCGACCGCAATCGTGCGAGTAGTTCCTCGCATGGATTTCCTCCTACATGGGGTTAAAGCCGCCGCCGGGTCGGGGCGGTTGCCCGGAGCCTGCGTCCCCCGATCGAGGAGGCTCCGCGCGCGCCGCGGTGCGCCGCGCTCCCCTATGTAAGTCTACGTACCTGCCAATGGCGACCATCACGACGCCTCCGAGACAGAAATGTGACCCAGCCGTGCCACAAGCACGACATTTCGGCGTCGGTCGCGACGCGCAAGGGAAAATTGTGACCAGTGAGGCGAATCGGCTGGGCCGCCCACTACCGTGGCCCTCATGCCGGCATACGACGACGATCTGCGTCTGGCCCACGTCCTCGCCGACGCCGTCGAGCGGGTCACGATGCCCCGCTTCAAAGCCACCGACCTGCAGGTCGAGGCCAAGCCGGACCTCACCCTGGTCAGCGACGCCGACCGCACGGCCGAGGAGGTGCTGCGCGCCCAGCTCGGCCGCACCCGCCCGCGCGATGCCGTCCAGGGCGAGGAGTTCCCCGATACCGGTCACGGCCCGCGCCGGTGGGTGCTCGACCCGATCGACGGCACCCACAACTTCGTCCGCGGGGTGCCCGTCTGGGCCACCCTCATCGCCCTCATCGACGGCGACACGCCAATCCTCGGTCTCGTCGCGGCGCCCGCGCTGGGGCGCCGCTGGTGGGCGGCGCAGGGCACGGGCGCCTGGACCGGCCGCAGCATCACCTCGGCCAAGCGGATCAAGGTCTCCGGGGTCCGGTCGCTGGCCGACGCCTCGATCTCGGTCTCGAGCGTGACCTCGTGGGCCGCTTCCGGACGTCAGACGCCGATGCTGCGCCTGATGGAGAGGTGCTGGCGCGACCGGGGATATGGCGATTTCTGGTCCTACATGCTCCTGGCGGAGGGCGCGGTCGACATCGCGGCCGAGCCCGAACTCGCCCTCTATGACATGGCCGCGCTCGTGCCGATCGTCACCGAGGCGGGCGGGCGTTTCACCGACCTCGCCGGCACCGACGGGCCGTTCGGCGGCAACGCCGTCGCCACCAACCGCCTGCTGCACGAGCAGGTCCTCGCCGCCCTCACCCCTCAGGCCGGCTGACCCCCGCCCGCTAGTTCGCCACGACGGTCACCGCGCCGCGCCCCAACGCGCGGATCTGCTCGGCATACGCCGCGGCGTCGCCGACGACGACGATGCACCACCGGCCGTCGACGAACCGCCGGTATGCCGCGTCCAGATCGCCCACGCTCAGGGCACCCATCGCCTCGAGGTTGTCGGTCGTGAACGTCATCGGCAGCCCGTCGAGCACCAGGCCGGCCGCCTCCTCGGCCACGGCGTCGGCCGTCGCGAACCGCCCCGGGGCGGTGCCGCGGATGAAGTCGACGCCCTCCACCCGCTCCCGCTCCTCGAACCCCTCACGGGCCCGGTCGAGGATGTCGAGGACGAGTTCGAGTGCGGCAGTGGTCACCTCGGTGCGCACCGACCCGCTCGTGACGAAGAGCCCGCCGGCCCGCCGCGGCCGGAAGGAGGCGCGCATGCCGTAGGTGTAGCCCTTCTCCTCGCGCAGCACGGCGTCGATCCGCGCGCTCGGCGAGCCGCCGACGACGAACCCGAGCACCGGGTATGCCGCCCACGCCGGCTCCACGTGCCGGTCCGGTCCGGCGCAGGCGACGGAGATCTCCGACTGGACCGAGTCCGGCCGGTCGACGAGCACGATCCGCCGGGCGTCGCCCGCCTGCTTGGGCGCCGTCAGGGCAGGTTGCACCGGCACCGGCAGGGGCGTCCACTCCCCCAGCGTCGCCGCCAGCAGCCCTGGCACGTCGATGCCGCTCAGGTCGCCGGCGATGACGAGGCTGGCGTGCGTCGGCCCGATGTGGGCGGCGTGGAAGTCGGCGATATCGGCACGCGTCACCCCGCGCACGGTCTCCGCGCTCCCCGCCGTGGGGCGGCTGGCCCGCTCGGAAGGGTCGTAGAAGGTCGCGGCGAGCTCGCGGGCGGCCCGGTGCGGCGCGGAGGCGCGTTCCTGCTCGAGCTCGGCGAGCCGGGAGCGCACCATCCGGCGCACCTGGTCCTCGGGGAACGCCGGCTCGGCCACCGCCTCATACAGCAGCTCCAGCGCGGCCCCGAGATTGCGCGCCGGCGCGTCGATGTCGACGTGCATCCCGCCGTCGGACAGGCCGGCGGCGAAGGCCACCCCTTTGCGCTCGAGGAGTTCGGTGAACTCGTCGGTGGTATGCCGTGTGCTCCCCTCGTCGAGCAGGCGCGACATGAGCGACGCGACGCCCTCCTTGTCCCGCGGTTCGGCGCGGACGCTGAGGGGCACGACGAGGCGCAGCGACACCACATACTGCCCGGGCAGGTCGTAGGTGTGCACCCGCAGGCCGTTGGGCAAGGTGGTGCTCGCCGGCAACGGGAAGGACCACGGCCCGGCGGGGGCGACGTCCGGGCGGGCGGGCAGGCTCTCGGTCATCAGGCGGCCTCGGCGTTCTCGTGGGTCAGATAGGCGACGACGGCGCGCGAACTGGGCGCGAGCCAGGCGCCCGCAACCCGGCGGACGTCGTCGGCGGTGACGGCGGCATACCGGTCGAGCAGGGTGTTGATATGGCCGGCGTCGTCGTGCAGCAGCGCATAGTGGCTGATCAGGTCGGCGCGTTCCTCCTGCGAGGCGAGGGCGTGCAGCCAGGCGCGTTCGGCCTGGGCGAGGGCGGCTTCCATCTCGACGGCGCTCGGCCCCTCGGCCCGGAAGCGCTCCAACTCCTCGACGAAGACCTCCTCGACCGCTGCCGGGTCGGCGTCCTCGGCGAGGTCGATCGCGATCAGCCCGAGCGAGACGCCGTCGACGAATCCCATGGCCTGACCCTGCACCGAGTTGGCGACCTGCTGTTCGCGCACCAGCCGGCGCACCAGCCGGGACATCGACAACCCGGCGAAGGCCTCGATGGCCAGGTCGGCCGCGAGGAAGTCCGCATCGCTCTCGACGGGCAGCCGGAAGGCGATGTGCAGCCGGTCGTTGGGGACATCACCGACGACGTCCAGGCGCGCGGGGGCGGCGAGGGGCGGCAGCTGCGGGAGGTTCGGGCGGCTCTCGCCGGGCGTGGCGGGCAGGCCGGCGAAGTAGCGTGCCACGCGCGCGAAGCCGTCCTCGGGCTCGATATCGCCGACGAGGGTCACGACGGTGTTGTCCGGGCGGTAGTGGGCGGTGAAGAAGGCGTGCACGTCCTCGACGCTCGCGGCGTCGAGGTCGGCCATGGATCCGATCGTCGGATGGTGATAGGGGTGGCCGTCGGGGAAGACGGTCGCGTACACGTCGCGCATGGCGTTGCCATAGGGCGCGTTGTCGTAGCGCTGGCGCTTCTCCTCCTTGACGACATCGCGCTGGTTGTCGAGGTTCTCCTGGTTGACCGCCTCGAGGAGCCCGCCGTGCCGGTCCGCCTCGAGCCACAGGGCCAGGTCGAGGACGCCGACGGGGATCGTCTCGAAGTAGTTGGTCCGGTCGAACCACGTGGTGGCGTTGAGCCGGCCGCCGTGCCCCATGAGCAGGCTGAAGTGCTCCCCGCTCGCGACCTGGCGCGACCCCTGGAACATCAGGTGTTCGAAGAGGTGGGCGAAACCGGTGCGACCCGCCACCTCGTGCCGGGACCCGACGTTCACCCAGAGATTGACGGTGACGGTCGGGACGCTGTGGTCGGGAGAGATCACGACGCGCAGCCCGTTGTCCAGGGTGCGCTCGTGGATCGGATAGTCCAGGGGCATGGGGACACGATAGAGCCCCGAATTTAGGTAAGACGGTTGGGCGGTTATAACCGCCGAGG
>NZ_HG764815.1:630589-647455 GCF_001050535.1 Nostocoides australiense Ben110 | reverse complement strand
CCGTGCCGCCGGAGGCGCTGTCGACGCCGGCGGGCTACCTGCGGCCGGACGCGGTCGCCGGCACCTGGCAGACCACACCGCAGCGCCTGCACGCGTGGGCGGCCGCGGCATACGACTGCGGCAAGCGACGCTGGGATGCCTTGGGGCGCAACGAGGTATGGCGTGCGACGGCGGTGTCCGAGTCGTCGGCGGCCGTGCTCTGTCTCGAACTGGAGCGCGACGGCCTGCCGATCGATCGCCCCGGCATGGAGGCGCTCATCGCCCGGTCGGCGGGCTCGCGGCCGCGGGATGCGGCTGACGGGCTGCGCATCCGCGCGGACCGCGACGCCCGGGTGCTGGCGCACACACCCGGCCACGAAGGTGTCGACCTGCGCAACCCCGGCGCGGTGAAGGCGCTGCTGGCCGCGATCGGGATCGACGTGCCCTCGACGCGCAAGTGGCTACTGGAGCCCTACCGCGAGGCGCACCCGCTCGTCCCGGCGCTGCTGGAGTGGCGGGCCCAAGAACGCATCGCGACGACATACGGCTATCACTGGCTCGACACGCATGTCGGGCCGGACGACCGGCTGCGGGGTGGTTGGACCGCGTGCGACGGGGCAGCGGGACGGATGACCGCGGAGAACGGCCTGCACAATCTGCCGGCGGTGCTGCGTCCGGCGGTGCGGGCGGCGCCGGGTCATCTGTTCGTGCGCGCCGATCTCGGGCAGATCGAGCCGCGGGTGCTCGCCTGCGTGGCACAGGACGAATCCTTTGCTGCCGCAACGGCATCCGACGATCTCTACGCGCCGGTGGCGGAGCGCCTGGGGGTGGAGCGGGCGCGGGCGAAGGTGGCCGTGCTCGCCGCGATGTATGGGCAGCGGTCCGGCGCCGCCGGGGAGGCGCTGGCCGGGCTGCAGCGGGCCTATCCGGTGGCGATGGGCTTCCTCGACCGGGCATACGAGGCGGGGGTGGCCGCGCAGGATCTGCGCACCTACGGCGGGCGGCGCATCCGCACCGCGGGCTCGCTCGACCCGGGCTCACGCGGGCGTTATGCCCGCAACGCCCTCATCCAGGGCGCCGCGGCAGAACTGTTCAAGGCCTGGGCGTCGACGGTCCGGGTGACGACGGCCGACCTGGGGGCCCAGGTCGTCCTGTGTCTGCACGACGAGTTGCTCGTGCACGTGCCCGCGGAACAGGCCGCGGAGTGCGCGGCACGCGTGGAGCAGGCCCTCACCGATGCGGCGCGCCGCTGGAGTGGCGGCGCGCCGGTGCGCTTCGTGACCGACACCTCGATCGTCGAACGCTGGTCGCAGGCCAAGGGCTGAGGGGGGCGAAGACGGGTGACCGGGGCTAGCCGGCGTCCGGCTCGTCGGAGACGGACTTGAGGAACTCCTCGACGTCGGCCGCGAGCTCGTCTGCAGAGGGGATCGGATTCGCCTGGGGCGTCAGGAGATTCGGCTTGTCGGCCGCCTCGATGAAGGAGTCGTACTGGCGCTCGAGCGCATTGACCGCGCCCGCGATCTCGGGGTTGCCGGCCACCTCGGCGTCGATCTGCGCGCGGCCCTCGGCGGCGGCCTGGACGAGGGCGTCATTGGGCAGGTTCAGGCCCGTGGCGTCGACGATGGCGTTGAGTGCGGTCAGGGCGGCGTCGTGGAAGTCGGCCTGGGCGAGATAGTGCGGCACGTGGACGGCGCAGCCGAGGGCCTGCTTCCCGCTCTCGCCGAGGCGCAGCTCGAGCAGGGCGGCCAGCCCTGCCGGCACCTGCACACGTCCGAAGACGGGGCTGTGCTCCCCGACGAGGCGGGCGTCGGTCGCGTGGGCGGTCATGCCGATCGGGCGGGTGTGCGGCACCGCCATCGGGATGCCGTGGGCGTTGACGAGCAAGGTCATGCCGAGTCGCTGCATCAGCCCGCGAACGGCCTCAATGACCCGCTCCCACTGATAGTCCGGCTCGGGACCGGTGAGCAGGTAGTAGGTCTGGCCGTCGCGGTCGGTGAGCTGATAGAGGAGCAGAGCGGGGTCGTCGTAGGAGACCCAGTGGTTCTCCTCGAAGACCATCGTGGGTCGCCGCCCGCGATAGTCGAGAAGCTGGTCGACGTCGAAGCTGGCGACGACGCGCGCGCTGGAGGCGTCGAGCAGGTGCTTGACGAGGATGGCCGAGGTGTTGCCGGCGTCGATGAACCCGCCGAGACCGAGCAGCAGCACTCCCGGGCCGAGGGTGCGCGCATCGAGGTCGGGTTCGAAGCGATAGAGCTGGGTGGGGTCCTGCACGGGGATCCTTCGGTTCGTCGGACGCGTGGTCATCAACGTGGTTCAACGACGACTGCGGGCAGTTGATTCCACCGCGGGTCAGCCCGCGCGGGCCGCAGCGGCGTGTTCGGCGATTGCCTTCTGCACCCGTTTGACACTCACCGGGTATGCCGTGCCGAGACCCTGCGCGAACAGGCCGACGCGCAGTTCCTCGATCATCCAGCCGATGTCGCGCACGGGGTCGCTGTCGCGTTCGATCGCGGGGAGAGCCGCGAGCAGGTCCGCGTATGCCGCCTCCACCGGGTCGAGCTGGTCGAGGAGCCGGCGATCCCGGGCCGGGTCGGCGGCGGCCTTGGTGAGGCGTTGGTCGAGCGCCTTGAGGAAGCGCGGCAGCTGGTTCAGGTGGGTGACCCCGACGCGGGCGACGAAGCCGGGGCCGACGAGACTGTCGAGTTGCGCCCGGGCGTCGGCGACCGTCGCGGACAGACCCGGGGCAGCAGTGAGTTGCTCCAACCGGCCGCGCAGGACGTGGGCCTGCTGCAGCACCGGTCCGATCGTGCGCACCATCGCCAGCACGCGGGCTGCGGCATGCGTGCGGACGGCCGCGAGGGCGGCGCCGAAGTCGTCCGTGGTGCGGATCTCCGCGTGCGGCTGGTCGGCGACGAGACCGTCGACGGCCGCCGCGAGCGCGTCTTCGAGCAGGGCGGGCACGGAGCCGTGCGGGGCGAGTTGGAGAGCCAGCTTGTCGGCCGTGCTCAGGCCGGCGAGGACCCGTTTCCACGGCGGGCTGGTGCCGAGCAGCAGGAGCCGGCGCAGACCGAGCCGGTGTGCCGCGGCGGCCGCGGCCTGCGACGGCAGCACGCGCAGTGCCACACTCGTGCCCTCGTCGACGAGCGCTGGGTATCCGAGCACCTCGTGGCCACCGGCCCGGCTGGTGTAGGTCGCGGGGATGGGCCTGTCGGGGAAGGTGGTCAGGCCGGTCTGCTCGATGGCGGCACCGGCCTTGGCGACCCGACGGGTCACCTGACGGGAAAGCTTCTCCCGCAACGCGTTCAGGTCCTTGTCCTTGCCGATGACCTCGCCGCGGTCGCCGGTGACGACGAATGTCATCCGCAGATGCGGCGGGACCTTGGCCCAATCCCACTCCTGCGGGTCGACACGAATACCGGTGTGCTCACGCAGGATTCGCGCGACCTCGTCGGTGATGCGTCCCTCCCCCGGGCGGATCTCCCGGGCGACGTATGCCGCGTGGCTGGGTGCGGGCACGAAGTTGGTGCGCGTGCCCTTGGGCAGCGAGCGGATCAGGGCGGCGACGAGGTCTTCGCGCATGCCGGGCACGAGCCAGTCGAAGCCCTCGGGCTCGACCCGGTTGAGGACGGTGAGCGGGATCCGGACGCTGACCCCGTCGTCCGGGGAGCCAGGGTCGAACTGGTAGCTCAGGCGCAACTCCAGGTCGCCCGCCGGCCAGGTGCCCGGATAGTCCTGGGAGGCAACGCCATCGGCGGCGGCATTGGTGAGGTCGACCTCGGTGAGGGTGAGCAGGTCGGGGTGATGCCGTTGCTCGCCCTTCCACCAGCGGTCGAAGTGCTGGGCGGAGACGACACCGGGTGGGATGCGCGCGTCGAAGAAGGCATGGAGTTGACTGTCCGCGGCGACGATGTCGCGCCGTCGTGCCTTGTCCTCCATATTCTCGATGCGTTGCCGCAGAGCGCGATTCGCCTTGACGAACGGGTGGTGGCTGTCCCAGTCGTCCTCGACGAGAGCGTGGCGGATGAACAGGTCGCGGGAGAGCTCCGGGTCGATCCGGCCGAACTGGACGGTGCGATCGACGGCCAGCGGCACTCCATACAGCGTCACGCGTTCCGAGGCGACCACGCTGCCTTGCCTGCGCGACCAGCGCGGCTCGGCATACGTCCGCTTGACCAGGTGGGCCCCGGCCTCTTCCGCCCACAGGGGGTCGATGCCGGCGTTGACGCGGGCCCAAAGACGTGACGTCTCGACGAGTTCCGCGGCCATGACATAGGCCGGCTGCTTGCGAAAGAGCGCCGAGCCGGGTGAGATCGCGAAGCGAGCGCCGCGGGCACCGAGGTAGTCGCGTGTGGACTCGTCGCGCAGACCGATGTGCGAGAGCAGGCCCGCGAGCAGTGCGCGGTGAACCGTGTCCCAGGCCGGCTCGGCGTCACGCGCGGCAGTCGCGCGATTGGGGTCGATGCCGAGGCTCTTGCACGCGGACTTCAGCTGCTGATGCAGGTCCTGCCATTCCCGCACGCGCAGGTAGTGGAGGAACTCGCGCTGGCACATCCGCCGGAAAGCGCTGCGGGAGAGCGCTTTCTGCTGCTCCTGCAGGTAGGTCCACAGACTGACGTAGGCACCGAAGTCGCTGCCCGGGACGCGGAACCGGGCGTGGGACTGGTCGGCCTGGGTCTGCTGCTCGCTCGGTCGCTCACGGGGGTCCTGGATGGACAGCGCCGCGACGATGACCAACACCTCTCGGGTGCAGCCGAGTTTGTCGGCCTCCAGGAGCATGCGCCCCAGCCGCGGGTCGACCGGCAACCGGGCCAGGCTGCGTCCGATCGACGTCAGCCGCTCCCCCGCCGCACGACGGGTCTCGTGGAGGGCGCGCAGTTCCTTGAGCAGCCGGATGCCGTCGGCGATATTGCGGGAGTCGGGCGGATCGACGAAGGGGAAGCGCGCGACATCGCCGAGCCGGAGGCTGACCATCTGGAGGATGACCGCGGCGAGAGAGGTGCGCAGGATCTCCGGCTCGGTGAAGGCCGGCCGGGACTCGAAGTCCTCCGCGCTGTAGAGACGGATGCAGATACCGTCCGCGAGCCGGCCGCACCGGCCGGCCCGCTGGCGGGCACTGGCCTGGCTGATCGGCTCGATCGGCAGGCGTTGCACTTTGGTGCGCTGGGAGTAGCGGGAGATCCGCGCGGTGCCGGTGTCCACGACATACCGGATCCCGGGCACGGTGAGGGAGGTCTCGGCGATATTGGTCGCCAGGACGATCCGCCGGCCGCGGTGCGGGGCGAACACCCGATGCTGCTCGGCGGCCGAGAGCCGGGCGAAGAGCGGGACGATCTCGGTGTGCGGCAACTTCATCGCCGTCAATGCGTCTGCGGCGTCACGGATTTCGCGCTCACCCGAGAAGAAGGCGAGGATGTCATGGTCACCGCCGTCGTGGCCACCGGCCTCGGTCCAGAGCTCCTCGACGGCCTCGCAGACGCCGGTGATCTGGTCCGTGCCGGCGCCCCGCTCGTCGACCAGCGGGCGATAGCGCACCTCCACCGGATACATCCGGCCCGAGACCTCGATGACCGGGACCGGCCGGTCCGGGGCGGCGAAGTGATCGGCGAAGCGCTGCGGGTCGATGGTCGCCGAGGTGATGATCACCTTCAGGTCCGGCCGGCGCGGCAGCAACCGTTTGAGATAACCCAGGATGAAGTCGATATTGAGGCTGCGCTCGTGCGCCTCGTCGATGATGATCGTGTCGTAGCGGCGCAGGTCGCGGTCGCGCTGCAACTCGTTGAGCAGGATGCCGTCCGTCATCACCTTCACGGCCGTGTCGGCGCTCGAGGTGTCGGCGAAGCGCACCTGGTAGCCGATCAGGCCGCCGAGCTCCACGCCGAGCTCGTCACTGATCCGTTCGGCGACCGAGCGGGCGGCGATCCGTCGCGGCTGGGTCAGCCCGATCTGTCCGTGCGTGCCGCGCCCGATCTGCAGGGCGATCTTGGGGATCTGCGTGGTCTTGCCCGACCCGGTCTCCCCCGCGATGACGACGACCTGGTGGTCGCGGATCGCCGTGGCGATGTCGTCGATCCGCTCGACGACCGGCAGTTGCGACGGGTAGTTCAGCTCCGGGAGGTCGAGGCGGCGCGGCGCCTCGACTCCCTGATCCACCCCCGCATCCTACGGACGATCGACATCTCGATGCCCAGATCGACCGCTCGACGGGTAGTCAGGTGCGGGCGGCGGCGAAGCCCTGTTCGAGGTCGGCGAGGATGTCATCGCTGTGCTCGATCCCGACGGCGAGACGGATCAGGCCGGGGGTGACGCCGGCTGCGAGCCGGTCCTCGTCGCCGCCTTGGCTGTGGGTGGTCGAGGCGGGGTGGATCGCCAGGGAGCGGACGTCGCCGATGTTGGCGACGTGGGAGTGCAGGGTCAGGCCCTCGACGAACTTCTTGCCCGCCTCGATGCCGCCCTCGATCTCGAAGCCGATGACCGCGCCCGCACCCTTGGGGGCGTACTTGTCGGCGCGCTCCTTGCCCGGGTCTCCGTCGCGGGAGGCCCAGCGGACCTCGGTGACCTGGTCGTGACCGGCGAGGAAGTCGACGACCTTGCGAGTGTTCTCCAGGTGCCGGTCGATGCGCAGGCTGAGGGTCTCGATGCCCTGGGAGATGAGGAAGGCGTTGAAGGGCGAGACGGCGTTGCCCATGTCGCGCAGCAGTTGCACGCGGGCCTTGAGGATGTAGGACAGGTTGGCGCCGAACGCAGAGCCGACACCGAGGTCGGGCCCGTAGCGCAGGCCGTGATAGCTCTCGTCGGGCTCGTTGTAGTTCGGCCACTTCGCCGGGTCCTTGGCGTAGTCGAAGGTGCCGCCGTCGACGATCACACCGGCGATCGAGGTGCCGTGTCCGCCAAGGTATTTCGTCGCCGAGTGCAGGACGACGTCGGCACCCCACTCGAGCGGGCGGATGAGGTATGGCGTGGCGATCGTGTTGTCGACGACCAACGGCACTCCGGCGTCATGGGCGATGGCGGCAATGCCTTCGATATCCAGCACCTCGCACTTGGGGTTGGCGATCGTCTCGCCGAAGAGAACCTTGGTGTTGTCCTTGATCGCCGCGCGCCACTCGTCGAGGTTGGCCTGGTCCTCGACGAAGGTGACCTCGATGCCCATCTTGGCGAAGGTGTATTTCAGGAGATTGAAGGTGCCGCCGTAGAGCGCCGCGCTGGCGACGATGTGGTCGCCGGTCTCGGCGACATTGAGCAGTCCGATGGTCGTCGCGGACTGGCCGGAGGAGACCAGCAGGGCGCCGACACCGTCTTCGAGCGAGGCGAGCCGCTGCTCGACGGCGTCCTGGGTCGGGTTCATGATCCGGGTGTAGATGTTCCCGAATTCCTTGAGCGCAAACAGGTTCGCCGCGTGGTCGGTGTCCTTGAAGACGTATGACGTGGTCTGGTAGATCGGCAGCGCCCGCGCCCCCGTGGTCGGGTCGGCCTGCTGCCCCGCGTGGACCTGCCGGGTCTCGAACTTCCAGTCGGCGTCGCTCATCACCGTCTCCTTGCTGCCGTATGCCGTTGCCTCACCTTCTCGCAGATTCTCAGCATCCAGGATCCCCGTCTCCCGATCCGGACGACGCCGGACTCTGCGATGATCACCTCATGAGCGATTACCGCCCCAGTCCCTCCGGATGGGTTCGCGACCAGGTCGAGGCCATCGAGGCCGCCGGCACCACCGACGTCGCCAGCATCATGGACCGGCAGGTGGTGCTGCTGACCATGATCGGACGCAAGACGGGCGACACCCTCAAGGTGCCGCTGATGCGCGTCGAACACGACGGCCGGTATGCCGCCGTCGCGTCGAAGGGCGGCGCACCGGACCACCCGCAGTGGTATTACAACCTCAAGGCCAACCCGGACATCACCGTCCAGGACGGCACCACCGTGCACGACGTCCGGGCACGCGTCCTCGACGGCGAGGAGCGCGCGCAGTGGTGGGACCGCTGCACCGCGGCCTTCCCGCCGTATGTCGAGTACCAGGAGAAGACGGACCGGATCATCCCGGTCTTCGTGCTCGAACCCCGATAGGCCCAGGTGACCATGCCCCGCCGCGATGCTCCTTCGGGGACGGCAGGTCGCGCCCGGTCGGGCGCTGCATCCGCCAGTCAGCGAGCGCGGCGCAGCCACCAGAGGCCGATGACCGGCAGGACCAGCGGCACATAGCCGTAACCGGATCCGAAGTGGCTCCACACGGTCTTGTCCGGGAAGCTGTCACTCATGGCGTAGGACGCCGCGCCCACGACGAGCACTCCGACCAACTCGATGGTGATCGTCGTCAGGGCCAGTGCGCGGCGGCCGGTCGCCAGCGCGTACGTTGCGACGATGTAGATCAGCGCTGCCAGGGCGGACAGCACGTAGGCGACCTCGGCGCGGTCGAAGTACTGGGTGATTTGCAGGATCGAGCGGCCGGTGGCGGCCAGGGCGAGCACGGCATAGAGGGCGACGATCAGCCGGCCGGGGCCGGTGGACAGGCCGTGACCCGTCTCCTGCGCGGTGGCGGAGGGTGTGCGTTCAGCGGACGGCATAGAGGTTCCAGATCTGCGCGATGCGAGCGGTCATGACAGCGACGGTGAAAGCGGCCACGACCATCACGCCCATCGCCCAGCGCGACTTCTCGCGGATCGCGAGCAGCGCGGCGAAGGGCGGGACGGCCGGCAGGCTCAAGGCATAGGCGAGGAAGGTCGCCCCCTCGGAGCTGGGGTCGATGGTGCGAAAACCCTTGGCGGACAGGACGGCCAGCACGATCAGTCCGAGTTCGGTCAGGACCGCGACGGCCAGCAGAAGATCGTTGATGAGCCGGTCGCGAACGGCATAGAAGGCCGCCAGGAGCATCCACACGACCGACAGCGCGATCACGCCGACACTCAGGGGGATGATCACCGATCGAGGTTACGTCATCGGCTGCTCGAGGTGATCACCAGGTAACCCTGCGCCGCCATGATTCCGCCCACGATGATCCACGTGCGGGCCGGGTAGTCGACTCCGTACTTGAGCGTGTCGAGAACCATGACCCCCAGTTGCAGCAGCACGATCCAGCCGAGGGTCACCACGGCCAGCTCGGCATATTGCAGCGCGGAGGCATAGACCCAGAAGAGCAGCACCATCGCGCAGGCGCCGAGCCCGGCCATCGCCGGCGCGCGATGAGCGACCCATTCCTTGGCGGCATACGCGGCGACCAGATCGATGAGGGCGAGGGCCGTCATGGCCAGCGTGGCGTTGACGACCAGCGGCCAGGATGCCGGAAGCCGAAGCACCGGCAGGGTGTCCATCGCGCTCACTTCTGCCCCTCGATAGTCGTTGCCAGGTCCGCAGGATCAGAGGCCCCGCCCACCGTTCTGATACGCGGGCGGCGTGCACCGGCATACGGGCGCGGGAACGGCGTACGGTGGAGTCCCGACGAAACATGCCCGCCCCGATCGACACCCCGCGAAGGATTTCTCGTGACCGACCCGCGCTACCAGCCCGCCCCCGAGGTCGAACTGACCCACCCGGAGTGGAGCAAGAACGCGACGATCTACCAGATCAACACCCGACAGTTCTCCGAGGAGGGCACGCTGCGCGCGGCGGCCGAGCAACTGCCGCGGATCAAAGATCTCGGCGTCGACATCGTTTGGTTGATGCCGGTCAACCCGATCGGGGAGGTCAACCGCAAGGGGTCGCTGGGCAGCCCGTATGCCGTGCAGGACTACTTCGCCGTCAACCCCGACCTCGGCACCCTCCAGGATCTGAAAGACTTTGTCGCACAAGCGCATTCGCTCGGTCTCTATGTCATCCTGGACTGGGTGGCCAACCACACCGCGTGGGACAACGTCTGGGTGACCGAGCACCCCGAGTGGTATGCCCGGGACTGGAAGGACGAGTTCACCCCGACCCCCTGGTGGGACTGGGACGACATCATCGACCTCGACTACTCGGTCCCCGAGCTGCGCGCCGAGATGACGAGGGCGCTGCTGTATTGGGTGAGCGAGGCCGACATCGACGGCTACCGGTGCGATGTCGCCGGCTTCGTGCCGAATGACTTCTGGGAGAACGCCCGTCGCGAGATGGAGGCGATCAAGCCGGTCTTCCTGCTGGCCGAGTGGGAGGCCCGCGACCTGCACGTGCGCGCCTTCGACATGTCGTATGCGTGGTCGTGGAACGACACCATGCACCACATCGCCCAGGGCAAGGCGGACGTCGAGCACCTCTACATCTATTACGCCTGGAACGCCAAGGCCTACCCCCGCGACGCGATGCGGATGATGTTCGTGTCCAACCACGACAAGAACTCGTGGGACGGAACCGAGCACGAGATGTTCGGCGATGCCCTCGAAGCGGCCATCGTGCTGTCGGTCATCGGCGAGGGCATGCCGCTGATCTACAACGGGCAGGAGGCCGGCAACGACAAGCGCCTGAAGTTCTTCGAGAAGGACCCGATCGTCTGGCGCGAGCACCCGATGGCGGACTTCTACCGCGATCTGTTCGGGTTGAAGAAGTCCCTGTCCTGCCTGTGGAACGGCGCCTGGGGAGCGCGGATGGTCAATATCCGCAACACCGCGTACAAGCAGGTCCTCAGTTTCGTCCGGCAGGACGACACCAGCCGCGTCTTCTGCATCCTCAACCTCTCCCCCACGGAGCAGACCGTCACCTTCGGTCCCGGCCCGCACCATGGGCATTGGCGCGATCACGGCACCGGCGAGACGTTTGACGTGGCTGCCGACACGACCATGACGCTCGGACCGTGGGCGTACCGGATCCTGGTCGGAGCCTGATTCGCTACGCCGGCGTCACGCTCGTGTGATGCAACGGGCATACCCTGGCGTAATGGACGCCCGGTCCGAATACGACGCGGCGATCACCGAACGCGAGATCGGCGTTCTTCTCGCTGGGCACCGGCGCGCCCTCGGGGCGTTGCGCGCCTCCGACCGCGGCGTTGCCCTCGAGGTGATCCGGGGAGAATTGCTTGCGGGCACCCGCACCGAGCCGACCGACCTCGACGCCCTCGCCCGATTCGTCGTGTTCGCGGAAGTGCGCCGGCCGGGGAAGTTGCTCGATGCGCTCCCAGAGGCCATCGCTGATCGCCTCCGGCTCGGGGTCGTCCTCGCGTTGCCCGTCACGGCCGACCCGCCTCGACGACGCCCGATCCTCGCCCACCTCGACGACACCAGGCCTCCCGAGGTCGGCAGCTGGGATCTCGAGGGCGACCCGATCTATCAGCACACGATCTTCTGCAACATGATGCAGCACGTCACCGACCCCGGAGACGTCTGGCGCAGGCGACAGCGTCCCCCTGGCATCCGGTAAAGCCGCTGCGGACCGGATGCCCGTCAGAGCAGGGCCCGAGCCGGCTCATGGCTCGGCCGGACGCGTCCCTGAACGCTCGCCAATCGCAACAAAACGCGGAGTCAGGCTCGTAAGCTCAGTAGAGGACCGAAAGGTATCGGGGACAGGCGAAGGCTATCCCGGTTTGAAACGATCCGTCATCAGATAAGATGATCTGTATACGTTTCATGCCACAAGCGAAGTGGGGACGATGTCGACGTTGAGGCCGGGTAGGGCCGAGGAGGCCGGCCTGTCGCGCAGCGGGTTGTATCGTGCGGCCCGCGAGGGGCGGCTGGAGCGGATCGCTCGTGGCATCTACTTGCCGGCGGATGCTCCCGCGGCGGACTGGGACTGGATCGAGGTTGCGACCCGGCGGCCGGATGCGACGATCTGCTTGGAGTCGGCGCTCGCCCATCATGATCTGACCGATGTGATCCCAAACGTGTTGGATGTCGCGATCCCGCGCGGGTCGCGCACACCAGCGAGCACGGGTGCGATTGCGTGGCATCAATTCGACCGAGCCACGGTCGAGATCGGCCGGGAGGAGATCCCGATTCCGGGCACGGACCAGTCGATCGGCATCTACTCGCCCGAGCGGTCGATCGCGGATGCCTTCCGGCTGCGTGCCGAGGTCGGGTACGAGTTGCCGCGGGAATCGTTGAAGGAGTGGCTGCGCCGCGGTGGTAAGCCTGCTCGGCTGATCGAGATCGCCTCTCGTCTCCCTCGGGCGAAGTCCCCGGTCCTGCAGGCTTTGGAGGCGCTGGCGTGAGTGTGGGCGATGAGGTGTTCCGCCGTCTCCAGTCCGCGGCACGCTCGGCAGCTGCGAAGGCTGGGACGGGTGCGCCGACGCAGGAGTATCTGATCCGGCACACGCTGGAGTCGTTTCTGGACCGCCTCACCCGCACCGCGCATGCCGAGGGCTTTGTCCTCAAGGGCGCGATTTTACTGGCCGCCTACGGTGTACGGCGCCCGACGAGAGATGCCGATGCGAACGCCGTCGGTGCGGACGTCACCGCCGATCACCTCGTCGCAGCGGCTCACGACATCGCGGCGGTCGAGACCGATGACGGGGTGGTGTTCGATCTCGACCGATCAGCGTGCAGGAGATCCGCGAGCACGCCGACTACCCACAGCCCCCAGCCTCCTGGTCGACTGCGCCACGCTTTACGCCCGCACGAACGACCAAGGCAAACGACTCGCCAACCAAGCACTCACCGACGGCATCGAGATCAGCGAAGACGAAAGGGCGACGATCCGACTCGCTGAGCCCCTCGCCGCCCTCACACCAGAACCGCCGATGTCAGGAGTTCTAGTACGTCTTCAATTGTGGAGCTGAGGGGATTCGAACCCCTGACCCCCTCCATGCCATGGAGGTGCGCTACCAACTGCGCTACAGCCCCGTAACCGGGTGCCGGCCCAGGAGATTCACTCGCGAGCGCGACCGACAGATCTTACCCAGAGACCTCGCCGGCGCCCAAATCGGGGGCGCGCAGGTTCCACCCGGCCAGCCGCCAGCCCGCGGGCGCCTGCACCAGGTCGGCCCACTGGCAGTTTCCCGGGGTGGTCAGCAGGCGCGTCGCGGTGAGCATGTCGAGACCGAGCAGCACGGCGGCGAGGACGCGGATGGTGCCGCCGTGGGAGACGATGATCGCGCACTCCCCTTCTCCCAAGCGGCCGATGAGTTCGTCGAGGGCCGGCGTGACGCGGGCCCGGACCTCGGCGGGGCCCTCACCGTCGATGCCGCGGCGTTGCTCCTCGCCGCGCAGCGCCGCCAGCCGCTCGGCGGGGTGCATCGCGATGACCTCGGCCGTCGTCTTGCCCGTCCATTGGCCCACGTGGAACTCGCGCCAGCGGGGGTCGAATGCGACCGTGAGCGACAGGTCGCGCGCCACCGCCTGGGCGGTCACGGCGGCCCGTTTCAGATCCGAGGAGACGATGGTCGTCGGGCGGTATGCCGTCAGCTGCGCCGCGGCCGCGTCGGCCTGGCGCCGCCCGAGCTCGGTCAGCTCCACGTCGAGGTGACCCTGCCAGATCCCGTCGAGGTTGGACTGCGTCTGCCCGTGACGAAGCAGGATGAGGCGACGCGGCGGCATACCGGGGAAGCTCAGTCCTGGACGGCCGAACGGGCGGCCGTCGCCGCGGCCTGGTCGGCGCCGACGACACCCACGTCGACCTGCGGACAGTCACGCCAGAGCCGCTCGAGGTCGTAGAACTGCCGCTCGTCCTCGTGCTGGATGTGCACGACGATGTCGCCGAAGTCGAGCAGCACCCACCGGCCCTCGCGGGCTCCCTCGGTCCGCTTCACCTTCGTGCCGGCCAGCCGGACCTTCTCCTCGACCTCGTCGACGATGGCGGCGACCTGGCGCTCCGTCGGCGCCGAGACGATGACGAAGATGTCGGTCAGCGGCAGTTGCCCGCTGACGTCGAGAGCGACGATGGTCGAGGCGAGTTTGTCGGCGGCCGCGTGGGCGGCGACCGTGGCGAGGTCCTTGGCCTGGTCAGTCGCGGGCACGGGTCTCCTTCGGGGCGGATGGGCCGCTGGCGGGTGCAGCGGCATACAGCTGGTGCTTGTTGATGTACTGGACGACGCCATCGGGCACGAGGTACCAGACCGGTTCGTGGCGGGCGACACGCTCCCGGCAGTCGGTGGACGAGATGGCCATGGCCGGCACCTCTTGCAGGTGCACCCGGTCCCCGGGCAGCCCGGCCTCGGACAGCTCGTAGCCGGGGCGGGTGACACCGACGAACTGTGCCAGGCCGAAGAGCGCGTCGACGTCCTTCCACGACAGGATCTGGGCGAGGGCGTCGGCGCCGGTGATGAAGTAGAGCTCGGTGTCCGGGCGCTGTTCGTGCAGGTCTTTGAGGGTGTCGATCGTGTAGGTCTTGCCGGGGCGGTCGATGTCCACGCGGCTGACGGTGAACCGCGGATTGGACGCGGTGGCCACGACGGTCATCAGGTAGCGATGCTCGGCGGGGCTGACATTGCGCCCCTCCTTCTGCCACGGCTCCCCGGTGGGCACGAACACCACTTCGTCGAGACCGAAGGTGGCCTGCACCTCGCTGGCTGCGACCAGGTGCCCGTGGTGGATCGGGTCGAAGGTGCCGCCCATCACCCCGATGCGTCGGCCCGACTGCGCCCGGGCGCCCGCGGTGGATGGGTCGACCGGGGCAATCAGTGGTGGCTCCCCCGGGTGGTGCCGTGCTCGTGGCCATCGGCGTCATCCGGCAGGTGGGCCGAGCCGTACTTCGCCGCGGTCCCCCGGAAGAACCAGACGACCGCCAGACCCAAGGCGAACAGCGCGATTGCGATGACGGCATACATGTAGGCCGGCATGGGCAACTCGTGCATCGTCTCGGCACCCTCGGAAGCCAGCATCAGCACACTCGTCGACATGCGCCAAACCATACCAACAGCGCAGCAGCCGGCATCTCCCACGGCGGTTCATCCACGGATTTACCCACAGCCCTGTGCACGATGAGGACGGCACACGCGGCGGCTGTGGACAGCCGCGCGTGGCGGGAAGAACACCCCGCGGACGGCATTGCGCTGGAGCGGCCGGAGGGCTTAAATGGACCCTCGTCACCCGACGTCGAGCACCTGCGAAACGTCAGGTGGAGGTTGCGGAGAAAACGAGGCGCGGCCGGTTCGTTCACGGACGACCGGCCCTGGATTCTTCGAGATCGACAGCCTGTGTGCGACGGCACGGGGGCGCCACGAGACTTCGCCGCCTGCTGTGTCAGTGCATCGTCGCCGCCCTCCAGGGCCCTCGGTCGGCGATGGCCAGCGTCGCCTCGGCGGTGTGGCCCGCTTCCCGGGCCGCGCCCTGGCAGACCCGGCCCCTCGATCCTCATACATCGAGGGGCCGGAAGCATTTTCACCCCACGCAGCGACCGTGCCCACGCATGTCGTCGTGTTCTTCGGCGTTCCCGGATGCTTCTACGATGGCGGCCATGGCCGCCCCCCACCTGAGCATCGTGGTGCCGATGTTCAACGAGGAGGAGGTGCTCCCGCTGTTCATCGCCCGCCTGCGGCCCGTCGCGGACGGCCTGGGCGTGTCGTATGAAGTGGTGGCGGTCGACGACGGCTCGCACGACCAGACGGCGATCGGGTTGCAGCGGGCCCGGCGCGACTGGCCGCAGCTGCGGGTCATCCGGCTGCGGGCCAACAGTGGCCACCAGGCCGCCATCTCGGCCGGGCTGGCCCGGGCGCGCGGCGCCTATGTCGTCACCCTCGACGCCGACCTGCAGGACCCGCCCGAAGTCGTCGCGGAGATGCTGGCCGCCGCGCAGGAGAAGCATGTCGAGGTCGTCTACGGCATCCGCGGTGACCGCTCGAGCGACTCGGTGTTCAAACGCGCCACGGCCCGGTTCTTCTATCGCTCGATGGACAAGCTCGCCGAGACCGGCGCGCACCACGACGCCGGCGACTTCCGCCTGATGTCGCGCGCGACCGTGGATGCGATCAACGCCCTTCCGGAGTATGGCCGGGTGCTGCGATTCGTCGTGCCCGCGCTCGGCTTCCCGTCGGCGTCGGTGACCTACCGCCGCGACGAGCGCGCCGCCGGCAGCTCGAAGTACCCGTTCGCCAAGATGCTGCGCCTCTCGATCGACTCGGTCACCGCCTTCTCCCTCGCCCCCTTGCGTTTCGCCACCTTCCTCGGGCTCGCCGGAGGTCTCGGCGCCCTCGTCCTCCTGCTCTACGCCCTGTATGCCCGGGCCGCCGGCCATGTCGTCGCCGGGTGGACCTCGACGGTGGTCATCGTCACCGCCGTCGGTGCGGTCCAGTTGCTGGCTCTCGGGATCCTGGGCGAATACGTCGGTCGCCTGTATGCCGCCTCGCAGGCCCGGCCGTCGTATTACGTCGCCTACGACTCCGAGGAGGAGCAGCGAGCGCCGTGAGCGTGCGCTTCGAACGCGACGAGCGCGGCGGTGTGACCGTGTGGGTGCACTGGCAACCGCAGTCGTATGTCGCCCCTCACGACCCCGGGCTGCTGGCCTTCGAGTATGTCGAGCAGTTGGGAGCCGTCGTCGATTCCATTGCGCCGGAGGGAGACCGGATCGCCGTGACGCACGTGGGCGGGGCCGGCCTGACCCTCCCCCGGTATGTCGAGTTCACCCGCCCCGGGTCGACCCAGATCGTCTTCGAGCCGGATGCGGTCCTGACGGAGCACGTACGCCGCGAGTTGCCGTTGCCGCGTGGTCACCGCATCCGGGTGCGCCCTCTCGATGGTCGCGCCGGCCTGTCCGCGGTGTCCGATGCGTCAGCGGATCTCGTTGTCGTAGATGCCTTTTCGGACGGCGTCGTGCCTGCCGAGCTGACGACGGTCGAGTTCTACCGGGAGGCACTCCGCGTGTTGCGTCCGGACGGACTGCTGGCCGCGAATGTCACGGATGCCCTGGATCGGCGCTATCTGGTGCGGGTGCTCGCCGGTGTGCTGGAGGTGGCCTCGGCGTGTGTCGTCCTGGCGACCCACGACGTCCTCAAGGGCCGGCGCTTCGGCAACTACGTGATCGTCGCCGGCCAGGGCCCGCTGCCGCTGCGCGAGCTGAGCC
>NZ_HG764815.1:618235-630489 GCF_001050535.1 Nostocoides australiense Ben110 | reverse complement strand
GTGGCCCGCGAGCTTCGGCAGGTGGCGGCCGTTGAGGGTCGTCTCCCCCTGCCCGTGCGCATCGACGCGGCCCACCCAGGTCTCGTCGCTCGGTTCCTGGCGGATCGCCCCGACCAGGCTGCCATCGCTGTGCCGCAACGCGATTGCGCTGCACCACGGCCCCACACCGTTGGCGAAGTTGAAGGTGCCGTCGATCGGATCGATGACCCAGGTCCGCCCCGATGAGGAGGGCCAGGTCGAGCCCTCCTCCCCCACGATCCCGTCGTCGGGCCGTAGCGCGGACAAGGCCGCGACGATGTCGGCCTCGGCTCGGTGGTCCGCCGCCGTCACGAAGTCCGCGGCCGAGGTCTTGCGCGTCCGTTCGAGGGGCCCGGCACGCAAGTGCGCACCGATCGCCGCCCCTCGACGCACCAGCGCGGCAGCCAGGTCCCCGTCGTCGTCCGGTGCCCCGAGTCCCTCCAGCCACTCGTCCGTGCCGGGCAGAACCGCTGCGGGCGTCATGACAGCAACATTAACGGGCGAGGGCGTGCCCGGCGGCTGTGCGCAGCCGCCACCAGGGCCCAGACCGGAAGAGTCGCGCCGGCTCGCCCGGAGTGAGGAAGCGCAGGCGGTATGCCGCGAACGCCAGCCCCCGCGGCGCGTGCCAGCCGGTGAGGGGTTCGCCCCAGACCCGGGCGCGGAGGGCGTCGACCTGCGCAGCCAGACCGGTGCCCGCCTCGCCGAGTTCAGTGATCCCGGCGCGCACCTCGCGGATGAGGTCCTCGGCGTCGAGCTCGCCGGCCGGTTCCCACCCCGAGCGCGGCGGCGACTGCGCGGCCCACGGCTCGAACAGCGACATCGGGGGCACGGGGATCTCGTAACGGTCGGGGTGGTGCGCCCGGCCGTAGGCGATGCGGTCGAGCACAGCCGCCGCCGGCACGACCACGTCGACGTCCTCGCCGGGTTCGACCGCGAAGGTGCGCAGGCCCAAAACCGTGCCGCCCCCGGTGATTCCGCGTCCGGGCACGACGCAGACGTATGCCGCGAGCACCGGGCCCGAGGCGACCAACCGGATGCCCGCGTCGGCGTCCGCCGTGCGCACGATCGTCGCGTAGCGCTTCAGGTCGTCCTGTGATTCGGCATCCGCCAGCACGATCCCGCTCATCGCCGGCGCCACCGGAAGGCGACGGGTTCACCGGCCAGGCCCTGCAACACCGCGCGCTCCCGCGGATCCAGCCGCCGCGGCGCGGACCGCGCGAAGTCGTAGGCGACGAGTGAGGTCTCGGCGCGGGCATACAACTGCTCGCCCACCTCGTCGGGGTCGCGCACCTCATAAGCCACGTCAAAACTGGCGCCGGCGATCGCCGTGGGCCACAACATGATCCGCACCGGCGCGTGCCGGAAGACCAGCGGCGCGAGGTATTCGATCTCGTGGCGGGCAACGAGCACTCCGGAGTCCAGCATCGAACGGTCCTCGTCGAACCACTCCGCGAAGGCCGCAACCCGGGCGTCCTCGAGGAGGCGGAGGAACTGGACGTTGTTGACGTGCCCGTAAGCGTCCATGTCGGACCACCGCAGGGCAACATCGACACTGCGGCTCACGACGGCTTGCCCTTGCCTCTCGAGCGCTTCGGGCCGGTGCGCGGCGCCCCGGCGCTCTCGGGTTGAGCCGCCTGTGTCGTCGCGGCCGGGTCGGCCGCAGCGACGCCGCGGGTCTCGGGTGCCTTGGCAGCGCCGCGCGGCGGGGCGGCCTCCTTCTCGCTGACGTGCCGCAGCACGAGCATGCTGCGCGGCGCCACCTCGACCACGCTCCCGGCCGTGTGAATCGAATCGTCGGTTTCGGTTGCGCCTGTGTCGATCTCGATCTTCCAGGCCAGTCCGTAGTCGGCGATGGGCAGGGTGAACGGCAGCATCTCGTGGTGGGCGTTGAAGATCAGCAGGAAGCTGTCACCCTTGATGCGCATGCCTCGCACATCGGGCTCCGGGATCGCCTGACCGTTGAGGAAGACCATGATCGAGCGGGCATGCCCGTTGCGCCAGTCCGATTCACTCATCTGCGACCCGGCCGGGGTGAACCACGAGATGTCGTGCACCTCGCTCTCGCCGCCGTGGTCAGCGCTGCCGGCGAAGAACCGGCGCCGGCGGAAGACGGGGTTCTCCTTGCGCAGCTGCAGCACGCGGCGGGTGAAGTCGAGCAGGTCGCGTTGATCGGCGTCGAGGTCCCAGTTCATCCAGGCGATCTCGTTGTCCTGGCAGTAGGCGTTGTTGTTGCCGCCCTGGGTGCGGCTGACCTCGTCACCGTGGGCGAGCATCGGAACGCCTTGGGAGAGAAGGAGAGTCGTGATGAAGTTCTTTTGCTGCCGGATGCGCAGCGCGCGAATGACGGGATCGTCGGTCGGGCCCTCGACGCCACAGTTCCACGACCGGTTGTGGCTCTCGCCGTCGCGGTTGTCCTCACCGTTGGCGGCGTTGTGCTTGTCGTTGTAGGAGACCAGGTCCCGCAGCGTGAAGCCGTCGTGGGCGATGACGAAGTTGATGGAGGCGATCGGCTTGCGGCCGGAATGTTCGTAGAGGTCGGAGCTGCCGGTGATGCGTGAGGCGAACTCGCCGATGGTCGCCGGCTCGCCGCGCCAGAAGTCACGCACGGTGTCGCGGTACTTGCCGTTCCATTCGGTCCACAGGGGCGGGAAGTTGCCGACCTGATAACCACCCTCGCCGATGTCCCACGGCTCGGCGATGAGTTTGACCTGGCTGACGACCGGGTCCTGCTGGATCAGGTCGAAGAAGGCCGACAGCTTGTCGACCTCGTGGAACTGGCGGGCCAGCGTGGCGGCGAGGTCGAAGCGGAAACCGTCGACGTGCATCTCGGTGACCCAGTAACGCAACGAGTCCATGATCAGTTGCAGCACATGGGGATTGCGCATCAACAGCGAGTTGCCGGTGCCGGTGGTGTCGTAGTAGTGCGCCGGATTGCTTTGCACCAGGCGGTAATACGCGAGGTTGTCCAGGCCGCGGAACGCGAGCGTCGGGCCCATGTGGTTGCCCTCGGCGGTGTGGTTGTAGACGACGTCGAGGATGACCTCGATACCGGCCGCGTGCAGCGACTTGACCATCGACTTGAACTCGGGCACCTGCTCACCCCGGGTGCCGTAGGCGGCATACCCGTTGTGCGGCGCAAAGAACCCGATCGTGTTGTAACCCCAGTAGTTCGACAGGCCCTTGTCCTGCAGGTGGAAGTCGTCGACGAACTGATGCACCGGCATCAGCTCGATGGCGGTGACGCCGAGGGAGACGAGGTGATCGATCATCGCCGGGTGGGCAATGCCGGCATAGGTGCCGCGCAGCGCCTCGGGGATGTCGGGGTGCAGCATCGTCATGCCCTTGACGTGCGCCTCGTAGATGACGCTCTCGTGGTACTCCCGCTTCGGGGGCCGGTCCTGGTCCCAGTCGAAGAAGGGGTTGACGACGACGGACAGCAGGGTATGCCCGAGGCTGTCGAGCCCGTTGAGCTCGCCTTTGGTGCCCCGGTCCACGTCGGTCATCGGATAGCTGAAGAGCGACGGGTCACCCTCCATGTGCCCGTCGATCGCCTTGGCGTAGGGGTCGAGGAGGAGTTTGTCGGGGTCGAAGCGCAGGCCCAGTTCCGGCAGGTAGGGCCCGTGGACCCGGAAACCGTAACGCTGACCCGGTTGCAGACCCGGCAGGTAGCTGTGCCAGACGAATCCGTCGACCTCCTGCAGCGGGACGCGCTCCTCGGTGCCGTCGTCGCCGATGAGGCACAGCTCGACCGCTGTCGCGCCTTCGGAGAAGACGGCGAAGTTGACGCCCGAGCCGTCGTAAGTGGCCCCAAGGGGGTAGGGCTTACCCGGCCACAGATCCATGCTGTCCTCACCGTAGGCTGTTTGTGAACCTAGAACCTATCCGCCCGCGCACGCGGACGGAAATCACTGCAAGGGAGCAGCCATGTCCGAGTCCACCCGAGTCGCCGTCGTCACCGGTGCTGCCCGCGGTATCGGGGCAGCCACCGCGATGCGCCTGGCCAAGGACGGCAACGCCGTCGCCGTGCTCGATCTGGACGAGGGTGCCTGCGCGGGCACCGTCGACGCCATCACCGCTGCCGGCGGCCGGGCGTTGGCGGTCGGCGTGGACGTCTCGGACGAGGCCCAGGTCCAGGCCGCCGTCACCCGCATCGCCGAGGAGCTCGGCGCCCCCGTCATCCTCGTCAACAACGCGGGCATCATCCGCGACAACCTGATCTTCAAGATGACGACAGCTGACTGGGATGCCGTGATGGGCGTGCACCTGCGCGGAGCCTTCCTCATGGTGCGCGAGTGCCAGAAGTACATGACGCAGGAGAAGTACGGCCGCATCGTCAACCTGTCCTCCTCCTCCGCGCAGGGCAACCGCGGCCAGGCCAACTACTCCGCCGCCAAGGCCGGCCTGCAGGGCTTCACCAAGACTCTCGCCATCGAGCTCGGCCGTTTCGGCGTCACGGCCAACGCCGTCGCCCCCGGGTTCATCCAGACCGATATGACGGCGGCCACCGCCGAGCGCATCGGTATGCCGTTCGACGAATTCATCGCCGCCACCGCCAAGACCATCCCGGTCGCCCGCGTCGGCCAGCCCGACGACATCGCCGCGACGATCAGCTTCCTGTGCTCCGAGGAGGCCGGCTTCGTCTCCGGTCAGGTCATCTACGTCGCCGGCGGCCCCCTGGACTGACCTGTGCCCTGCGGGTCGGCCGTGGACCCCGCTGGCCATTCACCCGTACGCCCACTCGTGTGATCGTTGAGACCGTCGCGGTGTTCGGTGGCGCAGCACAGACGATGACGGCTACTACCGAGTGGATCCGTCGGAATCGGGCCGTGCGCAAAGGCGAACTGCGATTTCACGACGCCCTCGCCTGTGCCGTCAGAGCGATCAGTGGCAGGTATGGCCTGATCATGGACGGCCCACCCGCTGAAACTGGTGTCGAGGACGACGTGCACCTCTTCATGTGGGAAGTGGGGACACGCGAACAGATCGAAGCCGCCGTCCGTGTTCAGGATTCGCGGCTCCGTTGCACGCTGACCAAGTGGCGACGCGCGGATGAGGACCCGTCGATCGGTGGGTCCTGAGCTGCGCCGTCAGAGCCCGGCGACGAGGGTCACTCCCCCATCGACGACGAGCGTCTGCCCGGTGATCCACGCGGCGTCCGAGGACAACAGGAAACTGACCGCGCCGGCGATGTCCTCGGGCATACCCAGCCGCTTCATCGGGTACGGCGCCGCGACCTGCTCCTCCCGGCCGTCATACAGCGCCTCGGCGAACTTCGTCTTCACGACGGCGGGAGCGACGGCGTTGACCCGCACGGCCGGACCCAGCTGGTAGCCCAGTTCGACGGTGAGGTGGATCAGCGCGGCCTTCGACACCCCGTACATCCCGATCACCCCGGAGGCCCCGACGCCGGCGATCGAGGCGACGTTGACGATGGCGCCGCGGCCGCCGTCGGCCAGACCGGCCGCCATCACCTTCTGAGTCCACGCCAAGGCGGCAACGACGTTGGTGTCGAGGATCTTGCGTGCCGCGTCCAGCGGAGTTTGAAGGATCGGCCCGTAGACCGGGTTGATCCCCGTGTTGTTGACCATCAGGTCCAGACGCCCGAACTTGGCGAGAGCCGTGGCGATCACCTCGTCCTGGTGCGCCTCGTCGCCGGCATTGCCGGCAACCGCCACGGCGCGGGCCTCCCCGCCGAGCGCGCTCACCGCCTCGGCGAGCGCTTCCGGCTTGCGCGCGGTGATGACCACCCGCGCGCCCTCGTCGACGAGACGCTGAGCGATGGCCAGCCCGATGCCGCGGGAGGCACCGGTGACGATGGCGACGGATCCGTCGTGGCGGCCGGACATGTGGATGCTCCTTGCATTCGAGGGCGGGGCCCGTGCACTTCACCACGCCGAGACGGAGGCGTCAATGAGCCCGATCACCTGCGGTCTCGGATGCGTGCGGCATGCTTGGGCCCATGACCGATCGGGTGCGCACGCGCGAACTGCACGCGCGCACCTACGACGTCGCGGCGATCCCCCTCACCGATGACGTGACCGAGACGGCGCTACGGCTGATGGAGGCCGCCGCTGACGCGTTCGCCGACCGCGGCTTCCACGCGACGACGACACGCGACATCGCCGGTCGCGCCGGCCTGTCCCCGGCCGGGGTCTACGTCCACTTCGCGTCCAAGGAAGAACTGCTGTTCTCGATCTGCGAGCGCGGCCACACCGCCGCCCGTGACATGCTCGTCGCCGCGCAAGCCGGAGCGAGCACGCCGACCGAGGCGCTCTTCGCGATCATGGTCAACTTCTCCCGCTGGCACGCCGAGCAATACCGTGTCGGTCGCATCGTCCAGTACGAGTTCGGCCACCTCACCACGGAGCACCGCGACGCCGTGATGGGCCTGCGCAAGCAGATCGACGCGGTGGTGCGATCGGTGCTGACCGACGGCGTGACCGCCGGCGAGTTCCGGGTCGAGGACGTGCCGCATACCGCCCTCGCGTTGCTGTCGTTGTGCATCGACGTCGCCCGCTGGTACGAACCCGGCATCAAACGCAGCCCCCAGGAGATCGGCGAGATCAACGGCGAACTGGGCCTGCGTCTCGTCGGGGCCCGATGATCAGCCGAATGCGACCGCCTTGACCGCTTGACCGTGTTCTCGAGCGACGGCTGCCGCGTTGATCAGGAGTTCGGCCCGCTCGCCGGAGCGTGACGAGATCGAGACCACGGTGAACCCGCGCCGGGCGGTGAGGGTGTCGACGCGCCAGTCCTTGCCCGGGTTGCCGTGCGCCCACAGGGCCGCCACGACGGAGGACTCGGCGAGCCGGGCGGCGCTCGCGCGGTCTCCGCGATTCCACGCCGCGACCAGCGTGGCCGCGTAGCTCGAGACCGGGCCGCGGATGCCGCCCACGCGCGCCTCCGTGACCGCCCCCCAGCCGCTGCCGGGGCGGCCACCCAGCAGGACGGTGACGTCGAGCGTCTCCCCCGCGCCGCGGACGTAGCTGATGTGCAACTCGCCCCACCCGGCCTCCGCGCCTGTCTGGGTCCAGACCCCGCCAGTGGCGCCCTCGGTGAAGAGCATCGAGGTCAACTGGCCGCTGCCGAAGCACTGGGTGCCGAACTTCCCGCCCCGCTCCACCGCTCGCACGAACCGGGTGCCGTAGTCGATCGCCGGCAACGTCGCGACCTCGCCGAAGGCGGCCGCACATTCGATCGCTGTGGGGCGGGCCGGCGCCGGTTGCGCCTCGGCGGCACCGGCGCCGACGGTCGCGGTGGCGATCATCCCGGCGGCCAGCGCCGCCCAACGGTTCGCGCGTCTCATCGTGTGCATCGTCTCCTGCTCCTTCGTCTCGTCCCGACGCGTCGCGAGAACCCCCTCCGGCGAAGCTTGTGACGAACGCCTGACGATTTCGGTTGGCCCTGCGCGGCCTGTATTCTGGTGACACGTGGATAACTTCCTCGCCGAGCAACCGATCCTGCTCCTGTTTCTGTTGCTGGCGATCGGGACACTACTCGGCAAGATCAGCATCCGGGGCGTCGGTCTCGGGCCGGCGGGCGTGCTCTTCGCCGCCCTCGCCTTCTCCGCCATCCACCCCGACTGGGCCGTTCCAGAGGTGGTCGGCAACCTCGGCCTCGCGCTTTTCGCCTACACCATCGGGATCGTGGCCGGACCCTCCTTCTTCTCCGGCCTCCGACGCGGCGCCCGGCCCATCGGGCTCGTCGCCGTCACCCTCGTCGCGCTCGGCGCGCTGACCTACGGCATCGGTCGCGGGCTCGGCTTCAGCTCCGGCACCATCGCCGGGTTGTATGCCGGGTCCAACACGAACACCCCCGGCCTCGCCGCCGCGATCATCCGCCTCGACGGCTCACCGGAGCCGACGGTCGGCTACTCACTGTCGTATGTCGGTGGGGTGCTGGTGATGCTGCTCACCGCGGCATACGTGGTGCGCGCCGGCCGGGCCGCACCCGATCCCGAAGCCGCGGCGAACCGGCCGGAGGTCGAGACCCGCGTCATCGAGATCACCCACGACAACGTGATGGACATCAGCGAACTGCACCGCACCCCATACGGTGAAGTGCTCTTCTCCCGCCACCGCACCCCCGACGGCGAGATGCACATGGCGTCCGGCGAGACCGTGCTCCGCCCCGGCGATCTCGTGCATCTCGTGGGGTCCGAGCGGGCGCTGAACCACCTGACCAAACAACTCGGCCGGGTGAGCGCCGCCGTGTTGACGATGGAACGCGACGAATTCGACTTCCGGCGAATCATCCTGTCCGACAAGGCATTGTTCGGCAAGACGATCGGCGAGCTGCACCTGTGGGACCGGTTCATGGCGCGGGCGACGCGCGTGCGCCGCGGCGACCAGGACTTCCTTGCCACCGAGCACCTCATCGTCCAGCCGGGCGACCGCATCCGGGTCACAGCCCCCGCGGACCAGATGGGCAAGGTCGCGAAGTTCCTCGGGGATTCCGAGCACGCCATCTCCGATATCAACCCGCTGGGCCTGGCCACGGGTATGGCGCTCGGCCTCCTGCTCGGGACCGTGCCCTTCGTCGTGCCCGGCCTCGGGACCTTGCACCTGGGTGCGGCGGCCGGACCCTTGCTGGTGGGGCTCGTCGTCGGGCGTCGGGGTCGAACCGGCCGGCTGCTGTGGACGCTGCCGCATTCGGGTGCCGAGACCCTCACCCAGCTGGGGCTTCTGCTGTTCCTGGCGTATGCCGGTGGCCGCGCCGGTAGCCAGGTGGTCACCGCCATCACCTCGCCGCTCGGTGTCAAACTCGTGCTCGCCGGCCTGGTCATCACGGCGGCTCACGCCGCCGTCCTCGCCCTCGGTGCCCGCCAGCTCGCCCTCGCCGCCCCCCGGACGGCCGGCATCCTGGCGGGTTCGCAGACCCAGCCGGCTGTGCTTGCCTACGCCAACGAGTCCACGGGCCACGACCCCCGCGTCACCCTGGGGTACGCCCTGGTCTACCCCGTAGCCATGGTGGTCAAGATCATGGCCTGTCAGATCCTGACGATGTTGCCGTAGCCGGCCGCGTCGTATGAGCGGCGGCCGCTGGCGGGAGACGGCCGAACGTGGCGCAGGGCCGGGGGCCGGCGGCTATCCACGCCGGCCCCGTGGGCCAGGCTCAGTCGCGGTGCAGCTTGCGATAGGTCACGCGGTGCGGGCGGGCCGCTTCCTCGCCGAGGCGCTCGACCTTGTTCTTCTCGTAGGCCTCGAAGTTGCCCTCGAACCAGAACCACTTGGACGGATCCTCGTCGGTTCCCTCCCACGCGAGGATGTGGGTGGCGACCCGGTCGAGGAACCACCGGTCGTGGCTGATGACCACGGCGCAGCCGGGGAAGTCGAGCAGGGCGTTCTCGAGCGAGCCGAGGGTTTCGACGTCGAGGTCGTTGGTCGGCTCGTCGAGCAGGAGCAGGTTGCCGCCCTGCTTCAAGGTCAACGCGAGGTTGAGCCGGTTGCGCTCGCCACCGGAGAGAACGCCGGCCTTCTTCTGCTGGTCCGGACCTTTGAACCCGAACTGCGAAACGTATGCGCGCGAGGGGATTTCGACGTTTCCGACCTTGATGAAGTCGAGCCCGTCGGAGACGACCTCCCACAGATTCTTCTCCGGGTCGATGCCGGCGCGGGACTGGTCGACATACGAGATCTTGACAGTCTCGCCGATCTTGACGCTGCCCTCGTCTGCCTCCTCGAGCCCCACGATGGTCTTGAAGAGGGTCGTCTTGCCGACGCCATTGGGGCCGATGACGCCGACGATTCCGTTGCGGGGCAAGGTGAAGGAGAGGTCGTCGATCAGGATGCGGTCGCCGAACCCCTTCTCGAGGTCGCGGACCTCGATGACTTGTGAGCCGAGCCGCGGGCCCGGCGGGATCGCGATCTCCTCGAAGTCGAGCTTGCGGGTCCGCTCCGCCTCGGCCGCCATCTCCTCATACCGCTGCAAGCGCGCCTTGGACTTGGTCTGCTTCGCCTTGGCATTGGAGCGCACCCACTCCAGTTCCTCCTGGAGCCGCTTGGCGAGCTTGGCGTCCTTCTTGCCCTGGACCTCCAGGCGGGCGCGCTTCTTCTCCAGGTATGTCGAGTAGTTGCCCTCATAGGGATAGGCGCGGCCGCGGTCGAGTTCGAGGATCCACTCGGCCACGTTGTCCATGAAGTAGCGGTCGTGGGTGACGGCGACGACGCACCCCTGGTATGCCGCGAGGTGCTGTTCGAGCCACAGGACCGACTCGGCGTCGAGGTGGTTGGTGGGCTCGTCGAGCAGCAGCAGGTCGGGCTTCTCCAGCAGCAGCTTGCACAACGCGACGCGGCGCTTCTCGCCACCGGAGAGGACGGAGACGTCGGCGTCCGGCGGCGGGCAGCGCAGGGCGTCCATGGCCTGCTCGAGTTGCGAGTCGAGATCCCAGGCGTCGGCCGAGTCGATCTTTTCTTGCAACTGCCCCATCTCGGTCATGAGCGCATCGAAGTCGGCATCGGGATCCGACATCAGCTCGGAGATCTCGTTATAGCGATCGAGCGCCTTCTTGATCTCCCCCGCGCCCTCCTCGACATTGCCCAGGACGGTCTTGGTCTCGTCGAGCTTCGGCTCCTGCATGAGGATGCCGACGCTGTATCCCGGGGTCAGTCGGGCCTCGCCGTTGGAGGCCTGCTCCAGGCCGGCCATGATCTTCAGGACCGTCGACTTGCCGGCCCCGTTGGGTCCGACGACGCCGATCTTGGCGCCGGGCAGGAAGGACAGAGTGACGTCATCGAGGATGACTTTGTCTCCGTGCGCCTTGCGCGCCTTGGAGAAGACATAGATGAACTCGGGCATGCCGCCAAGGCTAACTGCGGCCCTGCCGTGCTCCGAATCGGCGCCACCCCGCACGCCTGGTTGTCCACAGCCAAGATCGCAACTTCCCGTTGTCCACAGGGTTTTCGGCGACCCTTGGCCGGGTTCGCGCGGCACGGCAGGCTGGCACGGAGGCTGCGCGCAGGGCGTGGCCAGACATCATCAGCAACACACCTACACCTTGGGGGTGCAGCAATGCAGGAACTTCGCGTCACCATCAGCGGCAATGTCGTCGCCGACCCCGAATTGCGGATCGGCAGCACGGGAAACCCCTTCACGACATTCCGGGTCGCCGTCAACATCACCAAGCGCACCGACGCCGGGGTCTACCAGGAGGTCCGGACCGAGTACTACCGAGTGACCGCGTTCGGGGCGCTCGGGCACAACGCGATGGGCAGCCTGAAGAAGGGGCAAGGCGTGCTCGTCTACGGCCGCTTCAAGACCGAGACCTATCCGCGACAGGACGGCTCTGAAGGGGCGAGCATCGAGATCACGGCGGATGCGCTCGGGCACGACCTGACCTTCGGCTGGGCCGACTATCACAAGGGGCGCAAGCCGGCCGAGGACTCGAGCGACCCGCGCAACGACCCGGCCGTCCGCGCGGCTCGGCAGGAGGACTATGCCCGCGACCAGCACGCTCGCGACCAGCAACGCAGCGGCTGGGGCAGCGGTGCCCACAACTGGAACTCCGACTACGTCACCACCGACGCCGGCACCGTCGATCCCCGGACGGGTGAGCTCAGCTCCGGAGCGGACGGCTACGCGGCCGATTCCGGCACGGGCGAGGCGGCTGCGCCCGTGGACTTGGGCGAAGGATTCCCGCCGGATCTCGACGAAGCCGAGGAGGACGTCGAGTCGGCGGATGACAAGGCTCTGGTCTGAGCGTCGCGGGCCAGTGGGCTACCGCTTGCCGCCCGCAGCGGCGGTCTCGAGCTGGATCCGGGTCTGCCGGTGCCGGGCGAGCACGTCCGAGACCGGCGCCACGATGACCCGGTCCGCGACCTCCCCGATCGCCACGTCGAGCCGCTTGCCCGTCCCGGCAGCACGGCGCCGGGCACCGATGCCGGCGAACCACCTGGACAGCAGCGCGAGGAGCCAGCCGAGCAGGAGGCCTCCGACGAGCAGCACCAGCGGGAGCCCGAAGGGGCCGACGTGCCACATCGGAAGGTCCACGAGGTTCTGGGCGCCGAAGAACACCTCGACCAGGGTCCAGACCAACCCGACGACCACCGCGATGGCCAGCAGGATCTGCAGGATGCTCAGCAAGCTCCACCAGATCGGCCGGTTGCTCCGCAGCGGAGTGGCCATCACGGCCTGGTCGAGTTCGTCGGCGAGGCGGTCCTGCGAGGGCTGCGCGGCGGCGGAGACGGCCTCGGCCCAGCGATGGGGCAGGCCAGCGCCGGCAGCGTCGGCGAGCCGCC
>NZ_HG764815.1:596958-618135 GCF_001050535.1 Nostocoides australiense Ben110 | reverse complement strand
CCGTGGTGCTGGTCCGGATCAGCGCGGCGCTGGTCATCGCCGCCTATCGCGTGGCCCTCGGCGAACGGCCGGCCTTGCGAGCCCTGTGGAACGAGACCCGCGGCATCATCTGGAATGTCCTCGGCCTCTATCTGCTGATCGTCGGCGCCGTGGTGGTGGTCGGCGTGCTCGCGATCCTGCTCATCGGCGGTTCGGTCGCTGCGGACGAGGGCTTCGGCATTGGCGTCATGCTGTTGCTGCTCTTCCTGGCCTACCCGGTGATGATCTGGCTTTCGGTCAAGTGCGCGTTCATCTTTCAGACCGTCGCGATCGAGAAGGCCGGCCCCATCGAGGCGATCCGGCGCACCTTCGTCCTCACCAAGGGCATGTGGTGGGTCACTCTGGGCCGGCAGCTGATGCTGTCGCTGCTGGCGCTGCCGCTGATGTTCGTCTTCAGCCTCGCCTCCGCTCCGTTCAGCGCGTTGACGCGCGATTCCGGCGACGCCTCCTCCGTGGCGGGCGGCATCGTCGCCGCCATCGTGATGGGCATCGGCGCCATCGCGCTCTATATCTTCCAGCTCTATTCGGTGGTCTATTCGACGCTGATGTACATCGACGCCCGGCGCCGGGAGAGCCTCGGCGGGCAGGCCCACGCTTATGGCAGCCCCCAGCAGGACTATGTGCAGCCGGCCTACCAGCCCGGCGGCTACCCCTATGGCCCGGCGGCATCCGGGTCGGCGGCCGGCGCGGTCGCGGGCAGTCAGTGGAACTCTCCCGCCTATCCAGGGCCGGCCCCGGTCCCGTCGTCGCCCTATCCCCAGCAGCCGTATGGGCAGTATCCCCAGTCCACCACCGACGCGCCGGCCTATCCGGAGTCCGGTGGCAGCCTGTGGTCGGGGTCGCCGAGCTCCTCGGATCCGACAGCCCCGATGCCCCAGATCGGCTCTGATGCCGGGGGGTCCGACTCCGGTGGTGGGTCCTGGGGCGGGGACTCGAGTGGTGGTGGCGACTCGGGCGATGGAGGGGACTCGAGTGGCGGCGGGGGCTCGGGCGGTGGCGGCGGAGACTCCGGCGGGTCGTCGTCGGACTGAGCCGGTCGTTCGCCGCTGAGCTGGTCGCGGCGGCGGGCGAGAAAGTCGCGTTCGGCGGGGTTGCCGGCGAGCGCGATTGCCCGGTCGTATGCCGTCCGCGCCTCCCCCACGCGCTCCGCTCGCGGGCGGATCGCCTCATCCGTCAGCCCCACGCGCACCGGGTCCGCGCCGTCACTGTCGAGATAGCCCTCGTTGAAGATGAGGAGGACCACGGCAAGAACGCCGTCGAGGCGCTCGCGCACGTCGGCCTCCGACGGCACCGCGAACGGAATCCCCGCATCCGTGATCTTCGCCTTGGCGCGCGTGATGCGCCGGGCCATCGCCGTCTCCGTGCTGAGGAAGGCGCGCGCGATCTGAGCGACCGTCAACCCACCGAGCAGCCGCAACGTCAGCGCCACCCGTGACTCCATCGCGAGCACCGGATGACAGCACGTGACGATGAGCCGGAGCCGGTCGTCCTCGACGGGCCCGGTGGGCGCGTGCGGGCTGTCGTCCTGCAGCCGAGCGGCGCCCGCTGTTGCGTGGCGCGCTGGGACTCCCGGCGGAGGCGGTCGATCGCCTTGCGGGTGGCTGTGGTGGTCAGCCACCCACCAGGATTGGGTGGTATGCCGTCGCTCGGCCACCGCTGCACCACGCTCGCAAATGCTTCTGCCGCAGCGTCTTCCGCGATATCGAGATCGCCGAAACGCCGACCAGGGCCCCGACGACCCGGCCCCACTCGGTGCGGTGGACGCGAGACAGGGCGGCGGCCACATCGTCGTCGCCGACGCTCATCCTTCGCGGTGCCGCAGTCGGGCAACGCCCGGCAGGAGTGCCTCGACGTCGGCCCAGCGGTCCTCGATGATGCCGGCCAGCCAGTGCTGGCCGGCATTGACGAGGTCGTCCGGGAGCGCGCGGATGGCCTCGACATAGGGCGCCCCCGCCGCTGCGGTGGCTGCGGCGTGGGTCGAAAGTGACTCGGGCACAGCGGCATACGACCCACCAAAGATCTCGGTGAGTGCCTGCGCGTGCGCGGCGAAGGCAGCCTGGGGCGCTTGCCCGGGATCCATCCGCGCGGCCAGCGCGAGCAGCCGGGTGATCCGCTCGCGGCGCCCGGCGGCGATCGCCTCCCGAGCCCCCTCCCCCACGAGCACCCCCAAGGCCCCCTGGGCGGCGAAGAAGGGGAGGCGCACCTCGGCATACCAGGCCTCGAGGGCGTCGAGGCTGGCGAGGTAGTCGAGGTTCTTGGCGACGAGCCGGTTGATGCCGCGATACTCCCGGCCGGTGAAATCGCGCTGTGTCATCGCGGGTGGCGGGCCGACCATCGTCAACGAGCGCTCCTCGCGAATATCGCTGCGCAACACCGATCCTGCCGCGACCACCGCGCCGTATGCCGTGCGCACCGGCCCGACCGCACCGCCCTGGCCGCCGAGGAAGATCGGCGGCTCGCGCAGCAGCACGCCGCGCGGGACATCGCCGAAGAGGCTCGGCGTCGTCTTGTCGCCGCCCGGGGTGAAGTTGAAGTGGATATAGGACGAGCCGACCTCGCTGTGCTCTGTGCGGCTCGTGCCGCCGGCCATCAGGCAGTCACAGAAGTTGATCAGCGACCCCAGCGTGACGAAGGGCATGAGAATCGTCTGCTTCAGCCCGACGCAGTGCGCTCCGCCGGACTCCTCCTCCAGCAGGCAACCCTCCCGGACGTGGTGTCCCAACCCGAGGTTCGCGCCATCGAGGAAGGTAGCGCGGGCGGCATACCCACCCTTGAGTGCGACCCCGCGACCGAGGCGGCAGTCCTCGATCGTCACCGGCCCCTCCCGACCCAACTCGCATCCGGCGGAGATGACGGTCGAGGCGCCACGGATCCGGGCGCCGGGGTGGATGACGACGCCGTCGCCGCTGACGTGCTCGACATCGACCTCGTCGCCGATCTCGACGGTCAACGGCACGGGCATCGTCACGCCCTTGTCGAGCAGGGCTCTAAGGGCTGCGGTGTTGCGCGGCAGCAAGGCATCGTCCACGCCCCCATCGTGCCTCACCCCGTCGAAAGAGTGCCTTTTCGACGGCGGACCGGATGTCGAGAATTGTCCCTCCACACGTCCTAGCCAATTGGCCAAGGCGATTTTGCTCACAACCACACATTGGCTCTTGCGAAGCCCGCCGGGGTATTGGCATACGGGCGCTCAACGTCGAACGGGAGGCCACAGGGGGCTTCTGAGGCGTTGTGGAGCCCTCATGAGTATCAATGAAGTTATTGTGTGGATCCTGATGATCTGCATGGCGCTTGGTGCCATTGATCGAGCTATCGGGAATCGTTTCGGACTGGGCGAAAAGTTCGAAGACGGATTCAATGCGATGGGCCCGCTGGCACTGTCCATGGTTGGCGTCTATGCTCCGGCCGCACGGTCCTGGAGTTCGGCCCGCGGTGAGGGCGCGGCGCCCACGCCCGGCTCTGCTCCCCTCGAGTGGGGTCGGCGGCCCGCCATCGCGCCGGGGGCCTCCCGTCGACCTAGACCAGGGCGGCCCGGCAAGGCGACGCCGGTCAGGGCACGGTGTCCCTCCTCCCCTACCAAGCTATACCCCACCCGGGGGCTTGTGGCAAGGCCCCCGGCGAGGCGCACAATGCTCCGGCAGGACCGCCGCCTGAGGTGGCCCGGATCGGACACGACACCCATGAATCCCTTGAGCACCAATGTTTTCGACCTGCCCGACCGCCTGGCCGCCAAAGCCGACCCGGCCCTCATCGGGAGCGACGGACACCACTTGGCCGCCGTGGCCGGCTGCCTTGCGCAGCAGCGCGCCGACCTCGCGGCGCGCCTCGAGGAGACCCGCACCTCCCCGGTCCGCATGGGCCAGGAGGCGCTCGACCGGGACCTGCAGACCCATCGCCTCAGCGCCCGGCTCGCACTCCTGCAGCGCTTCGGCGTCGACATCTGTCTGGGGCGGATCGATCGCCCCGACGGCTCGGTCTATGTCGGCCGCATCGGCCTCATCGACGACGCCGGCCGGCAATTGCTCGTCGACTGGCGCTCCCCCGCGGCGAAGCCCTTCTTCGCCGCCACCCTCGCCAACCCGATGGGGCTGACCAGCCGGCGCCGCTACCGCTGGACCGGCGAGCGGATCACCGACTACTGGGACGAGACCTTCACCACCGACAGCGGCGCCACATCCGCCGCGCTGGACGACCAGTCGGCCTTCATCGCCAGCCTGGGCGCGAGCCGCTCGCCCCGGATGCGGGACGTGCTCGGCACCATCGCCGCGGATCAGGACGCCGTCGTCCGCGCCGGCTCCCAGGGTCCGCTCGTCGTCGACGGCGGCCCGGGGACGGGCAAGACGGTCGTCGCCCTCCACCGCGCGGCATACCTGCTGTATGCCGACCCCCGGCTCGATCCGCGACGCGGCGGCGTGCTCGTGGTCGGCCCCCACCAGCCCTATCTCGCCTACGTCGAGGACGTGCTGCCGAGCCTCGGTGAGGAGGGCGTGCGCCTGTGCACCCTGCGCGATCTCGTCGCGGAAGGCGCTGCGGCGCGCCCGGAGGGCGACCCAGCCGTCGCCCGCCTGAAGTCCGCGCGCCGGATGGTCGACGCGATCGAGGTCGCGGTGCGCTTCTACGAGGACCTGCCGGCCGCGGCGATGACGATCGATTGCGACGGGACGCCGGTCCGGATCAACCCACAGGACTGGGCCGAAGCCGCCGACGCACCCGAGGACGGGACTGCCCACAATGACGCCCGCGCCGAGATCTGGGAGGCGCTGCTCGACATCCTCGTCGACCGGTTCGATGCCGGCATACCGCTGACGCAGCGGCGACAAGCGTTGCAGCGCAACGAGGAATTGACCGAGGCGATGAACCACGCCTGGCCGCTGATCGACGCCGCCGACCTCGTCGGGGACCTGTGGTCGGTGCCGGCCTATCTGCGTCATTGCGCGCCGTGGCTGTCGCCGGAGGAGGTCCTTATGCTGCAGCGCGCCGACGCGGGCGAGTGGACGGTCGCGGACCTGCCACTCATCGACGCCGCGCGGCACCGGCTCGGCGACCCCCACGCCTCCCGCCGCCGGCAGGCGCTCGCCGCTGCCACCGCGGCCCGCCGGGAGGAGATGACGAAGGTCGTCGATCACCTGATCGCCGCCGATGACTCGACCCTGCAGGTGATGTCGATGCTGCGCGGCGCGGACCTGCAGCACGTGCTCGTCGACGACGCGCTGCCTCCCGCGGCCGACGCCGACGCGCTGGGCGGGCCCTTCGCCCACGTGGTCGTCGACGAGGCGCAGGAACTCACCGACGCCGAGTGGCAGATGGTGTTGCGTCGCTGCCCATCGCGCAGCCTGACGATCGTCGGCGATCGCGCCCAGGCCCGGCACGGGTTCACCGAGTCCTGGGTGGACCGGCTGGCGCGCGTGGGGCTGCCGACGGCTCGCCTGGCAACCCTCGGCGTCAACTACCGCACCCCGGTCGAGGTGATGACCGAGGCCGAGCCGGTGATCCGCTCGGTCCTGCCGGACGCGAACGTCCCGCTGTCGATCCGCAGCACCGGCATCCCGGTGCGCCATGGGTCGCGCCGCGAGCTGCCGGCGATCCTCGATGAGTGGGTGGCCACCCACGATGACGGAATCGCTTGTGTCATCGGTGATTCCGGGTATGCCGCGTCGCCTCGCGTACGGTCCTTGTCACCGGAGCTGGCCAAAGGACTGGAGTTCGACCTCGTCGTCCTCGTCGATCCGGACGGCTTCGGCGAGGGCATCGAGGGCGCGGTCGACCGCTATGTCGCCATGACTCGCGCCACCGGTCGCCTCGTGGTCCTCACCTGAGACCCGCGCCCCCACCCCCGTCGAGTGGACCCCGGGCAGTTCTCAACGGCCATCGAGTTCAGCTCCACCCACCTCGACGCCTGGTTGCCACCTCCGCCCCGCCGCCGCAAGGACGCCGAGCATCCCCAGGATGCCCCCGGCGGTCAGCAACCACATCGGCAGTGCGGTCGGGACCCCGAGGTGGAACGTCAGCCCGAGAATGCGTGAAAGCCCAAGCGGCACAATGGCCATTTGGTCGTTGATCGTCGTCAGCGCCCGCTCCAGTCCGGGCAGGGCGAGCAGCGCGCCGAGGCCGAGCACGGCACCGCCGACGCCGAGGACGACAGCGCCCACGCCCTGCCGCAGCCGGAGCCCGTATGCCGCGGCGAGACCGATCATGACCGCCGCCAGTGAATAGAGGAAGGCCGCGACAGCGAGGGTCACATAGATCTCGCGGACCCCGGGGTCGACCCAGAACCGGAACCAGTAGCCCCCGGGCCCGCGCAACGCCACCGCACCCATGAAGAGCAGGGTCCGCAACAGCAGCACACCCCCGAGCACGGCCCACAGCCAGAACGCATCCGCCCCCGGTCGCAGCCACCACAGCACGAGCCGCGCGGCACCGGTGCCTCGAGATCGCATGCGGCGATTGTGACGCTACCCCGCCCCTCGTCGAGTGGACACGAAACAGCCTTCGAGTGGCAGACACCGGCGATGGCCGCGAACCGCGTCCGCGTATGCGGTCACCCCCCGCGATCCGCTCTCCCGCCGCCCGCCAGCGCGGCCGGCTCCGTGCAGGTCGCGAACGGCATCCCGGGTAGCCTGCGCGTCCATGGACTTCGACACGAGGCGGCCCGGGGCCTGCGCCGCGCACGCGGTGGTGGCGCTCGTGGCGGCCACCGGCTTCATCCTGGTCGCCGTCCTCAACGCGATCGACGCCTACGGCCCCGCGACAACGGCGCCGGAAGGACACGTCTACGGCGCCAATCCCCCGGGCCTGGCCGGTGTGATCGGACGCCTCGCCGATCACGTCAGTTATTTCACCGAGTGGTCGAATGTCGTTGTGGCCCTTGCCTTCGGACTGATCGCCTGGCGGCGTGGGCAGCCCACGCACTGGCGCCGCGTGCTCCTCCTGAGCGCCCTGCTCATGATCACCGTGACCGCGATCGTCTACCGGGTGCTGCTTGCCCCGACGCAGGTCGTGCAGGGGTGGTCGGTCCTGACCAACCCGTGGCAGCACATCGTCGTGCCGGTCCTGGCCGTCGGGGTCTGGGCGATCTGGGGCCCGCGCGGTTGGGTCTCGCTGCGCCTGGTCCCGTGGGCACTGCTGATCCCCGTCGGCTGGATCGCGTGGGTCCTCCTGCGCGGACTTGCCGTCGCCGCCTACCCGTATGCCTTCGTCGACGCCCGCACCCACGGGTATGCCCGTGTCTTCACGACCATCGGCGCCATCCTGGTCTTCGCGCTCGCCGTCGCTGCGCTGTACTGGGCCATCGATGTGCTCTTGCGTCGCCGGCGCATCCCGCACCCCTGAGCGGTGCTAACCGCCTGCTGCGCACCTGACTCACCCGCGCCCGAGGGGCCAGCTCCGAGAACTCACCACTCACGATCCCACGCGATAGCCGCAGCCCCGATCGCGGCAGCACGACAACGGCCCGGACCGTGGAAATACGCAGACACCAGCCGCAGGGCCGCCTGCAACTGCGCATCGGCCTCGGTGTCAGCGGCGTCGCGGATGGCCGAGAGCAGCTTCTGCGTCACCTGCTCCGGCGTCGGCCACGCGCCACAGATCCTGCGCGCCCGCCCGGTAGGGTTCCCGACCTTCAGGAATCGTCCGAGCGTCGTCGCGCCCTGGGTCTCGAAGAGGACCGGCTGTTCTCGTGCCAGCGCTCGAAGCGCCGCCTCGACGTCGTAGTGCGACAACCCGGACCGCTCGGCGAGTCGAGCCGGCGTCGTGAGCCCACCGGTCTCGTCGTGCAGCGAGATCATCGCTCGCAAAACACTGATGTCTCGATCCCAGGTCTCTTTCACCCTTTCACTCAAGCGCGTCTGCGCTCCGGTGACCAGACCCTCACGTCGATGACACGAGCGGGCAGAGGGCCCTTACGGGACATACGAGACGACGCCCAGCGCGGCATACCCCGGCTTGACCTGATCGTTGATGATGGCCAGCCGCTCGTCATAGGGGATGAACGCGGACTTCATCGCATTGATCGTGGCCCACCGCAGGTCGGCGAGCGTCCACCTGGCCTTGTCGACCAGGTGCTGCATCTCCCGACCCTGGGTAGTGCCGCTCATCAGCCGGTTGTCCGTGTTGACCGTGACCCGGAATCGCAGGTCCTTCAGGAGCGTGATCGGGTGTGCCGCATAGGATTTCGCGGCCCCGGTCTGCAGATTGCTGGTCGGGCACATCTCGAGCGGGATGCGGCCGTCCTTGACGTATGCCGAAAGCCGGCCGAGCGTCGGCACCTCACCGGACGTGTCGATGTCGTCGACGATGCGTACGCCGTGGCCGAGCCGGTCGGCCCCGCACCACTGGATCGCCTCCCAGATGCTCGGCAGCCCGAAGGCCTCGCCGGCGTGGATGGTGAAGCGGGAGTTCTCGCGCTGCAGATACTCGAAGGCGTCGAGGTGTCGGGTGGGCGGGTAGCCCGCCTCGGCGCCGGCGATGTCGAACCCGACGACACCGGCGTCGCGGTATCGCACGGTCAGCTCGGCGATCTCGCGAGCGCGGGCGGCATGCCGCATGGCGGTGAGGAGAGCACGCACCTGGATGGTGTTGCCGGCCGCGGCCGCCTCGGACTCCCCGTCGCGGAAGCCGGCATTGACGGCCTCGACCACCGCCTCCATCGTCAGGCCACCGTCGACGTGTTGCTCTGGGGCGTAACGGGATTCGGCATAGACGACGCCGTCGGCCGCGAGGTCGAGGGCGCACTCCTTGGCCACCCGATAGAGCCCGGCCTCGGTCTGCATGACGGCCACGGTGTGGGCGAACGTCTCGAGATAGCGCACCAAGGAGCCGGAGTCGGCACTCTCTCGGAACCACCGGTCGAGATCCGCGGGGTCGGTGGCGGGCAGCGCGCGATAGCCGATCTCGTCGGCGATGTCGATGATCGTCTGCGGCCGCAGCCCCCCGTCCAGGTGATCGTGCAGCAGCGCCTTCGGGGCGGCGGCGACTTCCGGGCTGACGACGAATTCACTCACGGGCTCAGGGTATGCCGTGCCCGGGGCCCTTGCGCTCGTGCATAAGTGTCCGCTTATCATTAGCCATGGCTTATGGAAGCGCGGCGATGGATGCCTTGGGCGACCCCACCCGTCGGCGCATCCTCGAGGTGTTGCGCGACGGCGAGCACAGCGTGCGCGAGCTGACCGATGCCACGGACGTGAGTCAGCCGGCCGTCTCCCAGCACCTTCGCGTCCTCAAAGGCGCGGGCCTGGTGGAGGTCCGACCCGCGGGCGCGCGCCGCCTCTACAGCATCAACCCCGGCGGCCTCGCCGACGTCCGGGCCTGGGTCGACTCCTTCTGGGATGACGCCCTCGATGCCTTTGTCCAGCACGCCAATTCGACACCTCCGGGGAGGACCCCATGACCACCACTCCCGACGCGGCAGCACCGGTGGTGCGCGCGGCATACGTCCAGCGTCCCCAAACGGAGACCTTCGCCATCTTCACCGACCAGATCGGTGCATGGTGGCCGCTGCCCACCCATGGCGTCTTCGGCGAGCAGGCCGGCGGGCTGGAGTTCCGCGACGGCCGGCTGATCGAACTCGCCGTTGACGGCCGGGAAAGCACGTGGGGCGAGGTCCGTGCGTGGGAACCGCCGAGCAGAATGGTGATCTCCTGGCATCCGGGCCGGGACACCGGCGAACAGTCCGAGGTCGAGGTGAGGTTCGAACCCGACGCGGCCGGCACCCGAGTGATCATCGAACACCGCGGCTGGGAGACCTTCGGGGCAGACGCCATGCGGCGTCGTCGCGGATACGTCGGCCCCTCGGCGTGGGGCTATGTCCTCGACCACTTCGCCGATGTCGCCGAGCCCCGCGATCAGGCGCCGGATCTTGGCGGCCTCGCCGCGGCATACGACGCCTTCTTCGCCGAGGCGGAGCGGGGCGGCTTCGGGCCGCCACCGGCTGACAGCGAATGGGATGCCGACCAGACGCTCGCTCACGTCGCCTTGTCCGACCTGACCACGATCGCGGTGAGCCAAGCCATCATCCACCAGGAGCCGGCCCGGTTCGCCAATGTGGACTGCCAGACGCCGGACCACCTTGCAGCCTGGATCGTCCGCTGCGGCAACACAACTGGCCTGATCGCCGAAGGTCGGGCCGTGGCACAGCAGGTCATGGCTGTACTCGCGCGTCTCTCCCCCCAGCAGCTGGCGCAGGCGGTCCCGTGCTATCTGCTGCACGACGGCCAGGTCCTCGTGGACGAGCCGCGCCCGTGGGGCACCATCGCCATCCACGGACAAGCCGGCATGCACCTACCCGCACACACCGGCCAGCTGAGCAACCTGCGGCCCATGACCTGACGCCATTCTCGTCACCGTTGCTATATATACTCCTGATGGTGACGTATATATCGGAGGCGAACCGTGACCAAACGACTCATCGACCTTGACGACGATCTCCTCGAGGCAGCGCGCGACGCCCTCGGGACGTCCGGCGTCTCCGACACGGTGCGTGCGGCACTTCGTATGGCAGTCGATAACGCGGCCCGTGCTCGTGAGGTCGAGTGGTTGCGGGCCGGAGCACTCGAGCCCCTCGCCGATGCGGAGGCCCGGGCTGCGGTATGGCGCTGATAGCGCGTTACCTCATCGACACCAGCGCAGCGGCGCGTATGCGGCACCCCGAGGTGGCCGAGCGCCTGGTCCCACTCATCGAAGGTGCGCTCGTCGCTACCTGCCCGACGCTCGACGCCGAGGCTTTGTTCGTGGCCCGGGATGCTCCGGAGTATGCGGCGATCCGGGAGAACCGGCAGGGGGCTTACGAGCACTTGCCGCTCGAGAACGCGCACTGGGAACTCGCGTTCGACGCACAGCAGGCGCTTGCCGTTACTGGCAGACATCGCGCCGTGGGTATAGCCGACTTGCTCACCGCTGTCCTCGCACAGGAACACCGGCTGACAGTGATTCACTACGACGCCGACTTCGAGATCGCGGGGGAGGTTCTCCACTTCGCGCAGGCGTGGGTCCGGCCTCGGGGCTCGCTCAGTTGACCTGAATCCCTGGGATTTGAGGACGACCTGGTGTCAGTCGATCCGGTCGAGGACGATTGAAGTCTTCTCCGGGGCCGCATCGCCGATCTCGATGCCACCGGACAAGGCTTCCTTGGCGCGGCCGAATCGCTCGGGGGTGTCGGTATGCAGTGTCAGGACAGGGTCACCCTTGCGCACCTGATCCCCTGGCTTGCAATGGATTTCGACGCCGGCGCCGGCCTGCACGGGATCTTCCTTGCGCGCCCGGCCGGCCCCCAGGCGCCAGGCGGCGACGCCCACGGCATACGCATCCATCGTCGTGAGGAATCCATCGCGCTCGGCGACCACCTGCTCGCGCTCCTTGGCCACCGGCAGCGGCGCGTCCGGGTCGCCGCCCTGGGCGCGGATCATGCGCTTCCAGACATCGAGGGCACGCCCATCCTGCAGCGCCGCCCGCACGTCTTCGCCACCGCGTCCCGCCGCCTCCAGCATCTCCTCGGCGAGTTTGACCGTCAGCTCCACGACGTCGGCCGGACCGCCGCCGGCCAGCACCTCCACCGACTCGCGCACCTCCAAGGCGTTGCCGGCCGTCAACCCCAACGGGGTAGCCATATCCGTCAGCACCGCAACGGTTTTCACCCCAGCGTCGGTGCCGAGGTCGACCATGGTGCGGGCGAGTTCGCGGGCGTCGTCGAGGTTCTTCATGAAGGCGCCAGACCCGACCTTGACGTCGAGCACCAGCGCGCCCGTGCCCTCGGCAATCTTCTTGGACATGATCGAACTCGCGATGAGCGGGATCGCCTCGACAGTGCCGGTGACGTCACGCAGCGCATACAGCTTCTTGTCCGCGGGAGCGAGGCCGGAGCCCGCTGCGCAGATGACCGCGCCGACGTCCTCGAGTTGCGCCATCATCTCCTCATTCGAAAGAGCGGCCTGCCAGCCCGGGACCGACTCGAGCTTGTCGAGCGTGCCGCCCGTGTGCCCGAGCCCGCGACCCGACAACTGCGGCACGGCCACGCCGAAGACTGCCACCAGGGGCGCCAAGGGCAAGGTGACCTTGTCGCCCACACCACCGGTCGAGTGTTTGTCGGTCGTGGGCCGAGAGAGGGACGAGAAGTCCATCCGCTCCCCCGAGGCGATCATCGCGCCGGTCCACGTCGCGATCTCGCGCCGCGTCATACCGTTGAGCAGCACCGCCATGTTGAGCGCGGACATCTGCTCCTCCGCCACGGCGCCACGCGTGTAGGCGTCGATGACCCAGCGGATCTGCTCGTCACTCAACTCCTTTTTGTCGCGCTTGGCGATGATGACGTCGACGGCATCGAAGGCTTCGCTCATGCGGGCAAACTACCAGCGGCGCGCCCGCGGTCCCCGCGACCGGCAGAGTGACATGACCACGGGGGCGGGGGTCAGTGGCCGGAACGGGTCGCGAGGTCGTCGGGGCCGAAGGCTTGCGGAAGGATCTGCGACATCGGCAGGACTCCCTCCGGGGTCATCAGGAGACAGGCGGGACCACCGTTCTCCCACAACAGTTGCCGGCACCGCCCGCAGGGCATGAGCGCTTGGCCGTCGCCGCCGACGCAGTAGACGGCCGCGAAAAGCCCGCCACCGCCGAGGTGCAGCGCCGAGACGAGTCCGCACTCGGCGCACAAGCCCACGCCGTAGGAGGCGTTCTCCACATTGCAGCCGGTGAACACCCGCCCGTCCGTGGTCACCCCGGCCACCCCTACGGGGAAGTCGGAGTATGGGCAGTAGGCGCGCCGGGAAGCCTCGATCGCCTTTTCCCGCAACGACTCCCAGTCGACCTCCGACAAGCCGGCCTCGGCGCTAATGGCCTTCGCCCTTTCGATAGACCAGGCCGTCTGCGGCCGGCATCCGCAAGCGCTGGGCGGCGAAGGCAAGCACGAGGAGGGTGGTGACATAGGGCAGGGTGCCGGCGAGTTCGTTGGGGACGGTGTCGGCCGCGAAGTACCACCACGCGGTCAGGCCGGCGACGACGAGCGCCAACACGCCCTGGACGACCCGGCCGCGCCGGAACAGCTGCCAGAGGCCGATCAGCAGCAACAGCACCGCCACGAGCAACAGCACCGCGTGCACCGACTGCCCACCGGCACGCAGCCGAATGGCGTCGGTGTAGCCGAAGAGCGCCGAACCCGCGAGCAGCCCACCCGGGCGCCAGTTGCCGAAGATCATGGCGGCCAGACCGATATAGCCGCGGCCACCGGTCTGCCCGTCGCGGAAGAGGTTGGAGGCCACCAGGGTCAAGAAGGCACCGCCGAGGCCGGCCAGCGAGCCGGACGCCAGCACCGCGAGGAACTTGTACTTGTAGACGTTCACACCGAGCGACTCGGCGGCCGCCGGCGACTCTCCGACCGAGCGCAGCCGCAGGCCGAAAGCCGTGCGCCACAACACATACCAGGTCGCGATGAATAGCCCGAGGGTGATCAGCGTCAGCACCGACACATTCGTCGTCAACCCTCGCACGATGGCGGCGAGGTCGGAGACGAAGAAAATGTGTTTACGCTCCAGCGTCAACAGCGGATCGCCGATCCCGGGCAAGGACAAGGAGGGCGCATACTCCAGCGGCGGCGACTGGGTCGGGCCGCCGCCGGGCAGGCCGGTGAAGAAGCGCGACGCGAGATACTTCGCTACGCCCAGGCCGATGATGTTCAACGCCACACCGGAAACGATGTGGTCGACCCCGAAGTAGACGGTCGCGATGGCGTGGATCAGGCCGCCCACCAGACCACCGAGGGCGCCGCCGAGGATGCCGATCCACGGCCCCCAGTGATAGGCGCAGAACGCCGAGGACCAGGTGCCGAGGATCATCATGCCCTCGAGACCGATGTTGACGACACCGGCTCGCTCACACCACAGACCGCCGAGACCGGCGAGCGCGATGGGCACGGCAAGGCCGAACGCTGCCGCGATGGCGCCGGAGGAGTCCAGATCGTTGGCGCCGGTGATGACGCGCAGCGCGGACATCAGGATGATCGCGCCGAGGATGATCATCCCCCAGCGCGCCCACGGGTTGGCGAGGAACGATCCGCGGGCGGGGGCCGTCCCGGGCGTCGGCGTGCGCGTGACGACGGTGCTCATGCCACCGCTCCTTCCTGATCACGGACCGCGGCTCGCTGAGCGGCCAACTCCCTTGCGACACGCTGCTGTTCGAGCCGGATGTCGAGGCGACGCGTGCCCTCGTAGGCGATGACGACGGCGAAGAGGATGATGCCCTGGATGATGTACACCAGCTCCGGAGCGACGCCCGCGCGGATCTGCAGACCGTTGGCCTGGGTGTCGAGATAGCTCCACAGCAGCGCGGCGAAGGCGATGCCGACCGGGTGGTTGCGCCCGAGCAGCGCGATGCCGATGCCGGCGAAGCCGAGACCCGCCTGGAAGGTCGTGCCATAGCTGTGGTCCTGCCCGAAGAGCAGCGGCATACCGATCAGACCCGCGAGCGCCCCGGAGGCGATCATCGATGTCATCACCATCCGCTTGACCTTCACGCCGCTCGCGACCGCCGCGGTCTCCGACGAACCGGTGGCGCGCAGGTCGAACCCGAACCGGGTCTTGCCGAGCACGAACCAGTAGAGGAGCCCGACGATGACCGCCAGCAGCAGCAGACTGTAGATCCGGTTGCTCGCGCCGGGAATGAGCTTCCAGCCCTCCAGTTGTGAGGATTCGGGGATCGTCTTGGTGCCGATCGCGTTGGATCCGGCGGTCCGCACCGCCACCTTCAGCAGCAGCCACGACACCACGCCGGTGGCGATGGCGTTGAGCATGATCGTCGAGATGACTTCGGAGACACCGCGTTTGACTTTCAGGTATGCCGCGATGCTCGCCCAGAACCCGCCCGCCACCATCGCGACGACGATCGCCACGAGGATGTTGAGAACGCCGGGCAGCCACGCCTGGCCGGCGAAGAGCGCGGCCGCGAACGACCCGACCCGGTATTGCCCGTCGACGCCGATATTGAACAGGTTCATCTTGAACCCCACGGCAACCGCGATCGCCGACAGATAGAGCACGATCGCGCCGTTGACGATGTTCGTGATCTGCCGCGGCTTCGGCTTGCTCAGCATCGTGATCCACACATCCTTGACCGGGTCGCCGAGCGCCATGAGCACCAGCGAGGTCAGGAGGAAGGCGACGAAGAGAGCCAGGATCGGGGCCGCGATCGACAGGAGGGCCCGGCGCAGGTTGGCGTTGGTCATCGGGGGTCCTCGATGTCGTCTGCGGCCGGTGACGGGGCAAGCGCCGGTCCGGTCAAGGAGTCAGGGTATGCCGCGTCGCCGCCGGCGTCGGCCGGCGCAGGCGCGTCGCCGTGCGAGCCGTCGGCGCCGGTCATCGCCGCGCCGAGATCCTGGCTGGTGACGGTGTCGGGGTCGAAGGTGCCGGTCAACCGGCCGCGCAGGATGACCCGGATGGTGTCGGACAGGCCGATCAACTCCTCCAGGTCGGCACTGATGAGCAACACCCCGAGCCCTTCGTGCCGGGCCTGCCGCATCAGGTCCCAGATCGCCGACTGCGCTCCGACATCGACGCCGCGGGTCGGGTGGGAGGCGACCAGAACCTTTGAGGCGTGCGACATTTCGCGGCCGACGATGAGCTTCTGCTGATTGCCGCCCGACAACGAACCGGCCGTGACGAAGATCGAGGGGGTGCGCACGTCATACTCCCGCACGATGCGCTCGGTGTCCGACTTGGCGCCGCGGGCGTCGATCAGCCCGCCCTTGACGTTGGGCCGTTCGGTCTGGTGACCGAGGATCCGGTTCTCCCACAAGGGGGCCTCCAGCAGCAGCCCGTGGCGGTGGCGGTCCTCGGGGATATATCCGACCCCGGCCTCGCGGATCTCGCGCACCTCCCAGTCGGAGATGTCGGTGCCTTCGAGATGCACCGTCCCGGCCGTGGGCTCGCGCATCCCCATGATGACCTCGACCAGCTCGGCCTGCCCGTTGCCCTCGACGCCCGCGACCCCGACGATCTCGCCCGCGTGGATGTCAAGGTCGATGTCGTGCAACAGGTCTCGGCCCTCGCCGCCGGCGAGGGTGATGTCCCGCATCGACAGCACGACCCGGTCGGTGACCGTCGACTCGCTCGTCTCGGGAGTGGGCAGCTGCGAGCCGACCATCAGCTCCGCGAGCTGACGTGCGTTGACCTCGGACGGATCGACCGAGGCGACCGTCGTGCCGCGCCGGATGACCGTGATGTCGTCGGCGACCGACAACACCTCGTCGAGCTTGTGCGAGATGAAGATGACCGTCAGGCCCTCGGCCTTCAGTTCGCGCAGGTTGTCGAAGAGTTCGTCGACCTCCTGCGGCACGAGCACCGCGGTGGGCTCGTCGAGGATGAGGATCTTGGCGCCGCGATAGAGGACCTTGAGGATCTCGACCCGTTGCCGGTCTCCCACACCGAGATCCGCGACAAGGTCGTCGGGGTCGACATCGAGACCGAAGTCCTCTGCGATCCGGCGGATCTCCGCGCGCGCCCCCCCGCCGATGCCGTGCAGCTTCTCCGCGCCGAGGACGACGTTCTCGAGGACGGTGAGATTGTCGGCGAGCATGAAGTGCTGGAACACCATGCCGATGCCGGCGTCGATCGCGTCGGACGGCGAATGCAGGGTGACCTCGGACCCGTTGACCTTGATCGTGCCCTCGTCCTGGCGCTGCACCCCGTAGAGGATCTTCATCAGCGTCGACTTGCCGGCGCCGTTCTCCCCCACCAGTGCGTGCACGGTGCCGCGGCGGACGGCGAAGGAGATGTCCTTGTTGGCCACGACACCCGGGAAGCGCTTCGTGATCCCGGTGACTTCGACGGCGAGATCGCCTGTCGGGGGGCTGGCTACTGCGGCGATGACGAGACCTCCATGTCACTCGTTGGCCGGTATGACCGGCCACCCTGCCGGGAGCGACAAGCAGGGGCTGGGTGAACGCTACACGTCCACCCAGCCCCTGCCTTGTTCGCCGACCCGGAGGGTTACTTCGTGTCCGGAACCGTGATCTCGCCGGAGATGATCTTGGCCTTGTAGTCGTCGAGCTTCGCGATGATATCCGCGCTCAGGTGATCGCCGGTGGTGGAGTAGCCCACCCCGTCGGCCTTGAGGTCGTAGATGACATTGCCGGACACCGGGCTGCCCGCGGCGGCCTTGCTCAGGTAGTCGTAGACCGCAACGTCGACCTTCTTGAGCATCGAGGTCAGAATGACGTCCTGGACGCCGGCCTCGGCGGTCTTCGCCTGGTCGGAGTCGACGCCGATGGCCCAGCCCTTGGCGGCCTTGGCGGCGGTGAAGACACCCGCACCCGACCCGCCCGCGGCGTGGTAGACGACGTCCGCGCCACCTTGGAACATGCCCTCGGCAGCGGTCTTGCCCTTGGCCGGGTCACCGAAGCCGCTGAAGTCCGGCGGCTGGGTGAGATAGGTGGAATCGATCTTGATGTCGGGGTTGACGGCCTTCGCGCCCGCCTCGTAGCCCGCCTCGAACTTCACGATCAGCGGCACGTTGACGCCACCGACGAAGCCGATGTGGTCCTCTTTGGTGGTCAGCGCGGCCGCAGCACCGACGAGGAAGGACCCCTCCTGCTCGGCGAAGGTCAGCTGCGCGACGTTGTCGCCCTTCGAGGCGTCGGAGGCGTCGTCGATGATGGCGAAGTGGACGTCCGGGTTCTCTTTGGCCACCTTGCCGACCGACGCGGCATACGCGAACCCGACCGCGATGATGTTGGTGTAGCCCGCGTCCACGAGCTGGTTGAGGCGCTCCTCGCGGGCGGCCTCGTTCTCGCCGTTGACGGCGGTCGCGTCCTTGGTCTCGATGCCGAGTTCGGCCTTGGCCTTGTCCATGCCCGCAGCGGCGGCGTCGTTGAAGGACTGGTCGCCACGACCGCCCACGTCATACGCCATACCGACCTTGAGGTCGGAGTTGCCCGCGGGGGCGGAGGACGACATGCTCTCGCTGCCCGACGCCGACGCGCTCTCGGACGCGCTGCCGCTCGCCGAGGCGCTCGTGGCGCCCGCACTGGCGCTGCTCGCCGACGATTCCTTGCTCGTGCCCGAGCCACACGCGGCCAGGGCCAGGCTGCTGGCCGAGACGACCGCGGCCACCTTCATCAGTTGACGCAAGGTGCTCTCCTCATTTCTTCCAATCGAGGGCACGATCGCGCCCACTGAAGACGAAGGATAAGCCGCGCCGCAGGAAGTCCGTCGTCACACCCGTCCCAATGCGGGAAGTGTTACGAACTCGTGGCGTGATTTGCGGCATACCGCCCGATCGCGGCGAGGGCAGTGGAGGCCAGCAGCATCGCGCCGGCGGGGATCGCCGCCTCGTCGACGATCAGGTCACCCTGGTGCAGGTCGTATGTCCGACCGCCCGGCGCTCGCGTGCCCAGACGCGCCATCGCGCCGGGAGCGTGGTGGAGGAACCACGCGAAGTCCTCGCCCCCCATCGACTGCCGGGTGGCGACCGGGTCCAGGCCCATCTGCACCGCCCCGGCCCGCAGGTCCGCGATCGCCGTCGCGTCGTTGACGACCGGCGGGACACCGGGCGAGTGAACGACCTCGACGCCCACGCCATACGGCTTGGCAACGGACTCGACCAGCTCCTTGACGATCGGCCCGATCTGGTGCCACACCTCGGCGTCGAGGATCCGCAGCGTGCCCGTCGCCTCACCGGAGGAGGGGATGACGTTGCCGGCCGCGCCGGCGTGCATCTGCCCCCACACCAGTAGCGCGCCCGCCCGCGGGTCGACCCGGCGCGACAGCAGCGCGGGCACCTCGGTGACCACCTTCGCGAGGGCGTAGGTGAGGTCCTCGGTCAGGTGCGGCCGGGAGGTATGGCCGCCGCGGCCGGTCAGCTTGACGTCGATGCGGTCGGCTGCCGCCGTGATCGGCCCTTCGCGCAGGCCCACCTTGCCGACGTCGAGACTGGGGTCGCAGTGCAGGGCGTATGCCGCGTCGACACCCTCCAGGTGCCCCTCGCCGACGACGAGTTCGGCGCCGCCCGGGATGGCCTCCTCCGCCGGCTGGAAGACCAGGCGCACCGCAGCGTCGGCTGCGCGCAGCGCCTCGTCCTGTCCCGCGAGGGCGAGCCCCGCGCCGACGAGGGCGGTCGTATGCACGTCGTGCCCGCACGCGTGGCAGACGCCGGGGCTGACGGAGGCGAAGTCGAGCCCGGTGCGCTCGCGCACGGGAAGGGCGTCGATGTCGGCGCGCAGCGCCACCCGGTATGCCGCGTCCTCCGCCCCGATGTCGACGACCAGTCCGCTCTTGCTCAAGCGGGTGGGCTTCAGCCCGCCCTCCTCGAGCAGGTCGCACACCAGCGCCGTGGTGCGCTGCTCCTGCCAGCTGATCTCGGGGTGCCGGTGGATGTCGCGCCGGATGGTCACCAATTGCGCCTGGCGGGTGGCGATGGCGCCGCGGACGGCGGCGAAGGAGTCGGGTGTCATGTCGACGGACAACGTTACCGGCCCTCCCGTCGAGAGAGCACTTCTCCCCCGTCGAGAGAGCGCGATGGGCACCATGAAGGAGGCCGTGGACCTCGGGATCACGAAGGCCTGGATGCACCGCTCCTTCGGGACGGGCAGCGTCTCGGCCGAGGCCACGAGCTACGGCCGCGAACACGGCATCACGGTCATCGACGGCGGCTGCCCGCTGATGTTCGGTCCGACCGCGGACACCGGGCACAAGTGGATGTGCCGGATGTTGAAGCTGACCGGCAAGGTCCCCCGCACCATGTGACCGTCGCTGCACGCGGCTACACGCTGGACCGCGCCGCCCCGACGCTCCCGGGGAGCGTCTTCATTCGCTGATCTCGAGGCAGAATCCGAATCCGCGAACAGTCACGAGCATCCGCGGACTCCTGGCACTGTCGCGACGCGTGCGGCGCAGAGACGAAATGCGGACATCCAGTGTCTTCTTGGTGCGATCCCGTTCCGCACCCGCACCGGCGATCCGGCCGACCGCTAGAAGCGCCCCGTGCAGCGGCGCCACACGGCACCTCCCGAGCCCGGGCCCCTGCGGCCGCGGCCGGGCCGGGGTCAGATCAGGTCGGTGCGGCCGTGGTCGCGCAGGTGCTCGACGAGCGCCTTGACGTCCTGGGCGCGCTCGCGGGTGGTGACCAGAAGGGCGTCCGGGGTGTCGACGACGATGACGTCCTCGAGGCCGAGCACGGTCACGGTGCGCTGCGACCCGGGGACCACCAGGCCCGTCGCGTCCAGGGCATGCACCAGGTCGCGTTCCCCCAAGACCCGCGGCCCGCGCCCCGGGTCGGGCAGGAGGACGGCGAGAGAAGAGAAGTCGCCGATGTCGTCCCAACCGAAGGCACCGGGCACGACGACGACGGCGTGCTCGTCCGCGGCCGGTTCGGCGACAGCGTGGTCGATGGCGATCTTCGGCAGCGCCGGCCACATCTCCTCGAGGCGCTCCGGCGCGGCGGCGATGGCCCGCAGGTCGGCGGCGAACTGCGGGTGCCATCGTCCGAGCAGGTCCAGCAGCCGGGCGGCCCGCACGACGAACATCCCGGCGTTCCACCGGAACTCGCCCGTCGCGATGTACGCCGCGGCCTGCCGCGCATCCGGCTTCTCGACGAACTGGCGCACATGCAACGCGGTGGGGAACCCGGTCACGGGGCGACCCGACTGCACATACCCGAAGCCCGTCGCGGCATACGTCGGGGTGATCCCGATCGTCACCAGGTGATCGTCTGCGGCGAGCCCCACCCCCTCCCGGATGCACTCCTGGAAGGCGGACTGGTCGATGACCACGTGGTCGGCGGCGAAGGACCCGAGGATCGCGTCCGGGTCGCGGGCCTCCAACACGGCCGCGGCCAGCCCGATCGCCGCCATCGAGTCGCGCGGGGTGGGCTCGACCAGCACGGCCGCGGCGGGCACGGCGGGCAGTTGCGCGCGGATCGCCTCCGCGTGCCGGACGCCGGTGACGATAAAGATCCGCTCGCCGACGAGGGGCCGCAGCCGGGCGACGGTGTCCTGGATGAGCGTGTGCCCGGACCCGGACAGGTCGTGGAGGAACTTCGGCGACCCGGCGCGCGAGAGCGGCCACAACCGGGTGCCGGCCCCGCCCGCGGGAATGACGGCGTGGAATCGAGACAGCGGATCGCTCACGGCAGGCAGGCTAGCCGCCGCGGGCGGTCGGGACCGCC
>NZ_HG764815.1:573822-596858 GCF_001050535.1 Nostocoides australiense Ben110 | reverse complement strand
CCACCGGCAACCCGGATGCGGCGGTGCGGGCCTTTGCCCTGCACCCGCTGATCGACTCGGTCTCGGCGGCGCGGGAGCTCTTCGCGGACTATCGCCATGCCCACCGGGAGTTGGGTGCCCTGTTCTCCTGAACGCCCGTCATCCCGTGGAGAGCGCCGGAAGATCTCAGGCCGGCCAGACGCCGGAGCTGGCGCGGCGGTGGGAGCCGAGGAGGTGGGTGTCGACGATGCCGATGGCCTCCATGAGGGCGAACATCGTCGTGGGGCCGACGTGGGCGAAGCCGGCCTTCTTCAGGGCCTTGGACATTGCCAGGGACTCCGCCGACTGCGTCGGGATCTGGTCGTACGCCGTGGGCCTGGGTGTCTCGGCCGGCTGAAAGGACCAGACGAAGTCGGCGAGGCCGCCCTGCTCGCGCAGGGCGATCGTCGCGCGAGCGTTCGTGATGGTCGCGTCGATCTTGCGCCGGTTGCGCACGATGCCGGCGTCGGCCATCAGCCGCTGCCGGTCCCGATCGCCGTATGCCGAAACGAGATCCGGGTCGAAGCCGTCGAACGCCTCGCGGAAGGCGGGGCGCTTGCGCAGGATCGTCGCCCACGACAAACCGGACTGGAAGGCCTCCAGGCTGAGGCGCTCGAACACGCCGCGCTCGTCGCGCACCGGCATACCCCATTCGGTGTCGTAGTAGTCGCGCAACAGCGGATCGCCCGCCGCCCACGACGGGCGCGCGAGGCCGTCCGCACCGACGATCAATGCATCGCTCACAGTCGCACCCTAGAGGGCACGGTGCCTCAGAACAGGCGGCCGGCCTCGTCGGCGGGCGGCTGCTCGAGTTCGAGCAGCAGGCGCTTGCGGTCCAGGCCGCCGGCATACCCGGTCAAGGACCCGTCGGCGCCGATGACCCGATGGCACGGGACGATGATGCTGATCGGGTTGGCGCCATTGGCCACGCCCACCGCTTGGGCGGCGCCCGGCTGCCCGATCGCCCGGGCGATCTCGCCGTAGGTGCGGGTCGCGCCATACGGGATCTCGCGCAGCTGCGCCCACACGGCGTGCTGGAAGGCCTCGCCACGCGGTGCCAGCGGCAGGTCGAACTCGCGCCGCTGCCCCGCGAAGTACTCCCCCAGCTGCCGCTCCGCCTCGACGAGCACCGGCTCGCCGACGATGGCCTGACCCAGGTCCGGCAGCTTGTGCCGGCGGCGGTGGACCTCGAAGTACACGCCCGTGAGGGCGCCACCCTCGGCGGTCAGGGTGAGCGGCCCGACGGGACTGTCGATCACGGTGTGGACGGTGGCGGTCATGAGAACTGTCATACCCCATCAGTCGCGGCAGCTCTGTCGAATGTGAGGCCCGGCGCGCATTCAGCAACTCCCCAGCCAATCTCCATACCATCTGCTCATGGGGCTATTCCGGCGACGGCCGCGCAGCAGCGGTGGAGAGCCCATTTCCGATTCGAAGGCAGCGCGCACGCATCTGCAGCAGTTCGCCTCGACCCGCCGCGGCGTCGAGGCCTATGTCGAGCCGCCGACCAATGTGACCGCTCCGACGATCGTGCTCGTCGCGTGGGACGGCGAATGGACCCGTCGAGCGGTGCGCACCCGGGACGAGGCATTCGAACTCGGCAAGACCTTGGGCGTGCCGACGTATGACGTGCAGGCGACGGGCTATCCGTCACGAATGCGGGAGTGGACCTCTCGCCAGCGCAAGCGCTGACGGCTGCGAATTCCGTTCGCGGACGCGTTCGCCCGGCCTTCGTCGTCGGGAACCCGGTAGGACGAAGCGATGGGCGCCCGCGATCCGGTCGTTCGGATCGGGGCGCCCATCGGCGAGGAAGGCTCAGGACGGGTTCGTCGGGTCCTCGGCCGGCGCGTCCTGGGGATCGTCGTCGTCGCCCTCACGGACGACGTCGATGCGGACCTTGGTGGCCAGCGCGGCGACAGCGCCGACCGCGGCGATCACCGGAGAGGCGAGGGCAAGGACGCCCCCGCCGATGACGCCGACATTCATGGGCAGGCTGAACAGCTCCTTACCGTCCTCGCTGTGCAGCACGATGCGACGCGTCTTGCCATCTGCGTACAGTTCCTTGACCTTGCCCACCAACTGATCGCCGGCGACCTCGATCTGCTCGGTGACCCTGCCCTTTTTCGACTCGTTCATTGGCTTCGCGCCCTCCTGCGGTGCATGCGTTCGGATCTGACGTTCTCAGCCTAGGGCGCACGTGCACGCTCCGGCCGTGGGGCGCCTCCCTGATCCCGCCCGGGTCAGGACACCAGCCGCTCGGTGATCGGCCGGACGTGGATCCGCGGGTCCTCCCTCCGGTTGTCCATCACCACATCGTCCGTCGCCACGACGTGCGCCTCCAACCGGTGTGTGCGTGCGAGTTGGGTGACGATCTCGAAGTACGACAGGCCGGGGTTGCCCTCGAGATGGAAGAGCCCCGGGTCGCCACGATCCAGCAGGTCGACGAGTGCCGCTGCCGTGTCGTCCAGGAAGGCGCAGGACGGGAACCAGTCGGTGCTCGCCCGGACCGTCCCCTCGCCGGCGGCCCGCACCAGGTGGTCGACCATATTGTTCGACCCGCGGGCATGGCCGATCTGCCACCCGAGCCGGGGGATCAGTGCCGCGGGATTCGCCCCTGCGACCGCGACCTCGCAGTCACGCTTGTAGCGGCCGTAGTCGTCCGTGGCGGTCGGCGTGATCTCGATGCCCAACGGGCCGCGCTGCTCCGGCCCGAACACCGACACCGAGCTGGTGAACAGGAACGGGATGCCACGCTGCCCGCACAGGCCGGCCATCGCAGCCGCCCAGTCAGGGCTGACCATCGCGAGGTGGCAGATCCCATCGGGCGCCGTGGCGTCGACGAAAGCCCGGACGGCCGGCGCGTGATCAACCCGCACCCGTTCGCGATCCCACCTCACGACCTCATCTCCTCGCGCTCTCAGCGCGTCCGCGAGGACAGGTGCGACGGTGCCAGTCATCCCAGTCACGATCCACCGCATCCGAATGCTCCTTCGTCCGTTCGCGGGCGGGAGCACCGCTCGTATGCTGATCCGGCTCACCCCTCATCGAGAGTGCCGACGAGCCGAGGTGAAATCATTACTGCATGGCGCGCGCTCTCGACGGGGCTGCCGGGCTCGAGGCGGCGACGGTCGCCCTCGCGAGAGCTCATCGGCATCGACTCGGTCAACCCCGGCCTCGTCTCCGGTGCGGCGGGCGAGGCGGACATTGTGGCTCACCTGGGGGAACGTCTGTCTCGCAATGGTTTCCAGACCGAGATCGTTGAGGCAGCGGTGGCGGAGCGACCGAGCCTGGTGGCGTGGCCGAGGTCCGGCACTGGGGCGATGCCGATGCTCAACGGGCACGTCGACACCGTCGGTGTCGACGGGATGCCCGACGCCTTCACGCCGCGCGTCGAAGGTGACCGCCTCCTCGGCCGCGGGGCGTGCGACATGCTCGGCGGGGTCGCGGGCATGGTGGTCGCCGCGGAGTATGCCGTGACGCACGGCGTCCCCGCTGCCCTCGCCCTGGTCTCGGACGAGGAGGACCGTAGCCTGGGCAGCGAGGCCGTCATCGCCGCACTCCCATCCCTGGGGCTGCGGCCGACGCTGTGCCTCGTGGGTGAGCCGACCTGGCTCGCCCCCGCCGCGTCGCTGCGCGGGTATGCCGTCGCCGACGTCACCTTCACCGGCCGGGCGAGTCACACCTCGCTCGCCGGCGAGGGCGTCAACGCGCTGACGCACCTCGCCGCGGTGGTGATGGCCGCCGAGGAGTATGCCGTGGGCGTGCGCGATCGGGGCGGCGAACTGCTCGCGAGTGTCGCGACGGCCGGGCGTGCGCCCTTCACGGTGCCGGATCGCGCCGAGCTGACCATCGAGCGGCGCACCGTCCCCCGAGAGGGCCTCGATGTCATCTCCTCCGACGTCGAGCAGATCCTGGCGCGGGTGCGAGGCAGCTACCCGGATCTCGATGCGGACATCGCGGTGCGCATCACCAGGCCGCCATGGCGACTCCAAAGCCAGGGTCCCGCAAGGGATTTCGCCGAGCGACTCGAAGCCGAGCTGGTCGCGGCCGGGACCGGACCGCATACCGCCTTCGACGCGCCCTACTGGATGGAGGCCGCCCTGTGGGAAGCGGCCGGCATACCCTCGCTCGTCTGCGGGCCGGCCGGGGGCGGGCTGCACGCGGTCGACGAATGGGTCGACCTGGGACAGCTGCGCGCCTACACGACCGCCCTGGCGGCAACGCTCGCGGCGACGGCCTCGGCGATCTGATCCATCGTGGCGGTGGGCACGCGATCGCCCTGCGCCGCGCCGAGATAGCGGACGACCCGCGGCCCCGTGGCGTCGGCCGGCTGGTCCGGCATCCGCGGGACGAGGTGGATGTGCAGGTGGCCGAAACTCTCGGCCTCGGCGAAGAGCATCACATAGGTCTTGACGCAGCCGACGACCTCGCGCAGGGCGGCACTGAGGTCGTGCAGGATCGCGCCGAGTTCGTCCGCGGCCTCGGTCGGAAGTTCGTCGAGGGCCTGCACGTGGGTGCGCGGTTGCACGATGAGCCAGCCCGGCAGGGAGGAGTCGACGGCGTGCGCCACCCGCCAGTGATCGGTCACAAGGATGCGTTCGCGGATGGGCAGTGCGTCCCCCTGGGCGGTGTTGCCGCACGCGAAGCAGCCCGCTTCGATAACCGGCTCGGGCGCCGGCGCGGGCCGGTCGGCAATGGCCAGCAACGCCTGGCGCAATTGATCGCGTAGGTCCGCGGCGCCCGTCTTCTCGGGCACGGTCACCCCGTGGATGGTCAGCCCGTCGATCACCGTATGCAGTTGGGCCGCAACCGATTCCAAGTCCTCCTCGAGCAGAGCATTCGGTCCCGGCGTGGGCCTGCCCAGGACATCGCTGACGGCGATTCGGCACAGATAGCGTTCGGCTTCCCACGCGTCGAGACGCAGCTGGGCAAGCCGCGGTTCACGCCTCGCCCGGCCCAGGAGAGCCAGCCACACGTTGACCTCGCCGACCCGCCGCTCATCCAGCGGGAGCAGCTCCTCCAGGAGAGCTTGCGCCCGCGGCATACCCGGCTCCATGTCGAAGTGCGCGAGGAGGCGCTCGCGCACGCCATCGATCATCAAGTCCGTGGCGAACGCGACCAGTTCGTCCTGCGTGGCGAAGTAGTGGCGCACTGCCCCGAGGGACCACCCCGCCTCGGCGGCGACGACCCGGACACTGGCGCCCTCGAGACCGTCGCGGGCGATGACCCGCCACAGGGCATGAGCGATCTCGCTGCGACGCGCGGCGTGGTCGACGATCTTCGGCACGGACCTATTTTGACACGACCGTATTGAATCCCCTACGGTCGGTTAAAGCACGGGCGTATTGTCAAACGGACGTAGTGCCAAGGGGGACGCGAATGACTCTGGCTGTCGTCGCAGGTCTGATCGGGCTGGCGCTGGTCGACAGCACCAGCCTCGGCACGCTCGTCATGCCGGTGTGGATGATCGCCCATCCGCGCCTGCGACCGTCGCGGGTGGTGCTCTATCTCGCGACGATCGCGCTCTTCTACTGGGCTCTCGGGCTGGCGCTGCTACTGGGCGCGTCGGCGCTGACGGCTCGATGGGAGGAGATCGGCGCCAGCCGGACGACCAGTTGGGTGCAACTCGTCATCGGTGTCGGCATGCTGGTGGCCAGCTTCTGGCCCGATACGCCGTGGGCGAGACGGCGGGCCCGGGAGCGAGCGAGCGGCGGGCGCGAAGCCGGATGGCGGGGACGGGTGACCGGTGCGGACGCCCGAGCCTCGACCGTGGTCACCGTCGCCCTGTTGGCAGGACTGGTGGAGGCGGCCTCGATGGTGCCGTATCTCGGGGCGATCGGGCTGCTGTCGACCAGCGGCTTGACAGCCCCCGCATCGGGAGCCGTGCTCGCGGTGTATGTGGCGGTCATGTGCCTGCCGGCGCTGGTCCTGCTGGGGTTGCGACTCGGCCTGGCCGAAAGAGTCACCCCGCTGTTGACGCGGCTCGAATCATGGCTGACGACGCATACCGGCGGCGCGATCTGGTGGGTGGTCGGCATTCTCGGCTTCTTCCTTGCCGCAGACGCCGTCACTCGACTGGGCTTGTGGGGTCCGGGCTCCTGAGGGCCGGTGCGGTTCGCTAGCGTGGGGGTCGGCCACGAGCCGACACGAAGGAGCCATCGATGACGAACGCGCCGACACCGTCCCGAACCGATCAGGTCATCGCAGCGACGGAACGCTGGGCCGCCCACAACTACCACCCTCTCCCGGTGGTTCTGGCCACCGGTGACGGGGCCTGGGTGACCGACGTCGAGGGGCGCCGCTTTCTCGACTGCCTGGCCGGCTATTCGGCCGTGAACTTCGGGCACGGCAACCCGCGCCTGCTTCGGGTCGCGCACGAGCAGTTCGACCGCCTCACGCTGACGTCGCGGGCGTTCTACAACGACCAGCTCGGCGACTTCGCGCAGGCGCTGACGGCATTGACCGGCAAGGACATGTGCCTGCCGATGAACTCCGGGGCCGAAGCCGTCGAGACCGCGTTGAAAGTGGCTCGCAAGTGGGGGTATCGCACGCGCGGGATCCCCGAAGGCGCGGCGACGATCATCGTCATGGAGGGCAACTTCCACGGCCGGACCACGACGATCGTCTCTTTCTCCGACGACAAGGTCGCCCACGACGAATACGGTCCCTACACACCGGGTTTCGTCACCGTTCCCTATGGCGATGCCGACGCGCTGGCGGCGGCGCTGCAGACCAACGAGTTCACCGTCGCGGTCTTGGTGGAGCCGATCCAGGGCGAAGGGGGTGTCGTCATCCCGCCGGAGGGCTATCTCCGCCGCGTGCGCAAATTGTGTTCCGGCGCAAACGCATTGATGATGGCCGACGAGATCCAGTCCGGGCTCGCCCGCACCGGAGAGACGTTTGCATGCGACCACGAAGGGGTCGTGCCGGATGTGTACATCCTCGGCAAGGCTCTCGGCGGCGGCATCATGCCACTCTCCGCGATCGCCTGCGATCACGAGATCATGGACGTGATCACGCCCGGCTCGCACGGCTCGACTTTCGGGGGGAATCCATTCGCGTGCGCCATCGGCACCGAGGTCTGCGCCATGCTCGAGACCGGCGAGTTCCAGGCAGCGGCGCGCGAGCGTGGCGCCCAGTTGGCAGCGGGACTCGAGCCGCTCCTGGGGGCCGGCCTCACGGCATACCGGCAGCGCGGCCTGTGGGCCGGCCTCGATCTGGACCCGACTGTCGGCACGGGACGCGAGCTATGCGAACGCCTTGTGGCACATGGGATTCTGGCCAAGGACACGCACGGCTCGACCATCCGCCTCGCTCCGCCGCTGGTGGCGACCTCCGAGGACATCGAGCTGCTGCTCGGTGCCGTGTCGGCGGGCCTCGCCGACATGACGGGATCGGGCGTCAGCGTGTAGCCGGGAGTGCGGTTGGCTGGTGCGGGTACTTCGAGCGCAGGGCCAGGCTGACGTATACCAGGCCGACGAGGACGGGGACCTCGATGAGGGGGCCGACGACGCCGGCGAGGGCCTGGCCGGATGCGACGCCGAAGGTGGCGATGGCGACGGCGATGGCCAACTCGAAGTTGTTGCCCGCTGCCGTGAAGGCCAGGGTCGTGGTGCGCTCGTACGTCAGGCCGAGGGCCTTGCCCAGGAGGTAACCACCGCCCCACATCAGCGCGAAGTAGGCCAGCAGGGGTAGGGCGATCCGGGCGACGTCGAGAGGACGGCTGGTGATCTGTTCGCCTTGTAGCGCAAAGAGGATGACGATCGTGAACAGCAGGCCGTAGAGCGCCCAGGGGCCGATGCGCGGCACGAAGGAGCGCTCGTATGCCGCTCTCCCCCACCGCTGTTCGCCGATCCGTCGGGACAGGTAGCCGGCGGCGAGGGGGATGCCGAGGAAGATCAGGACGCTCTTGGCGATCTGCCACGCGGAGATGTCGAGCTCGGACTGCTCCAGGCCGAGCCACCCGGGCAGGACCGATAGGTAGAACCAGCCCAGCGCGGCGAACGCGACGACCTGGAAGATCGAGTTGAGCGCGACGAGGACGGCTGCCGCCTCGCGGTCGCCGCAGGCCAGATCGTTCCAGATGATCACCATGGCGATGCATCGTGCGAGGCCGACGATGATCAGGCCGGTTCGATAGGCCGGCAGATCCGGAAGCAGCAGCCACGCGATGGCGAACATGAGGGCCGGGCCGACGAGCCAGTTCAGGATCAGGCTCGACACCAGGAGTCTGCGATCGCCCGTCACCGTGTCGAGCCGGTCATAGCGGACCTTGGCCAGCACCGGGTACATCATGACGAGCAGGCCGATGGCGATGGGCAGCGAGATCCCGTCGACCTCCACCGCCGACAGCGTGTCACCGAGGGACGGCAGGAGGCGGCCCAGGAGGAGTCCTAGCGCCATGGCGGCAAGGATCCACACCGGCAGGAACCGATCCAGGGTGGACAGCCGCGCGCTGACGGCCTCGGTTCTCGGGGCGTGCGTGGTCACGGATTCTCCTTTGGCAGACAACGGGCTCAACAACAGCGGTCCGCGCTGCGCGGCGCGAGGTCGAGGAAGGTCTTGATGCCGGCCAGAGCTTCCGGACGGACGGTCCAGTGCACCCAGCGGCCGCGCTTGTCGCGCGCGACGAGACCCGCATCGTGCAGCTTGCGCATGTGGAAGGACAGCGTCGGTTGGCTGATCCCCAGCGCGTCGGGAAGGTGACAGGCACACGCCGTGCCGGCGTCGGACTCGGCGAGATAGCGCAGCAGCCGCACGCGCGTGGGATCGGCGAGTGCCTTGAAGGTCTCCGCCAGGACGTCGGCCTCGACCGTGGGCAGCAGTTCGCAATCTGCCCCGGCGCAGCAGATGTCCGTCTCCGGTGCCGCGGTCGGCTCGATCGAGGTCATGGCCCAACCCTAGCGCACATATTGACAATCATCCATATATGCCCTTCAATCATGCATAGATGAATGTCGATACGAAGGGACACGAGGACACGCCATGGAACCCGACCGCGACACAGTGACCAGTCAACTGGTCGACGACCTGACCTACTCCTACCAGGACATCTTCGAGCCCGCCGTCATCGAGAAGGCCGTCGCCGAAGCCTGGGACCTGCTCGCGCCTGCATCAACCATCCGCACCTACCTGCCGATCCTCGTCGCCCGCCAGGCACGCGAACAACTGATGGCCACGGCCCAGGCGGAGGGGCGGGTTGCCAAGAAGGTGCCAGAGATCCTCTTCGTGTGCGTCCACAACGCCGGACGGTCACAGATGGCGGCAGCCTTGACCGAGCACCTGTCCGCGCGGCGCGTGCACGTGCGCTCGGCCGGCTCCGCCCCCACCGGCGACGTCCTCCCGGTCGCCATCGAGGCCCTGCGCGAGCGCGGCATCGCCCTCGGCACGGCATACCCGAAGCCGTTGTCCGACAGCGTGGTCAAGGCGGCCGATATCATCGTGACCATGGGCTGCGGCGATACCTGCCCCTACTTCCCGGGCAAGCGCTACGAGGACTGGGACGTGGCCGACCCCGCCGGTCAGCCACTCGAGGTGGTCCGGGACATTCGTGACGACATCCAAGCCCGCGTGACCGCCCTCCTCCGCGAGATCCTCGACTGACCTCCTCCACGAAAGGCCCACCCACCCATGGACACCGAGCGCCCCAGCGTTCTCTTCGTCTGCATACACAACGCCGGCCGCTCCCAGATGGGCGCGGCATACACCCACCACCTCTCGGGCGGCCGGGTCGAGGTCCGCTCGGCCGGCTCCGCGCCTGCCGACTCGATCAACCCCGCTGTGCGCGAAGCGCTCCTCGAGGACGGCATCGACATCTCCGCCGAGAAGCCCAAGATCCTGACCACCGAGGCCGTCGAGGCCTCCGATGTCGTCATCACGATGGGGTGCGGCGACACCTGCCCCTACTTCCCCGGCAAGCGCTACCTCGACTGGACCCTCGATGACCCCGCCGGGCAGGGAGTCGAGGCGGTCCGTCCGATCCGTGACGAGATCAAGGCTCGGGTGCGCACCCTGCTCGGCGAGCTCGGAATCGACCCGGTGGACGACGTGGCCTGACCGGCCGGCCCGGAAGTTCGTCCAGGATTCTTCGATCCTGCCTCGACGCTGGCGCCTCGAACCTGGAAGGTTGGGTACTGGGCCCAACGCCTTCGAGAGGACAAGCGACCGTGAACGAGTTCCAGCTCAGCGCGCCGGCCGATTTCGGACCTGACGAGCCGTCGACGAATTTCCGCGCCACGGGACCCCAATTTCCCCCGACGCACCATCTAGCGGACCAGCCGGCGGTCGCCCCGGCCCGCGACGTCGACACCTTCGTCCAGGAGTTCCTCGAAGAACTCAACTTCGGTCAGGGCGTGCCGCTGGATCGCTCCACCATCAACCACCAGTACCTTGCCTTGGCCAGCACCGTCCGCAGCTACCTGATGGCCGACTGGCTCGCCACCGCGGCCCGCCGCCGCGCGCACCCGGCCAAGATGGTCGGCTATCTCTCGGCCGAATATCTCCTCGGACGCCAGCTCGGTAACGCCCTGCTGAACAGTGACTTGGAGGGCATCGTCGAAGAGGCCATGCGGCAGCTCGGCATCGACCTTGCCGCGGTCCGGGCCCAGGAAGTCGAACCCGGTCTCGGCAATGGCGGCCTGGGACGCCTCGCCGCCTGCTTCGTCGACTCGCTCGCCACCATGGACGTCAGCTGCATCGGCTACGGCATCCGCTACGAGTACGGCATCTTCCGCCAGACCTTCGTCGAGGGCCGCCAGGTCGAGGTGCCCGACACCTGGCTCGCCCTCGGCGCCCCCTGGGAGTTCCGCAATCCCGAGCGGGCCGTGCAGGTCGACTTCGGCGGCAGTGTCGAGTCGTATGCCGGCGACCAGGGCCGGCCGCGGCGGCGCTGGCGCCCCGATTGGAACGTCCTCGCCGTCCCCTACAACTACATGGTCCCCGGCTATCACAATGGTGTCGCCAACACCTTGCGCCTCTGGAGCGCGGAGGCAACTCGCGCCTTCGACCTCCAGATCTTCAACCACGGCGACTATGCCGAGGCGGTCCGCGCGCAGACCTTCGCGGAGAACATCTCCAAAGTGCTCTACCCCGAGGACTCCACCCCGCAGGGCAAGGAGTTGCGCCTGCAGCAGCAATACTTCTTCGTCGCCGCGTCGATCGGTGACTACCTGCACGGCACCCTGCCGGAGGACTTCGACCTCGCCCGGCTGCCGGAGCAGATCATCTTCCAGCTCAACGACACTCACCCGGTCATCGGCATACCCGAGTTGATGCGCCTGCTGCTCGACGTCCACGGGATGGAGTGGGACCAGGCCTGGGCGATCACCTCGCGCTGCTTCGCCTACACCTGCCACACCCTCCTGCCCGAGGCCTTGGAAGTATGGCCGGTCAGCCTGGTCGAGCGTCTCCTGCCCCGGCACATGGAGATCATCTTCGAGATCAACGACCGCTTCCTCGCGGCGGTCCGGGCACAGTTCCCCGGGGACGACGATCGCGTGCGGCGGATGTCGATCATCGCCGAGGGCGGCGACCGCGGGGTGCGGATGGCGCACCTGGCCACGGTCGCGGCGGTTCGCGTCAACGGGGTCGCGGAACTGCACTCGCAATTGTTGCGCGACAAGGTGCTGGTCGACTTTGCCCAGCTGTGGCCGGAGAAGTTCACGAATGTCACCAATGGCGTCACCCCCCGCCGGTTCCTCGTGTCCGCCAACCCCCCGCTCACGAGTCTGATCAACGACGCGATCGGCGGGGGCTGGATCACCGACCTGGAACGCCTGCGCGAGCTGGAGCCGTATGCCGAGGACCCGGTTTTCCGGGAACGGTTCCGGTCGGCGAAGCGCGCCAACAAGGACCATCTCAACTCCACCCTGCTGGCCGCGGGCACCGCGCAGTTGCCCGCGGACCACATGCTCGATGTGATGGTCAAGCGACTGCACGAGTACAAGCGGCAGATGCTGAAGCTGCTGCACATCGTCTCGACCTATGAAGGGGTGCTCTCGGGTCGAGTTCCCGCAGAGCAGGTCACGCCCCGCACCTGTCTCTTCGGAGCCAAGGCCGCGCCCGGCTATGCGACCGCCAAGGAAACGATCTACCTGATCAACCGGGTCGCGTCGGTCATCAACTCCGACCCTAAACTCGACGGCCGGCTCTTCGTCGCCTTCCCACCCAACTACAACGTCACCCTGGCGCAGCGGCTGATCCCGGCCGCCGACCTCTCCGAGCAGATCTCGCTGGCCGGCAAGGAGGCCTCCGGCACCGGCAACATGAAGCTCGCGCTCAACGGGGCCCTGACGATCGGCACCGACGACGGCGCCAATGTCGAGATCCGCAAACTGGTCGGCGACGACAACTTCTTCCTCTTCGGAATGCGGGAGCCGGAGGTCGCCGAGTTGCAGTCGCGCGGGTATCACCCCGGCGAGGTCTATGCGTCGAATCCGGTGCTGAAGTCCGCCATCGACCTGATCGCCAGCGGACACTTCGGCGACCGGGGGGCATCGCAAGCACTGATGGGCGACTTGGTCGGCAACGACCGTTTCATGGCGCTCGCCGACTTCCAGGCCTACGTCGACGCCCAGGCTCAGGTGGATGCGAAATTCGCGGACACCGAGGCCTGGACGCGCTCGGCCATTCTCAATGTCGCCCGCTCCGGCTATTTCTCATCCGATCGTTCGATGCGTGATTACCTCGACCGCATCTGGGGTGCGCAGGTCCACTGACCTGCTCATTCCTCCTACTCGAGGGCGGACCCGCACCGCATTTCGGCACTCCCGCGCCACCCGGAACCCGTCGTGCCGATAGACACGCAGGACAGATGTGCGTACCCTGGCGACCGCCTTCGTGTCCGCTCGCCGGGCGCGAATGACCTGCCCCCCAGATCACCGCCACGGACCGCGAGATCGCGTCGCGCCCGGGCGAGAAATGGCCCGCAATGAATCGCCGCGTCCGGACCCGCCTGGCCGTCGTCACCGTCCATACTCTCGCCGTCACCGCGATCGGTGCCTGGCTGCCGGCGCAGGCCCGCGCTGGCACCCTGGACGTCGCGACGACCGGCTCGGACGCCAACGCCGGGACTGCTGCGGCGCCGCTGCGGACCGTCCAGGCCGCCATCGACCGCGCCACACCCGGCACGACGATCCGCATTCACGCGGGCACCTACAAGCAGCAACTGAGGATCAGCCGCTCCGGGATCGCCGGCGCCCCGATCACGGTGACCAATGCCGGCGACGGACCGGTCACCTTGACCTCCGATCAGGTTCCGGACTCGTGCGATGCCCATCAGCCCAGCCCACGACGCACGCTGCGGATCACGGCCGGGGCCGACTACTGGACCTTCAAGGGCCTGAACATCGTCCATGGCGCCTATATCAACGGCAAGGGCGCGGGCGCGGCCTTCACCTTCCATGCGAACAACGTCAAGTCGGGCAATTGGCAGGCCCGGCGGGCTGTTCCGGGAGCATCGACGAACGATCCCGTTGCAGCCCGGAACGCCGCCGCCTATCTCGCCAAGGTGACCGGGACGGCCATGGATCCCAGCGAACACATCGAGTTCATCGGCAACCGCATCACCAGCCGCGGCATCTACGCGACGTTGGCGAACTATGGGGTCCTGAAAGACAACACCATCTCCGACATCATCTGCGGGTCGGGCCCGGGAGTCTGGGTGATGACCTTCAGCAACTTCTGGGAGATCTCCGGCAACGACGTCTCCCGTATCGCCCCGTCGGGGTTACGCCACTACATGCAAGAGGGCATCCGCGTCGATTCCGGAGCCGGCTATGCCCATGTCTACGGCAACTACGTTCACGACCTCTCCGGTGACGGACGCGCGTTCAACACCGACGAGGACGCTAGCTTCAACATCTACGAGAACAACCGCGCCGCCAATGTGGCCATCGCCTACAACGATCAGATGGCCGGCTGGGGCAATACGTGGCGCAATAACGTCGCGACGGGTTACCGGCAATACTGCTTCGGTTTCCGGCTGAAGGATGCGTCCATGGCCCTGCCGTCGCCGAACAGCTCGACGAACATGGCCAGCGTGAGCGGCAACACGTGCTCGGCGCCCGCGACCACCGGCGCAAAGGGCGTGGGCATCGGCGCCATCTCCAAGAGCACCTTCAGCGGCAACACCTTTCCCGGCGTGATGCTCGGCAAGTACGTCGCCGGCTACTGGGCGAAGTACGGCAACATGTGGAACGGCAGTTCCGTCCCGCCCTCCTCCCGGTGACCCTCCCGCCTGATTGACGCACCCGGAACCCCATCAGGCGATGAGGCGCCGGTCCGAGACCGCACCGCGTGACGGTGGAGTGCTGGCGAGATGGATGACGGGATTCGTGAACGCCACGATTGATCCGGCGGCGTCTCGCACCCGCAGGTAGAAGAAGCACGAGGTCTCGGTCGCCACCACGACCTCGGCATTGCCGGACGGGAGGTCGGCGGGGCGCAGGGTGGCGACCACAGTGCAACCCGGCTGGGTGAGCGGGGCACCGGACGCGGCATACCCGACCTTGCCCTTGACCACCTCGACCCGGCCGCCGGTCGGGACCTGGGTCACTCCGACACCCAACTGGCGGGACGTCACGCCGGGCCGGATACTGGCCGAGCCCATCGGCGCATCGTCGAGCGAGACCCATAACTGCCCGGCGTACGCGCCGAGAAGCGAGACGCACGCGAGGCCCTGCTGTATGGCAGTGGCATGGCTGTCCTCGTCGGTCCCGTCGGCCCACAGCTGGGTGACGAAGTTGTTGCGCTTGGCCGTGGTCCAGGAACCGGGGATCCCGGTGTGATTGTCCGAAACTCCCGTCCACGTGGCGAAGATGCCGTTGGCGACGAGCAGCTCGCCGAGATACATGTGGTTGGCCAGGTCGACGCGGCCGCGTAGGTAGTAGGCAATCTCGATGCCATCCGCTCCGAATACGCGGTTCGCAGTGAGATCCGTGGCCTCGGCCAGAACCCGCTGCTTCTGCACGGCTGGGGTGTCCGCTCCCGAGCCCGGGTCGAGGACACCGAACGGATGGTTGTAGATCGCGTAGCCGTCGTGTGCGTGGATGTGGTCGACGAAGTCGGCGGTCGTCAGGCGTGCACCCCTGGCAGCCGCGTCATACAGCGGGATGGCCACCCCCGGCCGGCCGCCGTAGCCGTTCACATGCCAGGCGTTCGAGAACTCCACCCCCAGACGCGAGATGACGGACGTGGGCGTGCGTGCCACCACGGCATCGAGCGTGTCCTGGGCCGCGTCCAGAGCGTCTTGCCCTGTCACGGTGCGGACCATTCGCATCCCGCTGAAATAGCCGTCCACGAGACCGGACTTGCGGGCCACGGCGTGCAGATACAGTTCCGTCACCGAGTTGTCGGTGGCGACGACCTCGGGCCAGTAGGTTGCGACGTCCGCATCCGGGAACACCTCGGGCTGCGTCACCACACCTACGGGGCACGGCCGGAAGATGACGAGTTCGCTGGCGGTGGGCCGCTCAATTCCGGTGCCGGTCGGCCCGAACCGGTATTTCAGGATCAGCTGCTTGCCCGACGCCTGCATCGACAGGTGGAGCCGCAACTCCATCCACGCCTGCCCCTGCGCCTTGCCGATGTAGATCGATGGCTGGAACCGTCGCCCGCCGATATTGCCGCGATGCTCGAGATTGGTGTTGGCACGGGTGTCGGCTTTGAATCCCACGACGGTTTCTGCCGTGGCCTTGGTCGTGGACCGCACATGCAGGGCGGATCGGTTGGTCCCCGCGCGGCGATCGAACTGCGCAAGGCATCCGGTCGGCACGGCAGTGCGTACCCACTGCCAGCTTCTGCCGTTGATGACCGGTTCGGACGCGGCCGACAGCAGGACCGTGTCGCGGTAGCGCCCCGGCGGGATGGCCGCCCGGTTGTCGTGCACCGTGTAGTGCATGAAGTCGACTTTCGCTCGCGCCGCCTCTCGAAGGTGGCTGGCGAGACTGGCGATGCCCTCGCAATATGACGCGTGCAGGTGCATGGCGTGTGTCTGCGCCATCAGCCCGGCCGGCGCGCCGAGAGCAGCGGCGTCCACGAGCCGCCCGCTCAACCCGTGGGCGGCCGACGCCGTCGCACGACTGGCTGCCGGCACGTAGAGCAAGGCACTTCCCAGCGCGCTCGCAAGCGCCACTCTGCGCGGTATGGCGCTCGTGGCCTCCACTCGCGAGCCGTAGAAGTCGAAGTGATACCCGTCGTCGATATGCGCACCGTCGCGCGACTCACACATGATGCCCCCTTCACCTGCGCGCCTCGCCGCCCCCCGGAGGCGATATATTAGGCTCGCGGAAATCAGCGTCGCACTGCCGGCGACCGACCGTCAACGACTCCTCTGTCGGTTATTTGCACGACAGCTGACGAACAAGGCGGCCCCGGAAGACAACCTGTGACGGCGTCCAGCCGGCTGGAAGAGTGTCAGTGCCCGCCACGGGACAGCTGGAGAGTCCGGCCGAACTTGGCGGAGGCAGGACGACTGATGAGCCCGCGAAAGCACACCCTCACCGTCATCGGTGGCATGGTTTGCGGCCTGGGCCTGGCCGCCTCGACACCCGCATACGCCGCCACCGTGCCCACACCCGAGGACGTCGCCTCGGCGGCCTGCCAGGCCTTGTTCTATGTCAAGGACAAGCGCTTCCAGCGCGTCATTCGCGTCTCGACCGGCACCCCGGGTCATGAGACCCCGTTCGGCTACTACACGTTGAGCAACACCTTGCGCGGCTGGTACTGCAGCACCCTCTACCCGGAGTCGTGTGGGACGCACTCGGTCGGCGAATTCTCGTACATCTCCGATTACGGCAACATGTAAACCCGCGGCAGGTGATCGGCGACATCTTCCTGCACGGTTCCACGTCAGTGCCCACCTACCCCGCCTCGCACGGCTGCATCCGGGTGCGGGTCAGCGACTTCGACTGGCTCTACCACAACGTCGATCGCATGCCCTGCTTCATCACGGGGAACTACACGACCACCCCGGCTACGCGTCCCGGTGCTCGTCCGGGACCGCCACGGCAGCGTCACGCACATCGACGCACAGGCGCTCGTCGACGTTGCTGCCCGACTCGATGCCGTCATCACGGTGGATGTGCAAGCGGGCCAGTTCGCCACATCCGGTCAACACGTCGCGCGGGTGTGGGGCCGCACGCAGGTCGAGGAGGCGGACCCGAAGAGAATCCGCCGGCTCATCTGGTTGGGCGGCGAGCGGCAGCTTCACCAGTACGTGGGGTTCGGCCTCCGGCAGCTCGTCGATATCGCCGAGCGAGCCCTGTCACCGGGCATCAGCGACCCAACCACAGCAGTGCAGGTCATCGACGAAATCCACCGGATCCTCCGCGAACTCGTTGTTCGAAAGACACCGAGCCCGTATGTCGCCGACCCAGACGGTCGGGTGCGTGTGGTCCACCAACCTCAGGCGATCGACGGACTCATCGATCTCGGGGTCCGAGAAATCGCCCACTATGGATCCGATAGTCCGCGTGTCCTCGCACGCCTGACCGAGATGCTCACCGACCTGAGTGGCTGCGCACTGAACCGGTACGGGTCAACCCTCGACGGACTCTCGGGCGAGAGGGCCAGGGTGGACCTCATCGCCGGTCGACTGCCCAGGCCGCGGGCCCGGGAGAGTTGAACTCGGCCGGTTCGGTCGTATGCCGCGGGGAGCCCACTGAGTCGGTAGATCCCGTTAGTCCCCAGCGAGCCCGACGGTGCGCAACACCTGGTTTGCCGGGGCATCCGGTGCGGAGCGGATCGTGAGGACGTTGCCGTGGGCGGCGTGGCGCGTCCGGGCGGCGAAGATCGCTTGTACGGCCGAACTGGCCAGGACGTCGGCGTCACCGAGGTCGAGCACCAGGGGGAAAACGCCGCCGCGGCTGTGGATGTCGAGAGCGCGCGCGAACTGCTCGGCCGTGGTTATGTCGAGGGGCCCGTGGACTACGAGCGTTCGAGGAGGGCCGTCCATCAGGTCCGCGGCATACTCCCGCCCGACCCGGACGCTGGGGACGGACTCGGGTTGATCGCCCAGGATGGCCTGCCGGGAGAGCGCGCGGCCCGCCGTGATGACGGTGCCGCGACCCGACCCGGCGGTGTGGTCGATGTCGAGTTCCTGGACGAGACTGCCCACCAGCCAAAGGCCCCGCCCGCTCGTGTCGTACGGCACCGTAGGTTCGCGCCACGTGCCCTGGTCGCAGACCGTCACACGAAGCATCCCGTCGCGCTCGACCTGGGCCGCCAGGTCCACCACCTGCCCCGCTCCAGGTGTGGAGGCGTGCTCAACCGCATTGGCGACCAACTCGGTGACGATGAGGTCCACGGCACCAGCGTCGTCGTCGGTGAGGTCGAGGGGTCGCAACCACTCACGCATGGTGGCGCGCGCGTGGGCGACGGAGACCATGTCCGCTTCCAGCTGTCTCGTGAGCGGGGTCAGGACGTTCGCCCGGCGTTCGACAGCCAGAGCGGTCACGTCATCGTCATACCCGCTGCGGGTGAGGACTTCGACGCCCTGGACACAGGCGCGCTCGGCCGCCGTGGCCGACGCCTCGACCGGGACTGACTGATCGACAACGGCATTGCGCACCACGGAGACGAGCGCGTCCATCCCGGCTCGCAGGTCCTGGCCGGGGCGTTCGACCAGGCCGTCCGTGTAGAAGAACGCGACATCGCCCACGTCGAGAACGTCGTGGAGCGTGGTCGGCGTCGACCCGGTTCCGAGGGGTCCGGATCTGGACGGCGGCAGGAACCGTGCGTGCCCGTCGGGGCGCACGATAAGCGGGGGCAAGTGGCCACACGTTGCATAGTCCAAGGCGCCGGTGGCGGGGTCCAGGACGGCCGCGCAAATGGTCGCGGCACGCATTGCCGAGGACTGGGTAGCAGTCACGTCTGCCCGTAGTAAGGCCTGGTCGAGGCGGCCCGTCTCGGTCAGCACGGTGGCCACGATGGTGCGTAGTTGACCCATGGCTGCCGACGCGGTGACACCGTGACCGACCAGGTCTCCGACGACCAGACCCAGGCGTCCGTCAGCGAGCGGTATGGCGTCGAACCAGTCCCCACCCGCCGCCTGGTCGTCGGCCGCGACGAGATATCGCGCCGCCACGACCGCCTCCGGTAGCACAGGCACCACGGTCGGCAGCAGGGCGCTCTGGAGTTCGGCGACGACATCGCGGGCGGCCTCATACCGTCGCTCTGCCCTGAGAGTGCGCCGGTGCTCCGCTCGGCGCGCTCCGGCCCCGTCCACGACAGGCATGGCATGGACCGTCACGCCGTTCACCGTCCCGCTGTCGTCGCGCCGGGGTGTGACCACCATGTCCACGTAGATCTCGTCCGGCTCCTCGGCCGGCGGCTGCTCCGCTTGCACGCCCCACGCGCTGACCGTCTCGGACTGCCCTGAGGCGACGACCCGGTCGAAGGCCTCGAAGACTTGCTGGCCGATCCACTCCGGGAAGAGGTCGGGTGCGGACCGGCCGATGACGTCGTCCCGTCCCAGGAACTCCCGGTATGCCGCATTGGCCGCGTCGAATCGGTACTCCGGCGCCGGCCCGAAGCCGCCCAAGATCAGCGGCAGTTGCTCGAACGTCCCCTCAACGCTCTGAACTCCATCACTCACAGGTGGCGCTCCTCGGCGTCGGCGACCGCGACCGCGATCAGCTGAAATGCCATGTTAGGCAGACCTACCCGGCTCATGGCGTCAGACGACTCGGTCAGCTTCGCAGCAGTGCACCGTCGGGCAAGCGGCGCACAACACGGACGGCCCGGCGTTGCGCCGAGAGCTTTGCCGGCTGCGCTGGTAGCCGTCTGAGCGCAGCGCCCGGACAACACAATGTGGCAGCTCGGGGTTGTCAGAGCCGCCAGCGATGATGTGCAGTGATGAATCCAGACCCACGCGATCGGCGCAAGCGCAAGAAGCCGCCGTCGAAGTCTCCTGTCGTACGCACCGGTGAGTCGCCGGATGATCCGCATGACGTCGTGTTCTTAAGCGACACCGATCAGACGACGCGGCCGAGGCCGATCCGGGGCGGGCTGCGCTGAACTCATACCCGGCGAAGGTCAGAGCGACGATGCGAGCCGCGCTGATCGCGGTGGCATCGGCGCCTCCGAAGCGGTTCGCCGGTGGTGGCTACTGGGAGGCAATGAAGGGCGAGATGACGGGCTGGTTCGAGGTTCGCGTCGACGGGCCAGGTCGCCACCACTATCGGTTGTTGAAGCCGGAGTCCACGCTCACTGGCCTGACCTCAGGCAGGAACCTTGGTCCTCGACGTACGCAGCTTCTCGAGGGTGCCGTGCCAGCTTCTCCGGGTCCGCAGTCCGGCCCTCAAGAAGCGACTCGATGATCTGGCCGCGCTCGGACTTGCGGATCGGCTCGACGGTGATCCGCAGGCCGAGCGCCGCCGCAACTGTCGGCGGCCACGAGAAACTGCCCGGAGACGGCCACGAAGCTGCCCGCTGGCGGACATGAGAACTGCCCACTGACGGTCATGGGGTCTGCCCGACACGACGTCGTCTGCCTCGCCGCGGTCCGCGGTTGAGGCCCTTTCCTCGGGTGCGATGAGCGGTGCTGATGCGCCCGTTCGCTCCCGAGGAAGGGATGAGTTGAAGTCTGCCGAGGAGATCATGGAAATCTTGAATGCCTACGACCTGACTGGGTCGTTGCGTGATGCTGGGGAGCTGGCTGGCTGCTCCCACCACACGGTCAAGCACTACGTCGAGCGGCGTGCCGCCGGCGGTGAGCTGGATCAGGCCGCGCGTCGGCCGATGCTGATCGATGAGTACCTGCCCAAGGTCGAGGAGTGGGTGGAGCGGTCCAAGGGCAAGGTCCGCGCCGACGTGGCCCACGACAAGCTCGTGGCGCTGGGCTACACCGGCTCGGAGCGCACTTCCCGCCGCGCGGTCGCGACCGTGAAGCAGTCCTACCGGGCCGGGCGGGTGCGGGTGCACCGACCTTGGATCACCGAGCCGGGGATGTGGCTGCAGTACGACTACGGCGACGGCCCGGTCGTCGACGGCGTCAAGACGGTCCTGTTCGTCGCCTGGCTGGCCTGGTCCCGGTTCCGGGTTGTGCTGCCGCTGCGGGACAAGACCATGCCCAGCGTCTTCGCCGCACTCGACGTCACGTTCCGGCGACTCGGCGGGGTGCCGACCTACGTGCTGACCGACAACGAGAAGACCGTCACGGTCGAGCACATCGCCGGGATCCCGGTCCGCAACCCGCAGCTGGTCGCGTTGGCCGAGCACTACTCGATGAGCGTGCATACCTGCGTGCCGGCCGACCCGGCATCCAAGGGCGGCACCGAGGCGTCGGTGAAGATCAGCAAGGCCGACCTCGTCCCCAAGGACACCAACCTGCGCGAGGCCTACGACTCGTTCGCCGAGCTCGAGGCCGCCTGTGTGGCGTTCTGCGAGAAGGTCAACACCCGCCCGCACCGGATCACCAAGCGGCCGCCGGTCGAGATGCTCGCCGAGGAGCGCGCCCGACTCCACCCGGTCGCCCTGACACCGCACACGGTCGCGTTCGGCACCACTCGACAGGTGCCGGTGAACACGCCGATGGTGACGTTCGAGTCCGGCCAGTACTCGGTTCCACATCAGCTGCTCGGTGCCACGGTGTGGGTGCGGGTCCACGGTGTCGGCGCTGAGGAGCAGGTCGTGATTGTCCACGTCGGCGCCGACGGCCCTGTCGAGATCGCCCGCCACTACCGGGCCACCCCCGGGACACCGAAGATCTACGACGCCCACTTCCCACCCCAGCCCGAGGGACCGCTGGACCGTCGACCCCGTGCCAGGAACGCTGCCGAGTCGGAGTTCCTCGACCTGGGTGAGGGCGCCCGGCTGTGGCTGATCGAGGCAGCCGCCGCGGGCACGCCGCGGATGCGGGTCAAGATGACCGAAGCGCTCGCCCTGGCCAAGCTGTTCGACCCCGTCGAGGTCGACTGGGCACTGGGCCACGCCGCCGTGCACGGCCGGTTCGCCGAAGCCGACCTGTCCTCGATCCTGGACCACCACGCCCGAGCACCGAAGGCGGGCGAACACCGGGCCAGCGAGGATCGCTCGCTGACCCAGGGCACCAGCGCCTGGGCACGACTCGGCCAGCACAGCAAAGACGAGGCGCTCTGATGACGACCAGGAGCACCACGATGGCGGCTGGGTCCGCGCCGGCGCTGCCGGCGGACCTGGAGGATCTGCTGCGTCGGTTGCGGCTGCCCCACATCCGTCGCCACGCACCCGAGGTGGTCGCGACCGCGAAGGCTCAGCGCTGGGAACCGGCTGAGGTGCTCAAGGCGCTGTTCGCCGAGGAGGTCGCCGGTCGGGAACGCTCCGCACTAGCGACCAGGCGGGCGGTCGCGGGGTTCCCGACCGGGAAAACCTTCGATGCCTGGCAGCCCGAGGTCTGCTCGATCCCGGCGCCGACCCAGCAGGCGCTGCGCACCCTGGAATGGGTCCACCGCCGGGAGAACCTCGTCGTGTGCGGGCCGTCGGGCACCGGAAAGACGTTCCTGCTGGAAGCACTCGGACAACTTGCCGTTGAGCAGGGGCTGAAGGTCGCCTGGTTCACCTTGGAAGACCTCGGCGGCCTGCTGCGCCGCCATCGCGCCGACGACACAGTCACCAAGGCCATCGCCCGCGTCCTGCGAGCCGACTTGGTCATCGTCGATGACATCGGGCTGCTACCGGTTGCCGTCGACGCCGCCGAGGGCCTGTACCGGCTCGTCGACGCCGCCTACGAGAAGCGCTCGGTCGCGATCAGCTCGAACCTGCACCCGTCCGGGTTCGACGAGCTGATGCCCAAGACACTGGCCACCGCTACCGTCGACCGGCTCCTGCACCACGCCCACGTCTGCCAGACCAGCGGCGACAGCGTGCGACTCACCCAGGCACTCGCCGGCCAAGGGGTGAGCCCGTTGAACTGAATGCCCCTGGTCGGTAGTGGCCGCAGCCCCTTGGGCAGATCCCATGGCCACCACCGGGCAGTTCCCGTGACCGTCAGCGGGCAGGTTTCATGTCCGCCACTGGGCAGTTCCTGCTGTCCCTTGACA
>NZ_HG764815.1:536613-573722 GCF_001050535.1 Nostocoides australiense Ben110 | reverse complement strand
GGGACCGCTGCGCTGCCACCGGACCCGCCGCCTCCCGCTGCGCTGCCACCCGGCCGCCAGCCCCGCGCGGCACCCCGCCGCCGACAGACCGGTCCGTCCATTCGGCATCGGCCTGTTCCCGGGTCAGCGGCCCCTCGGAGAGCTTGTGCTGCTCCCCCTCGCTGACCTGCGACTGGGCCGAGGCCAGGAGCGCCTCGACGTCATTGGCCGCCCACGCCGCCGACAGCAGCACCGCCCGGGAGATCAGGTTGATGAACGCGAGCAACCCGACGACCAGGGCGATCGAGGCGAACAGTTTGTTGTCCATCGTCCCGGCGATCAGCCGCGTGCCGAACGTCTGCAGCAAGGTCAGCGCCACGCCCCCGAAGAGCGCGCCATTGCGCACCGCCCGCCACGGCAGGTCCACGCCCGACAGCACGCGCAACACGATGGCCACCAGCAGCGCGTTGGCCAGGAAGGACGCGAGCAACCCGACAATCGTGACGATCCAGGTCTGGCTCCCCAGGCCCACACGCTCCGACACCCACTCCGCCACGGCGCTCGTCGCCGCGTTGAAGACCGCCGTCACCACGATCGCCAACCCGATCGTCACGAGCACGAGCAGGTCGCGCAGCTTGGCGGTCACGACATTCCCCGGCGAGCCAGGGGCCCCGAAGATCGTGCGGATGCCGTCGCGCAGCGCCCCCATCCACCCCAGGCCCGCCCACAGCAGGCCGAGCACACCGATCAGGGCCGTGACGCTCAGGGTCGTGCCGCTGGGGATCGACAGCGGAATCAGCCCGTCCGGATTGTCCGGGGACTGGATGAACCCCGGCAACTGCTTCTCAATGGCCTCCTGCACGTCAGCGAGGATCCCCGGCTGGTCGCGCAGCACGAGCCCGAAGATCGTGAACCCCAGCGCGATCGCCGGGAAGAGCGAGAAGAACGCGAAATAGGTGACCCCGCCGGCCATCAGGCTGCCGCGCGCGGTCGAGTAGCGCTGCCACGCCCGCCATACCGACGAGACGCTGAAGCGCTTCCAAAGATCCTTCAGCGACTGCATACCGGCACGCCTTTGTCCGTCACCGGGGCACGCGGGCCCCGAGTTCGAAGGCGACCACGGGCCGCCAGATCTCATCGGCTCCATGGTGATAGAGATGGAAGGCCGAGACCGTGAACGCGGCCCGAAAGTCTGCCAGCGAGCACTCGGCCGCGGCGAGCGCCTCCTCGGGCAGGTGGTGGGCAATGGTCACGTGCGGGTGATAGGGGAAATCCAGCAGCCGCTCGACCGGCCCCGCTCGCACGGCGCGCTCCAGCGCCGAGCACTGCTCCGCGCCTTGCGCGAGGGCGACGAAGACGACCGGTGAGACCGGCCGGAAGGTGCCGGTGCCGTCCAGTTCCAGTTCGAAGGGACGGTATGCCGCCGCCACCCGCTCGCAGTGCGCCTCGAATTCCATCGACTCGGGTCCGCTGACGACGGTCGGCGGCAGCAGGGTCACGTGCGGCGGGATGGCCTTGGCCAGCGGGTCGCCGGCAGCGACCCGCGCGTGCTGCAGCACGCTCCCGAAGGGTTCGGGCACATCGATGGCGACCCCGATCGTGAGCACGAGAACGGAGGCTACCGGTGCGCGGGGTCAACGCGAAAACGCGTGCCCGAAGTATCGGGTTTCATCGGACCCGCGGCAGCAGCCCGAGGGCGTCGTGCAGGCGGCCGAGCACCACCGACGCCACCTCGCGGGCCTTGTCCGACCCGGCCGTGATGATCCGGTCCAGCTCGGCCGGGTCGGCCATCAGTTCGGCCATCCGCGACTGGAAGGGCTCGAGAGCGGCGACGACGACCTCGGCCACCTCGCCCTTCAGGTCCCCATAGCCCTTGCCCTCGAACGCCCGCTCCAGCTCCGCGATGGGCGTCGCCGACAGCGTCGAGTGGATCACCAGCAGGTTCGACACGCCGGGCTTGGCGTCCACGTCATACCGGATCTCCCGCTCGGGGTCGGTGACCGCGGACTTGATCTTCTTGGTGATCCGCTTGGGGTCATCGAGCAGGTCGATCAGACCTAGGTCCGACGAGAGCGACTTCGACATCTTCGCCGTCGGATCCTGCAGGTCCATGATCTTGGCCGAACCCTTGACGATATAGGCGTCGGGCACCACGAAGGTGCCCGGGAAGCGCCCGTTGACCCGCTCGGCGAGATCGCGCGTGAGCTCCAGGTGCTGGCGCTGGTCCTCGCCCACCGGCACCAGGTCGGCGTCGTAGAGCAGGATGTCGGCCGCCATGAGGATCGGGTAGGTGAACAGCCCGACATTGGCCGACTGGCCCTTGGCGATCTTGTCCTTGAACTGGGTCATCCGGTTCGCCTCGCCGAAGGCGGTGTGGCAGGCCAGCAGCCACGACAGCTCGGTGTGCTCGGGCACCATCGACTGCAGCATCAGCGTCGAGCGGGCAGGGTCCACGCCGCCGGCGAGGTACTGCGCCGCCGTGCGCCGCGACCGCTCCCGCAGCACGGCCGGCTCGGTCTGGACAGTCAGGGCGTGCAGGTCGACGACCCCGTAGAAAGCGTCGTACTCCTCCTGCAGGGCCACCCAGTTCACCAGCGCGCCGAGGTAGTTGCCCAGATGCAGCGAGTCGGAGGTCGGCTGCATCCCGGAGAAGATGCGCTGGCGGCGCGCGACGGCGGTGGTGTCACTGGACATGCCCGCGATTGTGTCAGCCGGGACCGACGCGCCCAAACCGGTATCGGTCGTCCGTAGACTCGCAGGAATGCAGTTGCGCACGCATTTCGCCGAGACCTTCGGGCGCGCCCCGGAGGGGGTCTGGTCGGCGCCGGGCCGGGTGAATCTGATCGGTGAGCACACCGACTACAACGACGGGCTGGCCCTGCCGATCGCGTTGCCGCAGCGGACGTATGCCGCCGCGGCCCGCCGCGATGACGACCGGTTGCGGGTGCGCAGCGTCCAGACCGTCGAAGTCGTCGAGGTCGCCCTGGACGACATCGGGCCCGGCACGCCCGGTGGCTGGGCGGCGTATGCCGCCGGGGTTCCGTGGGCGCTGCGCGAGGCCGGGTATGCGGTGGGCGGAGCCGACGTCATCCTCGACGGCCGGGTGCCGCTCGGGTCGGGATTGTCGAGTTCGGCGGCGCTCGAGTGCGCTGTCGGCGCCGCCCTGTCCGATCTCTACGGCCTGGGCCTGCTGGCCGACGATGCCAACCGTCGACGTCTGGTCGAGGTATGCCGTCGCGCCGAGAACGACATCGCGGGCGCCCCGACCGGGGGCATGGACCAGTCGGCCTCGCTGCTCGCGACCGCCGGGCATGCGCTGCTGCTCGACTGCCGAGACGGCGCCACCGAGCAGGTGCCCTTCCCCATCGACGAGGCCGAGTTGACCCTGCTCGTCATCGACACCCGCGCCGAGCATGCGTTGGTGGACGGGCAGTATGCCGCCCGCCGCACCTCCTGCGAACGCGCCGCCGCGGCGCTGGGTGTCCCGAGCCTGCGTGAGATTGAGCCCGCCGATCTGACGACGGCGGCCACCCGGCTGGGGGCTAAAGGTCACGTCGAGGGTGAGTCATCGGAGGTGCTGGCGCGGCGGGTGCGGCATGTCGTCACCGAGATCGCGAGAGTCCGGCAGGCCGTGGCCGCGATGCGGGCGGGCGACTGGGCCGAGCTCGGCCGGCTGTTCACCGCGAGCCATGCGTCATTGCGGAGCGACTTCGAGGTCTCCTGCCCAGAACTCGACCTGGTGACCGCAGCCGCGGAATCCGCCGGTGCCCTGGGTGCCCGGATGACCGGCGGCGGCTTCGGCGGCTCGGCGATCGCGTTGGTGCCAAAGGAACTGGTCGAGCAGGTGACCGAACTCCTCAAACGCCTCGCCATCGACGCTGGCTTCCCCGAGCCGGCGACCTTCGCAGTATACCCCGGACCCGGCGCCGGCCGTGACGACTAACGCGCTAACAACGTGTGGCGATATCTGTGCCTTGGCGCGGATTTCGCCACACCCAAGGAGTCAGCGGACGACAGCGCAATGGGGGCGTCGACAAGGGTGGGTGGTCCAGCGGGCGCCCCGTGAGCTGGCGAACGTGATGACTTCCGCGGCGGTCACGCAGGGCTCGTCAACGACCTCGCTCCAGCCGTAGCGCAATTGCGAGCGCCCGGAGACCACCGTTGCGTTGGCCTTCTTGCGGTCGGTTCGCGCCCGGGCGCGATCGTGAAAGAGGAAGCCGTCGAGCTCGATGCGCAGGCGGGCCCTCGTCGTACGTCAGATCGTGCCGGCAGCCGACACCTCCGATCAGTTGGCGGGCCTGGCGACTGGCAGGAGGGATGCCGTGGGCCTGTTCGACGTCACGGGCCCACCGCAACTCCAGCGTGCCCTCGGCTCCGTCGTTGTCGGAGGTCAGGACCTCGGGGAGCCAGCAACCTGCTGGATGCCGCGTCCAGCGCGATAGCTCGCCGGCCAGCCGGGTCATCGTGGTCTTGCGATCCTGCAAGGCACGGCCGACTAGCGCCAACGTCGAATCGGTGTCCTCGCGCGCGGCAAGCATGATCACCGTCGACTCGATGCTCGTGCGCGGAAGCCACAGATTGGCCCGCACCATGGGCAGATCGGACCGGGTCAAACGCACCCCCTCGGGAACTGCGGGGCTGCGGCGGCGTGGGACGACAAGCTCCACGACCTCCGGCTCGTCGGTGGTGAGACCCTCGACATAGGCGGCGGACCAGCCCCCCAAGCCAGCCAGACGCTGCTCCAAGAGGTAGCCGGGCTCCTTCGAGAGGCGGTGAATCTCCGCCGTCGACGGCCGTGTCACGCTGAGCCACCCGGCCACGGCGCGCGTGGGCCAATCGACCGGCCCGCTGTGCGTGATGTAGACCCCCTGGTGAAAGCGTTGCCAGCGTCCGCTGTCGACCTTCCACTGGACGGCGGCCCAGGACATCGTCTCGAGCGCCGTCGTGACCGTGATGAGCGGCAGCTCGGCAAGAGGCGGGATAATCACCCCTCGCTGCCGCCACCGGTTGCCCATGTCTCGATCGTGCCCGGCGCTGGCGCCGAGCCCGTCGGGTTATCCACAAGTGCCGTTTCGCGCTCGGTTATGTATGTTGCCTAATCACTGCTAAAGCAGTGATTTCGCTGCAACGGGCATCTGCACGCAGCTAGCGGGACTGAGCAGCAGGCCTGGCACGGCGCGCGCGAGTCGAGGGTGTGACGGGTGGGACATATCGGCTGGCACAATGGTCGGTCGTGACCCAGGCTCCGAGTCCACCACAGTATTGCCCGCCACCGGATGTGCTCGACGACCTCGAGTTGCTCCGGCGCGGCGTCTTTGGTCCTGGGATAACGGTCGGCCCGGGTGGGCCGGTGAGCGTGCACCTGCCCGCCGCAATCGCCGAGCAAGCCGCGAGCGCCGGGGCTGTGGAAATCGTCGACCCGGAGGGAGTGCCGCTCGCGCGCCTCGCCGCGACGGGCGAGACCGTCCATGACGGGTGTCTGGAGGTCGAGGCCGAGCCGGCGTGGCTGTCGAGTCCCTCACCGCGGACCTTCGAGCGCTACTACACCGATCCCCGTCCGGGCGAGGTGTCAGCGGATCAGGTCGCGGTGATCGTCGACCGCACGATCACGACAGAGGACCTGCTCGAGATCGCCGCGAACGCCGGGCACCGGCCCTTGGCCTTCCTGGTGCTGGCAGGGCCGACCCTGGCTGCGCATTCCACCGGCGTGACGCTGATCCGCTCGGCGCTGTCGGGTGCCGCGCGCATCGGCCGGGGCGATGTCGTCGCCATCCCGCTCGACCGCCGGGCGACGCGCGCTAAGCGCGACCAGGTGCTCGCGGCATACAGCGGCGGCGAACTGCTCGAGCTGAGCCCGCGGCATACCGCCGAGGCCCGGCACGGGCTCGTGCTCTTCTTCACCGGCCTGTCCGGCTCCGGCAAGTCCACCGTCGCCCGCAGCGTGCGCGACGCCATCGTCGAGGACGGCGCCCGCAGCGTCACCCTCCTCGACGGCGACCTGGTCCGGCGCCACCTGTCCGCCGGTCTCGGCTTCTCCGCCGCCGACCGGGAGACGAATATCCGCCGGATCGGGTGGGTGGGCGCCGAGATCTCCCGGCACGGCGGAGTCGCCATCTGCTCCCCCATCGCCCCCTTCGCCAGCACCCGTGACGCGGTGCGCGACATGGTCACCGAGGCGGGCGGCGACTTCCTGCTGATCCACATCTCCACTCCGCTCGCCGAGTGCGAGCGGCGGGACCGCAAGGGCTTGTATGCCAAGGCGCGGCGCGGTGAGATCCCGGAGTTCACGGGCATCAGCAGCCCGTATGAGGACCCGACCGACGCCGACCTGGCGATCGACACGACCGGCATCAGCGTGGAAGCGGCCGTCGAGCAGGTGCTCGATCTGTTGCGCTCGCGGGGCCACCTGACATCGGAAGAGGTGCTGGAATGGGCGATCTGATCACCGCCGACACCCCGGGACTGCTGGCTGTCGCGTTCCTCGTCGGCATCGTCATCGGCCTGACCGGCATGGGCGGCGGCGCGTTGATGACGCCGGCGCTGATCTTCCTCGGCATCCCCCCGACGGCGGCCGTCGCCAACGACCTCGTCGCGGCCGCGGTGAACAAATCCGTGGGCGCCGCAGTGCACTACAAGCACGGCTCCCCCAACCTGCGGCTGGCCATGTGGCTGATCCTCGGATCGGTGCCGACGGCATTCGCTGGGGCGTGGATCATCGCCGCGACGGGCGAACCGGAGGATCAGCAGGCGTTCGTCAAGAAGGCCATCGGCGTGGCGCTGCTGCTCGCCGCCTCCACGTTGACGATGCGCATCTATCTGGAGATGCGCCGCGGCGACTACACCGACGACGGCCGGCCGGACCCGGCCGTGCGGCCGCTGCCGACCTTCCTCGTGGGAGCCCTGGGGGGTCTGCTCGTCGGCCTGACCAGCGTCGGGTCGGGGTCGCTGATCATGATCAGCCTGCTGCTGCTCTATCCCACATTGTCGGCGCGCCGGCTCGTCGGCACCGACCTGGTCCAGGCCATCCCCCTGGTGCTCTCGGCCGCCATCTCGCACGTCATGGTCTCCGGAATGGACTGGGCGATCCTGCTGCCGCTGATCATTGGCGGCAGCCCAGGAACCTTCCTCGGCGCCCGGCTGGCAGGTTTCGTCTCGCAGTCGATCCTGCGCCGCGGCATCGCGATCGTGCTCGCCCTCACCGGTCTCGGGCTCCTGAAGGTGCCGCCGGTGTGGGTGGGAATCATCGGCGCGGCGATGGCGATCCTCGGGCCCGTCGTGTGGGGGCTGATCAAGCACGCCCACGGCCGGCGCGCCTTCATCCACGTGCCCATCGGGCGGCGCGAACCCAAGCCCTCCCCCGTCACCGTCCCGCCCGATGAGGACCTGCGCTGAGCGCACCTCTTTGCTGCTTCCACCCTCCCGCCATCTCACGAAAGAGAGCGTTGTGACTGACGCACGCACCGACGGCCAACTCGCCGCCGACCTGGCCCACGAGGCCGGGGACATCCTGCTGACCATCCGCGCGGACTTCCCGCAGGACGGTGACCCCAAGGACCTCAAGAGCGCCGGCGACCTCGGCTCCCACGACTTCCTCATGGCCGCGCTGGCGCAGGCCCGCCCCCAGGACGCCGTGCTCTCCGAGGAGGGCGCCGACGACAAGGCCCGTCTGAGCGCCGAACGCGTCTGGATCGTCGACCCGCTCGACGGCACCCGCGAGTTCTCCGAGCGGCCGCGTGACGACTGGGCTGTGCATGTGGCGTTGTGGGAGAAGGGCAAGCTCACCGAAGGCGCCGTCGCGATGCCGGCCCGCGGCGTCGTGCACTCCACCGTCGCTCCCCCGCCCCTGCCCGACCCCCACGACGGCCCGCTCCGCTTGGCCGTCAGCCGTTCCCGCCCGCCGGTATGGCTGCCCACCCTCGTCGGTGCCCTCACCGCCGAGCTGGTGCCCATGGGCTCCGCCGGTGTGAAGGCCATGTCGGTGCTCGACGGCACCTCGGACGCCTATGTGCACGCCGGCGGACAGTATGAATGGGACTCCGCCGCCCCCGTCGCCGTCGCCGCCGCCGCTGGACTGCACACGAGCCGTGTGGACGGCTCGCCCCTGGTCTATAACCAGGAGAATGTGCTCCTGCCGGACCTGATCGTATGCCGCCCCGAGCTCGCCGAGCAGGTGCTCGCCGCGGTCGCTGACCTGGGTTTATAACGCTCTGTTGTGTCCCCCATGGGGAGGACGTGACAATTGAGCTTACTGTGAGTTAAGGTCGAATCCCCCAGCCACCCGGCCGTGAGGACCTCTGTCATGCCGCGCCACGGGATCGCCTGACCGGTGACGCCCCGGCGCTGCGATGCGTCGCTCTCGCAGGACGTGCCCACCGGCGCATGCCTCCTCGAGGCGTCCTGCCCGCTCTCAGAGGCCGTCTGTGCCACCGACCAGAGCGGAGCCGACGCCACCGATGGAATTGCAGGACTATCTGCGGATCGTGCGCAAGCGGTGGCCAATCATCGCCGCTGCCCTCGTCACCGTCCTGGTCATCGCGACCCTGCTGACGGCCTTCACGACCCGCACCTATCAGTCCAGTGTGCAATTCTTCGTCTCGACCGCCGGATCGGAAGACAGCGGCGCCCTGCTCCAGGGCAGCACCTTCACCCAGCAGCGGGTGAAGTCCTATTCCCAACTGATCTCCACCCCCAAGGTGCTGGGCCCGGTCATCGACAGCACCGGAGTCGATGAGACCTCGGCGAGCCTGGCCCGGCGAGTGACCGCGAGCGTGCCCGCCGACACCGTGCTCATCGATGTGCGCGTCACGGGATATAGCCCATCGGAGGCGGCAGCCGTTGCCCAGGCCATCGGCGAGGAATTCCCCAAGACCGTCGACGAACTCGAGCAGGTCGAGGGCAACAAGGCCAGCCCCGTCAAGGTAACCGTCGTCAAGCCCGCGACCGAGTCGCAAGTGCCGGTCAGCCCGCGCCCGGTCCGCAATCTCGCCCTCGCCGCGGTGCTCGGCCTGCTCGCCGGCCTCGGCCTGGCCGTGTTGCGCGACATGCTCGACACCACGATCAAGAGCGAGGACGATGTCAAGGAGGTCACCGACGCGACCATCCTCGGCGGCATCCCCTTCGACTCGACGGCCCAGAAGTCGCCGCTCGTGCTCAGGTCCAGCTCGAAATCGGTGCGCTCGGAGGCCTTCCTCGGGCTGCGCACCAACCTGCAGTTCGTGGACGCCACGGATCACCCCAAATCACTGAGCGTCACCTCCTCGGTGCCTGGCGAGGGCAAGACCACCACCGCGGCCAATCTCGCCATCGCCCTGGCTGACGCCGGCTTGAGCGTCTGCCTCGTCGAGGGCGACCTGCGCCGCCCCAAGCTCCTCGAATATCTCGGCATGAGCGGTGCCGTGGGCCTGACCGACGTGCTCATCCAGCGCGCCGATCTCGACGACGTGCTGCAGCCCTTCCAGCGCGGCCTGACCGTGCTTGGCTCCGGGGCCACACCGCCCAACCCCTCAGAGTTGCTCGGATCGCAGGCCATGCGCAGCCTCGTGCAGCAGCTCGAGGAGCGCTTTGACTATGTCATCATCGACTCCCCACCGTTGCTGCCCGTCACCGACAGCGCAATCATCGCCACCATCGTCGACGGCGCAATCGTGGTCGTTGGTGCCGGGGTCGCGCACGACGCGATGCTGCAGCGGGCTCTCGCCTCAATGGAAACAGTCAACGCCAATGTGCTCGGCATCGTGATCAACCGGGTGCCGCGTGACGAGTCCAACCGCTACGGCTATTACCGCTATGACTACTCCCCCGACGGCACCCGCACGCGGAAGTCGACCAGTCGCTCGCCCCGATCCGAAGCCGACCTGGAGCTGTGGCAGGGCGATTTGGCGAGCGGGGCTACGGCCGTGGCGCCCGCGGAGCTCCCTGATGTGAACCCCTCAACTCCCGCAGCGCGATGAGGGCGTCCTCGATCTGCTGCAGGCTCGGCAGCATCTGTTCGCGCATCCTGTCGAATGCGGCCGCCCCGCGGCCGTATGGATCGGCCACATCGACCGCGTCGGCGCTCATCCACGGCACCAGCCCGCGTTCGGCAGCCGCGACACGCACAAGCAGCGTGACGAGCGGTGCGTCCACGTCCCCGCTGACCGTATGCCCGTCCCAGTGCGCAAGCAGCGTCCCGAAGTCGCGCAACGCAAAGGTGCGCGACATCGCGCGTGGGCTGAGCCGGGCGACGTCGTCGCGCTGCGCGCGGGTGGCGCACAAAACCACGCCGGCCGGCTCGATCAACTCCGTGACGAGCTGGCGGGCGCGGAAGGGCGCCACCTCCCCCACCAGCCGCTCCGCCGCAGTCCGCGCCAACGGGTCGAGGTCGGCGTCGACCACGGCTCGCGTGCCCGCGCTCGCGACCGCCACACCCAAACCGGAGAGCCGCGAGGCCATGACGGCCTCGGCGAAGGCGGATCGAGCGACATTTCCTTCGCAAACGAAGAGCACGAGCCCCTCGTCGTCCCCCGTGGGGCCATCTGATGCCATGCCCTTCACGCTACGCGCCGCCGTCTCCGGGCGGCAGTGCCCGTCCGGCGGCGCGGCGTCCCCCATTTCGAGGACGGCGGACGTCTGATGGCTAGGCATACGGTGGACGGCGTGCGGCGCTGTCTGTGGTGTGTGGTCGATGCGCTCGCCATCGTCGTGTGCTTCTACGTCGCGGCGACCCTGCGCTTCGATCTCGACCTCGGCCAGTCCTTCAGCCGCCCGGTCACCAACTGCCTCATTCTGGCTGTCGCCGCGCACCTGCTCATCGGCACGCTCTGGGGGCCCTATGCCGTCGGCCACGTCCGCGGGTCCTATGAGGAGATCCTCGATATCGCAGAGACGGCCCTTCTGTGGATGGTGCCACTCTTCTTCCTCGTGCTCGCCGCGCCAGTGGATCTCGGGCCCCGCAGCCTGCCCGTCACCGGTGGCGCGCTTTCCGTTCTAACCATGTTCGGCGCCCGATTCGTGCTGCGCGCGGTGCGCACTCGAGGCGCGGTGCGCACTCGAGGCGCGGTGCGCACTCGAGCCGGGGTGGCGAACACCTCCGGGAGCCGGCGCACCCTGATCTTCGGGGCGGGCGAAGGCGGACGGCAACTGGTGCGCGCCCTGGTGCGAGACCCCGGCGCCGGCCTTGTCCCGGTCGCCGTCCTCGACGACGACCCCCGCAAGCGTCGGCTGCGCATCGACGGAGTGCGCGTCCTCGGCAACCGCAACGACCTCGTCGCCGTCGCCGCGCGGACCGAAGCCGAGGTGCTCGCGATCGCGGTGCCGAGCGCCCACTCCGACATGCTCAACGACCTGCGCCGGCGCGCCGACGAGGCCGACCTCGAGGTGCTCGTGCTGCCGCCGGCGAGCGAGATGCTCGGGGGGCCCAAGGCGTCGGACCTGCGCAGCCTCGACGTGCGTGACCTGCTCGGCCGGCGCCCGGTCGAGCTCGACCTCGACGCGATCGCCGGCTCGATGCGCGGTCACCGCATCCTCGTCACCGGCGCCGGCGGGTCGATCGGCTCGGAGCTGTGCCGGCAGATCGCGAAGTTCGGACCGGCGAAGCTCTTCATGCTCGACCGTGACGAGTCGGGCCTGCACGGCACCCAGGTGTCGCTGACCGGTCAGGGCCTGCTCGACGACGACACCGTCGTGCTCGCCGACATCCGGGACGCCGAGCGGATGCACGAGGTCTTCGAGATCACCCGGCCCGATGTCGTCTTCCACGCCGCGGCGCTCAAGCACCTCCCCCTCCTCGAGCAGTATCCGATGGAGGCGTGGAAGACCAATGTCGTCGGCACGCTCAACGTGCTGCGCGCGGCCTTCGCCGTCGGGGTCAAGACCTTCGTCAACATCTCCACCGACAAGGCCGCCAACCCGTGCTGCGTCCTCGGATACAGCAAGCGGATCACCGAGCGGCTGACGGCGTCCTTCGCCGACAAGGACGACAACACCTATGTCAGCGTGCGATTCGGCAACGTCCTCGGCTCGCGGGGCTCGGTGCTGACGGCCTTCACCGCGCAGATCGAGAAGGGCGGTCCCGTGACGGTCACCCACCCCGACGTCGAACGCTATTTCATGCTCATCCCCGAGGCCTGCCAGCTCGTGCTCCAGTCGGCCGCGATCGGCCGCGACGGCGAGGTCATGGTCCTCGAGATGGGGTCGCCGGTGAAGATCGACGACGTCGCCAAGACGCTCATCGAGATGTCGGGCCGCACGGACATCGACGTCACCTATACGGGGCTGCGGCCGGGCGAGAAGATGTCGGAGGAGCTCTTCACCCCCGGCGAGGTCATCAACACGACCGGCCACGAGCTGATCTCCAGCGTCTCCGTCCCCCGCCTAGACCCGGACCGCATCGACATGACGCACCTCTCCACCGACGCGACAGCCATGGCCTGGATGCACGATGTCGCCGCCGGTGGGGGCGCCACGGCCATCCCGGCCGCCATCTCACGCGAGCTGGTCGTATGACCGAGCGCATCCACCTCTCCAAGGCCGAGGTCACCGAGGTCGAGGAGGGCTTCGTCCTCGATGCCCTCCGCTCGGGCTGGATCGCCCCACTCGGCCCCCACGTCGACGCCTTCGAGGCCGAGATCGCCGAGCAGGTAGGAGTCAGGAATGCGCTGGCCCTGTCTTCAGGCACTGCGGCCCTCCACCTGGCCCTGCTGCACCTCGGTGCGCGACCGGGCACGGCCGTGCTGTGCCCGACCATGACCTTCGCCGCAACGGCGAACGCCATCGCCTACACCGGGGCGGAACCGGTCTTCGTCGACTCGCAGGCCAGTGACGGCAATGTCGATCCCCACCTCATGCTGGAGGCCGCCCGCACGCTGCGCTCCAAGGGCGTGGACGTGGTTGCCGCGTGCCCCGTCGACCTCTTCGGCCGCGCGTGCGATTATGACGTCCTCGAGCCTGGCCTGGCGGAGCTCGGGATCCCGCTCCTCGAGGACGCCGCCGAGGCGCTCGGCGCCAACTTCGAGGGCCGTGCTGCCGGGTCCTTCGGTGCCGCCGGTGTGCTCTCGTTCAACGGCAACAAGATCCTGACGACCTCGGGCGGCGGGATGCTCCTCAGCAACGACGACGAGCTGATCGCGCACGCGCGCAAACTCTCGACCCAGGCCCGCGAGCCGGTGCCGTGGTATGAACACACCGAGATCGGCTACAACTATCGCCTCTCCAACATCCTCGCCGCCCTCGGGCGGGGCCAGCTCACCCGACTGGACGACATGATTGCTCGCCGGCGCGAGATCCGCGCGCAGTATGTCGCTGCCCTCGTCAACATCGACGGCGTCCGCTTCCTCTTCGACGACTCAGCAACGCGCACGGACAACTGCTGGCTGACCACCCTCGTGATCGAGCGCGATGACCAGAATGCCGACAGCCTCGTCGCGGCCCTGAGCAGCAAGTCCGTCGAAGCGCGCCACCTCTGGAAGCCCATGCACCTGCAACCGGTCTATCGCTCCGCGCGCGCCTTCGGCGGCAGTGTGAGCGAGACGCTGTTTGCCCGCGGTGTGACGCTGCCCAGCGGCTCTAACCTGAGCGACGAAGCCGTCACGCGCGTCCACGCCGCACTGGAGGAGGCACTCGCGTGACACTCGATGCCAAGAGAGTCATGGACCTCGCTATCGCCGTGCCAGCCCTCGCCTTGTCCCTCCCAGTCCAGGCGGCCACGGCCGTCGCCGTGCGCCACTACCTCGGACGCCCGGTCCTGTTCCGTCAGGTCCGCCCGGGCCTGCATGGGGAACCCTTTGAACTGATCAAATTCCGGACAATGAAAGAGCTTGACGCAGAGGCAGGGCTGGTATCCGACGAAGATCGACTCACACCATTCGGACAATTCCTGCGAAGCACGAGCCTAGACGAAATTCCCACTCTTTGGAACGTCGTGCGAGGCGATATGAGCATAGTAGGGCCTCGCCCCACTCTTGATGCACTATCTTCCCCTGTACACGCCGGAGCAAGCCCGCAGACACAACGTCAGGCCGGGAATGACCGGATTGGCACAAGTTTCTGGACGCAACACCCTGACGTGGGAACAACGCCTTAGACTAGACGTGGAATACGTTGACGGACGCAGTGCCCGCGGCGACGCGAAGATCCTCAAGAAGACGATCGGCTCCGTGTTGCGCCGAGAGGGCATTAGCGGCGCCGGGGTGGCCACCATGGCAGAATTCACCGGCACCCAGTCGGAGAAGAATCAGTGACTTTTTCACTTTGGATCATCGGTGCGGGCGGATTCGGACGCGAAGTCGAGCAAGTAGTAAAGGCAATTAATGACATCGGACAAACCTGGGAGATTGAAGGCTTCCTCGACGATGCGCCCAATGATGAAAATCGACAGCGCGTGGGACGTCTCGGGTATCAGATCCACGGAAGCCTTGACATTTTGATGAGACCTCCGGGCCCGGTGGAGCGCTATGTCATCGGAATCGCCGACGTGGTCGCTAGGAAGCGCATAGACCAAAACCTCTCCCTCTACGGATGGAAACCAGCAACGCTTGTCCACCCGAAGGCAAATCTAGGTGACGAGATTCAATTGGGACCGGGAACAGTGGTGTGCGCCGGCGTGAGCGCCACCACCAATGTGCGCCTCGGGAGGCACGTCCAGGTCAACCCGAACTCAACCCTCGGACATGATGTGATCGTCCATGACCATGTAACGATCTGCCCACTGGCCTCCATCTCAGGAACCGTTGAAATCGGCGCGCGCACCTTCATAGGGACCTGCGCTTGCGTCCTCCCGAACCTCACGATCGGAGAAAGTACGGTGATAGGTGCGGGAGCAGTCGTAGTCTCCGACGTCGAGAACGGCAAACGCGTAAAAGGGGTCCCAGCACGATGATCCTAGGCCACGTTCGTCTTGTCACGCAGTGGTGGCCACCAGAACCAGTAACGCTGCCGCTCTGGATTGCGCAAGGCCTCAGAGATTGTGGCTGGGACGTAGATGTCATCACCGGAGTCCCTAACTACCCGGACGGCAAAGTCGCACCCGGATACGCGTCTCATCGATACCAACGCGAGGACTCCCAAGGATTCAAAGTAACACGAACCCCCCTGTACCCGAGTCACGACACATCGCCCACCAAGAGGTTGGCCAACTACATTTCTTGGGCGGTGTCCGCCTCCCTGATGGCAATCGCTTCACACCAACCTGACGTACACTTCGTTTACGGAACACCGGCTACGGCAAGTTTGCCAGCAATACTGGCCAGGATTTTTCGGCGAACGCCCTATATAGTGACCGTTCAGGACATTTGGCCGGATTCGGTTGTCCAAAGTGAAATCACACAGTCGAGCCCCATAGCAAGAATCGCCGAAAAAGGCTTAACAGCTTTTGTAGGACAAATGTACAAGCGTGCTTCGGCTATCGTGGTGATCTCACCAGGGGCCAGGTCCCTACTTGCATCGCGTGGAGTGCCGGAAGAAAAGATCCATCACATCTACAATTGGATAGACGAGAAACTATTTTATCCCAGGCGAAGGGTCACCACGATCCGGAACCGGTTCACGGAGGACCGAAACGAATTCCTGATTCTATATGCTGGCAACATCGGGACTGCTCAAGATCTAGAAACTGCGGTCAGGGCCATTTGCCTCACTCCGCCTCATGTCAAATTGCTAATTGCTGGCGATGGAGTCGAAGAATCCAAAGTACGCCGCCTGGCGGATGCCATTGCACCGAACCGCATCACCTTCCTCGGCAGAGTTCCGCAGGCCGAGATCGCCGAAATCAGCTCTGTGGTAGACGCACAACTTGTGATTCTACAAGATAAGCCACTCTACCGAACAACGATGCCCAGCAAGGTCCAGGCCATCCTCGCGAGTGGAACTCCCGCCATCGTCTCCGTGGGAGGCGATGCAAGCGACCTCATTAACGGCGCGGAAGCAGGAATGACCGCCAGCCCTGGAGACCCCCATTCACTGGCCGAGGCTATTCTCAATCTAAGCAAACTCCCCGAAAACGAGCGTCTCCAAATGGGCGAACGCGGTGTGGCATACTATCAAGAGCATATGTCCAAAAGGGTCGGAGCTGCACGACTAACGGAGCTCTTGATCGCCGGGATCGGCGATCGAGAGAAGAAGTCGCGCAATTGAACTAAACATTTGCAGTGGACCCCAAAGAAGCTCATCATGACGCATACACTTAAGGAAGCGTGATGAAACCAGGCATAGCCCCAGGATCTCAGGGACATACGCATTCAACACGCGGGCAGTGGATAGTATTTTCTCACTATTTTGCACCCGCCTTTCGTGCTGGGGGCCCGGTCCGAAGCCTGGAAGCAATGATCGCCAAGACACACAATAAGGACCTTGTGCGAGTGGTGACGAGCAGCTACGACCTAGGCGAACGAACCCCTCTCGACGTTCCGACAAATACGTGGACCGAGCACACAGGAATCGTCGCGACATACAAGACGAGTGCGATGAAGGTCCTGCAAGAAGTCTGGCGTTCACGCCAGGCGGAACCGCGCTTGGTCTATCTAAACTCTCTATTTGACCCCGTTTACACCTTAATCCCGCTCTGCGCCCGACGCCTCGGCATATGGCGCCAGGCGGTGTTTCTTCTTGCACCCCGAGGCGAACTGGAAGATGGAGCACTGGCAATTAAGGCTCAACGCAAGCGCATTTACATCTTCGTACTCAAACACCTAGGCATGCTCAAGGGGATCCGATGGCACGCGACAACCCCCCAAGAAGCGCGCAACATTCAACGCCACATTAATGGCGCTTCGGTTGACTTGAAGCCGAATGACACGCTCCTCAATATCGAAGCCCCTAATCTCGTGCGGAGACCCGGCCCACCGCGTGTCGCCTTTGTTGGCAGACTCTCGCCTGTCAAAGGACTAGATCGCCTACTGCTAGCCGTCGCGGCGATAACGGAACCCATCGAGGTCAACATCTATGGAGGCTACCGAAATGATGAGAAACCGTATGTTACGCGTTGCGAACAGCTAGCGAGGAGCTGTCCCCGGCATGTCTCAATCCGCTTTCACGGATCGATACCCCCCAATGAAGTGAGAAAATGCTTGGCTGATTCGGATCTGCTTGCTCTCCCGACAGCCAGTGAGAACTTTGGTCACGCCATTGTTGAGGCGCTGGCTGCATCCTGCCCGGTGATGCTCGCTCGGACTACGCCTTGGTCTAGCGCGGCGGCTGCAACAGATACCCTACTCGAGGATCTATCTCCCGACACTTGGACCCGGGCGCTGAATGAATATGCGCGGAGGGACGTTGAGCAAATGACCGCCGACCGAGTGAAGGCTCATTGGGCCTACTCCAACTGGCGCCGAGCACAGCTGGAGCAGGGTAGCCTACTTGACACTGTGATGGACACGTCTAACCCACAGGAGACAAAGCGAGTCGCCTTGGTAACTCAAGGGTTTAGCACCGCGGGTGGTGTGCAGACAGTAGCCAGGTGGATGCTGCGCCAAATGCACGACTGTGGGTATGCCGTTACGGTCTTTGACCTAGCGAATTCGGCGAGCGACCCTCAGAGTCGAAGTGCTCTCGATCCTAGGACCTGGAAGACTTCACTACGCCCAGTTCCTTCAACGGAGGCCGACGTCCACTCGGTGGGTTCGAACCTACGCGAGATAGAATTCTTCCGTTACCTGCCACGGTCGGCGCTCACGGAGGCACTTAAAGGCTTCGATCTGATTCAGGTTGTCGCGGGCGGGCCGGCGTTAGCGTGCGCCACGATCACTGCGGGGCGACCGACATTTTTGCAAATGGCGACCACGGTCAAGTGGGAGAGAGCGGAAATCCTAGCTTCACGACGGGGCCTTCACCGGCTGTGGGGGACAGTAATGACGGGACTAGTGACGCCACTGGAAACGCTCGCACTCCGCCGTTCCAAAGCGGTTTTTGTTGAAAATAGAGAAGCGCTCGAACATGTTCGCAAAGTGGCGCCCGTTGTGCCGGTTGTGCTGGCTCCTCCCGGGATCGACGTCATCTCGATTTCCGGTGACTTGCCAACCCGGGCATCAAGTGGCCCAATTGTTGCACTGGGGCGGCTGGGTGAACCCCGAAAGGGCTACCCACGTCTCATACGGGCCTATGCCCGGCTGCGCGAGCTCTGTCCCGATGCTCCTGACCTGACCATAGTCGGCAGGGGTAACCCCGCTGAGCTCTTGGCCGAAATCGACAGTTTAGGGCTCTCGAAGCACGTACGCGTTCTTGCTGATTTGACCAACGCAGACGTCTATTCTCTGCTCAGGTCTTCCTCGGTATTTTGGCAAGCCTCTTACGAAGAAGGCCTTGGCATCGCAGTGATAGAGGCCATGGCGTGCGGCTTGCCTACCGTAGTCACGCGGACCGCGGGGACCGAAATGACTGTTGTCGATGGCGTGACTGGTTTCTTGATCGATCAGCCTGACGACGTTATGGTTGAGCAAATGGCGAAACGGACCGCAGAAATTCTACAAGGTGGCGGAATGGAAATGTCAAAGAGAGCAAGGCAGCGCGCTCTCGATCACTTTAGCGCGAAGGCGACGTTCGCCCCGTTTGCAGAATGCTATGCCCAACTCTGGGCGTAGGTTGCGTGGGTCGGGGTTGACTCTTGAGTCATATGGTTACCGCCGAGCGGGGCTGAGAAGGGTTTGGAAGATGAGCCATCCTGGACCTGAAGTCGGAGGTTCGCAGCCTACGCGTTTCGCTGGCGTAGACCTTATGCGCTTCGTGGCGGCCATGGCCGTGGCTATAAGTCATTTTACCTACAGTGGCATTGTAAACGGGAAAATCTCAGGTGCGACCCTTCCAATAATCTCGTCGATATCTCGCTATGGGTATCTCGGCGTCGACCTCTTCTTTGTCATCTCCGGGTTCGTTATAGCTCACAGTTCGATCTCCAAGTCCTTGCGAATGTTCGTAGCCTCGCGCGTCGCCAGGTTGTGGCCGGCTTACCTCGCCTGCGCGACGATCAGTACCTTGCTTATTTCCACTTGTCGACCCAGCTGGAGATCCGGTGTATCTTTGCGCGAATATCTCGTGAACTTGACGATGGTTCCAAATCTAATCAATGTTGACTATATTGAGCCCGTCTACTGGACTCTTTGGTCGGAGTTGCGCTTTTATATCATGGTGGCGATTCTAACCACAATCGGCATAAGTCGAGGTCGGCTTATAGGTCTCGCCTGGGCGTGACTCGTTACCGCCGCTGCTCTGCAATCCGCTAGTGCCGCCAATTTGGGCGGCTGGGAACCCCTTGAGATAATTCTTCAACCAGACTATGCTGCATACTTTTGCCTAGGCATTGCCATGTATGCTCTAGCTAGTGGCGGACGCTCACCTGGCCTGTTGCTTTTGGCATCTCTGTCAGCGGGCGCGTCTTTGTTCTCTGCCGGGATGAACGCGGCGAACAAAGAGGATGGCTCTTACGACCCGCTTGTGGCTGCGTCGGTGATTGCCATCCTGTTGTGCGCTCTCGTGGTCGTCCTTCGAGCCCGCCGTGCGGGGGTCCTGCAGGTCGCGTTCTCCCGACTGGGGGCGCTCACCTATCCGTTGTACCTCATACACAGCACCCTTGGCTATATGATCATCAACTACCTGCTGAAGGACATCGGCTTCGCGTGGAACGTCATGGCTGCCCTATGTACTTCGCTCCTCCTTGCCCATCTTGTCAATCAGTTTGTCGAGCGCCCACTGGCACCGATCGTGCGCCGAGGCATCCTCGGTTCCCGAGTGGCGCGACCTTGACGGCCAGACTTAGAGACTCACTTTTGCTATCCAATTTCAAGCAACTCGGGCGTCGTTGGGGCCTGGGCTCGTGGCGAACGACGGTTCCTATTTGGGGCCACCTCTGAGTTCGAGTTCTACGATTTGGGCTGCCCGGACGCCATAGCGTTAGCGGCGGTGTTGAGATTCAGGCCCTTCTAGGTAAGCGGGCGGGGGCAGTCCGGGGCGGCGCGATGCCCGCTAACACGGGGATGAAGGTCGCCACCAACGGACGCGTACTTGCTGCCCGAACGTCACCTTGGGGCCCGCACTCCCTTTGCCCGGTGCGCGTCGTGTCAGGCGCGGATCGTGCTGCCGTAGGACGTAGTCTCTGTGGAGAAGTGCTGCAGGGGGCGGCCTGACGGCCCCCGGGAAGGCCGGTGTTTGGTCTGTGCGGGCTGCGGGACGCAATAGGCCAGCACACAAAAGGCGGTGAAGGAGGCTGAGGTACGGCCACGGTCAGGTTCGTCGCGGAATGATGAGATGTTGTGGCTGGCGTTCTGCCCGCGTCAACCATCGACGTGAGGCGAGGATCTATACCCTGCTATCGAGCAAATCCGTGGTGACTAAGGCGTTGCTTAATAGCAAATCTCACCGACTCGCAGTCGAACACGAATCTGTCGACCTTCCCGAGCTTGGTCCCGTGCAGAGGCGTTTCTCCTAGACTCCGCCCAGAATGCAGAGATCTCAACCATTGGACGACGATATCATGACTTCGGGGACCCGAAAACCAGATGCTCTCCGCGCGGCGTACCATGGGAAGGAATTCTAGGCCTTTAAATGGGACACCAAAAAGCGCCGCTGTCTTGGGCGCGTACGAAATGGGAAGGACAGGCACTCCGAAGAGTGTCCACAGGACACTCGCGTGAAACTTCATGCTGACTCCCGCATTGCACGACAAGAACTCCGAAAGAAAGGAAAACAAATTGTTACCGTCGTACACATAGACATCACATTGTCCCGAAATCATCTGCGCCAGGGAACGAGAGATCTCCACGTCTGGACCACCCCCGAGCCTCGACTCAAGCACAAACACCGCGGTGGAGTCAGCACCAAAATCCGTAGCTAGGCGTTCGGCACTCATCGCTATTGACCGCAGATTCAAACCCGGCCATGCGCGAATTGAAATGCCTAAGCGACGTCCTGGGGAGTTGCCCAATGCGGGAACCTGGCCCAAGACTTTATCCGCGAAGATCGGGTCAACAAAGTCGGATGACCTTCCCACCTCCCAACCAAAACGACTATGCGCGAGCCGTGCCGAATCGTCATCTCGGACATAAACCCTGTCTAGAGGTTGCCAAGTTCGGAATACCGCATCCCACCGCCCTGCCCAACGGCCCCAAACCTAGGCCGACCCCCAGGGTAGGAACATCCCCATCGCAATATTGCATCCACTGGTAAGGACGTACAGGGTGGTGTACATCCTGAAGGAGACCACCGCCTCCGAGTACAATCGCGTCGCAATCCCTGAAACGACTTGCTTCCCTCCAAAAGGCATATTCTTTGGCTCTCTGGCTTTTCTCTAGATCTACATCTAAGTCTAGAACTCCTCTGATCTTCTCCCAAGGCAAAGGCTGCCCATGACTCAAATACTTGACCGTTCGGGCGCCCCCCGAATCCGAAATTGCTTGCACCGCAGCTATGAGAATTAGGTCATCCCCAAGGTTTCCAGCCTCACCTAGGGACACTAGTCCAACTTTCTCCAACCTAGCCACCGACGCACCTTTCAGATGTACTCCTGCGCGCGCTTCTATCTGCCCGCCAGTAGCCGAACCACCAGACGCCACAGCCCAAACCCGTGACGAGTGGGAGCGCCCAGGCAGCACCAAGCAGGCCAAAAGTCGCAACACCCACTAGCACTAACCCGACACGCACAACGCCAAGAATTCCTCTAGTTGCCAGAATTTGCGCCGCCGGTGCCAAGGCACGTTGCCCAGCGAAGGCCACGCCCGCAAAGAACCCCAATATCGCCTCGAGAGCCAGGGGGAGACGCACCGACGCAGCAGCGTCCCAGCTGGCGCCGAGCAATTGCACACCGACACCATCCGGAATAATCAAAGCAACACAGGCTATAACTGCGGTTACCGCAGCCATGGATGATGCCATTCGTAATGACCGTACGACTGATGCTTCCCCCGCTGCTATCCGAGCTATAAGGATCGGCCGAATAGCATTCGTGATTAGATTGACGGGGCCGAATAGGGTGGCGCCCGCCCGGATCGCGCCAACCACCGTCGCGCCCAACACTGCGGTAGCCAACTGGGACGAACCAGCGCCCACGAGATAGTCGAGAGCAAACAGCGGCGAAAAGGCTCTGTCGGTTCCCGTGGCGATCTTGGGACGGCCCAACCGTGTCCAGGCAACCCACGCGATCGCGGTGGGAGCCAGGCACCATATCCCGAACGCAACCGAGACCTTGCACACAGATATTTCGAAGAGCACGATCCCTGCAACTGTCGCCGCGGTCCAGGCGCCCTCCATTGCAAGGGCGAACACGCTTCTTCGGTTAACAATCAATGCGTTGCGCAAGTAGTCGAACACGCTCAGGCCAGGAAGCCCTAATCCAACCATCAGAAACTCAGTTCGCCCGATAATGATTCCCAGGGCCGCAGAGACCAAACACAGCACAGCAGAGGGAACCAGCAACTCAACAATGTGACCGAACATCATCTGCTGCCCAGCGGGGCGAGCTAGGACACTCTCCAGAATGGCGGATCTCAAGACTCCAACTGACAGGGCAACGAAGACTAGCGCGAGGGCATACCATCCAAATGTAGCCGCATCAACAGACCTGGCGACAGCAACAGTGATGACCAGATTGCCGAGGCTGGACAAGGCGTTTGCCAATACCGCGCCTAGCATAGTTGCAACGGTTTCCGTGGCCGCCCGTTACTGCTCCGGACGAGCGGCTTACCGCTGTCCGATCCCAAACAGAGGAGCACGAGGGTCAAGACGGTCCAAACATCCGTGGCTACGCGATTCGCCGTAAAGGCTGGAACCCCTAGTGACGCGGCTAATAGGAGTGTAGCGAGGAGAAGCACGAACCGACGCATGGTTCTGTCCGCCGATGGTTCCCAAAACGCTGCGAAGAGTACGAAGAAAACGACGACCTGAAGAACAACGCCAATCAAGCCCGCGACTACTAGGGCTTCAGTCCAGCCCGAGTCATATGGGATATCCAACCCTCTGGGCCCATATCCAGTTACTGGAGACGAATGTAGCACCGCGTTCCAAACGTCGCGCAGCGTTCCACCAGCCTCACTATATCTGCCAGCGGTGATCGCCGAAAGAAGGTCCACATTAGCTTCCGAGACCTGCCTTTGAATTTGATCAACACCCGACCACCTGGGCAAGACTCCATTGAACACCATGGCCAAAGGCCACGTGGCAACTGCGGCCAAGAGTGCGACTCGCCACCAACTCCGTCGAAGGTTAGTTAGGAGACTGACAGCGATCAATATCACCCCGACCGCAAAGATCTTGCTTACCGTCAAGATGCCTCCGACGAAGAGCATGACCAGGCTAGCGGACAATACCGCGATGCGCTGCCTATAGACATGCACACACCCTAAGCCAGCCAGGGCGTAGAGAAGGCCGGCTTCGGCTGGCTGATTCGCAAAACCGCTGAAACGTCCTTGCATTGCCGCTCTTGTCGATACACTCTCCACTCCCCCACCGCCTGTCCAAGCGGCCCAGTTGGCGAGGCCCAGGTACTGAGCGACAGCTGCTCCGGCGTTGACGCACATGACTAGGACTAGCACCTTGAGCGCCCGGCTCAGGAGGCGGTTTGGCTCGCCCCCCCTGTTATAGGCGCTAACAGTTGTTGAGATGACTGCAATAGGTAGTACCGCGTTATCTACGCCGGACGCCCAGGACGACCCGCTTCCATATGGCGTTGAGTTGAGAACCGGAAAGATCAAGCCGAAGACAACAATAGCCACATACAGGGACCAAACCATCACCACCGACCGCAGCCGCGGGCCGTAGCCTCGCCCGAGCCCCCCAGAGACCACCGCCCAGAGAAAGAGCGGGTAAATGACTGCTTGTTCAAAACGAACACCCGGAAGTAGGTATGGACCCATGCTGGCAAGCACGAGGAAAGTCACTGTGGCGATCCCGGGCGTTGATCTGATCTTCTGGCCACGTGCGCCTGCGAGATCCTGCATCGTGAGGTTGCCAGAAAGCCTACCACTCATGGCAGGAAGTCACTTAGGTTCAACGGATGCCAGCCCACAGGGCATGCCTCTTAATGGTCGATATCATGAACCTAACGACGCGTTCACTACAATTGTCAATTTCGTAATCCTCAGGAAGACTGCCACTTTGCGCGGTGCCGTTCGGGCCCATCACTAGTCGCACGGCTTCAACCACATTTTCCGCGTCGAGCCCCGTCATTACTATCGATCCCGCATCTAGCGCCTCTGGTCTCTCTATCGATTCCCTTAAGGTCACGGCTCCAAAGCCTAAGATCGCAGACTCTTCGGAAATCGTTCCACTGTCCGAAAGACAGCACGCAGCGTGCATTTGAAGGTGATTGTAGTCATGGAACCCCATGGGATCCATGAATCTTATATCCTCCGATGAGCTTTGGATGTCAAAGGCAAGGAGACGTTTGCGTGTACGGGGGTGCGTCGACACGATAACCGGCTTCGAAAAGGCCTGGCTGACAGCAACTAGACACGCGATGACAGCATGTAGACGTTCATGGTTGTCTACATTCTCTTCCCGATGGATGCTCGCGAGAAAGTACTCGCCCTCACGTATCCGTAAGTCTTCGAGCGCCCTAGACGCCTCGATGGCTCGTCGGTAGTATGTCAGAACCTCCTTCATGGGGGAGCCTGTCTTCATGACGCGGCGGGCCGGAAGTCCCTCGGCAAGTAGATTTCGCCTGGCATGTTCCGTGTAGACCAAATTGAAGTCTGCAACATGGTCAACCAGCTTACGGTTCGTTTCTTCGGGAACGTTCGAGTCGAAACAGCGGTTACCCGCTTCCATATGGTAGACGGGGATGCGCAAGCGCTTGGCCATCAAGGCGGAGATGCATGAATTTGTATCCCCTAGAACGAGCACCGCGTCCGGTAGCTCGGCTCTTAGTACTTGCTCCGTCTTTATCAGCGTCTCGCCTAAGACTGTTCCGAGCGTCGTGGTATCTACACCCAGATAGTGATCCGGTTTGCGAATCCCCAGGTCCTGGAAGAAGATCTCATTAAGATTGTAATCATAGTTTTGACCGGTGTGGACCAGGACATGGTCGACTACTTGATCGAGCCTAGCTATGACGCGTGAGAGTCGGATGATCTCAGGGCGCGTGCCGACGACAGTCATCACCTTTAGAGTCAAGAGGACACACCTCCAGGGGAACGCACCATCTCGTAATACGTGTCTGGTGCGGATGGATCGTACAGTTGATCAGTCCAGAACACAGTTAGGAGGTCGGCGGAGCCTGTGTTTTTTATGTTATGCACCCACAAGGTCGGCATATCCACCAGGGCCTGTGTATCCGCATCGACGTCAAACTCAATTGTCTCATTGGTCAGCAGTCGGCGCATGGAAATTCTCGCCGATCCGTGAACGACGGCGAATCTTTCGATCTTCCTGAGATGATAGTGTTCGCCACGAGTCTGGCCAGGTCTTGTTGAGCTAATGAATGTCTGTCCCGCTCGACCGTGAGCTCTCAGAATTTCTGACAGTTCTCCTCGGGCGTCTGCGTTCACTTTAGGAAAGATTGGGTATCTTTCCCGGATGTTTATAGAGCGATAAGTATTGAATAGGCTGAGTTCGAATGGTGAGCGCAGATCCGGTATTTCGCCGTTGATGTATAACGTGTGGAAGGCGCCGAGCAGCTTCAGCACATCTTGCACGCTTACGCTGTGTCCCGAGGGCCGGATGAGTTTCTCGGTCGACGTCAGGGCCGCCTCGATTGTCGCGGCCGCATCTTGCGCGTGGAGCAGTTCTACGACGCTATCTTGAACGGTGAGCCAGTCTTCACGACCTTCTAGGACCGCTTCGCCAAACGTCGCGACGAAGGTATTGTAGTTTGGGCGAGCGTGCTCTCCGAAGACTCCAGGTAGTCGGACTTCGCAGAAAGAGCCGCCATTGGTTTCTACTGCGTCGTCAAGCAGCCCTCCCGAAATTTCTTTCGCAATACCATAGGGCGTGCCGTTCCCAATTTGCGTTGTTCCTGCGTATATTAGTCGATATGGTTTTGAGGCTGCACGCATTGCCCCCGCTAGTTCGCGCGCAAGTTGGATGTTTCCCTCAAGCAACTCCTCGCCAGTGGGGGCGCGATTAATTCCCGCCAGATGCACAATAGCGTCTGATTCGGCAACTAATGCCGGCAGTCGCGACCAATTTTGTCGGCCGACGGGGACGACATCGTGCTCACTCATGGCCCGGAGTCGGCACCTTAAATGCCAACCTAGGAACCCGTCAGCTCCTGTAATGAGAACTTTCATGTCCGGAGTGCCGCCCTACTTTGGATTTCTGGTAGTGCCTCAAGGAGTTCTACAGCTCCATCGATGTCGAGCCTGTGGGTATTCGCAGACGTATAGTCGCCGTGCGCTGTGCGGTTTTGATCCCCCTCCTCGACATATTGCTCGTAAGCCAAGGACCTGGCATCCAGTGGAACTCTGTAGTAGTCGCCTTCATCTTCGGCTTTGGCCAGCTCTTCACTGCTGAGGAGCGTCTCATGCATCTTCTCGCCGTGTCTCATCCCAATGACTCGCTTGGGATGCTCTGGGACTCCAGCCACCTTGGCCACCGCCGCTGCGAGATCACCGACTGTGGTGGCTGGTGCCTTGCGCACGAAGAGGTCACCAGGCTCGGCATGGGTAAACGCGTGTTCCACCAGTGTCACGGACTCAGCGAGGCTCATGAGAAAGCGTGTCATCTGCGCCGCCGTTATTGTCACAGGTTCCCCAGAATCGATTTGCTGCAGAAACAGTGGGATGACGGAGCCCCGGGAATACATGACATTGCCGTAACGTGTAATCGAGACGACCGTCTTAGACTTCGGTTTGTTTCTAGCAAACGCCTGCGCTGTCTTCTCCATCAGCGCTTTAGACATACCCATCGCATTGACTGGGTAGACCGCTTTGTCCGTGCTGAGGCAGACTACGGATTTCACACCCGCTCGCTCGGCCGCTTCGATGACGTTGTGACTCCCCACCACATTTGTTTTCACAGCCTGTTGAGGAAAGAACTCACAGGAAGGCACCTGCTTTAGGGCGGCCGCGTGGAAAACAAAGTCCGCATTCACAAATGCTTCGCTGACACTGTCGGCATCTCGAACGTCACCCAGGAAGAATTTTAGCCGGTCATCCCCCATCATTTTGCGCATCTCATCTTGCTTGGCCTCGTCGCGACTGAAGATGTGAACGGCGGCGACTCGACGATCCAAAAGGTGGCGAGCCATAGTCTTGCCGAAGGAGCCGGTACCACCTGTGATGGCGATGGTGGCGCCAGTGAGGTCGGTGTCTGCCACGGAGGGTTCCCTTCAGATCCGAGGTGGGGACGAGGAGCCACCTTAGGTTACCGGAGGTGAAATGGGTGCGTGAGTCCTCCGAAGAGGGGGCCCGGCCGACGCCGGCGCAGCTGTCCGGCCCATTGGATAGCCTTGCACTCGGCGTCGCGCGCGCGGCGTCATACCGTCGAAGGAGACCTCACGCAGTCATGGGCAAGATCATCTACACCCTCACCGACGAGGCGCCGCTGCTGGCGACCTACTCCTTCCTGCCGGTGATCGAGGCGTTCGCCTCGACCGCGGGCGTGGACGTCGAGACCCGCGACATCTCCCTCGCCGGCCGCACAGTGGCCGCCTTCTCCGACCTGCTGCCCGCCGACCAGCAGGAGGCCGACGCGCTGGCCGAGCTGGGCGAGCTGGCGATGACGCCCGAGGCCAACATCATCAAGCTGCCCAATATCTCCGCCTCCGTGCCGCAGTTGGTGGCCGCGGTCAAGGAGCTGCAGGCACAGGGCATACAGCTGCCCGACTATCCCGACGAGCCGGCGAGCGAGCAGGAGAAGGACGCCCGCGCGCGCTATGACAAGGTCAAGGGCAGTGCGGTCAACCCGGTGCTGCGCGAGGGCAACTCCGACCGCCGGGCCCCCGCCTCGGTCAAGAACTACGCGCGCAACCACCCACACTCGATGGGGGCCTGGTCCGCCGACAGCAAGACCACCGTCGCCACCATGGGCGTCAACGACTTCCGCAGCAACGAGAAGTCGGTGGTCCTGCCCGCCGACGACGTCCTGACCATCAAGCACGTCGCCACCGACGGGACCGAGACGATCCTCAAGGACGGCCTGAAGGTCCTCGAGGGCGAAGTCGTCGACGGCACCTTCATGAGCGCCTCCGCCCTCGACGCCTTCCTCGCCGAGCAGATCGCCAAGGCCAAGGCCGACGACGTGCTCTTCTCCGTCCACCTCAAGGCCACGATGATGAAGGTCTCCGACCCGATCATCTTCGGCCACGTGGTGCGCGCCTTCTTCGCGGACGTCTACACGGCATACGGCGAGCAGTTGCTGGCCGCGGGACTCGACGGCACCAACGGTCTCGCCGCCGTCCTCGCCGGCCTCGACGAACTCGACGAACTCGACGAACTCGACAATGGTGCCGAGATCAAGGCCGCCTTCGACAAGGCCCTCGCCGACGGCCCACGGCTGGCGATGGTCAACTCCGACAAGGGCATCACCAACCTGCACGTCCCCAGCGACGTGATCGTCGACGCGTCGATGCCGGCGATGATCCGCACCTCCGGGCACATGTGGGGCCCGGACGGGCAGGAGGCCGACACCCTCGCCGTGATCCCCGACAGCTCGTATGCCGGGGTCTACCAAGCCGTCATCGACGACTGCCGGGCGAACGGCGCCTACGACCCGAAGACCATGGGCTCGGTGCCCAACGTGGGGTTGATGGCGCAGAAGGCCGAGGAATACGGCAGCCACGACAAGACCTTCGAAATGACCGCACCCGGCCGGGTGCAGGTCGTCAACCAGGCTGGTGAGGTCCTCATCGAGCACGAGGTCGAGGCCGGCGACATCTGGCGCGCCTGTCAGACCAAGGACGCCCCGATCCAGGACTGGGTCAAGCTGGCCTTCACCCGCGCCCGCGCCACCGGCGACCCGGCCATCTTCTGGCTGGACGAGGGCCGCGCCCACGACGCCAACCTGATCGCCAAGGTCAACCAGTACCTCCCCGAGCACGACACCGACGGCCTCGACATCTCGATCATGGCTCCGGCCGATGCGGCGAAGCGGTCCGTCGAGCGGATCCGCAAGGGCGAGAACACGATTTCGGTCACCGGCAATGTGCTGCGTGACTACAACACCGACCTCTTCCCGATTCTCGAGCTCGGCACCTCCGCCAAGATGCTCTCTGTCGTGCCGTTGATGAACGGCGGTGGGCTCTTCGAGACCGGCGCCGGCGGTTCGGCCCCGAAGCACGTGCAGCAGCTGGTCGCCGAGAACTACCTGCGCTGGGACAGCCTGGGTGAGTTCCTCGCCCTGGCCGAGTCCTTCCGCCACCTCGGCGACAGCGAGGGCAACGGGCGCGCGGCCGTGCTCGCCGACACGCTCGACAAGGCCACGGGCCGCCTGCTGGAGGAGAACAAGTCCCCCGCCCGCAAGGTCGGCCAGATCGACAACCGGGGCAGCCACTTCTACCTCGCGATGTACTGGGCGCAGGAGCTGGCCAAGCAGGCCGAGGACGCCGATGTGGCCGCCGCCTTCGCCTCCGCCGCCGAGGCCCTGACCGCCAACGAGGACAAGATCGCCGGCGAGCTGCTCGCCGTCCAGGGCGCCCCCGCGGCGATCTGGGGGGGTGCTACCGCCCCGACGCCGCCAAGACGTCAGCCGTCATGCGGCCGTCCGAGACGTTCAATGCGATCCTGGCCGGCCTCGGGGAGCAGAGCGGCATCGCCTGACGGCCGGCCGCGCCGGCGCGCGAGCGGCAGCGCTTCAGGCACGCGGATACCCATTGGTTGTTGGGCTTCTCACCCCAACAACCAATGGGTATCGCCGTATCCAACAACTGGGGTCGGTGCTCGTGTCGGTGCTCGGCGCGTCAGCTCGACCCGGTGCCCGGCCGGGCCAGGGCCGGGAGGCGTGTTCCCGCGCTCTCACCCCACCGGGTGAGTGCCCGCCCGGCCAGGGCGGGGCCGCCGGATTAGGTCGACGGCGAGGAGCGGGTCGGCCGCCGGCGCGTGTCAGGGTGGCGGGATGACCCGAGCGAACCTGTCCCGCATCCCGGCACAGACTCAAGAGTGGCCAGGCACGATCGACGACCTGCGGCCGGCCCCTGACCACGGTGAAACGTCCTGGACTCCCCGCGAGCGCCTCGTCGGCAAGAAGGTCCTGATCACCGGAGGTGATTCCGGCATCGGGCGGGCCATCGCGATCACGATGTCCAAGGAGGGCGCCGGCGTCGCGATCGCCTACCTGCCTGCGGAGCAGTCCGACGCCGAGAACACCCGAGCCGTCATCGAGGACGCCGGCGGCACCTGCCACCTGTTCCCGTGCGACCTGACCGAGATGGCCGCGAACCACGCCCTGGCCAAGGACGCCGTGGCCGCCCTCGGGGGCCTGGACGTCCTCGTCTGCAATGCCGCCTTCCAGATGACCTTCCAGGCGCTGGAGAAGTTCCCGCCCGAACAGATCACCCACACCTACGCCACCAACGTCTTCTCCCCGTTCTGGCTCGCCCAGGCCCTGGCCGGCGACCTCGAGGACGGCGGCTGCGTGCTGGTCACGACCTCCATCCAGGCCTACAAGCCGTCCGAGGACCTTCTCGACTACGCCTCCACGAAGGCCGCGCTGAACAACCTCGTCGTCAACCTCGCCAGCGAACTCGGCCCGCGCGGCATCCGGGTCAACGCAGTCGCGCCCGGTCCCATCTGGACCCCGCTGATCCCGTCGACCATGCGCCCCGAACGCGTCTCCGGCTTCGGCTCGGACACCCCGCTCGGCCGCGCGGGACACCCGGTCGAGGTAGCCGCGGCATACGTCTTCCTCGCCTCGGACGAGGCGTCCTACATCTCCGGCACAGTCCTCGGTGTCACCGGCGGCAAACCGGTCTTCTGACCCGCGCGGCCCGCCGCGGCCTGAACGGAAAGACCACGAAGGCGAGTACTACCGCCACCCAAACGAGAGGGCCCGACAACCTCCCCGACAGACGTCCGGGCGGCCACGCCGCAACACGCCGCCGGCGGGGAAGACACACGGGGGGCGTGCGGGAGCGGCCGTACACTGGTCATACGGGGGCTGACAAGTCCTCTGAATCCCTTGCGCGAGTGCCCATCCGGCCCGCGACGGGCATTGTCGCCCGCTCATGACACCCCTTTGATCAAGGAGATCACCCATGCGTACTCCCAGGCTGCCCATGCGGCTTGGCGCCGAGTTCCTCGGCACCTTCTGGCTCGTCTTCGGCGGATGCGGGTCCGCCGTTTTCGCCGCCCTCCACCTCGGCGGTGACACCGGCGACGTGCAGCTCGGCATCGGCTTCCTCGGTGTCGCCCTCGCCTTCGGCCTCACGGTCCTGACGATGGCGTATGCCGTCGGCCACGTCTCCGGCGCCCACTTCAACCCGGCCGTCACCATCGGCCTCGCCGTCGGCAAGCGCTTCGAGTGGAAGGACGTGCCCGCCTATGTCGCCGCGCAGGTCGTCGGCGGTCTCGCCGCCGGCGCCGCGCTCTATGCCATCGCCTCCGGCAAGGACGGCTTCGACCGGGTCGGCCACATGGCCGCCAACGGCTACGGCGCCCACTCCCCCGCCGGCTACTCGATGACCGCAGTCCTGATCGCCGAGGCGCTCCTGACGGCCGTCTTCCTGTACGTCATCATGGGCGCCACCGACGGCCGGGCCCCGAAGGGTTTCGCGCCCATCGCCATCGGCCTGGCCCTGACGCTGATCCACCTCATCTCCATCCCGATCAGCAACACCTCCGTCAACCCGGCCCGCTCGACGGCCGTGGCCTTCTTCAACGGCGACGGCGCCCCGGCTCAGCTGTGGCTGTTCTGGGTCGCCCCCATCATCGGCGCGATCATCGCCGGCGCGACCTACGCCCTCTTCGCCGGCAACGAGACCGATATCGCGGGAGAGGTCTCGCACACCGATCGCGACCGCGTCACGGCCTGAGCCGTCTCGCCGACTCGTCGCGGCCGACTCCTCGCAGCCGGCTCATCGCAGCGGGCCCGTCCAGCATGGACGGGCCCGTTCGTATGCGGTGCGGGGCGTCACCAGCGGCCGGGCACGCCCTTGACGATGACGCCGTCAGGCACATCGCGCGTCACGACCGCCCCCGCGCCCACGGTCACACCGGACCCGATGACGAGGTTCTGCAAGATCGTGGCCGAGGCGCCGACGAGGGTGCCGGTGCCGATGGTGACCGCGCCGGAGACGACGGCTCCGGGGTTCATCGATACGAAATCCTCGAGCACGCTGTCGTGGCCGATGGTCGCGTTGGGGTTGATATGCGTATGCCGCCCGAGCGTCACATTCGTCGAGACGACCGCGCGGGCGCAGACGACGGAGCCGGGTCCGATTGCGGGCTGGGTGCCGATGGCCGCGCTCGGATGCACCGCGGTGTATGCCGTCAGGCCGGCCGCGTCGCACCGCTCGACCAGCCGGCGCCGCACGGCTGGGCTTCCGATCCCCAGGACATAAGAAAGCGAGCCGGCGGCAAGCAGGCCAGCCTCGATCGTCCCGAGATACGCCACCCCGCGCGCCTGCAGCCGGGCGCGGTCGTCAGGGTGCGGGTTGTCGTCGACGACCCCGCGGATCTCGATGGGCGCCCCGTCGCGCACGAGGGCGTCGAGCACGTCGAGGCTTTCGCGGCCGAAGCCGGATGCCCCCACGACGACAACCTGTTCAGGCACCGGCGGCCTCGCCCGGATCAGCGACCGCGCTGGCCAGCTCCTCGACCGCGGGACCGGCCGCGGCACGGCTGCCGGTGAACGGGCCCATGGTCGCCTCCCCCTCGGCGCTGATGCCGCGGCGCCGGAACACGGTCGCTATGGTCCGCCATACGATCCGCGCATCCAGGGCGAGCGAGCGGTTGTCCACATACTCCACGTCCAGCGCGAACTTCTCCTCCCACCCGATGGCGTTGCGGCCGCTCACCTGGGCCAGCCCCGTCACACCCGGCCGGACCTCGTGCCGGCGCGCCTGGGCCGGGGTGTAGAGCGGCAGGTACTGCACCAAGAGAGGCCGCGGACCGACCAGGCTCATCTCGCCGCGCAGCACGTTCCACAGCGTCGGCAGTTCATCGAGGCTTGTTGCCCGCAGCACCTGGCCGACCGTGGTCAGCCGGTCGGCGTCCGTGACGTGCGTGGCGTCCGGGTGACGCATCGTGCGGAACTTGACGAGTTCGAAGATCTTCCCGTCCCGCCCAGGCCGGTCCTGACGGAAGAAGACCGGGCCGCCCATCGTCGCCCGCACGACGGCCGCCGTGCCGAGTTGCAGTGGCGCAGTGACGATCAGCCCGGCCGCGCTGGCGACCACGTCGATCGCCCGCTTCAGCGCGTCATACCGTCGATGCTCAGGATGCGGCATCGACGGCCCGTCCCGAGACGAATGCGGTGATGACGTCGTGCACCCGGGTGATGTCCGCATCGGACATCACCGACCCGCTGGGCAGCGACAAGCCGGTGGCGAACAGCCGGTCGCTCGTGCCGTCAAGTACCGCCGCGGAACCGGCGAACACCGGTTGCTGGTGCATCGGCTTCCACAGCGGCCGAGCCTCGATGTCGGCGCCGGCGAGGGCAACGCGCAGACCCTCCGCCGTGAAGCCGGCGACGGCCGGGTCGACCAGGACCGAGCTGAGCCACCAGTTGTCGTGCGTCGGCGAGTCGATCTCCCCCGACGGTTCGCCGAACACGCTCACGCCCGGCACCGCGGCGAAGAGGTCGACGTAGCCCCGCCGGATCTCGCGGCGGCGGCCGAGCATGGCCGGCAGCCGTTCGAGCTGCGCCCGCCCCAGCGCGGCCAGCACATTGGAGAGGCGGTAGTTGTAGCCGATGTCGGTGTGCTCGTAATGGATGACCGGTTGCCGGGCCTGGGTGGCGAGGTAGCGCACCCGGTCGGCCAGCTCGGGGTCGTCCGTCAGGAGCGCCCCGCCGCCGGAGGTGGTCATGATCTTGTTGCCGTTGAAGGAGACCGCGGCCGCCGCACCGTATGCCGCGGCGGAGCGGCCCGCTCGGGTGGCGCCGAGCGATTCTGCTGCGTCGGACAACACCGGTATGCCGTGGTGCGCCGCGATCGCGGCGATCGCATCGTGGTCGGCGACCTTGCCGAAGAGGTCGACGGGGATCACCGCGCGGATCGGCTGGTCGGCCAGGGCGCGCTCGAGCAGCTGCGGACTCATCGTGGCGCTGTCGTCGCAGTCGACGAATACCGGTTCGGCACCGACATAGGTGATGGCGTTCGCCGTCGCGGCAAAGGTCATCGTGGCGGTGGCCACCCGATCACCGGGGCCCACACCGAGGGCGAGCAGCCCCAGGTGCAGGGCGGCGGTGCCGGAGGAGAGGGCAACGCAGCGGGTGCGCCCGCAGTATGCCGCGAGGTCGTCCTCGAAGGCGTTGACGTCAGGACCGACCGGGGCGACCCAGCCCGAGCGCATGGCCGCCACGACGGCGTCGATCTCCGCATCAGTGACGTCGGAGGCCGAGAGGTGGATCCGGTCAGTCACGTGCGCAACCTTCCCGGCAGAATCGGCGACATTCGAGGTGGGATCCTCGCGCCGTCATAGTAGCGACTGGCCGCCGTGGTGGGTCTTGTCGGCGGGCGCCGGTGTGGTGGTCTCGGTCTCGGCGGGGGGCGGTGCGTCGGCTGGCGTGGCGCGCTGGGCGCGCCCCGGTATCTGCGAGCGGAGGATCTCGCCGATGCGGCCCCGGTCGGAGTCGTCGAAGAGCACGTGAATCGGGTCCAGGCGCGGCACGGGAACTTGCGTGATCAGCGGATGCTCGCTCTGGGTGCCAGCCTCGGCCCTGCTCAGGAGCACCTCATGCATCTTTTCGCCCTCGCGCAGCCCGGTGTAGATGATCTCGATGTGCTGTCGGGACTCTTCGATGAGCCGCTGGGCAACGTCGTAGATCTTGACCGGCTCGCCCATGTCGAGGACGAGCACGTCGCCCGCCTTGCCGATGGCTCCCGCCTGGAGCACCAGTTCGCACGCCTCGGGGATCGTCATGAAGTAGCGGGTGACGTCGGGGTGGGTCACCGTCACCGGGCCCCCGCGTTCGATTTGCGCGCGGAACGAATAGAGGACCGAACCGCGAGATCCGAGGACATTGCCGAAACGCACCGACACATATGGCTTGTCGAGATCCGCCGCGAACCATGCCGTCAGGCGCTCGGCGAGCAATTTGGTTTGGCCCAACACACTGCTCGGATCGGCGGCTTTGTCGGTGCTGATATTGACAAAATGTTCAACATCGACGTCCGCGGCACACTGCAGGACATTCAAAGTGCCTATGACATTGGTTTTCCAGCCCTCGGCTGGGTGGCTCTCCAGCGCGGTCAGGTGCTTGAGCGCGGCCGCATGGAAGACCACCTCGGGCCGGTGGTGCTCGAAGACGAGGCGCAAGGCGTCTGCGTCGCGGATGTCGCACAATGCGACGTCGTCGCCGTCGAGCAGGCCGTTTCCATAGATCTGCAGGTGCGTGCCGTGGAGTCCGGACTCGTCACGGTCCAGCAGGATCAGCCGCTCCGGACCGAGGTGGTGGACCTGCAGCGCCAACTCCGAGCCGATGGACCCGCCAGCTCCGGTGACGAGCACGACTTTGCCGTTGACGAGATCGGCGATCTCGGCCAGGTCGGTCTCGATGGGCCGGCGGCCCAGCAGGTCGACGACGTTGAACTCGCGCAACTGGTTCAGTTGCATCTGCCCGCCGATCATCTCCCGCACCGGCGGCACGACGACCAGCGTGAGCCCGGCACCCCGGCACGCCGCGTTCAGGTCGGCAAGCAGCTTGGGGTCGGCCTTGCTGATCGCGACGATCACGCCTTCTGCGCCGTGCTTGCGGGCCACATCGACCAGGTCTGAGCCTCGGCCCAGAACGCGGTAGCGCCCAATTCGCAGGAAGCGGTGAGCAGGGTTGTCGTCGATGAATCCGACGATGGTGTACGGGGCATCAGGTTCGCGGTCGACAAGCCTGGCGACCTGGTGGCCGATATCGCCCGCGCCGTAGACGATCACGGGCAGACCCTCGTCGGCCGGACCGACTTCCTTGCGGCGGTCGCGTAGAGCGCGGAAGGTCCACCGACCGGCAGCCATCGCGAGGAAGGCGAACGGCGGCAGGAAGAGCGCGATCCCCAAGGAGAACCGCTGTCCCTCGGGAAGCAGCAGACCTGACGAGGTCACGGAGATGACCCCCAGACTGGCCCAGATGCCGGCCACAATTGTGCCAAGCGTGGTCACCTCTTCGTAGCTACCGACCCGGCTGCGGCCGAGGTAGAGGTGGAGACGGAAACCGATCAGGATCTGGAGGACGATGGCGGCACCGACATACGCGACCGCCAAGCCCCAGCGCTTATCCGATAGGACGAAGTCGTAGCGAACGAAGGAAAAAGCCAGCAGAGCCACAAGCCAGGCGAACACGTCCCAGGCGACCATGACGGATCGTCGTGCGTAAACCGACCGCGGTGACATGTGCCCCTCTTCCTCGACAAAACCCCAATACCCGACCAACCTCGGTAAGGGTACCCACGGGTCAGAACGCCCGGAAGCCGCAAGCGCCGGTCTGCGGGTCGTCCAATATGAGGACAAGCCGGACCGTGGCTGGCGCAAACCCCGGGGCCGGAAGGGCCGGGCCCGAGGCAGTCAGACCCGTCACGCGTGCCCTCGATGCTCAGGAACTACTTCAAGGCTGCGGAACCACTCCACCGTGTCCGCCAAGCCGGCGGACAGATCGACAGGCGAAACCTCCGGGAAGAGCGCGCGCAACGAGGAGTTGTCGGCCTGGGCGTGCGGCACGTCTCCTGGCCGCGGATCCCCGTGGATCCGCCTCGCGGGCCGCCCCACCGTCGTCTCGAGCTCGTCGAGGAGCGCGAGCAGGGTGGTGCTGGTCCCGAAGGCGAGGTTGACCGGCTCGGGGTGGGTCACCCGACGCTCCACGGCGTCCAGGAGCACGCGGCATACCGAGCCGACATAGGTGAAGTCACGCGACGTGAACCCGTCCCCGTTGATCGTCACCGGCTCCCCCCGCAGCATCTGGTCGATGAATGTGGGGATCACGGCGGCATACACATGCCCGGCCCGCTGGCGGGGACCGTAGACGTTGAAGAACCGGAACGCGAGCGTCTGCAAGTCATACACCGTCTGGTAGGCGAGGGTGTACTGCTCGGCCGCGAGCTTGGAGACGGCATACGGGCTCATCGGGCGCACTGAGGTGCTGGATCGTTTTCGGAG
>NZ_HG764815.1:522036-536513 GCF_001050535.1 Nostocoides australiense Ben110 | reverse complement strand
CCGGTTTCGTCGGCGCCGGCGGCGGCTTCCTCATCGTCCCCGCCCTGACGTTGTTCGCCCGGCTCCCGATGCGTCAGGCCATCGGCACCTCGCTCCTCGTCATCGCCATGAACAGCTTCGCCGGGCTCGCCGGTCACCTGGCGTCGGTCTCGGTGCCGTGGGCGACGGTGCTCGCCGTGACCGCCGCCGCCGTGGTCGGCTCTGTCGTCGGCGGGCGGCTGACCGGCCGGGTCCACCCTGCGCACCTGCGACGCGGGTTCGGCTGGTTCGTCCTGGCCATGGGCCTCTTCGTGCTGACCGAGACGGTGCTCACCCACGCGTGAGGAAGTCACCTTACGTTCGAGCAAGACATACCCCTGGGGGTTTGCTTACCTTATACCCCTAGGGGTAACCTGCGAGACAGCCGCCATTCAGAGGAGAAGTAGGCATGGCCGACATCGTCATCCTCGGCGCAGGGGTTTCGGGGCACACCGCCGCCCTTCACCTGAGCCGGCTGCTGCCCAAGGGTCACACCGTCACCGTGGTGTCGCCCAACTCGCAGTGGAACTGGATCCCGAGCAATATCTGGGTCGGTGTGGGGAAGATGTCCAAGAAGGACGTCGTCTTCCCGCTCGCGCCGGTTTATGCGAAGAAGGGGGTGCAGTTCCGGCAGGCCAAGGCGGTCGGGATCCACCCGCGCGGCGACGCCGAGAGTCAGCGGCCTGCCGTCGACATCGTGCACACGAGCCCCGCCCGGGACGGCGAGACGGAACGTATCCGCTACGACTACCTCGTCAATGCCACTGGGCCGCAACTGAAATTCCAGATGACCGAGGGCCTCGGACCGCATGGTGGTCACACCGTCTCGGTCTGCACGGCCGATCACGCGATCGAGGCGGCCGCTGCCCTCGAGGCAAGCATCGCCAAACTCAAGTCCGGTCAGCGGCAAACCCTCGTCGTCGGCATGGGCCACGGCACGTGCACGTGCGAGGGCGCGGCATTCGAGTATGTCTTCAACGTCGACCACGAACTGCGCGAGGCAGGCGTGCGGGATCTGGCGCGCGTCGTCTATCTGACCAATGAGGCCGAGCTCGGCGACTTCGGGGTCGGGGGCATGACCTTCGACGACATGGGCTTCGAGACCAGCTCCGAGCTGTGGACCGGATCGCTCTTCCGCGAGCGCGGTGTCGAGGCGGTCCTCGGCGTGCACGTGACCAAGGTCGAGCCGGGCGTCGTGCACTTCGAGACGCTCGACGGGCAGATGCACTCTCTCGCATTCGATTTCGCGATGCTGCTGCCGCCCTTCGGCGGCGTGCCGCTCGCCGCCTACGACCGTGACGGCAGCGACATCACGAGCGAACTCTTCGCGCCGAGCGGCTTCATGAAGGTCGACGCCGACTACAGCGGCAAGCCGTATGAGCAGTGGAAGGCGAGCGACTGGCCGAAGACCTATCTCGCCCAGGGCTACGACAACATCTGGGCCGTCGGCATCGCCTTCGCCCCGCCCCACCAGATCTCCAAGCCGCGCAAGACGCCGACCGGCACGATGATCGCGCCCTCACCGCCGCGCACCGGGATGCCGTCGGGTGTCATGGGCAAGACCGCCGCCCTCTCGATCGTCGACCGCATCAAGCACGGGCCGGGGGCCAAGGCGCATGAGGCCTCTATGGCCAATATGGGCGCCGCCTGCATCGCCTCCGCCGGCGCGGGCCTGCGCACCGGGTCGGCCGCCGCGATGACGATGATGCCCATCGTGCCCGACTACGACCGCTATGCCACCGGTCGCGACCTGAAGGACACGCGCGGCGAACTCGGGCTCTCGGGCCACTGGGTCAAGCTGATGCTGCACTACCTCTTCATCCACAAGGCCAAGGGCCGGCTCGGCTGGCAGTTCATCCCGGAGTAATCGACATGACCGATATGACATCCACCCCGGCGGAGACACCGGTCCCCGTCGCCGACCTGTCGCGCGCGCCCCTGCCCACGGCCGCGACCCTGCGCAAGCGCAAGAGCGTCCCGATTCAGCTCACCCGCTTCGCCGTCTTCAACACCCGGATCATGCGGATGGTCCTCAAGGGCGACCACTAGCCCGGGCCCAGACCCAGCAACCTCTGCTGGGTTACAGAGACCGCTAGAGGTTGCTGGCGTTGGCGCGATGCAGTTGGCGCGCAGGGAGATTCAGCGGCCGAAGAGCTTGCCGAGGAAGCCGCCCTGGCTCGGTTCGTCGGCGTGACCCTGGCACTGCTGGGCCTTCGGGACTCCGCGCATGACCTGATCGACGTGCTGACCACAGCCGGCCCACGTGGTCTTGCCGCACTTCTTGCACACGACTGCTCGGCACATGTGTTCTCTGCTCCTGAGTTCGGGGGAGGTTGGGACGGCTGGAGGTCACCCTCTCGCCTCGGTCACAGCATACCCCATGGGGTATGTATGCCGCCAACGCCTCACGCCAGGGACAGGAACAGTTTCTCCATCGACGCGACGTCCATCTGATGCCCCTCGGGGTCGGCGATGCACTGGCGCAGGCCGAGGGCGATGACGGCGAACCCGGCGCGGTCGATCGCCTTGGACACCGCCGCCATCTGGGTGACGATGTCCTGACACTCGCGCCCGTCCTCGATCATCTTGATGATGCCGCCGATCTGCCCCTGAGCGCGCTTGAGCCGCTTGAGGATCGCATCCATCTCGGTGGGGTCGAGTTCCATGAATGGCCTTCCTGAACCGTTGCCGATGTGGGGCGCAATGCTACCCCCGCAGGTATTGCCCTGCTCGCCGGAAATCGTCGACGGATCACTCGCCATATCGTCACTTTATACCCACGGGGGTATGCGATCCAGAGTCCATCGCTCCAGGTCCCGGTCGGCTCGTTAGGGTGGAGAGGCAACGTCATCGATGAGGAGCGAGTCGCCGTGCCTGTCGCAACCATGACCTTCCTGGGCGCCGCCCAGACCGTTACGGGCTCGAAGTATCTCTTGGAGATCGGCGGCCGCCGCATCCTCGTCGACGCGGGCATGTTCCAGGGCGAGAAGCAGTGGCGCCTGAAGAACTGGGAAGACTTCCCCGTGCCGCCCGACAGCATCAGCGACATCATCCTCACCCACGCCCACATGGATCACTGCGGCTATCTGCCCGCCCTCGTCAAGCACGGCTTCGACGGCCCGGTCTGGTGCACGGCCGGCACCAAGGACCTGGCGGCGATCGTGTTGCGGGATGCGGGTTTTCTCGCCGAACGCGAGGCTCAGGACGCGGCCCAGGGCGGCTGGTCGAAGCACAACCCGCCGTTGCCGATCTACACCCCCGCCGACGTCGAGCGCACCTTGCCCCTGCTGACGCCCGTCGACTTCGACGCCGACGCCGACCTCGGCGACGACATCTGGGTGCGCTTCACCCGCGCCGGCCACATCCTCGGCTCGTCGTCGGTCACGGTCCGGATGCCGGCACCCGACGGTATGCCGGCGCCGTCGGTCCTCTTCTCGGGAGACCTGGGGCGCCACGACCACCCGGTGCTGCGCCCGCGGGACATCCCGCCGGGCTCACCGGTGGTGGTCATCGAGTCGACCTATGGCGACCGCGAGCACCCCGAACCGGTCAACCTGCCCCACGAAGCCCTCGCCGACGTCATCCGGCGCACGGTCCAGCGGGGCGGCTCGGTCCTCATACCCGCCTTCGCCATCGACCGCACCGAAGTGGTGATGCGCATCCTGTCCGGCATGCGCGAGGACAAGCGGATCCCCGACGTGCCGATCTATATCAACAGCCCCATGGCCACCGCCGGCCTCGAGGTCTATCGCCGCGACGGTGGCGAACTGCGCGCCGACCTCGACCTGTCCGATTTCGCCCGCATGTCGAACGTCCACGAGGTCCGATCCGCCGAGGAGTCGATGGAGCTGACGCGCGGCCGCGGGAAGGGCCCGTCGATCATCATCAGCTCCTCCGGCATGGTCAACGGCGGGCGGGTGCTGCACCACCTGGAGCGGATGCTGCCCGACGACCGCAACGCGATCGTGCTGACCGGCTACCAGTCCGTCGGCACTCGTGGCCGGGCCCTGATGGACGGCGCCACGCAGCTGAAGATGCACGGCCGGTACATCCCCGTGCGCGCCGAGATCGTCGTCGACCGGGAGTTCTCCGTCCACGCCGACGCCTCCGACCTCATCGACTGGCTGCGCGACCTGCAGCCGCAGCCGGGGATCGTCTATGTCACCCACGGCGAGGAAGAGTCCTCCGAGAAGCTCGCCGCGCGCATTCACGCGGAGTTGGGGCTGGTCGCCGTCGCTCCGGGGTATGCCGAGCGGGTCGTCCTCGACGCCGTGGCGGCTCCTCCGGTGGCCGCGCCCGCTGCGGCAACTCCCTCCGCACCCGCCGCGCCGGAGGGCGCGGCCGAGGAGGCGGCAGCCGTCGCGGTTCCCACCCCGGCCGCCCTCGCCGGCTTGGACCTGACCGGAGCCAGCATCACGAGCGACCTGACCGCGTCATCCGGACAGGACGGCGAGATCGTCCTCGACGGCACCATCACGATCCGCCTGCGCCCCCGCACCTGAGAAGGAGGGAGACGCTGTGATCGGCGCGACATCTTCGCGACATAGGGAAGCCTCGCCTCACCTGGGATGTTGGACCTGACGTGACCGCGCAGCCCTCGCCGACCACTGTCCGCCCCGCCGCCCGCCCGCGGGTGGTGATCGTCGGGTCCGGCTTCGGCGGCCTCTTCGCCGCCCGTGCGCTGCGCCGGGCCGATGTCGACGTGACGCTCATCGCCAAGACGACCCACCACCTCTTCCAGCCGCTCCTCTATCAGGTGGCGACCGGCATCCTGTCCCAGGGCGAGATCGCCCCGTCGACCCGAGAGGTCCTCGCACGGCAGCAGAACGCCACCGTGCTGCTCGGCGAGGTGACCGGCATCGACCTGGAGGCCCGGACGGTCACCGCACACGCGCTCGAGGAGTCGTTCACGCAGCCATACGACCATCTCATCGTGGCGGCCGGCGCGGCGCAGTCGTGGTTCGGCCACGATGAGTTCGCCGAATTCGCCCCGGGCATGAAGTCGATCGACGACGCCCTCGAACTGCGCGGCCGGATCTTCGGGGCCTTCGAACTGGCCGAGGTCGCTGCGGCCGAAGGCCGGCACGCCGACGTCGAGGCGCTGATGACCTTCGTCGTCGTCGGCGCCGGGCCGACAGGAGTGGAGATGGCCGGCCAACTCGTCGAACTCTCCAAACGTACTCTCGCCCATGACTTCCGGCACATCACCACGAAGGATGCGCGCATCATCCTGCTCGACGCCGCGCCCGCCGTTCTCGGCAGTTTCCACCCGAGCCTGCAGTCCAAGACCAAGGCATCGCTCGAGAAGCTCGGGGTGGACGTCCGGCTCGGCGCCATGGTCACCGACGTCGACGAACTCGGAATCACCGTCAAGAGCACCGGACGCGACGGTGACCCCTTCGAGGAGCGCATCCCGGCGGTTACCAAGGTGTGGGCCGCCGGCGTCTCGGCCAGCCCCCTCGCCAAGCTGCTCGCCGACCAGGTGGGCGTCGAGGTGGACCGGGCGGGCCGCATACCGGTGCAGGACGATCTGACGTTGCCCGGCCACCCGGAGGTGCACGTCGTCGGCGACATGGCGAGCCTGCACAACCTCCCCGGCGTCGCCCAGGTCGCCATCCAGGGTGCGCGGCACAGCGTCGATGAGATCGAAAAGGCGTTGGCGGGCAAACCGACCGGCGCGAAGTTCGAGTACTTCGACAAGGGCTCGATGGCGACGATCTCGCGCTTCCGCGCCATCGCCCAGATCAAGTCGATCCGGCTGACCGGCTTCATCGCGTGGCTCGCCTGGCTGGCCGTCCACCTCGTCTACATCATCGGCTTCAAGTCGCGCCTGACCACCCTCATCAGCTGGTTCGTGAGCTTCATCGGCCGCGGCCGCTCCGAGCGCACGATCACCCAGCAGCAGGTCTTCGGCCGCCTGGCTCTCGAGCGCGCCCGGCGCGAGGGAGACCAAGGAACCTCTGCTAGCAGAAGCTAGTCAAATCAGCACACCTAGGAAAGTGTGCAGATTTGACTAGGCTCTGCTAAGTCGTTGGGAGACGGCCGAATTCAGATCTCGTGGATCGGCTGCTTCGGTAGCTTCTTGACGCGTCGGGCGCGCCGGGCGGGGATCATCGAGCGCATCTCCTCGAGCTTGCCGAAGCACAGCAGCCGGTCGCCGTCCTCGAGCACGTGACCCTTGCCCGGGTTGGGTATGACGCGTGCCCCCCGGTGCAGGGTCAGCACGGAGATGTCTTTGTCCCGCAGGCCGGATTCGGCGAGGGGCCGACCCACTAGGTCGGAGGCCGCGTGCACGACGATCTCCGCCACGCCATACCCTCTGGACACCGTAAGGCGTTGGCGCACATCGATTTCCGGAAAACCTGGTTGTCGATGTAGTCGATGATGGCGCCGGCCACGTCGAGCTTGGGCGCGGCCTCGATGCCCTCGAGCCCGGGTGTCACGGCCCTTGCTCTCGGCGACGAAGCGCTGGACCAGCACGTTCTGTCGGGTGCTCTGCAAGGTCTCGATGATCGCCTCGGCCACCTTGAGCTCCGGTGCGAGGATCACCCCGATCCCCTGCGTCCCTTCGAGAAGCTTGATGACCACCGGTGCCCCGACGACCCGCTCGATCGCCGGGATCACGTCGGCGCGGTCGCGGACGAAGGTGGTCGGCGGCATACCGATGTTGTGGCGCGAGAGGATCTGCGTGGCGCGCAACTTGTCTCGCGAGTTGGCGATGCCGTTGGCGGTGTTCGGCGGGTAGACGTCCATCTGCTCGAACTGCCGCACCACTGCCGTGCCGAAGTAGGTCACCGAGTTGCCGATCCGCGGCAGGATCGCGTCATAGTGGGACAGCGGCTTGCCGCGGAACTGCAGGTCCGGTTCCGGCCCGGACAGGTCGATCCCGAAGCGCAAGGTGTTGAGCACCTTGACCGTATGGCCGCGGTCCGCCGCGGCGGTGCGCAGCCGCCCAGTCGTATAACACCTCGGGGCACGCGACAAGATGGCCAGCTTCATACCGGATTCCTGCGAGGATGGACGGGTGCACGAGCCAGACCATCCTCCCATCGTGGCCGGGTGGCGGGAATGGGTCACCCTGCCGAGTCTGAAAGTCCGGTGGATCAAGGCGAAACTCGACACCGGGGGTGCGAAGTCGTCCTCGCTGCACGCCTTCGACATCGAGGAGTTCGAGAAGAACGGACGCCCGTGGGTGCGTTTCGCCATCCACCCGTGGCAGCGCTCGCAGGCCGAATCGGTGATCGTCACCTCCCGGGTCATCGACCGGCGCATCGTGCGCAGTTCGTCCGGTCACGCCGAGGAGCGCATCGCGGTGCCCATGCGGGTGCGACTCGTCGGCTGGGTCATCACCGTCGAGATGACCCTGTCCAATCGCGACGAGATGGGCTTCCGCATGTTGCTCGGGCGCGAGGCGCTCGCGCAGGGTTACCTCGTCGACGCAGCGCAGTCGTATGTCGGCGGCCTCCCCCGCCGCTCCACGCGCCGGAAGAACTGGGGGCGCTGACGATGCCGGTCCGCGAGTCCTTCCCCATCGGGGGCGTCCGGGCGCGGGCCGGGAGCGCCCGAGAGCTCAGCCTCCCGATCACCCGGATGGTCACCGGCGCCGAGGTCAGCGTGCCCGTGCGCATCGTCCACGGCCGCGAGGACGGGCCCTTGGTGTGGCTCACCGCGGCAACTCACGGCGACGAGGTCGTCGGCGTCGAGGTCATTCGCGAAGTGCTGGCTGGGGTGTCCCCCAAGACATTACGCGGCACCGTCGTCGCCGTGCCGATCGTCAACGTGCTCGGCTTCATGGCCGGCGACCGCTACCTGCCCGACCGGCGCGACCTGAACCGCAGCTTCCCCGGGTCCGCCCGCGGCAGCCTCGCCAGCCGCATCGCCCACCTCCTTATGAGCGAGGTGATCCGGCCGGGAAGCGTGGGGATCGACCTGCATACGGGTGCCTTCGGGCGCACCAACCTGCCGCAGATCCGATGCGACCTCGACGACGAGTCGACCCGGCGTCTTGCCCTCGCCTTCGGCGCGCCGGTCGCGTTCCATGCCAAGCTCCGAGACGGATCGGTGCGCTTCGCCGCCCGCGAGCGGCGCCACAGTGCTGTTGTACGAAGGCGGCGAGGCCTGGCGCCTCGACGACTGGGCGGTGTCCGCCGGCGTCCGCGGGGTGCGCCGGGTGCTCGCCGACCTGGACATGACCGACCCGCTGGAACCCGTTGCGCCGGAACCGGTTCAGGAGTGCCGCTCCAGCGGATGGGTGCGGGCCCGGCATACCGGGATCCTCCGGCTCGACGTCGCCCTCGGTTAGCACGTCACCGACGGCGAGCGGCTCGGCGCCCTCGCCGACTCCTACGGCAAGACCGTGCGGCTGGTGCGCACCGACCGCGCCGGCATCGTCATCGGCCGCGCCCTGACCCCGCTCGTCAACCGCGGGGACGCCCTCGTGCACATCGCCCAGTAGCCCTGCCGGGGCCACGTAATCTCCGCTGGCAGAGCGTAATTCAATCTGCACAGCGTGCTAGGCCTGCTGATTGGACCACCCTCTCCTGAGCCCGCGGACGATCCTTCACCCCGGTGTTACCTTTGATACCGCTCCGGGCCGATGACGGAGGGGGCGTCGGAGGTCGGGATGTGGGTGATGGCCGGATGAGGGTCCGTATGCAGAAGTTCGGTGAGCCGGTCGAGCCGGTCGCACGCGGTGCGGACCCCGGCGGCCCGGCGGCCACCGGCGGCATCGCCGGTCTACACGTCGCCGTCACCACGGACCGGGCCCGACTCGCCGGTCATCCGATGCTCGCGCACCTTGCGGTCGAGAGCGGTCGCGCGCAGCACGTCGACATTGCTCCCGTCGAACGGATCGTCGGGACGACCGGGGCGGGTGACACGGCAACGGCCGGCTTCCTCGACGCGCTGCTCGGTGCCGTCTCGGCCGCGACGGCCGGCGAACGCGCTGCTGCACTGGCGGCTCGCCACATCTCCGGCCGGCCGCTGATCTGACCCACGGGCGTCACGTGCCGCAGTAGGTGACGTGCCGCTCGGTGAAGCCGGGCGGGGCGGGAGCGGCGAGATCGTCGAGACCGGGGCGGACGGCATACGGCTCGCTGACCCCGGCGAGCAGCCGCTCGAAAGGTGCCAGATCACCGTCGCCCGCGGCGGTGAGTGCCGCGTCGACGAGGTGGTTGCGCGGGACGTAGAGCGGGTTGACGGCGTCCATCGCGGCAGCGGTCTCGGCGCGGCCCGCAGGCAGTATGGCAGTCCATCGGCCCAGCCAATCGTGTTCCACGCCAGGGATATCCGGGGCTTCGTCGCCCCGGAGGTAGTCAGCCAGCCGGCGGAGAGTCAGCGTGTAGTCGGCCCGGGCCGCGGCCATGGACTCCAGCAGCGTCATCACGACTGGGCCGGCCTGCGCCGAGTCGCGCGCGAGCCCCAGTTTGTCCGCCATCAACGCGAGGTAGTGGTCGCGATAGCGCCCGGCGAAGGTCTCCAGGACGCCGGTGGCACCCGCCACGGCTCGTTCCGGGTCGTCGTCGATGAGCGGCAGCAGGCACTCACCGAGCCGGCTGAGGTTCCACAGGCCGATGCTGGCCTGATAGCCGAAGCGGTAGCGGCCGCCGGTGTCGATCGAGGAGAAAACGGCATCTTCGTCGTAGGTTTCCAGCCACGCGCACGGGCCGTAGTCGATGGTCTCGCCGGAGATCGTCGTGTTGTCGGTGTTCATCACGCCGTGGACGAAGCCGACACTGCTCCACCGGGCGATCAACTCCGCTTGCGCAGCAACGACCGCGTCGAGCAGCCCGAGGGCCTCGGCATCGGAGCCGGCCAGGTCGGGATAGTGCCGGCGCACGGCATACGTCACCAGGCGCGGCAACAGGGCCGCGCTGGCCTCCGGCTCCATCGACCGGGCCACGACCTCGAAGGTGCCGACGCGCAGGTGGGACGCGGCGACGCGGGCGAGCACAGCGCCGGGCTGCATGATTCCGTCGCGAAATACCCTGTCTCCCGTGGTGATTGCGGTCAGCGCCCGGGTTGTCGGGATCCCGAGGGCGTGCATCGCCTCACCCATGAGATATTCGCGCAGCACCGGCCCGAGCACGGCTCGGCCGTCGCCTCCTCGAGCGAACGTCGTGCGGCCGGAGCCCTTGAGCGCGAGATCCCGCAGCCGGCCTGCGCCGTCGCGGAGTTCACCGAGCAGCACTGCACGGCCGTCCCCGAGGAGCGGTGAGAAGCCCCCGAACTGATGCCCGGCGTACGCCTGCGCCACCGGGGTCGAGCCGGGCAGGATTGCCCGGGCACCGAGCACATTCAGCCCCGCCCGGCTTCGGACCCATCCCAGGTCCACGCCGAGCTTCGATGCCAGCGCCTCGTTGACCGCTACGTGCTCCGGCGGCTGCGCCCCGGGTTGGGTGGGCTCGGGCAGCGGCTGCCACGGCCGGACCAACTCCGGGAGTGCCGTGGCATAGTCGGCGAGCAGAAGGGGCGCTGTCACTCGACCACGCTAACGCGCGGCTGTCACGAAACTGCTGTTCAGGCCTGAGCCAGGTGCCACCAGCGTTCGAGCCGGTCGCGGTGGTGGCCGCGAACCATGACGATGTGATTGCCGAGAGGCGCGGTGAGCAGCAACTCCAGCCGCTCGGGGTCCACGTCCAGCGTGACCTGCGTGCGGCACAGATCCGGTGCATCACCGGCGGCGAGGATCTCGCCGTCGGCGAACCAATGCCCCTCCAACTCTCGGCCGCCGATGCGCAGCAGGGTCACGGGGCCGGGCGCGAACGTGCCGCGCAGGCCGATGCCGATGCCGCTCTCGAAGTGGGTATGCAGTTCCAGATCCTCGACGAGCGAGGGTGCGACCGTGCAGTGGGCGAGGACCAGCCGCCCGGCCGCGCGGTCGATGACCGACGGATTGGCGATCCACGAGGCCTGGTCGAGCAGATGCCGGGCAATGAGCATCGCGACGGCCCCGGCGATATCGCCTTCGCAGCCGGCGACAGTTCCGGTGTCGTTGAGTTCGGCGAGGGCGACGCAGCCGGAGGTGGCGAGGTCGCCCAGGAAGTCGAAGCACCGGACGGTGACGGCGTCGACCTGAGCGTCGTCGATCGCCGTCAGGAGAGCCGGATGCAGCGCGGAGGCCTTCTCGAGTTCGTCGGAGGGCTCGGGGCGGCGGCGCGAGAACTTCACGGCAACTGGCCCACCCGCGCGCGGCGCAGCCTGGTGATCGGCGATCACCGGCGCGATGTCGACGTCGACCAGGTCGATGCCCCAGCGCTCGCGGACGCCGACCCGATCCGGCACGCTGGCGACGAGCCACTCCGACGGCTTGCCCACCAAGCCCAGCCGGACCCGCCGGAGGCGTTGCAGCGCAACGATATCGGCGATCGTCGTCGTGAGGTCGTCGAGGTCCTCGCTCTGGACGATTCGACCGTGCCGACCGTCTTGACGCAACCGCGCCAACGCCTCCAGCGACGCCGGCAGACTGTTGTGCAGGCGATGCGTCACCAGGATCACCGGCTCTCGTGGCGTAGTCAGCGGCCGGCGTGCGAGCAGATCGAGCACCTCCGCCTCGGTGCCCCCGGTGGCGACGACGACCGCATACGGCTGATCGGTCCCGGCCGACGGGTCATCGTCACGCACGCCCCCCAGGCCCGCCAGTCGCTCGGTGACGGGCGCGACGATCCGCTCCACGTCCGCGGGATCGTGCAGTGGCGAAGCGACAACACCGAATCGGAAAGGCGTCATACCTCCACCCCCACCACCGACTGCGGGTGTGGCGTAAGCCAGGATCGCAGTGCATCGGCTCACGTCGTCATCCTACAGTGGAGGAATGGGTTGGGTCGGATTCGCTCTCAACGCGGCCATCGGCGCCCTGATGCTTGTATGCGTGTTGAAGATCCGCAATGGCACATTGCACCGCAACGCCTTCATGGGCATCCGGGTCCAGGCGACCTCCGTCAGTGAAGAGGCGTGGGACGCTGCCCATCGCGTGGCGGTGAACTGGTGGTCGGCCGCGGCCGGTGTCGCCCTGGCGGCGGCTGCCGGATTTCTGATCGCGGCCGTCATCGGAGCCTCCGACGAGGCCGTCGGCCCCTGGTATATGGGAGTACTCGTGGCCGTCACTGCCTTGATACTGGTCCCCGCGCCACGCGCCATCCGTGCCGCCAAGGCGGTCACGCAGACGGATTAACCTGTGCCGCAATGAGATCCACGAGTGCCGCCGCGCTCGCGGGGACGCGCTCGAGCAGGCCGGCGGGCCAGGTCTCGTCCGCATAGGTGCTCGTGAGGTAGAGCAGACGGGCATGGGCGAGGGCCGGCCGGTGCTGCTCGGGCAGGCGAGGGAGAGCCCACGCGGCGGCTTCGGCCTTGTCGACAATCGCGTCGGTCGCCACCGTCACCGCGATGCGCGCGAGGGTGAGCAGCACATTGCGTTCGTCGCCGGTCAGGTCGGCAAGCAGGCCCGGTATGCCGTCGCGGCCGGCCCGCTGGACGTCCCCCGGGGGCACGGGGTCGAGGAGTTCGGCGGGCGGCGGGCCGTCGAGAATTCTCCCGTGCGCCAACAGGGTCCGGATCTCGATGGCAAGGTTCGGCATCGCGCCCGGCCGCGGTGGACCGCTCGTCGCGATCTCGTCACGCAGCCAATCGCCATACAGGAAATCCGCGATCGGCGGATAGCGCCACGGGCGCACTTGCCCCGCGACGACGACGGTCACTTCGATCGACCGGCCACCCGCCTGCGGGCCCGAGATCGGGATCAGACGCTCGGCGAGACCGGCCCGCGCCGCCGGCGTCAGGCTCCCCTCCACGACGACGAGAAGGTCCAGATCGCTGGCCGGCCGCAGCCCTGCCATGACCGCCGACCCATGCACATAGACGCCAAGAGCGTTGGGGCCCAACACATCTCGCAGCACGTCGAGGACGGCCTGCTCCTGGGCGGAGGTCACGTCAACGGCTCGCGAACTGCGCGACGACGCCGTCGAGCCATGCGAGCGCCGCGGGATCGACGGCACGCGGCACGGCGACTGCCTGACGAATCTCCATGAACGCCTCGCCGATCAGCCTCGTGCCGGGATGGCTCGCGACCCACTCCGTCGTCGGCTCGCGCACCCCGGCCCCGGCCTCCAGGCCGTCGCGCTCGAAGACATCGACGCCCTCGGGGCCGCGGACCAGCTGTAGGGCACCGTGAAGGCGACCTTCTCGGCGCGGGCCGGCTCGATCGCCACGAACGCAATATCCACCCGTCCGTCGACGAGCAGCCCGAAGGAGTCCTTTGCGGCGCGGACACACTCGAAGGCGACCGGAACCCCGAGAGCGGCGGCGATATGCCTGGCCAGGTAGACGGTCACCCCTCGGGGAATGTCCGGCGTGCCCTGCGCCATGACCGGATTGCCCAGGTTGATCGCCGCGCGCAGCCGCCCGGTCGGCGCGAGTTGCACGGGTGCCCCAGAGTCCATCGGCCGATCCTTCCATGACACGGTGGTGCCATGGGCTACCCGCCGGAGATCTGGACCGAGGACGAGGGCGAGGCCTCGGCCTGGCTCGTGCGCGGGGACTCCGCGCCCGACGTCACATACGACTCGTCGGGGAACCGGGTGCGTTATCTCGCGCGCGGCCACAGCACCGGCGGGATCTATGGCCTCTACCACTGGGAGTTCGCCGGGCCCGAGAGCGGGCCGGGAGCCCACTTCCACAAGACCCTGACGGAGTCCTTCTACGTGCTGTCGGGGATCGTGACGATCTTCGACGGCAACGGGTGGCTCAAGTGCCACGCGGGCGACTTCGTTCACGTCCCCGCGGGTGGCTATCACGGCTTCCGCAATCAGGACGGACCCGCGAGCATGCTGCTGCACTTCGCCCCCGGCGCACCGCGGGAGCCGTACTTCGAGAGACTTGCGCGTGAAGATCTCGACGCGATGTCGCCGCAGGAGTACTTCGACTTCATGAGCGAACACGACAACTACTGGGCGGTGTGAGCTGCCGCGGCGAGTTTGGCCGCCAGTTCTCTTGTGGCAGTGATTAGTTCGGGACCACCCTCCACGTGGAAGGGGAAGGGTATGCCGGCCAGCCACTCCCCGGCATACGCCAGGGCGTTGCTGGTGCTCCCGGTGAGGCGGGTGTGGTCGGCGTCGATCGCCTCCAGGCGGCCCATGGGTCCCCCGACCCAGTGCCGCAGCTCCTCGATGGGCGCGTCGAAGACCACGCGGGTCTCGAATTCCCATCCGGAGCCGAGGTGCTCCTCCAGGAGGGCGACAGGGTCGAGATCAGCCGGCGGGCTGAACGTCTCGCCGCCGGGCTCCACGGATGCGATGCGATCGACGCGGTAGGTGCGGATGGCGCCGGCGGCATGGGAGTTGCACAGGAGATACCACCGACCATGACGCACGACGACGGCCCACGGGTCGACGTCGGTCCGCCAGGAACGATCCGGCCGCGCGTGATAGTCCACCGTGACGCGCTGGGAGGCGGCCACGGCCGCC
>NZ_HG764815.1:504260-521936 GCF_001050535.1 Nostocoides australiense Ben110 | reverse complement strand
GGCCCCGGCCACGGTGCGGGCGGCGGCAGGTGAGGGTGAGGCGGCGGCATACCGTCTGCTGTTGCGGGCCCAGCCCGCGGACGCCGATGCGATGGCCACGGCACTGCGCGCCGTGCGGGCCGAACGCAGCGCCCGCAAGGAGCCCGACTCGCTGCGGATCCGAGTCGGCCTGACCGACCCCGACTGACCGCAGGCAGGGCGTGCGCAGCGGTCCGCCAACTACAGGAAGTCCCTGTGGGACTGGATCGCCAACGGGGGATCGCGCCTTGACTGCGAGTTCGTGTCGTCGGCGGCCCGGGTTGTCCACAGGGGAGCGCCGGATCGCTGGCCGGATCGGCCGAATGACGACAGAGTGCATGGCATGTCCGTGGTCGGCAGTGTGCGTGAGTTGGGCGGATTCGCCATCCGCAGCCCATTGTGCGCGCGCCACACCAAACGCCAGATCGCGGCGGCAGTTCGGCGGGGCGAGGTGCGCCGGCCCGGCCGCAACCGCTATGTGGTCCCCGAAGTGGACGACCAGCGCGCCTTCGCCCACGAACACTCGGCGATCCTTGGCGTCCTGAGTGCGGCGCTGGCTCGCGATTGGAAGGTCAAGTGGGTTCCGGACAAGCCATGGCTGATCGTGACGCCGGGGCGCAAGGCCGGTTCCGACCTGCGCGACCTGCGCGCCCAGGCCGCCCACATCTCCTGGGCGAAGGTCACCGAAGAGGAGCGCGCCGAGGGAATCACGGCGCCGCTACGCACTGTGATCGATTGCGTCCGGCTGCTCCCGTTCGACGAGGCCTTGGCCGTCGCGGATTCGGCTCTGAGATCTCGCGACCTCACCATCGCAGAACTCCGCACCGCTGCCAGTCGGAGCAAGGGCGCTGGGGCGGCCCGCGTTCGGCGGGTCTTGCTTGCGGCGGACGGGCGCGCGGAGAATCCGTTCGAGTCGGTGCTGCGGGCCATCGCTTCCGAGATCGACGGGCTGCACCTGGTTCCGCAGCTGCAGGTTGCCAAGCCGGGTCTGTTCGCGGTGGTCGACATCGGGGACCGTGACCGGAAGCTGGCCTTGGAGGCAGGGCTTGGAGTTTCACGGGACGAAGGAGGGTTTCCAGCGGCACGTGCGTCGTCACACCGAGCTGGGGATGTACGGCTGGCGCAGCCTGAGCTTCGTGTGGCCGGACGTGATGTACAAGCCGGCCTGGGTGCGGTGGGTGATCGAGACCTGGCTCGCGACGGAAGACGGTATGCCGTTGCCGGACATGCCCCCAGGCGCTCCGATCATCCGCGACCGCGCCGCGTGACCGCGGTCTCTGCCTGGCTGATCCTGGCGCCGGTATCCGCGAGGGCGGGCCACTGACGACACGACGTCCGCACGTGGCGGCGCTCGAGCGGGGGCGGCAGCACATCGTGGACTTCATGTAGTCGGGGGTCCGCGGTTGGGCCGCGGTGGGGCCACGAGGCATGGGCGGCACCCGCATACACTTCCGGGGTGCCCGTCCAGCCCATCCGCCTCTTCGGCGACCCCGTGCTGCGCACCCGCGCGGACGAGGTCGTCGACTTCGACAAGGAACTGCGCACCCTCGTCCAGGACCTGACCGACACCATGCTCGACGCTCCCGGTGCCGGGCTCGCGGCCCCGCAGATCGGGGTGGGGCTGCGGGTCTTCGTCTATCACGTCGACGATATCGTCGGTCACCTCATCAACCCCGAGCTCGCGCTGGGCGAGGAGGAGCAGGATGGACCCGAAGGCTGCCTGTCCTTCCCCGAATTGCGTTATGACACAAAGAGATCACTCAATGTGGTGGCGCGCGGCATGAACATGTGGGGCGAGCCGGTCTTCCTCGAGGGCACCGAGTTGCTCGCCCGCGCCATCCAGCACGAGACCGACCATCTCGACGGCATCCTCTTCATCGACCGGCTCGACCGGGAGACCCGCAAGCTCGCGATGAGGGCGATCCGGGAGGCGGAGTGGGGGCCGGGTGGGCCACCGGTCGTCAAGGTCTCACCGCACTCGACGTTCGGCCAAGCGTTGTGAACCGGGGTGCGATCTAGATGCGACTGATCTTCGCGGGCACGCCCGACGTGGCCCTGCCGGCCCTCGATGCCCTCGCGGCAACCGAGCACGTGATCGCGGCAGTGATCACCCGCCCCGACGCCCCCGCCGGGCGGGGCCGCAAACTGATCCCCTCGCCGGTGAAGGCTCGGGCTCTGGAGTTGAGGCTGGAGGTGTGGGAGCCGGCCCGGCTTAGCGACCAGGACTTCCTCAGTCGCCTGCGGGCCGCCGAGCCGGACCTGTGCCCCGTGGTCGCCTACGGCAACCTCATCCCGCAGGCGGCGCTCGACGTGCCCCGTCACGGCTGGGTGAATCTCCACTTCTCACTTTTGCCGGCATGGCGGGGCGCGGCGCCGGTGCAGCACGCCGTGATCGCGGGCGACGAGATCACGGGCGCCTCGACCTTCCTGATCGAGGCAGGGTTGGACACCGGGCCGGTCTACGGGTCGCTGACCGAGCCGGTGCGCCCGACCGACACCTCCGGCGACCTGCTCGGCCGGCTCGCGGATGCGGGCGCCGGCCTGTTGGTCGCGACCGTCGACGGGATCGCCCGCGGTGAACTCGTGCCCGTCCCGCAGCCCACCGACGGCGTCAGCCTGGCGCCCAAACTCGATGTCGCGGACGCCCGCATCGACTTCACCCACTCGGCGCTGGCGGTGGACCGGCGGATCCGGGGCTGCACCCCCGCCCCAGGGGCCTGGACGACCTTCCGTGGCGAGCGCCTCAAGCTTTACCCCGTGACGGTCGCGGCTGGGTCGGACTCCCCACTGGCCCCGGGGGAATTGCGCGCGAGCAAGTCCGCCGTCGAGGTGGGCACGGCCACCGTCCCCGTCACCCTAGGCCAGGTCCAGCCGCTGGGCAAGAAACCGATGCCGGCCGCCGACTGGGCCCGAGGCGTGCGCATCGAGCCTGGCGAACGACTGGGGAACTCGGCTTCCACCCGCCCGGCCGAGAGCGCCGGCTAAGTCCGACACCCGGCGCGCGCGGGGTCGTCAGATGTCGGACTCAACGACTCACTCGACGCGGCAGAGGCGGCGCAACTCCGCGGCGGTCTGGCCGGCGTGGGTGAGCGGGAAGGCATGGCTGGCGCGGGGGATCGTGACCACCCGGACGTCGGAGGAGGAGCGGGCGGCCGCGGCATACCGGCGCGTGTGCATCCGCAACTGGTCGAATTGCCCGGCGCACAACAGGATCGGGCAGGTCACCTCGGCGAGCTGGCTCGAGCTGCACTTCTCCGTGATCAGCGACCAGGCGGGCGTCACGCCGTCGAAGGCGTAGCCGCGGGCCAGGAGGGCGTCTGCCATGGCTGGCGGGGTGCCGAGTTTGCGCAGGTCGAAGTCGAGGATGCGGGTCATTCGCGCCGGCCCGAGCCGGCGGTTGATCCGCGCGATCGTGCGGTAGCTCGCCGACCCCATACCGCCCGGTTCGCCGGCGGCGCCCAGCAGGGCAAGCCCGGCGAGGCGGGTGGGGTGGTCCGCGGCATACGCTGCGGCGAGGTAGCCGCCGAGGCTGTGCCCGCCCAGCACCACCGGGAGATCGGTCCCAGCGACCGCCGCGTCGACGAGCGCCATCGTCGACTCCCACGTGAACGGCTCGTCGCGTCGTATGCCGTGGGCCGGCAGATCGGGCGTCACCAGTTCGATCCGGGGGCCGAGCAGGTCGGCATACCCGAGCCACTGGGCGGAGTTGAGTTGGGTGCCGTGCAGCAGGATCAGGCGGACGTCGGGCACCTTGTCATTGTGCCTGCGTCAACCGCCCGCGGCCGCGTTGGCGACGGGCGCCGGGCACTTCTGCCCCTTCGCCGGGGCGAGGACCTCGAAATGCCAGTACTCGTTGGCGTAGGCCTGGCACAGGCCGAACTTGACGCCATTCTTCTGCAGCCACACCGCGGCGGCATAGGGGCCTACATCGACCGCCTTGCCGAGCACGTGGTTCGACTTGTCCGGTGGCAGAACCCATTTCGAGGCCTCGGCTGCAGACCCATATTTCGCCACGGCATTGTCGAAGAGCACCTGCTGCTGCTCGGCGGTGCGGGCGCCGGAGGTGATGTCGATGGTGACGCCCTCCGCGGCAGCGGCCTCGCGGGCGCGGGTGATGGCCCGGGTGAGCTGGGCGTCCAGGCCCGTCGTCCCGACGTCGGGACCGGTGGGGGCGTGGTCGCTGGGGCCGGCCTGAGCATCCGCGGCCGTGGTCGACGGGCTGGCGGCCTCCTCGCGAGCGGCGAGGGCGTCGTTGTAACCGTTGATCACCGCCGCGCCGATGCCGCCCATGACGAGCAGCGGTATGCCGATTGCCGCCGCAGTCGCCCATCCCCGCCGGCGCTCGCGTTGCTTCCGCGGCGCGCCGTGGGTGGACTGGCGGGCGCGTTCGCGCTCGGCCGCCGGGTTGTAGGCGTTCGCGTAGGGATCGCGCAGTTCGATCTCGTCGCTCGTCGTCGTCACAAGGACCCTCCACATCGGTTCATGCCGAAGACAACGTATACCGGGTATGCGAGGTTTCCGTGGGCGCCACGCCGCACACGCGCGTCGACCCTTAGGCTTCTGGCCCGTGAGTGAGCAGCGTGGGCGCGGCGACGGGAGCCGCGCAGATGGGCGCCGTGGCGATCGCGACCGATCCGGAGGTGGCGGACGCGGCCGAGGTGGCCGGCCGCCGGAAGGAAGCGCGCGCCCTCACGGGCAAAGGTCCGCCCAGCGCCCGAGCCAACGTGGCCGCACCGGTGACCCCGCGCGGCTGGCGGCCTACACGGTCATGCGCTCCGTCGCCTCCGGCGGCTACGCCAATCTCGACCTGCCCAAGGAATTGCGCCAGCGGCGCCTGAGCGGGCGGGATGCCGCGTTCGCGACCGAACTGACATACGGCGCAACACGATTGCGCGGCATCTATGACCGCATCATCGAGATCGCAGCGGACCGGCCGATCGCGCGCATCGACGGGGGAGTCCTCGACACGCTGCGGCTCGGTGCCCATCAACTGCTGGGTATGCGGGTGCCACCGCACGCGGCCGCCGACACGTCCGTCGCGCTGGCGCGCCAGGTCAACGGGGCAGGAGCGGCCGGCCTCGTCAACGCGGTCTTGCGCCGGATCAGCGAGGCCGATCTCGAGGAGTGGCTGACCCGGATCGTGCCGGCCGACGCCGACGCGACCACGAAAGCGGCCATCCAGCACTCACACCCCGAGTGGATCGCCAAGGCGTTGCGGCAGGCGCTCCTGGGGCATGGCGCGTCGACGCCGGCGACTGTCGATGCCGACCTGGCGGCGGTGCTGGCGGCCGACAACGCTGCGGCGGAGGTCAACCTGGTCGCGCGCCCCGGGTTGGTGACGGTCGAGGAGTTGGCCGTCGACGGAGCAACGGCGCACCCGCACGTGCCGACAGCCGCGTTGTTGCCCAGCGGTGACCCGGGCCAAGTGGCAGCCGTCCGTGACGGCCGCGCGGCGGTGCAGGACGCGGGTTCGCAGGTCGTCGCCCTCACGCTCGCGGCCGCACCCCTCGTCAGAGCGGCTCGCGGGCGCGAACGCTGGCTGGACCTGTGCGCCGGCCCCGGAGGCAAGGCGGGTTTGCTCGCCGCGCTCGCGATCGAGCAGCGAGCGGACCTGGTCGCCAACGAGGTTCAGCCGCACCGAGCGGAACTGGTCGCCGCGACGCTGCGAGTGGCGAGCGAGCGTGCGGAGGGAGTCGGCCTGACGCTCGAGGTCCGCACCGGGGACGGGCGAGACTACGGAGTGGACGAGCCCGCGGCATACGACCGGATCCTCATCGACGCCCCGTGCACCGGACTTGGCGCGCTCCGGCGCCGCCCGGAGGCGCGCTGGCGCCGCCAGCCCTCCGATCTAGCCGCACTGGGATCTTTGCAGCGCGAGCTGCTCGCCAGCGCCCTCGACGCCCTCGCCCCCGGGGGCGTGGCGGTGTATGCGACGTGCAGCCCGCACCTCGCCGAGACCACCTTCGTCGTCGGGGACGTGCTCAAGAAGCGGTCCGATATCGAGCACCTCGACGCCCGGCCGGTCGTCGAGGAGGTCACCTGCGGATGGGGCGGGACGCTCGGGGCCGGCCCCGATGTCCAGCTGTGGCCCCATGACCACGGCACGGACGGGATGTTCCTGGCACTGCTGCGCAAGCAGGGCTGACGCCGGCCGTCGATAGGCTGGACGGGTGCAGATCTCACCGAGCATCCTGTCCGCCGACTTCGCCAATCTCGAGAGCGAACTCGACGCCATCGCCACGGCCGATTGGGCACACGTCGACGTCATGGACGGGCATTTCGTGCCCAATCTGACCATCGGCCTGCCGGTCGTCAAGCGGCTCGTCGAGGTCAGCCCGGTGCCGATCGACACCCACCTGATGATCGAGGACCCGGATCGTTGGGCGCCGATGTACGCCGAGCTGGGCGCCAAGTCGGTCACTTTCCACATCGAGGCGGCGCGCGAACCCCGCACTCTCGCAAAGAATTTGCGTGCGCTCGGCGCACGGGCGTCGATGGCGCTGAAGCCGGGCACGCCGTGGGCGCCGTATGCCGACCTGTTGCCCGAACTCGACATGGTGCTCGTCATGACGGTCGAGCCGGGCTTCGGGGGTCAGGCGTTCATGGCCGACCAGATGCCGAAGGTGCGCGAGGTTCGGGAGGCCGTGCGCCGGTTCGGGGGAGAGGTGTGGATCCAGGTCGACGGCGGCGTATCCGCCTCGACGATCGAGCAGTGCGTCGAGGCCGGCGCCGACGTCTTCGTCGCCGGGTCGGCCGTCTACAACGCCGACGACGCAGCCGCCAATATCGCCCACCTGCGCGAACTTGTTGCGGCCCACCCACATTGACAGCGAGCCTGATCCGCGGTCGTGTGCTAGGCCAGGGGCAGGTGCGGTGTCCCATCGACGTGCGCGGCGACGGGGATGGACGGGTATGCCGCCCGGTCCCCTCGACGTGTTCGGGATCGAGGTTCTCGCCGAGGACGCACGCCGATGCCTAGGGCCGTAGGGACTTTACGAAACCCATGACCTGAGATCGGACTTTGGACGGCCCGTCGTCCACGTCATAGAGCAGCTGTTGCGCGTGGCCCTCTCCGGGGGCCGACACGTACGTGACCAGGGTGGGAGCCTCATCGACGGCGGCCCGGACCCGGTCCTCATCCACGGAGGAGTCGGCTGGGTCGGCGACGATGAGCAGTGGCACGACGGCCGGAGCCTGATCCCACGCGCGTGCCGGTGACAGCGCCACCACTGCCACGACGCCCTCCGGCGGGTCCGCGGCGACGGCAATGGCCCGAGGGCCACCGGCGGAAGCCCCGATCACGACGACCCTTTCGGCCCCACGCTTTCTGATCTGCGCCACGGCAAGGTCAAGACCGTGCAGTTCCTGCACCGCCGCGTCGCAACCGCTCTCCCCGACACAGGCTTAGTCGTAGGCGAGAACCGTCAGGTCCTCATCGGCCATCCACTCGACTCGGCGGCCCAGGTGCACAGCCCGCGTCGTCCCGATCCGTGGATGAGGACGACCCCGAGCGCGCCGCGTCAGCCTGCGACGCCGTGAAGGCGGTCCGGCCCGCTGCCCATCCACAGGGGCGTCGACGCGCGCAGCGGGGTGCCGCAGCGGTCGCCGAGATCCGGAGTCTCCGTGGCCTGCGTGGCACTTCCCGGCGCCGGCTGGGTGGGTGCAGTGCTGTCGGCGAGCGTCGACGCGGAGGTTGACACCGGCGAAGGTGTCGATGACGACCCCGAATCCGGCGACCCGCACCCGGCCACCAGCACCAGCGCGCCACAGCAGACAATGACGTGCCAGTAGCGGTGAGCCCGATTGGGTTGCACCTGTCCATCCTGCCCGGACCGGCAGCCATTGGCGAGGGCTCGTCGTGGACTGCTCCACCAACCGGCCAAGAGCGGCATCAGGTGGTGCGCTCGGCCTCGGTCAGGTGCGGGGTCCAGTTGATCCGCACGGCAACGGGTGTGTTGCCGTAGGCCGCCTGCTCCTCGAGCAGGGTCACCGAGGTGTTGTCGATGTCGATCCAGCCGCCGATCGTGTCGATGCTCAGGAAGGCGCGCAGGAGATACTGCGTGAAGTGGCCGTGGGTCACGAGCGCGACGGCGTCGCGAGCCGCGGACCCTCCGGCAGTGCCCGAGTCCGTCGGCCAGAGGCTGGTATGCCGCTGGCGCACCTCCTCCAGAACGCGCGTCGCGCGGGCCAACCGTCCGTCAGCATTCTCGACATCCCCTCTCCACCAACCGCTTTCGTCGACATCGTCGGCGAGTTCCAGTCTCCGCGAGAGGCCGAGCAGCGCGGTGCGACCGGCCCCGGCATGGGGTGTGCGGGCGCCGGTGGCGGGGTCCTCGTCATACGGCCCGTCGGACTCGAAGATGTCGAGATGGCCCAAGGGCAGGTCCAGGGCATCGGCGAGCGGCGCGGCGGTCTGCACGGCGCGGGTCATCAGGCTGCAGTAGAGCGCCCCGATCCGCCAGGGCAAGACACCGTCCGCGACGGCCGCAGCCAGCTTTCGCGCCTGCTCATGTCCACGGTCGGTGAGCGGGGTATCCGGGTGCCGGCCCACGGAGCCGCCGGTTTGCTCCCAGATGAGGTTGTTGCCGGACTGCCCGTGACGGATCAGGATCAGACGCACGATTCACATCCCACCACATGCCGTCGCGGACACCGCCTCATCCGGCGCAGACGAGAGCGCGCAAGTCCGCCGCAGTCCGGCGCAGCCGGTCGGCCCGGTCCGGATCGAGCGACTCCACTTGCGCCGCAGCGGCATCCGCTTCGTCGGCCTCCGCCTGGACGAGGGAGCGCTGCTCTCGCTCGGACAGGTCGCGCCGAGCTGCATCAGCCGCCCCGACGCCGAGAGCGGCGTTCTCCACCGCACCCGCCCGGAAGTCCTCCGTGAGCGGCACCGCTTCGGCGTTCTCGATCCGTGCGAGCGCCGATCGCAGCGCACTCACCCGCTCTCGGTCGCGGGCCTTCATCGCCACGCCGAGTGCGGCGCGCAGCCGGTCGCGGACCGGAGCCGTCGGGGAAGTCACCCGAGGGAATCTACGGCGTGATGACGACCTTGTGCACGCACTTATCGGGCCGCAGAGCCTCCACGCACCTGCTGTTGGGGTTGACGGGCCACCGAACCTTCCGGCGTCGAATCGTGACCGGACCAGGGAGAGGTGAGGGTCGCCATACGGGCAGGTGAGGACGGGTGGGCGCAAGGGTGGTATTAGTAGGACCACGTGCTCCGGGGTCGGTGTAATTCCGAACCGGTGGTGATAGTCCACGACCCGTTGGCAGCCAGTCAGCGGTGGACCCGGTGTAATTCCGGGACCGACGGTGAAAGTCCGGATGGTAGGCAGCACGCAACCGAAGGCGGTTCCGCCCCGTCGGCGTCAGTAGGCGTCGGCGCGCGGCTCCCGCCTGAAGGTGCAGGTCCCCCGGAGTTCGTCCAGCGATAGCACCGAACACCGAAGGACGAACACCACATGTCATCGCTCGTCATGGCCGCCGCCGCGGACCAGAACATCTTCCAGCGGCTCATCGAGGCCGCCATCCCCATCGGGAAATACCAACTGCATTACCTCGAGTTGATCGGGGTCCTCATCGGCGTCGTCTCCGCCTATTTCGGCATGAAACGCCGCGTCTGGGCGTGGCCGGTCGGGATCACCGCCAACATCATGCTCTTCTTCGTCTACATCGGGGCCCTGGTCGCCGCGGACGAACGCATCCCGCTGTTCGGGCAGGCCGGGCGGCAGATCTTCTTCATTGCCACCAGCATCTATGGCTGGTGGCGGTGGAACGCCATCCGCAAGGCACGAGGTGCGGCCAGCGACGCCCCGGCCATCACGCCTCGCTGGGCGACCACCCGTGAGCGCATCGCGCTGGTCGTCGGTTGGCTGCTCGCCACCGTCGTCGCCCACCAGGTCTTCGTCTGGCTGTGGAACCTCTCGCCCAACCCGTACTGGACCCCGCAGTGGTGGTACTACTGGTGCGACGCCTGGATCTTCGTCGGCAGCTTCATCGCGACCTTCGCCATGGCCCGCGGCTGGAACGAGTTCTGGCTGGCGTGGATCGGTGTCGATCTGGTCGGCGTGCCGCTCGGGTTCGCGACGAACTACGTCCCGACCGCGGTCATGTACTCCTTCTACGGCCTCTTCGTGATCTATGGCTTCACCCAGTGGGTCAAGGCCTCCCGCCAGGAGGCCCCGACCGCCCAGGACCGCGAGGCCGTCCCCACCGCCGCCGGTTAGCCGCCACGTCGAGGAGGGTGAGGTCGAAGGACGCCGAGGTCAGCTCGCTACCCAGAAGGTGCGGGTGTTGGTGAAGGCGAGCAGGCCGGCGTCGGCGAGTTCGCGGCCATACCCTGATCGCTTGGTGCCCCCGAAGGGCACGCGTGGGTCGCTGGCGACGATCGCGTTGACGAAGGCCGCACCGCTGGTGATGCGGCGGGCCACGGCAACCGCATGTTCGGTCGCGCCGCTCCACACCGACAGGCCGAGGCCGTAGTCGGTGGAGTTGGCGAGTTCGACGGCGTGGTCGTCGTCACGGGCCGCGGTGATGGCTGCGACGGGGCCGAAGGTCTCCTCGTCGAAGGCGGCCATGCCAGGAGTGACTTCCGACCGGGCCGATGCGCAGGCCGTCCGGCAGCCACGCCGTCTATCAGGAGTTGCGCCGGCGAATCCTCCAGGAGGAGCTGGCTCCGGGTGAGCGCTTGCACGAATCGGCGCTCGCGGCCGATCTCGGGGTCAGCCGCACCCCCTATCGGGAGGCCGTGCGCCTGCTCATGGCCGAGGGGTTGCTCGACCAGCTCCCGACAGGCGGAGTCGTGGTCCGGGGGGTCTCGGCCCGTGACATCGAGGAGCTGTATGCCGTGCGTGCCGCATTGGAGGGGCTGATGGCCGCCTGCGCCGCCACTCGCGTCGACGCCGCCGCGGTCACCCGCCTCGAATCGCTTGTGGAACGCAATGCGCGCCTCGTCGATCTCCCGCAGGAGGCCGCGGAAGCGGGCCACGGACTGCATCTGGCCATCGCCGAGATCGCCGGAAACGATTGGGCCACGAAGCTGCACAGCCAGGTCGATGCCCAGATGTCCCGGTATCGCCACTACACGAACGAGACCCAGAAACGCCGCGAAGCCGCTCTGGATGAGCACCGGCGGATCGTGGAGGCGCTGCGCGCAGGCGACGCCGCGACTGCCCGATCCGCGGCCGAGTCCCATGTTCTCGCCGCTCGGGACACCGCCCTCGCCTCGATCGCCGGACGGCTGCGCGCCCAGCGATTCTGAGGCGACGTTCCCGCCCCACGCGCCGACACCGGGTACCTATGATCCGGGCATGGCAGTAGAGCTGATCCTGGTCCGACACGGCCAGTCCGAGGGCAATGTCGCGGCCGAGGCGGCAGATCGCGACCGGCTCGAGCAGATCGCGGCGCCGGCCCGCGACCCGGACGTCATGTTGTCCGAGACCGGCCGCACCCAGGCCGCGGCCGTCGGCGCCTATCTCAGCGCCCTGCCCGCGGACGAGCGCCCCGGCATCGTGTGGACCAGCCCTTATCAGCGAGCGCGGGAGACGGCCGAGATCGCGCTGCATGCGTATGACGCCGAACTCGACTTCCGCGTCGACGAGCGGCTGCGCGACCGCGACATGGGCATCACCGACATGCTGACCGGGGCAGGCATCCGGGCGAAGTATCCGGAGGAGGCCAAGCGCCGGGCGTGGATCGGCAAGTTCTACTACCGCCCGCCGGGTGGTGAGTCATGGGCGGACGTGGCCTTCCGGGTGCGCTCGGTCCTGACCGATCTCGCCAACAGCGAGAAGCACGATCGCGTCCTCGTCACCGCCCACGATGTCGTCATCCTGCTCTTCTGTTATGTCGCCGAAGGCATGGACGAGAAGGCGGTGCTCGAGCGCGCCACCACCAATGGGTTGCGCAATGCGGCCATCTGCCGGATCCGCCGCGACGAGGACTCCGCGACCGGCTGGACCGTCACGGCATACAACGAGGACTCCCACCTCCGCGACGCCGGGGTGGCGGTCACCAGCCAGCCCGGCGCCTCCGACGAGGTGGGGGCGACGTGAGCGGTTCCCCGAGGGGTATCCCCGAGCACGCGAGCGCTGGGACGGCAGACGCACCGCGTCTGGTCACCCCGGCGCTGCTGCGCGAATGGCCGCTGCCGGAGCCGACAGGGACCAAGCTCGGCCGCGGCCGGGTGGTGGTCGTCGGTGGCGCCCGCAAGACGCCCGGCGGCGCGATGCTCGGCGGCCTGGCGGCGTTGCGTATGGGGGCCGGCCGCCTCAGCCTCGCTGTCGCCGAAAGCGTTGCAGCGCAGGTGGCTGTGGCGATCCCGGAGTCGGGCGTGCATGGGCTGCGCGAGTCGGCGTCCGGGTCCGTCACCGGGGCGGGTGCAGCCGACATCCTCGCGCCGGAACTCGAGCACGCCGATGGGCTGCTCGTCGGCCCGGGGCTGGACGATCCGGCCGGCACCATCCGCCTGCTCGAGGAGGTGGTGCCGGTGTATGCCGCCGACCGGGCCATCGTCCTGGACGCCTTCGGCGCGACGGTTCTCCCCGATGTCGCCGACGGCTGCAGGAAGGCGTTGGCGGGTCGAACCTTGCTGACCCCCAACACGAATGAGCTCGCCCGGCTGGCGAGGCGCACGGAGTTGGACGAGGACGATGTGCCCGCTGCTGCGCTGCAGGTGGGGGAGGAGTTCGGCGCGATCGTCAGTTGCGGCGGCTGGATCACCGCGGACGGTGGTGTCTGGCGCATCACCACCGGCGACACGGGACTCGGGACCTCCGGCAGCGGTGACGTGCTCGCCGGTGCCGTCGTCGGGCTGGTGACCCGCGGCGTGGCCCCCTTGCCCGCGATGCTGTGGGCTACCTACATCCACGCTTCAGCGGGTGACCGGTTGGCGACGGAGTTCGGTCGCGTGGGTTACCTTGCAGGAGAACTGCTCCCGCAACTGCCGCGGGCGTTGCGGTTGCTGCGCGGGGACTGAGTCGGCAGGCTCCTCCGACGGCGGTGTCAGGAGAACTCACGCAGGATGAAGGGGATGGCGCCGCCGGCCCGCAGCAGGGTGGCCTCCGCGGTCGTCTCCACCGCCGCCGTTAGGGCGGGCTGGATGACGTCACCCGCAGCACGGCGAACTGTCAGCGCGACATCGTCGCCCGGGCGAAGACCGGCCGCGTCGGCGTCGATGTCGAATTCGTCGCCCGGCCGGATGACGCCGAGGCGGGCGCGGTCGGTGGGGGAGAGGATCAACGGGGCAGGATCCTCACCACGTCATCGACGGGGATGCTGAGGCGGCCGAGGAGGCAATGCGCCGCCACATCGCTGGCAGCCGCGGAGCCAAGGCGCTCACGCGCCGACGCTGGGACAGGGACCGGGGTCAGAGCGGACTGTAGCGCCGATCGGGGCGGCCGGTGGCCCCATAGCGGTGACGGACCTGTGCGCGCCCGGAGTCGACGAGGTGTTCGAGATAGCGGCGCGCACTCGAGCGCGACAGGCCTACCGCCTCGGCGCACTCCTGTGCCGAGATGTCCTCGGCGACATCGCGGAGCGCCTTGACGACCAGGTCGATCGTCTCGTTGCTGATGCCCTTGGGGGGCTCCTTGCCGATGCGGACCTGGCCGGGCCGGAAGAGCCGGTCGACGTCGTCCTGGTGGGCCTCGGTGACCGCGTCGACCTGGCTGCGGAAAACCGCATACTCGCTCAATCGCAGTCGCAGCGCGTGGATGTCGAACGGCTTGATCAGGTAGTGGAAGGCCCCGGCCTGTTGGGCGACCCGCAGCGTCTCGATGTCCCGGGCGGCCGACAGCATGAGCACGTCGGGGCCCACCCCCGCGGGCCGGCGCACGCCGAACTCGTCTGGGGCCTGATCGCCAGCCTGTTCATCGGCAACGCAATGCTGCTCGTGCTCAACCTGCCCCTGGCCGGCGTGTGGGCCCGTCTGCTGCTGATCCCGCGCCCCTACCTGTATGCCGCAATCCTCTTCTTCGCGGCGATCGGCGCCTATGCCGCCAACGGCTCGTCGACCGACCTCTGGCTGCTGCTCATCATCGGTGCCCTCGGCTTCCTGATGCGCCGCTTCGGCCTGCCGGTCCTCCCGACGATCGTCGGCGTCATCCTCGGCCCGATGTTCGAGTACGAGTTCCGCCAGGCCCTCCAGATCAGTAACGGCTCCCTCAAAGGCCTGGTCAACACCCCCTTCTCTATCCTCATCTATGTCATCAGCGCGCTGATCGTCATCGTGCCGATCGTCATCGAGCGCCGCCGCGCCGCCCGCGGCCAGGCTCCGCTCGAGGTCAGCCACGCCAATTTCGAAGGAGGCAACTGATATGGCCGTCGTCGTGGGCTATGTGCCCACGACCGAAGGGCGCGCCGCAATCGATTTCGCGATCGAGGAGGCCCGCCGCCGCGACACCCGGCTGGTGGTCCTCAACACCAGCAGCGGCAACTCGCTGGTCGATCGCCGCTACGCCGGTGACGCGGACCTGGATGAGCTGACCACCACGCTCGCCGCCTCCGGCGTCGAGTTCGAGATCAGTCAGTCGGTGACGGGCGGCAAGGACGCCTCGGACGCCGTGATCGATGTCGCCGAACAGGTCAACGCCGAGCTCATCGTCATCGGCCTGCGCCGGCGCACCCCGGTCGGCAAGCTCATCCTCGGCAGCCAGGCCCAGCGCATCCTGCTCGAGGCCGACTGTCCCGTCGTGAGCGCGAAGGCCACGCGCTGACCACGCGGCAGAGCGCCGCACCAAAAAGACCTAACAGAGCGCCGTCGTCCACCTCGTGGGCGGCGGCGTTCGGCATGTCGGTGGTCGCGCTTACCCTTGGTGCCCGTGAAGACCTTCGATCAGCTGTATGCCGAGTTGGCCGCCAAAGCGGTCGAGCGTCCGGAGGGGTCGGGCACCGTCGCCGCCCTCGACGCCGGCGTGCATGCGATCGGCAAGAAGATCGTCGAAGAGGCAGCCGAGGTCTGGATGGCCGCGGAATACGAGGGCCGGGACAAGACGGCCGAAGAGATCAGCCAGCTGCTCTATCACCTGCAGGTCCTCATGCTCGCCACCGGCGTCACCCCCGACGACGTCTACACCTATCTCTAGGACGGGTTTTCGTATGCTGCGCTTCGCCGTCCCCAACAAGGGTTCCCTTTCGGAGTCCGCGGTCGAGATGCTGCGCGAGGCGGGATATCGCACCCGCCGCGACAGCAAAGAACTGGTCGTCTCCGACGTCGACAACGACGTCGAGTTCTTCTACCTCCGCCCCCGCGACATCGCCGTCTATGTCGGCTCGGGCACCGTCGACGCCGGGATCACCGGCCGCGATCTGCTGCTCGACGCCGGGTCGGGGGCCGAGGAGGTCATGCCGCTCGGCTTCGGTGCCTCGACCTTCCGGTATGCCGCCCGCGCCGGCGATGTCACCGACGTCGCCGCGATCGCGGGCCGGCGGGTCGCCACGTCATACCCGGGGCTGGTCACCAAACACCTGGCGCAGGCGGGGGTGCAGGCGGACGTGGTGCGCCTCGACGGGGCGGTCGAGACCGCCATCACGCTCGGCGTGGCCGACGTCATCGCCGACGTCGTGGAGACCGGCACCACACTGCGCGCGCAGGGGCTGGCGCCGTTCGGCGAGCCGATCCTGAAGTCCGAGGCCGTCCTGATCCGCCGGCCCGGCACCAGCGAAGCGCAACAGTTCGAGGTCGTCCGACGCCGGCTCGTCGGCGTCGTGACGGCGCGCCACTACGTCATGCTCGATTACGACTGCCCCGCCGCTCTCGTCGACGCGGCCTGCCGGCTGACCCCGGGCCTGGAGAGCCCGACGGTCTCGCCGATGCACAATCCCGACTGGCTGGCCGTGCGCGCCATGGTCCCGCGGGCCCAGACCAACCGGGTCATGGATGCCCTCTACGACCTCGGTGCCCGGGCCATCCTGGTCACCGAGATCAGCGCCTGCCGGCTATGAACGCGCACGACACGACCCCTGCCCCCGACGCTCCGTTCGTCCCGCGGCGCGGCCGCCGCATGGCGTTGTCCGCCGCCGTTGCCGCGATCGTGCTGTTCGGTGTCATCGCGCTCCTCCTGCCCGGCCCCGACTCCGGCGGCCGGTGGGGGCCGTTGGACAAGCTCATGGTCTGGGGGCTCGGGCTGGCCATCGCGGCCTTGATGTATCGCTATACCCGCATCGCCGCCTGGCCCCAGGAGGACGGCCTCAAGGTGCGCAACCTGATGCTCACCCAGACGCTGCCCTGGTCGCACATCGAGGATGTCCGCTTCGGCGGGGGCGAGCCGTGGGTGCAGGCCGAGATGGTCGAGGGCGAGACGATCGCCGTCATGGCGATCCAGCGCGCCGACGGGGAATTCGGTGTGGCAGAAGCCCATCGGCTCGCCGCCCTGGTCCCCCCGCCGACAGGGCGGGCAGACGCCGGGCTAGGCGGGCTAGTCGGCGGCGTGCCCGCTTGTCCGCGGGGTGTCACGAGATGGGGTATCCAAGCGGCCGCATCCCCCGACTCCGGACACCAGGACCGCGTCGGTGTCACGACGTGGGCGATCGGGGCGGGATCATCGCCCATCTTGTGACAGACGGGCGGTTCGGCCGCCGAGCGGCGCGACAACCCGCCGCGCGGCCTGGGTCAGCGGACCGGCTCGAGGTCCGGGCCCAGGCGCGTGGTGACGACCACTTGCACGATCAGGAGAACGCTCAGCACCAGCCATACCGCGCGGAATCCGCCCGCGGCGTCGCGCACGACACCCATGACCGTCGGGCCGAAGGCGGCCACGGCATACCCGATCCCGAGACCCATCGCCGACAGCCGCGCGCTCGCGGCGGGACTCGCGGCGTAGCTCACCAGGAGCACCAGCCCGAGCGCGAACGCGGCACCCTGGCCGAGACCGAGCAACGCGCTCCATACCCAGGGCGCGGCGTCCGGGGCGAGCAGCACCCCCAGTTCGCCCGCGAGGGCGAACGCGACGGCCGGCAGGAGCAGCAGCCGGCGATCGCGGACCCGGTCGGCGAGCGCCGGCGCGACGAATCCCGCCACCATCTGCGTGGCGGTGAACACCGACAGCAGATAGCCCGCGCGGGCCCGGGTCCAGTCGTGGTCGACATATGTCGGGGCGAGCCAGGCGAGCGCGGAGTAGAACTGCCACGACTGCAGCGCGAGGTATGCCGTCAGGGTCACCGCGGTCGCGTGGCGCAGGGGGAGGCGGTGTGTCACCGCCGCCTCGTCGTCGGCGTCCACCCGAGGAGCCGTATGGTGCACGCGCCGGGACAGCGGTAGCCACAGCAGCAGCCCGGAGAGCGCGGGCAGGGCCCACACGGCGAGGGCGAGGGCCCAGGAGTCGAGGGCGTCGGCGAGCGGCACGCTGACCGCGGAGGCGAGACCGGCGGCGGCCATCATCGCGAACATGTACGCGCCGGTGACCACGCCCGCCCGGTGCGGCGGGAACAGGTGCTGGACCAGGCCGGGCAGGAGGGTCCCGGCGATGGCGATGCCGACCCCGCGAGGAGGGTCCCGGCATACAGTGGCCAGGTGTGGGTGCCGTAGGCGCGCAGCGCGGAGCCGACGGCGATGGCGAGCACCCCGGCGGAGATCGGCGTCGCCGACCCGAGGCGCGCGGCGAGCCGGTGGGCGAGCGGCGCGAACACTCCCATACACAACACCGGCAGCGCCGTCAGCGC
>NZ_HG764815.1:489457-504160 GCF_001050535.1 Nostocoides australiense Ben110 | reverse complement strand
GGTCACCGGCCTCCGTGGCCAGCCGCGCCAGACCGCCCGGCAGCACCACCGGGCTGCCCGAGCCGGCGACGGTGAAGGTGCGCAGCACACTCGCGCGGGGGCTCAGCCCGTCCGGCGTGACGACGTCGTTCATCCACGGCGGCAGCACTTCCGATGCCGCCCAGGCCCACGGTTGCGCCTGGACCCGCGTCCACAGTTCGGCCCGCTCCGCGGCGGTCAGCCCGGCGACGAAGACCCGCGGGTTGTCGGGCGCGGGAGAGATCGGGGCGAGTTGCAGGTCCTCGAGATGGGCACCGACATACCGCAAGGACTCGGCGTCGCCGCACCACCAGGTGCGGGCGGCGGGCAGCAGCGGGTCCTGATCGAGGAGGGCGCGGCTGATCGCGGGCAGGTATGCCGCGAGGGCCGGGTTCTCCAGCACCCCGGCGCCGATCGGGTTCACGACCGTGACGACGCCGCGTCGGGTGGCCTCGACGAGCCCGGGGACCCCGCCCCCGGGGCCACCTGTCAGGTCCAAGGGGTCGGCCCGGCCGCCGTTGACGCGCCGCACGATGACATCGATGGGTTCGGGCCGATCGGTGGTGCGCAGCCACGCGCGTCCGCCGTCGAGGGAGAGGTCTTCGGCGTGCACGATGGGGAAGCCGAGGAGAGTAGCGGTCAGTGCCTCATCGAAGCCCGTCTCACCGCCTTCGGGATCGGTGAGGATGGCCACGTGAGCCAGGTCGCTGGTCTCGCTTGCGGTCTCTTGCAACGCGATTCGCATGGCGTCGAAGAATTCCCGGAGCCGGCGCAGATCGGTCTCGCGGTGCACCGCGGCCAGCGCGCGGGCCGTGACCCGGCGGGTGGCCATCGCATAGCCCGCGCCGACGGGCGCCTGGGTCCGGTCGGCGAGGAGGCGCCATTCGCCGGCCTCGTCGCGGCCGAGATCCGCCGCGGTGAGCACCAGCCGGTGGCGGGTCGATATGCCGTCGGCCTGGGCGACGAACTGCGGATGGCCGATGATGATCTCGGCCGGCAGGACCCCACCGTCGATCAGTCGCCGCTCGCCATAGATGTCGGCGAGGAGCAGGTCGAGCAGTTCGGCACGCTGGGCAAGCGCGGCTTCGAGGAGAGCCCAGTTAGCCGCCGGTATGACGAGTGGCAGCGGGTCGAGTCGCAGCGGGTGCGGACCGTCGGGGCCGTCCGGGCCGACCGCGATCCCGTCGTCCTGCACCAGTTGTGCGACGGCCCCCCGCCGCCGGAGCAGGTCCTGAGGGCTCAGTGCGGCGAGCGCGGCCAGAAGTTGCGAGGGCATCGCGCCCAGACTATGCGCCGGGTGCCACGCGTGGGCGGGCGGCGGGTGGTGGTGATCGCGAAACACGCCGGAAACCCGAGGGCCGTATGTTGCGGCCTGTGAGCGCGTGGATCGATGACTACCGCCCGGGCGGGGGTGTCTATGACGAAATGTTCACGGCCGACCGACAGGTGCGGCCGGCATACGAGCAGGTCGTGGGGGGTCTGGAGCGGATAGATCCCACCGAGATGCGCACGCGGGTGGAGTTCCTGCAGCACATCTACGCCGATCAGGGGGTCACCTTCGACATCGGCGGTCAGGAGACGCCGTTCCCGCTGGACCTGCTCCCGCGGATCATCCAGCCGGCCGATTGGGCCGTCGTCGAGGCGGGGGTGCGGCAGCGGGTGGCTGCGCAGGAGCGCTTCCTCGCCGACGTCTATGGCGAGGGTGATCTCTTTCGTGATGGCGTCATCCCGCGGCAGGTCGTGACGAGTTCGCACCACTTCCATCGGGCGGCGGCCGGGCTGCGGCCGGTCAACGACGTGCGCATCCACGTCGCCGGCATCGACCTGATCCGCGACCCGGAGGGCCGGTTCCGGGTGCTGGAGGACAACTTCCGGGTGCCGTCCGGGGTCTCCTATGTGATGACCAACCGGCGGGCGATCACCTCGGCGTTGCCGGAAGTGGCGGGGGAGCATCGCATCCGGCCGGTGCAGACCTATCCGAGCCGGCTGCGGGCCGCGCTGACCGCCTGCGCCCCGCGCGGCATCGACGATCCGACGATCGTCGTGCTGACGCCGGGGGTCTACAACTCGGCATACTTCGAGCACGCCCTGCTCGCCCGGATGATGGGCGTCGAACTCGTCGAAGGCCGGGACCTGTTGTGCCAGAACGGACACGTGTCCGTGCGGACAACTCGAGGCTTGAGCCCCGTGCACGTGATCTATCGCCGGGTGGATGACGAATACTTGGATCCCTCGCAGTTCCGCGCCGATTCGCTGCTCGGGGTCGCCGGGCTGATCAATGCGGCTCGCCGTGGCAATGTCACGATCGCCAATGCCGTCGGCAACGGGGTCGCGGACGACAAACTGGTCTATACGTATGTCGGGGATCTGATCCGCTACTACCTCGGTCAGGAGCCGGTCCTTCCCGGCGTCGACACGTGGCGGCTGGAGGAGCCCGCGCACCGCGAGGAGGTGTTGGACCGGCTCGATGAGCTCGTGGTCAAGCCGGTCGACGGCTCCGGTGGCAAGGGGATCAGCATCGGGCCGGCGAGTTCCCGCGCGGAGCTGGATGCGTTGCGGCAGCGCATCATCGACGATCCGCGCGGGTGGATCGCCCAGCCGGTTGTGCAGCTGTCGACGGTGCCGACGGTCATCGACGGCACGCTCGCTCCGCGGCATGTCGACTTGCGGCCGTTCGCGATCAACGACGGGTCGGACGTGTGGGTGCTGCCGGGCGGCCTGACCCGGGTGGCCCTTCCGGAAGGCGAGCTCATCGTCAACTCCAGCCAGGGCGGCGGGTCCAAGGACACGTGGGTGCTGGAGGATGACAGCGCACCGGAACCGGTCGTCATACCCAACGCCTTTGTGCCCGAGTCGATCTCGCTGTCGGTGCAGCCGCCGGATCACAACATGGTCGAGCCGCACAGCAAGCAGCAGGAGCAGCAACAGCAAGGAGGCGCGGGAGGATGCTGAGCCGGATCGCCGAATCGCTCTATTGGATCGGCCGCTATGTGGAGCGGGCCGAGGACACCTGCCGGATCCTCGATGTGCACCTGCAGCTGATGGTAGACGACCCGTCGACCGATCCGCAGGAATCGGCGACGACCCTGCTCGCCGTGCTGGGCATGCCGGGCACGACCGGACCGGTGGCGCCGGAAGAACTGCTCACGATGCTGCAGTACGACCACACCTCCACGTGCTCGGTGCTGGCGGCCTTGGAGGGTGCCCGGGAGGCGGCCCGCAGGGCGCGGGAGACGGTGTCGCCGGAGATGTGGGAGAGCCTGAACGCGACGTGGAATGCGGTGCGCGCCGGGCAATTACGGCGGATGCGGCCGGTCGCGGGGTTGACATATGTGCGGGAGCGGTGCGCGCTCATCGCAGGCATGGCCGACTCCACGATGAGCCATGACGAGGGCTGGCATTTCCTGCGGCTCGGGCGAGCGATCGAGCGGGTGGACATGAGCGCGCGGCTCATGCTGTGGGCGGCGGTGAGCCGGCGATCGTCGTCGGCGTGGAACAACGCGTTGCGCGCGTGCGGTGCTATCCATGCCTTCCGGCGCACCCATGGCGCGGCCACCCTGGATGAGGACGCGGCGGAATTCCTGCTCGTCGACCGGCTCTTCCCCCGCTCTGTCGTCTATTCGCTGACGATGGCGGAGTCGGCGCTGGCGGAGCTCGAACCCGGCTCTCTGCGAAGCGGTTTCGACAGCGAAGCGTTGCGCATCCTGGGCCGGGCCCGCACCGAGCTGGAGTATGAACCGTTGAGCGAGTTGCTCACCGAGCTGCCGGAGGCTTTGGCCCGGCTGCAGCAGGTGTGCATCAGCGTCGACGCGGCCATCAGTCAGCGGTATTTCGTCGGGGCGCTGTCCCCGGCGTGGACGGGAGGCGGCGTATGAGCACCACGCTGCGCGTGACCCATCGCACGGGCTACCACTATGCCGGCGCCGCGACATCGTCCTTCAACCAGGCGCGGATGACGCCGGTGTCCAATGTCGACCAGTCGGTGCTCTCCACGCGCATGGAGGTCTCACCGCCGGCGTGGACCCATGCCTTCGTCGACTACTGGGGTACATGGGTCACGGCCTTTGAGGTGCATCGCCACCACGAGGAGTTGCAGGTGCTTTCGACGAGCACCGTCGACGTCCACCGGCGGCAGGACCTCTACCGCTCTGCGTCGTGGGAGACGCTGCGGTCACCCAAGGTCCTCGACGACTTCGCGGAGTACCTAGAGGAGGGGCCGCTGGTAGCCGCCGCGCCGGAGCTGGCGGATGCAGTGCGCGCACTGGCCGAATCCAGCGCTGCACCAAACGAATTCGTCACGTACGTGCGGGATCTGGTCGGTCAGCGGATCTCCTATCTCCCCGGCGTCACGAGCGTGACCACGACGGCTGAGGAGGTCTGGACGAAGGGCGCCGGCGTCTGCCAGGACCTGTCGCACCTGCTCATCGGGGCTCTGCGTAGCGCGGGGGTGCCGGCCCGATATGTGTCGGGCTACCTGATGGCCGGTGACGGGGCCGTGGGTGAGCCGACCACAGGGGAGTCGCATGCGTGGCTCGAGTTCTGGGCGGGCGACTGGGTCGGCCTCGATCCGACCAACTCGGGTGAGGTCGCCAACCATCACATCGTCGTCGGCCACGGTCGCGACTATTCCGATGTCGCGCCGCTGCGCGGCATCTTCACGGGCGGCCCGGCCGTGGACATGTTCGTCGAGGTGTCGGTCACCCGGCTGCGGTAGCGCCGCGAGCGCATGTCAATGGCCGCCGCCGTTCTCGGACCGCAGCAGCAGGCGTCCCACGATCCCGACGGCGAGGACGGCCAGGCCGGCGAGCACCGACGCGGGGGGCAACGTGCCCACCAGCGCCAGGCAGCCGATCAATCCGATGAGCTGCAGCAGGCGCGGTGACCGGCGTTGCTCGATCGGCTGCCGCAAGGCGGCGAGATGGCGACGGCGTAATAGATGAGCACGCCGAAGGAGGAGAACCCGATCGCGCCTCGCAGGTCGGCGACCAGCACGAGCGGTCGAGCGTCTACGAGGTCGGGCAGCGGCTGACCCACTCCTTCGACGCCGTCCCGATCGAGAGCGCGGGAGAGCGGCTGCCGCGAGTGTTCATCGCCGGGGATGCCTGCCACACACACTCCGCGAAGGCGGGGCAGGGCATGAACGTCTCGATGCAGGACGCTTTCAACCTCGGCTGGAAGCTCGTCACCGTCCTGAGCGGGCGGGTGGATCCGACTCTGCTGCAGACCTATTCGGCCGAGCGGCAGGCTGTCGCGCAGGACCTGATCGACTTCGACCGGTTCTGGTCGGGCTTCATCGCCCAGCCCATGGCCGACCCAGCCAACCCACAGGCCGGGGGCGTGACCGCCGACCAGATGCGCGCCGAGTTCGAACGCCAGGGCCGCTACACGGCCGGGTTGGCGACACGTTACGAGGCGTCCAGACTCACGGGATCAGGTGAGAACCAAAGCCTGGCAACGGGTTTCGAGGTCGGCACCCGCTTCCACTCGGCTCCCGTGACGCGCATCGCCGACGGCCGCCGCATGGAACTTGGCCACGTGCACCAGGCCGACGCCCGCTGGCGTCTCTATGCCTTCGGCGACGAGTCCGGTGACGGTCTCCGCGAGCTGGCCGCCTGGCTCAGCACCGACCCCGCCTCGCCCCTGCGCCGGTTCACCCGCGACAGCGACGATCTCGACGCAGTGCTCGACCTCCACGGCATCTTCCAGGGCGATCACCACGACATCGAGGTGACCGGCCTGCCGGAGGCGTTGCTGCCGCCTACCGGGCCCTTCGCCCTGCAGGACTGGGAAAGGCATGGGCCGCAGGCGCCGACGACATCGTCACCGCCCGCGGCATCGACCGATCCGGAGCGATCGTGCTCGTGCGGCCGGACCAATACGTCGCGACCGGCTGGCCACTGACCGCTCGGGGTGAGATCGGCAACTTCCTGGCCGGCGTCCTGACCGAGCCGGCCCGCTGAGAAGGGGGCCCGCGCCTGGTGGCGCGGACCCCCTCATACTGCGGCGTGGCCTCAGGCGGCCACGGCGTCGTGCTCGATCAGCACGGCACCGGATTCGAGCAGCCAGCTCAGCCGGCGGCCGGCGAGGTAGAGCTGCCCGGTGTGCCGATAGATCCGGCCCGACACGGTGTGCACCGTGCCGGAGTGGCCCGTCCACGTTGCCGTCACGGGCGTGTTGTCGACGAAGTCGATCTCCATCTCGGGTGTGCGTCGCACAGTGATTTCACCTCCAAGTCAGGTCGTAGACCGTGGGTATGAACGGTTCCCAGAGCAACGGCATTCCCGCTTCCTCCGGAGTCCGGTCGCCCTTGCGCCAGTTGTCGTACTCACACGCGGCGACGGCGTTCTCCCAGGACGTCGCACCACCGCGCGACTTGGGCAGCACGTGGTCCATCGTCGTTGCCGTCGGCTGCCCGCAATACGCGCACTGGCCGTGGTCGCGCAACAGCACACCCTCGCGGGTGTAGGTGGCCAGCGGGTCCGCCTCGACCCGGGTGACCTTGGTGCCGTGGGCGTAAGTCGCACGTCCGGTCTTGCGGCGCGCGTACTTCCAGACCGTCTTGACATAGCGCGTGAGGATGAGCACCTTCGGCCGCGGCATCGGACCGAACATCTCCGGCCCCTCCTCCACCACGGCGGCGACGCCACGCCAGAGCATCGTGATGGCGTGCCGCACCGAGACGGTGTGCAGGGGCTCGTATGTCGTGTTGAGCACGATGACGGTCATGGGTCACCTCCTCGGCGGGTGGGCAGGACGAATCGACAGGTTGTCTTGGGGGAGTGTCCAGTTCGCGAGTGCCGGTCAGATGGCCGGCCGTGGGCAGTCGCACGAATAGTAGGTGTCCCGGTAGGCGGTGCGCTACGGCTTTTGGTGCACACCAGCTATCAGTAGTCGGGCCGGCGGATCCGCCGCGACCCTGTGACCTGCAGGTATGCGGTGCGGCCCGGTGGATGGGGCGGGTACTCGTAGCTGGTTTGTCCCGCCGCGGCCTGACCTCGTTCTCCCGGATTGCGGGCTCGCCGACGTTGGACGAGGGGTTGCCGATGTCCTGAGACATCGCATGGTCGGGGTGACAGGATTTGAACCTGCGACCTCTTCGTCCCGAACGAAGCGCGCTACCAAGCTGCGCCACACCCCGTGGCTGTCCGCGACTCGCGTCACGGATCGTCGCCACCCGCTGGATGGCGACGCCACAGGATAACCCCAGCGGGGCGGCGGGCAGAAATCGGTTCCGCCTGTGGCGGATCGTCCGCTGCTGTCAGGTGCGCGGGGTCAGGGTGATCAGGCTCGCCTCGGGACGGCAGGCGAAGCGCACGGGGGCATACGGCGAGGTGCCCAGGCCGGCGGAGACGTGCAGCCAGGCGGCGTCGTCGGGTGCCTGCGCCGACGGTATGCCGTTCGCCCCCGGCCACCAGCGCCCGAGCCCCTTCGCGCGGGACCGGTCCAGATCGCAGTTGGTGACCAGGGCGCCATACAGGGGGAGCGCGAGCTGCCCGCCGTGCGTGTGGCCGGCGATGATGGCGTCCACCCCGTCTCGCGCCATCGCGTCGAGGACCCGCGTGTACGGCGCGTGGCACACCCCGAGGAAGACATCGCTGCCGGCCGCCCGCTCACCCTCGACCTCGGCATACCGATCGCGGTCCAGGTGCGGGTCGTCGACGCCGACGAACTCGATGTCGAGCCCGGCCACGTGCAGCTTGCCGCGGGCGTTGTTGAGGTCGAGCCAGCCGGCCTCCCGGGTGAAGGAGTCGATCAACTCGCCGACGGGCAGTGTCCGCTCCTCGTCGAGGGCGACGCGGGAATCCTTGCGCAGATAGCGCGCGGGATTCTTCACCTTGGGCGCGTAGTAGTCGTTGGAGCCGAGGGCGAAGACGCCGGGTATGCCGTAGAGCGGCTCGAGCGCCCGCACGGCGGCGGGCACGGCCTGCAGGTGGGCGAGGTTGTCGCCGGTGTTGACGACGAGGTCGGGTTCGAGGTCGGCGAGCCGGCGCACCCACTCGATCTTGCGGGTCTGGCGGGGCACCAGGTGCATGTCCGACATCTGCACGATCCGGATCGGGTCGGCGCCGGCGGGCAGGATCGGCATCGTGAAGCGCCGCAGGACGAAGGCGTTGCGCTCGATGAGGGAGGCGTAGCCGAGTCCGGCGACTCCCGCTGCGGCGAGCGAGCCGGCGGTCCGGACCAGAGGGTGCATCGCTCCAGTCTCCCAGAGGTCACGCGAAATCGTGTTGCAGCGGATTGGGACAATGGGTGCATGACCGTTTCCAAGGCTTCGCTGCAGTCCGACCTCACCGACGCCATGCGAGCGCAGGACAAGGTGCGCGCCGGCACACTGCGGATGGCGCTGACCGCGATCACCATGGAGGAGTCGGCGGGTGCGCACCACGAGCTGAGCGACGACGAGGTGCTCAAGGTGCTGGCCAAGGAGGCCAAGAAGCGGCGCGAAGCGGCGACGGCCTACACCGATGCCGGGCGCCCCGAACTCGCCGAGGTGGAGAACGCCGAGCTGGCGATTCTGCAGGCCTACCTGCCCGAACAACTCGACGAGGCGGCCGTGGCCGGCATCATCGAGGAGGTGATCGCCGAGACGGGTGCCACCGGTATGGCGCAGATGGGCCCGGTCATGAAGGCCGTCCAGGCCAAGGTGGCCGGCCGCGCGGACGGCAAGGCGGTCGCCGCAGCGGTGCGGGCGGCGCTGGCCAAGAGTTAGGTAAGACGATCTGGCGGTCATGACAGCCAGATCGTCTTACCTAAAGTCCGCTACCCCTTGGTGCCGGTATTGCCGGGCGGTTTGGTGACGGTGTTGCCGCTCGGTTTGGTGGACGTGTTGGTCGCCGGCGTCGTGCTGGTGTTGCCGGGCGGTTTCGTGCTCGAATTCGTGCTCGGCGTGTTGGTGTTCGGGGGCGGCTGGTGGACGACGGGGGGCGGCACATAGCCCGTCGACGGCGAGATGCTGATGATGCTGCCCTGGGCGGCGCTGCCTTGGGGTGACTGCGCAGCGATGGTTCCGGCGGGCATCGTGCTCGACACGGGAGACCCGACGGCGACAGTGAAACCCGCTGCTTCGAGCGTCGCCTTGGCGTTGGCCGTCGCCATCCCGATCACGCCCGGGACGGGAGTTTGAATGCCGTAGAGGACCTTCGAACTCGGGGCAGGGAAGGCTTCATCGGGCATGTCCGCGGTGATCTGCTTCATGATGATGCCCCAGAGCGGGGCGGCAATCGTCCCACCGAACACATTGCCGTAGTAGCGCCCGCCGATCGTGATGCCGTCCATCTCGAGCTGCCTGATCGGGGTCCCCACGTAGACCGCGAGGGCCAGACGCGTGGTGTAGCCGACGAACCAGGACTGCTGGTGGCCTTCGTGCGTGCCGGTCTTGCCGGCCGCGGTCTTGAAGAATCCCGCCTGACTTCGAATGCCGGTGGTTCCCGTGCCGCCGGTGATCACGCCCTTGAGCAGTTCATCGGCTCCGGCGACGATGTCCTTGTCCAGGACCTGCTTGCACTTCAGTGCGGGCAGCTTCAGCTTCTTGCCGTCGGAGGTCGTGATCGATTCGATGGGGCTGACGGGGCACCATTTGCCGTTCGCCGCCAGCGTCGCGTACACATTTGCCAGGGTCAGGGGAGGCATCGAGCCGGACCCGAGGACGAGGTTGGACGGATCCGGTGAGATCTCCTGGCCGTTGCCGTCGAAGGCCGAGAGCCGGTTCCACATGTCCCGGACCTTGCAGCCGCCGAGCTTGATCATCGTTGCCGCGAAGGCGGTGTTGATCGAGTCTGCCGTCGCCTTGCGGAACGTCTGGGTCTCGCCGGTGGTCTGGTAGTCGTTGTTGACCGACCAGCCGCCCTGCTGATAAGTGCGGCATTCGTCGATGTAGACGTCGTTGGGGAAGATGTGCGCGTTCGTCTTGCCCACTCCCGCGTGGGGCGCGGGCACCGAACCGTTGACCGGGATGCCGGCCTCGAGCGCAGTCAACAGGGTGAAGACCTTGGCCGTCGAGCCGATGGGGAAACCGAGCGTTCCCCCGTATGCCGTGGGCACCACCCAGCTCTGGGTGGTCCTGCCCACGGTCGACTTCTTGTCCTTGCTCAGCCCGTATTCGGACGTCTGCGCCATCGCCAGCACCTTGCCCGTGCCCGGCTCGATGACGGCAGCCGCGGCTCCGACGCCGGACGGGTCGCCGGCGGGCACCCTGGACCGAAGGTCCTTGAGGATCTCCTGGTTCCAGTCGCTGCGCAGGGTCGTCTTGATCCGCAGGCCACCCCGATTGATCGCCAGGGTGCGCTCGTCGACATTCTTGCCGAGCACCTTGAGGGTCTTCAGATAGGCGATGACGTAGTTGCAGAAGTAGGGCTCGACGCTGCGGTCGCAGGTGCCGCCCTCGGAGTCGCGGATCCGCAGCAGGCTCTTGACGGACGGCTTCTTGGCGCTGGCCGCCTCCTTCGCGGTGATGATGCCAAGGGCAGCCATCCGGTCGAGCACGATGTCGCGGCGCTTCTGGGCGGCCTCGGGGTTGTTGTGCGGGTCGGAACTGCCGGGACTCTGCACGACACCGGCCAGCGTCGCGGCTTGCGTGAGATTCAGGTCCTTGGCCTTGACGTTGAAATAGTGCCGAGCCGCCGCCTCTACGCCATAGGCCTGGTCGCCGTAATACGCCAGATTCAGATAGCCGGCCAGGATCTGCTTCTTGGTCATCTGCTTCTCGACCTGCATGGCCAGCGCCATCTCGCGCAGCTTGCGGCCGTAGTTGACGTCGACAGCCTCTTCGGCAGCCGCTTCGTCGCCGCGCTTGAGGGCCTCGGCCTGCAGGGTCAGCTTGACGTATTGCTGGGTCAGCGACGAGCCGCCCTGGGTCGCATTGCCGGCCGCGTTGTTGAAGAACGCGCGCGCCGTGCCGCGCACATCGAGCGCGCCGTGCTCGTAGAAGCGGCTGTCCTCGATCGCGATCTGCGCCTTTTGCATGATGGGCGCCACCTTGCTCAGCGGCACCACGATGCGGTTCTGGTCGTATGGCGTGGCAAGCAGTTTGCCGTTGGCGTCGCGGATCTCCGACTGCTGCGAGAGCGCAGTGGTCGTGAAGGTCTTGTCGATATTCTCGAAGGCGTCGATCGCCTTGTTGCTCGAACCGCCCATCGCCCCCACGGCAGGCATGAGCAGGCCCGCAGCGAGCAGGCCCATGGCCACGCTCACCGCGAGGAAGGCGGCCACCAAGGACATCAGGTGTGGCATCGACGCGCGATCCGGGCGGACAGGCATGAGGTTCAGGGTAACTGCCGGACCTGACAACGCCGTTCACGCCGGCACGCGCGCCCGACCGGAGTTCGTCAGGAAAGAATCTCCAATCCGGATGTATCAGCACGTGCCCAACCCCCTCAGTCCCCCGTAGCGGGGAAAGAGAATGGGAGTTGTGGATGAGCGTTCTGGCGCAGATCGAGGCCGGCCACGGCCCGCAGAACTGGGCCGCATTCGGCGCGTGCGCCCAGGCCGACCCGGACGTGCTCTTCGTGCGGGGCAAGGCCCAACACGAGGCGAAACAGGTATGCCGCGAGTGCCCGGTCGCGCTGCAATGTCTCGCCGACGCGCTGGACAACCGGGTCGAGTTCGGCGTCTGGGGCGGACTGACCGAGCGCGAGCGCCGCGCCATCCTGCGATCCCACCCCGATGTCACCTCCTGGCAGGCGGTGCTCCTCTGAGGCGAACGCCGGTCAACCCGCGAGATCGGCGCCGACGGTGCGCAAGCCTTCGACGTCGTGGATGTCGCGGGCAGCGGTGGGCACCTGGGTCACGGCCACACCCGGGTTCGCCGTGCGGAACCGCGCGATCGCGGCCTGATGCCGGTCGGCGCTGGTGACCAGGTCGGCATGCAGCCGCAGCAGGTCGGCGCTCGCGCTGGACGCCGCCGACCCGGCGTCGAGGGCGTCGGCCGCGTCCTCGGCCCGCCCGCGCGACAGCGCCCCGGCGACCATCTGAACGCGGTTGACGACGACCCCGGCGAGCGGCATACGCTCCGTCGCCAGCCGTTCGACGAAGAACGCGGCCTCCCGCAGCGCATCCCGGTCGGGGGAAGCGACGACGACGAACGCTGTCTCGTCGTCCTGCAACAGGGCATACGTCTGGTCGGCGCGCTCGCGGAAGCCGCCGAACATCGTGTCCAGCGCGGCGACGAAGGTCTGCACATCACGCAACAGTTCTCCACCGAGAACGCGCGTCATCACAGTCATCGCCAGCGAGATGGTGGCCGTCGCTGCTTTGAGGTATGCCCGCCCGCCCGCCTTCGCCGGCGCCATCAGGATGCGGATGAAGCGGCCGTCGAGGAAGGACCCGAGGCGCTTGGGGGCGTCGAGGAAGTCCAGGGCGGAGCGCGACGGCGGGGTGTCGACGACGATCAGGTCCCACCGGGCGTCCGCCGCGCTCTGCGCGCGCAGCTGCCCGAGCTTCTCCATCGCCATGTATTCCTGCGTGCCCGCGAAGGAGGAGGAGACCGCGACATAGAACGGGTTGGACAGGATCTGCTGAGCCTTCTCCGGGGTCGCGTGCTGCTCGACGACCTCGTCGAAGGTCCGCTTCATGTCGAGCATCATCGCGTCCATCGAGCCGCCGGCCGAGGTGTCGATGCCGGACACCGGCCGGGGCGTGTTGTCCAGCGCCGTCAGCCCGAGGGATTGGGCCAGCCGCAGCGCCGGGTCGATCGTCAGGACGACGACGCGGCGCCCGGACTCGGCCGCCCGCAGCCCGAGCGCGGCCGCGGTCGTCGTCTTGCCGACGCCGCCGGAGCCGCAGCAGACGATGATCCGCTTGCCCGGATCGGCGAGCAACGCGTCGATGTCCAGCGCCGGCCCGGCCGGTCTCGTCGAGCCCGGTTTCGTCGAGCCCGCTTGCGTCGTGGCACGCGCCATGTCGTCACACCATCCCTTGCACGTGCAGTTCGTCGGCGAGCACCCGTATGCCGCCCGCCTCCAGCCCGTCCGCCAGCGCCGGGAGGTAGAAGACGGCCCGGCCCTGCTCCTGAATCCGCTGGTCCTGTTCCCCTTGGAGGTCGAGGCGTTCGAGGTGGGCCGCCGCCTCGTCCAGGAGGACGTCGGTCATGCCCTTGGGGTCGGGCACGCCGGCGCCGGCGAGGTCGGCGGCGACGTCGGCGCGCAGCCGGGCGCTGGCCCCGCCGGAGAGGGCCTCGAGGTCCTTGTCCTCCAGGATCGAGGTCGTGGACGGCGTCGAGGCACTCCTGGACCGGCATCTCCTCGAGCAGGGTGACGATGTGCACGGCGGTGATGCGGCTCTTGAGCATCGCGGTGATCGAGTCGGCCTGCCCCTTGATCGGCCCCATCCGGGCCACCTCGGCGACCTCCTCGTTGACCCCGAGGAAGCGGGCCACCCGCCCGGTGGGCGGGGCGTCGAGGACTACCGCGTCATACGTCGGGGTCTTGCCGTGCCGCCCGCGGCCCTCGCGGCGACCCACCGCCTCATACACCTTGCCGATCAGCAGCACATCGCGCAGCCCAGGCGCGATGGTGGTGGCGAAGTCGATCGCGCCGATCTTCTCCAGCAGCGACCCGGCCCGGCCCAGCTTGTAGAACTTGTGCAGGTATTCGAGCAGCGCCGACTTGGGTTCGACGGCCATCCCCCATAGGCTCCCGCCCGACGGGTCGTCGAAGATCAGCGTCTCGGTGTGCGACAGCGGGGGCACATCGAAGGTCTGGCTGATGCCCTGGCGGTCCTCGACCTCGGCGAGCAGCACCTTGCGGCCCTGACCCGCCAGGGCGATGCCGAGCGCGGCCGCGACCGTGGTCTTCCCGGTCCCCCCTTTGCCGGTCACGATATGCAGTCGAACGCCCTGAGCGCCGCGGGAATCACTCACCCCGAAACCATACGTCGGCCCGGTGTCGGCAACCGGCGATAGGGTCGGGTCCATGACTCGATGGGAGTATGCAACGGTCCCGCTGATCGTCCACGCCACCAAGCAGATCCTCGACCAGTGGGGCTCCGACGGCTGGGAGCTGGTCCAGGTCGTGCCCGGCCCGGACGGCAACGGCCTGGTCGCCTATCTCAAACGGCCGCTCGACTGAACCCACACAACGCCTTCGCTCCTGCGTCGCTCCGCTATGTCGCGGGGATCCCGGCGCAAGCGGACTGAACCCTACAACCCGGAAGGTATGCCGTGTCTGCTGTAGAAGAACGTCTGGCCGAACTCGGACTCACCGTCCCCGACGTCGTGCCGCCGGTCGCGTCGTACGTCCCGGCCGTGCGTCAGGGCGACCTCGTCTTCACCTCCGGGCAGCTGCCGATGGTGGCCGGGTCGATGCCCGCCACGGGCAAGGTCGGCGAGGGCGAGGGGCTGGTCAGCCCCGAGCAGGCCAAGGAACTCGCCCAGGCGTGCGCCCTGAACGCCATCGCGGCCGTCAAGGCCCTGATCGGCGATCTCGACCAGGTCACCCGCGTCGTCAAGGTCGTCGGGTTCGTCGCGAGCGACCCCGCGTTCACCGGGCAGCCGGTCGTCGTCAACGGCGCAAGTGACTTGCTGGGCAAGGCATTCGGCGACGCGGGCATTCACGCCCGCTCGGCCGTCGGTGTCGTCGCGCTGCCGCTCGACGCTCCCGTCGAGGTCGAGATCATCGTCTCGCTCGCCTGATCCCGACGACCACGCGCCCACATGCGTGACTTCCCCTTCCCCGTGAGCGCCGCGACCGC
>NZ_HG764815.1:467237-489357 GCF_001050535.1 Nostocoides australiense Ben110 | reverse complement strand
TGTCGGCGGCCACGAGAAACTGCCCGGAGACGGCCACGAAGCTGCCCGCTGGCGGACATGAGAACTGCCCACTGACGGTCATGGGGTCTGCCCGACACGACGTCGTCTGCCTCGCCGCGGTCCGCGGTTGAGGCCCTTTCCTCGGGTGCGATGAGCGGTGCTGATGCGCCCGTTCGCTCCCGAGGAAGGGATGAGTTGAAGTCTGCCGAGGAGATCATGGAAATCTTGAATGCCTACGACCTGACTGGGTCGTTGCGTGATGCTGGGGAGCTGGCTGGCTGCTCCCACCACACGGTCAAGCACTACGTCGAGCGGCGTGCCGCCGGCGGTGAGCTGGATCAGGCCGCGCGTCGGCCGATGCTGATCGATGAGTACCTGCCCAAGGTCGAGGAGTGGGTGGAGCGGTCCAAGGGCAAGGTCCGCGCCGACGTGGCCCACGACAAGCTCGTGGCGCTGGGCTACACCGGCTCGGAGCGCACTTCCCGCCGCGCGGTCGCGACCGTGAAGCAGTCCTACCGGGCCGGGCGGGTGCGGGTGCACCGACCTTGGATCACCGAGCCGGGGATGTGGCTGCAGTACGACTACGGCGACGGCCCGGTCGTCGACGGCGTCAAGACGGTCCTGTTCGTCGCCTGGCTGGCCTGGTCCCGGTTCCGGGTTGTGCTGCCGCTGCGGGACAAGACCATGCCCAGCGTCTTCGCCGCACTCGACGTCACGTTCCGGCGACTCGGCGGGGTGCCGACCTACGTGCTGACCGACAACGAGAAGACCGTCACGGTCGAGCACATCGCCGGGATCCCGGTCCGCAACCCGCAGCTGGTCGCGTTGGCCGAGCACTACTCGATGAGCGTGCATACCTGCGTGCCGGCCGACCCGGCATCCAAGGGCGGCACCGAGGCGTCGGTGAAGATCAGCAAGGCCGACCTCGTCCCCAAGGACACCAACCTGCGCGAGGCCTACGACTCGTTCGCCGAGCTCGAGGCCGCCTGTGTGGCGTTCTGCGAGAAGGTCAACACCCGCCCGCACCGGATCACCAAGCGGCCGCCGGTCGAGATGCTCGCCGAGGAGCGCGCCCGACTCCACCCGGTCGCCCTGACACCGCACACGGTCGCGTTCGGCACCACTCGACAGGTGCCGGTGAACACGCCGATGGTGACGTTCGAGTCCGGCCAGTACTCGGTTCCACATCAGCTGCTCGGTGCCACGGTGTGGGTGCGGGTCCACGGTGTCGGCGCTGAGGAGCAGGTCGTGATTGTCCACGTCGGCGCCGACGGCCCTGTCGAGATCGCCCCCCCGCCACTACCGGGCCACCCCCGGGACACCGAAGATCTACGACGCCCACTTCCCACCCCAGCCCGAGGGACCGCTGGACCGTCGACCCCGTGCCAGGAACGCTGCCGAGTCGGAGTTCCTCGACCTGGGTGAGGGCGCCCGGCTGTGGCTGATCGAGGCAGCCGCCGCGGGCACGCCGCGGATGCGGGTCAAGATGACCGAAGCGCTCGCCCTGGCCAAGCTGTTCGACCCCGTCGAGGTCGACTGGGCACTGGGCCACGCCGCCGTGCACGGCCGGTTCGCCGAAGCCGACCTGTCCTCGATCCTGGACCACCACGCCCGAGCACCGAAGGCGGGCGAACACCGGGCCAGCGAGGATCGCTCGCTGACCCAGGGCACCAGCGCCTGGGCACGACTCGGCCAGCACAGCAAAGACGAGGCGCTCTGATGACGACCAGGAGCACCACGATGGCGGCTGGGTCCGCGCCGGCGCTGCCGGCGGACCTGGAGGATCTGCTGCGTCGGTTGCGGCTGCCCCACATCCGTCGCCACGCACCCGAGGTGGTCGCGACCGCGAAGGCTCAGCGCTGGGAACCGGCTGAGGTGCTCAAGGCGCTGTTCGCCGAGGAGGTCGCCGGTCGGGAACGCTCCGCACTAGCGACCAGGCGGGCGGTCGCGGGGTTCCCGACCGGGAAAACCTTCGATGCCTGGCAGCCCGAGGTCTGCTCGATCCCGGCGCCGACCCAGCAGGCGCTGCGCACCCTGGAATGGGTCCACCGCCGGGAGAACCTCGTCGTGTGCGGGCCGTCGGGCACCGGAAAGACGTTCCTGCTGGAAGCACTCGGACAACTTGCCGTTGAGCAGGGGCTGAAGGTCGCCTGGTTCACCTTGGAAGACCTCGGCGGCCTGCTGCGCCGCCATCGCGCCGACGACACAGTCACCAAGGCCATCGCCCGCGTCCTGCGAGCCGACTTGGTCATCGTCGATGACATCGGGCTGCTACCGGTTGCCGTCGACGCCGCCGAGGGCCTGTACCGGCTCGTCGACGCCGCCTACGAGAAGCGCTCGGTCGCGATCAGCTCGAACCTGCACCCGTCCGGGTTCGACGAGCTGATGCCCAAGACACTGGCCACCGCTACCGTCGACCGGCTCCTGCACCACGCCCACGTCTGCCAGACCAGCGGCGACAGCGTGCGACTCACCCAGGCACTCGCCGGCCAAGGGGTGAGCCCGTTGAACTGAATGCCCCTGGTCGGTAGTGGCCGCAGCCCCTTGGGCAGATCCCATGGCCACCACCGGGCAGTTCCCGTGACCGTCAGCGGGCAGGTTTCATGTCCGCCACTGGGCAGTTCCTGCTGTCCCTTGACAGGAGAGCCCGCCCGTCTGGTCGTCCTTTCGACGACCCTCCACCACGTCCGCTCACCGGAACGAGAACCTCACTGGTCAGGGTCCGCTGGGCGCCTGGTCACTCGATACAGGTCGGTCTGACCGCTGCCGGTCGTGAACCTTTCGGGGTCATACGCCTCCGGCCTCAGATACCACGCCTCCGCGAACTTGAGATCTGCACTGGCGATAGCCAGTGCGGCGGAGTGGAGCTTCGACCCTGTCAGTCCCACCTCGATGTTGTAGTTCTCCTCGAGGTAACGGCGCGAGTAGGAGGACTCCACGGCGGTGACCATCGCCGCCAGGTCGTGGGTGTCGACTCGCTCGATCTCGCAGGCGTGGTAGTCGCTGGCCGCGACATCCGCGGCGAGCGCTGCCAAACGTGACCTTGGCCCATCGTCAGTGGGGATCATGATCTGGACACGGTCGTACTCGCGCCGGTCGAGCAAGGTGAAGAGTCGCTCGTGCTTAGCAGAGGCGGCGGGGGGGGGGATCCGACGACGGCCGTCGTCGACCCCCCCGCTGCCGACCCTCAGGAACTCATATTCTCCGCGCTCGCCGGTGAGGATGTCGTCGAAGCGCTGCAGCCGGGCGAACATGTCGGCATCCACGTTGGCATGCAGTCGCTCTTCGACATCCTCTGGCAGCGGGTAGGACTCCTCGGCCGAGGTGTAGGCGATGTAGGCGTGACCGTGGCGCAGGAGCTGACCGCGCACTGCTGTGTAGATGAAGGGCTTCGCCAACCCCGTGATGTCGATCACGATCGGGGTCTGGTTCTCGCTAGGCTGAGACCAGTAGGCCCGGGCCGCCGGGATTCGCTGGATGGTCGCGCGGTCGAGCAGTTCGAGGATCCGTCTGCGGCCTGCCAAGTCGTACTCGACCAGGTCGGCTTGAGCGATGGACAGCTCTGTTGTTATGCGCTGAATCGAGGTTTCGGCGCGATCCTCGAAGCCGAGGCCCGCGAGTATCCCTGAGATGCCGGCGGTCCGGAGCTCGTTCCAGTCCGTCTTCGAGACCGCCGCAGTTTGGGCCGATCGGGGTGCGGAAGGGGCTGGCTCGGTCTGCTCACGCTCGGAGATCCGGACTTGGTCGAACAGAGTCGACTGCCGAGGAGCGCCAGCGGCGCGCTTTAGGGTGCTTTGGCGTCCCCTGTCATCGTGATCTGAGCCCCTGGCCAGGACCTCGTCTGCAGTGGGTAAGGGCTCAGCACCGACGGGTCCAGCGCCGGTCGGGGCGCTCCCAAGAGCTTCTTCGCGCGGGGACTGCCTGAGGATGGCCAGACACTGAGAGGGGTCGTCTAGCCACTGCTCGAGCTTCTCGCCTGAGAGCTCGAAGCGATCGCGCTGGCCGAGGGGCACGAACTTGGACAGGCCGAGAAGCTTGCGAAAGGTGAGGATGTGCTGGGTGATCGGATCGCCGTCCCTGGTCTTAATCCGGGGAGCGTCAGGTGCACCAGACAGCACGAAGACGCCTGCGTCCACGAGCTCGCGCAGCTGCCTCAGTTGATTCGCCTTGTCCCCGGTCGTGACCCGCACGTAGATCTGGTTGTACTCGCGCAATCTCTCCCTCTGGTCGTGGTCCTGCGATCGAGAGGCGGAGTCGCGTAGCTCCTCGTAGGCGGTCTGGGCGAACCCGTCGGCAAAGTCTTTGAGGCGCCCATCGCGCCTGTTGAGCCGCCAGATCAGACGTGCACTGTGCTCCTGGAACGCGCGAGACTGTATCTCCTCCGATACCGGTGTCCGGCTGATCGGGCCCGAGCGTTCCGCGTGGTCGATGATCATCTGGTAGATCGAGAGCACGTCCCCGATGTCTCCCACGCAGACCGCCGCGAGCGCACTGACGCCGGCGTAGACCTCCTTCCGACGAGGTGAGCTGGCCTTCACATAAGCGATGTCGCGAGAGATGTCAATCAGGCTCTTCTCGCCGAGGATCACGGCCGGGCTGTGGGCCGGATGCGAGGTAAGCAGGCCGCGGCGCTTGTCTAGGACACTAGTAACGAACTCCTTGCCCGCCCTCCCACTGTCGGCTCGCAGACTGTTGAGGATCTCTTGGGCGAGATCGAACGTCTCGTAGTCTCTGCCGGCGCGGGCGCGCTCGACCATGCCTGGCGACTTGAGGGCGAGTTCGAGAGTCTGGGCCTCGGTCGTGATCTTGAAGGCGCACACATCGCTGGTGAACATGAGTTGCGAGAGCAGGGACAGAATGCTGTTCTCGTTGAGGTGGCGCGTTGAGACATCGTCGAGGAGGAAGTACACGCTCACGCCGTCCCACACCCGTGCGCACTGCGTGACCGCAGTGGCAAGCGCGGTCATGGCGTTGTTCGGGCTGCAGTTGAGCACGTACTGCGACTCGCCTGACTCGAGGGATCGCAGCATCGTGTAGATGCGTCGCTCCATCAGATGGACCGAGGTCGCCTCGCGAAGGTCAGCGTTTGTGATCAGTTGGCTGATGATCTCGCCGACCGGGCGCGGGTTCGCGCGGGTGACATCGGTGAGCTCATCGAGGTGGCGGATGGCCTGTAGGGCTTGCAGCGCGTAGAAGAGGAAGAGCCGACTGATGGGCTCGTGGATCTCCGGGTCGGGCCGGCCGAGCTTGTCGAGCAGGCGGTTGCATGAGGCGTAGAGAGCGACGTAATTGTCCTCGTGCAGCGCTTTGAGGATGTCTCCGCTGTTGTCGTTCTCCTCTTGGGCGACTACAGCGCGAGCGTGGAACTGCAGCGCGCGAAGCAACATGGTCTTACCGCAGCCACGCATGCCCGTGACAACCAGTGGGCCGGGCGCCTCGACGCGCCGCTGCCACGACCCGTTCGGGTCGACGAGCAGTTTGGGGATGAACCACGCCTTCATCGTCTGGGCGTTGTAGGAGTCCGACATCCGGGTTAAGCCCTTGGGCACCTCCTTCCATGGGGAGGTGGCCAGGTCGAAGGTCGAGCGGATGTGGCCCTGCAGGTCCGAGTAATTGCTGCTGCGTTGGGCCAGCTGCTCGGGTCGCAGGAGGGCTGCGATGTCATCGAGGGCTCGAGACAGTCGGTAATCCACATCGTCGACGGCGTCGGGATCGATGTGAAGCCGCCTTGCCAACCGCACTAAGTGATCGGTTATCTGGTGGGCGTCGGCGAGGCGCTGCGCCACGTCGCCGCTCTTGCTGCCGTCCTGCACGGATCCGAGATCCACAGCAACTGCCTCGACCGTGGGGTCGATCTGGTCGCCACCTCGGACGGCGTCCGGTGCGAGCTGTCGGATCAGGATGTTGCCGGCGTGGAGGTCATTGTGGTTCATCTGGCGGGACTCGAGCTCGCGCAGCAACTCGAGCAGGTCCAGCGCCACCTGAGCCACTCGCTTCGCCGACAGCCTTTCTTCTCCTTCGAGGAGATCCTTGAGAGAGGACCCTTCGACGTACTCAAGTACGGCGACATGGCAGGGGATGGGCGCCTCGTCACCGAACGCCACCTCGAGCTGGTCGACATCGGTGATGTCGACCAGGTGACGAGTCCCGGAGGCTACTTGGAGGTGTGCGTGGCACTCGGCCTCAAAGTCCTTGCCGGCCATTTCGTAGACCGCTCGCGGTGCCACCTTGAGGCAAACCTTGCGCGCCAAGAAGTTGTTCGTCTCCGCGATGTATGTCGCGGCATAGAAGCCGCGCGAGATCTTCGCAGTCACCCGGTAAGTGCCGATCTGCTCCGGCAGGTGTGTCAGTGGGTGGTCCATTCTGCGGCCGCACTCGTCGCATTCATCTGCTAACTCGCCGCTGCCGTACCCGTACTTGGGATGCCAGAAGCACGTGTAGTTCTGCATCTCAACCGATAACCTCTCGGAGTTGCCCGCCATCCTGATATCGCGATGTCGAGGGAAAATCGGTGATCTCGAAGAGTTCGCTCGCGTCGGGTGGCGCCAGCTCGCTTGGCCACCGAAGTGACAGAACCACGTCGCCGGGCGCGACCCGTGTGGCGGTCGGGACATGGAGGAGAACACCTGCACGATCCGGGAAAGGCGTCCCCGGGTTGATGGGTTCCGCGCCGCGCGCGTTGGCGTTGACAACGTGGTCTCGAATCCGCTCGATACGGTAGCGCACGAATCCGCCTTCCTGTGCCCGCACCGGTTCACGTCGCGCGGCGAGCACGGACATAAAACGTGCTTCGAAGGTTTCCCACGCCGAACCGTGTGCCTGCAGGTGCTCGCTCAGCACACCTGTGAGATGGCCGCCCAAGCCCGCTGTCTCGCGCATCAGGTCCGCTCGGTCCACGCTTGACCCCTCCCTTGTCGCCACGGAGGAAGACACTTTCACGAGAGCCACGGCCATCTGCGCACATGTGTCGACATGCTCGGCGAGCCATGCGTCGGCGACTCCCTCAAGATCTAGATCAGCGCCGCCAGGCCAACCGCTCCGTGCGCAGGCGATGCCGAGAGCGACCAGCGCCTCACCGCGGCCGATCCAGGGTTGGTGTGGGTACTCGGCGTTCGTGACGAAAACGGTGGCACGCATTCCTAGACGCTCGGCGACCTCGCACAGAATGGCGCCATTGCGACGGACTTCGTCGGGCGTCGAGCCAAAGCTGCCATGCCGGGCTGCTCGAACCTCGAATCCGGGATACCTGACACCGGCGGCCAGCTTCTTCGCGAGCAAACTCGCCACGACCAGAGCTGGAACGCCCTGCGTACCTTCTGCCTGGCGACGCCGGAATAGGACTGCGTCCCCTGGTGCCCAGCACTCGTTCGCGGCTGTGTGGGCGAAGCCCGAACGTCGCATGGCGTCGTCGAACTCCTTCTCAGTCGACGACCACCGGTAGCCAGGCACGTTCGCGAGGACGTCCACCGCGCCAGCTGGGCGGCCCGGGACTCCGACTTTAGCCACCCGCAAGCCGGAGGCCCGCGCCATCAAGGGGACCAGCATCGTCGAGATCGACCCGGGGCCACCCGTGGAGGCGAGATCCGTGCAATCCGCCAACTCCCGCAGGGCGCCACCGGCGGTCAGCGCCATCGCCAAGTCGGCGATCAGGCCGACGTCGACCTCCGTGGACAGTTCGCTGCTGCGCAGAATGTGCCGGTACAAGGCACCGACGGACCCTGTGACGTCATCCGAACGGTCCACGGCCAGCCAGCCCTCTCGACTCGAGGCATCACCGATCCCAGCCGGACCGGGCGTCTTAACGTACCTGCTACCAACGTCATCACGATCCCGGCCCGGTTCACTGCTGAGTGACATTCAGGCACCTGCTGGGGGCGAATCCAGCTGGTCGACCACCACGTCGTCCGGCTTCGCCGAGTTGATGACGGTCCATTGGATGAGGTTGCTCCTGGGCACCGCCTTCGCGGGAACTGCGATCGAGATCAATCCGACCAGCTCCTTCCGATCGACAGGCGTCGTGGCGTCGTCCGGTTCCCGATCTGGCACTACTGAGACAAGAACCACGCCCCGCGTCGATGAGGCGCCGAGCGGGCCGACGGGCTCGCCGAGCGCGATCGGCCGGGCAGCCGCACGATGCTTCCGATCCGAGCCCACGAAGTCGATACGACCTGCGCGGCGCTTGCGCTTCACGATCGCGACGTCGCCGCCGAGTTCCGGGATATCGAAGAGACGCCCTCCGGTGTTCGGCCACGTCCACACGACGGCCCAGTCGGTGATCTTCTTGTCGCTGGTCGCCTTCTCGATGAACCCTCGGAAGGCCTTGATGTTGGCCTCGTACTCGGGGTGCCAGGCGAGCGCGGCGAACAACTGGTTGAACTCGTCGGCGGCGATGAGACCGATCCGGGCCTTCTGCGTGTACCCCGACTTTCCGTCGAGCTCGTACGGAAGCACGACGTCATATGTCGCTTTGGCGAGCAGCGGAACGATGACGTTGTCGAAGTTCTGGTGGTTCTCGTTGGTTCCACGATCCGGCAGGCCGTAGAGGTCCTGGATGTCGGTGGGCGCCTTGTTGGCAATCACGGCGTTCCACATCTTGTTGCGTGCGGTCGGCTTAAGCCACGGAAGGTGCTGGCTGACGAGCGGAGGGATCTGGCGGGGCTCCAGCAAGGGCATGCCGTCGTCGTCGAAGCTGGCGTACTGGCTCAGCTCGGCTCGGAAGGCCTCCTCATCCATCAGCAGCGCCTCGAACGCCTCGTAGAGGTCGACCTGCGGGTCGCGTCGAATGTAGAGGCGCACGAGGTCCTGGTAGCCGGGTCGGAATCCGAACCAGCGCCCTGCCTGCATGAGCGTGTCTGCCTGACCGGCCTTGCGTCGGAAGTACGAGACTGTCAGGCCCTCCACTGTGAACCCGCGGCTGAGCTGCGTGCCGCCGACCAGAATCCGCCACACCTTGTCGGATTCGAAGTCGAGCTTCTTCTGCTGCGCCTGAATCTCCTTGTCGGAGTTGACGATGAGGACCGGGTCGCCGTCGATGTTGATCTGAGCGAGCGCTTCTCCGATGTAGGGCCTGAGTGCGTCGAACGAGGCTGGGATCGGAGCGCTGGTAGCACGCGCCTGCATGACCGGAACGAAGTCGGCTTCGTACAGCTTCTGCAGCCTGGCGAAGCCCTCTGCGGAATTGAACTTGGCCTTGGCCCAGAGGGCTCGAACGTCGGCAGCCGTGTCCGTGTGGTCGTCGCGCTTGACGGACTCGTGGACGAGAAGCGTGTGGTGCGCAAAGTCGATGTTCGGGTTGGCCTGCATGTAGTCCGTGTCGGCCTCGCGGAACTTCTTGACGGCTCCGGCCAGCACCCAGGCGTCAAGCGCTTCCTGAAGCTCCTCGGTTCGGCTGATCGGATCGGTGTCTTTGTCGCCGACGAGTGGCCGGATGTGGGCGAGCTCGTTCGAATTGGCGACGCTCTTTTCCTCATCGTCCCATCGCTTGCCCACGTCATGGAACTCCTGGACGCCCATGTAGCCGGGAGGGCGCTGGAGAGAGAGGACGAAGTCGGCGGGAAATAGGTCACGCTCGTCGTCGGGATCCACGAACACGTTCGCGAACGGCGTGGCTGTGTAACCGACGTACTGCGCGCGCTTGCAGATCGAGAGGATCTCGGTGATGAGCTCGTTAATCGTCGTTCGCTTACGGTTCTCGGCTGAGCCCTTCTTCCACTTCGCCGGGTTCGTCGTGTCCACCGAGGCTTGGTCCGACTCGTCGTCGATGATCAGCACCGGCAGTTCGTCGAGTTCGTTCTTGAGCGGCTTCAGGTCCTGGATCAGCTTCCGCAGCGCCGCGGGATTCTTCTTGATGACCGCGACATAGGCGCCCAAGTGGAAGAGATTTTCTTCGTCGTTGAGCGGCTTCTGCTTGTTCTTGCGCGCGAACTTGAGCTTGGTCATGGCCTGCGGCAGCCGCTTGTAGTCGCTGCGGTGGCTCGTCACACGAGCGATCTCTACGACGCCGGGAAGCGTGAGCGCCTCGCCGTGCTTGACGAACCCGTGGCTCCACTTCTTGTCCTGCTGGTAGTCGAGCTCCTTGGCTACTGCAGGGTCGCTCGGATCCTGACCGGCCAGAATGTTCTCGACACCCATGAGCTCCATGTCCATTCGGCGCTGGGTCTGAGCGCGAAGGATTTCGATCGTGCCGGTCAGGACGATGATGAGTCGGTAGCCGGAGTCGACGGCCTTGGCGACGACGCCGGTGAAGTTCGCGGTCTTTCCGCTCTGTACGTATCCGACCACCAGGCCCTTGGTCTGTTTCGCTTCGGGTCGGGTCGGGCGGCTGAGGCGTTCGATGACCTCGGTCGTCGTTTCGTCGAGTGACGTGATCGACGAAGCGGGCCAGCCCTTTTCGTCGCGGAGGAATCGCTCGTAGTCGTCCCAGTAGACGCTCGTGCGAAGCTTCCGCTCTGTGGCGTACCACGGCTCGAAGACCTTCGAGATCACGATCGAAGGGATCTCGAAGACCCCCACCCTCATGGTGAATGCGCTGGCGACCTCCGCTGAGACACCGAGGCTTGAGTAGATGGCCGCCCGTCGTTCTTGGGTCCGAGGCGGCGTCGTTTGGCCGTCCTGGCCGACGTAATCGTCCTGGATGTCCCATTTGGCTAGAGCCATGCGTGCCTGGGTCAGTGCTGCGTCGTTCTCGGGCGCGTCGCTAACGAATGTCGCGAGATCCGCGTCGGCGACCTGCACCCCAGCGAGCGCCGTAAGGATCGGGCCGAGCGGGCTCGGCTGCTGGTTCTTCAACGCCCCGAAGGCGTTCGTTAGCGCGTCGGCCCACACGGGGCGATGGTCGGTCACGTTCGTCAGCTCTCCTTCGATTCCACGAATCCGCCGATGGGGTCCGGAAGCCCATCATGTTGCAGGTCGGTCAGGTCGACCCTGTACGAGACATCCGACAAAAGCGCGAAGTTGGAGACGACAGGGCCGACTAGATCCGCGGTCATGGCCGGGAAGTCGCCCTGGACGTCGTACGCGCGTGGCTGGGAACGAAGTGCCCAGAATGTTGGGTAGAGGTCAGCGTCGTCGTCCTGCCATCCGAAGCTCGCTAGCATGGAATCGATCGCGACCTGATGGCCTCCAGCGATCTTCCGAACGTGGGCGACGACCTGTGGCAGGGTGCGGCCGCCCTCAGGGGATGTCCGCGTCAATTGGATGGACAGCAGGCTGAGCGGGACACCTCTGAGCGGCACCAACTGATCAAGCCCGCGGATGACATGCTTGCGTCGCTCGCCGCTGGTCGTCTTCACCTCGATGTGCACAGAGTCGAAGGTGAAGTCGTGCTCCTCCGACAGCGGCCCTTGCCACGACGCAGCCGCAGGGCCGGCTCCAATCTGGTGGGTTAGGAACTCGAGGAAGAGCAGTTCTCCGAGCAGTCCGACTTCCTTCTCGGTAGTCATCGCTCCTCGGCTCGCGAACACGTTGCGATGTCGGGCGACCGCGGCCGCGACCGCAGCCGCGAGCGGCATCTTCTCGACCTGCAGTTCGTCCGCGACCGTCGCGAGCAGCCCGTAGGCGCCGTGGACGCTGCCCTCGACACGGATAGTAAGTTCAGCCAGTTCGTCGTCACCCGAAGAGACTGCGGCGAACCCAACGTTCTTGAGCTTTGCGACGTCCGGCTCGGGAGTGTCGTACGCCGTGACAAGGGTGATGAGACCGCTCTTGGGGTCGAGTTGAAGTCGGCAGGCCGGGTCACCCTTGATGGGCAGGACCATCGGCGCACCGTTGTTCCACAGTTCGTCGAGCGTGGTGAACGTCAGATGCCGTGCGTCGTCCGGAGAGATGGTCATTGGGTCTGCTCCTCACTCGCCGCGCATGTGTTCCTCGGCGGCCGCAGCGGCACCGAGGACACTCTTCCAAAGGGCGATCTCATCTTTGTCCCTCGAACCGAGGTGCTGACCTTCGAACACGTGGTGGGTCAGCAAGAACATCAGGGCCTTAAGGACCGGGGCGTCGTTGAGGCTTCCCCCATCGGGAGCGAACAACCCGCGGTAGCGGGTGTTGAGCCAGAGGGTCTTGTCGGGATGGTCGACGTCGAGGAACTCACCTGCTGGCATCCGCCTCCACTTCACACTGACGGCGTCGCCGTCGATGAAGGGCAACTCGCTGCCGATCCGCTTGCGCACCGCTGGAGCAATGCCTTTGTCAGGTCTGATGACGGGCTTGCGTTCGCGTCTGCGCTTGTTGGCGTCCGTGTAGATCGACTCGGCGTCCTGGAGGAAAGTCAGGAAGGTCGTCCCGTCCGAAGCCTCAGCCTTGTTGATGGCGTCGTGGAACACCGGCTCGAACTTGAGTCCGCTCTTCTCGGGATTCATGGTCACGAACGGACCTATGGCGCCGGTGTCTTCGAGAACCACGCGCGCGAGTTGACGTGCGGCCGTCGGGGTCGCGGTGTCGGACCAACCGCCGATCTGGAGGAGCCGATCGTTGCGATAGATGTAGAAGCCCTGGAACTGCTCGCCGCTCTTGGTTCCGATGCGGAAACCGGTGACGTCCGACTTGGCTGGCCATACGTGGCATCGCAGCGTCACGCGGGTGTCGACAGCCTTGGCGATCAGATCCTTCGGGTACTCGGGGTGTCCGGACTTCGCGTAACCGAAGGGATCGATCGGCAGGATGGGAATGCCCGGACTCGCCAGTGCCTCGTCGACCTCGTCGATCAGCACGTCGATCCGGAGACGCTTGGCCGCAATCAGCCTGTGAAAGGTCACGCCGAGGTGGGATCGGAGCGCCTCGTTGCGAGTTGACAGCCAGCTTCGTGCCTCGTCCGGGTTGCGACCGCGGTAGGCGTTACGGACGTCGGTCCACACGATCGACGTCCCCTCCTCTGATCCGGTGACGACCTGTCGCTCAGCCGCACGCTCCTGCGCCGCGTCCGCGGACAACACCTCGCACGTGAAGTCTTTAGAGAAATCGGTACGTCGAATCCGGCGCCCGACCGGGGTGGCGCCGTAGCTGGTCGACCAGACTGTCAGCACGTCACTGTGGCCGAAGGATGCTGCCTTCAAGCCCATGCCGAAGTGGCCGAGGTCTCCCTCGGCGTACGCGCGCTGATGGCCGATGGTCATCGCGGCGTTGGCGGAGGTCGCGTCCATCCCGTTGCCGTTGTCGAGCACCTCGACCTGGGTGAGTCGATCGTTGTTCGTCAGGAGCCTGATCGAGACGCGTGTGGCACCGGCGTCGATGCTGTTGTCGACCAGGTCGGCGATCGCTGACTCCAGCGTGTGGTTCGCGCCGAGGCTCTTGACGAGCCCGGCATCGGGGGCCAGTTTGATGCGCTCCACCACGTCGTTGGTCTTGGTCACCACTCGACGTCCTCGAAGTCGCTCTTATCGAAGCCCAAGACGCGGCTGTTCTCCCGCACCGTTCGTGCGACCGACTCGGAGAAGCCGTCGCTGTTCTCCGCGCTGACCTCGAGGACGATCGAAACGTTCTCCGCGCCCGGGGCGGAAACGATGTGCCGCACGACCTCGTCGATCACCTCGCGCAGCTTTTCGGTCACGGCATCGGGTGTGGTTGCGTCGACCTCGTAGCGACCCTCGTAGCGGGCCCGCTCGACCACCGAGGCGTTACCCGCGGCCGCCTGCGGCGTGACAGCTGGAGGCGAGACGTTGGTCGACGGCTGCGCGGGGGTCTCCACGACTTGAGAGAGCGCTCGGGCTTGGGCCGCGCGCTCCTCGCGTGTCCGCTGGGCGGAGGCAACATGCGGCGCGACGAGGTAGGTGTCGTCATTAACGATCGCCGGCCCGTCCTCGATCGGGACAGTCAGTCCCTCGAACTCACCCGAGGCCGCGTCGTAGTCCAGGGCGAGCGCAAACCCTGTCTGCGGCCATGCGATGTCCATGACCACGCCCTCGATAGCCCGGATGAGAACGGCCCTGTCCCGAAGCCGAGGAAGGTAGGGGTACTTCGTGTAGTAGTCCCACAGATCGCCGACACGGATGTGCCCCTGGTTCCACACGCGGTGGAGCTTCGAGTCGAGGTCATGCCTGATCGTCGCCGGCGCGATCTCTACGCGTAGGACGTCTTCCTTAACCAGTTTCTTGCCCGTGCGAACTCCGAGGCGATCCTCATCGCCGTCGGCACGTACGACGGAGATGCTGAACGGTTCGCTGTCGCCGCGATCCCGCGGGTAGAGGGCCCAGATCCAGCTGGTCCCGATCCGCTGCGCGACAACCTTGTTAGTCTCATCGACCTTCGCGCTCGCGAGCGCGACGCGCTGCTGAGTCAGGTCGAGGTGATCCTTATCCTTGACCACACTGCGCCACGCCAGGTGTTGCCGTACAATGGACTCCAACTCGGCATAGCGCTGCTCGTCGGCGGCGAGAAAGACGATGGTGTTTCGTCGCTCACGGCTCGCGCTTCCTCGATTGGCCACAACATCACGTGCGAACCGAATGGCGCGTGAGTCGGTGTCCTTGTTCTTGTGAGGGAACTGCGGATGCACGTACACGAGGCGGACGACTTCGGCTTCTGGTACGTCCGAGGCGTCGGTCGGCGCGACGATGGCAGCGGCGAAGTCGGCACCTGCCTGGCCCGCTTGCTTGAGCCGGGCCACGACCTCCGCCCACACATCCTCCTCGTGGAGATTCGCCGCGCGCTCATTGACGGTGCGATTCAAAGACGGCTGCAAGTCATACCAGTAGCGAACTCCCTCGGCGAAGAGGTACGTCGCCCGATCGCTCAGCATCTGGAGCGCCGACCCAAAGTTGCCTACGGTGTCGCCCGGCATCGCGACACCGAGGAAGATGTTGTTGCGCTCTATGCCCTTGTGGGCACTTTGCAACGTGGCCGCCGAACCGAGGAATGCCGAGCGTGCGATCCGACGCGTTAGGCCGCGTTTGCCGAAGAGCGGGCGCTCGCGATCGACCTGGAACGGCAGGCTGTCGGTCCCGTCGACGTCCGAGTCGATGACGGAGCGCCATTGCACGTCGACGTACTGCGTCAGCTCGCCGACGACCTGGTCGGCCGCGATCGGGACAGAGCCGGGCATGATCAGCGGCGAGTCGTCTTCGGCGGCGTAGAGCTCCTTGACGACTCCGCTCATGAGTCGCAGCACTCCACGGGTCCGCTGGAACCGTTCCAGCGTCGACCAGTCCTCGTAGAGGCGAGCGAAAAGCTCGGGATGAATCGGGTACGCCGATCGCATCTTCTGCTCGTAAGCGTCCTCGGTGGTCTCACGCGGGAACTCGCCCTGGTGCTCGCGATAGAAAGTGACGAACTTGCGAGCAGTCGCAGCGACCTGGCGGAAGGCCTGGGCGTCGGGCTGTTCGAAGAGCCGACGACGGACAATCTCGAAGGACTCCTGGGCCGACGCGGGGTGCCATTGATGCGCGACGCGACCAACGACGTGCTCAAGCCTGCGAAGCGCAGCTCGTCCGCGCTCTCCGCCGGTCTCAAGATCGGAGGCGACGGACTCCGCGGTTATTCCATCTGCCTCACGTCGCACGTCGCTCGCCGGGATCGAGACCAGGAGGAGCGCACCGGGGGTCGCCGCGACCGCCTCCGTGAGCAGCTGAGCGAAGGTGAACTGGGTTTCGAACGTCCCACCCGGCAGGTCGTCGTCGCCCAGTTGTCGTGCGTACGCCACCCACTCATCGATGAGGATGACGCAAGGTGAGTACCGAGCCAGGAGGTCCCGAAGGTGGTCGCCGGGGCTAGTGCTGGTCGCATCCGACTCCGCGATGAGGTCGAATGCCTCCCGGCCGCCAAGCTGTCGTGCGATTTCACCCCAAAGCGTCCGAACCGTCAGCCCGTCACGGTGCCGGGCCTGCCCTGCCGCGATCTCGTTGCCGACTACGGCGACCCTGCGGATCGTGCGGTCGCCGTCGGCCAGCCCTGCCGTGTGGAGGATCTCCTGGATCTCCTGCGGCAGCTCGGCAGCCGGAACGGACGAGAACAAGTGCCAGACCGCAAGCATCGAGTGCGTCTTGCCACCACCGAACGTGGTCTGAAGATTGATCACTGGTGCCGCTGCGGCGCCACCGGCGACGCGATTCGCCGCTTGAGTCAGCAGGTCCTTCAACCCCGCGGTGAGGAACGTCCTCCGGAAGAACTCGACGGGGTCGGAATACTCCGCCGAGGTAGTACCTGTCTCGTGCGCAACTGAATGAAGGTTCGCTGCGAACTCGGACTCCTTGAACCGTCCGCTGAGGACGTCTGGATGGGGCTTGAGCACGTCACGCCATGGCGTCAGCTCGACGTCGCCCAGTCCGGAGATCGAGGTGCTCTCTCGGACGTCGCGTCGGGTTTCGGCTTCGATCTGGGCGCGCTGAAGATCAGTTCGCTCGGCCTTGATCCGGTCGGCGGCCCTCGGCTGGTCCGCTGCCCGCAGCAGCCGCTCCGCCGTGTCCAACGCGCGGTAGGTGTCGTCGAAGTTGAACGGAGCGCCGTGCGCTGCGCGGTTGCGGATGTCGCGCAACTCACCCGCTAGGTTCTGTTCAGCTCTGGATAGGGCGGACGAGAACGGGAAACCAATGGTGCCGAGGCGCTCCGTCATCACCCGGAGTTGCAGCGATAGGTCACTCGCCGCGTAAAGGAAGCCTGCTTTGTCGTTGCCCTTCTGTTCGTCGAGCACCCGCAGGATCGCTGGCCACTCTGCCCCGTCGGGAACGTGAGGTGCGATCTGACGCGCAACGAACGGGCCGAGAGCCTCGGACGTGATCTCAAGGGCGCGCGACACGCGCTCGCGGTTGCTGACAGCCATAGTGAGCCTCCTCAGTCGCCGAGTTCATCGTCGAGAGCAAGCATGGCCTGCTCAGTCGCGTTCGGGGCAGAACTTGCGTGAGCCCTGGCAGCAGCGTTGACCTCGGGCCACGACGTCACCAACGCGTTGAACATGCCCGCGACTTGGGCCATCGACCGCTTCTCTGCGATCGCGAACACCAGATACGCAAGTTCCTTGACGGCCTCCACGTCGACACGGTTTGAAGCGCCCTCAAGGATCCGGCCTGCCTCAGCAAGTCCCGTCTCGTCCAGGGCCTTGACCAAGTGCAGCGCGACCTCCCAGAGGGTGATGTGCTCGTCCCGCTCGGGGCGGTATGCCGATGGAAGTTCGACCGTCGTCAGAAGACGAACCTCGCCAGCCTTGGCGTGCACCGCCCCAGATCGGTCGAGACCGCCGACTGAGGTGTTGTAGGCGCTAGCAAGGGTTTCGGCCTCGCCATAGCCCGCCCTATCGAAGCCATGGGTCTCGAACCACTTCACGCACCACCGAGTGTCGGTGTCGAAGTCCACCTCCTGGTCAGACAGAACCTCGCTCAAGACGACATTGATCAGCCGGAGCGCCTCCCGAACGGTGACACGGTCACCGTTGGGCTCGACCACCTTGGCGAATCGGGAAAACACACCGATGCCAGGCCCAATCGCGGATTGGGCAAGATCGACTGGTGCGATGTCTGCCTGCTGAAGCGCCCGGAGGCGAATGGGCAACTCGTCGCGCAGAACGTCGATGTACTCCCGTCGATCTGCGACCGGAGCACCATCAGGACGTGGACGAAGCGACAGGACGATCGACGATGCGAGGGCGTTTGTTCCGAGTCCGACCGACCGAGCCGTCCGCTCGCTACGGATTGGCCAAGTCGATGTGATCTCCCAGCCAGCCCAGATCATTCCCTCCAAGAGGGTCTCCCAACCCGTCGACGCCTCCCCGCTGGGGTCCGTCTCGCTCTGCTTGAAGGCGTAGTAAACCGTGACTGGGACGTCCGTGTTCGCGGACTGGCGCGCGTTTGCGAACACGCGCCGGAAACCCTCTTCAAAGAACCGCCGGGCTCCTTGCCGCCCGTCGTGGCGATAGGGGTTTGCCACCAACTCATCAGCTTTGGGGACGAGCATGGTCGACAGCAGCTCCGGATGAACGTCCCTGAGAGAGCGACGCAGCCACACGTAGAAGAAGTCGGAGAGGTCGGAGTATCCGATGTTGTCGTAATACGGCGGGTCGGTGCTTACGACGTAGCCAGAAAAGTCAACGTCAGTTGCGGACGCCTGAGCCGAACTCCCGCTCTCGCCGATGCCAACATAGAGCGAGTTACATACTGACTCAATTGGGCCAGCGAGACCGATCTGCCCGAACGGGTTCGCCTCCACGAAGTCCCAGGTCATCGGGACCGCCTGCCGCGCGAAGAGTGCGCGCACATTCTCGTTCGCTTGATTCCACGAGCAAAGGGCGTTGCTCATGTCCGTGTATCGCGAAACAGCCAAGCCGAGATAGGTAGCGATCGCATCTGCGTACTCGGGATCAGCCCCATCTTCGAGTGCCTTGGTTCGAGCCTCCGCAACCAGGTCGCTAAACGTCGACAAGGTCGACAACTGGCGGTCGGTAAAGAGGTCTGTCCAGCGCGTCATTCCGTACGCCTGCACACGGAAGCTCGGTGCCTGCGGCGGGATTGACGCGTCAGGAATACTCGATGGCCGGGCAACGGCCGCGGCACTCGATTGGACTTCGGATGGCGATACATAGATTCGCCTGCGATTCCCCTCAGCCACTACGGCCATCAACTGGGTTGCGATCCGACCCGCGATTCCTTCAGCCCGCACGTACTTCAGGTCGGCTCCCGTGTGACATGCCAGACAGGTTGCCCCGACCCGGTTGACCGTGCCGTCGTCGCCAGACTTCGGGCCGCCAGCCGCGCCGTGCACCACAGTGAACTCGACGCATCGCCCGGACGGATGGGTCGGATCCGGAACCACCGACGGGGAGATGAAAGCCTCTTTGCCCTTCTTCTTGCTGAGCCACCAACTTCGGACCAGTGGCAGGGTCGCGCCGCAGGCCGGGTTCGGGCATGCCACTGCGCGGCACCAAATCCAGCCGATAGCCCTTGCCGTCGAGCCACCTGGAACCGCCACGAGCGGATAGTTGCCGCCAGCGCGGCGCTCAGCCTGACCGAACAACCAGGCGCCGTACTCCCGAACGTCCGTCGCGAGTCCGTCGGCACCAGCCCAGAGTCCTTGCGTGTCAGCGGCGCCCGGGTAGACAGGTTTGCGGTCCTTGAAGCGTGGCGGGAGGTCGATCAGAGCCTTGTTGATGAGAACGGCGACTGGGTTCAAGTCGGACGCTCGTGACTTCAACCCCAGCCGCTGTGCCTCAAGTGGGATCGTGCCGCCACCAGCGAATGGGTCGAACAATGCTGGCGCGGCTCCTCCGTTGGAGCGCAGGATCTCCCGCCGCGCCTCCTCGAAGAGCGCTGTATCCCAAGTGTTCTCCCAGACGGCGAGGCGCTCGATCAGGTCGTGCAGACGGGCCCGCTCCCGCTTCTGCTCCTCTTCGGTCGGGAACTCCTCAGGATGTGAACTTGGATCATCGACCAGTTGCGCGAAGAGCACGGCGCGCGCAGCCGTCAGTGGACGCCGCGCCCACCAAATGTGAAGAGCACGGGGGTGCCGGCGTGTGAAGGGCTCCTTCTCGCGTGCGGATTCCCTGTTGATCGCCTCCAGCGGCAGCGATACCTCGATGAGCTTGCGCTTCAACCTGTTCCCTCGACTCGACTGCAGGTGCTGAGCCGACTGGCTCCTGAACATGGGTACCAGAGAAGCCCGACAGAAACCGTGATGACCCGGATCACCCGATCGAACAGCAGCCTCGACGAGATCTGCCGCGCGCTCTGGGTCCTCATGCTCCCAGAACCTGACCACGGTCCACCCACGTTCGACGAGATGGGCGTCGGTTCTCTGTCGCGCTCGACGTTGCGGGCAAGCTTGGCAGCCCACCAGGCAGCATTGGTCTGGGGCGCGGTCTTGTGCTCGGGGCACCCGTGCCAGAAGCACCCGTCGACGAAGACGACCACTCGACTTGAGGCGAAGGTGAGGTCTGACCGCCTCCTCGTCAAGCCCGGAATCGCTGCGTCCACTCGATATCGGAGTCCGCGTGAGTGCAGCACACGCCCAAGGTTGATCTCGACTGTCGTGTCCCTGCGCCGTTGCTTCGCCATCCGCAGGCAGGTCCGAGGATCAGTGGTCGGCATCGGAACGCCGCTCAATCATCTTGGAAGCACGCGAACAACGGGCCCCACTTGCCCATGTCTGGTGCCGGAATCATCGACTCTGTGTACGGGCACTCAGGCTCGCCGCAGAGGCCGCCTCCGATTAGACCCACGCCAGATAGCACCAGTTCGTCAGCAAGTTCGCTCGGAGCCCACACGCGCATCGCCGGTCCCGTTAGAGCTGCGCGTCGGAGAACTCGGCCGTCTCGGGTTAAGAACACATGGGCGCCCGCAGTCTGCGCCTCGAGCACCAGATCACGATCCGCTCCATCCGGTAGCCCGTGCTCGTCTCCGACCGGCAATAAGTCAGGACCGTGCGAAGGCGCCGGAAACGTCCAGTCGCCATACTGGAAGGCCACAGCCTCCGCGAGACCTTCGATCACGCTGTCGAACCCAGGCATTTTGCGCTTCGCGTCAGTGCGAGAGCGTGGCGTGGCGACGAACCGGATGTCCCTGAGCATCCAGAGGTTGAGCAACGTCCCCAGGGAGGTCAGTTCCTCGGCGTACTTCTCCTCTTCGGCTCGCACGTCGCCGTCCAGCAGTTCGTTTCCGTGCTTTTGGAAGTCGATGAGGACATTGGAGTCAACCGCCAAGACCAGCGGGCCGTGATTGGAGTCAACCGCCAAGACCAGCGGGCCGTGATAGCCGAAGGGCAGGATGTTCGGCAAGCCAGCGTGGCAGAAGCCCAGACCACCCTCGGCAGACACGTCGTGCAACACGTCCTTGAGCGTACGACCGTCGCAGTCGGCGAGTATCTTGTCGCTGGCGAGTCTCACCGAATCCGCCACGCCCTGTCGTCCGGGCCGGATAGGGTTCCATACCATGGTGGAATCTCGGTCGTCGTCGCGCGCCGAGATTCGCGTGCTCGACCTCTTCAGTGGCGCTGGCGGCCTGAGCGAGGGTTTCAAGCGCGCCTCCGCCGTACGGAGCGCATCGCACCGCTACTGCACCGTGCGTGCTGTTGAGTTCGACCTCGCAGCGGCGGCGTCGTACGAGGCGAACCACGGCAGAAACTCGGTCTTCGCCGGGGCGATCGAGGACTGGCTGCAGATGGAGGATGTTCCCTCTGCCAACCTCATCATTGGAGGCCCGCCGTGTCAGGGCTTCTCCGCGCTTGGCAAGAAGGATGTCAACGACAAGCGCAACGAGCTTTGGGAGTACTACGCGCAAACGATCCTGAGGGCGAGCCCTCAGTTCTTTGTGCTCGAGAACGTCCCCCGATTCCTAACTTCACCTCAGCTTGGCCAATTCGAGGAGATGTGCGGCCGCGACGGCGAGCTGCGTGATTACGCGTTCAAGGCGAAAATCCTTAACGCTGCAGAGCATGGCGCAGCCCAGATCCGCAAGCGCGTGATCTTGATCGGGCATCACCGCGACCTTCCCTTCCCGGGTTTCCCGGAGGTCGCGAGCAGATTCAAGGATCCGTCGAACTGGAAGACTGTGCGAAGCGCGTTGCGGCACCTCCCGGAGGCGGTCCGCCTGCAGCATCTGCCTGATCGGATGTACGAGTTCGGCGGAGAAGTGTTGTCCGGCGCCTACCGTACCGACGAACTTCACGTCACTCGCCACTACGAGGAGATCTCGCTGAAGCGGTTCGCCTGCATCGATGAGGGCGAGAATCGATTCAAATTGCCGGACGACCTGAAGTCGGATTGTTGGCGTAAGCACACCACAGGCTCGGGTGACGTGATGGGCCGACTGTGGTGGGATCGACCGTCGGTGACGATCCGCACCGAGTTCTTCAAGCCCGAGAAGGGTCGCTACTTGCACCCGACCGAACCTCGCGCGCTCACTCACCATGAAGCCGCCCGTCTCCAGGGTTTTCGAGACACATACAAGTGGGTCGGGTCGAAGACGTCAATCGCGCGCCAGATCGGCAACGCCGTACCGGTTCCACTTGGCAAGGCGCTCGGTCAGCATCTGATGGCCGCCTTCCGCGCTGCCTGACCCGTCCCAAGCCGCACGGGAGAGACCTACCGGACTTGGTTGAAGGACCGTGGTGAACCATTCCGGGCCGGAGTCGAGGTGGCGACGTTGGACCCGTTCCACGGGTACAAGAACGCCATCGATGACCAACTCGAGGACGCCCGCTCGGTCCTGGA
>NZ_HG764815.1:445319-467137 GCF_001050535.1 Nostocoides australiense Ben110 | reverse complement strand
ACTCGGCATACCCGCTGAAGCCACCCGCCGTGACCTCGATCCCGGCCGCATCCTCCGCGTTGCCGACGAGGCGATTGGCCAGCCGCAGCGCCCCCCGGTCGGCGGCCCCGCCGCGGCTGACGCCGAGCCGGGCATAGCCGGGGCGACCGAGGTCCTGCACCGACGCCAGCAGACCCGGCTCGACCACCCGGAAGCCGCGGCTCATGTCTGCACCGGGACGAAACGGACGCGGGCGCCGGGGGTGATGAGCGCCGGCTCGGTGCGCGTGAGATCCCACAGCGGCGCGCGTGTGGTGCCGATGAGTTGCCACCCGCCGGGGGAGGTGCGGGGATAGATGCCGCAGTATTCGCCGGCGAGCGCGACCGATCCGGCCGGCACGCTGACCCGCGGCTCGGCGTGCCTGGGCACCCGCAGCAGGTCGCCGCCGCCGACAAGATAGGGGAACCCCGGAGCGAAACCCACGAAGCCGCAACGCCATTCGGTCGCGGTATGCCGCGCGATCACCTCCTCCCGGTCCACGCCGAGGAGTTGCGCCACCGCGGCGAGGTCGGGACCGTCGTAGGCCAGGTCGATCTCGACGACTCGGCTCGCCGGCTCGACTCCCGTGGCCGTAGTCGAGAGGCGACGCACCTGTGCGGCAACGAAATCGGCGCTGGTACGGGTTGGGTCGAAGTGGATCAGCACACTCCGGGCGGCTGGGACCGTCTCGATCACTCCCGGGAGCGCGGTGGGGATCATGACGGCGTCGAGGGCGAGAGCGTCAACGAGCGAATCACATTCCACGAGAAGCGCTTCTGCGCCGCAGGGCAGGATCTCCATCTCACTCGGCGACGAAGGCGCGAATGGCGGCCCCAGCGGATTCGAGCGCGGCACGGACGTCGCGGGCCGTGGCGACCGCGTCCGGTGAGTCGCCGTGGACGCACAGGCTTTCCACCCTCATCGGGATCTCGCCCCCGGCGACGGTGTCGACCCGCTGGTCCATCGCCAGGCGCACCGCCCGTGCCGGACGCCCGGCCTCGGCGACGATGGCGCCGGATTCGTTGCGCGGCAGCAGGGTTCCGTCTGCGGTGTAAGCCCGGTCGACGAAACCCTCTGCGACAGCACGCAACCCGGCCTCGCCCGCCAGGGCGAGCAGGCGAGATCCGGGCAGCCCCAGGAGGTCGAGCTGACCGTCATACCGCTGCACGGCGGCGACCACCGCAGCGGCCTGCGCCTCGTGGTGCACGACCGCGTTGTACAGCGCCCCGTGGGGTTTGACGTAGGCGACCCGGGTGCCGGCGGCACGGGCGAAGGCCTCCAGCGCCCCGACCTGGTAGAGCACATCGGCCTCCAGGTCGGCGGGGTCGGTGTCGATGAACCGCCGCCCGAATCCTGCGAGATCGCGATAGGAGACCTGGGCGCCGATGGCCACGCCACGCTCGGCGGCGATGCGGCAGACCCGATCCATCGTCTGCGGATCCCCGGCGTGGTAGCCGCACGCGACATTGGCGCTCGTGATGACGTCGAGCAGGCCGGCGTCGTCCGTCAGCGTCCAGCGCCCGAAGCCCTCCCCGAGGTCGGCGTTGAGATCGATCGTGGTCACGGCACCATTGTCGCCGCACTCGAACGGGAACGGCCGGTCGCCCGCGAGCACGTACCCTTGACGGTGCTATGAGCCAGATGTATTACGACGTCCGCACCCACGGGTGCCAGATGAACGTCCACGACTCCGAGCGCCTGTCCGGCCTGCTCGAGTCGGCGGGCTATGTCGACATCGAGTCGCTGCCGGTGGGGGAGCGGCCCGAGGTCGCCGACGTCGTCGTCTTCAACACGTGCGCGGTCCGGGAGAACGCGGACAACAAGCTCTATGGCAATCTCGGCACCCTGCGTCAGGCGAAGCTGAAGAAGCCGGACCTGCAGATCGCCGTCGGCGGCTGCCTCGCGCAGAAGGACCGCGGCACCATCGTCAAACGTGCGCCATGGGTCGATGTCGTCTTCGGCACCCACAACATCGGCTCGCTGCCGGCCCTGCTGGACCGGGCCCGGCACAACAAGCAGGCCGAGGTGGAGATCCTCGAAGCTCTCGAGGTGTTCCCCTCGACGCTGCCGACGCGCCGCGACAGTGCGTATGCCGGCTGGGTGTCGATCTCGGTGGGCTGCAACAACACGTGCACCTTCTGCATCGTGCCGAGCCTGCGCGGCAAGGAGCAGGACCGTCGTCCCGGCGAGATCCTCGCGGAGATCGAAGCCCTTGTCTCCCAAGGGGTTATCGAGGTCACGCTGCTCGGCCAGAATGTCAACACCTACGGCGTCGAGTTCGGTGATCGGGGCGCCTTCGCCAAACTGCTGCGCGCGTGCGGCGACATCGAGGGCCTGGAGCGAGTGCGCTTCACCAGCCCCCACCCCGCCGCTTTCACCGAGGATGTCATCGAGGCGATGGCGTCGACGCCGAACGTTATGCCGCAATTGCACATGCCGCTGCAGTCCGGTTCGGATCGGGTGTTGAAGGCCATGCGCCGCAGCTATCGCAGCGAGAAGTTCCTCGGCATCCTCGACGCGGTCCGCGCCCAGATCCCGCACGCCGCCATCACGACCGACCTCATCGTGGGGTTCCCCGGTGAGACCGAGGCGGACTTCGCCGAGACCCTGCGCGTTGTCGAGGCATCCCGCTTCTCCTCGGCGTTCACCTTCCAGTACTCGATCCGCCCCGGCACGCCCGCGGCGACCATGCCCGACCAGATCCCCAAAGCCGTTGTGCAAGAACGTTTCGACCGCCTCATCGCCCTGCAGGAAGAGATCTCCTGGGCCGAGAATCGCACCCAGGAGGGCCGCGGCGTCGAGGTGCTCGTCGCGCCCGGTGAGGGCCGCAAGGACCAGGCGACCGCGCGTATGTCCGGCCGCGCCCGCGACAACCGTCTGGTGCATTTCGCGATCCCCGACGGTGCCGAGCGCGCTCGCCCCGGCGACCTCGTCGCCGTCGAGGTCACCTACGGCGCGCCCCACCACCTCATCGCGGACTCGGGTGTGCGGGGCGGGTTGTATGCCGTGCGCCGCACCTCTGGAGGGGACGCCTGGGCAGCGCTCGACGTGGCTGCGGCAGAGGGCGTTTCGGCCAAACCGGCGGTGTCCTTGGGCATGCCGTCGATCGGCGCCCCGCCGCCGGTGACGGCTCCGATCTGCGGTAGCTGACGCCCCTGGTGAAGCGCACCAGCCGGGGCCGGGCATATCGGACGACCGCCAAGCCACAGCGATGGCTCGTCTGTTCGGCGTCAGCGTGGACAACTTGCCGGCCGACAACTCGGAAAGGGGCACCTAGCCCGCGCCGTCGCGCCAGCAGATCGACCGGGCGTCTATGAGCCCTACCCTCCTCCCGGGGTCTTCATCATCGGACAGGATCGCTTCCGCCGGGGGCCGGCCGCTGACCGCCCGAGAAGTTGCGAGCCTGCGAGAATGGGTAGCGTGCCGACGTCAGACGATGTGCAGACCGGCGACCAACACCAGTGGCGCGACGACGCCAACCTGCTTGCCGAGATCGGACGCTGCGTGGACCTCAACGACGAACGCGCCACCGCGCGGCCGCACTCGTTTTGATCGGCGTCGCCATCTCGGAAAGGGATAGACGCGTCGGGGACCAGATCGGTGTCGACGTGGCGGCTGATCTGGTGGCGGCGGCGATCGAGGCTGCCGAGGGCTGACCGAGCGGAGGCAGGCCGGCAACGTTCACCGAGCCGCGGGCGCTAATTGGTCAGGCCGTCGCCCTCGCCGTCGGTGGCGTCGTTCCAGGCGTCGGTGGCCGCGTCGTTGGCGTCGGACCAGTCGCCCTGGACGTCGGCCTGGGCGTTGTCGACCGTGTCGCCCGCGGCGTCCTTGGTCGCATCCCAGGCGTTGCCGGCTGTGTCGGCGGCATTGTCGACCGCGTCGCCCGTGGCGTCGGCAGCGCCGCTCACGGCGTCCTTCGCGGAGTCGAGCACGTCGCTCGCCTTGTCCTTCATGTCATCGAGGAAACCCACGACACAACTCCTTGGTGGTTCGATGGGGTCCGCCTCGGTGCCGACCCCGGTAGCGCCATGTCTACACGCTCAGCACGCCTTGGCGTGACCTTAAGGGGAGGCCATTCCTCACCCTTTCGGGTGGCCGGACAAAGTGCCCAGTTCCGGGCATAAGAGAGCGGGCCCTGGTGCACCAGGGCCCGCTCGCGGCGTCGTGTGGGGCGACTACTCGCCGATGGCCTCGTCGGCCTTCTGGCCGGCTGCGTCGATCTGCTCGCCAAATTTGCCACCAGATGCGCTGTCGGCCACTTCGGTGGCCTTCGCGATGCCCTGGTCGCTGAGCTCTTCGACCTTGTCGGGGTTCTGGCTCACGAGGTCGTCGACCTTGCCCTTGACGTCGTCCAGCAAACCCATGCGTGACTCCTTCCGCCCGACTCACGATGCCGGCCGGCGATCGCGTAGGAACACTCTAGACAGGTGTCATGACCGTTGGCCATGCCTGGGGCCGGAGAAACTTCTGTGACTTCGCACGGCACGCGTGCCGGACAATGGTGACCATGTCCGTGCGCCCCATCACCATCACCGGAGAGCCGGTGCTGCACCGCCGGGCCGAGGTCGTCACCGACTTCGGCCCTGAGCTGCAGACTCTCATCGACGACATGCTCGAGACTCAGGCCGCCGCCCATGGCGCCGGGCTCGCTGCCCCGCAGGTGGGAGTCGGGCTGCGCGTCTTCACGTGGCACTTGGCCAACGAGGACGGCGTGCCCGAGATCGGCGTGATCGTCAATCCCTTCGTGCGCGCGACCCGTCCGCCCGACGGCGATCCGGACAAGCACGACGACGCCGAAGGCTGCCTGTCCGTGCCGGGCCTGCACTTCCCCCTCACACGCGGGGACCGCGCGGACGTCACGGGTGTCGACCGCAACGGCAACGAGCTGGCCTTCACGGCAACCGGCTGGTTCGCCCGGTGCATGCAGCACGAATACGACCACCTCAACGGTTTCCTCTATGTCGACCGGCTCGACGAGAAGTGGAAGAAGAAGGCGCGCAAGGCGATTCGCGGTGAGGGCTGGGGGGCCGCCGGCAAGACGTGGATGCCTGGTGTCGATCCCGATCCCTTCGGGCACGACAGCTGATGACGCCGGGCGGTATGCCGTCCGCGCACCCCGTCGTGGCCGTGGTCGGGGCGACGGCGACCGGGAAATCCGCGCTGGCGCTCGATCTCGCCGAGCGCATCGGCGCGGAGATCGTCAACGCCGACGCGATGCAGCTCTATCGCGGGATGGACATCGGCACGGCCAAGCTCCCGGTGGGGGAGCGGCGCGGCATACCGCACCACCAACTCGACATCCTCGACGTGACCGACGAGGCGAGCGTCGCTGTCTACCAACGGGAAAGCCGACGCGACCTCGACGGGATCAGCGAGCGGGGCGGCATACCCTTGCTTGTCGGTGGGAGCGGATTGTATGTCCGCGCCGCCCTCGACGCCCTCGACATCCCGCCCACGGATCCGGACGTGCGCGCGCGGTGGGAGGCGTATGCCGCGGCGCACGGTGCCGAGGCCGCGCATTCCGAACTGGCCAGAGTGGATCCCGTTGCGGCGCAGCAGATCCTACCGACCAATGTGCGGCGTATCGTCCGGGCCCTCGAGGTCAACGAGCTGACCGGCGGCCCATTCCTCGCGGCCCTGCCGCGGCGAACCTACCGCCGGGCAACGGTCATGGTCGGCCTACACCTGGAGCGCGACCGCCTCGACGAGCGGATCGGCCGGCGGACCGAGCAGATGTGGGCCGACGGACTGATCGACGAGGTCGAGCGGCTGGTTGCGGCCGGCCTGCGCGAGGGCAGGACCGCGCGCGCGGCCATCGGCTATCAACAAGCGCTGGCGCAACTGGACGGGAACCTTCGCGAGGATGAGGCGATCGCCGAGACGATCACGGCGACCCGGCGGCTGGTGCGTCGCCAGGAGAGCTGGTTCCGGCCGGATCCGCGCATCCACTGGATGCCGGCCGACGACCCCGGCCTGACCGACGCGGTGCTGCGGCTCCTGGATTCCGCGGCCACCTGAGCGATACGGGACAATGTCGCCATGTCGAGGACGGTGCGCTTCACCAAGGGTCATGGCACCCGCAACGACTTCGTGCTCCTCGACGACCGCGACGGGGAATTCGCCCTGACCGCAGCCATGGCAGCGGCCCTCGCGGACCGGCGATCCGGCATCGGCGGCGACGGGGTGATCCGGATCGCCCCGACGAGCAGCGCCCGTGAGGACGAGGTGCGCGCCCAAGCGGACGACGCCGCGTGGTTCATGGACTATCGCAATGCCGACGGCAGCGTGGCTGAGATGTGCGGCAACGGGGTTCGGGTCTTCGCGCTCTATCTGCGGCGCGAGGGACTCGCCCCGGCGGAGGGCTTCGGCGTGGCCACCCGCGGCGGCGTCAAGCGGGTGCGCTTCGGTGGCGATGACACCGTCATCGTCGACATGGGCAGCTGGCGTTATGAGGACGAGTCCGAGGCGGCCGACGGCATGGACGCCCTCGTCCACGTCGACGGCCACCAGCCGTTCTCCGCGCTGCGTCTCGATCTCGGGAATCCGCATACGGTCGTCGCCGTCCCGCCGTCCGTCGACCTCGACGAACTCGACCTCACGACGGCGCCGCAGGTCAACCCGAACCCGGTGGCCGGCACCAATGTCGAGTTCGTGAAACCGTTGGGGCGCGGGCATATTCGGATGCGCGTGCACGAGCGTGGAGTCGGCGAGACCGAGTCGTGCGGCACCGGCATCTGCGCCGCGGCCATCGCGACCCACCTGTGGGCCGGAGACCTCGACGGCCACGAGCCGTGGATCGTCGACGTCCCGGGCGGCCGGCTCCAGGTCCGGCTGTTGCCGGACAACCACGTCGAGCTCTCGGGGCCTGCCGTCCTCGTCGCCGACGGCACCGTGCAGATCTAGCCCTGCACGCGCAGGACCCGGAAGCCCTTGTCGCTGGCGTACCGGTCCACGGCGAAGTCCGGCCACTGCTTCGCGATCCATTTCTGCAGCGAGTCCGCGCCGAGCTGTTTCGCGACGACGAGGTATGCGGTGCCGCCCGGCGCAAGCCTCGGCAACCAGCTCTGGAGCAGCTCGTGCAGCGCGGCCTTGCCGATCCGGATCGGCGGGTTGGACCAGATCAGGTCGAAGCGCACATCTGCGGGGACCGCGTCGGGTGCAACCGCGCGAATCCACGACAGCCCGTGGCGAGAGGCGTTGCGGCGCAGCAGATCCAGCGCGCGCTCGTTGACGTCGACGCCATAGACGATCGCGCCAGGAGAGCGCAGCGCGAGAGTCAGGGCGATCGGGCCCCAGCCGCAGCCGAGGTCGAGGAAGGTGCCGACACCGGGCGGGTCCGGCACCTCGTTCAGCAGGACAGCCGTGCCTCGATCCACCCCGTCGGGGGAGAAAACCCCTGCTGCCACAACGACATTGATCGATTTGCCCGCGAGCGCCACGGATCGCTCACGCAGCTGTGCGGGGCTCGCCGGTTGTGCGGTGAAATAGTGCTCGACGTCGCCTGTCATGTGGATGTGCCTCTGCCTCGAGTCCTGTGCGCCCGATCAGCCTTGCTCGACGTCGTCGTCGACCCAGTCGAGCGCGCGGTGCACGGCCTTGGCCCACCCGCGCAGCAAACGGTCACGCTCGGCCGGCTCCATGCCGGCCGACCAGCGCCGGTCCTCCTGCCAGTTGGCGAGGATGTCGCCGGTCGATCCCCAATAGCCCACCGCGAGCCCGGCGGCATAGGCCGCACCCAGGGCCGTCGTCTCGGCCACCTTGGGCCGGATGACGTCGACGCCGAGGATGTCGGCCTGGAACTGCATCAGGGTGTCATTGGCCGTCATCCCGCCGTCGACCTTCAATTCTCGCAGCGGCACACCGGAATCGGCGTTCATCGCCTGCAGCACGTCATGGGTCTGGTATGCCGTGGACTCCAGGGCGGCGCGCGCGATGTGCCCCTTGGTGACGAACCGGGTCAGCCCGACGATCGCGCCGCGGGCGTCCGGGCGCCAGTAGGGCGCGAACAGGCCGGAGAAGGCCGGCACGAAGTAGGTTCCGCCGTTGTCCGCGACCGACAGGGCAAGGCCTTCGACCTCGGGTGCGGAGGGGATGAGGCCGAGGTTGTCGCGCAGCCACTGGATGAGGGAGCCGGTGACCGCGATGGACCCCTCCAGCGCATACACGGCCGGCTGGTCGCCCAGCTGATAACAGACGGTCGTCAGCAGCCCGTTGTCGGAGGCCACGATGTCGGTGCCGGTGTTGAGCAACATGAAATTGCCGGTGCCGTAAGTGTTCTTGGCGCTGCCGCGCTCCAGGCAGCCCTGGCCGAAGGTGGCGGCCTGCTGGTCGCCGAGGATGCCCGCGATCGGGACGCCGTCGAGGATGCCGGGGTGGCACTGCCCATACACCTCGCTGGAGGAGCGGATCTGAGGCAACATCCCCATCGGGACGCCGAGGGCCGCGCAGAGCGCCGGATCCCATTGCAGGGAGCGCAGATCCATCAAGAGGGTACGGCTGGCGTTCGTCACGTCCGTCAGGTGCAGACCGCCGTCGGGCCCGCCGGTGAGATTCCACAGGATCCAGGTGTCCATCGTCCCGAAGAGCAGTTCCCCGGCCTCGGCGCGCTCCCGCGCGCCGTCGACGTGATCGAGCAGCCAGCGGATCTTGGGCCCGGCGAAATAGGTGGCGAGCGGGAGACCGGTCTGCGCCGCATACCGCCGTGGGCCTGCGTCACCGGCCAGCTCCTCCACCAGCCGCCCTGTCCGGGTGTCCTGCCAGACAACCGCATTCGCGATCGGCCGCCCCGTCTCCTTCTCCCAAACCAAGGTGGTCTCGCGCTGGTTGGTGATGCCGACGGCGGCCACGGCCCCCCGGTTGACGTTCGCCTTGCCGAGCACCCCGCCGACCACCATCCGGGTGTTCTCCCAAATCTCCAGTCCGTCGTGCTCGACCCAGCCCGGGCGGGGGAAGATCTGCTCGTGCTCGCGCTGGTCGACCGCGACCACGCTGCCGGCGCGATCGAAGAGGATGGCACGGGTGCTCGTCGTCCCCTGGTCGATCGCCAGGATGTATGTGGCCTCGGTCACGAGTAGGCCCTCCGTCGCCTCGATCACGTCGTCTTGATCCGTCGGCACCCTAACCGTCTTGACACAATGCGGCCATGGCGACACCACCGCGGATGGATCCGTCCTATCGCGCCAAGGCCTGGACTCGGCTCGGGCAGCGCGAGTTCGACGTCCTCGTGATCGGCGGCGGGGTGACCGGCAGCGGTGCCGCCCTGGACGCGGCCACCCGAGGGCTCTCGGTCGCCCTGGTCGAACAGCGTGACTTCGCCTCCGGCACCTCCTCCCGCTCCAGCAAGCTCATGCACGGCGGCGTGCGCTATCTGGAGCAGATGGACTTCCAACTCGTCCGGGAGGCCCTCAAGGAGCGCGAACTCGCCCTGACCCGCCTCGCGCCGCACCTGGTCAAACCGGTCCCGATCCTCTACCCGCTCAGCCACCGCGGCTGGGAGCGGCCCTATGTCACCGCCGGGCTGACGCTGTACGACACCATGGGCGGCGCCCGCTCGGTCCCGGGGCACAAGCAGCTCAGCCGCAACGGCGCGTTGCGCCTGGTGCCCGCGTTGCGAAAGGACGCGCTCACCGGCGCGCTGCTCTACTACGACGGGCAGATGGACGACGCGCGGCACACCCTGACCGTCGCCCGCACGGCCGCGGCATACGGCGCCACGGTGCTCAACTCCGCCCAGGTGGTCGAGCTGACCAGGGCGGGGGAGCGGATCACCGGGGCCGTGGTCGAGGACATCGAGACCGGCGCCCGCACCACCGTCAAGGCGTCCGTCGTGGTCAACTGCACCGGCGTCTGGACCGACGCGATCCAGACCCTCGCCGGCGGCCGCGGCCGCTTCAACGTCCGGGCCTCCAAAGGCGTGCACATCGTCATCGCCCGCGACCGGATCAACTCCGAAGTGGGCCTGATCCTGCGCACCGAGACGTCGGTGCTCTTCGTCCTGCCCTGGGGCACGCACTGGATCATCGGCACCACGGACACCGACTGGACCTTCGACCTGGCCCACCCAGCGGCGAGTCAGGCAGACATCGATTACCTTCTCGAGCAAGTCAATTCGGTGCTCACCCACCCGGTGACCCACGCCGACATCCAGGGCGTGTATGCCGGGCTGCGGCCCCTGCTCTCCGGCGAGGACGAGCAGACCTCCCAGCTCTCCCGCGAACACGCTGTCGCCCGGCCCCAGCCCGGCCTGATCTCGATCGCCGGCGGCAAGTACACGACATACCGCGTCATGGCCGCCGACGCCATCGACGCCGCCCGCGAGGACATCGGCCCGGGCGTGGCCGACAGCGTCACCGAGCACATCCCGCTGCTCGGCGCCGACGGCTATCCCGCGCTGATGAACCAGATCGACCGCCTCTCCCGCAAGGTCGACCTGCCGGTATGGCGCCTCACGCACCTTCTCGGCCGCTACGGGTCCCTCGTCGACGAGGTCTTCGAACTCGCCGAGGGCGACCCGACGCTGTATGAGGCGGTGCCGGGCGCCGAGGAATACCTCAAGGTCGAGATCCTCTATGGCGTCACACACGAGGGTGCCCTGCACCTTGATGACCTGCTCGCCCGCCGCACCCGGGCTTCCATCGAAACCCTCTCTCGCGGAGTGGATTCGGCTCAGGCAGTGGCCGAGCTTGTGGCCCCGGTGTTGGGCTGGGACGAGGCGCGGACCGCCATGGAGGTGCAGTTGTATGCCCAGCGCGTCATGGCCGAACTCGAGAGCCAGCAGATGTCCGACGATCGCGAGGCCAACGCCGAGCGCACCTCCGCCCGCGACGCCCGCCTGAACATCACCGCCATGGTGCCCGACCCCGATCCCGAACTCTCCGACTGAGCCACCCCCCACCGTCGAGATGACGACTCGACCCGTCGAGATAGCAGTTCTTTCCCCTCGGAATGGCTATGGGCCAGGATGTACCTCGACGGGTACGTAACCACTTCGGTACATTAACAGGATGGAAGCGGCACTGCGAGCACTCGCGGACGAGAGCCGGCGCACCATGCTCGAGGCGCTCGCCGAGCGCCCGCGGACGGTCACCGAACTGGCCGACCTCCTCCCCATCGCCCGGCCGGGGGTCTCCAGGCACCTGCGCGTGCTGCGCGAGGCCGGGCTCGTCACCGTCGAGGCCGATGCGCAGCGGCGGATCTACCGCCTGCAACCCGACCCCCTCACCGAGGTGGAGGACTGGCTCACCACCTATCGGGCGAGGTGGGAGCAGCGGCTCGACGCACTGCATACCGAAATCGCCCGCGGCACACGCGACCGAAGGAGCACGCCATGACCCAAGCCAAGAACGACCGCGTCCTGGGGACCCTGCACCCCGATGGCGACAGCGGGTCGGTGCGCGTCCAGGACACCTACGACACCGGTATGGACGATCTTTGGTCGGCCCTGACCGAACCCGACTGGCTGGCCCGCTGGATCGGCACCGTCGACGGCGAGCTGCGCCTCGGTGGCGAGTTCCGCGCCGCCTTCTTCACCTCCGGGTGGGAGGGGGTCGGCCGGGTGCGCGAGTGCGACCCTCCCCATCACTTTCGCATCGAGACCTCGTCATCGTCGAGAGCGGCATCCCCGTGGCTCAGCTGGCGGCATACGGCGCGGGTGTGCAGATGCACGCCGAAGGCCTGGCTGCGCATGTTGCCGGCCGCGAACCTGTTCCGGCGCAACAGCGTTGGCGCGAATTGATACCACGCTACGAGGCGCTGTCGGTTTCACAGGATTAGGGCGATACCCGGCCGAGGTCCGCTGACCGCGAAACCCTCGGGGTACGCTCGCCCCAGACGCGGTCGCCACGGTCATGCGCCGCGTCCGGGAGGTGCGGTGGCGCAGATCTTGCCGATCGCCGGCGCACTCCTGCTCGGCGTGGCTCAGCTCGGCTTCATCGGAGCGTTGCGTCGCACAGCTCGCGTCCCCACCGCGGTCGCCCCGGCCGTTGCCGTGGCACTGCAACTGATCCTGGCCTTCGCATGCGGACTGGCCGGTGCCTTGTCGCTCGCCCCCTTCGTCATCGTCGGTGTGGGTGGTTTCCTGCTCGGGATCGAGGTCCGGCGTGGGCGCCAGGCTCTGCTCGGACACGTGATCGATCCGTCGGTGGTCGTCCTTGCCGTGCTCACCGCCGCTCTCGTATGGATCCTGCCCGGCGCCCGCCTGCTGCACTACGACAACTTCAGTCACTGGGGCCTGGTCGTCCGGTTCATGCTGCGTCAGGACCGTTTCCCCACCGCCACGGACACGATCGTGGGCTTCCACACCTACCCGCTCGGGACAGCGAGCTGGGAGTATGCCGTGGCTCGGCTCCTCGGTGGCCGAGAGTGGCAGATGATGCTCGCCCAGGGCTACATCCTGGCGACCGCGTGCGTCAGCATCCTCGCCCTCACGCCGCGTCGCCGGTGGGCGGGATTGGTCGGGGTGGCCGCACTCGTCGTTGCCTTCCTCCTGCACGGCCCGCGCCTGGACACCCTGCTCGTCGACAATGTGCTTGCCGCCTGGACCATCGTCGGGCTGGTGACGATTTCAGCATGTCGCGGCAACGTCGGCCGGGCGGCGTTCCCTCTCGCGGTGCTGTGTGCGGCGCTCGTCGCGACCAAGCAGACCGGCGTCTTCTGGGTGATCGTCCTGTGCCTGACGGGTCTGGTGCTGCGGGCCGCCTCACCGTGGCAGCGCGCCCTGTCGCTGCTCGCTCCCGCGCTCGGTGCCGGGCTGACCTGGGCGGCGTGGCGGCGGCATACGGCGACCGCGTTCGCGGGCCTGCCGGACAGCAAACACTCCTTCTCGAGGGAGCAAGTGCGCGAGATGCTCGCGGAGAAGACCCCCGAGGTGCGCGCGCAGATCCACGACCTCTTCCTCACCGCCGTCCGCGGCGATCAGTTGCTGTGGCTCGCTCTCGCCGGGCTCGCCCTCGCGCTGGCCGTCGCCGGACGAGTCCGGCACCGGCCGCGTCGCGCGGCGGTGGCGATGGGTGGGGCGGCGCTGGTGTCGGTGCTCTTCCTCGGCGGGCAGTATGCCGTCTACGTGCTGTCCATGCCGGCGCTGGAGGCCTTGCAGCTGGCAAGCTTCGACCGCTATCTGAGCACACTGCACCTCGTGCTGGCGGCGGCTGCGCTGATCGTCGGGGCGCATCTCGCCGAGCAGACGAGACCGTCCCGGTCGGCGGGCGCATTCGTGATGGGACTGGGCGGTGTGGTCTCCCTTCTCGTCACCTCCTGGCCGCGGCCGCTGTGGAGCCCGGTCGACGGGACCCTCCGGGACCGGGTGGAGAGCGCCTTCGCCACCGTGTCGGTGCCACCCGGCTCCGAGATCTGCCTCTACGGCGACCACCCGAGCGGATACCTGCGTTACCTCGTGCGCTACGTGAGTCTGGCGGACGATGTCGTGTCCACGCCCGTGCCGGATCGCGCCGGCGGGCCGATCCCTCCCGCTTGCGACTACGTAGCCGTCGTGGACCGTTCGCCGCGGGCCGCGGCATACCTGCGGGCGTCGGGATATCCCGTCACTGACACCGTGCCGGTGGTGATGCAGCGATGACCAACCCGCCCGGTCGCTCCACGTCGTCGAGCCGCGCGAGCGCGACGTACCCTCGATCATCAACTACCGCACCGTCGTCGCGCGCGTCGTCGCCTACTGCGCCTCGTCCGGATTGGCCGCCCTGGTCGACCTGACCGCTTTCGCCGTGATCATCGACGCCGGCTTCGGCGGCCGCTCCTACCTCGCCGCCGTGGCGACCGCGACAGTAGGCGCCCGAGCCATCTCCTCCGCCGTCAACTACGCCGTAAACCGGCATTTGGTGTTCGTCCGTCCCGGATCGGCGCTGCGCTACTTCGCGCTCGTGGCGGCGATCCTGGCGGCCTCCAGCCTGTGTACGACCGGCATGTCCGCGCTGTTGGCGGGGCACGTCGTGTGGGCGAAGGTGCTCGTCGACGGCGTGCTCTTCGTGATCGGCTATCAGGTCCAGCGGCGCTGGGTGTTCGGGCGCGAGTAGGGGGGCTGCGGCACGCGTGCCTAGGGAGCGTCAGCCGGGGCCGCCCGCCTCCTGCGACAAGTGGGGGAGGACCTCCTTCATCAGGCCGCCTGCGCCGGCCGGATCGCCGTGTCCGTTCTCGGCGTCCTCGATCCCTCGGGCGCCTTCGATCAGTTCGATCAAGACGGCGAGCTGGTCGGCGTCAGCGCCTCGGATCGTCATGCCCGCGGCCACGGCCTCGCGGGCGTTGTCGGCCGCCGTGCTCGTGCCCGCTATCGCCGCGGTGTCAGGTTCGGCGACGAGCTGGATCTTGGCGACGAGCTGGATCTTCCAGTCGGGTGCGGGGTGGGCAAGCAGCAGCATGGCCCGCTCGCCGGTTTCCGGTCTGTCTGCGGACCGGCCGGGATCCACCCGCGTCTCGGCGAGCGGGAGATCGGGGATGGGGAAGAGTTCGTCGCCGGCCCACGCCTCGCCGGCGCTCCAGATGATGCTCGTGGGCCGCACGGTCATCCCGGTCGCGGTCGACTCGTCGAGGACGTCGGCGATGACGATCTGGTCGACCTTGCTCAACACGGGCTGGGCGCGCGTGTCCTCTTTCTGGCAGCCGGTGAGCAGCGAAGCAGGCGCCGCGATGGCGGCGCCGATCACGACGCGGCGCGGCAGCACTGTCATACGACAACGGTAGGCAACCGGATCGGATCACGAGTGCCCGAATAACCAGGTGGCTCAGCGCGTTGGCATCGTGAGAACCTGGGAGAACGATGACTGAACCTCTTGACGATCTGCGCGGCGACGACGCCGACGACATCCTGGCCCGCCCTGCGGAGGCGCTGGCCGGCACGACATACGACCACGACGACCGCGACGGCGATCAGTTCGATCGCGAGGAGCGCGCGGCGCTGCAGCGCGTCGAAGGACTCTCGACGGAGCTCGAGGACATCACCGAGGTCGAGTACCGCCAGCTGCGGCTCGAACGGGTCGTCCTCGCCGGAGTCTGGACCGAGGGCGCCGCGGAAGACGCCGAGAACTCCCTGCGCGAGTTGGCCGCGCTCGCCGAGACGGCCGGATCGACCGTGCTCGCGGGGCTGATGCAGCGTCGGCAGCGCCCCGATCCCGGCACCTGGCTCGGCTCCGGCAAGGCACAGGAATTGCGCGACGTTGTCATCGCCGAAGGCGCCGACACGGTCGTGTGCGACTCCGAACTGGCGCCGTCCCAGCGCCGCGCGCTCGAGGACATCGTCAAGGTCAAGGTCATCGACCGGACCGCGCTGATCCTCGACATCTTCGCCCAGCACGCCAAGTCCCGCGAGGGCAAGGCGCAGGTCGAGCTGGCCCAGCTGCAATATCTCCTGCCGCGCCTGCGTGGCTGGGGTGAGTCGATGTCACGTCAGGCCGGTGGCCGGGTCGCCGGCGGGGAGGGCATCGGCTCCCGCGGCCCTGGTGAGACGAAGATCGAGCTCGACCGGCGCCGCATCAACTCGCGAATCGCGAAGTTGCGCAGGGATATCCGCGACATGAAGACCCACCGCGACACCAAGCGCCACTCCCGCAAGGCGCACGGCACGCCGAGCGTCGCCATCGCCGGATACACCAACGCCGGCAAGTCCTCGATCCTGAACCGCCTCACCGGCGCGGGCGTTCTCGTCGAGAACCAGCTCTTCGCCACCCTCGACACCACCGTCCGCCGCGCCGAGACCCCGGACGGCCGCGAATTCACCCTCACCGACACCGTCGGGTTCGTCCGGCAGCTGCCGCACGAGTTGATCGACGCCTTCCGCTCCACTTTGGAGGAGGTGGCCGATGCCGACCTGCTGCTGCACGTCGTCGACGGGTCCCACCCCGACCCCGAGGGGCAGATCAGCGCGGTGCGTGCGGTTCTCGCTGATGTGGACGCGGCGGATGTCAAGGAGGTCATCGTCGTCAACAAGGCCGATATCGCCGATCCCGAGGTCGTCGACCGGATCCTGCGGCACGAGAAGCACGCCATCGCCGTCTCTGCTCACACGGGCGCCGGCATCGCCGAACTCATCGAGCTGATCGCCGACGAACTGCCCCGCCCGTCCGTGCGCGTCGTCGCCACTGTCCCGTATGCCCGTGGCGACCTGATGTCTCGGATCCACGAGTCGGGCGAGATCGCCGAGACCGAGCACCGCGAGGACGGGACATATGTCGTGGCCCTCGTCGGCCCCGATCTCGCCGCCGACTTGGCCGCCTTCGCCTCCTGACGAACCCACCACCACGCCACCGTCGAGAGTGCGCGACACGGGGTCTGATGCTCCTATTGCGTGTCAATAGGAGCATCTCGATGCAGGTGAATCCGCCCCGTTCTTTACGGCGTGTCGTGCGCTCGCGACGGGGATGAGGGGGTGGGGCGGGGTCAGGGCGTGAGAGGGTTGATGACCGGGACGCCGGCGACGACGAACGGCCCGGTGTCCCGGGACGCCACGGTGAGGCCGTTCGCGTCCGCGATGGCGGCGATGAGAGCGTCGAAGTCGCCGAGGCCGCGGCCGCGCTGCCGAGCGCGTGCACGGATGCGGGCGTAAGCCTTGGCGGCCAGTTCGTCGAACGCGAGGATCCGGCCGTGAAACAACGGCATGACCTCGCCCTCGAAGCGCTCGCTCAGGATTCGCCGGCGCCTGCCCGCCGGGAGGGCGGCGATTCCGAACCGCATCTCCGCGATGGTGATCGTCGAGAGGTAGAGGGTCTCGTGGACTTGTGCGTCCAGCCACTGCACCGCCCGCGAATCAGGTTGTGGCCGTAGTGGTTCGGAGACGACATTGGTGTCGAGCAGAATCATGCGAAGTCGAGCGGCTCGCGCGCCGTCCGGTCGCGCTCGATCTCCAACTCGATGCCTCCGGCCTGCGCGCCGATCTCCGCGAGCAAGGAGCCCAATCCACGCGCCTCAGCGGGAGCGACCGCAGCATCGATGATCGCTCGGACTTCGGCTTCCGCACTCCGGCCGTTGCGCTTGGCCCGCGCCTTCAGGGCGTTGTGTGTGGCGTCCGAGAGATTGCGAATGGTCATGGCCGGCATCGGAACCCCCAAGGATCTTGATATCAATCAAGAGTCGATGATATCACTCGCCATCGAAAGGCACGTCTTGCCGTAAAGGGGCGGGATGGCCGCGGTCAGGGGAAGACGCGTTGCCGGGAGGCGATCAAGACCCCGAGGAGGAGCAACAGGGCGCCGCCGGCGGCGAAGGCGGGGGAGAGTTCGACCCTCTCGGTCGTCAGGACGATGTTCTTGGGGACATCGGCGAGACTCTCGGACAACTCCGCGCTGTTGGTCGCCGGGGAGTATGTCGCGCCGGTCGCCTTGGCCACACCCTCGAGCGTCGGCTCGTCGACGACGAGGAACTGGGCGGCGTTGCCGCGGCCGTATGCGCCGCCCTCGGAGTAGGCGTCGGCGCCGAGCTGATCGCGGGTGCACACCATCTGGGTGGGCTGCGTGGTGCCGAAACCGATGGGGTAGACCCGGATTCCGCGTTTCGCCGCCACGGCAGCGGCATCCATCGGCAGCACCCCGCGGGTGTTCGCGCCGTCCGTCAAGAGGACGACGACGTCGGCGATGGGTTCGGTCGTCGGCGGCTTGACGGTGCTCAGGTCGGGTGCGGGCAACGGGAACTGCTGCTCCTCCGGCGGCTCGGGCGCCTCGTCGGGGCCCACCGGGGCGACCTTGGGGTTGATGCTGGCGATCGCGTCGACCGAACGCAGGATGGCCGCGCCGATGGCCGTGCCACGTCCGGTCGGCAGCGCGTCCAGGGTCGCCTCGAGCTGGCCGCGGTCCGTGGACGGCGGTGACACCATTTCGGCATAGCCCGCGAAGGCGATCAGCCCGATGCGGGTGTCCGGATCCTGGGCCGCCACGAACTCGCGCAGTGCCTTCTTGGCCGCGCTGAACCGGTTCGGGTCGACGTCGACCGAGCACATCGAACGGGACACATCGAGCGCGACGATGATCGAGGTCCGGTTCTGTGGCACCGTCATCGCCATCGTCGGGCGGGCCGCCCCGACGCCCAGCGCCGTCAATCCGAGCAGCATCGCCGCCAGCGGCAGGTGTCGCGTCCAGTGACGTCGCCGCGCGCCGACCGCCGCCCGCACGAGCGACACATTGGAGTGCTGAATGGCCGCGGCGCGGCGCCGGCGTTGGGCCCAGACATAGAGGATGAGCAGGATGGGAACGAGCGTGAGGAGCATCAGCGCCGCAGGCCACGTGAACGTCATGAGGCGATCACCCGCCCGGAGCGCACGAGCGACAACCCCATCGCCGCTGCCGCCAGCAGGGCGGCGGCGATCATGAAATACGGTGCGAGACCGCTCAATTCACGGCGTGGCTTGTCGACCAGCTCGATGCTGTCGTAGATCTCGGTCAAGGCAGCGGCATCCTGGGCCGGGTGATAGACCCCGTCCGCCGTCTTGGCGATCTCGGTCAACACGGCCGCGTCGAGCGCGGTCTGCTGAGTCACCCCGTTGACCGTCACCTCGGTGCCTTCGGCGCTGCCTAGGCCGACCGTGTCGATCCGCACGCCGGCAACCGACGCGAGCCGGGCCATGGCGAGCGGATCGACATCCGACTGGTCCTGCCCGTCCGAGAGCAGGATGATCGAGGCCTCGCCGTGATAGCCGATGTCGATGCTCTCGGGATCCTCGGCCAGCTTCTCGGGATCGGCCCGCAGCCGGCCGTCGGTGATCGCCTGCAGCGCGGCGAAGATGCCCTGCCCCAAAGAGGTGCCACCGTGCGGGGCCATCCGGTCGATCGCCTGGCTCACCGTCGCCGGGTCGTCGCTCGGCTGCTGGGTGACGATTCCGGTGTCGGAGAAGGCGACAAGGCCGATCCGCACCGACGACGGTTGCTTCGCGACGAAGGCCTTGGCCGCTGTCTTGGCCGCTGTCAGCCGGTCCGGTTCGAGGTCCTCGGCGCGCATGCTGTTGGAGACGTCGAAGGCGAGGATCACCGTGCCTTCCGGTTTGGTGATCGTCAGCACGGACGCCGGTGCCGCAGCCGCGACGATGAGAGTGCCGAGCGAGGCGAGCAGCAGGCCGGGGGCGACGTGTCGCCAGCGGCTGGTCTCGACGCTCCCGACCTGGCGAAGCCCCGTGCGGGCCAACGCTTCCCGGCCCCGTCGGGCCCGACCCCATTGGGAGCGATAGGTCAGTACCAGCAGCGGCAGGACGATCAGGGCGCACAGCGCGAGCGGGATCTCGAAGGTCATCGCCGAGCCAGCTTCCGTCTCGTCGCCATCCGCACGAACGCCCCGCCGAGGTCCTCCGCAGTGGAGACGGTATGCAGCGTGATCCCCGCCGAGCGGACCGCGGCGGTGAGCGCTCGCTGCTGCTCGTCGGCGAGTTCGCGCATCCGGGACCGGAACCCGTCGTCGCTGGTGTCGACGAGCACCTGTTCGCCGGTCTCGTTGTCCTGCAACGAAATGATCCCCACGTCGGGCAACTCCGACTCGAGTGGATCGGTGATCTGGACGACGACGACATCGTGCCGCTCGGCGAGCTGGCACAGCGGACGCTCCCACCCGGGCGCTGAGATGAAGTCGGAGACGACGATGACGAGCGAACGCTGCCGGATGACCCCCACGCCGGCACGCAAGAGCGCCGCGAGATCCGTCGTGGCCGTCGAATGCGGCTGCCGAGAGAGCACCTCGTGAACCAGCCGCAGCGACTGCACGCGCCCGCTGCGGGGCGGGATCGTCACCAACGGGCCGTCGTCGAACACGATCGCACCCACCTTGTTGCCGCCGCGCCCGAAAAGGTGCGCGAAGCAGGCCACGAGCTCGACCAGCACGTCGTCCTTGCCCCGCTCCGAGGGACCGAACGCCATGGACGAGGACCGGTCGAGGAGCAGCCAGGCCGTCAGATCGCGATCCTCGGCATAGTCACGGACATACGGTGTGTCCATCCGGGCCGTGACATTCCAGTCGATCCGGCGCAGGTCGTCACCGGGGACGTATTCCCGCAACTCCTGGAAATCGATGCCCTCACCGCGAAAGAGCGTGGCGAAGTCGCCCTGCAACGCCCCGTCGAGGCGGCGCAGGACGGTCCACTCGATCCGCTGCAGCAGGGCAGCGGGAGTCAGGTGCGGGTCTGCTGCCATTGCACCTGCTCACGATCGGGGACGCGAGCCTGGATGTCCGGCAGGGGGACGGCGGCGATGATCGAACGCACGATGTCGTCCGGATCGACATTGTCGGCCAGCGCCTCATAGGACAGCACGAGCCGGTGGCGCAGCACGTCGAGCGCCAGGTCGCGGGCATCCTCCGGGATCGCGTACTCGCGCCCGCGCAGGAACGCCAACGCCCGCGCGGCGAGCACCATATTGATCGACGCACGGGGACTGGCACCGAAAGTCACCAGCCGGGTCAGATCGGGCAGCCCGACGAGAGCCGGGCTGCGCGTCGCGCCGGCGAGGCGCACCGCATACTGGATGATCCCCGGGTCGACATAGATCGCGTCGGCGGCCTCCTGCAGCCGCGCCAGCTGGTCGGGCTCCATCACCTTCTGCGTCTTCTCGCCGATGCCCATCATCCGCTCGACGACGACGAACTCCTCAGGGGCAGAGGGATATCCGACCTTGACCTTCATCATGAACCGGTCGACCTGCGCCTCCGGCAACGGGTAGGTGCCCTCGGACTCGATGGGGTTCTGGGTCGCCATGACGAGGAACGGCTTGGGCGACGGATAGGTCTCGCGGCCGATCGTCACCTGCCGCTCCTGCATGACCTCCAGCAACGCGGACTGCACCTTGGCCGGGGCCCGGTTGATCTCGTCGGCGAGGACGAGATTGGCGAAGACCGGGCCGAGCGAGACCTGGAACTCCCCGCTCTGCTGGTTGTAGATCCGCGTGCCGACGACATCGGCCGGCACGAGGTCTGGGGTGAACTGGATACGCTGGAAGACTCCGCCGATCGCCTCGGCGAGCGCCTTGATCGCCAGCGTCTTGGCCAGGCCCGGGACACCTTCGACGAGCAGGTGCCCGCGCGCCAGCAGCGCAACGATCATCTTCTGCAACAACTCGTCCTGCCCGACGATCGTCTTCTTGACCTCATAGAGGGTCTGTTCCAGCGGGCGGGCGGTGAGGCGGTCGCTCGAGGGACTGTCCACGCGGGTCTCCGGTTCTGTCATGTCGGCTTCGGTCGGGTCACATCGGGGCCGCGCCGACGGAGCCGCCGGCGGCCGTGATCGGCACGGCGAATCCGATGCCGACGAAGAACGATTGGTCAGAGGGGTTGGCGAGCGCGGTGACGACACCGACGACCCGGCCCGCGTCATCGAGGAGAGGCCCGCCCGAGTTGCCGGGGTTGACGGCGGTGTCGAACTGGATCAGGTCCTTCAGGGTCACCGAACCGGCGTCGATATTGCGGCCGAGGGCCGAGATGACGCCGGAGGAGAAGGAGAAGGTCAGGCCCAGCGGATTGCCGGCGGCATGCACCGGGGTGCCGACCGGCCCGGGCTCGCCCAAGGTGGCGGGCACGAGGACCTCGGGCAGCCGGGCGGGGGTCAAGGTCGCCAGGTCCTTTTCCGGCTCCTGGCCGGCCACCTTCCCGGTCGTCTTGGTGCCGTCGGCGAAGGTCAGCTCGATCGTGGAGGCGCCGTCGATGACGTGGTATGCCGTCAGGATCGTCCCGTTGGCATTGGCGACGAAGCCGGTGCCCAGGCCGTTCTTGCCGCGGGTGCGGATGACCACGAGGGAGGGATGGATCTTTTCGTATGCCGCGACCGCCGCCGGCGGCCGGCTCGCCTGTTCCTTCGTGGCCTGCTCGACGAGCGGGCTGGCAGCGGCCCGCGC
>NZ_HG764815.1:422295-445219 GCF_001050535.1 Nostocoides australiense Ben110 | reverse complement strand
CGGTTGCCCGGCCGCCGCGGCGGATCACCACCGCCAGCACAATGCCGGCGATCGCGTTGAGCCAGAAGATCATCCGCCAGTCGGCAACGGCCAGGACGGCAGCGCCGAGCACGGGCCCGACCACCGACCCGAGCTCCTGGACGGCACCGACGAGACCGAGCGGCATACCTCGCTCGTGCGGCGGCCAGGACGCGGCGACGATGGCAAGCGTCGCCGGCACCAGCCCGCCCCCACCCAACCCCTGGATCACGCGGCCGGCGACGAGGACGGGCAATTCGACAGCGAGGGCGGTGAGGCCGCTGCCGATCGTGAAGATCGCCAGGCACCACATGAGCACGCGCTGGCGATCGACGAGATCGGCGAGACGCCCGATGAGCGGGAGGACGGCGACATACCCGAGCAGGAAGCCGCTGATGATCGGGGCGGCGCGCTGGAGGTTCTCGATGCCGAGACCGACGCCCTGCATCATCTCCGTCAGGGCGAGGACCACGACATAGGTGTCGGCGGCGGCGAGCGCGACCGCGACGGCGGCCCACCCGAGCAGCGCGCGCGGGCGGGCCCGGGCGGCGGGCGCGGGGGCAGTCACGACGTCAGGGCTGGGCGATCTCGACGGTCTTGCCGTAGTCGGTCAGGACGATCTCGTAGCTCGAGTCGCCCGTGTCGTAGAACGGGCCGGTCAGTTTGGCGGTGCGCAGCTGGTTGCCCTCGGCGATGCCGAACTCGGCAGCGTAGGTGGAGGTGTCGGCGCCGAGGTTGAGCAGGCTCTTGACGACGGCGCCGGGGACCTTCCCGGTGTAAGCCGTGAGCACCTCCTTGCCGAAGCGTTTCTCGGTGCCTCCGGCGGCGTCGCTCGTCTTGGCGAGGATCTGCGACAGGCCGGTGTCGGGCTTGAAGAAGCCGCCGGGGTTGGGGGCGTTGAGGGCCTTGAGGTCGACCTTGGTGAAGGTGGGGGTGAACAGCTTCATCCACGTCGTGTCGCCGATGGTGATCACGTCGGTGGTCACGGGTGCGCCGCTGACGACCGCGCTGACGGTGCCTTGGAACTTCGGCGTCGTCGGGTCGATCAGTCCGGTGCCCTTGGCAGCCGACACCCCGTTGTGCCCGGACGGGATGGGCTTGTCGGACTTCAGGTCGAGGGTGACGGCCTGGGCGCCGTCGAGGGTGGTCTTGGCCGCGGCCAGGGCCGCCGCCGGGTCGGCGGCGGCCTTCTTCTCCCCCGAGCAGGCGACCACGGCCACGGGCAGCAGCACGGCTGCGAGGACGGCACGACGACGCATGAGGCGAACGATACCCGTTGCGGGTGATCGATCCCGGTCACTTCGGTGGCGACCAGGCGGCGATGGTAGGCAGGCTCGAGCCCACGTATACGGACTCCCTGGAAGGAAGGCCGGGCGGTCAGGCGGCGACGGTCAGGGAGTCGCCGTCGGGGGCCAGGTCCACCGTGACGGTGTCGCCGTCGCGCACCTGCCCGGCCAGGACGGCACGAGCGAGCCGGTCGCCGATCTCGCGCTGGACCAGGCGGCGGAGTGGGCGGGCGCCGTATGCCGGGTCGTAGCCGGTCTTGGCCAGCCAGTCCCGCGCGGCGTCCGTGACCTCCAGCGTGATCCGCCGGTCGTGCAGGCGACTGGCGAGCTGGCGGACCTGGAGCTCGACGATGTGGGCGAGTTCGTCCTGGCTGAGCGGGTCGAAGATGATGATGTCGTCGAGCCGGTTGAGGAACTCGGGCTTGAAGGCCTGGCGCACCGTCGACATGACGGCCTCCTTCTTCTGCTCCGCGCTCAGCATCGGGTCGATGAGGAACTGGCTGCCGAGGTTGGAGGTCATCACGAGAATGACATTTCGGAAGTCGACCGTGCGGCCCTGGCCGTCGGTCAGGCGGCCGTCGTCGAGCACCTGCAGGAGGATGTCGAAGGTCTCCGGGTGGGCCTTCTCGATCTCGTCGAAGAGGACGACACTGTAGGGCCGGCGGCGAACCGCCTCGGTCAGCTGGCCGCCCTCGTCGTAGCCGACATAGCCGGGCGGGGAGCCGATCAGGCGCGCGACGGCGTGGCGCTCGGAGTACTCCGACATGTCGATGCGGACCATGGCCCGCTCGTCGTCGAAGAGGAAGTCCGCCAACGCCTTTGCGAGTTCGGTCTTGCCGACACCGGTGGGGCCGAGGAAGAGGAAGGACCCGGTGGGCCGGTCGGGGTCGGCGAGCCCGGCACGGCTACGCCGCACGGCGTCGGAGACGGCCTGCACGGCACTGCCCTGGCCGATCAGGCGGGCCCCGATGATCGACTCCATCGACAGCAGCTTCTCGGTCTCGCCCTGCAGGAGTCGGCCGGCGGGGATGCCGGTCCACGCCGAGATGACCTCGGCGATGTCGTCGGGACCGACGCGCTCCTTGACCATCAGGTCGGTGGCTCCGCGGGCGATCTCGTTCTCGTTGGCGATCGCGAGTTGCTTCTCGAGCGCCGGGATGTCGCCATACAACAGCTTGGAGGCCTGCTCGTAGTTGCCCTCGCGCTGCAGCCGATCGGCCTGGGTGCGCAGCTCGTCGAGCTGAGCCTTCAGGTCACCGATCGTGTTGAGGCCGGACTTCTCTGCCTCCCAACGTGATTCGAGGGCGTTCAGTTCTTCGGTGGAGTCGGCCAGGTCCTTGCGGAGCTTGGCCAGGCGCTCCTTCGAGGCATCGTCGCTCTCCTTGGCCAGGTGCAGCTCCTCCATCTTCATCCGGTCGACGGAGCGGCGCAGCTGGTCGATCTCGACAGGGCTGGAGTCGATCTCCATGCGCAGGCGGGAGGCCGCCTCGTCGACGAGGTCGATGGCCTTGTCGGGCAGTTGGCGGCCGCTGATGTAACGGTCGGAGAGATCGGCCGCGGCGACGAGCGCGCTGTCCTCGATCTCCACCTTGTGGTGCGCCTCGTAGCGCTCCTTCAGGCCGCGGAGAATGGCGATGGTGTCCTCGACGCTCGGCTCGCCGACGAAGACCTGCTGGAAGCGGCGTTCCAGGGCGGGGTCCTTCTCGATGTGCTTGCGGTATTCGTCGAGCGTGGTCGCGCCGACGAGCCGCAGTTCGCCGCGGGCCAGGAGCGGCTTGAGCATATTGCCGGCGTCCATGGCGCCCTCGCCGGTCGCGCCGGCCCCGACGACCGTATGCAGTTCGTCGATGAAGGTGATGATCTGGCCTTCGCTGGCCTTGATCTCCTCGAGGACGGCCTTGAGCCGCTCCTCGAACTCACCGCGGTACTTCGCGCCGGCGACCATCGCGCCGAGGTCGAGGGAGAGAAGTCGCTTGTCGCGCAACGATTCCGGGACGTCGCCGTCGACGATGCGCTGGGCGAGGCCTTCGACGACAGCGGTCTTGCCGACGCCGGGCTCGCCGATGAGGACGGGGTTGTTCTTGGTGCGGCGGGAGAGGACCTGCACGACGCGGCGGATCTCGGTGTCGCGGCCGATGACCGGGTCGAGCTTGCCGTCGCGGGCGGCCTGGGTCAGGTCGGTGGAGTACTTGTCGAGCGCCTCGGAAGTGGCGTCGGGGTTCTCCGTCGTGACCTTGCGGCCGGCGCGCAGCTGCTCGATCTGATCCTCGACGGCCTTGGCGTCGACGCCGCGCAGCGCGCCCTTCTCGGCGAGCGCGAGGATGAGAGCGTCGACCGAGAGATAGGTGTCCCCCCACGCCTTCATCAGGGTGTCGGCCTGGTTCAACACGGCCATGACGGCCTGGCCGAAGCCGGGACCGCTGCTGGACCCGCTGACCTTGGGCAGCGAGGCGATCTCGGAGCGGGCCGCGGACGCGACCGCCTCGGGGCTGGTGCCGCCGGCGGCGAGGAGCGCGGGGACCGTGGTCTCGGGGACCTCGGTGGCCGCGAGCGCGACGTGAGCAGGGGTGATCTCGGGGTTGCCGGCCGTCTGGGCCGCGCGCTGAGCAATGGCCAGGATCTCGGCAACCTTGGTGGTTGGCTTGAGTTCCATGAAGGTGGTGACTCCTTTGTGCGGGTAGGGCAAATGTCGTTACCTCTGTCAACCCTGCCAAAGTTGAGTCTATCCGCTCAACCCTCTCCGGTATGGCGTGTGGCCGGGCCGTCCGTATGGCCGAGCCGACCGGCTGCCGTCGCGGAGCCATGCGATGGATACGGCGTTATCCATTGGGATGTGGGTGATCACCCCACATCCCGATGGGCAAGGGCGTGGATCGCCAGGGCCCACCCCGTCGAGATGACGATTCACGGTCGTCGAGAAGGCATCTTCGCGAGGCCGAGGGCCGCAGCACCGAGGGTGGTCAGCAAGGGAAGTGGCAGGCAGCAGCCGGCGACCGTCACCTGCGAACCGTTCTTGGTCTGCCACGTCTTGTGCGGGATCGGCCATCCGGCCATCGGGTCGTTGACCTGTCCACCCTGGCCGGGGATGCGCTGCGGGGCCTGGGGCGGCGTCTGCGCCGGCACGTCCTGAGGCGCTCCCGCGGGCCGGTCCTCGCCAGGGTAGCTGGGCGTGGGGATCTGGGTGCCGCCGGTGATGCCGTAGCTGCGCCCGGGCTTGACCCCCGGGACGCGCGAGTCCGCGCCAGGCGTGAAGGCGAAGTACGGGCGCCTGCCACGGGGACGCGAAACCATGGAGGGCTCCTGAAGTGGGCGATGAGGGCTGTCCTCACCTTAAGCATCCGAGCGCTCAGCCACCCGCCCAAGCAGTTGCGCAATTGGCGGGCGCCCCCCATCCGCGACGGCACACCCGTCGTGAGGTTTGTCCCATCCGGCCCGACGGGCCGGCGTGGCGCTGGAGGATGAGCACGTGCACCCTCCGACGGAAGGCACCTCCATGACCGGCCGACTCCCCACATTCGACGATGCGTTGGCGGTCCTCGCCGGCCAGAACTTCAGCGCCCTCGTCGGGGCGGAACTGATTGCCTTCGGCACCGGCGCTGCCGCGCTCAAGATTCCGCTACGCGCCGATCTGCTCCAGCAACACGGGGTCGCCCATGGCGGCGTGCTCGCGTACGCCGCGGACAACGCCATCACCTTCGCTGCGGGTTCGCTGCTCGGAGCGGATGTCCGCACGACCGGCGTGAGCGTGGCGTACATCCGCCCGGCCGCCGGCGCCTACCTGGTCGCCACGGCCACCGTTGTCACGTCGACGAGCCGGTCGGCCGTATGCAGCTGCGAGGTGGTCGCGTTCGACGAGGACGACCAGGCCAGCATCGTCGCGGTCGCGCAAGGCACCGTGCGCCGCGCTCAATCCTGAGGTCGGTGGCGCAGCTCGGGTTCGAGTTCGCGGACGATCTGCGCGTGCAGGGCCTCGTCGATGCGGAACTTCGCGCGCCATACGAGATAGCCCAGGACGACGAGGACGGCCGGGATCAAGAGCATCGAGGTCTTCACCATCGTCACGCCACGGTCGGTGACGTCCGCGGCGGTGTCCGCGTCATTGATTCCGGCGAGAATGATTGTCGCAGAGACGATCCAAGTGTTCATGGCCGCCGAGGTCTTGTTGATGAAGGGCTGCAGGGCGAAGGTGACGGCGTTGTTGCGACGGCCCAGCTTCCACTGGCCGTATTCGATCGTGTCGGCCTGGAAGACGAGCATCAGCAGCATGATGAAGCTCGCAAGGAAGAAGAGCGTGAATGCCAGTGCGCCCAGCACCACGAGGTTGAGTGGCGCGAAGTAGAAGACGACATAGGTGACGAGGATCGCCAGGGTCGACCAGGTGTAGATCTGTCCGCGCGACCAGCGGCGGCGCACGAACGGGAAGGTCGCCAGGCCGGCGATCTGCCCCAGCCCGACGAACAGCGCGAAGACGGGGAAGACCGCCTCGTCGCCGTAGACGTACTTGAAGTAGTAGAAGCCGAAGGATCCGGTCGTGCCGTACCCGAGCATGAACAGCAGGTATGCCGCTGCGGCCCAGAGCAATTGGTCGTTGCGGAAGAGGGCTCGCAGGAGTTCGCGAATGCCGGTGCGCTCACCCTCCAGGTCGATGTCCTTGCGTTCGCGCACCAGCGCGATCGTGACAATGACGATCGCCACGAAGCGCCAGGAGGCCGCGTCCCCGCCGTCGACGCCGGCCACGGCCGACGCGGCGACCGGCACCCCGGCGACGGCGGCGAACTGCCCGACCGAGGCGAACGTCTTGGCCACCGCGGCCATTCGCTCCCGCTCCACGGGGTTGACCGACAGGGCCGGCAGCATCCCCCAGTAGGAGATGTCGTGGGCAGACCAGGTGATGCCCCACAACAGCATGAACAGCCCGTACACGCCGACGAGTTGGCCCCCGCGCAGGCCGGTATCGGTGAAGAGGAGCACCGTCATGACCGCCGAGGCCACTCCGCCGACGAGCATCCACGGCTTGAACTGCCCCCACCGGGTGCGGGTGCTGTCGACGAATGCGCCGACGACCGGGTCGAGGAAGGCGTCGACAATCCGCACGCCGAGCAGCACCGCCGAGACCCACCACATCGTCGCGTCGGGCAGGTCGAGGACCTCGGTGAGGAAGACGACCTGATAGAAGCTGACGAGCGTGTAGATCGCGTCCCGGCCGAGAGTGCCGATGCCGAAAGTCCACTGGTTGCGCCGAAATTCCGGGCTGCGCTGCCCGCGCAACCCGCCGGCGGCGGTGTCGGTCATGCGGCGAACCTTACTGGCGGGTAGGCGCCGGCGTCACTCGTCGGCGGGGCGTTCGAGATAGGCATGGATGAGCGGGACGACGCTGGCGCCCTCGCCGGCGGCCGACGCGACCCGCTTCATCGACCCCGAGCGGATGTCGCCGACGGCGAAGATCCCGGGCACGGACGTCGCGAGGCTCTCCGGCGGGCAGTTGTCGACCCAATACTCCATCGGGACGTCCCGCCCGGTGAGGACGAATCCCCGCTCGTCGCGGCATACCTCCGGCGGCAGCCACTCGCAGTGCGGTTCGGCGCCGAGCAACAGGAACAGTCCCCGCGCGTCGGTCCGCCTGCGTTCGTGCGTCTCGGTGTCCTCGATCTCGATCCACTCCAGCTGATCCTGACCGCCACCGTCGACGACTGCCGCGTTGCCGCGCACCGTGATTCGCGGGTTGTGGTCGATCTCGTCGATCAGATACCTCGACATCGTCGAGCTGAGATCGGGCCGGCGGATCAGGATCGTCACCGACCGCGCGAAGCGCGCCAGATGCACCGCGGCCTGGCCCGCCGAGTTGCCGCCGCCGACGACGAAGACCGGCTGGTCCTCCATCTCGCGGGCGGCGGTCATCGCCGCGCCGTAGTTGACGCCCCGCCCGACGAGTTCGTCGATCGCCGGTATGCCGATGCGCCGGTAGTCGACGCCGCTCGCGATGACGACGGTTCGGGCGCGCACGTCGCCGCCCTCGGTGCAGACGGTATGCGGATCGCCCCCCTTCCCCGGTTTCAGCGCCGTCGCCGGCCAGCCGGTGAAGAACTGCGTGCCGAAACGGATCGCCTGACTGCGGGCGCGCTGCGCGAGCTTGCCGCCGGAGATCCCGCGCGGAAAGCCCAGGTAGTTGCGGATCATCGAGGACGTACCTGCTTGTCCCCCAATGGCTTCCGCCTCGATCGCCACCGTGCTCAGCCCTTCGCTCGCGCCGTAGACCGCCGCGGCGAGCCCGCCGGGCCCGGCCCCGACGATGAGGATGTCGGCGACGGTGTCGACGAGGATGTCGTCCGGCCGGCCGGTGATCATCGTGGCCACCTCGCGCACGCTGCCGGGCGCGACGATGTGATCGGTCATGTAGGCGCGCATGAGCGGGTAGGTCGGCTCCCCGTCATACAGCGCCACGATCTCCCGGCCCACCTCGCTCTCGGGCGTGTAGAGCCGGTTGGGCGACCCGACCCGGTCGAGGTAGTCGCGGATGGCGAGCGTCAGGCCACCACCGTTGTCGGAGACGAGTTGGACCGAGTCGACCAGCGGCACCGGCACCGTCGCGCCCCACTCGGAGAGCAATTCGCATACGGCAGTGTGGAATTCCTCGTCCCGCGCCCCCCGCGGCATGAGCAGGAAAGCGTCGAACTTGCCCTTCTGCAGGCCCGGACGCAAGGCTGGCCCGTCCTCGCGGAACCGGTCCCACGGCGAGACGATCAGCCGGCGGGCGGTCGGCACGGCCGAGCGCAGCATGCTGATGCCGACGAGGGGATGCATGTCGGGCAGCATCGAATCCGCGACGAACATCGCGATGTCGCCGCCGCGCCGCACGACCCGCATCGTCGCGGCCATCGCGTCATCGCCCGAGCGAGCCGTGACGATGTCATAGTCACGGGCATACCGGCCGAACTCGTCGGCCAGGTGTTCCGCGTGTTCCGCGGAGACGATGATGATCGCCGGCTTGCTCCCCCGTGGTGCCTCGGTCACATGGGGATCGTAGGCCGCCTTCTCGTCAGGAGCAGCCCTCCGTCGTGAATCGGCACATGCCCTTGGCCAGCATCGCGAGGGTCTGCCGGTCGTCGGCGCGGTCGGCCTCGTCTTCCACGGTGAGCCCGTCGCACTCGCTCGCGGCCGTGCGCCACCTGGTGAGGGCGTCCTGGGCTGAGGCATCGTCCGCGTACATCCGGGCCACTCGGGAGACCTGCCCCGAGGAGCTGGTCAGGACGGCGGGGATCGCATCCACGGCGCCGGACTCGGCACGTCAGGTGCCCCTGTTGAGGCAGTCGCCGAGGCCTTCGAAGACCTGGCCGACGAGGTCCCGCGACGGTTTGTCGAGGGAACCGTCGCCGGCCCCTTCCAGACCGTCCGCGAGGGGGATGGTGTCGAGGCTCGCGGGGGTCGTGGTGTCGGCGGCGGCGCTCGGCGGCTGGGCGGAGACGACGGCGTCGGGCGTCGCGAGGGCGGCATACCCGGCGCTTCCCGGGCAAAGGTCGGAGAAAGTCCTGTCCGTGCGCTCCGAAATACCAAATCGCGCAGTGATTTTCGTGCCCAGCGGGAGGACACTGGCGCCCTCGGCTCCAAGACTCGCCATCCCCCCACCGTCCGTTGTCCAGGTGGCGCCGACGGGGAGGACGAGGACTCGGGGCGTGCCTTCGGGGGACTCCGCTGGCGGGCCCTGGAGGACCAGGCACCCACCGGCGATCGCCAAAGTGCCCTCCACCGTCGCCGTGGCGCCGGCCAGTCCGGACCCCCCGGGGGCATGCCGGAACACCTGCGGGTCGTCGGCGATGCGCTCCGCCCACACGGGCACCACGGCCGGCTGCGGGCCGGCGGGGGGCGTGGGCGAGTTCCACAAGGACGCACCGCCGAAGGCCGCGGCGACGGTCACGACCGTGGCGGCACAGACCATCGCGATCTGGCGGCGCACGCGACGCCGACGACCGATGCTGCGCACCTCTGCGCCGTCGACGTCGGGATCCGCGCGCAGACGCTCGGCCAACTCGCGCAAGCGGGTGTCGATATCGCTCATCGAAGACTCCCCTCGGATACGCCGGCGAGGCCGGCGCGAGCACGGTGCAGCCGGGACTTGACGGTCCCTTCGGGAACGCCGATCTCCGCCGCGATCTGAGCGACCGATCTGTCGGCGAAATAGTGCAGGACGATGACGCGCCGCTGATCGAGGGGCAGCCGCTGCAGGACGTCCAGCAGATCGAGCCGAGTCTCACTGTCCGCCAAGGGATCCCGCGGGGCTCGCAGTCCTTGTGCGGTCAGTTCCCGGCCGCGCCGGAGCCGGCGCCAGCGGCTGACGGCCAGCCGGTATGCCGTGGTGCGGATCCACGCGTCCTGCTCGCCGACGCTCTCGAGAGTGGGCTTCCTGTCCCAGGCGCGCACGAAGGCCTCCTGGACACAATCTTGCGCCTCGGCGCGATCGCCGACGAGCGCGGTGAGCTGGGCGACCAACCGGGGGTATGCCGCGGCGTACCAATGATCGAACTCAGCAGCGTCCACCAGGCCTCCCTCCGGCACCACGATCAGCATCTGCGATCATCACAAGAACGCACCCGGGCGACCGGCCGGTTGCATGCGGGCGCGACTTCTTCGCCAGGTGCTCGCTGCGAGAATGACCAACCGCCCCCGCATCTCGAAAGGCCCCCATGCGCATCGTCGTCCTCGGCTCGGGCGCGTCATCCTCGATGCGCTCGGCCATCCGCGCCGTCCGGTGGTGTCGATGCCCAATGCGGCACTCACGGCCGGGTTGCGGGCCCGACGCCGCACGGCTGCGGGTGCAGAAGAAGGACTCGGAACTGACCCTTTCCCGACTGGCCGCCGACCTCATCGGGCGCGACCTGAGCCTGGACACGCGCGCCTGCGGCAGCGCGATCGGCCTGACCCCTCGATCGCTGGACGCGGAGACCGTCGCGACGGTCGCCGCCTGCCGCTGAACCGGCGCGGGCGTCTCAGCTCTCGTAGCGCGGCTCGGGCTCGGGGTCGTACCAGCCACCGCGCTCGCTCGCGGTCGCCTCGAAGCGGTCGCGCAGGCCGGACGCGACGGCGCCGCTGTCGTCATCGACATTGGCCTCGCGGACATAGACCGCCCACTCGTCGGACTCGGCGTCGTCCTCACCGGCCAGCGGTTGCCGAAGGACGCGGACCTCGGTGAAGCCCTCGTCGCGCAGTTCCTCGGCGACCTCGTCGGCGTCGTCACGCTCGGGGAAGACCAGCAGGTGCTCGCTCACGCGGCCACTGTATGACGGGAGACCGCGCCCGAGGCGTGAAACCGGCTGCGCTGCTCGACCGCCGGCTGCCATGCTCTGGCGATGGCTCCCACCCGCGTCGCTCACTACCGGACCCCGGAGGAACTGGCTGAATTCCTGCCCACGCTCGACGCCACCGCCAAGGATCGGGGCACGGTGAAGCTCATCGTGCGGCGCCCAGCGGTGGGCGAGCGCGAGGTGCTCGGCGTCGGAAGGCTGGACCCGGCATACGGACTGCAGGGCGACACCTGGATCGAACGCGGATCGAAGCGGACCAGTGACGGGTCTTCCCACCCCGACATGCAACTGAACGTCATGAGCCACCCGATGGTGGAGTTCCTCGCCCAGGATCCCGCCCTGGAACCGCTCGCCGGCGACCAGCTCTATCTGGATCTCGATCTCTCCCAAGACAATCTGCCCGAGTGGACGCTGCTGCTGTTCGGTGATCCGGACGCACCAGGCGCGGTCATCCAGGTGACGGATCAGCCGCATACCGGCTGCAAGAAGTTCGTCGAGCGGTTCGGGCCGGAGGCCATGCGCTTCGTCAACGGCAAGGACGGCCGGCCCCGCCGGCTTCGCGGGCTCAACGCCCGGGTCACCCAGGCCGGAGAGGTGCGCGTCGGCGACACGGTGACCGTGCGCCGGGCCGGGTGACACCTGCCGTCTGGACGACATCGCTCAGCCCTCCTAGGGTGGCGCGCCCGCACGCAGGTGCGGACGCAGCCGGACGGCGGCGACCGCCACGGCCACCAGGCCGGCGACCCCGGCCACGACATAGGCGCCGCGGGGCCCCACAGTCGCGTTGAGCGTGCCTCCGAGCAGCAGCGCGATCAGGCCCATCGCGCGCGATGCACCGCCGACGAAGGCGAGGACGCGCGCCCGCACGGTGTCCGCCAGAATGCTCATGAGCAGGGTGAAGACGAGGGCATTGCTCAGGCCCAGCGTCAGGCCGACGATCGACCCGAGGGCAAGGAAGACGAGGAAGTCGGGCGCCAGGCCTTGCCCGATCTGCGCCACCGGCAGGAGCGACAGGCATATCACGATCACGAGGATCCGGCGTCTCGTGCCGTGCACCGCGCCAGCCCCGAAAGCCCCCACGACCGCTCCGGTCCCGGCGGCCGCCTCCCCCAGGCCAAATTGAAAGGCGCTGGCGCCGAGGACATCTCGTAAGAGGAAGACCTCGACGGCGTTCACGGATTCCAGGGCGACGATGAGCGGCAACAGCGCCCACACGAGGAGCACGAGCGCCGGGTGACGACGCAGTTCGCGAATGCCGTCACGTGGCAGGAACTCCAGCCGGGCGGGATCTGCCGGCTCTCCGTCGACCCGCGGCGGCAGGCGGAGAAGGAGCGCGGCCACCACGAGGCCGGAGACTGCGCGTGCACGCGCAGCAGAAGCGCAACCATGGCCATCGCGTCCGTCACGAGCGACCCGATCGCGGCCACGAGCAGGATCACCGCGTCCCGAGAACGACCGATCTGTCTCCATTCGTGAAGCGTTTGTTTCATGGTCATGAAGGTATCACTTCACAGTTGTGAAGCAACTATTACGATGGGCCGTATGCCGACCTCCCGCACGACCGCTCGCACCGAGCTGCGGATCGAGGACCCGCGCGCCCTGCGCGCCCTGGCCCACCCGGCCCGGCAGCGGATCATCTCCGAGCTGTATGCCGGCGAGACGCTCACGGCGACGGAGGCGGCGAAGCTCGTGGGGCTGACGCCGTCGGCGACGAGCTATCACCTGCGCGCCCTCGAGAAATGGGGTGTCGCGGTGCGCGATGCGCCTGGCGACGACGGCCGGGAACGACCGTGGCGTTCGGCCGCCGACTCGATCACCGTGCTGCCCACGGCCCATCGGCGCGCGGGGCTCGACGCGAGTCGGACCTCGGTCCACGCGTGGCTCGGGGACCTCGAGGACGGGCTCGAGCGGCTCACAGCCTCGGTCGCGCAGGGCCGCGAGCAGGGAATGACGTCTCGAGGCCGCCTGTGGCTGACGCCGGACGAGGAGCGGCAACTGCGGGAACGCCTCGGGGAGGCCGTGGCGGATCTGCGGGGCCGTACGCGGCGTGATCACCCCGCCGGCGCGACCCCGTATGACGTCTTTGCCCTCATCCTCCCCGCAGACGAATCGTGACCCGATCTGCGGCCCTCCCTCCCGCCACGGATGGCAGAGTGGCCCGCATGTGGGGTTTGCGATGAGCACACCGACCGTGCGCCAGCGCACGTGGCTGCCCCTGGTGGTCGTGGCCGTGGGCGTGCTGACCCTGGCCGTGCTCTTCGCCGGCGCGTTGAGCAGCTTTCGCGATGCCCTCTTCGGCGAGGACGCGCCACCGGCGCCTGGCGACACGACCCTGCTCGAGATCCGCAAGACAGCGGAGTTGCGGGCCGCGACCGGGTCCTATTCGGTGCCCGTCTATTACGGCTACGACAAGGACAAGGGCATCTTGTCCGAAATCGTGCCCGATGTCATCGACGCAAACTCCGGTGTTGCGATCTATCAGGGGAGCATCGACGCGCTCATCGACCTGAAGTCGTTGCAGGACAATAACATCAAGGCCGACAAAGAGGCCGGCACGCTGAGGATCACGGTGCCCGCCCCGGCCCTGACGACGCCCAAGGTGGACCTCGGCAAGTCGCGGATCGTCGCCCAGCAACGCGGCATCGGCACGCGCGTCGGGGAGTTCTTCGACGACGCACCGCTCGAGCAGCGGCAGGCGCTCGACCAGGCCGCGGTGGCGGCCTTGCAGCAGGCCGCCGGGGAGTCGGGGTTGCAGGCGACCGCCCGCGAGAACGGCCGCGACTTCCTGACCGCACTCGGGCATCAAATGGGTTTCACCACCGTCACGGTCATCTATGCGGACGAGCCTGGGGCGCTCCAGTAACGCACATCTCATAGCTGCACTCGGGGGCAAATTTGCACTGAGTGCATGATGGTGTCACAGTGGAGACATGAGCATGTCTCCCAGCGACTGCACCGTCCACGGTGCGGTCACGGCGGTGAGCGGCCTGCGGGAGCGCAAGAAGGCCCGCACGACCCAGCAACTCGTCGACGCGGCCTACGCGCTGCTCGCCGAGGGTGGGTTCGAGGCGATGACCGCCGAGGCCATCGCCGACCGCGCCGGCGTCTCGCGCCGCACCTTCTTCAACTACTTCCCTTCCCTCGAGGCGGTCCTCGTCCGCGGCGTCACCGACCTGCTCGACGAGGTGTGCGGGGCTCTCGAGGACTTGCCGGCCGACGAGCCACTCCTGGAGGGCCTGATGCAGCTGGCGTCCTCGCCGGCCCAGGAAGCCCTCCTGCACCGCGTCGCCGTCCTGGGGGCGCTCGGCACTGCCGCACCGCATACCAAGACCGTGCTGCACACCGCCATGCTCGACTGGCTGGAGTGGCTCATCGACTTCGTCCGCTCGCGGGTCCCCGCGGGCAGCGATGACCTGTATGTCGTCTCCCTCGCCACCGCGATCGTCTCGGCCGCCCAGGCCGCGATTATCCGCTGGGCCGAGCAGACCGGCGCCGACCTTTCCCCCTCGGGTGTGGCTGCCTTCCGGGCCACGCTCGCCACCAGCATGAACTACTTCCGTCGCGGGTTCGACGCCGCGCCGATCGGCTGAGGAGGCCGACTCCCTTATGGCACGAATCCTCTATCGAATCGGGCGTTGGTGCGCCGAGCACGCCAAGTCCGTCATCGCCCTCTGGCTCGCTGTGCTCGTCCTCGTGGGCGGCGCGGCGGCGAGCTTCGGCACGCCGATGACGAGCAAATTCTCGTTGCCCGACAGCGAGTTCCAGTCCGTGCTCGACAAGCTGGGCGCGGAGATCCCCGAGTTCCGCGGCGGCTTCGGCACCGTGGTCTTCGAGAGCGAGACCGGCGCGTTCACTGCTTCGCAGAAGACGGCAATCGAGAAGACGATCGCCTCGTGGAAGAACGTCGATCACGTCACCGCCGTGACCGATCCATTTGCCGCCCAACAACAACTCGACGAATCGCGCACCGAACTCGACGCCGCCGAGAAGAAGCTGACGGACGGGCAGAAGGATCTCGAAACGGGACGTGCCAAGCTCGACAAAGCCGGCGCCCAGGTCGCCCAGGGCGAGGGCCTGATCAAGCTCGTCGCCCAGAAGGACCGGAACGACCCCAGCCTGCCAGCCCTGCGCAAGCAGGTCGCCGACGGCAAAGCGCAGCTCGCCGAGGGTGAGAAGGAGTGGGAGGCCGGCAAGGCCGACCTCGAGGCCGGCTGGCAACGCTACAACGTCGGCAAGGCCCAGATCGACTCACTCGGCGGCATGCACTTCGTCACCTCCGACGGGCGCTACGCCCTGACCCAGATCCAGTTCGACGACGACGTCAATTCCGTTCCGTATGAGGCCCGTTCGCAGATCCCCGAGCGTGCCGGCGAACTCGCCGCGGCGGGCGTCAAGGCAAACTACTCAAGCGAGATCGTGCAGGAGATCTCGCTCGTCGGGCCCGGCGAGATCATCGGTCTCACCATCGCGCTCATCGTCCTTGTCGCGATGCTCGGCACCCTCATCGCGGCCGGTCTGCCGCTCGTCGGCGCCATCATGGGTGTGGGTGTCGGCCTCGCCGGCGCGGTTGCCGCCTCACACTTCTTCGACATGCACCAGATGACGCCGACCCTGGCCCTGATGCTCGGCCTCGCCGTCGGCATCGACTACGCCCTGTTCATCGTCAACCGGCACCGGTCGATGTATCTGCACGGCACCCCCCTGCGCGAATCGATCGGACGGGCCGTCGGGACCTCCGGCAGCGCCGTGACGTTCGCCGGTATGACCGTGGTCATCGCCCTCGCGGCCCTCGTCCTGTCGGGCATCCCCATCCTCGCCCAGATGGGCCTGGTCGCCGCCGGCACCGTCGCGGTCGCGGTGCTCGTCGCCGTCACCCTGACGCCCGCGCTGCTCAGCCTGGTCGGCACCCGGGTGGCCTCACGCCGGCTGTGGCGCGCCAACGGATACTCGACGCCGGCGGACGACTCGACGCGCGTCATACCGGGCGACGAGCACGAGGAGGAGCACGGCGGATGGTATGTCCGTCTGACGACCGGTCACCCCTGGCTGACCATCCTCGCCGTGGTCTCCGCAGTCGTCGTGCTCGCATTGCCCGCGCTCTCCATCCGACTCGGCCTCCCCGACGGGTCGAGTGAGCCGAAGGGCAGCTCCGCCTACACGACCTATCACATCATCGACGAGCACTTCGGCAAGGGCATGAACGGCCCGGTGCTGGCCGTCGCGACGATGGACTCGGCGCAGCCCACCGCGCAGCAGGCGCAGGACGCGGCCGCCGAACTCGCCATCGCCCTTGCTGACTCCGCCGGCGTGGACGGCGCCGCCGTCGCCGGCGTGTCGGACGACCACAAAACCATTGCGCTGCAGGTGATTCCCCAGAGCGGGCCGGCCGATGAGGCCACGCTCGACACCGTGCACAACCTGCAGGACAGCGCCGCCCACCTGGGCGAGATCACCGGCACGACGGTTGGGTTCACGGGCCAGACGGTCGCCAATATCGAGATCTCCGAGAAGCTGAGCGCCGCCTTGCCCGGCTATCTGCTCACCGTCGTCGGCCTCTCGCTCGTCATCCTGCTCATGGTGTTCCGCTCGCTCGTCGTGCCGTTGGTCGCGACGGCCGGATTCCTGCTGTCCGTGGCGGCGGCTTTCGGCGTGACGGTCGCCGTCTACCAATGGGGGTGGCTCTCCGACCTCTTCGGCGTCAGCACGCCCGGACCGATCCTGTCCTTCATGCCCATCATCCTCATCGGCGTGCTCTTCGGCCTGGCGATGGACTACCAGATGTTCCTCGTCACCGGCATGCGCGAGGCGTGGGCGCACGGCGAGGACGCCCAGCGCGCGGTGAAGTCGGGCTTCCTCCACGGGGCCAAGGTCGTCACGGCCGCGGCCATCATCATGGCGTCGGTCTTCGGCGGCTTCGTCTTCTCCCACCTGGCGATGATCCGGCCCATCGGCCTCGGCCTCGCCGTCGGCGTGATCGTCGACGCCTGGCTGGTGCGGATGACGCTGACCCCGGCCATCATGCAACTGCTCGGCGAACGTGCCTGGACCCTCCCGCGCTGGCTGGACCGCCTCATACCGAATGTCGACGTCGAGGGTGCCAGCCTCGAAGGCCACACCGGCCCGACGCCCGGCCGACCCACGGCGACGCAACCCGCTGGCGCCTAGACTCTCGGATCCTTCAGCACGGCGACGAACGTTGTACGTATTCACGACCAGTTGCCCTCCCGGATAGCGGCACGGTACGGAATGCTCCCCGTTGCCCTTGCGCGGCGTCCCCGACCTAGCGTCGGCGGCACCTCACCGCCGGCCACGGCGTGACTGAGTCCGGAGCCTTCTGCAACACCTGTTGCTGTATGACGTTCCCGCCCGGCACCTTCTGTTGCTGCTGCGGCTGAGGCCGACCCGTGGCGGATGCGCTGCGCTCCCGCAGGGCTGTACGCATCCGCCACGACCGGCCGCCAACGGTCCCGTACCACTGCGCATCGGGAGTGCTTGCCCCTGCGCCGGGGCTGCGATCTAGCGTCGAAGCGCCAACCAGTGAAAGGACGCGGCCCATGGACACCCAGACGACGGTCGACTTCGATGACCTGCCGATGAACTCCTTCGAGCTCGCAAGGCCATCGCCGATGTCCAGTTGAGTGGAGTGACCATCCGCGCGGGCGACATCGTGATCCCCGCGGTCGGCGCCGCCAACCGCGACCCCGAGGTCTTCCCCCATCCGGACACCCCCGACGTGGATCGCGTTGGGCCGCGCCATCTTTCGTTCGGGGCCGGAGCTCACGCGTGCATCGGTATGGCGCTGGCCCGGCTGGAACTGCTGGTGACGCTGCGCGAGCTCAGCCGCGCGCTGCCGGATCTGACACTCGGCTGCGCGGTGACGACCTGAGTCGGTCGCACCCGGAGCTGCCGGTGAACCCGATCGAGAGGATCCCCCTGCGCCTGTCGGCGGTCACCCACTGACGCTTCCGGTCAGCGCTGGCCGGCGCGGGTGCGGGGCCGGGGGGCGAAGGGATCCCAGCGCACCAAGGCCTGCGCGCCGAGGTGCGGAGGGCGCTCGCCGGGACGGAGCACGATGGTCTCCCCGGCAGAGCCGACAGCGAAAACCCTTCGCCCAGCGGCCATTTCGGCACGCTGGAACGCGAAGGTCAACTCTTCGACTCGCGCTCGCAGAGCTTCGACGTGGTCCTCGAGGTCAAGGATCCGTTGGATGCCGGCGAGGCTGACGCCCTCCTCCTGCGAGAGGCGCTGCACCTCCCGCAGCCGGGCGACGTCCCGCGCCGAATAGCGCCGGCCGCCGCCCGGGGTGCGGGTGGGGGTGACCAGCCCGAGCCTGTCGTACTGGCGGAGGGTCTGCGCGTGCATACCGGCGAGCTGGGCCGCGACGGAGATGACGAAGACCGGAGTCTCGTCATCGGGGCCGAGCCCGTTGGTCGCCATGACGATCAGTCCTTCGCCGCTTCGCGGAAGAGGTCGGCCCGCGGGTCGGCGCCCTCTTCCTGAGCGCGCAGCGTCTCGATCGCAGCTCGCGCCTCGTCGGAAAGCCGTTGCGGCACAAGGATGGCGACCTTGGCGAGCAAGTCTCCTGTGTGGGACTTGGTCTTGACGCCGCGACCTTTGACTCGCAGGACGCGGCCCGACGGAGTCCCCGGAGCGATCTTGACCTTGACGGCGTGACCGTCGAGCGTCGGCACCGCAACCGTTGCGCCCAAGGCGGCTTCGGCGAAGGTGACCGGCAGGTCGATGGTCAGGTTGTCGCCGTCGCGTCCGAAGACGGGGTGCTTCTCGACCGAGACGGTGAGGATCAAGTCGCCCTTGGCGGCGCCGGGATCACCGTCGCCGCCCTTGCCGCGCAGCTTGATCTTCTGGCCATCCTTGACACCGGCCGGGATGCGCGTGGTGATGCGCTGCCCGTCCAGGCCGCTGAGGGTGACCGTCGAGCCCTCGACCGCGTCGCGGAAGCTCAGGGTCGTCTTGGCCTGGATGTCCGGGCCCCGCTGCGGCCCGCGCGGGGCGCCGAAGCCGCCGCGATCGCCATACGGTGAACCCTGCCCGAACCCACCCTGCTGGCCGAACAGACCACCGAGAATGTCATTCAGGTCCGGCTGGCCGCCGCCCCCGCGGGTGCTGAAGCGGACGTTGCCGCCCTGCCCGCCGAACATCGAGGAGAAGATGTCCTCGAAGCCCTCGGCGCCGGCGCCCCCGCCGGGGCCGCCGGCAGTGAATCGGGCTCCGCCACGGGCCATTTGGCGAACGGCGTCATACTCCTGACGCTGCTTCTTGTCCGACAGCACCGAGTGGGCCTCGGTGATGTCCTTGAACTTCTGCTCGGCGGCGGGATCCCCGGCGTTCTTGTCCGGGTGGTGCTGCCGGGCGAGCTTGCGATAGGCCTTCTTGATGGCCGCGTCGTCGGCGTCGCTGGGGACGCCGAGGATCGCGTAGAAGTCCTTCTCGAACCAGTCTTGGCTAGCCATGTTGGCGTCCTCCCTTCGTTACTGCGGATCGGCGACGGCCACGCGGGCCGGACGGATGACCTTGGTGCCGGCACGATAGCCGGGCTGGAGCACCTGGACGATGGTGGTCGTCGTGGCTTCGGCCGGCAGGTCGGCGTCGGGCAGGTGCATAAGGGCCTCGTGCTGCTCGGGGTCGAAGGCTTCACCCACGACGCCGAAACGCTCGAAACCGAAGCGCCCCAAGGTGTTTTCGAGTTTGTCGGAGATGGCGGCAAACGGACCGTCGGTGAGGTCACCATGGTCGCGCGCGCCCTGGATGTCGTCCATCACCGGGAGCAGCGCCTCGAGGACGTCGGCGATCGCACGCTCCTGGATGAGCGGCCGGTCACGGTCGACGCGACGCTTGTAGTTGACGTATTCGGCGTTGAGCCGCTGCAGGTCGTTCAGACGCTCGGCGGCCAGGACGGTGTCCGGGTGGACGGCGTCCGGCGGGGGCGCGCCCGCGGACTCGGCCGGAGCCGAATCCGCAGGCGCGGCGGCATCATTCGCCGCTTCCGTGTTCACCGCGTCCGCCTCGACCGGCTGCCCGCCGTTCGGGGTGATCGGGGAATCGGTCACTTCTTGTCGTCCTCGTCGTCCTCGACGACCTCGGCGTCCACGACGTCGGAGTCGTCGGCGGGGGTCGTGCCCTGCGCGGAGTCGGTGGACTCGCCGCCACCCATGTTGGGCGACTCACCCTGCTCGGCGGACGCCGCATACAGCGCGGCGCCCATCTTCTGGGACTCCTCGTTGAGCTTGGTCACCTTGGCGTTGATGTCCTCGACCGAGGCCGTCGACTCGGGCTTGATGGCCTCCTTAAGGTCGGCCAACGCCTCATCGACCGGCTTGCGCAGGTCGTCGGTCAGTTTGTCGCCGCTGTCGGCGAGGAATTTCTCGGTCGAGTAGACCAGCTGCTCGGCGGTGTTGCGCGACTCGGTCTCCTCGCGGCGCTTGGCGTCGTCGGCGGCGTGCGCCTCGGCGTCCTTGACCATGCGGTCGATCTCCTCCTTGGACAGGGCAGACCCGCCGGAGATGGTGATCTTCTGCTCCTTGCCGGTGCCGCGGTCCTTGGCCGTGACGTGGACGATGCCGTTGGCGTCGATGTCGAAGGTGACCTCGATCTGGGGCACGCCACGCGGAGCCGGCGCGATGCCGGACAGTTCGAAGGTGCCGAGGTTCTTGTTCATCTGGGCCATCTCGCGCTCGCCCTGGAAGACCTGGATCAGCACGGACGGCTGGTTGTCTTCAGCGGTGGAGAAGACCTCCGAACGCTTGGTCGGGATGGCGGTGTTGCGCTCGATGAGCTTGGTGAACAGGCCACCCTTGGTCTCGATGCCGAGGCTGAGCGGGGTGACGTCGATGAGCAGGACGTCCTTGCGCTCACCCTTGAGGACACCGGCTTGGAGGGAGGCGCCGAGGGCGACGACCTCGTCGGGGTTGACACCCTTGTTGGGCTCCTTGCCGGCGAGCTCCTTCACGAGGGCGGAAACGGCCGGCATACGGGTCGAACCACCCACCAGGACAACGTGATCGATGTCCTCGAGCTTGATGCCCGCGTCCTTGATGACGTTCTGGAAGGGGGCCTTGCAGCGGTCGAGGAGGTCCTTGGTCATCTGCTCGAACTGGGCCCGGGTGAGGGTCTCGTCGAGGTGGATGGGGCCGTTCTCGCTCATGGAGAGGTATTGCAGGGAGATGTTGGTGCTGGTCGCGGACGACAGCTCCTTCTTGGCCTGCTCGGCGGCGTCGCGCAGACGCTGCATGGCGATCTTGTCCTTGGACAGGTCGACACCGGTGGTGTTCTTCACCGTGGTGAGCAGGTGCTGGACGATCCGGTCGTCCCAGTCGTCGCCACCAAGGCGGTTGTCACCGCTGGTCGCCTTGACCTGGATGGTGGAGAAGCCGTCCTCGGGGTCCTTGCCGACCTCGAGGAGGGAGACGTCGAAGGTGCCACCGCCGAGGTCGAAGACGAGGATGAGCTCGTCTTCCTTGCCCTTGTCGAGGCCGTAGGCCAACGCGGCCGCGGTGGGCTCGTTGACGATGCGCAGGACGTTCAGGCCCGCGATCTCGCCGGCCTCCTTGGTGGACTGGCGCTCGGCGTCGTCGAAGTATGCCGGGACGGTGATGACCGCGTCGGTCACGGGCTCACCCAGGTAGGCCTCGGCGTCGCGCTTGAGCTTCTGAAGGATGCGCGCCGAGATCTCCTGCGCGGTGTACTTCTTGCCGTCGATCTCGTCGGTCTTCCAGTCGGTGCCCATGTGGCGCTTGACCGAGCGGAGGGTGCGGTCGGCGTTGGTGACGGCCTGCCGCTTGGCGACCTCACCGACGAGGACCTCGCCGTTCTTGGCGAAGGCGACGACGGACGGGGTGGTGCGACCGCCCTCGGCGTTCGCGATGATGGTGGGCTCGCCGCCTTCGAGGACGGCGACAGCAGAGTTGGTGGTTCCGAGGTCGATACCGACTGCACGGGCCATGTGGTGATGCTCCTTGTGTGTGAGAGTTGAGCTGCTTGCACTCAAGTTAAGGACCGTAGGCGGCTTGCGCAACTTGAGGTCCAGAAACTTGCGTCTGCTTGACTCAACCCTTGACACCCCGGCGGTGTTCCCGATCCCCGGAGAAAGTCGGCGACCATTCCTCCTCGTGAGACCACCGCCCTGCTGACTGCTCGCGTCGTCGTTACGCATATCGTCGGGCCCTCGATGCATCGACCCCCTGCCCCGGGTGAGGATGCGCCAAGCACCCGACGATGTTGCAGACCCGACCCCGTGACCGAGCCGACGCTGCGGCCGGCGATGCCAGACCGGTGACATCGCTCCTCAGCAGCGGATCGCGGCGACGGCTTCGATCTCGACGAGCTGGTGGTCGTGGCCGAGGACGGTGACGCCCAGGAGTGTGCTCGGCGGGTCGTGCGGTGCGATGGCAGCCCGGTATCCGTGCCAGGCGGCGCCGAGATCCTGCTGGTCCGGGCTCGCGACCAGCACCCTGGTACTGACCAAGTCGGTGATGTCGGCCGACAGCTCTCCCAGGACGGTGCGCAAGTTGGCGACACACTGCTCAGCCTGGCGCAGGTAGTCCCGGGTCCCGACCGTGACACCGGACTCGTCCAGCGGGCATGACCCGGCGAGGAAGACGAGGCGAGTGCCCTCGGGGACGGCGGCGGCATACGCGTACTGCGCGACATCGGACAGAAGACCGGAGCGGATCAGGTCGGCCGGCATGTCCGCCAGTATCGCGTCGCCGGAGCGCCCTGTTGCGCACATTGCGACACGACGCGCCAGCACACGGCGCCGTTACCCGGGGCGCAGGGCGACGACGAGACACCGTCCGCGCGCTGCGTCGCCGTCGCCGTGGCCGTGACCTTGCCGCGGTGACGAGACCCGGATCGGGCGGTTAGGTTCGAGGCATGCGTGAGCTGATCGAGATCCCGGTAGCGACGGAGCGGGTCGAGGCGATCGTGGCCACCCCGGACGAGGCAGACGCCCATCCCGGGGTGCTGCTCTTCATGGACGCCTTCGGGCTACGCCCGCAGATCGAGGCGATGGCCGATCGCATCGCGTCGTGGGGATATGTCGTCCTGGCACCCAACACTCTCTATCGTTCTGGCCGGGTCGCGAAGGTCTCCCCACCCGCCGATCTGCGCGACCCGGACACTGCCGCAAAGGTTTTCGCACGAGTCATGCCGATGATCGGGCGGCTCGACGGCGCGGCGGCGGCGGTCGACGTCCCGGCATACGTCGCAGCGCTGCGTGCGTTGTCGCAGTGCGCACCGGGTGCCATCGGCGTCACCGGCTATTGCATGGGCGCCCGGCTCGCGACGCGCGCCGCCGGCCTCGACGCG
>NZ_HG764815.1:405104-422195 GCF_001050535.1 Nostocoides australiense Ben110 | reverse complement strand
CGTCGCCGCTGCGGTGGACCGCCGCGGCCATGGCCGCCCACGGGTCGAGCGGCGCGACGGGCGCGTCGGAGCCGAGGACGAGCGGTATGCCGGCGTCGGCCAGCGCGCGGAAGGCGAACACCCGCTCGCTGCGGTCACCCCACAGTTGGTCGGTGGCGTCTCGGTCGTCGATCAGATGCCACGGTTGCACGCTCGCGGTCAACCCGAGCGCCGCCATGTGGGGCAGCTCGCCGATTTCGACGAGTTGGGCGTGTTCGACCCGGCCGCGCTGGCCGGCGCCCTCGAAGGCGTCAAGGGTCTGGGCAAAGGCGGCGTCACCGATGGCATGGATCGCCGCCTCGAGGCCGATCTCCCTGGCACGCGTCATCAGTGCCGTCAGACCGGCGAGATCGAGGTTCGCCGATCCATGACGGTGGGCCGGGCCGTAGGGCTGATGACACCACGCAGTCAGGGTGCCGAGGCTGCCGTCCGAGATGACCTTGAGCGGGCCCATTGTCACCAGATCGCATTCCGGGACAAGGCGATCGCCTGTGCGCAGTCCGGCCGCGGCGACGCCCTCGAGGCCGTCGGCGTAGGTCGCGGCCCGCACCCGCAGTGGCGGGTTGCCGCTGCTGATGCGTTCGGGCCATGCGCGCCAGGCGGAGCCGAACTCGAAGTCGACGATCCCGACGACGCCCTTGGCCGCCGCCTCGTCGAGGGCGACCCGAAGCCCCTCCTCGGGATCCTCCGTCTCCGCCGTGATCGCCTCGATGCGCCGGTATGCCGCGAACCACTCCTCCTCCGCGAACGCACCCTCCCGTGCGGTCTCGCCGATCAACTGCAGGGCGGCGGTGTTGAGCCAGCCGTTGTGGCCGTCGCCGGAGGCGAGGGCCACCGGGCGACCGCCGCTGACTGCATCGAGTTCGGCCACCCGCGGCTGCTCGGCCCACGCGGCGGACCGGTAGCCGTAGCCCACCACCAGCCCGGCACCCGGGTGACCGGCCAGGTGATCGGCGACCCGGCGGCATACCTCCTGCGGACCGGCGGTGCCGGCCAGGTCGATCCGCCGTCGCGCGAGGCCCCACATCACTGGGTGGGTGTGTGCGTCCCAGAGCCCCGGCATCAGCCACCGGCCGTCGGCGTCGAGCTCCTCGGCACCCTCGGGTCGCGACACCCGGGGGGCGATCTCGGTGACGTGTCCGTCGCTGAGCATCACGTCGACCGGTTCCGGCGGCCCCGCAACGCCGCCGATCTCGACGAGGCGGGCCCGGCGGATCACGGTGAGGGGGCGCTGTGTGGCTGGCACTCCCCCATTCTTGCCTGTCAGTCGTCCAGGACCAGGGGGAGCCGCACCTGTGGTGAGGCGATGACCTCGGCACCGGCGAGGGCGGCCTTGGCGCGCACGGCCCCCTGACCGTCCGCGGTCATGGACAGCGCGAGGGGATGCGTCTCCCGGGCGATGCGCCGCGGCCTCCCCGGCCATCCGGGCCGTGCTCGCCGCACTCGGTTAGTTGAGCGGGACGATGGCGAATGCCTCGGCCAAACGCCCTTCCGGCAGACCGAAGTTCGCGGCCATCCGGCTCGACATCTGCCGCAAGAAGCCTTCCAACTCCTCCCCGCGGTGGGCGGTCTGGGAGGCATGGGCGTGCAGGGCCGCCACCTTGCGGTGGAAGGTCTCGGTGATATCGACCGCGTGATCCGGGGTCGGATGCGCCATCAACCAGATCTCGCCGACATGGTGGAACGGCACGCCGATCTCGGGCCAGGCGAACGGATTCTCCGAGGCCGGGTAGGCCGCCCGGACGGCCGCGTCGCCGGCGGCGAGATGATCCGGGTGCGAGGCCTGCAGCCGCGCATAGTTGCGCTCCGGGGACTGACACACCAGCCGCCCCGGCCGCACATCCCGGATCACCGCCACGATGTCGCGTTGCAGATCGAAAGTGGGCTCGAGCCAGCCGTCGCGATAGCCGTCGAGGAAGCGCACGTCCGTGATGCCGACCTCGGCGCTGGCCGCGCGCTGCTCCTGCTCGCGCAGCGCGGGAATCGCCGCGATGTCGGCGTCCGGACGGGCGCCCTGCTCGCCGTGCGTGAGACAGAGCAGGGTGACCTCGATGCCCGCGTCGGTCCACTGCGCCGCGGTCCCGGCAAGGCCGAAGTCGGCGTCATCGGGGTGCGCGGCGACGATGAGGATGCGCTCGATCTCGCTGTCCGGCTTGGGCATCGGCATGCCGTCACCCTAGCCAAGACGCAGCTGCCGACCTGCAGGGGGCGCCACGTGTTGCTCGGTGCTGACCGGGTGGCCGCGCGCCAGGGCAAGCGCTGCCAGGGGCCGTCAGATCACAAATTGATCATGTGTCCGGCGATGCCCTCGACGGCCTCCTTGACGGCCTCGGAGAGGGTGGGGTGGGCGAAGACGTTGCGGGCGACCTCGTCGGCGGTCAGGTCCCACTTCTGGGCCAGCGTCAGCACCGGGAGGAGTTCGGTGACGTCGGGGCCGATCATGTGGGCGCCGAGGATCTCGTTGTGCTTGGCGTCGGCGACAACCTTGACGAAGCCGACCGCGTCGCCCAGACCCATGGCTTTGCCGTTGGCGGAGAAGGGGAATGCGGCGGTCTTGACCTCGTGGCCGGCGTCCTTGGCCTGCTGCTCGGAGAGGCCGAAGGAGCCGATCTGCGGGTGGCAGTAGGTCGCTCGCGGGATCATCGAGTAGTCGACCGGCATCGTCTCGGCGCCGGCGATGGTCTCGGCGGCGACGACACCCTGGGCCTCGGCGACGTGGGCCAGCATAAGCTTGGCGGTGCAGTCGCCGATGGCGTAGACGCCCGGGACGTTGGTGCGCATGACGTCGTCGATCTCGATGGCGCCGCGGTCGGTGAGCTGGACGCCGATGGCTTCGAGGCCGTAGCCTTCGGTGCGGGGGGCGAAGCCGATGGCCGAGAGGAGCTTGTCGGCCTCGAGGATCTGCTGCTCCCCCCCGGCCGCGGGCGAAACCGTCACGCGCACACCGGATCCGGTGTCCTCGACCGATTCGACCTTGGTGCCCAGCAGGACCTTGACGCCGAGCTTCTTGTAGTGCTTGAGCAGCTCCTTGGAGATGTCGGCATCCTCGGTCGGCACCATGCGGTCGAGGAACTCGACGATCGTCACGTCGACGCCGAAGTTCTTCATGACATAGGCGAACTCGACCCCGATGGCACCGGAGCCGGCGATGATGATCGAGCCGGGCAGCTGGTCGGAGAGGATCTGCTCCTCATAGGTGACGACGTTCTGCGAGACCTGGACCCCGGGCAGCATCCGGGTGACGGCGCCGGCGGCGATGATCAGGTTGTCGAAGGTGATCTCGCGGGTCTCGCCGGAGTTGAGCGCGACCGACATGGACGTCGGCGAGGTGAGGGTGCCCCACCCGTCGATCTCCTCGATCTTGTTCTTCTTCATCAGGAAGTGGACGCCCTTGACGATGCCGGCCGAGACCTGTCGCGAGCGGGCGTGGGTCGGGCCGAAGGACATCGTCACCTCCCCTTCGATGCCGTATTTCGCCTTGTCGTGGGTGAGGGTGTGCGCGAGTTCGGCGTTCTTGATCAGCGCCTTGCTCGGGATGCACCCGACGTTGAGGCAGACACCGCCCCAGTACTTCTTCTCGACGACGGCGGCCTTCAGGCCCAGCTGTGAGGCGCGAATCGCCGCGACATATCCACCAGGACCGGCACCGAGGACGACAACATCGAAGTCAGACATGGGTCCAACCCTAGTGCGGATCGGAGCCGGCCGTGGTCCGGCGTCCAGGCCCGTCAGGCCGCGAGCGTGAGCACTTCCGGCTCCGGCACGGCGCCCGTCTCGGCGGGGCGCCGGATGACGGCACGCAAGCGCGCCGCGGCCACGATCGCCCCGAGCGAGATCAGCAGGTGCAGACCGAGGAACCCACCCGTCATACCCGCCCCCAGCAGCACACCGGCGACCAGCGGCCCCAGCGCGGAGGCACCCGTTTGGACGGCCGTGAAGACGCCGAGCGTCGTGCCGACCATTCCTTCCGGTGCCAGGGAGGCGGTGAGCGGGTTGAGGATGGGGGCATACATCGTCTCCCCCACGGCGAAGACGGCGAAGCTGGTCACGAAGACGGCGCCGGCCACCGCCGGAGTGAAGAGCGCGGCGGACAGCAGCACCCAGCTCAGGGTCCAGATGCCCCCGACGATCATCAGCAGGCCGGCACCGCTGTGGCCGGCGGTGAGCCGGACGACGACCATTTGCAGGGCGATGATGACGACGCAGTTGACGGCGGCCGCGAGGCCGACGGTGCGCTCGGCCACGTCGAGGCTGGTCAGGGCGTAGGCCGGCAGGCCGCTCTCGAACTGCGCATAGAAGCCGAGCGCGAGGGTCACGGTCACCACTGCGGTCCAGCGCAGGGCGGGCACGGCCCAGATGGCCCGCAGGGCGTGGAGGCCGCCGAGGGGGCGGGCCGGGTCGTCCCCCAGGTCGTATGCCGTGGGCGCCGGCGCCCGGTGACCCGCCACGGCGATCAGCAGCCCCGATAGCGCGAATCCGGCTGCCGCAGTCAGGAAAGCACCCGTCATACCGTCAGGGCGGTCGAGGTCGACGAGGTAGCCGGCGACGAAAGCGCCGATCGCCATGCCCAGCGAACCGGCGGTGAAGACCCACGCGAAGACCCTGCGGCGGTCGGCGTCGCCGGTCCAGCGCAACGCGAGGACCGATTGCGCCGGCATGGCCGCCGTGACACCGAGACCGAAGGCGAACATCCCGAACAGGAAGGTCGCGGGTGCATCGGCGGCGACGAGGGCGGCCATCGCCACGGCCGCTGCGAGCTTGGCGAGGACCGCAACCGCGACAGGGTCGACCCGGTCGGCCAACCGACCGCCGACGGGCGCGGCGACGAGGGCACCGACGGAGAAGAGGGTCGAGGCCGCGGCCGCCACCAGCCCACCCCACCCGCGCGCCGAGGCGGCATACGCGTATTGGTAGGGCAGCACAGCTCCCCAGCCGAGCATGGCTACGGCGGAGGAGAGGATGAGCAGGCGGGCACGCATATCTGGATCAACTATCGTTCGATACTAAATATTTCGGACTCGAAATCTTAGCTATCGAACCTTGCAGTGGCCAAACCCGTTCCGGCTCAGGTGTGCTTGTCCAGGCCCTCCAGCACGACTTCCAGCAGGTCAGCCAGCGTTGTCCGCTGCTCGGGGCGCAGGTCGGCAAGGACGTCGGATTCGACGACATTGGCCTCCCGGACCGCCTGGGCGAACAGCTCCCATCCCGCCTCGGTGAGCGTGACGAGGACCCGGGTGCGCTTGACCTGGTCCGGCTCCCGCACCACCAGGCCGCGTGCGCACATCCGGTCCAGACGGCTGGTCATCGACGACGGGGCGAGATTGGCCGCGTCGGCCAACAGGGACGGCGTCAGGGGCCCGCCGTCGGCCTTGGCCAATTGCGAGAGCACGGACCAGTCACCGTGCGAGATCCCGAGATCGGCGAGTTGGCGGTCATACCATTGGTCGAGCTTCTTGGTGACCTGGCTGATCGCGGTGATAGCGCGTTGCACCGACGCGTCGCCCCCGGCGGCCACATAGGCATCGACGGCCGCCTGATACTCGGCGCGGGCCCCGCTCATGACCGCCTGCCCTAGAGAGCCGGGAACCAGATCCCGATCTCGCGCGTGGCCGACTCGGGACCGTCCGAGCCATGCACGATGTTCTCCTGCGCCGGTGTGCCCCAGTCGCGCCCGAAGTCGCCACGGATGGTGCCGGGCGCCGCCTTGGTCGGGTCGGTCGCCCCCGCCAGGCTGCGGAAGCCGGCGATGCACTGCTCCCCCTCGATCACGACCGCCGTCACGGGACCCGAGGACATGAATTCCACCAGCGGCTCGTAGAAGGGCTTGCCGACATGCTCGGCGTAGTGCTCGGCCAGAGCCTCCCGCGTCGGGGTGAGAATCTGCAGGGCGACCAGGCGATAGCCCTTGCGCTCGATGCGGGCCAGCACCTCACCGGTGAGACCCCGCTTGAAACCGTCGGGCTTGACGAGGACGAGAGAGCGTTCGGTCACGCCCCTCAGACTAGACCCGCGCGGTCAAGCGGACGGAGTGGCCGCCTCGGCATCCCGCGCGGCGACGGCCGCGTCGATCTGCGGCCCCTTGCGCAGGCAGTAGATCCACAGCGCCAGGAACATCAGGCCCACCCACAGCATCAGCGGCACGATCAGCGCGCTGGCGAGGGTGAGCGCCTGCGCGACCCAGCCGAGCGGGAGGCCCCAGCCGCGCCGCATACCACCCGCGGCAGCGAAGCAGAGGAGGCCGAGCGCGAGGCCCGCCCACAGCTGGCCACCGGGGTCTCCCTCCCCCGTCGTCGCGGCGACGGAGCGCGCCAGCGTCGCCCCGAGCAGCACGCTCAGGCCCTGGCCGAAGAGCACCGTCGCGAGCATCCGCCAGGTGAACTTGCCGAGGGGCGCGCGAAGCCAGGACATGGGCGACAGGGTATGCCGCAAAACCCCGCGACGTGTCCCCACCCGTGGTGTGTGGTGGCCCGATCAGGCGATAGGGAACAGCTGGTCGATCGCGGCGATCAGGTCGGCCGGGAGGCGCACGCTCGCCGCGGCGGCGTTCTCCGCCACCTGCCCGGGCGACGTGGCGCCGGCGATGACGCTCACCAGACCGGGCCGCGACAGCAGCCAGGCGAAGGTCACCTGACTCATCGGCGCGCCGGCCTCCTGGCAGATCCGTTCGTAGGCGGCGAGGCGGTCCCAGTCCACCGACTCCAGCAGTTGCGGCTTGTCGTCGACGATGCGAGTCCCCTCGGGCCGGTGATCACGCGAGTACTTGCCGGTGAGCAGACCGTTGGCCAGCGGAAAGTATGGGAGCAGGCCCACTCCGAGGCGGCGCAGGGTGGGCAGCAGGTCGCGTTCGGCGGTGCGCGCCAACAGGTTGAACTCGTTCTGCGCCGAGACGAAGCGTGCTCCGCCCGCGCCGGCGCTCGCTGCCTCCGCGGCCACCGCCTCGGCGGCCGAGAAGTTGCTGTGCCCGATGTAACGAACCTTGCCCTCCTGCACCAGCTCGGTCAACGCCCCGAGGGTCTCCTCGATCGGGACGCTCGGGTCGGGTGTGTGCTGCTGGTACAGGTCGATGTGGTCGGTGCGCAGCCGGGTCAAGGACGCCTCGCAGGCGTTGCGGATGTAAGTCCGCCCACCCTTGGGGCCCCACTCCTGCGTGCCGGGCAGGGTGACGCCCGCGTGCCCGAACTTCGTCGCCAGGACGATCTGGTCGCGGCGCCCGGCCAGTGCCTCCCCCATCAGGGTCTCGCTGCCGGTGGCGGGCGAGCCGTACATGTCGGCGGTGTCCAAGAGCGTGATGCCGGCGTCGAGGGCGGCGTCGAGCACCGCCTTGGTGCCCTCGAGGGATTGCGTCGCGCGGCCCACGCGGCCGAAGTTGTTGCAGCCCAGGCCGATCACGCTGACCGACGGGCCGCCATTACCGAGTTGGCGTTCCTCCATGCGACGACCCTATGCAGTTATGCGTCTTTCGCACCCAAAAGCAGGCGGACGTCCGCGGCAGTGGTCACCGACCCGGTGGCGATGACGCCGCCGCCGACACCGCCTTCGTCGGCGAGTTCGGCGGCCTGGTCGAGTGCGGCGGGCAGATCGTTGACCACGACGACGCGGTGGTCACCATAGATTTCCCGTGCCAACTCCGCGAGTTTCTCCGGCGCCATGGCCCGCGGCGACGTCGAGCGGGTGACGACGACCTCGTCGAGCACCGGTTCGAGGGCTTCGAGCATGTGCTCGGCGTCCTTGTCAGCGAGGATGGCCAGCACCCCGACGCGCTTGGTGAAGTTGAACTCTTCGGCGAGCGCGGTGGCGAGCACCTTCGCGCCGGCCGCGTTGTGCGCGGCGTCGACGATGACCGTGGGGCTGCGGCGCACGATCTCCAGCCGGCCCGGGGAGGTCACCGCGGCGAAAGCTTCGCGGACGACGTCGGTGTTGAGCGGTTGCTGGCCGCCGCCGAGGAAGGCCTCGACCGCCGCGAGTGAAATAGCGGCGTTGTGGGCCTGGTGGGCCCCATGCAGATTGAGGAAGAGGTCGTTGTAGTCACCTGCGAGGCCGCGCAGGCTCACCTGCTGACCGCCGACGGCGACGTCGCGAGACAGGACGCCGAAGTCGTTGCCCTCGAACGCCATTCGCGCGCCGACCTCCTCGGCCCGCTCGGCGAGGTTGGGCACGACCTCGGGCTCTTGGAACCCGATGACCGCGAGTGCGTCCGGCTTGATGATCCCGGCTTTCTCCCCCGCGATCGCCTCGAGGGAGTTGCCGAGGAAGTGCGCGTGGTCCATCGCGATCGGGGTGACGACAGCGACCTGCCCGTCGGCGACATTCGTCGCGTCCCAGCCACCCCCCATGCCGACCTCGACGACGGCGACATCGACGGGGGCATCGGCGAATGCGGCATACCCGATCGCAACCAGCACTTCGAAGTACGTCATCCGCGGACCGCCGTCCGCCTGGCTGCGCGCGTCCACGATCTCGATCAGCGGCAGCACTTCGTCGTACGTCGCGAGGAAGGCCTCGACGGAGATCGGCTCACCGCCGATGGTGATGCGCTCGCGGAGGGTATGCAGGTGCGGCGAGGTGAACCGTCCGACCGTCAGGCCGCTGGTGGTCAGCAGCTGCGTGATGATCCGCGCCGTCGAGGTCTTGCCGTTGGTGCCGGTGATGTGGATGACCGGGAAGCTGTGCTGGGGATCGCCGAGCAGCTCCATGACCGCGCCGATGCGGGTCAGGTCCGGCTCGAGGTCGTGTTCGGGCGCGCGCGTCAAGATGGCCTGCTCGGCCTCGCGCATGCGCCTGGTCAGGTCGAGTTGGTATGCAGCCTCGCGGGCCTGGGCGTCGGGTGCCGGAGTCACGGGGCCGATTCTCTCAGCCCGCGGGCAGGTCGCCGGTCAGGCGATCGGTGTGAGGAAGGTCAGTACCGACGCGGGCTCGATGATCAGCGGCACGAGCTTGCCGTTGAACTCCGTGCCGGCCGGGTCGCCGATGTGGGCCTCGAAGGCGGCCCGATCGGCATAGATCTCGTGCACCCAGAACTTCGTCGGCTCCGCGACGTGGGTGTAGACGTCGAAGGCACGATTGCCGGGCTCGGCCCGCACCACCTCGCCGTAGGCCGCGATCAGCCCCCGCACCGTGTCGAGGTGCTCCTGGGTGGTGGTGAATTCCGCGATCAGGGCAACCGGTCCCGTGTTCTCGTCCACGTCGCCACGCTATTGGTCCCCGCGGCATCCGGCCCGCCAGCTTGACGGATAGGTCACAAAGTAGAAACGGGTGTGACAGGTGTGCCTGAAGGTGCATGACGAGGAGGCCGGGCCGAGAGTAGGTTCCGGCCATTGGCGCACGTAGGGACAGGGAGGTCCGCCATGAGTACGCAGGTGGAGGAACGCGGCGACGGAGTGCGGGTCTATCGCAATGACCCGAACCTGCCGCCGATCGCGGTCGAGGAGCCGCACACCATCACCCCCAAGGGCAAGCTGATCTTCGGCCTCATTGGCCTGCTCGGCGCGATCGGCTGGGCGATGATCGCTCTGGTCCGTGGAGAGAACGTCAATGCCGTGTGGTTCGTCGTGGCGGCGATCTGCACCTACATCATCGCCTTCCGCTTCTACGCCCGCCTCATCGAATACAAGGTGCTGCAGCCGCGGGACACCCGGATGACGCCGGCCGAGGAGTTCGAGAACGGCAAGGACTTCATGCCGACCGACCGGCGCATCCTCTTCGGTCACCACTTCGCGGCCGTCGCCGGTGCCGGCCCCCTCGTCGGCCCGGTGCTCGCGGCCCAGATGGGCTATCTGCCCGGCACGATGTGGATCATCATCGGCGTCGTCTTCGCCGGTGCCGTGCAGGACTACATGGTCATGCACATGTCGATCCGTCGCCGCGGCCGCTCGCTGGGCCAGATGGCCCGGGACGAGCTCGGTCCGGTCGGCGGCTGGGCGGCCATCCTCGGCGTGCTGACGATCATGATCATCCTCATCGCGGTGCTCGGCATCGTCGTCATCGGCGCCCTGGCCGAATCCCCCTGGGGCGTCTTCTCCGTCGGCCTGACCATCCCGATCGCCCTGTTCATGGGCGTCTACCTGCGCTACATCCGCCCGGGCGCGGTCAACGAGGTCTCGCTCATCGGCGTCGCTCTGCTCATCCTCGCCATCCTCGCCGGTGGGTGGGTGCACGAGCACGACACGCTCTCGCAGACGTTCACCCTCAGCAAGGAAACCCTGGCGTGGCTGCTCATCGCCTACGGCTTCTGCGCCGCGGTGCTGCCGGTATGGCTGTTGCTCGCCCCGCGTGACTACCTCTCCACCTTCATGAAGGTCGGCACGATCGCGTTGCTGGCGCTGGGCATTCTCATCGCTCGGCCCGTCGTGAAGATGCCGGCCGTAACCGAGTTCGCGAGCACCGGCACCGGGCCGGCCTTCGCCGGCTCGTTGTTCCCCTTCTTGTTCATCACGATCGCCTGCGGTGCGCTCTCCGGCTTCCACGCCCTGATCTCTTCTGGCACAACGCCGAAGCTGATCGAGAAGGAGAGCCAAGCCCGAATGATCGGCTACGGCTCGATGCTGACCGAATCCTTCGTGGCCGTCATGGCGATGGTCGCGGCCGTGTCGATCGACCAGCACATCTACTTCGCCATGAACGCTCCCGCCGGCCTGACCGGCGGCACCCCGGAGACCGCCGCGGCATACACCAACGGGCTCGGGCTCGTCGGACCCGGCGGCGCCGCGCTGGCGAACATCGACCCCGCCCTGCTCTCGCAGGCAGCCACGGATGTCGGTGAGAAGTCGATCATCAGCCGCACCGGCGGCGCACCGACGCTGGCGTTCGGCATGTCGGAGGTCATGTCGGCCTTCGGTGGAGCCGGGATGAAGGCGTTCTGGTACCACTTCGCCGTCATGTTCGAGGCGCTGTTCATCCTCACCACCGTCGACGCCGGCACCCGGGTCGCCCGCTTCATGTTCTCCGACGCCATCGGCAACCTGCCAGGCCTGGGCAAGTTCAAGGACCCGTCGTGGCGCATCGGGGCGTGGATCTGCTCGCTGATCGTCGTCGCCGGCTGGGGTTCGATCCTGCTGATGGGCGTGCGTGACCCGCTGGGCGGCATCTATACCCTCTTCCCGCTCTTCGGCATCGCGAACCAGTTGCTCGCCGCGATCGCCCTCACGGTCGTCACGACGATCCTGATCAAGCAGGGCAAGGCGAAATGGGCGTGGATCCCCGGCATACCGCTGGCCTGGGACCTGCTGGTGACGCTCACCGCGAGCTATCAGAAGATCTTCAGCGACGTCCCGGCCATCGGCTACTTCGCCAACCACGACAAGTTCGTCACGGCGAAGGAAGGCGGAAAGATCCTCGCCCCCGCCAAGACGATGGAGGACATGGACAAGGTCATCCGCAACACGACGATCCAGGGCTGGCTGTCGATCAGCTACGCCGTTCTGGTGATCATCGTGGTGCTCGCGGCCCTCGCCGTCATGCTGAAAGCGCTACGTTCCGGCGGCCTGCCGACCAGCGAGGCCGAGGACGTGCCGTCCAAGATCTTCGCGCCACGCCTGTTCCTGCCGACCAAAGCGGAGCAGGATGTCCTCGACGAATGGAAGGAAGCCGGCCTGGATCCGACACCGGTCGGCGCTCATCACGGATGACATTGCTCGACATGAGTCGTTCGCTCCGGTGGTTCTGGTCAGGAGTCACCGGAGCGGACGCCTACGACCGCTACTGCGCTCACCTGCAGCGCGTCCACCCCGGATGTCCACTGCCGACGAAGTCGGACTTCTGGCGAGAGAAGTATGCCGAGATGGAGCGCAACCCCAAGAGCCGGTGCTGCTGAGCCTTCTCCCCGCGACACGCCACATGACCAGCGAACAAGGGCGAGATCATCATCGGTACCGCCGGCTGCAAGGTCGACCCTATCGCCGACGGCAATATCAACCTGCAGAACAACTACGGTCCGATCGCCATCTGCATGATGACGGTCAAGAACAACATCCTGCTGCACAACAACCACAACCGCATCGGCGTCTTCGACAACACCGTCCGCGGCGGCATCCAGGTTGCGGGCAACGACAGCCCCGCGATCCGGCTGCGCAACAACACCGTTGGGCACAACATGGCGCTGCGCAACAACGACGTTAAGATCGCTTTCGTGGCCAAGAACAACACCATCGGCGGCCAGGGCCAGTGCTTCGGCAACGACATCGCCCCTACCGGTTCCGGCAACACCGCTGGCGGTGGCCTGACCGGCCAGTGCACCAACCTGGACTGACAAACACACCCAACTGAGTGGTGGCGCTCCATGTGGCGCCCCCACTCGTTGTCTCCTCGTGCGCTAGCGCTCCCGCAACGTCATACAGGTCGCGGGGTCGAGCGCATACCTGGCGAATGAAGTGGCCGGCAATCCCAGGGTGATCTGGACCCCGTCGCTGACGTCGTCGAGCTCACCCCGCTTCATTGCACGGTCGAGGTAGGTGATGGCGTGGATGGCCTCCAGATCGTAGCTAGACCCGCGAGATGCCTTTCGTAGGCGGGCATTTCCACCTCGACTGCTGCGACCGCCCGCTCCAGGGCGCGCCGGATGACTTGGGCGACGTCGGACATCGTGATGGCGTCCGGCCCGCCGAGCGCGTACTCCCGCCCGTGGTGGCCCGGCTCAGTCAGCACGGCAGTGGCGACGCCGGATATGTCGCGCGCGTCGACGAAGTGACACCGGCCGTCCCCGGACGCGTGCAGGATGCGGCCTCGCCGGATGCCGTCGGCGAAGTAGCCGGGGGCGTCGAAGTTCTGCGCGAACCAGGCCGGCCGCAGAATGGTCCACTCCATGCCGGTGCGCCGCACCAGGTCTTCGCGCGCCAACCCGTCGACGCGGTCGGCGTCGATCCAGTCGCGCGCGGACAACAACACGATTCGCTGCCCCCCGGGCGCTGCTGAGGTCCAGGAACCGCCCCAGCCGCTCGACCCAGTGCGGGCTTTCGTCCACGATCACATAGATAGCGTTCGCGCCCTCGAGCACTGCGGGCCCGGTGGCTTCGTGGCTCCAGTCGAACGGCACCGCGTTAGAACGTGACACTGCGCGCACCTCCACACCCCGATCTCGCAGTTTGGCCGCGACACGGCTGCCGGTCTCCCCCGTGCCGCCGAGGACCGTCACCATGGTCATGCGCTCACCGAACCTTCTTCGCGTCTGACGTATGCCGCCGTGATCGAGCGCTCGCACCGCAGGAGTTCACCCGGCGGGCCCTCGAAAACTACTGTGCCACTGTGCTTTCCGCCAGCTTCACGCGCTGGCACTCTCCGCCGGACAGCGTGTTCGCTGACTGTCCGAGCGTCACATAGCCCAGGCCGACATCCATCAGCGCAACGAGTTGGGCGCGGATCTTCGGCTCCGGGAAGACATCGACGGCCTCGTCGACGTTCGCGTCCGGGCCGTTCCCGAGCGACTGGCGGCCGCGATGGCCTACCGCGGACGGTGGACCCGCTCCGCCTATGAACACCACCTCGATGAGCTACAGGATGCCGTGGTCGCGGCCGGGTTCACACCTGTCGGGCCACCTCGGTTCGCCCGGTTCGACCCACCGTTCAAGCCGTGGTTCCTCCGGCGCAACGAGGTCGTCCAGGACGTGTCTCGCGCTTCCCAGGAGGGTCCCGGCGGGTAGGTCCGTGGCGAGCGCGCCGGGCCGGACGCCACCCGTCCGGGTGCCGGGTGCCGGGCCTCACCCGACAGCCACGGCCTCGCCCGGTGCAGCCGCCGAGCTCTTGCGCGCACGTCGGGTGCGCAGGCGCCCGCCGAGGACGACGAGGCCGACCCCTACGGCGACGATGACGAGGTTGACAGCGGCGTACCCGTAGAGCTCGACCGAGTCGTGGACTGCCGGGAAGGCCGACGGGAACGGGCCGAAGGCCGACCGCCCTTCGTGGGCCAGCCAGGACAACACCAGGCTCGTGGACTGGAACGTGAAGATCCAGGAGCCGACGGCGAGGTAGGTGAGGATAGCCGTGGGTCGGCGGTGGACGAGCAGACCGATGGGCAGTGCGAGGAGCACGGTGTAGACGAGGATCATGACGGCCTCCGATGGGATGGAAGTGCGGACCTGACGACCATCGCGCCGGCGGGTGGGCGACGGCATCCGCGCAGCCGCGAAGCGTCGGTCCGGATGTGCCGTACGTGCTGACCCTGATCCGCTCTGCACTGGTGCGTGTCACCATGTCCAGATGCGGGCCCGAACCGTGCGGGTGTGCACGGCCTTGGCAGCCGTCGTCGTTCTGGCGACGGTCGTCGTCGGCGTGGCGACGGGATCGACGGCCGACGTCCTCGCCGGTGTTCTCTCCCTCGCGGCGGTGGGGGTGGGGTTCGTGGTGGTGCGGGAGCAGCCGACGTCCGCTGTCGGCCCGGCCATGGCCTGGTGCGCTGCGGCCCCGCTCACGGTCGTGCTCGTCGAGGCGCTCGCGCAGTCGGCTGAGGGCGCTTCGTTGCCACCGGGGGCTTCTCTCGCGCAGGCGATCTCCGTCGGCATCTGGCCGCTCAACGTCGCGGGTCTGGTCGCCCTCCTGCTCGTCTTCCCGGACGGCCGACGCCCCGGGTGGCCGTGGAGGGCAGTCCCGGTACTCCTCCTTTCGGCGACCGGGGCCACCGTGTTCGCCCTGTGGGGCAGCCGCCAGGTCGGGGGCGAGGTGGTCGGCGCCCCGTCAGGGCCGGCTCGTGTCGTCGCGGTCATCTTGGGCCTTGCCCTCGTGGCCACGTGCGTCGGCCTCGGGGTCGCGTCGGTCGTGCAGACCTATCGCCACGGTGACGAGCGGCGCCGTCTGCAGGTCAGGTGGCTGGCCCTTGCCGGCGTCGTGGCTGCCGCCCTCCTGGTCGCGGGCTGGGTCGCGGAAGGCCTCGGGGCGCCGCTGGCGCTCGCGTACACACCCCACCTCGTCGCCATCGTCGTGCTGGTGCCGGCAGCCGTGGGCGTGGCGATCCTGCGACACGACCTGTTCGACGTCGACCGCCTGCTGGGTGACACCGTGTCTGCTCTTGTCACCGCGTTCGCGTCGGCTGCGCTGTTCGGTGCGGTCGTGCTCGTCACGAGCCGGGCCGTGGGTGCCACCAGCGAGGTGACGACGGTGACGGCCGCGTTCGTCACCGCCTTGTTCCTGCTGCCCGTGCACCGCTGGATCTCGTCGGTCGTCGGCGCGGTGGTGGACCATGACCGTCACGTCGCCGTGGCCGGGGTCGAGCGCTTCGCGGCTGACGTGCGGGCAGGCCACCGAGAGCCCGAAGAGGTGCAGGCGGTGCTACGGACGGCCCAGCGCGACCCGGGCCTGACCCTGGCGCTCGTGAGGGTCGACGGCGCCTGGGTCGACCCGCAGGGCGTCGAGGTTCCCGAGCCGGATGGGGTGACGGTCGCCTCGTGTGGTGTCCCCATCGCCCGAATCCACCTCGACCACGACACCGCCCGGGCTCGGCGTCGGGTCGCCGACCTCGCGACCGCCGCCTGGGTGCCCATCGAGGTCAGCCGGCTGCGCCTCGGGCTCCGTGGCGCCGTGGCCGAGGCGGAGGCCAGCCGGGCCCGCCTCGTCGAAGCCGTCGCCGAGGAGCGGGTGCGTCTCGAGAGGGACCTCCACGACGGCGCCCAGCAGCAGATCGTCGCGACGGGGATGCGGCTGCGTCGGCTGCAGCGTGATCTGGACCCCGTTCTGGCGGCGGAGGTGGACACGGTCGTCGCGGACCTCGAGGAGACCGTCCGAGAGCTGCGGCGCCTGGCTCACGGGGTGCGACCGGCGCGCCTGGACGACGGACTCGGGCCGGCACTGGAGGCCGTGCGGGCCGCGAGCCCGGTGCCCGTCGACCTGGTCGTCGGTGATCTTCCACCAGCCGACGAGACGCGCACCGTCACCGCCTACCTCGTCGTTTCCGAGGCCGTCGCGAACGCCTTGAAGCACGCCCGCGCACGCCGCATCGACGTCGAGGTCGGGTCATCGGGGGACCGCATCGCGGTGGAGGTGCGTGACGACGGTGTCGGAGGCGCGCCCGTGGACGGACCGGCCTCCCTTCGCGACCGCGTGGCATCCGTGGGGGGCCAGCTCTCGGTCGAGAGCGTCGCGGGCCGGGGCACGACCGTGCGGGCGGTGATCTGACGTGCGGGGCCTGCGCATCGTGGTGGCAGATGACTCGGTCCTCTTCCGAGAGGGGTTAGTGCGACTGCTCGAGGACGCCGGCCACGACGTCGTCGCAGCAGTCGGCGATGCGGTGCTGTTGCGTTCTGCCGTTGCCGAGCACGAGCCCGACCTCGCCGTCGTCGACGTGCGGATGCCGCCCGGTGGCACCGACGACGGCGCCGTGGCGGCAGTCGAGCTCAGGTCGGCGTGGCCCGGGACCGGCATGCTCCTGCTCTCCCAGCACGTGGAGCTGCGGCACTGCCTGCCCCTGCTCGGGAGGCCGGGATTCGGATACCTGCTCAAGGAGAGCGTCCTGCACCTCGACGACTTCGACCGTGCCCTGCGCCGCGTGGCCGACGGGGGAGTGGCCCTGGACCCCGTCGTCGTCCAGGCGCTCGTGAGCGGCCAGTCCGCACCGTCGGTCGTCGGGCTGAGCGTGCGCGAGCGTGAGGTGCTCGCCCTCGTGGCCGAAGGGCTGTCCAACGCCCGCATCGCCGACCAGCTCCGGGTGTCCGATCGGACGGTCGAGGCCCACATGCGGGCCGTGTTCACCAAGTTCGGCCTCCCGGACGACGGGGACACCAACCGTCGTGTGCTCGCAGTCCTGGCCTTTCTGGAGGCCAACTCCCGGCCGTGAGACGGATGTGCGGGCCGCCCCCGACTGCGCCTGGGAGGGGGCCGCCTTGCCCGGCCCGGCACGCGGTGTCTACCGTCACCGCATGGCCCACCCTGCGACCTCGACCCCGCGGCTCGACGTACTCGTCATCGGGGGCGGTCCCGCCAGCCGTGCCGTCGCGGGGGAATGTGCCGGTCGGGGACTGCGCACCGCGCTCGTCGACCCGCAGCCCGACCGGCCCTTCACGGCCACCTACGGGTGCTGGGCGGCCGAGCTTCCCGTGGACCTCCCGGCGTCGGTGGTCGCGGCGCGCGCCCGGG
>NZ_HG764815.1:390139-405004 GCF_001050535.1 Nostocoides australiense Ben110 | reverse complement strand
TGCCGTAGCCTTGGTTGCCGTAGCCTTGGTTGCCGTGGCCTTGGTTGCCGTGGTCTTGGTTGCGGTCGCCTTCTTCGCCGTGGCCTGCACCGTCGCGGAGGCTCGGTGCGGGGTCCGGGCGGAACGCTCCAGAATCGGCGCCAGGAAGCGCCCGGTGTGCGAATCCTGATCTGCCGCAACATCTTCGGGAGTGCCTTGGGCGATCACGCGGCCACCGCCGGACCCACCCTCGGGTCCCATGTCGATGATCCAGTCGGCGTTCTTGATGACGTCGAGGTTGTGCTCGATGACGATCACCGTGTTGCCCTTGTCGACCAGTCCCTGCAGGACGATCAGCAGCTTGCGAATGTCCTCGAAGTGCAGGCCGGTCGTCGGCTCGTCGAGCACATAGATCGTCCGGCCGGTCGAGCGCTTCTGCAGCTCGGAGGCCAGTTTGACGCGCTGCGCCTCGCCACCGGATAGCGTCGTCGCCGGCTGGCCCAGCCGGACATACCCCAGACCGACCGCATTGAGCGTCGACATGTGGCGCGCGATCGCCGGCACCGCCGCGAAGAACTCCTCCGCCTCCTCGATCGGCATGTTGAGCACGTCGGCGATCGTCTTGCCCTTGAAGTGCACCTCAAGGGTCTCGCGGTTGTAACGCGCCCCATGGCACACCTCGCACGGCACATAGACATCCGGCAGGAAGTTCATCTCGATCTTGATCGTGCCGTCACCCGAGCAGGCCTCGCAGCGCCCGCCCTTGACATTGAAGGAGAACCGGCCCTGCTGGTAGCCGCGGATCTTCGCCTCCGTGGTCGTGGCGAAGAGCTTGCGGATGTGGTCGAACACGCCCGTATAGGTCGCAGGATTCGACCGCGGCGTCCGCCCGATGGGGCTCTGGTCGACGTGCACGACCTTGTCGAGGTGCTCCAACCCCGTGACCGACTTGTGCCGGCCGGGCACGTGCCGGGCGCCGTTGAGCTTGTTGGCCAGCACGTTGTAGAGGATGTCGTTGACCAGCGTCGACTTGCCCGACCCGGACACGCCCGTCACGGCTACGAAGGTGCCGAGCGGGAAGGACACGGTGACGTCGTCGAGGTTGTGCTCCTTGGCACCGACGACCTTGACCATGCGCTGCCGGTCGATGGGCCGCCGCACCGGGGGAGCGGGGATGTCGAGCCGCCCCGAAAGATATTGCCCCGTAATGGAATCGGGGTGGCTGAGCAGGTCGGTCACCGGCCCGCAGTGCACGACGTGGCCACCGTGTTCACCGGCGCCCGGCCCGATGTCGACAACCCAGTCGGCGTGCTCGATGGTGTCCTCGTCGTGCTCGACGACGATGAGGGTGTTGCCGAGGTCGCGCAGCCGCTCCAGTGTCTCGATGAGCCGGTGGTTGTCGCGCTGATGCAGGCCGATCGACGGCTCGTCGAGGACGTAGAGCACCCCCACCAACCCGGAGCCGATCTGGGTCGCGAGCCGGATCCGCTGCGCCTCGCCGCCGGACAACGTCCCCGCCGGCCGGTCCAGCGACAGGTAGTCCAGTCCCACATCGAGCAGGAAGCCCAGCCGGGCGTTGATCTCCTTGATCACCCGCTCGGCGATGGCGCGCTCGCGCGTCGTGAAGTCGACCGCTTCGAGGAAACCGGCCGCCTCCTTGATCGACAGCCTCGACACGGCGGCGATCGACTGCCCGCCGATGAGCACCGCCAGGGACTCGGGCTTCAGGCGCGTACCCGCACAGGCGGGGCAGGGCACCTCACGCATGTAGCCCTCATACCGCTCCCGGCTCCAGTCGGACTCGGTCTCGGCATGACGGCGTTTGACGAACGGCACCGCCCCCTCGAAGCCGGTGCTGTAGGAGCGCTCACGGCCGTAACGGTTGCGGTAGCGCACATGGACCTGATGGTTCTTGCCATGCAGGACAGCGGTTTTCGCGCGCTCTGGCAGTGCCTTCCACGGCGTGTCCATCGAGAACGTCAGGTCCTCGGCGAGCGCCGTCAAGACCCGCTGGAAGTATTCGGCCGAGCCGCTGCCCTGGCCCCATGGCGCAATGGCTCCCTGCGCCAGGGACAAGTCCTCGTCCGGGACGATGAGTTCCGGATCGACTTCGAGTTCGACGCCGATACCCGTGCACTTGGGGCACGCCCCGAAGGGGCTGTTGAAGGAGAAGGAGCGCGGCTCGATCTCGTCCATCGCCAGCGGGTGCTCGTTGGGGCACGCCATCCGCTCCGAGAAGCGCCGCTCCCGCCCGGGGTCGTCGGCCGGCAGGTCGACGAAGTCCACCACGAGCAGCCCACCGGCCAGCGAGAGCGCCGTCTCGACCGAGTCGGTGAGCCGGCGCTTGGCCGAGCGCCCCGCCTCACTGTCGGAGTTCTTGGCCACCAACCGGTCGACGACGACGTCGATGGTGTGTTTGACCTGCTTCTCCAACTTGGGGTGATCGGAGAGGGTGACCACCTGCCCGTCCACCCGCGCCCGCGCGAACCCCTTGCTCTGCAGCTCGTGGAACAGCTCGACATACTCGCCCTTGCGAGCCCGCACCACCGGCGCGAGCACCTGGAAGCGCGTGCCGTCGGGCAACTCCATCAGCCGGTCGACGATCTGCTGCGGAGTCTGTTTGGTGATCGGCTCCATGCACACGGGGCAGTGGGGGCGACCGGCTCGGGCATACAGCAGACGCAGGTAGTCGTGGACCTCGGTGATCGTGCCCACCGTCGAGCGCGGGTTGCGGTTGGTCGACTTCTGGTCGATGGAGACGGCGGGGGAGAGCCCTTCGATGAAGTCGACATCGGGCTTGTCCATCTGCCCGAGGAACTGGCGCGCATACGCCGACAGCGACTCGACATATCGCCGCTGACCCTCGGCGAAAATGGTGTCGAACGCGAGCGAGGACTTGCCCGACCCGGACAGCCCGGTGAAGACGACAAGGCTGTCTCGGGGCAGTTCCACCGAGACGTCCTTGAGGTTGTGCTCCCGTGCGCCACGCACGATGAGCTTGTCGTGGAGCCGGCTTCCGGCGCCACGTTTCGAGGTCGAGATCGTCACGACGGCAATGCTAGGCGGCACCTCCGACAATCCCCCCATCCGAACTTCCCAAGCCTCGATTCGCGAACTACCGGCAAGTAACCTACGGTTGCGTAGGTTACGCTGGAGGGGTGAACGCGGCAGCGTCTGAACCAACGCGTGGCTCCGCCCTGGCCGATGCGGCCGGCGGGGTGCTCGATCAGGTCAAGCCGAAGTTGCGGGGCTGGTTGCATCTGGGCGCCTTCCCGCTCGCCGTGGTGGCCGGGATCGTCCTCGTCGGCCTGGCCCCACCCGGGCGAGGTCGCATCGCCTGCGCCGTGTTCGCCCTCAGCGCTGCGGCCCTGTTCGGCACGAGCGCGCTCTATCACCGGGGCCACTGGTCCCCTCGCGTCGCGCGCCTGCTCAAGCGCATCGACCACTCCAATATCTTCGTCATCATCGCGGGCAGTTACACGCCGTTCACCGTGCTCTTGCTCCCGCCGGACCAGGCCCGCACCCTGTTGTGGATCGTATGGAGTGGCGCGCTGCTCGGGGTCGCCTTCCGGGTGTTCTGGGTCGGCGCCCCCCGCTGGCTCTACACGCCCGCGTATGTCGCGCTGGGCTGGACCGCCGTCTTCTACCTGCCCGACTTCCTGCAGCGCGGCGGCGTGGCCGTCCTGACGCTCGTGCTCGTCGGTGGCATCCTCTATACCCTCGGCGGCCTCGTTTACGGCATCAAGCGTCCCAACCCGATCCCGCGGTGGTTCGGCTTCCACGAGGTGTTCCACGCCTTCACCATCGCGGCCTTCGTCGTGCACATGGTCGGGGTCTTCCTCGCCGTGTACACCCCTGTCGCCCAGTCCGGCTAGTCGGGCGGTCAGTCTTCTCCCAGGTAGGCCTTGCGGACGTCGTCGGAGGTGAGCAGCTCCCGGCCGGTGCCTTGGAGCACGACCTTGCCGACCTCGAGGACGTAGCCCTTGTTGGCCAAGCGCAGGGCGGCCTGCGCGTTCTGCTCGACGAGCAGGATGGTGGTGCCGCGGTCCTGCAGCGTGCGGACGGTCGTCATGATGCGCTTCATCATCAGCGGCGACAGGCCCATCGACGGCTCGTCCAGCATCAGCAGCTTGGGTCGCGACATCATCGCACGTCCCATGGCGAGCATCTGCTGCTCACCGCCGGAGAACGTGCCCGCCGGCTGCTTGGAGCGTTCCTGCAAGATCGGGAACAGCTCGTAGGCCTCCTGCAGGTCCTTGCCGATCTCGCCGTCTTCGCGAGTGAAGGCGCCGAGAAGGAGGTTCTCCTCGACGGTCATCTGCGGGAAGATGCGCCGGCCCTCGGGGCAGTGCGCGATGCCGAGCACCACGATCTCGTGCGCGGGCACGTCGTCGATCCGCTTGCCCTGGAAGGTGATCGAGCCCGCACTCGGGCGCAGCAGGCCCGAGATCGTCCGCAGGGTCGTGGTCTTGCCGGCGCCATTGGTGCCGATGAGCGAGACGACCTCGCCCTGGCCGACCGTGAACGAGATCCCCTTGACGGCCTTGATCTTGCCATAGCTGACCTCGAGGTCCTTGACCTCCAGCATTGCCGGGGCCGATGCGGGTCGGGTCAGGTCGGATTCGTGAACCGCGTGACTCATGCCTGCACCTCGTCCTCGTCGTCCTCGAGTTCGCTGCCGCCGATATAGGCCTCGACGACGCGCGGATCGGATTGCACTTCACCGGGTGTGCCCCACACGAGGGCCTCGCCGCGCACGAGACACAGCACCCGGTCGCAGAGCTGGAAGATGAACCGCATGTCGTGCTCGATGACGACGACGGCCAGGCCTTGGTCACGGATCTTGAAGATCAGGTCCATGGCCTGCTGCGTCTCCAGCGGGTTCATGCCGGCCGTGGGTTCGTCGAGCAGGATCAGCTTGGGGTCCGTCGCCAGCGCCCGGGCGATCTCCAGGCGCCGCTGGTCGCCATACGGCATATTGCGCGCCAGCAACTCGCTGGACTTGCCGAGCCCGACGAAGTCGAGCAATTCCTGCGCCCGCGAGCGGGATTCGGCCTCCTCGCGGCGGTACTTCGGCCCGTGGAGCACCGACGTGATCGCGCCGGAGGTGGTGCGGCAGTAGCGCCCCACCATGACGTTCTCGAGTGCCGTCATATTGCCGAAGAGCCGGATGTTCTGGAACGTCCGCGCCATCCCCGCTTTGACCACCGCACGGGGCTTGGGCGGCAACACCTCGCCGTAGAACTTCACCGTTCCCGACGTCGGCTTGTACATACCGGTCAGGCAGTTGAAGAACGTCGTCTTGCCGGCGCCGTTGGGCCCGATCAGGCCGACGATCTCGCCCTCGTGGACGTCGAAGTCGACCTTGTTCACAGCCACCAGACCGCCGAAGCGCATGGTGACCTGCTCGGCGTCCAGCACCTTGGCACCGCGTTGGGGGCGGGCTCGGCCGTCCTGGACCTCGGTGTCGATCACGGTCATCGGGCTGCCTCCGGTGCGGCGTCGATCAGATGGTCGGCTTGGACCTCTTGGGCGAGTTCCTCGTCGTCCTCGTGGAACTCCAGTTGCCGTCGTTTGCTGGCGATCAGGCCCTCGGGGCGCACCCGCATCATGATGACGAGGAGGAGACCGAAGAGCAGCAGCCGGTACTCGCTGAAGAAGCGCAGCTTCTCGGGCAGCAGTTTCAGGATGGTGGCGCCGATCAGGACGCCGGCAACGGTCCCCATACCGCCGAGCACGACGGCGGCGAGAAGGAACGCGGACTCGAGGAAGATGTACTGGTCGGGGGAGGCCGCCGTGTCCTGGTGCGCCTTGATCGTCCCGGCGAGCCCGGCGAGGAAAGCACCGACGGCGAAGCCGAGCAGCTTCAGGCCGAAGGTGTTGACCCCCATCGCCTCCGCCGCACGCTCATCCTCGCGGATGGCCACCCAGCCGCGTCCGATCCGGCTGTTGTTGAGCCGGGTGAAGACCAGGATGATGAACCCGATGAGCAGCAACAGGATGAAGTAGTAGTTGCTGAACCGGCCGAGCTGGATCCCGAAGACGGTATGCGGCTTGCCGAAGTCGAAGCCGAAGAGGTTCAGATCCGGGATGCCGGGTATGCCGTTGGGGCCGTTGGTCAGGTCCGGCCCGTTGTTGCCGTCCAGGTTGAACATCGACAGCCGGAAGATCTCACCGAAGGCCAGGGTCACGATCGCGAGGTAGTCGCCCGACACCCGCAGGGTCGGTGAGCCGATGATCAGACCGAGAGTGGCCGCGACGCACGCACCGATCAGCATGACGACGATGAACGGCGGCTTCCAGCCGATCGTGGCCGAGGCGGCATTCGACATCATCGCGCCGACATACGCCCCGGAGCCGAGGAAGGCGATATAGCCGAGGTCGAGAAGGCCGGCGAGACCCACGACGATGTTGAGGCCGATCGCGGTGGCCGCAAATATGAGCACCTGCGTGGCGATCGACATGTTCGCGTCCGAGCCGTCCTGGGTGAACGGGAACAGGAACGCGACGACGAAGGCGGCCAGCGTCAGCACGTGCCGGTGCCGTTGCGCGACATGGCTCATCCAGGTGAAGAAGCCGGCGCGGGCGAGGGCCATGAAGGCGACGGCCGCCATGACGAGGAAGCCGACGAAGATCCACGGGTCGTCTCGTCCCAGGACGTATGCCGCACCGAAAAGGATCGCGGCCATGCCGAGCACGATGACGACGATCTCCAGAACGGGGTTCGCCTTGGCCTTGGCGAAGCTGTTGAGCTGGCGCTGCGGCACGAATCGTGCCCCGACCGTCAGCAGGAGCGCGCCGGCGAGTGCCAGCCAGCCGCCGGGGTTGACGTTGACCAGGCCACCCGCCTCGGAGGCGATCGCGACCAGGGAGAACACGACGAAGAGCAGCGACCCCGTGCCGAGGGCGCGCAGCCCCAAGGCGGTGTCGAACCAGTCGCCGAGCCGGTGCAGCGGACCCCTGTGCATGAGCGCGAGCAGGACGCCGACGGCGCCGAGGATCATCGCGAACAGCTGCAGGCTGGCGGGCCAGAAGGCGATGGAGATGTCGCCCAGGATGCTGGGGTCGAAACTCCAGGAGAGCAGGCCGCTGACCAGCAGCAGCAGGGAACCCACGAGCGCCAGCGGCCAGCCTTTGCCGGAGTGCTGCTCGCGGAGGGTGTCGGGGAGGGTCGGCAGGTTCACGCGCGGTCCACCACCTTCGCGCCGAGCAGGCCTTGGGGCCGGAATACCAGGATGACGATGAGCAACGCGAAGGCCCACACGTCCTTCCATGAGGACCCGCCGAACTGTCCGAAGGGATCGGGCAGCATGCCGGTGTACTGGGTGATGAAGGCCTCGGCGAGCCCGAGCACCAAGCCGCCCACGACGGCGCCCTGGATATTGCCGATGCCGCCCAGGACGGCAGCGGTGAACGCCTTCAGGCCGGCGATGAAGCCCATCTTGAAGTTGACATTCGTGATCTGCAGGCCCTGTGCCACGCCCGCGATCGCCGCCAGCGCGGCACCCACGGCGAAGGCGACGACGATGATGCGGTCGACGTTGATGCCCATCAGGCGTGCGGTATCGGGGTCTTGCGAGACCGCCTGCATGCCGCGGCCCAGCTTGGTCTTGTTGACGAACCACCACAGGCCCACGGCACTCAGCAGGAGCATCGCCACGGTGAAGATCGCCGCCCGCTGAATAGTGACGCCCTCCATCGGGTGGAAGGCCCTCCCGGTGACGACGTCGATCTGCGGGAAGGGGATCTTGGCCTTCGCGGACGGGAAGTCGGTGCCGGGCACCTTGTCGAAGAACAAGCGCACGAACTCCTGGAGAAACACCGAGATGCCGATGGCGGTGATCAGGGGTGCCAGGCGAGGGGCATTGCGCAAGGGCCGGTAGGCCACCCGCTCCATGAGCACGGCGGTCCCCACCGACGCGATCATCGCCCCGATGATCATGATCGGCAGGATCCACAGCGCGGTCTGGCCTTGGAAGAGGAGCAGATAGGTGGCCAGGGCTCCGAACGCGCCGATCATGAACACCTCGCCGTGGGCGAAGTTGATCAACTGGACGATGCCGTAGACGACGGTGTAGCCCACGGCGATCAGCGCGTAGAGGGAGCCCAGCGTCAGCCCGTTGACGAGCTGCTGCAGGAAGATCTCCACGAAGGGTCTGCTCCTTAGGTGTCAGGCCGCGCGCCGGGGGTGACCGGCGTCACAGCGCGAGTGCTGGGAGAAAGCTAGCGAACGGGGCCGACATCGAGATAACGCGACGCCTCGAGAGGAGCGCACCGCATTGCGCGCACTCCGAATGCAATGGCGTCGATGACGGACAGCGTGCTGCCCCCCATCGACGCCATTGCCTCGGATCGGCCTAGCCGATCACTTGAATTCGTCGGTCTTCTCGGTCTTCCACTCTCCGCCGGTCACCTTGTAGACCGTGAGGATCTTGGTGGTGGTGTCGCCGAACTCGTCGAAGGCGACCTTGCCCGTGACGCCGTCGAAGCTGACCTTGCCGAGGGCGTCGACGGTGGCCTGGCGGGCATCCTCGACGCTGGCGGCGTTCGCCAGCGAGGTCTTCAGCGCGTTGATGATGGAGTTCGCCGCGTCATACGCATAGCCGCCGTAGGCCGCAGACGGGTCCGAGTAGCCGGCTGCCTTGTACTCCTCCAGGAACTTCTTGCCGGAGTCGGTGCTGTCGGTCGGGGCGCCCACCGACGTCGCGAGGTCGCCATCGGACGTCGACCCGGCGAGTTCGATGAACTTCGGGTCGAAGATGCCGTCACCGCCCATGAGCGGGATGTTCAGGCCCTGGCTCTTCATCTGCTGGCTCAGCGGGCCCGCGTTGGGGTACTCGCCGCCGTAGTAGAGGGCCTTGGGGCTCTTCGGCTTGATCGCCGAGACGACAGCGTCGTACTTGTCCTCGTCCGGGTTGATCGTCTCGGCCGCGACGACGGTGCCGCCGAGCTTCTCGAACTCTTCGGTGAAGGCTTGGACCAGGCCCTGACCGTAGGCCTTCTTGTCGTGGACGGTCGCGACCTCCTTGATGCCCGACTCGAAGAGGAAGCGGGCGGCGAAGGGGCCCTGGATGGCGTCGGTGGTGCAGGTGCGGAAGTAGGTCTTGAACGGCCGGGCCGGGTTCGCCGCGTCCTCGCCCTTGGTCAGGGAGACACCGGTGTTGGCGGGGGAGACCTGGACGATATTCGCCGAGCTGAGGACGGGCTGGACCTGGAGGGCAACGCTGGAGTTCAGGGTGCCGACGACGCCGATGACGTCCTTGTCGCCCGCCAGCTTGGTGGCGGCGTTCTTGCCGACATCGGCCGTGGCCTGGTCGTCCTCGGCCGCCAACTCGAGCTTCCAGCCCGGGATGGCGTTGGTCTCGTTGGCCTGCTTGATGGCCAGGTCGACGGAGTTCTGGATGCCGAGGCCCAGCGCTGCCAGGTCTCCGGACAGCGGGGCGATGACGCCGATCTTGGCGGTCTTGGTGGCACCGCCGGCGCTGGCACCGGATCCGGCTGCGGACGATGAGGTGTCGCTGCCGCCGCGGGATCCGCACGCGGACAGGGCAAGCGAGGCGACGAGCAAGGTTGCGCCGACGGAGACGGCGGAGCGCTTGGGCACGAGTGTTCCTCCTGTATTACGTGCCGACGGTTCACGTCCCGTCGGACCCGGCGGTTGGCCGGAGTAGGCGCACAGTATCCGCAAATCGGTAAGGAGCAACACGCCTCGCCGGTTGTGTAGTCGTCTCGTTACCGCAGGACCCGAGTTTTAACGCTCAAGAAACATCCCGCTCGCCTAGGATGGGCGCCCGTAACGACTCAACGAGAGGTATGCCGATGACGCACGAAATCGCCGAATCCACGCGTCGATCCATGCTCGCCGCGAGCGGAGCGAGTGCCGCCGCGGTGGCGCTGACGGCCTGCGGATCCGGTGCGAGCGATGGGTCATCGAGCGGGAGCACCGGAGCGGCCGGCGCATCCGGGTCGGCCGCGGCCGGCGGCACGAGTGTCGCGAAGGCGGATGTCCCCGTCGGTGGCGGCACCATCCTTGCCGACGCCAAGGTCGTCGTCACCCAGCCGAGCGCGGGGGACTACAAGGCGTTCAGCGCGGTCTGCACCCACCAAGGCTGCATCGTCAGTTCGGTCGCGAGCACGATCGACTGTGCCTGTCACAACAGCGTCTTCTCCATCAGCGACGGGTCCGTCGTGTCCGGCCCGGCGACGTCCGCGTTACCCGCGAAGACCGTCACCACGAATGGCGACAACCTCACCATCAGCTAGAGCGTTAGATCCATTGTTCATGGCCTGACCTGCGCGAATCCACCGCTGTCGGCCCGCGAGCCTAAGCTGCACGGGTGGCCGATCCCTCGTCATACCGCCCTGCGCCGGGGTCGATCCCGACGGATCCCGGGGTCTATCGGTTCCGGGATGTCCACGGCCGCGTCATCTATGTCGGCAAGGCCAAGTCGCTGCGCTCGCGGCTCTCGAGCTACTTCCAAGACATCGCCGCCCTGCATCCGCGCACCGCATCCATGGTGCGCACCGGCGCCTCCGTCGAGTGGACCGTCGTCACCAACGAGGTGGAGGCGCTCCAACTCGAATACTCCTGGATCAAGGAGTTCGACCCGCGGTTCAACGTCAAATATCGCGACGACAAGTCCTATCCCTATCTCGCCGTGACGATGGGGGAGCAGTTCCCCCGCGCGATGGTGATGCGCGGCGCCAAGCGGCAGGGCACCCGATACTTCGGGCCCTATGCCCACGCGTGGGCGATCCGCGAGACCCTCGACCTGATGTTGCGGGTCTTCCCGATCCGCACCTGCAGCGCCGGCGTCTTCAAACGCGCCGGCCAGGTGGGCCGGCCCTGCCTGCTCGGCTATATCGACAAGTGCAGCGCCCCGTGCGTGGGCCGGGTCGACGAGGACCGGCACCGCGAGATCGCCGAGGACTTCTGCGACTTCATGGCCGGCGACACCGGCCGCTTCGTCAAGCGCCTCACGGCCCAGATGAAACAGGCCGCCGCCGAGCTGGAGTTCGAGCAGGCCGCCCGGCTGCGCGATGACATCGAGGCGATGACCAAGGCGCTCGAGCGCTCGGCCGTGGTCTTCGCCGACGCCACCGACGCCGACGTCTTCGCCATCGCCGAGGACGGCCTGGAGATGGCGGTCCAGGTCTTCCACGTCCGCGGCGGGCGGGTGCGCGGCCAGCGCGGCTGGGTCGCCGAGATGGACCGCGAAACCGTGCCCGACCTCGTCGAGCAGCTGCTCATGCAGGTCTACGGCGGGGAGTCCGCCGACGGCATACCCCGCGAGATCCTGTTGCCGGTGCTGCCTCCGGAACCGCTGGCCATGGCCGAGCTCCTGCGCTCGGTGCGCGGCGCCAAGGTCGCCGTCAAGATCCCGCAACGCGGCGACAAGAAGGCCCTCCTCGACACCGTGCGCCGCAACGCCGAGCAAGCCCTCGCCCGACACAAGGTCGCCCGCGCCGGCGACCTGACCGCCCGCGCCCAGGCCCTCGACGAACTCGCCGACGCCCTCGGCCTCGACGAGGCCCCGCTGCGGATCGAGTGCTTCGACGTCTCCCACGTCCAAGGCACCAATGTCGTGGCCTCGATGGTCGTCTTCGAGGACGGGCTGGCCCGCAAATCCGAATACCGCCGGTTCATCGTCAAGGGCGAACAGGTCGACGACACCGCCGCGATGCGCGAGGTCCTCACGCGGCGCTTCGCCCGCTACCGCATCGAACGCACCGAGACCGAAGACGGTAAGGCCAAGAAGTTCGCCTACCCGCCCAACCTTCTCGTCGTCGACGGCGGCCGTCCGCAGGTCGACGCGGCCGCTCGCGTTCTCGAAGAGCTGGGGATCGTCGACATCGCCTGCGTGGGTCTCGCCAAGCGACTGGAGGAGGTATGGCTGCCGGGCAGCGACTTCCCGGTGATCCTCCCGCGCGGCAGCGAGGGTCTGTATCTGCTGCAACGGGTTCGCGACGAAGCGCACCGCTTCGCCATTACCTTCCATCGCGAACGGCGCAGCAAGGCGATGACGACGAGCGCACTCGACGGCATACCCGGCCTCGGCGCGCAGCGCCAGAAAGCCCTGCGCCGGCATTTCGGCTCGGTCGCGAAGATCCGCGCCGCCACCCCCGAGGAGATCGCCGTCGTGCCCGGCTTCGGGTCCGCCCTCGCCCAGGCCGTATGGAGCCACCTGCAGGGCAGCGCCGCCGAACCCGCCGTCAACCTCACGACGGGCGAGATCCTCGACGAAGAAGGCCCTGGGGATGGGCCGGCGGATCTCGACCCGGCAGACGTCGAACGATCCGACACAATGGTCCCGTGAGCGAGCCGGCCGCTGAGGTGGACCCGATGACGCAGCCCTCGGCTGACCCCGACACCGATCTCGACGTCGAATTCCTCATCGTCACCGGCATGAGTGGCGCCGGTCGCTCGACGGTGGGCCACGTCCTCGAGGACCTCGGCTGGTTCGTCGTCGACAACCTCCCCCCACCGCTGCTCGTCGACCTCGTCGACCTCGCCCACCGCGTCTCGCGGCGCCCCGGCCGGCGGCATCGGCGAGTGGCCGCGATCGTCGACGTGCGCGCGAGAGAGTTCTCCGACTCGCTGAGCGGCGCGATCGACCGGCTACGCCAGAGCGGGCGTACCCCGACCGTGATCTTCCTCGACGCCACCGACGAGGCACTGGTGCGGCGCTTCGAGAGCGTCCGGCGGCCGCACCCGCTGCAGGGACAAGGGCGGCTGCTCGACGGCATACAGGCGGAGCGGAAGCTCCTCGGCGAACTGCGTAGCAGCGCAAGCGTTCTGATCGACACCAGCGGACTCAACGTCCACCAGCTGACCCGCAAGATCACCCCGCTCTTCTCGCAGATCGAGCAGCGCACCCGGCTGGCGGTCGTCCCGTTCGGGTTCAAGTACGGCGTGCCCCTCGATGCCGACTTCGTCTTCGACATGCGCTTCCTGCCCAACCCCTTCTGGGTGCCGGAGCTGCGCAGCCTCACCGGCACCGACGCCCCGGTCTCGGAGTTCGTCTTCTCCGAGCCGGGCGCGGAGGAGTTCGTCGATCGGGTCGCGGCGCTCATGGAGACCGTCGCGGCCGGTTATGAACGCGAAGGTCGGCGCTATGTCACCCTCGCCGTCGGCTGCACCGGCGGCAAGCACCGGTCCGTTGCCGTGGCCGAGGCGCTCGGGCGGCGACTGGAGGGTGACGCCTTCGCCACCTTCGTCGTCCATCGTGACCTGGGGCGCGAATGACGCGCGTCGTCGCCCTCGGAGGAGGGCACGGGCTGGCCGCCTCGCTCTCGGCGTTGCGGCATGTCTGCGACGACATCACCGCGATCGTCACCGTCGCCGACGACGGCGGCTCCAGCGGCCGGCTGCGCCAGGAGTTCGGCGTCCTGCCGCCGGGGGACCTCCGCATGGCGCTGTCGGCCCTGTGCGCCGAGAGCGACTGGGGTCACCAGTGGCGGGATGTGCTGCAGCACCGCTTCTCGGGGGACGGCCCGCTCGGCGGCCACGCCCTGGGCAATCTGCTCATCCTCGCGTTGTGGGATCTCGATCCGGAGCCGGTCTACGGTCTCGACCTCGTCGGGCGGCTGCTCAATGCCCGCGGCCGGGTGCTGCCGATGGCGGCCGTCCCGCTCGACATCACCGCGCAAGTGGCCCTGGATCCGGACCGGCTCGATCTGTGCACCGAGATTCGCGGCCAGGACGGGGTGGCGAAAACCAGTGGTCACGTGCGGTCCGTGGCGCTGATCCCGCCCGATCCGCCCGCCCACCCCGAGGCGATTTCCGCTCTGGCACAAGCGGATTGGATCATCTTCGGCCCGGGGTCGTGGTTCACCTCGGTGCTGCCGCACCTGCTGGTGCCGAAGCTGCGGCAGGCCCTCGTCGCGAGCCCGGCGCGCCGCCTGCTCACCCTCAATCTCGAGATGAACACCCTCGAGACGCGGGGGTTCTCCGCGGTCCGGCACATCGAGACGCTGCGCGAGCACGCCCCCGACCTGCGGCTCGACATCGTCCTCGCCGACCCCACGATCGTCGACGACGTGGCCGCCCTCGAGGAGGCCGTGGCCGGCCTCGGCGCGAGGCTCGTCATCGCGGACGTTTCCAACCCCAGAACGCCCGGCGCCCACGACCCGCTGCGCCTCGCCGCGGCATACCGGGACATCTTCGGCGACTGAAGCGGCGGACGGGATGAGGTGACCAAGAGCGCGGCCCCCGGGTTCAGCGAGACCCGCCGGCGGATGGCACCATAGCCCGATGGCCATGACCGCTTCCGTCAAGGACGAACTCAGTCGCCTCGAGGTGACCAAGACCTGCTGTCGCAAGTCCGAGGTTGCCTCGATGCTGCGGTTCGCCGGTGGCCTGCACATCATCGGCGGCAAGATCGTCGTCGAGGCCGAACTCGACACCGCGAGCGTGGCCCGGCGGCTGCGCAAAGAGGTCTACGAGCTCTATGGGCACCGCAGCGAGGTCGTCGTCATGGCCGCCGGCGGGTTGCGCAAGGGCAGCCGGTATGTCGTGCGGATCGTCGAGGGCGGTGAACTCCTGGCCCGGCAGACCGGACTGATCGACGCGCGCGGTCGCCCGGTGCGCGGACTGCCCGCCAAGGTCGTCGGCGGCTCGATGTGCGACTCGGTCGCCGCCTGGCGTGGTGCCTTCCTCGCCCATGGCTCGCTGACCGAGCCTGGCCGGTCGTCGGCGCTCGAGATCACCTGTCCCGGCCCGGAAGCCGGCCTGGCGCTCGTCGGTGCCGCGCGGCGGCTGGAGATCCCGGCCAAGGCCCGCGATGTGCGCGGCGTCGACCGGGTCGTCATCCGGGACGGCGACGCCATCGGGGCGATGCTGACCCGGATGGGCGCGCATGACGCCGTCATTGCCTGGGAGGACCG
>NZ_HG764815.1:375372-390039 GCF_001050535.1 Nostocoides australiense Ben110 | reverse complement strand
GCGAGGCCTTCGCCGGCCACGCGGCCTGGGGCAAGGAGCACTTCGGCCCCTGGGTGAACCGGCACCTGCACGGCCGCTCCTCCGGCGACGCCCTCGCCGCCAAGCGCCCCGCTCCGGCACCCATACCGCCCGCCCGCCTCACCGCCGACCCCGCCCGCTAAGTCCGACATCTGGCGGGCTATGACCCGCCAAACGTCGGAGATACCGCTGGGTAGGCTGCGGGTATGCCCGTCGAACGCCTGATGCCCACCGACGAGAGTGCCGACCTGATCGATCTGGTCCGAGAGATCACCGAGAAGGAGCTGCGGCCGCGGGCCGACGCTTCCGAGGCGGCCGCGGAAAAGAGCGACGCCTTCCCGCGTGACGTCTTCCGGATGCTCGGCCAGGCCGGGTTGATGTCGCTGCCCTATCCGGAGGAGTTCGGTGGGGCCGGGCAGCCCTTCGAGGTCTATCTGCAAGTGCTGGAAGAGCTTTCGAGCGCGTGGATGGCAGCCGGGCTGGGCATCTCGGTTCATACGCTGACGTGCTACCCGGTCTTCACCTATGGCACGGATGAACAGAAGGCCGACCTCCTGCCCGACATGCTCTCCGGCGAGACCCTGGGTGCCTACGCCCTTTCGGAGACCCAGGCCGGCAGCGATATCGCCTCGATGACCACGCGCGCCCGCCGCGACGGCGACGACTACGTCATCAACGGCAAGAAGGCGTGGATCTCCCATGCCGGGCACGCGGACTTCTATACGACCTTTGCGCGCACCTCCGACGACGGGGGGCGTGGGGTGTCGTGCTTCATCGTTCCCGCCGACACACCTGGCCTCTCCTTCGGCGCGCCGGAGCGCAAGATGGGACTGCACGGCGACACGGTGCGGGAGGTCATCTACGAGGATGTGCGCGTGCCCGCCTCGCGGCGGATCGGCGAGGAGGGCCAGGGGGTGCCCATCGCGCTAGCGGGGCTTGACTCCGGGCGCCTCGGAATCGCTGCTGGCGCAACGGGTTTGGCACAGGGCGCGCTCGACTTGGCGGCACTGTATGCCGTCGAGCGCGAGCAGTTCGGCCGGCCGATCGCGTCGAATCAGGGGTTGGCGTTCGTCATCGCGGATATGGCTGCGGCGATCGGCGCCGCCCGCGCTACCTACTTGCATGCCGCTCGCCTGCGCGATGCCGGGCGCTCCTTCAGCAAGGAGGCCGCCATCGCCAAGCTCGTGGCCACCGATGCCGCGATGAAGGTGACCACGGACGCGGTGCAGGTGCTCGGTGGCGCGGGCTACACCCAGGATTTCCCTGTGGAGCGCTACTTCCGCGAGGCCAAAGTCACGCAGATCTTCGAGGGCACCAACCAGATCCAGCGCCTGGTCATCTCCCGGCACGTCCTCGGCCGCTGAGCTCAGAGCGACTTTCCGCCGCTGGCGAGCAGGTCACGGGCGCGGATGCGGTCCGCAGAGATTCGCCGCAACGAAGCCTTGACATACCCGGTATATGGGGTGTGAGGATCGGGTCAGGCACCGACGAGCGCAGACACCGTCTGCACGAGCCCGGGACGGCGCCACGCAGGGGATGGATCACGTTGCCACGTCTCGAAGCACGCGCCGGTGGGGCGCCATGTCGTCCTCCCCGCTCGAGATCCCACCCGCCTGAAACACCGGAGCGGTCTTCGGACACTCAACGTTTGCCAAACCTCAACACCGAAAGGCGTGACGGATGAAGAAGAACCTCATCGCGGCGATGGCGGGCAGCACGGTCCTGGCCGCCGGCGTCGGTGCCGGCACCGCGACGGCCTCGAGCCCCGCCCCGGCAGCCGGCACCAGGCCGCCCTCCCGCACCTGGACGCCAACGGCGCCATCCAGCGTCTCAACAGGAGTGGCCGTCCTCCCGAATGGGGATCGCGTTGGCGTGCAACGCAATCCGGGCGCGGCGCCCACTGTGACTGCGCCGGCTGACCTGGCCAGGGCGGGGGCGCGCAGCATGACGATCGGGACGACGACCTATGTCATCCCCCGGCGCATGTCAGGAGTTGCAGGCCGGGTCTTCGACAAGGCCCTCTTCGACGTCGGCACTCTCGCCGCGCGCGGCAGCGGCCGCACCGCCGTCAACGTCACCTACGCCAGTTCCTCGGCGCCCACGGCCGTCCCGGGCATCGTGATCACCGCTCGCACGGGCACGACCGCCACCGGTTATGTCGACGCCGCCAGCAGCGCCGCGCTCGGTCGCGCGCTGGCGACGACGGACGCCAAGACCCTCTTCGCCCACGTCCGCACGGTCGCGCCACCCGCGCAGCCGGCGGCCACGCCACGCTGGCCCATGGTCACCGTCACCATCCGGCTCATCGGCCTCGACGGACGCCCGCTGGATGACCTGGTCGGGTTCACCAATGTCGTGGATCCGGGCAAGGGCAACGGGATGGTTTTCACCACGCACGGCATCGCCAAGATCAGCGTTCCCGCCGGCACCTATCAGCTGCTGGGGAGCACGTTCACCGAGGTGGCCGGCAAACCGGTCGTTGCGATGGGCGCGGGCCGCGAGACCACCGTGGGCGACGGGGACGAAATCGTCCTCGACCTGCGCAAGGCCACCATGCGGCTCAAGACGAGCGTCAACAAGCCCGTCGTCAACCCGTTCTGGGCACAGTCCGTCAATCGTGAGATCCAGGGACCGACCGGCGGCGTGGGCTTCAGCCTCAGCGCCCTCGGTGACGACAGCTTCTCCGTGCGAGTCGTGCCGACCGTCGGGACCTTGCACGGCATCCAGTCGTTGACCAAGGACTACCTCGCCGTCTCACCGGGCGGGGTCACCCCCGCATACCGCTTCGCCACCCACTACTCCATCGACGGGCGCATCCCCGACGGCACGATCGTCAAGCACAGCGACGCCTCGAACCTGATGACCTACAAGGATCGCTTCACCGGAGTGCGAAGTCTCGCGTCGGCGAGTTTCGCGCGGGCGGTCATGGGTCCCGGCGGCGGCTGGTCGCTCGGGGCGCCACTGCCCGGCGACCGCCTCACCACCTACGCGACCGCTGGGCCCGGGCTCGACCACAGCGCTCGCCTGGACCAATACATCAGCTTCGACCCGACATTCACCACCAAGGGCAGTTTCGCCTCACCGCCCGCCGCCTCCCCCAAGCCGGGCACGATCAAGAGCGTCGTCTGGGGTGTCGGCCCCCTGCATCAGCGGTATGCCGCCCCGCCGGCCAGCGCGCCGTTCAAGATCTGTCCGGCGTGCGTCGCCGACGGCGTTTTCAACGTCGAGGCGCCGCCGCTGAGCACCAACGCCCAGTTGGGCTCCGCCGACCGCGTCGAGCCAGACATCCTCGGCCGCGTGACGATCAAGGCCGACGACACGGTTCTGTATGCCGGTCAGGGCCAGTTGTCCGGCTACTCTGCGCTTCCTGCGGGGACCAAGTCCGTGACGACCACCCATGTCGCCACCCGCTCCGGCGCCGTTTTCCCGCGCACGACGGTGCTGTCGACGAATTCGTCGACCAAGATGGCGGCCTCCTTCCCGGCACCCGACGGGTGGATGTGCCTCGCCGAGACGGGTTGCCGGGTACTGCCCTTCCTCAGCGTGGACTACCGCATCGCGGGTCAGACCGCCCTCGGCGCGCTGCCGGCCGGCAAACGCCGACTCGACCTCACGGTCAACCAGGTCGGCCGGGCCACCGCAAAGGGGGTCACGTCCGTGAAGGTCTGGGTGTCGTATGACGGGAAGACCTGGACCGCTGCCCCCGTCACCGGGTCCGGCGCCCAGCGCGCCGTTGCGCTGACCATCCCCGAGCCCGGGTCGGGGCGCACTGGAGTCAACCTGAAGGTGTCGGTCGCCGACGCCGCCGGTTCCACCTACACCGAGCAGATCACCGGCGCCTTCGGGCTGGCCGGCTGATCGCGGACGGCACGAGAAAGCGAGAAACCATGCGTCGCAACACTTTCCGGCGGGCCGTGACCGCCGCCACCGCCGCCACCACGCTGGCGTTCGGGTTGACGCCCACCCTCGGCGCCAGCGCGACCCCGACCACAGCGGACTCGCCTCGCGCGAGCCGGCCGTGTTCGGCCGAGACACGCGCCGAATACGCCCGGTGCATGAGTCAGTTCCGGCAGGAGAACGCGCGCCGTCTCGACTCGAGGGGCACCCCGCCCGGCATGACTGCGGCCGACCTCCGCTCGGCATACAAGGCCCCCGCCAAGGGCGCACACACCACGGTCGCCATCATCATCGCCTTCGACAACCCCAATGCGGAGAAGGACCTCGCGGTCTATCGCAAGACGATGGGCCTGCCGCCGTGCACGACCGCCAACGGCTGCTTCACCAAACTGAACCAGCGCGGCGTCAAAGGCGACTACCCGCAGCCGGACGGCGGCTGGGCCCTGGAGGGGTCGATGGATCTCGACATGGTCTCGGCGGCCTGCCCGACCTGCAAGATCATGCTCGTCGAGGCCGACGACAACTACATGAACAGCATGGCCGAAGCTACTCGCACCGCGACCCGCAAGGGCGCCACCGTGCTGTCCCACAGCTATGGCGGGGGCGAAGGCGGCTATATGTGGCAGTTGCGGGACGCCTACGAGAAGCCCGGGACGATCTCTGTGGCCTCCTCCGGTGACTACGGGTTCATGCAAGCCTCCACCCCTGCGGTGTTCCGCAAGGTCCTCGCCGTCGGCGGCACGACTCTCACCAAGAAGCCCGGCACCGGGCGCGGCTGGGACGAGGACGTCTGGAGCGGCAGCGGCAGCGCCTGCTCGGCCTACGTGATGAAGAGCCCGTGGCAGAAGGACACCCACTGCCGGATGCGCACCGTCGCCGACGTCTCCGCCGTCGCGGACCCCGCCACCGGGGTGGCGGTCTACGACACCTATGAGAACCCGTTCGGGCTCGAACCGGGCTGGATCATCGGCGGTGGCACCAGCGCCTCCGCCCCCTACATCGCCGGCCTCATCGGCCTGAAGGGCAACGGCAGCACGTTCACCAGCCGCACCCCCTACGACAACCGAAGCGCCTTCTTCGATGTCGTCGGCGGGGCCAACGGCCTGTGCGGCGGCGACTACCTGTGCAACGGGCTGAAGGGGTATGACGCCCCGACCGGCGTCGGCTCCCCCCGGGGCCTGGGCGGGATGTAACCACCCGGCATACCCTTAGGGACGCGCCGGTGACCACTCGGTCACCGGCGCGTTCTCGTGCCCAGCGCACACGGCATACCGTGACCCGCACCGCACAGCGGGTGGACAGCAATTGCACGGGAGGGGTGCGATCCCGTACCTTTCCGGGGGCGGCGTTGGCCGCCGACAACTGGATAACTCACCAATTCATCCGATCCGGCGCGCGCCCAACCATCCAACGTCCGGATCCTTCGGGCCCGAGATGCCCCACCGGATGGCTGGGGGAACCACTACTGACCGGCAGCGATGCGGGTCTTGGGGTGCAGCCGCACTGCGGCAGGGAACCTGACCTCCCTAACCCGACAGCTCACCTCAGCGGCGCCAGTCAGGAAAGGACTATCCCCCCATGGCTCGCGCCACCTCCTATGTGGGTCGCCACCGCACCCCGCGTCCCCTCCGCTCCCGCCTCGCGGGCCCCGGCATCGCCGGCGCTGCCGCGGCCGGCGTCCTGATCGCCCCCGGCGTCGCCCACGCGGAGCACGTCTGGGACCGTGTCGCCGACTGCGAGTCGAGCGGCAACTGGTCGATCAACACCGGCAACGGCTACTACGGCGGCCTGCAGTTCTCCTACTCCACCTGGCTCGGCTTCGGCGGCGGCCAGTACGCCTCCTACGCCCACCAGGCGTCCAAGGCCGAGCAGATCGACACCGCCCAGGAAGTCCTGAAGGTGCAGGGACCCGGCGCCTGGCCTGTGTGCTCGGTGCGGGCCGGCCTGACCGTCTCGAACGGTCTTGCGGTCAACCCGTGGACCGACTCGACGGGCACGACGGGCGGCACCGGCACCAGCGGCGACCTGGTCGTCGACGGCGTTCTCGGCCCGAAGACCTACTCCGCCATGGAGAAGTGGATCGGCCGCCCGGTCAACGGCAACTGGGGCACCGAGGACAAGAAGGCCCTGCAGCGCAAGGTGAAGGTCTACCCCGACGGGATCGTCGGCCCCATCACCACCAAGGCCCTGCAGCGCGTCATCGGCCACAGCCAGACCGGCGTGTGGGGCAGCAGCACCACCAAGGCCCTGCAGACCTACCTCAACCGCGTCCTCTAGGACGCGGACGACAAAGCGCGAATGGCCCCGGGACAACGTCCCGGGGCCCTTTTCGCATCTCCACCGGAGCCGCCTGCCGGAATCGAACCGGCAACCTGCCGCTTACAAGGCGGCTGCTCTGCCAATTGAGCTAAGGCGGCGCGGGCGACGCCGCGGCGACCGCCCCGCATACCTTAACGCCCGCTCGGCAACCGGCCGAACCGAAACCCGTCGAGGGTTTCGGACGAGGTGCGTCAGTCGAAACGGTCGAAGCCGAGTTCGGCGTCGTCGAGGCGGATCGCCTCGCCGGTGCCGGACCCGAAGACCGGGTAGGCGTACTCGTCGTAGTTCGGCATGGCGTACATCGCGGCGCGGGCCTCAGCGGTCGGCTCGACCTTGATATTGCGGTAGCGGGTCAGGCCGGTGCCGGCCGGGATCAGCTTGCCGAGGATGACGTTCTCCTTCAGGCCGAGCAGCGGGTCGGACTTGGCCTCCATCGCGGCCTCGGTGAGGACGCGCGTGGTCTCCTGGAAGGAGGCCGCCGACAGCCACGAGTCGGTCGCGAGCGAGGCCTTGGTGATGCCCATCAGCTCGGGGCGACCCGAGGCCGGGCGACCGCCCTCGGAGACGACGCGGCGGTTCTCCTGCTCGAAGCGTGAACGCTCGGCGAGCATGCCCGGCAGCAGGTCCGCATCGCCCGACTCGATGATCGTGATCCGGCGCAGCATCTGCCGCACGATGACCTCGATGTGCTTGTCGTGGATGGCCACACCCTGCTGGCGATACACGGCCTGGACCTCGTCGACCAGGTGCATCTGCACCTGACGCGGGCCGAGGATGCGCAGCACCTGCTTGGGGTCGATGGCGCCCTGGACGAGCTTGGTGCCGACCTCGACGTGGTCGCCGTCGGCGACCAGCAGACGCGCGCGCTTGCTCACCGGGTAGGCGTGCTCCTCCGAGCCGTCGTCCGGGGTGAGCAGGATGCGGCGGGCCTTGTCGGTCTCCTCGATCTCGACGCGGCCGGTGGCCTCGGCGATCGGAGCGACACCCTTGGGGGTGCGAGCCTCGAAGAGCTCGACGACACGCGGCAGACCCTGGGTGATGTCGTCACCGGCCACACCACCGGTGTGGAAGGTCCGCATCGTCAGCTGGGTGCCGGGCTCACCGATGGACTGGGCGGCGATGATGCCGACGGCCTCACCGATGTCGACCAGCTTGCCGGTGGCCAGGCTGCGGCCGTAGCACTTGGCGCAGGTGCCGACCCGCGACTCACAGGTCAGGACCGAACGGACCTTGACCTCGTCGACGCCGGCGGCGAAGAGCGCCCCGATGACCACGTCCCCGAGGTCGATGCCGGCCTCGGCGAGGGTCTCGCCGTCGACCGTGATGTCCTCGGCGAGGGTTCGGGCGTAGACGGAGGTCTCGACCTCGTCGTTGACGATCCGGGTGCCGGACTCGCTGGTCGCGGCGATCGGCATGGTCAGGCCACGCTCGGTGCCACAGTCCTCCTCGCGGATGATGACATCCTGCGAGACGTCGACGAGACGACGGGTGAGGTAGCCGGAGTCCGCCGTGCGAAGCGCGGTGTCCGCCAGACCCTTACGCGCACCGTGGGTGGAGATGAAGAACTCCAGCACCGACAGACCCTCACGGAAGTTCGTGCGGATCGGGCGCGGGATGATCTCACCCTTCGGGTTGGCCATCAGGCCACGCATGCCGGCGATCTGCCGCAACTGGAACCAGTTACCACGCGCACCGGAGTTGACCATCCGGAAGATGGGGTTGTCCTTCGGGAAGTTGGACTCCATCTCCTTGGAGACCTCGTTGGTCGCCTTGGTCCAGATCTCGATGAGCTCCTGACGGCGCTCGTCGTCGGTGATCAGACCACGCTCGAACTGGGTCTGGACCTTGGTGGCCTTCTCCTCGTAACCACCGAGGATCTCGCCCTTGCGCGGCGGGGTGACCACGTCGGCGACGGCCACGGTGGTGCCGGACCGGGTCGCCCAGTGGTAGCCGGCCTCCTTCAGCGCATCGAGCGAGGCCGCGACCTGCACCTTGCTGTAACGCTCGGCGAGGTCGTTGACGATCGTCGAGAGACGCTTCTTGTCCACCGGCTCGTTGACGAACGGGTAGTCCAGCGGCAAGGCGACGTTGAACAGCGCCCGGCCCAGCGTGGTCTCGACGATGAGCGAGTCGACGCGGCCGTCCTCGGTGACCTCGGTGCCCTCGGGCAGTTCGGTCCCCAGGGCCGGCACGAAGTCGCGCAGCCGCACCCGGATCAGATTGCCCAGCTTGATGGTGCCGGCGTCGAAGGCCATGCGGGCCTCCGCGGGGCTGGCGAAGCTGCGCAGCTGCTCCTGCTTGTCATCGGCGTAGGCCGGCCCGACCTCGGAGGTCAGGTGGTAGAGGCCGATGATCATGTCCTGCGTCGGCATCGTCACGGGACGACCGTCGGCCGGCTTGAGGATGTTGTTGGAGGACAGCATCAGGATGCGGGCCTCGGCCTGGGCCTCCGCCGACAGCGGCAGGTGCACGGCCATCTGGTCCCCGTCGAAGTCGGCGTTGAACGCCGTGCAGACGAGCGGGTGGATCTGGATGGCCTTGCCCTCGACCAGCTGCGGCTCGAAGGCCTGGATGCCGAGGCGGTGCAGGGTGGGCGCACGGTTGAGCAGCACCGGGTGCTCGGTGATGACCTCTTCGAGGACGTCCCACACGACGGAGCGCTGCCGCTCGACCATCCGCTTGGCCGACTTGATGTTCTGCGCGTGGTCGAGGTCGACCAGACGCTTCATCACGAACGGCTTGAACAGCTCCAGCGCCATCTGCTTGGGCAGGCCGCACTGATGCAGCTTCAGCTGCGGGCCGACGACGATGACCGACCGGCCGGAGTAGTCGACGCGCTTGCCGAGGAGGTTCTGACGGAAGCGGCCCTGCTTGCCCTTGAGCATGTCGGACAGCGACTTCAGCGGCCGGTTGCCCGGGCCGGTGACCGGCCGGCCACGACGACCGTTGTCGAACAGCGAGTCCACGGCCTCCTGCAGCATCCGCTTCTCGTTGTTGACGATGATCTCGGGGGCGCCGAGGTCGAGCAGCCGCTTCAACCGGTTGTTGCGGTTGATGACCCGGCGGTAGAGGTCGTTCAGGTCGGAGGTGGCGAAGCGGCCACCGTCGAGCTGGACCATCGGGCGCAGGTCCGGCGGGATGACCGGGACCGCGTCCAGCACCATGCCGGCCGGGTTGTTGTCCGTCGTCATGAACGCCGAGACGACCTTGAGGCGCTTGAGGGCGCGGGTCTTCTTCTGGCCCTTGCCGGTGGCGATGATCTCGCGCAGCGACTCGGCCTCGGCCTCCAGGTCGAAGGTCTCCAGACGCTTCTGGATCGCCGCCGCGCCCATGCCGCCCTCGAAGTAGAGGCCGAAGCGGTCGCGCATCTCGCGGTAGAGGATCTCGTCGCCCTCCAGGTCCTGGACCTTGAGGTTCTTGAACCGGTCCCAGACCTGGTCGAGCCGGTCGAGCTGGCCGTCCGCGCGCCGGCGGATCTGGCCCATCTCGCGCTCGGCACCGTCGCGCAGCTTGCGCTTGACGTCGGCCTTGGCGCCCTCCTCCTCGAGCTGGGCGAGGTCGGCCTCGAGCTTCTTGGCCCGGGTGTCGATCTCGCTGTCGCGGCGGTTCTCGATCTCCTTCTTCTCGACCTCGATCTGCGCCTCGAGCGAGGGCAGGTCGGCGTGGCGCTGGTCGACGTCGACGGAGGTGATCATGTAGGCCGCGAAGTAGATGACCTTCTCAAGGTCCTTCGGGGCCAGGTCGAGCAGGTACCCCAGGCGCGAGGGGACGCCCTTGAAGTACCAGATGTGGGTCACGGGGGCGGCCAGCTCGATGTGGCCCATCCGCTCGCGGCGGACCGCGGCGCGGGTCACCTCGACGCCGCAGCGCTCGCAGATGATGCCCTTGAACCGGACCCGCTTGTACTTGCCGCAGGCGCACTCCCAGTCCCGGGTGGGGCCGAAGATGCGCTCGCAGAACAGGCCATCCTTCTCCGGCTTCAGGGTCCGGTAGTTGATGGTCTCCGGCTTCTTGACCTCGCCGTGGCTCCACTCGCGGATGGACTCCGCCGAGGCCAGGCCGATCCGAAGCTGGTCGAAGTTGTTGACGTCAAGCACTCGGTGCTTCCTTCACTTCCGTTGTGCCGTATTTCGCTCGTATGTCATTGGGCCACAGGGTTTTTGACGCTGGGGCCGAAGGGCGCAAGGCCGGCGGGTGGTATGCCGCGCGCTCACCTCGTCGGTGAGCGCGCGGCATACCGCCTAGACCTCCTCGACCGAGCTCGGCTCGCGCCGGCTCAGGTCGATGCCGAGTTCCTGGGCCGCCTGGAAGACGTCATCCTCGGTGTCGCGCAGCTCGATCGAACTGCCGTCGCGAGAGAGGACCTCGACGTTCAGGCACAGGGACTGCATCTCCTTGATGAGCACCTTGAAGGACTCGGGGATGCCGGGCTCGGGGATGTTCTCGCCCTTGACGATGGCCTCGTAGACCTTGACGCGGCCGTTGACGTCGTCGGACTTGATCGTCAGCAGCTCCTGCAGGGCGTAGGAGGCGCCGTAGGCCTCCAGGGCCCACACCTCCATCTCGCCGAAGCGCTGGCCACCGAACTGGGCCTTACCACCGAGGGGCTGCTGCGTGATCATGGAGTACGGACCCGTGCTGCGGGCGTGGATCTTGTCGTCCACGAGGTGGTGCAGCTTGAGGATGTACATGTACCCGACGGACACCGGCTCGGGGTAGGGCTCGCCGGAGCGGCCGTCGAAGAGGCGGGCCTTGCCGTTTCCGGCGACCAGGCGCTGACCGTCGCGGGTCGGCGTCGTGGACTCCAGCAGACCGAAGATCTCCTCCTCGCGGGCACCGTCGAAGACGGGCGAGGCGACGCGGGTGCCGGCGGGCGCATTGTGAGCATCCGCTGCCATACCCGCGGCCCACTCGGCGCCGTCCGGGACCTGCCAGCCGCGGCTGGCGGCCCACCCGAGGTGCAGCTCGAGGACCTGGCCGATGTTCATCCGGCCGGGCACGCCGAGCGGGTTGAGCACGACGTCGACCGGGGTGCCGTCCTCGAGGAAGGGCATGTCCTCGATCGGGAGGATCTTGGAGATGACGCCCTTGTTGCCGTGGCGGCCGGCGAGCTTGTCACCGTCGGTGATCTTGCGCTTGTTGGCCACGTAGACGCGCACCAGCTGGTTGACGCCCGGGGGCAGCTCGTCGCCGTCCTCCTTGTCGAAGACCTTGACGCCGATGACCGTGCCGGTCTCGCCGTGGGGCACCTTCAAGGAAGTGTCGCGGACCTCGCGGGCCTTCTCGCCGAAGATGGCGCGCAGCAGGCGCTCCTCCGGGGTCAGCTCGGTCTCACCCTTGGGCGTGACCTTGCCGACGAGCAGGTCGCCGTCGCGGACCTCGGCGCCGATGCGGATGATGCCGCGCTCGTCGAGGTCGGCCAGCACGTCCTCGGAGACGTTCGGGATGTCCCGGGTGATCTCCTCGGGGCCGAGCTTGGTGTCGCGGGCGTCGACCTCGTGCTCCTCGATGTGGATCGAGGACAGGACGTCGTCCTGGACCAGGCGCTGGCTGAGGATGATCGCGTCCTCGTAGTTGTGACCCTCCCACGGCATGAACGCCACGAGCAGGTTCTTGCCGAGCGCCATCTCGCCGTTGTCGGTCGCGGGACCGTCGGCGAGCAGGCCACCCTCCTCGACCCGGTCACCCTCGGCGACCACGACACGCTGGTTGTATGAGGTGCCCTGGTTGGAACGCGCGAACTTCGCGACCCGGTAGGTGCGGTGGCTGCCGTCGTCGGCGGCCACGGAGATCAGGTCGGCGGAGACCTCGGTGACGACACCGGCCTTCTCGGCCCGGACGACGTCGCCGGAGTCGAGCGCGGCGCGGAACTCCATGCCGGTGCCGACGAGCGGGGCCTCGCTGCGCACCAGCGGGACCGCCTGACGCTGCATGTTGGCGCCCATGAGCGCGCGGTTGGCGTCGTCGTGCTCGAGGAAGGGGATCATCGCGGTCGCGGCCGAGACCATCTGCCGCGGCGAGACGTCCATGTAGTCGACCTCGTCGGCGGCGACGTCGATCGCCTCACCGCCCTTGGTGCGCACCAGGACCCGCTCCTCGGCGAAGGTGCCGTCGGGGTTGAGCGCGGCGTTCGCCTGGGCGATGACGAACTTGTCCTCCTCGTCGGCGGACAGGTACTGGATCTCGTCGGTGACCGTCGCGCCCTCGACCTTGCGGTAGGGGGTCTCGATGAATCCGAAGGCGTTGATCCGCCCGTAGGACGCGAGCGAGCCGATGAGGCCGATGTTCGGGCCTTCCGGGGTCTCGATCGGGCACATACGGCCGTAGTGGCTCGGGTGGACGTCACGGACCTCCATGCCGGCGCGGTCGCGGGAGAGACCACCCGGGCCGAGGGCCGAGAGGCGACGCTTGTGCGTCAGGCCGGCCAGCGGGTTGTTCTGGTCCATGAACTGCGACAGCTGCGAGGTGCCGAAGAACTCCTTGATCGACGCCACGACCGGGCGGATGTTGATCAGGGTCTGCGGGGTGATCGCCTCGACGTCCTGGGTCGTCATCCGCTCGCGGACGACGCGCTCCATCCGGGACAGGCCGGTGCGGACCTGGTTCTGGATGAGCTCGCCGACGCTGCGCAGGCGGCGGTTGCCGAAGTGGTCGATGTCGTCGGTCTCGACGGCCAGGTCGACCGTCTCGCCGTCACGGACACCGGTGATCGTCTCGTCGCCGCGGTGCAGGGCCACGAGGTACTTGATCGTCGCGACGATGTCCTCGAGGGTGAGGACGGAGTCGTGCAGGTCGACGTCGCGGCCGAGCTTTCGCCCGATCTTGTAACGGCCGACCTTGGCCAGGTCGTAGCGCTTGGGGTTGAAGTAGAGGTTGTCCAGCAGGGTCTGGGCGGCCTCGCGGGTCGGCGGCTCGCCCGGGCGCAGCTTGCGGTAGATGTCGAGCAGAGCGTCATCCTGGCCGGCGATGTGGTCCTTCTCGAGCGTCAGCTCCATGGACTCGAATCCGGCGAACTCCTCGCGGATCTCGGCCTCGGACATGCCGAGCGCCTTGAGCAGCACGGTGACCGACTGCTTGCGCTTGCGGTCGACGCGCACGCCGATCATGTCGCGCTTGTCGATCTCGAACTCCAGCCACGCGCCGCGGCTCGGGATGACCCGGGCGGTGTAGATGTCCTTGTCGGACGTCTTGTCGGGGGTGCGCTCGAAGTAGACGCCCGGGGAGCGGACGAGCTGGGAGACGACCACGCGCTCGGTGCCGTTGATGATGAAGGTGCCGCGCTCGGTCATCAGGGGGAAGTCGCCCATGAAGACCGTCTGGCTCTTGATCTCACCGGTGGTGGTGTTCATGAACTCCGCGGTGACGAACAGCGGCGCGGAGTAGGTCTGGTCCCGCTCCTTGCAGTCCTCGACGGAGTATTTGGACTCCTCGAAGCGGTGATCGCGGAAGCTGAGGCTCATCGAGCCGGAGAAGTCCTCGATCGGGGAGATCTCCTCGAAGATCTCCTCGAGGCCCGAACGGTCCGGCACATCCTTGCGGCCGGCGTCGAGGGCGTCGGCGACGCGCTCCTGCCAGCGCTCGTTGCCCAGCAGCCAGTCGAAGGACTCGGTCTGGAGGGCGAGGAGGTCGGGGACTTCGAGGGTTTCGCGAATCTTCGCGAACGACAAACGGCCGGAAGCCGTCTTTGCAGTTGACTGAGGTGCGGTGCGCGAGGCAGCCAAGGAGGGGTCCTTCCACAGGCCTGTCTGGGTCCGCTATCGGCCCGCGCACACCACGGCGCACGTTCAGGACTCCGAGCGTTCGGCCCGGGACATACCTGTAGCACGTCGAGGAGAGTGTGGGAAGACAGCGCAAAGAAGCACTATACGGCATTTAGGCATGGCTGTCCAAGCCTGTCCAGTCCACGTGGCCCTGGCGGCGGTCGCACTGCGACGCAAAGAGGATGGCGCTAAGACGCCGCCCACGTCAAGCGTAGCGGTCACACGGCGCGTCGCCGAGGGTCGTATGCCGTCGCCCCCCGGACGCCGCACCTGCGGCGAGCGGGCGACATACGAGAACGAAAACCCCTCCCCCGCAACGGTTTTCGTTGCGGGGAAGGGGTGATCGGTAGGGGGCCCGGAGACCGGCTGGTGAGCCTGTCTACAGGGTCACAATCACTTCAGTTCGACGGTGGCGCCGGCGCCCTCGAGGGCTTCCTTCGCCTTGTCGGCGGTGGCCTTGTCGACCTTCTCGAGGACGGGCTTGGGGGCGCCGTCGACGAGGTCCTTGGCCTCCTTCAGGCCGAGGGAGGTCAGCGAGCGGACCTCCTTGATGACCTGGATCTTCTTGTCGCCGGCAGCGGCGAGGATGACGTCGAACTCGTCCTTCTCCTCCGCGGCAGCGGCCTCGCCACCGGCACCACCGGCGGCCGGGCCGGCGGCCGGGGCGGCGACC
>NZ_HG764815.1:357250-375272 GCF_001050535.1 Nostocoides australiense Ben110 | reverse complement strand
GGGCGGTGGGCCCGGGGGACCGGGCGGGCCGGGAAGACCTCGCGGACCACGGCCGGGGCCGCCGCGCAAGAAGCCAAACTTTGCCCTGCGGCGGGCCATGGCGCTGGCGATCCTGACGGTCGCGGTGCTCCTCCTGTGGTTCGTCGTCAAGGGGGCCGTCGGCCTGATCGGCGGGCTGTTCGGAGGTGACGACAAGGCGGCCACGGTCTCGGCGCCGGTCACGAAAGCCCCGACCGCCGCGCCGACGGTCGCACCCGACGACACTCTGCCCAAAGTCGTGCGGGTGACACCGACCACGACGCCGGCGATGGGGGCGGCCGGTCCGGCCGACAAGACGACCATGGTGCAGAAGTTCCACCTGGCTTCGTCAGCCATGGCGCCGAAGTCGATCGTCGCCAGTCCGAGCGGCGTGCTGTTCGCGCAGAACATGATGTACAAGCACTCGGTGTCGGTGTTCACGTCCGACGGCACGATGATCAAGTCCATCCCGGATGCGGTGGACCTCGCCGAGTTCGGCATCAGCGGGCACCCCGGTCTCTCGCAGGGCGCCCCCGTCGAGGTCGCGTTCACGCCCGACGGCAAGTACGCCTGGGTGTCCAATTATTCTATGTACGGCAAGGGTTTTGGCCCCGAAGGGCTCGACTCGTGCACAGCCGGCGACGGCACCGACACCTCATACGTCTATCGCATCGACGTCGCCTCGCTCACCATCGACAAGGTCGTCCCCGTCGGGGCCGTGCCGAAGTATGTCGCGATCACCCCGGACGGCAAGAACGTCCTGGTGACCAACTGGTGCACTTGGAACCTCTCGGTGATCGACGCCGTCGCCGCCAAGGAGACGGCACGGATCGACTTGGGCGGCAGATATCCCCGCGGGATCGTCGCCGGACCGGACAACAAGACCGCGTATGTCGCGCTGATGGGGTCCAACAAGGTCGTCACCGTCGACCTCGCGAGCAAGGCGGTCGCCGACTTCGCCAAACCGGGCAACGGGCCCCGGCACATCGTCGCCAGCCCCGACGGCAAGTTCCTCTATGTGACCAACAACTCCTCGGGCACCGTCGTCAAGCTCGATCGCGCCACCGGCGCCACCCTCGCCACCGCCACGGTCGGCTCCGAGCCGCGGAGCATGGCGATCAGCAGCGACGGTCTCGCCGTCTATGTCGTGAACTACGGCGAGGGCTCGATGACCAAGATCGCCACCGCCACGATGGCGGCGATGCAGACCGTCAAGACCGACGCCTCGCCGATCGGTATCACCTACGAGCCGACCACCAAGTCGGTCTGGGTCGCCTGCTACGGCGGCAGCCTGCTCGCCTTCGACGACGCGAAGCTCAAGGGCTGATACCGAGACGATGCTGACCCGCCCGCGGGGGAGTACGTATTAGCCCCGGGAGGCGTTGAGCCGCAAGGCCTGAGCCCATTTGGGTAGGGCCATGACTTCCAGCTACAGCGTCGGTACCGGATACGCACGGGACATCGAGTTCGACCGACTGGATCGTCAGGCGGCGCTCACCTTCCCTCGAGAACTGCAGAGCCTCAGGGCGTTCGGGCTCACCACCGACGGTGTGGTCGTCGACTTCGGCAGCGGCAACGGCGCCGTCACCGAGCGCCTGCGTGCCGAGTTGCCGGATGCCGTCGTCTATGGCGCCGACAACGACCTCAGCCTGCTGGCCACCGTGCCGCCGCCGACGCTCGCCGTGAAGGACGGCCGGATCCCGTTGCCGGACAACGCTGCCGACGACGTGCTCATGCGCTTTGTCGCGCAACATCTCACGCCGCGGCAGCGGATGGACGTCTTCGCCGAACTGTGGCGCGTGCTGCGTCCCGGCGGCCGGATCCACGTCATCGACGTCGACGACAGCGATGTCGGTCGCAGCTCGGGCATGGTCACGCGCGGCCTCGTCGAGATCTTCGGCGAACTGCAACGGATCCAGGGCGAGAACGGCGGCGACCGGCTGGTCGTCAAGAAGATCCCGGCCGAACTCGACAACGCCGGCTTCGAGGAGGTCACCCCGGTCGCGGCCACGGTGACGACGGAGGACCACCCCGTCTCGGCGTTCAGCGTGCACATGGGACCGGACCGCTATATCCCCCTCGTCTCCGCCGGAGTGCTCTCCGTCGAACAGCTCGCCGTCGTGGGCTGGTCGTGGGAACGACTACGCCGCGACCCCAACGCCTTCATCTCCATCAATGTCCACAGTGTCCACGCCCGCAAGCCCAACGCCGCGGTCTGACGTGCCGCGCCAGCAGAAAGGGACCCTCCGGTGAACAGCAATCTGAAAGTCTTCCTCGCCATCTTCTGCTTCATCTGGGGCATCGTCGGCGTCGTTCTCGCCGCGGTGAACCTCCAGGCCGAACCGGCCGGCACCACCTCGGCCATCGCCTTCGCCGCTGTCGGCATGGTCGGCTTCGTCGCCGGCTGGCTGCTCATGCGCCGCCCCCGCTACTAGGCCCCGCTCAGGGTCCGCCCACGCAGCGCGTGGGACCAGCTTCGCTTCCCGCACAACACTTCCCAGCACCGTGGCCGTGAAAGGACCAGGCGTGAATCCCTTGCGTTTTCGTGACAGCCTTGCCGTCGACGTCATCGATGGCACGAAGCTCTTCCTGCTCAACGACGAGACGAGCGTGATCGTCGAGAACCCGAACACGGCCGCCGTGGCCGCCCTGATCAACGGCGAACGCGCCATCCCGCAACTGATGAACGAACTCGCCGGGACCTTAAGCCCCGAGCAGGTCTTCCTCGAGGTCGCGAAGCTGCAGCGGGCCGGACATGTCATCTCCCGGGACAGCGCGGACGATCCGGCCACGACCTATCTCGAGAGCTTCGGCAAGGCGACGGACGACTTCGCCGGCAACCAGCGCACCTTCACCGTCGGCGTGCTCGACCTTGTCGATTGTGCTCTGGGCGAGAGCCTTTCGGGGGCCCTCGCGGCATACCCCCAGCTGGCTGTGTCAACGGTCGACCTGTCGGGCGATATCGACGCCGATCTCGTCGTGGTCGTGGCCGGTGACTACCTCGACCCGGCCCTGCGGGAGATCAACAAGCGGTTCCTCGACGGCCAGCACTGGATCCTGACCAAGCCGATGGGCCGGGAGGTCTACGCCGGTCCGCGCATCCTCCCGGGCGAGACCGCCTGCTGGGAGTCGCTCGCCGACCGCATCCAGGCCAACCGGCAGGTGGAGCGTTATGTCACGGGCAAGGTGGGGCGCAGCTATCCGGCCGTCAAGCCCATCGGTGTCTCACCCGGCGGCGTCGCCCTGGCCACCGGCATCCTGGCCAACGAGATCTTCGCCGTGGCCGCCGGGATGCCGGGCGAACTCGCGGGCTCGATGCGATCGATCGACGTCAAGACCTACGAGATGCGCGAACACACCGTCGTCAAGAACCCGCAGTTCAGCGTCGACGACCCCGCGAGCCTGCGGCGCACCAGCGAGGTCATCCTCGGCAACTATCCCGCCTTGCACCTCGAGGACGGCGGCTACCGGGTCTGCACACCGAAGGAGACGTTCGAGCGTCTGGAGCACCACATCAGCCACGTGTGCGGCGCCGTCTCCCGCCTGGTGACCCTCAACGTCGACGAGGAAGGGATCACCCACTCCTACGCCGCCGGTCACAACTTCGGGATGATGGGCGACAACATGGACCTGCTGCGCAACAATATGCGCGGCCAGTCCGGGGGCAAGGGCCGCACCGAGACACAGGCCAAGGTGTCGGGCATCTGCGAGGCCATCGAGCGCTACTCCGGCGTGTGGACCCCGGACATCCCCGAGACCCTGACGACGTGGAACTCGTTGAGCACCAGGGCAATCCACCCCCGGGCGTATCTGAACTACTCCGACGCGCAATACGACAGCCGCGACGAGTGGAACAGGGACCCGCGCAACCGGTTGCAGAAGATCCCGATGATTTTCGACGAGGACCGCCCGGTGCACTTCACCGCCGGCCGGTCGCTGACCACCGGCGAGGAGGTCCTCGTCCCCTCGGCGATGGTGTGGTTCGGTCACCCCGACCTGGACCAGCGCGACCACCTCTACACGATGACCGACAGCAACGGCGGAGCCTCCGGCAATGTCATCGACGAGGCCGTCCTGCAGGGCTTGTGCGAAGTCTACGAGCGCGACGCGGTGGCGCTGTGGTGGTTCAACCGGATCGCCCGTCCCGGTATCGACCTCGCGAGCGTGCAGGACCCCTACGTCAAGCAGATGCAGGACTTCTACGCGACCATGGACCGCGACATCTGGGTCCTCGACCTCTCCAACGACCTCAGCGTCCCGACGTTCGCCGCCTTCTCCAAGCGGCACCACGAGGTGCAGGACCTCATGGTCGGCTTCGGCGCCCACCCCGACCCGCACATCGCGTTCTTCCGGGCCCTGACCGAGCTCAACCAGTTCCTGCCGTTCATCCGCCAACGGGACGCCGACGGCAACACGATCTACTCGGTCGACGACGCGGCCACCCTGGAGTGGTGCCAGACCCGTACCGTGGAGTCCGACCCCTGGGTGGCCCCGGACCCCAATGTGCCCCTGAAGACCCTCGAGTCCCTCGAGCGGGACCTCCCGACTACCCTGGGCGACATCGTGCGCTTCTGCGTCGACGACCTCGCCGCCTCCGGCATGGAGACCGTCGTGGTCAACCAGACCCGGCCGGACATCGACCTCGCCGTCGCGAAGGTCCTCGTGCCGGGCATGCGCCACTTCTGGCGCCGCACGGGCCCGGGACGCATCTATGACGTCCCGGTCGCTCTCGGCTGGCGGGACACTCCGCTGACCGAGGCCGAGGTCAACCCCATCGGCGTCTTCTTCTGACCTGCATCCGACCCGAAGGAGGAGCTGCCATGCTGACCATGACCGAGAAGCTCACGCTGGCCGTGCGGCCCGGGGTGTCGCTGCGGGCCGAGCCGGAGGGGCTCGTCATCGACGCCCCCGGGTGGAGCCAGACCCTTCCCGTCACCGAGGCCGGGGTGAGCGCAAGCCTGGCGGGACTGACGACCGACCGTTCGGCGGAGGAGATCGCCCGCGACGCCGTCGTCGCCTCCGGGTCCTTCGGCGCCGCGATGACCGTCCAGGTCGTGCTGGCCCGGCTGCAGTCCTTGGGCGTCCTGGAGCATCGGGTGGTCGCCGACGGAAACCTCCGCGCGTGGCTGCGCACGGCCGGGGCGATGCCCTGCGCCGTGAGCCGTATGCCGGACGACGGGCAGGTGCGCACCCTCAGCCCGCTGTTGATCGCCACGCTCGCCGACGGCTTCGTCCAGCTGGAGTCGGGCGCGACGCACCTGAAGGTCGGGCTGATTCCGGAGCTCTTCGGACGCCTGGTCGAGGAGGGACACGGAAGCCTGCCGGGCCCCGTGGCCGATCTGCTCTTCTCCGCGGGTCTCCTTCTCACGCCTGACGAGGCCGCCGATCGCCGTGTGCGGCAATGGGATCCGAGTGACGCGTGGTTCCACCGGCGGGTCTCCGAATCCCGGGGCAACGACGGTTACGGCGGGACCTATCACCTCGCGGCGGAGTTCGACCCACTGCCATACGACCGGCCCGCCCCCGGGGCCAGCATCGCCCTGCCCGTCCCCGACGAGAGCGAGCCCAAGGGTGCGCCGGTCATCGACGCCATCGAGAAGCGCCGCAGCTTCCGCAGCTTCCAGGCCGGCAAGACCACGCTCGCCCAGCTGTCGCAGGTGCTCTATCGCACGGTGCGCGCCCGCCAGACCTTCCCCGACGATCACGGGCTCGACGTCGTCGATCGCCCCTACCCCAGCGGCGGTTCGATCCACGAACTCGACACCTATCTCGTCATCAACGACGTCGCGGGACTCGACCCGGGCATCTACCGGTATGCCCCGCTGCGGCACGAGTTGGACCTGATCAGCGCCGACCCGTTGGCGCGCACGCGGCTGAGCGCCGACGCCCAGATCCCGTTGCGGGCCGAGGTCCCGGCCCCGATCGTCATGATCATCTCGGCCCGCTTCGGACGACTCATGTGGAAATACCAGGGTATGCCGTATGCCCTGCTGACCAAGCATGTCGGGGTGCTCTACCAGACGACCTATCTCGCCGGTGAGGCGGCGGGCCTGGGCGTATGCGGCATCGGCGGCACGTCGTCGACGCTCTTCGCCCAGGTCACCGGTGAGCACCCGCTGGATGAGGGACCGGTCGGCATGATGGTGCTCGGGGTGGCGGACCGCACCGAAGCGGACCCCTGGGGCCGGCCATGAAGTTCCGGTTCAAAGCCCTTGAGCGGCAACGACATCCAGACCAGCTCGACTCACCGCTGCTGCTCGCGTCTCCGCAAGGCTGGGTCGCCGTGTTCACCGTCCTGATCACGACGGTCATGATCGGGTTGTGGGCCTTCCTCGGCTCGCTGCCCCGGTCGATCTCCGTCGACGGCATGGTCTCCTATTCCGGCGGGGTGGAGTCGGTCGAGGCGGCCGTCGCCGGCAGCGTCACCGGCCTGGCGGTCGCGCCCGGCCAGGTGGTGCGCAGCGGCGACGTGCTCGCCACCGTCCGGGACCGGTTCGGCAATGACACCCAGGTCACCTCCCTCGCCGACGGCCGCGTGATCGCGATCCCGAGCGGGCTCGGCAGTTATGTCGCAGCCGGGGACGTCGTCGCGAGCGTCGAGCGCATCGACAACGCCGAGCAGCCGTTGTCGGCCACCCTCCTCGTCAGCGGCGACCTCGTGCCCTTCGTCCACGTCGATCAGCAGGTGAACATGTCCGTGCCCGGAGTCAACCCGCGCGCGTTCGGTCGCCTCAAGGGGGTCGTGACCGCGGTCAGCGACTATCCGGCGACGGCTCCCATCGAGGGGTCGCAGGAGTCGCCGGTGTATGCCGTCGACGTCCAGCTGCTGCCGGACGCCGCCACGGTCAGCGGCTACGCCTGGACCAGCGCCTCCGGCCCGCCCGCTGAGTTACGTTCTCGCACACCGGTGCACGCCGAATTGTCACTCGGTGGTGTGCGTCCGGTCTCGTATCTGCTGGGGCTGTGAGCCATGCCCACCCTCAAGCGCGGCACCCGCCCGCGGATCGAACGCGAATGTGCCGGGCTGGCGCCGCGGCGGGCCCGGGTCCGCCGGACTCCGTCGGTCATCCAGATGGAGGCCGCCGAGTGCGGGGCGGCGTCGTTGAGCATCCTGCTGTCGCACTACGGCCGGTTCGTCCCGCTGGAAGAACTGCGCATCGCGTGCGGCATCTCCCGTGACGGCTCCTCCGCCAAGAATGTCGTCGAGGCGGCTCAGAGCTACGGCCTGGTCGGGGTCGGCCGGCGCATGGAGATCCAGCCCATGATGGCGCTGGATCATCCGGTCATCATCTTCTGGGCCTTCCAGCACTTCATGGTCGTCAACGGGTTCGAACGCCGCGGCGGGCAGACGATGGTCCTCATCAACGACCCGGCCTCCGGTCCGCGGCGGATGCCGCTCACGGAGTTCGACCAGGGATTCACCGGCATCGTCCTGGACCTGGTGCCCGGCGACGACTTCATTACCGGCGGTGCCCCTACCAAGACGTTGAGTATGCTCCGGGAGCGTATTTCCGGCACCGGGCGGGCTCTAACGCTCGCTCTCGTCGCGAGTGTCCTGCTCGTGATTCCCGGCGTGGTCGTGCCGGTCTTCACGCAGTACTACATCGACCGGGTCTTCGGCACCGAGGGGACCTCCCTGATCCCCATGCTGCTCGGCCTGACCGCCTGCGCCGCAGCGACATTGATCCTGACTCGCGTGCAGACCCACAACCTGCGCCTGGCCGAATCACGCAGCGCGCTCGTCTCCGCCGGCCGCTTCCTGTATCGGCTGCTGCGGCTGCCGCTCGGCTTCTTCCTGCAACGCCGCGCAGGCGAACTGGGCCGGCGCCTGTCGAGCAACAGGCAGGTCGCCCAGACCCTGACCCGCGACCTGGTCGTCACGACCGTCAACCTGCTGCTGATCGTCGTCTATGGCGGGGCGCTGCTCTTCCAGGACCTCCTGTTGGGCACGATCGCCATCGGCATCGCCATGCTCAACCTCATCGTGTTGCGCGCGGTGATGCGTCGTCGCGTCGACAGCGCGACCGCACTCGAAGCCGAGGAATCCCGGCTCGCCGTGGCCACGCTGCATACCATCTCCGCGATCGAGACGGTGAAGTCCTGCGGCACCGAGCACGCCTCATTTGGCCGGTGGTCGGGGTCGATGGCGAAGGCGATGAGCGAGTCGCAGAAGCTCGGCGTGCCCACCGCCTTGCTCACGGTCATGCCGCCGCTGCTGGCAACCGTCAACTCCGGGATCGTCATCCTGATCGGCGGGCTGCGGGTCGTCGACGGCGCGATGACGGTGGGCGTCCTGTTCGCCTTCCAGGCGCTGCTGACCACCTTCACCCGCCCGCTGACCCAGCTGACCAACCAGGCTGGGCAGATCCAGGAGTTGGGCGCCCAACTGCAGCGGCTGCGCGACGCGGAGAAGTACGAGCTCGACCTGGCCTTCACCACCACTGATGCGGGGCAAACCCGGGTGCTGACCGGCAATGTCACCTTCGACCGTGTCGACTTCACCTTCGGGCCGCTGCAGGCGCCGCTCGTCGTCGACTTTAACCTCGATCTCGAGCCGGGGATGCGCGTGGCGCTCGTCGGCGCGTCCGGGTCGGGCAAGAGCACGATCGCCAAACTGGCGGCCGGGCTGCTGCAGCCGAGTGCCGGGAGGGTGCTGTATGACGGGGAGCCGCGGCAGGCCTGGAGCCGACAGTCCATGGCCCGGTCGGTGGCGTATGTCGATCAGCGCAGCAGTCTCTTCGAGGGGACGATCCGCGACAACGTGTGTCTGTGGGACGACGAGATCAGTGAGGCGACGATCCTGCGAGCGTTGTCGGACGCCGAGATCGACGGGGTGATCGCGCACCGGGCCGGTGGCCTCAGTTCCCGGATCGCCGAGGGCGGCACGAACTTCTCTGGCGGGCAACGGCAACGGCTCGAGCTGGCGCGCGCCCTGGTGAGCAATCCGACGTTGCTCATCCTCGACGAGGCGACCAGTGCCCTCGACACCTCGACCGAACGTCTCGTCATGGACAATCTGCGCCGCCGCGGGTGTGCCCTGATGCTCATCGCGCACCGTCTCTCGACGGTGCGGGATGCCGACGTGATCCTCGTGATCGACCAGGGACGCGTCGTGGAGTCGGGCCGGCATGAGGACCTCATGGCCCTCGACGGGCACTATCGATCACTCGTCGAGTCCGACGCCTCTAACCAGGAGAAGCAGTGATGGCCAACGAGATCGGCCCGTCGGGGTCATGGGCTGCGGACCTTCCGGAGAGCTTCCCGGTGATCTGGTCGCAGCGGGACATGCATCTGGTCCTCGGTGCCGACGACCTGTTCATCGTCGAGGCCGGTGAGGTCGATCTCTTCGCCGTGCAGGTCCGCGACGATCAGCCGGTGGGGCCCTGGCATGGCGTGGGCCGGGCCGGCCCGGGTGACGTCATCGCCGGCCCGGTGCGCGGCCCCCGGCACCGGGTGCTGTGTCGTCGGGTCGGGGATGCCGAGTTGCGGATCGCGCCGCTGAATTCGGTGCACGCGCTGCTGCGCGACCCGGAGACACCCGAGCAGGTGGTCTCCGGCCTCGTCAGCGGCATCGAATCGACCCTGCGCAAGATCACGCGCGGCGTGCAGCGCGAACTGCCGCCCCGGGACTTCCGGGTCCTCGCCGGGAATGCCGTCAACGAATTCGAGGACGGCGACATCGTGCGTCCCATCGTCGATGTCCTGTGGGTGGAAGTCACCCAGGGAAGGGTCTTCCACGGCATGGACGAACGCGAGTACGGCGTCGGCGAGACGGTGTGTGTCACCCGGCAGGACTGGCTGCGGGTGACCCAGGAAAGCCGGCTGCGGACCTGGACCACGTCTCAGGTGCACGAACGCGACGGCCTCTGGCGGGCGTTGGTCTCCCACTGGTCCCGCTTCCTCTATTTCATCGACCGCCTCGTCGAGCGCGACGAACTGACTTCCCTCGAAGCGGTGCAGCGCGCGACGGATCGCGACGCCGAGGCCACGATGCTCGTGCGCCGCGGCAATGACACCCTCCTGCTGCGCGACAGCCTCGACGTGCGCGGTGTCACCTCCGGCCATGTCGACGCCGTCACCCGTGTCCTGGCGGAGATGAAGGCGGATCCGGCTGTGCCGGAGACCATCTCGTCGCGTCGCGATATCGGCGACTACGACCAGCTGTCCTCCGGCGGCTGGGTCCGGACGCGGGCGATCAAACTCGAGGGCCGCTGGTGGACCAAGGACATGGGGCCGGTTGCCGGCTACTGGGGGCCGGACCATCTGCCGAGTGCTTTCGTCTTCCGCGACGGCGGTTACGTCGTCCAGGCCCGCTGGCTCGACGATCCCGTGCGGATCACGTCGGACAACCAGTTCAGCGCCGGGCGCCACGTGTGGGCCGTCTATCCTCGCCTGCCGCTCTCCGTTACGTCGGTCAAGAGCTTGCTGGGCCACAGCCTGCGCGGACGCTCCGGAGACTTCTGGCTGTTCGGGACCATGGCCGCCCTCATCGGGATCCTCGGTCTGCTGACCCCGGTGCTCAGCGGACGCGTCTTGGGCGACTATGTCGCCTCCGCGAACCGGTCGATGATCGTGCAAGCGGGATTGGCGATCGTGCTCAGCGGTCTGGTCGGCGCGGCGTTCGCGATCGTCCAGAACCTGACCGTGTTGCGCCTGCAGGGATCCGTCACCGCGAGTTCGCAGACAGGCGTCTGGGGCCGGCTGCTCGACCTGCCTGTGACCTTCTTCCAGCGCTATTCGACCGGCCGGCTCTGCACCATCGTCTTGAGTGTCAAGGCCGCCCAAGAGGCGCTCTCGGGGGTCGTCGTCGCCGCCACCCTCGGCCTGGTCGTCGTCGTGGCGAACCTCATCCTCGTCTTCTTCTTCAACACGATCCTGGCCCTCGTCGCGCTGGCGCTGGCGGTCGTCCCGACCGTCGCGTCGTGGCTCCTCGGCAAGCAGGTGCTCACCCACGAGCGGCGGCGCTACGAGGCAGAGCAGCAGCTGACGGGCATGGGGTATGAGGTGTTGTCGGCGATGTCGAAGATCCGCGCTTCCGCCGCGGAGGAACGCGCCTTCCTGCGCTGGTCCGATCAGCAGCGGGTCGTGCAGGTCCACGCGCTGGCGAGCCGGCGTATCCAGGACCGGGTCACCGCGCTCAACGCGGTCTATCCGATCTTCGCCCTGGCCGTCCTGTTCATCGTCGCGACGCGCCTCGATCCGCAACCTGGCCTATCGACCCTGCTGTCATTCCTCACCTCGGCCACCTTGCTGATCAATGCGCTCCTGCAGTTCACCGGGAGTGTCCTGACGGCCGCGGCGATCATCCCGATGCTCGGATCGATGGAGCCCATCCTCCAGGCCGAACCGGAGGCCGGCGTCGGCAAGGCCCACCCGGGCGATCTGTCCGGCAGCGTCACCCTGCGGGGCGTCTCCTTCCGCTACGGCCTGGACGGGCCGCTCGTGCTCGACGATGTCTCCATCGACGTCAACCCGGGCGAGTTCGTCGCGATCGTCGGGCCGTCCGGAAGCGGCAAGTCCACGGTCGTCCGGATGCTGCTGGGGTTCGCCAAACCGGTGAGTGGGGCCGTGCTCTACGACGGCCAGGACCTCGGCGAACTCGACCTGTCCGCGGTGCGCGGTCAATGCGGCGTGGTGCTGCAGGCCGGGGCCCTGATGGCCGGGGACATGCGAGCGAATATCTCTGCGGGAGGCAACTATTCGGACGACGATCTCTGGGAGGCCGCCGAGATGGCTGGTCTCGCGGACGACATCCGGGCCATGCCGATGGGCTTGGCAACGGTCGTGAACGAATCCTCTCAGGGCCTGTCAGGCGGCCAGGTGCAGCGCCTCATGATCGCCCGAGCGCTCGTCAATCGTCCCCGATTCGTCATCTTCGACGAAGCCACCAGCGCCCTGGACAATCCGACACAGCGGATCGTCGCCGATGCGACGCGCGCCCTCAACGCCACGAGAATCGTTGTGGCCCATCGAATGTCGACCATCATCGGTGCCGACCGCATCTACGTCATGGATGGCGGGACGATCGTGCAGCAGGGCACGCACGAGGAGTTGATGGCCGACGAGGACGGTCTGTTCGCCCAACTCGCCCGCCGTCAGGAGGTCGACGCCTGACGCTTCGCACAGATGCCGCGGGGCCTCCGGACCGGAGGCCCCGCATTCGTGTCCGCGGCCACCGGCTACGTACCCCTTGCGTATGGGCTGGGTACCAAACGAAGCGAAAAGTGTTGTCCTAGGTGGGCATTCGGCGTCAAGAAGGCTTCCGGTGCGCGGGGGATCGCCGCACAGGATGGGCAGTGCCAGGGAGGCACAGGGCAGCCCCGGCCGACACCCACATAAGGAAGAAAGGCACAAGCCATGGCGCTCAATGAGAACCAGAAGAACGAGTTCGTCGACGCGTACACCAAGGCCCTCCTGGCCAGCTGGTCGAGCGACGAGTACGCCGCCCGCCTCGAGAGCGACCCGCGCGCGGCGCTGGCCGAGGTCGGCCTGGACCTGCCCGCCGACGCGACGATTGTCGTGACCCGCGGCGCGGCGGAGGTGTCCAGCGAAGGAGACGCGCAGGGCCGACTGGACAACCAGGTCGCCCTGTACGAGGCCGGCCTGGAGTCCGGGCGGTTCGAATTCCACATGCCGTCCACCCCCCAGATCGACACCTCCGAGCTCGACGTCGACGAGCTCGCCGGCATCGCCGGTGGTGGCATCTACTGCTGCTGCTGCCCCTGCTGCTGCTGCGGCTGACCCTCGCCCAGAGCGACGTGGCCGGGTCCGCTGGACCCGGCCACGTCGCTTTTCCCGCGCCGCAACCGAACCGCTGAAAGGAGAAGGACCGCATGGCAATTTCTGAGAAGCAGAAGGGCGACTTCGTCGACGCCTACACCAAGGCGTTGCTCGCCAGTTGGTCGGACGAGGACTACGCCTCTCGACTCGAGAGTGACCCGCGGACCGCGCTGGCCGAGGTGGGTCTGTTCCTGCCCGCCGGTGCAAGCGTTCACGTCGAAACCGGCGCGCCGGCAAGCACGACGGTCGAAACCGTCGAACCCCAGGCTCGCCTGCAACGACAGGTCGACCTGTACGAGGCCGGGTTCGCCTCCGGTCACTTCGAGTTCCACATGCCGGCGACACCGCAGATCGACACCGCCGAGCTCGACATCGAGGACCTGGCGTCGGTTTCCGGCGGCATCACGTGCTGTTCGTGCTGCTGCCCCTGCTGCTGCTGCGGCTGACCATCCCTCCTGGGGCCAGTCGAAAGCGCACGACTCGCCGTAATGGAAGTGCCATTACGGCGAGTCGTGCGCTGTCGACTGTGGACCCGAGGGCGCGGGGACGCGCTGCGTATGCGGTGCAGCGGCATACGAACGGCCGCCGCGGGCGCTACGTGCGCGTTAAGCCCGTTGCGCTCTTCCCCCGCGTACGGGTCGCCGCCCGACAGTGGGGCAGGCCTGAATGCAGGGGCCCCCTATCGAATCAGAGAAAGGCCACAATCATGGCGATCAGCGAGACCCAGAAGAACGAGTTCATCGACGCCTACACCAAGGCCCTCCTCGCGAGCTGGTCCAACGACGAGTATGCCGCCCGCCTCGAGAGCGACCCCCGGGCCGCCTTCGCCGAGGTCGGCCTGGACCTCCCCGCGGGGGCAGAGATCGTCGTCACGCGCGGCTCGGCGAACGAGGCCACCGGGGATGAGCCCAAGGCGCGTCTGGACAACCAGGTGGCACTCTACGAGGCCGGGCTGGAGTCCGGGCGTTTCGAGTTCCACATGCCGTCGACCCCCCAGATCGACACCTCCGAGATCGACATCGACGAGCTGGCGGGCGTCGCCGGCGGTCTGACGATCGCCTGCTGCTGCTGCCCCTGCTGCTGCTGCGGCTAAGGGCTGGTCATGCGACAAGCCGCCCGGACCCAGTTCATCAAGTCCTACTCGCAGGCCTTGCTCCAGAGCTGGTGCGACGAGGACTTCGCCGGTCAGCTCGACCGCAACCCGCGTGAGGCGCTCGTGTCGGTCGGCATGGAACTTCCCCCCGGCGCCACGATCGAGATCATCCGTCACACGCCCGACCAGGTGGGCGAGGCCCGCCGGGACGGAGACGTCGACAAGCAGGTCGCCCTCTACGAGGCCGGTCTCGAAAGCGGCCACTTCGTCTTCCACATGCCGACCGCCCCGGTCGTCGACACGGCCGATCTCAACGCCGAGGAACTCGGCGTCATCGCCGCCGGCACGACCTACTGCTGCTGCTGCTGCCCGGCCTGCAGCTCCTGCACGATCTGACACCAACCACCCCCAACCGTTCACCTTCGAACGAAACCAACCAATAAGGAGAAAAACTATGAGCAGCAACGAGTTCCGCGAGCAGTACCTTCAGCTCCTCGTCAAGGACTGGACGGACGAGGGCTTCGGGGCCCGCATCGACGCCGACGCCAAGGGTGCCCTTGCCGAGGTCGGCATCGTCATCCCCGATGGCGTCGACGTCGAGGTCATCCGGCACGGCCAGGGCGAGGTCAACCCCTACGAGGGGAAGTCGAACGAAGCCGCCCTCGACGCCCAGGAGGCGATCTTCGAGGCCGGCCTGAAGTCCGGCAAGGTGCAGATCCACCTGCCGGCCGCGCCGTCCACCGAGGAGGGCATCCTCTCCGAGAGCGACCTGAGCGAAGTGGCTGCCGGCGAAGTTCCGTGCTGCTGCTGCTGCTGCTGACGACCAGCCACGCACCCGGGCGTGAGGCGCAATCAGCGCCTCACGCCCGTCGCTGTCCCCGGAGGACACAGTGCGCATCCATTTACGTACGACACCCCGGGGGATGAGTAGGTGCGCGGGGTGTTACCACCGCCAAGGCCCGCCAAGACTGATGCCACCGGAAGGAGTGGAACATGACAACGATCACCGATCACCTCCCCATCGACGTGCAGGGCTTGCGCAAGACCTACGGTGATTTCGCGGCCGTGGACCATCTCGACCTGCAGGTCCGGCCCGGCGAGGTCTTCGCCCTCCTCGGACCCAACGGGGCCGGCAAGACCACCACGGTCGACATGCTCTGCGGCGTGCAGCGCCGCACCGGTGGCACCGTCAGCGTGCTGGGGGAGGACCCCCATCACGACAGCCGCCAGTGGCGCAACCGCCTGGGCGTCGTGCCGCAGAACACCGGCGACTACCTCAACCTCACCGTCCGTGAAGTGGTCGAGATGTTCGCCACCTTCTACTCCGATCCCATCCCCACCGACGAACTGATCTCCATGGTCGGCCTGACCGCGAAGGCCGGCGCGAAGACGAATGCGCTCTCCGGCGGGCAGAAGCGCCGGCTCGACGTCGCGGTCGGGGTGGTCGGCAAGCCGGAACTGATCTTCCTCGACGCGCCGCCCACCGGCCTGGACCCGCAGGCGCGGCGGGAGGCCTGGGACCTCGTCGACTACTTCCGCGAACTCGGCGCCACCACCGTCTTGACCACGCACTACCTCGACGAGGCCGAGACCCTCGCCGACCGTGCCGGGGTCATCGCCGCCGGACGGATGCTCGCGATCGGCACGATCGACGAACTCGGCCGCACCGCCGGCTACAGCGCCAATGTCACCGTCACCGATCTCGAGGGGGTGGCGGGCGTCATACCGTCCGACCTCGGCGTCCTCGAACCCGACGCCCGGGCGGACCGGCGCGGCGGGGTGCTCATCGGCACCGACCAGCCCACCGCCGTCGTCGAACGGCTCACCCGCCTGGCCCGCGAACAGGGTTTCGGCGAGATCCCCGGCCTGACCGTCAGCCGGCCCACCTTGGAAGACACCTACCTGCGGTTGATCCAGCGAGAGGACGCCCAGCGATGACGATGACCTCCAGCCGCCCGACGACCACCGCGTCCTCGGCTCCACCCGCGCCCGCACATCGGCCCCTCCCCGGGTTGTGGCGCACCAGTCTCGCGCGCTCCGTAAGCGAGTTGCGCGTCTTCTTCCGCAACCCGCAATCGGTCGTGTTCACCCTCGCGCTGCCGGTGATCCTGCTGATGATCTTCGGATCCATCTTCAGCGGCAAGATCGAGGGGACCGACACCGACTTCAAGCAGTACTTCGTCGCAGGGATCGTCGCCGCGGGCATCATGAGCACCGCCTTCACCGGCCTGGCCATCAATGTCGCCCTCGAACGGGAGATGGGTCTGATCCGCCGGCTCGCCGGGTCGCCCATGCCCAAGGCCAGCTACTTCGTCGGCAAGGTCGTGCTGGTGCTCGTCACCTCCCTCCTGGAGGCGCTGATCCTCATCGCGCTCGGCACCGCCCTGTTCGGACTGGACCTGCCGAGCGACGCCGACCACTGGATCGCCTTCGGGTGGATCTTCGTCCTCGGCACGGCTGCCTGCGCGCTCAGCGGCCTCGCCTACACCGCGTTGATCCCGTCCGCCAACAGCGCCGCGGCCATCGTCACCCCACCGTTCCTGGTGCTGCAGTTCATCTCCGGTGTCTTCTTCCCCTTCAACCAACTGCCGGAGTGGATGCAGACGACGGCCGGGATCTTCCCGCTGAAGTGGATGACCCAAGGGCTGCGTTATGTCTTCCTGCCCGACGGGTTCTCCGCGGTCGAGCCGGGCGGGGTGTGGAACCTCCCCCTCATCGCGATGGCGCTCGGTTTCTGGGTGCTGCTGGCCGGCTTCCTGACGGCAATCACCTTCAAGTGGCGAGGCCCGAAGGTGCGCTGATGACGACCACGACCGACAGCCCCGCGGCACCTCCCGGCGTCGCACCCATCTTCTCTCCGCTCTTCGCGATCAACCCCGAACCCACGCTGAGTCACCTGCGCGAGCACGATCCGGTCCACCGCTTGCCGGGACCCGAGCCGGTCTATGTGCTCACCCGCGCGGCCGACACCGAAGCCGCCCTGCGCGACCCGGCCTGTTCGGCGGCGGGTGGCCAGGAAGAGCGTAGCCGGCGGTCGGGAGCGCCGGTGTCGATGCTCAATACCGACGGCGCAGAACACGATTCGCTGCGTCGCCCCGGCGCGGCGCTGCTCGGGCCGGCCGCGGTGCGCGCGTCCTCCGGGGCGCTCGCCGCCGCTGCCGGCAATCTCGTCTCCGAGTTGCCCGCCCGCTTCGACATCACGAGCGCGTATGCCGAGCCGCTGGCGACGCTGGCGCTGCTGGAGATCCTCGGCCTGGCCGACCACGCCCGATTCGGTGACTTCGACCGGCACGCCCGGGCCGTGAGCGTCGCGATCGACCCCATGCCGTCACCGGCCCAGGCCGCGCAGGGCGCCTTGGCGATGGGCGAGTTCGACGGCTATGTCGAGCGGCTCGTCGCAACGGCGCCCAATTCGCTTCTGGCACAGTTGCCATCGCGATTCGGCATCACGCCCGAACAAGCCCGCGGGATCGTCTCGCTGGCCGTCGTCGGCGGCTGGTCGCCGCTGGCGGAGGTCGTGACGACGGCGCTGGAACTGGCCTTGCCTGACGACGGTCCGGCGGACGCGGACCTGGAGCCGTGGTGCGACGACGTGATCCGCTGGCATACGCCGATCCCGTTCGTCGCGCGCCGCACCATCAGCGCGTTGACGGTGCCGTCCGGGGCCATCCCGGCGGGGGCGCAAGTCCTCATTCATCTCGGGTCGGCGAATCGTGATGGCCGCCGGTTCCCCGACCCGGATCGTGTCGACGCGCAGCGGCCGGCCGCCAGCGCGCATCTGGCCTTCGGCCATGGGGCTCATGTCTGCCTGGGGACGGCTCTGGTGCGCGCCGTCGTCCCGCTCGCGATCCGCTCGCTCCGGTCCCAACGTCCGGGAGCCCGTGTCGCCTCGAGCCTGTTCGTCTGGCGGCCAGGCATTTTCCCGCGCCGGCCCATGTCCGCGATCGTGCACGGCGGAGTGGCGACGTGACCCAGATGGACGTCGTCGTCGTCGGGGCCGGGGTGGCCGGCCTTGCGGCCGCAGAGTATGCCGTGGCGAGCGGTCTGCGCGTCGAGGTGCTCGAGGCTGCCGACCGCGTGGGGGGACGCGTCGCGACGGTCACCCACGCCGGCCGCGCCGGCGAACTCGGG
>NZ_HG764815.1:335476-357150 GCF_001050535.1 Nostocoides australiense Ben110 | reverse complement strand
CCCGCGCTGCTCCGACTGCCCCGTCGCCGCGCTGTGCGCATGGCACCAGGCCGGCAACCCGGCATACGACGGACCGGCCCGCGGCGGTCAGGGTTACGAGGGCACGGACCGGCAGCTGCGCGGCCGGATCCTGGCGCTGCTGCGCGCGGCCGACCACCCGCTCGAGCCGGCCCTGATCGAGGCGTTGGACCCCGACCCGGAACGCGTGCGGCGACTCGTGGGAGCGCTGGCCCGAGAGGGGTTACTCGAGCACAGCCGATCCGGCTACCATCTCCCGCGGTGACCTGCAGAGGTTCACCTCTACGTCGTCTCCCCGTCAACCGGATGCCGGTCTGGGGCGTCTGACCTATGACGGCCGCAGACGGCGGCCGTCCACCCACGTCCCGAGGGGGCCCGCTTGCCGGCGACACCGAGCCGCCCCGCACCGACCCGGCCGGCGGGCGCGCTGCGGCATACCGCGGGCCTGACCATCCTCGGCACCCTGATCCCCGGCGCCGGCCTGCTGCGCACCCGAGCGCGCAACCTGGGGCGGCTCCTGCTCCTGATCGCCGGGCTCGTGCTGGCCGCCTTGGTCTACAAGGTGCTGCGCGACGGCGTCGTCGGGTCCGCGCTGCAGGTCGGCGTGTCCCGGCAGACCATGCTCGTGCTCATCTGTGCGGTCCTGCTCGGAGCGCTCGTGTGGATGGGGTCGATCGTCTTGACCTCGATCCTTGCGCGCCCGCGCGGCATGACGCGCGACGAACGGCTCGCCAGCTCGATCGTCGCCTTCTTGTGCTGCCTCGCGGTGGCGGGACCGACGGCGTATGCGGTGCGCACCCTCGGGGTGCAGCGCTCGCTCGTCGCCGAGGTCTTCGGCAGCGAGGACGGCAGCCCCGGGGCCGGCGGCACCGGCACGCCCGACCCGGGCGCGGACAACCCGTGGGCCGACATCCCCCGGGTCAACGTGCTGCTTCTCGGCTCCGACGCCGGCACCGACCGGGTCGGGGTGCGCACCGACTCGATGATGGTCGCCAGCATCAACACCCGCACCGGCGATACGGTCCTGATCGGCGTCCCCCGCAACCTGGAGAATGCGCCGATCCCCAAGAGCAACCCGCTCTCGACGCTCTATCCCGACGGCTACAACTGCGGCGACGAATGCCTCCTCAACGGCATCTGGACCCTCGCCGGCGACCACGCCGACCTCTTCCCCGGCGAGACGAACCCGGGCCTGCGCACCATTCGCGAGGTGATCGGCGAGATCCTCGGCCTGAAGATCGACAACACCGCCGTCATCGACCTGGCCGGATTCGCCGACCTGGTCAACGCGATGGGCGGGGTCGACATCAACGTCAAGGAGCGGGTCTGCATCGGCTGCAAGGCCCTCTCCGACGGCACCGTCGTCGGGACGACGGGCTGGATCGAGACCGGTCCGCAGCATCTCGACGGCTACCACGCCCTGTGGTACGCCCGTTCGCGCGCGACCACCGACGACTTCTCCCGGATGCGCCGGCAACGCTGCGTCATGGGCGCCCTGATCAAACAGGTCAGCCCGAGCACGATGCTCCTGCGCTATCCGGCACTCGCCGAAGTCCTCAAGACCCACGTGAGTGTCGACATCCCCCAATCGCAGCTGCAGGCCTGGGTGCCTCTCATCGAGCTGGTGCAGGGCAAGGGCACGCTGCGCAGTCTCCCGCTGACCAACAAGCTCGTCGACGTGGGCAACCCCGATTACCCCGCGATCCGCGAGCTCATCGCCGACGCGACCTCGGACAACCCCGTCACCTCCTCGACCACGGCGTCCAGCACCACGTCGCCGGGGTCCGCCGAGCCCACCGGAGATCCCACCACCTCGACCGGCACCGAGACGACCACCGAGCCGGCCGACGGCCTCAGCGACATCTCCACCACGTGCTGATCACGTGCGCTGGATCGTCACCGTCCGGTGCTGGACAATGCTGACGAGCTCGACACCGGATCCGCCGCCCTGGCGGGCCTCCCGGCTCCGGCTTTCGTCGGCGGCAGCACCGAGGAAGCGATAGGTCCACTCCTGTGCCAGCGCCCGGTTCTCGGCGAAAACGATTGGCACGGTGGCAAATTGCACCTGCAGTTCGGCGAGCATGTCGGCCACCATGGCCGGGCGGATGTGCGTGAGTTTGAAGATCGACGAGTAGCGATCCTCGACGACGACGGCGGCATGCGGGAGCGACACCAGTTCGACAACAGACCCCGCAGCGTGCCGCTGCTGAGGCTGCCCGCGAGGTCGTCGAGCGTCTTGCGTTCGACGGCGGCGACGATGTGCCCGTTGACCTCGATGGCGTAGTCGCCCAGCGGCAGTGCCCGCTTCGTGGTCGTGGCCTGCTGGTGGGTGAACTTCCAGGACTAGCGCTCGCGGGTGTCGACGATGATCGCGATATCGACGATTCCGGCCGCCCTGCTCGTCGGCAACGACACGTTGGCCGTGGCGTCTTCGAAGTCCTCGGTGACTGCCAGAAGATCATCTCGGCCCCGGGCCCGCGTGATCACGAACTGCGAGCGGCTCTCCCGGGCGCGAGCGACGACGATGTCGATCGCCGCACCCCGGGGCACACATGAGGTCAGGGGCAACTCCTCCAAGACCTCCGCATCGTCCGGCCACGGCGCTCCGTGCCGGTGGCAATACACTTTCGCCGTCCGTGGCCACGTCTCCCGCGCCCGCAGCACGATCCCGTCCCCGAGCGGGATACGAAGCAGATAGGGCAACGTCGAGTCCGGCTCGGGGTTCCGCGCGATCAGCAGCGTCCCCGCCACCACCCCAGCATACGGACCCGTGAGCACCCGCCCCCGCCCCGGCCCCTCCGTCGAGTGAACACCGATAACGCCTCGAGTGAACAAGTTGTCCACAGGAGGGGCGATTTGCGGTGGCCGGATTCTGTGATGACGCGCAGCATTCGGGGGCATGAGCGACCTTGAGATAACCGACTCGCCCCTGACCAAGCCCGGCTTTTCGCCCCCGCCACCGGATGATCTGGGCATCCTTCAACAGATCGCGGCGTCGATCAGCATGCCTTTCGCCTTCTCCCACTGCACGGCCGCGCGCATTCTGGGCTGGCCCGTGCCCTGGGTGGCGCAGGTGAGCGGGGACGTTCATGTCATGACGAGGACTCCGGATGGGCAGATCCGGACCACGGGCTTCGTCGGGCACCGGGGTTTGGAGAGCCGTGATGTCAGCATCCTCCACGATCTGCCCGTCGTCGCGCCGGCGCACACCTGGGTCGACTTGGGTGAGTTGGTGGGTCCCGGTCTGCCGTATTTTTTCGAGGACATCATCGGATCAGGCGACCAGGCGCTCAATCGCGGCTGCACAAAGGCGGAGTTGCGCGCCCTCGTCGAATCGCGAAACCGGCCGCGCGGTAAGCGCACTCTCTTGCCCGCCTTGGTGTGGATGCGGAAGGGGTCTGAGTCGATGTTGGAGACCCAGTGGCGGCTGTGCTGTCAGCGCGCCCGCCTGCCGCAGGCGGACCTCAACCGGAACCGCTATGCCCCTGGAGGACGGTTCCTCTTCCGGCCGGACCTGTCGTGGCTGGCCAAGCGCATTGCGCTCGAGTGTCAGGGGGTGGAGTTCCACGACACTCCCGAAGCAGCGGCCGCAGACGGGGAGCGTATGCGTCGTGGCTCCGCCGACCGGTGGACCTTTCACGAGGTCAGGTCACAACAGCTCTGGGACAAGTCCGCCCGTGATACCGCCCTGATGGAACTCGCCGATGGTTTGGAGTTCCCCGCGAGGCGCCTCGATCTCGTCGGCGCCGAGCCGATGCCCTATTCCCCGGAGGCCGCCGAGACCCTTCGAGAGAACCTCCGGCGGCGGAACCGCCTCAGCTGCCAAGGGCTGTGGCGTCCCACTCGATGAAGTTTCCGTGTTCACTCGACGTGATTTCGGTGTTCACTCGACGAGGGGAGGGCGGGAGGACGGGCAGACAGCAGTATGCCGCGCCCCCCGGGTGGGGGCGCGGCATACGGTTCGCTGGGCGGTTGTGCGGCGCCGGTTACTCGGCGTCGGCGATCACCAAGGGGATCTCGATCGCCTGGGCGTGGGGGGTGCCGGCGAAGGAGAAGGTCGCCGACTTGCCCTCGCCGTCGGCGTCGACCGCGACGATCTCGCCGGCCTTCAACTCGCCGTAGAGGATCTTCTCGGACAGCACGTCCTCGATCTCGCGCTGGATGGTCCGGCGCAGCGGGCGGGCACCGAGGACCGGGTCGTAGCCCTTCTTGGCCAGCAGGTTCTTGGCCGCGGGCGTGAGCTCGATGCCCATGTCCTTGTCCTTGAGCCGCTTGTCGAGCTTGGCGATCTCGAGGTCGACGATCTGGACGATCTCCTCCTGCGTCAACTGCGGGAAGACGACGATCTCGTCGACACGGTTCAAGAACTCCGGACGGAAGTGGTTCTTCAGCTCGTCCTGGACCTTGTTCTTCATCCGCTCGTAGTCGCTGCGCGAGTCCGGCCCGGCGGAGAAGCCGAGCGAGACGCCCTTGGCGATGTCACGGGTGCCGAGGTTGGTCGTCATGATGATGACGGTGTTCTTGAAGTCGACCATCCGGCCCTGCGAGTCGGTCAGGCGGCCGTCCTCGAGGACCTGCAACAGCGAGTTGAAGATCTCGGGGTGGGCCTTCTCGACCTCGTCGAAGAGGACGACGGAGAACGGCCGGCGGCGCACCTTCTCGGTGAGCTGGCCGCCCTCTTCGTAGCCGACATAGCCGGGCGGGGAGCCGAAGAGCCGCGAGACGGTGTGCTTCTCGGAGAACTCCGACATGTCAAGCTGGATGAGCGCGTCCTCGTCACCGAAGAGGAACTCGGCGAGCGCCTTGGCGAGCTCGGTCTTGCCGACACCCGTGGGCCCGGCGAAGATGAACGAGCCGCCGGGGCGGCGCGGGTCCTTCAGCCCGGCACGCGTGCGCCGGATGGCCTGCGAGAGCGCCTTGATGGCCTCGTTCATGCCGACGATCCGCTTGTGCAGTTCGCCTTCCATGTTGAGCAGCCGTGAGGACTCCTCCTCGGTCAGCTTGAAGACCGGGATGCCGGTCGACGCAGCGAGCACCTCGGCGATCAGTTCCTCGTCGACCTCGGCGACGACGTCGAGGTCGCCGGCCTTCCACTCCGACTCGCGGTGGGCCTTCTCGGAGAGCAACTTCTTCTCGTCGTCGCGCAGGCGGGCGGCCTTCTCGAAGTCCTGCCCGTCGATGGCCGATTCCTTCTCGCGGCGCACCGAGGCGATCTTCTCGTCGAACTCGCGCAGGTCCGGCGGTGCGGTCATCCGGCGGATGCGCAAGCGTGCCCCGGCCTCGTCGATCAGGTCGATGGCCTTGTCCGGCAGGAACCGGTCGTTGACATAGCGATCGGCGAGCGTCGCGGCGGACACCAGCGCGGAGTCGGTGATCGTCACCCGGTGGTGCGCCTCGTAGCGGTCGCGCAAGCCCTTAAGGATCTCGATGGCATGCGCCAGCGTCGGCTCGGCCACCTGGATCGGTTGGAAGCGGCGCTCCAGCGCCGAGTCCTTCTCGATGTACTTGCGGTACTCGTCCAGCGTGGTCGCGCCGATCGTCTGCAACTCGCCGCGGGCGAGCATGGGCTTGAGGATCGAGGCGGCGTCGATGGCACCCTCGGCGGCACCGGCCCCGACGAGCGTGTGGATCTCGTCGATGAACAGGATGATGTCGCCGCGGGTGCGGATCTCCTTGAGGACCTTCTTCAGCCGCTCCTCGAAGTCGCCGCGGTAGCGCGAGCCGGCCACGAGCGAGCCGAGGTCGAGGGTGTAGAGCTGCTTGTCCTTGAGCGTCTCGGGCACGTCGCCGCGCACGATGTCCTGGGCCAGTCCCTCGACGACGGCGGTCTTGCCGACGCCGGGCTCGCCGATCAGCACCGGGTTGTTCTTGGTGCGCCGCGAGAGCACCTGCATGACGCGCTCGATCTCCTTCTCGCGCCCGATGACCGGGTCGAGCTTGGATTCGCGCGCCGCCTGGGTGAGGTTGCGGCCGAACTGATCGAGCACGAGGGAGCCGGCCGGCGTGCCCTCCTGCTGCTGACTGGCGGGGCCCACCCCGGCGGCCTGGGACTCCTTGCCCTGGTAGCCGCTGATGAGCTGGATGACCTGCTGGCGCACCTTGTTCAGGTCGGCACCGAGCTTGACGAGGACCTGCGCCGCGACGCCCTCCCCCTCGCGGATCAGCCCGAGCAGGATGTGCTCGGTGCCGATGTAGTTGTGGCCCAGCTGGAGGGCTTCGCGCAGGCTCAGCTCGAGAACCTTCTTCGCGCGCGGGGTGAAGGGGATGTGCCCGGACGGTGCCTGCTGGCCCGTGCCGATGATCTCCTGCACCTGCTCGCGGACGTTCTCCAGCTCGATGCCCAGGCTCTCCAGGGCCTTGCTGGCCACCCCGTCGCCCTCGTGAATGAGGCCGAGCAGGATGTGCTCCGTGCCGATGTAGTTGTGGTTGAGCATGCGCGCTTCTTCCTGCGCGAGCACCACGACGCGTCGGGCCCGGTCGGTGAACCGTTCGAACATAAATGCACTCCCTGCTGATCGAGTCAGCTTGATGGTATCCGCGCACCCTGGGCAACAGGCAGTCGTTTCGGGTACGCAACTGAAGATGACAACTGCGTAGCCGGGCCGTCTTGTTCCACCGGTCCGCATGCCGGTCGCTCGCGTTCGCTCTCAGCGCACACGCGGCGCGCCGATGATCCCTCGGCGTACACACTCGATGCATAGTCGCTCGCATGTCGACGGCGAACACCCTCCTGGCCCTGTTGGAGCCGGAGGCGCAGCACGGCTACACGCTCAAGCAGCGGTATGACGCGTATTTCGCCCTGCGTCGTCCCCTCGCCTTCGGGCGGTGTATGCCACGTTGGGTCGCCTCGAGCGGGACGGGCTCGCCGAGCTCGCCGAGGTCGAGCCGGGCGCCGGGCCGGAGCGGCGCCTCTATCGGATCACCGCCGACGGGGTCACCCGGGTCGATGAGTGGGTGCTGACGCCCCAGCCGCCACAGGAGTATGCCGCCAGCTCCCTCCACGCACGGGTCACCATCGCTTTGTTGTCGGGCCGGGACGCCGACCGGGTGCTCGCCGACCAACGGGCGCTACACCTGGTGCGGATGCGCGAGCTGCTGCAGCAGCGCCGCTCCGCGACCGGCCGCGAAGGCCGGCAACGACTCGCCGTCCACGACCTCACTCGGCCCCGTTGCAGGAGGTCAGTGTGCTGCTGCCTCCGGACCTGCCGGGCCTGGCCCCGGTTCTCGAGGACGCCGCGTGGCACGCCGGAGTTCGAGCGGGCCCGGGACGTGAGTTGGTCGACCAGCTCGACGCCGCCGGCTTCACGGGTCTGACCTGGCCCGACCTCGCGACCTACGACTTCGTCGCCGGTCTTCGGACCATCGTCTGGACGCTCGCCGCGGTCATTCTCGGGATCGGGTTGTTGACCTTCGCGATCGCCGCGATCGACCGAGCGCTCGCCCGCCGGCGCGAGGTGGTGGCCCTGCAGGTCATCGGCTCCTCGCCGGGCATCCTGCGACGGGCCCAGTGGCTCGAAGCCGCCCTCCCGACGGTGCTCGGCTGCCTCCTGGCGATCGCCTGCGTACTTCTGGCGGGCGCGACCTATCTCGACCTGGTCGGCGACGAGACACCCGCTCCGGTGCCCGTTCGCCAGACCGCGACCCTCGCCGGCATCGCGGTCGCGTGCTCCCTGGCCATCGCCGGGCTGACCGTCGTCGCCACGAACTCGCGTATCGCCCCCGACCAGATCCGCGCGGAGTAACCCCGGCGCTAGCGTCAGAAAGTGTGGTGACCGCCACAGTCGGGCTCCGGTTCTTGGCAGCTGTCTTAGCAGGACGGACAGGGGTTTCCGCCGGTAAACTCGCTGGTATGACCGCCGCATCGGGGACTGCGCGGCCACGTGATCGCAAGTCTGCCGAGCGCCGTGATCAGCTGGCTGAGTCCGCACTCAAGACTCTCGGCGAACTGGGTTATGCCCGCACGAGCCTGCGTGACATCGCGGCCAACTCCGACTTCAGTCACGGCGTCGTCCACTACTACTTCACCGACAAGACCGAGCTGATCACCTACTGCGTGCGCTATTACAAGGCCCAGTGTGTGACCCGGTATGACGAGGTGATCGCCACGTCGACGACCGCGGCCGAACTGGCGGAGCGGTTCGCCGACAAGCTGTGCGAGACGCTGGTCGACGACGGGCCGATGCATCGTCTCTGGTATGACCTGCGCACCCAGGCGATGTTCGAGGATGTGCTGCGGCCCGACGTGTTGATGATCGACGCCACCTTGGAGGACATGATCTGGCGGGTGCTGACGCGCTATGCCGAGCTGTCCGACGGCGAGCTGATCGTCGACTCACCGACCGCCTACGCGATGCTGGACGGCGTGTTCGAGCGCTCCCTGCTGCGCCACCTCTCGGGCGACGACGAGGCCCTCACCGTGCTGCGCACCAGCGCGATCGAACTGCTCCCCCACTTCCTGCGCGACTAGAACGCCGCCGCCGCGCGCGGAGGGCCGACGGCCACGCGCCGGGCGACCTCGGCGACGCCTTCGGCTCCCTCGGGAATGTCCCACCAGGACTCCACCCACCACGTGGCTCCGGCGCGTTCCCACGGTTCGGTGTCGCCATGCACGCCGCCGAAGTCGCCGTGCGAATCACCCTCCACCACGACGTCATAGCCCTCCCAGGGCAAGCCGGCCTGCTCGCGGAGCATCTTGAGTCGCTCGACGATCTCGCCGAAGGAATCCGGCGTCAGACCGGAGTTGCCGTCCTGTCCCGCCGCGACGGAGGGAAAGATCCCCTGCCACCGCGCCGCTCGCTCCAAGGACGGCTGCCGGGTGCGTCCGGGCACCAGCGCGCCCACGCACCAGACGGGCGGGTGGGGCCGCTGAGCGGGCGGCGGTGGCGCCAGCTCGGTGACCGGCCGCACCGACCAATGCCGCCCGTCATACGAAAAAGACTCTCCCCCAAGCAAACCCGCATAGATGTCCAGGCACTCGTCGAGCTTCTCGGCGCGCTGCTTGCGTGGCTCGTCGGGCTCGAAAGCCAGCCAGTTCTGGTTCAGCGCCCCCAGCCCGACACCGAGCGTGACACGCCCACCGGACAGCCGGTCGACACTCGCCACCCGCTGCGTCAGATCCCACGGCCGATAGCGCGACGCCGGAGTGATGAGCGTGCCGAGCCGGATGCGCTCCGTGCGCATCGCGGCGGCGGCGAGGGTCGCCCACGCGTCACAGCGATACACCGCCTCCCACGTGAAGACCATGTCCCACCCATGCTGCTCCCCCAGCACGGCCAGTTCGACGAACTCGGGCTCGTCGGCATACGGGACGACGAAGGCGTAACGCATGCTCGCGAAACTACCGGGTGCGCCCGACAGCCCTCAATGCCGTCGCTGACAGCGGCCGCACCAGAACAGGTTGCGCCCGGCGAGGACGCGCGTGCGCACCCGGGATCCGCACACCCGGCACGGCAGTCCGTCGCGTTTGTAGACGTAGTACTCCCGCTCGAAGGGGGAGGCGTCGCCGCCGCGCACGACGTCGCCGCGTTCGCCCGGCATCACCCCGCCCCAGCTCGGGTCGTATGCCGCGGGGTCGCGCCCGTCGAGCAGTTCCCGGGCCTCGGCCAGCTGTTCGTCGAGGGTGATGATCTGCCCGAAGGCCACACCGTACGGCAGCAGCGCGACCAGGTCCTCCCACATGGCCAGCCAGGACTTCGGCTTCAGTTTGTTGCCGGGCACGAAGGGGTCGATGCGGTGCCGGAAGAGCACCTCCGCCCGATAGACGTTGCCGACGCCGGCAATGATCGATTGGTCCATCAGGCACTCCGCGACCGGACGCGACGTGCGCGCCAGCCGGGCCAGCGAGCGTTCCGGGTCGTTGCCGGGCGTCCCGACCCGGAGCGGGTCCGGCCCGAGCCGGGCGATGGTCTCCTCGACCTGCTCCGGCCCGACGAGCTGCACGAGCGTGGCCCCGCGCAGATCGGCATATGTCTGCTCACCGACCATCCGCACGCGGACGGCACCGACGGGCGGGGGCGGGCCACCGGCATACGGCAGCACGTCGAAGGACCCGATCAGGCCCAGGTGGACATTGAGCACGGGCGCGTCGGCGAAACGCACGAAGAGGTGCTTGCCGAACGCCTCCGCGGCCTCCACAGCGTGCCCGGTCAGCAGTGCCGCGCCGTCGGCGAACCGGCCCTGCGGGCTGGTGACGACGGCCGGGCGGCCGGCGAAGGCATGGTCGAGGGCACCGGCGAGCCGGTGCAACGTATGACCTTCCGGCACTCAGCCGGCCTTCTTCTTGCCGGCGGCCTTGGTCGTGGTCTTGCTGGCCGCCTTCTTGGCCGCCGGCTGCTCCTCCACCGGAGCCTCGCCGCGGGCCGCCTTGGCCTTCTCGACCGACTTGGCGAGCGCCGCGAGCAGGTCGACGACCTCGCCGCTCTCCTCCGCGGGCTTGGGGATGTCCTGGATCTCGCCGCCCTCGACCTTGGCCTTGACGAGGGCGTCCAGGGCGATCGCGTAGTCGTCCTCGTATTCGCTCGCGTCGTAGTCGCCGGCCAGTTGTTCGACGAGCAGGTGGGCCATGGCCAGTTCCTTCTCACTGGCCTCCTGCTCGTCGCCGAGCGAGGCGAAGTCGGGGTTGCGGACCTCGTCCGGCCACAGCATCGTCTGCATGACGATGACGCCGTCCTTGACCCGCAGAACGGCCATCGTCATGCGGGTGCGGATCGAGACGGTGACCACTGCCATGCGCTTCTCGCTCTCGAGCGCATCGCGCAGCAGCACATAGGGTTTCGCCGAGGCCTTGTCAGGCTCGAGGTAGTAGCACTTGTCGAGCAGCATCGGGTCGATCTGGTCGGCGGGGACGAACTTCTCGACGGCGATCTCCTTGGAGCTGCGCGTCGGCAGGTCGGCGAAGTCCTCGTCGGTGAGGATGACCATGTCGCCGTCCTCGGTCTCGTAGCCCTTGGCGATGTCGTCGTAGGCGACCTCCTCACCGTCGATGGAGCAGATCCGCTTGTACTTGATCCGCCCACCGTCGGTGCGGTGCACCTGCCGGAACTGCACGTCGTGGTTCTCGGTCGCGGCATACAGCCGGACCGGCACGTTGACCAGGCCGAAGGAAACCGCGCCCTTCCAGATCGCTCGCATGCCGTCAAGTCTGGCAGAACTGCCGGCGCAAGCCGTCGGGCCGAGGCTGTTGAATGAACCCATGGTGGCCGGCGATCCCGACGTGACTCGCGTCGAGGTGGCCGGCCGCGCCTTGAAGCTGTCGAGCCTGGACAAGATCATGTATCCGGCCACCGAGACGACCAAAGGCGAGATCCTCAACTATTACGTCCAGGTCGCTCCGGTGATGTTGCCGCACCTTGGTCGACGCGCGCTGACGCGGGTGCGGTGGCCGCACGGGGTGGGGGGGCAGAACTTCTTCGAGAAGAACCTGCCGTCGGGGGCGCCGAGTTGGCTGGATCGGGCGACGATCGACACGATCACCTACCCCGTGGTTCATGATTTGGCCGGCCTGACCTATTTGGTCAACCTCAACTCACTGGAGTTCCACGTCCCGCAATGGCGGGTTTCCGGTGGTGGAGGCCGGTTGAATCCGGACCGGCTGGTCATCGATCTCGATCCTGGCAAGCCCGCCGGCTTGATCGAGTGTTGTGTCGTCGCGCTACACGTGCGCGAAAGGCTCGGCGAGCTCGGGATGGAACTATTCCCGGTGTCCTCGGGGAGCAAGGGAATGCAACTGTATGCCGCGCTCGGCGGCGACTTGACCTCTGACGAGGTGCGCAACCTGGTCTCGCACCTGGCGCAAGAACTCACCCAGCGATTCCCTGACCTCATCGTGTGGAAGATGACCAAAGCGTTGCGGCCGGGCAAGGTCCTTTTGGACTGGAGCCAGAATGTGGCGGCGAAAACGACCATCGCGCCCTACTCGTTACGGGGGACCGAAGCCCCCTTCGTCGCCATGCCGCGCACGTGGGCTGAGGTCGAGGCCGCCGCTGACGGACAGAGCGTCATCGAACAAGTCCTGTTCGATGACGCTCTGGCGACGGTGGCCCGCTACGGCGATCGGTTGGCTCCGTTGCTCCGCAGAGTGGCCGGTTGACGAAACCAGGTCAGCCGTGGGCCTTCTGATAGGCCTCCTGGACGACGGCGGAGATGCGACCGCGGTCACTGACCTGGTGCCCGTTCTCCCGCGCCCATTCGCGAACCTTGGCCAAATCCGCCTTGCCCACGGCGCGCGTGCCGGCGGCCTTGCGGCCACCGGTGCGGCGGGCGTGGCCGATCCAGCGGGCCAGGTCGTCGCGGAGTTTGCCCGCATTGCCTTCACTGAGGTCGATCTCGTAGGTCACGCCGTCGAGACCGAAGGACACCGTTTCGCTGGCTTCCGTCTGGTCAACGTCGTCGATGAGCATAACCTGGACGCGTTGCGCCATTTCATTCTCCTAGGCATTGAACGTGTGATACCCAATCGGGGCAGCACCCAGCCTACACACTTAATGCGGGGTGCGCACACGGCTGCCAGGTTTCGGTGCATATTTCAACAGCCGGCGCCCGGGTTCGCCCCGCGGGCGTGAAATTGCTAAACCGAAGAAGTCCCGTCACCGCGGGTTGTCCGGCCGGCGTCCGCGGCCGGTGACGCCTGACCGGTATCCCGTTCTCGCTCCTTGTCGATGCGGGCCAGGGCGATCCGCTCATTGCGGTCACCCTCGAGGAGATTGCGAATGATGATGTAGAACAGATAACCGACACCGATCGACGGCAGCAGCGCCGCAGCATACAGTCCCAAGCGGTCCATCAGTGCGCCTCCGGCTTCAGATGGGGGAAGAGAATGGTCTCGCGGATGTTGGCGCCGGTAAAGAGCATGACCATCCGGTCGATACCCAGCCCCAGGCCACCCATCGGTGGCGCGCCGTATTCGAGGGCCCGCAGGAAGTCCTCGTCGAGTTGCATCGCTTCGGGGTCGCCGCCGGCAGCACGCAACGACTGGTCGGTCAGGACCGCACGCTGGATGACCGGATCGACGAGTTCGGAGAAGCCGGTCCCGCGTTCGACGCCGGCGATGATCAGGTCCCAGGCCTCGATGTGGCCGGCGCGGCTGCGGTGCGGCCGCGCGAGCGGCTGGGCGATGGCGGGGTAGTCGCAGAGGAAGGTCGGCTGCACCAGGTGCGGCTCGACGAGTTCGGAGAGCAGTTCGAGGAACAGCTTGTCCTTCTCGAGGCCGGGGTCGTGGTCGACGTCGAACTTCACGGCCCATTCGCGCAGCTTCTCGACGGGGGTGTCGATGGTCACCGTCTCGCGGACCGCGTCCGACACGGCGTCGTACACCGGCAGCCAGTGCCACTCCCCGTCGAGGTCGACCGTGCCCGCGGGCGTGTCGATCTGCCGTGAGCCGAGGGCATCGGCAACGCCGAGGTAGAGGTCCTTCATGACCTGCCCGATCGTGGTCTGGTCGCCCCAGGCCTGATAGACCTCGAGCATGGTGAACTCCGGCGAATGGGTCGCGTCGACACCTTCGTTGCGGAAGATCCGCCCCATCTCGTAGACGCGGTCCACCCCACCGACCACGGCCTTCTTGAGGTTGAGTTCCAGCGCGATGCGCAGCACCATCTCCTGATCGAAGGCGTTCATGTGGGTCGTGAACGGGCGAGCGGCCGCGCCCCCGTGGACGAGCTGGATGATGGGGGTCTCGACCTCGACGAAGCCCTGGCCGTCGAGGACCTCCCGGATCGCCTTGAGGGTCGTCGCCTTGGTCCGGACCATGTCGCGGGCTTCCTGGCGCACGATCAGGTCGGCGTAGCGCTGCCGCACCCGGGTCTCCTCGGCGAGGTCCTTGTGCAGGACCGGGAGGGGCCGCAGGGCCTTGCTCGCCATCTCCCAACGCTTGGCGAGCACCGACAGCTCACCTCGCTTGGAGGAGATGACCCGGCCCTCGACGAAGACATAGTCCCCGAGATCGACATCGGCCTTCCAGGCAGCGAGCGCCTCCTCGCCCACCTCCGCGAGGCTGAGCATGACCTGGAGGCGGGTGCCGATGCCCTCCTGCAGCGTGGCGAAGGCGAGCTTGCCGGTGTTGCGGATGAAAACCACGCGCCCGGCAACGCCGACGACGTCCTCGGTCTCCTCGCCGGTCTCCAGCTGACCCCATTGGTCGCGGACCTGCTGCAGGGAGTGGGTGCGCGGCACGTGCACCGCGAACGGTGCGCGGCCTTCGGCCAGCAGCCGATCCCGCTTGGCGCGCCGGATCCGCATCTGCTCGGACAGTTCGGCCTCGGGCACGGTGGGATCGTCGGTCACGACGCACAAGCTTACGTGGGCCGGCGCGGCGGCCCCACCGGGTTTCGGCGCAGCGCAGCGCGAAGACGTTGGTGTGGGCTAGTCCACCACGTGACGCAGGTAGCGGCGCGGCTCCTTGAGGAAGCTGGTGTAGTTGATCACCGACTCCAGCTCGGCCCACGCGCTCGGCCGTAGGCCGTTCTCGTCCAATTGCAGAATGTGCGCGCCGGGGATGCTGGCCAGCACCGGGGAGTGGGTGGCGATGAGCACTTGCGACCCGGGATCGCTCGTCAGGGCCTTGAGGGTGCCGACGAGGGCGAGTTGCGCGGAGAAGCTCAGGCCGGCTTCGGGTTCGTCCATGACGAAGAAGCCGTCGCCGCGGAAGCGGCGCGTGCCGAGCATCGCCAGGAAGGACTCGCCGTGGCTGAGAGCGTGGAACTCGGGATCGACGGGGCCGGGGTTGTTGTGCAGATAGGTGAAGAGTCCGTGGGTGGTCTCGGCCCGGAGGAAGTAGCCCCACTTGCTCGCCCCGGCGCCCCGCTCGAGGGTCAGCCAGTCATGCAGAGGCGATTCACTGGCATACGTCTTGTGCATCGCACCGGTCGAGCCGCCCTCTCCGGGAAGGCCGTAGGCCATCGCAATGGCCTCGATCAGTGTGGACTTGCCGCTGCCGTTCTCGCCGACGAGGATCGTCAGCTTCCCCAGGTCCAATCCCCGGTCCAGGACCTGCCGAACCGCCGGGATGCTGGCCGGCCAGGTGTCCCGGACCGGCTCGGCGTCGCTCGCCATCCGCACCCGCCGCACGGGCAACGGGTGGAGGACGTCGGGCTGGCCGCGCGGCATACCGCAAACCGTATGCCGCGCGACCGACAGCCCGGCTCAGCCGCCGAGCGGCACCTTGCTCACGCCGCCCAGCCCCGCACAGAGCCCGCACGTCGTGACATAGGCGTCGGTGCCCCGCACGGCCACCGAATAGGGGGCGGTGAGACCGGACGCGACGACCCGGTGGTTGCCGTCCCGTCGCACTTCGACGAGGGAACCCATCGGCAACTCGCCCTCGGGAACGGCGAGCAGGCCATCGTCGGCAAACTGCACGGCATACAGCCGCCCACGAGACCAGGTCAGGCCGGTGACATTGGTCAAGCCGCTGGCGTAGATCGTCGCCCGCTGGCCGGGGACGACCCGGTAGATCCGCGCGGCCTTCGCCGGGAACGGGAAGCCCGTCAGTTCGGAGACGTAGAAGGCGCCGTCTGGACCGACCGCCACCGCGGTGGGCACGGACTGCATCGGGATCTGGCCACCGCCGAACGGCACCAGCCGGGACGGCAGGACCGCGAGCAGCGACATCTTGCCCCGGGGCGTCACGCGGACGACCGCGTTCGCCCCCGCGTCGGTGACCACGGCGGTCCGGCCGCTGAGGGCCAAGCCCCCCGGGTTGCTGTCCGGCCCGGCACCGTCGAAGTCCTTCACACCCTCCCAGGCGGCGATATCGCCGATCGTCGTGGCCCTCGACCCGAAACTGCCGCGCACGGTGGTGCCCAGCAGCCGGCCCATGCCCGGCAGGTCGTTGCGCGCCGACGGCATGGCACCGAGGCCATAGCTGAGGGTGTAGGTGGATCCGCTGACCGCGATGCCCGCAGGTCCGGATGCGCTGAAGCCGCCGGGACCGGCAAGGGAGGGCAGGCCGCTCAGGACACGGGTCTGTTTGCCGCCGGCGATCTTGGTGACGGCACCGGTGCGGCCGTAGCACGCCTCACCCTCAGCGCCGGTGATGCACGGTCCGGAACCTCCGACGCCGGCCTCCGCGACATAGAGGGCGCCATCGCTGCCCACCGAGATCATCCGCGGGTTGTTCAGTCCGGAGGCGACGACGGTCGTCCCCCTATCCTGCGGCGCCTCCGCGTGGGCACCGACTTGCGTCCCGGCGACGCCGAGAGCGAGCCCGAAAATGGTTGTGGCGATTCGTCGTTTCACTTACTACCCCTCCGATCAGAATGTGACCCTGGTCACTCTGCCGGTGTCGCTCGGGAAAGGCAAGTCCTCAAAATCCTGGCAGCAGCCGATGGCTCCGGCCCGGTGGCCGGGCTAGGCCACCCCACAACCTGTCCTCGCTCCTTCGTCGCTCCGGTGCTTCGCGGGGACCCCGTCCCGCCGGTGGCTTTTCGCTACACGTCCTGGCCCTCCGCCAGGTCGAGCGCGATGTCGAGGATGGCGGCCGAATGGGTCAGCGCTCCCACGCTGAGGTAGTCGACACCGGTCGCGGCATACTCGGCGGCGCGCTCCAGGGTCAAGCCACCGGTCGCCTCCACCTCGATCGTCTCTCCGGTCGCGCTCAACGCCTCGATGGTTTCGGCGAGCAACTCGGGCGACATGTTGTCGCACATGATGAACCGGGCGCCGGCGGCGACGGCCTCGAGCCCCTCCTCGACCGTGGTCACCTCGACCTGCACCGGCACGTCCGGGAAGCGTTCGCGAATGCGGTCGTAGGCGGCAGTGATGGAGCCGGCCGCCAGTTTGTGGTTGTCCTTGATCATCGCGACGTCGAAGAGCCCCAGGCGTTTGTTGGTGCCTCCGCCGGCGCGCACGGCGTATTTCTGCAGCGCGCGCATCCCGGGTGTCGTCTTGCGCGTGTCCAGGACGGTGGCGCCCGTGCCCTCGAGCGCGTCGGCCCAGTCCCGGGTGGCGGTCGCGACGCCGGAGATGCGGGAGAGGATGTTGAGGATGGTTCGTTCGGCCGTCAGGATGGTTGCCGTCGGCCCGGAAACGGTAGCGAGAACATCTCCGCGCGCCACCACAGTTCCTTCTGGGACAAGGATATTCACCTCGCACATTCCGCTGCCCGAGATCGTCGCGGTCTCGTCGACCACGAGTTGGGCGACCGGGAGCCCGGCGACCACACCGGGCGCGCGCGCGACGATCTCGCCGGTGGTGACGGCGTCCCGTGGAATGGTGGCTTCGGTCGTCACATCGACCCCGTCATCACCGCCGAGGTCTTCGACCAGGGCCGCGTGGACCACGCGCCGGGCATCGTCCATGGGGAACTCGAAGTCGCTCATCGGTGCGAATCCTCCTGCGGGACAAAGGTCATGGTGACCGATTCGGGCGTGTGCACATGGTGGAGGTGACCCAGCCAGTTGATGTCGTCACGCTCGGGGTAGTCGATCCGCTCGTGGCCCCCGCGGGTCTCCTGGCGTGCGTGGGCGGCCGCTGTCAGCACCAGGCCGAGATGCGCCAGGTTCGTCGTCTCCCAGGCCGCCGTGGTCGGCTGCGCCGGCGCGGTCGCGGCGAGCAGGTCGCTGATCGCGGCATACGTCTGCGCGGTCGACTCGGCGGAGCGGACGACTCCGGATCCAGCCGTCATCGCCCGCTGCACGTCCAGTCGGCATTCCTCCGGCAACAGACTCGTGTCGTCATCGGGAGCGTGGGGTTCGACCTGGGCCAGTTCACCGGACTGGATCCGGGCGGTGATGTCCTCCGCGATGCGGTGGGCGAAGACGAGTCCCTCGAGCAGCGAGTTGGACGCCAGCCGGTTGGCGCCGTGGACGCCGGTGCACGCCGTCTCGCCGCAGGCATACAGCCCGTCCAGGGTGGAGCGGCCGTCGAGGTCGGTCCAGACGCCACCGGAGGCATAGTGCTGGGCCGGCGCCACCGGGATCAGTTGGGTCGCGGGGTCGTAGCCGAGTTCGCGGCTCCGCGCGACGATCGAGGGAAAACGCTTCTCCAAGAAGTCTTTTCCGAGATGGCGGGCGTCGAGCCACACGTGTTCGGCCCCGGTCTCACGCATGCGGGCGACGATGGCACGCGCGACGACGTCGCGTGGCGCCAGATCGGCCTGCGGGTGCTGACCCTGCATGAATCGCGTCCCGGAGTCGTCGACGAGGAAGGCCCCCTCACCGCGCACCGCTTCGGAGATCAAGGGCTGCTGTCCCGTCGACCCCTCGCCGAGGAACATCACCGTCGGGTGGAACTGGACGAACTCCAGGTCGGCGAGCCGGGCGCCGGCGCGGAGGGCGGCGGCCATACCGTCTCCGGTGGCGACCGACGGATTCGTCGTCGACGCATAGATCTGGCCCAGGCCGCCCGTCGCGAGGACGACCGCCCTGGCGTGCGCGGCACCGATGCCGTCCTGCTCGCCTTCGCCGATGACGTGCAGGGTGGCGCCGCACACCCGGTCGGCACCGTCGGTGAGCACGTCGACCACCAGGGCGTGTTCGATGACCTCGATGCCGGGGTCGTTCTTGACCCGCTCCAGAGCCTCGATGAGTGCGCGCGAGATCTCCGCACCGGTCGCGTCTCCACCGGCATGTGCGATGCGGTCCCGGTGATGCCCGCCTTCGCGGGTGAGCAGGATGTCTCCGCCCGGTGCGCGGTCGAATTCCGCTCCGAGAGCGACGAGTTCGCGCACGCGCTCGGGTCCCTCGTTGACGAGCGCATGCACTGCCGCCTCGTCACACAGGTCCACGCCGGCAACGAGCGTGTCCTCGAGGTGTTCCTGCGGGGAGTCCTCCGGGTCGAGTGCCGCGGCGATTCCGCCCTGGGCCCAGGCGGTCGAGCCGGCGGACAGGACGGTCTTGGTGACCAGCAGAACGCGATCGACCTGCTCGCGCAGGCGCAGCGCGCAGGTGAGACCGGCGATGCCGGAACCGACGACGATGACGTCGGCTCGAGTCGTCCACCCGGGAGCGCCGGCGAGCAGATAGCGCGGTATGCGGACCGGTGGCAAGGTGGCGAGTTCAGGCATGGCGCCGCTTTGTCACGGCGGAGGTCTTGAGCCCGTATCCGTCGGGGACGTCGCCGCCGTCGTGGCCGACCTCGACGATCCGGTTGCGTTTGTCGACGAAGACGACCTGGGGTTTGAAGGTGCGCGCTTCCTCCTCGTCCATCAGGGCGTACGCGATGATGATCACGAGGTCTCCCGGCGAGATGAGCCGGGCGGCCGCGCCGTTGATGCAGACGATGCCGCTGCCGCGCTCCCCTTCGATCGCATAGGTCGTCAGCCGGTGCCCGTTGTCGACATCGACGACGTCGACCTGCTGGCCGGGCAACATGTGAGCGGCATCCATCAGGTCCCGATCGATCGTCAGCGACCCGACATAGTGCAGATCCGCCTGCGTCACCGTCGCGCGATGAATCTTGCAGTGCAACATATTGCGCAGCATCGTCCTACCTTGCTCCGCCCGCCGCCTCTGCGGGGCCCAAGTCGTCGGGATTGCTGAAAACCGACAGGGCGCCACCGCCGGGACCGACGAGCACCGGCATATTGTCGATCAGCCGCGTGGTGCCGACCTTGCCCGCGACCGCGAGCAATGCCTCCCCGCGATACCACTCCGGGACATCCTTCAACGTCGTCGGGTGGACGAGCACCAGGTAGTCGACGAGGACGAGCGGCTCGGCGACGAGCACGGCCCGGGCGGCACGCCGGATCGCCGACGGCCCTTCGGGGGCCGCGGCCGCGCCCGCCTTGAGCGCCTTCGACAGGCTCAGGGCGACCTCACGGTCGCTCTCGGTCAGGTAGGTGTTGCGGCTGGACATCGCGAGCCCGTCGTCCTCGCGGACGGTCGGGACGGAGATGACGCGGCCGGGGAAGTCGAGGTCGCGCACCATCCGCCGGATGAGGAGCAACTGCTGGGCATCCTTCTGTCCGAAGAAGAACGCGGTGCCGCCGGTCAGGTGCATCAGCTTCGCGACGACGGTGAGCATCCCGTCGAAGTGGCCGGGCCGCGACTGGCCCTCGAGCACGTCTCCCAGCGGTCCGGCGGAGACGCGAACGCCGGGGTCGCCGTCCTGATAGATGACGTCCGGCGTCGGCGCGAAGACGAGATCGGCACCCATCTCGGTGCAGATCTCCATGTCGGAGTCGAAGGTCCGCGGGTAGCGCGACAGGTCCTCCCGAGGCCCGAACTGCAGCGGGTTCAAGAAGATCGTGACGATGACGTGGTCGGCCTCGGCGCGCGCCTGCTTCACCAGGGTTGCGTGCCCGTCGTGCAGCGCGCCCATCGTCATGACGACGGCAATCTCCTTGCCGGTCAACGCTTTGCGCGCCTCTCGCAGCTCATCGCGGGTGCGCGCAACGGCGGGAGCGCGGCGCTCCGTTGTGGTGGTCACGGTGTCTCCTTCGGACGGTCGAGAGCCTCACGTATGCTGCGCGCCCCGGCCTCCGAGAGTCGCCGGCCACGCAGGGCGCGGGCGACGGTGGCCTCGGCAAGGACGCGATAAACCTCACGCACATCGTCGGTCTCGCGTTCGAGCACCTCGAGGTGCTCGGCAACGGTACCGGCATCGCCGCGGGCGACCGGCCCGGTGAGGGCCGAATCACCTTGGCGCAGGGCGTTGTCCAGCGCTGCCGACAACAGCGGGCGCAGGAGCCGGTCGGTGTCCTCGACCCCGGCGCCCTGGAGCACTTGCGCCGCCTGGGCGACAAGGGTGACGAGGTAGTTGGCGCTGTGCGCCAACCCGAGGTGATAGCGCACGCGGTCGAACTCGTCGATGACGAGCGGCTCGCCGCCCATCTCCACGACCAGCGCACACGCGGGCGCGATCAGTTCGGGAGGGGCGGTCACGCCGAAGCAGCAGTCGCGGAGCCGTTCGACGTCCATCGCCGTGCCGGTGAAACTCATCGCCGGATGGATCGCCATCCCGCCGACCCCCTGCGCGATCGCGGGAGCCAACGGCGCGAGGCCGCTGCGGCCGGAGGTATGCAGCGCAAGCTGACCCAGCCGCCATACCCCGGTCGTCGCCAAGCCCTGCACCAGCCCGGACAGGGTGTCATCGGGCACCGCCAGCAGCACCAGATCGCTTTCGTCGACGACCTCGTCGACGGTCCTGATCGGAGCATCCGGCAGCAACGCCGCGGCGCGAGCGCGGGAGGCCTCGCTGACGGCGCACGCCGAAACGACCAGGTGTCCGGCGTTCGCCAGGGCGGCACCGAGGACCGCACCGACCTTGCCCGCCCCCACGACGCCCACGCGCAGGCGTCCCGGCGGCAGCGGCGGAGTCGTCACTCGCTCAGTCAATCATCCTCGGTGTCCGCCGCGGCGGCAGCGCCCGGCCTCAGCACATCGAGGTGTCCTGCGGCGGGTAGTCCCCGGGCAGCGCCGAGGAGCCGTTCCACGTGTTGCCCTGCGCGGTCCAGTAGACCCGCAGGTTCTTGCTCAGCCAGATCTTCGGCATGGTGTTGCCGATCCACGTGCCGTCGATGCTCGCGCCGACACCGAGGGCCTTGGCCCGGTCGCCGACCGGGTTGGCGGTGACATTGCACCGGACCTTGACGAGGTTGGTGCTGCTCGCGAGCGATGGGGACACCAACGTCGCGTCCTTGAGCCGGAATCCCATGCCGTAGACCCGGTAGTTGGTCACCGTGTTGTACTCCCAGCGGTTGCCCCAGCCGGACATCTGGT
>NZ_HG764815.1:310077-335376 GCF_001050535.1 Nostocoides australiense Ben110 | reverse complement strand
CCGTCGCGCCTCCCGCTGATTCGGGCTCAGCGGCCGCGACCGCCGCTGCCGATTCATCCGCGTCCGCGACTCCCGCGACGCCCGCGACGCCCGAGACGGGCACGCGGCTCGCGTGGTTGGCGGGAGCGGGTGCCCTGACGGCCCTGGCGCTCGGATTCCTCGCCGGTCGACGCACCATACGGCGCGATGCCGGCCCGGATCAGGGCGACAGCGCGGTGGTCTGGAACACCTGACACGCCCTTCGGCCACGCGCGTGCGGGGTCAGCCGACGCTGATCGGCTCGGCGGCCATCGGCTCCCACAGCCCGCGCGCGATGAAGACCTCGCGCAACAGGTCGGGGCGATCGGTGATGATGCCGTCCACGCCCACGTCCAGCAGGCGGTGCATGGTCGCCGGGTCGTCGATGGTCCAGACGATGACCTGCACTCCGGCCGCGTGCGCGCGGGCGACGAGCCCGTCGGCGAAGATCGCCACCCGGCCGAGGCGGCTGGGCACGTGAGCGTAACGGGCCGGCGCTCCGCGCCAGCGGATCGGCAGGCGAGTGCGGGAGGAGGAGATGAGCCCGGTCAGCGAACGCCAGCCGAGGGCGGTATGCACGTGCGGCGCCAGGTCCCGCAGCTGGCCCAGCCAGCCGTCCCAGGCCCCCGCCACGCACACCCGCTGCGCAATGCCGGGATCGGCGAGCACGCCGGCCAGCGGCGCGATCGCGGCCTGGTCCTTCAGATCGACGGTGAAATTCGCCGCGGGAAAAGCCGCCAGCGCTTCTCGGAGGGTGCAGATCGGCTCACCGCCCACGCGCAGTTCCTGGAGCTGTCGTCGGCTGAAGCGGCCCACCGGCCCGCTCGCCTCCGTGACGCGGTCGAGGCGCTCGTCGTGGAAGCACACCAATTCGCCGTCCCGGGTCAGGCGCACGTCCGTCTCCAGGTAGCGAAAGCCCAGCGCCGTCGCGCGGGCGAAAGCCGCCAGGGTGTTCTCAGGCGCCAGTGCGGCGCCGCCGCGGTGCGCGATCGCCAGCGGTCCGGCAGCGCGGGCATACCCCGTGGTGGGCAACATGACTCCATGGTCGCGGGGACGGCGAGGGCCAATGTCGCGTGGACGCGCGTTCGGGTGCAGAGTTCACGTCGGGACAGGCAAGGGTTCGCCGGATGACGAAAACACGTCACCGGTTCGCCACCGGCCGGTTACAGTGCCGGTATGACGTCGCCTGCCCTGCAACGCCCACTCACCTTGCGCTGCTGGCGATTTAGCGAGCCCGCGGACGCGCGGGCGCGGCGATAGAGCCGCGGCATACCCGCCTCGACGAGGTGGTGGCGTCCGGGGGCCAAACCACGTTCGAGCCCATCCGGCGCGCGACCTAGACTTTGCGCGTCCCCAAACCGTGGAAGAGACGATGTCCGGACCCAATACGAACTACGACCCGGTCGAGGTCGCTGCCCTCGCACCCGAGGCCGTCGAGACCGCGCGTGACGCCGCCCTCGCGGCGATCGCGGCGGCAGCCTCCCTCGAGGACCTCAAGGCCGTGCGCAGCGCCCACCTCGGCGACAAGTCGCCGTTGGCGCTGGCCAACCGCGAGATCGGCGCGCTGCCGCCGAGCGCCAAGGCCGCTGCCGGGAAGCTCGTCGGCCAGGCCAAGGGCGTCGTCAACCAGGCCGTCGCCGCCCGGCAGAGCGAACTGGAGACCGAGCGGGACGAGCGCATCCTGATCGAGGAAGCCGTCGACGTCACCTTGCCGGCGGCCCGCCGGCCGCTGGGGCGCCGCCACCCGATCGAGCTGATGAGCGAGCGGATCGCCGACATGTTCGTCGGGATGGGCTGGGAGATCGCCGAAGGCCCCGAGGTCGAGGCGGAGTGGTTCAACTTCGACGCTCTCAACTTCGATGCCGACCACCCGGCCCGGCAGATGCAGGACACCTTCTATGTCGAGCCGCCGGATGGCGGGCTGGTGCTGCGCACGCACACCTCGCCGGTGCAGGCGCGCTCGCTGCTCGAGCGGGGCGTGCCGATCGCGATCGCCTGCATCGGGCGTGTCTTTCGCACCGACGAACTCGATGCGACGCATATGCCGGCCTTCCACCAGGTCGAGGGTTTGTGTGTCGACGAGGGCATCACGATGGCGCACCTGAAGGGCACCCTCGACACCCTCGCGAGCCACCTCTTCGGGGATGGGATCACCACGCGGTTGCGGCCGTCCTTCTTCCCCTTCACCGAGCCGAGCGCCGAGATGGATCTGCGCTGCTTCGCCTGCCGCGGCGAGGACCCGAACTGTCGCGCGTGCAAGGGCACCGGCTGGATCGAGTGGGGCGGTTGCGGCATGGTGAATCGAAATGTCTTGTCCGCGTGCGGAATCGACCCGGACCGCTATAGCGGCTTTGCTTTCGGTATGGGGATCGACCGGGCGTTGATGTTCCGCACCGGCGTCTCGGACATGCGAGACATGATCGAAGGAGATGTGCGCTTCGACGCACAGTTCGGGATGGAGATCTGATGCGCGTCCCCGTGGATTGGCTGCGCGAGTATGTCGCGGTGCCCGCCGACGCGACCGGCGTCCAGATCGCCGCGGACCTGGTCAAGGTCGGGCTCGAGGAGGAGGGACTGCACACCTCCGGGGTGACCGGTCCGCTCGTCGTGGGCCGCGTGCTTACCAAGGAGCCCGAGCCGCAGAAGAACGGCAAGACGATCAACTGGTGCTCCCTCGACGTCGGCGACGCCAATGGCACCGGCGAGCCCCAATGGGTCGTATGCGGCGCGCACAACTTCGAGCCCGGCGACCTGGTCGTCGTCATCCTCCCGGGTGGCTCGGTGAGCACTCCGCAAGGTCCGATGGTGGTCACCGCTCGCAAGACCTATGGCCACATCTCCTCGGGGATGATCACCTCCGAGCGGGAGCTCGGCATCGGTGAGGACCACTCGGGGATCATCGTGCTCTCGCGCTTCTTCGCCGATCGGCCCGAGGTCCTGACGGGGTTGGCCCCGGGGCAGGACGCGATCCCACTGCTCGGCCTGGACCGCGAGACCGTGGAAGTCAATGTCACCCCGGACCGCGGCTACTGCTTCTCCATCCGCGGCATCGCGCGAGAGTATTCACACGCGACCGGCGCGGCATACACCGATCCCGTTCTGGCACTTGCCGATCGGGCCCCGGCGGCCAACGAGCAGGGGTATGCCGTGCAGCTGGCCGACGATGCGCCGATCCGCGGGCGCGAGGGCTGCGATCGCTATGTCGCGCGCATCGTGCGCGGGGTCGACGTGCACGCGCCGTCGCCGGCGTGGATGAAGGCGCGGCTGACCGAGGCCGGTATGCGGCCCATCTCGCTGCCGGTCGATGTCACTAACTACGTCATGCTCGGCCTCGGCCAGCCACTGCACGCTTTCGACCTGGCCAAGCTCGTGGGCCCGATTGTCGTGCGCCGCGCCCGCCCGGGCGAGCGGATGACGACGCTGGACGACGTCGATCGCGCGCTCGACCCGAGCGATCTGCTGATCACCGACAGCGAGTCGCAGCGGGCGCTCGCGATCGCGGGCGTCATGGGTGGCGCGGACACCGAGATCTCGGACACGACCACCGACGTCCTCATCGAGGCCGCCCACTTCGACCCGGTCTCGATCGCCCGGTCGGCGCGCCGGCACAAGCTGCCGTCGGAGGCCTCCCGCCGGTTCGAGCGTGGCGTGGATCCGCAATTGGCCGCTGCCGCAGCGCAACTCGCCGTCGAGCTGCTCGTCGAGCATGGTGGCGGGGTCGTCGATGACGGCGTGACCGATGTCGGTTCCCCCGTGCCGGCACCCGATATCGACCTCGACCTGAGCCTGCCGAGCCGGCTCGTCGGCGTCGACTACCCGAGCGAGCGGGTCGTGGAGATCCTCCGCGAGATCGGCTGCGGCGTGGAGGTATCGGGGGAGCACGCCCGGGTTACACCGCCGTCCTGGCGACCGGACCTGCGCACCGAGCCGGACCTCGCCGAAGAAGTCGCCCGTATCGACGGCTACGAGAAGATCCCGTCCGTGGTGCCCACGGTGGCGGTCGGCAACGGTCTCACCCACGACCAGCGGATGCGCCGCCTGGTGGCGAATCTGCTGGCCGCGCAGGGATTCTCGGAAGTGTGGAATGCGCCCTTCGTCGGCGACGACCGGCACGTGGCGCTGGGCTACGACGCCGCGGCGGCTCGCGCCCGGACCGTCCGCATCGCCAACCCGCTCTCGGACGAGGCGCCGCTGATGCGGATCTCGATCCTTTCGACGCTGGTGGATTCCTTGCGCCGCAATATTTCTCGCGGGTTCAAGGATGTGGCGCTCTTCGAGCAGGGCCTGGTGCTTGCACTCGAGGGCAAGCAAACCGCGGCTCCGACCGAGGACGTCGGCGTGCGGCCGTCCCCGCAGACCATGGCGGCGATCCATGCAGCCGTGCCGCCACAGCCGCGTCATCTCGGCTTCGTCCTGGCCGGGGAGATCGACCGCTCCGGCGTCTGGGGCGCCGGCCGGCCGGCCGATGTCGCCGACGCCATCGCCACGGCGCTGGGCATCACCGAAGCGCTCGGCCTGACGGCCCGCACCGTCGCCGACGACGCCATGCCCTTCCATCCCGGCCGCTGCGCCCGGGTGGAGCTGGCCGATGGCACCGTCGTCGGTCATGTCGGTGAGCTGCACCCCAAGGTGCTGACGGCGCTCGGGCTGCCCGCCCGGGTCGTGGCCGGCGAACTCGACCTGGACGCCCTCTCGGCAGCCAGCGGCCGGCCCGCGCAGGCTGTCACCTTGAGCACCTTCCCGGTGGCGACCACCGATGTCGCGCTCGTCGTCAACGAGTCGGTCAAGGCGGCCGACATCGAGGCCGCGCTGCGCACGGGAGCGGGGGAGATGCTCGAATCGGTGCGCCTGTTCGACATCTACCGCGGCGACCAGACCGGCGCCGGCAAGAAGTCGCTCGCCTATCGCCTAAGCTTCCGCGCACCGGACCGGACTTTGACGACCGAGGAGGTCAGCGGCATACGGGACCAGGCCGTCGCAGCCGCCGGCCAGGCGGTCGGCGCCGTCCAGCGCTGACTCAGCCCCGGCACCCCCACAGTCGAAAGCGCACGACACGCCGTAAAGAATTTTCTTCACGGCGTGTCGTGCACTCTTGACCTGAGGGGTTTTGCATGATCTTGTCTTTGAACGTATAGTCATGCACATGTCGGTACGGGTCGCGGTCGCGGGTGCGAGTGGGTATGCGGGAGGCGAGCTCGTCCGCCTGCTGCTCGCGCACCCCGAGGTGGAGATCGGGGCGCTGACGGCGAGCAGCAACGCCGGGCAGACCCTGGGCTCGATCCACCCGCACCTGACGCCGCTGCGCGACCGCCTGCTCGAGGACACCACGGCAGAGGTGCTGGCCGGGCACGACGTCGTCTTCCTCGCCCTCCCGCACGGCCACAGCGCGGCGCTGGCCGCGCAGCTGCCCGACGAGGTCGTCGTCGTCGACTGCGGCGCCGACTTCCGCCTCGAGAACGAGGGGGACTGGACCACCTTCTACGACACGCCGTATGCCGGGTCCTGGCCCTACGGCCTTCCGGAACTCCCGCTCGCAGAAGGCAACCAACGCGATCTGCTCACCGGCGCGAAGCGGATCGCCGTTCCCGGCTGCTATCCGACCGGCATCAGCCTGGCCCTCGCACCCGGCCTGCGCGCCGGCCTCCTCGACCCCGCGGACATCGTCATCATCGCAGCCTCCGGCACCTCGGGAGCGGGCAAATCCCGCAAACCACATCTCCTCGGCTCCGAGGTGATGGGGGCCATGTCGCCCTACGGCGTCGGGGGTCGGCACCGGCATACGCCGGAGATCGAGCAGAACCTCTCGCGAGCCGCAGGGGCGCCCGCGAGTGTCTCGTTCACGCCCACCCTCGCGCCCATGGCCCGGGGCATCCTGGCCACCTCCACCGCGCGACTGACCGCCGGCGCGAGCGCCGGGCAACTGCGCGAGGCCTATGCCGCGGCATACGAACGCGAGCCGTGCGTCGTCCTGCTCCAGGACGGCGTCTGGCCGCGCACCAGCGATGTCCTCGGCGCCAACACGGTGCACCTGCAGGTCACCGTGGATCCTCGGCAGGGTCGGCTGATCGCCGTCTCGGCGATCGACAATCTCACCAAGGGCACCGCCGGCGCCGCCGTGCAATGCCTGAACCTCGCCCTCGGCCTGCCCGAACTCACCGGCCTGTCGCTGGTCGGTGTGGCCCCGTGAGTCTCGACCAGGAGCACGCCCGATGTCCGTGACCACCCCCACCGGATTCCGCGCCGCCGGCATCACTGCCGGACTGAAGGCCAGTGGCCGTCCTGATCTCGCGCTGGTCGTCAACGACGGCCCGGACCGTTGCGCCGCAGCGGTTTTCACCACGAACCGCGTCCAGGCCGCCCCGGTGATCTGGTCGCGGCAGGTGCTCGCCGACCAGCGTGTCGACGCCGTCATCCTCAACTCCGGCGGCGCCAACGCCTGCACCGGGCCGCAGGGATTCCAGGACACCCACAAGACCGCCGAGGTCGTCGCCGAGTTGCTCGGCATCTCCGCCGGAGATGTCGCGGTCTGCTCCACCGGCATGATCGGCGAACTGCTTCCCATGGACACACTTCTGGCGGGGTGCGCCCAGGTCGCCGGCGAGCTGTCCGGCGACGGCGGCCCCGCGGCGGCGGAGGCGATCATGACCACCGACACGGTCGCCAAGACCGCGGCATACTCCGGCCCGGGATGGAGCGTCGGCGGCATGGCCAAGGGTGCCGGCATGCTCGCCCCAGCCTTGGCGACCATGCTCGTCGTGCTCACGACCGATGCCCAGGTGGCCCCGGCGGATCTGGACGCCGCGCTGCGCGCGGCCACCGCCAAGACCTTCGACCGGATCGACTCCGACGGCTGTATGTCGACCAATGACACCGTGATCGCGCTGGCCTCGGGCGCGTCCGCGGTCCCGGTCGCGCCGGCCGATCTGGAGGCCGCGTTGACGGAGGTGTGCGCCGACCTGGCGCTGCAGCTGATCCGCGACGCCGAAGGTGCCGCACACGACATCCGCATCGAGATCGACTCCGCCGCAACCGAATCCGACGCCCTGGAGGTCGGCCGAGCGATCGCCCGCAGCAACCTCTTCAAGTGCGCCATCTTCGGCAACGACCCCAACTGGGGCCGCATCCTGGCCGCCGCCGGCACCACCAGCGCGGCTTTCGATCCCGCGACGATCGACGTCTCGATCAACGGGGTGATCGTATGCCGTGACAGCGGCGTGGGCGACGACCGCGCCCTCGTCGACCTCACCGGCCGCGATGTGCACATCGTCGTGGATCTGAAGGCGGGGGAGGAGTCGGCGACGATCTGGACCAACGACCTCACGCACGACTACGTCCACGAGAACTCCGCCTACTCCACCTAGAAGGACAGGCACGATGACCGGCACCACCCTGCGCGCCACCCCCGACGGGGCGGCGATCGCCGCCGCCCAGGCCAAGGCGGCCACTCTCACCGAGGCCCTGCCGTGGCTCGAGCGCTTCCGCGACGCCCTGGTCGTCGTCAAATACGGCGGCAACGCCATGACCGACCGGGCGCTGCAGGAGGCCTTCGCCGACGACGTCGCCTTCCTCCGCTACGCCGGCCTGCGTGTCGTCGTCGTCCACGGCGGCGGCCCACAGATCAAGTCGATGCTCGGCCGGCTCGGCATGCGCAGCGAGTTCAAGGGCGGCCTGCGCGTGACGACGCCGGAGGTCATGGATGTGGTGCGGATGGTGCTCACCGGCCAGGTCGGCCGCGAACTCGTCGGCCTGCTCAACCAGCACGGCCCGATCGCCGTCGGCCTCTCCGGGGAGGACGCCGGCCTCTTCGGGGCGCGCCGGCGCGGGGTCGTCGTCGACGGCATCGAGGAGGACATCGGCCTCGTCGGTGAGGTCGTCACCGTGGACCCGTCCGCGGTGCACGACATCATCGCCGCGGGCCGCATCCCGGTCGTCTCGACCATCGCCCCCGACATCGAGGTCGAGGGTCAAGTGCTCAATGTCAACGCCGACACCGCCGCGGCCGCTCTGGCGGCCGCGCTCGGTGCCCGCAAACTCGTCGTGCTCACCGATGTCGAGGGCGTCTATGCCGCGTGGCCCGACCGCTCGAGCCTGCTCTCCGCGATGGACCTCACCGCCGCCAAGGACCTCCTCACCCGGGTCGACGAAGGCATGATCCCGAAACTGGAGGCGTGCATCACCGCCGTCGAAAAGGGCGTCCCGCAGGCGCACGTCATCGACGGCCGGCAGCCCCACTCGCTGCTGCTGGAGGTCTTCACCAGCGAAGGAATCGGGACGATGATCACCCGAGACGATGCCCTGGACGGACCTGTCTGCCAAGGAGATCCGCTATGACCGCTGAGTCACCCCAGCCCGCACCACCCACCCGCAGCGAGCAACTGCTCGACCGATATGAGGAGGCGCTGCTCGGCGTCTTCGGCCGCCCGCAGCTGGTGATCGAACGCGGCGAGGGCTGCTACATCTGGGACGCCGACGGCAAACGCTATCTCGACCTGCTGGCCGGCATCGCGGTCAACGCCCTCGGCCACAACCACCCGGAACTCGTCGCCGCCGTCTCCAAGCAGGTCGGCGAGGTCGCCCATATCTCGAACTTCTTCACCTCTGGTGCGCAGATCGAACTGGCCGAGCGCCTGCTCGCCATCGCCGGCGCGCCGGAGGGCTCCCGCGTCTTCTTCACCAACTCCGGCACCGAAGCCCTCGAAGGGGCGGTCAAGCTCGCCCGACGCACCGGGCGCACCGGCATCATCGCCAGCGAGGGCGCCTTCCACGGCCGCTCGACCGGCGCTCTCGCCCTGACCGCCAAGCCCGCCTATCGCGAACCCTTCGAGCCGCTCATCCCCGGGGTGTCGCACATCCCGTATGGCGACGCCGACGCCGTGGAGGACGCCCTCGCCGCCGGTGACATCAGCGCCGTGGTGCTGGAGCCCATCCAGGGTGAGGGCGGGGTCATCGTCCCGCCCGACGACTACCTGACCCGGGTCCGCGAGCTGACCCATGCCGCACGCGCCCTGCTGATCCTCGACGAAGTGCAGACCGGGATCGGCCGCACCGGAGACTGGTTCGCCTTCCAGCGCAGCGGAATCCAGCCCGATGCCATCACCATCGCCAAGGGTCTCGGCGGCGGCATCCCGGTCGGCGCGCTGGTCACCTTCGGCCCCGAGGTCTCCGGTCTCCTGCAGCCGGGCATGCACGGCTCCACCTTCGGCGGCAACCCGCTGGCCTCCGCCGCCGGCCTGGCGGTGCTGAGCACGATCGAGCGGGACGGGCTGCTGCGGCATACCAGCGAGGTCGGTGACGGCTTCGCGGCGGCGGTCCTCGCGCTGAGCCACCCGCAGATCCGCGAGGTCCGCGGCCGCGGGCTGCTGCGCGGTATCGCCCTGAGCTCACCGATCGCTCCCGCGGTCATGGGGATCGCCCGCGCCGACGGCTTCATCGTCAACGCCGTCGCCCCGGACGCGATCCGCATCGCGCCACCGCTGATCATCACCGCCGAGCAGCTCGCGAGCTTCACCGCCGCACTGCCCGGCATCCTCGACCGCGCCGTGAACAGCTGACCCGAAAGCCGAAAACGCATGTCCGACAGCGTATCCATTCCAGCCGAGACCGTCCGGCACTTCCTCGCCGACGATGACCTGAGCCCGCAGGAACAGGCCGAGGTCCTCGCCCGCGCGGCCGCGCTCAAGGCGGCCCCGTTCAGCGACCGCAGCCTCGAAGGCCCCCAAGTGGTCTCGATCCTCTTCGACAAGCCGACGCTGCGCACCCAGGTCTCCTTCGTCGGTGCCGTCGCGCACCTGGGCGGCCAACCGATGACCGTCGACGCCAACCTCGCGAAGGTGGGGGAGCGGGAGTCGGTCGCCGACGTGGCGCGGGTTCTCGGACGGCAATCGGCGGTCATCGTCTGGCGCACCTACGGCCAGGACCGCATCGAGGAGATGGCGCGCTATGCGGGCGTCCCGGTCGTCAACGCCCTGACCGACGACTACCACCCGTGCCAGATCCTCGCCGACCTGCTGACCATGACCGAGCACAAGGGCACGCTCGCCGGACTGACCGTCGGCTATGTCGGCGACGGCGGAAACAATATGGCGCACTCCTATCTCCTCGGTTGTGCCCTGGCCGGCATGCACATCCGCATCGGAACCCCGGCCGCGCACCAGCCCAAGGCCGAAATCGTCGAGCGCGCCGTCGCCATCGCCGCCCAGACCGGCGGGTCGGTCCTCGTCACCGACGACCCGATCGCCGCCGTCCACGGCGCCGACGTGGTCATCACCGACACGTGGGTGTCGATGGGCATGGAAGGCGAGAAGGCGGAGCGGCAGGGCGAGCACTCACCCTTCGAAAAGTATTCCGTGACAACCGAACTCATGGGCCTGGCCGACCCCGCCGCCATCTTCCTGCACTGCCTGCCGGCCTATCGCGGATATGAGGTGGACGCCGCCGTCATCGACGGCCCGCAGTCGGTGGTCTGGGACGAGGCCGAGAACCGGCTGCACGCCCAGAAGGCCGTCATCTCCTTCCTCCTGGAGAAGTCGGGCCACGCCGCGGGGGCGGTATGACGGTCGCCTCCTCCCGCGGTGCCCGCCAGCAGCGCATCGTCGACCTGCTCGGCGAACACGCCGTCCGCTCGCAGACCCAGCTGCTGGAACTGCTTGCCGCAGAAGGGATCGAGGTCACCCAGGCGACCCTGTCGCGGGACCTGGTCGAGCTCGGCGCCGAGAAGGTGCGCGTCGGGAAGTCCTTGATCTATGCCGTGCCGGGGGAGGGCGGCGACCGGACCGTGCGCCCGGCGCCGGAGGCCGCGGAGGTCAGTCGCCGGCTGGCCTCCCGGTGCCAGGAGTTGCTCGTCTCGGCGGCCTGCTCGGCTAACCTCGTCGTCCTGCGCACCCCGCCCGGCGCCGCCAGCTTCCTCGCCTCGGCCATCGACCACGGTCAGGTCGACGGCGTGCTCGGGTCCATCGCCGGGGATGACACGATCATGCTCATCACCGAAGGCGCGGCGGCGAGCGAGTCTGTCGCTGCCCACTTGCTCAGCTTGTCCGGGAAGGAATCCGCGTGACCGAGAAAGTCTCCCTGTGGGGTGGCCGCTTCAGCGGTGGCCCGGCCGATGCCCTTGCGGCACTGAGCAAGTCGACCCACTTCGACTGGCGGCTCGCGCGGCAGGATATCGCCGGCAGCCGCGCCCACGCCCAGGTGCTCGCTGCCGCGGGCCTGCTCGACGAGCCGACCCTGCACGCCATGCTCACCGGCCTCGATGAGTTGGAGTCCGACGTCCTCGCCGGCACGTTCACCCCCGCCGAAGACGACGAGGACGTGCACACCGCCCTCGAACGCGGCCTCATCGAGCGCGCCGGCGCCGACGTCGGGGGGCGGCTGCGCGCCGGCCGCTCCCGCAACGACCAGATCGCCACCCTCTTCCGGATGTACTTACGCGAGCAGGCCCGCCACCTCGCCGGCCGCGTCCTGGACGTCGTCGATGCCCTTCTCGCACAGGCCGAACGCCACCACGGCGTCGCCATGCCCGGCCGCACCCACCTACAACACGCCCAGCCGGTGCTGCTCAGCCACCACCTGCTGGCGCATGTCTGGGCACTGCTGCGTGATGTCGACCGCTTCGGCGACTGGGACCGGCGGGCCGACGCCTCCCCATACGGCTCCGGCGCCCTCGCCGGTTCCTCCCTCGGCCTCGACCCGGAGAAGGTCGCCGCCGAGCTGGGGTTCGCCCGCTCGGTCGAGAACTCCATCGACGGCACCGCGGCGCGCGATTTCGCCGCCGAGTTCGCCTTCGTCTGCGCGATGACGGCGGTCGACATCTCGCGCATCGCCGAGGAGGTCGTGCTCTGGGCGACAAAGGAATTCGGCTTCATCCGCCTCGAAGACGCCTATTCGACCGGGTCGAGCATCATGCCGCAGAAGAAGAACCCCGATGTCGCCGAGCTGGCCCGCGGCAAGGCGGGCCGGCTGGTCGGCGACCTCGCGGGCCTGTTGACGACCTTGAAGGCGCTGCCCCTGGCTTACAACCGCGACCTGCAAGAGGACAAGGAGCCCGTCTTCGACGCCATCGACACGCTCGATGTGTTGCTGCCGGCGTTCGCCGGCATGGTCGCGACGATGCAGTTCGACACGGAACGCCTGGAAAGCCTTGCCCCGCAGGGGTTCTCGCTGGCCACTGATATCGCCGAATGGCTCGTGCGGCAAGGCGTCCCCTTCCGGATCGCGCACGAGGTCGCGGGCGGCTGTGTGCGCACCTGCGAGGAGCGCGGTATCGAGCTGTGGGATCTCAGCGATAACGACCTGGCCGCGATCTCGCCGCATCTGACTTCCGGGGTCCGTGAGGTGCTCTCGGTGCAGGGCTCGCTCGCCTCCCGCGACGCGAAAGGGGGCACCGCCCCGGTGCGCGTTGCCGAGCAACTCACCGCGGCCCGCGGGGCCGCGCTGCGCGCCCGCGAGTTCGCGACCGGCTGATCCTTCGTGAACGCCGCTCGCCTGCCGCGCTCCTTCTTCGCCCGCGACGTTCTCGACGTCGCGCCAGCGCTTCTCGGCGCGCACCTGGTGCACGGCGGAGTCACGCTGCGGTTGACCGAGGTGGAGGCGTATGCCGGGGAGAAGGGCGACCCCGGATCGCACGCCTTCCGCGGCCAAACCCCGCGCACCGCAGTGATGTTCGGCCCGCCCGGGCATCTCTACGTCTACTTCACCTACGGCATGCACTACTGCGCCAATGTCGTCACCGGTGCGGACGGCCTCGCCTCCGCGGTGCTCCTGCGCGCCGGAGAGGTGATCGCCGGGCACGAACTCGCCGCCGCCCGCCGCCCCGGGATCCCCGAGCGCGACTGGGCCCGCGGCCCCGCCCGCCTGACCGTCACCATGGGCCTGGACCGAGCGCACAATGGCGACGACCTCTGCGGACGCGCCGCCGAGCCCCGGATCGAACCTGCCTCTGCCGCAATCGATCCCGCCCGCATCCGCACCGGACCACGCGTCGGAGTGAGCGGCCCCGGGGGCGACGGCACGGCATACCCCTGGCGGTTCTGGCTCGACGGCGAGCCGACCGTGAGCGCGTATCGGCCGGGAGTGGTTCGCACACGGCGCCCCAACGCCAAGAAGGCTTGACCGGAGCGCTCAGGTCAGGTCGAGGAACATCACGTGCAGGCCGACCCGGCCGCGACTGGCCGACTCGAACGCCGCCGGCACGGTGCCGACGATCGTGAAGCCGAGATCCTGCCAGAGGCGCACCGCGGCTGTGTTGGTCTCGACGACGGCGTTGAACTGGATACCGGCGTAGCCCTCGCGCCGGTGCCAATCGATCATCTCCTCGGCGAGGAGCCGCCCGATGCCGCGCCCTCGCGCCGCGGCCGCGACCATGAAGCTCGCCGTGCCGATGTGCGCCCCGCGCCCCGGCCGGTTCGGCCCCATCTTCGCGCTGCCCAGCAGAGTCGCGTCCTCGTCCTCGGCGACGATGGTCCGGGCCGGCGGACGTTCCAGCCAGAGGGCGGCGATCTGCGCGTCGCTCAGTCCCTCGGGATAGGCGTAGGTCTCGCCGGCCGCGACGATCTCGCGGAAGAGCGGCGCGAAGTCCGCGACATCCGCTTCGGTCATCTCACGCAGACGCGGCATAGCCGTCGATCTGCTCTCGCACATCGGCTTTGACCTCCTCGGGCGCGAACGAGACGTCCACGGCCGTCCGTGCCAATGCGGCGAGGCCGGCCGCATCGAGCCCGAGAACCTCTGCGGCCAGGGCATATTCGCGGTTGAGTGTCGTCCCGAACATCGGCGGATCGTCGCTGTTGATCGTCACGGTGACTCCCGCGTCGCGCAGCGCCCGGACCGGATGGTCCTCGATGCGCTCGACCACGCGGGTGGCCAGGTTGGAGGTGGGCGAGATCTCCAGCGGTATGCCGTGCTGCACCAGATACGCGACCAGCTCCGGGTCGTCGACGGCCCGGACGCCGTGCCCGATCCGCTCGGCACCGAGATCGCGGATCGCCGACCAGATCGTCTCCGGGCCCGTCGACTCGCCCGCGTGCGGCACCGAGTGCAGGCCGGCGGCCTGGGCCCGCGCGAAGTGCGGAGCGAACTGCGCCCGCGGCACCCCGATCTCCGGCCCGCCCAGACCGAAGGCGACCAGCGCGTCCGGGGCGTGGTCGACGGCATACCCGATCGTCGCATCGGCGGCGGGGGGAACCCCGGACTCGCCGGGGATGTCGTAGACCCACCGCACCACCGTGCCGTGGTCGCGCTCCGCGGCCACCCGGGCGTCCTCTATGGCCTCGGTGTAGGCCTCGATGGGTATGCCGCGCACCACCGAGGTGTAGGGCGTCATCGTCAGCTCGGCATACCGAACCTGCTGTGCCGCAAGGCCTTCGATCACCTCGTAGGTCAGCAGCCGCAGATCCTCCGGCGTGCGCAACAAGTCCACCACCGACAGATAGACCTCGATGAAGTGCGCGAAGTCGGTGAAGGTGAAGAAGCGCCGCAGCCCGTCGAGATCCTTGGGCACCGGGCTGTCCGGATGCCGCGCCGCGAGCTCGGCCACCGTCTCGGGCCGTGCCGAGCCGACATGGTGGACATGGAGTTCGGCCTTGGGTAGGCCCGCGATGAAGTTCGCTGTGCTCGGGAGCATGACCGTCGACCCTAGCCGAAGCGCTCGATGTCCTGCAGAACCGCGGTGACCGTCCGCCGCCCATGCTCGGCCATCCGCGGAAAAGTGTTGCGGTAGTAGTCTATTCCGGTCAAAGAAGGCAGCAAGGCCCAACCGCGGGCGCGCCACCAGACCTCGGGCCCGTAGTCGGCCAGCTCCTCGCGATAGAGCGTCCGGGCGTCGCCCGTGAAGGTCCACCAGGCCGGGGCGAGATCCGCTGCCGGATCCCCGCGCCGAGGAGAGAAGTCGATGACCCACTCAGCCGGCCGTCGGCGACGATCAGGTTGCCGGGCTGTAGGTCTCCGTGCAGCCATACCGGCTCGCCGGCATAGTCCGGCGTGGCCACCACCTGCTCCCACGCCCGCGCCACGGCGTCCAGGTCGAGACCGTCGTGCTTGCCGCGCAAGCCGTCGATCGCCGCCCGCCCACGCTCGGCCTGCACTCTTGGGGCCGTGCCGCGGCTGCCCGGCGGGCAAAGCGGCCCACCCTGTGCCGGCACCGCGTGCAACGCCCGGGCGAACGCCGCGACCTGCCGGGCGAGACCCGGATCGTCGAGGCCCAGGCGGGGTGGGGTCTGCCCGGGAATCCATCGCACGATCGTCCACGGCCACGGATACCCATGCCCCGGCCTACCGGCGAAGACCGGCACCCCCAACGCCACCGGCACATGCGGCGCCAGCACCGGCAGCCAAGCCGCCTCCTGCGCGCCCTGCTCGACCGCCCAGTCGATCTTCGGCATCCGCGCCAGCAGGTCCGGGCCGACGCGAAAGAGCACGTGATCGGTGCCCTCCACCTCCGCCGGCAGCGGCGTCACCGCCAACTCCGCCCACTGCGGCGCCTGCTGCCCGATCAACGCCGCCACCAGCGCCGCGTCCGCGCGCATCTCGTTCTCGTGCACCCGCGCACTCCACCCGTCCGCGGCCGAGCGGGTCAAGTCCTTTTCGCGCGCGCGTAGGCTCTGAGGCCATGGCGTACGACGAGGTGCTGGCCGAGCGGATCCGCGGGGCGATCAGCGGGGTCGAGGGCGTGCAGGAGATGGCGATGTTCGGCGGCCTCGGTTTTCTCGTCGGCGGCCACATGGCCGTCGCTGCCGCTGGCAAGGGCTGGCTCATGGCGCGTGTGGATCCCGCCGAGACGGACTCCCTGATCACCCGACCGGGCGTGGAACCTTTCGAGATGCGGGGTCGCGGCCTGACCGGCTGGTTGCTCGTGGCCGAAGATGCCCTCGATGACGAGGCAGACCTGCGCGAATGGGTCGACCGGGGCGTTGCCTACGTCGCCACCCTCCCCCCGAAGCCCCGGAAAGCGAAGAAGGGTTAAGCCAGTCGCAGGCGCATCTCGTTGGTGGGGGAGAACCCGCTCGATTCATAGAGGGAACGCCCGGCATCGGAGGCATGCAAGCTCACGCAGTCCACGCCTTGTGCACGGCATTCGTCGAGGGCGGCCCTGAGCAACGCGCGGGCCACGCCCTGCGAGCGGGCGACGGGCTCGACGAACATATTGAGCAGGTAGCCGCGCCGGTCCAGCTGGGTGTTCATGTTCGGCGGAAGGTCGAGCCAGGTGATGCCGATCCCGCCGATGACCGCACCACCCGATTCAGCGAGCAGGCCGACATACCGCCCGTCCGCCAGCGCGGCGGCCAGCCAGGTGCGGGCGGGCCCGGAGGCAGCCGCGACGACCCCTGCGTCGATCCCCATCTCCGCGAACATCGCGTCCCGGTGCCTGGTGACGGTGTCCGTGTCGGCGGTCTGGGCACGGCGGATCGTCGGTCTTGTTGCCACGATGCGCAGTCTCACATGGGAGGGAACGTCCGCGTGACCAGCCGACTGCCGCTCGCCTCCTTTGCCTACCGGCGGGGGTCGTGCGTCGGCGGCACACGGACTAACGAGCGGGCGAGAGGAGGCCACGCACGTCGACGACGTCGACGGTGCGTCCGGTCTCGGCGGCCTCCTGGACCGCCAGGGCCACGGCCACCGCTTGGGTGCCGGCCATGCCGGTGACCGCGACGGCGCCCGTGCCCTCGACCGCGGCCGTGAAGTCGCGCACGCTGACGACGTAGAGGTCCTCGCGGTTGCCCACGTCGACAGCCCGGACACCCGCCTCGTCGCGCAGGGTCAGGTCGCCGACGGGGTCCTGGGTCAGCGCATCGGTCGCGTGGAGCGTTCCCTCGCTGCCGTAGACGTCGACCGACGAGGAGTTGAAGGGGACGGTGAAGGCGTCATGAGTCTGTGCCAGGACTTCATCCGTCCAACGCAAGGTCGTCATCACCGCGTCGGGCGCCCCCTTGGGCCATGGTCCCTGGCGCGCCACCTGGGCTGCGGCGGTGGCCGGAGGAGCGTCCCGCAGCAGGCCGAGCACCGCGGCGTCGTGGACGGTGATATCCAGGATCACGCCGGCGCCGGGCACGTCTTCGATGCGCCAGCCGCGCAGGCGCTCCGGCAGGAAGACCGCGTGGTTGATACGGATGCCGGTGACCGTGCCGATCGTGCCCTCGTGGACAAGTGCGGCCAGCTTGCGGATGACGGCCGAGCACGGCAGGTGGTGGTTCACCCCGAACACGAGGCCGCGGGAGTCGGCGAGCGCGATGAGGTCGACGGCCTGGCCGAGGTCGAGGGTGATCGGCTTCTCGCACAACACAGGCACGCCGGCCTCGAGGGCGGCTTGCGCCTGTTCGGCATGCTTGGGGTTGTGCGAGCTGATGTATGCGGCGTCGACCCCCTCGAGGGCGGCGCCCAGGTCAGTGGTGGCGCGCTCGATGGCCTGCGATGTGGCGAACGCTTCAGCGTGACCCGGCGACCCGCTCAGCACAGTGACGGCGCGTCCGCCGGTGGACTCGATCGCCGGAATCATCCGCGTGGCGGCGATATCGCTCGCGCCCAACAACGCCCAGCGCAATGACCTCATGTCGACAACTCCCTTCTGCGGATGAGGCTATCGCCACGACCGGTGCCGGCCAGGTCTGCCTGGGCACGCTCATCGAGGTCGAGCAGCGCGGCGGCGATCGCATGACCCCGGTTCCTCGCCCAGCCGGAACGTCCCCTGATGGGCGCCTCGGCTTCCCGCGGCAACGCGTGACCGGATGAGCGGCCATCCCACATGGGAGAAACCGGTCTCGGCAACCAAGTTGCGCATGGCAGGCTAGGCGAGCGCGCGGCATACCGCTGCCGCACCGACCGAAGGGAACCAGACCATCGTGAGCACCATCCTCGACGAGTTGCAGTGGCGCGGAGCGGTGGCCCAGTCCACCGACGAGACCGCGCTGCGCGAAGCACTCGCGAGCGGACCGATCACGGTCTATTGCGGTTTCGACCCGACCGCGCCGTCGCTGCACTTCGGCAACTTCGTCCAGTTGGTGTCGCTGCGTCGTATGCAGCGGGCAGGCCACAAGGTGATCTGTCTCGTCGGTGGGTCGACGGGTCTGATCGGCGATCCCAAGCCGACCAGCGAACGGGTGCTGAAGACGAAGGAGCAGACGGCCGAGAACGTCGCCCGGATCAAGGAGTTGGTGCGGCCCTTCCTCGACTTCGAGGGCACCGATCCCTCGTGCGCCTACCCGGCCATCCTCGTCGACAACCTCGACTGGACCGCTCCGATGTCGGCGTTGGACTTCCTGCGCGATGTCGGCAAGCACTTCCGCGTCAACCAGATGATCAAGAAGGAAGCGATCTCGGCGCGCCTGGAGAGCCAGGAGGGCATCTCCTACACCGAGTTCAGCTACCAGCTGCTCCAGGCACTCGACTTCCTCGAGCTCTTCCGCGCGCATGGGTGCACGATGCAGATCGGCGGCTCGGACCAGTGGGGCAACCTGACCGCCGGCGTCGACCTCATCCACCGGGTCGAGGGTGTCTCGGTGCACGCGATGACCTCGCCGCTCCTCACCGACGCCTCGGGGGTGAAGTACGGCAAGTCCGAGGGCAACGCCGTATGGCTGTCGGCGGACATGACAAGTCCCTACGCCTTCTACCAGTATTTCCTCAACGTCGAGGACGCGAAGGTGATCGAGTTGCTGAAGATCTTCAGCGACCGCGATCAGGCGCAGATCGCCGAGTTGGAGCGAGCGGTGGAGCAGGAGCCGTTCCGGCGGGCGGCGCAGAAGGCGCTGGCCGCGGACGTGACGACCTTGGTGCATGGGGGGGAGGCGACCGCCCGCCGCGGTGCAGGCCGCGTCGGAGGCGCTCTTCGGCAAAGGCGATCTCGCGGCGCTCGACGCGGGGACGCTGCGCGATGCGACGGCGGAGCTGCCGGGGGGAGTGGTCGTCCCCGGGACGTCTCTCGTGGATGCGCTCGTCATGGTCGGGCTCGCGGACTCACGCAACAGCGCGCGCCGCACCCTCGCCGCGGGGGCGATCTCGGTCAACGGCGCCAAGGTGACGGACGGGGAGTCGGTCCTGAGGTCGGACCAGTTCCTGCACGGAGACGTGGCAGTGATCCGCAGGGGTCGCAAGGTGCTTGCCGCCGCGCGAGCGGGGGTCGCGTCCACGTAACGCACTGTCCTGCAACGCTTTTCGGCGCATACTTCCGTTGCGACACGCCCGGGATGCAGGGCCGATTTGCATGTTCAACTTTTCGTCATCTAAAGTTTTCGACGTCAGCCCGACAGGGAGGAACGGACGCCACCGCAGGAGCGATACTCCTGACGAAGCCGGCCGGTCCCAGCGGAGCCGACCACCACTCCCTCGCAGAGGGACTACGGAGCGATCCGGGGTCCCTACGAGACCAGAACGACGCGAGAGCGACGATTTGGGAGCCGCCGGAAACGGCTGCTAGAGTAGTGAAAGCCGCGCAGATCCAAGCGCGTCAGCGACCGGCCGCCGCAGTGCGGATCACGGAGTTGACGCCCAAGCATGGGCGCGGTAAGCTTGAACGGTTGCCCCAAATCGATTCACTCGAAAGAGTTGTGAGATTTGGTGCGCGTCCGAACCTTGAGAACTCAACAGCGTGCCAAAAATCGATGCCAATAACCTCGTCGCAGGTCGGCGGACGCGAGCATTCGCTCGTCGTCACCGCTCTGCACGAAATCCTTTTTGGTTGACAACGATCATCTAGCAATTGCTAGTTGTTCTTGCTCAGTCAGTGAAATTACCCTTCGTGGGTTCGAGATTTCTCGACAGTTTCGGCTGTCGAGGCTCAAACATCAACGGAGAGTTTGATCCTGGCTCAGGACGAACGCTGGCGGCGTGCTTAACACATGCAAGTCGAACGGTGACCAGGAGCTTGCTCCTGTGATCAGTGGCGAACGGGTGAGTAACACGTGAGTAACCTGCCCCAGACTCTGGAATAACAGTTGGAAACAGCTGCTAATACCGGATACGAGACAGAGAGGCATCTCTACTGTCTGGAAAGTTTTTCGGTCTGGGATGGACTCGCGGCCTATCAGCTAGTTGGTGAGGTAATGGCTCACCAAGGCGACGACGGGTAGCCGGCCTGAGAGGGCGACCGGCCACACTGGGACTGAGACACGGCCCAGACTCCTACGGGAGGCAGCAGTGGGGAATATTGCACAATGGGCGAAAGCCTGATGCAGCGACGCCGCGTGCGGGATGAAGGCCTTCGGGTTGTAAACCGCTTTCAGCAGGGAAGAAGCGAAAGTGACGGTACCTGCAGAAGAAGCACCGGCTAACTACGTGCCAGCAGCCGCGGTAATACGTAGGGTGCGAGCGTTGTCCGGAATTATTGGGCGTAAAGAGCTTGTAGGCGGTTTGTCGCGTCTGCTGTGAAAATCCGGGGCTCAACCCCGGACTGGCAGTGGGTACGGGCAGACTAGAGTATGGTAGGGGAGACTGGAATTCCTGGTGTAGCGGTGAAATGCGCAGATATCAGGAGGAACACCAATGGCGAAGGCAGGTCTCTGGGCCATTACTGACGCTGAGAAGCGAAAGCGTGGGGAGCGAACAGGATTAGATACCCTGGTAGTCCACGCCGTAAACGTTGGGCGCTAGGTGTGGGACTCATTTCACGAGTTCTGTGCCGCAGCTAACGCATTAAGCGCCCCGCCTGGGGAGTACGGCCGCAAGGCTAAAACTCAAAGGAATTGACGGGGGCCCGCACAAGCGGCGGAGCATGTGGATTAATTCGATGCAACGCGAAGAACCTTACCAAGGCTTGACATATACCGGAAACACCTAGAGATAGGTGCCCCGCAAGGACGGTATACAGGTGGTGCATGGTTGTCGTCAGCTCGTGTCGTGAGATGTTGGGTTAAGTCCCGCAACGAGCGCAACCCTCGTTCTATGTTGCCAGCGCGTTATGGCGGGGACTCATAGAAGACTGCCGGGGTCAACTCGGAGGAAGGTGGGGATGACGTCAAATCATCATGCCCCTTATGTCTTGGGCTTCACACATGCTACAATGGCCGGTACAAAGGGCTGCGACACCGCGAGGTAGAGCGAATCCCATAAAACCGGTCTCAGTTCGGATTGGGGTCTGCAACTCGACCCCATGAAGTCGGAGTCGCTAGTAATCGCAGATCAGCAACGCTGCGGTGAATACGTTCCCGGGCCTTGTACACACCGCCCGTCAAGTCACGAAAGTCGGTAACACCCGAAGCCGGTGGCCTAACCTTTTGGAGGGAGCCGTCGAAGGTGGGACTGGTGATTGGGACTAAGTCGTAACAAGGTAGCCGTACCGGAAGGTGCGGCTGGATCACCTCCTTTCTAAGGAGCACTGGTCGCGCAAGCGATCCAGAGCCTCGCTCGTGACGAACGCTCACGAGGAGGAGCTCATGGGTGAAACATCGATTATTTGGCGCCTGGCAAGCACGCCGCAGCAAGTACAAGTCGCAAGACAGTGGAAAGCAGCCGCGAGCAGGTCACGGCGCCTGGCACGTTGTTGGGTCCTGAAGGCTCGGGCGTAGCCCCCTTCACGGACCGAGGAAGTCGGTCTCGGACTTCACATACCCGCTGAACCACTCGCGACGAGCGAGCAGGCACGGACCATGTGATGAGCCGCCCGTATTTTGAGAACTACACAGTGGACGCGAGCATCTTTGTGGCTCAAGTTTATAAGGGCACACGGTGGATGCCTTGGCACCAGGAACCGAAGAAGGACGTAGGAATCTGCGATAAGCCTCGGGGAGTCGATAACCAGACTGTGATCCGAGGATTTCCGAATGGGGAAACCCGGCTGGAGGCAAGTCCAGTCACTCTCATCTGAACACATAGGGTGAGTAGAGGGAACGTGGGGAAGTGAAACATCTCAGTACCCACAGGAAGAGAAAGCAACCGCGATTCCGTTAGTAGTGGCGAGCGAAAGCGGAACAGGCCAAACCGATCATGTGTGATAGCTGTCAGGCGTTGCATGGTCGGGGTTGTGGGATTTCTCAGGCGGCTCTGACAGGCCGGCATGGAGTCAAAAACTCGCGTTATAGTCGAAGGGCATTGAAAGGCCCGGCACAGAGGGTGCTACCCCCGTAGACGAAATGACGCGAACTTCAGAGAAGTATCCCAAGTAGCACGGGGCCCGAGAAATCCCGTGTGAATCTGGCGGGACCACCCGCTAAGCCTAAATATTCCCTGGTGACCGATAGCGGACAAGTACCGTGAGGGAAAGGTGAAAAGTACCCCGGGAGGGGAGTGAAATAGATCCTGAAACCGTGTGCCTACAATCCGTTGGAGCCTCCTTGTGGGGTGACAGCGTGCCTTTTGAAGAATGAGCCTGCGAGTTAGTGCTCGGTGGCGAGGTTAACCCGTGTGGGGAAGCCGTAGCGAAAGCGAGTCCGAATAGGGCGCCATAGTCGCCGGGTCTAGACCCGAAGCGGAGTGATCTACCCATGGCCAGGTTGAAGCGACGGTAAGACGTCGTGGAGGACCGAACCCACTTAGGTTGAAAACTGAGGGGATGAGCTGTGGGTAGGGGTGAAAGGCCAATCAAACTCCGTGATAGCTGGTTCTCCCCGAAATGCATTTAGGTGCAGCGTCACGTGTTTCTTACCGGAGGTAGAGCTACTGGATAGCCGATGGGCCTCACCAGGTTACTGACGTTAGCCAAACTCCGAATGCCGGTAAGTGAGAGCGTGGCAGTGAGACTGCGGGGGATAAGCTCCGTAGTCGAGAGGGAAACAGCCCAGACCACCATCTAAGGTCCCTAAGCGTGTGCTAAGTGGGAAAGGATGTGGAGTTGCATTGACAACCAGGAGGTTGGCTTAGAAGCAGCCACCCTTTAAAGAGTGCGTAATAGCTCACTGGTCAAGTGATTCCGCGCCGACAATGTAGCGGGGCTCAAGCACACCACCGAAGCTGTGGCATTGACACACTGCCTGGCGTAAGTCCAAGCGTGTTGATGGGTAGGGGAGCGTCGTGTGGCGAGTGAAGCGGCGGAGTGATCCAGTCGTGGACGCCACACGAGTGAGAATGCAGGCATGAGTAGCGAATGACGGGTGAGAAACCCGTCCGCCGAATAACCAAGGGTTCCAGGGTCAAGCTAATCTGCCCTGGGTAAGTCGGGACCTAAGGCGAGGCCGACAGGCGTAGTCGATGGACATCCGGTTGATATTCCGGAACCGGCGAAGAACCGCCCCTGATGAACCTAGCGATGCTAAGCGCCTGAAACTTGCTGACGTCTTCGGACTGACGCAAGTGGAGCGCGCGACCCGAACTAGTAGTAGTCAAGCAATGGAGAGACGCAGGAAGGTAGCCTCCGCGTGGCGATGGTTGTCCACGTCCAAGGGTGTAGGGAGTGAGATAGGCAAATCCGTCTCACACATATCCTGAGACCTGATAGTGACCGCGAATGCGGGAAGCAGGGTGATCCTATGCTGCCAAGAAAATCTTCTAGCGAGGTTCTAGCCGCCCGTACCCCAAACCGACTCAGGTGGTTAGGTAGAGAATACCAAGGCGATCGAGTGAATCGTAGTTAAGGAATTCGGCAAAATGCCCCCGTAACTTCGGGAGAAGGGGGGCCCGGATTCTGAAGTCCTTTACGGACTAGGATGATGGGCCGCAGAGACCAGGGAGAAGCGACTGTTTACTAAAAACACAGGTCCGTGCGAAGTTGCAAAACGATGTATACGGACTGACGCCTGCCCGGTGCTGGAAGGTTAAGAGGACGGGTTAGACGCAAGTCGAAGCTCAGAATTTAAGCCCCAGTAAACGGCGGTGGTAACTATAACCATCCTAAGGTAGCGAAATTCCTTGTCGGGTAAGTTCCGACCTGCACGAATGGCGTAACGACTTCTCCACTGTCTCAACTGCGAACTCGGCGAAATTGCATTACGAGTAAAGATGCTCGTTACGCGCAGCAGGACGGAAAGACCCCGGGACCTTTACTATAGCTTGGTATTGGTGTTTGGGACGGCTTGTGTAGGATAGGTGGGAGACTGTGAAGCCGGCACGCCAGTGTCGGTGGAGTCAACGTTGAAATACCACTCTGGTCGTTCTGAATATCTAACCTCGGTCCGTGATCCGGATCAGGGACATTGCCTGGTGGGTAGTTTAACTGGGGCGGTTGCCTCCTAAAATGTAACGGAGGCGCTCAAAGGTTCCCTCAGTCTGGTTGGCAATCAGATTTCGAGTGTAAGTGCACAAGGGAGCTTGACTGTGAGACTGACAAGTCGAGCAGGGACGAAAGTCGGAACTAGTGACCCGACGGTGGCTTGTGGAAGCGCCGTCGCTCAACGGATAAAAGGTACCCCGGGGATAACAGGCTGATCTTGCCCAAGAGTCCATATCGACGGCATGGTTTGGCACCTCGATGTCGGCTCGTCGCATCCTGGGGGTGGAGTTGCTCCCAAGGGTTGGGCTGTTCGCCCATTAAAGCGGTACGCGAGCTGGGTTTAGAACGTCGTGAGACAGTTCGGTCCCTATCCGCTGTGCGCGTAGGAAACTTGAGAAGGGCTGACCCTAGTACGAGAGGACCGGGTTGGACGAACCTCTGGTGTGTCAGTTGTCTTGCCAAAGGCACGGCTGATTGGCTACGTTCGGAAGTGATAACCGCTGAAAGCATCTAAGCGGGAAGCACGCTTCAAGATGAGGTTTCCATGGGCTCTGCCCGAGAGGCTCCCAGTAGACGACTGGGTTGATAGGCCAGACGTGGAAGTGCGGCAACGCATGTAGCTGACTGGTACTAATAAGCCGATAACTTGACCACACACTTCATCGCAAGATGATCATAGATTTTGCTCGCGTCCACTGTGCAGTTCCCGAGATACGGTCGGGAACGATTGAAATCTCCATAGAGTTTCGGCTGTCATAGCGAAGGGGAAACGCCCGGCTCCATTCCGAACCCGGAAGCTAAGCCCTTCAGCGCCGATGGTACTGCACTGGTGACGGTGTGGGAGAGTAGGACGCAGCCGGACATACATTAGTCAAAACGCCCTCCCGGAAACGGTCGAGGGCGTTTTGCTTTGTGTCCCGAGTATGGTGGCGCCTGAGCCACGCAGCAGGCGTCGGATCCCGGCGCCGAGGAAGGATCGCCGTGAGCGAGAAGGACGAACGCGGCCCGCGTCGCGATGAGAAGGATCGGTCGCGCCGGCCGGACGATCGACCCCGCGGCTTCCGCCGCGCGGATGACCGACCCCAGCCTTCTGACGGGCGAAGCGGTGGCTTCCGGGGCGCTGGGGAGCGCGAGCCCTGGCAGCAACGCGAACGGCGCGACGACTATCGACGCAGTGACGATGGACGCAGTGATGATCGACGCAGTGATGATCGACG
>NZ_HG764815.1:292105-309977 GCF_001050535.1 Nostocoides australiense Ben110 | reverse complement strand
CCACCGTCATCGCCGGCGCCAACAAGCTCACCGAGGTCCTCGCCCGGCACGCCGCCGCCCAGGAGGCCGCCGCGGCCAGGGCCGCCGCGCACTGAGCCCCCGAATACGCCATACGCCCCCTCCGCGAGAGCGCCGGAGGCGCAGAAAGGCCCCCTGTCGTGAGGACAGGGGGCCTTTCTCTCGCGTAGCCCCGACGGGGTTCGAACCCGCGCTACCGCCTTGAGAGGGCGGCGTGCTAGACCGCTACACAACGGGGCCGTGCTACAGCGGAGCAACCATACCCGGGTGGATAGGCAATCTCCCAATCAGCGCGAGGCGCCGAACTGCGCTGGGGTACCAGGACTCGAACCTAGAATGAGTGAACCAGAATCACTAGTGTTGCCAATTACACCATACCCCAAGGGGTATCCCCGCCCCTTCATGCCGAGGCACGCGCGAGCGGTGAACCGAGGGGCAATACTACCGGCATCCGCGCGCGCTCCAAAATCGCCGGATCATGGGCAACCGAGCCCGTCGGCGACCTGGATCAGGTTCGCCAGCACCGGTATGCCGCGCCCCGCCACCACGTCCGCCTCGCCCGGGTCGGGTGCGCCGTCGCGCACGAGCCAGCCGGCCGGCATACCCGCGTCGGCGGCGCCGAGCGCGTCGGAGAGCAGTTCGTCACCGACATACAGCGTCTCGGCGGGCGCGGTGCCCAGCCGCCGGCAGGCCTCGTGGAACGCCCGCGGGTCCGGCTTGCCGAAGCCGAGAGTGTCGCGGGTGCAGATCACGTCGACGAGCCCGCCGAGGCCGGTGAGTGCGAGCTTGCGTGCGGTGTAGTCGGCGCCGGAGTTGGTGAGGAACCCCACGGGTATGCCGTGCGCCGCGAGCCGCGTCAACGCCACCTCGGCGTCGGTGTGCGCCCTCAGGGCCGCCTCGAAGGCCGGTTCGTATGCCGCGAGCCACGCCCCCGCATGGCCCTCGCCGAGCTCTTGCCCCAGCCAGGTCGCCAGGGCGCCGATCCGGGCGCGCCGCATCGCGGCGAAGGTCGACTCCCCGCGGGTGTAAGCGCCGAAGAAGCCGTCGGGATCAGAGCGGAAACGCTCGCCCGCCAACGCGATTCGCGACCGATCGGCGGCCGGCCAGACCACCCCGCTCGCGACCGTGCCCGCCTGGTGCATCGCCGCCCGGGTATCGATCAGCGTGTCGTCGACGTCGAGCAGCACCGCACGCACCCGCGCCCAGGCGGGCAGAGGTCCGCGCGGCATCCTGCGGGATCAGAGCGAGTCGCGCAGGGCGACCAGGCGGGCCAGGGTCGAGGTCTTGCCGAGGATCGCCATCGACTCGAACAGCGGCGGCGAGATCTTCGCGCCCGAGACGGCGACGCGGATCGGCCCGAAGGCGACGCGCGCCTTCTTGCCCAACCCGTCGACGATCGCCTCACGCAGCTTGGCCTCGATGTTCTCGGCATTCCAGGCGCTGGGGGCGACGAGCGAGACGAGATGGTCGTCGATGTCGCCGAGCACGTCGATGGCCTTGTCGAGCACGTCTTTGGCGTCCTCGCCCAGTCCGGCGCGGGCGTCCTCGGCGATCTCGAGCATGTCGTCGCCGACGAAGAACGGCCGCACGAGAGGGACGGCGTCCTTGAGCAGGGAGATGCGCGTCTGGATCAGCGCGGCCACGTCCTGCAGCCGGCCGAGCTCCCCCAGGCCGGGATTGCCGGACAAGACGCCCTCGCGCTCGAGATAGGGCAACAGGCGCGAGGTGAAGTCGCCCAGCTCGAGGTCGCGGATGTAGACACCGTTGAGCCACTCGAGCTTCTTGAGGTCGAAGATCGGCCCCACCGGGTTGACCTTCTCCCACGCGAAGTCCCGCGAGAACTCCGCGAACGTGAACTTCTCGACGTCATTACCCTCGGCGTCCTGAGCCGGCGGATAGGCAAGCAGCGCAAGGAAATTCACGAGCGCCTCAGGCAGGTAGCCCTGCTCGACGAACCACGTCAGCCGCGCCGCGGGGTTCTTGCGCTTGGAGATCTTGGACTTGTCCTCGTTGCGCAGCAGCGGCATGTGCGCGAACTTCGGGGTCTCCAGCCCGAGCCAGCGATAGAGCAGCAGATGCTTGGGCGTGGAGGAGATCCACTCCTCGCCGCGGACGACGTGCGTCACCTTCATCTCGTGGTCGTCCACGACGACCGCGAGGTGGTAGGTCGGGAACCCGTCGGCCTTGAGGATCACCTGGTCGTCGGGCCGGGGCGCGCTGACCTTCCCCCGGATCAGGTCGTCGAACTCCAGCGGCACGTCGTCGGGGATGAGCATCCGCACCACGGGCGTCTCGCTGAAACCGGGCAGTTCGCGCCGCTGCGCCTCGGTCTTGCCGTAGCAGAGCCGGTCGTATCCGGTGGGCTGCTTGTTCTTCTGCTGCTCCTCACGCATCTGCTGCAGCCGCTCGGGCGAGCACCAGCAGTGGTAGGCCTTGCCCTCCCTGAGCAGCTTCTCGACATACGGCTGGTATGTCGCGAGGCGCTCGGACTGCCGGTAGGGCCCGACCGGTCCGCCGATGTCGGGGCCTTCGTCCCAGGTCAGCCCCAGCCAGTGCAGGGTGTCGAAGACCTGCTTCTCGCTGTCGTGGCGGAAGCGGGCGCGGTCGGTGTCCTCGATCCGCAGGATGAACTGGCCGCCCTGCTGGCGCGCGAAGGCGAGGTTGAACAGGGACATATAGGAGGTGCCGACGTGCGGGTCCCCCGTGGGAGAGGGGGCGACGCGCAGCCGCACCGGACCGAGGTCTTTGGTGCTCATAGTGTCCTCGATTCTATGTATGCCGCCGCTATGTATGCCGCGCTATGGATGCCGCTGCGTACGCAGCGTCCGGCTATGCCGCATCCTCGCACCCACATCCTCGCACCCAAGAAGGGACTTAGCTAAGCTAGGACCATGACCAGGATCGTCGTGAACACCCATCAGGCGAAGTCCCGGCTCTCGGAGCTGATCCGCGAGGCCGAGGGCGGTGCCGAGGTGATCGTTGCGCGCGGCGGCCGACCGGTGGCCCGCATCGTGCCCTGGTCCGACCCACGACCTCACCGGTCGCCGGGTCGCTGGGCCGGCCGGATCCGCTACAGCGGCGACCTCGTCGACAGCGATCCGGAGGTACTCGCCGATTTCGAGGCATCGGCCCAGTCGTGAGCCGGCTCCTCCTCGACAGCCACGTCCTGGTCTGGTGGCTCGGTGATTCTCGCGACCTGGGGCCGACCACCCGGACCGCGATCACCGAGGCCGAGTCCGTCTTCATCTCCGCGGTCACGCCGTGGGAACTCGGGATCAAGGCAGCCCTCGGCAGGCTCGACCTGCCCGGCGACCTGCTCGGCATCCTCGCCGAGGAGGGGTTCGAAGCGCTCACCATCTCCCTCGAGCACGGGGCGCGAGCAGCGGCGCTGCCTTGGCATCACCGCGATCCCTTCGATCGGATGCTCATCGCCCAGGCCGTCGCCGAGGATCTGGTCCTCGTCACTGCGGACGCGCAGCTGACCGCATATGACGTTCGGCTGCTGCCGGCGCGAGACTGATCGGCTCGGCCTCCGGACGCCCGTGCTTTCCGTTGTCAGCGGCGCACGAAGGGGTTGGCCAAGGTGCCGATGCCCTCGATCTCCACCTCGACCCGCTGGCCGTGATCGACCGGCCCGACGCCGGCGGGGGTGCCGGTGAGGATGACATCGCCCGGCAGCAGGGTGAATGCCGCGCTGAGGAACTCGATGAGCGTCGGGATGTCGAAGATCAGGTCGGCCGTCGTGCCGTCCTGGACGACCTCGCCATCGCGGCGGGTGATCACGCGCAGGTCGGAGGGGTCGAGGCTGGTCTCGATCGCCGGGCCGAGCGGGCAGAAGGTGTCCATGCCCTTGGCCCGCGCCCACTGCCCGTCGCCGCGCTGCAGGTCGCGCGCCGAGACGTCATTGGCGCACGTGTAGCCGAAGACGACCTCCTGCCAGCGCTCCCTCGGCACATCCTTGGCGATGCGGCCGATGACGACGGCCAGTTCGCCCTCGTAGTGGATCTCTTTGGCGAAATCGGGGATGACGACCGGGTCGTCCGGGCCGACGACGGCGGTGTTGGGGATGAAGAAGGCCATCGGGGAGGTGGGGACCTCGTTGCCCAGCTCCTTGGCGTGGTCGGCGTAGTTGCGCCCGATGCCGATGATCTTGCTGCGCGGTATGACCGGCGCCAGTAGCCGCACCTGGTTCAGCGCGACCCGGTTGCCCGTGAACTGCACCCCCTGGTAGAGCGGGTCGCCGACGATCTCGGCGACGACCTGCCCGTCTTCCTCGAGGACGCCGTATGCCGGGTCCTGCCCGTCCGTGAATCGCACGATCCGCATGGCCTCCACCCTAGGGCCGCATGCCGCTCGCCCTCACCTGGTTAGGGTGACCCGGTGCGGATGAGCCGGACCCCGATGCCCCGGGGGGAGTGGATCGCCCACGAGGCTGCCCACGCGGCCCGGGCCGACGCCGCGACGGCCGGTCACCTCGCGCGCCGGGCGAGCGGCGCCAAGCACCCCGTCGAGGACTTCCTCTTCGAGTACTACAACTTCACCCCCGGCAAGCTGCGCCGCTGGCACCCCGGGCCCGGCGTCACGCTGGCCGACGCGGCCGACACCCCGCGCGCGCACTGGCCTGGCTATGTCAGCGATGACGACGGCAGCGTCCGTCTCGACGTCCCCGCCTTCGTCGCCCGCCGCGGGGGCACCATCGACTTCACCCGGCAACTGTTGCGCGCCACCGCTTCCCGGCCGGGCTTCACGGGCTGCTTCGGGTTGCACGAGTGGGCGATGGTCTATCGCCTTGCGCCGGAACAGATCCGGCACGCGGCATACCCACTGCGATTGTCTCCCAAGGACACCGACACTGTCGTGGAAGCTCACACCATCCGGTGCAGCCACTTCGACGCCTTCAGGTTCTTCACCCAGGATGCCTTGGCGCGCAACACGATCCAGCCCACGCGGGACACGCAGGTCGCCAACGAGCAGCCCGGTTGCCTGCACGCCGGCATGGATCTCTACAAGTGGGCGCACAAGCTCACGCCACTGACACCCGGCGACATCCTGCTGGACGCCTTCGACCTGGCCCGCGATCTGCGCACCCTCGACATGCAGGCCTCCCCCTACGACCTCGCCGATCTCGGCTATCCCCCGCTGCGCATCGAGACCCCCGAGGGCAAGGCGGAGTATGCCGCCCGCCAGCGCGCCTTCGCCGAACGCTCCAACGCCCTACGGCTGCGGCTGCTCGCCGTCCTCGACGACGTCGCTGAAGCCACGTCGAAAGTGCACGACACGCCGTAAAGCGCGTGCCATTACGGCGTGTCGCGCTCTTTCGACTCCTGGTCCAGGTCTCGGGAGCGCAGCTTTTCACGGCGCTGAGCAGTCGTCTGCCGACGGCGAATCTCGCTGCGCGCCACGGCGATACCGATCAGAATGGGCACGACGTATTTCGCATGCCCGACGATCCAGACCAGCCAGCCCGGGGCGTTCCAGTCCGGCCACGGGATGCTCGGCAGGTTGATGTCCGGCCAGGGGAAGTCAGGAAGGTCGATGTCCGGCAACGGAATCCGCGGCAGGTTAAGGTCAAGGCCCGGCAACAGCCCGGCGGAGCGGGCGATCAGCCACGCGACGATGACCGGCCCGACGACCTTCATGACCCCGCCCGCGACGTGCCGGGCGGCATACAGCCCCGGCCGACGGGCCATTCTCTCCTCACGCACGGCCACCGGGGACCCGGCCTCCGGCTCCATGTCCACACCGCCCAGCCCGGTCAGGGCCTGGGCGGAGGCGCCCTGTCCTTCGAACCAGATGGCCCGGCGAGGTGCGTTGAACGCCGTGTGAATCACGCGGATCGCCCCGAGGTGTGCACCCTCCTCCTCCTCGGGCGTGAGAACGACCTTCTCCTCGCTCGTCGTCTTGGTCGCGACCAGTTCGCCGTCGACCAGCCAGAGGACCTCGCGTTTGGTGACGGTGGCCTCGCGCGAGATCACCTCGTGCACCCGCGGTCCGACCTGGAGGCGCCACACCTGACCCTGCTTCTCCGCCACACCGCCCTCCCCTGCCGTCGTCACTGTCATACCCAGAGTCCAGCCGACACAGGCGACATCGCACATCGGTCGAAGGTCGACGCGCGCTCCCGCGGCCTACGACTTCGGTCGATCCTTGCGTTCCCACGCGCGCGATAGCGTGCCCGAAAAAGGCGCGACGCCCGCCCGGTGAACTGCCCTATCGTGGGTGGGCTCAGCCGACCCGGCGGGAGTGGAAGGACACGAAAGACAATCCGATGGAGCAGATCACCGCGCGCCTGATGAACTGGGCGAGCATCCTCGACGGCCAGACCCGGGCACAGGCCGAGACCACAGCGGCCATGCCGTTCGTCTTCCCGCACGTCGCCCTGATGCCGGACGCCCACCTGGGCAAGAGCGCGACGGTCGGGTCGGTCATCCCGACGCTCGGCGCGATCATCCCGGCGGCGATCGGGGTCGACATCGGCTGCGGAATGATCGCCGTGCGAACGCAATTCACCGAGGACGACCTGCCGCCCGACCGGCGCGCCGTCCGCGAGTTGATCGAGCGCGCCATCCCGCTGTCGGGAGGCGCTCGCAACACGACGATCAGGTGAGCCGGGGCTCATCCCCGGGTCGATCGGCACTGCGTCGTATGTCGTTGCCGGACTGGGCAATCGGCTCGCCTTGGATTCGGCGCCCCATGGTGCCGGCCGGGTGCACTCACGCAGCTCGGCCCGCCGGACCGACACCCTCGAGCAGGTGCGCGAGTCGATGGCGGGCATCGAGTTCCGCGACAGCTCGGCCTTCATCGACGAGATTCCCGCCGCCTGCAAGGACATCGACCAGGTGATGACGGACGCCGCAGATCTGGTCGAGATCCGGCATAGCCTCCGCCAGCTCGTCAACGGCAAGGGCGAGTGAGTGGCTCCACCTAGCCGCGCCGGGGCTCCACCCCGGCGCGGATCAGGCCGTAGGTCACCGACTCCAGCAGGGCGTCCCAACTCGCTTCGAGGATGTTGGCCGCGACGCCGATCGTCGACCAGGTCGTCGATCCGTCGGAGGTCTCGATGAGGACGCGGGTGATGGCGTCGGTGCCGTGCTCGGTGTCGAGGATGCGCACCTTGTAGTCGACGAGCTCGAGGTGGGAGATCTCCGGGTATGCCGTCGAAAGGGCTTCCCGCAGAGCCTGATCCAATGCATTGACGGGGCCATTGCCCTCGCCCGTCTTGACGACCCGCTCGCCGCCGGCGCTCACCTTGACGGTCGCTTCGGACAGGGCGTCGTCGTCGCCGCGGCTGTCGGTGATGACGCGCCAGGACTCGACATCGAAGAAATCGGGCAGGCCGCCGTTGAGTTCACGGCGCAGCAACAGTTCGAAGCTCGCGTCCGCCGCGTCGAAGGTATAGCCGAGCATCTCCTTGTCCTTGACGGTCGCGAGCACCTGGGCCAGCTTGGCCGCGTCCTGCTCGTCGGCGCCGTCGAGGGCGAGGCCGAGTTCGCGGCTCTTGAGCTCGATGGACGCGCGACCGGCCATGTCGGAGACCAGCATTCGCATGTCGTTGCCGACCGACTTCGGGTCGGTGTGCTGATAGAGATCGGGGTCGACCTTGATGGCGCTGGCGTGCAGGCCGGCCTTGTGCGCGAACGCCGACGACCCCGTATAGGGCTGCCGCCCATAGGGCGCGACATTCGTGATCTCACTGATGGCGTGCGAGATTCGCGTCGCCTCCGCGAGCCGGTGCGGCTCCACCAACTCGCGCCCCTGCTTGATCTGGAGGTTGGCGACGATGGTGACGAGATTGGCGTTGCCGGTCCGCTCGCCATACCCGTTGATCGTGCCCTGCACGTGCGTCGCCCCGGCATCGAGCGCCGCCATCGAGTTGGCCACGGCGCAGCCGGTGTCGTTGTGGCAGTGGATCCCGATCCGTGCCCCGGTCGCGCCGACGACATCGCCGACGACATCGGCGACCTGGTTCGGCAGCATCCCACCATTGGTGTCGCACAACGCGATCACCTCGGCGCCGGCCTCTGCAGCGGCACGCACGGCTTCCACGGCATACGACCGATTCGTCGTATAGCCGTCGAAGAAGTGCTCGGCGTCGAGGAAGACCCGTCGTCCTTCACCCCTGAGGAAGGTGACGGTGTCGCGGATCATCTCGAGGTTCTCCTCGAGGGTCGTCCGCAGGGCCCGCTCGACATGCCCCACGTGGCTCTTGGCCACGAGGGTGACGACGGGAGCTCCGGAGTCCAGGAGCGCCCGCACGAGCGGATCTGACTCTGCCCGCCCACCGGCCCGGCGGGTCGCGCCGAAAGCCGCAAGCGTGGCGTTCTTCAGCTGCAGCTCTGTTTGAGCTCGCCGGAAGAACTCGGTGTCCTTGGGGTTCGCCCCCGGCCACCCGCCTTCGATGAAACCGACCCCCAACTCGTCGAGGTGGGCGGCAATCGCGAGCTTGTCTGTCACCGAGAGGTTCAAGCCCTCCTGCTGCGCGCCGTCGCGCAGAGTGGTGTCGTAGACGTGCAGCTCGTTCATGTCGGTCCTTGGTCGTGGTCGTCGGTCGGTGCGGCGTTCGCGGGCAAGAAAAAACCTCCCGGGCAGGGAGGTCGGCGCAACGAGGAGGTCTCGTTGCGCTATTCGATAATGATGCTCGCGAAGGTCACGCCGTCACTCAAGCACATTCCTCACGCGATTGCCAAGGGCTGTCCGCATGCCGGTGTGTCACCCGCCGACCGCGCACCGCTGCCCTGCGCTGGGCCGCGCGGTCCCGGCGGGCCCGCTCGGTGCCCATCCGGTCGGCCCACCGCGAGAAGAACTGGCCGAGCTGGATGAAGACGCGCCACCCGACGAGCAGCAGGCCGTTGAAGACCAGGGCCACGACGATGAACGAGGTTGCCGTGCCGGCGTCGATGACCACGCGCAGCAGCATCCCGACGATCACGGTGGCCAGCCAGATGACAACTCCCGGCCGCACCAGCCACGGTGCCGGCCGGTCGCGCATGAGCAGCACCCCGAGCCAACCGACCCCGAGCCCGGCCAGGAAGGGCCACGCCGTTTCGAACCAGCCGCCGAGACTCAGGCCCTCGTCGTGCGCGGCTCTGCCGATCAGTGCGAAGACCCCGACGCACGCCAGATCGGTGACGAGCGAGCCGAGGGTTGTCCCCACACGGCGAACGGGGAGTGCGCGGGCGGCGGCTGACGTAGGCATGGCTGGTCCTGATCCGATTGGTGCCCAAGGCATGTGTCCCTGCGATTCTAGGCGCCGCACGCGTCGGGCACCCGCGGTGCTATCGAGTTGGTTTCTCTAAGAGCCTATTTCGACCTAGCAGCCTATTTCCACGAGTTCTTCCAAGACAGTCGCGACGCCGTCCTCGTCATTGGTGCGACACCGATCGGTCGTGGCGGCGAGCACGTCGGGGTGCGCATTGCCCATGGCGAAGGACCGGCCGGCCCAGGTGAGCATCGGCAGGTCGTTGGGCATATCCCCGAACGCCCACACGTCTGCGGCCGGGACCCCACGCTCGGCGCACCACCGCTCCAGGCCGGCGGCCTTGGTCACCCCGGGCGGGTTGAGCTCGGCGAGCCCGAAGGCCCCCGAATACGCCAGCACAGCGGCCTCGCCGGCCACCTCGGCCACGGCGGCGAGGAAGGCGTCCGTCGGGTCACCGGGCGCGAGCGCCAGCAGTTTGCCGATCCGGTGCCCGGCGTCCTGGCTGGCGACGAGCGACTCGATAAGCGGGATCATCGTGCGCGCGTCGGTATCCTCCTCGTGCGGGTTCGGCCAGCTCTCCTCGACGAAGCAGCCGACCGCGGTCTCAGCGGCAAAAGTGATATGTGGCAATCGCTCTCGCAGATCGGCCACGACCTCGGCGACCGCTGCCGGCGCGAATGTGTGCACCTCCACCACCGCACGCGAAACCACGTCATAGACGAAGGCCCCGTTGCCACAGATCGCGATGCCGTGCGCGCCCACCACGTGACTCAGGTCGTGCAACCACCGCGGTGGCCGCGCCGTGACGAGCACCGTGAGGATGCCGGCCTCGGCGACCGCCGCGAGCGCCGCCGCGGTGCGGGCCGAGACGCTGCCGTCCGAGCGCAACAGTGTTCCGTCGAGATCGGTGGCGATCACGCGGGGCCGCCCGGCCACGGGCGGCCTGAGAACCGGCGGGACAGACGGCATACCAGGCAGCAGCGACCCGATCAGGCGAGCTGGGTGAGCCAGCCGTGGGTGTCCTCGACCCGGCCATACTGCACGTCGAGCAACCGCGAGCGGATCGCATTGGTGACCTCGCCACCGGCCTCGCCGGCCGTCGACGGCGCCTGGCCGCCCTCCCAGCGCAGCTCGCCTACCGGTGTGACGACGGCCGCGGTGCCGCACGCGAAGATCTCGACGATGTCGCCGGACCGCACCCCGTCCTTCCACTCCTCGATCTCGATGCGCCGCTCCTCCGGGTCGAGCCCGAGTTCCTTCGACAGGCCGAGGATCGAACTGCGCGTGACGCCTTCGAGAATCGTCCCGGTCAGCTCGGGCGTCACGAGCCGGTTGTCCTTGGTGACGAAGAAGAGGTTCATCCCGCCGAGCTCTTCGATATAGGTGTGCGTCGAGGAGTCCAGGAAGACCGCCTGATCGCACCCGTGCTCGGCGCCCTCCAGCTGCCCGGCGAGCGAGGACGCGTAGTTGCCGCCGCACTTCGCCGCGCCCGTGCCGCCGGCACCGGCGCGGGCGTAGTGCTCGCTGATCCACAGCGTCACCGGCTTCAGGCCGCCGGCGAAATAGGCGCCCGCCGGCGAGGCGATCACGCTGTAGGTCACCTCGGCCGCCGGCCGCACGCCGAGGAAGGCCTCGCTGGCGAACATGAACGGCCGCAAATAGAGGCTCTTCTCCCCCGACTCGCCCGGCCCGGGCACCCACGCCTTGTCGGCCTCGACGATCGCCCGCAGCGAGGCGAGGAAATCCTCCTCCGGCAGCGGCGGCAGCGCCAGTCGCGTCGCGCTGCGCGCCATCCGCTGCGCGTTCGCGTACGGCCGGAAGCCCCACACCGATCCGTCCTCGTGTCGGTAGGCCTTGAGCCCCTCGAAGATCTCCTGTGCATAGTGCAGCACGGCCGCCGACGGCATGAGGGAGATGGGCCCGTATGCCGTGACCGCCCCGTCGTGCCAGCCCGCGTCCGTGGTCCACGTGGCCGTGACCATGTGGTCGGTGAAGTGCTTGCCGAACCCCGGGTCGGCCAGGATCGCCGCCCGGTCGGCGTCGCTGGCCGGGTTGGCGTTGGGCGTGTGGGTGAACGAGAGCGCGGTCATCGCAGGCATCCCTTCGGTCGACAGGGCCTTCACCAACCGTACTTGGTCGCCGCACCTGCCGCCGCCACGGACGTCGACGGCCATCGGTCGTGGTTGTGATCATCACCGACACCGATAGTCAACCCGGTGCCTGTCTGGCCCGGTGCTTGTCTGGGCCGGTGCTTGTCTGGGCCGGTGCTTGTCTGGCCGGGTGCTTGTCCGCCGGGTCAGAGTCGGGCGGCGATGGCGTCGCCGACCTCGGTGGTCGAGCGGGCGGCGGTGCCACGTTCGGCGAGATCGGCGGCCACCGCGGCGTCCACCCTGGCGGCGGCGTCGGCATACCCGAGGTGCTCGAGCAGCATGGCGACGGACAGGACGGTCGCGGTCGGGTCGGCCTTGGCCTGGCCGGCGATATCGGGAGCCGACCCGTGCACCGGCTCGAACATGCTCGGTGCGGCGCCGGTCGGATTGATATTTCCGCTGGCGGCCAGCCCGATGCCCCCCGCGATCGCCGCGGCGATGTCGGTGATGATGTCCCCGAAGAGGTTGTCGGTGACGATGACGTCGAAGCGGCCCGGGTCGGTGGCCATGAAAATCGTCGCCGCGTCGACGTGCTGGTATGCCGTCTCGACGTCCGGGAACTCCGCGCCCACCTCTTCGACGGTGCGCCGCCACAGGTGCCCGGCGTTGACGAGGACGTTGTGCTTGTGCACCAGGGTCAGGTGCTTGCGCGGCCGCGCCTGCGCCCGGGCGAAGGCGTCGCGCACGACCCGCTCGACGCCGAAGCGGGTGTTGACGCTGACCTCGGTCGCGATCTCGTGGGGCGTGCCCTCGCGGACGGTGCCGCCATTGCCGACATACGGCCCCTCGGTGCCCTCGCGCACGACGACGAAGTCGATGCCGTTGGGGGCGACCGCCGAGACGTCGAGCGGGCTGGCGACGCCGGGGAAGAGCTTGGCCGGCCGCAGGTTGACGTAGTGGTCCAGCGCGAAGCGCAGCGGCAACAGCACGCCGCGCTCCAGCACCCCGCTCGGCACGGTCGGGTCGCCGATCGCGCCGAGCAGGATCGCGTCCTGCCCGCGCAGCTCTTCGACGACCGAGTCCGGCAGCGTCTCCCCCGTCGCGTGCCAGCGCTTGGCACCGAGGTCGTATTCGGTGCGCGCGAAGGTCAGCCCCTCGCTCGCGCCGACAGCCTCAAGCACCTTCAGGCCCTCTGCCACCACCTCCGGTCCGATGCCGTCCCCGCCGATGACGGCGAGGTCGATGGTGCGGGAACCGGGCGACATGGCGGTGTCGGACATGTCGCAACCCTAGGGCGGGTTCTCGGCAGGTGATACGGCTATCTCGCCATCTGGCGCGGGCGACCGTCAGTCGAGCGTCACGACTTCCGCGAGGGTGGCGTCGACCTCGGCGGCGATGGCGCTCAGCACGGGGGCCGGGATCGCCGAGTCGAGGGTGAGGACGACAAGAGCCGCGCCGCCTTCTTCCTTGCGGGAGAGCTGCATACCGGCGATGTTCACGCCGGCGTCCCCGAGCAGGCGACCGAAGGCGCCGATGACGCCGGGCCGGTCGACATACGACAGGAACGCCATGTGCGTGCTGATCGGGACTTCCAGGTCGAAGCCGTTGACCCCGATGATCTTCTGCACCATCTTCGGGCCGGTCAGCGTGCCGGCGACCTCGACGATCGAGCCGTCGGCCAGGGTGCCGCGCAGGGTCGTGACATTGCGGAACTCCTCCGCCACCGGGTGGGTGATCAGGCGCGCCTCGCAGCCGCGCTCCTGGGCCATCAGCGGTGCGTTGACATAGGTGACCGGCTCGTTGGTGATGTCGGTGAACAGGCCCTTGAGCGCCGAGAGCTTCCAGATGGAGACGTCGAACTCGGTGATCTCGCCGCGCACGTCGATGTCGAGCTGCACCGGCACCGACCCGGCGACGGCGGTGAAGATCCGGCCGAGCTTCTCCACGAGGTCGATACCCGGGCGGACCTCCTCGGCGATGACGCCACCCGCCACGTTGACCGCATCGGGGACGATGTCGCCGGCCAGTGCCAGGCGCACCGACTTGGCGACCGAGATTCCGGCCTTCTCCTGCGCCTCCTCCGTCGAGGCGCCGAGGTGCGGGGTGACGACGACCTTCTCGTGGTCGAAGAGCGGCGACTCGGTCGTGGGTTCCGCGGCGAAGACGTCGAGCCCGGCCCCGCCGATGTGCCCGGACGCGATGGCGTCGGCCAGCGCGGCCTCGTCGATGATGCCGCCGCGGGCCGCGTTGACGATGATGACGCCCGGCTTGGCCTTGGCCAGCGCCTCGGTGCCGATGAGCCCGAGGGTCTCGGCCGTCTTGGGCAGGTGGATCGAGATGAAGTCCGACTCGGCCAGCAACTCATCCAGCGTGACCAGGCGCGCGCCCAGGGCGCCGGCCTTCTGCGCCGAGACGTACGGGTCGTAGGCGAGGATCTCCATACCGAAGCCCTTGAGCCGCTCGGCGACGAGCTGGCCGATGCGGCCGAACCCGACGATGCCGACCTTCTTGTCGAGCAGTTCGACACCGCCATACATGCTGCGCTTCCACGCCCCGCCCTTCAGCGCCTGGTTGGCGGGGGCGATATTGCGGGCGGCGGCGAGCATGAGGCCGACGGCCAGTTCGGCGGCGCTGGTGATATTCGACGTGGGCGCGTTGACGACCATGACACCGGCCTTGGTCGCGGCCGGGACGTCGACATTGTCGAGGCCGACGCCGGCGCGGGCGATGACCTTCAGGCTCTTGGCGGCGGCAATGGCCTCGGCGTCCATCTTCGTGGCCGACCGGATGAGGACGGCTTCGGCCTCCGGCAGAGCCGCCAGCAACTCGGAGCGATTGGCGCCATCACAGTTGCGCACCTCGAAGTCGGGACCGAGCGCGTCGATGGTGGCGGGTGAGAGTTCCTCGGCGATGAGCACGACCGGCTTGGTCACGATCTTTGTCCTTCGGTGGGTGTGCGTATGCCCGGGCGGACCCAGGGTGGCCCGTCGGGAGGGCCGGGACGGCACGACGCTGTGCATGGCCAGCTTAGGTGCCGTCCAGGACTCGGGATGCGCCGTTCACCAGGTGACCACCCCGGCTCACGGGGCCGACGCATCGTCATCCCCGAGATGGGTGTCATCCGTTGTCGCAGTTTGCGATTCAACGCGTCCGCGAACCAGCCTCGTGACCAAGACCACAAGGGTCACCAGCCCCAGGGCGATGAGTAGCCACCACCAGGGCAAGGTGCCCCGCACGACGTCGAGGGCCGCGAAGCCCGCTGTCGTATAGACCCCGGCCCACAGCAGCGAACCGACCACGGCGGCCGGCGTATAGCGGCGTAGGTCCATCCGCAGGGCCCCCGCGGCGGCGTTGAGCACCGTTTGGATCCCGACGGTGAGGAAGGAGAGGGTCACCAGGGGCGCGCCATACCGCGACATCAGACGTTCGGCGCGCTGCACCCCGGGCCGGTCGATGTGCCGGCTCAGGCGCGCCAGCCACGTGTCGGCCGCCGTCGGGTGGGCAGCGCGCGTGGCACCGGCGCGCAGACCTCGGCCGGCGGCATACGTCACGTGCGCCCGCACCATCGCCCCGCAGAAGAACAGCAGGTAGACGGCCCAGAAGGGCCACCCGTCCACCAACTCGTCCACTCCTGGACCCTATCCGCAGCACTCTGGCACCATCGTCGTCATGCGAGTCGTCGTCACCGGCGGGCTGGGCAACCTCGGCCGCGCAGTGGTCTCCGCCCTGCAGGACGGGGGGCACGAGGCCGTGATCGCGAGCCGGCGCACGGGGGTGGACCTGCGCACCGGCGCCGGCCTGGCCGAGTGCCTGCGCGACGCGGACGCGGCCGTGCACACGGCGGACAGCCTGCGGCCGTGGCATTGGAAGACGGTGACGCTCGGGGGCACCCGCACCCTCGCCGAGACCGCGGCCGGGCTCCCCGCTCCCCCTCACCTCGTCTACATCTCCATCGTCGGGGTGGACCGCAACCCTTACCCCTACTACCGCGCGAAGCTCGCGGCCGAGCAGGTCCTCGCCGACGCGCCAGTCCCGGCGACCGTCGTGCGCGCCACGCAGTTCCACTCACTCGCCGCGGTCATGGCCGGTATGCGGCTGGGTCCGGTCGCCGTGGGCGTGCGAGGGCTGTCCATCCAGCCGGTCGCCATCACGTGGGTCGGCCGGCGTCTCGCCGAGATCGCCGTTTCGTCTCGGCCGGACGGCTTCACCCGAGCCCGCGAGTTGGCCGGCCCCGATCGCTTCGAGGCCGCCGAGATCACCGACCTCGTCGCCGCCCACCTCGGCAAGTCGGCTCCCCGCCGGCTCGAGATGCCCCCGCTCGGCGCGACCCTCAAGGCCTTCGCGGCCGGCGTCGTGCTGCCGCGGGACGACGCCGAGATCGGCGGTGAGCGATTCACGGAATGGCTTGCGCGCCAAGGCTCCCGGCTGCCGCGCCGATGAGTTCGCGCTGCCGGTGGGGTCAGCCCAGGTAGATCAGACCGGGTCCTTCGTCGCGCAGCGGTATGCCCAGTGCCGCAAGTGCCGGCGCCCACGACCCGGTGATCGCCGGGTCCGACCCCTCGAAGCCGTGATCGGCCGTGAGGATGAAGGTCACCTGGTCGGTCACGCCGAGCCCGTCGAGGTGGTCGAGGAAGGCGACGAGCCGAGCATCGGCCTGCCGCAACGCATCTCGCGCCATCGACGAACGCGGACCGCCACCATGATGCCCGGCGTCGGTGACGACATTGGCCCACCAGGTCAGGGCGGGCAGGTGGTCGGGGCCGGCGAAGAGCTGGCGCATCTGCTGCAGCCCGAGATCGTCGACCTGCACGCCCCACCGGAAATAGCGGTCCTCCAGGTGCTCCGGTTCGTGGACGAACGGTGAGGTATGCGGATCGGGCAACTGATCCCCGAGGCCGCCCGCTCCGCGGCTGCTGCCGCTTGCGCGGATGATCTGCATCGTCGAATAGTCGGCGCCGCGGTCGATCGCCTCGTCGACGCTCGCGGTGCGCGGTCGCAGGAAGCGCGCCGCCGCGAGAGCAGCGTCGTCGGCATCGGCCGCCACGTCCGGGACGGGGATGTGGTCGGCGACCATCTCGAAGACGGTACGGACCGAGTCGTGAAGCCATTCGCTGCTGCGGTGCCAGGTGGTCTCGTCGTTGGGGACGACCCGCTCGCCCGTCGCCCGGTCGAAGTAGACGTTGCCCAGCACGCCGTGCCGGCCCGGGCCGACGCCGGTGAGGATCGAGGTGTGGTTGGTCAGCGTGATGCTGGGGAACTGCGCGATCGCCCCGCCACGCAGGGCCGTGCCGCGGGCGATGAGCCGGGCGACGCCGGGCAGGTCGCCGGACTCGGCGAGGTGCAGCAGGTCGCCGCAGTGGCCGCCGTCCCAGAGGATGCCGACGACGGGACCGATCGGCCCCTCGTTCAGATACCGGCGCAACACGTGCCCGTCGAGCGGGTCGCCCTTGGCGTCGCGCAGGTCGGACTCGGGCACGCCCGCGAGATAGGCCAGCGTCGGTCCGACATCGATCAGGCGCGCCCATTCGTCGACGAGGCCGCGGGCTTCGACCCGTGCGCCGCTGACGATCAGCGGCGCTCGCGACTGGATGACATCGAGGGAACCGTGCTCGCCCACGTGCCCGCCTTCGTCGGGGAAGTAGTGGCCGGGCGTGTGCACGATCGCGATGTCGGGGCTGCGGTCCGGATCGGCGAAGAAACTCAAGAGCCGTTCCGCCGCAAGCGGATACGCATTGTGCGTGGAGACCGGAGGCGACGGGTGGGCCAGCTCCGCGGCATACGGCAAGAAGGCGAGCGGGTCCTCGCTGACGATGGGGTCGCGTCCGGCGAGGACGGTATGCCGTCCGCCCGGCTCCAGCCGCACCCGCCCGAGGTGGTTGGCGGCATACGCAACGGGGGTGCCGTCCGGGTCCGGCGCGACCCAGACGACGAGATCGACGACGGCGGCGAGATCCGGGGTCGTCAACGCCGTGACGACCCGTTCATGGTCGGGGTGGAGAGCACGCACGGCCGCGAGCCTACTTGCCGCTCCCGAGGAACCTCTGCTAGACCCTATGGGGGCGGGCGGGGTTTCGGTTGAGGGTTGAGGCCGGGGCCTCGCGTATGCAGAGAATCGTGGATCACCTGCCAGATGGGCTGGCGGTGCCGACATGCATAGGAGGCCCCGGTGTTCATAGAGCGTACGAGTATCGGCTTGGATGTGCACGCGAGATCGGTCAGAGCGGCGGCGATCGACACGGTCACGGGGGAGGTGATTGAGCGGACGGTCTCTGCGCCGGTGGTCGATGTCGTGGGTTTCGTGGAATCTGTTGCGGCAGAACATGGTCCGGTGTTGGTGACGTATGAGGCGGGGCCGACGGGGTTCGGGTTGGCGCGGGCGCTGCTGACGGCGCGTCATGCCTGTCAGGTCGCGGCGCCGTCGAAGGTGTTGCGGCCGGTGGGGGATCGGGTCAAGACCGACCGGCGGGATGCGTTGTTGCTGGCCCGGCTGGCCCGTAACGGCGACATCGTGCCGGTCGCTATCCCGACACCGTCTCAGGAATCAGCCCGGGATCTGGTCCGCGCG
>NZ_HG764815.1:265117-292005 GCF_001050535.1 Nostocoides australiense Ben110 | reverse complement strand
CGACCCCGCCGCCCTCGTTACGGCGACCCTCGACCTCGCCCAGGCCGCGACCGCGCTGGTGACGATGACCGACCCGGGCGCGCCGCGCGGCATACGACTGATCGACCCCACGCGCTGACTGGGTATCGCCTTCCGAGAGTTGAGTAGCGGCACTCAGGCGGCGGCGCGGCGGCGCCGACAGAGTTGAGCCATGGCCGCAACACAGTTGGACTCAGTACGGCGCCTGGAGGCGGAGTTCGCCGAGGCGATGACGCGCATGTATGCCGTGGGCAACGGGCTCGCCGCCCTGCGCATCGACCTCACTGCCGAGTCGCTGACCGCTCAGTCCCGACGCGGCCCGTCGCCGGCCGCGGCCGTCGCCCCGCTGGGGGAGGCGACGGCCCGGCCGGCGACCACTGCTCCTGAGCGTCGTCCGACACAACAGCCGGTCACCCCACCGCGCCGGCCCGATTCGCCGGAACGCGGGGCGCCGAAACTCGAGCACCCGAGACCCGAGCCGCCGAGGTTCGAGCCGCCGAAACCCCTGGTGCAGCGGGCATCGTGGTGGGAGCGCGAGGGCATGGTCGTCCGGCTCCTCGGCGTCGCGGGCGCCGGCGTGCTGCTCATCGGCGTGGCGCTGCTCGTGACCTATGCCATCCAGCACGGCTACCTCGGCCCGGTCGCCCGCGTCACCGGAGCCGGCATCCTCGCCGCCGGGCTGATCGCTTTCGCCGGCCGGGTCCATCGCGACCCCCAGCGCGCGAGCGGTGCCCTGGCAATCGCATCCGCCGGCTATGCCACGGCATACCTCGACGTCATGGCCGTGACGACGATCTACGACTGGCTCCCGGCACCTGCCGGCCTGGTCCTCGCCGCCGTCGTCGGCGCGAGCGGCATCATTCTCGCCCGGGCCTGGAACAGCCAGTTCCTCGCCCTCGTCACCGTCGGCGGCGTCGCCGCCCTGGCTCCGGTCATCGGATCGGGCCGCACGCTGCTGACCGCCGCCTTCCTCGTCGTGCTGGCAATCGCCGCCTATCCGGCGCACATCGGGCACTCCTGGTTCGTCCTGCACGCGGTTCGCGTGCTCCCCGCTGTCGCCGCGTTGCTTGCCGTCCTGCCCCGCCAGGACCAGCACGCCGATGTCGTCGCGCTGGCGGCCGTGCTCGCGGGCTTCGAACTCGGCACCGGCCTGATGGCTACCCGCCGTCCCGAACCGACCCTGCTCGCCGCCGTGCTGCCGCTCAGCGCGCTCCCGTTGTTCGCCACTGCGGACCGGCTGCCCGTGCCGGCGTGGCTGATCTTCTCCGCCGCGGCCCTCGTCTATTCCCTGGCAGCCGTCGCAGCCCGCGGCGAACACGTCCGCGACGTCTTCCGCCTCGCGCCCTGGGCCGGCGCCGTCGGGACGGCCTTCGCCGCAGCCGCGGTGGATGCCGGCACCTCGCCGTCGTGGCGCACGAGTGCCATCGCCCTCCTCGCGCTGGCGTATGCCGCCTCGGCACGCGGACTCGGCACTGCAACCCCGTCGTGGCACACCATGTCCGCGATCGTCCTCACCACCGCTGCCGTCGTGGCGGCGCTCCCGACGGCCATGCTGATGGCCAGCCGGCACTACGCCGTTACGACGGCGTTCGTCGACCACGTCGTCACGTTCGCGGCGGTGGCCTGCGCCGTCGCGTTCTTGCGGGGTCCGCTGCACCGGTATGCCGCCCGCCTCCCCCACGAGAACGCTCGCCTCGTGAGTCTGCTCACGATCGGACTCGGGCTGGCCTTCGCCGTCGCCACGGTGGTCGCGGGTGCCGTGGTTCTCGGTCGCCGCATCGGGACGGCCGAGGGCGGTTTCGTGACCGGCCAGGCGCTGGTGACCCTCGGCATCGCGGTGGGCGCGGCATACCTGCTGATGCACGGCCTGCGACGCTCCGGCGACGCCGGCCTCGCCCTCCGCGCCGGGCTCGCCCTGGCGGCCGTGGCGGTCGGCAAGTTGCTCTTCTACGACCTGGCCGCCCTCGACGGCGTCATGCGGATCGCCGCGTTCATCGGTGCCGGCCTGGCCCTGCTCGCGATGGGCACCGGATACGCCAAGGCACTGGAACGCTCGCGCACCGCCCCCACCCCGCTCAGCTGACCGGGGTCCCCATGGACGAGAGCACCACGCGGATCCGGAGGGGGGATCCGTGTGGTGCTCTCTTGGTGGGCGCCTACTCCGAGGAGATGGCGTCGAGAATCTGCATCTTCGCTGCCCGGCGGCCCGGCCACACCGAGGCAAGCACCCCGACCAGCCCGGCGAGGAGGAGGAAGGCGATCAGCTGCAGCCACGGGATGCTCAATGCCGTGAAGCCCTGATCGGCCAACGCCCGCTGGATCGCGATGCCGAAGACCACCCCAAGGACGATCCCCAACACGGCGCCCAGGATGGCGATGACCACCGACTCCAGGCGGAGCATCCGGCGCAGCTGACCGCGGCCCAGGCCGACGGCCCGCAGCAGCCCGATTTCGCGGGTGCGCTCGATCACCGACAGCGCCAAGGTGTTGATGATGCCGAGGATGGCGATGATCACCGCGAGCCCGAGGAGGGCGTAGATGATCATCAGCATCTGGTCGATCGGCTTGGACTGCTCCTCCGCGTAGCCGGCCATGTCCTTGACACTGACGGTCGGCAGGTCCGCGACGACCTTGTCGATGGCGCTCGTCACTGCAGCCATGTCGGCGCCCTCGGCGGCCTTGACAAAGACCTGCCCGTCCGCCGCGGTGCCCCCGTGCTGCGTCCACGTCGCCAAGTCGACGATGAGGCCGCTCGGCGCCGTGGCCGACGATTCGAAGGTGCCGGCGACCTTCACGTCGAAGGGCTTGCCCTGCAATGTGACCGGGACCATGTCCCCGGCCTTGACGCCCAATTTGCTCGCCTTCTCGCTGTCGATGAGCAGGCCTCCGGCGGTCAACTGCTTCAGCACCGTGGCGTCGTTCTTTTCGTCGATGGTGGAGACCGAGCCGAAGGTGGCCGGATCGACGGCGGCGATCCACTCGTCGCTGTCCTTGACCTTGCCCATGCCCCACTTCATCCGCGAGACGGTCTCCACTCCGGGAATCTTCGCGATCTCGTCGCCGACACTGGGCGAGAAGTCGGAGCCGATGGCGTTCGAGACGAGATAGTCCGCCTTGAAGTTGCGTTCGATCTCGCCGTTGATGCTTTGTTTGGCCGAGGATCCGAAGACGGCCATCATCGACACGAGCGTGACGCCGATCATCAGGGCCGACGCCGTGGCGGCGGTGCGCCGCGGGTTGCGCAGGGCGTTCTCCTCCGCCATCACCCCGACCGCACCGAACATTCTGCGGTAGAGCCTGCCCATGCCCGTGATGAGGGGCCGGCCGACCAGCGGGCTGGTGCCGGCGACGCCGAGCAGCACCCCGAGGATGCCGATTCCGATCCAGACGATCGCGTTGGGAACGTCGACGAACAGGCCCAGGCCCATCGCGATCGCGCCGGCGATGGCCAGCGCGGCGCCGGCGATGACGCGGTGATGCATGGAGGTCTCGGCGAGGGTGACGTCGTCGCGCATCGCGGCCACCGGCGGAACCTTGCCGGCGCGTCGCGCCGGGAGGTATGCCGCGAGCAGGGTGACGATCAGCCCCACCAGGTAGGAGGCCAGGACTGTGCGGGGTGCGATGACGAGGCTGGCATCGGACAGGTCCAGGCCGATGGAACCGAAGAGCGCCTTGATGGCGATGGCGAGGCCGATGCCGACGAGCAGGCCGACCGTCGAACCGACGAGACCGACGATGAAAGCCTCGACGAGCACCGAGCGCGCCACTTGCTGACGGCTGGCGCCGATGGCCCGGAAGAGCGCGAGCTCCTTCATCCGCTGGGCGACGAGGATGGAGAAGGTGTTGACGATGATGAAGGTCCCGACGACGAGGGCGATCGCTGCGAAGATCAGCAGGAAATAGGTGATGAACTTCATCGAGTCCTGGATCGAGGTGCGCATCGCTTCGGCCGCCTTCTCGCCCGTGACGGCCTCGAGGTCCGGTGGGAGCACCTTGGCCACGGCGGTCTGCAACTCGTCCTGCGAGGTGCCGTCCGCCGCGGTCACCCACACGTCGTTGTAGACGTCCTTGCCCTCCTGGTAGAGGGCCTGGGCCTGGTGTGTCGTCCAGACGACCACACTGGCGCCGACCAGCGATCCGCTCGGCTCCATGATGCCGGTCAGTTTGGGGGCGACCTTGGCCTGTGCCGCGGCCGTCACGACCTGGACCGTGTCGCCGACGACGTACCCGCCGGTCTTGGCGGTGCGCGAGTCGACGGCGATCTCGCCGTCCTTGGCCGGCCACGCGCCTTCGGCGAGCCTGAACATGCTCTCGCCGCCCGCCGACGGGGCGGTGTTGAAGTTCACGCCCAGTCCCGGCGCGCCTTGGCCGCCGATCAGCTTTCCCTTCTTGCTGACGACGAAGGTCGTGTAGTCGGTCAGATTGCCGTCGACAGCTCGGGCGCCGGGGACGTCTTTGAGTTCCGCGACAAGGTCGCCGGGTAGCGTCTGGCTGGACCCGAAGCTGGCCTCGGTACCGGCCGGGCGGACGATGACGTCGCCGACGCTGGAGTTCATGATGCCGTCGAAGGACTTGCCGAGGGTGTCGGTGAAGATGAACGACCCGGCGACGAAGGCGACGCCGAGGATGACCGCGAAGGCGCTCATGAGCAGGCGCAACTTGCGGCCGAGCACCGACTTGATGCTGGCGCGGAGCATGGCGGATCAGACCCCTGCGGCGGAGTCGAGGTGGGCCATCCGCTCCAGGACCCGGTCGGCGCTCGGGTTGCGCATCTCGTCGACCACCTGGCCGTCGGCGAGGAAGAGCACCCGGTCGGTGAAGCCGGCCGCGACGGGATCATGGGTGACCATGACGATGGTCTGACCGAACTCGGTGACCGAGCGGCGCAGGAAGTCCAGCACCTCACGGCTGGAACGCGAGTCGAGGTTGCCGGTCGGCTCGTCGGCGAAGATGATCTCGGGGCGGCTCACCAAGGCGCGGGCGCAGGCGACGCGCTGCTGCTGGCCGCCGGAGAGTTCTGACGGCCGGTGACCCAGACGCTCGCGCAGCCCGACGGTGTCGATGACCCGGTCGAACCATGCCTGCTCCGGTTTGCGCCCGGCGATGGAGAGCGGAAGGAGGATGTTCTCCTCGGCGCTCAAGGTCGGTATGAGGTTGAACGCCTGGAAGATGAAGCCGATCTTGTCGCGGCGCAGGGCCGTGAGTTCCTTCTCCTTCAGCGCGGTCAGTTCGACGTCACCGACGAAGACCTTGCCTTCGGTGACGGCGTCGAGGCCGGCGGCGCAGTGCATGAGCGTCGACTTGCCGGAGCCTGACGGCCCCATGATGGCGGTGAATTCGTGGGCGTTGAGTGCCACCGACACTCCGCCGAGTGCGACGACTTGGGCGTCGCCTCTGCCGTAGACCTTGGCCAGGCCCTCGGTCCGCGCCGCCACGACGGCCGGCGCTCCGGGGGTGATCGGCATGGTCATCTCAGTTACCCCTGCTATGTCAACCATGCTCCCGAACCTAGCCTGATAACCGGTGCGCCGCATGCTGCTTTCCCCTGAACGGGACCCTGAAGCAACCCTCGAATTTTCGTTGGTACCAAGGGTATCGGTTGACCCACGGCCACTGTCACGGCTGGCGATCAGCCCCGTAGATCGCACATCATGCTGTCCCGCAACACATTCGGAGACAGCCTGTCGCTACGAGGTCAAGCAGGGCATGATGATCGTATGCCGACGGTCACCCCTGACCGTGCCTTCGGTCACGATGTGCACGAGTTGAGCGACGCCCCTGACGGCGCGGCGATCGGCGCGGCCGCGCTCCGCTTGTGGCAGCGTTATCGCGAGACCCACCGCCACTATCACGACCTACGCCACCTCGACGAAGTTCTGGCCGCTATCGGCGAAATCGCCACCGCCGCAACGGAAATCGATCTGGCCCGAGTCAGATTGGCAGCGTGCTATCACGACGCTGTCTATGACCCGGCCGCCACCGACAATGAAGCACGGTCGGCGGCGCTGGCAGGTCATGAGTTGTCCATCTTGGGCGTGCCCGATGGACATCTCGATGTCATCTGCCGCCTGATCATCGAGACGGCGGCCCATGCGTTGCCCCCGTCGGGGTCGCCGAGCGCCTGGCTGCACGATGCCGATCTGTGGATCCTCGCCGCGCCGCCGGAGCGCTTCGATCAGTACTGCCGCGCGGTGCGTGCGGAGTATGCCGCGGTGCCGACCGACGCCTACGCCACAGGTCGGTCCGCGATCCTGACCGAATTCCTGGACCGCCCCGCGCTGTATGCCGAGCCGTCGGCTCGCCATGATTGGGAACCTTTGGCGCGCAGCAATATCGCTCGCGAAATCGCCCGCCTCGACATCCGCTGACGTCTGGAACCGGTGCGTGACCGGCTCGTGATGAGAAGGGACAACCTCGAATCACCATCCCGCGTCTGGGAGGGCATGCGGAGCACCAAGGCGCCTCGAGTCCAAGAGAAGTGAGAGTCCCAGGCGTACCAACAGGACGCGGTCGTGCAGGTCGAACTGACCGGCGGTGCCACGGGCCGGGTGAGCGGGTACGCCGACCAACTCGTCCGGGCCTGGGGCGCGGGCCGCAAGGCCGAGGCCCTGAAGTACGGCACGTCAGGGGTCGTCAACCAGCTTTGGGACTTCTCCCATGGCGCTGGCGGAGGCGGCTGGATTCGCACCACGACGGTCGGCGGGATGTTCGAGACGAAGGTGAGCTACACGTGCGAGTCGGCCTACGTCGACTTCACCATCAAGCCAGCCGCTGCCGCTGCGGGTCAACCCCAGTCCGTCGTCAAGGTCTACACCCAGGGCGCCGACTGAGCTATTCCCGGTTCGCGATGGCCTGCGCGATGGGCAACCACCAGGCAGTTCGGGCGAGTTCCATGAACTCCTTGGTGGTGACCCAGCGCGCGGGTTCATCCTGTGCCGCAAGGATTTCCGGTCGGATCACGGTCAGCTGCGTGCGATAGACGGTCAGGAAGCGGCCGGCGGGCACCGCCCATGGAGCGTCATCGAGGGGATAGAACCGCTCGTACGCGACCATGGACAGGTCGTCCGGCCGGAGCCGAATCTCCGTCTCCTCCAGCGTCTCCCGCACAGCGGTTTCGATCGGCGACTCCCCCTGCTCGCGCCAGCCTCCCGGCGCGCTCCACTCCTGACGTCGCGGGGACCACACCACCAGCCAGCTGCCCTCGGCATCACACACATAGACGGTCGCGGCGAAGACCGAGTGGTCCGGAGGCTCGTGCGAGCTGCGCACCAGATCGACGTCGGCGCGAGACCCGTCCGGGAACACCACACCATGGATGCGAGCGATCCCTTTCTCCCCCTTCCGTTTCCGCAGCCGCAGACCCGATGCTTGCAGGTGCCTGAGCAGGTCCGGGCCACTCGCCTCCCGTGCTCCAGCGGCGACGATCGCGGCATACCGCTCCTGAGGCACGTCATAGTGGTCACCCTCGAACCCCCGCCGTGGGATGCCTTGCGCTGCAGCGAATTCGTGCAGCTCCTCGAGCGAAGCATCCGAGATCAAGTGCGACCACAGGCGGCCGTGCGCAGGCCAGCGCGGGGGGTCGATCCAGAGGGTCACAGGGCCATCCTGCCGTCTGCGACCCAATCGTTACCACGTGAGTTTCTGATGACGGCGACTCCCGGACCGTCCGTGGACACCAACCGAGACGCCGGCCGCATCGTCTACGCCATTGACAGCTTCACCCACTCCAGTCGCAGGGCGTCATGAAGAGCACGACACGCACCAAGACCACCATCGCTGGTCAGCAGGGCGCCCGCCAGGCGATCACCGAGTCCGTCATCGAAGGCTCGTAGGCAGGCAATGGCAGGACCGATGATGGCAGGACCGATGATGCAGGACCGATGATGAAAGGGGCCCGAGGTTGCGACGCCAGTCGCGACCTCGGGCCCCTTTCATGAGCCGGAAAGCTCCCCGCACCTTCGGGGTCCCTCGCGAAGTATCGGAGCGACGAAGGAGCGGAGAACTTCGTGGGGGTTAGAAGCCCATGCCACCCATGTCGTCGCCGCCCGGCATGGCCGGAGCGGCCTTCTCGGGCTTGTCGGCGATGACGGCCTCGGTGGTGAGGAAGAGCGCCGCGATGGAGGCGGCGTTCTGCAGGGCGCTGCGGGTGACCTTGGCCGGGTCGATGATGCCGGCCTTGATCAGGTCGCCGTATTCGCCGGTGGCGGCGTTGAGGCCTTCGCCGGCGCCGAGGCCGCGAACCTTCTCGGCCACGACTCCGCCTTCGAGACCGGCGTTGACGGCGATCTGCTTCAGCGGCGCCTCGATGGCGACCTTGACGATGTTGGCGCCGACCGCCTCGTCGCCCTCGACCTTGAGGCCCTCGAAGGCCTTCTTGCCGGCCTGGATCAGGGCCACGCCACCGCCGGCGACGATGCCCTCTTCGACGGCCGCCTTGGCGTTGCGGACGGCGTCCTCGATGCGGTGCTTGCGCTCCTTGAGCTCGACCTCGGTGGCCGCACCCGCCTTGATGACGGCGACGCCGCCGGCGAGCTTGGCGAGGCGCTCCTGGAGCTTCTCGCGGTCGTAGTCGGAGTCCGACTTCTCGATCTCGGCGCGGATCTGGGCGACCCGGCCGGCGAGCTGGTCGGCGTCACCGGCACCCTCGACGATCGTCGTCTCGTCCTTGGACACGATGACCTTGCGGGCCTTGCCCATCAGGTCGAGGTCCGCGGTGTCGAGCTTGAGGCCGACCTCCTCGGAGATGACCTGGCCACCGGTGAGGATGGCGATGTCGGCGAGCATGGCCTTGCGGCGGTCGCCGAAGCCGGGAGCCTTGACGGCGACCGACTTGAAGGTGCCGCGGATCTTGTTGACCACGAGGGTCGAGAGGGCCTCGCCGTCGACGTCCTCGGCGATGATCAGCAGCGGCTTGCCGGACTGCATGACCTTCTCGAGCAGCGGCAGCAGGTCCTTGATCGAGGAGATCTTGGAGTTGGCGATGAGGATGTAGGGGTCCTCGAGGACGGCCTCCATGGCCTCCGGGTCGGTGACGAAGTAGCCGGAGATGTAGCCCTTGTCGAAGCGCATGCCCTCGGTGAGCTCGAGCTCGAGGCCGAAGGTGTTGGACTCCTCGACGGTGATGACGCCTTCCTTGCCGACCTTGTCCATGGCCTCGGCGATCATGTCGCCGATCTGGGTGTCGGCGGCGGAGATGGACGCGGTGGCAGCGATCTGCTCCTTGGTCTCGATCTCCTTGGCCATCGCGAGCAGCTCGGTGGCGACGGCGTCGGTGGCCTTCTCGATGCCCCGCTTCAGGGCCATCGGGTTGGCGCCGGCCGCGACATTGCGCAGGCCTTCCTTGACCATGGCCTGCGCCAGGACGGTGGCCGTGGTCGTGCCGTCACCGGCGACGTCGTCGGTCTTCTTGGCGACCTCCTTGACCAGCTCGGCGCCGATCTTCTCGTAGGGGTCGTCGAGTTCGATCTCCTTGGCAATGGACACGCCGTCGTTGGTGATCGTGGGGGCGCCCCACTTCTTCTCCAACACGACATTGCGTCCCTTGGGGCCCAAGGTGACCCGGACCGCGTCGGCGAGGACGTTCATGCCCCGCTCGAGACCGCGGCGTGCCTCTTCATCGAAAGCGATGATCTTGGCCATTCGGTGGTGCCTCCACACGCTTGGTTCGGTATGACCGCGTCGGTGCCCGCGACGGACGGCCGGGCGATCCGCGGCTCACGTCACCGCGTCCCACCCGACCTCACCCACGAGGTCGTGAATTATCACTCTCAGGGGGAGAGTGCTAACGCCATTATTGGCACTCTCACCCCGAGAGTGCAAACGCGTCGCGGTATGACGCGACGAGACGTTCCTGACCGGTCCCCGGCCACAGCGCCGCGCTGGTCGCGGTGAGCAGCGCGTGACCGATCGCTCGCGTGACACAGGACGCCGCCGCCTCGTGCAGCGCGAACAATCCGCCGAGGTCAGGAGCCGGACGGGCGGCGGTCGAGAGCGCGAAGAGGGTGTCGCCGTCGAGCATGGTGTGAGCCGGGTCGATGGCACGAGCGATCCCGTCGTGGCCGACGTCGGCGAGCTTGGCGCACTGCGCCTTGTCGAGCGCGGCGTCGGTCGCGATGACCCCGATGGTGGTCGCGCCACCGGGGACGAGCCCCGATTCGCCGAGTTCGGTATGCCGCGCCCGCAGGTATGCCGCGAGCGCGCCAGCTCCCGGCGAGCCCAGATCGGGAAACTCGCCCGGGAGGCCGTGGGCGACGGCATACAGCTGCCCGGTGCGGGGATCGACGGGTGAGCCGATCGCGTTGACGACCACGAGCGCCGCCACCGTGGTCCCGTCGGACAGCACGGCGCTCGCCGACCCGAGCCCGCCCGCCAGGCCACCGGCTCGCGCGCCCGTCCCAGCCCCCACCGAGCCACAGCCCGCGACCTGCCCGAGGGAGGCGGCGGCATACGCCGCGGCACCGTCGGCCGCGGAGGGAAAGGCGCCGAAGTCGCCGCCGCGCCCCAGGTCGAAGATCACCGCCGCGGGCACGATCGGGACCACCTCGCCGGGTGCTCCCATCGGCCAGCCGATGCCGTCGGCATACAGCGCCCGGGCCACCCCGTCCGCGCTCGCCAGCCCGAAGGCCGAACCACCCGAGAGGACGATCGCGTGCACCCGGTCGACCAGGCACAGAGGCGAGAGCAGGTCGGTCTCCCGCGTGCCCGGGGCGGCGCCCCGCACCGACACCCCTGCGGTGGCACCCTCGGCCCCGACCAGGACGACGGTGACGCCGGTCCGCTGCCCTGGACCGGTCCGCGTCACATGGCCGACCCGCAGTCCGAGATCGCGAAAACTATTGTGCGGACCGGAGACTGGGCTTGCCGGACTCATAGAGCCAATCCTGGAAGAAGGCGTCGAGGTTCTTGCCGCTGACCCGCTCCGCCGTGGCGATGAAGTCGGCCGTGGTGACATTCCGTCCGCGATAGGTGGCCGCCCAGGTCCTGAGGAGCTTGTCGAACGTGGCGGTGCCGATGCGGTTGCGGAGCGCGTGCAACGTCAGCGCGCCCCGCGTGTAGACGAGCCCGTCGTAGATGTGGTCGCGCCCCGGATCGGCGACCTTGCCCTTCCAACTGGTCGAGTTGTAGTGGGCAGTGAACTGCTGCTGCGCGGTCGGGCCCCCGTGCGCCTCGTCATACAGCCATTCGGCGTACGTCGCGAAGCCCTCGTTGAGCCAGATGTCCTTCCACTGCTTCGGCGTGACACTGTTGCCGAACCACTGGTGGGCGAGTTCGTGGGCGAGCAGACCGGTCGAGACCGTGGGCGAACCCTGGTCGTAGACGGGGCGACCCTGGACCTCGAGCGCGTAGCCGACGCCGATCGGGGCCACCAGCCCGCCCGTGGACGCGAAGGGATAGGCGCCGAACCGGTTGCGCTGCCAGTTGACGACCGCGCCGGTGGCGGTGTTGAGGCGGGCGCCGGCGCCGGTCCTGTCGATGCTCTTGGCGATGGCGGAGATGGATCGGATGCTCGTGCCGGCGACGGTCCCCGTCGTCACCGTGTAGCGGCCGATGGCGACGGAGGAGAGCTCGCTCGCCATCGGCGAGGTCATCTTCCAGACGTATGTCGTGTTGCCGCCCGAGGTCATCGGCGCCGTGGGCTCGCCGTTGGCGATCACCTGGTAGCCGGTCGGGACGGTGATGCGGTGGATGTAGGTCGCCTTATCCCGCGGCGTGTCGTTGACGGGGAAGTAGGTCGCGGCGCCGAAGGGCTGGTTGAGCGCGACGGCGCCGTCGGCAGTCGCGACCCAGCCGGAGCGGCCGAGGGTGGGGTCGTTTATCGCCGTGGGGACGCCCTTGTAGGTCACGGCGACGGTGAAACTCGCGCCCTTGGCGATGCCCTTCGGCGGGGTGATGACGAGTTCCTGGGCACCCGATCTGCTGTATGCCGCGCTCGCCCCGCCGACCCGGACGCTCTGCACCACGAGTCCCTTGAGGTCGAGGTTGAAGCGGGAGAGTCCCTGTGTGGCAACGGCTTTGATCGTGGTCGTGGCGGCGATGGCTTTGGTCGCCGGGTTCCAGGCCAGCGCGATATCGTAGCTGCTGACGTCGTAGCCGCCGTTGCCCATGTCGGGGAAGTACGGGTCGCCCGCCCCCGGCGCGCCGGGGCGCAAGACGGCCGCCGTGGCAGGTGTTGCCGCAGGCGCCGGCGCGGCGAGTCCGGGGGCAGTCGGGAGCAGGCCGACGAGGGCGAGAGCGGAGACGGTCAGGTGAGGTCGCGGCATACCGCCGACCCTGGCAGGTCGCGCCCGACGAGGCAAGCACGCGCCGGCGGGTTGGAGTGCGGGACGGGATACTCCCCCGCGGGCAGGGCATCGGGCGCCTCTTCTTCGGCAAGCCCGACAGTCCTCCGGGGGTTCGCGACAGCTGGGGTGGTTCGAGGCCGGTGCCTCGGCTTCAGACCAGGCGGCTGCGCAGGGAGCCGTCGGCCTCCGAGGAGACCGGGTCGGCCAGATCGGCGATGAAGACGGCGCACATGGTGCGCAGGGGGTTGGACTCGACCTCCGCGAGCGCGAGCCGCCACGCCGCAAGGTTGGGATGGTCCAGGCTGGTGCAGGCCGCAGCGGGCGCGAGCGAGGCGACGGCCTCCTGCAGGTCCGACCTGCTGACCTCGAGGGTCGCCGTCGAGCCGTCATGGCCGAGCACCGTCGCAAGGATCACCGCCGGGAGAGCGTGGCGCCCGCCGGGGGCGTTGACGTGCGCGAATTCCCACTCCGGAGAGCTCGTGGCCGGCGAGAGCGCAAGCGCATGCGCGACCGGCGCCCGCCAATCGGGGATCCGCCCGCCGAGATATGTCGTGATCGCCGCCAGCCCCTCGGGGGTGCTCCAGTCCACCTCGCTCATAGCCGTCCATCTTGGCCCAAACAGGCCCCTTTTGACCCGTAGCCCGGTCCTGAAATGAACGCCAGATGAACAAGACGTGGCCAATGGATGGCGTGCATGGACTGAGCGTGAACAATAGGCGTCGTGGACACCTCTGTGGTCATTCTGATCCTCGTTGTCGTCACTGCTCTCGCGTTCGATTTCACGAATGGTTTTCACGACACCGGCAATGCCATGGCGACCTCGATCGCCACCGGCGCCCTGAAGCCGAAGATCGCCGTGGCCCTCTCGGCGCTGCTGAATCTGGTCGGTGCCTTCCTGTCCGTCGAAGTCGCCCTCACGGTGACAAACGCCGTCGTCAACATCCAGAACAAGGACGGCACACCCAAGGAAGCCCTGCTCGTCGACGGCGGCGAACACCTGCTGTTCATCGTGCTGGCCGGGCTGGTCGGCGGAATCGTCTGGAACCTGTTCACCTGGCTCTACGGGCTGCCGTCCTCCTCCTCCCACGCGCTCATGGGCGGGCTCGTCGGAGCGACGATCGCCGGCTTGGGCGTCTCGGGTGTGAAGTGGAACGGCGACGGCAGCAAGCTCGACGGGGTCGTCGGCAAGGTGCTCCTGCCGGCCCTGATCTCGCCGGCGATCGCCATCGTCGTCGCCGCCATCGGGACCTGGCTGATCTTCAAGATCACCGCTGGTGTAGCGCAGCGCTTCCTCAACAGGGGTTTCCGCTGGGGACAGATCGGCAGCGCCTCGCTCGTCTCCCTCGCGCACGGCACCAACGACGCGCAGAAGACGATGGGCGTCATCACCCTGGCGCTGATCGCCGGCGGCCACTGGAGCGACACCGAGGCCATCCCGTTGTGGGTCAAGCTCTCCGCCGCCGCCGCGATCGCCTTGGGCACCTATCTCGGGGGCTGGCGCATCATCCGCACCCTCGGAAAAGGCCTGATCGAGATCTCGCCGGCGCAGGGTATGGCCGCGGAGTCCAGTTCCGCCGCCGTCATCCTCACCTCGAGCCACCTGGGGTTCGCGTTGTCGACCACCCACGTCGCCACCGGCTCGATCCTCGGGTCCGGAGTGGGCCGGCCGGGCGCCCAGGTGCGCTGGCATATCGCCGGCCGCATGCTCGCGGCCTGGGCCATCACCCTCCCGTCGGCCGGCCTGGTCGGGGCGTTGATGTACTGGCTCGGCAACGGGATCGGCGGGGTCGCCGGCGCCATCATCGTCTTCGCGATCCTGTTGGGCGTCGCCGTCTGGATGTGGCGGCGCTCGCGGCTTACCGCCGTCGGCGCCCACAACGTCAACGATGACTGGGAGCCCTCGGTCGCCTCGCCCGAGGCCCTCCCCCACCACCACGCCGCAGCTGCGACCACGACAACGACCACGACCACGACCACGACCGAGGAGAAGCCGTGAACAACCTCCAGTTCGCGCTCGAAGGCGCGTGGAAGGTACTCCTAGTGGGCGTCCTCCTCGGATCCGGGCTGCCGGCGATCTTCGCCCTCGGGATCCGGGCGCTGGCCTATGGTGTCGGAGGCGACGCCGAAGTCGACCACGCCCTGCCCCACCCGGTCGGCAAGGCGCTGGCCGCGCTGTGCTTCGCGATCGTGCTCGGCGGCGTCGCCCTCGGCATCACCATCGTGGCCGCATCCGGTTTCGGCAAGGCCGTCAGCTTCGAGCACGTGATCCCGACGATCGTCGACAAGTGAGGAACCCATGCCCGCCCTGATTTCCGAGGTCCTGAGCTGGGTTCGCACCGGCTTCCCCGACGGTGTCCCCGATGCCGAGGCGCCGGCCCTGTTCGCCGTGCTCACCGAGCGGCTCGGCACCGAGCGGGCGCAGGAGGTCCTGCGCCAGCTGTCGGTCGACGGCCGGCTCACCCCTCAGGCGGCCTCGTCTCTCCTCGCCGACGACGTACAGAAACGACAAATCGCTGCCAAACTCGTCCTCGGCGGCTGGCCGCTCGGCCCGGCCGAGGATGCCGAGCCGGAGCCGCCGCAGGAGGGTGGTGCCCTGGGCCGCATCGTGGCGTGGCTGCGCGAGGGCTACCCCGGTGGGGTGCCCGACCACGACTACATTCCGCTGCTGGCACTGCTGGAGCGCCGCCTGACCAAGTCCGAGGTCAAGCAGATCGCCCGGTCGCTCCGGCGGGCCGATGTCAGCCCCGCCGGCCCCGAGGACATCGCCGCAGCGATCACCGAATACACCCTGGTCGAGCCGCGTGACGCCGATCTGCGCAGGGTGCGCAATCAGTTGGCCAAGCAGGGCTGGCCGGTCGACTTCCCCGACCCGGACCAGGAGCCGGCGCACTGAGTCGCCCAAGACAAGGAACGCCCGTCCGGGGCCGACACGGACGGGCGTTCCTTCGTCTGTGCTGGGTCCTAGACCTCCGCGCCCAGGCGCCGGGCCGAGCGCTGCCGCTGCCGGGAGGCCCGCAGCCGGCGTAGGCGTTTGACGAGCATCGGGTCGTGAGCCAGTGCGGCGGGGTTGTCCAGCAGGCCGTTGAGCACCTGGTAGTAGCGCGTCGCGCTCATGTCGAATAGGTCGCGCACCGCCTGCTCCTTGGAGCCGGAGTATTTCCACCACTGCCGCTCGAAAGCGAGAATCTGTTGGTCCCGGTCGGACAACGCCTCGGCTGCGGGGGGCCTGGTGACGGCGGCGGCGGTGTTCATCGACGCCAGCATACGGCGGAATCACACCGATGTCATTCAGTCCGCGCTCGTGTTCCTCGCCTTTCCGGGCGCTTGGATGGAGAGGAACCACGCGAGCGCTCTGCCGGAGGCCAACACTCCGGAGCCGAGGTGCGCAGTGCGCCCCGGCTCTCGCGCGGGCGGACGACGAGTGTCGTTCCTGGCCACCATCAAGCCAGCACCCTCATCGAGGGTGGACCTGGCACCACCACAGATCACCCGGGCGACGAGTGTCGCGCCTCCGGATCCGGGCCGTTCCCGCCGTGTCCAGGACGACCACGGGGTCATCCGTGGCCAGCCGTTCCGAGATCGCGCGACCGATCACCGTCCGCGCCACCCGTCACCACATACGCAGCGTCCTTCTCCCCCAGGGCAATCAGGCCATGGTGTCGAGGATGGCGCGGATGTCGCCGATGGAGGTCTCGGGGTTGACGATGGCGAAGCGCGCCAGCGTCTCCCCGTCGTGCGTGGTCGGCACCACGAAAGCGAACTCGTCGGCGAGCATGCCGTCGCTCCACCGGTGATAGTCGGCCGCCTCCCAGCCGCGGCGCCGGAAGACGATGACGGTCAGATCCCGGTGGCGGACCAGTTCCAGATAGGGCCGGCGCGCGACCTCCTCCTCGGCGAACCGGGCGATGCTCAGCGTGTGCTCGAGCGCCGCGGCATACGCATCGGTGCCGTTGACGGTGAGGGAGAACCAGAACGGCAGGCCACGAGCGCGGCGGGTCAGGCCGATGGAGTAGTCGGTGGGATTCCACTCGGGCGCCTCGGTGAGCACGTCGAGGTAGCCCGCCTTCTGCGTGTGGGCCGCGCGCGCCTCGGCGGGATCGCGATAGAGCAGGGCGCAGCAGTCGTAGGGCGCGAAGAGCCACTTGTGCGGGTCGACGATGAACGAGTCGGCGTGCTCGATGCCGGCATAGCGGTCCCGGATCGACGGTGCGGCGAGGCCGGCCCCGCCGTAGGCCCCGTCGACGTGGAACCAGATCCCGAACTCGCGGCACACCTCGGCCACGGAGACGAGGTCGTCGATGATCCCGAAGTTGGTCGTGCCGGCGGTGGCGACGACGGCGAAGACGTTCTCCGGGCCGCGCTCGAGCAGGACGGGCCGCAACCGCTCCCCCGTGAGCCGGCCCGCCGAGTCGACGGCCACACCCGCGAACTCGGCGTCCATGACGTCGGCGGCGGATTTGATCGAACTGTGCGCGCCCTCGGTGGCGACGAGGATGTTGGGGCGCACCCCATCTCGCGCCGTGCGGCGGGCGGTATGCCGTGCTGCCACCAGGGCGGACAGGTTCCCCACCGTGCCCCCGGGGGTGAAGACACCGCCGGCGGTTGCCGGCATGCCTGCGAGGTCGGCGAGCCAGCGCAGGGCGAGGTTCTCGGCATACACGGCCCCGGCGCCCTCGAGCCAGGAGCCGCCATAGATGGACGAGGCCCCGACAACGACGTCGAACAACGACGCCGCATCGCTCGGGGCACACGGGATGAAGGAGAGATATCGCGGGTGGTCGGTGGACAGGCACGTGGGGGCCAGATCCTCGGCGAAGATGCGCATCGCCTCGGCACCGCCGAGACCTCCGGGCGTGATCGTCTGTCCGACGGACTCGATGAGTTCGGCCTCGGTGAGCGGCTTGTCCAACGGTGGCGCCAGCCGGATGCGCTCCTGCGCGTAGTCGATCACCGCGGCGGAGAGGGCCGCGAGCTCGGTGTGCTTGTTGGCGTGGTAGGAGGTCCCGATCACGCCGTGAGGATACTTGCCGGACACGGTGAACGGTGTCCCCCTACGGCGCTGGCACACGCGGTCCCGGCGCGGTCCTGCCGCCCAACGCCTCGATCGGCTCAGGCCTCGGCTGAGCTGATTCCCAACAGGAAGCCGGTCATTTCGCGACAGAAGGCGTCGGTGTGCTCGATCTGCGTCCAGTGGCCGCAGCGGCCGAAGATGTGCGCCTGGCTGTCCTCGATCCACCCCAGCAGCGTCATGGTCGTGCTGAGGGGGATCACCTTGTCGTCGCGGCCGTGAATCACCAGGGTCTGGTGGGGGATCGCCCGAATGTCCTTCTCCGGGTGGGCCATCGCGTCCACCCAGCGCTGTCGCGGCGCCGGGAACATGGCCGCGAACTGCTCCTGTGCACCGGGCCGGATCGACGCCTCGTAGCGCGCGCGCACCATGTCGTCGGTGATGAGCGCCGCGTTGTACGCGAACGCCTCGCGCATCAACTCGCCCATCTTCTCGATTGATGGTTCGTACCCCCACACCGCGTCGAGCCCGGGCGTGATCTCGAAGGGCACCCCGACGCTGCCCATGAGAACGAGCTTGTCCACCCGCTCGGGATGCGCGATCGCCAGGGAGAGCGCCATCGCGCCACCGAAGGAGTTGCCGACCACGCTGGTCCTCTCCACCTCGAGCGCGTCGAGGAAGGCGACGATCTGTGCGAGCCAACGCTCCCGCGTGTATTCGAATCTTTCTGGCACAACGGAATAGCCGAAGCCCGCCAGGTCGGGTGCGAGGATCCGGAAGTGCTGGTCGAGGCGGTTGATCGGCAGGCGCCAATTGGCCCAGGCGCTCACGCCTGGCCCTGAGCCGTGCAACAACAGCAGCGGGTCCCCGGTGCCTAGATCGTGATAGTTCGTGAGGATGTCGCCGGTCTGGACGCTGCTCCCGATCTCCGGGTTGTCGCTGACCATTCTCAGAGCCTATGCCCAACGGCCCGCTCTGCGCGAAGAGGCCGAGGTGGCCGGGCGGCGCCATCGGGCTCAGTGCGGGTGACCGTCATCGCCCTCGGGCGGCATAGCCGGCGGCGCTGCTAGGGATCGGACCCCGCGGCGCCTCGCTCCCCCTGGGCGTCGCCGGACTCCTCCGGCTCGAAGGTCACGTCGATCCGCTCGTAACCCTTGGTGCGCATGCTGCGTGCCTGATCGGCATACGTCTCCTGATCGGCCGCGGTCAGGTCCACGTCGTCGGTGAACGGAGTCAAGAGGGCACGCGGGTAAAGCCGTTCCGCCCGAACGACATTGACCTCTGCGCAGAGCACCAGGATGACTGCTGCCAGGTAGGTGAACGCGAGAAGGCCGAGGATAAACGCGACCACGCCGTTGGACGTCGACGCGTTCTTGACGACCCGGCCGACATACACCACACCGAAGGTCTGCAGCCCTTGCCAGGCACCAGCCGCGAGCAGGGCCCCCGGGAGCATCTTGCGGATGGAACCCTGCCGCACGCCGATGCGGAAGACGAGCAGGACGATGAAGGCGTTCACCAGGATGGTGAGGACCGTGGAGAGAACCTTGGTCCATGGCCCCCAGGTCGTGGCGGCGGCCGTGAACGCCGAGAGGGCCGTGGTCGCCAAGACAGCGAGCCCGGCCGTCAGCACGAGCACGACGCTGCGGGCCCGCGCCAACACGGGATTGGGCCGCACGTTGCGCGGCACCGCCCACACCGTGTTCATCGCGTGCTGAAGCGCGTTCCCCACCCCGAGCGCGCCATAGACCGACACTGCCAGGCCGATGGCCACCCCGGATGCGCCGCCGCTCAGGGACCTCGGATCCCCGAGTTGGTCGCCGAGCACGGGCACCTGGGCCACGGCCGAGTCGAGGATCTGACGCTGCAGGTCCGGACGGCCGGCCAGCACGAAGCTCAGCGCCGTCGCGAGCAGCAGGAGCAGGGGGAACAGTGAGACGAACGCGTAATAGGTCAGCAGTGCCGACAGGTACCCACCGATGTCGTCGAAGTATTTGTAGGCCACCGCGATCGGGAAACCCAGCGGCGGGAATCGCCGCTGGGCGCGGTCCAACCGTTCGACGAAACCCATGGGTGCATGATCGCGCATCCCGCGCCGGCATGCGCCTGCTGCCGTGCCGGCTATCCAGTCAGGGCGGGGGTGCCGGTGGCCCCGGCTGCGCCGGCCCGCGCCGGCGCGACCGGGATGGACAGGTCGCCGAGCAACCCACGCACCCGGTCCTCGATCTCGTCGGCGATGGCGCGGACCTCCTCGATCGGCCGGCCGTGCGGGTCGGGCACCTCCCAGTCGACCCGCCGGTGCGCCAGCGTGCCGGCCGGGTCGGTGCCCATCACGACGAGGACGTCCGGAGCGTGTACGACATCGGCGAGCGGCCCAGCGGAGATCAGCCGGTCAAGGTCGATCCCGCGTTCGTGCAGGACCGCGGCGGCGGTGGGATCGAGCGCGGCGGCCTGCTGCCGACCGGTCGCTCGCACATGCAGGTGGTCGCCGCCGAACTCGTGGGCCACGGCGGCGGCCATCTGAGAGCGTGCGGCGCCGTGCTCGCACATGAACAGCACAGTGGGGACGGCGTGCAAGCGCTCACCGCGCGAACTGATGTGCTCCCGCAGCAGGTCGGTTGCACGCTTGGCCACGAGCAGGCCGAGGAACTCGGGGTGCCGCGACTGCGGCTCGAGCTCGGCGCGGGCTCGGGCCACGGCGTCCGCCGCGTCGGCCGGAGTGACGGTGTCGGCGAAACGCTCGCTCAGGTCCGTCGTGATTTCTGCGTATGCCGTCTCGTCCAGACCGCGCATCCCGCGCCTCCATCCGCTCGCGCCGTCCTTGGCGTGCTAGACAGTTTACTCCTCGTTCACCTTGACGTCTCTCATGGTTCACCGGCATGGAAGGCCGGAGAATTTCGAGGCGCCGCAAGCCGTCGGGTCTGCGGCGCCTCGGTGAGTCGGGCTAGGGGATCAGGCGGGCGATGATCTCGGCCGCGGCGTCCTTCGGGCTGGTCGTCAGCGCGTCGATGCGCACGTCCGGCGCCGTCGGCGCCTCATACGGGGAGTTGACCCCGGTGAAGTGCGCCAGCTCGCCGGCGCGTGCCTGGGCGTACAGCCCTTTGGCGTCGCGCTTCTCGGCCTCCTCGAGCGGCATGTCGACGAAGATCTCCATGAACTCGCCGTCACCGATCAGTTCGCGCGCCGTGTCGCGTTCGGTGCGGAACGGGGAGATCGAGGAGACGATCGTGATCAGCCCGGCATCGGCCATCAGCTTGGCGACCTCGGCCAGGCGGCGGGCGTTCTCGACCCGGTCTGCGTCGTCGAAGCCCAGATCCTTGGACAGCCCGTGACGGATGTTGTCACCGTCGAGCAGGAACGTGTGGCGATTCATCCGCGCCAGCTGCACCTCCAGCTCGTTGGCCACCTCGGATTTGCCCGCACCGGAGAGGCCGGTCAGCCACAGGACGGCCGGCCGCTGGTGCTTCATCCGCGCGTGGTGGGCTCGGTCGATCTCCAGCGGCTGCCAGCCGACGTTCGCCGAGCGCCGCAAGGCGAAGTGGACCATCCCGGCCGCGACCGTCGCGTTGGACATCTTGTCGACGACGATGAAGCCACCCAGGTCGTGGGACTGGGCATACGGTTCGAAGACGATCGGCTTGTCGGTGGAGAAGGTGACCACGCCGATGGCGTTGAGCCCCAAGGTCTTCGCCGCGACGTGTTCCATGGTGTTGACGTTGACCTGGTATTTCGGCCGCTCGAACTGGGCGCTGACGGTCTGGGTGCCGATCTTGAGCCAGTAGGACCGGCCGGGCAACATCTCGGCGTCATCCATCCACACCAAGTGGCACTCGAAGTGGTCGGCCGTCTCGGCGGGCGACTCGTCGAGCACGAGGACGTCGCCGCGCGAGCAGTCGATCTCGTCCTCGAGGGTGATGGTCACGGCCTGCCCGACGACGGCCTGCTCGAGGTCGCCGTCGAACGTCACGATCCGGGCGACGGTGGACGTGCGATTGGTCGGCAGGACGCGGACCTTGTCACCCGGCTTGAGCACGCCGTTGGCGATCGTGCCGGCGAAGCCGCGGAAGTTGAGGTTGGGACGCGTGACCCGTTGCACCGGCATCCGGAACGGCCGCTGCTGGTCGAGGGTCTGGTCGAGTTCGACCGTCTCGAGGAAGTTCATCAGCGTCGTGCCGGAGTACCACGGCGTGTTCTCGGAGTTGGTGGTGATGTTGTCGCCCTTGAACCCCGAGATCGGGATGGCGGTGAAGTCGCCGATGCCGATGGAGTCGGCGAACGCGCGGTAGTCGGCGACGATGTCGTCGAAGACCTTCTGGTCGTAGTCGACCAGGTCCATCTTGTTGACCGCGAGGACGATGTGCCGGATGCCGAGCAGGTGGGTCAGGTAACTGTGGCGGCGGGTCTGGGTGAGCACGCCCTTGCGCGCGTCGATGAGGATGACGGCCAGCTCGGCGGTCGAGGCGCCCGTGACCATGTTGCGGGTGTACTGCTCGTGGCCCGGAGTGTCGGCGACGATGAACTTGCGCTTCTCGGTCGCGAAGAACCGATAGGCGACGTCGATGGTGATGCCCTGTTCACGCTCGGCCGTGAGGCCGTCGACGAGGAGGGCGAAGTCGATCTGCTCGCCCTGGGTGCCGACCTTCTTGGAGTCGGCCTCGAGCGCGGCGAGGTGGTCCTCGAAGATCATCTTGCTGTCATAGAGCATGCGCCCGATGAGCGTGGACTTGCCGTCGTCGACCGAGCCACAGGTGATGAAGCGCAGCATCGTCTTGTGCTGGTGCTTCTCGAGGTAGGCGTCGATGTCCTCGGCGATGAGGGATTCGACCTGATAGATCGGCTCGCCCGGCGTCGCTGCGGCCGAAGTGGTGGTCGCGTCCGTGGTCGTCATCAGAAGTAGCCCTCCTGCTTCTTCTTCTCCATCGAGCCGGCGGAGTCGTGGTCGATCGCCCGGCCCTGGCGCTCGGAGGTGGTGGTCAGCAGGATCTCCTGGATGACCTCGGGCAGCGTGTGCGCCTGGGACTCGACCGCACCGGTGAGGGGGTAGCAGCCGAGGGTGCGGAAGCGCACGCTCTTCATGACGGGCGTCTGTCCGTTCAGCGGCATCCGGTCGTCGTCGACCATGATCGTCAGGCCGTCGAACTCGACGACCGGGCGCTCGGCGGCGAAGTACAGCGGCACGATCTCGATGCCCTCGAGGTGGATGTATTGCCAGATGTCCAGCTCGGTCCAGTTCGACAGCGGGAAGACGCGCATCGACTCGCCCTTGTGCTTGCGGGCGTTGTAGAGCTTCCACAGCTCAGGGCGCTGGTTCTTGGGGTCCCACTGGTGGCGGGCGTTGCGGAAGGAGAAGACGCGCTCCTTGGCGCGGGACTTCTCCTCGTCGCGTCGGCCGCCGCCGAAGGCGGCGTCGAAGCCGTACTTGTCGAGGGCCTGCTTCAGCCCCTCCGTCTTCCACATGTCCGTGTGCAGTGGCCCGTGGTCGAAGGGGTTGATCCCCTTCTCGAGCGCCTCCGGGTTCTGGTAGACGAGCAGCTCCATGCCCGCCTCCTTGGCCGCCTTGTCGCGCAGTTCGTACATCGCCCGGAACTTCCAGGTCGTGTCGACGTGCAGCAACGGGAACGGCGGCGGCGCCGGATAGAACGCCTTGCGCGCCAGGTGCAACATCGTCGCCGAGTCCTTGCCGATGCTGTAGAGCATGACCGGGTTCTCGACCTCGGCGACGACCTCGCGCAGGATGTGGATGCTCTCGGCCTCCAGACGCTGCAGGTGAGTCAGCGTCGCGGGTCCGGGTTGCGCCATGAACTAGCCTTCCGTGAGCAAGTGAAGTCGGTGCGGCCAGACCCCGGCAGCCGCTCGGGGAGGCCCGGCGACGTCAGGGAGCATCGACGCCACACACGACCCACGAGTCTATCCCATCGCTTGGGTATCGCCGCCGGACCCCGCGGCGCCGAGGAGCAGGTCGTGCAGCTCGTATGCCGTGTGCACCAGGTGGTCCGGCGCCGCGGCTTCGAGTGTTGCGGCGTCCGCCGCACCCCATGTGACGGCGATGCTCGTCATCCCTGCCGCCTTCGCGGCCTGGACGTCGACGACCGCGTCGCCGACATAGGCGCAGCCCTCGGCCGGCACGGACAGCCGGGCCGCGCCGTGCAGCAGCGGGGCGGGCAACGGCTTGTGCTCGCTGGTGTCCTCGCTGGCGGCGAGCACGTCGACGAGGTCATCCGCCCCGGCGAGGACCAGCGCCTCGCGCGCCGTCGCACGCCGCTTGGAGGTGACCACGCCGAAGCGGGCCTGAGCGTCACTGAGGCCGACGAGCAAGTCGTGGACGCCGTCATACCGCCCGATCATCGTCGCGGCGTTGGCGCGGTTCCAGGCGATATAGGTCGACTCGAGTTCGGCCGCCCGCTCGGGATACTCCTGCTCGAAGACGCTGGTCAGCGTCCGCCCGATCCACCCGCGCACCTCCGGCTCCGGGCGGCCCTGGCCGAGCACCGACGTCAGGGCGTGGTCGTAGGAGGCGATGATGAGGGGGATCGAGTCGACCAGCGTGCCGTCGAGATCGAACAGGACGCCTTGCCAGCGGGGGATGGTCACGCTCGATAGCCTGCCAGCCGAGGGAGGACAGAATCCAATTCACCACACGAAGGGCTGGACGTATGCCGCGCGCGCTCGCCGACCTCATACACCCCTCGTGGGCGGCGGCCCTGGAGCCGGTGGCCGGCCGCATCGCCGAGCTCGGGGATTTCTTGCGGGCCGAGGTGGCGGCGGGCCGCGGATATCTGCCGGCCGGCCCGCACGTGTTGCGCGCCTTCGAGCAGCCTCTGGAGGCGGTGCGAGTGCTCATCGTCGGCCAGGACCCCTACCCGACGCCGGGTCACCCGATCGGGCTGTCCTTCGCCGTCGCCCCCGATGTCTCCCCCATCCCGCGCAGCCTGGCGAATATCTATCGCGAACTGCAGACCGACCTGGCCCTGCCGCCGCCCAGCACTGGCGACCTGACCCCGTGGGCGGACCACGGCGTACTGCTGCTCAACCGAGTCCTCACCGTCCGGCCGGACGCCTCCGCCTCGCACCGCGGCAAGGGGTGGGAAGAGGTGACCGATTGCGCGATCGCGGCGCTCGTCGCACGGGGCGGGCCGTTGGTCGCGATCCTCTGGGGCCGTGACGCGCGCTCGCTCAAGCCGGCACTCGGGGCCACGCCGGACGTCGAGAGCGCCCATCCGTCGCCGCTGTCGGCCAGTTCCGGATTCTTCGGCTCGCGCCCGTTCAGCCGGGCGAACGCAGCCCTGGTGGCCATGGGCGCCGATCCCGTCGACTGGTCTCTTCCCTGACCGTGACGCAGGAGCGGTGGACGGGTCCGACAGCGCTGGCTAGCCTGGTCGGATCCGACCGAAGGAGTTCGCCATGCCCGATTCCGTCGAGCTCATCACCTACGCGGACCGGCTCGGAGGTGATCTCCCCGGTCTCCTGGACGTCCTGACCGGTCCCTTGGCGGGGCTGTTCGGCGGCGTGCACATCCTCCCCTTCTACACCCCGTTCGACGGCGCGGACGCCGGGTTCGACCCGCGCGACCACACCGAGGTCGACCCGCGGCTGGGCACGTGGGCGGATGTCGCGGCGATCGCCAAGGACCACGACGTCATGGTGGACGTCATCGTCAACCACGTCTCCTCCACCTCCCCCACTTTCCTGGATTGGCTGGCCAAGGGGGCCGACTCGGCATACGACGGGATGTTCCTCACGCTCGACGGTGCCTTCCCCGACGGGGCCACTGAGGCGGACCTGACCCGGATCTACCGGCCGCGGCCGGGGCTGCCGTTCACGCCGTACACGACCGGCGACGGCTCCAAGCGCCTGGTCTGGACGACCTTCACTCCGCAGCAGATCGACATCGACATCCACCATCCGGCGACCCGCGACTATCTGTTGCGGATCCTCGACACTCTTGCCCGCGCCGGTGTCACGCAGGTGCGGATGGACGCGGTCGGATATGCCGTCAAGACTCCCGGCACGACGTCGTTCATGACACCGGAGACCTTCGTCTTCATCGACGAGATGGCGGCCTGGTCGCGTGAGCGCGGGCTCGAGGTTCTCGTCGAGGTGCACTCCTACTATCAGCGCCAGATCGAGATCGCCGCTCAGGTCGACCGGGTCTACGACTTCGCGCTGCCCCCGCTGATCCTGCACGCCCTCACGGCCGGCGACGTCGAGCCGTTGCTCGCGTGGATGCGGATCCGGCCGCTCAATGCCGTCACGGTCCTCGACACCCACGACGGCATCGGGGTCATCGACGTCGGAGCGGACGCCGACGACCGCAGCCGGCCGGGCCTGCTGGCGTCGGAGCAGATCGACCAGCTCGTGGAGCGGATGCACGACAACAGCGGCGGCACCTCCCGGCTGGCGACGGGGGCGGCGGCGTCGAATGTCGATCTCTATCAAGTGAATTCGACGTTCTATGACGCGCTGGGCCAGGACGACGATCGCTATCTCGCGGCGCGGGCCTTGCAGTTCTGGGCGCCCGGACGACCGCAGGTGTATTACGTCGGGCTGCTCGCCGGGGCCAATGATGTCGACCTGCTGCGGCGCACCTCCGTGGGCCGCGACGTGAACCGGCACTACTACACGCGTGAGGAGATCGACTCCGACCTGCAGCGGCCGGTGGTCCGGGCGCTGTTCGCGTTGATCCGGTTGCGCAACGCGCATCCGGCGTTCGACGGGGAGTTCGAGATCGACGCGGCGGGGGTCGGTGCTCCCCGCCATATGGACCGCCGGGGAGGAGTATGCGCGCATCGACATCGACGCGGCCAGTGGTGAGGGCACCGTGATGTGGACCGAGGACGGTGCGCCGCGCACGAGTGGCTTGCTGGCACTCGGGGGGTGACCGAACGGTCGGCTGCGGCGCTATTAGGGTTGCGAGACATGACTGTTCGTATCTGGCAGCGCTATGTCGCGATCGGCGATTCCTTCACCGAGGGGATGTGTGATCCCGAGCCGGAGCCGCCGGACGGGTATGCCGGGTGGGCCGACCGCCTCGCCGGTCACCTGAGCGCTGCGGCCGCCCAGGCGGAGCAGCCGTTCGACTACGCCAACCTCGCGGTGCGTGGCCGCAAGCTCGCCGATGTCGTTGGGCCCCAGCTTGATTCGGCCCTCACGATGTCGCCCGACCTCGTGTCGATCGTCGGCGGCGGCAATGACATCCTGCGCCCGCAAGTCGACATCGACGGCATCGGTGAGCAATTGGAAGCGGCGGTGGTGCGCTTGCGGGAGGCCGGCGCGGATGTCCTCCTGGTCACCCCGACCGACACCGCGAAAGCCGGCCTGTTCAAGGCGATTCGCCCACGGCACGCGATCCATACGGCGAATATCCACGCAATGGCGGCGCGCCACGGCTGCTTCGTCGTCAGCCTGTGGGGCATGCGATCGCTGCAGGACTGGCGGATGTGGGCGGCCGACCGCATCCACCTCACCAGCGAGGGGCACCGGCGCGTGGCGTTGGCGGCGGCGGATGCCCTCGGCTTCGAGACCGATCGCGCCGACTGGACGACGCCGCTGCCGGCGGCCGAGGCGCTCGGTCGCCGCGAGGC
>NZ_HG764815.1:245056-265017 GCF_001050535.1 Nostocoides australiense Ben110 | reverse complement strand
CCCCCCCCCGCCGATGCCGTGCAGCCGGGCGACAGCGTGCTGGCGGGCGTGCTGGCCCGGGATCTCGCGGCGAGTCTGGCGCAGACGCGCGGGGCCCGTCCGCTGACCGTCCTCTTCACCGGCCAGCTGCCGACAGCGTTCCGCGAGAGTCACTTTGGGTTCGAGTTCTTCCGGGAATCCGCGGCGTACAACCGGGCCGGCAGCCGTTTCGGCTGGCGCATCGCCAACAGCCTCGGCCTGCCCCTCGGCAACGCCGTTCGCCGACGCGCCGGCATCCGCACTCGACGCGCGCGCCGGGCCACGTCCGACGCCGACCGCCATCCGGTGCTCATCACCGCCAGCCCGCTCGTCGTGCCTACGGCGCCGGACTGGCCGGCGACGGCGCGGCAAACCGGCTACCTGACAGGTCCCGAACCCGACGTCCGCGCGCCCGCGGAGGTGGTCGACTTCCTCGCCTCCGGGAAGCCTCCCACCTATGTCGGCTTCGGCAGCCTCGGCCCGAGCGGCGCTCACAACGATCTCGGCGTCGTCGTGGCGGCCAGCCGGCGCAGCGGCATCCGTATCGTCACTCCCGCGGTCGGGAGCGCGCGGCCCGGCTTGGTCGACGAGGGAGTGCTCGCGATCGACCCCATCGCCCATTCCTGGCTCTTCCCGCGCATGGCGGGCGTGGTCCATCACGGCGGCGCCGGGACGACCTGGGCGGGGTTGCGCTCGGGCGTGCCCTCGGCCGCGATCCCCTTCGGCGTCGATCAGCCCTATCACGCCCATCGTCTGACGTCTCTGGGGGTGGGACCCGATACCTTTCCGGTGCAACAACTTTCGCCGGAGAGCTTGGCCGGACTCCTTGCCGCGCTCACCGAGGGGCGGTATGCCGCTCGCGCCGCCGAGCTCGGCACGCTTGCTCGCGCCGAGGACGGGCTGGGTGCCACGCTGGCCTACCTCGACGAGGCCGGCTACCTCGGCTGACCCCTGCACTTACCCACTGGTAACGTCGCTCTCGACCCCGTTGACGGATGGTGGAGGCCAGATGTCCGACTTTCCGTATGCCGAGCGCTTCCCCGTGCAGCGCACCCTGCCCGAGCAGGGCCGGCCGCGCTCCGAGTTGCTTGCCGAGCTGACCGCGATGGCCCAGGAAGAGGACGCGGTCTGGGAGAGCGGCAAGATCTCCGGGACGATGTACTGCGGCGATCACGAGCACTATGCCTTCCTCTCCGAGGCGTTCGCGAAATTCGCGCATGTCAATGCGCTGCAACGCGATATGTGCCCTTCGCAGACGAAGTTCGAGGGCGAGATCATCGCCATGGTGCTCGACTTGATGCACGCCGACGCCGTGACCGACACCACCCCGGCTGGCTTGGTCACCAGCGGCGGCACCTTCAGCATCCTGCACGCGATCCTCGCCTATCGAGAACACGCATCCGCGACACGCGGCATCTCGACTGCTGCCGGACGCCTGCCGAACCTCGTCAAACCCGAGACAGCGCATCCGGCATTCGACAAGGCCTGCCACCTGTTCGGCATCGAAAATCGCACTGTCCCAGTCGATCCCGCCACGACCCTGGTCGACCCCTCCGCGATGGGCGCCCGCATCGACGACAACACCATCGCCATCGTCGGGTCCGCGGGCAACTATCCCTACGGCACCATCGACCCGATCTCCGAACTCGGCCGACTGGCCCTGGATCGAGGTGTCGGGCTGCATGTCGACGGCTGCCTCGGCGGTTTCATCCTCCCCTTCGGGGAGGAGTTGGGTTACGGCATACCGCCCTTCGACTTCCGGGTTCCAGGCGTGACCTCGATCTCGGCCGACACTCACAAATACGGCTACGCCTTCAAAGGATCGTCGGTGGTGGTCTTCCGCGACAAGGCGATTCGCAACAGTCAGTACTTCCACCAGCTCGCTTGGTTGGGCGGGAAGTACATGTCGCCCGGCATGGACGGATCGCGTTCCGGAGGATTGCTCGCCGCGACCTGGGCGTCGATGACACACCTGGGCCGGGAGGGTTACCGCCGCTATGCCGGCGAGATCTTCGAGACCGCCGCGCGCCTGATGGACGTCGTGCGCAGCCACCCACCGTTGCGGATCATGGGCGACCCGACCTTCTGCTTCTCCTTCACCTCCGAGGACTTCGACATCTATCACGTCGCCGACTTCATGAAACCGCGCGGGTGGCGCTTCAACGGCCAGCAGTACCCCAACGCGATCCACCTCGCTGTCACCCGGCCCCAGACCAAACCCGGTGTGGTGGAGGCTTTTTCGTCCGACTTGGCCGACGCGGCGACCTATGCGCAAGAGCAAGCGGCCGCTGGTCGGATGAGCCAGTCGGGCGCCATCTACGGCGGGGTCGTCGGCGGCCTGACGAGTGAGGTGGAGACGGTCATGACGACGATCATGGACGGCATGCTCGACACGCAGCAGTCGCTGCCGCCCGAGGTGAGATGACCGCCGGCACTTCCGGCGGGGACGACCTCGTCCTGGCCGTCGACCTCGGCAGCGGCGGCCCGAAGATCGGCTACGTCACGCTCACGGGTGAGCCGGTCTGGTGGTGGTACGAGCGCGCGGACGCGGTCCAGGGCGCGAACGTCCAGGACCCGGAGGACTGGTGGCGCTCCATCACCGGCATCGCGGCGCAGGCCATCTCCTCCGGCGCCGTCGACGGATCCCGCGTCGTCGGCGTTGCCTGTACCGGGCAGTGGGCGAGCACGGTGCCGGTCGACGCCGACGGACTGCCCGTCGGCGAATGCCTCATGTGGAGCGACACCCGAGGCGCCGAACACTCGGCGAAACGCTTCGGCGGGCCGGTTGCGGGGTATGCCGCCCGCCCCCTCGCGACGTGGTTACGCCGCTCGGGCGGCATACCCAACCCTGCCGGGGCGGACCCGGTGGCGCACATGCTTCATCTCCAGTTCGACCGGCCCGAGGTCGAGGCGCGCTGGTTCCTCGAACCGGTCGACTACCTGACGATGCGCTTCACCGGCATCGCAGCCGCCACACCCGCGTCGATGACCGGGGCGTGGCTGACCGACAACCGCAGGCCGGACAATGCGGCATACGACCCCGTGCTGGTGCGGATGGCGCAGGTCGATGCCGACCGGCTGCCGCCGCTGGTGCCGACCGGCTCCATCGTCGGCACAGTGCGTCCGGATGTCGCTGCGCTGCTGGGTATTCCGGCGACCGCGCGCGTCGTCACCGGGCTGCCCGATCTGCAGAACGCCGCCATCGGGTCCGGCGCGGTCGGGTTGCACCAGCCGCACATCTCGCTCGGCACCTCGGCGTGGCTCTCGTGCCCGGTGCCGGGCAAGAAGACCGATGTCCTGCGGTCCATGGCGGCCGTCCCCGGCATCGGCGACGGCAACTACCTGCTTGCCAACAACCAGGACAACGCCGGCCGGGCGCTCGAATGGTTCAAGTCGGCTTTCGCCCCCGACGTGCCGTATGCCGAGTTGTTCGCCCGCGCTGCACAGGTGCCCGCGGGCGCCGGCCGGGCGCTCTTCACGCCGTGGCTCTCGGGTGAGCGCTCTCCCGTCGACGATCGCCAGGCCCGCGGCGGTTTTCACAACCTGTCCTTGGACGCCGACCGCGACGACCTGACGCGCGCCGTGCTCGAGGGGGTCGCCCTCAACATGCGATGGCTCCTGGCCGGCTGCGAACGCTTCGCCGGGCGCCGGCTCGACCCGATTCGGCTGATCGGCGGGGCCGCCCGGAACGACCTTTGGTGCCAGATCCTGGCCGACGTGTGCGACCGTTCCCTGGAACGCATCCGTGATCCGCTCGTTGCCGGGCTGCGCGGTTGCGGGTTGACCTTCGCCCTGGCCAGCGGTGCCGTCACGGTCAGCGAGGTGGGCGACCTGGTGCCGGTGGACCGATTCTTCGACCCGGATCCGGAGCATCGCGAGATCTATGACCTGCTCTATGCGCAGTTCCCGAAGCTGCACTCGCGCAACCGCACGATGTTCGTCGCACTGAACTGAGCCGATCGGCGTCCGCCCTGCGATGGGTCAGGCGCAGTTGTCGCACACCCCTGTCGCGGGGAGCTGGACGAAGCAACTCGGGCAGTAGACGGCCACCGGTTCGGGCGCGGATGCTCGGTGAGCCGTGGCCCGGGGCGCGCGGGCGCGCGGCGACCGCTCCCCGGCAGCAGGCGACTGCAGCCGCCAGCCCCCCGCCGGCTCGGGTGCATCCGCCCAGCGGTAGCACTGCAGCCGCAGTTCGGCCGCCAGTCGCTCGCGATCCTTGGGGGTCTCCGCACCGAGCTCCAGCGACGCGAGCGCCTCGTCGAATGCCGGGCCAACCTTGCCGTGATCGGCCGTCACGAGGGCGCCGAGCGGGGGCTCCCCCTCAGCGACACAGGCCTGCGTCAGGTGCGTGAGGAAGGTCCCGATCCACTTGTTGAGGCTGGGATTGACCTCGATCCCGCTGCGCGACAGGACGTGCTGCGCCAACTCGCGCTGGGTGGTCACGGCATACGGCCGGCTCGCAACCGTGGCGAGGAACTCCCGCGCGATCGGGATCCATTCGCTCTCGGCCGCGCTGCGCCCGATGAGGGAACCATCGCGAGCCCGGGCGAATGCCCCGATCCCGCTCACCGCCGGGCTTCCGATCGATCCACGACCGCAAGCCTACGTCGGCCCGGTGGCCGGGAGTTGACGGCGACGCGTCCACCGCGCGACGTCAGGCCCCTTGGAGCGGGCGCACCTCGATGACATTGCCGCAGGCAGCTTGGGCCTCCGTGGCGAGGGCCACGGCTTCTTCGTCGTCGGTGGCCTCGACGACCCAGAAACCGCCCATCATCTCCTTGGCCTCGCAGAACGGCCCGCCCGTGCTTGTCGAGAATCGGCGCCGGCCGGGTGCCGTGCCTTCACTGTCCCTACGACCGGGCCCGACCGTATGCGACAGCTGACTCACGTTTGATCCGGCCCGGAGCGGCGGCGGGTCCCCGTAGTCTGGGCCACATGCCCAAGCCGCCCGCAGCCGAGGTCATCGCCGGCGACCGTGTCGTGCGGGTTTCCTCCCCCGACCGGGTCATCTATCCGGCCACCGACACCACCCCCGAGGTGACCAAGGTGATGGTGGCGCAGTATTTCGCGGACGTCGAGGACGGGCTGATGCGGGCGCTGCGCGATCGGCCGACGGCCCTGGAGCGGTGGACCAAGGGGGTTCTTCCGGGTATGACGCTCGGCACCGGCCGGCCGGGCGAGAAGGCGGATGCGTTCTACCAGAAGCGGGTTCCGGTCGGCGCGCCCGACTATCTCGAAAGCTGCGAGATCACTTTCCCTTCTGGCCGAACGGCTTTGGAGGTGTGTCCCACCGAGATCGCCGTGCCGGTGTGGTGCGCGCACATGGGCACGCTGACCTTCCACCCGTGGCCGGTGCGCCGCGACGACGTGGACCACCCCGACGAGTTGCGCATCGACCTCGATCCGCAGCCGGGGACTGACTTCACCGATGCGGTGCGGGTCGCCGGTGTCGCCAAGGACCTGCTCGACGAACTCGGGATCGCCGGCTGGCCGAAGACGTCCGGCAACCGGGGCGTGCACATCTACGTCCGCATCGAGCCGCGCTGGAGTTTCGAGGAGGTCCGGCACGCCGCGATCGGCTTCGGTCGCGAGTTGGAGAAGCGCGACTCGGACGTCACCACCGCATGGTGGAAAGAGGAACGGGGAGAACGCATTTTCGTCGACTTCAACCAGAACTGCCGGGACCGGACGATCGCCTCGGCGTACTCCCTGCGACCCAAGCCGGGTGCCCCGGTCTCGACGCCGATGACGTGGAGCGAGCTTGCTGACGTGCGCGACCCCGCGGCATACAACCTGTTCACGGTGCCCGAGCGACTCGCCGACGGCGACCCGTGGGCCGGGATCGACGAGCGCGCCTTCTCGATCGACCCGCTCCTGCGCCTGTATGAGGAGTCCGGCCTGGGAGAGATGCCGTTCCCGCCCGACTATCCGAAGATGCCCGGGGAGCCGCCGCGGGTCCAGCCGAGCAAGAAGGTCGCCGCCCACTGGGACGCGGACGGCAACCGCATCGAGGACTGATCGAGGAGTATGACGCGGTGGGACTGACGCTGCTCGCCGTGGCCTTCGACGCCGAGGACCCGCGCTCGGTCGCGGAATTCTGGGGAGCCCTTCTGGCGCGTGAGCTGAGGCCGGACGGTGACGGGTGGGTGCTGCCCGGGTCGGCGACCCAAGTGGGACTGCAGTTCGTCCCGGTGCGCCCCGACACCAATCCCGGCGGCAACGAATTCTGCGTCACCGAGGCCGGCAACGCCTACCTGGCGGGCACCGGCCGGCTGGGCGAGGTGACGTGCGACGGCACGCAGGCGGTGGGCCACTTCTGGAGTTCCGCACTGGGCTGGCCGCTGGTGTGGGACCAGGACGAAGAGACCGCCATCCAGTCGCCCGCCGGCGGGACGAAGATCGCCTGGGGCGGCCCGCCGATGGCCGCCAAGCGTGGACGCAACCCACAGCACTTCGTCCTGGAGGTCGGCGCCGCTGAGCGGGAGCGCGAAGTCGCCCGGCTGACCGGGCTGGGGGCACGGCATACCAGCCCTCCGAGCGACGGACCGGCGGAGCTCACCGACCCGGACGGCAACGAATTCGTCGTCCGCGCGCGCTGACGAATTGTGTTCAGCCGCGCTGGTATTCGCGGATCCAGGCGCCCATCCCCGGCAGGGTGAAGCGCAGCCTGCCGCGGCCGGCCGCCTCGATGACGCCGCGGTCGATGAGCCGGGCCCGCGGCACGCTGATGGCCCGTGACTCTCGGCCCATGGTCGTCGCGATGTGCTCGCGCGGGACGATCTCCTCGCCATAGTCGGCCATGGCCCCGAGGAAGGCCTGCTCCAGATCGCTCGCGGAGTCCCATCGCGCGCGGCACATGGCGGCCAGCTGACCGCGCATTCGGTCCTCGCCGGCGTGCAGGTCGTCGAGCTCGAGCGTGTCCCCCGTGCGGGGCGCGGCGGCCTGCCACGTGGAGTCCCCGACGAGCTGCAACAGGTAGGGGTTGCCGTCGGCGATATCGAGGCCCGCGGAGATCGCATCCGCCGCCCACCCCACCCCCTCCTCCTGCGCCGGCTCCTCCAACACCCGCCGCGAATCCGCGTCGTCGAAACGGTCGATCCCGATGAACTCGCTGCGCTCGCCGAAGGTCGCCGCGCGCATGATCATCTCCGGCGTGGACGGCAGCCCCGCGGTCATCAGCGCGAGGGGATTCTCGGCGCGCCGGCCGGCGAGGTTCTGCATGGCGTTCAGGAGGACTCCGACCTCGGCATACGGTGCGGCGTGCAACTCGTCGATGAGCACGAGCAGGCCCGCGCCCCCGCGCGCCCGGATCGCCGCGGCCGCCTCGTGCAGCATCCGCTCGAGGCTGGAGATCGCGCCGGTCGGCACCTCGGGCGCCGCCCCGCGCGCGAACTCCGTCGAGAAGCCCACCCCGAAGATCGCGAACTCCACCGAGATGGTGTCGAGCACCCGCTTGGTCGACCGGTCGTCGAGCACCTCGGCGTCGATCAACGCCCGCCGCACGCTCGCCGCCAGCTCGGTGAGCATCGGGCTCCCCTTGGCGCAGGCCACCCACGCGGTGACGAACCCCAGCTCGCGGGCCCGGTCCTCGGTGTCGCGCAGGAGTGTCGTCTTGCCCAGGCCACGCGGCGCGTGCAGGACGACCGGTGGCCCCGCCAACTCGCCGTATGCCGTCACCCGCGCCAGCAGGTCGGCCAGCCGGCGGCGCTCGGCGGCCCGGCCGACGAGCACCCGGGGCAGGTCACCGGGGGTGAAGGGACTGGGGATCAGCACTAGCCACCTCGCGAGGATCGTTTGTTATACATCGGCTGTCTATAACAATCGCTATCGACGATCGCCACTCTCCCATGCGGCACCGACAATGACCCCACGACGCGTGCGACGGTTGGCGACCATAGGCCGCCAACCGTCGTGCTTGGTGAGACGCCGTCAGGCGGAGGGGCTCCAGCGGTAGCCGGTGGGCTCGCCCTCGCCCAAGTCGACGATCGCGGCCACCGGGCCACCGCCGTCGGGGCCCTGGTGCGCGGCGGAGACGGAGACGAACACCGCCGGGTCGCCGGTCACCGATGCGGTGACGCCGCCGACGCAGCTCTTGATCTGCCGGTGCCAGTGCACGTCGGAGTCGTCGAGCATGGCGTTGCGGCGGCCGTGGACCTGGCCATCTGTGGATGCCTCGCACTTGAGGAAGACATTGACGAGGCGGCCATCGATGTCGCTGGACAGCGCCCGCTCGGGCAGGTCGAGGCCCGCGTCCTTGATGGCCTCCCAGATGCCGCCGGCGTCGAGGGCGTCGTTCATGACCGAGTGCCCGATCCGGTAGCGGCCGCCGATGCCCTTGGCGTTGCCGACCACGACGACCTGGGCCTGGTCGAGTTCGACCCCGGAAGAGCAGGAGGCGACCGAGGAATACTTGGCCCGGTTGTGCATGACGTCCTCGTCGCTCACCGAGTCGACCTCTCCGAGGGCCTTGGCGATGCCGAGGGCGGTGCAGCCGTTGGAGAGGTCCATCGACTCATGCGTGTGCTCGGTCCAGACGCTCTTGCCGCGCGACTTCGCGTCGCGGATGGTGTGGATGGTCAGCAGCGGCGTCTTGGTCTGGACGTAGTGCACGTCGGCCGGGTCGGTGATGCCGGCCCGCTCCATCGCGACCTTGACGGCGTCGGCCACCTTATCGACCATCGCGACATAGCCGATCTCCTCCGGCAGCAGGTGCTCGCTCATGGCGAACCCGACCGTCAGCCGCGGTTGGTCGGTCTTCTCGGTCTTGTCCGCGGGCACGGTCGCGAAGATCGTCGCGTGCGGGCTGATGACGCCGTCGGTGCCGCCGGACCAGACGATCGGCACCTGCTTGACCTGCTCCTCGGGGGCGCCATTGGCCATCAGCACCTCGCGGAAGGCGCGGTCGGCGATGATCCGGGTGTAGTCGTTGACGCCGCCATTCCCCTCCGTCTTGCCGATGATGGCGATGACGCGGCTGGCCTCCATGACGCCGTCGTCGAGCAGCTTCTGCAGCTCGGACGCGTCGGCGACGGAGTGGATCGGGACCTTGCGTACTTCGATTGCGTCAGGCACTTCGGGTGACCTTTCTGTCGGTGCTCACATTGGCGTTTTCGTTGCTGGGTATGCTGTTCGGCTCGGCTTGGGTGGCCCGGTCACCCGGGCGTGATGACCGTTCCGACGTCGTCGGCGTCGGGATCGATGGCGTCCCCGATCTTGTCGAGGGAGGTGATCACACTGCACCGGCCCCCCTCGTCGATGAACCGCAACGCCGCCTCGACCTTCGGCCCCATGGAGCCGCTCGCGAACTCGTCGTCCGCGGCATACTGTCGCATCTCCGCGACCGTCACGGCTTCGAGGGCCCGCTCCTGCGGCGTTCCCCATCCGACCATCACGTTCTCGACGTCGGTGGCGATGACGAGCACGTCGGCGTCGAGGGCCTTCGCCAGCACCGCGGCCGTGAGGTCCTTGTCGATGACGGCCTCGACACCGTGGAGCTCGCCGGCGCTGTCGCGAACCACCGGTATGCCGCCGCCCCCCGCCGCGACGACGAGGTAGCCCGCGTCGAGCAGGGTCGTGATAGTCCCGGTCTCGAGCACCTCGAGCGGCTCCGGTGAGGCGACGACGCGGCGCCAGCCCTTCTCGCCCCGGTCCTCCCACGTCTGGCCATGGTCGATGAGAACCTTCGCTTCGTCGTGCGACAAGTAGCGGCCCACCGGCTTGGTCGGGGTGGCGAATCCCTCGTCGTCGCCGTCGACGAGGGTGCGCGAGATCAGGGCGGCGACAGGGCGCTCGACGCCGTGGCGGCGCAGTGCCGCTTCGAGGCTGTTGAGGACGGTGAAGCCGATCGTGCCCTGCGTCTGGGCGCCGCACCAGTCGAGCGGAACAGGCGGCACGACATTGGCGGCCAGCTCGTTCTTGACGAGAAGGTTGCCCACTTGCGGGCCGTTGCCGTGGGTGAGCACGACGTCGTGTCCGCGGACCACGAGTTCGGCGACATGCGTCATCGCGGTGGCGATGGCGTCGATCTGCGCCTGCGGCGTGGCGCTGCCGTCCGCTGCAGTCATGGCGTTGCCGCCGAGGGCGACGATGATCCTCACGCGTCGAAGCCTAGGAATGTGGTCCCGGACTCGGCGTTGTCAGCACCTGCCCACGAGTCGGCCTTTCGTTGGCACATTGCCATGTATGCCGCACCCATGTCACCGCAGGACGGTGCCGATGCGGCGGTAGCGGTCGTGGCGGGCGGCGAGCCGGGAGGCAGGGCGCATGGCGACGAGATCGGACAATTCGCCGGCGATCGCCTGCGCCATCCGGGCACAGAACTCCTCGGGTTCGTCGGCGGCATCCGGGCGCTCGGCGACGATCCGATCGACAATGCCTTCCGCCAGCAGGTCGAGGGATCGGACATGTTGCTGGGTCGCCAGATCGGGGGCGTGGCTCGTGTCCCGGAAGAGGATGGCGCTCGCGCCTTCCGGCGGCAGCGGCGACAACCACGAGTGTTGCGCGGCGATGACCCGGTCCGCGGGCATGAGCGCGATCGCGCCACCGCCGGTGCCTTCACCGAGCAGGACACACAGGGTGGGTTGGGACTGGACGACCATCTCGGCCAGCGACCGGGCGATCTCGCCGGCCAGGCCGCCCTCCTCGGCCTCCTTCGACAAAGCCGCGCCGGAGGTGTCGATGATCGAGACCAGGGGCAGATCGAGGTCGGTGGCGAGCCGCATACCGCGGCGGGCCACGCGAAGTCCGCTGGGAGACAAGGGTTTATCGGGCGTCTGGCGGCTGCGGTCCTGACCGAGGACGACGCAGGGTTGCGCGCCGAACCGGGCGAGCGCCAGAAAAAGGGAGCGGTCCGTTTCGCCCGCACCCGTGCCGTGCAGCGGAATCACTTCCGACGCACCGAGTTTCAGCAGGTCCCGAACGCCGGGGCGGTCCGGGCGGCGAGATCGGGTGATCGACTCCCATGCGGGGATGTCGGCGAGCGCCTCTTTCGCAACCGGTGGGATCGGCGAGGCGTGGCGCGGCTCGAGCAGCAGGTGGAGGAAGCGACTGGCTTGTGTCGCAAGGACCTCCACGGGCAGCACGGCGTCGAGCAGGCCGTTGTCATAGAGGTTCTCGGCCGTCTGCACCCCAGTGGGGAAGGGCTGCCCATAGAGCGCCTCGAAAACCCGCGAGCCGAGGAAGCCGACCGTGGCCCCGGGCTCGGCGACGGTGACATGGCCGAGGGAGCCCCACGAGGCGAAGACGCCGCCGGTCGTCGGGTGCCGCAGATAGGTGATGTAGGGCAGTTTGGCCGCCTTGAACACGGCGACGGCCGAGGTGATCTTGACCATCGTCGCGAAAGCCGGTGTGCCCTCTTGCATTCGGGTGCCACCCGAGGACGGGGTGGCGAACATCGGCAGCCCCTCGCGCGTGGCGCGCTCGAAGGCGAGCACGATGCGCTCTGCGGCAGTGCGCCCGATGGATCCGGCGAGGAAGCGGAACTCCCCGGCGATGATCGCGACCCGGCGACCGCCGATCCGGCCCTCGCCGGTGATGATCGACTCGTCCGTGCCGGCCTTTTCCGCGGCCGCGGCGAGCTCGGCCTCATACTCGCTGCCGGGCCGGGCAACGGCGAGTGGAGGCCCGTCCCACGACGTCCACGACCCGTCGTCGAGGACGGTGTCGAGGAGTTCGCGGGCCCCGAGGCGGCGTGGTTTGTCGCGGGTTTCCCTATCACTCATCGCTGTCCGCCAGCCAGGCGCGGATCGACTCGTTGTGCTCCCCGAGCCCCGGGGGCGGCAGGTGCGCCTCGCGCCCACCCGAATAGGCATTGTCGTCGAAGCGCAGCGGCGAGCCGGGGATGGTGATCTCGCCCAGCACCGGGTGGTCGACCTTCAGCAACAAATGCTGGCTCGCGACCTGGTCCCAGGTGTAGACCTGATCGATCGTGCGCACGTGACCGCAGGGGACGCCGATCTCTGCGAGCTTCACGAGCACTTCCTCGCTGGTGTGACCCGCGAGTGCGGCGTTGACAGCGGCCACGACGGCGTCGCGGTTGTGCACCCGCTCGCGGTTGGTCGCCATACCCTCGGCAGCGGGGTCGAGGCCGAACGCATTGGCGAACTTGACCCACAGGCTCTCGGCGGCACAGGCGATCTGGATCGGACCGTCGTCGGCCTGGAAGAGTCCGTAGGGCGCGATCGACGGGTGATGATTGCCCTGGGCGTGACCGACTTTGCCGCCGACAAGGTAGTTGGTGCCGTGCATGGCGTGGGCACCGATGACCGAGGCGAGCAGGCTGGTGCGCACGACGCGCCCCTTGCCGGTGCGTTCGCGCTCGTAGAGCGCCGCGACGACGCCGAAGGCGCCGTTCATGCCCGACAGCAGGTCGCCGATCGGGACGCCGACCCGCTGCGGGTCGTCGGGCGCGGAGCCGGTCACGGACATCAGGCCGGCTTCGCCCTGGGCGATCTGGTCGTATCCGGCGCGCCCGCCTTCGGGTCCGTCGTGACCGAAACCGCTGATGGACAAGACGATCAGTCGCGGGTTCAGTTCGTGCAGGTGCTCGTTCGAGAAACCGAGCCGGGCCAGGACTCCCGGCCGGAAGTTCTCGACGAGCACATCGGCGCGCTCGGCGAGCCGAGTCAGGATGTCGCGGCCGTCGTGGGACTTCAGGTCCAGCACGATCGATTCCTTGTTGCGGTTGGCCGCCAGGAAATAGGTCGAGATGTCGTGGTCCGGACCGACGAACGGCGGCCCCCAGCCGCGGGTGTCGTCACCGGTCTCGGACTCGATCTTGATCACCCGCGCCCCGAGGTCGCCGAGCATCATCCCGGCCTGCGGGCCCGCAAGGGCACGGGAGAGATCGATGACGGTGATGCCGTCGAGAGGACCGGACACGGTGGGCTCCTTCGCTCGCCAGGTCCTTCGAGCCTAGAGCGCTCTCCCGCTCCGACCGGCGTCAGGTTCTGGCAACTCCCGTCACACAACGCTGGCAGGAGTTGCCCACCACACTCAGTTGATGATCAGCGCTGTCACGACATGGGCCAGCTGCCCCGCCACATGCCCCAACTCGTGACGGCGCCCGCCCTGAGGTGTCACCAGTTGGGGTTCCTCCGGCATGGAATGGCCCAACTCGTGACAGGCCGGTCGCCCCGGGATCTGAGCGATTAGGAGTTGTGGATCAGGCGCAGCAGCGTCCCGTCGGGATCGACGAGGTAACCGATCCGCAGCCCGGACGACTCGACGGTCGGCAGGTGCAGCCGTGGCCATCCGCGGTCGGCCACCGGCGCGACCGGCTCGCAGGCCGCCACCAAGGCGTCCAGATCGTCGACCCGCAGGCAGCAGCTGAACGAACTGGTCTCCGGGTCCACCTCCGGGAAGGGGAAGAACTCCAGCATCAGATCCCCGCGATAGAGGACCAGCCAGGCCTCGTCCCGGAAGCCCACGTCGAATCCCAGTGCGGCATAGAACGCAACCGTGGCATCCATCTCGCGCGTCGGCAGGTTTGGAGTCGCACGATCCACCGTTTCAGCATATCACCGCCGCATTGTGGGCGAACGGTCATGCGACGGAAAGCACGTTCTCCCACGTTGACGGCGCGCCGCCGAGCAGGCGCGGGAGAATGGTGGAGTCGCCGGCGAATCCTTCGCGGTCGTATGCGGTGAACATCGCCAGCAGGTCGGCGCGCGGCTGCGGGGCGAGAGCCGCCCCGGCGCCGGCGAGCCATTCTTCGCGGCTGATCTGCGTGGCTCGCACGGGCCGGCCGAGCACGTCGGCGGCGATGGCGGCCAGTTCGCGCACGCTGAGTTCCTGCGGCCCGGCCAGGTCATATGCGGCATGGTCGAGCTCGCGCGTTAGCACCGCGGTGGCTGCCACCTGTGCGATGTCGTCGAGGTCGACATTGGTGAAGGGCACGTCGAGCGAGTAGGGCACAGCGATCTCGCCCGCAAGCGCGGCGGGCCGGAGATTCTGGTGGTATGCCGCGGGCCGCAGAATCGTCAGCCCGAACGGCTTCTCGCGCAACAGCTTCTCGGCCTCGTGCTTGCGCAGGTGATGCGGCATGGCCGTGTCGTCCGGGTGCATCACGGAGTGATAGACCACTCGCGGGATGCCGGCTGCCACCGCAGCATCCGCGATGTGCCGCACCATCTCCACTTCGCGCGCATTGACATTAGGCGCGATGACATAGACGGCGTCGACGCCGGCCAATGCGACGCCGAGGCCCTCCCCCGTCGCGAGATCGACCGGCACCCGGCGCGCGGCCGCATCCTCGTGAATCGGCGTCGATGAGCCGGGCCGCACGGCGCAGCGGACGCGAGCCCCACGGCATACCAGAGCCTTCGTGACGGCGCGGCCAGTCTTGCCGGCCGCACCCGTCACGAGCACCTCGGTCACAGCCAGTCGAACTCGTTGGCGTTGGCTCCGTCCGCGGCCAGCCGGGCATAGCCCGGGCCACGATCGAAGAAGGCCTCTTCGCCACGGGCAGAACGCATTTCGGCGCGCAGCGCATCACTGGCTGCCGCGTCGATCGTGACATCGTCCTTGGTGCCGCCGGCGACGACGCCATAGGACTCTCGGGCGCCGTCGAAGGAGACCTTGCCCCAGCGCAGGTCCCGCTCCACTTCGTCATAGGGCCGCTCGAGCGGGTCGCCCCAGCCGCCGCCGCCGGTGGTGCGGATGCGGATGATCTGCCCAGCCTCGACGACCTCGGCGTCGGCCAACGCGTCGACCATGCGCTCGTCCGGCCCGCCGAGGTCGATGGTCACCTCGAAGGGCCGGCCGGCCTTGCCGCCCTTGACGCCCCAGCACGCGAGGATTGAGCGGTCGGCAATGGACATGAAGTGCGCGTCCTTGAGCATGCGCAGGTGCTTCTCGTAGCCGAGACCGCCCCGATAGCGGCCTGCCCCACCGGAATCCACCGCCAGGCCCAGGCGCTCGACGATGAACGGGAAGCGGGATTCGGTGAACTCGGTCGGCAGGTTGCGGCTGTCGGGGACGACGTGGATGGTGTCCTCACCGTCGGCGTAGTAGCGGCCGCCGGAGCCGCCGCCGAGCACCTCGCGCATGAGGTAGTCGTTGTCGTCCATGTCCTTGCCATAGACCCCGGTGTAGCGGATCGTCTCCTGGTCGGCCGGCATCTGCCCGTCGACGGCCTTGGCGACGACCCCGGCGAGGACGCCGAGCAGCCGCAGGATGACGAAGGTGCGCGCGTTGGTCGGGGCCGGATAGATCGGCGTGAGCAGAGTTCCCTTGGGCGGGAACCGCATTTCGATGAGCGGCACGATGCCCTCGTTGACATCGAGCTCGGCCATCCGCTCGGGGGTGTCGGCGAGATTGCGCAGGATCGGCGCGAGCCACTTCTTGAGGAAGTTGCCGCCGACATAGTCGCCGCAGTGGTTGATCGGGCCCTTGGCCTGCGGTGCGGTGCCGGTGAAGTCGATGATCAGGCGCGGGCCGTTGCCCGGTCCCCCGGTCTCTTCCTTGATCAGGGTGATCCGCTGCGTATGCAGTTTGGGCTCGTCCACGCCGTCGTGCTCGGCGTAGTCCTCCCAGACGTAGGTGCCGGTGGGGATCTTGGAGAGGATCTCGCGGCTGTAGGTCTCGGTGGTCTTGTCGAGGATCGCGTCGAAGGCGGCCTCGACGGTCTCGCGGCCGTAACGCTGGAAGAGTTCGGACAGGCGACGGGCACCCATCAGGCAGGCGGAGCACTCGGCGTCGAGGTCGGCGGCGAGGCTGTCGGGCATCCGGCTGTTGCGGGTCATGATCCGCAGGGCGGCCTTGTTGGGAACTCCCTTGTCCCACAACTTGATCGGCGGGACGGAGAGCCCTTCTTCGAAGACAGTGGTGGCGCCCGAGGGCATCGAGCCGGGCACGGCTCCACCGATGTCGTCGTGGTGGCCGAAGGCCTGCACGAACGCGACGACCTCGCCCTTGTCGAAGACGGGGACCGTCACACACAGATCGGGCAGGTGCCCGATGCCGCCCTCGGATTCGTAGACGTCGTTGTGGAAGAAGACGTCGCCCTCGGCCATCTCCTCGAGCGGGAAGTCACGAGCGATGGGGTGGACGAGCGCGCTATAGGAGCGGCCGGTCAGCTTCCGCAGCTGGCGGTCGTGGATGCCGGCGCGGAAGTCGTGGGCGTCGCGGATCATCGGGCTGCGGCTGGTGCGCGCGATAGCGGTCTCGACCTCCATCTCGACGCTCGCGAGGGTCCCCTCCACGATCTCGACCACGATGGGGTCGACGTGGGTGCCCTCGGGGGTGAGCCGGTTGCCGTGCTCGTATGCCGTGGGCAGGCCCGCGGGGTTCGGCGCGTCCGGGTCGGGAGTCGCGTGGTTGATGCGGGTGGCGGCGGTGTTGCACCACATGTCAGGCCTCCTTGGTGATCACGAGGTTGCCGAAGCTGTCGACACGGACGGTGAAGCCGGGGTGGACCGGCACGGTGGAGCCGAACTCCTCGACGATCGCTGGGCCCGAGAAGGTGTCCCCTGCTCTCAGGTCCGGCCGCCAATACACGGGGGAATCGACATAACCTTGGTCGGCGTCGAAACACACTGGGCGAGTTGACTTTTGGGCCCTCTCAGTCAGCGCTGGCGCGCCGTCCGAGGAGTCGATCTCCCGGATCGTCGGCCGGGTGATCGGGCCGATGCCCGAGACGCGCAGGTTGACCCACTCGACTTCCTGGGTGGGGTCGTCACGGAAGTCGTAGCCATACAGCGTGCGGTGCTCGTCGTGGAAAGCGGCGGCCACGCCCGCGGCATACGACTCGTCGACGGTGCCCTCGGGGGCGTGCACGCGCACCTCATACGCCTGCCCGAAGTAGCGCAGGTCGACGGTGCGCACGTACTGGTGGGTCTCGTGCGCGAAGCCTTCCTTGTCGAGCGCGGCCTGGGCGCGCTCGGTCAGGGCGGCGAAGGTGTGCTCGATGGCGGCATAGTCCAGCGTGGACTGGCGGGCGACGGCCGTCTGGACGTAGTCGTTCTTGACGTCGACGGTCAGCAGGCCGAAGGCGCTGACGTTGCCGGGGTTCGGCGGGACGACGACACCGGCGAGGTCGAGGATGTCGACCAGGCGGCACGAGAGCAGTGATCCGGAGCCGCCGAAGGTCGTCAGCATGAAGTCGCGCACGTCGAGGCCGCGCTTGACGCTGACCTGACGCAAGGCGTTGGCCTGGTTCCAGGCCGAGATCTCGAGAATGCCTGTGGCACAACGCTCGAAGTCCAGGCCGAGCTTGCCGGCAAGGGCCTCGATGCCGGCGCGGGCCGCGTCGACATCGAGCGGGATCTCGCCGCCGAGCAGGTGCGGAGGTATGCGGCCCAGCACGACGTGGGCGTCGGTGATGGTCGGCTCGGTGCCACCTTTGGCGTAACACAGCGGGCCGGGATCGGCACCCGCCGACTGGGGGCCGACCTTCAAAGTGCCTTCGGGGGTGATCCAGGCGATCGAGCCACCGCCGGCACCGACGGTGACGACATCGATCATCGGGATCTTGCTCGGGTAGGCGCCGACCGTGCCCTCGGTCGTCAGGGTTGGTTCGCCGTCGAGGACGACCGAGACGTCCGTGGACGTGCCACCGCCGTCGCACGTCAGCACCTTGCCGAAGCCGGCCCGCTGGGCGATGAGCGCGGCCCCGAGGGCACCAGCGGCCGGACCCGACAGGACCGTCGTAATCGGCTGGTGGACAACCTCATCCGCCGAGAGCACTCCGCCATTGGACTTCATGACATAAAACGGAATCCCACGGGGGGCTCCGCCCCCCGTGTCCCCCCCGGACTGCGTCGCGCTCGCCCGCGTGAAGTCGTCAAGACGGTCGTGGATGTTCTTCACGTAGCGAGAGACATTGGGCTTGACCGCGGCATCGACGAGGGTGGTCATCGAGCGCTCGTACTCGCGGTACTCGCGCAGCACCTCCGAGGAGATCGAGACGACGGCCTCGGGGTGCTCCTCCGCGAGGATGGCGCGCATCGCCAGCTCGTGAGCGTCCTCGGCATACGCGTGCAGGAAGCACACGCCGATCGTGGTGATGCCCTGGTCCTTGAACCACCGGGCGACCTGACGGGCGCCCTCGGCGTCGAACGGGCGGATCTCGTTGCCGTGGAAGTCGAGGCGGCCGCCGACGGTCTTGACGAAGTCGGCCGGGACGATGCGCGGGGGCTTGACCCAGAAGTAGGAGTTGCCGTAGCCGTCCGGCACCGCCTGTCGGGCGATCTCGAGGATGAACTCGTAGCCCTCGGTGGTGATGAACCCGAGCGCCTCGACCTTGCCTTCGAGCAGTTTGTTCGTCGCGACCGTGGTGCCGTGGCTGACGGCGGTGATGTCCTCGCCGCTCGCGCCCATCTGCTCCAGGACCTTCGCCATCCCGTTGATGAATCCGTCGGCCGGATTGCTCGGGGTGCTGGGGGTCTTGGTGGTCACCATCTCGCCGGTGACCTCGTCCAGGGCCACCACGTCGGTGAATGTGCCGCCGGTGTCAATTCCTACGCGGATGCGCCGCTGCGCCGTCTCAGTCACGTCCCCGATTCAATCGACCCCGGGGCACGACGCGCCTTGTCACAACCTGACAACGAACGCCGCGATCCCCGGCGAACCTCACCGGTCGAGCCCTCCCGTGCTCCCGCTTCGCGGCTCCTTCACGTCGACAGCGCACGACACGCCGCAATGCGCCGGGTATGACGGCGTGTCGTGCACTCTCGACCCGGGCCGGGGCGGATCACTCCTCGACGGCGGTGTCGGCAAAGGCGTGGTGCTTGTGGGGAAAGCCGACCTTCGCCGGCGCCTGGAGGTCGTCGAGGTGTTTCTTGATCAGGTCGAGATTGCGGTCGCGAAGGTGGTCGAAGGCCTGGCCGATATTCGAGCCCGGGGTGAGGGAGGCCATCGCCTCGTCCGGGTCGAGGCGGGCGCTCACCCAGCCTTCGTGGGTGGCCGCCTTGGCGACGATGTGGGCGATGGGCGTGACGATATGGGAGTTGCCGAAATAGAGCACGCCGGCCGGGTCGGCGCCGACGGCATTGGCGCCGATGACGTAGACGTGGTTGTCGTAGGCCCGGGCGCGCGAAGTCAACTCCCAGATGTCCGCCGAGCGCAGCAACGCCGAGGGGCGGCAGATGAGCTCGGCGCCCTGGACGGCCTGGATGCGCGAGAGCTCGGGGTAGTCGCCGTCGAAGCAGATGATCATGCCGATCCGGCCGAGGTCGGTGTCACAGACGGCGACGGTGTCGCCCGGCGTCACCCAGCCGCCGCCGGTGATGATCTCGGAGCAGAAGGGGTGGGTCTTGCGATAGACGCCGAGCACCTCGCCGGTCCGGTCGATCAGGGCCGAGGAGTTGTAGACGATCCCCCGCTTGGGGCCGCGCTCGTAGGTGCCGACACAGATGACGACGCCGAGTTCCTTGGCCAGATCCTGCACCGGCTGGACGATCCCGCCCGGCAGCTCACTGACCAGGTCCCACAGCTCTTCGGGTGAGCAGTCGGGAGTGAAGCCCGTCGTGGCCGACTCCGGCAGGACCACCAGCTCCGCATCGGTCGCCGCGACGCACTCGCGGGTGAAGTCGACGCACTTGGCGACATTCGCCGCGATCGACTCCCGCGTCAGCGGCCCCGGGACCGGGGCGATCTGGATCGCCGCCGCGGTGAAGGCCTTCATCGGCCTAGCCCGCGGACCGCCGCTCCCAGGGCCACACCGGCGAGGGCGACGAGTCCACCGACGGCAACCCCGAGCGCAAAACCGTTCTCTCCCAGCCCGATCCCACCTCCGCCGGCAGCGGCGGCAGGGCGGCCCGCATACGACACCGGACCTGCGGCCGCACCGACCAGCTCACCAGCCCGCTCCGCCGGGGCGCCCACAGCCGCCGGTTCCGCCGGCCGCACTCCGGCGATATCGGCGTCGACGGCCTTGAAGAATTCGCCGGCCATCTTCTTCGTGACGCCGGTCAGCATGCGCTGGCCCACCCCGCCGATCATGC
>NZ_HG764815.1:225067-244956 GCF_001050535.1 Nostocoides australiense Ben110 | reverse complement strand
GGTCAGCAGGGCCGCCATGCCGACGCCGCCCAGGCCGACCACGGCCACCCGCTCACCCGGGCGGGGCCGGCCCGCGTTGAGAAGGGCGCCGCCGCCGGTGAGGACCGCGCAGCCGAGAAGGGCCGCCACGGTCGGCGGCACGTCGGGCTCGACCACCACGAGCGAGCGGGCGTCGAGCATCGCGTGCGTGGCGAATGCCGAGACCCCGAGATGATGGTTGACCGGGGCACCGTCAAGGCTCAGTCGCCTTCCGCCCGTGAGCATTTCGCCCGCACCGTTGCGGGCCGAGCCGGGCACGCAGGGCCGGATGCCGTCGGTGGCGCAGCCGGCACAGTCACCGCAGCGGGGCAGGAAGGTCATCACGACCCGGTCGCCGGGCGCGATGCCCTCGACCGCCCGCCCGACCTCCAGCGCGATCCCGCTGCCCTCGTGGCCGAGCAGCATCGGGACGGGCCGCACGCGGTTGCCGTCGACGACCGACAGGTCGGAGTGACACAGGCCGGCGGCGTCGACCTCGACGAGCACTTCCGTCGGCCCCGGCGGCGCAAGATCGAGGTCGGTGATCACGAGAGGGCGAGTCACGGCATACGGTCCGGGCTTGCCGATCTCGGTGAGGACAGCACCGCGGATTCTCATCGAATCGCCTCGTATGCCACGCGCTCGCCCGCCGGCATGGGCGTGGGCTTGCGGGTGGCCCGGTCGACGTAGACATGGACCCAACGGCCCACGGCCGCAACGGGATCGGCGTCTGTTGCGCTGGCGGAATACAGTGCCAGGCGCAGCGTGACGGAGGAGGAGCCGAGGCGCTCGACGCCGATGCCGGCGACCAGATCGTCCGGATAGCCGAGCTCGCTCACATAGCGACAAGAGGACTCGGCGACGACGGGGAAGGCCGCATCCTTCATGGGATCGGCTCCGGTCTGCTGCGCGAGCCAGGCGTTGATCGCGCTGTCCCACATGGCGTAATAGACGGCGTTGTTGAGATGGCCGAACATGTCGTTGTCGGTCCAGCGGGTCTGGACCGGCCAGCGCACCGGGAAGTCCCTGACGAGCGGGGTCGGAACGGTCGTCACAGGTGGATCATTCCACTCGGGTGGGGTGATGGAGGCGAATCCCGGCTACGGCCGCGATTGGATATCGCCACTCCGGCGACGCCGCCGGTCCGGGGAACGCTTCAGTCCTGCGAGAGGACCAGCGCGGCATACGGCCCGATGGTCAGTGACACCCGCTGGGGGCAGCCGTCGGCCCACTCGGGCACCGTGTCGACATCGGCGGCGTGCACGGACCCGAAACCCTCGCCGAACATCGGGGCGTCGGTGTTGACGCGCACGCGCCAGCGGCCGGACCGCGGCATACCCACCCCGTAGTCGTGCAGTGGGTGGGTGGAGAGGTTGACCACGACAACGGTGTCGTCGCGAGGGCCGCCGTGCCGCCACCGGTGGAAGGCGAGGACCTTCGCGTGCTGATCGAGGCGCAGCACCCGGGTGTTCGTCCCCGTCAAACCCGCCGTGACGCCGAACCTGTTGCGGCGCAGGTGGATCAACTCGCGCACGAGGTGGAGGAAACCGCTGTGTAGGTGGGCCTTGTCCCAATCGAGCACGACAGTGTCGTCGAACCAGCGGTCCTCGAGGAAGTCCTGCCCCTGGAAGAGCATGGGGATCCCCGGCGACGTGAGAGTGAGGGCCAGTCCGAGCGCCGCGCGCTTGCGGGCGTGCCAGGAGTCCGCGGCCCCGGGATCGATGGACTCCGGCACCCGGGACTTCCCGTTGGCCACCTCGTCGTGGCTCTCCGTGAAGATGACCCGCTCGTATGCCGCGCCGAGCCCGAAGCCGGTGACCGCTGCGGCTACGGCCTCGAGGTCGCGGTCCTCGTCGCGCGGGCACTCCAGTGCCCTTCGCACAGGGTGGACGAATCCGGCGTCCCACTGACTGTGAAACCCCAGGCCACCGTCAGCACTCGGGCGGGTGACGATCCCATCGCGTTGCATGTCCTCGGCGATGAGGAGTTTCCACGGCTGCCGGGAGCGCAGGTCCGCCGTCATCGCCGCGAGGAAGGCATGCCCGGGGGCCAGCTGATCCTGGGGTGCGAAGACATTGCCCAACCGCGAGCGGATGAAGTTGGTGCCGTCGAATCGCAGCCCGTCGACCTGGAAGGTCTCTAGCCACTGCACGGCGCTGTCGCGCAGGAAGTTGCGGACTTCCTTCTTGCTGAAGTTGGGTCGCGTTGCGCCCCAGGGCGTATGGGCGCGCCGGTCGTTGTAGAAGTAGATCCCCCCGTAGCGCCTGCTGCCGCCGCCGTCGAAACGCCACAGGTCGAGATTCGTCGGCCCGAGATGGTTGTGGACGACGTCGAGGATGACGGCGATGCCGCGCGCGTGAGCCTCCCGCACGAAACGGGCGAAGGCGTGCGGGCCGCCGTAGCTGCTCTCGATGGCGAAGAGGTGAGAGGGGTTGTAGCCCCAGCTGATCGGCGTGCCGAATTCGAAGGGCGGCATCACTTCGATGGCACTGACGCCGAGCCAGGCGAGATGGTCGAGCCGTCCGATCGCCTGCTCGAATGTCCCTCGGCCACTGGCGTTTCCGGCGAAGGTGGGGATGTGCGCCTCGTAGACGACGAGGTCGTCCCAGGCGGGTGCGTCGAAGTGGTGGCCGTCGAAGCCCAGCGTGGCCGGGTCGACGACGACGCCATTGCCGCGGGAGTGGGTGACCTGCCTGGCGCAGGGGTCGATGCGCCATACATAGGGGCCGCCGCGGCGGATGAGGAACCGGTATTCGCTGCCGGGCCCGGCGTGTGGGACGAAGACCGACCACGTGCCGGCGCGGGCGTGATCCCGCGCCAGCGGCACTTTGCCCGTGAGCTGCCAGTCGCAGAAGTCGCCGATGACAGCGACGTGGCGAGCATTCGGTGCCCAAACCCGGAAGGTCACGCCGCCGTCGTGGGGCACGGCGCCCATTCCAGGGTGCCCCGACGCTCGAGCTCTCGCGTGCGTGGAGCCCCGCAGCGAGGACGGACCGGACCGGGCAGGCACAAGGTCTCACCCTACGTCGCCGCGCGCCGAGCAGCCGTATGCCGCGGCGTCACCCGCCGTCGTCAGCCGAGGCCGACGTCGCGACGCAGCGTGCGGCGCCACTCCTCGGCACCGGCGAACTCGTTGAAGGTGACGACGTGGATGCCGGTGACGAGCGGTGCGGCGGCGGCGAGGCCCTTGAGGAGGCGGGTGGGGTCGTAGGCGCCGGGCAGGAAGAAGCGCCACAGGCCGTGTTGCTTCTGCAGGAACCGGCCGACGAGCCCAGACCGAGTGAGGCGCTGATCCGAATGAGTTTCTGGCGGTTGACCGGGCCGGGCATGCCGGCGATCACCTGCAGGGCCACGCCGTCGCGCGCGATGTGCTGGGCCCACCCGGTCGTGACGACGGGGTCGAAGCACATCCGCGTGACGACGCGATGGGCATAGGCGGCCTTGTCGTTCAACGCCTTCTGGGCGACCGCGTCCGTGAAGTTCGGGTGACCTTCGGGCTAGCCGCCGACGCCGACCTCGCCCCGTTGGGGCCGACGAGCCCCATGACCTGGCCGGGCGCGACGTCGACGGAGACGTCCTCGAGCACGCGGACGCCACCGAACGCCAGCGTGACGTCCCGGAGGCGTAGTGGAGCAGCCATGCTCGCCCTTCCTGCTCTGCTGGTTGTCAGCGAGAGTGTTGACAATATTGTCGACAGCTTCAGAGACAGCAAGACCTGTATCGACTTCGTTGCATGGACCTCCCCAGGAAGGTGTGGTGCCGGTGGCCGCGCGGTCGACGACGTGAACTCCGCCGGCGGCGGCGCCACCTCGGGCGCCGAGGGGCGGCGGATCGCCTATGCGGCGATGCGCCAGGCGATCGCTGCCGGCGATCTGATGCCCGCGCAGCGCCTGGTCGAGCAGGACCTCGCCGACGCCTATGGCGTCACGCGCAGCAGCATCCGCGCCGCCCTGTTGCGCTTGTCGTCAGAAGGCCTCGTCGAGCGGGTGCCCAATCGCGGATCGCGGGTGCGCGTCGTCACGGTCGAGGAGGCCGTCGACATCACCGAGGTGCCTATGCAGTTGGAGGGCCTGCTCGCGGCGAAAGCCGCCGGGCGGGTCACCCCGGAGACTGCGGCCGAGCTCCGATCGATCGGCACCGCGATGGAGGCCGCTGTCGCAGCCGGCGACGCACCTGCCTACTCCCGCTTGAATATTCGCCTGCACCAGGCGATCCGTGACCTCGGTCACCAGCCGGTCGCGGCCGAGCTGCTCGATCGGCTCAACGGTCAGTTGGTGCGCCAGCGTTTCCGCCTCTCCCAGCGCGAGGGACGGCCGCGCACCTCGCTCGGCGAACACCTGGAGATCATCGACGCCGTCGCCTCCGGCGACCCCGACCGGGCCGCCGCCGCCATGCACACCCACTTGCGCAGCGTCCTCGCCGCCCTGGAGACCACGCACCGCGGCCACCTCTAGCTCCGCGCTGCAGCGAAGCGAGGACACTTCGTGGGGCGACTACCTAAGCTGCTCCGTCGGCAACAACGTGAGGGTCTGCGTCAGCGTCGAGAAGCCGAACGGCACGTCGCCGCCGCCTGAACCGGCCGGGGGGATGACGAGGGCATCGACCCCGATGGCAGCGGCCTCTATGCAGACGAAGCCGCGCCAGTCGGAGATGTCGGCGATGCCGGGGCCTTTGTCGCGCCCCGGGTTCCAGACCACGGTCTGTGCCGGACGCGGGCCGGCGTCCGAGCTGCCCAGTTGACCGCCGACCCGAAGGCTGTGGGTGCCATCGCACAGCACGACGGGTTCCTTGGTCTCGTAGATCCGGTCGACCTCGTCACCGAACGGGACCGGCTGGTCGGTCACGTCCTCGCGCCGGGCAACCTTGTCGTAGAAGCGCACCCCGTCCAGGCCCTCGATCACGGCGTCCTCGACATCGGCGACGGCCAGATAGGTGTGCAGAGCCGCCTCGCAGGACACGGGCTCGTCGGTGTAGTTGACGAGCGTGAGCCGGATGATCAAGGCGTCAGCGCCGATCTCCACCTGCACATGCGCCCGCACGCCCGAGGGCCAGTCACCCGTGTTGCGCAGGCTCGGGTCGAGGTCCTGCTCACCGAGATCGAACTGGAGGTCCATCGTGTCGTCGGGCTCGTCGGTCGTGCCCCATCCCGCGAGCTCCCACGTGGCCAGGCGGGCAAGCCCGTGGGAGGGTTTGCGTTCTCCCCCAGGGCCGTTCGCGAACCAGGGAAAGATCACCGGGATGCCGCCACGGATGGCCTTGCCCACGGCATACTCGGCCGTTTCCGAGGTCCAGAGCCGCTCGCGACCGTGGCCGACCCAGCTCGTCACCTGCCCGCCGTGGGTGTGGACGGTGAACTCCCCCATCGGCGTCGCCGCGACATACCGCTCGCGCGGCCCACCCTGATCGATCAGCTGCGCCCACTCGGGCAGCTGGAACTCCTCGGCATCGCTCATACCGTCCATCCTGCCCGGTGCCGGTGCCGGTCGCGCCTTTAGGCGATCATCCCGTAGACCCGCTCGACCCGGATCCGCAGCACGAGCCGCTGGTCCGCGACCATCGCCGCGCGGTATTCGTCCCAGTCGTCGTGCTCTCCCGCCTGCGCACGATAGAGCTCGACGAGCGCGTCGGCCGCGGCGTCGTCGGGCGCCCGCGCGACGTCGCCCACCTCCGCGATGCCTTCGGCGACGACATACTGCCAGGGCGTGTCGCCGAGCACCGCTGATGGCGACGGCCGATGAATGGAACTCCCTGTTCGCTCTCGAGGACTACTTCGAGATCGAGAATCGGTTCGTTCGTGGATCGGGCCTGGCCGCGACGTCCCAGTAGCGTGAATCAGCCGGCGAGAGTCGCCTGCGATATCTCACTCCGGAGAGGAGCACCGTCGTGCTTCGTGTCCTCATCGGCCAGGACGACTTCATGGTTCGTTCAGTGCATGCTGACTTCGTCAACGAGGTCGAAGGCTTCGAGGTCGCTGGCACCGCGGCCAATTGGGACCGAAGCTCTGACGCTGGTCGAGGACCTGGCGCCGGATCTGCTGCTGCTCGACGTGCACCTGCCGGACATGACGGGTGTGGACGTGCTCTTCGAACTGCGCAGCCGACACAACCCGGTCGACGTCATCATGGTGACCGCTGAGCGCGACGTGGCCTTCGTGCAGCGGGCGCTGCGCGGAGGTGCCTCGCATTATCTGATCAAACCGTTCGAGATCAGTGACTTGAGTGCGCGGCTGCGGGACTTCGCGCGGTCGGTGGAGAGCATCGGTCACGGGGCACTTAGCCAGGAAAGCGTGGATGCCGCCTTTCGTCGGCAGGCACCCACGCGTGCGACACCGCGAAGCACCTTGCCTCCCAAGGGATTGAGTCGGGAAAGTCTTGATCTCGTGATCGGGGCACTGCGGTCGGGCGAGGAGATGTCAGCAGCAGAGTGCGCCGAACGCGTCGGGATGGCGCGGGTGAGCGTTCGACGCTATCTGGAGCACTTGGTCTCGACAGGCCAGGCCACGGTCCGGCCGATGTATGGCAGTGGCCGCCCTGTGCACCTGTTTCGCTGGGTGGGTCCTGGCTGACGCCCGCGTCCGCCGGGATCGTGCTCCCCGTTCGGCCTACTGAGTCATTGACCGCAAGGGGCGCGAGGAGTTGACGCTCCTCATACGACCGTGCCGCTGCAACGGATCGGTGAGCAGGTCGACCTCCGCCCCAGCGCGACGGACCCCCCGGCCGCCCCGTCGCTAGATGCACGCAGCATGTCGTCCCGTCTCCTCAATGCGTCGCGGCAGCGGGAAACCCCGCCAGGGCACCCACCAGAGCAACCACGTCATCGAGTGTGCGGGGAGGGGTTCGTTCGACATGGTCCCGAGGGATTCCGAACTTGAGGGCGAGCTGGATGTTCCGCGGCGGGTGCAGACGCGAGCGCTGAAGGAGGGCTGCGTCGCCGAGCATGACCCCGGGCGGGCCGCAATGCACGATTCCATGCTCGACGATTGCGACTCGGTCAGCCCAGGCCAACGCCAAGTCGACGTCATGGGTGGACAGCACAACCGTCGTCCCATGGGCTTCGAGGCTCGTAAGGGCCAACAGCATTTCCTCCACCCCCGCAGGATCGAGGCCCGCCGTTGGCTCGTCGAGCAACAGCAAGCAGGGTCGCATGGCAAGTGCCCCCGCGATGGCAACCCGCTTGCGCTGGCCGTAGGACAGTGCGTGGATCGGCCGGTCGGCGAGCGCGCCCAGACCCAGCACGTCCAGGGCTTCGTCGACGCGGGCGATGACCTCGCCGCGCGACAACCCCAGGTTCGTCGGACCGAAACTGACGTCCCTGCGCACGTCGGCGGAAAAGAGCTGATCGTCGGGGTCCTGCATCACCAGCTGCACGCGCTGGCGATGCTCGGTCAGGCCGGCGCGCGAGTGGCGCAGTTTGTGCTCGCCGACACGGACCTGCCCGGCCTGGGGTCGGTGGGCACCCGAGAGCACCTTGAGCAGTGTCGTCTTGCCCGATCCGTTAGCCCCGAGCAGCGCCGTTCGGCATCCTCCGGGTATATGGAGGTGGACGTCTGACAGGACGGTCGCGTTGCCGTAGCCTGCGATGAGGCCGCTCGCCTCGAGCGCTTGATGGCTCATGAGGCGCTCCACAGACTGACCACAGCGAGCAGCGCCAGGCCGATAGCGCCAGCCATGAGCACCCGCCCAGATACCCTCGGGGAGTCCGTCACGGTGGAAAGCTCGTCGACATATCCGCGCCCGGCGAGGCCCTCCTCGAGGCGCTGCGCGTTGGCCAAGGACCGCACCAGCACCGCTGCCGTCAGGTATGCCGCCGACTCCACCGAGTGCCGCCAGGAGGAGTAACCCAGCCGCGCGGCCTGGCTCTCGCGGACCTGTCGCGTGGTGCTCACAAGCGTGAACAGCAACCGGTAGGTCAGGGCGGCGATGTCGACACAGGCGGCGGGCAGCCGTACGCGGCGCAGGCTCTCGAGCAGGTCGACCATCGGCGTCGTGGCGGCCAGCACGAAGACGGCGAGGGCGCCCGCGAGACCGTGGGCGAGGAGGGCAGCACCTGCAGCGATTCCGCTGCGCGACAGTCCGATCACCGGGTGTCCGTGCCACGACAGGGATATGCTCACAGACAGCACCCCGGAGATCAGGAACGCCAGCGGCCACCTGATGATGCGGGCCAGGAGGCCAGGGGCCAGTCGGGCGGGGCCGAGCAGGATCACCGTCGCCACCGCGCCGACCGCCGGCGCACCTGGCCAGGTGGGGAGCAGCAGCGCGGCCAGGACCAGTCCGATGCTCAGGAAGCCCTTCTCCAGGACCGAGCGATGCCGCCACGGGCTGTCCCAGGCGGCCTCGTCCAGGGCGAGGGACGAGGCGCTCACGGCTGTGGCTCGATCGACTCGGATAAGACCGCCGGGCCGGACGGGCGCTGTCGGCGGGCACCCGCGCGCAGAGAACCAACGGCATACCCGAGGATCAAGCCACCGACTAGGGCCTGAGCGGCGAACAGCCCAGACTCGATGTCGGGGCTCGCTGGCTTGAACACCGAGTGAGCCCACGGGCGGTAGCCACTCGACTCGATTGCGCTCCTGGCCACCGAGTCGGTCCCGGTGAATGTCCCTGGGCCCGTCCGACTCCCCACGAGATACATCCCGCCCAACACGGCAATGATCACGAGGACAATCAGCCAAGTGGTCGCCCGCCTCATCGGACCGCACCCAGCCGGGAGGCTCGCTCGTGGCTGGGGATTGACAGGTGCGCCAGTCCCAGCTGCGGATAGCTCCGCGCAATCTCGGGCAACACGCGCGTCATGACCACCCCGAGGAGGCCCTCCACCACGGCCAAGGGGATCTGAGTCACCGCGAAAATCGCCAGGAACTTCGTTGTCGCTCCAGCAACTCCGGTCTGCGGGTCAGGAAAAGCCAGACCGAGCTGCAGCGAGGTCGTCACGTACGTTGCCAGATCGGCCATGAAGAAGGCCAGAAAAGCACCCACGGCGAGTGGCGCCCGGACTCGTCGGCACACAAGCCACACCGCATACGCACACCAGGGCCCGACGACCCCCATGGAGAAGGCATTCGCGCCCAAGGTCGTGAGTCCCCCGTGCGACAACAGCAACGCCTGAAAGAGCAGGACGACGGACGACAAGAACGCCATGACCGGCGGGCGAAACACCACCGCGCCAAGTCCGGTACCCGTCGGATGGCTCGATGATCCTGTCACGGACGGCAACTTGATAGCCGAGAGGGCGAACGTGAACGCCCCAGCAGCGCTGAGTAGCAGTCGGTTCTCCGGCTGTTGACGCACAAGCCGAGTGACTCGAGCAGCCCCGTGCACGACGAAGGGAGTCGCCAACGCCGTCCAGGCCACCGCATGCCACGGCGGCAAGAAACCTTCTGAAATGTGCATTTCTGGTAGTCCTTTCACGCGCCGACCAGCCATCAGGGGGCCGTGGAGATCGGCGGGTGCGAGAGGCTGTCCACATCCCGCACCCGCCGAAGTCGTCGACTAGCGCCTGCATTGCTCGAAACAGCGCCGCCGACGCAGCCGGGTCAGGGAGTGGGCACCACGGTGGAAATCGGGCCAGCCATCACGGCCTTCGTGTAGTCCACGGCCGCGGCCGGGTTTCCGGTGCCACGCAGAGCCTCCATGGAGATGCCGGTGTTCCATGGCGTTCCGCCATCGACGCACTTGCCCGCCATGCCGTCAAATTCTGCCGACGGCTGCGAAACCGACACGCCCAGTTCGAGGAGCCACGAGGACATCACGGCCCGGGCTTCCTCGGACGCCGCGTCGTACTGCTGTCTGGCGTCCTGATAGGCGGTCAGATCGACCTTGGCCACGCCGGGGATCACGACGTTGACGTAGAGCGTCAGCTCGTCGAAGAACTCGTGGCGGGTCGTGTAGAGAGCACCGTCCTCGCCAGGGAGGAGGTACGTCCTAAGGGTCTCCTCGAGCTTCAGCTGCAGGGTGTCGTTCCACTTCGCCCGCGCCGAATAGACATGGGCTTCGACGAACTCGGTCTTGAAGCCCTCCCGAACACCCATCCATTTCGGCAGGTAGCCGATCCAGTCACTGATCGCGCCGCGCCATTTGCTCATCGGCTCCCCGGGCAGGACCTCCACGCCGGGGTGCATGAGCTTCGCGACGTTGAAGATCGTGAAGTTGTGGGCACCGAAGCTGACCCGCTCGTGCGGTGCGCCCGTGAACCCGGAGGGTCGCATCATGCGGAAGAACTCGCGGCCGTGGTCGTGCACGACGAACCGAGCGAAGGAGTCGTCGACGAACTTGTTCGTCACGTGCAGGGCCTGACGGTGACGGACCTCAGGCAGCACACCCTTCTTGATCGTCGTGTAACGGAACAGGCGCTCCCAGGATTGCTCCTGCGGAAGCAGGAGCACACCTCCCGTAAAGGGATTGCGGTAAAGGTCGCCCCACTGCCGGATCACGCCGGCGTTCTTGCCCTCGTCGATCATGCAATCGAGTTCGTCCAGAGTGGCCGCGACAGACGCGCCGCGCTGGTACTCGGGGTCGCCGCTGCACGGGAGGAGACCGACGCCGACGACAGGCACCCTCCGGCCGAGCGCGTCACTCGACAAGTGCCGAGCGATATCGACGACCATGCCGCTTCCTGTCCCGCCGCCCACACCGAATGGAACGAGCACGATAGACGGCAGCTTCGTCCTGTTGATGCTGTCCGCGAACTCGCGCAGCGCGTGGTACATCGGCCGGTCACCGGCGAAGTAGGCGTGAAGGTAGATCGCCTTCGCGACCGCACGGTCGGCGTGCTCGTCCTCTGCCGGCAGTTCGAGCTGCGCCTGGTAGTGCTTCTCAACAGTGGGGACGCGAGCGTCGGGTGCAAGCCACGACGCGAAGTCGTAGTCCTCGCCGGCCCACGAGAAGCGCGGAAACTCGCGGGCCATGTGATCGGGCACCCGGGCCATCGACTCAGCCAGCTCAGCGCTGTCAGGTACCTGCAGGCTGAGAGTGCGGATCTGTGCTCGATCTCTCGGGATGCCGCGCTCATCGAGCCTCTCGTAGAACGCATCGGCATACTGCCGGAGCTGGCGCATATCGCCTTCGCCGATGTCGACGGCCAGGCAGGTGAGCCGCGCGCGCGGGTCCTCAAGGAGATCCTCGATCTCACCGGTGCGCAAGAATGCGTCGATCATCTGGGCTCCGGTCTTGCCGAGCCCCAACAGGTTGATGCAGTGCGGGGCCTGCTTCCCGGTGGCGCTGTGGTACATCGAAAGCTGCGTCATATCCTTGTCCTCATTTCTCAGGTGGCTACTGGAGGTAACCGAGGTCTTTGAGCACCGTGGCGGCCACCGTTGGCCTCTCGTCGGCGACGAGGGTGCGGTACTTGTCGATGAATCGGTTGGCTTCATCCGAGATCTGCCCCTCGGCGACGAGCTGTATGCCGCGCTCGAGGTTTCGGCGCTGCAGCGAGTCCTGCCACAGCCGATGAGTGACGTAGATGCGCTCACCGTCGGCGCCGCTGACCGAGATCTTGGCACCGCCGGGGAGTGAGTCGATCTCGGCGCCGTCGCGGTAGCGATCCAGCACGTGGTCCCAGTCGATGTGCGTAGTGATCATGAGACGGCCACCGGGTCCTCGCCGCGGATGGCGGCATAGGGGACAACGACCCAACAGGCGCATCCGAGTAGGCATTCGCCACCAACGCCTTCGAAGCGTGTCGACGGCTCGCACAGCAAGACCCCGACATCGAGGAGCCAGGCGTGCCGGAGGAGCTTGTCCTCCCAGCCCAGGCCGTCGTATGCCGAGCGGGCAGGGCCGAACAGAGCCAGGTCCCGCTTCGAGAGTTGCGGGATGATCGTCGTCACGGCCGAGCCTGCGGCGCTGTCGAAGGACAGGACGTTCGGACCGACCCTGGGAGCCACATCACGTTGGAGGGTGTCGGCCGTGGCCTTGAGCGCCTCGGCCTCGACCCCGAAGCCACGCACCTCGGCATACGGAACCTGGGCCTCGGGCACGATCTCTCGCGTCGGGAGCGGGTCGTCCGCCTCGAGTCCGACACTCAAGAGGGTGATCCACCGGTCCGTGTGATCGCCGCGGGTGGCCGGGTGCCACGCGTCGGCCGGGACGTTCATCCAGTTGAGGGCCTTGATGGTCTCGTAGACATGCAGGCCTCCGTCCCGCAGGACGAAATCGGCGATACCCCGGTCGATGATCTGGTGGGTCTCCTCGAGGTTGCCGCCGGTCTTGTCGTAGACCCCGCACTGCGGCACGGCGAAGAAGCCGGCCGTGAACGCGTTGCGATAGAGGTCGCCCCAGACGGTGACAACGCCGGCGTTCTTCTCGCCATCTATGAGGCAGTCGAGCTCGTTGATCGCGATGAAGGTGCGACCGTCGCTCAGCTCGTCGGGATCGCCGTCGCACGGCAGGACGCCGATGCCCAGGACCAGCTGGCGGCGGCCGAGTCGGATATTGGACAGGTGCCGAGCAAGTTCGGGGACGATACCGCTCCCGGTGCCGCCAGCGATCGAAAAGACGATGACGACAAGTGGCGTCTGCTCACTCTGCACGACCTCGTTGGCGAAGTCGTCCAACGCCTCCGCGGTGACTCCGCCGGTGTAGTAGTCCACGCCATACAGGCCCTTGGACACCGCGCGGTGGAAGTGGTCGCCCGGGCTGGGCATTTCCATGTCGTTCGGCAGCCACGGCTCGTAGTTGGGGTTCCAGTAGTAGCGCGGGAACTCGGCTTTGAGGAACTCGCGGTAGCGGCGCAGCCCGGCGAAGAAGTCGACGCTGCTCAGGACGGGGAGTTCAGTAGTTCGGACAGTGGCCTTGTCGGTGCCGGCCGCTTCCAGCTTCCTCAGTTCCTCATCACCGATGTCGATCGCCAAGGCGTGCAGTGGGATTCCGTTGGGGTCTTCCTGGTGCGCCCGCACCATCGCCTCGACAATGTTCGTTCCCGCCTTGCCGATCCCGAGGACATGCAAGGAGAAGGGGCCTTCGTGGGGACCAACCCGGTGCACCCCGTCGGTGACCAGGGCCTGAAGACGTGCCGCATCCGTAGCGAAGCCAGCGGATTCGCTGTCGCAGGCGCCGTGGTCGTGGTCGTGGCTGTGGCTGTTCGAAGTCATGACGACTCTTCTTCCTTTCGGTTTTCTGGACCGGCGCCGGGAGTTCCTGGCGCCGTAGTGGTGTTGCGCGGCAAGGGGTGGGTGCTCTCCTCGGCCGCGATGACGTGCCGCTGTCCGCGTCGATCGGGTGCCGATAGCGAGAGCCGGACGGTTGACTGGCACTGTGGGATGTCGAGCCGCCGGAGCCGCTGCGTGATGACATGGCGCGCCACGATCGGCCAGACGGTGTGTCGCACTTCGCGACGGATGGAACGTCCTCCGTACGACGCGTCGAAACCCATTTGGGCGACATGTCGGACGACCTCCGGACCGAGCAGGATGTCGACGCCTTTAGTCTGCGCGCGCCCGACCACCAAATCGAGTTCTGCCTGCGCGATTCGCAGGGCGACGTCCTGGCTGAGTTCGGAAAACACCGTGACCTCGTCGACCCGGTTGAGGAACTCGGGATCGAAGTACTTCTCCAGGGCGTCTTGAGTGATTTCGTGGATCCGCCCCTCGAGCCGCTGCCGAAGCCATTGACGGGCAGACTCGGGAAGGTGCGAGGAGGCGTTCTCCACGTGCCGACGAGCCCATCGGCGCGGCCTGGACTGCTGCAGATCGCGGATCTCGCGACTGCCGAGATTGCTCGTCAGGAAGACGATGCAGTTGCGGAAGTTGAAGCGCTGTTCCCCATTGGCCAAGTGCAGGACACCGTGGTCAAGGACGTGCAGGAGTGCCCGCACTACCGTTTGGTGCGCCTTTTCGACCTCGTCGAACAGGACGATGCCCGGCTTGCCCAGCTCACCTTCCACCTGGTCTCGACGGAAGACGCTGTGGCCTTCCTTGCTGCCTGCGTATCCGGGGGGCGCTCCGGCGAAGGAGGCCGCATAGTGCTCCTGCGCGAGGGCGGACATGTCCACCCGGCAGAAGTCATCTGGTCCGCTGCGCAGGGTTGCCGCGAGTTGGCGGACGATCTCTGTCTTGCCGGTTCCAGTCGGGCCGACGAAGAGATGACTGGCCAGCGGGCGCTCGCGATCCGCGAGGCCTGCCTGGATGACCTGCATGGTGCGATAGACCGAGTCGACGGCCAGGGGCTGACCAAAGATTCGGGACTCGAGTTGGGCCCTGATCCGCTCCGCATTCACTCGACCGGCAGCGGCGAGCGCGAATCCCTCCTGGTCGGGCGCTTCCAGCCCGGCCGCCTGGTCCACTTCACCTTGGGCCACGCGTTGGTCGCGCAGCCGGTCATTGATGAAAGGCACGCGTCACGCATGCTTCGTTTGCTCAACGGGCAAGTCGTAAACGCCGCATTCGGCCACGCCGATGGTGTCGCGGGTGAATGACTCGACCTGGTCCCGGGCCGCTTCGGCGTCGGTCACCCACAGCTTGTAGAAGTCGAATGGGCACTGGGAGATGCCCTTCGACCCGTCGCCGGAGTTATAGACGCCGGTGTACCCCCGGTGGAGCAGCTTGAAGAGATGGTTCTGTGACTGGTCGTGCCGGCGGGCGTCACGGATGGCCGAGACAGACAATTGCGCGTATTGGATGCCGTATTCCTCCTCTCCGGTCTCGCCGAGGGTGCGACCGTCGAAGCCGATGATCGAGCTGTGGCCGAAGTAGGAATAGACGCCGTCGAAGCCGGCCGCATTGGCGACCGCCACGTAGCAGTTGTTGGCCCAGGCCATGGCCTTGGCCATGAGGACCTGCTGCTCCTTGGCGGGATACATGTAGCCCTGGCAGCGCACGATGAGCTCGGCACCCTTCATGGCGCAGTCACGCCAGATCTCGGGATAGTTGCCGTCGTCACAGATGATGAGCGAGACCTTCAGGCCCTTCGGCCCCTCGGCCACGAAGGTCGTCTCGCCGGGGTACCAGCCCTCGATGGGAGCCCATGGGATGACCTTCCGATACTTCTGGACGATTTCCCCGTGGTCGTTGATCAGGATGAGCGTGTTGTAGGGCGACTTCTTCGGGTGCTCCTCGTGCCGCTCACCCGTGATCGAGAAGACCCCCCAGGTCCGCGCGTCGCGACAGGCCTGCGAGAAGATCTCCGTCTCCTCGCCAGGGACCGTCGCGGCGGTCTCGAACATCTCTGCGCTGTCATACATGATCCCCTGGGTGGAGTACTCGGGGAACACGACGAGGTCCATGCCGGGGAGGCCGACCTTCATGCCGCGAACCATGTCCGCGATCTTGTGAGCGTTCTCGAGCACCTCGGCCTTCGTGTGAAGGCGGGGCATCTTGTAGTTGACGACTGCCACGCCCACGGTGTCGGGGCTGGAGGAGATGTCTCCGTGACGCATCGGCTGCTCCTGTCCGTTCTGGATTTATTACCAATTTGGAAATATTGGTTTTCGGTAAGGTACGGATGTCGATGCACGGCTGTCAAGGGGTTGGGGTGGACGAATTCCCAGGCTCCTCGAGGGGTCGCAGTACGCCGGTTGTCGACGTCGTGGGCTATCTCGCGGGGCGCATGCCGGCAGCGCCGACTGGCGCCAGCACAAGGCTCAGGTGAGCCTCAGAATCACAAAAGTGTTTGGGAGAGTGCGATTTTCGTAAGAAGGCGAGCGCGTGCCGTCAGCTTTCGGAATCAGGCCAGGGCCTTGGAGTCGCGCACCCGGTCCTCGATCTCGGCGAGCACATCGCGAAAGAGGTCGAGCCCTCGGTCGGTGATCATGACGAGGACGCGCCGACGGTCCGCCTCGTCAGCGCGACGATAAGCGTGTCCGGCCGACACGAGGCGATCCACGCTTCGGGTGGTTGCCGGGGGGTTCGCCCCGATCTCGCGACCGAGCTCTCCGACCGTGAGGCCCGACGAAGTAGCCAGGACACGCAGCGCGCGGAAAACGTCGATGCCGATATGGAAGTGCGAAAGGACCGGATGCAGCGTGCGCACGAGGAGTTCGTCGGCTGCGATCACCGCCTCCCCCAGGCCGTCGTGCCGCGCACCGGCCGCCCGGATCGAGGCCTCCTTGGCCACCACACACCTCCATAGAACTGAGAGCGGGGGTTCCCCCCCGCACCGTCATAGTCTAAATTACCGGATCAGAACATTACCGTATCCCAAGAGTTTATGCAGGAAGGACCGGGGTGGTCCCTGTCGCGAAGCGCTCCCTCGCCGAGACTTTTCCGGTTGCACTGGTATACCCACAGGCCGGCCCTGCGGGCATGTTTGGCACCTCCTGCGCGGCTTCAGCGGCCGTGGCGGCTCGGATGATCAACCGTCGAGGCGGTCTGATGGGCCGCGAAATCGAGTTGATAGATGTGGACGCCTCGGTCGGCGCCCTGCCGGTCGCGAACCACGTGGGAGGACTGGTGCGCGCCGGTGCGGTCGAGGCCGTCGTCGGTTGGCAAACCTCGGATGTGAGGCGGGCGCTGGCCACGCGTATCGAGCGGCGCGTGCCATATATCTACACGGCTCTATATGAAGGGGGCGAGCACACGGACGGTGTCTTCCTCACCGGCGAGACACCTGGAGTTCAATTGCGGCCAGCCATGGAGTGGATGCGGGACAACATCGGGATTCGCCGGTGGACCATCGTCGGCAATCGCTACGTGTGGCCGCTGGACAGCGCCATGAAGTGCCGCGGTTATGCGCGGGACCTGGGCGTGCAGATCGTGCAGCAGCACTTCCGTTATGTCGGCACCACCGACTTCGGGGACGTCATCCGGGCCCTGGAAAGCGGCTACTGCGACGGAGTGATCGTGTTGCTGCTCGGTGAGGACGCCGTGCATTTCAACAGGGCATTCGCCGAAGCCGGCCTCCAGAACGCCATGGTGCGCATGTCGCCGCTGATGGACGAGAACATGCTCCTTGGGTCCGGGCCGGACGCGACGCGAGGACTCTTTGCGACCGCTGGCTACTTCGAGTCACTCAACACCGAGGGGGCCAGGTCCTTCATGCGCGATTATGTCGACGCCCATGGTCCGCGAGCCTGCCTCCCCACGACGATGGGCGAGTCGTGCGTGGAAGGCTTGCTCCTCCTCGAAGCGCTCGTCACGAGTGCCCGGAGCAGTGACGTCGCCGCGATGCTAGCCAATGATGCCCCGCTGGTGTTCGACGGGCCGCGCGGGACGAGACGGGTCGAGCAGGCACACGCCCAGCAACCCATCTATCTCGCCGAGGCACGAAACTGCGACTTTGTCGTCATCGACACCTTGTGAGCCTCACCTACCATGGCTGACCTCCTGATCACGGTCGCGTCACTGCGCAGGTTCCCGGTGAAGTCGATGGGTGGAGAGGATCTTGAGTGGGTCGAACTGGACGCTCACGGCCTCCATGGGGACCGACGCTACGCCGTGCGTGATCACGACGGCCGTCTCGCCTCCGGAAAGAACACCCGCCGGTTCCGACGACGCGACGCGATCTTCGAGTATTCCGCGAGCACCACGATGGACGGCGTCTTGGTGACGGGAGCGCGGGGAGGCAGGTGGGACGTTGGGGACGCGGCTCTCGCTGCGGAGTTGTCCGCGGCCATGAACACGTCTGTCGAAGTCACCGCTTCGACAGCCGAGTCGTTTCAGGATCGGGGCAGCGTTTCATTGATCAGCGATGCGAGCCTGCGATGGTGTGCCCAAAGATGGGGCGATGCGGATCCACGGCGACTGCGGAGCAACCTTATCCTCGCGGGTGGCGAGGCGTTCTCGGAGGAGCGCTGGCTAGGTCACGAGCTGAGGATCGGGGAAGCACGCCTGCGTGTTGTCGAGCGGATACCCCGCTGTCGCATGATCGACGTCGCGCAAGACGGATTCGTCCCCGACGTGCCGTGGCTCATTGAACTCACCCGGATTCGGCAGATGTATCTCGGTGTGTACGCGGAGGTCTTGGTTCCCGGGATCCTGCGGAAAGGGGACCGGCTGACGGTTTGTTAGGGTCCCGATGCCCTATGCCCGAGCTTTCGGTCGCGGACGACGCCCTACTGGAACCCGTATATGCCAGCTCTTCGAACTTAACCGGGCAGGCGGGTTCGGCGTGGTGACGCGTGTGCGCCCGTGACCTGCGGTGATCATGGCTGTTGAGTCAGTTCATGGTCACGAAGGTGAGGTCTGAACCGCCCTGGGTTTCCCGGAGGGTGTGTTGGTTACGCGACCTCCGGGGTTGGGGTCACGGTTGTAGCTTGCCGGTAGGTGGTTTCGAACTCAAGGGGTGGCATGTCCCCTATTGAGGAATGGAGCCTCGCGGTGTTGTACCAGTGGACCCATCGGGCGACTTGCCATTCGACCGCGCGGGGGTCGCTCCAGGCCGGGCCGCCGTCGTCGATGGCCTCGGTCTTGAATAGTCCTATGGTGCTTTCGCACAGGGCGTTGTCGAGCGCATCGCCGACGGTGCCGATGGAGCCGGCCATGCCGTGTTCGAGCAGTTCGGTGGTGTAAGCCAGCGACGTGTATTGACTCCCAGCGACGCCCTTCTGTTTGTCAAGCGGTGGTGGCGCGTTGGTGGATTGCTCGGTGCTGGTTGCGCAGGAGGTAGTAGGTCTCGCGGGCGATGTACCGCTTGAGCAGACGCAGGATCTCGGGGTTGGAGTGGCCTTCGGCCTTCTTGCGGGCGACGTACTCCTTCGTGGCGGGGTCGATTCTCCAGCGGCTGACCGCGATCATGTGTAGGGCAGAGTTCGCGGCCCGGTCCCCGCCGCGGTTGAGGCGGTGGCGGGTGGTCTTGCCCGAGGAAGCCGGCAGCGGTGCTGTCCCGCAGAGCATCGCGAAGGACCCTTCGGAGGCGAGCCGGTCGGGGTTGTCCCCAGCGGTGATCAGCAGTTGGGTGGCGGACTCGTACCCAACGCCAGGGCGAGCGAGCAGGTCGGGGGCGAGCTCATCGACCAAGGCGTGCATCGCGATCTCGAGGTCGGCGATCTCGTCGTGGAGTTCCAGGTAGCGCCGCGCCAGCGACTTCAACGACATCTTGGTCGCGGTGACGGGGTCGCGGTAGCCGGTGGCGTCGGGTCGCCACGACGCGATGGTACGGATGAGTTGCATCCTGGTCATGTTGCGCAGTTGGTCGCGTAGTTCTTCGGGGGCAGAGATGATCAGCGCGTGGATCATCTGCAGCGCGACCCGGCGGGCCTTTACCGCGGTGGAACGGGCAATCTTCAACGCCCGCAACGATTCCACCATCCCATCGTGCGCCCTCGGGGTGACCGTGCGGCGACGTGCGTAGGCGGCGTGGGCGGCTTGTTCAGCGTCGATGGTGTCGTCCTTGCCGCGTTTGCGGCGGTCGGCCTTGTCGCCAGCCGTGACTTCGAGGACCTCGATCCCGGCTTGGTCGAGGTGGCGCATAACCCCGGCCCCGTAGGAGCCGGTGCACTCGATGCCGACCCGGGCGATGTCGCCGTGGGTGCGCATCCACCGCAGCATTGCCCGGTACCCGGCGCGGGTGGTGGAGAATGCCTCGGTCGCGATGACCCGGTCGTGGGCATCGACGACCGCGGCTACGTGCAGGTCCTTGTGGGTGTCGACGCCGCCGATCACGATCGGCGACGTGGCTGTGTCCGTCATGGCGTGTTGGTCCTTCCTGCTCGATGACAACAACGGGTTGTTGCCCTCGGCCGAACCAGACACCTGGACACGACAGTAATGAGACGGGAACCGTCAGGCCCTTCTTCAGTCACATGGATCCGGCGAGACCGCGGGCCTCGCCGGAGGTGTTCCCGAGCAACCGACAAGTCCGGGGAATGACACCTTGCGGGGTCGATCGGAGTGTGGGTCAGGATGCTGCGAGAACACCTCCGACACCACGGTAACCCCCAGGGTCGATCGGCGTGTGAGTCACGAAGCCCGGGAACACCTTGGCCCTCACAGTCTTACT
>NZ_HG764815.1:191397-224967 GCF_001050535.1 Nostocoides australiense Ben110 | reverse complement strand
CCAGCCGAGAGGCGAGGCCCAGCCGAAAGGCGAGGCCCAGCCGAGAGGCGAGGCCCAGCCACAGCAGCCCGGCCCGAACCCGCCTGCTGCCCCGCAGCCCGACGGCGGAGCGCGGCAGTCTGATCCGCCACCGCCCGGGCCAGCCGCATCGCAGCCGGGAACGGCGCCTCTCACGCAAGCTGCGAACGCCGCTGCGCCATCCGTCTCCGGCCCGTCCGGTGGTCGTCTCGATGCCGGCCCGGATGGGGAGCAGCCCCAGCAGGCCAGAGGGGGTGGGCAGCCTCAGCAGCGACCGGCCGGGCCGCGGCCCCGGATCCGGATGGGGTCACCCGAGCCAAGCGCACCGGCACCCGGACCGGATGCCGCCGCATCCGCGGGCGGTGGCCGCGGGCCGGGAGGGCTCGACCTCGAGGCGCTGCGCAGATCGTGGCCCGACGTGCTCGCCCGCATCTTCACCCTCAAGCGGACGACATGGACCTTCCTGTCCGAGCACGCCCAGGTCGACAGTTATGACGGGCAGCGGCTGGTCCTGTCCATCGGCACGGTGGGGCTCGCCAACACCTTCCGCTCCGGCATCCACCCCGAGATCGTCCGGCAAGCGCTGATCGACGTCCTCGGCCTCGACGCCCGGGTCGACGCGATCGCGCGCACCGGTGGCGCGGGAGGTCCCGGCGGTGGCGACGGACCCGGTGATGGTCGTCGTGATGGTCGTGGGGGTGGTCCTGGCACCAGCAACGGTGGTGCCCGCAACGGCTCCGATGTGCTTGGCCCGCGAGGAGATTACAGCCGTCAGTGGCAATCGACACGCGATGAACAGCCGGTCGCCTCGGGTTCGCCGGGGCCCGGCGCGCCGGCCGGGAGCAACGGGCCGGATCGCGCCGCCGAGTCCTCCCACCGTGAGCATGGCGGACCTGAGCGAGCATCCGTCGCGGGCGGCCGACGGACCCAACCTGGTGGACCGCCCGATCCCGGTGCTGACCCCGCAATGCGCCGTGACTGGTCGGAGGGCGGGCCGGCGTGGGGGAGCGGACCGGCCTCCGGCGCCCCCAGCTGGGCGTCCGGAGGCGCCGGACCGGCTGCGTCCACCTCCGACTCAGCTGTCCCCGACTCAGCTGCCCTGGCCTCAGCTGCCTCCGTCTCAGTTGCGCCAGGGTCAGCCGCCCCTGACTCAGCTGCTCCGTACTCAGCTGCTTCCGCCCACTCGGCCGCCGGCGCCGCCGTCCCCACCGAGAGGATGTCCCCGCAGTCCTCCCCCGGTCGGAGTTCGCCTACCACGGCCAGCCCCGAGCCGGAACCAGCCGGGGCCGCCGCCAACGCTTCCGCCAACGCCTCCGCAGATCCGAGCGCCTGGACCCCGACCACTTCCTACCCGACCACTTCCTACCCGAGCACTGCCTACCCGAGCACTGCGGACCCTGCCACGATGGCCCCCGCCACGACGGACCCTGCCACGATGGACCCGACCGCCGGGCTCAGTGATGAGGACCTGGTCAGCGCCGACGACGAGGACCTGATGGATCTCGGCGAGGTCGGCCAGCCCGTCGTCGAGCGCGTCCTGGGCGGCACCGTGATCTGGCGCGAGGACGAATCCTCCTGACGATGCCGCCGTGTCAGCCGTCGGTGCCATCGCTGTCGAGCGCAGGCGCACTCGATTGCCTAGGCCTTCGACGGCGTTAACCATCACGAGTTGTTGTGATCACCACCATTCCTGATGGGTAACACCGTGTGAGGACGGGTAACACCGTGGGAGGCACCCGGCCCCGCGTCAATTCCCGGCGTTGACCGTCAAGGTGGCGGTCGCGCCGGAGTCGGCGTCCTTGGCGGCACGGCAGGTCACCGTAAGCGGACCGGAGGCCGTGAGCGTGACCGACGCGGGCGTGGTCGTGGGGGCGGCGAACTCGGCGAGCACTGTGCTGTCCGCGCCGGTCACCACGACATACCCCGTCCCGGCGGCGGAGAACTCGTGGGTGCCGACGGCCACGGAGTCGCGGTTGAGGGTGCAGCCGGGCAGGACCACCTCCACGGGGGCCACGTCGGCGGCAGGCGGCGGGTCGCCGCACCCGGTCACGCCGGCCAGACCCAGCACGGTGAGCAGCGGGAGGAGGCGAGAGCGCGGCATACCCCGGCTGTTCGGCATACCCGACTGTATGACGCCCGCCGCGCCGCCGGGCGGTTGTCGGCCCCACCGCCTACCCTTGCCGGTGTGTATGAAGGTGTGGTCCAGGACCTGATCGACGAGCTCGGGCAATTGCCCGGGGTCGGCCCCAAGGGTGCCCAGCGCATCGCCTTCCACCTGCTCCAGGCCGATCCGGCCGACGTCCAGCGCCTCATCACCGCCCTTTCGGAGGTCAAGGACAAGGTCACCTTCTGCACCCTGTGCGGCAATGTCGCCGAGGCTGCGCTGTGCCGGATCTGCCAGGACCCGCGGCGTGACGGACACGCCGTGTGCGTGGTCGAGGAGCCCAAGGACGTCGTCGCGATCGAACGCACCCGCGAGTTCAGGGGGCGCTATCACGTGCTCGGTGGCGCGATCAGCCCGATGGACGGCGTCGGCCCCGAGCAGCTGCGGATCGCGGAGCTGATGGCCAGGCTCGGCGACGGCGAGATCACCGAGGTCATCCTCGCCACCGACCCCAATATCGAGGGGGAGGCCACCGCGTCATACCTCGCCCGGCAGCTGAAGACCTTCGAGATCCGGGTCACCCGCCTCGCCTCCGGGTTGCCGGTCGGCGGCGACCTGGAGTATGCCGATGAAGTCACCCTGGGCCGCGCCTTCGAAGGACGGAGACTGATCGATGCCTGACTTGACGAGCATGCAGCCGCCCCCACGCGTCGGCGGCGACGCCGACCTGGCCGAACTGGCCGGGCTGACCGCGTCGGAGGCGCGCCACTTCATCGCCGCCATCACCGAGATCGCCTCCGGTTCGGCGCCCGACGCCGCGCTACCCCTCGCCCTGCTCGCCACCGCGGACATCCTCACCACCGGCGCCCGGCTCGGCGCCATCCAGGACATCGTCCTTGACGAGCGCTACGAGCCCGACGACGGCGACGACACCGATCTGGCCGCACTCCGGGCGGCGCTTGCCAACGTGTTCGAGGGCCTGGACGAGTATGCCGACCTCGTCGATCCGGTGACCTCCACGGAGTTGACCACCGGCTCCCTCGCCACCGACTTCTCGGTCATCGTCGGCGCCCTGGACCATGGCCTGAAGCACTTCGCACGCGGCAACCAGGTCGAGGCCCTGTGGTGGTGGCAGTTCAGCTACCTCTCCGACTGGGGCGAGCGGGCCGCGATGGCGCTACGCGTGCTGCACGGTCTCTTGGCGCATGTGCGCCTGGACGCCGACGACGACCTCGTCGCCGAAGCCGAGTTCGACGCCCTGCACCCCTAGCCGCGCGCCCGAGTCGCGAACGGCGCGGGCACGGCATACCGGGCGTCGCCTACCATCAGGGCGTCCTTTCCCGACCGACCGACAACGGGAGTGCAAGCCAGTGGCCCTGGTCGTCCAGAAATACGGCGGCAGCTCCGTCGCCGACGCCGAGAGCATCAAGCGCGTCGCCCGGCGGATCATCGAGACCCGCAAGGCCGGCAATGACGTCGTCGTCGCCGTGTCCGCCATGGGGGACACGACCGACGAGCTGCTCGACCTCGCCAACGAGGTCAGCCCCATGCCGCCGCCGCGCGAGATGGACATGCTGCTGACCGCCGGTGAGCGGATCTCCATGGCCCTGCTCGCCATGGCCATCGCCGACCAGGGACACAGCGTGCGCTCCTTCACCGGCAGCCAGGCGGGCGTCATCACCGACACCACACACGGCAAGGCGAAGATCATCGACGTCACCCCCGGCCGCATCACCGAGGCGATCGGCAAGGGCCACGTCGTCATCGTCGCCGGCTTCCAGGGCGTCTCGCGCGAGACCAAGGAGATCACCACCCTCGGCCGGGGCGGCTCCGACACCACGGCGGTGGCGCTCGCCGCCGCCATGAACGCCAGCGTCTGCGAGATCTACACCGACGTCGACGGCGTCTTCAGCGCCGACCCCCGCGTGGTGCCCAAGGCGCGCAAGATCGCCCGCATCACCAGCGAGGAGATGCTCGAACTCGCGGCCAGCGGCAGCAAGGTGCTGCACCTGCGCAGCGTCGAATACGCCCGCCGCTTCGGCATCCCCATCCACGTCCGCTCCTCCTTCTCACACAAGGAGGGCACCTTTGTCACCGACCAGCCCGCTCCCGAAGGAGAACCCGTGGAAGCCCCGATCATCGCCGGCGTCGCGCACGACCGCAGCGAGGCCAAGATCACCGTCGTCGGCGTCCCGGACCGGGCCGGCATGGCCGCGACCATCTTCGCCGCCATCGCCGATGCCGACATCAATATCGACATGATCGTCCAGAACGTCTCGGCGACCGAGACCGGCCTGACCGACATCTCCTTCACCCTGCCCAAGGGCGAGGTCACCGCCGCGATGCAGGCCCTGCAGCGCATCCAGGGCGAGGTCGGCTTCGTCTCGCTCTTGCACGACGACCTCATCGGCAAACTGTCGCTCGTCGGGGCCGGGATGAAGTCCAGCCCCGGGGTGTCGGCGACCTTCTTCAAGGCGCTCGCCGACGCCGACATCAACGTCGAGATGATCTCGACCTCCGAGATCCGGATCTCGGTCATCACCCGCGAGGATCGCCTCGACGAGGCCGTCCGGGCCGTGCACACCGCCTTCGCCCTCGACACTGACCAGGAAGCCGTCGTCTACGCCGGCACCGGGCGCTGACAGGCCCACTCCTGGCCGTTCGGTGCCGTGAATGCCGGCTATTCACCGACTCGTTATCAAGGCGACCCCGATCGTCATCGTGTTGCTCTAGTGCTTCGTGTGACTCATGAGGCACCATGGTGGACGCCAGCTACTCGACCAGATGGGGATGGTCATGCCGACCGCGCCTGAGTACGCCCGCCGCAGCTACCGCGGTCGGCAGCGCCGTCGCCTTGCCCTGCTCGTGACCCTCCCGAGCCTGATCCTCGGCACGGTCAGCGTCGGCGGCGCCTATAGCGCCGGCCTGTTGACCCGCAAACCCGCCGCCGTCTGCAAACCCACGGTCGTCGAGGCCCCGGCTCGCGATTCCTTCAAGATCGAGGTCCAGAACTCCAACGAGACCCCGGGCGAAGGCGCCAAGGTCGCCAAGGACCTGACGAAGCGCGGTTTCACGGTGACCCAGGTCACCAATGCTCCCGACGGGGTCTATATCAAGCGGTCCGCCCTCGTCTATCACGGCAAGCAGGGGCTCGACCAGGCGCTCCTCGTGGCCGCCCAGATCCCGGGGGCCCGCGCCTGGAACGACGGCAGGGCCGGCACCGGCGTCGAACTCGTCATCGGCTACGGCTTCAACGGACTCAGCTACGTGCCGCCCGCCCCGCCGCCGCTGCCCGGTGAGATCACCGTCAACGTCTACAACACGACATACCGTGAAGGCCTGGCGAGGGAGGTGGGCGACGCGTTGCGCGACCGCAGCTTCGAACTCGGCTCCGTCGGCAACGACCCGCTGATGTCGTTCCTGCCCGACGACGTCGCGGTGATCCGGCACGGACCCGAAGGCGCCGACGCGGCAGACGTTCTGCTGCAACACATTCCGGGTGCTCGCCTCGTGACGGACACCCGCGAGGACACCTCGCTGGACCTGGTCCTCGGCAACGACTACGCCGCGCTGACCCCCGAGGCGGAGATCCCGAAGCCGGCCCCGCGGCCCGAGCCCAAGCCCGACACGATCGAGCGGCCCTGCACCAAGTAGCTCCTCCGCGAAGGCCCCTGCCGGAGTGAGGTGGGACGCGTTTCCCGACGCGCCGGGAGAGTGCTTGGATGGGAGGCAGACGATTCGTCGACTCCAGGAAAGGGTCTCGTCATGCCGGTTCGTAAGGTTGCCATGCTCACTGCCGGAGGGATCGCCCCGTGCTTGTCCAGTGCGGTCGGGGGACTGATCGAGCGCTACACCGAACTCGCCCCGGAGGTCGAGATCATCGGTTATCTCGACGGGTATGCCGGGCTGCTCACCGGGAACTCGATCACCGTCACCCCCGAGGTGCGCGCCGGGGCGCACTTGCTGCACGGCTTCGGAGGTAGCCCGCTCGGCAACTCCCGGGTCAAGCTGACCAATGTCAAGGACTGCGTCAAGCGCGGGCTGGTCCAAGAGGGCGAGGATCCGCTCAAGGTTGCCGCCGACCAGCTCACCAAGGACGGCGTCGATGTGTTGCACACCATCGGCGGTGACGACACGAACACCACGGCGGCCGACCTCGCGGCCTACCTTCACGAGAACGGCTACGAACTGCAGGTGGTCGGCATGCCCAAGACGATCGACAACGACGTCGTGCCGATCAAGCAGACCCTCGGTGCCTGGACCGCGGCCGAGCAGGGGGCGATCTACGCCGAGAACATCATCGGCGAGCACACCTCCAACCCGCGGATGCTGATCATCCACGAGGTCATGGGTCGCCACTGCGGGTGGCTGACCGCCGAGACCGCGCGCCGCTATCGGGAGCGGATGGCCGGGCGCGAATACCTCCCCGGCGTCGTCGCGGCGTCCAAGGAGGCCTGGGATGTCCACGCCGTCTATGTGCCTGAGAGTCACATCGACATCAAGGCCGAGGGGGAGCGACTGCGCCACGTGATGGACGAGCTCGGCTGCGTCAACATCTTCCTGTCCGAGGGCGCCGGCGTCGAGGACGTCATCGCCGAACTTGAGGCCGCGGGCGAGGATGTCCCGCGCGACGCCTTCGGTCACGTCCAACTCGACAAGGTCAACCCCGGCGCGTGGTTCGCCAAGCAGTTCGCCGAGGCGATCGGCGCCGAGAAGACCATGGTGCAGAAGTCCGGCTACTTCTCCCGCTCGGCTGCGGCCAACGACGAAGACCTCGCCTTGATCAAGCGCTGCACCGATTTCGCTGTGGACGCGGCGCTGCGCGGCGAGTCCGGCGTGGTGGGCGAGGACGAGGAGCAGGGCGACGAGTTGCGCGCGATCGAGTTCCCGCGCATCCGTGGCGCCAAGCCCTTCGACCCTTCGGTCGACTGGTTCCAGGCGCTCCTGAAGAGCATCGGCCAGGCCTGAAATACGTTGCCGGGCAACGGGATGCGGCATAAAACCCACGCAGGCTCAAAGGAGAGTTCATCCCTGATGGAACGTCGTCACGCCTCGTCCGGCTCGCCCTACGAGGCCTCGATCGGCTTCAGCCGCGCGGTGCGCGTCGGCAATCACGTCGCCGTCAGCGGCACCGCGCCGATCTGGCCTGACGGGGGCATCGTGCTCGACCCGCACGCGCAGGCCAAGCGGGCATTCGAGATCGCCCTCGAGGCGCTCGCCGAGCTGGGCGGCGCGGTGACCGATGTCGTGCGCACGCGCATGTTCATCACCCGCACCGATGTCGCAACCGAAGTCTCGGAAGCCCACGGCGAGACCTTCGGCGACGTCCGGCCGGCCGCGACCATGGTCGTGGTCTCCGCCCTCCTCGACCCCCGCTGGCTCGTCGAGGTCGAGGTCGACGCCATCCTGAACGACTGAACCCGTTGGCCAACGCACCGGTAGGGTCACCAGGGTGACGCTCAAGATCGGATACAAGGCATCGGCCGAGCAGTTCGACCCCGCCCGCCTCGCGGCATTCGCAGTGCTCGCGGAGGAGGTGGGGCTGGACTCGGTGACCGTTTCCGATCACTACCAGCCCTGGCGGCTGCAGGGCGGTCACGCCCCCAACGCGCTCGTCTGGTTGTCGTATGTCGCGGCCCGCACCGAGCGGGTCACGCTCGGCACCAGCGTGCTCACCCCGACCTTCCGCTACAATCCCGCGGTGGTCGCGCAGGAGTTCGCCTCGCTCGCGTGCCTGGCGCCGGGGCGGGTCTTCCTCGGTGTGGGGACGGGGGAGGCGCTCAACGAGATCGCCGTCGGGGCGGTGGGGGAGTGGCCGGAATTCAAGGAGCGGTTCGCGCGCCTGCGCGAAGCTGTCACGGTGATGCGGCGGCTGTGGACCGAGGACGAGGTCACCTTCGAGGGCGACTACTACCGCACCGAGGGAGCCCGGATCTTCGACCGTCCCGAGCACCCGGTTCCGGTGTTCATCGCCGCCGGCGGACCCATGGTGGCGCGGTATGCCGGCCGGCACGGTGAGGGTTTCATCTGCACCTCGGGCAAGGGCCGGGAGTTGTATGCCGATCAGCTGATCCCCGCCGTCGCCGAGGGCCGGGCCAAGGCCGGCCGGGCCGGCGATCCGATCGAGCGGATGATCGAGATCAAGATCTCCTGGGATCCGGATCCCGAGCTGGCGCTGCAGAACACCCGCTTCTGGGCGCCGCTGTCGCTCACGGCGGAGCAGAAGCACTCGATCACCAGCCCGGCCGAGATGGAGAAGGCGGCGGACGAGTTGCCGATCGAGCAGGTCGCCAAGCGGTGGATCGTCGCCTCCGACCCCTCGGCGGCTGTCGAGGCCGTCAAGTTCTATACCGATCTCGGCTTCGACCAACTCGTCCTGCACGGGCCGGGCGACGACCAGGAGCGCTTCTTGAGGACGCTGGCCGAGCAGGTGCTCCCCGGCCTGCGCGAGCTGCAGCCGGCGACCTAAGGGCCCGGCTCAGCCGGCCGTGCCGATCCGCGCGAGGCGAGCCGCGAGCAACTCGCGGCGGGCGGCGTTGCCCGGGAGGGCGGCATACCGCTCGCCGAAGTGGGCGAGCAGGGCATCGTCGAGACGGCGCACGGCGGCGGCGGGATAGCGGTAGCCGAGCCGGCTCGTCAGCTCGGCCTCGTCGACCTCGGCGAGGACCGCGGCCAGCTCGGGCACCCGGGTGATGCCCAGTTCGCCGAGCAGCGCGGCCATCCAGACGTAGTGGTCCTCGCGCGACCAGCCGGCGTCGCGATAGTGCCCCGCGAGATAGGCGGCCAGGTCGCGGCCGGACAGTGCGGTGTCGTCCGCCTCTTCGACCAGCTCGGCATCCTGTTGCAGTTGCTCGTGGATCGCGGTGAACTGCTCGTCGGCCAGCTCCAGCAGCCCCGCAGCGAGCGTGAACCGTCGATCCAGCTCGGAGGCGTGTGCGAGCGGGATCGACCCCTTGTAACGGATCGCGTGCTCGTATTCGGCCCAGGCGTGCTGCAGGACCGTCCGCACCTGGACCTGCACCTCGGTCGCGGTCAGCGGCCCGTCGCCGGCGATGCCCGGGGTGTCGACGGCGAGCTGCAGGTGGCGACTGGCATACCCAAAGCGACCCTCGCCGGCGGTCTCCAGCCCCAGATCGCGGTCGTCGAGCACCGTGAACTCGCCGGCGAGCAGCTCGGCGACCGCCGCGACATCGCGACGCAGGAAGGTGATCACCCGCAGCCCGATCTGGTCGTGGATGTCGGCGAGCGGCTCGGGGTGCAGCGGTCGGCCGTCTCGGCTGCGGGCCGCCTTCTCCGAGAACGATTTCAGGCTCTTCGCGCGGCCGGTCACCGACAGATAGTTGATGCCTGCCTCGTCGAGGATGCCCCGCACGTGATCCACATAGGCCGCGGCCGCACGTTCCAGTCGCGGGTGCCCTTCGCGAAAGATCCGCACTGCCTCGTCGACGATGCGGTCACGGCCGGGTTGGCGGGCCGGGCGGGGCTCGGGCTGGTGATCGGCGGGCAGCCGGGGTGTGACGACGACCCCGCTCGCGTCGTCACCGTAGGTCGCCAGACTCTGCGGATCGAGCGCGGCCAGCCGAGCGACATACGCGCACAGCACCGCGTCCACCTGATCCTCGGCGCGCTGCAGGTCGGCCTTGCGGGTCGCGCCGGCGATGCCGGCGACCAGGTCGCTCCAGGCGGCCGTATGCAGGTCCAGCCGGGGGGTCGCGTCCGCGAGCGACTCGAGCAGCTGGGTCAGCCGCAGCAGCTCACCCCGCATCGCGACGAGCGAGCGGCCGGGCTTGTTCTTGTATTTGAGGGTCCGGCCGAGGCGGAACAGAGCGATGGAAGCGGCGTGCGGATAAACCTCGATCGCCCGGCGGCTCGTCTGCGGGTCCAAGGTCACCGTCAGGTCGAGGGCAGCGACCAGGCGGGAGGCCCGGGAACCCTCGGCGAACTCCGGCCTGCCGGTGTTGGTCGGATGGGCGCCGGCGTCGAAGCGCGCGAAGTCCGCCCCCAGCGCGCGCTCGGCCGCGCGGGCTCCGGTCGCATTGGTGACCACGATCGGAGCATCGATGGCCACGACGACGTCGCGCTCGGCATACGGGGCCAGGGCCCGCGCGATCGAGGCGTCGTCGGTGGCGCCGGTGACCAGCTCGAGGCGCCCGCCGTCGTCGAGCACGGCGACGCCCGTGTGAGCGCGGTCGCCCCACGCGAGGTCGATTCCGATGCAGTGCACCTCGACACCCTGTCACGCCACGGGGATCCTGGCCACGTCACGGACCCGTGCTCACGTGGCGGCGGTGAGTTGACCAGGTGTCCCGGCGCCCGTGATCCTTGGCGCATGAGTTCAGCGACCGGCCAAGTGCCGATGACGGCGGCCGATCACTTCTTGCACCGCGGTGAGGCCAATCCGCGCACCCGCAGCAGCGTCCTGAGCGTCGAACTGCTGGAGGCCCCGCCGGACTGGGATCGATTCCTGGAGACCTTCGAGCGGGCGTCGCGCTCGGTTGCGCGGCTGCGTCAGCGGGTGGTGGTGCCCAGCGCGCCGACGACGTCACCGCGTTGGGTGATCGATCCCGACTTCGACCTGTCCTATCACGTGCGCCGAGTGGCGTTGCCCGGCAACGGATCCCACCGGGAGTTGCTGGACTTCGCCGAGCAGCTGTTCATCACCCCGCTGGATCTGCAGCGGCCCTTGTGGCGGGTCACGCTGGTCGAGGGGCTCGAGGGTGGCGGCGCCGCCATGATCTCGCAGCTCAGTCACGCCATCACCGACGGCGTCGGTGGCGTCGAGATGTTCGCGCAGGTCTACGACCTGACGCGCGAAGGCCGCGGGCTGGCGATGCCCGAGCTGCCCGTGCCGCACGATCTGGAGCCGAACGATCTGGCGCTGCAAGGCGTCAAGGAACTGCCGTGGCGGGCCGTGGGCGTCACGCGTTCGGCGCTGGGGCTGGGACTGAAGGCCGTGGGCGATCCCGTGGGCGCTGTTTCCGGCGCCTTGGGGTATGCCGCGTCGCTGCGCCGCGTGCTGGGCGCGGTCGCCCAGGCCCAACCGTCGCCGCTGCTTGCGGGCCGCGGGATCCAGCGTCGCATGCTGACCCTGGAACTCGACCTGCCGGGGTTGAAAGCTGCCGGAAAGGCGTTGGGCGGCAGTGTCAATGACGCCTATCTCGCCGCGATGTGCGGCGCCTTGCGGCGCTATCACGAGGGGCTCGGGCTGCCGGTCGACTCGCTGCCGATGGCGATCCCGGTGAGCCTGCGCGCAACCTCGGACGACGCGGGAGGCAACCGGTGGACCGGCCTGATCCTGGCGGCGCCGATCGGCGAGGCCGATCCCGCCGCGCGGATCGCCGCGATCCGGCGGATCGTGGCGACGCGCCGCGACGAGCCGGCGCTGGACGTGATGGGTGTCGTGTCCTCGCTGACGGCGATGCTGCCGGACCTCGTGGTGGACCCGCTGGTCGGCGCGGTGGCGCCGGTGGACGTCCAGTGCAGCAACGTCATGTCCTATCCCGGGCCGACCTTCGTGGCCGGGGCCCAGGTCGTCGCGCAATACGGCATGGGCCCGGTGCCGGGCGTCGGGATGATGGCCACGATGATCACTCGCCTGGGGCGTGCTTTCATCGGTTTCCGTTATGACACAGCGAGTTTCGTCGACGATGACCTGCTCGAGAAGTGCTTGCGTGAGGGGTTCGCCGAGGTGTTGGCCGCCGGCGGTGTCATCGCGCCATTGGCAGGAACACATCCCGTCGTGAAGAAGAAGGCCGCGCGGCTCGCCCCGTCGCCGAAGGTTCCCGCCGCGCGGGCCGCGTCCGGGACGCGAGCGGCGGCAACGCGTAAGCGGGCCCGGTGAACTCCGCCCCCCGGGTCCCCGGCACCGTCGCCGAGGTCCTCGGTTCACCCGAGGGTGATCACATCGCGGCCTTCTTCGACCTCGACGGCACACTCGTCGCCGGGTACACGGTCACGATCTATACCAAGGCCGGGCTGCGCAACCGGGACATCGGCGTTCTCGACTTCCTGCGCATGGTCGGCCTGGGGCTGAGTTATCAGGCGGGCGCGGCACCGTTCGAGAGCCTGGTACAACAGGCGTCGTCCGTCTTTCGCGGGCGCACGCTGGATGAGCTGCATGCGTTGGGGGAGAAGGTCTTCGGTGACCAGGTCGCCGATCTGCTCTATCCCGAGACCCGGGCGCTGGTGCGGGCGCACCGCGAGCGGGGACATCGCGTCGTGCTGTGTTCGTCGGCGACGAGCATGCAGGTGCAACCGGTCGCCGACTATCTCGGCATCGACGACGTGGTGTGCAATCAGTTCGTGGTGGACGCCGACGGCACCTTGACCGGTGGTCTGGTGGAGCCGGTGATCTGGGGAGAGGGCAAGGCCACAGCGGCCCAGCGGTATGCCGCGTCTGCCGGTGTCGATCTCGCCGACTGTTACTTCTATGCCGACGGGGACGAGGATGTCGCGCTGATGCACCTGGTCGGCAATCCGCGCCCGACCAACCCCGGACCGCTGATGGCCAAGGTGGCCAAGAAACGCGGCTGGCCGATCTCGCGCTATTCGACGCGCGGTATCGATGGCCGGGAGTCGTTGGTCCGCAACCTGATCGGGGCGTCACTGCTGGCCCCGATCACCGCCGCCGGCGCGGCCGTGGTCGGAGCGATCACCGGCAGCAAGCGCTCAGGTCTCAATGTCGTCACGGGCCTGTGGCCCCGGGCGCTGCTCGAAGCACAAGGCGTGAAGCTGAACGTCGTCGGGGCGCACAACCTCGATGCACACCGGCCGGCGATCTTCATCTTCAACCACCGCACCGCGATGGACACGTTCATCGTGTCGGCGGTGGTGCGCACTGATTTCACGGGCGTCGCCAAACACGAACTGAAGTCCAACCCGCTCTTCGGCACCTTCGGCCGGGCCATGGACATCGCCTTCATCGACCGGGAGAACACCGACGCGGCGGTGTCCTCCATGCAGGACGTCGAACGGGTTCTCGCGAAGGGCATCTCCGTCGTCGTGTCACCTGAGGGTCACCGCTACGACACGCATGAGGTCGGCGCCTTCAAGAAGGGCGCCTTCCGGATGGCCATGTCTGCCGGTGTGCCCGTCGTGCCGATCGTGATCGGCAATGCCGACGACGTTGCGGCTCGCGACTCGATGACCGTGAACCCGGGCACCGTGAATATAGCCGTGCTGCAACCAATTTCAGTATCCCAGTGGCCCGAGGAGGAACTCGTCGAACGGATTGACGGGGTGCGTGATCTGTATCTGGACGTGCTGAGCAACTGGCCTGCCGAAGGGGATCCTCGTGTCTGAACGCACCGTCTCTGAACGCACCGCTTCTGAACGCACCGTCGCTGGCCGCCTTGTCGTCTTCGCGGTCACGCGCACCGCCGTCGAGGAACGGCTGGTCCGGGACCGCGTCCGCCAGCTCTTCGGTGACGGTCCGGACGCGCCGGAAGTCCTCGGCGTGCCCCGGGCCAAGGCGTCACCGGCCGATATCGAGGGCCTGCGGGTGCGGTTGGCGGAGTTCGGGGACGTCGAACTGCTGCCGATGGGGGTGACCTGGCTGCCGTCCGAGCACACGGACGGCGAGCGTAAGGTGCGGCTGCGCGACCTGGCGCGCGGACACAATCCCTACAAGCCGACACCGCGCCAGCAAGGCGCGATCGCGCGCAAGGAGCCCGATCGAGGCCGCGTGACCGAGGGGGCGAGCGCCAGCGTGGCGACCCTCCGGGAGCGCTACGTCGAGTCCGGGAAGGATCCCGCCGCAGATGCCGACGGCTTCGCGAGATTCGTCATTCGCCGGGCCCGACTGGCCCTACAGCGCGCGGAGGCCCAATTGCTGGGGCCACAGTTCAAGTCGGCCAAACTGGTCAAGGACGAGATCCTCGCCAACAAGCACTTCCAGGCCGGGCTGCAACGGATTCGGCTCGAACTCGGCCCCGACGCAACGAGTGAGGAGAAGGTCGAGGAGATCCTCGAAGAGATGGCGACCGGGTGGGGCCGGCTGTTCATCGACGTCTACCCTCGCGTGGGCCGCGCGGTGTTCCAGCGCGGCTTCGACCCCACGATCGACACCGACACCACCGAGATCTCGCGGCTCAAGCAGACACTGGCCGAGCGCCCCGTTATCTTCTTGTGGTCGCACCGCTCCAATCTGGACACCCCGGTGCTGGCGGCATCGCTCCACGAGAACGGTCTCCCGCTGCCGCACATGTTCGCCGGCATCAATATGTCGTTCGGCCCGATGGGCGCGATCCTGCGGCGTAGCGGTGTCATCTTCATCCGACGCTCTATCGGCGACCCTCTCTACAAGTTCCTTCTCAAAGAGTTCGTCGGCTATCTCGCCGAGAAGCGGTTCAACCTCTCGTGGTCGATCGAGGGCACGCGCTCTCGCACGGGCAAGATGCTTCCTCCCAAGCTCGGGTTGTTGTCCTTCGTCGCCGATGCCTACATCGAGGGCCGGTCGGACGACATTGCCCTGCAACCGGTCTCGATCGCGTTCGACCAGTTGCACGAAGTCGGCGAGTATGCCGAATACGCGCGCGGCGGCAAGAAGGCCGCCGAGGGGATGAAGTGGCTCTACGGCTTCATCAAGGCACAGGGGCAGGGCAACTTCGGCAAGATCTACATCCGTTATCCGGAACCGGTCTCGATGCGATCGCTCATGGGGCCGCCCAATGGCGAGATCGCCCAGGACGAGGCCAGGCGTGCGCTCGCCCTGCAGAAGATGGCCTTCGAGGTGGCCTGGCGGATCAACATGGCGATGCCGGTGACACCGACGGCACTGGTCACCGCGACGCTGCTGGCGACGCAAGGTGCCGCCCTGACCTCGCGACAGGTCACGGTCGCGCTCAGCCAGGTCCTGGACTATCTCGAGAACCTCGCCGCCCCGCTGGCCTCGAGCGTGCCAAACCTGCGCGCGGAAGCCGGCGTCGAGCAGGTGCTGCGCGCTCTCGCGGCGTCCGGCATCGTCACGCGCGTCGAGGGCGCACGGGACGTCGTCTGGCTCATCGGCCCGGACAAGCAACTCGCCGCGACCTTCTATCGGAACTCGATCATCCAGTTCTTCCAGCTCGGCGCCATCTGCGAGATCGCCCTGGCGCTCGCCGCCCGATCCGACTCCGGCACAAAGCGATTGGAGCGGTTCTGGCGCGCGGTCGACCGCCTGCGGGATCTGCTGAAGTTCGACTTCTACTTCCAGGAGAAGTCGGTCTATCGCGAGCAGATCGCCGCGCAGATGGCGATGGCCGACCCCGGGTGGGAGGCGAAATTGACTGCCGCCGACTTCGATATCCGCACGATGCTGCGCGGCCGGATGCCGCTCGTCGCACCCGTGAGTCTCCGGCCGTTCTTCGAGGCCTACGGCATCGTCGCCGACGTGCTCGCCCACCATGGCGCAGCGGGACCGATCGACAAGGCCCAGGTCACCAAGGACGCCCTCGCCTACGGCGAGCAACTGATCGCCCAGCGCCGGGTCGCCTCGGCGGACCCGGTCTCGGCGCTCCTCTTCGCCACCGGCCTGCAACTGGCGGACAACCAAGGGGTCTTGGTAGACGGCCCGGACCGTTCCGAGCGGGCCGCCCGCTTCGAGCAGGAGCTCCGCGAGATCACCGAAGCCGTCGCCCTCATCGCGGCCGTCTCCACAGAGGTCTTCACCGAGCAGATGCGCGCCGCCCGGGCGTGAAACCCGTTCCCTCCCAAGGAACCTCTGCTTGGATCAAGACCTGGAACACCGACCCCAAACCCTTCATCTGGACCAAAACCGCCGAAGACATCCTCAAATCCCTCGGAAGACTTCTCATTAGAACTTCCGGCGCGGGACACTAGCAGAGGTTCCTCGGTTGGCCAGGGAGTGCTGGAATGGGAGTATGCGGCGGATCGCCTCGGCGACCGCGTCCGGGCCCCGGGCCAGCGACAACCGGATGTATTCGTGTCCGTGCGCCCCGTCGAAGTCAGTGCCGGGGGTGACGGCGACATCCTGTTCGGCGAGCAGCGCCGAGCACCAGGCGACCGAATCGGCATATGGCCCAAGCTGATCGCGGATCCCGGCATACACGTAGAAGGCCCCATCGGCGGGGGCGACGCCGGCCCAGCCGAGTCGCGGGATGGCATCGAGGACGATCTTGCGGGCGAGCGCGAATCCGGCAACGGCGCGTTCGCACTCGGCATACGACTCCTCGGTGAACCCGGCGACCGCCGCATGCTGGGCGGGCACCGGCGCGCAGAGGGCGAGATTGCCGGCGAGGGCGTCGATCCGCGGTGCGAGGTCAGCGGGCATGAGCATCCACCCGAGGCGCCACCCGGTCATGCCCCAGTACTTGCTGAAGGAAGAGATCACGACGGCGTTCTCATCCAACTGCCAGGCGCAGGTGCCGACCGAGCCGGTGAAGGTCACACCGTGATAGATCTCGTCGCTGACGACGCGGACCTCGTTGTCGCGGCACCACGTGAGGATCGCCTCGAGTTCGGTGTCGGCGATCATCGTGCCGGTCGGATTTGCCGGGCTCGCCAGGATGACGCCGGTCAGCGGTGCCTGGGTGTGCGCCGCCGCCAAGAGTTCGGCCGTCGGCTGGAAGCGCACCTCTTCGCCGGTGTCCAACTCGACGACCTCGCACCCGAGCGAGCGCAGGATGTTGACATATGCCGGGTAGCCGGGCCGGGCGACCGCCACCCGGTCGCCGGGGTCGAAGGCGCTCAAGAAGGCGAGGAGGAAGGCCCCGGAGCTGCCGGTTGTCACGCAGATCCGCTCGGGGTCGAGGTCGAGGTCGTACCACTTCAGGTAGTGACCGGCGATGGCCTGACGGAGCGCGAGCAGACCGCGAGTCTCGCTGTAGCCCAACGGAATCTCGTTGATCATGAGGTGAGCGGCGACGTCGCGCACCGGCCCGGGCGCGCCCTGCCCGGGCTCGCCGGCGCACAGACTGATGACCTCGCGTCCCTGGGCGCGGGCCTCGGCCACGGCTTGCAGCACCGTCATCACGGTGAACGGCGGGACCTCAGAGCGGCGGGAGGGGGTCAGCGGCATACGCGCGAGTGTATGAGGCGTCAGACGTTGGGGAGGCTGCGTCGGGAGCGGCGCAGGCCGGCGTTCAAGGACACGGTGACGAGCACCGACGCCGCGACGAGGAGGCCCATCGAGGTAGCGGGCGACAGCACGGTGGCGAGCAGCCCACCGGCCAGGGCGCCGAGGGACTGTCCCACCATCTGCCCGTTGCCGAAGAGTCCGAAGACCTGCCCTTCGACGTCCGGATCCGCCTCATGGGCGAGCCGCTCCTGCAAGACAAGGGAAGCCGAGTAGCCGGCGCTGGCGACGAATCCCAGGACCAACGCCACGCCGACCGGCGTGTGGAAGAGGAGGCCGAGGTAGGGCAGTGCCAGCAGCAGGCGCAGCGGTGTCAGCAGCCGGTCCCGGCGGTCGGTGGTCAGTATGCGGTCGACGACGATGTCGCCGAGGAGCATCCCGCCCGCTGCGGCCGCGAAGAGGAAGCCGGACCACGCCTTGCCTCCGTAGGGAATGAAGAGGGCTTCACATCCGACGATGAGGCCATTGGGAAGCCACGCGCTGAGCATGATCGGGCGCAGGATGGGCGAGCCCAGCACATGGGCGTTGACCCGGTGGGTCTCGGCGAGGATATTCCCCGGACGCGCAGGTATGGGTCGGGCCCTGACCCCCGCGAGCAGCACGGCGAACCGCACGGGCAACGGCAACCCAGGGACGGCCTGCAATGCGGCTTGCGCTCCGGTGACGGCGATGACGAGGAGGATGGCGCTGCGCGCGTCCAGCCCGTCGAACAGGCTCAGGGCGGTCAGCGATCCCAGCAGCGTCAGCAGCGAACCGCCGACGAGGGCCAGCGCACTGAGAATGGGCGACCCGGTCTCCTTGTAGGCGAGCGTGGCCAGGGCGAGCGAGGCCAAGCTGAGGCTGGCGATGACGAGGCAGCGGGAGACGAACAGGGCTCGGAACTCGCCGATGGCGAAGAGTCGCCGTAGGTGCGCATGCCGGCCAGCCTGTGGGGGACTGGGTCGGGCGTCACCCGAGCGCTGCTCGACGGGGCCGTTGACTACGCAAAGAGCAAGGGCGCCAAAGCCATCGACGGCTTCCCCGTCGACAACCAGGGGGACACAATCGACAGGACGCTGGCCTACCCCGGGATGCGCACCATCTTCGATGATGCCGGCTTCACGCCTCTGGGTGAGGTGCGCGGCAATCACGCGGGCCACAAACGCATCGCCATGCGCCGGACATTCGACTGACAGCCAGATGAATGACAGCCAGCCGACTGACAGGGCAGCGGACTGACAGCCGGCCGACTGACAGGGCAGCGGAAATCGCCGCGACGGGACGGCGAGTGTCAGGCGGCGCTGCCGCCGGCGCGGGCGGCTAGAAGCCGGTCGTAACTGCCGGGGGTCAAGTCCCAGTGCACGCGGGGTGGCCCGGCCGGCCGGTCGGCAGCTGCGGGCTCGCCGCGGTCCCGGCGGCGCGCGAGGTCCTCGGCGTCGCTGGTCTCGCTGCTCCCGGGAGGTCGTCCCAGCGTGTCGTCGGGTGGGTCGGTGGTGACCCAGCCGGCGAGGCGTCGGGAGTGGACGACGTGGTGGTGGTAGTTGCACAGCAACGCGCCGTTGTCGATCTCGGTGGCACCGCCGTCGGCCCAATGGATCAGGTGATGAGCATCGGCCCAGCCGGCCGGCCTGCTGCAGTGCAGGAAAGAGCACCCGTCATCGCGCAGTTGCATGGCTCGCACCTGTTGGCTGGTGAAAAGCCGTTTGCTGTGACCGATGATGATCGGCGTGCCGTGCTCGTCCACGATGATGGGGGCGAGCATCGTGTTGCACGACAGCAGCCGGGCGGTCGCGATCGACAGGTAGCGCCCGGCGTCCAGGCCGGTGATGGTGGTGGCGCAACCGTCCTCGTCGCGCAGGTCACCCAGGCGCACGATAAGGCTCACCTGGCTGGCCGGACGCCCGGCGGCTGGGCGTTCGGCGGCTCGGCGATCGGCGGCTGGGCGGCCCTGGCCATCCCCCTGGAGCCCGGCGCCGGTGTCGGGCGCGACGGTGGGGACGACGCCGTGTGTCGTCGCGCGCCGGACCAGTTCGATCAAGGCATCGGCTCGTCGGGTGGGGTAGGAGCGGGGGTCGGCGCCCCCGTCGGGGCCGGGTTGGGGTTTGGTGAGACGGTCGAGCGCGGCCTCGAGGATCGCAGCGGATTCGGCGCTGAGAGACATCCGGTAGTCAGTCAGGCCGTCGACCGGGTCGACGGCGCCGGTGGAGAGGAACGCATGCTTGCGGGCTCCCTCGTCGCGATCGTTCAACCGGTCGGGGCGGCCGAAGCGGGCATACAGCTCGGGCCGGATGCGCCGGACCTCTCGTGGGTCGCCGCCTGCCCCCACGAGGGCGTAGGCCTCCCACGCTGCCGGCACGAAGGCGGGCTGCAGATCTGGTGCCAGGCGCCGCATCTCGTCCATGGCGACCTGGCCGCAGGGCAGCGGCACGACGGCGCCGAGGATCGCCTCGCCGAGAACCTCGCCGTCCTGGCCGGGGGCCAACGCCCCGGCGGGTCGGGTGATCGTCGGCGACCGCAGGGCCTCGGCGATCTTCACCACGCGGGACGCCGAACCGCGGGTATGCCGCCGCGAGGCCGTGGCGATCCAGTCGGCGGGGCTCAGAGGCACCTGAGAGGCGGCGGGCAGGCCGCGGGTGAGAGCGTCGCCGACGACGGCGACCTCCGCGGCGTCACTCCACAAGGCGAGTTCGCCCAGTTCGCTGACGAGGTCGAGAAGTTGCGCTTCGGTGGCTGCGCCGACCTCCTGACGCACGGATGACAGCGCGGCGGTGCAGTCGCGCACGAGGTTCAGCACGTCGCTGATCCCGAGGTCACCGGACCTGGGATCGCGTGGTGTGCTGGGGTGGACTGCCATACCTCATGCTACATCTGTTCGACTGATCGCGCAACCCCCATTTCGAGAAATATCATTGTCTCCCAAGGGATTACGTGTGCGCCGAGCTTATAGCACTGACCACTGACAGTGGTGCAGAATCGACTCTGTCCAGGTCGCGTCGGCCGATGATCGGCGGTGGTTCACCGTGACACGGCGCAGTCGCCGTGAGAGGTCCGGAGCACCGGTCCTGACAAGGGGAGCCCCTACCAGGCATCGCCGTGGAACTCGTGCTCCGGCGCCTCCCGCAGCAATCCCCGGTAGGCACGGACGGCGGTCTGGCCGTGGTTGAGGACGGCGTCGACCTCGCGGGCGATGGGCATCTCGACGCCATGCTCTCGGGACAGCTCCATGACGACGGGGGCGGACTTGACGCCCTCGGCGACCTGCTTCAGTTCGGCCTCGATCTCGGGCAGCGTCTTGCCCTGAGCCAAGCGGATGCCGACGCGGCGGTTGCGGCTATGGGGGGAGGTGCAAGTGGCGATGAGATCGCCCATCCCGGCGAGTCCGGAGAAGGTCTGCTCGTGCCCGCCCATCGCGACTCCGAGCCGCGAGAGTTCGCGCAGCGACCGGGTGATGACCATGGCCCGGGTGTTGTCACCGGCCTCCAGGCCGTCGCCGAATCCGGTCGCGATGGCGAAGATGTTCTTCAGCGCCCCGGCCACCTCGACACCCACGACATCGGTTGAGGTGTAGACGCGAAACATGGTGGAGCGCAACAGATTCTGCAGTGACTCCGCCTGCTGTTGGTCAGGCATCGCCAGCGTCGCGGCGGCGGCGTACCCGGCCGCGATTTCGCGCGCGATATTAGGCCCGTTGAGCACACCGACGGGATGGCCCGGCAGGGTCTCGCGGACGACCTCCGTGATCCGCAGCCGGCTGCCCTGCTCCAAGCCCTTGACGAGCGAGACGATCGGCACCCACGGGCGGAGGTGCTCGGCTGCTTCAGTGAGAACTCCCCGGCAGGCTTGTGACGGCACGCCGAGCACCAGCACGTCTGCCGTCGCGATGGCGTGCTCCAGATCGTTCGTCGCCCGGAGCGCAGGATTCAAAGGCAGGTCGTCGAGGTAGCGCGAGTTGACGTGCCGCTCGTTGATGTCCGCGACCGTGGCCTCGTCGCGCGCCCACAACAGAGTCGGCGCATTTCGAGCGGCGATCGAGGCGATCGCACTGCCCCACGACCCTCCGCCGAGGACAGTGACATTGGGTCGGCGCATGAGGGCTCCTTCGGGAATCGGCGACCGGTGTGGCGCCGAGCGTAATGCCCGAACCCACCGCTACGGGCGAACCACCCGGCCATGAGCCAGCAGGGCGGCGATATTGCGGACGATCAGCGAACCGCGCCATTCCTGCTCGGCCTGTGGCCAGACATCCGGGTGCCAGCCACCCCAGTCCCAGAAGGTCGCCCACGAGCCGTCCGGCTGCTGGCTCGCGATCGTCCGGTCGAGAGCCATCGGCAGCGTGTCGGCCAGGGCGGCGGCGAGCGGGTGCGCCGGCGTGGGCGCGATCCACAGCGGGTGGATCCCGTATGTCGCGTAGTCGGCCTCCGTCGCCATCACCCGCTCCGGAAGCACCCGACGGAGGTATGCCGTGACCGCCTCCCGCGCGTCCGCGGGCGTGGCGGCTTCTCCGGCGAAGTGCGCCAACGCATCGTGGGCGTTCACTTCCTCCGCCGAGACACCGTCAGCAGCCACATCGCGCACCTGCTGGGTGAGTTGGGCCAGCATCTCGGCAGGCACGCTCCCCGGCGCAGCCACCTCGCGCCGCCACAGGTGAGCGGTCAACGCGACACCCGGGTTCGCGGCATACCCGGCAAACGTCTCGGCGAGCTGACCCGGCTCGCTCTGGTCCCACCAGGGCGCATGCGGACTGGCCTGGGCCGACGGGGGAAGGAACGGCCATACCAAGCGCCCTTGCCTATCGGACTCGACACTCTCGACGAGCCATCGGCACACCTGACCCACCAGCGGATGGTCACCCGGCACGCGGTGTGCCCGGAGGATGTCGAGCGCCGTCAGCGCACCGAGGGCACTGGATTCCGGTGCGCGGCAGTCGGACTCGAGTGCGTTGCCGACCCCGCCGTCGGAGTTGGCATAGGCGGACACGGCATCGGTGACTTGACCGGGGGTGGCCGTGCCGAGCACCTGCGCGAGCCGCACCCGCTCGAGAGGCCGGCCATGAGCAGCCAGCCAGGCGCGCGAGCGGTCGAGGGCATCGGACGAGAACTGGAGCGACGTCATACCCGCGACTCTAGGAACGAGGACCGACACCCGTCGCGGTGTGGCGTAATCCACTCCGTTCCATCTTGCGTTCCTCCGCGCGAAGTGACTTGATGAAAAGGTCCACAGCGAGGACAAGCGTCGGCCACCACGTGGTGCGCCGCGCAAGGGGTCGAGGTTTGCCGCCCGCTGCCGATGAGTCACCTACGACTGGAGGCAGGCGATGAGCGACGTGATGACCCGAGCGGAATCGGACGTCCTCGACCAGCCCCCGCCGGAGGACTTCGCCACGGACCTCTTTGAATCACCCGAACTTGGCACGTCGGGATTCTTCCCGCATGTCGACCCCGAGGAGTCCGACACCTAGGACTCCAACCGCGACAGGGCCGCGGTGGCGCGCGGCCGACGAGACCGGATGTGGCAATCCGGTGAAGGAAACGAAATGACCGCGAACACAGCGAAGTACCCGGGGCAACCCACCGTCATCAACGGCAACGCCGCCGTGGCTCACGTCATGAGCCAGGTCTGCGGCGGGGTCATCGGCTACCCCATCACCCCCTCGACCGAGATCTCCGAGCTGTATGAAGCCGCGCGCGCCGAGGGTGGTGTCAACGTCTGGGGCAAGCACGCGTTCTTCTTCGAGCCCGAGGGCGAGCACTCCGCCCAGTCCGGTGCGCTCGGCGCGGCCCTGACCGGCGGCGCGTTCATCTCGAACGCCTCCTCCAGCCAGGGCATCCTCTACGCGATGGAGTCCCACTTCGTCACCGTCGGCAAGAAGATCGGCGGCTTCGTGCTGCAGGTCGCCGCGCGTGTGGTGTCGAAGCACTCCCTCAACGTCATGGCCGGCCACGACGACATCTACGCGCTGCTGTCCTCCGGTTACACCGTGCTCTTCGGCGCCAACCCGCAGGAGGCCGCCGACCTCGCCGCGATCTCCTACCGCGCCTCCTCGCTCTCGCTGATCCCCGTCGCCAACGCGATGGACGGCTTCTCGACGAGCCACATGCTCTCCGAGGCGTTGATGCCGGAGCCGGAGTTGCTGCGCGAATATCTGGGTGACCCCGCCGGCCGGATCGCCTGCCCGACGCTGGCGCAGGAGATGCTGTTCGGCGCCAAGGGCCGGGTCTTCCAGTTGGAGGGGTTCCTGCGTCGCCACGGCCGGGACATCCCGGCGGATGATGTTGCGGCGCTGCAGGCTTTCCTCGCCGCCAAGGCGGACGAGGTGGAGAAGGACAACGACGGAGAGCTGGTGGGTATGACGCTCGCCTGGGTCCCCGAGGACCTCAAGGGGCCGTGGCGTCGCCAATGGGTCAATGCGTGGGAGAAGGGGACGCGCCAGCTGGTGCCCTCCCTCGTCGACGTCAACAACCCCGGCCTGACCGGGCCGGTGCAGAACCAGCCCGACTTCCAGGCCGGCGCCGTCGACCACCGCACCCACTTCGCCTCCGCCGTGCCGTCGCTGGTGCGCCAGGCCATGGCGGAGTATTCGGAACTGACGGGCCGCACCTACACCCCGGTTCACACCTATGACACCGACGACGCCGAGGTCGTCATGGTCGGGCTCGGCTCGGTCTGCGACGACGTGCGCGCCGTCCTGCCCTACCTGCGCGAGCAGGGCATCAAGGCCGGCCTGGTCTCCGTCAAGATGCTGCAGCCCTTCCCCGAGGCCGAGGTCGTTGCTGCGCTCGCGGGCAAGAAGTCCGTCATCGTCCTGGAGCGCTCCGACCAGACGGCGCTGACGTCCCTCGTCACGGCGGCCCTGTTCAAGGCGCAGCAGAACGCGGAGTCGCAGCGGCACAACGGAATCCCCGCACTGGCTCAGTCGCCCGTGTTGACCACGGCCATCTTCGGCCTGGGTGGACACGACCTGCAGCCGCGCCACCTGAATGCCGCGTTCAAGGCGCTGGATGCAGGCACCCTTCCTCCGCTCATCTATCTCGGGTCGCAGTTCTTCGACAAGAACCCCGACCCGCACATGGCGCAGCTCCAGGAGCGGCTGCGCGCGGCATACCCCGAGACTGAACTCATGGCGCTCGAGACCGAGCCGAACCCGAATCTCCTTCCGGCAGAAGGGATGCGGATCCGCTTCCACTCCGTCGGCGGTTACGGCACGATCGCGACGGGCAAGCTGCTCACCGACATCCTCGCCGGCGTCCTCGGGATGCACAGCAAGTCGGCGCCGAAATACGGCTCGGAGAAGTCCGGCGCGCCGACGAACTACTACATCACGCTCTCGCCGGAGCCGATCCTGACGACCAACGCCGAGTTGGAGGACGTCGAAGTCGTCATCGCGCCCGACCACAAGGCGTTCATCCACACCAACCCGCTCAAGGGCTTGGCCGAGGGTGGCACGTTCATCCTCCAGTCCAACCTCAGCCCCGAGCAGGTCTGGGCGGACCTGCCGCGGGGTGCGCGAAAGACGATCCGTGACAAGAAGATCCGCTTCTTCGTCGTCGACGCCTTCACGGTGGCCAAGAAGCACGCGCCGATCCCCGAACTCGAGACTCGCATGATGGGCATCGCGTTCATCGGTGCGGTCGCGGCCCACGTCGACCGCGTCGCCCACGGTGCCTCGCGCGACCAGATCCTCGAGCGCGTCCACAAGCAGATCGAGAAGAAGTTCGGCCGCAAGGGCGAGACCGTCGTCGAGAGCAATATGTCCGTCATCCTCGACGGCATCGAGGCAACGACGCAGATCGACTACGACACCGCGGCCTTCCTCGAGATCGACGACCACCCGGCGCCGAAACCCCTGCTCACGGTGGCGTTGTCGGCGTCGATGTGCCCGAGCGCTCGCGCGGAGCGGACCTCCGGCCTGTTCGACCCCACCTATTACGAGGACCTGATGGCGCGACCCTTCCGCGAGGGCACCATCGGCGAGGCCCCGGTGCTCCCGGGTGCCGGTCTGTTCATGCCGCCCGGCACCGCCGCCGGCAAGGACAAGGGCCTCTTCCGGCGTGAGGTGCCGGCGTTCAACCCCGACATCTGCACCGGCTGCATGGAGTGCGCGCTGGTCTGCCCGGACGCGGCGATCCCCAACACGGTCCACGAGATACACGACCTGATCCTCACGGCGGTCACCGAGATCGACGCCACCGACGGACAGAAGGATGTGCTCCGCAAGGAGATCTTCGGCATCGCCGAACGCACCCGAGAAGCGTTGCGGCACAGGGAAGAAAAGCCGTTCCACGAGATCGTGGCCACCGCCGCGGCGAGCGTCGCGACGGACCCGACCATGCAGCATACGGTCGACAAGCTCGTGGCCAAGCTCGCGACCTACCCGGTGGCGCGCACTCGCCCGTTCTTCGACTCACCCGAGAAGGACGAGCCGGGCACCGGCGGCCTGTTCGCCGCGACGATCGACCCGTGGAAGTGCACCGGCTGCCTCGAGTGCGTCGAGGTCTGCGGACCGGGGGCCCTGACCGTGCAGGAGCAGGACGCCGGCGTGCTCGCCACGCTCCAGGAGCGCTTCGCGTTCATGACGGCGAACCCGAACACGCCCACCCGCTTCGTCGAGGGCTCCGACAGCCCCGACGGCGACATCAAGCGGCTCATGCTCGACCACGCCAACTTCTGGGCGACCACCGGCGGGCACGGCGGCTGCCGCGGCTGCGGTGAGGTGACAGCCATCCGGCTCGTCATGTCGACCTCGCACGCCCTCGGCGAGCGGCGGCGCAAGGCGCACACCAAGGAGCTCATCGGCCTGATCGACCGGCTCTACGCCAAGGCCTCGACCGTCGACAGCGACGAGCGACGCGAGCGGATCAACGGCGCGATCAAGACGCTCGAGCACCGGCTCTATCTGCTCGAGGGCGGCCCGACCGGCACCGGCCCGGCGTCGACGATCATCGCCAACGCCACCGGCTGCAGCAGCGTCTACGCCTCGACGATGCCGTTCAACCCCTACACCGACCCGTGGGTCAACAGCCTCTTCCAAGACGCCCAGCCACTGGCCAAGGGCATCTTCGAAGGCACTGCGGCGCAACTGGTTACGGATGTCAAGGCGATGCGCCTGGCCGAGCTGGAGCTGAGCGACAGCTATGACCCGGCCGTCCATGACAAGCAGTTGACGATGCTCGGGTGGGGCGACTTCACCAAGCCCGAACTCGACCTGATGCCGACCGTGCTGACCATCGGTGGCGACGGCGCCTCCTACGACATCGGCTTCGGCGCGATGTCGCGGATCCTCGCCTCCGACACCCCGATCAAGGTCATGGTCCTCAACTCCGGCGTCTATTCCAACACCGGCGGGCAGGCCTCCACGGCGAGTCTGACGGCGCAGGACTCCGACCTCTCCCGCTTCGGGTCGGCGCACGACGGCAAGCACGAGTCCCGCAAGGAACTCGGCCTGCTCGCCTCCTTCCACCCGCACGTCTTCGTGTGCGCGACGAGCACCGCCATCCAGGGACACTTCCTGACCAATGCGATGGAGTTCCTCCGCTACACCGACGCGCCGGCGGTGCTCGACATCTACACCCCGTGTGGATCCGAGCACGGCATCAGCGAGGACGCCTCGGCGGCCCGCGCTCGGCTCGCGGTCGAGTCCCGGATGAACCCGGTCTTCGTGCACGACCCACGGCGCGGCTCGACCCTGCACGACTGGTTCTCCCTGGAGGGCAACCCCGACATCGAGAAGACCTGGACGACAACGGATCTCGCCTACAAGGACGACGACGGCAACATCCAGCTGATGAAGGCCGCATTGACGCCGGCGGAGTTCGCGCTCGGCGAGACCCGCTTCCGCAAGCAGTTCCACCGGCTGCCGACCGACCTCGAACCCGTAGCGGTGCCGATGGACGAATACATCGAACTGCCCAAGGAGCAACAGGCCTCCAAGGTGCCCTTCATCTGGGCCACCGACGACGACCAGAAGCTCATCAAGGTGCAGTGCTCGGCCTCGATCGTCTCGCTCGTGAAGGACCGGCGCCGCTACTGGCAGATGCTCCAGTACCTCTCCGGCGTCCACGAGGCCCAGCTGACGGCACTGCACACCTCCGACCTGAAGGATCTGCAGGCGCGGTATGACGAGGCGATGCGGGCGCGCGAGAACGCGATCGACGAGATCGCCAACGCGATGAGTTCGCTCGCCTCCTCCAGCCGCGCTCCGGTCTCGCTCGGCTCGGCCATCCCCGTGCGCCCGAGCGGCGCCGGAGGTATGCCGGGTGGCGCAGCCCCGGCGGCCGCGCCGGCCGAGGCTGCAACCGCCGTGATCGACGCGCCGATCTGGCTGGACGAGGTCGACATCCCGAAGTGCAACGACTGCGGCACCTGCTATCAGGAGCTGCCGCAGCTGTTCGAGCAGCACACGATGATCATCGACGGGCTGCCGCAGAAGGTCGCCCGGATGATCCCCGGTGCGCTCGAGAGCGTCGAGATCACGCCGGATCTGGAGAAGCGGATGGACCGGGTCAAGAAGACCTGCGACGCGGAGATCATCCAATGACCGGCGAACTGCACGAGTGGCTGGCCGCCAGCGACCAACTCGCCGCCACCCAGGCGCAGGTCGCCACGCTGGAGCACAGCGACGCGGTGGAGTCCTACAACCGGCAGATCGAGTTGCTCAAGCGGCGGCTGATCGCCGAGCCGGCGACCTTCCGGCAGATGTTCATCGACGACGGCATGAACGCCGTGATGTGGGAGTTCTCTCAGGACGAGTTGGGCGCCGACTTCGTCAAGGAATTGTGGAAGGTGCTGCTGCGCGAGGACGACGCGTCCCGGGTCATCATGCGCTTCCTGTGGGCACAGCCGCTGAAGGGCAAGCGCAAGTTCGTCCGGGCGCTCGATGCCCATCTCTCCGACAGCTATCCGATGTTCAAGGGCCTGTCGGTGGACTGGCCGGCGGGCAACTCCATCCCGCCGCACATTCGCGAACCCGAGGACCGCTCCCACGACTTCGGTCTGGTCAACGAGGGCTATCTCGGCTATATGAACGTCGGCTACAGCCGGGCCGAGGTCGACCTCTTCGTGTGGCTGGAAGCGTTGCGCGACAAGCAATGCGAGGAGAAGCCGTGTGAGGTCGGCGTGCACATCGCCGGCAAGCCGGACCTCAAGGGCGGCTGCCCGGTCAAGATCCACATCCCCAAGGTGTTGGAGCTCGTCGGGACCGGCAAGTTCCACGAGGCGATGGAACTGATCGAATCGTGCAACCCGCTGCCCGATGTCACCGGCCGCGTGTGCCCGCAGGAGTTGCAGTGCCAGGGCGTGTGCATCCAGAACAAGATGCCGATCGCCATCGGCCAACTCGAATGGTTCCTGCCCGAGCGGGAGAAGCTCGTCAACCCCGACGGCGATGCGGCACGCTTCGCCCATCGGCGCGACCCGTGGCTGGTGGCCAGCAAGCCTCCGGTGGCCATCATCGGCTCGGGGCCGTCGGGGCTGATCAACGCCTATCTGCTTGCGGCAGAAGGCTTCCCGGTGACGGTGTTCGAGGCCTTCCATGCGCTCGGGGGCGTGCTGCGCTACGGCATACCCGAGTTCCGCCTCCCCAACGAGCTCGTCGACGACGTCGTCGGCAAGATCAAGCTGCTCGGCGGCAAGTTCGTCTCCAACTTCGTCGTCGGCAAGACGGCGACGATCGAACAGTTGCGGGAGAACGGCTTCTACAAGGTCTTCGTCGGCACCGGCGCCGGGCTGCCCCGGTTCATGGACGTGCCCGGCGAGCACTACCTGAATGTCATGTCCGCCAACGAGTTCCTCACCCGCGTCAACCTCATGCAGGGGCTGCGCGACGACTACGAGACACCGCTGCCCGAAGTCAAGGACAAGGAAGTCCTCATCATCGGCGGCGGCAACACGGCCATGGATGCGGCTCGCACCTCCAAGCGCCTGGGTGGGAACGTGACGATCGTCTATCGCCGCACCCAGTCCGAGATGCCGGCCCGCGTCGAGGAGTTGGAACACGCGCTGGAGGAGGGCATCAAGCTGCTCGTCCTGCGTGGTCCGACGGAATTCCTCGGCGACGACAAGACCGGCTTCGTCTCCGCCGCCATCCTCGACGTCATGGAACTCGGCGAGCCCGACGCGTCCGGCCGCCGGCGCCCGGTCCCCACCGGCCAGACCGAGACGATGAAGGCCGATCTGGTCATCATGGCACTCGGCAACGCTGCCAACCCGATCGTCAAGGACTCCGAGCCGACACTGCATACCACCAAGTGGGGCACGATCGACCTGGAGCACAAGGGATCTCAAGAAACGTCCATCGAGGGGGTGTACTCCGGAGGAGACGCCGCCCGCGGCGGATCAACGGCGATCAACGCCGCGGGCGACGGCCAAGCCGCCGCGCGCGAGATCATCGGGCATCTCGACGTCCCCGCCGACCAGATCCCGCTCATGGTGGCCAAGGCCAAGGACTACACCGAGCGCGCCTCGGCGAGCCAGGTCATCGTCGCCAAGGCGCACCTGGCCGACGGGATCGAGGAGATCATCGTGCACTCGCCGGTGATCGCCGAGGCGGCGCAGGCCGGTCAATTCGTGCGCGTGCTGCCGTGGGAGGACGGGGAACTCATCCCGCTCACCCTCGCGGACTGGGACACCGAGAAGGGCACGATCTGCCTGGTCATCCAGGGCGTCGGCACCTCGAGCATCGAGATGAACCAGATGAACGTCGGTGACTCCTTCGCCGGGATCGCCGGCCCGCTGGGCCGGCCGAGCGAGATCAACGCCTACGACCCGGCCACCGAGACCGTCGTCTTCACCGCCGGCGGGCTCGGCCTGCCGCCGGTCTATCCGATCGCCCGCGAGCACCTGCGGCGCGGCAACCACGTCACGCTGATCGCCGGATTCCGTTCTGCCTCACTGCTGTTCTGGACGGGCGAGGACGAGCGGATGGCTGGGTTGCAGCGGGAGTTCCCGGACACGCTGGAGGTCGTCTACGCGACCAACGACGGCACCTTCGGCGTCGAGGGTTTCGTCACCACGCCGCTGGAGACCATGCTCGAGGCTGCTCGAGCGGGGACCGGTCGGCGCATCGCCGAGGTCGTCACCATCGGCCCGCCGCTGATGATGCGGGCCGTCGCCGATCTCGCCAAGAAGTATGACGTGCACACCGTCGCCAGCCTCAACTCCATCATGGTCGACGCCACCGGCATGTGCGGCGCCTGCATGGTCCCGGTGACCATCGAGGGCAAGACCGTGCGCAAGCACGCCTGCATCGACGGCCCCGAGATCGACGCCCACATCATCGACTGGGACAAGTTCCTGCCCCGCTTCGGACAATTCCGCAAGCAGGAGCAGGCCAGCCGGGCCCGCCACGGCCTGGTTTGAGGGTCGATCGCTGCCGGACGCCACTCGCGGTCTACGCCCGGCAGCGGTCGATGCCCTGGACCCGAAAGACAGTGGAGAGTGCACGACGCGCCGTAAACACCGAGTGTTAACGGCGTGTCGTGCGCTCTCGACGGGGGTCGCGTCTCGTCTCAGGCCAGCGAGACCAGCGCGGTGACGTCGTCGTCGGGGAGGGCGGGGGACATCGTCGCGTTGACCTCGATCCCGGTCAGGTCGAGGCGCCCGGAGTGCACGGTGAGGAACGCGGTGTCGGAGGCGTCGCGGCCGGTCGCGATCCGGACCATCCCGGCGCGCGGGGCAAGGGTGGTGGCGTCGACGACATACCACCGATCGTCCAGACAGGCTTCGGCCACGGCGTGGAAGTCCATCGGCGACAGACCCGGGGCATATACCGACACCAGCCGCGCCGGCACGCCCCGCGCCCGCAGCAGCGCGATGACCAGGTGGGCGAAGTCGCGGCATACTCCGGCCCGGGACAGATAGGTCTGAACGGCGCCGTCGGTCGGGCGGCTCGAGCCGCTGACATAGGCGAGCCGCTGGCCCACCCAGGAGCTGACCCCGTCGAGCAGGTCCTTGCCGGCCAACCCCTCGAACTCGGCCGCCGCGACCTCGGCGAGGGTGTCGGATTCGCAGTAGCGGCTCGGCCGCAGATAGAGAATTCGATCAGCCGGACCGTCGCGTCGTGGATCGATCGGCAAGTCGCCGAAAAGCTTTGCCGCATAACGCACTTCGAGCGTGCCAACAGGCGTCTTGGGCACGATGTGCAGGCGCGTGTCGTGGGTCGAGACCACCTGTTCGCAAGGCACGGGCGCACCGTCGACGGTGATGCTCAGCTCTTCCTGCGAGGGGCGGTATGCCGTGGCGAGGCTCAGCACGATCTCCGCCTCCTGCGTCACGCGGGCGGTGAGGTGGGCGGAGACGTCGCGGCTCAGCGCGGGATTGTCGGTCATGGCGGGGGTCCTGTCAGTCGGGCAATCGAGTGACGTCCACGCTGACGTCGAGGGAACTGCCGCTTCCCTCGGTGAAGATCACGCCCTTGAGTGGGGAGACGTCGCGGTAGTCGCGGCCCCAGGCGGTGATCAGGTAGCGCGAGTCTGCCACACAGTCGTTGGTCGGATCGAGATCGAGCCAGCTGCCGTCCGGCGTGCGCACCGAAACCCACGCGTGGGTCGCGTCCGAACCCTGAAGTTTGGGTTTGCCCGGCGGCGGGCTCGTCTCGAGATAGCCGCTAACATAGCGTGCCGGGATGCCCACGGAGCGCAGGGCGCCGATGGCCAAGTGGGCGAAGTCCTGACAGACACCGGCGCCGATCTGCAGCAGTTGCGGCAGGGTGGTGCGCACCGTCGTCGCGCCCTTGGCATAGCGGAAGCCGGTGAAGATGCCCGTCGTCAGAGCGGCCAGCCCGGCGCCCAGGCCCGCGTCCGGGGGGAGGTAGCGCTCGGCATACGCCCGGACCTCGGGGGCAAGGTCGACCAAGGTGGAGGGCAGCAGGTATGCCGCGCGCTCCAGCGGCGCCTCCCTGTCCGGGACTGCGGCGGCGGCCGCCACGGTCCACGCGTCCAGGGCACCGAGGTCGGGCGCGGGCCGGTGGACCCAGAGAATGCTCTGCTTGGCCACGCGCAGGGTGCGGTGCGGGGTGTGGATCTCGAGATAGTGGCTGTGGTTGGGGGGGGGGTCGACATGCTCGACGAAGGCATCGGGCACCGGGTCGATCTGCATGGTGTGCTCGAGCACCTGCTGCTCGGGGGTGTCTCGCGGACGCAGGCAGGCCCGGCCGTAGGACGAGGTGACATCGTCGGGATAGGCATACGTCGTCACATGGCGCACCTCATAGCGCCGCGACGAATGATGTTCGGCGCGAACGGCTTTCACCGCGGCTCCTCGAACGCCAAACCGGGCGAGCGGTGCCGCAACGTGGTCGTGTCGAGAGCCTTGGACACGGCGCGCAAGGACGATTCCAGTTCGCGCAGCCACGCCGTCAGCTGGTCGCGGTCCCGGGCCAGGGCGACGATGTCGCCCCCGTCGAGCACCGTGGTCGCGGCGCTCAGGGCTTCGCGCACGGGCGTCTTCACCGTGCCGACATCCGCGACCAGCTGGGTGAGTTGATAGGTCAGCGCGCGGGGGTTGCTCGCGTCGGTCAGGAGCAGGTCCAAGGCGATCGCGAGGCGCGTGTCGGCGGGGTGCCGCTCGGCGACCCGGCGGCGGTGGGAGATCAGGCTCTCCCGAGACCGCAGGACCGCATCGAGCACGAGCGTGTCGACACGGCGGGCATGCGGTTCGCCGAGGGCGTGCCGCAGCAGCCGCACGGTTTCCTGGGCGCGCTCGACCCGCCGGCCGGCGTCGAAGAAGGCCCAGCTGGCATCGCGGATCATGCCTTCGGCGGCGATTCCGGAGAGCGCGAGGAAGGACTCGATGGTGCGGGCGAGCACGGATTGGAGTTGTTCGCTGGGGTCGATCGGCGTCGTGAGGGTGCGTTCGAGCCGGCTCAGGACGATCCACGTGTCGAGCGAAAGGACTTGTCGCACTTGACCAGCGGCGCGTGCTGCCCGGCGTGCCGAATAGCGCACCGTCCCCGAGCGGGCGCCGTCGAAGGTGAGCGTATGCAGGTGCGCGAGCGGTGCGCTCGGCCGGTCCGCCTGCTGCCGGGGAGCGGCGTCCCGCCGGGAGGGTCGGTCGCGGTGCACGACGGTGACGCCGTCGATGGCGTCGAGAAGCACCTGCATCGCCTCGTATCCGGGTGTGCCGGGGCGCCGCACGTGGTCCTCGACGAGGTCGTCGGCCACCATGATCAGCCGGGCGGTGGACTCCGCGCGCTCGGCATACCGGCCGAACCAATACAGGTCGTCGGCCGCGCGTGGCGGCAGCGGGACCGACGCGACGCGCCCATGACTGCCGGTGATCACCGGCTCGGCGGGTGTCGCCCCGGACGCGCGCGGCCCCGGGCCTTCGCCGACGACCCATACGTCCTTGGCGATGGCGTCGCGTAGTCCCGGCACGCGGCGGTCACCGGCCTCCGTGGCCAGCC
>NZ_HG764815.1:146869-191297 GCF_001050535.1 Nostocoides australiense Ben110 | reverse complement strand
TGTCAAGGGACAGCAGGAACTGCCCAGTGGCGGACATGAAACCTGCCCGCTGACGGTCACGGGAACTGCCCGGTGGTGGCCATGGGATCTGCCCAAGGGGCTGCGGCCACTACCGACCAGGGGCATTCAGTTCAACGGGCTCACCCCTTGGCCGGCGAGTGCCTGGGTGAGTCGCACGCTGTCGCCGCTGGTCTGGCAGACGTGGGCGTGGTGCAGGAGCCGGTCGACGGTAGCGGTGGCCAGTGTCTTGGGCATCAGCTCGTCGAACCCGGACGGGTGCAGGTTCGAGCTGATCGCGACCGAGCGCTTCTCGTAGGCGGCGTCGACGAGCCGGTACAGGCCCTCGGCGGCGTCGACGGCAACCGGTAGCAGCCCGATGTCATCGACGATGACCAAGTCGGCTCGCAGGACGCGGGCGATGGCCTTGGTGACTGTGTCGTCGGCGCGATGGCGGCGCAGCAGGCCGCCGAGGTCTTCCAAGGTGAACCAGGCGACCTTCAGCCCCTGCTCAACGGCAAGTTGTCCGAGTGCTTCCAGCAGGAACGTCTTTCCGGTGCCCGACGGCCCGCACACGACGAGGTTCTCCCGGCGGTGGACCCATTCCAGGGTGCGCAGCGCCTGCTGGGTCGGCGCCGGGATCGAGCAGACCTCGGGCTGCCAGGCATCGAAGGTTTTCCCGGTCGGGAACCCCGCGACCGCCCGCCTGGTCGCTAGTGCGGAGCGTTCCCGACCGGCGACCTCCTCGGCGAACAGCGCCTTGAGCACCTCAGCCGGTTCCCAGCGCTGAGCCTTCGCGGTCGCGACCACCTCGGGTGCGTGGCGACGGATGTGGGGCAGCCGCAACCGACGCAGCAGATCCTCCAGGTCCGCCGGCAGCGCCGGCGCGGACCCAGCCGCCATCGTGGTGCTCCTGGTCGTCATCAGAGCGCCTCGTCTTTGCTGTGCTGGCCGAGTCGTGCCCAGGCGCTGGTGCCCTGGGTCAGCGAGCGATCCTCGCTGGCCCGGTGTTCGCCCGCCTTCGGTGCTCGGGCGTGGTGGTCCAGGATCGAGGACAGGTCGGCTTCGGCGAACCGGCCGTGCACGGCGGCGTGGCCCAGTGCCCAGTCGACCTCGACGGGGTCGAACAGCTTGGCCAGGGCGAGCGCTTCGGTCATCTTGACCCGCATCCGCGGCGTGCCCGCGGCGGCTGCCTCGATCAGCCACAGCCGGGCGCCCTCACCCAGGTCGAGGAACTCCGACTCGGCAGCGTTCCTGGCACGGGGTCGACGGTCCAGCGGTCCCTCGGGCTGGGGTGGGAAGTGGGCGTCGTAGATCTTCGGTGTCCCGGGGGTGGCCCGGTAGTGGCGGGCGATCTCGACAGGGCCGTCGGCGCCGACGTGGACAATCACGACCTGCTCCTCAGCGCCGACACCGTGGACCCGCACCCACACCGTGGCACCGAGCAGCTGATGTGGAACCGAGTACTGGCCGGACTCGAACGTCACCATCGGCGTGTTCACCGGCACCTGTCGAGTGGTGCCGAACGCGACCGTGTGCGGTGTCAGGGCGACCGGGTGGAGTCGGGCGCGCTCCTCGGCGAGCATCTCGACCGGCGGCCGCTTGGTGATCCGGTGCGGGCGGGTGTTGACCTTCTCGCAGAACGCCACACAGGCGGCCTCGAGCTCGGCGAACGAGTCGTAGGCCTCGCGCAGGTTGGTGTCCTTGGGGACGAGGTCGGCCTTGCTGATCTTCACCGACGCCTCGGTGCCGCCCTTGGATGCCGGGTCGGCCGGCACGCAGGTATGCACGCTCATCGAGTAGTGCTCGGCCAACGCGACCAGCTGCGGGTTGCGGACCGGGATCCCGGCGATGTGCTCGACCGTGACGGTCTTCTCGTTGTCGGTCAGCACGTAGGTCGGCACCCCGCCGAGTCGCCGGAACGTGACGTCGAGTGCGGCGAAGACGCTGGGCATGGTCTTGTCCCGCAGCGGCAGCACAACCCGGAACCGGGACCAGGCCAGCCAGGCGACGAACAGGACCGTCTTGACGCCGTCGACGACCGGGCCGTCGCCGTAGTCGTACTGCAGCCACATCCCCGGCTCGGTGATCCAAGGTCGGTGCACCCGCACCCGCCCGGCCCGGTAGGACTGCTTCACGGTCGCGACCGCGCGGCGGGAAGTGCGCTCCGAGCCGGTGTAGCCCAGCGCCACGAGCTTGTCGTGGGCCACGTCGGCGCGGACCTTGCCCTTGGACCGCTCCACCCACTCCTCGACCTTGGGCAGGTACTCATCGATCAGCATCGGCCGACGCGCGGCCTGATCCAGCTCACCGCCGGCGGCACGCCGCTCGACGTAGTGCTTGACCGTGTGGTGGGAGCAGCCAGCCAGCTCCCCAGCATCACGCAACGACCCAGTCAGGTCGTAGGCATTCAAGATTTCCATGATCTCCTCGGCAGACTTCAACTCATCCCTTCCTCGGGAGCGAACGGGCGCATCAGCACCGCTCATCGCACCCGAGGAAAGGGCCTCAACCGCGGACCGCGGCGAGGCAGACGACGTCGTGTCGGGCAGACCCCATGACCGTCAGTGGGCAGTTCTCATGTCCGCCAGCGGGCAGCTTCGTGGCCGTCTCCGGGCAGTTTCTCGTGGCCGCCGACAAGTAGGGCATCGACCGAGGACCGCATTGACGAGATGATCTCGAGCAGTCCTCGTGTCGCCAGCCCGAGGGCTTCCTCGACGGCCGGGGGTTGCCGCAACGTGGGAGCCTTCAATGCGGTCAGGGCGTGGTCGACCAGTGCGGGGTCGTTGCGGCGTCCACACTTGCGCAGTAGCGCCTCGACGCGACGTCGGGTGAGCCTGGAGCCCGCTGCGGGAGTGGGTGCTGCACCGAGGATGGTCGTGGCGGCGTGATGTGTCAGTTTCGGGAACGCCTTCAACGCTTGGGGATAGAACTCCAGCAGGACCGAACGCAGCCGGCTGGTCGTCTGGTGCAGCGCCCAGATGGCCTCCTGATGCTGGCGCGCCAGCGCCTTGATCGCCAAGGCGAGATCTGTGTTCCGCGGCAGCGGCCGATGCATGTGCTGGTCGGTGCGCAGGATGTGCGCCAATACGGCCGCGTCCCCCGCGTCGGACTTGCTCCCCGCTTGGACGTGCCGCTCCCGATATCGAGCCATGGCTCGAGGATTGATCGGATAGACGGTGAAGCCGGCACCGGCCAAGGCGACGACGAGCAGGTTCTTGTCCGTCTCGATCGCTACGGCCGTCTGTTCCGGGCTGCCGCCATTCGTCGTGATCAACTCGACCAGCGCCGTGTACCCGGCCACATCTGCACCGATCCGGGCGCGGGCGAGGACCTTGCCCTGCTCGTCCACCAGAGCGATGTCGTGATGGTCCTCGGCCCAGTCGATCCCGCAGGTGATGCTCATGCTTCCTCCTTCGTCGGATTCTTCGTGGCGGAGCTCTGGGCAGCGGCGGCGACCTAATGGAAGCGCTCAAGGCGCGGCATCTCACAAGCCGTGGACTGCCCAGCTGGCCGGCAGGGTCACCGTCTACGTTGAGACCTCGGTCGAGTCGATGAAGCCAAGAAGAGTGATCACCTGCAAGCAGCTCACCACCTGAGACTGCGACCGGATCGGTGAAATCTCAGGGACCCCTGCCGACCAGCACCGCTCGTGTCGCATCGACAGAACGGCCTTCCCATTAGGAAAAGTCGGCGACCCATAGCTGGTCGATCCTGGTGGGGTCCTCCCAGCCGCGTTTGACCAGATCCGGATGCCTCGGCGCCGCCTGGTCACCACGGGTGGTGACCGTGGTGTGTCGGCCGCGGACCACGCCGCGGATCCCGGCGATCCGCATCAGCCGGGCGACCTGGTCTCGGCCGACGTCAAGGCCGGCGCGGCGGGCCGCTTTCCACAGCTTCCGTGCCCCGTAGACGCCCCAATTCTCGCGCCAGAGCGTGACGAGCGCGTTGACCAGGTACGCCTCCTCCACGGCGGCATCCGAGACCGGAGTCGCCTTGTGCGCGTGATACGTGGACGGCGCGATCGTGATGCCGTGCTCGGTCAGCACGGCACAGATCGGCATGGGCGCCGAACTGACCCCGATAGGCGTCGATATAGGCCACGATCACTTGAGTCGGCGGTCGAGCTCCGCCTGAGCGAAAACGCGGCACTGGTGCGAAGGATGTCGTTCGCGCGTTCGAGTTCGGCGACCCGCTTCTTCAATGCCCGGACCTCGTCGGAGTCGATCCCGCGGACCGTGGCGATCGGGGCCCGAGTGCCATCACGACGTTCCTCGTCCTCAATCCAGTTCCGCAGCGTCGCCGGGTTCAGATCGAGCAGCGCCCCGACATGCCGCCGCGCGCCCAGCTTCGAATCCGCACCCTCCGCCAGACGATCGCGATACATCCGCATCGCCCGCTCCCGGCATCAACCGTGTTGCACGCACCCTCTGAACCCGCCCGGTCATTACGGCGTGTCGCGCACTCTCGACGGGGGTGTGTGTCGATGGGGGGCCAGTGCGAAGTCGCGGATGAGGGCGGCCAGCCGCTCGGGCTGGTCCTCGGGGATCAGCGTAGCGCTGTCCTCGACGACCTCGAGGCGGGAGATGGGATAGAGCGCCGCGAGACGGGGGCCTTGGGCGGTGGGCATCATGGTGTCCTGGGCAGCCCCGACGACCAGGACCGGCCGGACGAAGCGCCGCATCCGCTCGAACCACGACAGCAGGGTGGCCCGGTCGGGCGCGCCCGTCGCGAACTTCGCGAAGTCCCGGCGCACGCCCTTGTCCCGGCGGGCGGGACCGAACCAGTCGTGGAACAGGTCGTCCGGGATGCCGCGGCGGCTCATCGCGGCATACCCGAAGGGCAGCCTGCGGAAGGTGCGCGAGCGCATGAGGGCGACCAGGGCCCACATCCCCGCGGGGATCCGCGCACCGAGCTCGAGGAGCTTGGCCGGCCCGGGCGGGAAGTTGTCGAATGCCTCACATGCGGCGAGCACGAGCCGCCCGACTCGCTCGTCCCGGCCCTCGGAGATGATGAATTGCCCTCCGCCCCAATCGTTCAGCACGAGCGTGACGTCCTCGAGCCCGGCGGCGTCGAGTCGCGAGATATTGAAGAGATTGAGGTCATCCTCGTTTTTGGCGATCAGGGGCATCGAGCAGGGTCGTGGTCGAGGATGTGCCGCCCTTGCGCGACGTCACGATCCTTGGGACCCAGTCCGGCACCTTTGCGATTCCCGGAGTGGCGATGGCCCCGAGCAGCGGGCTTCGACGACGTCACCGGTCACTAGGGTGAACCGGCGAGGATCGGGTTCGTCAGGTCCGGACGGCAGGTCCGACGAGCGCCGGCCGGGGTCGCCGGCCGGTCGGTCGGGGCGCTGCGGTGACGCTGCCGCGGCGGTGGCACCGGTCACGGTCAGGGCGGCCACTGCCAGGGTCACGATGCGTCGCGCGGCCTTGCCTCGCATGGGTGCCTCCGTGGACTTGGGGGATGTCCACGCCAACGCTGGCAGGGGTGCGGTGCTTGGCGCGAGAGGGTCTGACCGGCGAGGTCGCGCCGTGGCGCACATGCGCCACCGCCACTGTGTGCGAGTCACGAACCGGTTACCGAAGGGAACGGCGGGGCGGGTGGCGTGCGTCGCAGCTGGCATGAACACACGATCCGCAGCGACGCTGGTCTTGGCCGGCTTGGTCCTGGCCGGCTGTTCGGCAGGGCTCGGCCCCGAGGGCGACCGCGTGAATGCCCGCTCCTACTACGACGACTATCAGGAAGCGGAGGCTGACGGCGCCAACAACTACTCGGTCGGCGCGGCGGCTCCCAGCGCGACGGGACAGGCCGCGGGCGCGGCTTCACCGCATCCCGCCGATGCCGGCAAACGCTACGGCTGGCCGGGAGTCACGGATGACAACACGTTCACCGACGAGGGATCGAGCCGCTGGACCCCGGTGCGCACCAGGCCACAGTCGACGTTCGCTCTGGATGTCGACACCGGCTCCTACCAGGTGGCGAGGACCTTCCTGCGGGACGGATATCGCCCTCCGGCAGAGTCGATTCGGGTCGAGGAGTGGATCAACGCGTTCGACTACGGCGACCCCGCTCCGATTGGCAAGGACGCAGTGAGGGTGGGGGCGGAGTCCGGCGTCTCGCCGTATGGCGCGCCCGGCACCGCCCTGGTGCGGATCGGTGTCAGCACGCGCACCGCGACGACGGCGCAGGGCCCGACGCACGTCACCTTCGTCGTCGACACCTCGGGTTCGATGGACATCCGCGAACGCTTGGGCCTCGTCCAGTCCTCGCTGGCTCTCCTCGTCAACAATCTCGAGCCGGAGGACACCATCGCGATCGTCGAGTACGGCAGCGAGGCGCGCCGCGTGCTGCCCCCGACGAAGGTCCGCGACAGCGACCGCATCGTCGCCGCGACGACAAGCTGCGCCCGAGTGGCAGCACCAATATGGAGGCCGGACTCGAGCTCGGCTATCGACAGGCCGAGGCGGCATACGACCCCGACGGCGTCAATGCCGTCGTCCTCGCCTCCGACGGCGTGGCGAATGTCGGTGTCACAGAATCGAGCACGCTCACGGACACGATCAAGCAGGCCAGCTCGAAAGGGATCCATCTCGTGACGGTGGGCTATGGGATGGGCAACTACAACGACACCCTCATGGAGCAACTAGCCGACCACGGTGACGGCTTCTATTCCTATGTCGACGACTTCACCGAGGCGCAGCGGCTGTTCGTCGACGAGTTGACGCCGACGCTCACGGTCGTGGCCTCCGATGCCAAGGCACAGGTCAGCTTCGATCCGGAGTTCGTCGGCAGCTATCGCCTGATCGGCTACGAGAACCGCGGACTCCACAACGACGACTACACCGACGATGCCGTCGACGCCGGTGAGCTGGGCGCTGGTCACGCGGTGTCCGCGCTGTATGAAATCAAGCCCGCCAACGCCGCGCCGGCGGCCGGCACGGTCGTCGGGACCGCTGGAATCCGTTGGGCGACAACCGATGGCGGCAAGGGCAAGGAAGTGCGGGCGGACATATCCTGGCCGCAGGCCGGGCAACAGTCGCCCAGTCTGCGTCTCGCTGCGCTCGTGGCCGCCACCGCCGAGTACCTCCGCGGCGAGGCGACCGGAGAGGACGCTGACCTGGAAGCACTGCGAGCGGATGCCCGGGCACTCGCGGCTGCCGACGTCAGCGGGGCCCGCCAGATCGAGCAGTTCCTGGCCGACGCAGCGAGCATCGATCCCTCGCGGGTGGGAGGCTGATCACAGGATTCGTGCGCGAGCGCAGCGTGACCCGGAGGAGACGCAGAGGCACGCGGCGACCGTGCGCACGACGGCGTCGGTCGGTCGTCGATCGTCGGGAAAGCTTCTCTCCGTTGGTTTTTCAGGCAGGACGGACTTCGAGGGTCGCCGACCGGGGGCCGTCCTCGAGGAGGTGATCGACGATGGAGGCATAGCGGCCGTACTTGCTGCGGAATGCCGCGTCGACCGCCGGCAGGTCCGTCTCGTCCGCGGCGACGAAGGTCACGTCCCGCGCGGTGCCGCGTGCTTCGAGCCGGCCGGTGCCGGTCGCGATCGCCCAGCGGAACCAGTCGGCGCCGCGGCCGTTGGTGGAACGGATGAAGATGCGTTCGTCGACGGGCACGACCCAGATGATGCGCGGCCGGCGGAAGGTGCCGTCCCGGCGCTGCGTGACGACGTGCACCACTTCGGGTGCCGTCAGGGCGCGATGGTCAGCGGGTGGCCAGGTCGTCATGGGTCTGATTCTTTCTCGTGTGGGCGATGGTGACCATTGTTGCGAGGAGGGCGAGCACGACATATCCCGCGGTGAGCGTCGGCAGGGTGATGACCCGAGTGAGTTGTCCAGCAACGAGGCTGGCGACCATCGCCCCGGCGTAGCTGGCGACGAAGACGGCGGTGAGGATCGAGGCACGCGCGGCCGGGCGGACCCGCCGATCATCGCGCGCACCGTGGCGCTCATGGCGATGCCCTGCGCCGCACCCGCGATGGCTGAACAGATCAGGAACGGCACGACGGTCCCCGCCACCAGCGCGGCGAGCAGCCCGAGCAACGCGAGCGTGAAGGCGATCATGCCGAGCCGCTGTGCGGCCGCCGCGGCCAACCGGCCACCGATCGGTGCGCCGATGATGCTCGGAGCCATGTATGGAGGAGAAAACCAACGCCACGACAACGGCATTCGACGTATGGAGTTGCTCGGCGGTGACCGCGGGCCCGAAGGCCTGGAACCATCCGCCCACCGCCCAGGTCGCGGTGACGATGCATGCCATGACTGGCACCTGTGCCCGGCTGCGCCGGGGCAGGTGGATGCGCGGACGGAGCGACGCGCCAAGCCCCGGGCGACGAGTCCCGGTCTCCGCGACGGCCAGGATGAATCCCAGGCAGACGACCAGGAGCGCGGTCATCACGACATAGACGACGATGCGCGCGTTCGGTGAGGTCTCCACCACCGCACCGGACACCAGCGCCCCGAGGGTCAAACCCAGCATCGGCGCCTTGCTTACGACCACCGATGCGAGCCACACAGGACGCTCGGGCGCCGAGTCGGCGACATAGGCCATGAGAGCAGCAAGGCCAGCCCGTCAGCGAGAGATCTGCATTGGTCAAGCCGTCGTGGGCTCGATAGGTGTTGTAGAGCGGGATCGGCGAGACCGGCGCGGCGAAGGCGACGACGAGGCTGACCGCGGCTGCCACGAAGGTGAACCAGCTGCGCGGGCGGACGGCCGTGGCATCGCGCGTCATGGCCGCATCTCCTCGGTCGAATGCTGTGGGCACTCATCCACCATGGACCGGCAGGGTGACTCAAAGAAGGCCGAGTGAGGTGGGCTCCTGGCACCCCCTTCCCGGACCAGCTTCTTCGGTGTGAGCCGCGCGCAAGCCCAACAGGACGTCAAGGAGTTCTTCGTCTCCCGCCGCGCCCGCCGCGCCCCAGGCGACGTCGGCCTGCCCGACCTCGGCGGCCTCCGTCGGGTGCCCGGCCTGCGTCGGCAGGAGGTCGCCGATCCGGCGGCCGTGAGTCTCGACTACGACACCCAACTGGAGCGCGGACATGTGCGCGGGGCATCCGATGTCGTCCTCACCGCGCTCATGGACGCGCTGCGGCTCAGCGCGATCGAACGCGGCTACTTTCTCGACCTCGTGCGCCAGGTCAACGCGTCCGGTCGCTCGCCACGGCATGGTGCCCGCGCTGACATGCCGCCCGGCCTGCAGCAGATGGCCGACGCCATGGCGGGGGTGACGGTCCTCGTTCGCAATCACCGGATGGATGTCATCGGCGGCAACGCCCGCGCCAAGGCCCTGTACGCGCCGGTGTATGCCGAACCGTCGCCCAATCTGTCGAGGCACGTCTTCCTCGATCCGGCCGCTCGGACCTTCTCACCGGACCGGGAGCGCATGGCGGACATCAACGTGGGCACGCTTCCCCTGGCCCTTGCCCGCTATCCGTACGATGCCGACCTCATCGCGCTGGTCGACGAATTGGCAGCGGCAAATGCCGACTTCCGGTAGCGGTGGCCCCAACACCCTGTGATGCAATTCGGCTCGGGCACAAAGGTTTTCGAGCATCCCACGGTCGGACGACTGGCATTGCAGCACGAACAGCTGCGGCTCGTGGCCGATGTCACGCTGGTCGTCAACGTCTACAGCGCGGCGCCGGGCAGCATCGACGCGCAACAGTTCGCCGCGCTGGGCTGACAGGTCGGGGGGTGCCACTGGCCCACCCCACGGGGGTTGAGCGGAAGGTGCACCGGCAGTCACAGTGGTGAGTGAGCGGCATACCTCTGCAGCGACCCTGACCCCACCCGAAGGAGCCTCACTCATGGCCATGGAGAAGCGCGGCATACCCACCACCACCCGCGGCCCGGCTGACTGGTTCACCGGCGATGTCCACGTCGAGAACTTCGCCACCGGCGCCGACGCCTCGCGCCTCGTCGCCGCCCACGTCCGGTTCACGCCGGGCGCCCGGACCAACTGGCACAGCCACGGGCTGGGCCAGACCCTGCACTGCACGTCGGGGACCGGCTTCGTCGTCACCCGCGACGGCGTCGTCCAGGTGCTGCGACCCGGCGAGACCGTGTGGACCCCTCCCGGCGAGGAGCACTGGCACGGCGCAACTCCGGACACGATGCTGTGCCACGACGCCTTGCTCGTCGCTCCCGAAACGGGGGATGCCACAACGTGGTTGGAGCCGGTGACCGACGAGCAGTATGCCGCCGCCCACCGCGCGTTGGACAGCTGAGCCGTGTCAGTCGTCGAGGTCGTCGTCCGGCGGGTCGCCCCGGCGCCCGAACTCGACGTGGATGCGTTCGTAGCTCTTGCTGCGCATGGCCCGCGCCTGCGCGGCATACGCCTGCTTGTCGGCCTCGGTGAGGTCGACATTGTCGGTGAACGGGGTGAGCAGGGCCCGCGGATAGAGCCGGCGTGCGTGGACGACGTTGACCTCGGCGCTGAGCACGACGACGACGGAGATCAGATAGATGAAGGCCAGCAGACCGATGACCAGGGCGAAGATGCCGTTCGTCGCGGAAGCGCCTTTCACCACCCGGCCGACGAAGACGACACCGAACGTCTGCAACAACTGCCACGCGAGTGTCGTGATGATCGCCCCCGCCACCTGATGACGACGCGCCGTGCCGCGCACGCCGATGCGGAAGCAGAGCATCACGATGCCCGTATTGATGACGAGCGTGAGCAAAGTCGTGGCGACCTTGGTCCACACACCCCAACCCGTCGTCGCGGCGGCGAACGTCGACACGACTGTCGTGGCGATGGCCGCGAGTCCAGCCGTGAGGATGAGCATCCCCGACCTCAGCCGCGCGAGGAACGGATTCGGACGGCTGTTGCGCGGGACCGCCCAGACCGTGTTCATGGTGTACTGCAACGCATTCCCGGCGCCCAGGGCACCGTAGATCGCCAGCGCCGACCCGATGGCCACACCGGCCGCACCACCGGAGAGCGAGCGCGGGTCCCCGAGCTGGTCGCCGATCACGGGGAACTGGCTCAGCGCGGAGTTGAGGACGTCCTCCTGCCATTCGGGGTGGTTGCGCAGCAGGATCGACAGCACGGTCGACAGCAGCAGCAACACGGGGAAGAACGACAGGAACGCGTAGTACGTCAGCAGGGCCGCCAGGTAGCCGCCGGCGTCGTCGAAGAACTTGTAGATCACCGCGAGCGGGAAACCGAAGACCGGGTGCCGGCGCTGCAGGCGGTCCACCCAGTCCACGACACCCATGGCGCAATCATGCCCGTAGGGTGGCTGGAGTCTTGACTCCGCGTCGCACACGAGCGGTCCGCAATGCCGCACCGACTCCTGAGAGGACCATCATGACCACCCCCACCTTCTCCCTCAACAACGGCGTTACGATCCCGGTGATCGGGCTGGGCGTCTTCCAGACCCCACCGGAGGAGACCGTCGCCGCCGTCAGGGCGGCGCTCGAGACGGGCTACCGGATGATCGACACGGCTGCGGCCTACGGCAACGAGCGCGAGGTCGGCGAGGCCTTGGCGCAAAGCGGAATCGAGCGCGAGGACCTCTTCCTCGAGACCAAGGTCTGGGTCACCGACTACGGCCGGGACGAGACCCTGCACGCCTTCGAGAAGGCCATCGGCAAACTCGGGGTCGAACGGCTCGATCTGCTCATCCTTCACCAACCCGACATCGGCAACTTCGAGAAGACGGTGGCCGCCTACGGCGCGTTGGAGGAATTGCTCGCCGATGGCCGGGTGCGGGCCATCGGCATCAGCAACTTCACCCCCGCCCTCCTCGACCGGCTGCTCGCCGAGACCGAGGTCGTTCCGGCGATCAACCAGATCGAACTGCACCCCTACTTCACCCAGGTGGCGAGCCGGGAGGCGAACGCGGCCCACGGCATACTCACCCAGGCGTGGTCCCCCATCGGCGGGATCTCTGCCTACCGGGGGACCAGCGCTGCGACGCCGACGTTCACCAACCCGACTCTCGTCGAGATCGGGGAGCGCCACGGCAAGACCACCGCGCAGGTGATGTTGCGCTGGCACATCCAGCGCGGGACGCAAGTCATTCCGAAATCAACACGGCCGCAACGCATTGCGGAGAACTTCGACGTCTTCGACTTCGACCTGGAGCAGGACGAACTCGCGATGATCGACGGCCTCGACACCGGCGCACGTGGGGGGCCCGACCCCGAGCAGCCGCAGCCCAGCTTCCACTCCTTCAACATTCCGGAGGCGTGACCACTTCCTCGGATCGACGCCGATGGTCGTTGCACTCCTGGCGTTACCGGCAGTAGGTAAGACGCTCTGGCGGTTATGACACCCAAACCGTCGTACCTATCTGGCGAAAGGCGTCAGCGGGTCGCGTCGTTCCGCACCGATGTACAGCCGACAACCGGGTCGTCATCGGCGGAAGCCCAGTCGTGGTCTGCCATCGCACTCCGAAGAGCGCCGATCGCCTTGGGGTCCATGCCATGCAACGCCAACACCGACCGCATCGGTATGCCGTCCAGCTCCTGCAAATGGGAGTATCCGGCCCCCTCCAGGGCGCGTAACGCCGGGGCACCGGTGCGTGGGAAGGGAATCTGCGGCATGTCGAGTCATGCTGCCATAGACGGACCGGAGCGCCGCTGCCACGTGCGAGCGCCGTCAGTAGAGGTTCTGGACGTAGTCCGCCTGCAATCCCGCGGCCAGGTCGGGCTCGTGCAGGGCGGGAATGGGTGCCTCCTTCGCGGACGCGATCGTGGCGTTGACGTGGTCGGTCCAGATCCGGCTCGCGCGGGGCAACGATCCCTGGGGCACGTGCTGCTTCGGATCCCACAGCCGCGCGGCACCGATCGCCGAACTCCGCTGGGCGAGAGCCGATTCGACCCGAACGCGCATGACGGCGACCGGAGTGTTGCCGCGCACCTCGAATATCGCCCGCAGGTCCGGATCGTCATCGACGACGGCGGTTCCCGTCACCTCGACGACTGTCTCCTCGCCAGGCATCAGGGCCAGGACGGAGACCTCGGGGCGCTCCAGGATGTTGTGGAAGGTGTCGCGGCGCATATTGCCCGGACGGTCCGGTATGCCGATCTCTCCGTTCCCGAGCAAGCGCACCAGACCGCTCGGGTCGCCCTTGGGGCTGATGTCTGCGCGGCCGGCGCCGTCCGCCGTGGCGATCGTGGCGAAGGGCGCGCGGGTGAGGAGACCGGACACGACGGGGTCGGCAAGCCCCGACCTCAGTACGCTGGATTGTGTTGTGCCGCTTCGTTCAATCGTCGCCTCGTGCTCGACCAGCGGGGACCACAGGCGCGACCGGAGAACGCACTTGGCGCAGTGCAGGAAGGCTTCCTCGACGATGAGGGTGTCAGCGTCGAGCCGGCCGTTGACGCGCAGGGTCTCGCCCCAGCCGGCGACGAACGCGACGAGCCCGGCAGGACGGCCATACCCGGCATGCGGCAGGCCGGGCAACTGCAGCCGGCCCGGCTCGAGGGTGTGGAAGACCCCGGCGGGTCCCCCGATGGTGTGGGACGAGAGCCGGCCCGCTTCGGAGAGGACGCCAAGGACACCGAAGGTGCTCAGCGACAACACATCCAGGCAGTGCCCATCCAGCTGCGAGATCGATTTCAGCATCGCGGTGGCAGGTCGCTTCCCGACCGCGGACTCGAGGGCGTCGAGGGTCTCCAGGCGCGTCATACGAATCGACGCTAGTGCGCCGCACCCGCCTTCCAATAGCCACAGAAGCTGATGTCCCCCTTGTCGATGCCCTGGGAGACCCAGTGGCGGCGAGCTCCGGTGGCCAGGTCCGACTCGCCGGCGGCCCAGGCGTAGCTCGGCGCTGTCGGTGGCGGAAGGGAGCGCAGCCGGGCGAGCGCAGCGGCACCGGGCCGGCTGGCCGGTGTCTGCCGAACGACCCAATGAACCACCACCCGCTCGGGAGCGTCCAGCGGCTGCCGGTCCTCCTCGGTCGGCACCTCGATCACGGCCAAACCGGCCGTCCCGCGCGGCAGGTCACGCAGGATTCCCGCGGCGGCCGGCAGGCCGGACTCGTCGGCCGCAAGCCTGACCGTCGCCCCCTCCGGCGCGGCGAACATGGTGCCCTCGTTGATGATCGCCACCTCGTCACCGACCGCACACTCTCGGGCCCAGATCGACGCCGGGCCTGCGGTGCCCTCGTCGGCGCAGCCGTGGGCAACGAGGTCGACATCGAGTTCCGGGCCGTCCGGCCCGGAGGGTCGGAACGCGCGGACGGTGTAGTTGCGGATGAGCGGCCGCCGGCTCGCGGGCGCGAGCATGAAGCGGGCATAACTCGCCTCCGTCAGCGAATCCGGGACATGTTGGAGGGACGCCCCGGCTGGAGCCAGGAACAGCCGGAACCACTGGTCGAAACCCATGTGCTCCCAGGCGTGAAGTCCGTTGCCGCCCAATGTGACCCGGGACATGTGCGGAGTGACAGCGGCACGTGACCGAACGGTCAGCCGGATCGCTCGGGAGTGCTCGGGCTTGCGGCGGTGATCCGCGGCGCTGCGGCGGGTCATGGTGCTCCATCCGGGATATCGCGGGTGTCGGGGACTTCGGCGCTGGGCTACATTGGCGCCGACCGTCATCTCAGCTTAGGTTAGCCTTACCTAATTAGCCTACTGGAGGAGATCGTTCGTGTTCCCGTCCCGCCCGCTGACTCGTGTGGCCACGCTGATGCTCGTTGGGGTGCTGGCCGCGTGTGGCGCCTCGTCCGAAAACACCGCCTCCACTGGTGCCGCGGAAGCCACCAGCGGGGGTGCGGCGACCGCACCCTCGACCACGGCATCGGGATCGTCGTCGGCGAAGTCCGAGGCAGCAGCCTTCCCGGTCACCATCAAGCACGCCTTCGGCGAGACCACCATTGCGGCAAAGCCCGAGCGCGTCGCGACGGTCGCCTGGGCCAACCATGAGGTGCCTTTGGCCCTCGGCGTCGTTCCGGCCGGGATGGCCAAGGCCACGTGGGGCGACGACGATGGCGACGGCATACTGCCGTGGGTCGAGGACAAACTCACCGAACTCGGGGGCGAGACCCCGGCGCTCTTCGACGAGACCGACGGCATCGACTTCGAAGGGGTCGCGAACACAAACCCCGACGTCATCTTGGCGTCGTATTCCGGTCTCTCCCAAGAGGATTACGACCAGCTCAGCGAGATCGCGCCGGTCGTCGCCTATCCCGAGACGGCCTGGACGACGTCCATGGACGAGATGATCACCATGAACGCCGAGGCGATCGGCATGAAGGGCGAGGGCGAACAGCTCGTCGCCGACCTGACGACCCAGGTCACCGCTTCCGCCGCGGAACACCCTGCGCTGCAAGGCAAGACGGCCCTCTTCGCCTGGGTCGATCCCAAGGACATGAGCAAGATCGGCTATTACACGACGGGTGACCCGCGCGCTGCCCTGCTCGAGCAGGTGGGCCTCGACACCGCTCAGGTCGTCAAGGACAACGCCGATGCGACGAACTTCTTCCAGGAAATCAGCGCCGAAGAGGTCGACAAGCTCGCCGACGTCGACATCATCGTCACCTATGGCGACGACACGGGCGAGCTTCTCAAGACGCTTCAGGGCAACGACCTGCTCGCCACGATCCCGGCGGTCAAGAACGGCGCCGTCGTCTCGCTCGTCGACAACACCCCGCTGGCCGCCGCTGCCAACCCGTCGCCGCTCGATATCCCCTGGGGGCTGAACGACTACCTCGACCTCCTAGACGCGGCCGCCGCGAAGGCCCCGTGAGACAGGCACTCTGCGCGCCGGGCCCGCCGGCGTCGAGGGTCGCCGAGCAGCGGCCCGCAGCCGGTTCGCGCCTGGGATGGCTGCTGATCTCCCTCGTCGTCCTGCTGGTCCTGGCCGCCTTGTCCGTGACTTTGGGGGCACGTCATGTCGCGGTGAGCGATGTCGTGGCCGCCTTGGGTGGGGACACCGGAACGGTCTCGCGCGCAGCAGTTTCCACGCGCATTCCTCGCACCGTCCTGGCGCTTGTGGCCGGCGCCGCCCTGGGTGTCTCGGGTGCGGTGATGCAGGGCCTGACCCGCAACCCGCTTGCCGACCCCGGGATGCTCGGCATCACCCCCGGCGCCTCGCTGGCCGTGGTCGGGTGCATCGCCTTCGTGGGGATGACCTCGCCCATCGCCACTGTCTGGGTCGCAATTGCCGGAGCAGCCGTCACCGCCGTGATCGTCTACCTCCTCGGGTCGATGGGACGCGGCGGCGCGACGCCGCTGAAGCTCTCTCTCGCCGGTGCCGCCGTCACCGCGTCCATCAGCTCGCTGATCAGCGCCATCCTCCTGCCGCGTGCGGACGTGATGAACTCCTTCCGGTTCTGGCAGATCGGTGGCGTCGGCGGGGCGGATTTCGCGCGGATCGGGATGGTCGCGCCCTTCTTGGCCGCCGGATTCTTCCTCTCCATGGCCGTGACACGCGGGCTGAATGCCCTCGCGCTCGGAGACGACGTGGCGGCCGGGCTCGGTGAGCACGTCGGCCTCCTCCGGTCGCTCGCCGGCATCGGGGCCGTCCTGCTGTGCGGAGCAGCGACCGCGGTGGCCGGGCCGATCGCCTTCGTCGGACTCGTCGTGCCACACTCCTGCCGGCTGTTGACCGGCGGCGATCACCGTTGGCTCGTGCCCTTCTCCGCGGTTGCCGGTGGCGGCTTGCTGGTGGTCGCCGACATCGTCGGACGGGTCGCCGGCCGGCCCGCGGAGATCGACGCGGGCATCGTCACCGCCATTATCGGGGCCCCCGTCTTCATCGCCATCGTGCGGCGGCAGAAGGGACGTGCGCCGTGACTGCCTCCACGTCCGTCGCGCCCGTCCGGTCAGTAGGTCGTGGTGCGACGATCGCCGCCCTGCGCGCAGGTCGCCGGCGGCGCAGTCGCCGGTATGCCGTTGCCGTAGCCGTTTTGACCCTGATCCTTCTCGTCGCCTTCCTCGCGAGTCTGATACTAGGACAACGCCATTACCCCCTCGGTGACGTGCTGCGGGTGATCGGCGGGCAGGACGTACCGGGCGCCTCCTACACGGTCGGCCGGCTGCGGTTGCCGCGGGCGGCGCTGGCCGTCCTCGCCGGAGCGGCCTTCGGCCTGGGCGGGGTGAGCTTCCAGACGATGCTGCGCAACCCGTTGGCGTCACCGGACATCATCGGCATCACTTCCGGGGCGAGCGCGGCAGCGGTCTACGCCCTCGTCATCCTGCACCTGGATCCCTCGGCTGCCTCCGTCATCGCCATCGTTGCCGCGCTCGGGACCGCGCTGGCGATCTACGGCCTCGCGGCGCGAGGCGGGCTGCACGGCACGAAGCTGATCCTCATCGGGATCGGCGTGTCGGCGATGCTGCACTCGGTGGTTTCCTATGTGATCATCCGTGCGGCGCAATGGGATCTGCAGACGGCGATGCGCTGGCTCAACGGCAGTGTCAACGGGGCCACCTGGTCGCGCGTGCTGCCGCTCGCGATGGCGATGGTGGCGATCATTCCCATCCTTCTGTCCAGGACCCGAGCGCTGACGCTGCTCGAGCAGGGCGACGACACCGCCACAGCCCTCGGCGTCCGCACTGGCCGCACGCGCCTGCTCACCATCGTGGGTACTGTTGTCCTGCTCGCCTTCGCGACGGCCGCCGCGGGTCCGATCGCCTTCGTCGCCTTCCTGTCGGGACCGATCGCCTCCCGCCTCGTCGGGACCGGCCGGTCGCTGATGGTGCCGGCAATGCTCGTCGGTGCGTCACTCACGCTGCTGGCCGACTTCGCTGGACAGTTTGCATTCGGCGCGCGATATCCCGTCGGTGTCATCACCGGTGTGCTCGGCGCGCCCTACCTGGTCTACCTCTTGATTCGGACCAACCGCACCGGAGGCTCCCTATGACGTCCGAACACACACTCGTCGCCGCGAATGTCACTCTTGGGTATGGCGATCGGACCGTTGTCGAGGACCTCACCTGGGCTGTGTCGCCGAGTCGGATCACCGTCATCGTCGGCGCGAACGCGTGCGGCAAGTCCACCGTGCTGCGCTCGCTGGCCCGGCTGCTGACCCCGACCGAGGGCCGGGTGCTGCTCGATGGGAAGGTGCTGCACGACCAGCCGACCAAAGAGGTTGCGCGACAACTGGGTTTGCTTCCCCAGTCGCCCACGGCTCCCGAGGGCATCGTCGTCGGGGACCTGGTCGCCCGGGGGCGCAGCCCGCATAAGCGCATGCTGAGCAGGTGGTCCGCCTCCGACGACGCGGCGGTAGCCGAGGCTCTGGAGCTGACGGACACCGACGACCTCGTCGACCGGCCCGTCGACGAGCTCTCCGGCGGGCAGCGCCAGCGGGTCTGGATCGCGATGGCCCTGGCTCAGCGCACCGACATACTGCTGCTCGACGAACCGACGACCTATCTCGACGTCAGCCACCAGATCGAGGTACTCGACCTGCTCACCGACCTCAACCGCGAGCGCGGCACGACGATCGTCATGGTGCTGCACGAGCTGAATCTCGCTGCGCGGTATGCCGATCACCTCGTCGCCATGAACCGCGGCCGGCTCGTCGCAGAGGGCCCGCCGGAGCACGTCCTGACTGTCGAGACGGTGCGCGAGGTCTTCGGTATGGAGTCGGCGGTCATCCCGGATCCGGTCTCCGGCAAGCCACTCGTGCTGCCCGTTGGCCGGCACCACGCTGCCCGCCATCCCCGTGTCCCAGCCTTCACATAGGAGTCCCGATGCCTGCTGCCGCCGACCTCTGCTGCGCCAAGATCGTCCATCGCGACAACCTCACGCCGGGGATGGTTCGTCTCGTGCTCGGCGGGGAGGGTCTACGTGGTTGGACGAGTAATGGGTTCAGCGACGCGTACTTCGTTGTCTGGCTGCCCCGTCCCGGTGCGGCGTATGCCGCCCCTTTCGACGTCGAGAGGATCCGGGCCGAGCATCCTGAGGAGTGGTGGCCGGTCCACCGGCACTACTCGGTGCGCAGCTGGGACGCGGCCTCCGGCGAGCTGACGGTCGACTTCGTCGTCCATGGCGACGAGGGGGTGGCCGGTCCCTGGGCACGCAAGGCCCAGGTCGGCGACCAGGTCATGGTGGGACGGCCGGGCGGGGCGTACATCCCGGACCCGGGCGCGGACTGGCACCTGATGGTCGGCGACGAATCCGCCCTGCCCGCCATCGGTGCGGCCCTCGAGCAGCTCCCCGCAGGTGCCGAGGCGGTCCTCATCGCCCTCTGTGACGGGCCCGAGTTCGAGGTCCACCTCGACAGCCTGGCGACCGTGGAGGCGCACTGGCTGCACCGCTGCGGCGAACCCACCGACGCGCGATTGCTCGTCGATGCGGTGCGCGCGTTGCCGTGGCGCGTCGGCCGGGTGCATGCGTTCGTCCACGGGGAAGCCGGCGAGGTGCGTAAAGTCCGGCGGCACCTGCTCGGCGAGCGCGGTATGCCGCGGGCCGACCTCTCGGTCTCCGGCTACTGGCGCCGCACGATGACCGACGAGGCGTGGCGCCGGGTCAAGCGCGAATGGAACGCCGACGTCGAGCGGGATCTCCCCGCCGACACCGATCTCGCCGCCAGGCCCGGATGAGTCCGACCCACCCCGGTCGGCGAGGGTCGAACCGGGCCGGCGTCATCTCGTGGCTGCTCCTGCTCAGGGCAGGATGCGTGGCGCCGAGCCATCGGAGAAGCGCAAGATCTGGAAGTGCCTTCGGTCCAAGGTGGCGATGTCGCGGGTCTGATACGCCTGAGCCAACACCATATTCGACGCTTCGGTGATGCCGATCGGGATGTCGGAGTAGGTCTCGACGAGACGGGTGGCGGCCCGGATCCGCTCCCGGTCCATGAGGGCGAGCTCCCACGCACCGCCCGACAACTCCGACAGCACGCCCTGCTCGGCGTCCGATCCGTGCCGGGTGAGGACGAGATAGTCCAGTTCGGCGATGACGAAGGGTGACACGATAAGCGGGTCCCTGCTGCCCTCGATGATGGCGGCGACCGCGTCGTGCTGAGGTTCACCGGCATCGAAGTACGCGAGCAGTGCGCTGGTATCGACAATCACGTGCCGAAGCCCTCGGCGAGCACCTCATCGACGCGATCCGCTATCGATTCCTGGCCCCGGAAGAGCCCGCCCCGAGGCGCCACCGGTTGGCTCAGCAGCGCGGTCCGCAATGCCCCACGGATCACCTCGGCCTCGGACACCCCGCGCCGCCGGGCCTCCAATTCGACGGCGCCCTTGATGTCCTCCGGGAGATACAGGGTCGTCTTCATGCCATATATGGTACCTGTTATGGCATCGAGCCCATGCTTCGGCGTCGGGGTTGGGTGTGGGCGGCATCCGCGACCCTCGAAGGGCGAGGAGGAGCACACCAGCTATGAGTAGCGGCGATGTGACCGGGCAAAGCGGCCGATCAGGCCTTTACTGCTAGCCCGTGTGTCCCAATGCCGCTGTGCCCAGCGTCGCCGCGCCCCAGCGTGACTCGTATCGGTCGGCGCAGCATCAGGCCGTGCCGATGAGCCGCTGGGCGACCGTCATCGCGCGGTCGATCGGGACGGCGAATCCGATCCGATGGAGCCGGACCCGCGGCTGAGGGTGGCGATGGCCGTGTTGACCCCGACGACCTCGCCGTCGAGGTTGACCAAGGGTCCCCCGGATCTGCCGGGGTTGATGGGCGCGTCGGTCTGGATGACGCGCTGCATCGCCGAACCGCCGAGTCGCGCCTCCCGGTCCACGGCGCTCACGAGACCCCCGGTGACGGTCCCCTGCAGGCCCAGCGGCGAGCCGACGGCCAGCACGCCCTCACCGATCTCGAGGTCCGCGGACTGCCGATCGCCGCCGGAGGCAAGGCGCCGGAGTCGCGCACCCGGACCACCTCGATGTCGTTGGCCGCGTCGCTGCCCACGACCTCGGCGCTCACCGTGCGCCCATCGTCGAGAACCAGGCACCGCCGAGACGCGGCGGCGGCGATCCTGCCAAGCGTGGTGCAGGTGCGCACCGGGTCGGGTCAGGCTCCGGTTTCGTCCTGGACAACCAGGGCCATGTGATGACCAATCACCATGTGGTGCAGGGTAGTTCGCGGGTCCGGCTTCACTATCCTCCGACTGGTTTGGCCAGTCCATCCCTTGTACTAGGCGCATGCGGTGTCGGTCCGCCACGCTCGCGGGATGACGACAACCATCACTCCACTTGCGTTGAGCGAAGCGAAGGCTCGGTTGCGCGCGGTGTGGGATCGGCTTGGCGACATCTCCTTCGAGACAGGTCACGTGGACGTGTCGTTCAACGCACCCCGAGACTTCCGGTCCCTGTTCGCGTCAAAGTACGGACCGACGGTCGCGGTCTATCGCAACATCGACCCTGCCCGGACCACAGAGCTCGACCACGCCATCGACGACCTCGTCACGTCGTTCACCCGACGCCCAGGGGCGGATGAAGTGGCAATACCTCCTCGCCGCCGGAACACGCCGACACTGATGGGGCCGGGCCGACTGGTCCGTCACAGGGCTGCGAAGACCGGGCGCAGACCATTGAGGTAGACCTCGGCCACCGCTGAGGTGGCCCCGGATGAGCCGCCCGCTGCCCCGGCGCGCCCGGACTGCATCGGGTCCGGTTGGTCGACCCGTGTGGGTCGAGCGATCTGAGCACCTCGCTCAGGCGTGGGCACTGGGGGAGGCGCGCCGGCCCCGACCACGGCGAGTCCACCGAGGACCGACATGGTCAGCAGCACCGGACTCGCCCAGCCGTCGGCGAGCAGGGCTACTGCGAGCGTGAGCAGCCCGGCCGGGATGGTCAGCGACAGCAGCCGGCTGCCGATGCCGAGGCGGTGGTCGCGCATCCGAGTCAGGATGACCGACGAGACCGGCTTCACCTACGGCCAGTACTGCCCCATCTCGTGAGCCCTCGAAGTGCTCGGCGAGCGCTGGTCGCTGCTCATTGTGCGCGCCCTCATCTGTGGCACAACCCGGTTCCACGACCTCGCCCGTGGCCTGCCCACGCTCTCGCGCACCCTGTTGGCCAAGAGCTGCGCCAGCTGACGCGGGCCGGCATCATGAGCATGCCGGCGGTCAGTACGTTCTCACCGAAGCCGGGCGTAGCCTCGAGCCGATCGTGTTCGGCGTCGGTGCGTGGGGGGGCCAAGTGGGCCCTCGAGGATCCTCGCCCCACCGAACTCGACGCCGAACTCCTGGTGTGGTGGATGCACGACCGCCTCGACCTCTCAGGTCACCCCGGTGTGCGGCAGGTGCTCAAGATCGAGTTCGTTGATGACCCGCGTGAGTTCTGGGTCGTCGTGGAGCGGGGTGTGCCGTCGGTCTGCAAGACCGACCCAGGGTACGACGTGGCGCGCACAGTCCGTGGACGGGTTTCCGACCTCTACCGGATGTGGCTCGGACGGGTGTGGCCCTCCCTTGCGCACCGGGACGGACTCATCGACGTGCACGGCAGGGCCGACTGGACCGGCGACCTGGACCGGATCCTGCGACTGAGCCCGGCGGCGGCCCTGGTGACCGCGTCCCGTCCCGGATGACCATGGGAAAGCGGAGCGATCCGGCACGGGATCCGCTACCGCCCTCTCCAAGTTGAGGACCCGCCCGAGCACGCGTCACTCGATGGTGCTCATGCTGCTGGTTCAAGTCGCTGTGGCGCCGGGCGGGTCCGGACGCGGCGGCGCGCGAGGTGGCTTCCCAGCACCACCAGACCGACGCCAGCGGTGATGACGAGCAGGTTCACCACGCCGTAGCCAGCGAGTTCGTGGGGGCTGAACTGGACGGGAAAGCCGTTCGGTTTGGGGCCGAATGCCTCTCCTTCGAAGCCTTGTTGGGGTCCAAGCCACTCGAGGAGAACGGCGAGCGTCTGGTAGGCGAAGACGGTCGCGTCTAGTGCGAGATAGGTGAGGATCGCCAGACCACGCTGCTTGATGAAGTAGCCGAGCGCGAAGGACGACGCGAGGGTGAAGATGATGTTCACGGGAGAACTTTCTTGACGGGCGGAATCGCGCGGTGCTCGTTTCCGAGCCCGACCGCGGCTGGGTGTTGTACGGGGGTGAGGTGGAAGGTTCGGCGTAGTCGGCCTGCGACGGCGGCAGGATCGGGGGCTGTGCCGGTGTGGGGCGATGCTCGAGGTCGTCACGTCTGGGCTCGGCGGCGTGGCGACCCTGCACCGTTTTGGCAGCGGAGCCTCGGTGTAGCGGTCTCCGATGTGAGAGGGGTGGCCATCAGCGCGAGCGGTCTCGGCGCCATAGCGCCACGCCAGCGCCGGCGAAGCCGAGGGCAGCGACCCACAACCCGATTCCGGCCGCGACGGGGCCAGGCATGAACGGGTGAGTGAACCCGCCCAGGGCCAGGCTCATCCCCGCCCAGGCTGGCGCCGCGTGGCTGCGCCACAGGGCCAAACCAAGCAGGAGCAGCCCGAAGGTGATCCCGATGATGAAGGACAGTCCGGCGAGCAGCATGATCGGGTGTTCCTCGATCGCCGCCTCAAGCTGGACGACGGGGTCGACAGGAATGTGTTTCTCCACGATGAGTGCCGCTGGGAACACCGGGCCTTGCAGGTTGGTCAGACCGACCAGCAGTCCACCGCCGGCCACCACGGCTGCTGCGGTGGTCAATCGCGGTGCCCCTCGATATGACACCCAGATGACAGCAGCGACGGCGGGGAGAAGGAGGAACATGAAGGGGACGGTGAGCCACTCCATCAGGTGGATGCGGCCCGGGTCCTGAGTTGCGACGGCGACCTGCTCCGGAAGCGGCGCGTCACCGGGGAATGGGCTGATCAGGTAGAACGTGCCCATTGCCACCATCGGGATGGGGGCCACGACGGCCAGCAGCCGCCGCAGGATGTCCGGAGCGCGTCCACCGGGTGCGCTGGCCTGGATCACTGGCTGCGAGGTTGCTGCGTCTGCAGGGGTGGTCATGATGCGCTCCGGGTTTGACGTGCTGGTTTGAAGGCGGCGGCGTTCTCGGCGAGGAACGCACCCACAGGGCGTCCCGGCCTTCCGAGCACGTCGGTGACCGCCGAGGTGGTCGCCGCCTGGGCTCCTGTCCGGAGCTGGTCGAAGATGGCGAGGATCTGATCGGTCACGAATGCGGGGACTCCTCTTTGATCCAGTGACTGCCGCACCTGGTCGTCGGTCCCGCCGGCGTAGGCGATGGGGCGTGCAGCGACATCGGTGAGCAGTTCGGCCAGCTGGGTGAAGGTGACGGCCTGAGGTCCGGTGAGTTCGAGGACACGCTCGGTGGGGAACGGGTCGGTGGCGAGCAGGTGCGCCGCGACCTCGGCGACGTCGGCTGGATGCACCATGGCGACGGGGGTGGCGAGGGCGGGTGCCGGCAAGATGTCGTGGTCGCGGACCTGGTCGGCATGCCCGAGCACATTGGCCATGGAGAAGCCCGGCCGCAGCGCAACGTACGGTACGCCGCTGCGCTCGAGGTGGGACTCGATGGCGGCGTGCCATTGCCAGAACGCGACCGGGGAGGTCTCGTCCGCGCCGCGGGCGGAGAGCTTGACGATCCGCCTGACGCCGCACGCGGCGGCGGCGTCGATGACGGCGCATTCGTGCTGGACCTGATCTGGTGTGTTGGGGCTGGCCAGGAACACGCTGTCGACCCCTGTCATGGCGGCCCGCAGGGTCTCGGGGTCGCCGAAGTCGCCGACTCTGGCCTGGATTCCCGGATGGGTCGCCGCGAGTCGTTGTGGGTCTCGCCCGAAGGCGAGGGGTCGGTGCCCATGGTGGGCTAACGCGGGGACGACATGTCGGCCGATGGTTCCGGTTGCGCCGGTGACGAGGATGGTTTTCATGAGGGTGCTCCGTTCTGATGGATGGATGGGATCGAGGAGGGTGCGTGTGGAGGGATGTTGCGGTTGAACCGGAGCACGTTGTGGGGGTCGTGCTCGTTCTTGAGAGCGACCAAGCGCTCCCAGTCCTGCGGGGTGTAGGCGGCGCGGACTCGTTCCGGCGTGGCGTCGCCGTCGAGGAAGTTGAGGTAGGTGTCCCCGGTTAGGTGCAGGCGCAGGCTGGTGAAGATCCGCTCCTGGGTTGTGCGCACCGCGGCCACGGCGTCGGGCGTGGGGGCCACGCCGATGCAGTTGATGCTGAACCGGGCGCTGGTGTCCGCCATCGGGTGCGGGCCGCGAGGTGAGGTATCCATGGCGCCGCCGAGTTGCCGCATCTCGCACATCACCAGCGAGGTGCCGAGGTGCGGGATGACGTGTTCTTGCAGTGTCGAAGTCACCTCGTCGGTGATGTCGGTCAGTGACTCTCCGCGCTGGACGAACGGCAGCGGGCTGGTGGGGTCGAGGCTGACCCCGTCGAGATCGGTGGCCGCTCGCTTCGTCCAGGTGTCGATGTCGGGGTCGCCGAGCTGGCGACGCAGTTCGTGCACGTGGTCCTCGCCGGCTGCCAGGTCGGGGAAGCAGCCGCGGGCTACGACGAAGCGACGACCCCGGAACAGCTCCGGCACACTCGGCGCGTCGGGCAATCCGCTCAGCGCAAGCGCGCTCATGGCATCCGCGGGGAGCGAGGCCGACCAGCTGGCGTACGTTGCGATCACCTCGCTCGCCCGGTCGACGGGGTAGTAGAGGCTGCCCGCGTACACCCCGCGGATCGGGTGCAGGTCCAGGGTCAGGCTGGTGACGACTCCGAAGTTGCCGGCGCCGCCCGCCACCCCCCACAGCAGGTCGAGGTCGTCGTCACGGTCTCGGCGCAGCGTCCTGACCCGGCCCGACGCGGTGACCAGTTCCGCGCCGCGCACCGAGCTCGAGGCGAAGCCAAGGCTCCGGCTGAGCCAGCCGAAGCCGCCACCCTGGGTGAAGCCGACGACGCCGACCTGCGAGCTGGACCCGCAGATTCCGACGAGACCGTGGGGTGCGCACGCCGGGAGGACGTCGGACCAATGTGCTCCCGCCCCGATCGTGGCGGTGCGTCGCGCTGCATCGATGCAGACCGAGCGAAGCGAGGCCGTGTTGATCAAGACACCGTGTTCGCCGACACCGGCGACTCCGTGACCGGTCGCCATCACGGCCACCCCCAGCTCCTCTCGAACGGCCCAGCGCACCGCGTGGGCGACGTCGTGGACGTCGGCGGGGGCGAAGACGGCGGCAGGCCGGTGGACCGTAAGCCGGTTCCATGCCGACGTCGCCGCGGCATGCTCCTGGGTGCCGGGCGTCAGCGGGTGGTGACCGATGTGGTTGTGGGTGAGTTGAGACATCAATCCTCCTGGACTGAAGTGAGGGTGCGGGTGGGGTAGGCGATGCGGAGCCCGAGCATGAGGGCGGTGATCACGAAGGAGAAGCCGTGCAGAAACCAGATGGGTCCCGCCGGCAGGCTGATCACGTACACCGAATAGAGGAGGTTGCCGACGTTGGCCATCACCAGGCTGGTCAGGCTGTACGACGCCAGGTCACGAGTGCGCACGGCCTTGAACAGGGTGGGGACCTGGCTCAGCGCGAACAGCGCGGCCGAGAAGGCGCCGAATGCGGTGGTGAGCGTCATGGACCCCCCTTTCGATAGAAAGCGACTCCACCCAATGTAGATACTGGTAGAGTCTGTGTCAACCCAATAGAAGGTCGGTGATCTGATGGCGACGTCCCAGAACCCCCGTCGCGACTACCACAGCCCCCAGCGCCGCGCCCAGGCCGAACGCACCCAGCAACGAGTCGTCGCCGCGGCTAGGGACCTGTTGACGAGCAAGGGGTGGGCCGCGATGACCATGGCGGAGGTGGCCCGTGAGGCGGGCATCTCGAGTGCGATGCTCTACAAGATCTGCGCGACCAAGGCCGACCTGGTGAAGCGGGCCTACGACATTGCCCTGGTCGGTGACCAGGCCGAGGTCGCCTTCCGGCACCGGCCCGAGTTCGTTGCGGTGCTCGAGGAGCTCGACCCGGCGGCAAAGCTTCGCGGCTACGCGGGTCTGATGCGCACGGTCGCAGAGCGGGTGCTGCCCATCTACAGCCAGCTGGTGGCCGCCGTCACGGCCGGCGACGGCGACGATCAGTTGCGCGAGCTCGTAGCCACGGCTGATGCCGAGCGGCTGTTCGGCGCCCGAGGCATCGTCCGCGACCTGCAATCAGTAACCCCCTTGTCCCCCACGCTCGGGCAGGCCCAGGCCGTCGACCTGGTCTGGATGGCCATGTCGCCCGAGTTCTGGGCGCTGCTCGTCCGCGGCCGCTCGTGGAGCTGGGACCAGGCCGAGCAGTGGGTCGGAGATCACCTCATCTCCACGCTGACCGGTCAGGCGCCCGACTCTGTACACGGCACGGACGGTGTGGATGGCAGGACAGGGGTGAGGTCGTGAGTCTGGAAAGTGCACTCGACCAGATCGCTGCGGACGTGCGCTTCTCCGGGGTGATCCGTGTCGACCGCGAGGGAGCGCCGGCCGTCAGCCGCGGCTATGGCATGGCCCGGCGCGACCTGGGAATCCCCAACGGCCCTGACACCCTGTTCGGCATCGCCAGCGGCACGAAGAGCTTCACCGCGCTGACGGTGATGAGCCTCGTCGAGAGTGGCGAGCTCACACTCGACACCACCGCGCGACCACTGCTCGGGAACGATCTGCCCCTGGTGGACGACGCCGTGACCGTGCATCACCTGCTTCGACATAGGTCGGGCATAGGCGACTACCTGGACGAGGAGCAGGTCGGCGACCTGAACGAGTACACCCTCGCAGTCTCGCCGCATCGGCTGGCGACGACCGAGGACTACCTCGTGGTCCTCGGCGGGCAGAAGCAGAAGTTCACCCCGGGCGAACGCTTCGCGTACAGCAACTCCGGGTACGTCGTGCTCGCGCTGCTGGCCGAGCGCGCGACGGGTGTCGTCTTCCAGGACCTGGTCATGGAGCGGGTATGTCGGCCCGCCGGCCTGACCGACACCGCGTTTCTGCGTTCCGACGAGCTCCCCGGTCGGGCAGCGCTGGGCTATCTCGATCCGGGGCTGAGCACGAATGTGCTGCACCTCCCGGTGCGGGGCAGCGGCGACGGCGGGCTCTCCACCACGGCCGCCGACCTGGCGGCCCTTTGGCGCGCGCTGCGCGCAGGAGCCATCGTCTCCACCGAGGCGGTCGCCGAGATGACACGCGCGCACAGTGACGCTCCCGAGGAATCGATGCAATACGGCGCGGGGTTCTGGCTCGACGTCGACAAGGACCGGGTGTTGGCGATGGGCGGTGACCCGGGTGTTGGGTTCCTGTCATGGAGCCAGGCCAACAGCGGCATCAGCGCATCGGTGCTGTGCAACCAGACGTCGGGCGCCTGGCCCACCGCGCAGCGGCTGTTCGAGTTGCTCGGCTGAGGTTGGCCAGGCTCAGGCACAGCGACCCGGTGGCCGGGGCCGTGAAGGCAAGGGTGGAGCGCGGACTCGGCCTCAGGGCAAGGTCCGTCGGCGTCCGCAGGCCGAACCGGCGCCGGTACCGATGCAGGTGAGCGGCCGGTTCCGCGCGCCGCTGGCTATCGGCGCCCGGTTGACCCGTCCGGACCGCTTTCACCGGGACCGGGCCGACATTCGACACGAACCAGTGGGCCTCGCCTTATCGCCGGCCGAGGATCCTCTTTTCTGGGGCGACGAGGTATGCCGCCGCGCTGGCCTGCACGAGTCGCTCCTGCGGGCCGCGGCGCTGGCGCACCCCACCTGGACGACGAGGCCGTGCTCCTCCCTGGGCCCGCAGGTGGTAGTTGACCCGCTGACGCAGTATGCCGAGCCCGCACCAACGCTGCTGGCCGATCCCGGCTGGGCCAGGACTTGCACCCGGATCGGCTCGAGCGCCGCGGCGGCAACCGTCGGCTCGGCGATCACCTGGAGGTCCTGCACGAGGCACATCTCCCAACTGACAGCCATCACCGTCAGGTGTCCGAAAGGGTCTTATGCGACCGAGCGGGGTGACTAGGCGTTGTGATCCGGTGCTGACGGGGCTTCGCCACTCTCGTGGACGTGCCCGATTCGCGGCACACAACAGATCATGGCAAGGAGCCGATCAATGTCCATCATGTCCATTTCATTGCGTTCTGCCGCCACCGCTGCCGCACTCGCGGCAGCCGTGGCGGGAGGTATCGCGGCAGCGGGGCCGGCGAGCGCGGTTCCGGTCGACCGGCCGATCATCGACACGGCTCGGCTCGACTTCGGTGGGGCCTTCTCGCCCGGAGGGCCCACGAGCGGCGGCCGGCTGCAATGGGACGTCGCCGGCGGCGTCATCACCCCGAAGCTGACCGGGAACTTCCGTGTCCAGGCAGGCACCTGCGGGAAGGTGAGGATGGTGTACTACCGTCCGAACCACACCGTCCTCGCCGCCCGCGAGACGAATGTGGTCTGCGGCCAGAGCACCACTCCCATCCGCATCGACAACTTCGCGGACCCGCTGGCCCGGCACGTGCACATCAACCTCGACCGGCGCAACAACGACGGCACGTTCACCACCGTCGGCGCGAGCGTGCAGAGCCTCTAGCGGTCGGCACCCGCACCGGTAAGCCACAGGGCGGACGTCGGTGGCGGACCGCTCGAGAGAGCGGACCCGCCACCGACGCGCAACCGGTCGATCAGTGCTCGACCCGGAACTCCTTGTCCGTCCCGTCGCGAGACGTCACGATGTCCCAGCCGGCGCCGCCGTTGACGTAGTCGTCGCCCAGGCCACCGGTCAGCAGATCATCCCCGGTCCCCGAGTCGACCCAGTCCCGCCCGGCGCCGCCGTCCACGCGGTCGTTGTGATCCTGGCCGAGGACGCAGTCATTGCCCGTCCCGCCGCGGACGATGTCGCGGCCGGGACCGCCGTAGATGGTGTCGTGCCCCCCTCGGCCGTCGATGCGGTCGTCACCGGCCAGGCCACGGATGAGGTCGTTGCCGGGGGAGCCGGTCAGGACATCATCGCCCGGCCCGCCGATGATCGTCACGCCCGTTGGGGCGCAGGGGAATCCCGGTGGAGCTGGCGCCGGCCCCATGCTGTATGCGGCCGGCGCGGCCACCGTGGTCATCAATAGCGCAGTCGCGACAGCGATTCGTCGCTGTGTTCTGGTCATCGGTTTCCTCCTTGTTCGGATGCCGGCGTCGAGCGTGTGGGAAAGGCGTCACAATGGCGTCACAACGGAGGCGGCAGCGCTCGCGCCGGGAGCATCTCGGCATCCGGGACCGGAGCGTCGATCTCCGCCATCGCGTGTGCCCACCGCGCGAACGCCCTCCGAGCCTCCCCGTGGCGCCCGGCGCGCAACAGGGTCCGGACACGCGAGCGATGCACCCGCTCGTCATACGGATCGAGCATTAGCAGCCGCACGAACAGGGCCTCGGCGTCGCCGGTCCGGCCGGATCGCGCATACGACATCGCGAGGTGGCGCAAGCAGCGAGTGTGGGCAGCGCGCGTCTCCTCCCGCAGCCCGTCCGCCCACGGCTCGTCGGGTTCGTCCTCGAAGGCGACCCCGGTGTATCAGCGGTCGACATCGCGCAAGATCTCCTCAGCCCGTTGTTGCTCGCCCGTCTCGAGCAGCAGGAATGCCGCATCTGCGTCCGCGAGCAGGTCGTCCGCGTCCACAGCCACGTGGCGTAGGTCCAGCCAGAGCCCCTTCCCGTCGGCCCCGATCAGGTGATCCGGTGCGGCGGCCCGGCCCGGATCGAAGACGCTTCGGACGGTCGCGAGCAGCACCGAGAGCCGGTGACCGGTGCGGGCGGGGTCGTCGTCGGGCCAGAGCGCCTCGCAGAGCTCACCACGGCCGATCGGCCGTCCGCGCCGGGCCGCGAGCAGCTTGACGAGGGTGCGGGCCTGCCGGGAGCGCCAGGCCGACAGGGGCACCTCGGACCCGTCGATCCGCACGCTGAAACCACCCAGGACACGTACGACGACCCGGCGGGTGTGCTGGTCGGCATCGAGCGGCCAGCCATGAATCTCCCCCGGTGGCGCAGCCGGGCCGCGGCCTCGCGGGCGAGGGAGCGGGCCGTGGCGTCAGCCCCGGGCAGCCGGAACCGCAGGACGTCGAGCCGGTCCGCGCTCGGCCCCGCCCCGCCGTCGCGCCAGATCGACCAGGCCTGGTCGTAGCAGGCGTGGGCCTCAGGGATGTGCCCGAGCGCCGCGTGCGCGGCGCCCGCCAGTTCGAGGGCGTCGGCGAGCAAGTCCACCGCAGCGTCGGCGCGTGCCTGGGTGATCGCCCGGGCTGCAGCCTCGGTGGCCCCGTCGGGGTCTCCGGCCGTCAACTGCACCCACCCGTCCGCGATCTGCGCCGGGACGCGTTCGGATCCCTGGCCCGCGGCCAGCGCCTCGCGGACGGCACTCCTCGCAGCCTCGAGGTCCGCGGCGAGCAGGACCCGGGCAAGCCCGGCGAGCGCCTGCACGAGAACCTGCCGCTCGCGTGACCCGCGGGCCGCGACGATCGCCGCCTCGTAGGCAGCCCGCGCTTGCTCACGCTGGCCGAGGTCACGATGCAAATCACCGAGACCGAGCATGCCGATGCCCACCTGCCCGGGGATATCGGCCCGACACCTCGCGACGGCGCGCTGCAACTGCCACCGCGCCTCCTCTACCTCCCCCACTCGGGCGAGCGCCTCGGCAAGGTTGTGCAGCGCGGCAACCGACTGGGCCCCGGTCCGGCGGGCGAGGTCGGCCGCGGCGAGCGCGTCCCGGCATACCGGCACCGCCTCGCCGTAGCGGGCACCGGCCAGCAGCGCGAACCCCTGGTTGCCGAGGATCCTGGCGAGGTCGAACACATCGCCACTGGCCCGGGCGGCCGCCGCGGCCTTCGTCAGATGAGTCTCCTTGCGCACGCCGGTGCTGATCTTTGCCATGGCCTGGTGCGCGTGCGCGAGGCCGAACGGGTCGTGGCGGTGGGCGGCGATCTCGAGGGCCCGTTCGGCCTCGGCGCGGGCGTCGTCGGGATATCCGATGAGCGACGTGAGATTCGCCCGGACCGTATGCCAGATCGCGGCCTCGACATCGTCGCCGACCCGGTCCCGCGGCACCCGGTCGAGGATGCCCAGCGCCTGGGTCAGTTCGCCTTCGCTGTTGGCCAGGATCGCCAGGCGCCGCGCTGTCCGGGCATCCCACGTCGTCGCCTCCGCAGCGGCAACGACCGGACGGTATGCCGCGTGCGCCCGATCGGTTTGGCCCGTCGCGTGCAACGCCTCCCCTAAGGTTCCCCGGGCACCGGTGCTCACGAAAAGGTCCGGGCGCCGGTCGGCGAGCGCGACGATGGCTGCCGCGTCACCGTGGGCAACCATCCGGGTGCCTTCGCGCGCCATCAGCGTGATCGCCGCCTCGACGTCGTGCGCCATCACCCGGGCACGCGCGGCCGCAAACGGATAGTCATGTGCGGCATACCAATCGGCCGCGCGGGTCCAGACATCGGGGCCGAGCTCGGCAGGTGGGGGCTCGGCGAGGACAGGCGCGACGACGGGGACGACCTGCTGGTCGGCCGAGGTCGCGAGGCGTGCCCTGACGGTGGGCACCACGAGACCGACCCGGACGAGCCAGGACAGCCCATCGGGGGGCGGATGGGCACAGACCTGCGGGGCAAGCGCGTCCCAGAGTCCTCCCGTCAGCGGTCCGAGCACCTGCATGCGGGCCAGCGTGTCTGCGAGGTGCGGGGGCAGGCTGGTCACCACCTCCCGGCGCAGCCAGCGCGCCGCCGGGGCATCGGGAGCCACCATCGCGGCGAGGACGTCGGCAGCCGGATCACGGGCCAGGACATCGGCGGCGAAGTGCACCAATCTTGGCCAGCCACAGGTGATCTCGTGCACCCGGACCGCGGCAGCGGGGTCGGTGACGCCGTAATCGCCGCGCAGGACGGTGGCCACGTCGTGCGGCGACAACGCCAGGTCCGCCGGGCCGCGCTCGACCAGGTCCGAGCCCAGCGCGTCAAGGATCTCCGACGGTAGAGGAACGCGGCTGGTCAGCACGTGCGGTATCCCGCTGTCGGCCGACCTGAGCCGGCTGGCGAAAGCGGCCACCTGGTTGTCGGTCAGGTCATGGACGTCTTCCTGCACGATGGGCACGCTGGAACCGGACGGCGGCAGCCACCTCGGCACGGCCCGGCTCTTGCCGTAGCCGGCCGCGGCGATGACGAGCAGCCGGTTCATCCGCACCCCACCGCAGGGTGGGCAACTCCTGCGGGCGGGGTTCCTCCCCGGACGCGCGAGGAGGCATGCCGCGCGAACCGTGCTGCACCGCCGAACCTGGTCACCCTCACATTTACCCACGGGACACGCCCGGCCGGGTGACTTTTTTCGGTTCCGGAGCTGCCGGTCAGGTGGACGCCATCCCTCGCGGGGTCCACCCGAACGCGTGGACCGCCGTGCGCTCAGGACTGGGCGGCCTCACGATGTGCGCGCGGGCTCGACCGGCCGCCGCCGGCTGACGCGCCGGATGGGCCAGCGGACGGGTCGGACAGCGGCCGGGTAGCCGAGGCCAGCACGATGCCGGCATACCCGTGCGCCGGCTGGTCGCTCAGCTCGAACGCCGCCACCGATGTCGAACCCGGTCCCCACGCCCCCTCGAGCACCCGCTCCCTCGTAAGGGACTCGCGACGCTGGATGTCGATCGGGGAGGGCTCGGCCAACCCTTAGCACCGGAGGGTATGCCGGACGAAGGGCCGCCAGTCGTGGGCGCCGGGCGCGGCATCGAGCCACCCCCGCACTTGGGCACGGTTTGCCGGCAGGTGCTCGGCCAGGTCGATCTCGTCCGCGACGTCGGCGACGGCGAAGACGTGCCCCGAACGCCCCGACGAGGTAGGGCATCTCCTTGGCGGCCTCGGTCGCGACATAGCCGCACGCGGCCGCGATCCGGGTCTTGCGGTCGCTCCCGGACCGACGCCGGGCCATTTCGTATGCCGCCTGGCTCACGACATGCGTGCTGAGCCCGGTCCGGTCGAGGAGGGCCACGTTCGCGCGCATGGCGGGAACGAGGCCGGCGAGCCAGCCGACGTAGCTGAGGCCGAGAAGGCCGACGACAACGGAAGTGCCCAGACCGTCCAGTGCGCCGGAGGCTACCGCGGCGATCCCGCAGGCGGTGGCAATGGCGTCCAGGGCGTATGTCGACGCCGCCGTCGCTGCCGCGGACGCGAGCCACCGGGTCGACCCTTGCGTGGTGACCCCGAGCCTCGTCCTCACGATGCCCGGCCGGACGCAGCGGCGGGGAGTCGGGCGGCCACCTCGGGCCGGCCGAGTAGTGCGGCGGGCGCGTCGAGCAGTCCGCCGATAGCACTCGCGCACCGGGCCAGGACCGGGTCCCAGTTGGGCGGCAGCAAGAAGAGCCCGATCGGCTGCTCACCTACCAGCCGGCCGTCCGTGGGCCCAGGGTGATCCGGGGCGCGCCTGATGAAGCTCTGACGCGCGACCCGTCGAACGATTCGGGTAAGTCAGGGCTCGACCCGGACCTTCCTGTCGGTGCCGTCGCGCGAGGTGACGACATCCCAGCCGGGCGCCGCCCGGTCAGGTCGTCATCGCTCAGCTTCTCGATCCGTGATCGCGTCTAGCGCAGCGGAACGTACAGGCACGACACGCAGGCGGCGGTCAGCTCCAGACAGGTCGACAGGCCGCCCTGCGCGACGGCCAGATCCGCGGCGGCGAGGACCGCGGGCAGACCGGGCACGAATCCGACCACGCACATCCCGCGGCGCATCAGATCGACACCGACGCCGCTCCCGCCGACGGCGACGACGCAGACCGTTCGTCTCGCGGTTGACGAGCACGGGGTCGCGCCTCATCGGCCCGCGTCCGCCGCCCTGCACCACGACCAGCTGCGCGCCCAGGTCCCCCTGGCGATCCGCACGCCGTTGTTGAGCGGACGCACGGCGTCCGCGCCGCCGTGAATGACCCGGGCCGGGCACCGGACGGCCTCGATGAGGCTTGAAATGACGACTCCGCGTTTCCATGCCCGACGATGCGGCCGCTGACTGAGGGCGGGGCGACTGAGGTAGGCGTGGCCGCAATCTGAGTCGCCCTGCCGATGTAGGCGTGCCAGGTGGAGGCCCATCGTGCTGGTCATCCCGCAGTCATCCGGACCCCAGCACACGAGAAAGGCCGCCACCATGGACGACATTGCCGCCCCGGCCGGAGTGGCGGCCACCGCACTGTTCGCGCTCGGTTATCTGCCGATGGTCCTCCGGGCGCTGCGCACCAGGGACCTCGTGTCCTACAGCCGGGCGAATCTCGTGCTGTCCAATGTCGGCAATGCCCTCCAGACCTGTTATGTCCTCAGTCTCCCGATGGGACCGATCTGGTTGCTCCATTCCGTCAACGTCGCAGTCTGGGCGCTGATGCTTGGTTTGCACATGCGTCACGGATCAGCAGGAAGCACAAGCCCGAGCTGCACCACGGCGCGGGGAACATCGGGCTCGCCGGGGCATTCGAGTGGTCCCGATGGCCCCACGCCTAACCCCCACAGAAGGACTGGGCGCGTGCCGGAAGCGGCGGGGTCGTCGCGTGATTCGATCCTTTCGAAGGCGGCTTCCAGGAACCGTCGGCGCGCAGCACCGGTCAGCGCATCCCGAGCCGGTGCGCGACCCGGGCCGCCTCCTGACGACTGGATACCTCCAGCTTGCGCAGGATGTTGCTGACATGCACGCTCGCGGTCTTGACACTGATGAAGAGGCCGGCGGCGATCTCGCCATTCGTTCGCCCGGCGGCGACCAGCGCGAGCACCTCGAGTTCGCGCTCCGTGAGCTGGTATGCCGCGAGCGCGTCGCCGCCAGGCGTGGTTGCGGCGACTGCAGGACCGGGTGGCGTGACCAGGTCGATGCGGTGCCACCCCGCTAGGCGTTCGAGCTCCCGGGCGAGCACCGGGAGCCCGATGGCCATCGCGCTGTCGTAGGCCCGCCGGATGGCGTCAATGGCCTCGCTGTTCACCCCGCGGTCGAGCCGTGCCTCCGCCTCGCGCCACGCGGCATACGCACCGTTGAGCGTGTGACCGACCGTGGCCCACGCGGTCGCACACGCGCGCCAGGCATCGGGGGCGGCGTCGAGTTCGATCCGCCGCCGCTCCGCATCGCACCACGCCTGCACGGCCGCGTCCGTCGGCAGATTGACGCCACCCGAGAAAGCGTCGTCCAAGGGGGTCAGGGCATCCTTGATCTGCTTTCGCGACACCGGATCACGGTGCACGTCAGCGCGATCGGCAAGAGCTCGCAGGCCCAAGGCCACAAGCATGGCCCGGAAGGGTTCTTCACCGGTGCCGGTGATCAGATCGAGTGCCTCGACCACGATCTCGTATGCCGCGTCGAAGCGGCCCGCCCACAACTCCACCTCGGCGGCGGACTCGGCGGCCACCCGGAGCCAGGCCTCGGGGGCGCTTTCGCTCTCCATGACCAGCCGGGCTTGTTCACAGCGGTCACGGGCGATGTCCAATTCACCCCGGGCCATCGCCAGGCGCCCGGCTTGCAGAAGCGGTGGGGCGGCCATAATTCCGCGAGGTTCGCGCCCGATCGTCTCGGCAACCACCGCTGCCGCGTCGTCGAGCCGGCCGCGGTTGATCAGCGCTTCGACGGCGTTGGCGCGCAGCAGGCCACCGAATTGGGTCGCCAGTCCTGCCCGGGCGACCACGTCGCTGCCCTCGCGGGCCACGGCGGCGACCTCGTCCAGCCGGCCGGCCTGCCCCAGGGAATGGGTGAGGTTGACATAGGCGAGGGCGACATCGTCGGCGCCGCCGAGCTCGGTCGCGATGTCGAGAGCGCGGCGTTGCTGCCCGATTGCGTCCTCTACGTCGCCCCGCAGCAGGGCGACCATGCCCAGGGCGTTGCGCACCAGACCCTCGGCCCGTCGCGCTCCCGTCGCCTGGGCCGCTTGCAGGCCGCGGCCAGCCCAGTTCTCCGCCTCGTCCGCGCGAGACCAGCCGGCCAGCAGGCACGCCATCTCGGCGTAGATGGTAGCCGCCAAGACCGACGCGACGGATTCGGCAGCGCTCCCCGCATTCCCCGAATCCTTTTGGGGGGGAAGTGCATCGAGCGCACGGAGATACCATTCCTCCGCCTCCGGCCCGCGACCGGCGACGAAATGGTAGGCACCTAGCCGTTCCGCCAGTTCGCTGTCCGGTGGGACATCTCCGGGTGCCTCCAACGACGCGAGCGCGTGGCCGATGGCAGCGTCGGTCGAGCCGGCAAGATAGGCAGCCTGCGCGGACCGGGCACACAGGTCGCGGCGCAACTCGGTCCGCCCGAGGACATCCGCCAACCCCAGCGACCGCTCGAAGGCACGTTGCGCGTCAGTGAAGGCATACATCGTCTTGGCCGCCTCTCCCGCGGCCACGGACGCGGACAACGCCTGCGCCGCGTCGCCCGCGCCGAGCCAGTGGCGGGCCAGTTCTCCCGGCACCGGATTTGGCGCCGCCGCCAGGATCTCGGCGCAGCCACGGTGCAGCCGTGATCGCTCGCTCGGAAGCATTCCAGACCACACGGCTTCGCCGAAGGCCGGGTGGGCGAAGCCGAGCGTCCCGTCAGCGCGCACTTCGAGAACGGCCTGCTCGATCGCCGCGTGGGCGTGGGCCTCGACGTCCGGGACCGCTCGCTCCAGGATCTGGGCCACGAGCTCGGCCGGCGCCGCGCGGCCGAGCGTGCTCAGGACCTCCAGGACACGGACTGCCTGCTGGGATAGGACCCCCACGCGCGCTAGCAACAGTTCCTGCAACGTAACGGGCAGCGCGTCGGTAGGTGCCCCGGGACGGACGAGATGCTCAAGGAAGAGCGGGTTCCCGGCAGCTCGATCCACGGCTGCCGACAGGCGATCGGCGCTCATCGGGTGCGGGTCGGTGCCGGCGATCCGGCTCGCCAGCTCGAGCGCATGTTGAGCGTCGAGCCGGTGCACGGCCAGACGTTCGACGATGGGCAGCCGCGCGAGTTCAGCCAGCCACGACGCCACGGGGGAGCCAGCGGGAATGTCGTGATCCCGGTAGGTCACAAGGAGGAGGACGCGTTCGCGCAGCAGATTCGTCGCGAGATAGCGGACCAGGTCGAGGGTCGAGCGATCCGACCAGTGAATGTCCTCGACGACGTGGAGGGTCGGGGCGGCGGCCCCTAGCTTGTCGATCAGGTCGAAGACCGCTTGAAACAGCACGAGCTTCGTCGATGACGTCACATCCGCCGAGCCACTCGCCTCGCTCGCGGCACCCCAGCTCGGCACCAGGCGTGTCAGTTCGGGAGACCGGGCGACCTGTTGGCGAACCGTGCCGGTATTGCCGAGTCGGCGCAGCGCCTGGATCAGGGGGGCGAACGGCAGGGCTTCTTCGACGGCGGGCAGGCACACGCCATACAGCGGGGTCGTCGTGCCGTCAGCGATCAGAGCCCGCACCAGGGCGGTCTTGCCGACTCCGGTCTCCCCGGCGACGAGCACGATGCCGGGCTCGCCGGCGGCGGCGCGAGCCACGGCCGCCCGGAGGACGCCCATCTCTCGGTCGCGGCCGACGAGAGATCGGCCAGGTGCTTCTTCGCCTGCCACGAGTTCCATGATGGCCCCGAGCGCTCCTGCGGCGCCGGGAGTTCTCCGCATAAGGCACCAACGAGCCGATCTGAGGCAGGTGCCTCATGTGACCGGCGTGACCCATTCCCTAGCGTTCTCCGGGTCAGCAAGCAACCAACTCCGAAAGAAGAACATTATGCGTAGCAATGCAACCCGCAAGGTCGTCCTGGCTGTCGCGGTCGCCGGATCAGCCCTCGCTGGCCATGCCGGAATGGCCCAGGCAACCGCGCCGGCCATCCAGATCCCGGGCACGCCGGGCAAGGATGTGCACGTCGGTGCCGACAACGACAACGCCAACAACACCTTCATCCAGCCTCCGGGCGTGACCGCCAAGCAGCACATGGACAACACCGACCTGCTCTTCGGCCGCGGTGGTGACGACCTGCTCATCGGCCGTCTCGGCGGCGACACCCTCGTCGGCAACGCCGGTCACGACATCCTCGTCGGGGGGCCGGAGAACTTCCTCGCGCCCAACAGCGACGTGCTCCTCGGCGAAGAGGGCGACGACGTCAACATCTGGGCTCCTGGCGACGGCAGCGACGCCTTCTCCGGCTTCACGGGCAGGGACACGATGATCTTCGCTCCGTTCACCCAGGTCGTGAACGGGACACCGGTCCTGCAGTACTGGAACGGTCGCAAGATCCCGCGGGTCAAGATCGACGCCTCCCCGCAGTTCTCCTGCACGCTCGTGAAGGTCCCGCCGAGCCAGAAGCTGGGCTTCGACTTCCTCGTCCGATTCAACGTCAATGGTGTTCCCGCAGTGACGGTTCGGCAGTCGAGTGTCGAGACCGTCTACTGTCCGAGCGGGAATGCCGGTCAGGCCCTGGTGGCTGACCTCACCTCGGCTCACCCGGCGTTCAAGCCCGTGGCGCTGAACCACATCTACGGCGTCGTCGGCGCGATCCTCGCTCCCTCACACTGAGGCCAGGAGTCGACGCTCGCGATCCTCGGGTCCCAACCGACGACATGGGCACGAGCGTCCGTGGCACTCCGCTCCGCGACAGCCGCCCAGCACGTCGATCACGTGATCGTCACCGCCGGGACGGCTGTCGCGGGGGCAGCCGGCGCGCGGAATCGACGTGCCTGCGCCCGGCCCAGTCGTCATCGCCGATCCGCAGGCCTTGGCCCGGGCGATCGGCACCGACCTGGCCAACGCGGTCCGGCTGGCCCCGGCGGCAGCGAGGTCACCGGGGCGCGTCGGGATCGGTCGCTGCGCGTCTTCGGCGACCTCGGCGTCGGCAGCACGTTCGTGTTGTGGCTCCCCGACCGCGGCGCCCCCCGCAGTGAGGACTGCACGACGCCCCCGGACCTCGACCCGCTCGGACGCCGCTGACGAATCAGCCGGGCGACGAGCCGGCGGCCGTGTCCTCGGCCGGGTCGATCACGCGCACGGCGACTTCGCTGATGCGGTTGCCGGCCATGCTCACCACCTGCAGCTCGGTGTCACCGACCGTGAGAGATTCGCCGGCCTGCGGGATCCGCCCGAGCTCGGCGAAGATCAGGCCACCCAGGGTCTGATAGCCCCCTTCAGGCAACGAGATGCCCAGCTCCTCCTCGACGTCCGCGATCGTCGTCCCCGCATCCACTCTCGTCAGATCGCGGGCGGTCCGTAGCGACTCCGGCGCGTCATACTCATCACGAATGTCGCCGATGACCTCCTCGACGAGATCCTCGAGCGTCACGATGCCGTCGGTGCCGCCATACTCGTCGACGACGATCGCGAGATGCGTTTCGCTCTCCCGCATGGTCGCAACCGACGGCAGGACCAGCTTGGTGCCCGGAAGCATCAGGATCGGTCTCGCGACGTCGGAGACCGTGCGGTCGTCGGCGGCCGGGAGACCGAGCAGATCGCGAATGTGCAGGAAACCGAGGACGTCGTCGAAGTTCTCTCCGATCACGGGATACCGCGAATAGGGCAGGGTCCGCACGCGTTCGGCAGCCTCGGGCAGCGGTATGTCGCCGCGCAGGAAGGTGACATCTCCTCGCGGTTTCATCACCTCGGCAAGGGTTGTCTCGGTGACGGTGAAGACATCGCGCAGGATCTGCCGCTCCTGCTCCTCCAGTTCGTGGTGGGTGGAGACGAGCTCGCGCAGTTCCTCCTCCGTGACCTTGTCTGCGGTGGCGTGCGGGTCACCGCCCAGGAGCCTGACGACGGCATTGGTCGAGAGGGACAGCAGCCAGATCACCGGTCGCATCAGCGTTGCGAACCGGTCGAGCACGGGCGCGACGGCCAGGGCAATACCCGCGGGCTTCTGCAAAGCCAGACGCTTGGGCACCAACTCGCCCAACACCAGGGAGAGATAGGCGATGAGCAGTGTCAGCGCGACGAGGGCGGTGGTCTCGGCCGCTCCCGGTCCGAGCCCGAGCCGTTCGAGGTAGGGCGCGAGATCGGGCGCCAGCGTCGAGCCGCCGTATGCCGCGGAGAGGAACCCGGCGACCGTCACCCCGATCTGCACGGCTGCGAGGAAGCGGTTGGGATCGCGGGCGACGTCCGCCACCCGGGCACCCCGCTCGCCGCGCCGCTCCAATGCCGAAAGCTGCGACTCCCGGAGCGAGACGAGGGCCAATTCGGTGGCGGCGAAGATGCCGCCGATGACCACGAACACGAGCACGAGGCCCAGGTTGATCAGGGTCTGGCTGTCCATCGGCCCGTTCACCCCCAACCCGGAGTCGGGAGTGAACGGCGTGGACTTCGAGGGTCATCCATGGGGCTCAAGGATACGTGAGCTCTCAGGCTGATAACCCCGCCAAAGCCTGCGACGACACAGGTCACCCCTGTGCGAAGCCCGGCCGACCGGCAGGCTACGGAGCGACGTCGAGAATGCCGTGGGCGCCGCGTTCGGCGTCGACCATCAGGTGGCTGACGATCGGGTAGTGCCCGGCCTCGGGCATCTCGAGTTCGACGAAGCCGCCCTGCGCTGGCGCGAGGGCGAGCACCTGCGATCCACCGGCCCCCGATCCGCCGCGCTCCGGATCGCCGAGCAGCCAGGCGCCCTCGGCGAACACGGTGTCGAACTGGCCGCCGACGATGTGGAAGGAGGACGGCCGGTTCGGGCCGGCGTCCAGCACCCAGATCCGCACTCGTTCGCCGGCCGTCGCCGCGAGCTGATGGTGGTCGTACTGACTGGCGATTCCGTTGAAGGCCATGGCATCCGGCGCCTGCGCCAACACCTTCTCGGCCGCCACCTCGCTCGCGGATCCCTTGGCGCGCGACTCGCCCAGGAAGATCTCCGACTGGACCAGCACATACTCCCGGTCGACCTGCGGCAGGTTCGGCGGGTCGATGATGACCGCGCCGTGCATGCCGGCTCCGATGTGCACCGACATCGGCATCGTCGAGCAGTGGTACATCCAGATGCCGGAGTGGGTGGCGGAGAAGGTGTAGGTCAGTGACTCGCCCGGCGGGATGGTTCGCATCGGCCGGTCCGGCGCGAGCATCCCCGCGTGGAAGTCGATCGAGTGTCCCTGCGTGCCGTCGTTGACCAGCGAGATGACGAACCGGTCGCCGACCTTGCCGCGCAGGGTTGGGCCGGGTGTCACGCCGTTGAACGTCCAGCGCTTCTGCCAGACGCCCGGCGCCACCTCGAGTTCGACCTCGCGGGCAGTCAGGGTGAGCCGGTGCACCGTGGCATCGGGCGCTGGCGCGAGGACTGGTGACACGGCCGCGAATCCGGGGCTGAAGGAGCCGTGCAGGTCGACGGGTGCGCCCGAACCTGCCTGCACTCCCGAACCTGACTGTGCCCCAGCGGATTGCTGCGATCCATGCGCGCCGTGACCAGCGGCGGTGACCGGGGGCGTCCCCTCGACGACGACGCTGAACACCATCCCCATCTGCCGGTGGCCGACGACCGCGCACCACCCCTCGAGACTCTCGCCGACGACGCCGGCGTCGAGGGTGCCGCTGCGGCCCGGCCGCAGCCTCCCGGTGCGGGTGCCATTGGCGAGCACCAGGTCGTGCGTCGTCGTCGGGTCGGTGTTCGTCAGGTCGATCACGAGCCGGTTGCCCGCGGGCACGGTCACCGAGTCGGGTATGAAGCGCATCCCCTTCGCCTCGACCCGCACCCTCGTCGTCTCTCCGGTCGCGGGCACGGCGCTCCCCGCGCTGGTGACGGGGAAGCCGGCGGCCCCGGGATCCGCCGCGACGCCGAGCGCGACCGCCATGCCGAGGACGGCCAACGCGGCGACGAGTTGCCCGCTGGACCAGACCGACCGCGCGCCTGCCGGCTGCACCGGCCCCCGGGGGGTCGTGGGTAGCCCGCCCCCCGCTCGGACAACGTTGCGAGAGCGACGGATCGCCATGGCGAGCAAGGGCAGGAAGCAGAGGTATGCCGCGAGCACGAGTGTCGTCGTGAGCACCCGGACGATGGACGGGATGGGCAGCAGGCTGAGGATCAGGCCGCCGTTGATCAGCGCCAGTCGAGTGGTGCCGAAGCGCCCCAGCGTGTCGGTCGCCGTCCGCACCGCGTTCGGGCCGCCGCCGAGGACGACCGGCACGAGATAGGACAGTGCGCCGGTGAGCAACTGTGGCGCGAAGCCGGCGGCGAGCACCGCGGTGGCACGGCCGTGACCCTCCGCCAGTTCGGCCCAGTCGTGGCCGCGCAGGAGCACCACACCGGTCCATACGAGCAGGACCGCGAGCCACGCCAACGCGGCTGCGACCGACAGCGCACCGAACTCCCGAGGCGGCCGGCGGCGCGCCGGCCCCCACAGGGCGCGACCCCACCAGAGCGCGGAGGCGAACCAGGCGAGGACTCCGGCCCCGGCGACGGGCATCCACCCCATGAGTGCGCCGCCCACAATCAGTGCGATGGCGCCGAGGAAGAGGGGCAGCGCGCCGCGGGCGAGGGCCTCCGCCCGGTCGTCCATCCGCGAGCGCAGCATGGTGGGCCACAGGGTGACGAGGGTGCCCGTGACGGTCAGCCCGATCCAGCCGAGCGCAAGAACTCCGGTGTGCGCCAACAACAACCGGGCCTTGAGTGCGTCGTCCGGGCCGCGCGCCAGCAGCACTCCGAAGGTCGCTCCAACCGGCACACAGAGCGCCGCCGCGACGTAGTAGCGAATCGTCACGCGGAAACGCGCGGCCACCGAGGCCCGCAGCCGGCGCCACAACTGCAGGCCATGCCAGAAGACGGCGACCGACACCCCGGCAGCCCCGGCCAGGGCAACCAGCCAGCGGTCCAACAGCACTCCGGCCACGACGACGCCAACCCCGGCGAAGAGGAGGATCGCGCGCCGGTCCTGGATGCGGCGGCCGTCGACATCGGGACCGGTCTTGAGCAGGGCCTGGCTGAAATGGGTGCTCCACACCATCGCCGTGTGGGTCAGCGCACCGAGTAGAACCAGATGCACCATCAGCCAGCGCGAACGCTCCACGAACGGGTGGACGAAGGTCACCAACGCGACGGCGATCAGCCAGAGCAGCGACGGAAGATCGCGCCACGGCCAAAAGCCCTGCCGCCCTGCCGATTTCGGCTTGCGGACGCGGGGGACCGCTTCGACGAACTCGTCCTGATCCGTCTTCATCGTCATGCTGCTACTTCCTGAAATCTCTGCACGCGTCCACCGATGACGCAGGTTGCTGCAGCCCCGGCCAACGCCAATAGCGCTGCAACAGTGAGGAACCCGGACGCCTGCCACGCCAGGCCGTGCCCGAGGACCAGCCCGGCCGCCACCCGGAGCGCCAGCCCGAGGTGCAGCAACCCGAGGGGCAGCCAGAGGATCGGCCGGTACGGCAGCTTGACCCGCAGCACGGCCGGCAGGATGACCGGCGCGTGCGCCATCACCATCGACATGGCGAAGCCGAGGAAGCAGGCATGGACGAGCACGTCATACCGCTGGGGCGACGCCGGCTGGCCGCCGGCCAACCACATGGTGCCGGCCACCGCGAGCCAGAAGTAGCCGGCGAGCATGGCGGCCGCGGCATACCGCGGCAGACCGTTTCGGCGAATGGTGCGGCGCGCGACGTCGTGGCGAATCAGCCACGCCACCAGCACGATCAGGGCGCCGCCGAGGAACCGGCAGCCGACGGCCGGCCAGAGGGTCGCGGCCACCACGCCGGCGTGCACGGCAGTGGCGAGCGCCAGCAGCGTGGGTCCGGCGGGGGGGGGGGGGGGG
>NZ_HG764815.1:115933-146769 GCF_001050535.1 Nostocoides australiense Ben110 | reverse complement strand
GGCTCGCGGCCGCGGCCCGTGCCCACGAGCAGGGCGTCGAGGCAGTCGACCCAGCCGCGCCGACCGGCGACCGCCAGCACCACCTGCGGCAATGTGGCGCCCCCGAATCCGTTGCAGCCCAATGCGTCCAGCCGGTCGCGGTCCAGCTGCCGGTCGGAGCAGACGAAGGCGTGTCCGGTCAGCGCGACGATGGCGCCGACACCGGCATACCACCCCGGCAGGTGGCTCCAGCCGCCGTCGTCGGCGGGCCAGCGGCCGGCGGCGGCATCGCGCAGGATCGCGGCGAGGGGATGTTCGGGGGGAGGCACCGGACCAGCCTCTATTACGCTGAGCGGCATGGCCAAGCCCCACGCCGCGGCGATCGTCGAGGATCGCTGGAACCGCGCGAAGGCCGGCCTGCTGACGCGGCGCGGCTGGGGCGCGCAGGTGGTGCCCTATCCCGGATACGGCAGTGCGACGCAGGCGCGGGTGCTGGCCCGGCTGCTGCTGAGCAAGAGACCGGATGCGACGGAGCCGGACGAGGTCTCGGAGCTGGTCCGCTCGCGCGCGTTCAGCGGGCGGCGCGGCTGGCGTTCCTTCGTCAGCGCTCCCGCGGTGAATGTGCCGGTCAGTGTCACCGTGGGTGAGCGGACGGTGCACACGCGCACGGATCGCTCGGGCCTGCTTGACGTCACGGTCACCGATCACGGTATGCCGCCCGGCTGGCAACCGGTGCGGATCACCGCCCCAGGGACCCAGGAGGCGGAGGCGCACGTGCGCATCGTCGCCGACGACGTCACCTTCGGCATCGTCAGCGATATCGACGACACCGTCATCCGCACGATGCTGCCGCGGCCGATGATCGCCGCGTGGAACACCTTCCTCGTCAACGAAGGCGGACGGACCGCGGTGCCGGGCATGGCGACGATGTACCGCGAATTGCTCGAGGAGCATCCGGGAGCGCCCATCGTGTATGTCTCGACGGGCGCGTGGAATGTCGTGCCGCCCCTGACGCGCTTCCTGCGGGACAAGGGCTTTCCCGCCGGGCCCCTGCTGATGACGGACTGGGGACCGACCAACACCGGGTGGTTCCGCTCCGGCCGCGACCACAAGCGGGCCTGCCTGCATCGCCTCGCCCGCGAACTGCCGTCGATCGAGTGGGTGCTGGTCGGGGACGACGGCCAGCACGACCCGGCCATCTACGGCGAGTTCGCCGAGCAGCGGCCCGAGCGGGTGCGCGCTATCGCGATCCGGCGCCTGTCGGCGACCGAGCAGTTGCTCTCGCACTTCACCCCGCTGGCGCAGGACGAGCTGGGGTCGGCGCGCCGCAAGCTCGACACCGTGCCGATCTGCCGGGCCAGCGACGGCTACGGGCTGCTCCGGCTGCTCAAGGTCGCCCTGGGCCGGCTGCCCATCCCCAGCGATGTCGTCGTGGAGGAGTGACCGATGCCCGAGCTTCCCGAGGTCGAGGCCCTGGTCGAGTTCTTGCGTTCCCGCACAAAGGATTTGGCCGTCGTTGGGGTGGAGGTCGGCTCGATCACCGTGCTGAAGACCTTCAACCCGCCACCGGAGGCCCTGGTCGGCGCGCCGGTGGACGCGGTGTCGCGCTTCGGCAAGTTCATCGACATGGATTGCGGCGGAACGCATCTCATTTTCCATCTCGCTCGGGCCGGCTGGCTGCGATGGTCGGATGCGTTGCCCGCCACCGTGATCCGGCCGGGCAAGTCGCCGATCGCCCTGCGGGTGCGGCTGGACGACGGGTCGGGTTTCGACCTGACCGAGGCCGGGACGAAGAAGCGACTGGCGGCGTATGTGGTCGGCTCGCCGGAGCAGGTGCCGGGCATCGCGTCGCTCGGTCCGGATCCGCTGGATCCCGGTTTCACCGAGCAGGAGTTCACGGCGATCCTGCACGGGCGCCGGGCCCAGATCAAAGGGGTGTTGCGCGACCAGGGCATCATCGCCGGCATCGGCAACGCCTACTCCGACGAGATCCTGCACGTGGCGAAGATGTCGCCCTTCGCGATCGCCGGATCGCTCGACGCGGACGCGGTGGCCCGGCTGTATGAGGCGATGCGCGAAACCCTGGCCGCTGCGGTCTCCGCGGCCTCCGGCAAGCCGGCCGCGGAAGTGAAGGACGCAAAACGGGCGGGGATGCGGGTGCACGGGCGCACCGGGGAGGTCTGCCCGGAGTGCGGCGATGTCGTGCGGGAGGTGTCGTTCGCCGACTCCTCGCTGCAGTACTGCGCCACCTGCCAGACCGGTGGCAAGCCGCTGGCCGACCGGCGCACCTCGAAGTTCCTCAAATAGCCCGCGGAGGGTGGATAGGTTCTCTCCATGGCCGACGACACTCCTTCCGACGCCCCCGCTCAGGCGCCCCCGCCGGCGGTGGCCGGCGATGGGCCGGAGGCGCTCGAGGCACCGGGCGAGGTGACCACGACGGTCACCACGACGACGCAGGCCAAGACCAAGCCGGTGGCGCCGCGCGACGATCTGGTGACCACGCGGCATACCCTCAAGGTGGGGCGGAAGAGCCTGCACTACACCGCCCGCGCGGGGCGCATCGTGCTGCGCGACGAGGTGACCGAGGACGGTGTCTTTCGTGGCCTGAAGCCGCGGGCCGAGATGTTCGTGACGGCCTACACGCTCGACGAGACCGACCCGACCACGCGCCCGATCGCGTTCGTCTTCAACGGCGGCCCGGGGAGCGCGAGCATCTGGTTGCACATGGGCCTGCTCGGGCCCAGGCGCGTGCTGATGGGCGATGTCGGCGACCTCGCGCCGCCGCCATACGGCCTGGCGGACAACCCGCAGAGCCTGCTGACAGAGTGCGACCTGGTCTTCATCGACCCGGTGTCGACCGGCTATTCGCGCGCCGTCGAGGGCGGCAAGGCAGGCGAGTATCACGGCTTCACCAAGGATGTCGAATCGATCGGCCAACTGATCAACTTGTGGGTGACCCGTGAGAAGCGTTGGCTGTCACCGAAATTCGTCATCGGTGAGTCCTATGGCACGCTGCGCGGGACGGCCTTGACCGAGCACCTCCAAAGTCGGTACGGGATGATGCTCAACGGCCTGGTGCTGATCTCCTCCGTCCTCGACCTCGCGTCGATCGACTTCGAGAAACAGCGCAACGACCGGGCCCACGCCCTCTACTTGCCCTTCTATGCGGCCACGGCGCACCTGCACGGCAAGCACGGGCGACGCTCGCGCGATTCCGTTGTGGCGGAGGCGCAGGCGTATGCCGACCGCGACTACCCCTATGTGCTCTCGCAAGGTGCGCGGTTGCCGGCGAAGGAGCGGGCGGAGGCGGTTGTCACCATCGCGCGGCTCGCAGGGCTGAGTGAGGACTATGTCGACCGTGCGGACTTGCGGATCGAGCACTGGCGCTACTTCGGCGAATTGCTCCGCGATCAGCGGCTGACGGTCGGGCGGCTGGACTCCCGTTTCACCGGGCCGGCCGCGAGCGCGATCGCCGAGGAGATGGATGCCGATCCCTTCTTCGACGCCTCCGACGGCGCCTACACGGCCGCCTTCAACCACTACATCCGGGATGAGCTCGACTACGTCAACGACCTTCCCTACCAACGGCTTGCCGAAGAGGTTCATCCGTGGTCCTTCAAGGAGTTCGAAGGCCGGCCGATCGATGTCAGCCCGCAGCTGGAGCGGGCAATGCGCAAGAACCCGCACCTGCTCGTGCACGTGGCCTTCGGCGTCTATGACGGTGCCACGCCGCCGGCCGCCGCGGAGCAGGTCCTGGCCTTGCTGCGGCTGCCCGAGCACCTGCGGGCGAACATCGAGAAGTGCTACTACGACGCCGGACACATGATGTATGTGCACGAGGAGTCGCGGCTGAAGCAGAGTGCGGATCTCGCCGGCTTCGTGCGCCGGGCCAGCCGGCTGACCACGCCCTGACCATCTCGCGACAGACCCTCATCGTGGCCACCGCGGACCAGCAGCGTCTGAAGGATCTCGCGCAATTGCGTCGCGTGCGGGACCGGATCGACCGCGACTACGCGCAGCCCCTCGACGTCGAGGCGCTGGCCCGTGGCGCGAATATGTCTGCGGGACACTTGAGTCGGCAGTTCAAGGCCGCGTTCGGGGAGGCGCTGTACAGCTATCTGATGACCCGGCGGATCGAGCGGGCGATGGCGCTCTTGCGTCGCGGCGACCTGAGTGTCACCGATGTCTGTTTCGCCGTGGGCTTCTCCTCCCTCGGCACCTTCTCGACCCGCTTCTCGGAGCTCGTGGGTATGCCGCCGAGCGCTTATCGCGACCAGGCGGAGGAGGTGGCGGCGAATGGGGTGGAGGCCCACGGCATACCGCCCTGTGTCGCGAAGCGGGTCACGAAACCGGTCAGGAATCAAGAAGCGCCGCCCGGGTTGTGGCCCCTAGCGTGATCGTCATGGACATCACCATTCACCAGAGCTTCCTTCCCCACATCGACCCGGACGAGTCGGTCGCGTTCTATCGCGATGTGCTCGGCTTCGAGGTGCGCGCCGACGTCGGCCAGGGCACCTGGCGCTGGATCACCGTCGGCCCGGCCGGCCAGCCGGACACGGCCATCGTGCTGCAGCCGCCGGTGTGCGATCCGAGCATCAGCGAGGACGAGAAGCGCACGATCTCCGAACTCATGGCCAAGGGCAACTACGCCGGCGTCAACCTCGCCACACCGGACGTCGACGCCGCCTTCAACGAGATCCAGGCCAAAGGCGTCGACGTCGTCCAGGAACCGATCGATCAGCCGTATGGGTTGCGCGACTGCGCTTTTCGCGATCCTGCCGGCAACCTGATCCGTCTGCAGCAGGCAGGGTGAGTGGCATGGCAACCTCCAAGGCGACGAAAGAAGGCGGCTTCACCGCCGAGGAACGCGCGGCGATGAAGGAGCGTGCCGCTGAACTCAAGGCCGATAAGGGCGGCAAGAAGAAGGCCGACGAGTTGCAGAGCCTGCTGGACAAGATCGCCGAGATGCCGGCGGAGGACCGGGTCATCGCCGAGCGGCTGCACGCGCTGATGAGCAAGATCGCGCCCGACCTCGCGGCGAAGACCTGGTACGGCATGCCGGCCTACGCCCGCGACGGCAAGCCGCTGGTCTTCCTGCAGAACGCCGCGAAGTTCGGGACGCGCTATTGCACGCTCGGGTTCCAGGACAACGCGGCTCTCGATGACGGCGACATGTGGCCGACGTCCTTCGCCGTCACGACGTGGAATGACGCCGTCGAGAAGAAGGTCACCGCGCTGGTGAGGAAGGCCGTCGGATGACGACCACCGATTGCCGCGCCACGAGGGCGGACACACCCTAGGCTTTGGGCCATGGCGTGGTTCGGACGCGGCAAGGGTTCGGCTGACGAGGTGGCGGAGGCTGCGGCCGCCGACACGTCGCGATTCCCCACGGCGGACGAGTCGATGATCGACGACGCCGGAATGGGTCCCCTGCGCCCGCGTGACCGCCAGATCGGCGCCAACGAGCAGGCGCGCATCGACGCCGGCCTAGCTGCCCTTGCGGCAGCGGGAGTTTCGGTCGACGACCTCGATGCGCTCGGTGCGGCATACGACCGGGAGTATGCCGAGTGGCACGGCACGCGCAAGGGCAAACGTCCCGATCACGACCTCATCGTCGAGAAGTATGCGATCGGGATCGGCGAGCACCTGGCCCGCACCACCGACTTGCGCTGGCGCATCGTCACCGACGTCTTCGGCACCGACCTCGCGCTGGCGGATCAGAAGGAGGGCGACTTCATCGTCGTCCCCACCAACCTCGTCGCCGCCCGATGGATGCGCACGGAGATCGGGTGGATCCCCGGCGTGGTCCGCCACCTGATCGCGGTGCGCACCGACGCGCGCTGACGGAGGGTGATCCGGTGAGCACGCAGCCCGACACGTCCGGCGAGGGTCGCGAGGGTCGTTTCGAACGGCGCGTGCTCGGCCCGGGGAACGAACCGGATCCGCGGTACAGCCTCGCCAACGAGCGCACCTTTCTCGCGTGGATCCGCACGGCGCTCACGCTGATCGGTGGTGGGGTGGCGATCGAGGCCTTCGCCGGGACCGCGCTGTCCTTCGTCGCCCGCCGCGGGCTGGCGCTGGCCCTGGTGTGTCTGGGTATGCTGCTCGCCGCCGCCTCCTGCTATCGCTGGGTGACCCTGGAGCGGGCGATGCGGCAGGGGAAACCGTTGCCACTCAACCCCGTTGCCCTGGTCCTCGCCGCGGGCGTGACACTGGCCGCGCTGGTGCTAGCCGCCTCGATCGCGGTGCGCGGTTGAAACCGTGAGCGAACGCCAGACGCCGATCCCGCGAGATATCTGGGCTGACGACACCGGACTGGCGCGGGAACGGCTCGACCTGTCCTGGGGCCGGACCCTGCTGGCCGTGATGACCGTGACCGGGCTCTTCCTGCGCTGGCTGCCGGTGCACGGACCGGCCGCCATCATCCCGGTCGTGCTCGGTGTCGGTGCCGGTCTCGGGCTGATGCACTTGCGGCACAACCGACGCCGGGAGATGTTCGCCGGGGAGGGCGACGCCGTTCGCGAAGTCCTCGGTCTCACGGCGATGGTGCTGATCGTCGGCGCCTCGGCGCTGGCCCTCTTCGCTTCGGGGCTGCGCTGACGGCTCATCGGAGACCTGAGCGGGTGCGGGGCGTCGGCGATCGTCGTCGCTGCCCAAGGCACGTCCTGAGCGCAGGGCCCAGCGTCAGGCCTGGGTCGCGGACGACTCCCGATCATCCGTGCCGAACCTCAGCGGCACCGACCGGATGGTGGCCGCCGGCGTGTTCGCCCACATCACACGCGCCCGCTTACGCGTCGTTTTGCCCAGGAACTTTCCTAATGGCATTAGGAGAATTGGGTGGCGTGGGCAAGGTCGAGGAGCGGCGCGGGCGAGCCACCGATGCGATCGTGATGTTCTGGCGGCCGATACCCAATTGGCAGCCGTCGCCCGGCGCGTTCGCGGCAGCCGTCGACGTGATCGCCACGACGACCGGTCTGCTTGGGCAGGCCCAGCTGATCGGTCTCTTGCGCAACGATATTGACCTGGAAGAGGTTGCCCAGGTCCTCGCCGCTCTCATCGCGGGCGTCATCAGCCAACAGCTTTCCAACGAACCAGGGACGGACGCCGTCACCGGCCGGGTCAGCCGCTATGCCGACAGCATCGCGACCATGGTCGTGCGGCACTACGGCGCCGATCCGACCGCAAGGAGCATCCCATGACCACCTCCGTGACCGCCCGCGCCCCCGACCTGCCGCAGACCCGAATTGGCACGCACCGGGCTCATCGCCGAGTATGCCGCCCTGGTCGCCGCCGTCGACGGCCTCACCGCCGAGGAGTGGAAGGCCCCGACCGACTGCACCGGCTGGGCCGTGCTCGACATGCTCGCCCACCTCGCCGGCGCGGCTGAGTGCGCTGTGCGCCCGGTCGCGATGGCGCGGCACTGGAGATATGCCGGGTGGCGCCCCGCGCGCCGCCCGGTCGATTTCGTCGACCACATGTGCGCCTCACAGATCCGCTCACGCAAGGACCTCTCGACGGCCGAGTTGGAGGCCGACCTGCGGCGGTGGGCATCCCAGGCCCCGGCGAAGGGAGCGGGCCGGCCGAGGCTGGTGCGCGGCATACCCGGCCCCGCTGTCGCCGGCCTGCCTCGCGGCGCGCGCGTGAGCAACTTCGTTGACGTCATCTCGATCCGCGACGTGTGGATGCATCGCATCGACATCGCCCGTGCCATCGGTCGGCCGCGGCGGCCAATCACCGTGGCCGAGCCCGAGGCGGTGCGCCAGGTCGTGCGTGACCTCGACATCGAATGGACCTCTCTCGCAATCGACCTCGTCCTCACCGGGCCAGGTGGCGGCGTGTGGCCCGTCGGCGACGGCGAGCCGATCGCTGAGATCACCGAGGACGCAGGAGCCCTCATGCGCCTGCTGTCCGGACGTTCCGACGAGTGCGAGCTGCGCTTCGAGGGGTCGGCGACCGGCAGCCAGCTGTTGCGTGCGGCACGCGTGCTCTGCTGCACCGGGATGCCGACTGCTCGCTGCGGCTTACGGTAGGCGATGTCGACACGCCGATAGCTTTGTCTTGATTCCTCTTCGATTTCCGCTAGAAGGACACATAGAGTCCGATCGTGGACCCGATCAGGAACCCCTACGCCCCTGGCGCCGGCCAACGCCCACCTGAGTTGGCGGGGCGCGATGAGCAGCTGACCCAATTCGACATCGTGCTGCAGCGTGTCGCGAAGGGCCGCCCCGAACGCTCCCTCATCCTGACCGGCCTGCGCGGCGTCGGAAAGACGGTGCTGCTCAACGCCCTTCGCGGTCAAGCCGTCCGAGCAGGCTGGGGCACCGGCAAGTTCGAGGCGAGACCAGATCAGGCCCTCCGGCGCCCGATCGCCGCCGCGGCGCACGTCGCCGTCCGGGAGCTCGGGCATACCCAAAGCGACCAGGTCGACCACGTCCTGGGCGTCGTGAAGTCCTTCGCCCAGCGCGAGACCACCCCCACCGCCAAGCTGCGCGACCGGTGGAACCCGGGCATCGACGCACCCGCGGTGCCCGGCCGCGCGGACTCTGGCGACATCGAGATCGACCTCGTCGAACTGCTCACCGACATCGGCGGGCTGGCCGCCGACCTCGGGCGCGGCATCGGCATCTTCATCGACGAGATGCAGGATCTGCGGCCGGAGGACGTCTCCGCCCTGTGCGCCGCGTGTCACGAGATTTCGCAGAGCTCGCTGCCGGTCATCGTCGTCGGGGCCGGCCTCCCTCACCTACCAGCGGTGCTGTCGGCGTCAAAGTCCTACTCCGAGAGGCTTTTCCGGTATGCCCGCATCGACCGCCTCGACCGCGCTGCAGCCGACGCGGCCCTGTCGGTGCCGGCGGGCGAGGAGGACGCGGCCTTCGAGCCCGACGCACTCGCGGAGATGTATGCCGTGACCGGCGGCTATCCATACTTCATCCAGGCCTACGGCAAGGAGGCCTGGGACCTCGCGCCGGCGAGCCCGATCACCGCCGACGACATCCGCGTCGCGGTCCCCCGCGCCGAGTCCGAGCTGGCCGTCGGCTTCTTCGGCAGCCGCTACGAACGCGCCACCCCCGCCGAACGCGACTACCTGCGCGCGATGGCCGCCGTGGCGCTCGTTGACGCGGATGGCGACCCTGTCGGTGCGCCAAAAGACAGTGGCGAGGCGGAGGCATACGACCCGGCGACGACCACGGAACTCGACGCCGTACTCACCTCCGATGTCGCGAAATGGCTTGGGAAGCAACCGCAATCCCTCTCCCCCGCCCGCGACGCCCTGCTGAAGAAGGGCCTCGTCTACTCCACCGAACGTGGCCGCGTCGCCTTCACCGTCCCGCACTTCGGCCGCTACCTGCGCGAGCACCCGTGATCGCCGACTGTCAATGTCTGTCAACGGCGAGCCATTTTGAGATTTACCCGGGAGTACGAGACGGCGTGAGACAGATCGCGACTTCAGCGGTGGACTTTGAGACACCAGCCGCAGAAATTGAGACGCGGCCGACCTGTCACATCCCCATCTGCCGGTTGATCGCGGTCGCTCCGATCTCGACAGCGAGGTCGCGACCCGCGTTGCCGAGGTAGGCGGCGGTCTTACTGAACCAGCCCTTCCTGTCGGCGGGGAGCGATTCTGGGAAATACTCGCGAGTTCGGGACAGGTGGGACAGATCGGCCACTTCAGCGGCGGATTTTGGGACGAACCCTTCCCCCAGCCTCGACTCGGCGAGGCCGGCTTCAGGTTCCTGGTTGACTCCCCCCTGGACCGATCAGCGGCAGGAGCGCCTTACCTCTCCGCGGCAAAGTAGTGCGTTCCGAGCACCCGCTCAGGTGCCGGCCAAAGGAGCGAGCAGCTGGCGGTAGAGGCCGGGGCCGTGGCCCGCGAGGTCCAGGGCGTGAGCGGCCACGGCCCGCTGTTCGGTGGTTCGGGTCGCGGTGGCATGGGGGAGCATGGACACCTGCACGACGGGTCGTGACAGCTGCGCAGCCCAGTACAGGGCGGCGATCGGCAGGGGCACCCGGCCGAAGATCATCCGCAGGTTGCGCGGTGTGATGCGAGCCCCCTGCGCTTCGAGGGAGTCGAAGGCCTGTCGCATGGCCCGAACCAGCAGGACAGCGCCGCGCACTCGCTGTGATCGCGTCTCCAAGGGCTGCTCCAGGACCAGGGCGGCCATGGCGGCCACGAACACCGTGTGGGTGTCCAACCAGGCGTGCATGTCCGGCTCGGTCCGCAGGTGGGGGTCGATCGCGCCGAGCAGCTGCGACGCGAACTTGGAGCCGGCTGCCCCGCCCTCGACCACGGTGGGCTGCTGCCCCACCCGGTGGGCGGTCACCTGCCCGTCCTTCACGCCGCCGCCCACACCGGAGAAGCACCAGACCAGCCGGTCGCGGCCCAGGCGATCCTCCACGTCACTGCGCAGCTCGAGGGGGTTGGTGAACATCCAGACCCACCCAGCCGGGCTGGCTGCGATGTCGTCCAGGGCCGCAGCCAACTGGTCACCGCGAACGGCGACCAGCAGGACGTCGCAGTCTGTCACTTCCGGTGACTTCGTCACGGCCACGTCGGGCGCAAGGATCCGGCCGTCGAGGCCCACGAGCAGTCCATGGCGGCGCAGGTCGACGAGTCTCGATCCTCGTGCGATCAGGGTGACCTCGTGACCGGCGTCGGCCAGCAGCGCCGCGTAGACCGATCCAACGACACCTGCCCCGAGCACCCTCACACGCGCCATAGTGCGAGCCTATGCGCCAGGAGGACCCAGAAGTGCCGGTGCGCCACCGGCGGCATGTGTGGATGTTCAGCCTGCGGTCCAGATCTTCATCACTGCGGCCACTTGCTCATCAATTCCCTAGGGAGTCGTGCTCGTCGTCGGCGGCCTCGAGGTAGTCCGCCGTGGACCACGGAACGTCAACCAGCTGACCATCGACGTAGGTTTGCAGATGACGCAGGCGGTTGTCCCGAATCCATGCCCGATCCGCGATTGGCCACACCACCGGGAGAAGGAGCCACATCGGAGCGTCCGGAGCTACCTCGAACCCGTGCTCCCTCGCCAGACGAGCGAGCGGAAGGTCGTTCGCGTCGTCACTGTCAACTGGACGGTCGCCGATTTCCTTCGTTCGCTCCCCCCAAAGGAACTGCGCTTCGGGCGAGATGCCCTCCCACGAGTACTCGTTCACGAGGGACAGCCTCTCAGTGACGGTTCCGCGGGTACAGCACCCGCGATGCGGCATGACAGGACGAGTTCGGCCAAGGTGGCGGCGCGACTCCGGGGTCTACTTCCAGCCCTTCTCGAACCCATACGGGACGACCCGTGAATCGCCTTACCGGCTGGACGGCCGCCGAGTGGAGGGTAGCGACTGGCGGCACTTCACGGCGCGGCCGTTTCCCACGCCGATCTTGATACGCACCAACCGCGGCATGACCGGATGGATCATTCGGTGGCGTCGCTTCAGCTGTGATCGTCGTCAGCTCGCCAGGCGATCATTCGTGCCGCGACATCACGCGGCCAGTCGATCGGGTCTCCGCCCTCCTCCGCTTCCTCGATGACCTCGGCGAGCCGTTGAAAGACGGCTTCGGCGGTCACACCCAGCCAACGTTCGGGGTGGTCGCACGCGGCGTCTCTGAGGTCCCAGAAGCTGTCCACGAGTCTGCGCTCAGGGTTGGCCATGCAATGGATCCTAGGGATGCGCTGATGAAAGGACCATTCCGGGCGTGGTTGGTCGGGACCGCCAGGTTTGGGGTCGCGTGCGCGCTCTGGACCTGGGCCGATCAGCCCATGTGGGCGTGTGCGGGGCGGTTGAGGGCAGGCTGACGCCTGGCCGTCAACCCATCAGGGCGACGGCACGTGCCCGCATCAACCAGTTCGCTGAGGCGAACAACACGTTGAGGTGGTTGAGGTTCTTGGCGATCCCGCGGTAGCGGGTCTTGGTGAACCCGAAGTCGCGTTTGACGATGAGGAACGGGTGCTCGACCTTGGCCCGCACCGACGCCTGGCGCGACGCGAGGACCCGGTCGTGGTCGGTCATGGTCTTCAACACGCCCTTACGCGGGGCGACTTGCCACGTGATTCGTGACAGGTCTTCGTTCTCGGCGATCTCGGGCCGCTTGGCTGCTCCTTGGTACCCGGCGTCGGCGTACACAACCTCGTCATCGGCGCGCACCAGGTGCACCGCCTCGTCCAGGTCATGAACGTTCGCCGCGGTCGCCGTCACCGAATGGACGTACCCGGTCCCGGCATCAGCGCCGATGTGGGCCTTCATCCCGAAGAACCACTGGTTGCCCTTCTTCGTCTGATGCATCGCCGGGTCGCGGGTGCCGGTGGCGTTCTTCGTTGACGACGGCGCCGCGATGATCGTGGCGTCGATGATGGACCCGCCCCGCATGATCCAGCCCTGCTGCGCGAACACCTCGTTCTGGGCCGCCAGCAACTTCTCGCCGAGCTGGTGCTCCTCCAACAAGTGCCGGAAGTGCAGCAGCGTCGTGGCGTCCGGGACCTGCTCGACCGCGAAGTCCAACCCCATGAACCGGCGCATCGCGTACGAGTCGTACACCGCGTCCTCCACGCCCTCATCGGAGAGGGAGAACCACACCTGCAGCAGGTACATCCGCAGCATCGTCTCCACCGGCTTGGCCTTACGGCCCCGCTTACCCGCACGATCCGCGTAGTAGAACGGCTCGATCACCGCTACCCACGACGCCCACGGGATCGTGGCGTCCATCGCTTCCAAGAACTTCTCCCGACGCGACACACGCCGCCGGTTGCCGTACTCGATGTCCGTGAAACTGGGCTGATCGATGTCCACGCCCCATCATCCCGAGCCCCCGCCCACCGGACCAGACACCACCCCGACCACCCAAGAAAATCAGCGATTCCCTAGGAGTGAGTCGCGAGATGGCCGGGACGATCGCTCCCGTGCGGTAAGCGGCAGATCCGGGCGTTGTGGTGTCCCTACGAGGCGGCTTCGGGATACTGGCTGGCGTGGTGACGAGGTGGGGTCCGTGGTCAGCGAATCTCTGCAGTACCGCGACGTTCAGACGAAGGTGACGGGGACGAGGGTTCCGCGCGGTTGGGGTTGGCGGCGGAGTACGCCTGGGCGTGCGACTCCTGTCTGCAGACCTTTGCCTACAGAGACGCACCCGATGGGTGGGGCGGCGAGCCTGAGGACTGGCCATTCCCCGACTCGTGAGCAATCGGGTCCGACACTGCGCATCGCGGCAGATGAGGGCGCCGGATCGCTAACTGTCGAGCGCGGCGAAGCTCCATGAGTTGAGCTTGTCGTCCGCATTCTGCTCCTTGTCACCTTTGTCGGTGCACAACCCGCCACGTCCGTCGGCTTGGAGCCCTGGCCCCTTTCACGGGACTGGATCGCGCGCCGGTTGGGGGGTCAAGGACCGCCCGGATGGTCGATGGGTCCTTCCCGCGCCGGTCGTTGGGTCAGTGCGCCTCGAGGTAGCGCAGCACGGCCAGGACGCGGCGGTTGGTCCCTTCGTCGGACAGACCGAGCTTGGTGAACACGGAGCGGATGTGAGCCTCGACGGTCCGCTCGGAGACGACGAGCCTCTCGGCGATCGCTGTGTTCGACAGGCCCTCGGCGACCTGGCCGAGGACGTCGAGCTCACGCTCGGTCAGGTCATCAAGGGCCGACCCCGACCGGGTGAGCACGAGGGCCTGCACCACCGCCGGGTCCAGCGCACTGCCCCCGGTCGCAACGCGCTCTGCGGCGGCTGTGAAGTCGGCCAGGTTGAGCACGCGGTCTTTGAGCAGGTAGCCGAAGCCGGGTGTCCCGACGAGCGGCAGTACGTGGTGTAGCTCGATGTGCTGGCTGAGGAGCAGGAGCCCGAGTTCGGGGTGGCGCGCGCGGAGGGTGGCGGCCGACTTGGCACCGTCGGACTCCATCGCGGGCGGCATCCTCACGTCGATGACGGCCAGATCCGGCTGGTTCCGTTCGACCGCCTCCTGCAGGGCGGTGGCGTCACCGACCGCGTCGAGCACCTCGTGGCCCTTCTCAGCGAGCAGGCGCACGAGCCCCTCACGGAACAGCACCGAGTCGTCTGCCACCACGACGCGCACTCAGATCAGCGCCTGAATCGTGGTACCGCCGCCCGGCGTGGCCCTGATGCCCAGCGTGCCGCCGACCGAGACGATGCGGTCCCGCAGGGCCGTGAGGGGGGCGTTCGCGCCCACACCGCCGACGCCGTCGTCCACGACCTCGACCTCCAGCCAGTCCTGGCGTGCGGCGACGGTGACGCTGATGCGCGAGGCGCCTGCGTGCTTGAGCACGTTCGCGACCGCTTCGGTGACGACGAGATACGCCGTGAGCGCGCGGGTGTCGCTGACCAGGGGCAGGTCGCCAACGGTCAGGACGAACGGGATCGGAGAGGACGACTTCACCGCCGCGAGCGCGGCGGCTAGTCCGTCGTCGAGCAGGATCGGACGGACGCCCTGGGCGATCCGGCGCAGCTCGTCGACAGTGCCTTGGAGCTCTGCAACGGCCGCATCGACCTCGGCGGCCTGATCGGTGGGCAGGTGTTCCTGGAGGAGCCGGAGCCGCATCCCGGTGGCCACGATGCGCTGCTGGGCGCCGTCGTGCAGGTCCCGCTCGAGCTTGCGGCGCTCGGCCGCTGAGGCATCGACGAGCCGGTGCCGGCTGGCCTCGGTCTCGGTGAGCGCCTCGCGCAGGACCAGCCGCAGACGGGTCACCTCGAGAGGAACCCAGGCAGCTTTGGCGACGTCGTCGATCCGGCGTCGTGCGCGGGCTGAGTCCCAGCCCAGCGACACCCTCGCAATCACGTCGCCCCCGGCCTCGATCCCAATGCCGTCCGGCGGTTCGGCGACCGGTGCGCCGTCGAGCCGGGTCCAGGTGCCGTCGGGTCGGGCAAGGTACACGACGAGGTCCGGGTCGTCCTGGACCTTGCGCAGCACCGCCTCGACCTCCTCAGGTTGACGCCGCCCGGCGCGGACGTCGGCGGCGAACCTCTCGACCTCAGCCACTGCCACGTGCCGGTCACGGTCAACGACTCGCCCCACCCATTGGGCGACGTGCCGCTGCACGGGCAGCAGCGTGAGCGCTGTGATGAATGCTGCGACACTGCTCGTCAGTCCAGTGCCGGCCGAGACCGCCTGGCTCAGGCCGTACACCGCGGCCCCGAAGACGGCGGCCGAGACCACCACAGTCACCAGCCATGCGGTCGCACCGGTCAGGAGGCGGTCCACGTCGAAGAGGTCGTATCGAACAATCGCCAGGCCGACAGCGATCGGAACCAGAACCACGATCGCCACCAGGAACGGGGTGTACGCCGCGTTGAGAGACGCCCCGAGCGCCTCAGCGACCCACCCCCCGGCGAGTAGCGCGACCACCACGATCCCCGACAGCAGCAGCCACCGGGTCTGCTGGCGGGTCCGGCGGGTGCCCCGCCAATAGCGCACCACCAGGGACGCCGCGGCCAGGACCATGGAGAACCCGATCGCGATGAGCGACGCCACCGCCACCCAGGGCACCCATACCGCGTCCGGTCCGCCAACGACCTCCCCATCGACCTGACGGGCGCCCCACTGAACGGCGACCATGCCCAGGGTCGCGCTGCCGAACACCCATGGCACAGCTCGCCAGAGCGTCCCATTCGACGCGCCGTCCGGAAATACGAGCATCAGCACCAGCAGTCCGGCCAGGTTCAGAGGCCACGCTCCGCTCGACCACGGCAGCTCGGCGAGCGGCCCCACGTGCGCGGTGACCACGGCGATCGCCGCCGTCGTCCATGCGAGTGCCGGACCCACCGGGGAGGTCGGGTCGTGTCGCACGATCACCCATCCGACGGCGACAGCGAAGGTACAGGCCGCGCATGCACTGGCCGTCGCCCAGTCCCCGAGCGCAGCGACGTACGCGGCGCTGGCGAGGACCGCGAGCGTCGCGAGTCCGGTCAGCAGTCGCACCGTCCGGGGCCGCATACCGGCATCGTGCCAGCGATCGGCAGTTCGCATCCTCAGTGCCACCACCAAAGGCAAGTGCGGCGTTCTCCCTGATGTGGCCTGCTGCGGGCGACGGCGACGCTGGGTGGCATCAGCAGCCACGACCTCAGGAGTATCTGATGAACGTCATCTTCACCGTCCTCTTCGCGCTCCCTATCGGCTATTTCTTCAAGAACCGAGGCATCGCCATCGTCACCTACTTGGCGCTCGACGCGATCGTGTTCTCTTACCAGAGCGTGGGCGTCCTGTTGGACTGGATGGCCGACAACCCGCCGGTCGCCTTCGGCCCTTCGCCGACTTCTTTCCCAGTCGAATATAGCAACAGCGAGCTCTGGGGGTACGGCCTGGTCAACATGGTGATCATCGCGGTCGGTTCCGGCCTGGTAGTACTCGGCGCCCGGCTCAGTGCCCGCCGCGCAGCCCAGCGAACAGCGGTCGCCGTCGCCTGAGCCACGCCACCACCGAGCCGGCTGGTACCTCGAACGGGACGCCGAGAATCGGCGCGATCTGCGGCATGAGCGTGCGCATCGATGCGCTTCTCAAAGGAGCGGCGATGCCGCCGCTGACGTCGGATACTCATGCCCATGCGCTCCCCGTCCGCAGTTGCCGTCGCTCTTGCTCTCGCCGCGTGCGCGCTGACGGCCTGCAGCGGTGGCGAAGACCCGGCCCCACACCCTCAGGTGACCGCATCGGACTCCGAGGTCCGCCTTGTAGGTCCAGACGAGGCAGACCTGGTGCTCTACGTGAGCAACCAATCGTTCGAGGATGAAGACGTCCGCATCAAGCTCGACGTGGACGGGGTCACGGTCGTCGACGGCGAGTTCCGCGTGGAGGGGCAACACAACTGGATCCGCTTCCCCCTGAGTCTCTCGCCAGGAAGTCACACCCTCACCGCCGAGTCTGACACCGGGGCCACTTTGAAGGAGTCATTCCAGGTGCCGGGCAACGAAGCCCGCTACGCCGTGGTCAACTACTGGGCGGAGGACGACTCGCCAGAGCTCACGTGGCTCTTCCAGCGTGAACCCGTGGGCTTCGCCTAGCGCTCGTCGGGGCGGCAGCCTCAGACCGTTGCCCCCGATGCGAACAACGCGGCAAATCCGGTAAACGCCTCACGCTGATGAGCGGACGTCAGCGACTCCAGTCAATCGTCGTCATCATCGTCCTCCACGAGTTCGCCCTCCCAGGCTTCGCGGCCCTCGTGGATGGCGAACGCAGCGATGACGAACCCGGCGACGGGGTCGAGCCACGCCGCGCCGGTGAGGGCGAACAGCACCAGCCCGAGCAGCGTCGAGATGCTGAGGAGGACGCAGATCCTGGTCTCGGCTGCGTCGGCGAGGATCAACTTGTCGCCGCCGAGTTGTTCGCCGACCCGCTTCTTGGCGCGCGCCAAGACCGGCATGACGATGAGCGACAGCGTGAGTAGGACGATGCCGACGACCGAGTTGTCCGGGGTCTCGCCGCCGACCAGAGACCGGATGCCCTCGAACGACACGTACGCGGCGAGAACGAAGAAGGTGACCGCGACCGCGCGCAGCGCCCGGCGCTCCTTGGCTTCGTCGGCCTCACCGTGGCGCAGGCGGGCGGCGAGCCGAAGGCCGACGAGGACCGAGGCGGCGGATTCGATGCCGGAGTCGATCCCGAACCCCACGAGTGACACCAGCCCGGCCAGCAGGCCCGCCGTGATCGCGACGGCCCCCTCCACCACGTTGTACGCGACGGTGAACTGGCACAGGCGGAGCCCGCGCCGGGTGAGGCGCTCGGTCTCGTCCTCGGTGAGGGTTGTCGCTCCTGGGACGTTGGGCGCGGGGCTGGTCATCGGGCTCCCTCGATGGTGGTCGTGCCGTAGGTCGGGCACAGGGTGACGGCTTCGCCGGTCAGGCTCAGCAGTCGTTCGGCAGCGGAGAACAGCTCCAGCACGGCCTCGGGGTGGGTCAGCGAGAAGACGGACGCACGGCCCTCGGGACGTGAGGCCACCAACCCGCAGTCCCGCAGGCAGGCCAGATGCTTGGAGACGGTGCTCTGCGCCAGGTTGAGGTGCGCGGTGAGGTCTACGACCCGGTGCTCACCGAGTGTGAGGTGCCGGAGGATCGTGAGCCGAGATGGGTCGCTGAAGCCGTTGAACAGGCACGCCGCCGCTGCCAACCCAACTGCTTCGAGTTCCAAGGATCGTCGAGTCGTCGCGGTTGCCTGAGTCATCGCCACACCGCGATGATAGCGACGTCTGGTGGCCGTCCGCTCATCGGCATGTCCGGTAAGGACCGTGCCCCGCGCAGCTGCGGAGACGTCGACGTCGAGCTGCGCAGGCTGACCTCGTGATGGCCGTCTCAGAATCCCCCGCTGAAGCAGTCTCATTATCGACCGCCCAGGCAGGCGCCTGTCTCAGAGTCGTGCGCCGCTGACAATGTCAACGGCGAGCGATTTTGAGACTTACCCGGGAGTACGAGACGCCGTGAGACAGATCGGTACTCCAGCGGCGGACTTCGAGACGTCAGCCGCAGAAATTGAGACGCAGCTGATCCGTCACATTCCCATCTGTCGGTTGATCGCGGTCGCTCCGATCTCGACAGCGAGGTCGCGACCCGCGCTGCCGAGGTAGGCGGCGGTCTTACTGAGCCAGCCCTTCCGCTCGGGGTCTGGCTCCCGGTCCGCAGCCTCATCGAGGGCGCTGACGAGTCGGTCTGCGATCGTCTCAGCTGTCGGCCAGGCACCGACCGCGCGACGCGCGTGACCGGTTGGAGCGCCGATCATGACGACGTGGCCCGAGGCGTACCTCTGCATCTTCGTGACGTAGGGCGGCTGCTCAGAGTCGAGCGCTCTGAGCGCCGACTGGACAACCTCGGCGGCGAGTCCGGTCTTCGCCTCGATTTGGTTGGGGCTCACGATCTGACCCGTCTCTTCATAGAGCTCAACGATCGCCCGGAGTACGGGCAGGTCACGCACAGTCCACGTCTGATCCATGGACCTATTGACTCAGACGCCACCGACAACGCCGGCGACTGCGGCAGGCTGGTCTCATGCCAGGTGGTGATGCTTTCGACGAGCGGGATGTTCGCCACGAGTTGGCAGCAGCTATCGATGACCTACGCTCACTGCTCCGGGCCTTCGATGAAGTCGAGCCAGCTGCGATGGACGAGCGCTTCTACATCCACGCCTTCAACGAGCTCGACCTCGCTGGCCGAACGGTTGTTGATGCCTTCGATCGCGATCGCGATCGCGATCGCGGCTTGGGCGGTGCGAGGTAGTCGCCGTCTCGGGACGCCCACGCTGCTCGACCCTTAGGGTTGCCATCAGTGAATACCGGTAAGGGCGACCCGAAGTTGGCGGCCGAGCAGCGTGCACGCGTGCTGATCGACCGTCAGCTTGCCGATGCCGGTTGGTGGGTGCAGGACAAGGGCAGCCTGAACCTGTTCGCCGGCGATGGCGTCGCAGTCCGTGAGGTGGTCATGAAGGCGGGCCACGGTCGCGCGGACTACTTGCTCTACGTCGACAAGAAGGTCGTCGGGGTCATCGAGGCCAAACCCGAGGGCACGACTCTGTCGGGGGTCGAGTGGCAGTCCGCGATGTATGCCAGCGGAATCCCTGCCGACGCGCAGCTGCGATCGGTCACCGTCGACGGACGCTTGCCGTTCGTGTTCGAGGCCAGCGGGTCGGAGACTCACTTCACGAACGGCTACGACCCCCAACCTCGCGCCCGCCGCGTATTCAGCTTCCCCAGGCCGGCCACTCTGGCCAAGATCGTCCGGGACGCGGAGTCCGACCCGGACAACCCGACGTGGCGGGCCAAGGTCCGCCACCTCCCGCCTCTCGACGAGGCCCCGCTGCGGCCAGCTCAGATCACTGCGATCAAGGGAATCGAGCAGAGCCTGGCTGATCAGCACTTCGACCGTTCGCTGGTGCAGATGGCCACTGGTGCGGGCAAGACATTCACCGCGGTCACCACGGCATACCGCCTCCTCAAGCACGGCGGGTTCCGGCGCATCCTCTTCCTCGTCGACCGGAACAACCTAGCCGAGCAGACCATCGCCGAGTTCCAGAACTACCGCACCCCCGGCGATGGGCGCCGGTTCACCGAGATCTACAACGTCGACAAGCTCACCAGCGCCGGCATGCTCGGCTCCTCCGATGTCGTGGTCTCCACGATCCAGCGCGTCTACTCGGTCCTGCGCGGCCAAGAGGTCACCGACCAGGACGATCCCAACCTCGACGACTTCGTCCCCGACGCACCGATAACCGTCACCTACTCCGGCGCTCTCCCGCCCGAGGCGTTCGATCTCGTCATCGTCGATGAGGCCCATCGCTCCATCTACGGCGTGTGGCGGCGGGTGCTGGAGTACTTCGATGCACACGTCATCGGCCTGACCGCGACCCCGGGCAAGCAGACGTTCGCCTTCTTCCGGCAGAACCTCGTCTCGGAGTACACCTACCCGCAGTCCGTCGCCGACCGGGTCAACGTCGACTTCGACCTCTACCGGATACGCACCCAGATCAGCGAGCAGGGCGGCAACATCGAGGCCGGGACCATCGTTCCCAAGGTCGACCGGCGCACCCGACAGCAGCGACTAGAGGCGATCGATGAGGACTTGGAGTACACCCACAAGCAGCTCGACCGGGCCGTCACCGCCAAGTCCCAGATCCGCCTCGTCCTGGAGACCTTCCGCGACCGGCTCTTCACCGAGGTCTTCCCGGGCCGCTCCACCGTCCCCAAGACACTGATCTTCGCCAAGGACGACGCCCACGCCGAGGAGATCGTCACCACGGTCCGCGAGGTCTTCGGCAAGGGCAACGACTTCGCCGCCAAGATCACGTATGCCGCCCGCGACCCCCGCGGTCAGCTCCAGGCCTTCCGGACCTCACCGACGCTGCGGATCGCGGTCACCGTCGACATGATCGCCACCGGCACCGACGTCAAGCCGCTGGAATGCGTCTTCTTCATGCGAGATGTGAGATCGGCGCAGTATTTCGAGCAGATGAAAGGCCGAGGAGCCCGCACCATCGCACCGGCCGACTTCCAGTCCGTCACCCCCGATGCCTCGGCTAAGACTCGGTTTGTCATCGTCGACGCCGTCGGTGTCACCGAGCACGACTTCGTCGACCCACCGCTGAACCGCGACAAGTCGGTATCGCTGAAGAAGCTGCTCGACAAGGCAGCCACGCTCACCCTCACCGAGGACGAGACCGCGACCCTCGCCTCACGCCTGGCCAAGCTCGAGCTCGAGCTCAATCCAGAAGAGCGGACCGAACTCGACGAGGTCGCCGGCCAGCCGGTCCGCGACATCGTCCGCGCTCTCGTCGACGCCGTCGACCCCGACACTCAGGCCAAGGCACTCGACGGCGCCACGGATACTGACGCTGCACGGCGCGACCTCCTGGAGCAAGCCGTCACCCCGGTCGCGGCCAGCCCAGAGCTGCGCCAGCGGATCCTCGAACTGCGCGCCACCCACGATCGGGTCATCGATGAGGTCAACAAAGACGTGCTCCTCGACGCCCACGGCGTCGTCGACCCCAGCCGGGCGAAGTCAGTCGTCGAGTCCTGGGCGCAGTACCTCCTCGACCACCGGGACGAGATCACCGCCATCCAGCTCACCACCGAGGCGAAGGAACGCCGGATCGCCTTCGCCGACATCCAGGAACTCGCCGACCGAATCGCCCGGCCGCCCTATAACTGGACGCCTGACATCATCTGGCACGCCTACGAAACGATCGACGTCGGCAGGGTCCGTCACAGCGATCGCACCACCCTCGCCGACCTGGTGTCACTGCTGCGCTATACGGTCGGCCTCGACAACGAGTTGGTCCCGTATGCCGCGAAGGTCCAGGAGCGGTATGCCGCGTGGCTGGCTCAGCAGGAACAGTCGGGAACCGAGTTCTCGCCTCTCGAAAGGTGGTGGCTCGACCGCATGGTCGACGTGATCGCGTCCTCGGCCGGCATCACCGCCGACGACCTCGACCGCGCGCCATTCACCGACAAGGGCGGCGTCGACGGAGCGCTGCGTGATCTCGGGGACCGCGCCGGCGACCTCCTCGACCAACTGAACGCGGAGCTCACCGCGTGACGGCACGTGCACCGGTTGGTTGGAGCACGGCCAAGCTCGGGGATGTCACACTCAAAGCGTTGAAGTGCGACCCGGTGAGCACTGGCCGGCGGCGCGTGCGCTACGTCGACATCGGTCAACTGGAGGGTCCAACGTCCGACCTGAGCGATGCTCCAGCGGTCGACAGCCAGATGGCCCCGAGTAGATGTCGCCAGGTCCTTGAGGGCGGAGACACGCTGTACTCAACCGTCCGGCCCTACCTGCGGAAGATCGCCTTCGTGCAGCAGGCGCTGGACGGTGAGTTTGCTTCTACGGGCTACTGCGTACTCCGGCCAGCTCGGGAGATCCATCCTCGATTCCTGTACTACTTCACTCTGTCGAAGCAGTTTGAGGATCAAGTACTTCCGCTGCAGAAGGGTGTGAGTTATCCGGCGGTCCTAGACCGCGAGGTTCGAGCTCAACGCATCTGGTATCCGGGCCTCCGAGAGCAGCGGCGGATCGTCGAACTCCTCGAAGATCACCTTGGGACCCTTGCGCGAGCCGAGGAGCACTTGTTCGCTGTGTTACAGCGCCTTGAGGTTCTTGAGCGATCGGTGCATCAGCTGGCTTTGCGTGGCGAGCTCGTGCCCGACGATCTGTCGGAGGGAACTGGGCGTGATCTGTTGGCAGGTGCCGCCTCTTTGGATCCAGCCACGTTAGAAGAGCGCTCGTGGCCGACCCCCTCGGCGTGGACGTGGTCAAGGATCGGGGATCTGTTCACCGTGTCGGTTGGAACCACCCCCTCACGGGGCGAGGGGACGCTTTGGAACGGAGGGGTGCCCTGGGTTTCCAGCGGAGAGGTCGCCTTCAACCGGATCAAGACGACCCGCGAGACCATCGCGCCAGCCGCAGTATCCGGCAGCAAACGTCTCCATCCACCGGGGACGGTCATGCTTGCGATGATCGGCGAGGGCAAGACCCGGGGACAAACAGCGATCCTCGACATCGAGGCCGCCCACAACCAGAACTGTGCCTCGATTCGGGTGAGCGAGACGCGGATACTGCCCGAGTACGTCTTTGCCTTCTTCAAAGAGCGCTACCTCGAGACGCGACGAGGGTCCTCCGGAGGCAATCAACCCGCCCTGAACAAGGGCAGGATTCAGGGGATACCGATTCCCGTGCCTCCTCTCGGAACGCAGCGACTCATCGTGGAGGAACTGGACCGATTCGCAACGTCTTACTCGTACCTGCGGAACTCTTGCAGGACCAGCCTTGGCCGAGTCCACAGCCTGCGCAAAGCGCTGCTCACAGCGGCGTTCGAGGGGAAGCTCGCCGGACGGCATACCGACAATGAAGCCATCGAAGAGCGAGCGGAGGCGCTCGGCGCCAAGGAGAACTCTCAACCATGAAGACCATGTGGGGTATTCACAACGATGCTCTTGGCGCGGAGCTCGTCGACGAGGGGTTCATTTCTGTCGGGTGGGAGGCGATGCCCGACCTGCGGACGATCGGCGACGACATGACCCGCATGAAGGAAGCCGTCCAGGCCAAGTACCCCTCTGCTAAGCCCGGTGCCGTGCCGGTCTGGGCAGGCGTCCTGAGGCGCTTCGCGTTCGACATGGCCCAGGGCGACCTGGTTGTCGCTCCCTACCGTCCGGACGGCACCCTCAACTTCGGCGTCATCTCCGGCCCCTACGAGTACGTGTCCGGAGTGCCCCGGCATCCGCATCGCCGGCGGGTCACGTGGACCCGGACGGGAGTGGCTCGCAGCCTGTTTCCGCAAGCTGCTCTCTATGAGATCGGCAGCGCGGTCACGCTCTTCCAGGTGCGAAAGCACGATCAGGTCTTCCGCGACTACTTGGCCTCGGCCGACGACGAGTCGTTCGAATCGACGGTCGACAAGGAATCGAGTGTGTCGACCGACTCGAAGCACGAACAGGCTGCGGCTGATGAGCCGAACGCCGACCGCATCGATCAGCACACTCGCGACTTCATTGCCCGGGTACTGCTCACTGATCTGTCGGATCGTGAGTTCGAGGAGTTCACGGCCGACCTTCTCCGCGCGATGGGCTACCAGGCGAGGGTCACTCCCTACTCGCAGGACGGCGGCATCGACGTCATCGCGCACACAGACGCTTTGGGCATCGAGCCGCCGATCATCAAGGTGCAGTGCAAGCACACGGCCGGGACGCGCGGGCGGCCCGATGTCCAACAACTGATCGGGACCCTGTCGCACAACGAAGCGGGCCTGTTCGTGACCTTGGGGTCGTTCAGCGCTGATGCTGTCGCACTGGAGCGCGAGCGGCAGAACCTGCGGCTCTTCTCGGGCGCAGACGTCACCAATCTGACATTGGCGCACTACGACGATCTGCCCGCTCGATGGCGCACTCGTATGCCGCTGCGTCGCGTCCTCGTTGTGGATCGCGACCCTGAAGACGGATGACCTGCAGGATCGGAGAGGATTGAACGTGACGGACTCCCGCCGCTTGGTGGACAAGCTCTGGTCGTACTGCGACGTCCTACGCGACGACGGGGTGGGCGTCATCGAGTACACCGAGCAGCTCACCTACCTCCTCTTCCTCAAGATGGCGCACGAGCGTGCCACGCGGAAGCTCAAGCCGCAGCAGATCGTGCCCGAGGAGTACTCCTGGCAGAAACTTCTGGACTCGCAGGGAGACCAGCTCGAGTTCGAGTACACACGGATCCTCAACGGGCTCGCGCGTCAGCCGGGGGTCATCGGGACGATCTTCCGCAAGGCGCAGAACCGGATCCAAGACCCGGCCAAGCTGAAGCGGCTCGTCATCGACCTCATCGACAAGGAGAACTGGAGCAGCACGGGCACCGACATCAAGGGCGACGCCTACGAGGACCTCCTGAGCAAGGGAGCCTCGGATAAGGGCTCCGGAGCCGGCCAGTACTTCACGCCCCGAGCTCTCATCCAAGCCATCGTCGACGTCATCCAACCCACCGTCGCGGACACGGTCGTCGACCCCGCCTGCGGAACCGGAGGGTTCCTCCTCGTTGCTCACGAGTACGCCGGGCAAGGCGCGGAGTCGATGACACCGACCCAGCGCGCCAAACTCCAAGATGATCTCGTCAGCGGCTATGAGCTCGTCGACGGCACAGCACGGCTCGCCGCGATGAACCTGCTGCTGCACGGCATGGGCAGCGCCGACGGTGACTCCCTCATCGAGGTCCGCGACTCTCTCATTGCGGATCCCGGCAGGCGTTGGTCCGTGGTGCTCTCCAACCCGCCCTTCGGGCGCAAGTCCTCGCTGACCATGGTCGGCGCCGACGGCCGCGAGGTGCGTGAGGACCGAGAGATCGAGCGCCAGGACTTCGTTGCGACGACGAGCAACAAGCAACTCAACTTCGTGCAGCACATCATGACCATCCTCGACACCAACGGACGTGCGGCTGTGGTCCTGCCTGACAACGTCCTCTTCGAGGGCGGGGCCGGCGAGACGATCCGGCGCAAACTACTCACCGACTTCGACTTGCACACGATGCTGCGGCTTCCGACAGGTATCTTCTACGCCCAGGGCGTGAAGGCCAACGTCCTCTTCTTCGACAGGAAGGTCGCCCGCCCCGGTCAACCGTGGACAGAGCGGCTCTGGGTCTACGACCTGCGCACCAACAACCACTTCACGCTCAAGCAGAACCCCATGCGGCGCGCCGACCTCGAGGACTTCGTCACGGCATACAAGCCCGGGAAGCGCGACCAGCGTGAGGAGAGCGAACGCTGGAAGACGTTCAGCTACGACGAGATCATCGCGCGTGACAAGGCCAACCTCGACATCACGTGGCTGCGTGACGAGTCGCTCGAGGACCTCGACAACCTGCCCTCACCCGATGTCCTGGCGCGTGAGATCGTCGAGGATCTCTCGGCCGCCCTCGCCGAGTTTGAGGCCGTCGCAGCCGCACTGGAGGAGCAGCTAGGTCGTTCCAGCTAGCTCCGCCCTTCCCAATCCCCGCGCATACCGGTATCTTCACGAAGCGGTGAGTCGCGCCGGATCCCGAAGGATCGAACGCGGCCGCGATGGAACTGACCAACCCAATCGTGGGGCTATCACCCTCTGGCCCAGCTTGTTGAAGTTGCAGCGCCGGAGGAGAACGTGGTCGAGAAGATGCCAGCCAAGCCCCGCCGCGGGCGTCCGCGTCTGCATGCCATCCCGGCCCATGGCTCCGTCAGGGTTGAGCTGAGGCTTGCTCCTGAGGTTGCTCGCCGGCTCTTCGCCGCAGCGGCGGACTCCGGACAGACGGTCAGCGCGGTGGGAGAGTCGGCGTTGATCGCAGCCCTGCTCGAGGAGCGGGCCATGTGAGGCACGGCCGGGCCATTCTGGGAGCCCGTCACCCCCCAGACACGACGAAAGCCGGGCGGCAACCCGGCTTCGACGCGAAACGCGGCACACGCCGCGCTCAAGTTCATCAACCCGAACCCCTTGGGGCTCACTGCTGCCATTGTGGCGATCTGACCCGCCCGCGTCAACGGTGAGCCTCTGTAAAGAGAGGAACTCCCTATGCGCAAGCGCCACTCCGCGGTCCCCCACCGACTCGGCAGACGGACAAGCTTCATCCCCTCCCTCGAGGGCAAACCGGCCAAGTGGGCGCAGGTGGTCGACATCGCTGGCGACGCAGCCGTGCGGGCTACGGTCGCCGCGGCGGCTACCGCCACCCTGCTGACCATCGACACCGACGGCACGCCAGGTGTCGCGACCGCCGACGTCGGCTCCCTGAGGTCGATTGTGCCGGACCGGCTCCTTCCCGTCCGCAGACCCGCCTCCCACAAGGGCATGACGAACTACATCTCCAGAGTGGTCGTTCCCACCGAGGCACACGAGACGCGGGCGGTGTGGTGCGAGAGCTTCAATGAGCTCACTCATCTCCGCGACCTGCTGATCGCTCGGCAGCCGACGCAGGTGGCCACGCAGCCCTTGCGGTTGGAGTGGGCGATGACGACCGGAGTCCGAGGCCACATCCCTGACTTCCTGCTCCGCGACGTCGACGGGCGGATGCTCCTGGTGGACGTGACCACGGGGAGGAAGCTGGACGATCCAAGATTGCGGGCTGTCTTCCAGCTCACGGCCGCGACAGCTGCCGTGCTGGGTTGGGAGTACCAAGCCCGGACCGAGCTCCCGCCACAGCGGGCTCGCAACCTCAACTTCCTGCACGCGGGCCGCAATGACACCCTGCAGGACCGTCTCGGAGCCGCAAGGTCCTTGCGCCAGGAGTCTGGGCCGATCGACGTCCAGCGGGGCAGCGAACTACTCGGCGGCGGACCGCAAGGCTTTGTCCGACTCTGGGATCTCGTCGCTCATGGCGACGTGCACGTCAGCCTCGACACCTTGATCGACTTGGACACCCCCGTCACGTTCCAGCCGACCGGAGGGGGTGCGCCTTGGCTGCACGCCATGTGACCGCTGCCCACCGTCGTCAGCCAATCGGAGCGGGACACCCCGTAGACGACCGGTCGGACTCGGGCATGGTCATCGGGATCACCCGAGACGAGAGCGGCAAGGTCGTTGTCGTCGTCGACCACGGTGACCACCGGACGCGGGTGACGTGGATGGCTCTGGTCAAGGCGGCGCTGATCCGCAAGCCCGTACCGATCAAGGATGTCATCGACGAGCATCCGGCACCGATGCTGGCGGAGCTCCCCGACGAAGAGCGCGCAGTCATCTCCAAGCGCTACCGCGACCTGGTGCAGATCGACACCGGGTCACTCAGAGGGAACCCCGAGGCCGATCGTCTCGCGGGCATCCTCAACCCCGACTACGACCCCAAGACCACTACGCCGGCACAGCGACTCCTCACCAAGAGTCGCGAACTCGCGGCGCTCGGCGAGGTGGGAGCGTCCAGAGCCGCGCTCTACCGTCAGATCGGCCGCATCGGCGAAGGGCCCGACTTCCTGATCCACGGGAACCGGCGGACCTTGAGTCAACGGCTGGACGAGTTCGACCCTGCCGTTGTTGAGATCGTCCGAGAGGAAGTCACGGCGGAGAGCCAGCGGCCTCGAAAGAGCCACCGCAAGCTGCTCGTCCGGATCCGAAGCAGGCTTGACCGGGCCCAAGTGGCGGAAGAAGTCACTCGTCACCAGTTGGGTGTCTTGGTCAGCGAAGTCTCGCGTGGACGCGGGCTTCATCACCCCGCCAAGACACGCCGCACCGAAGCCGGCCGGCCGGTCGCCGTCTACGGCGCTCAACGCGTGAGCCGTCCCGGCGAACTCGTCCAGGTCGACGCCACCCCGACGACCGTGGCCATTCTGGGTCCGCAGGGGGTTCTGGTGCCTGCAGTCGTCCTCAGCGCCATCGACGTCTACACGCGCTGGTTCGTCGCTCTTCGCGTCTGCGTCGGCGCAGCCACGTCGCGAGACGTGTGCGCTCTGATCGCGCAGATGGGTCGGCCGACAGTGACCAGGTCCGGCTATCCCTACGAGCTGGAGATGTGGCACGGCATACCGAGACTCGTTGTCTTCAACGACGACCCGGAGGGCGAGAAGACAACGATCCAGAAGGTGATCGGTCGCAAACCCGCGATCCATCCCAGCACTCTCGTGTTCGACCACGGTTCGGAGAACGCCAGCGACCACGTCCTCGGCTTCGCCGCCGAGTGCGGCGTCGACGTCGTCTTCTGCCCACCGCGACAGGGGCACGCCAAAGGCGTCGTGGAGGCCATCCATCGCGTCATCGCCGATGTCGAGAGCACCCTGCCGATCCACAAGGGCCAAAACGTCCTCAACCGGCCGAATGATCTGGAGTTGGCCGTGCCCATCAAGCCGCAGGACCTCCAAGACATGCTGTGGGAGTATGCGATCGACGTCTACGCGAACGAAGGGCACCGCAACCTCACGGAGGCACACGGCTCCCCGAGCCCACTAAGCCCCGCGATGGTCTGGGCCGATTACGTGACGTCATTCGGCGAACTCGACCGTCCCGCCGACCCGTGGCTCTTCCTCAAGGGTCTTCAGCGTGCGGAGCGCCTACTGAGTCCGGAGGGCATCCGCCTCCACAAGGTCACCTACAACTCCAGTGAACTCCAGCAGCTGCGGTCGGTCGTCATGCAAGGCATCGGCGTCAGAGCCCGCCCGCTCACGATCTTCTACGACCGGCTCGACACGACTCGGATCTTCCTGGTCCACCCCGTCGAACGGCACTGGCTGATGGTCCCGCGCGCGATCGACCGCAACGGAAGCGTGGCCCCCATGAGCTCACTGGTTCGTAGCCAAGCCCTCCGTGATGTGGATCAAGACACCCGACGAGTCCTCACTGAGACCGAGATCCACCGGCTGGAAGCGGCGCTGCTCACCCGCTGGATCGAGGGCATCTTCACGGATCGGCAGGACGGGCGGTATGCCGCGATCGAAGGAGCTCAGCAACGGACCTACGCCCACGACCTCGAGCAGGCCAGCGATGAGGTCCTCTCGCTCGCATTCCCTGAGCCTGATCTGGAGCCGAACGAGGAGCCAACTCTTCAGGAGTATCCCGAGTGCAGGGATGACGACGAGGAGTTCGACTACGACGAAGAGATCGACTTCGACGACGATCTTGCCGAGCTCGCCGCCGACAAGTCGAGCTGGGGGATGGCATGAGGATCACTGCACCTGCTGCGACGCGGCTCATGCCACAGAACATCGACGACTGGCCGGCCTTGGTCACCGCCGACAATCCGAGGCCCCAGCCAGCCGCGAACGTGACGGACGCTCTCCGGCGTCAGGTTGACGCCTACAACCAACGGATCGGGACGATTTCGACGAGAGACACCCGGACGGTGAGAGAGGCGATCCACCGCGCCCACTTCGAGAACGATCACTCGGCATACGGCAGCGCCACTTGCGTCATCCTCAGCGGGGCACCTATGAGTGGCAAGACGCACGCGGCACTCACCTGCGCTTTCAGCGAGACCCGTGACATCTGGGGCCGACTCGGCAGGGCGCCGGACGACCCGAAGTTCGACCGGAGCATCCCGTGGATCTACGTCGAGGTGCCCAAGCAAGCGCGCGAACTCTCACTGCTCAAGGCGATCTGGACCTTCATCGGGCTGCCGCCACTCCCGCCGCGAGCGACTGCCTCCGACTACCTCCAAGCACTGCGCAAGCTCGCACCGGCCATCGGGCTGCGCGGTGTCATCATCGACGACAGCCACGGCATCGGCGAACGCCAGAACGAGCACTCACGGCTCCTCGCGGACATCCTCAAGAGCATCATCACCGGCCTGCCCGCGACCATCGTGCTAACCGGCACGGGGTTCGACGAATCGGGTGTCTTGCGTGGCTCGGCAGGCGACCAGGTCAGGCTGCGGAGTTCGCGATGGATCGACGTCGGCAAGTGGCCACCCCCGAGCCCAAACACCGTTGGCGACTGGGAGTTGTTCGGCCGCAGTCTCAGCGAACGTCTCGTCCTGCCGCGCTCCACGGCCACGGTTCGGCTCACCACGCGGGGAGCGGTCCGTGCACTTCTCGAGGGAAGTCGCGGTCGGCCCGGCCTAGCGGTGGAGTGGGCCAAGCGCGCTGCGTCGTATGCCGTGTGGCACGACACGGACCTCGACGTCACCGCGCTGGAGGCAACTCATGCAGGACCTCCATCGGGAGGTGCTTCGTGACCACGCGGCTCCCCCTCCGGGTCGAACCCCTACCGGGCGAGTGGTGGCGCGGCTCGGAAGGTGTCAAGCCGTTTGAGACATCTGCGGTCAGGCGCTTTGTATGAGGGCCTCCCGTGAGGGTTGGTTGATCCACGCGGCGGTGGGCAGTTTCGGCGGTGCCGGCCGGCGGTGGCCGAAGCGGTCGGGGTGCGCGGCGTAGGCAGCGTCGAGGGTGGCCTGCCGCTGAGCGCGGACCTCGGTCGCGGTGCCGTAGTGGACCGAGGCGGGGGTGTGCAGCCCGATCCCGCAGTGGCGG
>NZ_HG764815.1:84745-115833 GCF_001050535.1 Nostocoides australiense Ben110 | reverse complement strand
CCGCCGTAATCGCCGACGAAGGACTCCCACGGCTGCGCGCCCGCGAAGGGGTCGAGGCCGGGCGGCTCGAGCGGCAGCGCTTTCTCGGCGCGGGCGTGCCGCGGCGGGATGGCCAGACGCAGCACGTCGCCTGGGGTGCCGGCATACATCGCCGCCAGCTCCCGGGCCAGCGCGAGGATGGGCGCGGTGAGCACGGGCTCGGGAGAGACCACGGTGCGGACGGGTGCCAGCCGGCCGGGATGCTCGGCACGCGCGCGGCGCTCCACGACGAACCCGGGCAGGTCCTGCCCGGCGAAGCGCACCTTGACCCGTACCCCGGGCCGGGCCGCCTCGTCCAGTTCGGGCGGCACGGCATACTCGAAGAACCGGTCCAGGTGCGGCAGTCCGCTGTCGACGAGCACGCTCGCGACCGGCTTGGCGACCTGCGGCGCCTCAGCCTCGGAGACCGCCCGGTCCGGGGCCGCAGGGGTCGCGATGTCGAGCGTCGGGGTCTTCCCCGCGCCCGGATCGCTCACGCCCTTAGCCATAGCGACCGACGATAGCCGCCGGTCCCGACAAGCCCACGTGCGGGAGGCGAACCCCGTCTCAGCCGCGGACGGCGCGCTGGAGCTCCTCGACGCGGTCGGTCTTCTCCCAGGTGAAGGGGTTGTCGACGCCGTCGGCCATGGTGCGGCCGAAGTGGCCGTATGCGGCGGTGGGGACGTAGATCGGGCGGAGCAGGTCCAGGTCGTGCACGATCGCGGCGGGACGCAGGTCGAAAACGGAGGTGATCGCGGACTGGATCTTCTCGATCGGCTCGGTCTCGGTGCCGAAGGTCTCCACATAGAGCCCGACCGGCTGGGCCTTGCCGATCGCATAGGCGACCTGGACCTCGCACCGGCGCGCCAGGCCCGCGGCGACGACGTTCTTGGCCACCCAGCGGGTCGCGTAGGCCGCGGAGCGGTCCACCTTGGACGGGTCCTTGCCGGAGAACGCCCCACCACCGTGCCGGGCCATCCCGCCGTAGGTGTCGACGATGATCTTCCGCCCGGTCAACCCCGCATCCCCCATCGGTCCGCCGATGACGAACTTGCCGGTGGGGTTGATCAGGGTGCGGTAGTCGGAGGTGTCGAGCTCCGTGCCGCCGGCCGCAAGTTCGGCGAGAACCGGCGCGATGACGTGGCTTTCGATGTCCGGCGCGAGGAGCGCGTCGAGGGAGATGCCGTCGGCGTGCTGGGTGGAGACGACGACGGTGTCGAGGCGGACGGCCTTGTCGCCGGCGTACTCGATCGTCACCTGGGTCTTGCCGTCCGGGCGCAGGTATGCAAGGTCGTTGGCCTTGCGCACCGCGGTCAGGCGCTCGGCGAGACGGTGGGCGAGATAGATCGGCAGCGGCATCAGCTCCGCCGTGTCGTCGCACGCGTAGCCGAACATCAGGCCCTGGTCGCCGGCGCCCTGCTTGTCGAGGGCGTCAGTCGTGCCCGTGCGCGCCTCGTAGGCGTCGTCGACACCCTGCGCGATGTCGGGGCTCTGCTGGCCGATGGACACCGACACACCGCACGAGGCGCCGTCGAAGCCCTTGGCGGACGAGTCATAGCCGATCGCCAGGATCCGCTCACGCACCAGGCGCGGGATCTCGACATACGACTCGGTGGTCACCTCACCCGAGACGTGCACCAGACCCGTGGTGACCATCGTCTCGACGGCGACCCGGCTGCGCGGGTCCTGCTCGAGCATGGCGTCGAGGATCGAGTCAGAGATCTGGTCACAGATCTTGTCGGGGTGTCCCTCGGTGACCGACTCGGAGGTGAACAGGCGTGCAGACACGAATTAACTCCTGGTGTTCGAAGACGCGCGGCAGGCGCAACTTATCGATTCTAAACAGCGGCTGGGGCGCACTTGCGGCAGGCTCGCGTGGTGGACGACGGTATGTCGACCGGTCACCCCATCAGGGGCCGCGCGGCGTCGAGGATGGCGTCGGCGATGACGTCCTTGCCGGCCGGGCCGGCCGCAACGGGTGCGCCGACCTTGCGAAGGATATGGACGGTGTTCTCGTCCGAACCGAAGGTCTTGTCGACACCGACCTCGTTGACGACGAGCAGGTCGCAGCCCTTGCGGGCAAGCTTCTCCTCCCCCAGTCGCAGCACCGAGTGGTCGGCGTCCCCGGTCTCGGCGGCGAATCCGACGATGACCGGTCTCGGGGCCGGCCCGCGAGCCTGCACCAACCCGGCGAGAATGTCGGGATTGCGGACCAGTTCGATGACGGGGGCGGCATCGGGGTCAGCCGGGTCGTGGGTCTTCTTGATCTTGCTGCCGGCGTATGCCGCGGGCCGGAAGTCCGCCACCGCTGCCGCCATGATCACCAGGTCGGCCCAGCCCACCTGCGCCTCGACTGCCGCCTGCATCTCCAGGGCGGTGCCGACCGGGATGACCTCGACGCCCTCGGGCACCGGCAAGGACACATTGGCGCTCACGACCTTCACCAGGGCCCCCCGGGCGGCGGCCCGGGCCGCGAGGGCAAACCCCTGCTTGCCCGAGCTGCGGTTGCCGAGGAAGCGCACCGGATCGAGCGGCTCCCGGGTGCCCCCGGCGCTGATCAGGACATGCCAGCCGGTGTAGTCCGGTTCCTGCTGACGCGGCGAGGACGTGCGGCGGGCGGGAGGACCCGGACGGGTACCGGTCGCGGCACGGATAGCCGGCGCACCGCGGCGCGAATCCTCCCCAGCAGAAGGCGACGCACCATGCTCGAGGAGGTGGCGGCATACCGCGAAGATCTCCTCCGGATCCGGCAGGCGGCCGGGACCGGTGTCGGCGCCGGTGAGCCGGCCCGACGCGGGCGGCACGATGTGGGCCCCCCGCTCGATGAGCGTCTCGACGTTCGCCTGGGTCGCCGGGTGCTCCCACATCTCCGTGTGCATCGCCGGGGCGTAGACGACCGGGCAGCGCGCGGTCAGCAGGGTGTTGGTGAGCAGGTCGTCGGCGAGGCCGGCCGCGGCCCGCGCGAGCAGGTCGGCGGTGGCGGGGGCGATGACGACGAGGTCGGCCTGTTGGCCCAGGCGCACGTGCGGCACCTGCTCGACGTGCGTCCAGACGTCGGTCTGGACGGGCTTGCCGGACAGGGCCGACCAGGTCGGCTCACCGACGAAATGCAGCGCGGCAGTGGTCGGGATGACGGTGACGCTGTGACCGCTTTCGGTGAACAGGCGCAGCAGCAAGGCCGCCTTGTAGGCGGCGATGCCGCCACCGACGCCCAGGACGATGTTCACGACGCGGGCAGCCGTCAGGCGTCGAGCTTCTCGGAGGTCAGCAGGTTGTCGTTGATCTCGCGCAGCGCGATCGACAGGGGCTTCTCGTGCATCTGCGAGTCGACGAGCGGGCCGACATACTCCAGCAGGCCTTCCTGCAGCTGGGAGTAGTAGGCATTGATCTGACGGGCGCGCTTGGCCGAATAGATGACCAGGGCGTACTTGCTGTCGGCGTGCGTCAGCAGGTCGTCGATGGGCGGGCTGGTGATGCCCGTGGGGTTGGGAAGGGTTCCAGACAAGGGTCTACCGTCACATCTCGGGATTGGGTGAACTCATCAATGATACGAGTTCACGAGCAGCACGCTCGACATCGTCGTTGACGATGCGGACGTCGAACTCGTCGGCGGCCGCCATCTCGACCCGCGCGGTTGCCAGGCGCCGCTCGCGTTCATCTTCGCCCTCGGTGCCGCGCCCGACGAGGCGGCGCACCAGTTCGTCCCAGCTCGGCGGGTCGAGGAAGACGAAGAGCGCCTCCGGCATCGTCTCGCGGACCTGGCGCGCGCCCTGCAGGTCGATCTCGAGCAGGGGTGCGCGCCCCTGAGCGATGGCCTGCAGCACCGGCCCGCGTGGGGTGCCGTACTTGGCCCGCCCGTGCACGACGGCCCATTCGAGCAGGTCCCCCTCGGCGCGCATCCGTTCGAAGGTGGCGTCGTCGACGAAGTGGTAATGCACGCCGTCCACCTCGCCCGGCCTCGGCGCCCGCGTGGTGACGGACACCGAGAGCCAGACGGAGGGGACGTTTTCGCGGATGTAGGCGGCGACGCTGCCCTTGCCGACGGCCGTCGGGCCGGCCAGCACGGTCAGGCGCCCGGTGCTCATCCGCTCAGTGACCTTCCGGTCAGTTGGCCGGAAAGCGCTCGCGCAACGCGGCCGCTTGGTTGGCCCCCAGGCCGCGGACCCGACGGGTCGGGCTGATGCCGAGCTCGTCCATGATGGCGGCAGCGCGCACCTTGCCCACCCCGGGCATGGATTCGAGCAGGGCGGAGACGCGCATCTTGCCGATCACGTCATTGGTCTTGCCATCCTCGATCACCTCGGAGATCGAGCCGCTCGCGTGCTTGAGGCGGTTCTTGACCGCGGCACGCTCCTGGCGGGCGACGGCGGCCTTCCCGAGTGCGGCAGCGCGCTGTTCGGGTGTGAGCGGGGGGAGTGCCACGCTCAACTCCTCTCATCGGGAAGGGCCCCCGGGAAGGGGGCCCTTGCACTGATCGGCCCGGAACCGGGCCGTGATCACCCTATGTTAGTGGAGTCGCGCCGAATCCGCTGCTCCCCTCAGGTCCGCCACGCGGGGACCGACGCCGAGAACCTCCCGGCTGGAGCTGGCCAGGACGTTGGGTATGGCTGCGCCGAAGACCCGTCGTGCATCCTCCGGCCCGGCGCCCTGGGCGCCGAAGCCGGGGGCGAGGATGGGTGCGTTGGCGGCGGCGAGGTCGATCCCGAGGTCCTGGACCGCCGTGCCCACGGTCGCGCCGACGACCAGGCCGATGCTGCCGAGTATGCCGCGGGCGCTCGCCTCCACGTTCGCCTCGGTCACCCCGGCGACCACGCCGGCGGCGACGCTGCGGTCGCCGCGGACGGCGTGCTGCACTTCGAAGCCCTCGGGGTTGGAGGTCAGGGCGAGCACGAACAGGCCGCGGCCGCTCTCGCGGGCCTGGTCGAGGGCGGGCGTCAGCGAACCGAACCCGAGGTAGGGGCTGGCGGTGATCGCGTCGCTGGCGAGCGGTGCCCCGTCGGCGAGGTAGGCGCGGGCGTAGCCGGCCATCGTCGAGCCGATATCGCCCCGCTTGACATCGAGGATCAGCGGGGTCCCGGCGTCGCGAAACGCCCGGATCGTGTTCTCCAGCACCGCGATTCCCGCCGAGCCGTATTCCTCGAAGAACGCCGACTGCGGTTTGACCGCGCCCACGCGGCCGGCGAACGCCTCGACGCAGATCTCGGTGAACCGCGCCAACCCGTCGGCGTCGACGGTCAGGTCCCACTGCTGCAGCAGTTGGGGGTGGGGGTCGATGCCGACGCAGAGGGCACCGTGCGCGTCCATGCTGGCGCGCAGGCGCTCGCCGAAGGTGGCCATGGGATCTCCTCTAGTTCTGGTGTGCCGCGCCGACGAGGTCGCGATAGCGGGGTATGCCGCGCTGCCCCAGCAGGTCCCGCAACTCGCGGGCGACGCGCCAGGGTGCGCTGGGGTCGTTGAAGATCGCTGTGCCGACCTGGATGGCGCTGGCGCCGGCGAGGGTGAGTTCGAGGGCGTCCTGCCCCGTGCGCACTCCCCCGACCCCGACGATCGGCGCGGCCGGGATGCGGCCGGCGCGCATGGCGGCGTGCACCTGCCAGATCGCACGGACTGCGACGGGCCGGATCGCCGGGCCGGACAGCCCGCCGGTGGTGCCGAACAGGTGCGGACGCATCCGCTCGGTGTCGATGTGGATGCCGAGCAGGGTGTTGATCATCGTCAGGCCGTGGGCGCCGCCGGCGAGCGCCGCCTCGGCGATGGGGACGATGTCGGTGACGTCCGGGGTGAGCTTGGCGAGCAGGGGTATGCCGCTCGGGACCTCGGGCGCGACGAGCCGCAGCACCCCGGTCGAGGACGCCGGGTCGCAGGCGAAGACCAGGCCGCGGTTGGCGACATTGGGGCAGGAGATATTGACCTCGATGGCCGCGACCGCGTCGAAGTCGGGGGCGGCGACCAGCCGGCGGGCGACCTCGGCGAACTCGCCGGAACTGGCGCCGGCGATGGAGACGATCGCCCGCGCCCCAACGGATTTCAGCCACGGCAGGTCGTGCTCGACGAAGGCATCGATGCCCGGGCCTTGGAGGCCGATGGAGTTGAGCATGCCGCTCGGCGTCTCTGCCATCCGGGGGGTGCCGCGGCCGGACTGCGGGTCGCGCTTGACCGACTTGGTGACGAAGGCGCCGAGCTGGGCGACGTCGCCGAAGCGGTGCAGTTCCTTGCCGTTGGCGGCGCACCCGGAGGCCGTCATGAGCGGGTTGGGCAGCTGCAGGTTCGGGCCCAGATCCGCGGTGAGGTCAACGCCGGTCACGTCGACGGTGGTCAGGTCGACGGCCGGCACGTCGTCGCCGGCCACGTCGCTAGTGCTCCAGTCCACGCTCATCGCGGCGCTCCCAGGCAGTCGGCGGGCACGGCGACCCGGCCACCGGCGACGGCGTCCCACCGCACCGTGGTGGCGTCGAAGATCGGCCCGTCCACGCACGAGCGGCTCATCCGGGTGACGCCGTCGGCGCCGACGACGGGCAGGACACACGTCATACAGACCCCGATGCCGCAGGCCATGGCCTCCTCCACCGCGACCTCGGCGCGCGCGCCGTGCGCAGTCGCGATCTCGGTGACCGCGCGCAACATACCCATCGGGCCGCAGGCATAGACGGCCTTCGCGCCGGTGCGTTCGAGCAGCCCCGGCAGCGGGTCGCTGACCCACCCCCGCTCCCCCTGCGAGCCGTCGTCGGTGGTGACGATCAGCTCGTCGGCCGGGTCGGCCAGCTCGGCCCCGAAGAGCCGGTCCGCGCTCGCGGCTCCGAGCACGTGGTGGATGGCGAACCCGTTCTCCCGCAAGACATTCGCCAGCCAGAACATCGGCGCCGAGCCATAGCCGCCGCCGATGAGCACGGCAGCTCCGGGCGCATCGGGGAGGGTGAACCCTCGACCCAGCGGGCCGACGATGTCGACGCTCTCACCGTCGTCGAGCCGGGTGATCCACGCGGTGCCGGGGCCGGCGTCGGAGACGACGATCTCGACCGTGCCGGCCGCCGGGTCGACCCGGTGGATGGAGAAGGAGCGCCGGAGCAGCAGGGCGGAGGTCGGCCCGCCGACGGTGAGGGCGACGAACTGCCCGGGTTGCGCGAGCTGCGCGATCCCGGGTGCGTCGAGCGTCAGGTGGCGGTATGCCGCCGCCGGGGCGTTGCCCGCCACCCTCGCGGTCGCCTGGCAGACGCCCGTGTCGCGGCCAGTCATGTCGTGCCCATCATGTCGCGCCCAGTCATGCGGTCCTCGTGCCGTAGAGGTCGAGGTCGCGCGCGTGCTCCTGGAGGGACTTCACGCGCAAGACGTCCTTCTGTGCCGACTCGATGCCCTGCACCGCGGCGCCGAGCTGCTGCACGGTAGTGATGATCGGCTTGTCCATCGAGGTCGTCGCCTGCCGGATCTTGTAACCGTCCTCCCGGGCGTTCTGCCCGGACGGCGTGTTGACGACCATGTCGATGCGGCCGGCGAGGATCTGGGTGACGATGCTGCCGTCCTCGTCGGGGCCGCGTTCGCTGACCTTCTTCACGACCTCGGCCTCGATCCCGTTGCGCCGCAACACATCCGCGGTGCCCGTCGTGGCGACGATCGTGAACCCGAGGTCCCTGAGCCGCATGACGGGGAAGATCATCGCCCGCTTGTCACGGTTGGCCATCGAGACGAAGATCCGGCCGCTCGTCGGCAGTCCGCTCGTGGCACCGAGCTGGCTCTTGGCGAAGGCCGACCCGAAGTCACGGTCGATGCCCATCACCTCGCCCGTGGAGCGCATCTCCGGCCCGAGGAGGGAGTCGACGACCGTGCCGTCGATAGTGCGGAAGCGCTTGAACGGCAGCACCGCCTCCTTGACCGACATGTGCGCATCGGCCGGCAGCGACCCGCCGTCGGCGTCGGCCGGCAGCATCCCCTCGCGGCGCAGGTCGGCGATCGAGGCACCCAGCATGACCCGGGCCGCGGCCTTCGACAAGGGCACTCCGGTCGCCTTGGCGACGAAGGGCACGGTGCGCGAGGCGCGCGGATTGGCTTCCAGCACATAGAGAACGTCGTGCGCGAGGGCGAACTGGACGTTCATCAGCCCGCGCACGCCGATGCCTTCGGCGAGCGCCAAGGTCGAGCGGCGGACCCGGTCCAGCTCCTGTTTGCCCAGCGTCGCCGGGGGCAGGGTGCAGGCGGAGTCGCCCGAGTGCACGCCGGCCTCCTCGATGTGTTCCATGATCCCGCCGATGTACATCTCCTCCCCGTCGTACAGGGCGTCGACGTCGATCTCGATCGCGTCGTCGAGGAAGCGGTCGACGAGGATCGGGTGCTCGGGTGAGGCGAGAGCGGCACGGGTGACGTACTCGCTCAGCGTCTCATCGTCGTAGACGATCTCCATGCCGCGGCCCCCGAGGACATAGGAGGGACGCACCAGGACCGGATAGCCGATCTCCCCGGCGATCGCGATCGCCTCCTGCGCGCTGTATGCCGTGCCGTGCTTCGGCGCCGGCAATTTCGCTTGTGCCAGAACGCGACCGAAGGCGCCACGGTCCTCGGCGAGGTGGATCGCCTCGGGCGAGGTGCCGACGATCGTCACACCCTCGTCCTTCAGCTTCTGCGCCAGGCCGAGGGGGGTCTGCCCGCCGAGGTGGACGATGACCCCGGCGACGGGGCCGGCGGCCTCCTCGGCGTGGATGACCTCGAGCACGTCCTCGAGGGTCAGCGGCTCGAAGTAGAGCCGGCTGGAGGTGTCGTAGTCGGTGGAGACGGTCTCGGGGTTGCAGTTGACCATGACCGTGTCGTAGCCGGCGTCGCGCAGGGCGAAACTGGCGTGCACGCAGGAGTAGTCGAACTCGACGCCCTGACCGATCCGGTTGGGCCCGGAGCCCAGGATGATGACCGCCGGGCGCTCCCGCGGTTCGACCTCGTTCTCCTCGTCGTATGACGAGTAGTAGTAGGGCGTGCGGGCCGCGAACTCGGCGGCACAGGTGTCGACCGTCTTGTAGACCGGGCGCACCTCGAGGGCGTGCCGTATGCCGCGGACGACGTCCTCGCTCATCCCACGCAGGCTCGCGATCTGCTTGTCGGAGAAGCCATGACGCTTCGCTTCGCGCAGCAGGCCGGGGGCGACATGCTTGGCCGTGCGAATCTCCTCGGCGATCTCGTTGAGGAGGTGAATCTGGTCGAGGAACCACGGGTCGATCTTCGTCGCCTCGTGCACCTGTTCGACGCTCGCGCCGGCCCGCAGCGCCTGCTGCACGCCGACGATGCGGCCGTCGGCGGGCCGGGCGATCTCGGCGAGCAGTTCCGCCAGGTCCTCACCGGATACGGGGTCGCCGTCCCAATGGAAGCTCGACCCGGCCTTCTCCATCGACCGCAACGCCTTCTGCAGTGCCTCGGAAAAACAGCGTCCGAGCGACATCGCCTCCCCCACGGACTTCATCGTCGTCGTCAGCGTCGGGTCTGCCGCCGGGAACTTCTCGAACGCGAACCGGGGCACCTTGACCACGATGTAGTCGAGGGCCGGCTCGAAGCTGGCCGGCGTCTCCTGGGTGATGTCGTTGCGGACTTCGTCGAGGGTGTAGCCGATGGCCATCTTGGCGGCGATCTTGGCGATAGGAAAGCCGGTTGCCTTGGATGCCAGTGCGCTGGAACGGGATACGCGCGGGTTCATCTCGATGACGATGATGCGCCCGTTGTCGGGGTTGACGGCGAACTGGATATTGCAGCCGCCGGTGTCGACGCCGACCTCACGGATGACGGCGATGCCGATGTCGCGCAGCCGCTGGTATTCGCGGTCGGTGAGGGTCAGGGCGGGGGCGACGGTGATGGAGTCGCCGGTGTGCACGCCCATCGGGTCGAGGTTCTCGATGGAGCAGACGACGACGACATTGTCGGCGTGGTCGCGCATGACCTCGAGTTCGTATTCCTTCCACCCGAGGATGGACTCCTCGAGGAGCACCTCGGTAACAGGGGAATACTGCAGGCCCGCGCCGGCGATGCGCCGCAGATCGTCCTCGTCATAGGCGAAACCGCTGCCGAGCCCGCCCATGGTGAAGGACGGGCGGACGACGACGGGGTAGTTGAGTTCCGTTGCGGCGGCGAGGCATTCGTCCATCGTGTGGCAGATGACCGAGCGGGCGGACTCGGCGCCGCACCGCTCCACGACCCCCTTGAACTTTTCCCGGTCCTCGCCGAGCTGGATCGCCTCGACATTGGCGCCGATGAGCGGGCAGTCGTATTTGTCGAGAATCCCCTTCTCGTGCAGGGTCATCGCGGCGTTGAGCGCCGTCTGCCCGCCAAGGGTCGCGAGGATCGCGTCGGGGCGCTCCTTCTCGATGATCCTCTCGATGACCTCGGACGTGATCGGCTCGACATAGGTCGCGTCGGCGAACTCCGGGTCGGTCATGATCGTCGCCGGGTTGGAGTTGATCAGGATGACCCGGATGCCTTCGTCGCGCAGAACGCGGCAGGCTTGGGTGCCGGAGTAGTCGAACTCGCAGGCCTGTCCGATGACGATCGGGCCGGAGCCGATGACGAGGACGCTGGAGATGTCGGTGCGGCGCGGCATGTCTACCGGCTCCCTTCCAGCAGGCTCACGAAGCGGTCGAAAAGGTAGGCCGCATCGTGCGGGCCGGCCGCGGCCTCCGGGTGGTACTGCACCGAAAAGGCCGGCAGGTCAAGGCATTCCAGGCCTTCGACGACGTCGTCGTTGAGGCAGACGTGCGAGACCCGGACTTTGCCGTATGCCGGGCCGGCCGGCGCCGGCACCGGCTCGCCCAGCGGCGCCTCGACGGCGAAGCCGTGGTTGTGGGCGGTGACTTCGACCTTGCCCGTCGTGACGTCCATGACGGGTTGGTTGATGCCACGGTGGCCGTAGCGCAGTTTGTAGGTGCCGAAGCCGAGAGCGCGGCCGAGGAGCTGGTTGCCGAAGCAGATGCCGAAGAACGGGATGCGGGCGTCGAGCACCTGACGCAGCACGCCGACCTCGTGCTCGGCCGTAGCCGGGTCGCCGGGCCCGTTGGAGAAGAAGACGCCGTCGGGCTCGATGGCCTGGATGTCCTCGAAGGTGGCGGTGGCGGGCAGGACGTGGACCTCGATGCCGCGCTGCGCCATCAGGGCCGGGGTCATCGCCTTGATGCCGAGGTCGAGGGCGGCGACGGTGAACCGCTTCTCCCCCACGGGCGCAACGACATACGGCTCGCTGGTGCTGACCTCGGGAGCCAGAGCGGCACCCGTCATCAGCGGGGCCCCGGTGACGGTCGCGAGTTGCTCGCGCTCCCCGTTGCTAGCCTCCGGCCCGCTGAAGATTCCCACGCGCATGGCGCCGCGTTCGCGCAGATGACGGGTCAGGGCGCGGGTGTCGATGCCGCTGATGCCGACGACGCCCTGGGCGGCCAACTCGTCGTCGAGGGAACGGGAGGAGCGCCAGTTCGAGGGTCGCAACGCGGGATCGCGGACGACGAAGCCGGACACCCAGATCCGGCCCGACTCGTCGTCCTCGTCGTTCCACCCGGTGTTGCCCACGTGCGGCGCCGTCATGACGACGACCTGCCGGTGATAGCTCGGGTCGGTCAGGGTCTCCTGATAGCCGGTCATCCCGGTGTTGAAGACGGCCTCGCCGACCGTGGTGCCCCGGGCGCCGAAGGCCCGGCCGGTGAAACGTCGCCCGTCCTCGAGGACGAGAACCGCGGTGTCGACGGGCGAGGTGGTGATGCTCACTGGTCGTGGACCTTCCCGTCGAGGGCGGTGACCCGGCCGCGCAGGATGGTCGCGTGCACCGCGCCGGTGAAGCTCATCCCGTGCCAGGGATTATTGCGGGACAACGAATTCGAGGCCGCCGCGTCCACCGTGACCCGACGCTCGGGGTCGACGAGCACGAGGTTGCCCGGCCCGCCGACGGCGATCGGCCGCCCGTGTTCGGCCAGGCCGGCGATGCGCGCCGGAGCGACCGTCATCCGCTCGACCAGGTCCGCGAGTGGCATCCGGCCCGAGCGGACCATCAGGTCGTGGACGACCGCGAACGCCGTCTCCAGCCCGAGCATCCCGAAGGCGGCCGCCTCGAAGGCGTGTTCCTTGTCGTGCCGGGCGTGCGGGGCGTGGTCGGTGGCGACCGCGTCGATGGTGCCGTCGGCGAGCGCGGCGCGCAAGGCTTCCTGGTCCTCGCTCGGGCGCAGCGGCGGGTTGACCTTGAAGACCGGGTCGTAGCCGGTGACGAGTTTGGTCCCGAGCGCCAAGTGGTGTGGGGTCGCCTCGGCGGTGACGGCGATCCCCTGGGCCTTGGCCCAGCGGATGATCTCGACGGACTCGGCGGTGGAGACGTGCGCGACGTGCACCCGGGAACCGGTATGCCGTGCCAGCTGCACGTCGCGGGCGACGATGACGGACTCAGCGGCGCCGGGCCAGCCGGGCAGGCCGAGGCGGCCGGAGATCTCACCCTCGTGGCAGCAGGCCGATCCGCCGGCGAGCGAGACGTCCTGGGCGTGCTGGGAGATGACGCCGTCGAAGGGCTTGAGGTATTCGAGCGCGCGGCGCATGACCCGGGCGTCCTGCACGCACGTGCCGTCGTCGGAGAACAGCCGCACGCGCGCGCGGGAGCGTGCCATCAGCCCGAGCTCGGCAAGTTCTTCTCCCGCAAGGCCTTTCGTCACCGCTCCGACCGGGAAGACGTCGACAAGCCCGATGGCGCGGCCACGGTCATACACCAGTTCTGCGGCCTCGGCGGTGTCGGTGACGGGAGTGGTGTTGGCCATCGCGAGCACCGCGGTGAAGCCGCCCGCGGCCGCCGCCGCCGAGCCGGACGCGATCGTCTCGGCGTCCTCCCGGCCCGGCTCCCGCAGGTGGGTGTGCAGGTCGACGAACCCGGGCAGGAGCACCAGTCCGTCGGCGTCGAGACGCTCGATGCCGTCGGCCGATTCGATGGCACCGATCTCGGCGATCGCCCCATCTCGGATGAGGACATCGGCGGGCTCGCCGTCGGCGATCTTGGCGCCGGTGATGAGCAGGTCCCTCATGACGCGACCTCCTCTCCGGCGAGCAGGTGATAGAGCACGGCCATCCGCACCGCCAATCCGCTCGACACCTGGTCGAGAACGATCGAGGCGTCGGACTCGGCGGCGTCGGCGCTGATCTCCAGGCCCCGGTTCATCGGCCCGGGGTGCATGACCAGAGCGCGGGGGTTGCGGGCCAGCAGGGCATTCAGACGCGGACGGGTCAGGCCGTAGCCGACGGTGTATTCGCGGGGGGTCGGGAAGAAGCCGCCGCTCATCCGTTCGCGCTGGACCCGCAGCATCATGACTGCGTCGGGCACGTCGTCGCCTTCCAGAACCTCGTCGAGATCCCAGGATGTGGCGAATCCGTCTGCGGCGGACCAGGATCCGATGCCCGCCGGCATGAGGGTCGGCGGAGCCACGACGGTGACCCGGGCCCCAAGGGTCTTCAACGTGATGACATTGCTGCGGAAGACCCGGCTGTGAGTGAGGTCGCCGACGATGACCACATGCTTGCCGTCGAGGTCGCCGATGCGCGAGCGCAGGGTGTAGGCGTCCAGCAGCGCCTGGGTGGGGTGCTCGTGCGTGCCGTCGCCGGCGTTGATGACCGAGGCATCGACCCAGCCGGCCACCTGGTGGCAGGCACCGGACTGGTTGTGCCGGATGATCAGGGCATCGACGGCCATGGCGTTGATGGTCTGGACGCTGTCGCGCAACGACTCCCCCTTGGAGGTGGAGGAGCCTTTCGCAGAGAGGTTGATGGTGTCGGCGGACATCCACTTGCCGGCGATCTCGAAGCTGCTGCGGGTGCGGGTGGAGTCCTCGAAGAAGAAGTTGATGATCGTCCGCCCCCGCAGAGTCGGCAGCTTCTTGACTTCCCGGCGCTGCACGTCGTGCATCGAGGACGCGGTCTCGAGGATGGCCTCGACCTCACCGCGGTCCAGGTCGGCGCTGCTGATCAGGTGCTTGGGCACGGTCAGTTCCCTCCCGAGATCCGCACGACGTCCTCGACGCCGTCGTGGCCGCGCAGGCGCACCTGCACCTTCTCGCTGTGCGAGGTCGGCAGGTTCTTGCCCACATGGTCGGCGCGGATCGGGAGTTCCCGGTGTCCGCGGTCGACGAGCACCGCCAGCCGGACCGCGCGGGGCCGACCGAGGTCGGCGAGCGCGTCCAGCGCGGCCCGGATGGTCCGGCCCGAATAGAGCACATCGTCGACCAGGACGACGATCTTGTCGTCCACCCCGCAGTCCGGGATCACCGTGCGCATCGGCGAGCGCGTCGGCTGGTGCCGCAGATCGTCGCGGTGCATCGTGATGTCCAGCGAGCCGACCGGGAGGGGGTCGCAGCCCTCCACCTCGGCGAGGATGAGCGCGAGCCGCTCGGCGAGTTCGACGCCGCGGCTGGGGATCCCCAGCAGCACCAGATCGGCCGCGCCCTTGTTGTGCTCGAGGATCTCGTGCGCGATACGGCGCAGGCCGCGAGCGATCTCGTTGCTGGAGAGGACGGTTCGGCCGTGAGGGTCGACGGGGGACCCGGCCGGAGGGCCACTGCTGTCAGGGCGCGTCATGACGCGCGCCTCCTTCCCTGCCTCACGGGACAGCGTTAAAGGATGCGGACGGGCCCACTGTAACCCCTCCCCGGCCAACCCGGCGCCAGCGGTCCGTATGCCGTGTCCCCCCACCACGGCATACCCCCCGTAGCGCGGCTGGACACAGGCCCCTAGAGTCGGTCGTGGGGATGCTCCCCCAGCTTCAGGCAATGCAGGGGAAAGGGAAAGCAATGAAGCGCGCAGCAATGCTGGTGTGTGCGGGTGCCGGATTGATCGCGGTCGTAGCCCCGGGTGCGGCGAATGCCGGGAACGCCGGGAGTCCGGACCGTTCCGAAGGCCTGAGCGCCGCCGAGTCGGCCCGACTGGACGCGGGGGTGCAACTGGCGCCGCTGCGCTCCGGCGCCACCGGGCCCAGCCCGTTCACCGCTTATCTGCCCGATCTGCACAAGACCAACTTCGCCGCCTGGGTGGCCAAGGTCGCGAAGATCTCTGCCGCCGCGGCCACGACACCCGAGCGCCAGGCCGCCAAGGCGAGGTGGTCCGGCGCCTCGGACCGGGCCGTCCTGAGCTACCGCGAGAAGGAAGCGGCCACCGTCATCGGGGCCAACGACACGACGTGGAAGGGTGAGAAGGTCTGCGCGTTCGGCCTCGGCGCCGGGCTGCACAACCGCATGGTCGTCTCCGGCACGCTCGCGGACAAGCGCCCCGCCCTCCGATCGCTCCCGATGGCCAAGGAGGACAACGGATCGATCCCCAAGGCCGCCGCGACGGGCATCGACGGGAACGGCCGGGTGAAGATCACCGGGCGCATCGGCGACGGGCCCTATGGCACGAGCACGGGCGACTTCGACTGGTACAAGCTCACCGCCAAGCCCGGGGAGACGGTGGGCGCCGCCATACCCAGTTCCTCCTTGGACGTGTTCGGACTCCTCGTGGACGGGCACGGCACAGTGCTCGATGTCGCCTGGCACACCCCCGATGGCAGCTTGCCCGAGAAGACGGCATCGACCACCAGTGCGGCCGGCGGCACCTACTACCTCCTCCTCCTCCACCCCAACACATGGCAGATGGATTTCTCCGACTCGGCGTCCGGCACGGGAGCAGCCAACTCCGGCAATTACACGGCCGAGTTCGGCGCCTACCGGACCGACCGGGACGCGGTCCTGGTCAAGCTCCGGCGCGGGGATGTGCTCGGCACCTCGGTGACCGGAGCCGCCGGGCGCGTATCCGTCCAGAAGTGGGACTCGCCCTATGTCACGGCAAGCAGTCAGAGTGACACGACGGCCTACTACCCGCCCAACTCCCCACTGCCTGGCGGCGGCAATGCCGCGACGGCCTATGTCGCGGAGGCCGACGGCTGGTATGGCGTGATCACGGAAACGGGGATCGGCGCCTACCGCAACGCTGTCGAGGTCTACCGTCCCGGCGGGGAGTCCACGTCGGCCCCGCAGACGATCTATCTCGACTTCGACGGCGCGAGCATCAACACCTCGATATTCGGCGGCCCCGACATGCAGGCCAAGCTCTCGCCCTTGTCCTCCTTCCTCAAGGGCTGGGGCCTGACCCAGGCCGACCTTCCTGCCCTCACGGACGCGATCACCAAGACGGTCACGGAGAACCTGCGCGATGACATGCGCCGCAAGAACATCCCGAACCTCAACGTGCGCATCGTCAACGGCCGCACCTCCCCCGACACCTTCGGCCGGCCGAACGTCTCGCGGGTCATTGTCGGTGGGACCATCGACGAGTCGCAGATTCCGACCGTGGGCATCGCCGAGCACATCGACCCGGGCAATTACGGCCGCGAGGACACCGCGCTCGTCCTTCAGGACCTGATGAGCGCCCCGGTGAAGGGCAACCAGTCCGCCGTGGTGTCGCTGAACTACTACCTGCGGCCCGGTGTCGGCAACAAGGTGCAGCTGATCGGGCGGGCCGTCGGCAATGTGGTCGCGCACGAAGTCGGCCACTACATCGGCAACTGGCACACCGACAACTCCAACTCCGTGAAGTCGATCATGGACTCCGGCGGCCGCGGCTTCTGGCGGATGTTCAACGCCGGCCCCGACTGGGTGCTCGGCACCGCCGACGACGGTGACACCGACTTCACCACCGACCGCTACTCCCTCAACGAGCCCTTCTTCGGCCGCGAGGACACCGCCAACGTCACCGCCTGGGCCTTCTCCGGCAAGCGCTGACGCCCCCTCTGTGGGATCGCACTTTTCCGCCCAGGGCGGAAAACTGGCGGTGCGCAACGGAACATTCGCGCTGCGCACCGCCAGGTTCCCGCCCAAAGCTTCCTTAACGCCAAGGCGGCGCGGCTACCGGCGGAGCGCCTCCCCCGGGCCGAAGGTGTCGAGCACCAGCCCGGCCGCCCCGAGGGTGCCATTGCTCGACGCCCAGGTGGTGGCATCGCGGCCGTCCACCACGACGACCGAGCCGTCCACGACCCGAGCCGCTCCGCCCTGCAGGCGGATGGCCGCGCCTGCACTCACGCCGAGGGCAAGTTGGCCCTTGGCGACGGCGACGGCGTTGAACGCTCGGCCCCACTGGTAGTCGGTGTTGATCGCGGGGATCACCGTCGCCGCGACTGAACCGGTGCCGGCGCGCCATTTGGCCTCGGTGGTCTTGAACGCCGCCACCGCCTTGTCCTCATAATCGTCGCCGTTCGGCCGCGCCTGCGCGGACCAGCGCGACCCGAGGTAGGCCGCGGCGGGACCGTCCGCGAACACGACGGGCGCCGTGGCCACCGCCGTGGTGACCAGGCCACGGAAGCGCGCGTCGGCGAAGGCGGCAACCGACTTCGGCGGGGCGACCGCGACGACCAGCACCGCCGCATACCGGCCGATGTCCACGCCCGCCCAGGACGCGCTGCCATAGACCGCCGTGTCGATGTGGCCCATCCATCCCGCCCGCTTGGCGAGGGCGCCATAGTCCGCTGCCGTCGAGGATGAGTCCGCCGACAGGATGAGCAGGCGGGCGTCGGCCGGAGCGGGGCTCGCGGACGCGGCATCCTTGACCACCGATCCCATGACCTTAGTGGTCTGCAGGATCCCGCCGCCGAGGTAGAGCACTCCGCGACCGGGGGCGGCGGGGGCACTCCACGCCCGCCCGCTCACCTGGCCCACGAGCGCCCCATTTCGGGTCAGGCGCCGGCTGTCGAGATCGAAGTCGGTGCCTTCGGTCATCAGGTTGACCTTGACCTTGCGCGCCGACAGCCAGCGCTCCGTGCCGACCCACCGGTGGGTCGCGCCCAGAGACTCGAAATCGATCGTCCCGACGCCGCTGTCGCCGAAGACCTGGGTCAGCAGCTTGTCGCCGTAATTGACGACACCCGTGGCGTAGTCGGCGCCGACGCCGACGGGGCTGGTGCCGCCGAAGCGCTCGTCAGCGGTGGCGATCGTCGACATCGACCGTCCGAAGCGGCCCCGTTGATAGAAGTGCTGGTCGTAGATCGCCTTGCGGGACCCGAACGCCAGGCCGCGCTCGGCATCGCTGTCGTCGCCCCACCACATCAGCGTGCTGCCGCGCCGAAGTCCTTGTGCTGGACCGTAATCGCCGACATAGCCGTTGATCATGGACCGGGATTCGACGGCCGCTCCGGCGCTCGTGCCGGCGAGCACCACACGGCCACCCGTGACGGCCGCCGCCATGGCTCGCTCGGCCGGCGAGTTGGCGAGCACCTTCATCGCGATGCCTTGGTCGCCGCCGAGGATGTAGATGCCGTCCATGCTCGGATTGCGCAGGGCGGCGGAGTTGGCGGCGTTCAGGGCGTCCGCGCGGTTGAGCAGGATCGCGAGCCGGCCGACACACCGCTTGCCCGTCCCGGTGACCACCTCGTTGCAGGCGGCGGCGATTTCGGCGGTCCGCTCCCGGGCCAGGGCGATATTCTCCGGCCGGCTCGGCAGGTCGTCGCCATAGGCGGACGGGACGACGACGATGTCGACCGTCGCGTCGCCGGCCTTCGAGATCGCGGCCGTGCCGAAGGCCTGCAGGGCCACCGGCTCATAGCCGCCGCCCGTGGGCATCATCATGGTCGGCTCGCCGGAGTCCGCGGAGGCGGCCCCGGGAGCGCTGAGGCTCACCCCGAGGCCGGTGAGGGCGAGGGCGGCGAGGGCGGCGGTGGCGCGCTGCGCGCGTCGTGGGTATGCGGTGTGGTTGGCTCCCATGCCCGAGCAACCTAGCGCGGCTCGACCCGGCCGGTCACCCCCCTCGGGGGCGCCGGATGTCGATATCGTGGCGCACCGCCCGGATCGCCGGCGTCAGCGCGAGGACGCTGCTCAGGTCGCGGAGAGCGAGGAGCTCGTCGACGATCGCGCGGGTCGGCGGCAGCAGGAGCAGCTCACCGCGTTCGGCGCGCTCGGCGAGCGCGTCTACCGGCGTCCAGTGCGAGTCGTGGGCCTCGCTGGTGGTATGCCGCCACTCCCCCGCCCCACCTTCGCTCACCGGGGCGATGAGGAAGTAGACGTCGAATCGCCGGGAGATGCCCGTCGGTGTCACCCAGTTGTCCCACGGGATCAGGGTCGCCGGGTCGATGACGGCCGCGGCCTCCTCGCGCACTTCCCGCACTCCGGTGGCGAGGATCGTGCGCGCCGCATCGCTCGGCCGGCCGCCGAGTTTGCGGAAATCCGTTGCGGCCCAACGGTCTGCCTGCTCGTCCAGTGTCGTCTGGGGCAGCGTGATGGCGGCATCGTGATCGACCGGATCCACCCGCCCGCCGGGGAAGACGACGGCGCCGGCCGCGAAGTCCATGGTGGAGACGCGATATTGGACGAAGGCTTCCAGACCGCGGGGGCCGTCCTTGAGTGGTATGACGCTCACCGCCGGCCGCGGCACCGGCTCGTCGGCGAGCGGGCAGGCCATCGTGATTCGCCGACCCCACCGGCGCAGGCCCGCACCGTCCTCGGCCGCCACCAGCGGAGCGATCCACTCGGGATCGGGGATCTCGAGGAATCCGCTCCGGGCATAGAAGGGTGCATTCCAGGGGACCTCGGCGAAGGTCCGCAGATAGAGCGTGTCGTGGCCCATGTCCAGGGCCGCGCCCATGGCCGCGTGCAGGAGCGACCCGCCAACTCCCCGCCGCCCAGCGTCGGGACTGACCGAAAGCTGTTCCAGCACAAGGCAGCCCGCGACCGGAACGATGTGCGCGAAGCCGACCGCCGGCTGCCCGGCGACCAGTACCAAACCCGGCGAAGCCGCGCGCTCGGGCCCCGGCATACCCACCCCGGGGAAGAGCCCGGGATCGATACCGCGCGCTCGGGAGACCTCGGCGAAACGGGTATCCCCGGCCCGCTCGATGCCCTCGATCAGCGGGATATCGGCCGCGTCGGCATACCGGATCGCGGTGAAACTCAGTTGGGCTGGCACGCCGCCAACCCTAAGGGGCAAGGCAGCCCAGGCTGATCAGGCACCAACAATCATTGAAGCGGTGATGCTGTGATGTGCTGATGCGCACGACCTTGGAGCTTGATGACGTGGTCCTGAGCGCCGCACGCGCCACAGCCCGAGCCGAGGGTATTTCCCTAGGGCGAGCCGTCTCGGATATCGCCCTAGCTGGGCTTGCGCTCCCGACCGCCACGGACGGGCCGGCGTCGGCCGGCGACGGAATTCCTGTGCTGCGGGGCGTCCCGGGTCATGTCGTGACCGACGACCTGGTGGCTGCCTTCCGCGACGCTGACTGACGCCAAGGCGGTCGCCTCACCCGCTGCGAAGAAGACCCGGCTCCCGGACGTCAATGCTCTCTTGGCCCTCTTGTGAGACCAGCACGTCCGCACCACCGGTCGCCCAGATGCCGCAATTCCCACGTGGCTCGCACCGAACGACCGAGGGCACGTCGAAATCTGGAGAAGCTGACCCGCACTCACGATTCACGTCTCGGATGTCGCCGCAGACAACTGCGCGCCGGCCATCCGCACGAACTGCTCGGCGCGCTTGGTGCGCAGGGTGCCGGGTGCATACTTCGCCAGCCAGCTGTCGTTCTCGACGAGGTCGAGCGCGGAAGGGGCCGATCGCCGGGCGCCGGCGCGGTCGCGACCGGAGAGGCTGTCGACGACAGAGCGGAAGTAGTAGTGAAAGAAGAGGCGGTTGAACTCGGTGAAGTAGATATCGGCAACGCGGGTGTCGCCGCGGATCAGCAGCATGTTCTCGTCGTTGTCCACCGACGAGGCGAGCGAGAAGTTGGCGGACCCGGTCACGACGACGGGGTCGGCGCCGAGCGGGTCGCCGAGCAGGATTTTGTCGTGAATGAAGGCGACATGCCGGTTCAGTCCGAGTTCGCGGGTCGTGGTCTCGGCGACCCACTGCCCGAGCGGCGTGCCCAGCTCACTGCCCCAGGCCAAATAGATATTGCGCCGCCAGTCCAGCTCGACCGTCGCTGCGGAGGAGGTGGATTGGGTTGACAGAGTGCGCTTTTCGAGGAGGAAGAAGCGCAGCGGAGAGTCCTCGTCGCCTTGCTCGAGCACGGCCCGAAGTTCCTTGGCGATTCCGAAGGCGAAGGTGGCACAGGCGAGCCGGTCGGGGTGGGCCAGCAGATCGGCATACAGTTCCAGGGCGGCTGGGGTCGAGCGCGGACTGAAGATCGCGCTCACTCCGGTGGGAATGGACGAGCGCGAGCCGGGAACCGCGCTGAGCGCGTCCACCGCGGCCTCGAACTCCCGGTTGGCGCGGATGACCTCGCCGCGGGTCATGCCCGCCCGTGCGCCGGGGTCCGCGGCGAGGATCTCCCAGTAGGCGAGGAACCCCGCCGCCAACTCCGGATCGCGCACGTGGTGGCCGACGTTGGACTGGCCGTGGATGCCCCCGAGCGTGACATTGGTCGACCCGGTCCAGACGGCAGCCGGCTCGCCCTTGCGGATGTGGACGAGAAACTTGTTGTGCTGCAGGTCATTTGCCCGTGCCTGCCGGGCAACCACGGCAGAGGCGGGTATGCCGGCGTCGGACAACGCCCGCAGGCTCGCCTCTCGCGGGGCGCTCTCGACCCAGGTGCGGGTGGTCGTCCCGTCGGGGGTGCGGACGTTCTCCCAGTGCTCGTTCACCTTCAGGTCGAGGACCAGTCGCACGTCGACGCCCCGCTCGATGGCAGCCGCGAATTCGGAAAGCACTGGCGCGTAGGTGAATTCGTAGAACGCGCCGCGCAGGGCGTCGCCGGGCTGGGCCCCCCGGATCACGGCGAGGAAGGTCTCGTCGAGGTCGCGGCTGAGCCAGTCCAGGGCGAGCTGCCGGGCGGCGGCAGTGGGCTGCTCGTCCGGGGCCAGCCCGCCGAAACGGCTTTGGTACGCCTGCGAGCTGGCCACTCCGCGATTGAAGACGATGGTATGCCGCTCACCCCACAGCGGCTCGCTGCGCACCGTGATCTCGACCGGCGTGCCATACCGGGGTTCGGCCGGGGTGCCGCGGAAAGGGATGAAGCGGTAGTCGTAGGATCCGTTCTCCCGCACGGTGAAATCGTCCCAGACGAGTGACTGGATCGGGTGGCGGCGGGTCGAATGGGTCGCGCCGGGCTCGGGGTCGGGAGTCAGCGACCGGAAGATCTTGAAGCCTTCGACATAGCGCCACCGGCCACCCGCGCTGCGCCGCTGGACGGCGAACCCGAGCAGCCCCTTGCGGGCACCCGCGCTGACGCGCAGACCGAAGGACACCGTGTTGACCCCGACGACGGCAAACACCGTGACCCCGTCGACAGCCGGCGAGCGAAACCGCATACCCCGATCGTCTCAGGTCCGCGCGGGGACGGCAGCGGTTTGGTCGGTCCGGCCGGGCCGGCCCTGGAGAAGCCCGACTCAGGCCAGAGTGGGCTTGACCTGCAGCAGTCGGGCCAGTAGCCCGTTGACGAACTTGGGCGATTCGTCGGTCGAGAGGTCCTTGGCGAGCGCTACGGCCTCGGCGATGGCGACCTTGTCCGGGACCTCGTCGCTGTAGAGCACCTCATACGCCCCGATCCGCAGGATGGCGCGGTCGACCGCAGGCATCCGCTCGACCGGCCAGCCCTGGCTGTAGGTATTAAGCAGCTCGTTGATGTCGCGCCAATGCGCGACGACACCCTCGACCAGGGTCGCCGTATACGGATTGAGGGGCGCCTCGGTCACCGGCGCGTCGAGCCGCTCGGCGAGCAGGTCGCCGACGTTGACGCCGCGGGCCTCGGCCTCGAAGAGCAGGTCGAGGGCACGCTTACGGGCTTTGGTGCGAGCCGCCATCCGGGATCAGTTGTCTCGCAGGTCAGTTGACCCGGCCGAGGTAGGACCCGTCTCGGGTGTCCACCTTGACCTTGGTGCCGGCCTCGAGGAAGAGCGGGACCTGGATCTCGGCGCCGGTCTCGAGGGTGGCCGGCTTGGTGCCGCCGGTGGACCGGTCGCCCTGCAGGCCGGGCTCGGTGTAGGAGATCTCCAGGACGACGGAGGCGGGAAGCTCGATGTAGAGGACGCTGCCGTCGTGGCGAGCCACGATCGCGTCCTGGTTCTCCAGCATGTACTTCGCCGCGTCACCGACCACGTCGGGGCCGACGTGGATCTGGTCGTAGGTGTCGGGGTCCATGAAAACGAAGTCGGAGCCGTCGTTGTAGAGGTACTGCATCGTGCGCTTGTCGACGTTCGCCGTCTCGACCTTGACGCCGGCATTGAAGGTCTTGTCGACGACCTTGCCCGAGAGGACGTTCTTGAGCTTGGTGCGCACGAACGCCGGGCCCTTGCCGGGCTTGACGTGCTGGAACTCGATGACGGTCCACAGCTGCCCGTCGATATTGAGCACGAGGCCGTTCTTGAGGTCGTTGGTGGTCGCCACGGAGTCTCTTTCGTATGCCGCCGGCGCACGCGAGCGCGCGCGTCACCGACGCAGATGGTCAGGGATCGGTGACGATTCTACCGTGGCTCAATGGGTCGGCTCGGCGAGCAGGCGGACGCCGATGCGCGAAAGGGCGAAAGTCAACGCCATCGATCTCGGACACCGCTTCAGATCCATCTTCGGGCCGGCGGCGGCACACGCCTTGACCTGAGCCTGGGCCTCGCGACGCACCTTGTCCCACAAGGCGTCGGTCACGCCTCCGGGCCGTTCCGCTCGTTGGCCCGATGCACCAGGACGGGGATGGCGACGACCACCACGAGAGCGAGCAGCACCGGCAACCAGAGCCACCGCCAGACCCCGGCGCCAGGTTTCGGCCGCGGACGCCAGGTGACCGGCGCCGCGACAGTCTCCGCGCCCGCTGGCTCACTCGATGCTCGCTCTGACGTGGCCGCAGGCTAACCCGATGGCGATCGGACCACGACAGTTGCGCGGGGGCACTCCCGCGATCGCACGGCATACGGAACAATCCCGCCATGACAGCGAAGCGGCTGACGCCCATGGACGCGATGTTCCTCTATGGGGAGACCCCCGAGACGATGATGCATGTCGGCGGGTTGATGACCTTCACACCGGCCGCCGACGCGCCCGCCGACTTCCTCCGCCAGCTGATGGAGGAGTTCAAGACGACCTCGCCGGTCTATGCGCCGTGGAGTATGAAACTCAAGACCCCCGGCTTCCTCTACAACCCGGCACACCAGTGGGTCGACGACCCGCACTTCGACATCGAGTACCACGTGCGCCGCTCCGCCCTCCCCCACCCCGGCGACGAGCGGGAGCTGGGAATCCTTGTCTCCCGGCTGCATTCGAACCCACTCGACCTGACCCGCCCGCCGTGGGAGGTGCACCTGATCGAGGGCCTCGAACGCGGACGGTTCGCGATCTATGTGAAATTCCACCACGCGCTGGTCGACGGCTACAGCGCCATGAAGCTCCTCGAACGCAGCCTCTCCCGCGACCCCGACACGCGCGAGGAGGTGCTCTTCTTCAGCCTCCCCCCCGCCAAGCGCCGCGAGCCCGCGGACGGCAAGACCCACTCCTGGCCGGTGGCCGATGTCGGGGCCGTCGTCAGCCGCGCACTGACCGTGACCAAATCCGTGCCCACCCTCGCCTCCTCCCTCCTGAAACTGCAGGTCCGCCGCGACGGCGACTTCAAGCACCTGGTCTCCTCCTTCCAGGCGCCGCATTCGGTGCTCAACGCCAAGATCGGGCGCAACCGCCGCTTCGCGACGCAGCAGTATGAGGTGGATCGCCTCCTCGCCGTCGGTCGCGCGGGGGGAGCCACCCTCAACGACGTGGTGCTGGCCATCTGCGGCGGCGGTCTTCGCCGATTCCTCACCGAGAGTGGGCAACTCGGCGACGCACCGCTCGTCGCCTTCCTGCCCGTGAACGTCCGCCCGAAGGGCGATGTCGGCGGCGGCAATGCGGTTGGCGCCATCTTGTCGACCCTCGGCACGGACATCGCCGACCCCGTGCAGCGGCTCGAGGTCATCAGCCGTTCCACCCGCAGCGCCAAGCGGAACCTGACGAATCTGCCGATGGAGTCGATCCTCGCCTATAGCGCCATGCTCATGGCGCCCGCCGCAACGCAGATCCTCTCGGCGGTGACCGGGCTCCCGGCGCCGGTGCCCTTCACCTTCAACCTCTGCATCTCCAATGTGCCCGGCCCGCGATCGGTGCTCTACTTCCGCGGCGCCCGGATGGAGGCCGACTACCCGCTGTCGATCCCGATCCACGGCATGGCGCTGAATATCACCTGCCAGTCGTATGCCGGGACCCTCGACTTCGGATTCATCGGCGACCGGGACGCCCTGCCGCACCTGCAACGACTGGCCGTCTACACCGGCGAGGAGCTTGCCCTCCTCGAGGACGCCTTCGGCCTCGCCGTTCCGGACGTGAAGCCGAAGCCCGCGGCCAAGAAGGCCGCGGCGAAGAAGGCTCCAGCGAAGAAGGCCCCGGCCAAGAAGCCTGCGACCACGAAGGCCCCGGCCAAGAAGGCCGCCGCACGAAAACGACCGGCGAGCTGACCGCATACCTGCCCCCATGACGCGCCCCGGCGCGGCATCATGGGCCCATGAAGCCCAAAGTCGCGCTTTCGGCCGCTGCGGCCGCCCTCGGCGGCGTCGCGATCCATGACCTGACGCAGAAGAAGCACAGCCTGATGCGCAACTTCCCGGTGATCGCGCACGCCCGCTTCGCGCTGGAGGAGATCGGGCCGGAGCTGCGGCAGTACTTGATCACGAGCAATGACGAGGAACGGCCCTTCAGCCGCGACCAGCGGTCCTGGATCTATGCGTCCTCGAAGCTGCAGAACAACTACACCGGCTTCGGCACCGACAATGACGTCGAGAACGGCGAATACGTCGTCTTCAAACAGCACACCTTCTCCGATGCGGTGCCCCCCACCGCGATTCACGCCGGCGAGCACGTGTGGATGCCCGGGCCGAAGGTGATAGGCAAGGCCCGCGGCCGGCGCGACGCCTTCCGCCCCAACTCCGTGGTCAACATCTCGGCGATGAGCTTCGGCTCCCTGTCGGGCAACGCCATCGCCGCCCTCAACGGTGGGGCCAAGCTCGCCGGCTGCCTGCACAACACCGGCGAGGGCGGCCTGTCCCAGCATCACCGGCAAGGCGGGGAACTCGTGCTGCAGATCGGCACGGCATACTTCGGCTGCCGCGACGGCGAAGGACGGTTCGACCTCGACAAGCTGATGAAGGTCGTCGAGTCGGCCCCGGTGCGGGCCATCGAGATCAAAATCAGCCAAGGCGCCAAACCCGGCCTCGGCGGCATGCTGCCCGCCGCCAAGATCACCGAGGAGATCGCCGGCATCCGCGGCATACCCATGGGCAAGGACTGCTCCAGCCCGTCGCGGCACGCGGAGTTCTCCGACGTCGACGGCCTGCTCGACTTCGTCGAGAAGATCGCCCAGGCCACCGGCAAACCGGTCGGCATCAAGTCGGCGGTCGGCGACCTGATCTTCTGGGAACAACTCGTCGAGCAGATGCGATCCGGGGCTCGCGGGGTCGATTTCGTCACCATCGACGGCGGGGAGGGCGGCACCGGCGCGGCCCCGCTGGTCTTCACCGACGCCGTCTCGCTGCCCTTCCGGGTCGGCTTCTCGCGGGTCTACAAGATCTTCGCCCAGGCGGGGATCCAGGACCGGGTCGTCTTCATCGGCGCCGGCAAGCTCGGCCTGCCGGAGAATGCGCTCGTCGCCTTCGCGCTCGGCGCGGACCAGGTCAATATTGCCCGGGAGGCGATGATGGCGATCGGCTGTATCCAGGCGCAGAAGTGCCACACCGACCACTGCCCCACCGGCGTGGCCACCCAGAGCAAGTGGCTGGCGCACGGGCTGGACCCGGAGTTGAAGTCGGTGCGGCTGGCCAACTACATCCGCACCCTGCGCCGCGACCTGCTCAAGGTCTCCGAAGCGTGCGGGGTATGGCATCCGGCGATGCTCAATGCCGACGACGTGGAGATCATGGACGGCAACCGGCGGGGGACGCCGCTGCGTGAGCTCTACGGCTACGAACCTACCTGGGGCGGGCTGTCCGGAACGATCCGGGACGAGATCGTCGCCGCGATGGAGGCGACCGCGCCGCAGGGCGGGTCGGCGCCGCCCTCCCCCGACGCCGAACTCTGAGCGCGCCTCCGCCTGAGTCGAAAGCGCACGACACGCCGCTATGGCGCGGTCATTACGGCGCGTCGTGCGCTCTCGAACGGGGGTGGGGGCGCGGGAGGCGTGCGTTTCGGGGAGTACAAGGTCGCTGGGTTAATGTGTGGCGACGCGCGAGCGACCTGGAGGACAGCGCATGGCAGTGCAGGTGGACGATGAGCTGAGCGACGTCCATACCGACGGCGTCCAGCTGCCCGTCCCCGACCGGGTCCGCAAGATCCTCTTCGGCGAGATGCTCATCTTCGCCATCCTCAGCCTGATCGCGTCCTGGGTGCTGTCATATGACGCCATCGTGCTCGCCCGCGACCCCGACGCCGTCCTGAGCTGCTCGATCAACTCCGTCCTCGACTGCGCCAAGGTCGGCACGACGTGGCAAGCCAATATCTTCGGCTTCCCCAACGCCTTCCTCGGCATGATCTCCGAGCCGGTCGTCATGACGATCGCCGTCGCCTCGCTGGCGGGGGTGCGCTTCCCGCGGTGGTTCATGTTCGTCGGCAACGTCTGCTACCTGCTCGGCGTGATCTTCGCCTACTGGCTGCTCTATCAGTCGACTTTCGTCATCGGCGCCCTGTGCCCCTGGTGCCTGCTCGTGACCCTGTCGACGACCTTCGTCTTCTCCTCGATGACGCAGTGGAATATCCGCGAGAACAACCTCTTCCTCCCCGAGCGCTGGCAGCGCAAGGCCCTGGCCTTCGTCGAGAACGGCTGGTTCTCGATCGCCCTGATCGCCTGGGTCGCCGCGGTGATCATCTTCGAGGTCATCAAGTGGCGCCACCGACTCTTCTAGACGGTGATGCCAGTCCGCCCGGACACGTCACCGGAGCAACAACGGGGTCATGACCCCGTTGTTGCTCCGGTGACGGTCTCGCCCGGCCGGAGAATGGGGCACCCCTGCCTGCGGCACAGGTGAGTTGGCCCACCGCCTTGTCTCGCACCTGCCGCACACCCGCCGGAATCCCGTGCGGACGTTCCACGTCGCGGACCCAGCGGTGTTCCAGGGTGCTCTCGGCGCCCACGGCGTCCTCCGCCCCTCTTGAGCGCCTCCGCCAGGGTCACGATGGGCAGCTCGTCGCGCGTCGGAAGGGTTGGCCGTTGCCCGATCCACGCGTATGACTGCCCCATTCGCCGATCGTGTCGCGAAAGCCCCAACCCGTCGACACCGTGCGCCCACCGCTGTGGACAACCGACGCCAGTGCCGTCGACGGAGCGATATCGGGGTCCTGACCCCGCCATAGATCCGGTGACGGCTGCGTGTCAGGCGAGAGCGTCGTATGCCGCGCGCAGCAGCCCCTCGCTCGGCCCCACAAACCGGGTGGGCCGGGCTAGGCCCTCCAGCACGACGAACCGCAGCGTCGAGCCGCGGGTCTTCTTGTCGCGCCCCATCGCCGCGAGCAGCTCGTCCAGTCCGGCGCCGTCGTATGCCGTGGGCAGGCCCGCCAGCGCGAGCGCGCTGCGGTGCCGGGCCAGCAGGGCGTCGTCGATGAGGCCGGAGCGGTGGGCCAGTTCGGCGGCGAACACCATCCCGATCGCCACCGCCTCCCCGTGCCGCATCGTGTATGCCGTGTGCTGCTCGATCGCGTGCCCCAGGGTGTGCCCGTAGTTGAGGATCTCCCGCAGCCCGGCCTCGCGCAGATCCTGGGTCACGACCGACGCCTTCATGGCGATGGCGCGCTCGATCAACTCGACGGTCGCCGGCCCGACCCGCCGCAAGGAGCCTGGGTGCGCCTCGGCCAGCTCCAGGATCACCGGATCCGCGATGAACCCGGCCTTGATCACCTCGGCCATACCCGCCGCAAAATCCGCCTCCGGCAGCGTGGCCAGCACGTCGATATCGCAGAGCACCCCGAGCGGCTCGTAGAAGGCGCCGACGAGGTTCTTGCCCTCAGCGGTGTTGACGCCCGTCTTGCCGCCGACCGCCGCATCGACCATGGCGAGCACCGTCGTCGGGACATTGACCAAGGGCACGCCCCGCAGCCACGCCGCCGCCACGAACCCGGCGAGATCGGTCACCGTCCCCCCGCCGACCCCGACGACGACATCGGTCCGCGTGAAGGACTCGCGCCCGAGCAGCCCCCACAGACCGGCCGCCACGTCGATGGTCTTGGCCGCCTCGGCATCGGGCACGACCCCGTCGACGACGTGCAATCCCTTGGCGCGCAAGGCATCCCGGACCGGCCCGACAACCTGCGGCAGGGTGTCGCTGTGCACGATCAGGACGCGCCGGGCGGAGTCCGGCACCAGGTCCGCGACGCCGGCGAGGACTCCCCGCCCCAGCACGACGTCGTATGCCGTGCCCACCGGCACCCGGGCCAGCTCGCTCACGATGACTCGCCTGGGGCCGGGTGCGGCACTGCGCTCTCGACGGCTGCCGGGACGACGCCCTCCGCGATCAGCAGCTCGACGATCTCCGCCGCCACCTCGTCGGCCGAGCGGCCGGCGGTGTCCACCCGGTGCGTCGCCAGCGCCTCATACGTCCCTCGGCGCTCCTTCATCAGCGCCACCCACCGGGCGCGCGGGTTGACGGCGAGCAACGGCCGGCTCGCATCGAAACCCACCCGCTTGGCCGCATCGGCGATCCCCACATCGAGGAAGACGACCCGCCGATCCGTCAACGCCGCTTGGATTTCCGGGTCCATCGGGGAGCCGCCGCCGAGGGCCAATACGCCCCCGTGAGCGCCCACCGCATGGAGCACCACGGCCCGCTCCACGTCCCGGAAATAGGGCTCGCCAGAGTCGATGAAGATCTCCGCGATCGTCCGCCCCTCGTTCGCCTCGATCCGCGCGTCGGTGTCCTCCAACGCGACATCCAGGCGCTCGGCCAGGCGCGCCCCGACACTCGTCTTGCCCGACCCGGGAGGCCCGATGAGGATCACCAAGGGCTTCACCACGTGCGCATCCCCTCCGGGATCGACGCGAGATAGGACTCGAAGTTGCGCCGCGTCTCCACCAGCGAGTCGCCCCCGAACTTCTCCAGGCACGCCTGCGCCAGCACCAGCGCCACCATCGCCTCGGCCACCACGCCGGCCGCCGGCACCGCGCACACATCGGAGCGCTGGTGGATCGCCTTCGCCTCCGCGTCCGGGTCCGCGACATCGACCGTGTCCAGCGAGCGCGGTACCGTCGAGATCGGCTTCATCGCCGCGCGGACCCGCAGCAGCCCGCCAGTCGACATACCGCCCTCGGTGCCGCCCGCGCGGCCGGTGCGCCGCCGGATCACCCCGGCCTCGTCGCGCTCCATCTCGTCGTGCGCCGCCGACCCCCGCCGGCGCGCGGTCTCGAAGCCGTCGCCGACCTCGACGCCCTTGATCGCCTGGATCGACATCAGCGCCCCGGCCAGCCGGGCATCCAGGCGCCGGTCCCAATGCACATGCGAGCCGAGGCCTGGCGGCACGTCATAGGCAACCACCTCCACCACCCCGCCGAGAGTGTCGCCATCCTTCTTCGCCGCCTCGACCTCCGCGATCATCGCCGCGGACCCGGCGGCATCCAGGGTCCGCACCGGGTCGGCGTCGATGGCGTCGACCTGATCGGGATGCGGCAGCTCGGCGTCAGCCCCGACCGAGGCCGTACCTATCGAAATCGTGTGGGAGACAAGGCGAGTCCCGTATGCCTGCGCCAGCAGCCGCGCGGCCACCTCCCCGAGCGCGACCCGCGCCGCCGTCTCGCGCGCCGACGCCCGCTCCAGGATCGGCCGGGCATCCTCGAAGGCGTACTTCTGCATCCCGACCAGGTCCGCGTGCCCCGGCCGCGGCCGAGTCAACGGCCGGTTGCGGCCGATCTCCTGCGGCGCGTTCACGTCATCGGAGGCCGCGAACGCCTCCTCGCTGACCGGGTCGGCCGACATCACCGTCTGCCACTTGGGCCACTCGCTGTTGCCGATCATGATCGCCACCGGAGCGCCGAGGGTATGCCCGTGCCGCACCCCGCCGAGGAAGGTCACCTCGTCCTGCTCAAAGGCCATCCGCGCGCCCCGGCCGAACCCGAGCCGCCGCCGCGCCAGCGCCGCGCCGATATCGGCGGGGGGGGGGGGGGG
>NZ_HG764815.1:55384-84645 GCF_001050535.1 Nostocoides australiense Ben110 | reverse complement strand
GCGCCCCCGCGGCTGGCGGCGAGCACGTCCTCGCGGGTGATGGTGCCGTCGTCACCGCTGCCGCGCAGGCCGACGAGGTCGACACCGAGGTCCTTGGCGAGTTTGCGGACCGGCGGCTTGGCCAGCACGCGGGCTCGCGCGAGCGCCTCCGGCGAGTGATCGGTCAGCTCGGTCAATGGCCGACGGTCGCGCAGCACGTGGGTGGAATGGGCAGCGACGAGTTCGCCGACCCAGCTGCTCGCGTCCGCGTGGGCGGTGGTCTCGCGGACCGCGGGCTCTTCGTCGGGGTAGTGCGCGATCGTCTGCAACAAATTCTGCTTGCGCCGGGGACGGCGCTTGGCCTCCGTCTGCTTGACGCCGTAGCCGACGAGCACGGCGGTGCGCTCGGGTTTCTTGTCCGCATCGGAATCGTCCACCGAGCCAGTCGGCGAATTCGACTCCAGCGCGGTAGGTCCTCCCGCCTCACCCGAGCCGGCCTGCCCGCCGGCGACAGCCGGCGACGGAGCGGATGCGGGGGCCGGCCGGTCGGCTGCGGACCCGTCGTTCGCAACGGCCGGAGCGCTGGAGCCGTCGTCGATCGTGATGATCGGGGTGCCCACCTCGACGGTGTCGCCCTCGGCCACCAAGAGGGCGGCGACCGTGCCGGCATACGGGATCGGCAACTCCACCAACGATTTTGCCGTCTCGACCTCGACGACGATGTCGTGGACCTTGACCGTGTCCCCGACGGCGACGCGCCAGGTGACGATGTCCGCCTCGGTCAGACCTTCACCGGGGTCGGGAAGTTTGAAGTCTCGCATTGTGTTTCCAAGTCTCCTATTCCTCGGGCCCGCGAAGTAAGGCGAGCGCAGCGAGCAACTTTCGTCGGGGTCAGTGCGCCATGACGCGGTCGACGGCGTCGAGCACGCGGTCGAGGTCGGGCAGGAAGTCCTCTTCGAGCCGGCTCGGCGGATAGGGCACGTTGTAGCCGCCGACGCGCAGCACCGGCGCCTCCAGCGAATAGAAGCACTCCTGCTGGATTTGCGCGGCCAGCTCGGCACCCATGCCGAGGAAGGTCGGGGCCTCGTGGACCACGACGCAGCGGCCGGTCTTGCGCACCGAGCCGAAGACCGCATCGGTGTCCAGCGGGGACAGTGAGCGCAAGTCGATGACCTCGAGCGAATACCCCTCCTCCTCGGCCGCCTGCGCGGCCTGCAGGCACGAGCGCACCATCGGACCGTAGGCGAGGATCGTCACGTCCGTTCCGGGCCGGATCACATTGGCGGAGAAGAGATCCCGCTCCGGGGCCTCGGCGATCTCGCCCTTGTCCCAGTAGCGCCGCTTGGGTTCGTAGAAGATGATCGGGTCGGGGAACTCGATCGCCTCCTGAATCATCCAGTAGGCGTCCGACGGGTTCGAACAGGAGATCACCCGCAGTCCGGCGGTGTGCGCGAAGTAGGCCTCATTCGACTCCGAGTGGTGCTCCACCGCCCCGATGCCGCCGCCGACAGGGATGCGGATCACCATCGGCAACTTCACGTGCCCGAGCGAGCGGGCGTGCAGCTTGGCGACCTGGGAGACGATGTGATCGAAGGCGGGGTAGACGAAGCCGTCGAACTGGATCTCCACCACCGGCCGGTAGCCGCGCAACGTCAGACCGATGGCCGTGGCGACGATGCCGGCCTCGGCGAGCGGGGTGTCGATCACGCGGTCCTCGCCAAAGTCCTTCTGCAGGCCCTCGGTGATCCGGAAGACGCCGCCGAGCTTGCCGATGTCCTCGCCCATGAGCACGACCTTGGGGTCCTTGTCCATCGCCGCGCGCAGACCGGCGTTGAGTGCCTTCGCCATGGTCATCTGGGTGCTCATTCGTGGGCCCCCTCGAAGCTGGCGAGGTAGTCGCTCAAGGCGGCACGCTCGCGATCCATGACGGGGTGCGGCGCGGCATACACATGCTCGAACATCGACTCCGGCTCCGGGTCGGGCAGCGCGAGCAGCCGGGTGCGCAGGTCGACGCCGACCTCCTCGGCCTCGGCGTCGACGCCGTCGAAGAACTCCTGGCTAACGCCATACGTGCGCGCCAACAGGTTGCGCAGGCGGGCGATCGGGTCGCGCAGCTTCCAGACCTCGACCTCGGCCGATACGCGGTATTTCGTCGGGTCGTCGGACGTCGTGTGCGCACCCATCCGATAGGTGAAGGCCTCGATGAGCGAGGGGCCCTGGCCGTCGCGGGCGGCGTCGAGACAGGCGGTGGTCACGGCATACGTGGCCAGCACGTCGTTGCCGTCCACCCGTATGCCGGGGAATCCGTATCCGCGCGGGCGTAAGTAGATCGGGATGCGCATCTGGCGCTCGTTCGGTTCGGAGATGGCCCACTGGTTGTTCTGGCAGAAGAAGACGACGGGCGCATTATTGACGCCCGCGAAGACGAACGCCTCCCCCACATCGCCCTGCGCGGACGCACCGTCGCCGAAGTAGGCGATGACGGCGGTGTCGCGCTCGGGGTCGCCGGTGCCGACGGCGTCGTCCCGCAAGACACCCATCGCATAGCCCGTCGCATGCAGCGTCTGGGCGCCGATGATGATCGTGTAGAGGTGGAAGTTCTTCTCGAACGAGTCCCACCCGCCGTTGTGCACGCCGCGGAACATGCCGAGCATGTTGAGCGGGTCGACGCCGCGGCACCAGGCGACGCCGTGCTCGCGATAGGTCGGGAAAGCGAAGTCCTGGCGGCGCAGGGCCCGGCCGGAGCCGATCTGGGCGGCCTCCTGTCCGAGGCAGGGCACCCACAGTCCGAGTTCGCCCTGGCGCTGAAGCGCGGTGGCCTCGTTGTCGAAGCGTCGCACGATCACCATGTCGCGATAGAAGCCCTGCAGCTCCTCCTGCGTGACCTGGTCCGCGATCGCGTCATACTCCGGATGCGAGACCCGCTCGCCCTCCGGCGTGACGAGTTGAACCATGTCCGGCCCACCGTCACGAGACTCGATGACCGGCCCCAGGGCCGGCCCCTTCTGCTCAGCCATCTCGCTCCGTTCCCCACCCGCTGCGGGGATGACCGCGATCCCGGGTGTCCAATGCGCCACGCGCGAACGCCGCGCTGCCGGGGTGACCGGCCTGGCGAGGCTCGTCGTGGCAGGCGGCACGGTCACGTCGTCGTGACCGCGAGTTGTCGCTTGCGCGTTCACGCCCCAGGCTAGCGCCTCCGGTATGCCGCGCCGACCTGGCCGGGCGGGTTCTGCGTTGGTCGCACGTCCAGGTCCGTACCGGCGGGAGCGGGGCCGGGTTCCGCGGGAGCGGGGCCGGGTTGTCATACGCGGGCCGCCTTATAGCCAGGCCCGCGTCGGAGAACCTGGCCCCGCTTCGCCGGGGGGACAGCGAAGACGGATCAGGGCGCCGGGTCGACCGCAATCTCGTCGCCGAGGGACCAGCCGGGTTCGAGGGGGAGATCGTCTCCGGACCAGAAGGCGCCGGGGTCGTAGGTGCGCAGCGAGAAGTCGCCGGTCAACAGGCCCATCTCGATCATCGTCGCGGCGACGACTTCGGCGCAGTAGGCGAGTTCGGGGCGCGTGCCGCGGCGGGCGCGTTCGCGGCGGCTGACGTAGGCATCGCGACCGCGCAGCCACCGAGCGGCCAGCCGGGCCGTGTTCGGGAAGGCGACCCCATCCAGGCGCGCAATGGCCCGCAACAAGGCATCCTCCTGGGCGCGATCGACGGCCGGGCTGAGCTGGCGCAGCCAAGCGCGCTGCCCATACGTCACCTGCCACTGCTCGACCGCCGCCCGCAGATCGTGCAACTGCACCCCTCGGTGATGATCGCCGGTCCACATGTCCACCAGGGACTTTCCGAGTTCGGCGTGCCACATCAGCGGGGGGAGGTCGTCGAGGACGACGGCCATCCCGACGTGGTTGACCGGCGCATTCGTCATCGTCTGGATGGCCCGGTCGGCGAGCGATGTGCCCCGGAAGATCCAGATGTCCCCAGTGCGGGTCAGGTCCACGGCGTCGGCGAGCGGCAACGAGGAGGCGGGCGACGGCATACCGGACAGTCTTGCGGAACTACGCTCGTGCCGTGGCTGGCAAAGGCAGGTGGTGGCGGTGGATCGGGCTTGCGGGTATGGCCGGTGTGGTTGCGACGGGCGCGGTCGTCGCCCGGGAGGAGCGCAAGCGGCGCGCGTATACGCCGGAGCAGGTCAGGGACCGGCTTCGCGAGCGCTACGCCGAGGCCACATCCCGCTGACTTTCGCCGCGGGCCATGGCAGGCTGGGCCGGACCACTACTGAAGGGGACAGTCATGGGTCGACCGCTCACTTGCCGTATGGCCGGAGGCACCGTCGTCGCCATCGCCGCCGGACTCATTGCGACGGCTGCGCCAGGCGTCGCCGCGGACCGCGCGAGCGAGCCGACCCCGGCGGACCTGGCCGCGCGGCTTGACCAGCGTCTGCCGAGGCCCGTTCTGCCGCCGATCACCGGCGGCCAAAGGATCCCGTCGGTGCAGGAGGCTCTCGACGCCCTGGTCGCGGAGGGGGCGGTCGGCACCGTCGGCGCCATCCAGCGCGGGGCACGCCACCGCGAATGGGCGTCCGGCAAGAAGCGGATCTGGAATGACGCGCCCGTCGGGGCTTACGCGCCCTTCCGGGTCGCCAGCAACACCAAGACGATGGTCGCCACCCTCGTCATGCAGCTGGTGGAGCGGGGCGAGTGGCGCCTGAGCGACCGCGTGAACGACCTCGCGCCCGGGCTGCTCGCCCACCACGGCAATATCACCCTGGAGCAGCTGCTCAGCCACACCTCGGGCATGCCGGACGGGGTGACGCAGGCGCTCATCGCGCACATGGACGAACCGACCTGGGACGGTTTCTTCGCCGCGCTGGGCGACCCGTACACGGACCGCGAGATCATCACGGCGGCGCTGGCGCAGCCGTGGCTGGCCACGCCGGGTACGCAGTTCAACTACTCCAACGCCGGGTATGTCGTGCTCGGGCAGCTGCTGCAGCGGCATACCGGCCGGTCCTTGGCCGCGCTGATGCAGGAGCGGATCTTCGTGCCCTCCGGGATGACCAAGGCCGAGTTCGCCACCCGGCCGGGAATGCCGAGTGCGGCCCTCCACGATGCCGCCTTCACGAAATGGCGTTGGTATTCGCTGAAGAACTTCAACCCCGATCTGTTCTCCGCCGCCGGCGCGACCGTCGCCTCCTCCCGGGACATGGTCAAGTTCGCGAACGCCCTCAACAACGGCCGCCTGGTGCGCAAGGCGACGCTCGCCAGTATGCGCACGCCGCGGACACCCGATGGCTATGGACTCGGCATGTATCGGATCCCGGACCCGTGCCGGCCCGGCGGTCTCGTGTATGGGCACGACGGGCTGTCGTTCGGCACCGCGAGCTATGCGCTCAGCTCGGCCGACGGCACCCGTCAGGTCGTGATCGGCTTGACCGGACGCGCCTACGTGAACGGGGTTCGCCCGATCCCGTGGGACGTCAACACCCCCCTGCTCGCGCTGTTCGCCGAGACCTGCTGACCGCTCACGCGCCGCACCCCGCCGGGGTGCGGCGACCGGCGCGGGCGGCGTACCCATCCAGCATGGGGCCGGAGATCACGGGTTGACGCAGCAACTCGTCAGCACGGTATGCCGTCCCGACGCGGGCGCGATCGCGCCGGCTAGGTCCCCGGTGCCAGATGGGGAAATCGACCGGACGGCCGATTTCCCCCACCTGACGAGAAGGGCCGCCGACTCAGGGGGTGTTGACCTTGCGGTCGCCCTGTGCGGCACGGAAGTCCGTGGCCCGGTCGGCGCCAGGGCCGCCGTCGAAGAAGTCGGCGCCGGCGTTGCCGGTCATGGTGTCGGCACCGTTGCCACCCATGAGGATGTCGTCGCCGCCACCACCGATGAGAACGTCGGTGCCGTCGCCGCCGTTGAGGGTGTCATCGCCCTCGCCGCCGGTGAGTCGGTCGTTGCCGCCGGCGCCACACAGCAGGTCGATTCCGCCGCCACCGGTGAGCCGGTCGTTTCCGCCGCCGCCGAGCATCATGTCGCTGCCGTTGCTGCCGGTGTAGGTGTTGGCGGCCTTGTTGCCGATCCAGACCGTGATCGAGCGCTTGACCGTGGTCGTGCCGTCGCTCGCGGTGAGGGTGATGACCGCTCGCCCTGGCTTGCCTGCCTTTCCGGTCACGGCCACGGTCCTGGTGGCGCCGTTGCCGCTGACGACGATGTTGCTGTTGGGGACCACGGCGGTGTTGGACGACGTTCCGGTCACGCGCACCGCGTCACCGTCCAGGTCACCCGTACTCAGGTTCATCCGGCCGGCCGTGTCGTTGAGACACGTTCCCCCGGTGAGGATGGACAGGCGCGGGGCGTCGTTGACCGCCGTGACGCTGATGCTGACCGTCGCGGGCGCCGAGGTGGACTCACCGTCGCTCACCGTGAAGGTGAAGGAGTCGGGACCGTTGTAGTTCGGGTCGGGGGTGTAGGTCAGGTCCGGCGCGGTGCCGGACAGGGTGCCGTGGCTCGGTTCGCTGGTGACGGTGTAGGTGAGCGGATCGCTCTGCGGGTCCGAACCGGTGAGCGTGATCCCCACCGGGGTGTCCTCGGGCGTCGTCACGCTCTGGTCGTTCGCGACCGGAGGTTCGTTGACGGGGGTGAACAGGTCGAGCCCGACGATGACCGGGTCGTGGTCCGAGACGCGGAACTCGTCGGGCGCGTACAGCGAGGAGATGAGGTTCGCCGACTTGAAGTTGGTGTTGTAGTCCAGCACGGCTGGCTCGTCCGCGTTGATGTGGTAGTCCGCGACGCCTGTGACCTGGCTGTCGAGGCTCTCGGAGGCGAGCGCGTGGTCGAGGTAACCCCACTGCCCGTCGAAGGCGTAGGAGTAGGCATCCGGACCCAAGCGCGTCTTGATCAGGTGGGTGTAGCCCGCGTCCTGAAGCGCCGTGATCGGGTCCTCCATCGCGTAGGAGTTGTAGTCGCCGACCAGCAGTATGTCGGTGTCCCCGGTTTCCGTCGGGTCGCTCGCCAGCCACTCGGTGAGGGTGTTGACGGCGTTGACACGCACCTGGTTGCAGTTGCCCTGTCCGTCTCCGGCGTCGGGAGCGTCGCAGGCGCTGCCCTTTGACTTCAGGTGGTTGGCGTTGACGATCAGCCGTTCGCCGGTCGCGTTCTCCTCGAAGGCCTGCGCGACGGTTGCGCGGTTGCGCGGGGCGGAGTCACCGCCGTTGACGAAGGCGACCGAGTTGAGCACGGCGGTGGTCCCGACCGGCGTCACCGTGGCCGGCTTGTAGAGCAGCCCGACCTTGATGGCGTCACTGCCCAGCGCGTCGACCTGACCCGTGCGGGCGTCCACGTCGAGGTAGGCGTAGGTGCCGGCGCCCATCTCGGCATTGAGGTGGCCGGCCAGATCGGCGAGGGCGCTCGTGCTGCCGTAGCCGTCGTTCTCGATCTCGTTGACCCCGATGATGTCCGGGTTCATCTTCTCGATCGCGGCGACGGTCTTGCGCCATTGCCGGTCGAACTCGGCCTGGCTGTCCGCCCCGCGGCAGTCGGTGGGCGCGCCCCCGACCCCGCCGGTGCAGGCATTAGCGCCGAAGGTGTTGAAGTAGTTGAGCAGGTTCATGCCCACGACCGTGAGCGAACCGCCGACGCTGGGGGCAGCGCTCGGGCGCGGGTTGTCCGGCTGAAAGTCGGGAGCGCCGCCGCCGAGCGAGCCGATGGGCCGCACGCGATAGGCGTTGGGGCTGGCGCTGTTGCCGCCCCAGGTGTAGGTCATGACGCCATGCAGACCGGTGATGGTGTCGCCGCCCCGGAGAGTGTTGCTTGCCGAGAGGGGCTGGCCGCCGCGCCCGAACTGGATCGGGTCGGGGTTTTGGGCCTGGGTGTCGTCGTCGACGATGATGCGGCGCAGATTGTTCGCGGCCTGCAGGTCGTTCGCGGCCCCGCCCGGCGCGACGACGTTGGTGGGCTGCTGCAGCCGGCCGCCCTGGGAGAGCGTGACTTGGCCGAAGCGGCCGAGCTGGTAGTGCTCGGTGACAGACAGCTCCTGGGGGAAGCTGACCAGCATGCCCTCGTAGCGTTCCAGGTCGTCGGCCGCGGTCAGGGGCAGGGTGACCTCGGTCGTGGGGACCGTGCCGGTCGTGCCGCACGCGGCGATCCCGGTCGTCGACGAGATCTGGGTCTGACCCTGGTTCTCGCTGGCGGTGCCGCTCACCTGGACGACGTCGCCGACGGCGACACGGTCGGCGTTGTCCCCCTCGAAGACGAAGATGCCGTCGGAGGTCGCCGCGTCCCCGTCGCCGCTGTCTTGGACATAGAAGCCCCGCAGCTTGGGCGAGGCGCCCTCATAATCCGCGACGACGACACCCTGCACGGTGACGGTTCCGGTGATGCCGGCGGCTCCGGAGGTCTGCACCGAGCCGATGGTCTGGTCGGAGGCGGCGCACGGCTCGAGCGCGGTCACCGTCAAGGCGATGTTGCCGGTGCCGCTGCGATCCTGGGCATCTGTGACGGTGAACGGCAGCGACTTCGCACCGGGTGCGGTGCTGGCCGCCACCGTGGCGGCGGCGGTGAAGGTGCCGTCGCCCGCTGTGACATCCGGGGCGACGCCGTCGTCGGCGAGAGTCGCGGTCGCAGAGCCGCCGATCGAGGTCAGGTCCGCGGTGACGGCCAGTTCGGTGCTGTCCGGGTTGATGCCCGGCGTGGTGTCGACCGTGAGCGTGGTCGTGCCGCCCTGAACCACCGAGGCGGGGTCGGCGCTGCCGGCGCCGGAGGGGTTGGTCGGCCCGCCTCCCGGGGTGCCGTGCGGCGTGATGGACAGGTCGTCGATCGCGAGTCCGTCGTCGGAGCCGGAGACGTCTGCGCTCGCCCAGCGCAGGACGATCGTGCCACCGTCGGGCACGGACAGGCCGCTGACGGTGCCCGAGACGGCATTCCGGTTCGCGGCAGCATTGCCGTCCAAGGGGCCTGCGGTGCCGCTGGTGACCGACGAGGCCGCGTCCATGGCGGGCGCGGCCAGCCACGTGCCGCCGGTCAGGCCCGTGGCGTCGGTGCTGTACCCGAACGTGAGCCGGTCGGTGCGGGCGGTGGTGGCCCCGCCGTGCCGCCACTGCTCGGCGGTGAACGCGACGTCGAGGGAGGTGATCGTGGCGCCCGTGGAGTTGGTGAGCACCACCCCGACGGTGGGGGAGTTGCTGGAGCTGTTCAGGCTGCCGAAGGCTCGCTCCGTGGCGCCCGCGCTGCCGAAGGAATAGGTGTCGCCGCTGGTGCTCGATCCCGTACCTGCGGAGTAGGTCGTATTGCCGGAAGATTCGACGAAGGTCCACCCGGCGGGCAGGTCGGCTTCGGTGCCGGTGCCCGTGGCGAGCAGCGAGTCGAAGTCCTGCGTGTAGGCCGTGCCGAGAGCCGTCAGCGACGCCTGGCCGGCGGCGTGAGCGGCGGGGGCGAGCACGGCCATACCGAGCAATGCAGTGGCGGCACTGGTGAGAGCGGCGAGCGCCCGGCGCGCGGGCGTCTTTCGGACATGTGGCATGGAAGACCCCTGCTAGGCGGATTGTTTGCGCGCCCAATCAACACGTCGTCTGCATCGATGTCAAGGTAGTCAGCGATATCCTGCGTCACGCGCATCAGGGGAAGCCACTTCCGAATATGATTGCGACACAACGGAATTCGGGGACAATGACACCGTGGTTCCCTGAGGAACCACCGGGCGTTCCCCGAATCTTCGCTCTGGCAGCCGGTCGTCGCCTCACCCTTGGGGAGGTGTCTGCAGGGTCAGGAGTGCGCGGCCCGCCAGGTGGCGGCGATCTCGATGAGCCGGTCGGAGGCCTCCGGTTCGCCGATGGTGGCGCGCACCCCGTCATGGTCGTAGGGCCGCACCGTCAGCGCCTGCTCCTCGCATACCCGGGCGAAGTCCGGGGTGTCGGCGCCGAGGGGGAACCACACGAAGTTGGCCTGGGAGGGCGGTAGTCGCCAGCCCTGCTCGGCCAGTGCGGCCTCGACCCGATCGCGCTCGGCGACGAGATCCTTGACACGCACGTCCAACTCGTCGCCCGCCTCCAGGGAGGAGACGGCCGCCTCCTGCGCGAGCAAGTTGACCCCGAAGGGAGTGGCCGTCATCCGCAGGGCGACGGCGATCGGGGGGTGGGCCACGGCATACCCGACCCGCAGGCCCGCCAGACCGTAGGCCTTGGAGAAGGTGCGCAGCACGCACACGTTGGGGTGCTCGCGCAGCAACTCCATGGCATCGGGGGCGGTGGGGTCGGCGCCGAACTCGACATACGCCTCGTCGATGACGACCAGCACGCGCCGCGGCACCCGGTCGAGGAACATCCGCAACTCGGCGTCCGTGACCACCGTGCCCGTGGGGTTGTTGGGGGTGCAGACGAGGACGACCTTGGTGCGGGGGGTGATGGCTGCGGCCATGGCGGACAGGTCGTGACGGTGGTCGGCCGTCAGCGGCACCGGGACGCCCTTGGCGGCGGCGAGGGTCACGACGATCGGATAGGCCTCGAAGGATCGCCAGGCGAAGACGACCTCGTCATCGGGATCGCACATGGCGGTGATGATCTGGCCGAGCACGGCCACACTGCCCGTCCCGCAGGCGATCCAGTCCTCGGGGACATCGAGGAAACGCGAAAGGGCTTGCCGCAGAGCGCCATTGCTGGCGTCGGGATAGCGGTTCATCCGCTCGGCCGCCGAGCGGACCGTGTCGAGCACGGACGGGAGCGGGGGGTAGGGGTTCTCGTTGGAGGAGATCTTGTAGGCCGTCATGCCCGGCACCGGCGCGGGCGGGAGTCCCGGCTTGTAGGCCGGCAGATCGTCCAGCAGCGGGCGGGGCTCTGGCGCATCGGACATGGCGCGTTCACTCGCCGTCCGGCAGGACGAAGTTGAGCACCATCGACACGATCGTGATCACCAATGCGGCCATGACGGCGTCCCAGAAGAAGTCGTCGATCCGGAAGGACAGGTCGAGGGCCTCGGAGATCCACTCGGTGATCTGCAGCATGAACGCGTTGACGATGAACGTGAACAGACCGAGGGTCAGCATGATCGCCGGGAAGGACAGCACCTTGGCTATGGGCTTGACGACGGCGTTGACGATGCCGAAGACGACGGCGACCAGGACAACGGTGACGACCTTGGACGTCCAGCTCGTGGAGCCGGTGGCCAGGTGGATGCCGCTGACGACGGCGGCCGCGATCCACAGCGCGAGGGCGTTGACGCCGACTTTGATCAGCATGTTCTGCATGAGCCCATCCTGACAGGCCCGGCTGACAATTGCCTCCAGCACCTGCCCGGTTCGTGCCGGGAAACTCGATCGTGACGTCGGCGTGCTGGGCAGGAGTTCGGGGACGGGCTACTCTCCCCACGAAGGGGCCGCACCCCGCGGCCACGCATCGTCGCGTCACTGGAGGCATCTCGTGTTCCGCCGTTCCCCCGCTTTCGCCCTCGCCGGCCTCGCTTGCGCCGCCCTGACGCTCACCGCGTGCGGCTCCGATTCGTTGTCCAACACCGGAAGCACCTCAGCCGCAGCGGGCGGTTCCAGCAGCTCCGCCGCAAGTAGCTCGGACACCGCGAGCGCTTCGGCGTCCGCGAGTGGTTCGGCGTCCGCGAGCGGCAGCGAGAGCGCCGGCTCCGGCGGCATGGACTTCGCGGCCGCGTTGCCCGAGAAGATCAAGAGCGCGGGCGTGATCAAGATCGGCACGGATGCGACCTATCAGCCCAACGAGTACCTCGACGCGGACGGCAAGACGGTCATCGGCATGGATGTCGAGTTGTTCGACGCCATCGCCGCCAAGTTCGGCGTCAAGACCGAGTGGATCCCCACCGGCTTCGACTCGATCATCCTCGGCGTCAGCAGCGGCAAGTACGACGTGGGCGTCTCCTCCTTCACGGTCAACGCCGACCGGATGAAGGAGGTCACGATGGTCTCCTACTTCAAGGCCGGCACCCAGTGGGTGACGCAGAAGGGCAACCCCAAGGGCGTCGACCCGCAGAACGCGTGCGGCATGAAGGTCGCCGTCCAGAAGGGCACGGTTCAGGTCGACGACCTCGATGCCCGCAGCAAGGCGTGCACCGACGCCGGCAAGGAGGCCATCACGCCGCTGGTCGACCCGGACCAGGCCAAGGTGACCGCGATGGTGCAGTCCGGCAAGGCCGATGCGATGCTCGTCGACCTGCCGCCGGCCATCGCCGCCGTCGACCTGACCGGCGGAGCCGTCGAACTCCTCGGCGAGCAATATGACTCCGCGCCCTACGGCTATGTCCTCCCCAAGGACCAGACCGCGTTCGCTGAGGGCATCGTCGAGGCCCTCAAGGCCCTAGAAGCCGACGGCACCTACAAGCAGATCCTCACCAAGTGGAAGACCGAGGGCGGCGCCATCACCGACTTCGCGGTTAACCCCAGCGTCGGATGACGACCGAGACCACGGACCCGCCGGGCGCGATCGACGCCCGGCCGGTTCGGCATCCGGGCCGGTGGGTCGCGGTCGCATTCATCGGCCTGCTCACCGCGATGCTGGTCAACTCCTTCGTCACCAACGAGAAGTGGGACTGGGGCTACACCTTCGAGATCATGCAGCAGAAGCCGGTCATCGAGGGGCTGATCAAGGGCACCCTCCTCGGAACCGTCCTCGCCATGGTCATCGGCGTGGTTCTCGGCATCGTGCTGGCCATCATGCGCATGTCGGAGAACGTGGTGCTGCGCGGGGTGGCCTTCGCGTACACCTGGTTCTTCCGGTCGATCCCGCGCTATGTGCTGCTCGGCCTGTTCGCCGTCGGTCTGGGCTACCTCTACAACACCTTCGAGATCGGTATCCCGTTCACCGACATCCGCTTCTTCACTCTCGACTATCAGAACTACTCGAGCACGGTCTGGGTGGGTGGACTCGCTCTCGGCCTGTCCGAGGCCGCCTACATGGCGGAGATCGCCCGCGCGGGCATCCTGTCCGTGGACAACGGCCAAGGGGAAGCCGCGCAGGCGCTCGGCATGTCACCCCAGCAGACGATGCGCCGGATCGTCCTGCCGCAGGCGATGCGGGTGATCGTGCCCCCGACCGGCAACGAGACCATCGCGATGGTCAAGGACACCTCGCTGTTCATCGCCGCGCAGATCATCGTCGAGCTCTACTACCAAGCGACCCTCTTCGGGTCGCGGTCTTTCAAGGTCATGCCCGGCCTGATGGCGGCCACCTTGTGGTACCTCATCGTCTGCACGATCCTGATGATCGGCCAGAGCTACCTCGAGAAGCGCTTCGGCCGTGGCTTCGGCGTGCAGGCGCCCACCAAGCGCGAACGTAAGGTCACGGCACTCCTGGCTCGAACGGGTGATCACTGATGGCGGACATGCCGCTGGTCCACGCGGTCAATGTGACCAAGTCCTTCGGGGACAACCAGGTGCTCAAGGGCATCGACATGGACGTCAGCAAGGGCGAGGTGGTGTGTTTCCTCGGCCCGTCCGGCTCGGGCAAGACGACGTTCCTGCGATGCATCAACCAGCTCGAGACCATCGACGGCGGCCGCATCTGGGTCGACGGCGAGCTCATGGGTTATCAGGACAAGGGCGGCCAGCTCTATCGGCTGCACGACAAGGAGGTCGCCCGCCAGCGCCGCGAGATCGGCATGGTTTTCCAGCGGTTCAACCTCTTCCCGCACAAGACCGTCCTCGAGAACATCATCGAGGCACCGATCCAGGTCAAGAAGGAGAACAAGGCGGAGGCGACCGCTCGGGCCAATGAACTGCTGGACCGTGTCGGTCTCTCCGACAAGCCCGCGGCATATCCCGCGCAGCTCTCCGGCGGCCAGCAGCAGCGGGTCGCGATCGCGCGCGCCCTGGCGATGCGACCCAAGCTGATGCTCTTCGACGAGCCGACCTCGGCGCTCGACCCCGAATTGGTCGGCGAGGTCCTCACGGTCATGCGTGAACTCGCCGACGAGGGGATGACGATGATCGTCGTCACCCACGAGATGGCCTTCGCCCGCGACGTCGCCGACCGGGTGGTCTTCATGGACGGCGGCGTCGTCGTCGAGCAGGGCGACCCGCGGCAGGTCATCAGCAACCCGCAGCACGAGCGCACCAAGACCTTCCTGCGCCGCATGCAGACCGAGCACGAGCAGATCGTGGCGGCGGTCGCCGACCCGCTACACGGCCCCAGGGACAGCTGACTCCCAGTCGCTTTCGGTGTCCGGTTCGGGTCCCCGCTCCGGGTCGCCGCGAGCGCGATGACCACGAGTAAGGCGACCATCCAGTACTGGTTGAAGAACGCCCGCTTGTTGACCAGGTTCGCGACCAGGAGGACGGCGGCGGCGGCATACAGGATCCTCGGGAGGCCGGTATGCCGTTGCCGGGCCACCCAGGCCGCGCCGGCGAGCGCGAGCAGCAGCGCCCCCGTGGTCACCCAGGTGGGGAGGGTCACGTGCCGGTGCAGGAGGAACCACAAATAGCTGCTGTTGCCGTATGGCAGTGGGGGCACGTCGATCAGATAGGTCACCGTGTCCCGGATGAGGTCGCGGGGGCGTCGATGAGCCACGGCGCCATCAGCGCCAGGGCGCCGGCGCCGGTCGCGTTGCCTCGGCGCAATCCGAAGCGCGGCCACAGGGCGAGGACGAACATCCCCCGCTGCCGCGGAGAATCGGCCCAGGTCATCTGATAGAAGTTGCGGCCGTCGAGTAGGCCGTGGCTGGCTTCGGTGATCGTGGTCTACACGTCGATGGGCGGGTGCGGGAAGCCGACGATCGCAACGGCATGCAGGGCCAGGACTCCGACGGCCAGCACGAGGAAATCCGCGCCTCCTGCGGCGCGCGAGTGCACCGGGCGCAGCCACAACGCGATCAGGGTGGCGGCAGCCGTGGCCGCGAGAATGATCCGCGCGGAGGTGAGGCAGTCGCCCTCGAGAAGAACCACTGTTCATACCCAGAGCATCGCCACCAGATTGCCGGCGACCGCCGCCGTGACGTGGATGCGGCGCAGGCGGACGGCAGCGTTGGCGGCGACGAGGCCGGCCAGGAGCGCGGCAGCGAGGGTGAGGACGAGCACCACCCAGGGCCGGTTGCCGCGGACACTGCGCTGCAGGGCGGCGCCGTAGGCGATCCACGCACCGACGAAGACCCACGGCACCAGTCGCGTCAGAAGCCGCTCCGGCACCACGATCCTCAGTCCTTCTTGCGCGAGTCCCCGGCGCACAAGATACGGCTCAGGCGACGTCGAGTTCCAGTTCGGGGCCGAGAGGGCGCGGCTCGCCCAGCTTGACCAGGACGACGCCGGCGAGGATGAGGACGCCGCCGAGCAACTGCATACGGCTCGGGAGTTGGCCGAGGAGGACCCAGGCGAAGATGACGGCGGCCACGACCTCACTCAGCGCGACGAACGAGGCCAGGCGCGAGCCGAGGATGCGGGTGGCGACGATGCCGAGCACGTATGCCGTGGCGGCGGTGACGACGCCCAGCGCGAGCAGCGGTGCCCACCAGGGGAATTCGTGGCCGGCATAGGTGGCCGACGCGCCGGCGTAGGCCACGGGGAGGACGCCGGTGGCGGCCAGAAGCGCGAGGGCGAGCGCGCCGACGAGCAGGCCGCCGGCGGCGAGTGAGAGCGGCGGGAGGCCGTTGTCGGTGTCGGCCGACATGATGAAGAAGGCGGCGGCGCCGATCATGGCGCCGAGTGACCACAAGACCCCGATCGGGTCGACCCGGGCGCCGCCGGAGAGGAGGTCGAGCACGAACACCAGGCCCACTGCGGCCACCATCGCTCCCGCGATGGTCACCAGACCGGGGCGCTGGCCCCCGCGCAGCCAGAGCCAGAGGACCACGGCGGCCGGAGCGGTGTATTCGATCAGCAGGGCGGGCCCGACATCCATCCGCGCGACCGCGGAGAAATAGCAGAACTGGGCACCGGCTACGGCGAGCAGGCCGTATGCAGTGATCGTGCGCCAGGTGCGGGCGAGCACCTGCCAGTCGGCGCGCAGTGCACGCAGTCCGAAGGGCAGGAGCACGAGCGCCGCCAGGCCCATCCGGATCAGCACGACAGCCACGGCGTTCCAGCCGGTGTCGAGCAGGCCCCGGGCGATCGGACCCGACAAGGCGAAGCTGAGCGCGCCGCCGACCGCGAAAAGCAGGCCGGCACCCATGGTCGATGAAGTGGCGGACGCCCCCTGCACGGCCGCCACGTCATCGGTCACGGCTGGCATGACGCATGACGGTACCGATGTCAGCGGTAATATGTCAAAGTGAAATTCGGTCATGACACGCAGATGGCTCTGGGCGCTGCCGTTGCCCTGGCCAACTCTGCGCTGGCGCCGGACACGCTGGACTCCATTGCCGCGTTGGACGACTTCTACGACCGCTGGGAGTACACCGGCACGCGGCGGGGCACCCAGGCCGAACTGGATGAAGTGCGCGCCCTGCGGCCGCGGTTGCGCGCGCTCCTGCTCGCCTCGGAGGACGAGGCGGTCGCTATGGTCAACTCGATGCTCGCCGAGGCGCGCGCCCTGCCACAGCTGACGCGCCATCAGGGCTTCGACTGGCACATTCACGCCATCGCGAGCGATGCGCCGCTGGTCGACCGGATGATCGCCGAGACGGCCATGGCCATGATCGACGTCATCCGGGCCGGCGAACTGGGCCGGTTCGGAGTCTGTGCCGATGACACCTGCACCGGGATCGTGCTCGACCTGTCACGCAACCGGTCGCGCCGGTTCTGCTCCACCGCCTGTGGCAACCGCAACGCTGTCGCGGCCTATCGCGCCCGCCAGGCCGAGCGCACCGCCGGCTGACAAGGTGGGGCGCTCGCGGCTGACCCAGTCGGCGGATTCGGCCGCAGCGGGCCGACCGCATAGCGTGGCCTCATGCGCGTTCTCGTCTCCGGTGGCGCCGGCTACATCGGCTCCCACACGGTCGTCCAGCTCATCGCCGCCGGCCACGACGTGGTGATCGTCGACAGCTTCGCCAACAGCAAACCCGCGGTGATCGGGCGCCTCGAGGCCCTCACGGGCGAGGCGATCCCGGTGCACGCCTTCGACCTGACCGACCGCGACAAGACGGAGCGGCTCTTCGCGGACGAGCCCTTCGACGCCGTCATCCACTTCGCCGGCCTGAAAGCCGTCGGCGAGAGCGCCGAGATCCCGTTGGAGTACTACGAGAACAACCTCGGCACGACCTTCTCGCTCGTGCGTGCGATGCGCCGGCACGGGGTCAAGATGCTCGTCTTCTCCTCCTCCGCGACCGTCTACGGTGAGGAGGCGCCGCTGCCCTATCGCGAGGATTACGCTCCGCTGCAGGCGAGTTCGCCCTACGGCCGGACCAAGGTGATGATCGAGCACGTCCTCACCGATGTCGCCGCTGCGGACCCGAGCCTGCGCATCGGCATCCTGCGCTATTTCAACCCCGTCGGCGCGCATCCGTCGGGCACGATCGGCGAGGACCCCCAGGGCATCCCCAACAACCTCATGCCGTTCATCGCGCAGGTGGCCGTGGGCCGGCGCGACAAGCTCGTCGTCTTCGGCGACGACTACCCCACCGCCGACGGCACCTGCGAGCGCGACTACATCCACGTCGAGGACCTCGCGGCCGGCCACGTGGCCGCGCTCAACACGCTCGCCACATCCGAGAAGGCGGTGTCCGTGTGGAATCTCGGCACCGGCCAGGGCACAAGCGTGCTGGAGATGGTGCACGCCTTCGAGCGCGCGGTGGGCCGGGAGCTGCCTTACGAGATCGGTCCGCGGCGCGCCGGTGACCAGCCGCGCTCCTGGGCTGACCCCGCCCGTGCTAATGACGAATTGGGTTGGCGCACAGTCAAAACCATCGACGACATGTGCGCCGACACCTGGCGCTGGCAGTCGTCCAATCCGACGGGATACGAGGACTAGCCGGATGCCGAAGCTCTCGGGGTCCTCGCGAGGCACCGCGGCGAAGCAAAGAACCGTCGTGAGGTCTATGACGCGTCGCCATCAGGTCGGGGCCGCCGGTCTGCTCGTGGCGGCCGGCGCGGGCGCAGCTGCTGGGGCGCTCGCCGGCGCCCGCATGATCAGCGGGCCCCGGCGCCCCTGGCCGGACTATCGCTTCAGCACCTTCGAGGTTGGCGTCCCGAGCGAGGATGTCACCTTCGCCGCGGACGACGGGACGCGCCTATCCGGGTGGTGGCTCGACCGGCCGGGCAGCGAGCGCGTCGTCATCGTCAGCCACGGTCACCGCGGCAACAAGTCCGACATGCTCGGCATCGGGCCCGGACTGTGGCGGGCCGGAAACTCGGTGCTGCTGTTCGACTTCCGCGGCAACGGCGACTCCGACGACGGCCCGCAGTCGCTGGCGCACTACGAGCAGGCCGACCTGCGGGCCGCCATCGAGTATGCCGTGGCCCGCCGCCCGGACGCCGCTCTCGTCCTCGTCGGGTTCAGCATGGGTGCATCGGTGAGCATCCTTGTGGCAGCAGACGATCCGCGCGTGCGGGGGCTCGTCCTCGACTCGCCGTTCGCCGACATGCACGGGGTGATCGCCAACGCCGTCACGAGGTTGCGGCTCCCCGCGGTGCCACTGGTGTGGCTCACGGACCGGGCCACCCGCTGGCGCTACGGCTACGGCTTCCACCAGGTCGCCCCGATCGAGGTGATCGACAGGCTGGCGCCCCGGCCGATCCTGCTGATGCACGGGGATCAGGACCGCGTCATACCGCTGGAGCACGCGCACCGGCTCTTCGCCGCCGCCGGCGAGCCGAAGCACCTGAAGGTCTTCGAGGGCGCCGATCACTGCGGCGGCTACTTCCAGGAGCGGGCGGCCTACATCCGGCTGGTCGCCGACTTCGTCGATGGCATCCGGCGTGCCTGATCCGTCGGATACTGAGCCGCGAGATGACTGAGCGGCGGGTGCCGAGCGGGCTGGCGCTCGGCCTGGTCGCCATCGTGCTCGTCTCGCTCAACCTGCGGCCCGGCGCGTCCTCGCCCGGGCCGCTGCTCGAGGAGATCCGCGCCGGGCTGGACATGTCGTCGGGGCTGGCCGGCGTCTTCACCGGGTTGCCCGGACTGTGCTTCGGGCTGGTCGGCATGGTCGCGGTGACGCTCGCGCGCAAGGTCGGGACGACCGGCGGCATCACCATCGGCCTGGCCGCCGCGGCGCTCGGGCTGATCCTGCGCGCCGGTACCGGCAACGAGTGGATCTTCCTGGGGCTCAGCGTGATCGCTCTCGGCGGTATGGCGCTCGGCAACGTCCTCGTGCCCGCGTGGATCAAGACCCACGAGCGCGGGCAGGTGCTGCTGCAGACGATCTACGGCACCGGGCTGATGGTCGGCGGAGCCCTCGGCGCCGCGTTCGCCGCACCGGCTGCCGACGCGCTCGGCGGGTGGCGACCCTCGCTGCGCCTGTGGGGCTGGGCGATCCTGGCAGCGATCCCGTTCTGGGCGTATCTGGCTTTGCGGGAACACAATCTGCCCGACGATCACCGCCGGCCGATGGTTGCGCCGAACCTCGGACTGCTCGCATCCCCCACCACCGTCGCATTGACGCTGATGTTCGGTATCCAGTCGATGCATGCGTATGTGCAGTTCGGCTGGCTCCCCCAGATCTACCGCGACGCGGGCCTGTCCGCCGGGTATGCCGGGGCGCTCATGTCGTCCATCTCCGGCATCGGTCTCCTCGGGGCTTTGGCGATGCCGAGCATCATCGCGCGCGGACACCACCTCCGCGCGATCTTCGCCACCTTCGGCATCTCGCTGATCGCCGGCTATGCCGGCCTGCTCCTGGCCCCGGCCACGCTCCCCTGGATGTGGTCGACACTGCTGGCCCTCTCCGGCTTTGCCTTCCCGACGGCGATCGCGCTCATCACCGCCCGCACCCGCACACCCGCCGTGACGGCCCAGGTGTCGGGCTTCGTGCAGCCGGTCGGCTACCTCCTTGCCGCGATCGGCCCGGTCCTCGTCGGCCTGCTGCACGCGGCGACCGGCGACTGGCGGTTGGTGCTGATCGTGCTGGCGGCCACCGGCATACCGCTGTCCTGGGCCTCGGTGAAGCTCGCCGCTCCCGCCTACGTCGACGACGAAGTGCGGTGAGCCCGCCGTTCCGAGACAGGCCGGCGGACGTCGAGCTCAAGCCAAGTCGAACCAGGCGAGCGCGGGTTCGACAAGGCTGCCCAGCCAGACCCGGCCGTCGTGTTCGCGCACACCGGTGGCCATGTGCCAGTGGGTTGCGTCGGTCTCGACGTCGTGGACCACCTGGCCCAGGTCGTCGTATGCCGCGACCCGCACCGTCCGCTGCGGCGTCGGCTTGAGCCGCTCCGGCAGCCGCCGGACAACCGTGCGGATCGCCTTCGGCGACTTCTGCAGGCGGGCGAGGGTGGCGTCCGCCGGGGAGGCGTAGGTGACCCAGATCAGGCCGTCGGAGCCTCCCGCGATGTTGTCGGGGTGAGCGGGCAGGTCCGCGGCGAAGACGTCGGCGTTGCCGGCCAGCGGACCGGTGCGGTAGTAGCGGCGCAGCCGCCGGTGACCTGTCTCGGCGACGACGACGCACGACTGATCCGACGCCAGCGCAACGCCATTGGCGAAGCTGAGCCCGTCGAGCACCACCTCGGGCTGCCCGCCGGGGAGGAGTTTGAGCAGCCGGCCGGTGCAGGTGTCGTCGATCAGGTCCGACTTCCACTCCTCGATGCCCCACTTCGTCGAGGAGTCGGTGAACCAGATCGTGCCGTCGTCACTGACGGCGGCGTTGTTGCAGAAGCGCATCGGTATGCCGTCGACCCGGTCGGCGAGGACCCGCACCTCCCCGCTGTCGAGGGCCATGTCCAGGAGGCCGCGGTGCGCGTCGCAGATCAGGATGCGGCCCTCGGGCAGCCATTCGAGGCCGAGTGGCCGGCCCCCGGTGGCGCCGACCCGCCACGGTTCGCCGCCGTCGGCCCGCACCGCGTAGATCGCGCCGTCGCCGCACCCGGTGTATGCCGTGCCGTCGTGCCCGATAAGCACGTCCTCGGCTCCCGGTCCCGGGACGGGCACCACGTGGAGTTCGCGTCGCGTCATACCACCCAACATAGGCCCCTTGACCACGTCGGACATCGGGCGGGCATCGGCCGACGTCGTCGTGCGTCCGGCGCAGGGCCCGCGCTCCGGTGAACCCTTCGTCGCCCGTTCCACCCGCCACCTGATCATCGCGCACCGCTGACCGTACCTCGCCAGGTATGACGGTCGGCGGGTCGTATGCCGCCCACCCGTCGTCCGGTGCGCTGGGGCGTCAGGCGCGGGCGAGCAACTCGTCGAGGATCTCGGGCTCGTGGTGGTAGCCGTAGAGGTGGCCGACGTCGTCGGGCCAGGCGATGAAGCGGCCGTTGGGGAGCCGGTCGACCAGGCGCCGGGCGGCCGATTGGGGGCAGTTGGCGTCGGCGGCGGCGTGCTGCCAGGTGATCGACGTTGTGATGGCCTCCGGCACGATCTCCTCCCACTTCTGGCTCATCGCCATCGACTCATCCAGCCAGCCGTCCAGGGTGGCGCCGAGCGCCTCGGTCTGGGCGCGGCCGAAGACCGCCTGCCAGTCCGGGTCTCGCATGACGGCCTGGTCGTCGGCGGGCGCGTGCTCCATGATCCCGCGGAAGGCGGCCAAGGGGTCTGCGAGGATTGCCTTGCGCACGGGGCCGAGCAGGGCGGCCTCCCCTTCCCGATCACCCGCCCGGCACAGGCGGTGGGACTGCTGGTTGAGCGGGATCATGCTGTCGATCTCGTTCTCCTCCAAGGGAGCTGCGCCGACAAGGATCGTGGCGGCCCGCACCCGGTCGGGATATTGCTGAGCGAAGGCCAGCTCGTGGGGTGCGGACCCGCTGCCACCGATCATGTGCACCTGGGCGATGCCGAGATGGTCGAGGATGGCCGCCAGATCGTCGGCGTGCTCGAGGAAACCGCGTCCCGGCAGCGGGGTCGAGGCGCCGAACCCCGGCCGTTCGGTCGTGATCACCCGCAGCCCGCGTTCGGCCCACGGAGTCGTGTCCGCACGGACCGCCCAGCGGCAGCCGGGCGTGCCGGGGACCCGGAGCAACGGCATACCGCCTGGCTCACCCCATTGAGTCCAGGCGACCACCCGCCCGTCGGGGCGGGTGAGCCGGTGATCGGTATATGCCGCGAACGGGTCCATGCCCGCCATGGTGCCAGCCGATCCTTTGCCGTGGGCCCGGTATGTGTTCGCCCGCGGCGGACACGCCACCGAGGCGCTGGCACACTGGGCGGGTGAGCGACGCGACGAAGCAGACCCGCTACATCACCTGCGTCCTGTGTGAAGCCAGCTGCGGCCTGGAGGTCGTGACCGACGGCCCGGCCGTGGTCAGCATCCGCGGCCACGAGGCCGATCCGCTGTCACGGGGGCACATTTGCCCGAAAGCCATTGCGCTGCAAGACATTCACACCGACCCAGACCGGCTGCGCACGCCGGTGCACCGGGTCGGGGAGCCGGGCGCCGACGCCACATGGGAGCCGATCGGTTGGGACGAGGCCTTCGACCTGGTCGCCGAGAAGATCGTCGCGACCCAGAAGGCACACGGCCCCGACGCCGTCGCCGTCTATCAGGGCAACCCCAATGTGCACAGCCTCGGCGCCCTGACCCATGGCGTGAGCCTCGTGCGAACCATCAAGTCCCGCAACACCTTCAGCGCCACGTCCGTCGACCAGCTCCCCCATCAGCTGATCGCTATGCTGCTCTACGGCCACCAGTTCCTGCTGCCGGTGCCGGACATCGACCGGACCGACCTGCTCGTCCTGGTCGGCAACAACCCGATGGCGAGCAATGGCTCGATCATGACCGTGCCGGACTTCGCCGGGCGGCTGCGCGAACTCAAGGCGCGCGGCGGGCGTTTGGTGGTCATCGACCCGCGCCGCACCGAGACGGCCAAGGTCGCCGACGCGCACCACTTCGTGCGTCCGGGCACCGACGCTTACGTCCTGCTGGCGATCCTGCAGGTGCTCACCAGCGAGGGTCTGACCGCCCCCGCGCAGTATGTCGACGGGCTGGCGGAGCTGAGCGCCGCCGTCGCAGCGTTCACCCCGGAGCGAGCCGAGGCCGTCAGCGGTATGCCGGCGAACACCATCCGCGATCTGGCCCGGGACCTCGCCCGCGGCACGGCGGCCATCCACGGCCGGATGGGGGTCTCCACCCAGGCGCATGGCGCCATCTGCCAATTCGCCTGTCAGGCCATCAATATCGTCACCGGCAACCTCGACCGGCCGGGCGGCACGATGTTCACCACGCCGGCGATCGATCTCATCGGCAAGAAGATGCTCGGCAAGGGCCACCTCGGCGCGTGGGCCTCACGGGTGCGGGGCCTGCCGGAATTCGGCGGTGAACTGCCGGTTTCCGTTCTGGCAGAGGAGATCACGACCGACGGAGCAGGTCAGATCAAGACTCTCGTCTGTATCGCCGGCAACCCCGTTTCCTCGACACCGGCCGGCGACGCGCTCGGTGCGGCTCTCGCACGACTCGACTTCATGGTCGCCATCGACTTCTACATCGGCGAGACGAGCCGGTATGCCGATGTCATCCTCCCCCCGACCGGCCCGCTCGAGCGCGATCACTACGACCTCGTCTTCCATCTGCTCGCGGTGCGCAACACCGCCCGCTGGTCGTCGGCCCTCTTCGACAAGCCCGACGACGCGCGCCACGACTGGGAGATCGCCAAGGAACTCGCGCTGCGGATCATCGCCCTGCGTCACGCCGAGGACACCGGCGATGGTGTCATAGGAGCAGCCGCCCGGGCCCTGAACGCCGTCAAGGACCTGCCGGCCGTCGTCGAGGCGCAGGCCCGCTTCCGCACCTCACCGAAACAGCAGATCGATTTGGCGCTCAAGGCATTCCGCACCGGCTTGTCGGTCAAGAGCCTTGGTGAGACCCCCGGCGGAGTGGACCTCGGTCCGCTCGAGCCGCGCCTGCCGGCTCGCCTTCTCACCGACGACAAGCGGATCGACCTCGATCAGCGCCTCTTGCTCGGCGCCATCGCCCACCTGGCCGCCTCCTCCGACCCGCAGCTCGCGCCGGAGGAGCTGCTGCTCATCGGCCGGCGGGCCCAGCGCGACAACAATTCCTGGCTGCACAACGCCGAACGGCTGACGACCGGCCGGGCCCGGCACCGGCTGCTGATCCACCCGGACGACGCGGCCGCTCGCGACCTGACCGACGGCGCTGTCACCAAGGTCACATCGGCCACCGGCGAGATACGCGTCGAGTGCCAGATCAGCGACGACGTCATGCCCGGAGTGGTGTGCCTCCCCCACGGTTACGGCCACGCGGCGAACGCGGGAATCCGGCTCCGCCACGCGAAAACCCTTCCGGGAGCGTCGTATAACGATCTGACCGACCCTGGGCGGCTGGACTCCGTGTCCGGCAATGCCGTCCTCAACGGCATACCCGTGCGGGTATTCACCGATCCTGGCGCGACGCCCTGACCGCGCGCCCAAGAGCCAGCTGAGGCGCGCCTCAGTGACTGACCGCCGCCGCCCGATCTAAGGTCTGTAGGTCAGAAGAAACCTGCCACCCTCCACGGAGCACTGATGGACGCCCTGGACCTGGCGCGATGGCAGTTCGCCATCACGACCGTCTACCACTTCCTCTTCGTCCCGATCACCATCGGGATGAGTGCGATCGTCGCCTATTTCCATATCCGGTGGGCGAATACGCACAACCCCGACTACCTGCGCTTGACGAAGTTCTTCGGCAAGCTCTTCACGATCAACTTCGCGCTCGGCCTGGTGACGGGCATCGTCCAGGAGTTCCAGTTCGGGATGAACTGGTCCGATTACAGCCGCTTCGTCGGTGACATCTTCGGTGCGCCGCTGGCGTTCGAAGCGCTCTTGACGTTCTTCCTCGAGTCGACCTTCCTCGGCCTGTGGATCTTCGGCTGGGGCAAGCTGCCCGAGAAGCTGCACGCCCTGACGATGCTGCTGGTCCACCTCGGCACGGTGATGTCGGCCTACTTCATCCTGTCGGCCAACTCGTTCATGCAGCATCCGGTGGGCTACCGGTTCAACCCCGAGTCCGGTCGCGCCGAGATGACCGACTTCCTTGCCGTGCTGACCAACAAGGTCCAGCTGGTGACCTTCCCGCACGTCATCACTTCCGCCTACATGGTCGGCGGCGCCGTCGTCATGGGCGTCTCGGTCTGGCTCGTGCGACGCAACCGGCCGGCCGCGGACACCCCGCTCTATCGCAAGTCCGCCCGCTTCGGCGCAATCGTCGCCCTCGTCGCCAGCCTCGGCGTGATCTTCACCGGTGACCTCCAGGGCAAGATCATGACCGAGGTGCAGCCGATGAAAATGGCTGCGGCAGAGGCGCTTTACGAGAACTCCGATAGCTGCGCGCCCTTCTCCATCTTCACCATCGGCACCCGCGACGGCACCGAGGAGAAGTTCGCCGTCACCGTCCCGTGCGTGCTCGGATTCATGGCGACCGGAAGCTTCGACAAGCCCGTCGAGGGCATCAACCCGTTGCGGGAGAAGCTGATCGCCGAATACGGCAGCGGCTCCGAACTGGTCAAGGACGCCACCTATACCCCGATGATCCCGGTCACCTACTGGTCGTTCCGGTTCATGATGGGCCTCGGATTCCTGACGATGCTCTTCTCCGCGGCCGTGCTGTGGGCCACCCGCGGCGGCCGTTCCGAGTTGCGCAGCAAGCTGTGGGTCTGGCTGGCCGTCCTGGCCCCGCTCGCGCCGGTCTTCGCCAACAGCTTCGGCTGGATCTTCACCGAGGTCGGCCGCCAGCCGTGGCTCGTCTACGGCGTGATGACCACCGCGACCGGCGTCTCCCCCGAGGTCTCCTCGGCCGAGGTGTGGATCTCGATGATCGTCTACACCCTGCTCTATGCCGTCCTCGCCGTCATCGAGGTCAAGCTGTTCACCGACTACGTCAAGAAGGGCGCCGAACCCTTCGAGCAGCCCAAGACACCCGACGACATGTCCGACGACACCGAACTGCAGTTCGCGTACTGAGAAAGGAGACAGTCATGGATCTCGCACAGCTCTGGTTCCTTCTCATCGCCGTCCTGTGGACCGGCTACTTCGTCCTCGAGGGCTTCGACTTCGGCGTCGGGATGCTCCTGCCGATCCTCGGCAAGGGCCGCGACGCCGAGGACACCGAGAAGCGCAAGCGTGTGCTGCTCAACACGATCGGCCCCGTCTGGGACGGCAACGAGGTGTGGGTGCTCACCGCCGGCGGTGCCACCTTCGCGGCCTTCCCGCACTGGTACGCAACGCTGTTCAGCGGCTTCTACCTCGCCCTGCTCCTCATCCTCGTCGCTCTCATCCTGCGCAACATGGGCTTGGACTACCGCGGCAAACGGGCCTCGGCCGCGTGGAAGGCGGGCTGGGACAAGGCGATCATCGTCTGTTCCTTCCTCGCCGCGCTGCTGTGGGGTGTCGGCCTGACCAACCTGGTCAAGGGCGTGCCGATCGACAAGGACATGGAATACACCGGCACCCTCTTCACCCTGCTCAACCCGGTCGGGCTGCTCGGTGGTCTGGTGTTCGTCGCCCTCTTCCTCACCCACGGTGCCTACTTCGTCGCCCTCAAGACCGACGGCCCGATCCGGGCGGACGCGCGCGCCTTCGCCACCAAGGCGGGCCTCGCCGCCGCGGCCCTGGCCGTCATACTGCTGCTTGCCCTGGGCATCCAGAAGGGTTCGGTCTGGTCCTGGGTGACGACGGCGATTGCCGCTCTGGCACTGCTGTTCTCGATCTACGCCAACACCAAGGGCAAGGAGGGGCAGGCCTTCGTCGGCACCGCCCTGACGATCGCGATGGCCGTCGCGACCTACTTCTTCCTCCTCTACCCCGACGTGATGCCGAGTTCGACCGACCCGGCATACAGCCTGACGATCGAGAACGCCTCCAGCACCGACTACACGCTGAAGATCATGACGATCGCCGCCGTGATCTTCACCCCGATCGTCCTGCTCTATCAGGGCTGGACCTACTGGGTCTTCCGCAAGCGCATCCGTGTCGAGCACATCCCGGCGGCGCAGGACCCGCTGATTCACGCCGAATCGCGTTGATGTCCGACCATTAACGCGTGAGGCCTTTCGACCCCCGGCTGTTCCGCACCGTCCCCGAGGCACGCGGCCCCTTCGTGCTCCTCGCGGCGGTCGGGGCAGCCGGCGGCGCAGCGACGATCGCGACCGCCTTCGCCCTGACCGGCGTGGTGGTCGCGATCGCACGTCATACGGACCTTTCGCGTCCGCTGACGTGGCTCGCGGTGCTCTTCGTCGCGCGTGGCCTCCTCGCCGCGGTGACGGAGTATGCCGCCGCGCATGCGGGCGCCCGGGTCTCGACGTCGCTGCGGCGTCACGTGCTCACCGCCTGGACGTCGCGTCCTCCGTCGGACGAGGCGGACCCGAGCCGGCGGCTGACGCTCGCGACCGCCGGCTGCACGAGTGTCGAACCGTATGTCGCCCGCTACCTCCCCGCGCTGATCGCCGCCGCCGTCGTGCCCCTGGCGGCGATCGTGACGCTGGCTTTGGTGGACTGGGCCAGTGCGCTGGTCGTCGTGCTCACCCTGCCGTTGCTGCCGCTCTTCGCCGCCCTCATCGGACGCACGACCGCAGAGCAGACGCAGCGGCGCTGGCGCTCCCTCGCGGATCTCGCGGGGTACTTCCTCGACGTCGTCCGCGGCCTGCCGACACTGGTCAACTACGGCCGCGCCGAGAAGCAACTGACGACCATCGCGGCGGCCATCGGCTGGCCACGATGGGCACATTGCGTCTCGCGTTCATGTCGACCGGCGCTCTCGAACTGCTCGCCACCATCTCCGTCGCGATCGTGGCCGTGCTCAACGGGGTGCGGCTGGCGCACGGCAGTATGCCGCTGGACACCGCGATGGTGGCGATCCTCCTTGCGCCGGAAGCCTATTGGCCGATCCGCCGCGTCGGGCAGGAGTTCCACAGCGCGGCCGACGGTGTCACCGCCCTCGAGGAGATCACCAGCTTCGCCGAGAGCGGCGACCCTGCGCCGCCGCAGCGCAGCCCCGGACCGGACGCACGCATCGTCGTCGACGACGTCACCTACTCCTACCCGGGGGCGGGGCGGCCCGTGTTGACCGGGGTGTCGTTGCGGGCCGGGCCCGGGCTGACCGCGATCACCGGAGCGTCGGGCGCCGGCAAGACGACCCTCCTCGAACTCATCGCCGGTCTCCGCCGGCCCGACGCGGGCACGATCACCGCGCCGGCGTGTCATCTGGTCACGCAGCGCCCCTTCCTGCCGACCGGGCCGCTGTCACGAATCCTCGCCCTGGGCAACGGATCCGGGGCCGAAGAGCAGCGGGCGGCCATCCGGGCCGTCGGCCTGGAGAGCGTGGTGGCCGGTCTCGACCAGGGCCTCGACAGCATCGTCGGCGACGACGGTTTCGGTCTGTCCGCAGGGCAGCGCGCCCGGGTGGCGCTGGCCCGCGCGCTGCTCGCCCCCGAGAGCGTCATCCTCCTCGACGAGCCGACCGCGCACCTCGACGACGCGAGCGCGACGATCGCGCACCGCGCCATCGCGGAGCTGGCAACGCGACGCTGCGTCATCGCCGTCACGCACCGCGACGAGCTGGTCGCGGAGGCCGCCACCCACGTCGACCTCGCGTCGGTCGCGCAGGAGGTGCGCGCATGACACCTGATCTGCGCACCGTCCGGCTCACTCGGCAGCTCGTGGCCGCCGGGGTCATCGGCGGCCTCGCCCTCGCCAGTGGTGTCGCCCTCACCGCGACCTCGGGTTGGCTCATCGTCAAGGCCAGCGAGCGCCCGGTCATCCTCACCCTGATGGTCGCCATCGTCGGAGTCCGGGCGTTCGGTATGGCGCGCCCCGCCTTCCGCTACTGGGAGCGGCTGATCACCCATGACGCCGCGCTTCGGGATCTCGCCCAGCGGCGTGTCGACACGTATGCCGCGCTGATCCCTCTCACGCCGGCGCGCCTCGGCCGGCGCGGCCGGGCCGACCTGCTCACCGGGGTCGTGGACGACCTCGACGACGTCGTCGGCGCCCAGATCCGCGTGACCGTGCCGGGGCTGTCGGCACTCATCGCCTGGGGGATCACGACAGCGGTCACGACGGCCTTCGATGCGCGCGTCGGACTGTGCATCGCGGTGCTCGGTCTGGTGGTGACGGCGTTGTCCCTCATCGCTTTTCGCGTCGAGTCAGCGGGCAATGCGGCGCTGGGGGCGGCCCGCGCCGACGTAACCCGCGTCGCCGAAACCCTCACGGCGCAGGCCGGTGAGATCGCCGCGATCGGGGCCGGCCCGGCCATGCTGGCCGACCTCGACCGGGTGCAGCAGGGGTGGCACCGGGTAGCCCTGCGGCAGGCCCGTGGGCGGGCCCTCGGCGCGGTCG
>NZ_HG764815.1:0-55284 GCF_001050535.1 Nostocoides australiense Ben110 | reverse complement strand
CAGCCCGTCGGCCGCCCGCTGCCGGAGGACCTCGATCCGGGTGGCATCCTCGCGCAAGCGCGTGAGAGCGTCAGACGCCACGCGCGCCCGAGCCCGCAACCCGGCGATGCGCTCGGCCTCGTCCCGACGGGCACCCGCGGCCTGCTCCTGGGTCTCGGCTCGCTGGAAAGCGCCGAATTCGTCACCCGCCCAGGCCGACAGGGCCACCTCGAGCCGCGGCACGAGGCCCGCCCATTCCCCGACGGGCACCGCCGCGAACGCGAGTTCGTCGGCATCGGACAGGGGAGCCAGCGCCGCCGGGGGCGCAGTGGCCAAGACGTCGGTCAACGTCGCGATCTGGTGGTGCAGCGCCTGCTGCGCCGCGGCGACCTGTTGCGTCAGCGTCCGCCGCCGCTCGGCGAACCAGGACTCCAGTGTCGTGAAGCGCTCGACGTCGAAGAGCCGCTCGAGCAGGGCGCGGCGCGCCTCGGGTGTGGTGTGCAGGAAGGCAGCGAAGTCGCCCTGGGGGAGAAGAGCAACGCGCCGGAACTGGTTCAGGCCCATCCCGAGCAGATCCTGCAGCACCTCGGCCGCCTCGTCGATGCGCGTGCTCACCGGCCGCCACTGGCTGCCCGCGAACTCGCTCAACGTCACGGTCGACTGCACGCGCACCTGTCCGGTGCCGCGCCGCTTGGGCCGGGTGAACTCCGCGGTGCGCTCGACCCGCATCCGCCGGCCGGCCGCGGTGAACTCCAGGCGCACCCGCGGCGGGCAGTCGGGTTCGGCGAGTTCGCTGCGCAGGCCGCGGGCCTGCCGGTCGCCCGGGACGTCGGAGAAGAGGGCGAAGCAGATCGCGTCCAGCAGGCTGGTCTTGCCGGCCCCGGTCGGGCCGTGCACGAGGAACACCCCGGCCCCGGACACATCGTCGAAGTCGATCTCCTGCCGCGCGACGAACGGCCCGAAGGCCTCGACGCTGAGATGGTGCAGTTTCATGCCACCCCGGATGCCGGCGTGACCACACCCTCCTCCTCCCGCACCGCGCGACCGACCCGACTCGCCTCGACCGCCTCGCGCAACAGCCGGCGCTCCCCGGGCCCCGCAGCGACACCACCGCGCACATGGGCGAGGAAGTCGCAGCAGATGTCGAGGTCGCTGCGGTCGGCGATCCGGGCGGCATAGGTGCGGCGCTCCTGCCCGAAGCCGCCCTCGGGTTGCCATTCGAGCTTGATCGCGTGCGGGAACCGGCGCCGGATCCGGTCCATGGCGCCCAGCGGACGCACCGGATCGGTGAGGGTGACGGCGACGAACGAAGCCTCGGCGGCGGCATACTGCGGCTGCGTCAGCAACTCCTCCAGCCGGCCCCGCAGCACCGCCAGCGCCCGCTCGACCGGCGCCCGGACCAACTCGACCCGCGGCGCGGCCATACCCTCGATCTCGACGACGGCATAGCCCTTGACGTGCCCGGCCTCACCGAACGACATCGCCACCGGCGACCCGCTGTAGTGGACGTTCGGACCCGCCTGCTGGCGACCGTGGAGGTGACCCAAGGCGGCATAGGACACCCCGGCGAAGGTCTCGACCGGCACGGCGGCGACCCCGCCGATGGAGATATCGCGTTCGGACTCACAGGAGAGGCCACCGGAGACGAAGGCGTGCCCCATCACCACCGACGGCCCGCCCCGGGACGCAAGATCCGCGCGCACCCGCGTCATCGCCGCCTCGAGGACGGCCGCGTGCGAGCGCCTTGACGCCTGCAGGGCGTCGGCGGTCAGCGCCGGCTCGAGATAGGGGAGGGGGTAGATCGCGACCCCGGCGACGAGCACCGGCGTGCCCACCTCCGCGAGCGAGGTCCGCACGTGCAGGCCGGCACGCTGGAGCAGCCGGGAGGCGAAACCCAGGCGGATCGCCGAGTCGTGATTGCCGCTGGTGACCACGACCTGGGCACCGGCGTCGACGAGCCGCTCGAACGTCTCCGACAACAGCGTGACCGCATCGGGATTGGGGAGCGCCTTGTCATAGACATCACCGCTGACCAGCACAGCATCGACCTGCTCGCGGCGCACCGTCGCCACCAGATCGTCGAGCACGAGCGCCTGGGCACCGAGCAGCCCGACGCCACCGAGGGAACGCCCCAGGTGCCAGTCGGAGGTGTGCACAAGCCGCATGTCCTGCAGGCTAGGAGAGCCCACCGACAACCCTGCGGATTTGCCCCGGTGCGCCGCCCGCGACCCGCCGTGGGGGCGCGATTCCAGTCAGCTGTCAAGACAAGCCGCCGCTGGGCCCCCGGGTGTGGTTCGCTTGAGCGCATGGGTGCGGAGGTCGATGCCAAGAGTTACAGCCGCGAAGAGCGACAGCGCTACCGCGAGAAGGTGCGCCAGAACCTCGACGTCTTCGAGCGCATGCTCTCCAACAGCAAGTTCGAGTTCGAGAAGCCGATGACCGGCATGGAACTCGAACTCAACCTCGTCGACGGCGACTTCCAGCCCCGGTTCGCCAACCTCGATGTGCTGGCCGCCATCGCCGACGCCGATTTCACGACCGAACTGGCGCAGTACAACATCGAGATGAACGTCCGGCCGCGGCCGCTGCCGGGCGACGCGGCCCTCGAACTCGAGGAGGACCTGCGCCGGGCGCTGAACAATGCCGAGCAGAAGGCCCACAGCGCCGAGGCGCGCATCGTCCCGATCGGGATCCTCCCGACGATCATGCCCGAGCACTTCGAGGGCGACTGGATCACGGACAACAACCGCTATTGGGCCCTCAACGACTCCATCTTCTATGCCCGCGGCGAGGACATCTACCTCGACATCGAAGGCCCGACGGGGGAGCGGGTGTCGACCTACAGCGACACCATCGCCCCGGAATCGGCGTGCACCTCGATGCAATTGCACCTGCAGGTCGCGCCCCAGGATTTCGCCGCCTACTGGAATGCCGCCCAGGCGATCGCGGGCCCGCAGCTCGCGCTCGGGGCCAATTCGCCCTTCTTCTTCGGCAAGCGCCTGCACGCCGAGACCCGCATCGAGCTCTTCAAGCAAGCCACCGACACCCGCTCGATCGAGTTGAAGAACCAGGGCGTGCGCCCGCGGGTCTTCTTCGGCGAGCGCTGGATCACCTCGATCTTCGACCTGTTCGAGGAGAACGTCCGATACTTCCCGGCCCTGCTGGCCGAGTGCAGCGACGAGGATCCGCTCGCGCAGCTCGACGCCGGCATCGCGCCGAACCTGCCCGAGCTGCGCCTGCACAATGGCACCGTCTATCGCTGGAACCGCCCGATCTACGACGTCGTCGGCGGCAGGCCGCACCTGCGTGTCGAGAACCGTGTGCTGCCCGCCGGGCCGTCGATGATCGACGTGCTCGCCAACGCTGCCTTCTACTACGGAGTGGTGCGCACGCTCGCCGACGATGACCGACCCGTATGGTCGCGGATGAGTTTTGCTGCGGCAGAAGAGAATTTCCGCCGCTGCTCTCGCGACGGCATCGACGCGCGCATCTACTGGCCGGGTTTCGGCGAGGTGCCGGCGGACGAGTTGGTGCTGCGTCACCTGCTCCCGATGGCCCACGAGGGATTGGCCGTATGGGGTGTCTCGCAGGCCGTGCGCGACCGCTATCTCTCGGTGATCGAGGGACGGTGCACCACCGGGATCAACGGCGCCGTATGGCAGTCCGAGACGGTCGCGCACCTGGAGGCCCGCGGGATGGAGCGGCCCCAGGCGCTGCGCGAGATGCTCTCGCGCTATATCGAGCACGTGCACGGCAACGAACCGGTCCACACCTGGCCCCGGGCCGAGTGATCCCTACTCGGGCAACGCCGGAAGGCGGTTCCACGTGCGCACGGACGGAAACTCCTTGTCGTACTGGAGCACGCTGACCGAGCCCGCATCGAGCAGCAGCTGCGCCGCGAAACGGACCTCCTGACGCAGCCATACGGTCGTCAGGATCCGCAGCGCGTGGCCGTGACCGATGAGTGCGACGTCCCGCTCCGCGAGCACCGGCATGGCCTTGGCGATGATCCGCGACATCCGGGCCGCGACCTCCTCGACCTGCTCGCCCGGCGTCGCCCCGGGTTGCACGCCGTGGGTGAACACCGACCAGTCGTAGCCCAGCTCGGCCCGGATCTCCTTGGTGGTGCGGCCCTCGGCCGAGCCGTAGTCCCACTCCACGAGGTCGGGGTCGGTCTCGGCGTGCAGGCCGGCGAGTTCGGCGGTGCGGGCCGCCCGCTGCAGGGGAGAGGCGAGGATGAGACCGAAGTCGTAGCCGCCGAGCAGGCTGCCGGCGGCTTGGGCGAGTTCCTCGCCGTGCGCCGTCAGCGGCAGATCGGTCAGGCCGGTGTGCTGGCCGGACTTCGACCACTCGGTCTCGCCGTGCCGGAGCAAAACCAGTTTGCCCTTGGGCGGGTTTTCGGGACTCATGGAAGTCGACCCTAAGGCCTGTTCGGTAGCGTGCCGCCCATGGCTGACATCGAATCGACGGGTCCCGGCCTCGGGCACCGGGAGATCAGTTTCACCCGCACCGACCAGGGACGGTATGCCGCCCGCAACGCCAGGGGTGGCGAGCTGGCGTTCGGGTCGGGAGACGACACGGACTTCACTCCCGTGGAGTTGCTGCTCGTCGCCATCGCCGGATGCAGCGCCGTGGACGTCGACCTGATCACCGGCAAACGCGCCGACCCCACGCGCTTCGAGGTCACCGCGACCGGCACCAAGGTGCGCGACGAGCAGGGAAACCGCCTGCAGGACATCACGATCAGCTTCACCGTCGAGTTCCCCGAGGGGGAGGCCGGCGACCGTGCCCGGGAGATGCTGCCCAGAGCGATCGAGATGTCGCACGACCGGCTGTGCACCGTCTCCCGGACGGTGCAGATCGGCACGCCGGTGACGATGAGGGACACATCGCCGGGGGTTGGCTGACCACCATGGCGAAGCTGCTCGCGAGTGTCAGAATGGGCGCCATGCCCGGTGCCCCGACCGCTGTTCATGCCGCCATCGATCGGCTCCTCTCTCGCCTCGACGCCGAGCATCGTGACGAGTTCGCCGATCGCGTGGACCGGTGGTGGCCGGATGTCGAGTCGGGTGTCACGGCCCTCTATGGCCAGACCCACGACGTCGAGACCTTGTGCGTCGACCTGATCTCGCGTGCCGCGCGAGCCTTCGCCGATCGCGACCCCGAGTTGCACCGGCTCGACCGCATCAGGATGCTCACCCCCGACTGGCTGCAACAGCCCGGGATGGTCGGATACGCCTGCTACACAGAGCGGTTCGCGGACGACCTGCAAGGGGTCGCCACGCACTTGGACTATCTCGGAGAGCTCGGTGTCTCCTATGTCCACCTGATGCCGCTGCTGCGTCCTCGGGAGGGTGACAGCGACGGCGGGTATGCCGTGGCGGACTATCGCTCGGTCCGGCCCGACCTCGGCACCACCGAGGACCTGCGCAACCTCGCTCGCCAGATGCGCGCGCACGGCATGTCACTCGTCATGGATCTCGTGCTGAATCACGTTGCACGCGAACATGTCTGGGCGGAGAAGGCCCGCGCGGGGGAGAAGGAGTATCGCGACTACTTCTATATCTACCCCGACCGCACCAAACCGGACGAGTACGAAGCGACCCTGCCCGAGGTCTTCCCCGACTTCGCCCCCGGCAACTTCACATGGGACGAGGACGTCGAGGGCTGGGTGTGGACCACCTTCAACGAATGGCAGTGGGACGTCAACTGGAGCAACCCCGCGGTCCTCGGCGAATACGCCGACATCATCCTCTTCCTCGCCAACCTCGGCGTCGAGGTCATGCGCCTGGACGCCATCGCGTTCACGTGGAAGCGGGTGGGCACCAACTGCCAGAACCAGCCCGAGGTGCACGACCTGACGCAGGTCCTGCACGCCCTCTCGCGCATGGCCGCACCGGCGGTGGCCTTCAAGGCCGAGGCGATCGTCGGCCCTCGCGACCTGATCCAATACCTCGGCACCGGCACCCACGTCGGCAAGGTGAGCGATCTGGCATACCACAACTCCCTCATGGTGCAGGCGTGGTCGATGCTCGCGGTCAGCGACACCCAACTGACCCGACAGGCGCTCCGGGCGCTCCCGTCGACACCCAGCACCGGCACCTGGATCACCTACGTCCGCTGCCACGACGACATCGGCTGGGCGATCGACGACCGCGACGCGGAAGCCGTGGGGCTCAACGGTTTTCTGCACCGGCGCTTCCTCGCCGACTGGTATGCCGGGGACGTCGCCGAGTCGTGGGGCCGGGGCATGGTCTTCCAGTTCAACGAAGAGACCGGCGACAAGCGCACGAGCGGCACCGCGGCCTCCCTGGCCGGTCTGGAGGCGGCCCGCAACGACGACGAGACCCAGCATGCGCTGGCGCGCGTCTTCCTGATCCACGCGCTCGCCTACGGCTGGGGCGGCATCCCCGTGATCTGGTCCGGAGACGAACTCGGCACGCTCAACGACCCCATCTGGGCCGCGGAACCAGGTCACGCCGAGGACAACCGGTGGGCGCACCGGCCGCGACTGGACTGGCAGGCCGCCGAGCGACGCGGCGATCTGCGCACCCGGGAGGGGAAGATCTTCCAGGGCCTGGCGCACCTGGCCAAGGTCCGCGCTTCCCTGCCGCAGTTGCACGCCTCCGCCGAGTCCCGGATCTACGGTGAGCACATCGATCGAGGGCTGCTCGCGACCCTGCGCAATCACCCCTCCGGACCGATGCTGTGCATCTACAACGTCACCGAGGACTGGCGTCCCTTCCCGGGCATGGAGTTCGAGCCGATCGGCTTCACCAACCCGGTGAACGCCCTGGGCAACAACCACCCGGTGGCCATCGGTGAGGACGGCTACATCTGGCTGTCGCCCTTCGCTGCGTGGTGGGTCGTCGATCAGCCGGTGGGCTGATCGACCCGCATCCGTTCGTACCCGGTCAGACGAAGACGAGCGTCGGCAGGTCGGCGGCGCCGACCCCGGACAGCGCAGCCACGACGGCGACCCGGTCGGGAGCGGTCACGTGCGCCGAACCGGCCCGGGCGGCATACGCCGTGCCGTGCAGCAGCGTGCACTCCTCGGCGCGCAGGGTGACAGCGGTGGTGGCGTCAGTGGCGGCGGCAGTCGTGACGATCATCTGGATTCCGTTCTCTCAGGTGGTTTTTCGCGTCCATCAGAGAATCGCGGGCCTTCCTGTGACCGGGCTGTGACTCGGCCAGAACTTGCCTGAGAGAGGGATCAGCCGCTTACGCGAACTGCTCCGCGCGCTTGACCAACTCCTCCAAGCCGGCCTCCGCGGGGTTGCGGGGCTTGGCCGGGTGGATGATCGCGACCTGACAGTTCTCCGCGGCCTGCACCAGTTCGGCGTAGGTGCCGGCGTCGGGGTCGGCGATGAATGCCTGCCGGTTCTCGTTGTAGGCGAACATCCTGTCGTTGATCAGCGTGCACTCGTTGCACGTCGAGCAGCGCAGGGTCTCGATCCACGGCAGGTAGGGGTCGCGGGCGACCGGTTCGTGATCGTCGGGATCCGGCGCTCCCGGCTCTCCCGGCTCTCCCGGCTCTCCGGTGGGCGCGGTGGTCGTGGCCACCGGACCGGGAGCCGGTGCCGGCGCCGGTGCCTCTCGCGCCGCATCGAGCTCGGCCTCAAAAAGGGCACGTTGGCGGGCGAGTTCGCGTGCGACGTGGGAGTTGTGGACGCCGCCGAGTTCCTGCAGGCGCCGCCACTGTTCGACGTCGCGCTGGGCCCGGTGCACCAGGGGCCGGTCCACGAACACTCTGCTCAGCCGGTCGTCGCGGTCGACCATGAGCACATAGGGCAGTTCGTCGGTCCAGATGCCGGGGTTGGACGCGAAGTGCTCGGCAAAGGGCGCGATCGTCCCCTCCGACCGGTCCGGCCCGGCGATGGCCAGGTGCGGCTGCATACGGGCGTCGCCGGCCCAGAAATCCGCTGCCGTGAACGGGAGTTCCAGCGTGACGCGTTGCAGCTGCTGGTCCGCGTAGCTCACGCGATGCACCGGCCAGTCGAGATCGGTCTGCGGGTTGCATCCGAGCGAGAGACGGTCCGCCCAGGTCTCGCCCGCAGACGGGTCGTAACAGAAGGCGGGGAAGACGCGGGCCTCGGTGGCGGCGGCCGACGCAAGATAGGGCGGCAGGTCGCCGAGCCACTGCCCTCCACCGGAATAGACGACGAAGAGGGCGGCACCCGGCAGGCGAGAGCCGGTGACGATCCGCTCGCGCACGTGGAACAGGCCCGCGCTGGCGGTCTGCAGCACGAACGCCTCGCCGGCTGCGAGGACGTAGCGCCCGAGCTTGCGTGCCGGCACGCCGCCGCCGGGCGATCGCTCCTTGGAGGAGGTGCCGCGCAGCAGGTCGTTGACCTGGACGAGAACCTTGACGGGTATGCCGGCGGCCAGGGCGTCGAGGAGGACCACGCTCTGCTCGGCCGTCATGGCCTCGGCGTCGATCTCGACGAGATATTTCGGGAACAGGTCGAGGATGTCGCTCTCGAGGTCCTCGACATCCCACTTCGCGAAAAGCGCGTCGTGCACCTCCTCGCGGTAGCGGCCGTCGGCCTCCATCTCCGCGACGACCAGCGCCTTGGCCAGTTCGGCGGTGGCAGCAAACCGCTCCTGGTAGGCCGTGACCGCAGCCACCGGGTCGGTGTAGACGAATTCGAAGAGGTCCCCGTCGCCGTCGATGTCGTCTTCGTCCGGCACGAACCGCTGGGCGTCGAGCACCCCCAGGAGCCGTTGGACCCGCTCGCGGCGCGCATCCGAGAGCAGGGTCGCCGGCCGGTTGCCGGTCAGCAGCCGTGACAGCGCGTCGGCGTCCAGTTCGGCGCCGACCACGGGCCCCAGGGACTGGGCGAGCCGGTCGGGCCGCAGGCCCGCCACCGAGTTGGCCTGTTCGGCGGCGAGGATGTCGCCGAGCTGCTGGCGGAGCCGCTCGATCCGCGCGGCCAGCCGGTCGGTCCGCTCCTGCTGCACGAGCCGCCAGAGGTGGCCGACGACCTGTCGGGAGCTGTCTGCAGTGCAGGCGACGAGTTGCCCGTCGATGCGCAGGGCTGCCGTCAGGCGGGCCAGGCTGTCCGCAAGGTGCTCGTCGCCGCCCGCAGCGACGAGTGACGTGGCAGCTGCGGCCCAGACGTCCGAAAGCCGTTGGGGCCCGTGGCCGGACCGGGCCCGGATCTCGGTCTCCAACGCCATGGCGTGGTGGCGGATCCGGTCGGAGTCGGGGGCGTCGCCCATCTCGGCGAGCAGGGCATCGACGAGTCCCGACAGCGACTGCAGCGCGTTGGTGGCGTCGCGGTCGTCGGTCAGCACCAGCGGATAGTCGTAGCGGAGCCGGTCGAGATCGCCGTATGCCGCAAAGTGGGCCGACCGCAGCCCCAAGCCGTCGACGTCACCGAGACCGGTCCCCATCCGGTGTCCGGTCAGATAGAAGGAGGCGCGGTTCTGCTGCCCGTTGCGCACTCCGGTGGTGGGCGTTTGGGCCTTTGCCGCGAGATGCCGTGTGTCAGTCATCGACGCCCCCACCTTCGCCGTCGCTGACCACGGCGAACCGGTCGAACTCCTCATCGAGCAGCTGACGCACCGCCGCGGGCGAGTGGGTGGTCTCGGCCCGAACGAGTTCGTCGTAGCGGGGCACCGTGGGATCGTGGAAGAGAACCCCTATCGGGATCGGATCGTGTTGCGAGGCAAGCTCTCTGGCCCGGTGAATGTCGCTCGGGTCGTGATCGAGGCGGGTCGGATAGAGCGAGGCGAGGCCCGACGAGAATGCCGGCATGCCCTCGTGATGCAGCAGCTGCACTCGGGAAGGGTCGTGCAGCCAGGGCTCGAAGTTGTCGGGCATCCATTCGGGGCAGCGCTGGACGATGCGGATGAAGGAGAGTCCGTCGTGGTTAAAGGCCGCTTGCAGGATGGCGTAGAGCACCTCAGGGATCCAGTCGGCGGCCTGGGCCACGAAGGAGACGTTCTGGACGCCGAGGGTGACGGTCAGGGGATTGAGCCCTTCGAGGAAGGACCCCTGCGGGGTCGTATTGCTGCGGGTGCCGCGTGGTGAGGTCGGGGACGCCTGCTTCTTGGTCAGCCCGTAGATCTGGTTGTCGTGCACCATCACGACCATCTTCATGTTGTAACGGATGGCGTGGATCCAGTGTGCCGCACCGATACTGAAGCAGTCGCCGTCGCCGGAATTGACGAAGACGTTCAGGTCCGGGCGCGCGATCCGCACGCCCTCGGCGACCGGCAGCGCGCGCCCGTGGATGCCGTGGAATCCGTAGGTGTTCATATAGTGCGGCAACCGGCTCGAGCAGCCGATGCCGGAGACGAAGACCGTCTTCTCCGGCCGCAGCCCTTCGTCGCGCAGCAGGCGCTGCAACGCGGCGAGGACCGCATTGTCTCCGCATCCGGAGCACCACCGCGGCACGCCCTTCTGGAAGCCCTCGATCTCGACGCGCTCGTCGTAGAGGCGTAGCAGGCATTCCGCGGCGCTGGCGTGGGTGAGGTCGAGGTGGTCGAGATCGGTCATCGCTGGTCCAGCTTCCTGAGCATGGCGGCGTGCACGCGGCCCGGTTTGAGCGGTTGCCCGCCCACTTCGCTCCAGGTGTCCACGTCGAGGAGATAGCGCGAGCGCAGGAGCATCGCCAGCGCGCCATAGCGGCGGTTCGACTCGTCGATGAGGGTCTCGTCGCTCCGGTCACTCCAGTTGCCCTCGACGGTCATGACCGCGTCGAATCGTTCCATGATCTCCCGCAGCCCGGGTGGCAGCGGGTTGAGGAAGCGCAGGTGCAGCGCGGACACCTGCCGGCCCTCGGCGCGGGCCCGGTCGACGGCTTCCTCGATAGCGCCCTTGGTCGAGCCCCACCCGACGACGAGCAACTCTCCGGAGTCGTCACCGTAGATCGTTGGAGGATTCAGGCTCCGTTGCAGCGCAGCGAGTTTCAGGCTGCGCGCCCGGATGCCCTCCTCGTTGGCCGCTGGTTCGTATGCGACGTGTGCGGACGCGTCGTGCGCGAGTCCGGTGAGCGTGTACATGCCGCCCGGCTGGCCCGGGATGAACCGGCGCGACAGCCCGGTGGTGGTGTCCCAGGCATACGGCTGCATCGCCTCCGGCACCTGGCTCTGATCGATCGGGGGAGCGAGCCAGGCCGGGTCGAACTCGGGACGGGCGAACGGCTGCTGGGCCGTGGCCAGGCTGGCGTCGGACAGGACGACGACCACGACATTGAACGTCTCCGCGATGCGCCGGGCCGCGATGACCGAATAGAAGCAGTCCTCGATCGTGCTGGGGGCGATGACGACCTTCGGGGCGTCGCCGTGGCTGCCGAAGATCGTCGTCAACAGGTCGCCCTGCTCGACCTTCGTCGGCTGTCCGGTGCTGGGGCCGCCGCGTTGGACGTTGACGACGACGAGCGGGATCTCGCCCATGACGGCCAACCCCAGGGCCTCCTGCTTGAGGGAGTATCCGGGGCCGGAGGTGATCGTCACCGCGCACTTGCCGACGAAGGAGGCGCCGATGGCGAACGTGGCGGCGGCGATCTCGTCCTCGGCCTGGTGGACGATGCCGCCGACCTTGGGGAAGATCTCGCTCAGATAGTGCGAGGCAGAGGTGGCCGGCGTGATCGGGTACATGGCGCAGATCTCCATGCCCGATGCGACGACCCCGAGGGCCAGGGCCGTGTTGCCATTGGTGACGACCTGGCGCCCGCCGGCCGCGACGGCCGGGATGTGGAATGCCAGGTCGAGGTTGGAGCGGGCCCAGGTGTAGCCGGCGACCAGCAGGTTGGTGTTGGACTCGATCAGCGCCGCCGACTTCTTGCGGAAGGTCGTTGCGACCTGCTCGCGTGCGAGGCCGAGGTCGAATTGGTAGATGGCACAAAGCATTCCGAGCGCGAACATGTTCTTGCCGCGCCGCGGGTCGGCGACGAGCTTGCGGCACTCGCGTTCCATCGGGATCTCGATGAGACGATAGCCGGTCGCCTCCAGCGCGTCATAGGTCTCCCCGTATGCCTGCCGGATGCGCGGATCGCGATGCTCGCGCCACATGTCTTCGAGCAGGATGATGCAACCGGGCTTGAGTTCCTTCATGTGCACCCGGCCGAGCAGCACCTGCTCGTTGAAGGCGACGACCAGGTCGGCCTCGTCGCCGCCGTTGGTGATGCGCTGCGATCCCAGTCGGATGCGGTTGCCGCTCGCGCCGGCGACGCTGCGGGCCGGGGGTTGGATCTCGGCGGGGATGATCTCCACCGTCCAGACGCCATTGCCCGCGCGCGCGGCGACGGCCCCGAACGACTGCCCGCACCGCTGCGCGCCCTCGCCGGAGTCGCTGATGATCTCCACGACGTGTTGCGAGATCTCCGTTATCTCCTCAGCCGCCGGTCTGCCGGTTGCTGGGTCGCCGTCCCGCCTGAGGTGATCGTCGAGGGAAAGGGTCATAGGAGTGCCGCCACCTCTCGCACGCGGGCGTGGCCGCGCTCGTGCGCGGCAATGCCGAAGATCCGTTCTTCGCCGTCGTCGTAGCGCCGGCGCACGTCGCGGATGCCGAGATGGCGCACGATGCCGGCCGCGGCCGTGCGGCCGGCGCCCATCGCTTCGATGACGGTCGCGGCGCCGGTGACGATATCGCCACCGGCGAAGACGCCGTCGATGGACGTGGCCAGGTCGTCGTCGGTCTGCAGATAGCCCCACCGGTTCAGCGTCAGCCGCGAGGTCTGCCCGATGATCGGGTTGGCGTTGGTGCCGATCGCGAAAACGACTTGGTCGCAAGGGAATTCGAACTCACTGCCGGGGATGGGCACGGGCCGGCGGCGGCCGGAGTCGTCCGGCTCGCCGAGTTCCATGTGCACGCAACGCATCGCCCGGACATTGCCCGCGCCGTCGTCGAGCACGGCGACCGGGTTGGTGAGCCAGTGGAACTCGATGCCCTCCTGCTCCGCGTGATGCACCTCTTCGGCCCGGGCGGGTGCCTCGGTGCGCGAACGGCGATAGATGCAGTGCACCTGCTCGGCGCCGAGGCGCAGACAGACGCGCATCGCGTCCATGGCGGTGTTGCCGGCCCCGACGACGGCGACCTGCTTGCCGAGGGGAATCGGGGTGTCGTGCACCGGGAAGTCGCGGGCCTGCATCAGGTTGGCGCGGGTGAGGAGTTCGTTCGCCGACAGCACACCGCCGAGCGAGTCGCCGGGGATGCCGAGCATCGTCGGGTAGCCGGCACCGGTGCCGATGAAGACGGCGTCGAAGCCGAGGTCCTCGAGCATCTGCTCGATGGTGAAGAGCCGTCCGACGACGGTGTTGCACTCGAAACGCACCCCGAGCTTCTCGAGGTTGGCGACCTCGGCGTCGATGACCTCCCCGGGCAGCCGGAAGTCGGGGATGCCGTAGCGCAGCACGCCCCCGGGCAGGTGCAGCGCCTCGAAGACCGTCACCTGGCAGCCCGCCTTGGCCAGGTCGGCTGCGCACGCCATGCCCGCCGGCCCGGAGCCGACGATGCCGACCCGGTATGCCGTGGGGGAGATGTAAGGGCGGCGCGCCCAGTCGTTCGCAATGGCCAGGTCGCCGACATACCGCTCCAGCCGCCCGATCGCGACCGGCTCGAGGCTCTCACCGACCGTGCAGACCCCTTCGCATTGGTTCTCCTGCGGGCAGACGCGGCCGCACACGGCCGGCAGCAGGTTGGTCCGGGCGATCGTGTCGTAGGCGCCCTGGTGGTCCTCGTGGCAGATCTGCCGGATGAAGCCCGGGATGTCGATCGAGACGGGGCATCCGCGCACACACGGCTGGTCAGCGCAGAAGAGACAACGCTGGGCCTCGCGGGCGGCCTCCGACGCGTCATACCCGAGATTGACCTCGACAAAGTTCCTCGCGCGTTCCAGCGGCGGTTGCTCGCGCACCGGAGTGCGCTCCTGGGGGATGCTGCGGATGGTGCGTTTCGCGGCCACGGTCAGCCCCGCGCGTCGGGGAGGGCGGAGGCCAAGCTGTCGGCCTGTGTGTGCTCGGCGCGGCGGCATACCGTCTCCCACTGCGCCATCGCATCGGCCTCCTCCTCGCCGTAGCGGCGCAGCCGCGAGGCCAGGTCGTCGAAGTCGACGAGGTGGGCGTCGAAGTCCGGCCCGTCGACGCACGCGAACTTCACCTCACCACCCACGCGCACGCGGCAGCCGCCGCACATCCCCGTGCCGTCGACCATGATCGGGTTGAGGCTGACGCTGGTGCGTATGCCGTGCGGCCGGGTCACTTCGGCGCACGCTCGCATCATCACCGGCGGCCCGATGGCGATCACTTCGCTGGTCTCCGGGTGGGCTTCGAGCGCCAGCCGCAGGCCGTCGGTCACCATCCCCTGGGTGCCCGCCGAACCGTCGTCTGTGCAGAGGATCAACTCGTCGCACACGTCGCGGAACTTGTTCTCCCAGAACACCAAATTGCGGTTGCGGAAGCCGAGGACGCCCATCACCCGGGCGCCCGCGTCGTGCCAGGCACGTGCCTGCGGATAGACCGGCGCGACCCCCAGACCGCCACCGACACAGACGATGGTCGGTGGGGCACCGGAACGGGTGCTCGCCTCGATGGGGGTGGGTATGCCGAGTGGTCCGGCGATGCCGTGCAGGCTGGTGCCGACCTGGCAGAGTCGTTGCATCTCCCGGGTCGACTTGCCGACCGCCTGGATGACAAGGGTGATCGTGCCGGCGGCGGCGTCGAAGTCGGCGATCGTCAGCGGGATACGCTCACCCTCGGCGTGCGACATGACGATGACGAACTGTCCGGGACGGGCGGCCTTGGCCATGAGCGGGTGGCGCACCGTCAGGCTGAAGGTGACCGCGGAGATGTCCTCACGCTCGACGATCGGGAAGGCGCTGGCCCAGTGACCGGCGGTCGACGGCGCGGAGTCGTTCGCTCCGGAGTTCTGCTTCGCTGCGGGGTTCTGCATGGTGGCACCGTCCGTCACATCGCGCGGGCCGGTGCGGGGGGACACCCGAAGCGAGGCCGCCTGGCCGACACCGGGCTCGCCCTTGCTATCTCCCTTGCAGCCTACTCCTGGGCAGGGGTGATCGACGGCGTTTCGACCGCGACCGACAAGACGCCCTGTCCTCGGTGCGGGCCGACGTGCTAGACACTGTGCCATGGCTGAAACAGCATTCAAGGGCAATCCCGTCAACACCGTCGGCGACCTCCCCGCGCCCGGAGCCGCCGCTCCCGAACTGAACCTCACCGGCACCGACCTCGGCGACATCACCCTGGCCGGGCTGGCCGGGCGCCGGGTCGTGCTGAACATCTTCCCGAGCGTCGACACCGGCGTGTGCGCCGCCAGCGTGCGCAAGTTCAACGAACTCGCCGCTGGCCTCCACAACACCACCGTCGTGTGCGCCTCGGCCGATCTGCCGTTCGCGCTGGGCCGCTTCTGCGGGGCCGAGGGCATCGAGAACGTCGTGTCCGGGTCGAGCTTCCGCAGCGACTTCGGCGATGACTACGGCGTGACGATGACGGACGGTCCGCTGCGTGGCCTCCTCGCTCGCTCGGTCGTCGTCGTCGACACCGACGGCAAGGTGCTGCACACCGAGCTGGTGCCCGAGATCACCACCGAACCCGACTACGACGCGGCGGTTGCCGCCCTCGGCTGACCGGTCGTTGGCACCCGCCCCGCGAGGATCAGCACCTCGGCGTGCGTCGTCTGCGGGAACATGTCGAACAGGCGCGCGGCCCGGACCTGGAAGCTCGGCATCCGGTCCAGGTCGCGCGCCAGCGTCTGCGGGTTGCAGCTCGAGTAGAGCAGGTATGCCGCGGGCCCGTTCTCGATCTGCGCGGCCAGGTCGGCGTCGAGGCCGCGCCTGGGCGGGTTCACGATCACGAGATCCGGTGCCGGCCAGCTGGATTCGGCCAGCACGCGGGCGGAGTCACCGGCTTCGAAGTGCACCTCGCCTCCGCGCTCGGCCGCGCTGATGCGAGCCGAGGCGATCGCCTCGGCGGAGACCTCCGAGCCGAAGACACGCCGCCCCGGTCCGGCCGCGTTGAGCGCGAATCCGCCCACGCCGCAATACAAATCCCACACGACAGTCGGGTCGAGGTCCGAAATCCATTCCCGGGCTTGGCGATACAGACCCTTCGTGACGGACGTATTGGTCTGGAAGAAGCTGTTGGGTCGCAGGTGCAGGCGGATCCCGTCGAGGTCCATGGGCAGGGTGTCGTCGTCGGTGAGGACGATCTCGTCGGCGCCTTCGATGACCGCTTTGTGTTCGGGCTGGATGTTGGCCGACACCACCCGCGTCCCGGGCACCTCACTGAGGAGACGCGGCAGCGCATCCCGGATCCGCGCGAGCTGGCCGGTGCTGCGGAGCACGAACCGGACCATCAGCTCACCGGCGGGCGAGGTGGTGAGCAGGAGGTGCTTGAGTTCGCCGCGGCGTCTGGGCACGTCATACGGCAGCAGCCGCAGGTCCTCGACGATCCGGACCACAGGAGTCATGGCGGCCTGCAGCGGCGCTTCATAGAGCCCGCAGTCGCGCAGGTCCACACCTCGGCCGCGGGCGTCGAGGATGCCGACCGTCACCTCGCCGGGCGCGCCGCCGGTGACGAGCTTGGCCTTGTTGCGAAAGCCGGATTCGGTGCCGGCGAAGGGATCTCGCCAGGCCGACGGTGCGGCATGTGCGGCGAGAACGGCGGCGGCCGCGGACTGCTTGTCGCGGAGCTGATCGGCATACGGCATTCCCATGCGGGTGCACGAGCGGCACACGCCGGCGTCGTAGTAGTGACAGTCCATGGCAGGCCCAGGGTAGGCGAGAATCGGCGTGTGCAGATCCGCGTCCGCGTCAAGCCCGGGGCTTCCCGCACCCGCGTCGGCGGCCGATACGGCGAGGACCACCTCGTCGTCGCCGTGTCGGCGCCGGCTGTCGACGGCCGGGCCAACGAAGCGGTATGCCGTGCTCTCGCCGCGGCTTTCGGGCTCCGCCTGCGTCAGGTCACGATCGTCTCTGGAGTGACGGCGCGCAACAAGCTGGTGTCGCTCGACGGTGACGCCGAGGTCCTTGCGCGCCGCGTCACGGATCTCCTCGAGGCATAGCGGGGCGCCGTCTCCGGCATACAGTTGGCGAATGGCCCGCCTGCTCGAAGTCCATCCTGTCGATCCGCAGCCGCGCGCGATCCAGCAGGCCGTCGCGCTGCTTCGCGAGGGCGGGTTGATCGCCTATCCGACCGACTCCGGCTATGCCCTCGGGGCGACGATGGGCAATCAGGAGGCCAAGGATCGCATCCACGCGATCCGCAGGCTGGACGACAAACACCATTTCACATTGGTGTGCAAGGACTTTGCCCAGTTGGGACAGTTCGTCTTCATAGACAACTCGGTCTTCCGGGCGGTCAAGGCGGCAACGCCCGGGCCGTACACCTTCATCCTGCCCGGCAGCAAGGACGTGCCGCGAAAACTGTTGCACACCAAGAAGAAGACCGTCGGCGTGCGCATCCCGGACAGCCGGGTGGTGCAGGCCCTCGTCACCGAGCTCGGAGAGCCGTTGATGAGCAGCACGCTGATCCTGCCCGGCGAGAGCGAGCCGATGACCGAGGGCTGGCTCGTCAAGGACGAGTTGGACCATGCGGTCGACATCGTCATCGACACGGGGGAGTGCGGCAGCGAGCCCACGACCGTGGTCGACTTCTCCTCGGACGAGCCTGAGGTGGTGCGGGTGGGCGCCGGCGACCCGGACCGCTTCGGCTGGTGATGCGGAAGTTCAATCCGGCTTCACGTTCTGGACCGGCTCTTGTAGGCTCGGCCGGGACCGACCAAGGCCGACTGGCAACGGATCTCCCGGGGCTGGAGCGAGCGGATCGAGGAGCGCATCGCGGCCCTCGAGACGCTGCGCGACGGCCTGGACTCGTGCATCGGCTGCGGCTGCCTGTCGCTGCAACGCTGCAAGACCTTCAATCCGGATGACACCTTGGCCGGCCTCGTGCCCGATGGTGCGGCCAAGTGGCCGGCATACCTGCGCGCGACCGAAGCCGGTTGACGCATCGGGGGATTCGCGGCGGAACCGGACGCAATTCGTCCGGCAGATGTGGGACTGTCGTGGCATGACGGATCCGAAGCAGCAGCTCACGACGGCCGAAATCGACGACTCGGGCCTGGGTGACTGGCGATTGGTGTGCAATCGGCTCAAGGCGCGGTTCCGGACCGGGGATTTCGCCACGGGACTCGCGTTGGTCGACCGGATCGGGGCCGCCGCGGAGGCTGCGGACCATCACCCGGACGTCACGCTCACCTATCCGGAGGTCATCGTCGCCCTCTCCAGCCATGACGTGCGGGGGATCACCAGCCGCGATATCGAGCTGGCCCGCAAAATCAGCGAGTTCGCCGCCGAGATGGGCGTGTCCGCAGACGTGGCCGGCCTGACACAGCTCGAACTCGGGCTCGACACCGCCCGCGGCGATCAGCTGGCGGGCTTCTATGCCGCGCTGCTCGGCGGCGAGGTCAAGGACGGCGAACCGGTCGATGCCAGCGGCCAAGTGCCGACGGTGTGGTGGCAGGAGACGGATCGCGAGCACGACGAGTTCGCATTGCCGGCCGCCGGTCACGAGCAACGCTGGCACTTCGACGTGTGGGTCCCCGCTGACGACGCCGAGCGCCGGGTCCAAGCCGTCCTGGAGGCCGGTGGGACACTCGTCAGCGATGCGGCCGCACCGGCCTATTGGGTGGTCGCCGACGCCGACGGCAACCGCTCCTGCATCTGCACGCCCGCCGGTCGCTGAACCGCGGCCGGTGCGGATCGTCGTCCTCGGTGCGACGCCGCAGGGCAGCGGGGTCGCTCTCGTCCGGGACGCCCTCGCGTCGCCCGTGGCGCGAGTCACCCGGTTGTGCCCGCGCTGCGGGAGTTCGCGTCACGGGCCGGTCATCGCAACGGGAGTCACTCCGCGGCACTGGGTGTCGGTCAGCCACAGCCCGCAGGCCACCGTGGTCGTCCTCGACACCGCCGGCCCCGTCGGCGTCGACATCGAGCCCCTCGACCGCGCCGACGCGGCGGTGCTCGGGCAGTGGACGGCTACCGAGGCGGCGCTCAAGGCGACGGGCCGGGGCCTGGCCGACGACCCGGACTCGGTGCGCCTGCTCGAGGGGGACTGGGCCGGCGATTGCCTGCTCGAGGTGCCGGGCCCGGCCACTCCGTATCGCGTGCGCGTGACCCGGGTCGACGTGGCCGGCCACGCCGCGCGAGTGGCCCAGCTCATCCCAGCTCTGGGAGCGGGGCGGCATACACCCAGGTCTGGATGATCGAATCCACCTGCGGCACAGCACGATCCGCCGGTGCGTCCACGGAGCCGAAGTGGGCGATCAGGTCGGGTGTCGTGACGACCCCGTAGGCATGGGCTGCCGTCCACGCGCGCACGGCGGCGAAGAACGACTCGTCTCCGAGCGCGAGCCGCAGGGCATGGACGGTCAGCGCGCCGCGCTTGTAGACGCGGTCGTCGAACATCCGGTCCGCTCCCGGCGCGCCGATGACGAGGTCCTGGGGGAGTCGAGAGAGCCGCTTCCACTGCTCGCGTGCCTGGTCCTCGACGCTGCGCATCCCGCGGTGCTCCGCCCAGAGCCACTCGCTGTAACAGGCGAATCCCTCGTGGAGCCAGATGTCCGCCCACGACCGTGCGGTCAGAGAGTTGCCGAACCACGAGTGCGCCAGTTCGTGGGCGACGAGCCGTTCGTTCTCCCAGGCCGGCGTGACGTGGTTGATCCCGAAACTCGCCAATCCCTGTGCCTCGAGCGGGATTTCGAAGGTGTCAGCGGCGACGACGGCACGATAGGCGCCGAACGGGTAGGGCCCGAACCACGCGCTCATCGCCGTCACCATCGCGCCCTGATGCTCGAACGCGGACCCGGCCCCGATCCGCGCCCCCGCCGGCGCGACCACGTCGACCGGCACCGGTTGAGCGGTCAGGTGAGTGACGGCATACCGCCCGATCTGCACGCACGCGAGGTACGGCGCCATCGGCTCCCGCTGCTCATACGTCCATGTCGTCCGGCCCGATCGTGTCCGCTTGTCGACCAGGGCGCCGTTGCCGACGAGGTGGTAGCCGCTCTCGACACTCATCGCGATCCGGTACGGCGCTTTGTCGTCGGCACGGTCGTTGCACGGGAACCACGACGGCGCACCGTGCGGCTGGGAGCCGACGAGCACGCCGTCGGTCAACTCCTCCCAGCCCGCGCGCCCGTCGGGGCCGGGCATCGGCCGGGGCTTGCCGGCATAGGCGACCGAGAGTCGTATGCGGTCGCCCCCGTCGGGCCGCAGGGTCACCTTGAGCCGAGAACCATTGTGGGAGTAGTTCTTGGCCTTCTGGCCGTCGATCAGGACCGAAGAGACGCGGAGCCCGTAGAGGTCAAGTTCGATGTCCCGGCCGGCCTCGGCGAGCTGGACGTCGACATGCGCCCATCCGGACAGGTGGTTGGTCGCCACCTTGTAGTCCAGCTCGAGCGTATAGGCGGTGGCGGACCAGCGGCGGTCGCCGTGGCCGGGCACATAGGGATCGGTTCCGGTGCGTGGCACCGTCACTCCTCGTCGGGGTCGTCGCGGTTGGTGTCGTGGGGGTCGAACGCCCTATCTTGCCTGACGGTCGGCTCCAACCAGGGGCCGATGGGGTTGCCGATCCAGCGCGTGCGGTCGGGCACGACCTCGCCGCGCATCACGAGGGACGCCGGACCGATCGTGGCGTGGCGCCCTATGACGGCGGCCGGCAGGACGACACTGTTGGGGCCGAGCGTGGCGCCGCGGTCGAGAGTGACGGTGTCCATGCGCAGCAACCGGTCGTGGAAGAGGTGGGTCTGCACGACGCAGCCGGCGTTGACGGTCGCCCCTTCCCTCAGGTCGATCAGATCGGGCTCGGGCAGCCAGTAGGTGTCGATCCAGGCGCCGTGCCCGATCCGGGCGCCCATGGCCCGCAACCAGTGCACGAGAACTGTTGTCCCGGTGGCCGGTTCGGCAAACCATGGCGCGGCGAGGCTTTCGACGAATGCGTCGGCGAGTTCGTTGCGCCACACGAACGAGCTCCACAGCGGGTGCTCGCCCGGGTGCACACGGCCCACCAGCAGCCACTTGGCGAGCACGGCGACCGCGGCGGCCACCAGCCCCGCGACCATGAACACCACCCCAGCCAGGACCGCTGCCAGCCACCACCCGCGGCCGGCGAGGGCGAGCAACGCGACGGTGACCAGGACGAGGAGTGCGGTGTGCGCGAGGACGGCGAGCAGGCGGCATACCTCGACGGCGCCGCGCAGGATCCGCAGCCGCAACGCGGGCCGGTGGGTGCGGGCGGCGTCCACCTCGTCGCCTTGGCGGCGCAGCCGCTCCGGCGGACTCCCGACCCACGAGGTGCCGGCCTTGGCGCGTCCACGTCGCGGCGCGGCGGACAACACCGCGACGAGGCTCGCCTTGGGCACCTTGCGGCCCGGGGCAGCCATCCCCGAGTTGCCCACGAAAGCGCGTTTGCCGATCTTGACCGGCGCGACCCGCAGCCAGCCGCCGCCGAGTTCGTAGCCGCCGATCAGGGTGTCGTCGGCGAGGAAGGCACCCTCGCCGACGGCAGTGAGCTTCGGGATCAGGACGGCTGTGGAGACTTCGGCGTCCGCGCCGATGCTCGCGCCGAGGGAGCGCAACCAGGCCGGGGTGAGGCTGCTGGCATACAGCGGGTAGAGCCACCACCGGGCCTCGTCGAGGATCCGGAAGGTCGTCCACGCCTGCCAGGCCGGGCGTGAATGGATCGGGTGGTGGCCCTCGGCAAGACCGATCCCGAGCAGCCGCACGAGGATCCAGACGGCTGCGACGAGGGTGGCTGCAGCAGCGAGGGTCGCGGGGGCGAGCCAGACCAGAGCGGCCCGTGCCGCCGCGCTACCGGAGTCGGCCGCCCGCACGTGGGGCCACAAAACACCGAACCCGACCAGGCCGGCGAGGAAGGGGAGGATGTCGATGAGCACGGCGGTGGCGGCATACGCGACGCGCCAACTCGACCTGATGGGGGCGGGCCGGCTTTCCCACGGCCCGCGGGCCGGGGCGATCTTTCGGCTCGGTGAACCGGCCCAGTATTCGCCACGGCCGACCTCGCCGACGACGCCCGAGCCGGCCGCGATCTCGGCTTCCGCGTGCACGTAGGTGTCGGGCGCGATGGTGGTGCGGGCACCGATCCGGCAGCGAGGACCCAGGCGGATCGATCCGACGAAGAGCCGGTCGCCGTCGAGCCAGTGGGTCATCAAGTCCACTTCCGGTTCGACGGACGCGCCGTCGCCGATGCGCAGCAGGCCGGTGACCGGGGGAGCAGTATGCAGGTCGACCCCGGTGCCGATGCGGGCGCCGAGAAGGCGGGCATACCACGGGAGCAACGGGGCTCCGGAGATGCGCACGGCGCCGCATTCGGCCGCCCAGCGTTCCGCCAGCCAGATCCGCAGGTGGGTCCGGCCCCCGCGGGGGTAGTTGCCAGGTCCGACGCCCCGCAGGATCACCCGGATGCCGCCGGCCGCGAGCAGCATGCGGCCCGGGGGAGTGATGAGCACGAGCCAGCCGAGGGCGAGCCACCACCAGGAGGCGACAGTGGCCATCGGCATCCCGGATCGGTGGGCGAGGGTCGAGGCGGTGGCGACGAGGGTGAGCCAGCGCAACCCGGCGATAGTCCGCAACCCGACGGTCGCGAGCACCTGCGCGATCTGGGTCTTGCGCGGGACCCTTTCGGTGGGCCTGTTGCGCGGGCCGGTGGGGCCCTCGAGTTCATCGAGGTATGCCGCCAGTCCGGCGAGGGTGGGATGCTCATAGATCTCGGCGACCGTGAATCCGGGGTGCCGGGCGCGGATCAGGCCCACGGCCTGGGCGGCGCTGAGCGACCCGCCGCCCAGGTCGAAGAAGTCGGCGTCGGCGCTCACGTCGTCGGCGCCGAGGACGTCGCGCCAGAGTTCGGCGATCCACTGTTCGGTGACGGATCGGCTTGGGTCGGAGGGCTGTTCGACGGTTTCGTGCACGGGCCAGGGGAGGGCGTCACGGTCGATCTTGCCGGAGGTGCGGGTCGGCAGGTCATCGACGACGGCCAGCCGTGGGACAAGCGCGGCGGGCTGGTCGCGGCGCAGGATCGCGATGGCGGCGGCCCGGTCGAAGGTGTCGTCGACGGCGACATAGCCGACGAGGAGACTGTTGCCGGTCTTGGTCTTGCGCACCGCGGCGGCGGCCCCTTTGACACCGGGGAGCGCGGTCAGGGTGGCGTCGATCTCGCCCAGTTCGATGCGGCGCCCGCCGACCTTGACCTGGTCGTCGGCGCGGCCTTGGAAGAGCAGTCCGGCGGCGGGGGAGTCGGGGTCGAGGCGGACGAGGTCCCCGCTGCGGTAGGCACGTTCCCATCCGAGGGTGGGCATCGGGGCGTATTTCTCGGCGTCCTTGGCCGGGTCGAGATAGCGGGCCAAGCCGACGCCGCCGATGATCAGTTCGCCGAGTTCGCCACCCGGCACGGGTATGCCGGTGTTCGGGTCGACGACGGCGAGATCCCAGCCGTCGAGGGGCAGCCCGATGCGGACGGGCTCGCCGGGGTGGACCCGGGCGCCGCAGGCGACGACGGTGGCTTCGGTAGGGCCGTAGGTGTTCCAGACCTCCCGTTCGGGGGTGGCGAAACGCAGGCCGATCTCCGGCGGGCAGGCTTCGCCGCCGAGGATGAGCAGGCGCACCTGGTCCAGGGCCGCGGCGGGCCAGAGCAGGACCAAGGTCGGGACGGTGGAGACGACGGTGATCTGGTTGGCGACGAGCCACGGGCCGAGATCGGTGCCACTGCGGACCAGCGAACGGGGCGCGGGCACCAGACACGCGCCGTAGCGCCACGCGAGCCACATCTCTTCGCAGGACGCGTCGAAGGCGACCGAGAGGCCGGCCATGACGCGGTCGTCGGGGCCGATCGGGTTGTCCTGCAGGAACATTCGGGACTCGGCGTCGACGAACGCGGCGCCGTTGCGGTGCGTGACGGCGACGCCCTTGGGCTTGCCGGTGGAGCCGGAGGTGAAGATGATCCACGCGTCGTCCTCGACACCTGGCTCCTCCCGCGCAACAGGTGGCCGCCCGGGGTCGGTGGACGTGATCGTCAGCGCGTTGCCGATGATGGCGGCAACGCCGGCCTCGCCGAACACGGTTCGTGCGCGCTCGTCCGGGTCGTCTGCGTCGACCGGCACATAGGCCGCGCCGGCCAGCAGCGTGGCGGCGATGGCGACATAGAGATCGGCGGTGCCCGACGTGATCCGGATCCCCACCCGGTCGCCGAGCCCGACACCGTGGACGGCGAGCTCGAGGGCGAGTTCCTCTGCGGCGGTGAGGAATTCAGCGTATGTCAACACCGTCTCGCCATTGTCGATGGCAGGGGAGTCTGGCCATGCGTCAGCGGTGGTCCGCAGGATGTCGACGAGGGTGCGTGGAGGCGGCGCAAGAGGCCCGCGGCGCAGCGGGTCGGCCGTCGGGAGCTGGCTCGGCACGGACATGGTGGGATCAGTCTCCCGGACCAGTGCGCCTTCCCGCCGCAGGTTCTCGCGTGTCTCGCCGAGTTCGCCATAGCTTGAACGCGCGCAATTGCCGCGACCTGAGCATCATCCGGGAGTCGTCGCATTAGCTGCACCTCCCGTTCTTAACCGCCGATAAGCGACATTATGTCAAGTCGATTCGGTACATGCCCGCCCTCCGAACTGGTCCATCCACGACGGCAAGGGCTCGGCGCCAACGTCCGCAGCCGCCGCTGTTGCTAAGGCTCTTGCCCCAACCGCGCTTGGGAAGCCGCCCGCCTGCGGCGTGATCCGCAACAGGGCCTTGCCTTGATTCACCAAGGAGGTCCTCAAGGTCGCGACCAACTCGACCAGTTGCGCGGGCAAGCCCGTCGGCATCATCCCCGCGATCAAACACGGCTCCTACTTCGACTCCATCGGGCTGTCCATGGAGGAAGAGGTCGTCCGCCTCCTGCACGCCTAGAGCTTCGACACCAAGCGCTCCCCCGCCGTCATCCAGAGCTTCGAGGTCGGTAACCTGGTCGAACTCAACACGATGACCGACGTGCGCTTGGTGCAGTTGATCGACACGCGCCGCTGACATACCGGGCTCGACAGCCCAAAGCGCTCGGCGCCCCGTCCCAAAACGGGCGGGGCGCCGTTGCGCGTCCCGATGCGCGCGGCGAGCGACTTGCCGCTAGCGTGACCCCACCAGGTCGCGAAGAAGGGACAGGGCTCATGGTCGCGCTGCACACCACGATCGCCATCGTGGCGATCGTCGCATTGATCATCCGCTTCAAAGTGGATCCGGTCATCTCGCTGATCATCGGCTCGATCTATCTGGGCCTCGCGGCCGGCGTCGGCTTCGAGAAAACGGTGGAGGCGATCACCGGCGGCTTCGGGGAGATCATGGCGAAGGTCGGCCTGCTGATCGGCTTCGGCGTCCTGATCGGGTCGCTGCTGCACGCCATGGGCACCTTCCGAAAACTCGTAGGCACCCTGATCGGCGTCTTCGGAGCCAAACGGATGCCCTATGCCATGACCACCGCGATGTCAACGATCTTCCCGTCGATCTATGTCGACGTGCAGGTGGTCCTGGCCTCCCCCGTGGCCCGCTCCGCCGCCCCGCACATCGGCGACCGCGGCCTTCCCCACCTCGCCGGCGCCATCGGTGCCGGCATCTTCGCCGGCTATGTCTTCATGATCCCGGGCCTCGCCGCCATCTCTATCTGTGCCCTCCTCGACATCAGACTCGGCAACTGGCTCATCTACGGCATCATCCTTGGGCCGCTCACAGCGATCCTGACGACGCTCATCTATGGGCTGCTGCTGCGCGCCGGGTGGTGGAAGAAGGATCGCGACGAGGAGTATGACGAGGCGCTTGCCGAGCTCGAAGCGCAAGATCTCGCGGACGCCGAGGCCGGGGCTTCCGAGGTGACACGCACTCCCCCGCTCGGCGTCGCACTGCTCCCGATTCTCATCCCCTTGTTGATGATTGCCTTCGGCGCCTTCGCCGAGGTGCTCGAGTTCAACACGCCTTTCATCGACTTCCTCGGCAATGCGACCATCGCCCTCTTCGTCGGACTTCTCGGCGCCTTCCTGCTCGCTCGCAAGTATCGCGGCACCGACGGCACGAATGAGGCTCTCTCCGAAGGCTTTCACACCACCGGCGAGATCCTTCTCATCACCGGAATCGGTGGATCTCTCGGCCAGGTCATCGACGAGACCGGCCTCGACGAGACCCTCGCCGGGCTCTTCACCGCCGACGCCGGCGCCCCGGTCATCGTCAGCATTCTCCTCGCGTGGTTCATCGCCGCACTGCTGCACATCGCCATCGGGTCGGTGTCCGTCGCGGCCATCGCCGCCGGTGGCATCATCGGTCCCGTCCTGCCCTCGATCGATGTCAGCCCGATCGCCATCGGTCTGGCCATCGCGTCCGGTGCGCTGTTCGCTCTGCACGTCAACTCGAACTTCTTCTGGATGTTCAAGTCACTCCTCGGCTTGTCCACAACCGGCGCCCTGAAGTCGCTCACCACGGTGACGACCATCGCGTCCTTGACGTCGCTGCCGATCGTCATCGCCCTGGGACTGGCGCTGTAGCGATGTGCACGTCACGGACGCAGAACGTCCGGGACAGGATCTAGGGTCATCGGTATGACGGACACGACGTTCCGGATCGAGCCGCTCAGCCCCGAGACGTGGCCGGCGTTCGAAGCGCTGGTGGAGCGCCACAACGGCATCTTCGGCGGTTGTTGGTGCACGTGGTTCCACGGCGGTCACCCCAGCTGCGAGGGTCGCGGTGAGAGCTACGAGGGCAATCGCGCCATCAAGAAGCGCCTCGTCGAGGAGGGCGTCGCCCACGCCGCCCTCGTCATGGACGGCGACGAGGCCATCGCATGGGCGGAATACGGGACGCCGGCCGAGCTGCCATCCCTCCACCACAAGAAGCAATACGACGCCACAAGTGCGACGGAGCCCGACCACCGGATCACGTGCGTCTTCGTCGACAGGCGATTCCGTCGCCAGGGCGTGACCGAGCTGGCTATCACCGGGGCGCTGGAATTGATTGCGCAGGCCGGTGGTGGCCGGGTCGAGAGCTATCCGCACGACCTGAGCGAGCAGACGAAGAAGATGTCATCCTCGTTCCTCTACAACGGAACCCGCCGGCTCTATGAGCGTCTCGGCTTCACCTACGACCGGCCCAAGGGGCTCAAGAACTGCGTGATGGTCAAGGCCGTCAAGCCCCGCTGAGACCCGGCCGGCTGGATCACTGACGAGTGCGGACGGCATACCGGTGCAGAGTGACGCCACCGTCGAAGGACCGCTGCTCGAGCACGTCGCACTCGACGGACGGCGTGCCCTCGTCGAACAGCGGCCTGCCCTCCCCCAGCACGACCGGATGCACATAGAGCACCAACCCGTCGAGGAGACCGGACGTCACGAGCTGGGACGCCAGCGACGCTCCCCCGACGCCGATGTCCCCCTCTCCCCCGGCCCGCAATGCCGCCAGCCGCTCCATCGCGTCATCCCCGTAGATCTCCGTGTTGTGCCCGGCTGTCGTTCGCGTCCGGGAGACAAGGATTTTGGGTATGTCGGTCCAGATCGTGCCGTACTCGCGCAAGTAGTCGGGAAGGCCGGCATTTTCGCGAGCGGTCGGCCAGAACCCTTCCATGGTCTCGTAGATGCGCCGGCCCTGGATCATCATCGACAACGTGCCGGCGCGCTCGTTGAAGTCGCGATGCAGTGACTCCCCGATCCGCAGCCAGTCGCCGCCACCTTGCTCGTTGGCGCGGCGTTCGATCTTCAGGTCGAGCGAGACATTCATCCAGTAGACGAATCGTGCGGGCATGATCCCTCCTGATGTGGTTGCGAGTTGCAAGCACTGTCACCCTATGCGCTACTGGTGGTAAATTGCAAGCACTATGACCACGCCGCGTTCGCACTGCCCGATCAACGCCGCCGTGGAGGTCTTCGGCGATCCGTGGTCGCTGTTGGTCTTGCGCGACATCATGTTCGGCAACCGCCGCCACTTTCGGGAGTTGCAGACCGGCAGCGACGAGGGCATCGCGAGCAACATCCTCAGCAGCCGTCTCAAGACGCTGACCCAGGCCGGCTTGCTGACGCGTGAGGAGGCCGGGCGCGGGCGCCGGGCGGCCTATTCGTTGACAGAGGCCGGAATTCAGGCCCTGCCTGTCATGGTGGCCCTCGGGACCTGGGGACTCGCGCACCGGGAGGGCGAGCGCCAGTGGCGTATCCGCGCCGAGATCATGCGCGACGGCGGACCGGCCATGACGACGGCTCTGATGGATGAGTTGCGCGAAGCCCACCTCGGCATCCCCCGCCCGGACCCGAACGCCCCGCGCGCCAGTGAGCAACTCCAGGCGGCCTTCGACGATGCCATGAAAGACCTCGCGGCAACCGGGCCAAGGGTCACTCGACGGTGACGGACTTGGCGAGATTGCGCGGCTTGTCGATGTCGTAGCCGAGGGTCAGTGCCGCGTGATAGGCCAGCAGTTGCGTGGGAATCACCATGAGGATCGGGTCGAGTTCCGGCTCCGACTTCGGCACATCGATGCGCTCCACATCAAGGCCCTGCAGGTCGACGGACTCGTGCGACAGGGCAACCACCTGCCCCCCGCGCGCCAGAACCTGTTGCACCGCACCGACATTGCGCTCGGTCAGATCGTCGTCGGGCACGATGGCCACGGTGATCATCGACTCGTCGATCAGTGCAAGCGGTCCGTGCTTGAGTTCGCTGGTCGGATAGGCCTCCGCGTGCACATAGCTGATCTCCTTGAGCTTCTGCGCGCCCTCACGAGCGACCGGATACTGCCGCACGCGGCCGATATAGAAAGCGTTCTGCGCCTGAGCCAGCGCCTTGGCGACCTCGGCGATCGCCGGCTCGTTGTCGAGCACCTGCTGGATCTGCTCGGGAATCCGCTTGAGCGCGTGCAGGATTCGTTCGCCATCGGCGACCGAGAGGTCACGCAGCCGGCCCATGTGCAGTGCGAGCATCGCGAAGGCGATGGCCATATTCGTCAAGGCCTTCGTGGACGCGACCGCGATCTCGGGGCCGGCGTGCAGGTAGATCCCGCCGTGCACCTCTCGCGCGATGGTCGACCCGACGGCGTTGACCACGGCCACGACCGTCCCGCCCTTGCGCTTGATCTCCGACACGGCGAAGGCCGTGTCGGCCGTCTCGCCGGACTGGGAGACGACGACATACAGCGTCTCGGGCTCGATGATCGGGTTGCGATAGCGAAACTCCGAGGCGGCCTCGGCGTCCGCCGGGATCCGGGCGAGGTCTTCGATCAACTGGGCACCGATCTGCCCGACGTAATAGGCCGACCCGCAGCCGAGGATCTTGACTCGCCGGAAGGCGCGCAGTTCCTTGGGCGAGAGGTTGAGCCCGTTGAGCCGGGCCGTGGCGAAGCGTTCGTCGAGCCGGCCGCGGATGACGGCCGCGGCCTTGTCCGGCTGCTCGAGCATCTCCTTGTACATATAGTGCTGGTGCCCGGTCAGCTCCCACTCGGCCGCCGCCACCTCGATCTCGACCGGTTGCCGGCCGGTCGCCTCGGCGTTCCGGTCGAAGGTGTGGAACCCGCCGGCGGTGACGGTCGCCAGTTCGCCGTCGTCGAGGTGAATGACCTGCGAGGTATGCCGCACCAGCGCCGCGGCGTCGCTCGCGACGAGCGTCTCCTTCTCTCCAACCCCGATGATGAGCGGAGAACCGTTGCGGGCCAGCACGATCCGATCCGGGTGCGCCTCGTCCATCACCGCCAGCGCATAGGTGCCCGAGATCTGCCCGAGCGCATCGAGGACCGCGGCCTCGAGCGTGTCGGCCGTGGAGCGCGCCACGAGATGCGCGATGACCTCGGTGTCGGTGTCGCTGGCGAGTGTCACGCCCGCATCGGTCAGCCGGTCACGGAGCATCCCGGAGTTGTCGATGATCCCGTTGTGCACCACCGAGATCCGCCCGTCCTCGCTGCGGTGCGGGTGGGCGTTGGCCTCGGTGGCCGGGCCGTGCGTGGCCCATCGGGTGTGCCCGATGCCGACCTTCCCGGCGAGGCGCTTCGGGAGGGCTGCCTCCAGGTCGCGGATGCGCCCCACCGACCGCACGGCTGTCGTGCCCTTGGCGCCGAGCACGGCGAGGCCCGCGCTGTCGTAGCCGCGATACTCCAGCGTCTTCAGCCCCTCGATGAGGAAGGGGGCGGCCGGCTGGTCGCCGATATAGGCAACTATTCCGCACATGGGGTTGGACTCCTCGTGATCAGTGGTGGTGGTGATGGTCGGGGGCGGTCAGCGGGTATGCCGCGTCAGCCGTAGACGAGGCGGCGCAGTTGTCGTTCCGTCAGTTCGGGCGCGGCGACGACGCGTCGCCGCAATTCCGCGGCGATGCGGGCGAAGGCCTCGGCGTTACGCACTCCGTGCAACTGCAGATCCGCGTGCCGACGGCGCACGAAGGCCTCCACCGGCTCGCCATACCAGGCCAGGACGTCGTCGACGACCCGCGCCGCCTCCCCGGGACTCAGGCCCGTCGAGGCGGCGACCCGCTCGACCAACTCCCGATCCGGCATACCCCCAATCATCCTGCCGCGGAGCCCGAAAACAAAGAATCTGCCCGAATTCGGGCAAATCACGCCACTTGTCTCTCCACGCGAGATGATTACGGCGCCTCATGCCGCGCAGGCGGAATGTCCCCTAGCGTCCAGGACATGTCTCGTTTTCTCGGGGGTGTCGCCAAGGTCCTCGGCTGGTTCATGGCACTCGTGGTCGGGGGCTACGTGGTCGTCAACGGCGCCCTGGTCGTCAAGGCCCAGTTCAAGCGCAATGACGTCGGCGGCCGGCTCACCGACAAGCTCGCCGCCGCAGTGCCGGCCGCGACGAGCCACCGCGACGCCTTGACCGCGGCGGCCGGCACGGCACCGGAGCACGCGTGGATCGTCCAGGTCTGCGACTTCCCGACCACGGACAGCGGCTGGATGGTCAATTCGTACAACCAGGAGTGCGAACTGCGGTCCGCCGTGGCGTTCGCGGTCGCGACACCCGAGGCCGCGGAGGCGCTGGCCCGCCAGTTGCCGGACGAGCTTGGCGGAGCCGTCGTCGAGGAGATCGACACCGATGGCGCGTGTCGCACCATCCGCACGTCGGGTCGCCCGTACAGCGAAGAAGTCCAGGTGCGGACCCTTGCCATCACTCGACGCACCGGCTCCGAAGGCTGGTGCGGCCGGCTGTCGACGACCGGGCAGCACCGCGTCGTCTCCGGTGAGGTTGGACCCCTCGACGCGAACTCGGACTGGGTGGTCGTGCTTCGGGACCAGCCGCTCGACCGCACCGACATCGGCTGCCTGCGCTGGTCGGTCCTGTTCTGTGACAACCCCTTTTTCGACAAGCCCGCCTGGGGCGACTTGCCGAAGTAAGGGCGCTTACTGCGTTGTCTCGCCGGCCTTCCAGGTCATGTAGCCGCCGTCCAGGTTGCGCAGCCGCCGCCCCGGACGCGCAAGCATCATCGCGGCCACGTGGCCGCGGACGCCGACCGCGCAATGCACCACGACGTCATCCGAGACGATCTCGCCAGCGCGATCGCGCAGTTCGTCCACGGGGATCAGGACCGCGCCGGGGATGGCGCCGGCCGCGTGCTCCTTCGCCGTGCGGACATCGATCAGTGTCGCGCCCGCGTCGAGGGCGTCCTGGAGCTCGTGCCATTGGATGTTCTCGGTCAGGCCGGTGGCGAGATTCTCCGCGACATAGCCGAGCATGTTCACCGGATCCTTGGCCGACCCGAACTGCGGGGCGTAGGCGAGTTCCAGATCGGCGAGGTCACTCGCCCCGAGGCCCCCGCGCATCGCCGTCGCGATCACGTCGATCCGCTTGTCGACGCCGGCCTGCCCCACGCCCTGCGCGCCGAGGATGGCGTCGGTCTCGGCATCCACCAGCAACTTCAGGGCCATCGTCGACGCGCCGGGATAGTAGCCGGCGTGGTCGGCGGGATGGGTGTGGATGGCCCGATAGGCCCGGCCGGCGGACCGCAGCCGCTTCTCGTTCCAGCCCGTGCTCGCCACTTGCAGACCGAAGACCCCGACGATCGCCGTGCCCTGCACCGGACGCACCTCCACGGCCCGCCCCGCGATGACGTCGGCGACGCGCCGCCCCTGCAGGTTCGCGGTGTTGGCCAGGGGCACGAGCACCGACGAGCCGTCGCCGGCATCGCGCTTCTCCACCGCGTCACCGACGCCGAAGATTGCGGAATCGCTTGTGCGGCAATGCTCGTCGACGACGATGCCGCCCCGCTCCCCCACCGCGAGCCCGGCCATCCTGGCCAGTTGCGTGTCGGGTTGCACGCCGATCGCCGCCACCACGAGATCGGCCGCCACGCGCTCACCGCCGTCGAGGGTCACGCCCTCCTCGTCGATCGACACCACGAGCCCCTGAAGGCGCAGATCCACTCCGGCAGAACGCATTCGGGCATGCACCGGCTCGACCATCTCTGGGTCGAGCGGCGCCATGCATTGAGCTGTCGCCTCGATGAGGCTCACCTCGACACCCGCGTGCACGAGGTTCTCCCCCATCTCCACGCCGATGAACCCGCCCCCGATGACCACCGCCCGGGTCGCCCCCTGGGCAGCGGCGGCGAGCGCGTCGGTGTCCTCGATGTCCCGCAGACTCAGCGCCCGCTCGATGCCCGGGATCGGCGGGCGTACCGGCCGCGCACCCGGAGAGAGGACCAGCCAGTCATACGTCAGCGAGTCCTCGGTCCCGCCGTCGAGGTCGCGCACCGTGACCGTGCGCGCCGCGCGGTCGATGGCGACGACCTCGTGGCGCACGCGCACGTCGAGCCCAAAGCGCGCCGCCAGCGACGACGGCGTCTGCAGCAGGAGCGCCGACCGCTTCTCGATCACACCGCCGATGTAGTACGGCAGACCGCAGTTCGCGAACGACACATGGCCGCTGCGCTCGAGGACGACGATCTCCATCTCGGGTTCGAGACGGCGCAACCGGGTCGCGGCGGACATGCCACCCGCGACCCCTCCGACGACGATGGTTCGCATGTCCCCAAAATACCCCGCTGGGTATGGTGTCTGCGCCGGTCGGGATGTGACACGGCCAAGCGCGCGGATCCGTACCATAGTCCCTCGTGACCGACACCACACTGCCTCCCGACGAGATCCTCGACCCCAGCGACGCCGTGCCGGAAGAGGTCAGTTTCGAAGGTCACAGCTTCCCGGCCCGCCCCACCCGGCTGCGTCCGCGCGCGAGATTGCGCGACATCCTCTGGCAGCGCAAGGCCAAACAGCCCGGCACCGCGAGCGGAGACAACCCGGAGTATGTCGCGTGGCTGGAGTCGGAGTCGATGCTCGCCGACGCCCGGCAGTTCGCACGCAAGTTCGCCGGCCAGGGCAGCATGTGGCAGAACCCGTATGCCGCCCCGGATCCCCGCGCCGCCATCGAGAAGGCGCCGGTCTGGTTCACGGCCTACCCGATCTCGATGATCACCCCGGCCGGGGCGACCTTCCTCGGGACGCTCGGCAGCACGCAGCTGTGGGATGCGTTCCAGCAGATCGGCATCACCGCCATCCACACCGGCCCGGTCAAGCGCGCCGGCGGCGTCACCGGCTGGGATACCACCCCCAGCGTCGACGGTCACTTCGACCGCATCTCGACCCAATTCGACGACGCCTTCGGCACCGAAGACGAGTTCCGGGCGATGTGCGAAGTGGCCACTGATCACGGCGGGCTGGTCATCGACGACATCGTCCCTGGCCACACCGGCAAGGGGGCGGACTTCCGGCTCGCCGAGATGAAGATCGGCGACTACCCCGGCATCTATCACATGGTCGAGATCCCGCGGGAGGACTGGCACCTGCTGCCCAAGGTGCCGAAGGGCCGCGACTCGGCCAACCTCGATGCCGAGACCGAAAAGTCCCTCACCGATGCCGGCTACATCGTCGGGGAGATGCAGCGGGTGATCTTCTTCGAACCCGGGGTCAAGGAGACGAACTGGTCGGCCACCGGCGCGGTCCTCGGGCCCGACGGCGAGGAACATCGGTGGGTCTACCTGCACTACTTCAAGGAGGGCCAGCCGTCACTGAACTGGCTGGACCCCACCTTCGCCGGCATGCGGCTGGTCATCGGTGACGCGTTGCACTCGCTCGGCGACCTCGGCTCCGGCGCGCTGCGTCTGGACGCCAACGGCTTCCTCGGCGTCGAGAAGTCCGCGACCGGTGGCCCGGCGTGGTCGGAGGGCCACCCGCTCTCCGAGGCGGCCAACCAGCTGATCGCCAGCATGGTCCGCAAGGTCGGCGGCTTCACCTTCCAGGAACTCAACCTGACCATCGATGACATCCACTCCACGTCCGAGCGCGGCGCCGACCTGTCCTACGACTTCGTCAACCGACCGGCATACCACCACGCCCTCGCGATGGAGGATGCGGAATTCCTCCGGCTGACGATGCGCACCGCCCGCGAGATGGGCGTCGACACCGTCTCGCTCGTGCACGCCCTGCAGAACCACGACGAGATGACCTACGAGCTGGTGCATTTCGCCACCCTGCATGCCGGCGACACCTTCATGTTCCGGCGCAAGCCGATCCGCGGCGCCGACCTTGCGACCCTCATCCGGGCCGAACTCACCGAGAAGATCGCCGGCGAGACCGGCACCTACAACGCCCTGTTCACCACCAACGGCATCGCCTCCACCCTCGCTTCGGTCATCTCCGCCTCCCTCGGCATGGCCGACCTGAGCGCCCTGACCAACGACGACGTCGAGGCCATCAAACGCGCTCACCTGCTGCTCGCGATGTACAACGCGTGGCAGCCGGGTGTCTTCGCCCTCTCCGGCTGGGACCTCGTCGGCGCCCTGCCGGTCGAGCGCAAGCAGGTGGCAGCGCTGATCCGCGACGGTGACACCCGGTGGATCCACCGCGGCGCCTACGACCTCCTCGATTTCCAGCCGAATGCGAGCGAGTCGACCTCGAAGATGCCGAAGGCCCGCGCCCTGTACGGCCCGCTGAACGTGCAGCTCGAGGACCCGAACTCCTTCGTCTCGCGGCTGCGCGAGATCCTCGCCGTCCGCGACCGGCATGGTCTCGCCACTGCCCAGCAGGTCGACATCCCCGCCGTCTCGAACAAGGCGATGCTCGTGCTGGTCCACCGTCTCGCCGAAGCGGACCAGGTCACCGTGCTGAACTTCTCGGCGCAGACGATCTCCGGCAGCGTCCGCTCCGACGAGCTGCAGCCGGGCAGCAAGGTCATCGACATGGTCACGGGTGCGCCGGTGGGCGAGGTCGACGATCTGCATTCGCTGTATGTCGTTCTGCAGCCCCACGAGGGCCGGTCGCTGCTCGTCACTCCCCCGGTGGAGCACTGACCCGGCGAATCTCCGCCGCCTCCACCTCATACCGACTCGCGGCGCCCGCAGGCGTCTTGAAGAACCGCCGGTGCAGCGAACCCGTCACGGCAACCTCGTCGCCCGGCCCCAGGCGGCCGGCGATCCGCCGGGTCGCCGCGGTCCAGCAGGCGATGTCGATGGTGTCGACGGTGGCCTTGCGGCCCTTGACCGGGACACGCGGCACGACCAGACGCAGGGTGCGCAATTCGTCGCCGCTGGGCATGACCCGGGTCTCTTCGACCGCGCTGACGCGGCCGCGGAGCAGGACGGTGTTGCAGCTCCCGGCCGCCGCCGGTTCGGTCAGCGGGAGGGTGGCTTTGGGCGTGGTCTTGGCTGTCATGACCCCACGCTCCCCCGCCGGCCCGCTGCTGCCAAGACCCCTCGCGTGCACCTGTGGACGGCGCGAATTGGCCCTTCGGCTGTGGACAACCGGCCGTGTCAACAACCACAGGCCGGGGGGTTGGGCCGCATGGAAGATCACGATACGATTGCGGCCGGATCAGTGTTTCTGGGCCGTGGCCTAGGCATGCGTCCGCAGGTGCGCAACCGGTGCGCCTGAACGGATTTCGGAGTTGATGTGCGCTTCCTGGCTGGCCCCGGTCTCATCGCGGCGTCCCTCACGCTCGCCCTGGCCGGTCCCGCCTCCGCCGCCGAGACCAGCCCCGGCACCGAGAGCCCATCCGTGTCCGTCACCGGGTCGATGACGATCACGATCCCTCCGACCGGCAGCACCGAGGCCGGCCTGACGAAGGAAGAACTCCAACGCCAGATCGCTCGTGCCGAAGCGCTGCGGGCCGAGATCCTCAAGGGCGGAGCCGACATCGCCGCCGCCATGACCAAGCTGGACAAGGCGACGGCCAAGGCCAACGCGGCACTCGAGGCCTACGCCAAGGCCAAGACCGAGGGCCGCGATGCTCGCCTGAAGGCCAAGCTGCAGTCCGAGACCGCCAGCAACCTCCAGGAGCGTCTCGATAAGGCCCGCGAAGAGCTTCGGGAATGGGCCGTCAGCGCCTACACCCAAGGCGGACCGCTCGCCGAACAACTCGGCTACCTCGACGCCCTCTCCAAGGACGCCGACAAGGCCTCCAACCCCCTCTCCGACCTCAACTACCTCACCGACAACCGCATCCGCTCGGTCGAGGACATCCGCGAGATCGCGGTCGCGCAGAAGCGCGCCTCCATGGATGCCGACGCCGAGCGCGACAAGGCGGTGGCCGCCGAGGCCAAGGCGGCGAAGGCCAAGAAGATCGCCACCGACCTGGTCAAGGACCAGCAGGCTAGCGTCGATGAGGTGCGCCGGCTGCACCAAGAACGCATCGCCGAGGTTGCGCCCATCGCCGGCCTGCTGCTGGGCAGCGGCGACGAGGACGCCATCAGCACCAGCGAGCGCCTCACCGACGCCCTCAGCGAATACGACATCGCGATCAAGGACCTGAGCACCAAGCCGTGCACCGAGAACACCGGTGTCTTCCCCAACGGGCAGATCCCCCCGTCACACCTGTGCCCGATGATCGGCTCCAGTGACGAGTTCCTGGTGCCCGATGCCGCCGCGGCCTTCAATGCGATGTCCAAGGCCTACGCCGAAGAGACCGGCTCGCTGCTGTGCGTCACCGACGGTTACCGCTCGTATGCCGAGCAGGTCGCCGTCAAGGCCAGCCGCGGCCCGTGGGCGGCCACCCCGGGCACCAGCGAGCACGGGCTCGGCCGCGCCGTCGACCTGTGCGGTGGCGTCCAGGACTACAGCGCCCCGGCGCACCTGTGGCTGAAGCAGAACGCCGCACTCTTCGGCTGGTTCCACCCCTCCTGGGCCGAACAGGGTGGCACCCTTCCCGAGCCCTGGCACTGGGAATACGCAGGCTGACCGCGGCCGTTCCGCACCCGGCTTACTGCTGAGTAGGTGCGCCTATGCCGCTCGGGGCGCGCGGTGTGCCAGAGTTCCGGCATGACTTCCGCGCCGGCGCACGTCGACTCACCGGACTACGCGGCGAACGCCAAGTACGTCCGGCCGTGGTACTGGTACGACTGGGCCAACTCCGCCTTCGTCACCACCATCGGCACCGTCCTCTACGGCCCCTACATCACGACCATCGCCAAGCAGGCGGCCTGCCCGGGACAGGACACCGACCTGGCGTGCCACACCAACTTGAGCCTGCTCGGCATACCAATCGCCCCCGGCTCGCTGGCGCCGTACACGACGACCTTCGCCACGATCGTCTCGGCGATCTTCCTCATCTTCATCGGCGCGGTCGCGGACCGCTCCCCACGCCCGGCGCGCCTACTCGGGATCTTCGCGTGGCTGGGCGCGCTGGCCGCCGCCGGGCTCTTCTTCGTCGAGGGCACCCGCTGGCAGCTGGGCGCCATACTCATGGTGTTGGCGACCATCTGCCTGGGCTCCTCGCTGGTCATCTACGACGCGATCCTCAACGACATAGCCCATCCCAACGACCGGGACAAGGTCTCCTCACGCGGGTGGGCGCTCGGCTATCTGGGCGGCGGGCTGCTGCTCGCGCTGAACCTGGTCCTGGTGACGATGAAACCCTTCGGGCTGAGCACCGGTATGGCCGTGCGGATCAGCATGCTGTCCGCCGCCGTGTGGTGGGGCATCTTCACGCTCATCCCGGTGCTGGGGATGTGGAACCTGCGCGGCGTCGAGCGCCCGGTCACCGCGGTCGGCGAGGGCGCCGTCGGCGGCAGTCTCAAACAGTTGCGCAACACCTTCGGGGACCTGCGCCGCCACCATCCGCAGACGATGCTCTTCCTGCTCGCCTACCTCTTCTACAACGACGGCATCCAGACCGTCATCTCCTCCTCGAGCCTCTACGGCGCCGAGGAGCTGAAGTTCGAACAGTCCCAGCTGATCGCCGTCATCCTGCTCGTGCAATTCGTCGCCTTCTTCGGCGCGCTGCTCTTCGGCAGACTTGCGGGCCGGCACGGCGCCTGGCGCACCGTCTTGTGGTCCCTCGCGCTGTGGACCCTCATCGTGATCGTGGCCTACTTCGTCCCGGAGAAGAAGTTCATCCCGTTCATCGTGCTGGCCGTCGGCATCGGCCTCGTCCTCGGCGGCTCCCAGGCGCTCTCGCGCAGCCTCTACAGCCAGCTGGTCCCCAAGAAGCGCGAAGCCGAGTACTTCAGCCTCTACCAGGCGATGGAGCGCGGCACCAGCTGGTTCGGCACCCTGCTCTTCGGGCTCGTCTACCAGCTGACCCACACCTACCGGCTGGCGATCATCGCCCTGATCGTCTTCTTCGTCCTCGGCGGCATCCTGCTCTCGCGGGTCGATGTCCGTGAAGGCATCCGCCAGGCCGGCAACGAGCAACCTGTGCTGATCTAGGACACGCGAAGCCGGTCCAGGACGCGCGAAGCCGGCCCATCTTCTCCGGAGAAGGTGGGCCGGCCACGTCGTGCCTCGAGGTGCGCCGGTGCATCGTCAGCCGCCGCGCCGGGACGGCGAGAGCGGCTCAGGCCGAGCGCTTGCTCGGCTTCTCGCCGCGGGACTGACGCAGCAGCGTCAGCCGCTCCTCGAGGAGTTCCTCGAGTTCGGGGATGGAGCGGCGCTCAAGCAGCATGTCCCAGTGGGTGCGGGCCGGCTTGACCGGCTTGCGGTCGGGCGCGGCGCCGTCGAGAAGCAGCGCCTCGGCGCCGCAACGGCACTCCCAGGTCGCGGGGATCTCGGCTTCGATGGAGAACGGCAACTCGATACGGTGGTCCTGCGGGCAGACGTAGACGACGGTTTGGCGCTCGCTGGGGACGACGTTCTCGGACGTCTCCATGCTGAAGGACACCATGCGGCTACCCCGCAATGTGCGGTCGGCCATGGGTGGAACTCCCTAAATAACTCGGTGCTGGTCTCGCGGTGGGTGCAGGCCGCGAGGGTCTATGGATATGAACGCGCGAGCGCGGCGGCATTGTTCCGAGACGGATATGGTGCGCCGATTCGCGCCCGGCGGACGGGGAGCGCTCGCGCCGGGGGTGTCTTGACCCTCCGCGGTGAGGGCCAGACATTACAGTCTACCGGTCGACGACACGTCCTTCGACCGTGTCCGGGCTCGCAGGCCTGTGACCTGGGCGACTTCCGGGAAACTTGGCTCCGGCGGCGGCTGCAGCGCCCCCGAGAAGGCGGGCGCGCACCGCCTGTTCGAGCAGGCGCCGAGTGATCGGGCGGGTGACGGGCAGGATGAAGAAGAACCCGACGATGTCCGTGAGGAAGCCGGGCGTCAGCAGCAGGGTCCCGCCGATCAGGACCAGCGCCGCGTCGGCCAGCTGACGTGACGGCATGGCGCCGGTGGTCAGGGCGGTGTTGAGGGCCTTCCACGTCCGGGCGCCTTCGCGGCGGACCAACCAGGCCCCGAGGAAGGACTCGAAGAGCAGGAGCGCGACGGTCGGCCAGCCGCCGATCACCTTGCCCACCGCGATGATGGCGGCGATCTCGAGGACCGGCACGATCAGCAGTGCGAGGAGGAGCCACAGCCGCCACGGCCGGCGGCGCGACCCCGCGGCCCCCGCCGCATACGGTGTGGACCCGCTCACCCTAGGCATCCGCGGACTCCGTCGTGACTACAACTTCTCCCATTGCGCTTCCCGCTTCACGAGCTTCTTGACCTGGCCGGTTCGGTGTTCGATTCCCCAACGAGTGACGCGCGCCATGGATTCCTTGACGATGTCGTTGTTCATCTTCGAGGCCCCGATCTCACGCTCGACGAACTCGATCGGCACCTCAACGATCTTCAGGCCGGCCCGCACGGCGCGCACCGTCAGGTCGGTCTGGAAGCAATAGCCCTGCGAGGCGACCTGCTCCAGGCCGATGGTGCGCAGCGCGCTCGCGCGGTAGACCCGGAATCCGGCGGTGGCATCGCGCACACCCATCCCGAGGATCATGCGGATGTAGAGGTTGCCGCCCATCGACAGGGCTTTGCGGGAGGCCGGCCAGTTCACCACGGAGCCGCCGCGGACATACCGCGACCCGATGACCACGTCGGCATCGGCGATGGCGGCAATCATCGCCGGGAGGTATTTCGGCTGGTGAGAGCCGTCGGCATCCATCTCCATGATGGCGTCGTAGCCACGCTCGAGCCCCCAGTCGAAGCCGGCGAGATAGGCCATGCCGAGCCCCTCCTTGCCGGCGCGGTGCAACACGTGCACATGCTCGTCGGCCGCGGCGAGCTCGTCGGCGAGGGCGCCGGTGCCGTCCGGCGAGTTGTCGTCCAGGACGAGGATGTCCGCCTCGGGGGCGTGCTCGCGCACGCCGGCCACGACGAGCGGCAGGTTCTCCCGCTCGTTGTAGGTCGGGATACAGATCAGGACCCGGCGGACGGGTTCGCGGGTGCCAGTGGCGTCAGACACGTGTTGCTTCTTTCGCGCTGCTCGAGCGGGTGGTTGACGGGCCATTATCGCGGCGCCGGGGGCCGCGACCCAATCCCCACGCCAGTGACAGCCCAGCTAGGGCGGTGTATTCCGGTATGCGGCCGAGCCGGTCCGCGATGGTCGTCCCCTGGCCGAGGGGCAGGTCGGCGACGGCACGGTATGCGGTGTACAACGACGACTTGTCGGCATAGCTCCCGTCGGGGCGGATGAAGCCGCTCACCCCCACCGTGGAGACGTGGGCGACGGGCCGGTTGTGTTCGATGGCGCGCAGCCGGGAGATCGCGAACTGTTGCTCGGACTCGGCGGTGTAGCCGAAGGTGGCGTTGTTGGTCTGGACCACCAAGACGCTGGGCACCTGCGGACTGTGCGTGACTGCCTTCCGGATCAGACCGTCATAGGCCACCTCGAAGCAGATCGTCGGCAGCGCGGCGAACGGGGCGCCGGAGCGGGTCCGCAACGCGAAGTAACCCACCTGCGTCCCTGTGGCCATGCCGTCGCGGACGAGGTCGACATTGGAGTTGAAGCGGCGGAAGAAGTCCTTGTATGGAACGTATTCGGCGAACGGCACGGGATGCTGTTTGACGTAACGCTCCGGATCGAGGACGCCGGGGCGATAGAGCAGCGAGGCGTTGGAGACCAAGGGCGCCGGCTCCTCGAGGATGGCGCCGAGCAGGAGCGGGGCTTTGACGGCGTTGCGGGCGTCGGTGATGACGGCGGCGGCGTCGGTGTTGCGCAGCGGGTCGATGTCGGCGGCGTTCTCGGGCCAGATCACCAGGTCGAGAGCGCCGGCGGTGGCGGCCAGGGCCTCGGTCCCGCGGACGTGGTTGTCGAGGACCGCCCGGCGTTCGGCGTTGAAGTCCAGTCCGGCCTTGGGGACATTGCCCTGCACGATCGCCACTCGTGCGGTGGTGCTCGACGTCCCAGCGAGCGGTATGGCGAGGGGCAGCGTCGCCAGCGCGACGGCCGCGACGGCGGGCACCAGGACGCGGCGACTTGACGTCAGGACGCGGCGACGAGACGTCAGGGCGCGGCTGCGAGTGGCCAGGGCGGCGCGAGCCACGGCATACAGCAGCACCCCGAGCGTGGCGACGGCGGCCGTGAGCAGCGGCGCACCACCAAGGCTCATCAGGTTGCGCAGCGGCGAGTCGGCCTGGCTGAAGGCCAGTCGCGCCCAAGGGAATCCGCCGAAGGGGGTGGTGCTGCGGGCCCACTCGCCCACGACCCAGCCGAGAGGCACGGTCGCGGAGGCCGCCCACCCCAGCCGGCGCTCGACCAACCGTCGCTGGATCGGGCCGATGACGGCGACCATCGCCGCGACATACAGCGCCTCCAGCGTCGCCAGAGCAATCCACGGCAGCTTGCCGACGAACACCCCCGACCACGAGAGCGTCGGGACGAAATAGGCCAGGCCCGCCACGAGACCGACGAGGAATCCGGTGCGCCAGCGTGCGACCCAGCCGGCCGCGGCGATCAAGCCGCAGCCGAGCCACGCGGCATACCACTGATTGTGGTCGGGGAAGGCGAGCGCGATCGCGCCGCCGCCGGCGAGGGCGAGGAGCAGGCGCGCCGGCAGGATCGGGGCAGGCACGTCGCGACTCACGGAGCAACGGTACGTCCTGCGGGGTCGCAGCTTTGCCATGCTGACCGCCAACGACGTCGCCCGGTGCGAGCGGTGGTTCGACGAGAACGGGCTGCCGTACTTCGTCGAGGCGCAACCTGATGCTGATGCTGTTCATCACGCAGGCGGTGCAGCTGTTGTTGGTCTCGCTGCTGGTGTTCGGCTTCTTCGTGCTCTTCGGCTCGCTCGTCATCCGGCCGTCGGTGATCGAGGCGTGGACGGGGTCGGCTCCGCACTACACCGGGCCACTGCACCTGATCAGTGACGCACTGTTCTCGGTTGCCGTCTTTCTCCCCGGGTTCGCCGGTCTGTATTTCACGGTGCAGGCGGTCATCGACCAGAACTACCGCAAGGAGTTCTTCCGCCGCATCGAGGACGATCTGCAGCAGGCGATCGGGGTGCGCAAGGTCTATACGACGCTGCGGACCCATCTGGCGCCTGGGGCGGGGACCTCTCGGTTCTAGGCTGGAGGCATGTCCGACGCGGTCGACGTCCTCATGGTCGACGACGAGTCCGCGCTGGTCGCCAGCACGCTCGAATATCTGCAGGCGTTCGGGCTCACGACGGCAGGGGTGGCAGATGCCGAGGCGGCACTCGCGTGGCTGACGCGGCATACCGTCCGGGTGCTGCTCCTCGACGTCAACCTGCCGGGGATGAGCGGCTTCGATCTGTGCCGCCGGCTGCGCTCCACCTCCCAGACGCCGATTCTCTTCCTCAGTGCCCGCGCGGCCGACGACGACGAGATCCTCGCCCTGAGCCTCGGCGGCGACGACTGTCTGCGCAAGCCGTATTCGCTCGGGGTGCTGCTGGCCAAGATCCGCCGGATCCTGCAACGCAGCTCGGCCGCCACCGACGTGCCCGGGTATGACGATGGGCACCTGCGCTTCGATCCGGCCGCCGACCGCTTCTGGGTCGACGGGGTCGATCTCGCGCTGTCGGCCATGGAGCACCGGCTGCTGCGCTATCTGGTGCGCAACCGGGAGCGGATCGTGCCCAAGGACGAGCTGTTCGAGCAGGTGTGGGGCGACGCGATCACGGGCGACGGCACGTTGAGTGTGCACATCCGGCGGCTGCGCACCCACATCGAGCCGGATCCGGCGCAGCCGCGCTATATCCAGACCCTGTGGGGGCGAGGCTATTCGTTCCGGGATCTGTCGTGAGGCGCTGGCTGGCGCTGCTGCTGTTGTGGGCGGCGCTCGGGGCGGCCGGTCTGGCCGTCGCTCGGGCGAGCGTGCCGGCCGCTCCGCCGGCGGATGTTGCCCGCGCGAACGACCTCGCGCAGATCGCGGCCGAGCACTGGCCGTCGTTGGCACGCAACGACTTCCCGTCGGATGCACCGCCCTTCGCGGTGGTGGCCGCGGACGGCCGCGTGGTGCTCGACGCGGGTGCGGGGGTGCGTGACGACGTCTCCGCGTATGCCGCTCGAGCGCTGGGTCTCGATGTGGTGACCGATGGCGGGAGCGTCGCGCGGATCTATGTCGTCGATCCGTATGCCGACCTGCTGGCCGACCGCGCCCGGCGGGCCCGCGACATCGCGCTCTGGTCACTGGCGGCGCGGGTGGCTGTGGTGGCTCGACCGCCGGATCTTGCGGCCCTTCCGGCAGCTTCGGGGTCTCGCCGGCCAGGTGGCGCGGGGCCGTCTGGATGCGCCGCTCGCCGTGCACCGTGGGGACGCCTTCGGTGCCTTCAGTGAGAGTTTCGACATCCTGCGCCGTGAGCTGGCGCGCTCGCGAGAGCGGGAGGCGCAAGCCCAGCAGCCCCGCAAAACCCTTGTCTCCCAATTGAGTCACGACATCCGGACCCCGCTGGCGACGATCCACGCGACCAGTGAGGTAATGCAGCTGTCGGACCCGGATCCGCGGTTGCAGGTGATCATGGACAAGGCCGGTCAGATCGATGCCTTGACGCGAGATCTGTTGGCGGCCAACGCAACCGACGCCGAGGACCTCGGTGTGACGCTGACGGCCATCGGCACTCCGGAGCTGCGGGAGCTCATCGCGGCAGCCGACGCCGCCGGTTGAATGAGCGAATGCCACCTGCCCGACGTGCTGATCGTCGCCGACCGGGCGCGGCTGGCGCAGGTGCTCGACAATGTCTTCGGCAATGCGCGCAAGTACGCCGCTCCCCCGGTCCGCGTCGCCGGGGCCCTGGAGGACGATTTGCTGACGGTCCAGATCACGGATCACGGACCAGGAGTCCCCGAGGGCGAGCTGGCGCTGGTGACCCAGCGGCACTATCGCGCGGCCAACGCCGCGGGAGTCCAGGGACAGGGTCTCGGCCTGCACACGGCATACACGCTGATGGACGCCATGGGTGGCGCGCTGGTCGTCGCCAATGCGGCCGACGGGTTCTCGGTGGCGCTCACGCTCGCCTGCGCGGAGCGGCAGCACGACCCGCGGCGGCACGCGTTCAGAACCATTTAAGAGTCTCGAAACGACTCGGCGGCACCGGCTTTCCTACCGTCGAGGTATGACGCAGATCCAGCAGCAGGGGACGGTCCTGAAGGCGTCGCAGATCTCCAAGACCTATGCGCACGACGGCCTCCAACAACACATCCTGGTCAACCTCGACCTGGACATCACCCGGGGCGAGTACGTGGTGGTCATGGGTCCGTCCGGTGCCGGCAAGTCCACGCTCATGCATGTGCTCAGCGGGATGGACTCCCCGACGCTGGGTGAGATCGAGTTCGACGGTGCGGCGATCGGCGCGTTGAACCCGCGGCGCCTGACCGACTTCCGGCGCGACCATTGCGGTTTCGTCTTCCAGCAGATTCATCTGCTCGACTCGCTCTCAGTCCTCGACAATGTGCTGGCCGTCGGCCTGCTCGGGCGCCGCCGCCGCCGCGCCGAGGTCGTCCGGCGCGCCGGCGAATTGCTCGACCGGGTGGGGATCGAGGAGGCGGACCGCGGCAAGTTCCCGGCCATGCTGTCCGGCGGCGAAGCCCAACGCGTCGCCGTCGTTCGGGCGCTGATCAACTCTCCCGCAGTGGTTTTCGCGGACGAGCCGACCGGGCAGCTCAACAGCGAGTCGTCCAGCGCCGTGCTCGACCTCCTCGGGGAGGTGAGCGCGGGCGGACAAACCGTCCTCGTGGTCACCCACGACCTGCGTTCGGCGCTGCGTGGAGACCGGGTGCTCTATCTGCGCGACGGAGCGATCCGTGGCGAGTGCGTCCTCGGCCGGCGCCGGGACGCGGAGCACGATCACGATCGTCTCTCCCGGCTCACCGGGTTTCTCGACGAGATGGGGTGGTGACGATGTCGATCCGGCCGGCGTCCTCCTTCGGGGTGCTCGCGCTGCGCAATCTGCGCCGCGCACGAGTGCAACTGGCTGTCGTAGCGCTCCTGAGCCTTGTCGCCGGCGCGCTGCTCAACCTCGGCGCCCTGTGCGGCATCCGCTATCCCCAGCTGATCCGCGGTGAGGCCGACCGTCTCGACGCACCCCAGATTGTGCTGCTGACGCCCACGACCGAGGCGGCGCGAACGCAGGCCTACTTGCGATCGGATGCCCGTGTCTCGCAGGTCGATTCGATGACGGTGCTCTCCGAGCGAGCCTCCCTCCGCTTGCGGTCGGGCTCCACCGCGGCGGACGTGGTCTATGTCGATCTTGATCAGCAGCCCGCCTTGGGGCGCACCGAGATCCTCGAGCGTCGTGATGCCACGGTCCAGGACCCGGTCTATCTGCCCCACCTTTTTCGTGCGACCGGCGACTATGGCATCGGCGACCCCTTCACGGTGACAACGCCGGCCGGACTGACCCGCACCTTCCATGTCGCCGGCTTCTTCGAAAACGTCTACCTGGGATTCATCACGATGGGTGCCACCGGGCTCGGCCTCCCGCACGACGAGTACGTTGCCCTGGGCAACGCCAGCACGCCGCCCGACCGGCTGGCCTTCCTCCGGGCCAAGGTTCCCGATCGCAAACAGATCACGCCGGTCACGGCGGACCTGACCGCGCGACTGAGCGCTCCCTCCGGCGCCGGCCACCGCAGCTGGGTGTGGAACTGGGATGGAATTCAGATCGTGACCATGACCGGCCCGATGCTCTACGCCCTCAGTCTGGTGCTCTTCGCCCTTGTGGTGACCCTGATCGTTCTCATGGCGATCGGATTCTGGATCCGCGGGGCGATCGACCAGGACCTCCCGGCCATCGGGATGCTGGAGACCTTCGGCTTCCGGTCCGGCCAGATCGTTCGAGGTCTGGCGCTGCCCGCGGCGCTCGTCGTCCTTCTCGGCGCCACAGTCGGGGTCGTCGCGTCCTATGCGGCCGTGCCGCTGATCGCCGAATCCCTTGCGGGACAGACCGGTATGCCGTGGCACCCTCGACCCGACGTCGTCTCTGCCGTCGTGATCGTGCTCATGCTCACGCTGGCGGCGCTGGTGCCCGGCATGCTCGCGGCGCGCTCGCTCCGTCGCCTGGAGCCGGTCGCCGCGTTGCGGAACCGGATTGCCTCACGCACCTTCCGGCGCAACTGGCTGCCGCTGTCCGCGGCGCGCGGCAACCTGCAGATGCACCTGGGCCTCAAACAGGCCTTGGCCAATCGCACCCAGAGCATTCTGGTCGCTGTCGTCTGCCTCGTGGTCGGCCTCGGCTCGATCTTCTCCGCCAGCTTGTTCACCAACGTGCCGAGCAACAAGGAGAACTTCATGCACATGCTCGTCGGCGACTACGGGCAAGTGGCGGCGCGCATTGCCCCGGACGCCGACCCGGACGCTGTGCTGGCTGAAGTGCGCGCCATTCCGGGGGTGCAGAAAGCGGTCCTGAAGGACTTCCTGCAGGGGTCGGCCGCCAACACACAATCCCTCGCTGTGGTCATGGACGACTTCGAGGGGCAGACCTTCTCATCCGTGGCCGAGGGACGAGAGCCGCGGCACGCCAACGAAATCGCCGTCGGGGCCGTCCTGGCGCGCAGCACCGGCAAGAGTGTGGGCCAGTCCATCTCCGTGCGGGTCGGATCGACGACCGCGGATTTCCTCATCGTCGGAACCCTCTCCACGGTGCAGTACGGCGGCGACCGCATGGACTTGACCACGGCGGGCTATCGCCGACTGGTGCCCAATTTCCAGCACGAAGCATTGGACATCGCCGTCCAGCCGGGCACCTCGCCGACGGCCGTGATCGACGCCATGTCACGACGCCTGGACGGCCGGCTGAGCAGCGTGACGAATCAGCAGCAGTACCTCGGCTGCAGTTGATGGGCCAGCTCATCGCGGCATATGTGCCGCTCGTCACCGCAGGCACAGCCGCGGGATGCCTCGCTGGCCTGTTCGTCGTCCCTCGACTGCTCGGCTCCTTCCTGGTCACCGTCGGCGTCGCCCGGGCATCGCTCGACACGTCCGCGGCGATGGTCGGAATCATCGGCGGCGGGCTGGTGGCGCTGGCCGCGATGATGGTCCTCCTGGGTGCCGGCCCGTTGTTGCGCCGCGAACCGGTCACGCTTCTCGCCCAGCGATCCGGGTGAGAGGCGCCTCAACGTGGCGAGTCCGCGTCAGGGGACGACGACGACGCCGCGCGCGGTGGTGGCGACGATCGGTGGGTCGAGCAGGTCGGCGGCGGACTCGGAACGCTCCGGGTTGCCGCGCGCGATGACCCGGACCTCGAACTCCATCTCCCGGCTGCGGGTGCCCGCCCGCACGAGCCGGGCGATGATCTCGATGCAATCGCCGGCTCGCACAGGGGCTTTGAACTGCACATCGCTGTAGGAGGCGAACAGGCCCTCGTCGCCGTCGGTGCGGATGCACATCTCGGTCGCGACATCACCGAAGGCGGCGAGCGAATAGGCGCCATCGACGAGGTTGCCGGCGTAGTGGGCGTGACTGTAGGGGACATACCGGCTGTGCCGGACTTCCATACCGATCTCGGGTGCGCTCATGCGCTCTTTCCCTTCGGGCGCTCGATCATGGCGTGCACGAGGTATGACGCGACCTCACCAGGCGTGGTGCCGCGGCCGAAGATCCGGTCCACGCCGAGCTCCTTGGCGGAGCCCTCCTCGAAGCGCGGACCACCGACGATGAGCAAGGGCACCTTGCCGGCGGGGAACGCCTCACGGAAGGCGGCGCTCATCGCGGTCGTGTTGTGGATGTGGGCGTCCTTCTGGGTGACGACCTGGGAGACGAGGACGGCGTCGGCACGCAGGTCGTGGGCGGCGTTGACGAGCTCGGGGATCGGCACCTGCGCGCCCAGGTTGTGCACGGCCATCTCCCGGTAGTACTCCAGGCCCTTCTCCCCAGCGAATCCCTTGATGTTGAGGATGGCGTCGATGCCGACCGTGTGGGCGTCGGTGCCGATGCAGGCGCCGACGACGACGAGCTTGCGGCGCAAGCGTTTCCGGATCAGGGCGTTGGTGTCACGCGCGGAGAGGACGTCGAAGTCGCGTTCGACCACCTCGACCTCGCGCAGGTCCACCAGGTGGGTGACAGCGCCGTAGACGACGAAGAAGGTGAAGCTGGGGGCGATCGACTTGGCGTGGACCAGGATCGCCGGGCTCATGCCCATCTTGGCGGCCAGCTGGAGGGCGGCGCCCTCGGCCCGCTTGTCGTGCGGGACGGGCAGGGTGAAGGAGATCTGCACCATGCCGTCGCCGGTGGTGTCGCCGTAGGGACGCACCAGCGGCGATTCCTCGTGCAGGCTCAACTCGCCGGGGAGGGCGTCTTCCATGCGGCGTTGCCCGACGTGCTGGCGGGACTTGTTGCGGGTCTCTTGAGCCTCGGTGCGGGGTGGGGGGTTCATCGGTCGCTCCCCTCCGAAAGCAGGTCGGTGGCGGGGTTGAGGTAGCCGGGTGCCTTGCGCGCGACGCCGTCGAGACCCTTGCCCTTGGTGGGCGGGCGTTTCATGGCGCCGAACGTGCCGTCGGCGATGGCGGCCAACAGTGCCGGGTCGCCGGTCTCCTCGGCGTCGTCAACGATCTCTTGGAGCAGGTCGATCGCCTCCCGGAGCACCTGGCGCGCCCTGGTCTGGATGAGGCCCTCGCGGGGCGGATGGAAGTCCTCGGTCAGTCCACCGGCGGCGTCGAGGACGTAGCGCACGTTCTGCAGGGCCAGGTCCCGGTCCGAAAGCCACGGTGTCACAACGGCTTCGGTCATCATGCCCACGAGCAGGATGCCCTGCCCGGTCATCGCGCCGACGAGATTGAAGAAGCCGTCGAGCAGGTAGCCACGGAAGATATCGCCGGTCATGTGCTTGGTCGGCGGCATCCACTTCAGCGGCGCGTCGGGGAAGAGCGTGCGGGCGAGCAGCGCGTGCGCGAGCTCGAGCCGGAAGCTGTCGGGGACGGTGGGGTCGATCTCGAAGGCGTGCCCGAGGCCGAGTTGCCAGTCGGCCAGGCCGGCCTCCTTGGCGAAGTACTCGTTGAGCAGCTGGCTGACGGTGACGGTGTGCGCGGCCTCGACAGCGTCGGCGGTGGTGAGGTAATTGTCCTCGCCGGTGTTGATGATGATGCCGGCGCGGGCGTGGATCTGCCGCGAAAAGCGTTGGTCGACAAAGGTTCTGATCGGGTTGATGTCGCGGAAGAGGATGCCGTACATCGAGTCGTTGAGCATCATGTCGAGCCGCTCGAGCCCGGCGAGGGTGGCGATCTCCGGCATACACAACCCGCTGGCGTAGTTCGTCAGCCGCACATACCGCCCGAGTTCCTTGCTCGTCTCGTCCAAGGCGGCCCGCATCAGGCGGAAGTTCTCCTGGGTGGCGTAGGTGCCGGCATACCCCTCGCGGGTCGCACCCTCCGGCACGAAGTCGAGCAGGCTCTGCCCCGTGCTGCGGATGACGGCGATGATGTCGGCGCCCTCGCGCGCCGCCGCCTGCGCCTGCGGAATGTCCTCGTAGATGTCGCCCGTGGCGACGATGAGGTAGATCCACGGCTTCTGCTTCGGATCCCCGTGCCGGGCAATGAGTTTGTCGCGGGTCGCCCGCTGCCTGTCGATGGTCCGGACGCCGCGGCTGATGGCCGTGCGGGCCGCCTTGCCCGCCGCAGTGGCGTCCTTGCCCTCGGGGAGCCGGAAGGTCACCGCTCCCCCGGCGGCCTTCTGCGCCAAGGTCGTCAGGTCCGGCGCGTCGCCCCGGCGCAGGGCATCCCACACCGGAAGTGCGACGCCATGCTCCAGGCCCACGTCCTGGCGGACCCGGTCGACCAGGTGGTTGACCCACGGCACCCGCTCGTGGTCGGCCCCGCTCAGCCCGGCGAGCCGCAGCGTGGCCCGCTCCACCGAGACGGTCGTATGCCGCTTGGCCAGGTTCACCACGGGCCGCCCCGCCTGGCGCGCCAAAGCACGCGCCCGTTTCACCTCAGCCGGGTCGAGTTCGAGGACGCTCCGTTGCCGCAAAACCACCCGTCCAGCATATCGCCGGTCGTAAATTATCCGCTACATGCGGCCAAAAGCCGCATGTATTGGCGCACAAGTCCCGCTGCAGTGCAGTTTCTGCAGGCCGCCTGCGTATCACTGGCGCCCCCGCAGGAGTAGACAGGCGCCGCTGACGCCCCAAGTGGTCGTCGGTGTTGCCCCCGGGACCTATGATGACGAGGGCTGCGGAGCTCGCGGCTTCACGATCTGCCGAGGAATGCCCAATGCCGTTGTTGGCGAACGTCGCCGCCAGTACGTTAGCCGCAGAGTTAACGACTTTGGAATCGACCCTCTCTACGCCGAAACTCATAGCAGCGCGCGTGCTTTCGGGCAGCACCCGCAGCGCCCTGCTCGCCCAACTCTGTCAACTGCGAAGCGCGGTCGGCCAGGTTCAGGCCGCCGCCCAGCACAAGGTCGACACCACTCGCGCGGCTCTGGCCGGTGCACGAGCCCAAGCGGAAGCGGCGGCGCGGCAGTCGACGCAGGGGGCCAAGGATGTCGCGCGCGCGGCCAAGGATCACCAACGTGCCGAAGCCAAGAAGGCGGAGTCCAAGCGCAAAGCGGAGGCGAAGCGCAAAGCGGAGGCGAAGCGCAAGGCGGAAGCGAAACGCAAGGCCGAAGCAAAGAAGCAGGCGGTCGCTGAAGCCAAGCGCAAGGCCGAGGCCGAAGCGGCGGCCAAGCGCGCCGCGGAGGCTAAGAAGGCTCAGGTGCCCGCAACACCTCGATCGTCCACTCCTACTGCGCCGCGGACACAGCAGCCGACCACACCCAACGTCCCGGCCAATCCGGGATTGACATACACCGGCTGCCGCGCCTACGGGCCAAACGGCATTTGGCTCGACGCGAAGGGGCGGCGGTTCTCGCCAATCCCCTGCTGACGATTCAGTCAGCGAGGCGACGCTCCACGCGCTCGACCTTGCCGTCGAGTTCGCCAGTATGGCCGGGGCGGATGTCGGCCTTGAGGACGAGTGAGACCCGCGGGGCGCCGGCGCCGGCGGCCTCGGTGGCGCGCTTGACGACGTCCATCACCTCGTCCCACTCCCCTTCGATCTCGGTGAACATCGAGCTGGTGCGATTCGGCAGGCCGGACTCCCGGACGACGCGGACGGCGGCGGCGACCTGCTCGGACACCGAGTCTCCCCCGGTCATGGGCGCAACTGAGAAGGCGACGATCATGGCTCCACTATGCCGTGGCTCGGGACGCGGTCACGCCAGATGTAGGTGGGTCCTGGCCGGCACGCCCGGCCACGGCTTTGCGTGTGGGAAGGTTGGGCAATGCCGACGAGCGACTACGAGCAGGACACCTCCACCGGCTTCGGTCCGCTTCGCATCCGCGCCCGCGGCCGAGCGGTGATGACCAATCCGACCATCAACCGCGGCACGGCATTCACGCAGCCCCAGCGCAAGCAACTCGGTCTCGTCGGGCTCGTCCCCTCCAGCGTGACGACTCTGGAGAACCAGGTGCGGCGCGTCTACGAGCAGTACCGTCGCACCACCACGCGCCTGGGCAAGTACCTCCACCTCAACGGCGTCCGGGACCGCAACGAGGTCCTCTTCTACCGCCTCCTCACCAGCAATATCGAGGAGATGCTCCCGATCATCTACACCCCGACGATCGGTGAGGCGATCGAGCGGTTCAGCCACGAATTCTCCCGTCCCCGTGGGGTTTTCCTCTCCATCGACCACCCCGAGATGATGGAGGAGTCCTTCCTCAACTTCGGTATCGAGCCCGACGAGGTCGACCTCGTCGTCGTCACCGACTCCGAAGGCATCCTCGGCATCGGCGACCAGGGCATCGGCGGCATCCAGATCGCCATCGGCAAGCTCAACGTCTATACCGCCGCTGCCGGGATCCACCCGCGCCGCTGCATACCCGTGGTTCTCGACGTCGGCACCGACAACCTCGGCCTGCTGTCGAGCGAGATGTATCTCGGGGAGCGGCACGCGCGCGTGCGCGGGGAGAAGTACGACCAGTTCCTCGACCGCTTCGTCCATACGGTCACCGAGCTCTTCCCCAACGCCATGCTGCACTGGGAGGACTTCGGCACCAGCAACGCGCACCGCCTGCTGACGAAGTACCGCGAGGAGATCTGCACCTTCAACGACGACATCCAGGGCACCGCCGCCGTCGTGCTCGCCGCGATCCTTGCCGCTGTCGACGTCACGGGCCTGCCGCTGGGCGACCACCGCGTGTGCGTCTTCGGCGCCGGCAGCGCCGGCATCGGCATCGCCAACCTCATCCGCGACACGATGCTGCGCACCGGAGCGTCGGAGACCGAGGAGGAGGCCTACGCCCGGTTCTATCCCATCGGGATCAACGGCCTGTATGTCGATGACCAGCCGGAGTTGCTCGCCTTCCAGCGACCGTATGCCCGCACCCGAGCGGAGGTCGAGCACTGGGCGGTGGCTGACCCCGCGCACATCACGCTCGAAGATGTGATCCGCAATGTGAAGCCGACGATCCTCATCGGAACCTCCACGCGCGGAGGGGCTTTCACGCGCGAGATCGTCGAGGAGATGTCGTCGTACTGCCAGCGACCGATCATCTTCCCCCTGTCGAATCCGACGAGCCGCGCCGAGGCGACGCCGGCGGATGTCCTGACGTGGAGTGACGGGCGCGCGCTCGTCGCGACGGGCAGTCCGTTCGGTCCGGTGGACTACGACGGCACCCGCTACACCATCGCGCAGGCCAACAACGCCCTCATCTTCCCTGGCCTCGGCCTGGGTGTCGCGACCTGCCGGGCCACGCGGATCAGCGAGGGGATGATCGCCGCAGCGGCCGAGGCGCTCGCCAGCATGGTCAACGCCTACCGGCAAGGAGCGCCGCTGCTGCCGAGCATCAGCGCGCTGCGGCAGGTGTCGGCCACGGTCGCGGTGGCCGTCGCCAAGCAGGCCGAGAAGGAGGGGCTGGCGCGAGAGCCGCTGACCGACCCGATCCAGCAGATCTACCAGCGGATGTGGCAGCCGATCTACCCGGAGATTGAAGCCGTCTGAAGCCGCACAGCCCCAACGGATTTCACGCTCGGAACCCATTTCACGCACCGAATGACTGACCAAGGAGTTGCCATGACCCAACTGGGCATCGACTATCTCGCCGACGCCGACCGCTACGAGGGGCGGATGCCCTATCGGCCGGTGGGCCGCTCCGGGCTGCGGCTGCCCGCGGTGAGCCTCGGGCTGTGGCACAACTTCGGCGACGATGTCCCGATGGAGCGCCAGCGGGCGATCCTGCGCCGGGCCTTCGATCTCGGTGTCACGCATTTCGACCTGGCGAACAACTACGGCCCGCCCTATGGCTCCGCCGAACGCAACTTCGGCGAGCACCTGGCCGCGGATTTCCGCCCTTATCGCGACGAGCTGATCATCTCCTCCAAGGCCGGCTATGACATGTGGCCGGGGCCCTACGGGCAGGGCGGGGGCATGCGCAAATACCTCATCGCTAGCTGCGATCAGTCCCTGCGGCGCATGGGCCTGGACTATGTCGACATCTTCTACAGCCACCGCTTCGACCCCGACACTCCCCTCGAGGAGACGATGGGGGCGCTGGACTACATCGTGCGCTCGGGCCGGGCCCTGTATGCCGGCATCTCCTCCTACAGCGGTCCGCGCACCTCGGAGGCCGTACGCATCCTGCGGCAGCTCGGCACCCCGCTGCTGATCCACCAGCCGTCCTATTCGATGCTCAACCGGTGGATCGAGGAAGAGCCCGCCGAAGGCGGCGAGCCCCTCCTCGATGTGCTCGGCATGAGCGGCGTCGGCTGCATCGCGTTCAGTCCCCTCGCCCAGGGGATGCTCACGAACAAGTACCTCAAGGGCATTCCCGCGGATTCCCGTGCGGCACAAGACAAGAGCCTGAGCGAGTCGCTGCTCACCGTGGACGCCCTCAAACACGTCGCGGCCCTGAACCGCATCGCCAAGAAACGCGGCCAGACGCTGGCGCAGATGGCGATCGCGTGGGTGTTGCGGGACCCGCGCGTCACCTCCGCCCTCATCGGCGCATCCAGTGTCAGCCAACTGGAGGACAGCGTGGCGGCGGTGAAGAACCTCGACTTCTCCGACGCCGAACTGAAGTCGATCGACCGGCACGCCGTCGACTCCGGCATCAACCTCTGGGCCGCTTCCTCGGCCGGCTAGCTCGTGGGCTTGGCGACCTGCTGCTGCTCAGGGTCGACCGCCTCCGCCGGGACATCGGCGGGAAAGGCGTCGCGAGCGGGTGATAGGTCGTCGTCGCGCGGTAGCTGACCTCGCTGCCGGCGAAGCCCTCCTCGATGACGTCGGCGGTATCGGTGTCGAAGATCACGTAGTGATTGCCATCGCGCGTGCCGGGATCGTCGAAGATGACCTTGACCTGCGAACCGGTGGTCTCGGTTCGCACCTCGGGCAGCCGGCCGAGAACCTCGATCGCCGCCCGCGCGACACCGGCTGGCACGTAGCCCGTGCGCAGCATGTCACCGACCCCGACGAACACGGCCTCATCGGCGCTATTGGAGCCGCTGGTGTTGTCCCGTAGCCACGTCGCAACGTCGTCCGCGTCGGTGGGCAGGCCGGCCACGACGGATGGGGCGAAAGACGTCGCGCCCTGGTCGACCGATGCCGATGTGGAGGTCGGGGAGAGAATGGCGGGTCCGATGGCCAGCGCGCCCGCGGCTGCGGCGGCGACGGCGAGCCAGCG